>CAVWSR010000001.1:0-446838 GCA_963757725.1 uncultured Actinomycetes bacterium
GCAACATCCTGCGCATCGATGTCAGGCGCGGGGATTCATACATGATCCCCGACGGCAACCCGTTCGCCGGCGTGCTTGAGGCCCGGCCGGAGATCTGGGATTACGGCCTGCGGAATCCGTGGCGGTTCTGGATCGACCCGCCGACAGGAGACATCTACATCGGAGATGTGCAGCTAGGCGGCCCCGAAGAGATCGACTACGTAAAAGGCAACGCCGGCGGTCAGAACTTCGGCTGGCCTTGCTATCAGGGGACGGTCCCGTTCGACACCACCGCGACGTGCCCGAACCCGGTCGCTCCGATCGTCCAGTACCCCCATGACGGCTCGACCTGCGCCGTCATGGGCGGCGTCACCGTGCACGACCCGTCGCTGCCCGCGCTCGCCGGCTACTACGTATACGGCGACCTCTGCACGGGCGAGATCAAGGCCTTCCACGTCGTCGACGGGCGCGCTGTCAACCAGCACCCGCTGCACCTGTCCGTGCCCGGTCTTGATTCATTCGGCGTCGACGGAGCCGGCCATGTCTATGCGATGTCGACGCAGGGAGACGTCTATCGGCTCGCAGTGGCGACGAGCTGAACGGCGGCTACGACGTCGATGACGCGCCCCGAGTCCGAGAACTCACGGCGGCAGCGCCAACCCTCTACCGCGAGCCGATCGCGCCGGACCTGTGGAGCGAGCTGAAGGCGGAGGGGCTCCTTCCCCGCGACGCGCCGGTGCCCACGTGATCGTCACCGGGCGTGGACCCTCGGGGGGCAGCCGTCTTCGTGGTTGAATGACCCCCATGAAGACGTCATATGTCCGCCGCCGAGAGGAAGCGTCCCGCTCACCCGACCAGGCAGCGGCAGCACCGCTCAGCCGGTGAACGTCGACCTGCAGAGGGCACCCAGGGAGCCGGTCGAGCTCGCGCGGATGGCCGTGTTGCTCGGCGATCGCGACGACGTCGCGATCGCCCGGCAGATGCTCGCCCAGGGCACCGTCCTCGTCACGGCCCACGGATCCGTGAAGGCGCCGCCGACGAGCTCGTCCGTCAGGGCGGCACGGTCGTCTTGGCCGAGACCCCGGAGGTGTACGGCGGGGAGCACCTGCTGATGCGACGTGCGCGCAACCCCGAGGTGGCGGCCAAGCTGCTCGAGCGGATCGGGTGGTGGGAGCGACAAGCCGCTGCGGTCGGCGGCTCGATCGACAACAACCCATCGCCGGGGAACAAGGCGGGCGGACTGACGACGATCTACGAGAAGTCGCTCGGCGCGATCGCGAAGGGCGGCTCGACGCCGCTGAACGAGGTCGTCGGTTACGCCGATCGCCCGACCGAGCGTGGGCTCGTGCACATGGACACGCCTGGATACGACCCGGTCTCCGTCACCGCTCAGGTCGTCGGCGGCTGCACCGTCGTCGCCTTCACGACCGGCCGCGGCTCTGCGTTCGGCTTCAAGCCCGCGCCAGCGCTGAAGATCGCGACCACCTCGCAGCTCTACGCGGCGCAGGGGCCCGACATGGACGTGAACGCCGGCCGGATCCTGGAAGGCGCGAGCATCGAGGAGATCGGCCGGGAGATCTTCGAGGAGATCCTCGCGGTCGCCTCCGGGAAGGAAACCAAGAGCGAGCTCGCGGATCTGGGTGAAGAGGAGTTCAACCCGTGGATCCGCGGGCTGACGTTCTAGCTCGAGCTCCCGCGTCCGATGTCCTCCGCCGAGACCGCCGGGGCCACGTGACCGTCGCGCTTGTGCGGCGGTGACCATCGAAATGGTGCTATGACGACAAGGCCGGGGCCGCAGGTCGTCGCGTAACCCATCTGCCGCCGACTCGCGCAAACCAAGGAGCCTCACGTGGCTGAGCCGTTCTTCGTCGATGTCCAAGGTCGTATCCCGTACGCGAGCGCCCGCTCGTCGGATGCACTCGCCTTCAAGGCGTACGACCCGGATCTCACCGTCCTCGGGAGACGCATGGAGGACTGGCTTCGGATCAGCGTCTCCTACTGGCACTCCTTCGCGTGGGACGGGCGCGACATGTTCGGCGTCGGAACCCTGGATCGTCCGTGGACGGACCCGAGGCTCGATCCGATGGATGCCGCCCGACTGAAGATGGGCGCCGCCTTCGAGTTCGTCGAGAAGCTGGGCGTGCCTTTCTACTGCTTCCATGACGTCGACGTCGCGCCGCCGGGCGCCAGCTTCCGAGAGTTCAAGGCAAATCTGGAGGAACTCGTCGACGACGCGCTCGGCTACCAGGAGCAGACCGGCGTGCGTCTCCTCTGGGGCACTGCCAACCTGTTCACGAACCCCCGCTACCAGGCGGGAGCGGCGACCAACTCCGACCCCGCCGTCTTCGCATACGCGGCGGCTCAGGTCACGAACATGCTCGCCGTCACCAAGCGTCTGGGCGGAGCGAACTACGTGCTCTGGGGCGGCCGCGAGGGGTACGACTCGTTGCTCAACACGGATCTGCGCCGCGAGGGCGAGCAGCTGGCTCGGTTCCTCCACCTCGTCGCCGAGGAGAAGCATCGGATCGGATTCGAGGGGGCGCTTCTCATCGAGCCGAAGCCCATGGAGCCCACGAAGCACCAGTACGACCACGACGTCGCCGTCGTCCACGGCTTCCTCGTCCGGAACGGGCTCGAGAGCGAGTACAAGGTCAACATCGAAGCGAACCATGCGACCCTCGCGGGGCGCTCGTTTCACCACGAGGTGGCCTATGCCACGGCGCACGGGCTCCTCGGGTCGATCGACGCCAACCGCGGCGACCCTCAGAACGGCTGGGACACGGACCAGTTCCCGAACTCGGTCGAGGATCTCGCCATGCCGCTCTACGAGATCGTTCAGGCCGGCGGTCTCGGCAGTGGCGGCTTCAACTTCGACGCCAAGCTCCGTCGCCAGTCGATCGACAGGACCGACCTCTTCCACGCCCACATCGGCGGGATCGACACGCTCGCACGCGCCCTTCTCGTCGCAGCGCAGCTGCGTGACGAGGGGACGCTAGCGACGATGAAAGCCCAACGATACGAAGGTTGGGACAGCTCGCTCGGCCGCGACGTCATGAACGGCTCGATTTCGCTCGCCCGTCTCGCCGAGCGCGTCGAGTCGGGCGACCTCGACCCGCGTCCGGTCTCCGGACGCCAGGAGCTCTACGAGAACGTCGTGAACGCCGCGCTCTGGAACACGCCGTGATCGAGGTCGAAGAAGTGCAGCTTCTCCGGTTCCAGTCTCAGCGACACGGGATCCCCACGGCTCAGGCTCGTGTCGGCGGGGAGGCGGGCGACGGTCGTCATGCCGGCCGGTGGAGGGTGTCGCGGATCGTGGCCACGACCTCGTCCATCCAAGCGCGCGCGGGCGGCCACTCCTGCCACATGCCAGGTGAGCCGTGCGTGTGACCGGGGAGGCGGTGAAGCGTCGTCTCGACACCTGCCTCCTCGAGCCTGTCCGCGTAGGCCTCACCGCCGTCTCGGAGGACGTCGTACTCCGCCGTGAAGACGTGCGCCGGCGCAACGCCGGCGAGATCCGGAGCGAGAATCGGCGAGGCGTACGGGTGGAGACCGGACTGCGGGTTGGGCACGTAGCTGCGGTTGAACTCCTCCATCGCGGCCCGGTCGAGGCCGTACCCCTCGGCGAAGAGCGCAACCGAAGGCTGCTTCGCGAAGCCGTCGCTGACGTCGGTGACCGGCACCTCGAGCAGCTGCAGCGCGAGCGGCGGACCGCCGCGGTCGCGACTCATGAGCGCGACGGCCGCGGCGAGGTTGCCGCCCGCGGACTCCCCGCCGACCGCGAGGCGGCTCGCGTCGGCCCCGAGCCGGCTCGCGTGATCGACCGTCCACCCGAGCGCTGCGTAGCAGTCCTCGGGCGAGGTCGGAAACGGGTGCTCGGGCGCCAGCCGGTACTCCACCGTCACGACGACGCACTCCGCGGCATTGCAGATGTGCGCGCACTTCGCGTCGTTGAAGACGGAGTCGATCGTCCCGAAGACGAAGCCGCCGCCGTGGAAATGGACGAACACCGGATGAGGCCCGGCGCGCGCCGGTGTGTAGACGCGAACGCCGATGTCGCCGTCCGCGACCGGCACGCGCAGATCGGCCCGCGCCGCGACCTGCTCCACGATCACGCCCCGGCGATGCAGCTCGCGGTCGTGCTCCTCGCGCAGCACCTCTCGCAGCTCGGGCACGCTCAGGCCGCCGTGCCGCTCGCCGACCTCCTTCTCCCAGTCGATCAGGGACCGGATCTCCGGCGCGAGCGCCGTCATGTTCTCTCCAGCTCGGCGTGGGGGACATCGACCACGATCCGGCCGTTCTCTTCGAGCAGGACGGGCAGCGGGTCGGTGAGCTCGCCGACGAACTCCCGGTCACCGTCGCCGCGGAAGGCGAGGAAGCACCACCGGCCTGCCCCCTCCTCGACGAGCTTGCCCGCATAGAGCGGCCCGAGCGGCCCGTCGGACGAGACGAGCGGCCCGTCCGCCGCCGAGTACGGGCCGAGCGGATGGTCGGCCGAGAAGACGAACGTGCCGGTCCGCCCGGGAACACCGAGCCGCGCGAGCCTCTCGCTCGAGTGGTCTTCCCTCAGGCACGAGACCAGGAGCTCGTAGCGCCCATTCAGTCGCACGAGCTGCGGAACCTCGACCTGGGCGAAGTCACCGGCCGAAGTGAGCGGCGGCAGGATCTCCCAGCTGACGAGGTCGAGCGAGCGCGCGTGAGCCACGACGCCCGCGCCGTCCGGCAACCCGCTGCGCGAGCGGGCCGTGATCAGAGCGTGCACGAAGCCGTCCTCCTCGCAGCGGAAGAGCCAGGGATCGCGCCACGACTGGTCGCGCCAGCGGCTGAGATCGAGGAGGTCGTACCACCTCGGGTCGGCCTCGAGGACGGGGTTCGCCCGATGCTTCTCCCAATCGACGAGATCGTCCGAGACGGCAAGACCAATGCGCTGGACGAGACCGCCGTCGGCGGTGCTGACGCCCGTGTAGAGCATGTGCCAGCGGCCTTCGTGCTCGATCGCGCTTCCGGTCCAGATCGCGAGGTCGTCCCAGCTGCCAGGAGAGCCTGGACGAAGCGCATCGGGTAGCACCTCCCACGCACTCAGGTCGCGCGAGACCGCATGGCCGACAGATGCGCTGTGGTGCCGGAGCGCAGGCCGCCCCAGCGCTCGCGGCGCCTGCAGGTAGAAGACGTGGTGGCGGTCGCCGTCGTGGACGAGCCAGAAGTCCCAGATCCACTTGTCGGCAAGGCGGAGCGCCATCTCAGACGACGGCGAGGCGCGAAGGGTCGAGGAGGGCGCAAGCCTTCGCGCCTCGCCGGGACGCCGGCTCGTCCAGCAGCAGGAACGGTCGCCGGCGATGCGGGTCGCGCTGACGCGGACAGAGAAGGAGGGCTGGAGGCACGGCCGCTCTCTAGCCCTTCACGGATCCCTGCAGCAGCGCTGCGACGAAGTGGCGCTGGAACGCGAGGAAGACGATCAGCGTCGGAGCGAGAATCAGCAGCGACCCGGCCGAGAGAAGCGGGATGTTCGTGCCCCACTGTCCCTGGAAGGCGCCGAGCGCGCCTGCCATCGTGCGCTGCGTCGGATCGTCCACGAGCACGATCGCCAGCAGGAACTGGTTCCACGTGTAGACGGTCAGCAGGATCCCGAGCGAGGTGATCGCCGGTCGCGCGAGCGGAACGTGGATCCCCCAGAAGAGCTGCCAGGTCGTCGCGCCGTCGACGCGCGCGGCCTCGGAGAGCTCGCGCGGCATGTTGATGAAATGCGCGCGCATCCAGTACACGCCGAAGGGCATGAACAGTCCGATCAACGGCAGGATGATCGCCCAGCGCGTGTTCAGCAGCCCCATTCCCCGGATCTCGAAGTAGATCGGCACGATCACGCCCTCGAACGGGAGCGTCAGGCCCAGCAGGAACAGCAGGAACAAGATTCGCGCGCCGGGCACCTGTAGGTGACCGAGCGCGAAACCCGCCATCATCGCGATCACGATCGACACCGGGACCACCGCAAGAACGATCAGCACGCTCGACTTGAAGATCATGCCCATGTTGGCTGCGCGGAACGCGTCGACGAAGTTGCCCCAGTGCGGATGCGACGGCCAGTCGAGCCCCTGCGGGTAGGTCCCCGACTCGTGCAAGGCCGACGTGAACATGCTCGCGAACGGCAGCAGGGTGAACGCCATCAGCACGACGAGCAGCGCCACCCCGGACCACTCGCTGCGGCGGGAGACGATCACGATTCGTCTCCCCTCCGCGTGAACAGCTGGATGGGCAGGATGCAGGCCAGCACGAGCAGCATCAGCACGACCGCCAGCGCCGAGGCAACACCGACCTCTCGGTTGAAGAAGGCGAGCTGGTAGATCTCGAGTCCAGGCACCATCGTCGCGTAACCCGGCCCGCCACGGGTGCTGATGTAGACGATGTCGAACGCCGACAGCGCCGCGATCACGGTGACCGTCACGCAGACGCCGATCTCGTTGCGGAGGCTCGGCAGCGTGATCGAGACGAACTCGCGGACGGGCCCGGCGCCGTCGAGCTGTGCCGCCTCGTAGAGCGTCGAGTCGATCTTGCTCATCCCCGCGAGCAGAAGCACCGTGCAGAGACCGAGCAGCACCCAGGCGCCGATCACGCCGACGGCGGGCAGCGCGGTCCCGAAGTCGCCCAGCCACCCCCGCGTTACCCCGCCGAGCCCAACCGCCGAGAGCGCTTGGTTCAGGACGCCCGAGGACGAAAGCACCCAGCTCCAGGCGATGCCGGCCGCTACGAGCGGCACGACCTGAGGCAGGAACAGCACCGCTCGCGCCGCGGAGCTGACGCGGCGCGAGGTGATGCGTCGCATCACCGTCGCGACCGCGAGCCCGAGCAACACCGGAATGCCGCTGAAGAAGATGATCAGCTCGAACGCGTGCTCGAGGGCCCCGATGAGCCGTTGGTCGGTGAAGACGGTCTTGAAGTTGTCGAGGCCGACCCAGCGAGCCGGAAGGACGCCGTCCCAGCGATAGAGGGAGTACCTGAACGTCTTGACGATCGGCCAGAGAACGAACGTGCCGTACACCATCAGCGCCGGCAGCACGAACAGCCAGCCTCCAAGCCGCGTGTCGCGGGCCCTCACCCGGAGGGCCCGCGACACCGACTCTCGGCTGAACCCGCGGGAGAGACGCGGACGCGAGGTCGTTCGTTCGATCATCGAGGGCCGTTACTCGCCAGCTAGGCGCCGTTCTTCAGTTCATCCACATAGTCGGACTGCACGGTCTTGAGCAGGTTCGCCGGCGTCTCCTGGCCGCCGAAGAGCTTCTGCACCTCGGGCGTCCAAGCCTGAGCGTAGATGGCACCCGTCGCGTTGGCGATGAAGTCCATCGCTCCGTTCTCCTTGGCGACGACCTTCCCCGCCGCCAGCGTCTGGGCGACGAGCGTGCCGGCCTTCGAGGGAATCGCCAGGTTCGGGGGGCCGCCGGGGTTCGAGCCGCCGACGGCGACATTCAGCTTCCGAGCCTTCGGGTTCGTGGCAACCCAGTTGAAGAAGAACGCCGCGCAGCTCGCGTGCTTCGCCTTGGCCGCCATGCCGTAGGTGAGCGGCGCCGACATGGCGGTGTGCTTGCCGCCCGCCTTGACCGGGGGCATCAGGAAGAAGCCGACGTTGTTGGGCATGACCTTGTCGAGGTTGCCCGACTCCCAGTCACCGTCGAACATCAGCAGTCCGTCGTCGTGCTCGAACTTACTCATCATCGCGGCGTAGTCGGTCGAGTTCGCGTCCGAGTTGAAGTAGCTGGCCTGGATCCACTTCTGCAGATGCTCGGTTGCGGCCAGGTTCGAGGGCGTGTCGATGGTTGCATTCGGCTTCTGGAAGATCCAGGTGTTGATCGGCCCGGGCGTGCCGTACACCGCCATCAGCTGCTGCAGCGGAAACAGGAGGCCACCCGTCGCGCCGCCGTTGAACTGCACGATCGGCGTCACCCCCGCCGCCTTCGACTTCGCCAGCAGGGCATCGAGCTGGGCCAGCGTCGTCGGAACGCTCGTCATCCCGACCTTCTTCGCCAGCGTCTTGTTGTAGAAGACACCCGTCAGGCTGTAGTTGAGCCCCATCGCCCACAACGAGCCCAGACCACGCGCCCCGCCGTTGGCGCCCATCCGCATCTGCGAGAGTTGCGACGCCGGGAACGCCTTCCAGCCGTACTGCTTGAAGTAGCCGTCGAGGTTCTTCAACAGATGGTCGTGGACGAGCCCGCTGATCTGCGGCATCCGCATCAGATCGGGCGGATTCGGCCCCGACAGGACGAGCGGCGCGTTCTGTGTGATCACCGCGAACTGATCCTGCCGGATATGCCACTTCACCTTCGGGTACTGGTTGGTGAACAGGTGCATCAGGTCGATCACGTCGGGGAACCCGGTCTCGACGTAGGCCTCCATCGTCACCGGGGTCGTCCCGCAAGCCTGCGCCTCGGTGGGCGGCTTGGCGTTCTTCGCGCCGGCCGCGGCTCCTGCACCCACCGCCGCGGTCACGCACGCCACGACCGCGAGCAGGACAAAGACCGTCCGTGTTCTAACCCGGAGCGCCGCCGGTCCGTGCCGCTTGCCGGCATCAAGGCGTCTGGACATTGATCCTCCCTCTCTTGTCGCGAGCGTGGCCGAGGTGGGGCTGCGACGAGAAGCCGCGAGAACACGGTCCGGCTTGATCGCCGGTAGCCGACGCTGTACCCCGATCCGACACCGCTCTCCCTTCGACACTAGCCGCTCGTGGCTAGCTAAAGCGAATTAGCACGCCGGATGATTACAGTCTGCTCACGCGACAGTCAAGTCCTCCGCGCCGAGGCATAAGCTGTCCAAGGATTGGTCAAGAAACGCATCACACTCGCTGACGTGGCGAGAAACGCCGGCGTCTCGCAGACTGCAGCCTCGTTCGTGCTCTCCGGCCGTCGCGAGGAGATGCGGATCTCAGCGGAAGCGGAGGCCCGCGTCTTGCAGGCGGTGCGCGAGACCGGCTACCGGCCGAACATCGTCTCTCGCAGCCTCCGAACGGGAACCACGCAGACGATCGGCTTCGTCTCGGACACCGTGGCGACCACTCCGTTCGCCGGACACTTGATCTGGGGCGCTCTCGACGCTGCCCGCGAGCGCAATCACCTGCTCTTCATCGCCGAGACCGAAGGCGACCCGGAGCTCGAGCTGGAGCTGATCGACGCGATGCACGACCGCCAGGTCGACGGCATCGTTCTCGCCTCGATGTACACGCGCAAAGTGAACCCTCCCAAGGCGCTCCTCGACGGCCCTGCGGTCCTCCTCAACGCCTTGCCCGAGGGCCTCACGGCGATTCCCTCGGTTGTCCCCGACGAGGCCGAGGCCGGCCGCACCGCCGTCCGCGTCCTCCTCGACGCGGGCCACATCGACGGCATCTGCCTCGTCGGCGCGGGCCCGAAGCCGGCGCGCGCCCCCAAGGACAGCATCGCCGCCGTCGAGCGCTTGCAGGGAATCACCGAAGCCCTGAAGTCCGCGGGCGCCGAGCTCGCCGGCGCAGTCGGCTGCTCCGAGTGGCAGCCCGAGGACGGCTTCGAGGCGACACGGCGCCTGCTGCGCCGAAAGTCGCCGCCGTCGGCGCTGATCTGCTTCAACGACCGCCTCGCCCTCGGCGCCTACCAGGCGCTCGCCGAGGCCGGACTCGAGGTACCGCGCGAGGTTTCCGTCATCTCGTTCGACGACGACCTCATCGCGTCGTGGATCAAGCCTCAGCTCACGACCCTCGCACTTCCTCACTACGAGCTCGGCCGGGCCGCCATCGAGCTGCTTCTCGACGAGGAACACTCGACGGCGAACGGGGAGCCGCTCGTCCACCGCATCCCGATGCCGCTCCGCGAACGCGGCTCCGTCCGCCGCCGCGAGGCAACCACCGGACCGCGCGCCCGTGCGCGCGTCGCCCGTGGCGCCGTCGAAGGCTCCTGACCCGAATGCGATTTGCGCCGGGCCTGGCATCGACGGCCGAGCTTGACGCGGTGGCGGGGACGCGGCTACTCGCGCGGGAAGCCGGCGCCGAGTGCACGCACCGAGGACTTCAGCGCCTCACGGAACGCGGCTCGCTGGCGAGCGGTCAGGTCGGCGAGCATCACGCTCTCCATCTCGTCCACGCCGCGCTCGCAGTCGGCGAGCACGCGACGGCCCTTCGCCGTCAGCGTCGCGGGCAGCAGGCGACCGTGGTTCGGATGCGGGTTCCGCCGGATCAGGCCCTTCGTCTCGAGGGCGTCGATCACCTCGCTCATCGCCTGCGGCGTCATGTACGCCCGCCGCGCCAGCTGCGCGTTCGAGAGCGGCGAGCCGTGGCGGTTGAGCACGCTCAGCGTCGTGTACTGGAGCGTCGTCAGCCCGTACGGACGCACGCGCTCGGCGATCCCGGAGCGGACCGCGCGCTCGAGCCGCGCGACCGCGTAGCTGATCCGCGGCTCGGTCGTGTTGCCGGTCTCGATGGGCGCGATGTCGGTCATGTCGGAAACGGCGGCGCCCGCGACCCGCGGGCGCCGCCGATTCTCCCCTCTTAGGAGTTCGTCCGCGGATCGAACGGGCCGTTGTCGCCGGAGAGCGGCAGCGGCCGATAGCGCACGAACGCGGCCGAGTCGAGGCCGAGGCTGTTCGCGAAGTCCTCGAGCTTCTGCGGCTCCGCGACCGAGTCCCAGCGCCTGGTGGCGACGCGGTGGTTGATCGCCTCGACGCCGGCGACGATCTCCGACGCGGAGAACGCGCAGTGACCGTAGCGGTCGACGAACGCCTGGCGGAGCAGGCTGCCGCTGCCAGCGGCGCGGACGGCGTCGGCGTAGGTGTGCTCCATCTCCACCGGCACGAGTGGGTCGTGGATCGTGTGCATGTCGAGCTCCGGCACCTGCAGGCGCCCGGTCGGCACCGACGTCTGCTGGAGCGAGGCGATCGCAGCCGGGTCGGCCGGGATGTTCGCGCCGGCGGTCAGGGTCGCGAGATCGGACCAGAGGTTGATCCCCGCCTCGTGGTAGAGCCGCGCGACGGTGAACGCGTAGGGCGAGCGCGCAAGGAGCAGCGCAAAGTTCTCGCCCTTCGTCCACGACGCGTTCCCGCCGGCCGACATCTCGATCCACGGCCGCGCGGCGTTGACGAACGCGATGATCGGGAAGCTGCCGCCGAACTCACTCGCGAACTGCGCCGCCTCGACCGCGTCGGAGTCCCAGAACGACGGTGCCGGCTGTCCCGGCGCGTCCGGCGTCGCGTCGAGGAACGCCATCGCGAGCTCGAGCCGCGCCCGCCCCTGCGGCGTCGTCTGCGCCTGGTTCGCGAGCGCCTGCAGCTCGAATCCGGTCGCGATGCCCGCACCGAAGTTCGGGAAGAAGTTCACCAGCTGGATCGGTGTCGTCGCGAGCAGCTTCGCCAGCACGTACTCGCCGTCGAGCTGGTAGTTGTTGAGCCGGATTCCGCCCGCGACGATTCCGCAGGTCGAGAGAGCACCGTCGATGTGGCCGGCGCCCCGCTCGGCCTCGAGCGCGCTGATCAGCCCGCCCATCGAACTGCCGACCGCGAGCACGCGGTTCGGCGCGTGCGGCAGCGCACCCGCGGTCGCGGCGCCGATCGTCTCGAACTGGTCGCGCACCGCGCTCTGCAGCGCCCACCACGATCCGTTCGGGTCGTACGACGAGCCTGCAAGGGCGTAGCCCCGATCGAGCAGGGCGGCGGCCGACGCCGGATCCGGAGCGTCCGCCGCGGTCAGCGGCCCGAAGCCGTGGCTGTACAGGAGCAGCACGCCGTTCCAGTCACTCGGCACGTCGGCAATCCAGGCCGCGCCGTCGGCGAGCGTGCCGCTGAAGTGCGTGCTCGCCGCGGCCGCCGGCGACGCGGTCGCCGCCGCCGCTGCCGCCGCGAGCGCGAACCCGGCTGCGAGCGACGCGACACGTACGAGATACCCCGATGCCTTCACATCGACCTCCCCTCGTGATGACGCGGGGAGTATGAGGAGAATCAGGTTACCTGTCAACGTCCCGGGAGCCGCCCGCCTCTACATGCCGCAAGCAGGCCCTAGCTACAGCGAACGGCGGCGAACGGGGCCGTCGAGACGTGCGTGTACGCGCATCTGAACGGACGTAGCGGGGGACGGTCATCGAGCGTCGCCGAGCGGAGCTTGTGGGCTTAACTCGTGCCCCGTTATGATGTTCCTGTGTTAGTGGCGCCATATGTTTGTCAATGAGCCGCCGCCGCATCACTCACAGGGATGTTGCCGCGCTCGCCGGCGTTTCCGGAATGACGGTGTCCCGTGTCATCAACGGCGCGCGGAACGTCGCGCCCGAGACGCGCGAGCGGGTGCAGGCTGCGATGGACGAGCTCGCGTATGTGCCGAACGCGTTCGCGCGGGGGCTGACGAGCCAGCGCTCCCACGCGATCGGCGTCGTTGTGCCCGATATGGCGAATCCGTTCTTCACACTGATCATCCGAGGCGCCGAGAGCGTCGCGCGCCAGTCCGGGTACCGCGTCATCGTCTGCAACACCGAAGGTGACCTTGGGCTCGAGCGCGACTCCTTTGAGGAGATGCTCGCCCATCATGTCGACGGACTCCTCGTCGCGCCGGTGAGCGACCAGTCGCGATCGCCGCTTCGCCAGATCATTCGCCAGGGCCTCCCCGTCGTGCTCGTCGACCGCTTCGTCCCGGATCTGCGCTGCGACGTCGTGCGCGGAGACTCGTATTTGGGCGCGCAGATGCTCGTCCGGCATCTGCTCGAGGTCGGGCACAAGAAGATCGGCCTCATCGCTGGGCCGTCGAGCGTCTCGACCGCCCGCGACCGCACGCTCGGCTTCCGCGAGACGCTCGCTGCGGCAGGCCTCCCGTTGGAGGAGTCCTGGATCGTCGGGACAGACCGGGTCGACCCGCAGGGAGGGCGCATCGCGATGGAGCAGCTTCTCTCGCGCTCCACCGTCCCGACGGCCATCCTGGTCTGGAACAACTTCCTGGCGGCAGGCGCTCTCCAGGCAATCCGCCTCTCCGGCCGGCGGGTGCCCGCGGATGTCGCCGTCGTCTGCTTCGACGACAACGACTACGCGGCGATCGTCTACCCGTTCCTGACGGTGGTCGCCACCCCTGCGGAAAGCTTCGGGACGATCGCAACGCAGCTCCTGCTCGAGCGGATCGTCGGTCGCGAGCCGGAGAGGCCGCGGCTCGTCGTGCTCCCGCCCGAGCTCATCGTCCGCGTCTCGTGCGGCGCGACCCGGCGCAGTCGGCGTGAGGAGCAGCTCGTCTCGCCGGACGAGCGGGCCGACGGCGATCAGGACGACGTGCCGTCAGCGCTCGCGACGAGCTCCGGCTCAACCGGCTCGAGATTCCCGGGGCGGACAGCGCCCTTGCGGAAGATGAAATCTCCGTAGAACTGCAGCTCTCCGGTTCGAACGACGACGAACGCCTTGCGGGCCGCCTCGTAGAAGGCGAAGCGCTCTACCGGCGCCATCGGCAGCAACCCTCCGACGGCGCGGTCGATCTCATCCTGGACGAGGAGCTGGATCGGCGCCGGCACGTCAGGGTTCTCAGTGACAGCCATACGCCACGCGGGCGTCGGGACGTGCTCGTCGAGCGGGAACACCGACAGGATCGCACGTGCTGCCCGCCGCGAGTCGATCCCTGAGAGCTCGATCACCGAGCCGTAGGTCGTCTCCGCCGCGACCGAGGCGGCCGGGAAGTTCGCGTCGGTGAGGACGAGATCGTCGCCGTGCCCCATCGTCGCGAGGACGGAGAGGAGCTCCGGGGTCAGGACCGGGTCGATGTTCTTCAGCATCGCTAGTCCTGCCCCTGGCCACTCGTCACGCGGGAGACGATCAGCGCCGCGAGGATGACGGCCCCATTCAGCGCGTCGATCCACTCCGCCGCCACGCCCGCGAGGGTCAGGACGTTGCGGATCATGAAGAGCAGCAGGACGCCCGTGAACGCGCCGAAGACGCTCCCCTTGCCGCCGTTGAGGCTGACGCCGCCGATGACGGCGGCTGCGAAGACCTGGAAGATGTAGCCGTTCCCCTGCGCGGCGGCCACCGAGCCGAGGCGACCGCTGTACATGAGCCCGCCGAGCGCGGCGAGCATGCCGCAGATGATCAGCGTCCACCAGATGACTCGGTCTGTGCGGATGCCTGCCGCCTTGGCCGCGGAGGCGTTGCCTCCGATTGCATAGAGGGCACGGCCACGCCGCGTGTAGCCGAGCGCGACGATTCCGGCCGCGAAGAGGGCGAGCGACAGCCATACCGACACCGGCACGCGCCACCACAGCGTCTGGCCCAGCCATGTCATCGAGGCCGGGAGCTGGAAGAACGTTTGTCCTTTGCTGATCCCGTCGAGAAGGCCGCGCACCGTGATCAGCATCCCCAGCGTGACGATGAACCCGCTGAGCTGGAAACGGACAATCAGGAGACCGTTGAACGCCCCGATCAGCCCGCCGACGAGCAGGCAGATCGGCACCGACCATGCTCCGCTCATCCAGCCGAGCCCGTGTGACACGCCGGGCGCCACGGTGAGCCAGGCCGCCACGCCCGGCGCGAGCCCGAAGGTCGATTCCAACGAGAGGTCGATGCGGCCCATCAGCAGGATGAGCGTCTCGGCGAGCACCATCACGCCCACCTCGGACATCGACTGGAGGATGTTGTTGATGTTGTCGAACTGGATGAAGACGGGATTGACGATGTAGCCGACGATCGCGATCGCGATGATTGCCGGGACGAGCGTGAAGTCGCGCATCCGCGCGAGCGCGAGGCGCCTCTCGGCGCGCTGGACATCGTCTGCCGCGCTCGGCGCCTTCGGCGCTTGTGTGCCGGCATCAGACATCGGAGACGCCTTCCATCGCCGCCACGAGCTCGTGGTCTTGCCAACCCGGGTCGATCGATCGCACCATCTGGCCGCGGAACATCACGAGGACGCGATCGCACGGACGGAGCTCGTCGAGGTCATCGGAGATGATGAGGATGCCGGTTCCGCGCTCGCTCGACGCGTGGATGACTTCGAGCAGGATCTCCTTGCTGCGGACGTCGATCCCGGCCGTCGGCGTGATGAGGACGAGCGCTTTCGGGTCCACCGCCAGCGCACGCGCCATCACCACCTTCTGCTGGTTCCCGCCCGAGAGCGCGGCGACCGGCTCGTCGGGCCCTGTCGTCTTGATCACGAGCTCCTCGATCAGCGAGCGGGCGACGTCGCCGCGCCGCTTCCGGTCGATCAGGCCGTGCTTCACCAGGCGATCCGAGATCGTCATCGTCGCGTTCTCGGCGATCGAGAGGAGGGGCACGAATCCTTCGTGGTGACGGTCGCGCGGGACGAGCGCGATGCCCGCCGCAAGTGCCGCAGGAACGCTCCCGGGCCTCGGCGTGACTCCGTCGACCTCGACGCGGCCGGCGTCTGCGGAGGCGAGGCCTGCGATCGTCTCGGCGACGGCGAGCTTCCCGCTCGCCGCGCTCCCTGCGAGTCCGACGATCTCACCGGCACGCACCGCGAACGAGATGTCGTGATACGTGTCCCCTTGGCTCAATCCGCTTACTTCGAGGACCGTCGGTGCGCCCGCGTGACTGCCGCTGACATGCTGCTCCGCGCGCATCAGCGCGACGTCCCCGGTCATCGCCTGCACGAGGTCGTCCTTCGTGAGGCTCGCGACAGCGGTCGTCACGATGTGACGCGCATCGCGCAGAACGGTGACGGTGTCGCAGATCTCGTAGATCTCGTGCAGGTGGTGGCTGATGTAGAGAAACGTGACGCCCTGCGCCTGGAGGCGCCGGATGCGGCCGAAGAGGCGCTCGATCCCGGGCCCGTCGAGCCTGGCGGTGGGCTCGTCGAGGATCACGAAGCGGGCTCCGAACGAGAGAGCGCGCGCGATCTCGATGAGCTGGCGCTGCTCCACGGTCAGGTCGCCGGCGAGCCGGTGGACGTCGATGTCGAGCGCCCACTCGTCGAGGAGCGCGTGCGCCTCCCCGCGCAACTGACGCCAGTTGATGAGCGGAGAGCCGACGCTCTGACGGTTCAGGTAGAGGTTCTCGACGGCGCTGAGGCTCGGGATGATGGTGGACTTCTGATAGACGCAGGCGACACGCCGGCGCCATGCGTCGCGATCCCCGAGAGGCGGCGCAGGCTCGCCGTCGAAGGCCACCGTGCCGCTGTCCGGGCCCGTCAGTCCGGTCAGGATCGAGACGAGCGTCGACTTGCCCGCGCCGTTTCGCCCGACGAGGGCGTGCGTCGTCCCCGATTCGACCACCATGCTCACGCCGTCCAGCGCCGTGGTCGAGCCGAAGCGCTTACTGACGGCGCCGGCTTCGACAACGGGCCGGCGCTGGAGCGCCGGCCCGTTGTCTGCAGCGACCTGGGAGGTCACTTCAGGTGGTTCCCCCACAGGCTCATGTTCGTGTACTTGACGCTCGCGATACCGCCGAACGACGCTCCGTCCTTCGTCACGAGCGGCGCCGAGAGCTGATCCTCGAGCAGGCCCGCGCGGACCTTGATGATGGTGCTGTTGTGGTCCGTCTTGCCCGGCTTGAAGGTCTTGCCGGCGAGAGCCTGCTGCACGTACCAGATGCCGTACCTGGCGTAGAGGTCAGCCGGCTGCGACACCGTCGCGTCGATGAGACCCTTGCCGATGTCCTTCAGCTCCTCCGGGATGCCGTCGTTCGAGACGATGTACACGTGCTTCGGGCCGGCGCCCGGGTTGAGCAGGCCGTGCTGCTTCAGCACTTGCAGTGTCCCGGAGAGCGCGAAGCTCGACTCCATGTACACGCCGCGGACGTCCGGATTCGCCCCGAGCACGGTCGCGAGCTGCGAGGCAGCCGTGGCGGCGTCCCACTTCGACGGCTCGCCGAACACCTTGATGCCCGGATAGCTCTTCTTCATGCAGGCTGCGAACGCGGTGGTGCGGTCCCGTCCGTTGATCGAGGCGACGTCGCCCTCGAGCATGACGACCTTGCCCTTCCCGTGCAGCTTCGTGCCCAGGAACTGGCAGGCCTTCGACCCGTACGCCTTGTTATCGGCGCGCACGACCATGAAGACGCTGCCGCTGTCCGGTCGCGTGTCGATCGAGACGGCCGGGATGTGCTTCGACGACAGCAGCTTCAGCGTCGGGATGACCGCCGCCGTGTCCTGCGGGGCGATGACGACACCCTTGACGCCTTCGCTGATCAGGGTCTGCACGTTTGCTGCGAGCTTGGCGATGTCGTTTGCCGAGTTGGTCGTCTTCAGCGTGACGTGAAGCGACTTCGCGAACTTCGGTGTGTACGAGATGAACGAGTTCCAGAAGTCCGTGTCCGAGCGCGGGTAGTCGACACCGATCGTGGTACCTGCCTTCGCGCTCGACGAGGCGGGGCTGCCAGGCGCCGCCAGCACCAGCGCTGCACCGAGCGCGATGAGGATGGCGACAGCCGGTCCGCTCGATCTTCTCACGAGTTGATCCTCCTTCGTCTTGGGGCGCTCAACCGGGATCCCCTTGACCAGCTCGCGGACAAGAGAGATCCTCATGGTGGCGCTAACATAACCCTCTCATTTGCCCTGTCAAGGATCGACCCCACCTCAAGGTCCACGCTACGCCGCTCCGGACTCTCGCTTCCGCGCCTCGCCCTTGGCCTCTCCTCGCTCGGTGGCCTCTTTGCGGAGGTCGACGACGGCGCCGGCGTGAAGCTCGTCGACGCCGCGCTCGCAGCCGGAGTGGACTACTTCGACGTTGCGCCCTCGTACGGCTACGGCCTTGCGGAGCAGCGCGCCGGGGAAGCTCTCGCCGGCCGGACGCGTGCCGACTACACACTTTCGACGAAGGTCGGGAAGCTTGTTCGCCCGGCCCCCGCGCGCGCCCCGGACGAGCCGTTCGTGGGCGCGCCACCAGGGGCGGCGGTGTACGACTACAGCGCGCCTGCGATCCGACGCTCGCTCGAGGAGAGCCTCGCGCGCCTCGGCCTCGACGCTGTCGACATCCTCTTCATCCACGACCCAGAGGACCACCTCGAGGCCGCCGCAGGGGAAGCCTTTCCGGTTCTCGCCAACTGGCGAGACGAGGGCGTCGTCCGGGCGATCGGGTTCGGGATGAACGACGCGACTACGCTCCAATGGCTCGTCGAGCGGACGGACCCGGATGTCGTGCTCGCGGCGAACTGCTACACGCTCCTCGACCAGAGCGCGGCGAGCTCCCTCTTTCCCCTTTGCGAACGGCGCGAGATCGCGGTCGTCGCCGGCGGCGCCTACAGCAGCGGGATCCTGGCCGATCCGGTGAGCCGTCCGTTCTACCTGTACCGCCCGGCGTCACCCGCGATCATGGAGCGGACCCATGCGCTGCAGCGGCTCACGGAGCGGCACGGCGTCGCCCTGCGCGTCGCCGCGCTCCAGTTCGTAGCGCGACACGCTGCGGTCACGACGACGCTCGTCGGCGTACGCGATGCGACCGAGCTACGGGCCGCACTCGACGCCTTCGCGACCGAGGTGCCCGATGCGCTCTGGGCGGAGCTCGATGCGAGCGGCCTGCTCACGAGCGGGGTCACGAACAACTAGAGGCTTGATGTGGAACTCGGGTGGGTGCGGGGATGGGTCAGACCAAGCGGTTCAGCCGGATCGGGCGCAGCGCGTAGTCGTGACTACGGGCACGCCCGAGCCGGGTGAAACGCGCCGCGTCTGGCACACCAGCCGTGCGTGCCCGGAGTTTCACATCAAGCCTCTAGGTGTAAGGACCCGAGCAGGTTGGTTCTGCTGACCGGTGGTTGGTGGCTGAGGGCTGAGTGTCGGCGTTGATGGTTGTAGTGCCAGAGCCAGCCGTCAAGGGCTCGGGTGCGTTCGGCGCTCGAGCGGTAGATGGCGCCGTAGGCCCAGCCGGCGAGCATTGTGCGGATGAAGCGCTCTGCTTTCCCGTTGGTCTGCGGCCGGTAGGGGCGCGTGCGGTGGTGTTTGAGCCGCAGGCGGCGGCAGGCGAGCGCGTGGACGACCGAGATGTACGCCGGGCCGTTGTCGGTGAGGAGGCCTCGACGTTGATGCCGTAGCGGCGGAAGAAGGCGACGGCGCGGCGGAGGAAGCCGGCGGCGGTGACGGCTTTCTCGTGGGCAGCACCTCGGCGTAGGCGAGGCGGCTGAAGTCGTCGACGGCGATGTGGACGAACTCCCAGCCGGCGGTCCCGCGGGCGATCCCCGCGCATCGCGCAGCCGTGGCGTGTAGTGCTGCGGGCCGCCGCGAACGCGCAGCCGGCACCGCCACGATCCGGCAGCTTCTTCACGTCGACGTGGAGAGCTCGCCGGGACGGGAGCGCTCATAGCGGACCGGCTGCTCGAGTCAGCCGCCGAGCCGACAAGACCGATCCGCGTCAAGATCCCCGACACGGTCGACAGCGGCATCGGAGAGTGTCTCGGCGATCTCGGCGGCTGTCATCCGCAACCGGCGCAGCCTCGCGATCACCGCCACCCGCTCGGGGTCGGTGCGGTTAGCGACACGTCTTGGCGCAGAGGAACGATCCATCAGCCGCCGATCACCGGCGCGGTAGCGGCCGACCCACTTCCGCGCACAGCGCACGCTGACGCCTGCGGCCGCGGCAGCCGCCTCAACGTCCAACCGTGATCAACGACGCGGCGAGCGAGCTCGCGCCTGCCGCTCCAACTGAGAGCCGCGTTCCGTGCAGATCCATCCGGGTCGCCTCCTTGGAAGTCTGAGCTGCCTTTGACAGCGCTCAGCCTCAAGGGGCCGGATGAACCAACGTGCTCAGGAACTACATCTAGGAGCTTCTCGCGGAACGACCCGGTGCTGCAGACAAGCGATGCTGCGTTCTAGCTCTTGGTGCGGAGCTCCGTGTCGATGTCTTCGGCACCTTCGTGCCCTGGATGGCCCTGAGCAGACCTCACCGGCAGGATCGCGGTTGCCCGGCACGGCGCGCCGCTACCGCCCTTGACCTTCAGCGGCAGCGCCATCAGATAGAAGATCGGCTGGACGCGATCGAGGTTCGTGAGGTTCTCGATGATGACCACGCCCTCGCCGAGCAGGGCGAGATGCACCGGGCTGGCGGTGTCGCCGAAGACGTCGGGGGAGAGCGTGTCGACTGCTACGGCCTTGACACCGCGCTCGAGCAGCAACTCGACGCAGTCGGTGCCGAGGCCCGGCCAGTCCGTCAGGAACGGACGGTCCTCCGGCCGGGGCGCCCACTTCCGCCACCAGCCGAACTCGAAGACGGCGATGTCGCCGCGTTCGATCCGGCCGTGACGTGACTCCCAGCGGAGCAGCCGCTCGGCGCCGACCGCGGATCGCGGCTCCGTGTCGTTGCAGCGGATCAGACAGGCGCGACCCATCCACTGGTCGATGGGGACCTCGTCCACCCACCGATGGTGCGGATGGCCCGGCGGCAGATAGTGCGCCGGCGCGTCGACGTGCGTGCCGGTGTGCTCGTTCATCAGGAGCTGATAGGCGGTCGCCTCGTCGCCGTAGTGCAGCGCCGACCAGAGCGTCTGGTAGAAGCGCGACAGGGTGGGCCAGACCGGCATGCCTTCCTCGAGCGGCTGGCTGAGGTCGACGGTCTCGAATCGCCCGGACGGGAACAAGCTCGAGCTAGACGTGGCGTCGCTCCCGGCCGTACAAAAGCAGGATCACGAGGATCGCGACGCCGTAAACGACGTTGCGGCCCCAGTCGGGCATGTTCTCGGCGAGCAGCACGTTGACGAGCGCCACGAGTGTGATCGAGCCTGCGATCGTGCCGAGGTAGTGCCCCCGGCCGCCGAGGATCGACACGCCGCCAATCACCGCCGCCGCGATCGACTGGAACAGATACGGGTCGCCCATCCCAAGGGTCGCCTGACCGCCGTAGGCGACGAGGACGATCCCGCCGAGCGCCGCGAAGAGGCCGCTGAGCATGTAAAGGGCGACGGTGACGAGCCGCACGTTGATGCCGGCGAGGAACGCGGCGGTGTCGTTGTTCCCGATCGCGTAGATCCGCCGGCCGAAGCTCGTCGCGCTGAGGAGGAAGCTGATCAGGATGGCGATCCCGAGCCAGAGGAACAGGTCGGCCGGGATACCGAAGAGTCGCTGCGAACGACATCCTGGACCGACCTTCGGCGCGTACGACGCGCACGACTCGCACGTGAGCCCCTTCGAGAGGCCAAGCGTGAGGCCCTCCATGATGCCGTTCATGCCGAGGGTCATCACAACCGCTGGAACGGCCAGGTAGGAGATCCCGATCCCGTTCACGAGTCCCGTGCCGAGCCCGAGTGCGAGCGTGAGCAGCACCGCCTGGACGGCACGTCCGTCGCGGCCGAGCGACGAGGTGACGAGCAGGATCGCCGCCCCGTTCAGCACCCACGGCACGGACAGGTCGATGCCGCCGACGAGGATGACGAACGTCTGCCCCGCCGCCACGAAGCCGACGAACGAGGCGATCACCAGGATGGCCTTCACGCTGTCGGCGCTCGCGAAGCCCGGATGGAGGAGGTCGCCGACGACGAAGACGAGGATCGCCGCTCCGAAGGCGTAGAGCACCCGCCGGCGGTCGGGCGTGAAGCTCAGCGAGCACATGCCTCAGACGCGACCCGCGGACGGTCGCCTCCGCCTCGGTGGTCACGCGCGCATCCTCGACTAGCCGCCGAATCAGCGTTCCGAGCAGCACCGCGACGACGAGGAAGAGGCCCTGGAAGAACGACTGGTACAGCGGATCGATGTTGGCGAAGAAGAGCACGTTGATCAGCAGCGTGAGGATGAACGCGCCGGCGATCGTCCCGATCGCGCTTCCGCGCCCACCGAAGAAGCTGATGCCGCCGAGGACGACCGCCGCGATCGACGTGAGCACGAAGACGTCGCCGGACGTTGCGTCGCCGGATGTCGTCGTCGCCGCCAGAAAGAGGCCGCCTGCCGCCGCGAACATGCCGCCGAGCATGTAGGCGCCGATCTTGACGACCCGCACGGGCACGCCCTGCGCGCGGGCCGCCTCCTCGTCGTTGCCGATCGCGAAGACGCCGGTGCCGAAGCGCGTGCGGCGAAACCCCAGCCAGAAGACGACGCTCACTCCGACGAACACGAGACCCGTGGGGCCGTTCGGGTTCGCCAGGATCTTCGTGTAGTCGATCGGCATCGCCCCGCCGGGCTGCGGCAGCACCTTGATCGCGAGCCCCTGGAAGATGGAGAGCGTCGCCAGCGTGACTAGGATTGGCTGAAGCCGCCCGAATGCGACGAGGATGCCGTTGATCGCCCCGCCGGCAGCACCGACCAGGAGCATCAGCAGTGACCAGCCGATCATGCTTCCGGCCCCCTCGTGCATGTGCGTCGCGGCCAAGCTGTTCGTCAGGTCGATCATTCCGCCCACCGACAGGTCGAGGCCGCGCGTGAGGACGACGATGCTCTGCCCGACCGCCGCGAACACGAGCGGCATCGACGTGTTGACGACGGACGTCCACTCGAAGTTGCCCGGGAACGCGACAGCTGCCCATAGAAGAGCCCGACGTACAGCGCCACCATCAGCACGAGGATGATCAGGGCGAGGAGGAGCGGAGCGCCCTGGATGGTGAAGTGCTGGAAGCGGCTGCGGTGTCGGTAGCGGTGCGCGTGCACCGTCATGCAGCGTCCTCCCGGAGCGAGGCCGCGACGATCTTCTCGGCGTCCGTATCCGCGCCGTCGAGCTCGGCAGCGATGCGCCCCTCGCGCATGACCAGCACGCGATGGCAGAGCCGAGCCATCTCCTCGGTCTCGCTGGAGTAGAAGAGAAGCGACTTGCCCTCGTCGACGAGTGTCGTCATCAGCTCGTAGATGTCGTGCTTCGTACCGACATCGACGCCGCGCGTGATGTCGTACAGGAGCAGGATGTCGCACTCGGCGAGTAGCCAGCGCCCGATCAGCACCTTTTGCTGATTGCCGCCCGAGAGTGTGCCGACCTCCTGGATCGTGGGTCTGCTCGACTGGATCTGGAGCCGGCGAACTGCCTGCCGCACGTGCGCGTGCTCGCGCGCCGGGTTGAGGACGCCGTAGAACGCGACACCGCCGAGCACGGCGAGCGTCAGGTTGTCCCGAACCGACATCGGCAGCATCAGGCCTTCGGTCTTTCGATCCTCGGGCACGAGCGCGATTCCCATCCCGAGCTTGATCGCGTCGGCGGGACGGCGGATCCGTTGCGGCTTGCCGGCGACCCTGATCTCACCGCCGGCCGCCTTTCGGGCTCCGAACAGCGTCATGAACAGGTCTCGCTGCCCCTGTCCCGCAAGCCCGCCGACGCCGAGGATCTCCCCGCGCCGGAGTGCGAACGACACGCCGCGGACGGACGCTCGCCGCGAGACCGTTGACCTCGAGCACCGGCGCCGCGTCGGCGGGAAGCGGCGGCAGCTCGGGATACATCCGGTCGATCGTCCTGCCGGTCATCAGCGTCACCGCCTCGCCTTCGGTCAGGCGGTCGCGGGTCGCGACATGCTCGCCGTTGCGGAAGATCGTGATCCGATCCGCGAGATTCGCGACCTCGCCCCAGCGATGGGAGGTGAAGATCACGCACTTCCCGCGCTCGCGAAGACCGCGGACGAGGCCGAGCAGCCACTCGACCTCCCGTTCGCGCGAGCGCCGACGGTGGGCTCGTCGAGGAAGAGGATGTCGGGATCGCGCACGAGCGCCCGGGCGATCTCGATTACCTGCCGCTCGGCGAGCGATAGCGAGGCAGGCAGCTCGTAGCGGGTCGATTCCCCGGATGCCGAGCGCGGTCGAAGAGCTCGTCAGCGCGCGGGGCGAGCTCCCGCTTCTTGATCAGGCGCGAGGGCCCGCGCGGCTCGGTGCGAAGGAAGAGGTTCTCCGCGACCGTCATCCAGGGCATGTAGCGTCAGCTCCTGGAAGACCGTGCCGACGCCGAGCGCCCGCGCGTCGTGCGGCGTGCGGAAGTCGACCTCGGCGCCTCGGACTCGCACGCGTCCCCTCGTCGGGGCGCAGCACGCCGCTCAGGATCTTGATCAGCGTGCTCTTGCCGGCGCCGTTCTCTCCGACGAGGGCATGAACCTCGCCGAACTCGGCGCCGAAGGACGCCTCATGCAGTGCGCGCACCCCGCCAAACGAGCGCGAGATTCCGATCCCCTCGATCGCCGCCTTGGTTGTGCTCAGGTTGCCTCCTGTGGCGGGACCTGGAAGGGGCGGCGGCCGGTTGCCCAGCCGCCGCCCCGTGCAGAGCGATCCTATTTCGGCAAGGTGATCTTCAGCGTGCCCGGGCACGCCTTGCCGCTCAGCGCGGCGTTGACGCAGATCTTCACCGTCGCGTTCGGGCCTGAATCCGTGAAGTCGGTGAAGAAGCTGTCCGGGAGAGCCGGGAAGACGGTCTCGCCGTTCTTGACCGTCTTCTCGGTGACCGTCGGGAACGGGATCTCGATGTCGCCCTTCGGCCGCTCCTTCGCCAGCACCTGACGGGCCGAGCTCGAGCGCGGCGAGGACGAGGAACGGCGGCTGCCCGATCGAAATGCCGACCACGTGCTGCCCGAGGTAGCCCTTCGGCAGCATGAACTTGCGGAAGCCGTTCTCCGCCTCACCCGCAGTCGGCGGGAGCGGCACCCGCTTGGCGTCGATGAAGGCCTTGAGGACGCCGTCCGTGCCTCCCTGCGCCCAGATCCCGGCGATCTTCGGCAGCGACGGCAGCTGTGCGGCCGTGTTCCGCTGGGCGGTCGAGGAGTCCCACATGCCGGTGTAGCGGCGCGACGACCTTGATGCCCGGGATTCTTCTTGAAGACGGCCTCGGCGCCCTTGTTCCGCTGCTGATCGACGAACGTGCCCGGCACGCCCGTGACCATGATCACGTTGCCCTTGCCGTGGATGCTCTTCGACCAGGTCCTGTGCCAGCACCTGGCCGAACTTGAACTGGTCGGTGTTGACCTTGAGCGCGCAGGGCGCGGTGACGACGTTGTCGTACGAGACGACGAGGATCCCGCGGGCACAAGCCTGGCCGATGATCCCGTTCAGGCCGGTCGGCGACGCGGCATTCGAGCACGATCGCGTCGACGTGCTGCGAGATGAGGTTCGACATCTGCTGCGTCTGCTTGCTGACGTCGTTGCCGGAGTTGTAGACGGAGCAGTCGACCTGCGCGCTGTACGGCGGCATCTTGCAGGCTGCCTTGAACAGGTTCTCCATCTCGATGCGCCACTTGTTCCCGATGAACGAGTTCGACAGCGCGATTCGCCACTTCTTCTGCTGGACGGTCGGCGCCGTCCCTCTGTCGGTTCGTGCCACGGCGGCGGTGACCGTCGCACCTGCGATGATCAGCACGGCCAACGCCGACAGGACCCAACGGAGTCGTTTACTCATATTGGCTGTCCTCCTTCTCGGGCATGAGCGCTCAAGAGCCGCCCGACTCGCCATGCGTGACCCCAGGGGCCGACATATAACATGGTGGTTTCGTTCAAGGCAATAGTGCGATGATATGTCAATAGATTGCTGACGTGGCTCGGTACGTCCGCCTCTCATACGACATCCGTGGTGATGATCCGGGGTGGCCCGGCAACCCGACGTACCGATGGGAGCAGCTCGCCAGGATCTCGGACGGAGATGTCGCGAACTACGGTGTGCTCCACATCTGCAACCACTTCGGATCGCATCTCGACGCACCGAATCACTTCAACGACGACGGGCTCAGGGTGGCCGAGGTCCCGCTCGACCGCTTCATCTACGACCGACCGCGCCTCATCGATGTGCCGAAGGGGGCGCGTGAGGAGGTCACGCGCGCGGAGCTCGAGGCGCACGAAACAGTTGTCGGCGAGGCGGACCTGCTCCTTCTCCGCACCGGGTGGAGTCGTACGAGGGTCACCGATCCGGCGCGGTACGCCGCAGAAGGCCCCGGGGTATCGCCGGAGGCATGCGAGTACCTCATCGAGCGGCCGGGGCTCAAGGCGCTCGCACTCGACGTGGTCTCGCTCGCGTCCTATCCCCTTCTCGAGCCCAACGGCATCGCCGCGCACCAGATCCTCTGCGGTGTCGGGCGTGGCGACCGCTACGTGATCATCGTCGAGGACCTCGATCTGTCCGGCTATCCGTCCGAGGCACGGCGCGTCTACGCGATCCCGCTCTTTCCCGCGGAGGCCGACTCGAGCCCGTGCACCGTCTTCGCGGAGGTGCCGTGACGCCGGGAGACGACGGGCAGCGTCTGACGCTGACGACCGCTCCGAGGGAGCCGGTCGAGCTCGCGGGCGTGGCTGTGCTGCTCGACGCCGTCGACGATGTCGCGATCGCGAAGAGCATGCTCGCGCCGGGGACGACGCTGGTCGCTCCCGGCGGGCGCGTTCGCGTCCGCCGGGCTGTCCCGCCGGGGCACAAGGTCGCGCTGCGCGCCGTAGCGCGGGGTGCGCCGGTGCGCCGCTACGGGCAGGTGATCGGGTTCGCGACCGATGACATCGCCCCCGGCGACTACGTCCACGCTCACAACCTCGGGATCGGCGACGGCGGCCTCGTGTTGGACTACGCCGTCGCCGCCGACTACGCGCCGGTCGAGTTCGTGCCGGATGCGGATCGTCGCACGTTCATGGGGTTCCGCCGCCCGGACGGGCGGACGGGCACCCGCAACTACGTCGCGGTTCTCGCTTCGGTCAACTGCTCGTCCTCGGCGGCGCGTCACATCGTCGAGGCGGTCCGGTCGAGCGGCATCCTGTCCCGCTACCCGAACGTCGACGACGTGATCGCCTTTCCGACGAAGGGTGGGTGCGGCACGCATCACGGCTCCCGTTACCTCGCTCAGCTGCAACGGACGCTCGGCGGCATCGTCGACCACCCCAACGTCGCCGCCCACCTGCTGGTCTCCCTCGGCTGCGAGGTGAACCAGCCCGACGACCTGATCGAGGTCGCCGGCCTCGCGCGGGACGGCGCGGGACCGACGGTCCTGACGATCCAGCAAGACGGCGGCTTTCAGCAGACCGTCGAGGACGGTGTCCGGGCCGTGGCGGAGCTTCTGCCCCGTGCCAACGAGGCCGTACGCGAGCCGGTGCCGGCGTCAGAGCTCGTCGTCGCGCTCCAGTGCGGCGGCTCCGACAGCTGGTCGGGCGTTACCGCGAACCCGGCTCTCGGACGCGCCGCCGACACGATCGTTCGGCAGGGCGGCACCGTCGTTCTCGGGGAGACGACCGAGGTCTACGGGGCCGAGCACCTGCTGACCCGCCGTAGCCGGAACGCCGAGGTGGCCGAGAAGCTACTCGAACGAATCCGTTGGTGGGAGGAGTACGTCCGGATGTTCGGTGCGTCGATCGACAACAACCCGACGCCCGGCAACAAGGCTGGCGGATTGACGACGATCTACGAGAAGTCGCTCGGCGCGGTCGCCAAGGCGGGCACGACGCCGCTGAACGACGTCGTTGGGTACGCCGAGCGGATCCGCACGCGAGGCTTTGTCCACATGGACACGCCGGGGTACGACCCGGTCTCGGTGACCGGACAGGTCGCAGGCGGCTGCAACATCGTCGTGTTCACGACGGGGCGCGGCTCGTGCTTCGGCTTCAAGCCGTCGCCATCGATCAAGATCGCCACCAACTCGCGGCTGTATGCCGCGCAGGAGCCGGACATGGACGTGAACGCCGGTCGGCTTCTCGACGGCGCGACCCTGGACGACGTCGGCGGGGAGATCGTCGACGAGATCCTGGCCGTCGCCTCGGGGAAGCGAACCAAGAGCGAACTCGCGGGCCTCGGTGAGGAGGAGTTCAACCCCTGGATCGTTGGCGTGACCCTTTAGCGCCGCGCGCGAGAGCCGCGGCAGAGGTCTCGATCAGTGTGCGCATCGCCTCCTCCGCGGCGATGCCGTCCCGTGCGGCGACGGCATCGACGATCGCACCGTGGAGCGGCGTCGTGCGGCGGACGAGTCTGGGTGTCCGTGTCGCGGTGAAGAGGACGCGAAAGACGGCCCGCATCGTGCCGACCATGTACGCGAGGAGGTCGTTGTGGCACGCCTCGAGGATGAGCTCGTGGAAACGGAGATCCGGCTCGATGTACGCGTCGAGGTTGTTGATAGCCGCCTCCATCGTCCGGTAGGCGTCGTCGAGCGCCGCGATCTCCGCGTCAGTCGCCCGTTCGGCGGCGAGCCTGGCGGCCTCCGGTTCGACGATCCGGCGGAGCTCGACGACGTTGCGGAAGAAGCTGTCGTCCGGGCTCGTCTCGAACCGCCAGGCCAGCACGTCGGGATCAAGCAGGTTCCACGCAGCGCGTGCGCGGACTCGCGTCCCTGTCTTGGGACGTGCCTCGACGAGCCCCTTCGCCGCGAGTACCTTCACCGACTCACGCAGCACCGTGCGGCTCACCGCGAGCGCACCGGTCAGCTCGTCCTCCGTGGGCAGCGGGTCGCCGGGCTTGAGCTCGCCGCGCAGGATCCGCAACCCGATCTCGTGGACGACCTCGCCGTGCAGGCCCCGGCGCGGATAGACGGAGGCTTCGCTCACAGGTACGTGACGGGATCGGTCACGACGGGCGAGCGGCCGCGCAGGAAGTCGAGATCACAGCCCTCGTTCGCCTGCAGCACGTGATCCTGGTGGAGGCGCCGGTAGCCTCGCTCGTCTCTGCGCGGTGGAGTCCATTCGAGGCGGCGCCGGTCGAGCTGGGCGTCGTCGACGAGCAGGTCGAGCGTTCGAGCCCGAACGTCGAGCCTGATCCGGTCGCCCGTCTGGACGAGCGCAAGTGGCCCGCCGATCGCCGACTCCGGAGCGACGTGGAGGACAACTGCCCCGTACGACGTCCCGCTCATGCGGGCGTCGGAGATCCGGACGAGATCGGATACGCCCTGCCTGAGCAGCTTGGCCGGGATCGGAAGGTGTCCCCATTCCGGCATTCCCGGGGCCCCGACGGGGCCAGCGCCTCGCAGAACCATCACGGTGTCTGCGTCGACGTCGAGATCGGGGTCGTCGACACGCGCAGCGAGGTCGTGAATGCCGTCGAAGACGAGTGCCCGTCCCTCGTGCGTGAGGAGACGCGGATCCGCCGCGGAGATCTTGATCACGGCGCCGTCCGGGCACAGGCTGCCATGGAGGACGACGAGCGAGCCTCCCTCGTCGAGTGGCGTCGCGCGTGGTCGGATGACCCGCCCGTTGATGATCTCGGTCGGCACCGAGTCGAGATTCTCGCCGAGGGTTCGGCCGGTGACGGTGAGTGCGCCGAGGTGGAGGAGGTCGCGGATCTGCTCGAGCACGGCGGGGAGCCCGCCCGCGTAGTAGAAGTCCTCCATCAGGTGCTCGCCGGCCGGCTTCAGGTCGACGAGCCAGGGGGTGGACGCGCATAGATCGTCGAACAGCGCCAGTGGCAGCTCGACGCCCAGCCGGCCGGCGTACGCGATCAAGTGAAGGATCGCATTCGTCGAGCCCGAGATCGCGTGCAGCGCGCGGATCGCGTTCTCGAACGCCTCGCGGGTGAGGATGTCCGACGGCTTGATGTCGCGATCCGCGAGCTCGACGATCTGCCGGCCCGCTGCCTCGGCGAGCTGCGACCTGCGTGAGTCGACCGCGGGGATCGCGGCGCCTCCGGGTAGCGTCAGGCCGAGCGCCTCCGTGACGCACGCCATCGTCGAGGCGGTGCCCATCGTCATGCAGTGTCCGTTCGAGCGGGACATCGCGTTCTCGATCTCGACGAACTCCTCTTCGCTGATGCGGCCGGCGCGGAGCTCTTCGTTGTAGTGCCAGCAATCGGAGCAGGATCCGAGCTCCTTCCCCCGCCAGTGACCGTTCAGCATCGGGCCGCCGGTCACGACGATCGCCGGGACGTTTGCCGAGCAGGCGCCGAGAATCGCCGCTGGATTCGTTTTGTCGCACCCCGTCAGGAGGACGACGCCGTCGAGCGGATATGAGCGGATCGACTCTTCCACGTCCATCGCCATCAGGTTGCGATAGAGCATGGTGGTCGGCTTCATCAACGACTCTCCGAGGGACATCACCGGAAACTCCCGCGGGAACCCGCCCGCCTGGAACACCCCGCGCTTTACCGCTTCGGCCAGCCCGCGGAGGTGGACGTTGCAGTTGACGAGCTCCGACCACGTGTTGCAGATCCCGATCACCGGACGGCCGCGGAACGTCTCGTCGCTGACACCGGTCGACTTCAGCCACGAACGGTGCAGGAAGCCGTCGAGATCACGGCGGTCGAACCACGTCGAGCTCCTGCGACCGGTCGCGTCGTCGTAGCCGCCGTCGCGCATCGTCGGCATCGGTCGATCCTTTCTTCTCCTTGGACGAGGTTAAAGCATTATTGTATTACGAAAGACGTAGGCCAATTCCATCGCCGGAGATGGTCGATTCGCTCTCGGCGGCCCTCGCCGCAAACCGTCGAGGTGCTCGAGGCATTGGCCGCGGATCCGTCGGCGTGGCGGTGTGGCTATGAGTTGGGACTGGAGGTCGGCCTGCGGTCCGGCTCGCTCTATCCGATCCTGGTGCGGCTGTGCGACCGCGATCTGCTGGAGGCGAAGTGGGAGGAGTAGCCACCGCTCGGCCGGCCGCCCCGCCCTAGTTGGTGACTGTTCCGCGGCGACGCACTTTCGTTGACACCCTGGTTGAGTCGTCGCCGGTCCAGGACACACGACAGCCCTGTTTGCGGGCCTTTCTCGTATGGGCCGGGCAGGGCTCGAACCTGCGACCTTGGGATTAAAAGTGGATGCAATGGGTTTCGCGTGCTCTCGCGTGAGCTCGCAAGGCGGCACTGTTGAGCCAGATCGGCTCATATAGCATCGGCTGCTCTTGGGGCCTCCTGTTGACCCTGCGGTGACCCACCTGTAGTCCAAGCAGACAACGATTGAGACGGGCCCTTGCTTTTCAGTTGCGCCTGAGACAGCGCCGCCCGCCTGGAGCGCACCGGCGGGGCGGCGACCACGGGTCTCGTGGCGCCGCCCTGCCGCGTCGGTCGGATCAGGCGTCGCAGTGGCTGACGAACTCCGCCGCCACCGGCTTCGACTTGTGTCCGGCTTTCTGCATGATCGGCGGCACCTCCGGATCGGAGACGAAGCTCTGCCAGCCCTGCTCGTCCCAGTCGAAGATGACCCACACCCGATCCTCTGCGGAGGGATCGCGGAAGATCGTCGCGCCTTTCGATCCGTGCTGCTTGCGCTTCTCGGCGCCCAGTGTCGAGAAGATGTCCATGAACCGGTCGAGATCCTCGACCTGCGTTGTTGCGAGGAGCATGTCGCTCTCCTTTCGTGGTGCGCCGTTGGGGTGGACTCGTGGTCAGCCGGCGAGAGCCGGTGCTCCGACCGTGCGCTCCTGCGGATCGATCGCGCCGAGGCTCTCGACGATCTCGAACCGGCCGCCTTGGGCCTGCGCAATGTACATCTGAAGGCGCAGATGGTGCTGGCCGGGGACCATCGCCGCGGGCCCGCCGGGTCCCTCGGCGATCTCTGCCCGATCGAGCGCCGCGATCACATCGGCCTGGTCGAGCGACCTGACCTCGCACACGGCGGCGGCCCAGAGCCGCAGCCCGCGATAGAGGCCGGAGCAGGCGCTGCCACCCGTGAACATCGCCTCGCCGGGGTAGAGCGCGTCGTACTGCGCGAGGAGCTTTTTGCTGAACGGATCCTCGACGGCCTGGTAGTAGTCGAGGCAGCTGTAGAGACCCTCGCAGTGGGCGGCCGGCGTCAGGTTGAGGAAGTTCTCGTCCATGTAGGTGCAGATGAGCTGCCCGCCGCGGCTGGCGAAGCCGGAGTCGTAGAGCTGCTCGAAGAACGGCGTCAGCCCGGGCGGCACGATCGTGTTGAAGACGACGTCGGCGCCGCTTGCCGTGATGCGCTCGACGGTCGCGGTGTAGTCAGTGTGGTCGAGCGGGTGGTACTCCTTGCCGACGATCTCGCCGCCGTTCGCCGTGACGGCCTCCCTGACGCGCTCGTTCAGGACGTGCGGCCAGATGTAGTCGGCCGAGGGCAGATAGAACCTCTTCGCGCCGGTCCTCTCCATCAGCCACGGGATCAGCGGATCGACCTGCTGCGCGGGAACGGGACCGGTACAGAAGATGAGCGGGTCGGACTCCTGGCCCTCGTACTGCTCGGGGTAGATGTAGAGCGTCTTCCCCTCCACGACGGCCGGGCCTTTGATCGCCTGGCGTGTGGAGCTGTAGATGCCGCCGAGGATGACGTCGACCCCGTCCTCCCGCACGAGCTTCTCGGCCTTCTCGGCCGCGACGGCGTCGTCGGTCGCGCTGTCCTCGAGACAGAGCTCGACCTGGCGGCCGAGCAGGCCGCCCTTGGCGTTGATGTCGCCGATCACCATGCGGGCGACGTTTGCATTGGCGACGCCGACGAATGACAGCGGGCCGGTCTGGTCCGCGATCACTCCCACCTTGATGGTGCTTGCACTCGACATGATCCCTCCGTCTCTGAGGCACTCCCGGGCTGAGCGGTCGCTCAACGGGGTGCGCGTGTGTGAGAGGATGCTCCCTCGGCGCGCGCGCCGATACATCGGGAGTACGCCCTATCTTTTCTCCGTCACTTCGTCTTGCCGAGCTCGTCGCCACGCTGGCGCTCGCGCAGGACAACGCCTTCGGCCAGCCGCTCGAGTCGCAGCTGCGCTCCTGCCTCCTCGCGAGCTGGCTGTGCGAGGAGGCGGAGTTCGACGACGACGTGCGGACGGATGCATACTGGGTCTCGCTCCTGCGCTACATCGGCTGTACAGGCCATGCGCACGAGGTCGCCACGCTGTTCGGCGACGAGATCGCGATCCGCGCCCAGACGCTCGTCCATGACGCCGGAAACCCGGCCGAGGTGATGCGCGACGTGCTCGAGTACGCGACTGCGTGGCGTCCCGAGGCCGAGCGCGAGGCGGTCGTCAAAATGATTCAAGAATCGGCGCACGAATGGGCGGTGCACAACTTCGCCTCGGGCTGCGAGGTGGCCGACATGCTGGTGGTGAGGCTCGACTTCGGGCCGAGCATCCGCGAGTCGCTTGCCTGCACGTTCGAGCGCTGGAACGGCAAGGGATTTCCACGGCACGTCAGCGGCGACGCGATTCCGCTGCCGATGCGAATCGTCCACCTGAGCCATGACGTGGAGGCGATCGGCCGTCTTTTCTCGCCCGAGCGAGCGCTCGTCGCGGCCCGCGAGCGTCGGGGCGAGACGTACGACCCGGTGCTCGCCGACCTGGTTCTCGAGCACGGCGCCGCCTGGTTCGAGCGGCTCCGCGAGACCGAGCCGTGGGACGCGGTCCTCGCGCTCGAGCCCGAGCCCCGGCGCACGCTGGAGGGTCAGGCGCTCGACCACGCGCTCGAGGTGGCGGCCGACTTCGTCGATCTCAAGTCGTCGTACTGGGGCGGCCACAGCCGCCGGTGTGCGCAGCTGGCGGCGGATGCTGCCCGCGTGCTCGGATTCTCCGAGGAGGACACGACCGCGCTTCGCCGAGCGGCGCTCGTGCACGACTTCGGGACGAGTGCGGTGCCGAACTCGATCTGGGACAAGCCCGGCCCGCTCACTCGTACGGAGTTCGACCGCGTCGAGCTTCACCCGATGCTCACCGAGCAGATGCTCCGCCGCTCGCCGGCCTTCGCCACCGTGACTCCGGCCGCCTCGGCTCATCACGAGAAGTGCAACGGGTCGGGCTACCACCGGCGGTTCCGATCGGACGCCGGCGACCGTGGAGCGTGTGTGTTGGCGGCAACCGAGGTCTACGTCGGCATGACTACCGAGCGCGCAGATCGGCCGCGATTCTCCGACGACGAGGCGGCCGCCGAGCTGCGTCGCCTCGAGTCGGAAGGCGTGCTAGAGCCGAGCGCGACACGCGCCGTTCTCGTCGCCGCGGGCCACGGCGAGCCCGAAGCTCGTGCGCGGAAGCGTCCCCAGAATCGGGGCGGGCTGTCACGCCGCGAGGTCGACGTGCTCCAACTCGCCGCGCGTGGCCTTACGACCGGCCAGATCGCCGACCGGCTCGTCATCTCTCCCAAGACCGCCGATCACCACATCCAGCACATCTACACGAAGATCGGCGTCTCGACCCGGGCCGCCGCCGCTCTCTGGGCGATGCAAAACGACTACGTCGTCGGCTGAGGCACCCCGCGACCTGACGCATGCGGTGCACTCGGTGCACGCACAGCAGCCCTTACGTCGCACCAGTTCCCTTTGTTGTTGACGCGCGTTAGCTGAATAGACACCGACGATCAGTGAGAAAACGCCGTATGCAGGTCTTTCCTAGTGGGCCGGGCAGGGCTCGAACCTGCGACCTTGGGATTAAAAGTCCCCTGCTCTACCCGCTGAGCTACCGGCCCTGAGGCGAGTATGCCCGACTCCCGGAGGGCGAGCTCGGCGGGGTGGTCGTCCACTCCTGTCCGGAGTGGACGACGTATTCGCGCTCGTCCCGGCGCATGCGCGACCTCGCTAGGCGCGCCCCCGACGGCCTCCGAACACCGCGACGACCAGGACGACGAGCAGGATCAGGAACAGCAGCTTGCTGATCACGATCCCACCGCCCACGGCGATGATGAGCAGCACAAGCACGAGCAACCAGATCAGCGGCATGAGGGACCCCTTCAGTCGTGGTGGGAGATGAGCAGGCGTGATCTCCCCGCACCGCGGGCACCGAAACCTCGACTTCGATCCCCGAGTGCTGTGCGGCTATCCTCCAGCGACCCGGCCCCCATCGACTAGCGGCCCAGGTCACGGCCCTTTCAAGGCCGTAGCGCGGGTTCGAATCCCGCTGGGGGCACTCGATCGCAAAGCGGCCGCTGGAACCTGCCCGTTGTGCGCGTGGCCTAAATGAACAGTGGTCGAACCGAGCGACTTCAGCAACGATGAAGCTGTGCCTCGGATCAGCGCGGCGCGGTTCGGGGTATGACCGGCTGAGAGCCTCTTTCTTCTGGAACCTGCGCAGCTCGAAGGTTCGCGCTCAAATCAGCTCTTGCGGCTTCTGGGACCGTGCAGGACAGCCGCGCCGAGCTCGGTTCTCCGGTAGCGAACCTCGTGGTCGTGTCTCGTGGCCGAAACGAGTCCCGCGTCGCGAAGCGCAAGGAGGTGGCGGGAGACACCGGCCGCGCTGAACCCGAGGAAGGCGGCAAGCGAGGTCGTGGACAGGGGCTCGTCGAGGCTCGACAGGACGAGCGCCCGGGTTCGGCCCAGCAGCCGCTCGAGCGCGCCGGACGGCGCGGCGGGTGCGCGCCAGAGCTCGGCGATCCCGTTGGCCGGATACACGACCGTCGGCAGCCACGGCTTCTCCACGATCGCCGCAACATGCGGCCACAGGTACGCGCTCGGCATCAGGAGGAAGCCGCGCCCGTCGACCTCGACCGTGCGACCGCTGCGGTCGGCAAGCGAGAGGCCCGGCCGCGTCCAGCGGATCTTCGGGTGCAGCTCGTCGAGGACGCGGCGGAGGCCATACCGCGCGAGCGTGCGCGACCGCTCTTCGACGTCGCGGTCGAGGAGTGACCGAATACGCATCCAGAACGGCGCCACCAGCTCGACCCACGCTTGCTGCAGACGCGTGGCGAGCAGCTCTCGCGCTCCGTCGGGGTCGGCGACGAGGCTGTCGAGGAGCCGGAGGTCGGAGGCATCGGCGACGCTCTCCCGACAGCGTCTGAGCTCGCGGCGCACCTGGACGGCGGACGTGGCCCGGATCTGAGCAAGCTGGTCGCGGAAGCGCGGCACAGGCGTCGACGGCGGCGGCGTCAGGAAGTCTGGCACATAACCCCGCCGCGGCAAGACGGCGACCAGGGGCTGCAGGTCGAGCCGGCTCGCACGCGCGGCGACGAGTCGAAGCCACGGCTCGTGGTAAGAGCGCGCCCGCTCATCGACAAACGCCTGCACGGCCGCCTGCGTTTCCCACACGGGCGAGTAGGCGAAGCGCAATCCCAGCAGATCGTCACGGACACGCAGTGCGAAGAGCGTCATCGTCGCAAGGAAGATACGCGCATACGCGAATCACTTGCGGGCGCGGGCGGGCAGCGGTTACACCTTCGTCATGCCCGGCGCAAGCGAGCAGACCCGTCGCGTGAAGATCGTCAACGCCAACTGGGTCGCCGGGCCGGACGGCACCGACGGCCACTTCCAACTCCTCCTCATCACCGCCGACGACCAGCCGTACGCCCTGACACCGAGTCCCGCCGCGATGACCGCCCTGATCGCGCTCACCCAGGCGGACGCCGTCCTCGCCTGGGACCCAGCCGACCGCACGCTCATCGCGGCCAACCTCGTCGGCACGATGCCCTGGACCGAGCGCGCCCAGCCGGCGGCGCCGGCAGAGTGACCCGCCCTCCGCGCAGGAGCGCGGCGTGGTTCGGGTTATGACCCGTTGGGAGCACCTACCCGTTGTGAGACCGAGGTCGACTCGATGACGACGCCACAGTTCCGCCCGCTGGTCGCGGACGACCTCCGCCTGCTGCACGAGTGGCTCCAGCGGAACCACGTGCGGCGGTGGTGGAGCAAGCACCCGATGTACGAGGACGTCGTCGACGAATACCTGCCCGCGATCGAGGGGGACGACCCGACTGACCTGTACGTGATCGTCCTCGGCGAGCGTCCGGTCGGCTTCATCCAGACCTACCTCGTGGACGACTATTCCGAGTGGGCAGCGCTCGTCGATGTCGGGCCCGGGGCCGCCGGAGTCGATCTCTTCATCGCGGACGCCGAGCTGATCGGGCGGGGCATGGGTACCGAGGTGCTGCGTGCGTTCACGCGCGAGATCGTCTTCGCACGCCCGACGACGACGTTATGCGTCGCCGATCCCGAGGCGCTGAACGGCGCCTCGATCCGCGCCTTCGAGAAAGCCGGGTTCCGCCGGGTGCGAGACTTCGTCGATCCAAGTGACAACGAGCTGCACGCGCTCGTCTGCCTCGAGCGGGCCGAGGTCTCTGCCTGACTCGCTGCCCCCGGCCCGGATCGGCCGGGGGCCGTACACGCTCTCGGTCCTAGCTCAGAGCTCCTCGCGGACGATCTTGGCGCCGTCGGTGAGCGCCTTCAGCTTCATCTTCGCGACCGTGCGTGAGAGCGGCTTCATGCCGCAGTCGGTCGAGAGGTAGACGCGCTCGGCCGGCACGACCTTGAGCACCTTCCGGATCCGCTCTGCGACCTCCTCGGGCGTCTCGACGCTGCTCGTGCGGATGTCGAGCACGCCGACCGCAACCTCCTTGTCGTCGGGTAGCGACTCGAGGCAGCCGATGTCGGCCATCTCGCGGTTCGCGAAGTCCAGCACGAACTGATCGATCGGCACGTCGTAGAAATACGGCAGCACCGTCTCGTAGCCCTTCGGGAAGATGCCGGAGAGCTTGTTGCCCCAGGCGTTCCCGAAGCAGAAGTGCCAGGCGATCTTCGCGTCGACGCCGTCGACGCACTGTGCGACCACGTCGGCGATCCATTCGTAGTCGCCCTCGTTGTCCGTGAACAGCGGCAGCCAGGCTCCGAGGTCCTCGAGCTGGAGGAACGTCGCGCCGGCTTCCACGAGCTCCTTCATCTCGGCGTTGAAGATCGGCGCCAGCGCGTAGCTCAGCTCGCGGGCGTCCTTGTAGTGCTGGAAGTAGACATGCCAGGCGAGGTTGACCGGGCCGGCCCCGACGGAGACCTTGATCGGCTTCGTCGCGTGGCGGGCGGCGATCTTGTAGAGGTCGGCGAGCCGGATCGGGCCGCGCTCGACGGGACCGCTGTTGACGACGCCGCCCCAGTCGGAGAGGAGCTCGATCTCCTTCGTCCGCACCGCCGCGCCGATCGCCGAGGGGTGCTCTTCCTTCGCCTGGTCGAAGCCGGGGATGCGCTCGTACATGTACCAGCAGAACGAGCCGATCACGCCGACGTAGTCGTCGTACGACATCTGGCCGTCGGTCACGATGTCGAGACCCGCGTCCTCCTGATCCTGGATCACGACCTGCGTCGCGTCCTCGTAGGCTTCGGCGTGGTCGACGTGCTTGAACGCCACCCGCACATCCCGGCCGAGCAGCTGGTAGTTGAACCAGTGCGGCCGTGGATATGAGCCCACCATCGTGGTGGGAAGGATGGTGTCGACGATCTTCCTCGGCATTTCGCCTCCTAGTCTTCCGACTTGTGGCTCAGGACGGGATCGTTGTCTGCGTGAAGCGGCTCCAGCTCCTTGCGTCAACGGTGTGAGTATCTCTTGACGGCCGACACGTCGGCAAGCGACTAGCTCTCGATCGTTGCCTGCACCTCGACGGTCGCCCCGCGGGGCGCCGGCGGGACGAGGTTCCCCTCGACTCGCCGGCCGTCCACGACGAGGTGGGCGACGCGTCCCCGCGCACCGCGCGGCTTGTGGACGCTGATCCGGTAGCTCGCGCTGCGGAAGCGGCGCGTCGCTGTGAAGCTCTCCCAGTCGGACGGCAGGCAGGGGTCGATGCGCAGGCCCGCGTGCTCCGGGCGGATGCCGAGGATCCACTGCGTGATCGCGACGAAGTTCCAGGCCGCCGTGCCGGTGAGCCAGGAGTTCTTCGCCTCGCCGTGTGTCGGCGCGTCCTTGCCGGCGATCATCTGTGCATAGACGTACGGCTCGCACCGGTGCAGCTCGCCGAGTTCCTCGCGGGCCGACGGGTTGATGCGCAGGTAGTAGTCGAACGCTCTGTCGCCGTCGCCGGCGAGTGTCTCCGCGATCATGATCCACGGGTTCGTGTGACAGAAGACGCCGGCGTTCTCCTTGTAGCCGGGCGGGTACGTGCTGATCTCGCCGAGCTCCTGGCGGTAGCCGGTGTAGGCAGGCTGGTGGAGCACGATCCCGTGCGGCGTCGCAAGCTGTTCCGCGACCGACGCGAGCGCTTGCGCGGCCTTGCCGTCGTCCAGGCCGATCCCGGCGAGGACGCACATGCCCTGCGGTTCGATGAAGATCCGCCCCTCGTCGTTCTCCGCAGAGCCGATGGGCTTGCCGAAGTAGTCGTAGGCGCGGCGGAACCACTCGCCGTCCCAGCCCGGTCCGCGCACCGCCGCCGCCATCGTCTCGGCCTCGGCACGGTAGCCGGCGGCTTCGTCCGCGAGCGCGCGCAGCTCCGCGAGCTCGGCCAGCTCCTGCGCAGCGAGCGTGAACAGGCCGCCGATGAAGACGGACTCTGCGACGCCCCCCGCCTTGTTCTCGGTCGTCTGGAAGGGCTCGCCCGGCGTCTCCGAGAAGCAGTTCAGGTTGAGGCAGTCGTTCCAGTCTGCCCGCCCGATCAGCGGCAGCTCGTGCGGGCCCAGCCGGTCGAGCGTGTAGCGGAGCGAGCGCTGGAGGTGCTCGTAGAGCGGCGACTCGGAGCCCGGCTCGTTGTCGTAGGGAACGAGCTCGTCCAGGATCTCCCGGTCGCCCGTCTCCTTGAGGTAGGCGGCGACGCCGAGGATCAGCCAGAGCGGATCGTCGTTGAAGCCGGAGCCGATCGCGTCGTTGCCGCGCTTCGTCAGCGGCTGGTACTGGTGGTAGGCGCCGCCCGTGGGAAGCTGGGTCGCGGCGATGTCGAGGATGCGGCCCCGGGCCCGTCCGGGGATCATGTGCACGAACCCGAGCAGATCCTGGTTGGAGTCGCGGAAGCCCATCCCCCGCCCGATGCCCGACTCGAAGAACGAGGCCGAGCGGGACATGTTGAAGGTGACCATGCACTGGTAGGCGTTCCAGACGTTGACCATGCGGTCGGTGTGCTCGCTCGGTGTCGACACCTGCAGCGTCCCGAGCAGGTCCGACCAGTGGGCGCGCAGCTGCCCGAATGCCGCTTCGATCTCGCCGGGGCGCAGGTAGCGCTCGATCACCGGACGCACGAGCCGCTTGTCGATCGTCTGCGAGCCGGGCGGGTCGAACTTCGCGTCTGCCGGGTTCTCCGCGTAGCCGAGCACGAACGCGACTTCCTGCGTCTCGCCCGGCTCCAGCTCGAGCTCGACGTGGTGCGAGCCGCAGGGAGCCCAGCCGTGCGCGATCGAGTTGCCCGAGCGACCCTTCTCGACCGCGAGCGGCCGGTCCCAGCCGCGGTAGGGGCCGAGGAAGGCGTCGCGGCTCGTGTCGAACCCGCCGAGCTCTGCCGAGCAGGCGAAGTAGGCAAAATGGTCGCGCCGCTCGCGGTACTCGGTCTTGTGGTAGACGACCCCCTGCTCGACCTCGACTTCGCCGACCGAGAAGTTGCGCTGGAAGTTCGTAGCGTCGTCCTGGGCGTCCCAGAGGCAGAACTCGACGGCGCTGAAGAGCGACAGCCTCGCCGGACGCGGGCGATGGTTGGTGATGCGGGTGCGCCAGATCTCGAGCGTCTCGCCGAGCGGGACGAAGTACAGCGTCTCCACGTCGATCTCGGCTCGCCGCGAGCCGATCAGCGTGTAGCCCAGGCCGTGCCGGCAGACGTAGTTCTCGAGTCTGCCGCGAGTCGGTTGCCAGGACGGCGACCAGACGTCGCCCTGGGCTGCATCGCGCAGGTAGAGATACCGCCCGCCGACGTCGTAGGGCGCGCTGTTGTACCGGTACCGCGTCAGCCGGCGCAGCCGCGCGTCACGGTAGAAGGAGTAGCCGCCCGCCGTATTGGAGATGATCCCGAAGTAGTCCTCGCTGCCGAGGTAGTTGATCCAGGGCAGGGGCGTGTCCGGCCGCACGATCACGTACTCATGACTCTCGTCGTCGAAGTGTCCGAACCGCGTCGAGGGCCTCCCAAACTTGCGAACAGGATGACGGGGACAACGTAGTGCATACCGACGCTCCGGGCCGCCGGACCCTCTCGCTCGACAACGGCGTGCTGCGCCTCGAGGTGCTCGCCGACGCCGGCCCGCGGATCGTCCGCCTGCAGCTCGAAGGGTCGGACGAGAACCTGCTTGCCGAGACTCCCGACCTCGGCTGGAAGACGCCGTGGGGCGACTACCGCCTCCTCGGCGGTCACCGGCTGTGGCACGCTCCAGAGGATCCACCCTGGACCTCGATCCCGGACCACGAGGGTGGACTGACCGTGGTCGAGCTGCAGCACGGCCTGCGCCTCGAGCGGCTCGAGGAGCCGATCGGCCTGCGCAAGTCGATCGAGGTCGAGTTGCCCGCGCGGGGCTCGGAGGTGACGATGCGTCACGTCGTGCGCAACGAAGGCGAGAGGCTGCGTGTGCTCGCGCCGTGGGCGATCACGATGCTGCCCTTGCACGGCACGGCGATCCTCCCGCAGCAGGTCGGGACCTGTCCCAGGCGACCGGCTCGGGCAAACCGCGCTCTCGCGCTCTGGCCCGGCAGCTCCTGGTCGGACGAGCGCCTCGAGTTGGGCGACGACCTCGTGCTCGTGCGGGGCGAGCCCGGAGCGCCGTTCAAGGTCGGTCAGCTCGAGATGCGCGGCTGGGTCGCCTACCTGCGCGGCGGCGTCCTCCTGTCCAAGCACGTCGAGAGGCGCAGACCGCGCTCGCGCGTCGATTTCTGCAACGTCGAGGTCTACTGCAACGACCGCTTCCTCGAGCTCGAGACGCTCGGTCCGCTGACGGAGCTCGCTCCGGGCATGGAGGTCTCGCACGAGGAGCGCTGGCGCCTCGATCGCGTCGACGTGGCGGAGCCGAGCCGCGCCCGGCTCGCCGCGCTCGTGGCCGAGCTGGGACTCGGCTAGCGCGCCTCCCGCAGCGCCCTCGGCCAGATGCCCTGCTTGCCCGGGGAGAGGATGCCGTTGGGGTCGAGCGCATCCTTGATGGTCTCGTTGAAGCGCCGGTAGACGTGATCGCCGAAGTCGTACTGGTCGGCGGCGAGGTCCATGAAGTCGAGGTGCGCCCGGTACTCGCCGTACCCCTCCTTGGCGGCCTCGCGGACGAGTCGCTTGCTGACGTCGTAGGCGCTCTTGGTCTGGGCCTCGTTCTTCGTGTCGAAGATCACCATCGTGATGTGGATGAAGCTGCGCGCGTTGATCGGGATCAGCGCGGCGATGTAGTCGAGACCGGCCTCCTCGATCATCCGGCGGAGCAGCGTACGCAGCGCGAGCGAGTCATGTCCGGTGAGCGGCGCGACCGGCGAGAAGCCGATGTGGCCGCCCTCCTCGCCGCCGTACCACGCCGTCATCTGGTTGTAGTCGAGGTTCGGCACGCCACCCTGGACGCGCTCGGCCGGATGCTCGAGGTGCGGGATCTGCTCCGGCGTGCACTTCTGGCCCGAGACCTCCGCGCCGGGGATCTGCTCGAACGCCTCCTTGATCTTCGCGAAACCTGAGGTCGACGACCGCCTCGTCGCCGTAGAGGGCGAAGCGCATGATCCAGCGGCCGATGTCGAGGCCGCGGGCCATCTCGTCGATCGTCGGATCGGGGATCGGGCCCGCGCCCTGGTACCACTTCGCGCGGTTCGAGATCACCGAGGCCAGGCCGATCGTGTTCACGAGCTGCGGCACGTTCTCGATCGTGCGGTCGAGCATCAGCGCGCGCAGCGTGTCGATCGCCGGCTCGAGATCGGCGTCGTTCCAGAGCTTGAGCCAGAGCGGCATGTAGCACTCGGGCTGGGGCATCAGCCAGACACCCATCTTCGTGACGATCCCGAAGTTCGACTGCATGAACATGCCGTCGGGGGAGGGCCCGAGTCCGCGCTTGTAGACATGCCACGCGCGGTTGCCCGGCATCGCTCCCATCCCGGTGCGCATCACCTCTCCGCTCGGGAGCACGACCTCCATCCCGCACTGGCTCGCCTGATGGTCGCCGTACGGCGTGTAGCTGACGCCGTGGTCGAGCGTGTTGCCGATCACGCTGCCCCAGCCGAGATCCGGCACCGAGACCATCAGCTTGTGCCCGCCAGCCTGTACAGCCTCGTAGAGGTCGAACCAGCGGACGCCCGGCTCGACGACCGCATACGCGCACTCCTCGTTGACCTCGAGCACGCGGTTCAGGCGCCGCAGGCTGAGGATCACCGAGCCGCGAAGTCGCGGCGCCGGCCCGCCGTAGCCGTTGTTGCGTGCCGGTCGAGTTCGTCCAGAGCGGAACCTTGAAGCGGTTGGCGATCCGGACGATCTCCTGGATCTCCTCGACGGTCTCGGGCAGGACGACCGCGGAGGCCGTGTAGTCGTCCCAGGTCGCGAACGCGAACGGGTCGCGGAACTCGAGCAGCTCGTCCTCGGAGGTCAGCACCGCCTCGCGTCCGACCACGGCGGCGAAGCTCTCGAGCGCGCGCTCGAGCTCGTCGTCGGACAGGCCGGGAGGGAGAGGTCGCACCGTCTCGCCGCGTAGCCGGGTCATTCACGCACCTCCGGGGGACTGCAGGCCAGGTTGGGAGGATGGGACCACCGGACCGAGCTCGAGTCAAGGCGCTTCGAGACGGGAGCGACCGGAACGGCTTCCTCGGTACTGTTGACACGAACCGGGCGGTTAGCTCAGCTGGGAGAGCACCTGCCTTACACGCAGGGGGTCGCAGGTTCGAGCCCTGCACCGCCCACTCGACGAAGGCTCAGGAGTGTCAGAGACACGGCGGTCGAGCTAGGCGCCGCGCTCGAACCGCGCTTGCTCCTCGGCAGTGCGCTCGGCCGCGGGCACGGCCTCGAGCCGCTCGTCTGGGATCGGATCGCCGCTCTCGATCGACAGTCCGTAGGTCCCGGCAGCGAGTCTCTGCTCGGCGCGTTCGACGGCCGCCAACTGGGCTCGCAGGTCGTCGGAGAGGCCCTCGTCCAGTTCGTTGTCGTACAGGTCGGATGCCTGATCGGCCATGTGCTGGTCGGTCGTTGTCGGTTCGTCGCTTGCGTGAGGCTCGCGCCCGCCGAGGCGCCGCATGATCCGTTCACGCTCGCGGGCGAGCAGCTCACGTGCACGCTCGGAGTCCATGCGTTGAGCGTACAGCTTGCGAGGTCTCGAGCTCGCCGGCGCCGAACTGGTCGTCGAGGAAAGGCCGTCGTCGAGGAAAGCGCCCGCGCTTTCCACTACGTTCCCTGCTGTGCGCATCCTGGTGGTCGGTGGCGCGGGAATGCTCGGCCGCAAGCTCGCCGAACGGTTGGCGCGCGACGGCACGCTAGGTGGTGTGTCGATCTCGCACTTGTCGCTGGTCGACATCGTCGAGCCGGAGCCGCCGCCGGCGGCGTTCGACGTCGACTCGGTCGTCGCCGATCTGGCGGCGCACGATGTGGCCTGCGAGCTGCTCTCGGGCCGCCCTGACGTCGTCTTCCATCTCGCCGCTGTCGTCTCCGGGGAGGCGGAGGCCGATTTCGAGCAGGGGTATCGCGTCAACCTGGACGGAACCCGGTCTCTGTTCGACAGTGTCCGCACGCTTGGGCGGGGCTACTGCCCCCGGGTCGTCTTCGCCTCGTCGATCGCAGTGTTCGGCGCGCCGTTCCCCGAGGTGATCGGTGATGAGCAGTGCCTGACACCGCTGACGAGCTACGGGACTCAGAAGGCAATAGGCGAGCTGTTGCTGTCCGACTACAGCCGGCGTGGTTTCCTCGACGGCGTCGGCATCCGCCTGCCGACGATCTGCGTGCGCCCGGGCACGCCCAACCGAGCGGCGTCGGGCTTCTTCTCCAGCATCATTCGGGAGCCGTTGAACGGGAAGGAGGCGGTGCTGCCGGTGCCCGACGACATACGCCATTGGCATGCCTCGCCGCGGGCGGCGGTCGGCTTCCTCCTCCACGCGGCGACGATCGACGGCGGCATCCTCGGCGACCGCCGTTGCCTGACGATGCCGGGTGTCTCGGTGACCGTGGCCGAGCAGATCGCCGCGTTGGGCCGCGTCGCGGGCGAGGAGGCCGTTCGGCGCATCCGCCGCGAGCCCGACGAGACCGTGACGCGGATCGTCGCGGGCTGGCCGCGCAGCTTCGATCCGCGCCGCGCGCGTGCGCTCGGGTTCCAGGCGGAGGAGAGCTTCGAGGAGATCATCCGCGTCCACGTCGAGGACGAGCTCGGCGGCCGGATCGCAGCGGTGGGCTCGTGACGGGATCGCACTCGTCACGGGCGCCGGCAGCGGCATCGGCCGGGCGGCGGCGATCGGGTTGGCAGGCGCGGGCTTCACAGTCGTCCTCGCCGGTCGGCACCGTACGCCGCTCGAGACGGCGGCGGCAGAGGCGGGCGGCGCAGCCGTGGCCCTGACGTGCGACGTCCGCGATCCGACGTCGGTGGCGGCGCTCTTCGCCGAGATCGAAGCGAGGTTCGGGCGGCTCGACGTGCTGTTCAACAATGCCGGCGTGGGCGCGCCCGCCGTGCCGCTCGAGGATCTCTCCTTCGAGCAATGGACAGCGGTCGTCGAGACGAACCTGACCGGTGCCTTCCTGTGCACGCAGGCGGCGTTCGGAATCATGAAGCGCCAATCACCGCGTGGCGGACGGATCATCAACAACGGCTCGCTCTCGGCAAGCGTGCCGCGCCCGCACTCTGCGCCCTACACGGCGACGAAGCACGCCATCACCGGCCTCACCAGGTCGACCTCCCTCGACGGCCGGGAGTTCGACATCGCGTGCGGGCAGATCGACATCGGCAACGCAGCCACCGAGATGACGGAGCCGATGATCACGACCGGCGTTCTCCAGGCGGACGGCGCCGTTGAGCGCGAGCCGACAATTGACGTGTCCCATGTGGCGCAGGCGGTGGTCTACATGGCAACCCTGCCGCTCGACGCCAACGTCCAGTTCATGACCGTGATGGCGACGAAGATGCCGTTCATCGGTCGCGGCTGACCGCTATGAGGTCTGCGGTCGGCGGTCGCAGCGACGACCCCTTGGCGACGGCCGTCGTCCACCTGCCGGGGGTCATGCCGAAGGTCCGTTTGAACTGTCGCGTCAGGTGGGCGGCGGAACACTTCTCGGTGTCGCGAACCCGAAGGCCTGGGGTCGCGAGCGCCGCGGGTTACCGACGCCTCCTCACGGGGCACAGCCACTCGAGCCGCTACTGTTGCGCCTTGCGGCTCGACGTCTGAATGCAACGGACTAGGAGGATCAGACGGCCCTGAGACTGGTACACGCGGACTCGGAGACCGCCGAGGATGCGGCCGACGGGCACGTGCCCGGCGCCGCCGGGGCCGAGCTCGAGACGATCAGTCCCGAGCTGATCCTGATCTCGTCACCGGAGGTTGCGGAGCTGGCACGAGCCGGGCTCCCCGAGCGATTCGTGTGGGCGGCCGATCACGAGGAGCGCCGCATGCGGGCGACCGTGCAGGCAGTCGCCGAAGCCCCAGCTCTGCTCGCAGCGGCCGCAGCGCCGGAGCTCGACGCGGAACCCGTTCAGCTCCCTGTCCGTGTCACGGCGGCCGAGCCACTCGAGGAGGACGGTGGAGCCCTTCGTCATCCCGGCTTCGGCCTGCTGTCGCCGAGCGCCGAGGCGCCTCGGGCTCGCCACTGGACGGGCTCGCCGGTCGCGATCGGCGCGATCGCGCTCGTCGCCCTGGCCGCGCTCGGGCTCAGCATCGCGAACCTCGTCACGCACCGGACCGAGGGCCGCACCGGTGCGGCACAGGCGCTTCAGCCGGTTGGCGCGGCGTCGGCCCCGGCGCCCTCGAGTTCGTCGTCCACCGCGAAGGCGCATTCCACCGTGCGCCCGCGCGCTCCCCGTAAGGCTCGGGTTGCACCCGCGACCCGACCCACGAAGAAGACCAAGCCGAGCGGCGCGAAGACGGGCGGGGCCGGCGCGAAGACCGCCGCGACCGGCACGAAGCCGGCGGCGGGCTCGTCGACGGCGCCGCCGACGAGCACCAGGGCTCCGAGGAACGCGCCTGTGCGGAAGGCGGCGGCACCCACCTCCCGTCCGGCGGCGAAGCAGACCAAGGCTCCGGGCGCGGCACGTGGGGCGGTCGCGACCTTCGTCCCCTCTCGGGTGTTCGGCTGGCCCGAACAGCCGCAGACCAAGGCCTACATCGTCCGTTTCTACCGGGACGGGAAGAAGGTCTACGAGACACAGTCGACCAAGCCCCAGATAACGCTGCCGGCGAGCTTCGTCTTCGCGGCGGGACACTATCGCTGGCAGGTCGTCCCGGCACCGGCTGCAGGCTCGCAACAGCAGCAGGAAGCAGCCGCGATCGTCGACTCGACCTTCGACGTCTCCTCCGCCGCTGCCAAGGCCGCAGCCGGCAAGGGCTAACGCGGCAGCCACCGGTCTCCCCGACGGCTCTAGCGCAGGATGCCGAGCCGGTACGCCTTGGAGATCGCGTGGTACATGTTGCGCGCCTTCAGCTTGGCGATCGCAGCCTTCCGGTGCACCTTCACGGTGTCGACGGACCGGCGGAGGCGCTTGGCCGTGTCGCGGGCGGTATCCCCGGCAGCCGTGTACTGAAGCACCTCCAGCTCGGGATCCGACAGTCCATGCAGGTCGTGAGCGGACGCTCCTCCGGCGCGCACGCGCGCGACTCGCTCGATCTCGTAGATGCGGCTCTCGGTGACGCGCTCGCGCGCCGCCACCTCGGCCACGCTCAGCTCCTCCACGTGCCGCAGGACCATGATGCGTTTCTCGCGCTGGCTCAGCTTGTCGAGCGCTTGCCGGACTCGCCTCCGTTTCTCGGCCAGCTGCTCGCGCTCCTCGACCTGATCCGCGACCGGGACCGCGTCGAGGTCGGCGAGGGTCTCCGCGAAGGTCAGCGGGGCGCCGGTGTCGGCGAACCGCACCGGTGCGTCGAGGGAGACGAACTTGACCGACCCGAGCCGTTCCCGTTCCTGCCTTCTTCGGTACGGGCCGGGGTGGCGCCGGCGCAAGCCGTCGACCATCGCACCTCGTACCTTGAGCGTGATCCAACTCGCAAGCGTGCCGCCGTTGACCGGGTCGAAGCTGTCGAGAGCCCGCAGAAGCGCCTCGAAGCCGTCGCCTTCGAGATCGTCGAGCAACTCCCCTCGAGGAGCGCTCTTGTAGGTCTGCCTGGCAAGCCGCTTGACGATCGGCAGCCAACGCGCGACCTCCTCCGCCTCGACAGCGCCTAGGGAAGGGCTGAGCCGAGGTTCGTGTGCGTCATGTATGGCCACAGAACGTGTCTCGCTGGGGCGGCGATCTCACGTGGAAGAAAGCGAGCGGGCGATCGTCTGGGTTCCGATGCTTGCGCGCGCGGGTACTGACTGGCGGTCCGCGCGAGACTAGCAGGTCGCCCGGAGAGCGGCGTCCACAAGCCGCTCGGTGCTTCCCGTCGGGTGGAAAGGCGAGTCCCACCGTCCGAATTGGGACGAAGGTCGCGCGGAATCGGCGATTGCCGGAGCCTCCGCGCAGCCCTAGCCTGCTAGTGCGGCCCCGGGGCCACGGAGTGGACTGGCCGCAGCTTCCATTCGCTCGACGGCGTCTGCTGGATAGTCGCCAGGCCCGGGGTCGTGATTCCTCCGCTCAGGGCACACGCCGCGCGCGCCCCGAAAAGAGGCCCTCATGTCGAACCGCCGGTGGGCCGCCACCAGTGAACGAGCTCCGGAGTTCCCGGGGCGCGCGCGGACGATTTGTCTCACATGACAACGGTGAGTGCAAGCTGAGCTGCCGGGGGCTCGGGCGGCGAGCAGCGGGTGATCGGCCCACCCTGCTGTGCTCGCCAGCCCGTAGCCCCTGTGGCGGCTGGGAAGGCATTTGCCGGCTTCCCCAGTCAGTGATGAACTGTAAACGGCCCGAGCCCGTCGGCCAACTGGTCGAACGGGGTGGACGTGCTGGCCAAACGACGTCGGGGCGGCCCCGCCCGGCCCCAGATTTCCTGCATGCGGTTGTTACGGGGTTGTGCTCGACCTCGCGAGGCCGAGTGCTTCGAGCACCGGCGGGACATAATTCGCGAAGCGCGCGCGCTGGCCCTTCTGCAGTCCGTATCAGCCGCCGGGCCTTGCGCCGCCGATTTCTGCTCGTCCGCACCAGGGCTCTGGACGATCAAGCGATCCGCCGCGCCACCGGCTACGGTGGTCGTGTGACGAACGGCGCCTTCTTCTTCGCCTGGAGCCTCGCGGCGGCCGCCGCAATCGCGGTCTTCCTCCATGCCGACAAGCGGGGCAACAAGCATGCGACCGCCTGGGGCGTCGGCGTCTTTCTCTTCCTCGCCCTCGGGCTTCCCCTGTACGTGATCCACGTGCGCAGGACGAAAGCAGACAAGCGCCGCTACTGAAGCCGGCGGTATCGTCTCTTCGCCGTGTGCTTCGACCTCGACTCGCTGCCGCCGATCCCCGTTGTCGCCGGCGCCGCGGTGTCGCACGAGGACCTTGTCCTTCTGGCCGGCGACGGGACGCGCTTCGCCGCTTTCGCGGCAGTCCCGGACGACGCGAACGGCATCGGGATCGTCGTTCTGCCCGACGTGCGCGGGCTCTACCGCTTCTACGAGGAGCTGGCGCTGCGCTTCGGCGAGCGCGGCTACCAGGCGATCGCGATCGACTACTTCGGGCGGACTGCCGGGGTGGGCAAGCGCGGCGACGAGTTCGAGTACATGGAGCACGTGGCGCAGACGACGCCCGCAGGGATCCAGCTCGACGTCGCCGCCGCGGTCGAGCGGCTGCGCGGCTCGTGCCGTGCGGTCTTCACGGTCGGCTTCTGTTTCGGCGGACGGCACTCGTGGCTCTCCGCTGCGGGCGGCCACGGCCTGGCAGGGGCGATCGGCTTCTACGGCGGGCCCGGCGAGCGCAACGGCGAGCCCGGTCCTGTGCAGCGGGCAGCGGAGTTCGAGGCGCCGATCCTGGCGCTGCAGGCGGGCGACGACCAGAACATCACCGCCGCGGACAACACGGCCTTCGACGCGGCGTTGAGCGCAGCCGGGATCGAGCACGAGGTCGTCACCTACGACGGCGCGCCGCACAGCTTCTTCGACCGCCGTTACGCCGAGTACGCCGATGCCTCTGCCGACGCCTGGGCGCGCGTGCTCGCGTTCGTCGAGCGCTACGCGCCCACGATCAGCTCGTAGGAGCGCCGCCGCGCCGCGTGGTCGTGCGTGATCGTGACGATGATCAGCTCGTCGGCGCCGTACTCCGCCGCGACCTGCTCGAGCCCGTCCCGAACCGTCTCGGGCGAGCCGACGATCGCGCGGCGGCCCGGCGGCATCGCGTTCGGCGGCACGCCCTGCTCGGTGAGGAATTGTTGCGCCCGCTCGACGGTCGGCACGGGGATCAGCCTGCCCTGCCGGAGCAGGGTCACGGCCATCCGCATGCTCGCCGCGAGCCGCCATGCCTCCTCGTCGGTCTCGGCGCACACCGCCGAGACGGCGACGGCCACCTGCGGCTCGCCCGGGCCGGCGAAGCGCTCGCGGTACGCGCGCGCGATCTCGGCGCCCCCGGGGCTGATGAAGTCTGCGAAGGCGTAGGCGAGCCCGAGCTCGGAGGCCCAGATCCCGCTCTGCGGCGACGAGCCGAGCAGCCAGACCTCAGGACGGTCCGGGAGGCCGGGCAGCCGGGCGAGCCGCGCGAACGGATGTCCCTGAGGAAAGCTGCCGTTGACGTAGGCGAGCAGCTCCGCGAGCTGCTCCGGGAAGTCGTCGGGTGCGGCGTGGCGGCGGTCGCGCTGCAGCGCGAACATCGTTTCCGGGTCCGTGCCCGGCGCGCGACCGACGCCGAGGTCGATCCGGCCGGGAAAGAGCCCGCTCAGCACGCTGAAGCTCTCGGCAACCTTCAACGGGCTGTAGTGGGGGAGCATCACCCCGCCGCTCCCGACGCGCAGCCGCGTGGTCGCGGCGGCGATCGGGCCGATCAGCGCTTCCGGGCTCGGGCCGGCGAGCATCGGCGTGCCATGGTGCTCCGCAACCCAGTAGCGGTGGTAGCCGAGCGCGTCGACGAGCCGGGCGAGGTCGATCGTGTTCCGCAGTGCGTCGCCGCCGGTCGAGCCCTCGGAGATGGGCGACTGGTCGAGAACGCTCAGGCGAGGGCCGCTCAGCGCGACCACTGGGTGACAGGCCGCTCCACGGGTTCGCCGTCGACCTCGAGCTCGACACGCTCGTTGAAGAAGCAGTCAGAGCCCTCGAACAGGCTCGGCGTCGTGCTGAGGCTCGCGATACGTCCAGACGAGATCGTCGTGGAGCTTCCCGCCGGCCCGAACGTGCCAGTAGGAAGCGGAGCCCTTGTACGCGCAGCGCGTCTTGTGGTCGCTCGGGACGAGCACGTCGGTACGGACGTCCTCCTCGGGGAGGTAGTAGCGCGGCGGCAGGCTCGTCTCGAACAGGACGCTCGCACGGCGGCTCTCGGCGAGCACCTGCCCGTCGAGCAGCAGCCGCACGTGGCTCGTCGTCGGGTAGACGTCGATCCGGTGATAGGGGTCGCGCGGGTGTCCGAACAGCTGCGCGTCCTCGGCGAACCATTCGTCGACGTCGTTCCAGTTGAGGGCGACGTGGCCGGCGAGGAACGACGCCGGCTCGAGCGGCTCCGGATACGCCCAGACCGCGTCTGCGACGAAGCGGTCACCCGTGTGGATCGACCAGTAGCGCGCGTCGCCCTTGTGAGGGCAGCGCGTGGACGTCTCCGACGCCTCGAGCAGGTCGAAGCGCACGTCCTCCTGCGGGAAGTAGTAGACGGGCAGGTGCCCGGTCTCGTGCAGCAGCCTCGCGCGGCGGCTGTCGACGACCGCCTCGCCGCCGACGAGGGCGCGGATCCGCTGGGGGACAGGGTCCCAGAAGAGCACCGAGCCGGTCGCGGATTCGATCTCTACGTTGAAGCGCCCGGCCGGCTTCTTGCCGAAGGGGCCGGCGCCCGTCATCAGTCCCATGCCCGCAGTGTGCCCGTGGACCCACAGCCCGTGTCGCGCGCGGTGAACTACTCAGCCGAATCGGCACGCACCCTGATTCAGACGTCGCGGCTGTGCAACAACCTAGAGGCATGACGCCACTGCAGGCTGTAGACGGGAACGAGGCGGCTGCCTCCGTCGCGTACCGCGACGAGCGAGGTGATCGCGATCTACCCGATCACGCCCGCCTCGACGATGGGCGAGCTCGCCGACGCCTGGTCGGCCGGCCGCGCAGCCGAACGTCTGGGGCGCGGTGCCGCGACGTCGTCGAGATGCAGAGCGAGGGCGGCGCCGCCGGCGCGGTCCACGGGGCGCTCCAGGCCGGCGCGCTGACGACGACCTTCACCGCGTCGCAGGGCCTGCTGCTGATGCTGCCGGACATGTACAAGATCGCGGGCGAGCTGACGCTCGGCGGTCTTCCACGTCGCCGCCCGGGCGCTCGCGACGCACGCGCTCTCGATCTTCGGCGACCACTGCGACGTGATGGCCGCGCGCGGCACCGGCTTCGCGCTCCTCTGCTCCTCGTCGGTGCAGGAGGCGCAGGACCTCGCGCTCGTCGCGACGGCGGCGACCCTCGAGTCGCGCATCCCGTTCCTCCACTTCTTCGACGGCTTCCGCACCTCGCACGAGGTGAACGTGATCGAGCGCTCTCGCGACGACGAGATCCGCGCGCTCGTCGCCGGACGAGCTCGTTCAGGCGCACCGAGAGCGCGAGCGCTCACGCCCGACCACCCCGTGCTGCGCGGCTCGGCCCAGAACCCGGACGTCTTCTTCCAGGCGCGCGAGGCCGCCAGCTCCCTACTACGCCGCCGTGCCCGACGATCGTCGCCGACGCGATGCGAGCGCTTCGCCGAGCTGACCGGCCGCCGCTATCGGCTCGTTCGACTACGTCGGCGCGCCCGACGCCGAGCGCGTGCTCGTGCTGATGGGCTCGGCCTGCGGCGCGGCCGAGGAGGCGGTCGAGGCGCTGAACGCCCGCGGCGAGAAGGTCGGCCTCGTCAAGGTCCGGCTCTACCGGCCGTTCTCCGCCGGCGATCTGGTCGCGGCGCTGCCGCCGAGACGGTGCGCGTCGATCGCGGTGCTCGACCGGACGCAAGGATCCGGCCGCGGTCGGCGAGCCGCTCTACCAGGACGTCGTCACCGCACTCGCCGAGCAGCGGCCGCGCCGGCGCCGGTGATCGGCGGCCGCTACGGGCTCGCCTCGAAGGAGTTCACGCCCGCGATGGCCGCCGCCGCGCTCGCGGAGCTCGCGCGACGCCGCGCCGCGGCGCGCACTTCACGGTCGGCATCCACGACGACGTCTCCGGCATCGAGCCTCGACGTCGACCCCGACTTCGCGACCGAGCCCGACGACGTCGTCCGCGCCGTCTTCTACGGCCTCGGCTCCGACGGCACCGTCGGCGCGAACAAGAACTCGGTCAAGATCATCGCCGAGCGAGACCGGCCTGCACGCGCAGGGCTACTTCGTCTACGACTCGAAGAAGTCCGGCTCGACGACCGTCTCGCACCTGCGCTTCGGCCCGCGGCCGATCCGCTCGACCTACCTGATCGAGCGGGCCGAGCTTCGTCGCCTGCCACCAGTTCGACCTGCTCTGGCGGATGGACGTGCTCGGCGTCGCCGGCGAGGGCGCGACCGTTCCTGCTCAACAGCCCCTACGGCGCCGGACGAGGTCTGGGAGCGGCTGCCGGCGGAGGTGCAGGAGCAGATCGTCGACAAGCGGCTGCGGCTCTTCGTCGTCGACGCCGGGCGCGTCGCGCGCGAGGCGGGCCTCGGCGGCCGCGTGAACACCGTGCTGCAGCCGTGCTTCTTCGCGCTCGCCGGCGTGCTCCCGCGCGAGCAGGCGATCGCAGCGATCAAGCACGCGATCGAGAAGACGCTACGGCAAGCGCGGCCAGGTCGTCGTCGAGCGCAACTTCGCCGCGGTCGACGCTGGCGCTCGCGGCGCTGCACGAGGTCGCCGGTGCCCGCCGAGGCCGACCGGCACCGTCGCACCGGCCGCCGCCCGTCCCCGACGACGCACCCGACTTCGTCCGCCGCGTCACCGCGGCGATGATCGCCGGCCGCGGCGACGAGCTGCCGGTGAGCGCGCTCGCCGGCCGACGGCACGTTCCCGCTCGGCACCGCGCAGTTCGAGAAGCGCGAGCCTCGCCGAGGAGATCCCGGTCTGGGATCCGGCGATCTGCATCGACTGCGCCAAGTGCGCGCTCGTCTGCCCGCACGCGGCGATCCGGCATGAAGGTCTTCGAGCCGGAGCGCTCGAGGGCGCGCCCGGCGGGCTTCAAGTCGAAGGAGTGGCGCGGCCAAGGACCTGCCCGGGCATGGCTGATGACGATCCAGGTCGCCCCCGACGACTGCACCGGCTGCGGGATCTGCATCGACACCTGCCCGGCCCGCAGCAAGGAGGTCGCGAAGCACAAGTCGCTCGACGCCGCTGCCGAAGCCCGAGCGACCTGGCGGAGCGAGCGCGCCGAACTGGGACTTCTTCCTCGACGCTCCCGGAGATCGACCGGGCGCGCGTCGCAGCCGGCGACGGTGAAGGGCTCGCAGCTGCTCGAGCCGCTGTTCGAGTTCTCGGGCGCCTGCGCGGGCTGCGGCGAGACGCCGTACCTGAAGCTCCTGACCCAGCTCTTCGGCGACCGGATCCTCGTCGCGAACGCGACCGGCTGCTCGTCGATCTACGGCGGCAACCTGCCGACGACGCCGTGGGCGGCGAACGCGCGACGGCCGCGGGCCCGGCCTGGGCGAACTCGCTCTTCGAGGACAACGCCGAGTTCGGGCTCGGGATGCGGCTCGCGCTCGACCAGCAGGCGGCGCAGCGCGCGGGCTCTGCTCGCGGAGCTCGCGCCGCGACGCTCGGCCGAGCTCGGCGAGCTCGCTCGACGCCGACCAGGCCGACGAGGCCGGGATCGCCGCCCAGCGCGCGCGCGTCGCCGAGCTGAAGGAGCGGCTCGCCGCGCGCGACGATCCCGGCGGCGCAGCGGCTGCTCGGCCTCGCGGACGCGCTCGTCCGCAAGAGCGTCTGGATCGTCGGCGGCGACGGCTGGGCCTACGACATCGGCTTCGGCGGCCTCGACCACGTGCTCGCCTCGGGCCGCAACGTCAACGTGCTCGTGCTCGACACCGAGGTCTACTCGAACACCGGCGGCCAGGCTTCGAAGGCGACGCCGCGCGGCGCGGTGGCGAAGTTCGCGGCCGGCCGGCAAGCGGACGCGGAAGAAGGATCTCGGGCTGATCGCCGCCGCGCTACGGCAACGTCTACGTCGCGCAGATCGCGCTCGGCGCCGACAACCCGCAGACCGTCAAGGCGTTCGCCGAGGCGGAGGCGTATCCCGGGCCCGTCGCTGATCATCGCCTACAGCCACTGCATCGCCCACGGGATCGAGATGGAGACCGAGCATGGCGCACCAGAAGGAGGCCGTCGACTCCGGCTACTGGCCGCTCTACCGCTACGACCCGCGGCGTCGACCATCCGTTCCACCTCGACTCGCGGCAAGCCGAAGATGCCGCTCGCCGACTTCACCGGCAAGGAGGCGCGCTTCTCGATGCTGGCGCGCGCGCGGCCGGAGCGACGCCGAAGCGGCTGGCGCCGAGCAGGCGCAGCAGGACGTCGACGAGCGCTGGCACCTCTACGAGCAGCTCGCCGGGTCGAGCAGGCGGCGCCGCCGGACGGCAGTGAGCGGCCCCGACCTGCGCACCCGCTACCTCGGCCTCGAGCTGACGAACCCGCTCGTGCCTCGGCCTCGCCGCTCGGCGGCCGACCTCGACATGCTTCGCCGGCTCGAGGAGGCCGGCGCCGGCGCCGTCGTGCTGCCCTCGCTGTTCGAGGAGCAGATCGAGCACGAGGCGATGGAGCGTCCACCGGGCGCTCGAGGCCGGCCGCGCGAGCTCCGCCGAGGCGCTCGCCTACTTCCCCGAGCTGGACGACTACAACACCGGGCCCGGACGCCTACCTCGAGCACATCGCCGCCGCAAGGAGGCGCTCTCGGATCCCGGTGATCGCCAGCCTGAACGGCAGCTCGACGCCGGCGGCTGGATCCGGTACGCGCGGCTGATCGAGGAGGCCGGCGCCGACGCGCTCGAGCTGAACGTCTACGCGGTCGAGGCGGACCCGCGACGGACGGCCGACGAGGTCGAGGCGCGGATCCTCGACGTCGTCCGCGCGGTGCGGGCGGAGGTGCGGATCCCGCTCGCGGTCAAGCTCGGCCCGTTCTTCACCGCGCTCGCGCACCTTGCGGCGCGGCTCGCCGTCGCCGGCGCGGACGGGCTCGTCCTCTTCAACCGCTTCCTCCAGCCCGACATCGACCTCGAGACGCTGGCGGTCGTGCCCGGCGTGCGCGCTCTCGACGCGCGACGAGCTGCGCCTGCCGCTGCGCTGGATCGCGATCCTGCACGGCCGCGTGCCGGTCTGGCGCTCGCCGCGACCGGCGGCGTGCACGAGGCCGAGGACGTGATCAAGGCGCTGCTGCGCCGGCGCCGACGTGACGATGTCGGCCTCTGCGCTGTCTGCAGCGCGGGCCCGAGCACCTCGTGCGCGATGCTCGCCGGCGTCTCGGCACTGGCTCGAGGAGCATGAGTACGAGTCGGTCGAGCAGCTGAAGGGCAGCATGAGCCAGCTCGTCGTGCCCCGACCCGGCGGCATTCGAGCGCGCGCAGCTACATGCGCGGGCTCGTCTCCTGGGCGCGCTAGGCCCTCAGGCGGCGCGCCGGAGCGCGCGGTACTCGCGGAAGTAGGTAGGCGATACGCGCGCCAGCCGCGCGCACTCCTCCATCAGTCGCGGCGTCGGCAGCCGCCGGCCTCGGAAGGCGTCTCGTAGCAGCGTGAGGCTGACCCCCTCGAGCTCGCGGGCGATCGCGCTCAGGTTCAGCCGCCCCGAGCTCCACGCGATGTAGAGCTCGTCGTCGAAGAAGAGCTCTTCGAGCGCGCACGGGAACCGCTCGTCGGAATGCGCCACCACCGCTGCAGAGCATCGCGGCCGCGCCGGACGGACCGCTACGTGGGGTCGAGGACGAGCACCACGGAGCCATCCTGCAACTGCTGCGGCTGCGATGTGTAGAGCCTCGAGAGCGCAAACCGGTCGATCGGCGCGCTGCTCAGCGGCTGCGCCTTCAGCTTGAGCGGCGGGGCCGGCGGGAGCGAGGTGCGCAGCGGGTGGGTGAGTTGTTTGCCGAGGTCGCCGCGGCGCAGGTAGAGCACATAGTGCGGCGTGTTCTGCGTGATCGGCGGAGCAGGTGGGAGCACGACGATCACCGAGTCGATGTCGGGGACGTATTTGAAGGTGTGGAGCGCGAGCTCGAGTGCCTCGCGTCGCACGAGCTGGCCGCGCGAATTCGACGGCTTCCCACGGGAGATCGAGCACGCGGTGCCGCCCCCGCAGAGCTGGAACTGCCAGGCGCGGTTGGTCCGATGGACGACGATGCTGCCCTTGATCGCCGCCTGGCCGCGCAACTCGACGGCGACCACGGGCAGCGTGAGCGCGGTCGGTGCCACCTGGGCGAGAACGCTCGGCGGAGCCGCCTGCACGGCAACGAGGGCCTTGCCGTCGGTGAAGCGGTATTCACCGCCGACGTGCTGGGCGATCTGGTCGATCACGAGTGACGGATCGGTGCCGACCGGCCGCCAGCTCGACCAGGTGGCGCCTGCCTTGTGCCCGGGTTTGTCGAGCAGGAGGACGAAGCCCGCAGCGGCCCCTCCCAGCACCGCGACGAGCACTCCGTACACGAGCAGGAAGCGCGTGGCGTAGCGTCGGCGTGGGGCCCGGTGACGCCGCGCTGCAGTCTTTGGGGCGCTCTCGGCGGTCGACTCGGTCAGATCAGCGGCCACGTCTCGTCCCTCGTGTAGTCGATCTCCGGCTTCTGCAGGTGAACTGGAGTCGAGCAGCCGCACGAGGTCGTCGCCGTAGAGCTCCTGCTTGTCGATCACCGCCTGTCGCGATCTTCTCGACCTCGCCCTGGTTCTCGGGCGATGAAGTGGTGGGCGGTGACGAACGCCTGGCCGAGGATCTGCGCCGCGAGCGCGCGCTTGTCGCGGATCGCCGAGCACCGACGCGATCGGGTCGCCGCGGAAGTCGACGCTGCCGCGGGTGCGGTTCATCAGCGTGCAGCCCCGACGCTCCTCGAACGCGCTTCATCACCCGCTCGCGCGTCTGCTCCTCGGTCTCGTCGGCGAACGTTCGCGCCTTGCAGGTCGAGCGCGCTGCGGGACCCATGCCGGCCGCCCCGACCATCGTCGCGACGCGCGAGGTCGCGTACTGGAGGTCGCCGCCGACGCCGCTCGAGGTCTCGCCGTAGAAGACGAGCTCGGCCGCCATCGCGCCGAGCACGTGGACGAGATCGCCCATCGCCTCGCTCTGCCACTGGCTGAAGCGCTCCTCCTTCTGGAACGCCTGGTGGTGGCCGAGCGAGCCGCCGCGCATCTTGATCGAGAGGCGGCTCGACTCGAGCTCGGGCCGGTAGACGTGCGCGCAGTCGCGGCGTGGCCCGCCTCGTGGATCGCGACCGCGCGCGTCTCGTGCTCGACGTAGCGGACGCCGACCGCCGTGCCCGACTCGATCACGGTCATCGCGTCGACGAGGTGCTTCCAGTCGAACGCGAGCTGGCCCTCGTGGTGCGCGTTCGTCAGCGCCATCGAGCAGATCTGCTCGATCATCGCCGGCGAGTAGCCGTTCGTGATCCGCGCGATCTCGTCGCGGCGCTCGGGCGTGTCGAGCTCGGGGTCGTGCGCGACCTTGTCGAGGTAGAGGTCGAAGATGTCCTTGCGGTCGTCCTTCGTCGGCGTGCGGAACCAGACGTGGCGGCCCATCCGGCCCGGCCGCGTCAGCGCCGGGTCGAGGTTCTCGAGCGGCACGTTCGTCGCGCCGATGAAGTAGATCTGCGCGCCGAGCGGGCGCGGCGGCGGCAGGCGGAAGCTGACGCTTGCCGAGGCGCCGCGGGACGATGTAGATCGCGTCGAGGAAGGAGTTGATCTTGTTCGTCGATGAAACGGCGCATGAACGGCGGGTTGTCGATGCCGTCCATCACGACGAGCAGCTGGTTGAGCGCGAGCTGCCCATCCGCCGCCCATCATCCCCGGGAAGATCCCCTGGTTGACGATGTTGCCGACCTTCTGCACCAGCGGCGGGATACGGCGAGCGCGCGCTCGGGCGCGCGCTGCTGCGAACATCCACTCGCGCCACGCCGCGTTCTCGACGATCAGGTCGCCGCTCGGGTTGAGCGCGCCGAACGGCCCGTAGAGCTCGGCAGGTCGTCGCCGAGCGGGCTGACGGTCATCGCCTGCGCCGCCGAGCGCCTGGCGGCGCATGCCGACCGCGTCGATCTCGTCGATGAAGACGATGCACTGGCCGCCCCACTTGCGGGCGAGCTTCTTCGCCTTGCGCGCGAGGAAGCGGACGATGATCGCGTCGATGCCGATGAACGTCTGCGCGAAGCCGGAGCCCGGGATCGAGACGAACGGCGAGTTGAAGCCGGTCGCGATCGCCTTCGCCAGCATCGTCTTGCCGGTGCCCGGCGCGCCGAGGAAGAGCAGGCCGCGCTCGCGCTTGCCGCCGGCGCTCTCGAACACCTCGCCCGACTGCCAGAGCGTGACGATGCGGCGCATCTCCTCCTTCGCCTCGGCCTGGCCGCGGACGTGGTCGAGCTTGACGCCCCACTCGGCGTCGCCGGGCTCGTAGCCGCGGATCTGCGAGATGCCCATCAGCAGCATCGGGCCCATGAAGATCAGGAAGTTCGCGATGAACAGGAAGACGACGAAGACGACTGGATCCAGCAGCGCCGGGCGTGCTGAGGATCGTGCCCGATCGAGTGCAGGATCGACGCCGGCCGTGCCGAGCCAGGTGAGCGGCTGCCGGGTTCGCTGTTGACGACTTGATCGAGGCAGACGAGCGTGATCAGCCCGACGAAGACAGACGCGCGAGCCGGAGGAACGAAGCGCCACGTCCAGGCGCGGCGGCGGTTGACGATGTCCTCCTCGCGCAGGCGCGTCGTCGTCGGTGCCGAAGAGGCTCGGCCAGGGGATCAGCGCGGCGGACGAGGATGTCGACGAAGCCGCGGAAGGCGACGACGGTGCCGAACGTGGCGGCGATCGACAGGCCGACGCTCCAGCCGTTGTGGTGGTGGAACCAGAAGTAGACCGAGGGGCTGGTCAGGATCGCGACGAAGGTCGCGACGCGCGTCAGGCGGCGCCACTGGCGCGAGAGCGCAGCATGCGCCTCGTTGCTGGACAGTGCGGTCGGGGAGAGGGGTGTCGACGGTCGCCACGTTCGTAGAGAGTAGACGCAGTTCTGCGCAGAATGGATTGTGCCTTCTGCTTCGCTCTGTGCGCGTGATCGGATCTATTCCAGGCGCCGCCCGGCAGTCGCCGAGCCGCTCCGCGGCGGCCGGCGGTGCCGATCGACGGCGGAGAACCCGCGAATCCTGGCTTGCCAGCGCGCATTTTCTGGCGCGACGGTCTTGCTCTCACAGGCCTTGCGCGCGGCGCCGGGCCGGCTCTTGCAGGCAGCGCGGTGCGGCGGGGGGTCGCATCGTCTTAGGCAATTCTTAACCTCGATCTCCTCCAGGGCGTCGGCGCGGGCCGTGGCCGCCCGCTCTACGGTGTAGTCGTGCACCACGACCACCACCATGGCCGTCACGGTCGCTCTGCCGCCGATCGCCGTGCGCTCACGATCGCGCTCGCCCTGATCGCTGCGCTGATGGCCGGCGAGGTCGTCTTCGGCATCCTCGCCGGCTCGCTGGCGCTGCTCGCCGACGCGGGCCACATGCTCACGGACGCGGGCGCGCTCGGCTTCGCAGTCGTCGCCGCGGCGCTCGCCGCGCGGCCGGCGCGGGGGCGCTGGACCTACGGCCTCGGCCGGCTCGAGATCCTCTCGGCGCAGGCGAACGGAATCACGCTCGGCCTCGTCGGCGTCGTGATCTCGATCGCCGCGGTCTACCGGCTCGTCGACCCGCCGCAGGTGAGGGGCGGTGTCGTGGCCGTAGTGGCCGCGGTGGGAATCCTGGTCAACCTCGCCGCGACACTCGTGCTCTCGCGCGCGAGCCGCGACAGCCTGAACGTCCGCGGGGCATTCCTCCACGTCGTCACGGACCTCGCTGCCTTCGCCGGCACAGCCGTCGCGGGCCTGCTGATTCTGTGGACGGGCTGGGACCGCTTCGACCCGCTCGCGAGCCTTGCGGTGGCGGGGTTGATGTTCTGGTCGTGCGCATCGCTCGTCCGGGAGTCGACGAGCGTCTTCCTGGAGGGCGCCCCGCGGGGCATCGAGCCCGACGCGGTCGGTCGCGCGCTCGCTGCGGAGCCCGGCGTCGTCGAGGTGCACGACCTGCACGTCTGGGAGGTGACGAGCGGCTTCCCCGCCCTGTCGGCCCACGTGCTCGTCGAGCCAGGCGCCGACTGCCACGGCGCCAGGCGGCGGCTCGAGCGCCTCCTGGACGAGCGATTCGGGCTGGCCCACACGACGCTACAGGTCGACCACGGCCAGGCCGGGCCGATCGAGCTCGGCGTGGCGGTGCGCCGTGAGTCACCGCTGGACTAGGCCCCGGCGCCTGCAGAGCGTCAGGTGGAGCGGTCGCGCCTCGCGTGAAGCTTCCAGCCGAGCAGGAAACCGAGTGCGATCTGGAACGGCCGCAGCATCGGCGGGAACGGCGGTGCGGGGGGAAGCGGTGGCATCGGATCGTCTCCTCTCGAGCACGGTTCTTGGCAGCACGTCGATCATCCCACCGCTGGCGCACACGCCGCATCCGGGAGGACACTGTCGTCGTGGCGGCTTGCTCGGGCCCTTGAGCCACTGCTCGACTAAGCTCACGGCTCGTGCCAGCGCTCGACGGCAAGACCGCGATCGTCACGGGCGCATCCTCCGGGATCGGCGCCGCCACGGAGCGCGCGCTGAACATCGACGAGCTCGTGATCAAGGCGCCCGCTCGGTCGAGCGGCGCCGGAGTCGCGCGCGGGCAGTAATGGCGCTGACGATCCTCGAGGGATCGACGTTCTGCATCTGCGACGAGATCGGCGATCTCGCGGGTGAGACGAGCGGGCTGTTCGCCGACGACACCCGCTTCCTTTCCCGGCTCAAGCTGACGATCAACGGCTCGAAGCCGCTTCTGCTCTCGTCCGGCAAGGTCGAGTACTTCTCGGCTGCGTTCTTCCTGCGCAACCCGGTGGTGGACGGGCTCGGGCACGACGTCCTCTCGATCAAGCGCGAGCGTTTCGTGGGTGAGGGGATGCAGGACCAGATCGTGATCCAGAACCAGTCGATGAAGCCGGTCACGTTCGAGGTCGGCCTGGAGCTCGCCACGGACTTCGCGGACATCATCTCGGTCAAGGAGCACGACTTCGCCCTCGGCGACCCGGACCACGCGGCGCCGCTTCCGCCGGCGGCCGTGGCGCCGCTCTTCGACGAGGACCAGAACCAGTTTCTGTTCCAGGAGCAGGCGGGGGAGGGGGCGCTGCGGACGCAGCTGATCCTGTCCGAGCCCGGCGAGCCGAGCGGCTCGGGCATGGTGTGGGACGTCACGCTCGATCCCCGCGAGTCGTGGTACGTGCGCGTCGACGTCGTCACCTCGCTCGACGGCGACGAGCTCGTCCCGAAGCGCACCGTCGAGCGACGCTTCGGCGAGGAGCGGGGCCGGGTACGCGAGTCGCTCGCCGCGTGGGAGCTGCGCGTCCCGCAGATCAGGGCGAGCTGGGACAATCTCGGCCATTCGTTCACGCAGTCGGTCGCCGACCTGGCATCGCTGCGGATGCGCGGCGCCGGCCGCGTCGGCTCAGGGCGCCTCCCGGCTGCGGGCATGCCGTGGTTCATGACCGTGTTCGGTCGCGACTCGATCATCACGTGCATGCAGACGCTGCTGTTCGGCCCGGAGCTGGCGCACGGCGCGCTCGGTGCGCTCGCGGAGCTGCAGGCGACCGAGGACAACGCGGACATCGACGCGGAACCCGGCAAGATCGTGCACGAGGTGCGCGCCGGCAAAGCTGCGACCAAGTGGTTCGAGCGCTACTACGGCACGCTCGACGCCACGCCGCTCTACGTCGATCCTGCTCTCGGAGCTCTGGCGCTGGACCGACGACACTCCGCTCGTGCGCGAGCTAAAGAGACCCGCGATGGCCGCGCTCGACTGGATCGACCGCTATGGAGATCGCGACGGCGACGGCTTCGTCGAGTACGAGCGGCGCACTCCTCGAGGGCTCGAGAACCAGTCGTGGAAGGACTCAGGCGACTCGCAGCGCTTCAGCGACGGCCGGATCGCCCACGCGCCGATCGCGCCCTGCGAGGTGCAGGGCTACGTCTACGACGCGAAGCGGCGCGCCGCGGAGCTCGCGCGCGAGGTGTGGCGCGACCAGGAGCTCGCGCGGCGGCTCGAGCACGGAGGCCGACGAGCTGAGTCGCCGCTTCGACGAGGCTTTCTGGGTCGAGGAGCGGGGCGGCTACTACGCGCTCGCGCTCGACGGCGAGAAGAATCGCGTCGACGCGCTCTGTTCGAACATCGGGCACCTGCTCTTTTCGGGCATCGTCCCGCCCGAGCGAGTGGACGCGATCGTCGACAGCGCTGATGGGCGACGAGCTCTGGTCGGGCTGGGGCGTGCGCACGATGTCGTCCGGCGACGCGGCGTACAACCCGCTCAGCTACCACAACGGCACGGTCTGGCCACACGACAATTCGCTGATCGGCTACGGCCTCGCGCGCTATGCCCGCTGGCCCGAGGCGCACCGGGTGATCCGCGTCATGCTGGCCGCGTCGGGGCACTTCAACCACCAGCTGCCCGAGGTGTTCGCGGGGCTGCACCGCTCGGAAACGGGCTTCCCGATCGCCTATCCGACCGCGGCGCGGCCGCAGGCCTGGGCAGCGGGGACGCCGGTGCTGCTGCTCCAGCTCCTGCTCGGTCTCAGGCCCGACCCCCGGCGGCAGGTGCTCGAGACGGTGGCCCCTCTCGAGCTTCCCTCCTGGGCCGGCTCGATCCGGCTGACCGGGGTGCGCGCGTTCGAGCGATCGTGGGATGTGCGGCTCGAGAACGGCGTGGTGAGGGTCGACGAAGCGTGAGGGTCGCGGTCCTCGCTCCGGTGTGGTTCCCTGTCCCGCCGACCGGCTACGGCGGGATCGAGTGGATCGTCTCGCTGCTCGCCGACGGGCTCGTCGGCGCCGGGCACGAGGTGACGCTCTTCGCGTCGGGTGACTCGAAGACGAAGGCGGAGCTCGTGGCGGTCTATCCGGAGGCGCCGAGCGAGCACATCGGGCGCACGTTCTGGGAGCTGCGGCACGCGCTCGCCTGCTTCGAGCGGGCCGGCGACTTCGACGTGATCAACGACCACTCCGGCACCATGGCCGCCGCGGTCGGCGGCGCCGTCTCTACGCCGCGTGGTGCACACGGTTCACGGCCCGCTCGACGGCGAGCCGGGCAGGTTGTACGACCAGCTCGCGCGTGTGGCGCCGCAGGTGAGGCTGATTTCGATCTCGCTCAACCAGCGAAAGCCGAAGCCCGACCTGCCGTGGGTCGCCAACTGCCCGAACGCGCTCGACCTTTCGCTCTATCCGGTGCAGCCGCACCGTGGCGAGTACCTGCTCTTCATCGGCCGGATGAGCCCGGACAAGGGCTGCCACCGTGCCGTAGCGGTGGCGATCGAGACCGGGCTGCCGCTGAAGATCGCGGGCAAGCTGCGAGAGCCGAGAGAGCTCGAGTACTTCGACGAGCTCGTGCGGCCCCATCTCGGCCCGTCGATCGAGTACCTGGGCGAGGTGACCCACGGCGAGAAGGTGGAGCTGCTGCAGGACGCGCGGGCGACGCTGTTCCCGATCGAGTGGGAGGAGCCGTTCGGCCTCGTGATGATCGAGTCGATGGCCTGCGGGACGCCCGTGATCGCGACCCGCTGGGGTGCGGTGCCCGAGGTGATCGAGCACGGACGCAGCGGGATCATCGTCGACGACTATCGCGAGATGGCTGCGGCGCTCGAAGCCGCCGACGAGCTCGAGCCGCTGGAGTGCAGGCGCTATGCCGAGGAGCGCTTCGCGCCCGAGCGGATGGTCGCGGATTACCTGCACGCGTACGCGGCCGCGGGCGAGCTCCGGGCCTAGTCCGCTTGGGCCATGCCCGGGGTCAGACCCCTGTCATGTCCGATCTGGCCCGGCTTTGGCCACGCTTTGCCGGTCGCAACGCCGCCGTACGGCCATTCAACGCGCGCAGGCTCCTTCGAAATGGACACGCCCGGGGTCTGACCCCGTGGTCGAGCGGAGCTACTCCGGCTTGGTCAGGTCCGTACCGCCCGACCAGCCGTGCCACCGGTCGACCTCGACGATCGCCGTCCAGCTGTCGCGCTCCCGGTTGCCGTGCGCCTTCCCCGTGTAGCGGCGCGCGAGGCGGTCGATGTCCTCGAGCCGCGGGTCGCGTCGGATTTCACGGACGCGACCGATCAGCGAGACGTGGTCGTACCAGCTCGAGTACCTCAACATCGTCAGCGCGACTCGCGGGTCGGCGCGCATGTGCCGAAGGCGGATCCGGGTTGCGTCCATGTTCAGCAGCACCGTTCCGTCGTCGAGCCACTCGTACCACGTCGCTGCCGTGTGCAGCTCGCCGTCGGGCCGGATCGTCGCGACCACGCACGGATTCGGCTCGCGCAGGAAGTCCTGCAGCTCAGGCGGTAGCGGACCCCGCGGCACGAGCTGACTCTACGTCCTCGCGGCGCGGCAGCGTGCGCACCTCGCGGACGAGCAGCACCGCAAGCGTCGCGCCGAGGCTGAGGGCGGCCGCGCCGAGGATCGTCGGGCGCGTCCCGATCGCCTCCGAGAGCGGCCCGGCGGCCGCGAGCCCGAGCGGGATCAGCACCAGCGAGCCGAGCGCATCGTACGAGGAGACGCGCGACAGCTTCTCGTGCGGGATCTCCTGCTGGAGCGCGGTGTCCCAGAGAACGCTGAAGATCTCGATTCCGACGCCGGCGACAACCGCTGCCCCGACGACCGCCGCGAGGGGGAGCGGCCCCGCGAGGAAGAGGAGAAACGGGACGGTCAGCAGGAAGCCGAGCGTCGCCGCGCGCAGGATCCGCCGCGGGCGCAGGCGCAGCATCAACAGCCCGCCCCCGACGAAGCCGATTGCCTGCGCGGTGAGCACGAGGCCCCAGGCCGCCGCGCCGCCGAGGTGGGCCTTCGCGATCGCCGGGCCGAGGACGTTCTCGGAGCCCTGCTCGACGCCGTTCACCACGCCGAACTGGAGCACGATCGCCCACAGCCAGGGACGTGAGCGGAACTCGTTCCAGCCGTCGGCCAGCTCGGCGAGGAAGCTCGACCCTTCCATGCGGAGGCCTGCCGGCAGGCGCATCAGGCCGATCAGCGCGGCACCGACGAAGAAGCTGGCCGCGTCGACTGCGACGCCCACGCCCGGGCTCGTCGCCGCAACGACGGCGCCGCCGAGCGCCGCGCCCCCGATGAAGCTGCCGTTCAGCCCGAGCCGGAGCAACGCGTTGGCCGACTGCAGCATCCGCGCCGGCACGGTCTGCGGCACGATCCCAGTCGAGGCCGGGAAGAAGAACGCAATGCTCGTCCCGTTCAGGCCGGCGAGCACGATCAGCTCCCAGATCCGCGCCTGCCCCGAGAGGAGCAGCCCCGCGATCGCCGCCTGGCTTGCCCCGCTCGCGACGTTCGAGGCGACCATGACGTGATGGCGCGGCAGCCGGTCGGCCCAGATCCCGCCGACGAGCAGGAAGAGGACCTGGGGCAGCGAGCGGGCCGCGAGCACGAAGCCGAGGTCCGCGCGCGAGCCGGTGAGATCGAGGACGGCGAACGCGAGCGCGACGTTCGCGAAGGCGTTGCCGACGAACGACGTCGTGCGGCCGAGGAAGAGGAGGCGAAACTCCCGCTCCCTCAGCGGCTCCAACGCCCTCACGCCGCTTCGGCCTGCTTGTCCCAGTAGCGCCGGAGGCCGAGGTAGCAATGGTCGGGCGGGACCGCGTATTCGAACAGCTCGACGTCCTCGCCCTCAAGCTCGGCCTCCACCTCGGCGACGAAGTCCGCCTGGGTTACGCCTTCGCGCACCCGCTCGGCCCAGCGAGCGAGGCGCTCGCGTACCTCGGCGAGGTGCCGGGCGGGATCGTCGGCGACCCCGAAGTGGGTCAGCGCGAGCCGCGCCGGACCTCGCCGCTCGATCTCGGCGAAGGTGTGCTCCCAGCCCTCGAGGTCGATGTCAGGCGGCGGGGTCGGCGGCAGGACGTAGCGCGACGGCTGGATCCGCACCCCGGCCGCGTCGCCCGCGTAGAGCGTCCCATCCTCGTGCAGATAGCAGACGTGGTGCGAGGCGTGGCCGGGGCTCGGGAAGCACGCAAGGCCGAGCACGTGCTCGCCGACGACGTGCACGTTGTGTTCCGGGATCGGGGCAAGCTCGCCCCACAGGGAGTCGAAGGTCTCCCCGTAGAGGCGGCGTGCGCTGCGCTCGAGGCGGCTCGGGTCGACGAGGTGGGGGGCGCCGACCTCCGACACGTGCACCTGCAGCCCGGGGTGTTCGCGCACGAGCGGCCCGGCGGCCCCCGCGTGATCGAGGTGGATGTGCGAAAGCAGCAGGTGGCGGACGTCCTGCAGTGCGAGACCGTGCTCGGCGAGCCCCGCCTTCAGACCGGGGATCGTCGAGGCAGGCCCGCAGTCGTGGAGGGCAGGGCCGTCGTCGGTCTCGAGCAGGTACGAGGCGACGACGCGCTCGTGGCCCAGATGGTGAACGTCGATCAGCTGCGGGTTCGCCACGGCGGCAATCTTAGGGTTACCCTTGCGGCGGTGGAGCCGGCGCTGCGGGTATCGAGCGAGGAGCGCGAGGCCGCGGTGGAGCGGCTCCGCGGGCACTATCTCGCCGGCCGGCTCGATTCCGGGGAATTCGAGGCGCGGGTCGACGAGGCGCACCGGGCGCGTGACGAGGCCGACCTCGGAACGCTCTTCCGTGACCTGCCAGAACCGCGCGACGACCCGCTGCCGCCCGACTCGCGGCGCCGGCGGCTGCGCTTCCTCGTGCTCCGCTACGCACTGACGATGGCGTTCCTCATCGCGATCTGGGCGGCGTCCGGGCGCCACGGCTCGTTCTGGCCGGTCTGGCCGATCATCGTCGGCGGTCTCTGGACCGGACGGCAGGTGCTAGCGATCGCGCACGGCGACGAGGAGCCGCGCAAGCAGCTCCCCGAGCCGTAGCGTCGGCCTCACACTGTCGCCGGGCGCGGGCGGTGCCGCCGGCGGCGGAGCGCTGCGAAGGCGAGCACCAGGACGGCTGCAAGTGCTGCCGCGAGCCCGCCGATCGCCCCCGTGCCCAGGCCGCCGCCCGATCCGTCCGGCGCCGTCGCAGGCATGCCCGCCCGGATCAGCGCTTCCTTCACCTGGACGGGGGCGACGACCCAGCCTCCGTACGTGCGCTGGTCGCCCCAGAAGCGCTGGCCGGCGGCGAGGTGGGTGACCGGCCCCGACCTCGCGTAGGGGTAGATCGTCTGGACGATCATGCTGTCGCCGTTCGGGCCGGGCACGGTGTAGGCGACCGTGTAGGCGGGGCCGAGGTCGCCCTTCGGCCGGGTCCTGCGGGTCGGGTCGGGCGACTGGCCGAAGACCTCGGGGAAGAAGCCGCCGTAGGAGACGAGCGCGCCGAGCGGCGTCTGGTCATCGCCCTCGCCCTGACCTGGGACCGCGAGCCGCCCCTCCAGGCCGGGACCGGCGATCGTCGCCGCCGACGGACCTTTGGCGAACGCGGCGGCCGGGAGGGCAAGCGCGGCCAGCAAGCTGATGAACAGGAGTCTCTTCATGCTCGTCCTACACCGCGGAGCGCGGCACGGGTTCCGCTCTACGTGCGGGCGGCCGAGAGGACGAGCGCAGCCTCGAGGTCGGCGATCAGGTCGTCTGCCGACTCGATCCCCACCGACAGGCGCACGAGGCTTCGCGGCGGAGCGGTCGGGCCCGCGACCGTCGAGCCGTGCGTCATCCGGTAGGGGTGCTCGATCAGGCTCTCGACGCCGCCGAGCGACTCCGCGAGCTGGAAGATCTTCGTTCTGGCGACGAGTGCGACCGCCTCCTCCTCGGAGGCGGCGAGGAACGAGACCATGCCGCCGAAGTCGCGCATCTGCCGGGCGGCGAGCTCGTGGCCCGGGTGCGAGGCAAGGCCCGGATAGAGCACCTGCTCGACCGCGGGGTGGCCGTCGAGGAACTCCGCGATCGCCCTTGCGTTCTCGCAGTGCTTCTGCATCCGGAGCGCGAGCGTCTTGATCCCGCGCAGCACGAGCCAGGAGTCGAACGGCCCCGGCACGGCTCCGAGCGACTTCTGCAGAAAGCGAAGGCGCTCCGCGATCGACGGGTCGCTCGTGCCGGCCCAGCCTCCGACGACGTCCGAATGGCCGCCGAGATACTTGGTCGTCGAGTGCACCACGATGTCTGCCCCCAGCGAGAGCGGCAGCTGCAGGTACGGCGTGGCGAAGGTGTTGTCGACGACCACGATCGCGCCGACGCGGTGCGCAGCCTCGGAGACGGCGTGGATGTCGACGATGTTCAGCAGCGGGTTTGTCGGCGTCTCGAGCCAGACGAGCCTCGTCCGCTCGTCGATCGCGTCTGCGAGCTCGTCGGCCGGCGCCCAGTCGCAGACGTAGCCCTTGGGCTCGTAGACCTGCGAGAGCATCCGGTAGACGCCGCCGTAGACGTCGTTCACCGTCAGGATCCGCTCGCCAGGGTCGACGAGATGCATGATCGTCGTCGTTGCGCCGATGCCCGACGAGTATGCGAGCCCGTGCTCGGCTCCCTCGAGCGAGGCCAGCACCTCCTCGAGCGCCGTGCGGGTCGGGTTGGCGACGCGCGAGTAGTCGTAGCCCTTGTGCTCGCCGACCGCTTCTTGCACGTAGGTCGAGGTCTGGTAGATCGGCGTGATGATCGCGCCCGTCGCGGGATCAGGCTCCTGGCCGACGTGAATGGCGCGCGTCTCGAAGTCCATCGCCGGATGATGCCATGCCGGTGTGGCCCGACCGGCGGCTAGCGCTCGACGGCGTCGACCCCGGCCGTGCGAGCGAGGCGGAGCAGCGCCTTCTCGAGCGCGGCGTCGAGCGCCTTGGAGGTGCGCACCTTCGGCTCGAGGTGGAACTCCTTGACGCGCAGCACCCCCTCGGCGCGGTCGACCCGGATGTCGGCCCGGCCGACGAGCCGGTCGCCGTAGAGGAACGGCAGCACGTAGTAGCCGAAGAGGCGCTCGTCCTCGCGCTTGTAGACCTCGATCACATGACGGAAGCCGAACACCCGCTCCACGAACGGCCGGTCCCACATCAGGTTGTCGAACGGGCAGAGGAGGACGCCGGCGCGCGTCTCGCCGTCGAGCTCCGCCTCTGCCGGCACCACGGCCGGCGGGCCGCCGTCCTCGACGGCGACGCGGCGCACGAGCCCCTCGGCGGCGAGCGCGTCGACGTGCGGTCGCACGAACTTGATCCCGCCCTTGAAGCGGCAGTGCTCCGCGATCCCGTACTCGGTCAACGCGCCGCGCCCTCGCACCGCGCGGAGCGCATAGCCGCGCACGAACGCCTCCTCGGAGGGTGTCGGCGCGTCGAGGTATTGCTTCGGGATCACGCGCTCGGGGAGGTCGTAGAGCCGCTGGAAGCCTTCGCGCCCCGCGACGACGATCTCGCCGGCGGCGAACAGGTCCTCGAGCAGCCGCTTCTCGGGCTTCCAGTTCCACATGCCGGCACCGGCGGAGCCCTCGAAGAAGCGCGTCGGCAGGGCGCCTCGGTCGCGGATCGCCCCGAGCACGCGCTCCTTCACCTCGGGGTCGTGCTCGTGCTTTCGTCCCCACCAGTGCTGCTCGCTCAGGTGCACCATGCGGCGCTTGAAGAGCGGGAAGTCCTCGATCGGCAGCAGGCACGCCTCGTGCGCCCAGTACTCGAACAGGCGTCCCTGCCGGAGCAGCTTCGACTCCGCACCGCGCGGGTAGGCGCCGATCCGCGAGCCGATCGTGATCCGGTGGGCGCGGTCGACGGCCGAGATCGAGTCGAGCTGGACGGCGCCGAGGCGGCGCACGGTCCCAACGACATCGGCGCCCCGCGCGCTGCGGGTGCGCGTCGCGTAGCCCTGGTGGGCGACGACGTACCGACGTAGCTTCGCGAGCGAGATCGTCTCCATCGGTGGTTCTAACGCAGGAAGCCCCGCCAGGCTTTCGGCACCGCTTTCGGATAGACGACCTCGGCGGCGCCCAGCCAATCGGCGAGCTCGCGGATCGCCGCCTCGACCGGGGCCGCGGCGTCCGCGGGCGCGTCCGGTTCCGCGTGGACCGCGCTCAGCACGAGCGTGCCCGCCGCCCGGTCGAAACGAGGGTCGATCCGTCCGATCAGCCGGTCGCGGTGCAGGATCGGAAGCACGAAGTAGCCGTACTGCCGCTGCTCCTTCGGGACGTAGATCTCGAGCCGGAAGCGGAAGCCGAACAGCTCCTCGGTGCGCTCGCGGTTCGAGATCAGCTTGTCGAACGGGGAGAGCAGCGTCGTCCGGGGCGTGAACGGCCGCTCCAGCGCCTCCGGGTGCGCATACCACTCGCCGGCGAGGCCCTCGACGTCCACCCTCGTCGCCGCACCGTCCCGGAGGAGCGATCGCAGCGCACGCTCCCAGCCGGGCGGCCGGCCGTCGAACTGGAAGCCGAACTCGCCGAGGCGCGCGAGCCCGCGCCAGCGCAGCTGCCGCTCGAGCACTCGACGTGCGACCTCCGCAGCAGAGAGTCGGGGCTCGCCGGTGGGCAGCACGCGTTCGGCGAGATCCCAGAGCCGCTCGCCGCGGTCGCGGCCGGCGATCGCGATTCGTCCTGCGAACCAGAGCGTGTCGAGCATCCGGCCGAGGTTCTTGCCGTCGTTCCAGCCGCCGACCTGCCAGGGGACGGCGGCCCGGTCTTCGAGCTCGCGCGAGCGCAGCGGGCCGCGGCGGCGCAGCTGTCCGAGCACGTAGCGGAGGAAGGCGCGGTTCTGCTCGAGCCAGCTGCGGATGTAGCGGGCGCGCACCGAGTCGCCACGTGGAAAGCGCCGCATCGTCTCGCGGTGGAGCCCGAAGTCCGCGGCGGGGACGATGTGCGCCCAGTACTCGAACAGGCGCCGCTCCTCCAGCAGGCGCGTGAGCTCGGCGACGTCGTAGGAGCCAAGGCGGCTCCAGAGCACGAGCAGCTCGGTGCGCGCGACCGCGTTCGTGGGATCGACCTGCAGCCGCTCGAGCCGCTCGATCGTCTCGAGCACTCCGGCCGGGCGCGGCCCCGCCAGGAGCTGGGCGCCGATCGCGACCCGGCACGCTTCCTGCAGGCTGAGCTTTGGCGTCGAATGCGACATGCGCGGGTAGGATCATCCTCGATGCCGGGGTGGCTGATCTGGGTACTGATCGCCCTTGGCCTGACGATCGGCGAGCTGCTCACGCCGGGCCTGTTCTTTCTCGGGCCGATCGCGGTCGGCGGCATCGCCGGCGCAGTCGTCGCCGCCGTCGGGCTCGGCTGGCTGGCGCAGCTGATCGTGTTCGTCGCCGTCGCGGCGGGCTCTGTCGGGCTGCTGCGGCCGATCGCGCGACGGCACCTGCGCATGCCGCACGCGATCCGCACGGGTGCGGCGGCGCTCGAGGGCGCGCACGCCGTCGTGCTCGAGCGCGTGGACGCGCATGGCGGTCGCGTCAAGCTCGGCGGGGAAGTCTGGAGTGCCCGCGCGTGGGACGAGAGCCAGGTGCTCGAGCCCGGCGTGCGGGTGGAAGTGATGAAGATCGAGGGCGCCACCGCTCTCGTCTACGAATAGGAGAGTCGCATGGTCGCCCTCATCGTCATCGCCGTCGTCGCGGTGCTCGTCCTGATCACGCTGGCGCGGACCGTCCGCATCGTCCCCCAGGCTCGTGCCGGCGTGATCGAGCGGCTCGGACGCTACAACCGGACGCTGACACCGGGGCTTGCGATCGTGGTGCCGTTCGTCGACCGTCTGCGCCCGCTGATCGACCTGCGTGAGCAGGTCGTCTCGTTCCAGCCGCAGCCGGTGATCACCGAGGACAATCTCGTCGTCAACATCGACACGGTCCTCTACTTCCAGGTCACCGATCCGAAGGCCGCGACCTACGAGATCGCCAACTACATCCAGGGGATCGAGCAGCTCACGGTGACGACGCTGCGCAACGTGATCGGCGGGATGGCGCTCGAGAAGACGCTGACCTCGCGCGACGAGATCAACAGCCAGCTGCGAGGCGTGCTCGACGAGGCGACCGGAAAGTGGGGGATCCGCGTCAACCGGGTCGAGCTGAAGGCCGTCGACCCGCCCGCGTCGATCAAGGACACGATGGAGAAGCAGATGCGCGCCGACCGCGAGAAGCGCGCCGCGATCCTCACGGCGGAAGGGTTCAAGCAGTCGCAGATCCTGACCGCGGAGGGCGAGAAGCAGAGCTCGATCCTGCGCGCCGAGGGCCAGCGGCAGGCGATGATCCTGCAGGCCGAAGGGCAGGCAAAGGCGATCGACACCGTCTTCAAGGCGATCCACGAGGGCGACCCCGACCCGAAGCTGCTCGCCTACCAGTACCTGCAGATGCTGCCGCAGATCGCGCAGGGCGACGCGAACAAGATGTGGATCATTCCGAGCGAGCTGACGCAGGCGCTCGGGAGGCTCGGCGAGCTCGGCAAGCCGAAAGCAGCGGACGGCGAGTGACCTGATCGTCGGGGACGCTGCCCGCTTCCGCGGACGCCGTCTCGGGGGCCCTCGCCCGCTGACGCCGCGCCGGTAGCGTTGCGACGTGGCCCTGCTCGTCCAGAAGTACGGAGGCTCTTCCGTCGGCGATCCCGAGCGGATCAAGCGTGTCGCGGGGCGGGTCGTCGCCAGCGCAGCCGCCGGCGCGCAGGTCTGCGTTGTCGTCTCGGCGATGGGCGACACGACCGACGAGTTGCTCGAGCTGGCGCGCCGCGTCTCGGACAACAGGCACCCGCGCGAACAGGACATGCTGCTCACGGCCGGCGAACGGATCTCGATCGCGCTGCTCTCGATGGCGATCATCGACCACGGCCACAACGCGATCTCGTTCACGGGCTCGCAGGCGGGGATCGTCACCGACACGAGTCACGGCAAGGCGCGCATCCTCGAGATGCGCACAGACCGCGTCCGCGAGGCGCTCGACGCAGGGAAGATCGCGATCGTCGCCGGCTTCCAGGGCGTCTCGACCGACCTCGACGTGACGACGCTCGGCCGCGGCGGCTCCGATACGACGGCGGTGGCGCTGGCGGCGGCGCTCGACGCCGACGCCTGCGAGATCTACACCGACGTCGACGGGGTCTTTACCGCCGACCCGCGGATCGTCCCCGAGGCGCGGAAGCTCGACGCCGTCTCCTACGAGGAGATGCTCGACCTCGCCGCCTGCGGCGCCCGCGTGCTGATGCTGCGCTCCGTCGAGTACGCTCGAAACCATGGTGTGAGGCTGCACGTGCGCTCGTCGTTCCACGACCGCGAGGGCACCTGGGTCGTCAAGCAGGAGGACGTGTTGGAGAAGGCCATCATCTCGGGCATCGCCCACGACACCTCGGAGGCCAAGGTGACGATCCAGGGCGTTCCCGACCAGCCAGGGATCGCGGCCAGGGTCTTCCGCCCGCTCGCGGACGCCGGGATCAACGTCGACATGATCGTCCAGAACGTCTCGGAGGCCGGGCGCACCGACATCTCGTTCACGCTGCCGAAGGACGACCTGCCGAGCGCCGAGCCGATCCTCGACGGGATCGCGCGCCAGGTCGGCGCCAGCGGCTTCGCCTGCGACCGCGAGATCGGCAAGGTCTCGCTCGTGGGCGCCGGGATGAAGAGCAACCCGGGTGTCGCGGCGGACATGTTCGACGCGCTCGCCGAGGCCGGGATCAACATCGGCATCATCTCCACGTCGTCGATCCGCATCTCGTGCGTCGTGCGCGAGAGCGACGTCCGGCGCGCGGTCAGGGTCGTGCACGACCGGTTCCGCCTCTCGGACGACGTGCTGCTCGACGGCGACGCGGCCGCCTAGGTGTAGTCCGAGGCTTGATGCCACGCTCTCGCGTCTCCGGCTGCGCGATCTGGCCGCTCTGGGCCGCTCCCGACCAGCTCACGCCCCGGGAACAAACGATTCCGTGGCATCAACCAGCTAGCGGCCGGCGCGCACGACGATCGTGCTCGTGCCGCGCTTGGAGTCGAGCTGGAGCCCGTAGCAGCCGGGCGTCCGGACGAGCAGCAACGTCACGGTCGTGCCCCAGGTGCTGGCGCTGAACGACCCGACGGTACGGCTCGTGTCGAGCCGCAGCCCGCGAGTGAGCGGCGCGCTCTCCCACTGTGGGCCGAGCTGGAACCGAAGCTCGCCGGGCTGGTCGAGACGCAGTCCGCGGACCAGGACGCGCAGGCGCTTCGTGCGCAGTTCCGTCGGCCAGGTCCAGATCGTCTTGGCGCCGAGCCATCCGGGTTGAAGGCTGTAGGGATCGAAGGGCGACAACAGCGGGTAGACCGGGCCGACGCCGGCGGCGCCCGAAATCCGCCCGTGGTCGAGCGCATGCGTCGGAGTGACGGGACAGTTGCCGCCTGGGGCCAGAGGCGCGAGCCGTAGCGGCCGCTGGAGTGGGGCCCACGGGTCGTGCGTGCGTGCGTTCGCCGTGACGGTCGGCCCGAGCAGGACGAGCGCGGCGGTGAACGGCACGACCAGCTTCTTCACGCTCTTGTCTACCCCCCTTGCTGCGTTTTGGTTCCCGTCGTGCCTCAGCGGTTGTGCGCGAGATAGTCGAGCAGGTCGGCCCGCGTCAGCACGCCGACCGGCCTGCCGTTCTCGGCGACGACGACCGCGTTCGTGCGGCCCGACAGGGTCGCGAACACCTCGTCCAGCGAGTCGTGCAGGTCGACGGTCGCGAGCGGCGGCTGCATCGCCGCGGCGACGTCCTCGTGGAGAGCGTCGGGATTCTTGAAGACGCGGTCGAGCAGGTCGCGGTCCTGGAGCGAGCCGATCAGGTCGGTGAGCGACTCGAGCTCGCCGTCGCGGACGACCGGCAGCTGCGAGATCGAGTACTGCTGCATCAGGTCGATCGCCTGGCCCACCTTCTCGTGCGCTGCGATCGTCACGAGGTCGGGCGCCTCGGCGCTCTTGAATCGCAGCACCTCCTCGATCGAAGGCACTCGGCCGCGGCGCTCGACGAAGCCGTACTGGAGCATCCAGTCGTCGTCGTAGAACTTCGACATGTACGAGCGGCCAGAGTCGGGGATCAACGCCAGCACCGTCGCGCCCTGACCGAGTCGCTCGGCGACCTGCATGGCCGCCCAGAGCGTCGAGCCGCCGGAGCCGCCGGCGAGGATGCCCTCCTCCCGCGCGAGCCGTCGCGCGGTCAGAAACGAGTTGCGGTCGGAGACGCGGATCCACTCGTCGACGACATCGGGGTCGATGGTCTGCGGCCACGTGTCCTTGCCGATGCCCTCGACGAGGTACGGGCCGGGCGGGTGCGACTCGTCGGCGGTGTAGACCGAGCCCTCTGGGTCGGCGCCGACGATCAGCACCTCGGGCTTGCGCTCCTTGAAGTAGCGGCCGATGCCGGAGATCGTTCCGCCGGTGCCGACCGAGATCACGATCGCATCGAGCTCGCCGCCCGTCTGCTCCCAGATCTCCGGGCCCGTCGTCCGGTAGTGCGCGTCGGGATTGGCCGGGTTGGAGTACTGGTCGGGCTTGAAGCCGCCGGGGATCTCCTCCGCGAGCCGCGACGAGACCGAGTAGTACGACTCGGGCGAGTCGTGGTCGACCGCGGTCGGGGTGATCACGACGTCGGCGCCGTACGCGCGCAGCATCGAGATCTTCTCCTGGCTCATCTTGTCCGGCATCACGAAGATGCACTTGTAGCCCCGACCCGCCGCGGCCAGGGCGAGGCCGACGCCGGTGTTCCCGGAGGTGGGCTCGACGATCGTCCCGCCGGGCTTCAGCTTCCCTTCGGCCTCTGCTGCCTCGATCATGGCCAGGCCGATTCGGTCCTTCACCGAGCCGCCGGGGTTCAGGTACTCGAGCTTGGCCAGGATGCGCGCTCCGCCCCTCGGCGACAGCCGGTCGAGCCGGACGATCGGGGTGTCGCCGACGAGCTCGAGCAGCGTGGGGTACTGGCGCGCCATCCGGCGGCAGAGTCTAGTCGCCGGCCTCTTCCTCGGCCTCCTCGCCGAGCTCGACGATGTCGCCCTCGGTGAAGAGAATTCCCTTCAGGGTCTCCCGCCAGACCGGCATGCGCCGCAGCAGGAACTCGAGGTCCATGCCGAAGTGCTTGAACTCCTCCTCCTGCGCGTTCTGCATGATCGCCTTCGCCTGTTTGTCCTGCTCGAGCGCCAGGCGCTGCTCGTACCAGCCAATGGCTTCGGCCTCCTCGATCAGCGAGGTGATCATCCGCGCGGCGGTGCGCGTCTTCTGCGGCAGCTCGCCGGGTGGCTCGTGGTATTGCTCGGTCGGCACGGTTTCAGCTTCTCCGGCGCGGATCGGTCGCAAACGGGCTGCGGGGGGCTACGGATGCGGCGCGCCCCCGCCTGGATCGATGCTGCTCCGAGAAGGAGGCTTGCGTGCTGGGATCGCTGTCCGAGAGCCAGGTCGAGGGGCTGTTACACGAGGAGTCGGTCGGGCGGATCGGCTGCCATTCCGGCGGCCGCACGTACGTCGTGCCGGTTGCCTACATCTACGACGGGACGGCCGTGTATGCGCACTCGGCCGAAGGCCTCAAGCTGGCGATGATGCGCGACAATCCCGAGGTCTGCTTCGAGGTCGACCAGATCGACAGCTTGCACAGCTGGCGCAGCGTGATCGCGTGGGGCTGGTTCGAGGAGCTGCACGGGAAGGCGGCCGTCGGCGCGTTGGAGCTCTTGCTCGAGCGCTTCGGCCGGACCGACCACGAGCCCGACAAGGGGCGCCTGCCCTCGATCGCGCTCTACCGGGTCGTCCTCGACGAGAAGAATGGGCGCTTCGAGGAGCCCTAGCTCGGGACGGTTGCCCCGGCGGAAGCGCCGGGTCCCGCCCCGCGCTAGTGCCTGAAGTGGCGCCGGCCGGTGACGACCATCGCCGCGCCCGCCGCCTCGACCGCGGCCGCGACCTCGGCGTCACGCACGGAGCCGCCCGGCTGGATGATCGCCTTCACGCCGCCCTGCAGCGCGAGCGCCGGGCCGTCGTCGAACGGGAAGAACGCATCCGAGGCGAGCACGGCTCCTCGTAGGTCGTGACCGAGCGTGTGAGCCTTGTCCACGGCGATCTTGACCGCGTCGACGCGCGACATCTGGCCGGCGCCGATCCCGATCGTCCGCAGGTCCCTGGAGATCACGATCGCATTCGAGCTCACGTGCTTGCAGACGCGCCAGGCGAAGAGCAGTTCGCCCCACGTGGCCTCGTCGACGGTGCCACAGCGCACCTCCATGATCTCGCGGTCCTCGATGTCCCAGTCGCGGTCCTGCACGAGCAGGCCGCCGAGCACGCGCTTGTAATCCTTCTCGCCCGGGTCGAACCGGCGGCGCTCGCGGTCGAGCAAGATGCGCGTATTCGGCTTCGCCGTCAACGCGGCGAGCGCTGCCTCGTCGTAGCCGGGCGCGAACAGGACGTCGATGAAGCGCTCCGCGAGCGCGGCGCCGAGTTCCGCGGAGACGGGTCGGTTGAGCACGACGACCATTCCGAACGCCGAGACAGGGTCGCTCGCGTACGCATGCTCGTAGGCCTCTTCGATCGTGGCGGCGACCGCCACGCCGCACGGATTCGCGTGCTTGACGATCACGCACGCAGGCAGCTCGAACTCGCGCAGGAGGAGACGCGCACCCGAGAGGTCGTAGAGGTTGATCAGCGAGAGCGGGCGCCCGTGCAGCTGCGTGACTTCGGAGAGGAGGTGCCGCCGCGCGCCGGCTTCGGCGTAGAACGCGGCGCTCTGGTGCGGGTTCTCGCCGTACGCAAGGTCGGTCACCTTCTCGAACGAGAGCGTCAGCAGGTCGGGAAAGCTGTTCCGGTCGGCGAACCACGCCGCGATCGCCGCCTCGTACGCAGCGGTCGTAGCGAATGCCTCGACGGCCAGCTGCCGGCGCGTCTCGAGCGAGAGCGTTCCGCGTTCGCGCAGCTCGTCCAGCACGAAGCCGTACTGGTCGTGCCGGCAGACGGGGGCGACGTGAGCGAAGTTCTTCGCCGCGCCGCGCAGCATCGAAGGGCCGCCGATGTCGATCATCTCGACGGCGTCCTCCTCCGTGGTCCCGCGGCGGGCCACGGCCTCGCGGAAGGGGTAGAGGTTCACGCAGACGAGATCGAAGGGCGTGATGTCGAACTCTTCGAGCGTCGCGCGGTCGCCCTCGTGGTCGGGCCGGCCGAGGATGGCGGCGTGGATGCGCGGGTGCAGCGTCTTGACGCGGCCGCCGAGCATCTCCGGCGACTCGGTCACCTCCTCGACCCTCGTCACCGACAGCCCGAGGCCCTCGAGCGTGGCCGCCGTGCCGCCGCTCGCGACGAGCTCCCAGCCGAGCTGCGCCAGCCCGTGCGCGAACTCGTCCAGCCCGGTCTTGTCGTAGACGGAGATCAGCGCGCGCAGAGCTCTCTCACCACCTTCGGCAGCAGCCGATGCTCGGCCTCGTGGATGCGCTCCTCGAGCGTCTCGCGCGGCTCGATCGGCACCGGCACCTGGGCGAGGATCGGCCCGCTGTCGACGCCCTCGTCGACGAGGTGGACGGTGACGCCCGTCTCGTCGACGCCGGCCTCGAGCGCCTGCTGGATCGCGCGTAGGCCCGGGAAGTGCGGCAGCGGCGAGGGATGCACGTTGACGACGTGATCCGGGAAGCGGGCGAGGAAGGCGGGCGTCAGCAGCTGCATGTAGCCGGCGAGTACGACGAGCTCGACTCGGTTCTGCTCCAGCCAGCCGGCCATCGCGGCGTCGCGCTCGCCGCGCGACCCGTAGTCGTCGAGCGCGAAGACGGCTGCCTCGATTCCGGCTGCGCGGGCCCGCTCGAGCGCGTGGGCGGTCGCGTTGTTGCTCGCCACGCAGCGCACCGGCAGCCCCTCGTCGAGCAGGGCCTGCAGGTTCGAGCCGTGGCCCGAGACCAGCACGCCGATCACGCGATCCTGCCGATCACGAGCCCGCCCGGCGGCGCATCGGCCTCCGGCACGACCGCGCAGTAGCCGATCCCGAGGTTGAAGACGCGGCGCTGCTCCTCCTCGGCGACACCCTGCGCGTCGAGCCAGTCGTAGGCCGGCCCGCGCTCCCAGGAACCCCAGTCGAGCTCGGCGCGGCGGCCCTCGGGGAGCACGCGCGAGAGGTTGCCCAGGATGCCGCCGCCCGTCACGTGCGCGAGCGCGCGCACGTCTGCTCGTGCGCGCAGGGCGCGGACGTCGTCGAGGTAGCAGCGTGTCGGCGGCAGCAGCAGCTCGGCGTCGAAATCGTCGTCGCCGATCAGCGCCCGCACGAGGGTGAAGCCGTTTGCGTGCAGGCCGGCGGAGGGGAGGCCGAGCACGATGTCGCCGGGCCCGACCCGTGAGCCGTCGATCAGGCGTCCGCGCTCGACGATCCCGACGCAGGTTCCTGCGAAGTCGAGCTCCTCGTCGCGGTAGATCCCGGGCAGCTCTGCAGTCTCGCCGCCGACGATCGCGCAGCCTGCTGCGCGGCAGACTCCGGCCGCGCCCTCCACGAGCTCGGCGAGCTCCTCGAGGTTGACCGAAGCGGCCGCCATGTAGTCGAGGAAGAGGAGCGGTTCGGCGCCCGTGGTGAGAACGTCATTGATGCAGTGCGCAGCGAGGTCGGCGCCCGCCCAGCGCAGCTTGCCGGCGCGGCGGGCGAGGATCAGCTTCGAGCCGACGCCGTCCGTCGTGGCCGCGAGCAGGCGCCCGTCGCCGAGCTCGTGCAGCCCTGCGAAGCCGCCGATGGCACCGCCGGTCGACTCGACGGCCGAGCGCAGACGGCCGACCACGTCCTCGGCCTTGGCGAGCGAGACTCCGGCGGCGTCGTATGTCTTGCCCAACTCGCTCGAGTCTAAAGGGCGCGTCCACCGGAGCTCTTCTAGACTGGCGCCGGTGATCCGGCCTGCGCTGCCCGCAGACGTGCCCGCGATCCGGATGCTCGTCGAGGACGCATACGCGCACTACGTGCCCCGCATCGGCATCCGGCCGCTGCCGATGGACGACGATTATGCCGCGAGGGTCGAGCGGGGCCAGGCCTACGTGCTCGGCGCGGGCGAGGTCGAGGCAGTCGTCGTGCTCGTGCCCGCGGACGGCTACCTGCTCGTCGACAACGTCGCCGTGCGGCCCGACCGCCAGGGGCGCGGCTGCGGCAGGCGACTGCTCGCGTTCGCGGAGGAGCGCGCCCGTGAGGACGGCTTTCGCGAGCTCCGGCTCTACACGAACGAGAAGATGGTCGAGAACCGCGGCCTGTACGCCCACCTCGGCTGGTCCGAGCTTCGCCACGAGGTGATCGAAGGCCGCCGGGCCGTCTGGCTGCGGAAGGCTCTCTAGAGGAAGAGCTCGCCGTGCAGCTCGGGCCGTCCCTGCGGCCCGCCTGGAAGGAAGCGCACAATGGTGTTGCCCACCTCGACCGAGCCCTTGTCGGCCTCGAGCCCGAGGATCCCGGCGAGCGCCTCCGCTTTCGTCGGAGGGTCGTCCGCGAGCAGATGCAGCTCCGAGAGCTGAAGGGCGGCGCTCTCGGCGAGCAGCTCCTCGATCCATTCGCGCGGCGGGTGGAGCTCGAGTCGATAGCCCGCGCCTGTCGAGACGAAGGTGCGACGGCCGCCGTGCTCCTGGATCCGCAGCTCCCGCCGCTGGGCTTCCGAGATCGCCTCGAAGAACTCATCGTCGTCGAGCGCGAGCCCGAGGTGATCGACGCGCGGCAGCGCCCACTGTCCCGGCTGCACGACCACATTGACCGCGCCCCGCTCGAGCTCGGCGAGCCGGAGCTTGAAGCCGATCCGGTCGAGTTGCTCCCAGGAGGTGCCCTGCTCGAACGAGGTCGTGTCCTCACCGATCCGCCCGTAGCGGGCGACGAGCTCGAAGCCGAGCTTGCCGAGGTATCGCGCCTCGACTTCGCGCACCTTGCTCGTGACCAGGTGGTAGTGGAACAGCTGCATCGCGGCGCGAGCGTAGCGAGGCAGGAGCCGCGCCGGTCGCGGAGAACCGAAACGGTTACACCATGCGCTCCACCGGCGTCCACCACGTCGATCTTGTCGTTTCGTCGATCGAGCGCAGCCTGCCCTTCTACCGCGACCTGCTCGGGCCGCTCGGCTATCACCGCATCTCGGAGGTGGAGGGCGAGCGCGGCGAGACGATCTGGTACTTCAACGGGCCCGGCTCATCGGTCGGGATCCGTGAGGCGCAGACGCCGAGCGGCGAGCCGGTCGACCGCTACCGCGTGGGTCTGCATCATCTGTGTTTCGAGGCGTTCTCGCGCTCGCTCGTCGACGAGCGAGCCGACTGGCTGCGCCAGGTCGGCGCCGAGATCGAGACCCCTCCACAGGAATACGGCTACTCGCCGGGGTACTACGCGGTGTTCTTCTACGACCCGGACGGACTCAAGCTCGAGCTCGTCCACATCCCGGGCCACGCGGCCTGACGAGTGGAGCTCAGCGTTTGCGGGTGGAAGGATATGCGGCGCGGCCGCCGCTAGCCCGGCGGCCGCACCGGGCGCGTTAACACGACGCCAACACCCCGTCTTTATCGTTTCAAGATGAGGCTTGTCGCCGTCATCAGCGCAGTCCTCGCCCTCCTTGCCGTCTCGACGGGCACGGCCGGAGCCGCGACGTCCGCCCAGACGGCGCTGCAAGGCATCTCCAGGGCGGCCGCGGCAGGGCGCATCCCGCCGGAGGATGCTGCAGCGGACCGGGCGACGGTGCTGCGTGTCGCGTCGCTCTGGCAGCGGCTGCCGGGCTCCCGCGGGGCCGCGCTCAAGTCGGTGCTCGACGACGTCGCGGCCGTCTCGGCCAGCTACAACGGGCCGCGGGCCGTCGCCCTCTTCGGGATGCTGAAAGAGAACGCCGACTACCTCGCCACGCACCCGCTCGCGGGCCGTACGCACCAGGACATCGCAGACGGCGACGGCGTGATCTACCGCTACTTTCCGGGCCACGGCTTCGTGTTTCACCCGCTCGGCAACTTCGGCGCCCTGAACGCCGCCGTCGCCTCCGGCGACCCGGATCGCACGCGCCGGCTCGCGGACGCCCTGCTCGCGCGGGGCGTCCCGAACGGCGCCGGCGGTCTCGCCTGGGAGTACTACTTCCGCTTCTCGGGCGGACGACCGCCGTGGCGCTCGGGGATGGCCCAGGCGGTCGCGGCGCAGGCGTTCCAGCGCGCGTCGGAGCTGCTCGGCGACCCCGCGCTCGCAACGGCGGCCTTGCAGGCATACCGCGCGATCCCGGGCGGGCTCGTCCGCAGGCTCGCCGCCGGGCCGTGGATCCGGCTCTACAGCTTCTCGAGCCTCGTCGTGCTGAACGCACAGCTCCAGGCAGTTCTCTCCCTGCGGGACTACGCAACGCGGAGCGGCAACGCCGAGGCAGGCGACCTCGCGACGCGGATGGGTGCGGCGGCGGCCTCGGCGCTCGGCCAGTTCGACACGGGCTACTGGTCGTACTACGCGCTGCCCCGAGACGATTCTCCGCTCGACTACCACCTCTACGTCGTCTCGCTCCTGAAGCGGCTCGGCGGGCAGGACCAGCGGTTCTCGGCGGCGGCGACGCGGTTTCTCGCCTACACGAAGCAGCCGCCCGCCTTCAAGCTCGCCGACTCCGGCGGCTCGGGCGTGTTCTTCTGGCTCTCGAAGCCGGGGCGGGTGTTCGTCACCGTGGGCGGCTCGTCACGCACCCTCGCGCTCGGGGACGGCTGGCACCGCGTCTCGTGGTCGACGGGGCGGCGCGCCGGCCTCTTCGCGGTGCAGCTCGCGGCGACCGACTATTCCGGGAACAAGGCCTCGGTGTCGGCGCTCCCGCTCGTCCACGCCGCGCTCGCGGGTCGTGCGCCTGCGCGCGCGAGTGCAGCAGCGGCTCCGGGTCAGACCGCCTCGTTCGTCGTCGGGGCGGGGCTCGACTCGCCCGCCCAGGCGCAGAAGGCCTCCTCGCTCGGGCTCGGGGCGATCCGGCTGACCGTTCCGTGGCTGCCGGGCCAGACGGTGCCCGACCCGGCGACGGTAGCGGCGCTCGCCTCGGCTCCGTCTGCGCGGCTGGCCGTCGAGCTGTCCGTCGCGGCGGTGCCCGACGACGCGGGCCGCGCGCAGCTTGTCGCCTTCGGAGCGGCGCTCGCCCAGCAGGTTCCCGCGCTGCACGATCTGATCGTTTCCGCTCCGGCAAGCGACGCCGCGACCCTCGGCGAACTCAGGGACGCGGTGCGCGCAGTGAACGGAACGACGCTCGTGGCCGGCACGATCGCCGACGTGTCGGCGCTGACCGAGCTCGGCGCGAGCTTCAAGGCGAGCGGCCGGACTCAGCCGATCATGGACGAGCTCGCGTACACCTCGCCGACGCTCCCCGACTACACGAGCCTCGTCGGCGCGCTCGGCGCCTCGTTCGACGGCACTGCGCAGCCGGGCTCGGCACTGCCCGTGCTCTACGACAAGGTCGGGACAACGACGAAGGTGCCGCCCGCGAAGGCGGCCCTCTACAGCCCGGAGGCCGTGGCGGCGGCAGGGGCCGACGAGGCGACGCAGGGCTCCGCCTACGCTGCGGCGCTGCGGGCGACCGCCTGCGAGCCGACGGTGGCGGGCATCCTCTTCGACCGCCTCGCCGATGGTGCTCCGCTCGGGGCGCAGGACGGGTTGCTCTACCCGGATCTGTCACAGAAGCAGGGCGTCGCCGGGCTCAAGCCTTTGTTTGTCTCTACGCAGCAGCGCGGGGTCGTCAGCGTCTGCCCGGGCCTCGCCGTCCCCGCAGCCCCGAGTGTGCTCGTCTTCCCGCCGCAGACCTCGGTTCCGGCCGGCACGAGCGCGTGGTCGGTGCAGCTCGGCTGCGTCCGCGACTGCCTGTATCTCGTCACGCTCGAGCGGATCCGTGACGGCGCCCCGATGCTCGCCCGCCGCGGCGCGCTCGGGGCAGGCGTGCCGGCCACGGTCAAGCTGCCGGCGCTGCGAGTCCCCGCCGGCGTCTATCGGCTGGCGGTGCGGCTCGTGGGGCAGGTGAATCCCGGCGCGCTCTTCGTCCAGGAGAGCGAGCCGATTACGGTCGGCTAGACGCGAGCCGGTTCGAAGCGGAGCTTCGCTGCTTCTATCGGCACGGGCGTCGGATACTCCCGCGTGAGGCAGGCGCGGCAGAGCGCGGAGGCGGGTCGCCTGGTCGCTTCCGTCAACCCCTCGAGCGACAGATACGCGAGCGAGGTGGCGCCGATGAACTCGCGCACCTGCTCGACGGTGCGCTCGTTGGCGACGAGCTCGTCGGGGTCGGCGAGGTCGATCCCGTAGAAGCACTGGCCGATCACCGGCGGCGAGGAGATCCGCACGTGCACCTCCACAGCGCCTGCGTCGAAGAGCATCTGCACGATCTGCCCCGTCGTGTTTCCGCGGACGATCGAGTCGTCCACGATCACCACACGCTGGCCCGCGACCTCGGCGACCGGGTGAAATTTCATCCGGATTCCCTGGCTGCGCATCTCGTGGTCGGGTTCGATGAACGTGCGGCCGACATAGCGGTTCTTGACCATGCCCTCGCTGAACGGGATTCCGAGCTCCCGGGAGAAGCCGACCGCCGCCGGCGTCCCGGAGTCGGGGATCGGCAGCACGAGGTCGGCGTCGGCCGGAGCCTCGCGCGCGAGCTGCTCTCCCATCCGCACGCGCGCGCCGTGCACCTCGACGCCCTCGAGGCGCGAGTCGGGGCGGGCGAGGTAGAAGAACTCGAAGATGCAGAGCGCCCCGGCGTCGGCGCGCGGAACTGCCTGGAGCGAGCGGAGGCCGGTGTCGTCGACGAGCACGAGCTCGCCCGGCTCGAGCTCCCGCTCGAAGTCGGCGCCGACGAGATCGAGGGCGCAGGTCTCGGAGGCGACGACCCAGTCGCCGCCGAGCCGGCCGAGGCAGAGCGGCCGGAAGCCGTGCCGGTCGCGGAAGGCGAGGAGGGTTCCCTCCGAGATCGCGACCACGGAGAACGCGCCTTCGAGCTGCGTCATCGCGTGCTTGACCGCTTGCTCGAGTGGAGCCTCGTCGGAGGCGATCAGCGCGGCGATCACCTCCGTGTCGGCGGTCGAGGCGAGCTTGATCCCGCGCTCGTGCAGGTCAACGCGCAGCTCGGCGGCGTTGACGATGTTGCCGTTGTGCCCGAGCGCGACGGTGCGGGCCCGGCCGTGATGCACGAGCGGCTGCGCATTCGACCAGTGCGAGGAGCCGGTGGTCGAGTAACGGGTGTGCCCGATCGCGAGCTCGCCGTGCAGGCCGCTGAGCTTGCGCTCGTCGAAGACCTGGCTGACGAGACCCATGTCGCGCAGGACCGTGAGCCTGCCGCTCTCCGACACGGCGATCCCGGCCGACTCCTGGCCGCGGTGCTGGAGGGCGAAAAGCCCGAAGTAGGCAAGCCGCGCAATGTCGCGCTCGAGGGAGTGGATGCCGAAGACGCCGCACATCAGGTGCTCCACGCCTGACCGAGCTCGTCCAGCGTGAAACCCGCGATCGAATCGCCGCGGACGACACCGAGGCGGCGCAGGCCCTTCGAGCCGAGCCGCTCGACGTCCGCCGGAGCGCATGCCAGCACCGCCGCGCCGCCGTCGGGCTCCTCCGTGAGCTCGACTTCGGCGCCGATGCCGCTCCACAGCGCTGACTCGACGAGCGCTGCCTCCAGTCCCTGGTCGCCGACGTCGTGCGCGAGCGAGAGCAGGGGCGCCGCCTTCCAGAGGAAGCGCACGAGGGCCGCCTCCGCCACGAGGTCGACGTTGCGCGGGACGGTCGCGAGCAGCACCACATCGCCTTCGCGCCAGCGAGACGGGATTCGACGCACGTCCTTGACGAGTCCGACGCACCCGACCACCGGTGTCGGCGGGATCGGCCGGCCGTCTGTCTCGTTGTAGAGCGACACGTTGCCCGAGACGACCGGAATGCCCAGCGCTTCGGCCGCAGCCGCGATCCCCTCGATTGCATCGGCGAGCTCGGCCGCGACCTCGGGCTTCTCGGGGTTGCCGAAGTTGAGGCAGTCCGTCAGGCCGAGCGGGCGTCCACCGGCGCAGGCCACGTTGCGGGCGGCGCCGAGCACTGCGAGCGCGCCCGCCGAGCCGGCGTCCCGGTGTCCAGGCGGCGGGCCCTGGAGCGAGACCGCGAGCCCGCGCGTGGATGGGCGCAGGCGCAGCACCGCCGCGTCGAGTCCGGGGCGGCGCACGGTACGCGAGCCGACAAGGTGGTCGTAGCGGCGGTAGATCCAGGCGCGGCTGCGGTTGTTCGGGTCGGCGACCCGGACGAGCAGCGGCGCGGCATGGTCGCCGCCGAGCGCGGGCTCGGCGCGCTGCTGCTCGATCTCGTAGCGCGGACAGTCGTCGGTGAGGAATGCCGCGGGGATGTCGCCGACGACCTCACCGTCATGGAGCGCCCGCAGCGCCCGCGAGTTGGTGACCTCGCCGATCACGCTGCAGGGCAGCTCCCAGCGCGCGCACACGGCCTCGACCCCGGCCAGCAGCCCGGGCCGGACGACCGCGACCATTCGCTCCTGGCTCTCCGAGATCATCAGCTCCCAGGGCTCCATGCCGTCCTCACGCGCGAGGACGCGGTCGAGCTGGACGTCGATGCCGTACTCGCGAGCCATCTCCGAAAGAGACGAGGCGAGGCCCGCGGCGCCGCAGTCCTGCAGCGACTCGACGAGCCCGCGCTCGACGAGCTCGAGCGAGACCTCGATCAGCTTCTTGCCGGTGAACGGGTCGCCGACCTGCACGGTCGGGCGCTTGTCCGCGTCGTCCTCGCCCAGCTCCTGGCTCGCGAGCACCGAGGCGCCGCCGATCCCGTCGCGGCCGGTCGTGGCGCCGTAGAGGACGACGAGATTGCCCGGGCCGCTTGCCGCCGCGCTCTGGACCCGGTCGGAGGGGAGGAGGCCGACGCACATCGCGTTGACGAGGCAGTTGTCACGGTACGCCTCGTCGAAGACGGCCTCGCCGCCGACCGTCGGGACGCCGACGCAGTTGCCGTAGTGGCCGATTCCGGCGACGGCTCGGTCGAACTGGAAGTCGGGCTCACCGAAGCGGAGCCCGTCGAGGAGCGCGATCGGGCGCGCCCCCATCGCGACGATGTCGCGCAGGATTCCGCCGACGCCGGTGGCGGCGCCCTGGAACGGCTCGACCGCCGAGGGATGGTTGTGCGACTCGACCTTGAACGCCACGGCTTGGCCCTCGCCGAGATCGATCACGCCCGCGTTTTCGCCAGGCCCCTGGAGGACGCCCTCGCCCTCGGCCGGGAGCCGCTTCAACAGCCGCGCCGAGTGCTTGTAGCCGCAGTGCTCCGACCAGAGCAGCGAGAAGACGGCGAGCTCGAAGTGGTTCGGCTCGCGTGCGAGCAGTTCCCGGATGCAGTCGAGCTCCCCGTCCGTGAGGCCGAGCGCTCGATGGAGCGGCTGTTCGACGAGCTCCGTCAGAGGTCCGAGTGTAGCCGCCCCATCCGGACGGCTCGGGCCGGTGCCAATTGGTTGACGCGCGGGCATCTCGAATTGCCCCGGACCCACCCCCCGCCCTGGGTTGGGGGTGAACGGTAGCGAGGGCGAGCGCACGTGTCTGTGTCGGTTGCGGACCGATTTCGTCTCGGCGGCCTCACGCAAGGGTGCCGCTGTACGTTTGCCCGACTGTGAGTCGCCGCCACCTGCTGATGCTGCTTGCCCTTTCGGCGATCTGGGGTTCGTCGTTCATGTTCATCAAGGTCGGTGTTCGCGAGCTCACGCCCGCGACGCTGATCTGGGGCCGGATCGGTCTCGGCGCGCTGACGCTCGCCCCGCTCGCGCTGCGCTCGCCCACGATCCGCGCCTCGCTTCGCCGCTCGTGGCCGGCCCTCGTCGTGGTCGGGGTGTTCAACACCGCGGTGCCGTTCTGGTTCCTCTCGTGGGGCGAGACGCGGCTCGACTCGGGTCTCGCGGCGATCATCCAGGCCTCCGCGCCCATCTTCACCGCCCTGCTCGCGGTGCTCTTCTTCCGCGACCAGCGGAGCACGGGCCTGCGGCTCGTCGGGGTGCTCGTCGGCTTCGCCGGGGGTGGCGCTGCTCGTCGGCGTCCAGCCGTCCGGCGACGTGCTCGCAGCGCTCGCCGTCGTGCTGACCGCGCTCTCCTACGCGGGAGCGATCCTGGTCGCGGGCCGGCTCCTTGCGGGCGAGCCCTCACTCGGCGTCGCCTTCGGCACCATGGTCGCCGGAGCGATTGCGACCACGCCGCTCGGCCTCGTCCAGGCGCCGCACCATCTGCCCGGCTGGAAGGTGCTCGGCTCGGTCGTGATGCTCGGCGTCGTCGGCTCGGCGATCGCCTACCTGCTGTACTTCGCGATCATCGGCGGCGCGGGCGCGTCACGCGCCATCCTCGTCACCTATCTCGTGCCGCCCGTGGCGGTCGCCTACGGCGCGGTCTTCCTCGACGAGCCGCTGAAGGCCTCGGCGCTCCTCGGGCTCGCGGTGATCCTCGGCGGCGTGGCTCTCGGGAGCGGGACGATAGCCTGGCGACGTGAGCTGCCCACGCGGTCCCCTGCTGCCGGTCCTCGCAGGGATCCGGGATAGCGTCAGGGTCGCGGTGAGCCCTACCCGCCACCGGGCCGGTGAGCCCGTCCGCGACCTCCAGACGCCCGGCGCCGGCATCGCCACCAGTCGCCACCCGCTCGCGCCGCCGGTGCGGGCATGAGCGTGGCGATCCGCCGTGCGGGCGCCGCCGACGCCGGCTTCGTCGCAGAGCTGCTGCTTCACCCGGACGTGCGTCCCTTCCTTGCGGCGGGCCGGGAGACCTCGCACGAGACGGTGCTCGCCGAGATCGCGCGCTCCGAGGCTGAGCCGCAGTCGTTCGGTCGCTTCGTGATCGAGCTCGACGGCAAGCCCGCGGGCGTGATGGAGTTCGAGTGCAAGAACGAGCGCAGCCGCATCGCTCATCTCGGCGGGCTCGCCGTCCATCCCGCCTTTCGTGGACGCCGTCTGGCGGACGAGGCCTCGAGGCTCCTCCGCAACCAGCTGCTCTTCGACCTCGGCTATCACCGCCTCGAGCTCGAGGTCTACGGTTTCAACGAGCGCTCGATCGCTCACGCCGAGCGCGCCGGCTGGGTGCGCGAGGGCGTGAAGCGGAAGGCCTATCGATACGGCGACGGGTGGGCGGACGGCGTCCTCTACGCAATCGTCCGGGAGGACCTTCCGGGTCTCACGCTCCTGCACGACCACGTCGCCCGCTTCAATTCCGGTGTGCGCAGCGGCGACTTCGGGCCGCTGGTCGAGCTTTTCTCCGCCGACGGGGAGCTCGCGTTCGAGGATGCCCCGGTCGGCCCGTTCCGCGGCCGCGACGCGATCGCCGCCGCCTACATCGCGCAGCCGCCCGACGACGAGATCGACGTGGTCGACGCGCTCGAGGACGGCGATGCCGTGACTGCGCGCTACGAATGGCGGCGCGGGGGTGCCGGCGAGCTGCGGATCGCACGTGACGGCGACACGATCCGGCGGCTGTGCGTCAAGATCAGGGCATGACTCAATACCTGCACACCTGCTACCGGATCACGAATCCGGACAAGAGCCAGACCTTCTACGAGGCGCTCGGCCTCGAGAAGCGTCGCGAGCTGCCGATCCGCGAGGAGGCGGTCAACTACTTCTACGGCGTCCCCGGCCAGGACGAGGAGCTCGAGTTGACGTACAACTTCGGCGTCGACTCCTACGAGCTCGGCACCGCCTACGGGCACATCGCGCTCGCCGTCGACAACCTGGACGAAACGCTCGTGCGTCTCGCCGGGCATGGCATCGAGCCGGAGCGCGAGCCGTACCGGGTCCGCGAAGGGGGCTCCCTGCTGTGCTTCGTTCGCGATCCGGACGGCTACAGAATCGAGCTGATCGACCGCTCCGGGAAGTAGCCGCCGATCGACATCCCGCGTCAGTAGTACGTCGCCCGGCGGAGCGCTATTCTTGTGTCATTGCCAGTAGTCGCGGAACTCAGGCCATGAACAAGCTGCGCGTGCTCGTCGCCAACGAGCGTCAAGATCGACTTGCCGATGTCGCGGCCGTCGTTGCTGGGCTCGGGCACGACGTGATCGCTCCTCAGATCGAGGTCAGCGAGGTCGGGCTGGTGACGGCGCGCGAGCAGCCGGACGTCGCGCTCGTCGGCCTCGGCGAAAGCTCGGACCACGCGCTGGAGCTGATCGAGCAGATCGTCCACGAGGCGGCCTGCCCGGTCGTGGCCCTCCTCCATGCGCCGGACCCCGACTTCGTGCTCGAGGCGGCAAGGCGCGGCGTCTTCGCCTACATCACCGACGGCGAGCCCCAGGACTGGCAGAGCTCGATCGAGATCGTGCTGCGGCGCTTCGCCGAGTTCCGCGACCTGGAAGGTGCGTTCAAGCGGCGTTCGATCACCGAACGGGCGAAAGGCATCCTGATGGAGCGCCACGCGGTCGACGAAGAGCGTGCGTTCGAGATGCTCCGCGACCACGCCCGCCAGACCCAGAACAAGCTCGTCGACACGGCGCAGTCGATCGTCGATGGGTATCTGCTGCTCCCCAAGGGGCTATAGAGCCAGGCGCGCTCGCCTCGCGCCCGCAACTACTCGACTACTGCTGCGCCGCCTGTTGACTCGTGGCGGACGGCTTTTTGCGCTTCGGCGCACTCAGGGCAGATCGAGTGTGAAAGCGCCCGTGGCGCATCGATCGCGCTCAGCGCCGCGCGTGGCGCCAGCAGCCACTCCCCGTCGATCGCGACCCGCTTGCACCACGCGCACATCGGAGTGAGATCGCCAGCCTCGTAGGTCGCCAGGATGCGCCTCATGATCTCGCCGGTCTCCGTGACTCCTCCTCTCGACCCCCGGCTCGTTGTCGCGCCTGCTGCGAGGCAACACAAGTGTACTTCCGTGCGGTCGCAACTGGAACTGCGCATTCGTACAGCCGCCGTGCGGGTGAGTGCGCTCGCGCGGTTTCGGTGATCCCGGAGCGGCGTGAGGGCGCCGATTCTGAGGTTGTGTCTCCGCGGCGGATCGCGTTCTCGACCGTGCCTGTCCAGAACGCGGCGACGGCAGGCACCGTCGCGCGGCGGGCGGCGCGGCGTCAGCCGTGACGGCTCTCCCGGACCAGGCTATGTCACCAAGCCTTTCACTCCCGAAGCGCTCCTGAGCACCATCGATGCGGTTCTCGGCCTGGCGGCCGGTTCGACCGTCGCGCCAGAGCGCTGAGGCCGCGGCTCTCGCGCCGCTGGTCGGCGTTCTTCGGCACGGAGTCGGCACAGACACGTAGCTCCCGCTACGCTATGTTGCCTGATATGACGACACGGACGCCGACGACGAAGGCCGCGACGCCCTGGGGCCCGGCGGCCGTGCTCGAGGAGATCGCACTGTCGCAGCGTGCGGGCGAGAAGCGCTTCTCCTCGATCGTTCAGCTGCTCGAGACGCCGAGCGGCGAGCGCCTGGTCCGCTTCGCGTACGCGACGAGCGGTACTGCCCGGCGCGGCCCGGTCACGCTGCGCGCCCGTGACCTCGATCGCCTGCGCGCCGCCCTCGGCGGGCGGCCGGCGCTCGCGAAGGCGCTATTCGGCGCTGATGCCTAGACGGGCGCGAATGCGACGTCACGAGCGGCATCGACGAGCGACGCCAGGATCAGCGCCCCGTCCGACGATCCGAGCAGTGGATCGACCGCATGCTCGGGGTGGGGCATCAGGCCCATCACGTTGCCCTGCTCGTTCACGACTCCGGCCACCCGTGCCACGGAGCCGTTGCACGGCTCGGCGTAGCGCAGCACGACCTGGCCGCGTCCCTCGATCCGGTCGAGAAGCTCGTCGTCTGCGTACCAGCAGCCCTCGCCGTGCTTGACGGGAATCGTCAGCAGATCGCCCGGGTTGCAGCGACGCGTGAACGGCGTGTCGGTCCGCTCGACCGTGAGCTGAACGTCGCGGCAGATGAACGACAGCGAGTCGTTCGGACGCAGCACGCCCGGCAGCAGGCCGGCCTCGCAGAGGATCTGGAACCCGTTGCAGATCCCGAGCACGAGTCCACCGTCAGCCGCAAAGCGGGCCACCGCGGACATCGCCGGCGAGACGCGGGCGATCGCGCCGCAGCGCAGGTAGTCGCCGTACGAGAACCCGCCTGGGAGGACGACTGCGGCGGTGCGCAGCGGCAGTTCCAGCTCGGCGTGCCAGAGTGGGACGGGCTCGGCATCGAGCGCGCCGAGCGCCCACAGCGCGTCGTGGTCGTCGAGCGAGCCGGGGAACGAGACGACGGCGATCCGCGGGCGGTCCGCGCTCACCGGCCCTCGGCGGCGAGCTCGATCTCGTAGCTCTCGATCAGGGGGTTTGCGAGCAGCTGCTGGCACATTCGCTCGATCGCCGCGCGCGCCGCCGCCGGGTCGGGCGCGTCGACCTCGAGGTCGACGACCCTGCCGACCCGCGCCTCGCCGACGCCGAAGCCGAGGTGCTGGAGCGCGCCGCGCACGGCCTGGCCCTGCGGGTCGAGCACGCCGGTCTTGGGGCGGATCAGCACGGTTGCCCTCACCGCAGCACAACCTCGGGGTCGGCGAGGTAGTCGTCGAAGCCTATTCCGGTCAGTTGCTCGAAGGCCTCGACGTATCGGGCGCGCGTGCCGGCGACGACCTCGTCGGGCAGCTCCGGCCCAGGGTGGGTCTTGTCCCAGCCGGTCGTCTCGCAAAAGTCGCGCACGAACTGCTTGTCGAACGACGGCTGCGTGCCACCCGGCCGGTATGCGTCCGCAGGCCAGAAGCGGGAGGAGTCCGGCGTGAGCGCCTCGTCACCGAGCGTGAGCGTTCCGTGGTCGTCGAGCCCGAGCTCGAACTTCGTGTCCGCGATCACGATTCCCCGAGCGGCGGCGTACTCGGCCGCGAAGGCGTATAGGGCGAGTGACGCCCGCTCGGCTTCGGCGAACAGCTCCGCGCCGACGAGCTCCGCGGCCTGCTCACGCGTGATGTTCTCGTCATGGCCGGTCTGGGCCTTCGTCGCCGGTGTGAAGATCGGCGTCGGCAGCCGGTCGGACTCCTGCAGCCCGGCGGGAAGCTCGTGGCCGCAGACGGCCGCGGTCGTCGTGTAGTCCTTCCAGCCCGAGCCAGAGAGATAGCCGCGGACGACGCACTCGATCGGCAGCATCTCGAGCCGCCGGCACTCGGTCGAGCGGCCGTCGGGGCGCAGCGCGAGCAGGTGGTTCGGGACGAGTTCGCGGGTGCGCGCGAACCAGAACCCGGACAGCCCCGTCAGCACGCGTCCCTTGTCGGGGATCTCGGTCGGCAAGACGACATCGAAGGTCGAGATCCGGTCGCTCGCGACGAGCAGCAGGCGCTCGTCGTCCAGGGAATAGATCTCGCGCACCTTGCCGCTCGCGACATGGACGGCTTCAGACATGGACGGCTTCCTCCTTGCGGGCGACGGCGTGGAGCCGGTCGAAGACGGCGTCCACGTGGCGGGTGTAGGTCGAAAGGTCGAAGACGGCGTCGAGGTCGACGCCGACGATCTCCGTGTCGGCGCGGGCGAGCTCGCGGAAGTCGCAGCCCTCGTCCCAGGCGCGCATCGCGTTCCGCTGGACGAGCCGGTATGCGTCGTCGCGCGTCCGTCCGGTCTCGACGAGCGCGAGCAGCAGCTTCTGGCTGAAGAAGAGCCCGTGGCTCGACCAGAGGTTCTCCTCCATCCGGTCCGGGAAGACGACGAGGCCTTCCACGAGCCACGCGAAACGGTCGAGCATGTAGTCGAGGGCCAGGAAGGCGTCGGGGATGACAATGCGCTCGGCCGATGAATGCGAGATGTCGCGCTCGTGCCAGAGCGCGACATTCTCGAGTCCGATCACGGCGTGGCCGCGCAGCACGCGAGCGAGCCCGCAGATCCGTTCGGCGACGACCGGGTTGCGCTTGTGGGGCATCGCCGAGGAGCCCTTCTGGCCGCGGGCAAACGGCTCCTGCACCTCGCGCACCTCGGTGCGGGCGAGATGGCGGATCTCCTGGGCGAAGCCGTCGAGCGACGAGGCAGTGACCGCGAGCGTCGAGAGCAGGTCTGCGTGCCGGTCGCGCTGCAAGATCTGCGTCGAGCTCGGCGCCGGCTCGAGGCCGAGCCGCTCGCAGGCGATTCGCTCGAGCTCCGGATCGGTCGCGGCGTACGTGCCGACGGCGCCCGAGAGCTTCCCGATCCGCAGGCCTTCGAGCGCACGGGCGACGCGCCTTCGCGCGCGGTCGAGCTCGAACGCCCAGCCCGCCAGCTTGAAGCCGAACGTAGTCGGCTCGGCATGCACGCCGTGGGTTCGCCCGATGCACAGCGTCGTGCGGTGCTCGTCGGCGCGGGCTACGACGACGGTGAGCGCCCGCTCGATGCCCGCGAGGATCAGCTTGCCGGCGTCTTGGATCTGGAGCGAGAGGGCCGTATCGACGATGTCCGAGGAGGTGAGCCCGTAGTGAAGCCAGCGGCCCTCCTCGCCGAGGCCCTCGGCGACGGCGTCGACGAAGGCCGCGGTGTCGTGGTGGAGCGCCGCCTCGAGCTCCGCCACGCGCTCTGGCCTCGGCGCCCTCGCCTGCTCACGCAGTGCGCGGGCGGCGCCGGCGGGCACGACCCCGAGCTCGGCCCACGCGTCGGTCGCAGCGAGCTCGACGTCGAGCCAGCGCGCCAGCTTGCCCTCGTCCGACCAGATGCTGGCCATCGCCGGACGGGAGTAGCGCGCGATCACTGCAGCCAGTGTACCCCGCGTCCAGGATGCCCCTCACGCCGGCCGCGGAGAGCCGGTACGAAGCCGGCACGGACACGCGACACCGGACCGGCTAGCCTGACCTCAGGGGTCACGGGGGACCCCTTGGGGGCGGTTGGGCGGCGTATTTGGGTCGCGCGCCCGCGCAACGCCCGTGGCGATGCTTCCGGCTCCAGGGTCAGATCGAGAGGATCCGTACCGCGAGCGCCGCAGCGTTTTTCGCGTTGTCGACCCCGACGCACGCCACCGGGACGCCGGGCGGCATCTGCACGATCGAGAGCAGCGCGTCCAGCCCGTCGAGCAGGCTCTTCGACGAGCGCAGCGGCACGCCGATCACGGGCAGGTCTGTATGGGCGGCCGCGACGCCCGGGAGCGCGGCTGCGAGGCCCGCTCCGCAGATCAGCACCTTCAGGCCGCGCCCGCGCGCCGCGCGGCAGTACTCGGCGACCGCGTCCGGATCGCGGTGGGCCGAGCGCACCTCGAACTCCCACGCGATGCCCTGCGCGTCGAGCTCGTCGAGCGCCGCCTGCATCCGCTCGCGGTCGGACTCCGAGCCGACGAGTACGCCGACCGCGGCGCTTTCAGACAAGGCTCGCCTCGCGGGCGATATCGGCGCGGTAGCGCATCCCGTCGAATGAGATCAGATCGGCCGCGGCATAGGCGCGTTCACGCGCAGCCTCGATGGTGGCGCCGGTCCCGGTGACGCCGAGGATGCGTCCGCCGGCGGTGACGAGGCGCGTCCCGCGCAGCGCCGTGCCGGCGTGAAAGACGAGCGCGCCCGCCTCCTCGGCAGCATCGATTCCCTCGATCGTCGAGCCCACGTCACCGCGCGCCGGATAGTCGCCGGCCGCGAGCACGACCGTTACCGCCGACTCTCCCGACACGGCGAGCTCGTGCCGGCGGATCCCTCCGGTCGCGGCAGTCCAGAGTGCCTGCAGGAGGTCGCCCTCGATGAGCGGCACGAGCGACTGCGTCTCCGGGTCTCCAAAGCGCGCGTTGAATTCGAGTACCTGCGGGCCGGTCTCGGTCAGCATCAGCCCCGCGAACAGGACGCCGATGAACGGGGAGCCCCGGCGCGCCAGCTCGGCGAGCACGGGCCGGTGCACCGTGTCGAGGGTCCGCTCGAGCTCTGCGGGGCCGAAGCCGTGCACCGGTGCGTACGAGCCCATCCCGCCGGTGTTCGGGCCCACGTCGCCGTCGTAGGCACGCTTGAAGTCCTGGGCCGCGGGCAGCGCGATCGCATCGCTGCCGTCGCTGAGGGCGAACACCGAGATCTCCTCGCCCTCGAGCAGCTCCTCGATCACGAGCGGGCCGTCGAACGCGGCCGCCTCGGGCAGCGCGGCGTCGAGCTCCTCCTCGGTGCGGCAGATGAAGACGCCCTTGCCGGCGGCAAGCCCGTCGACCTTGATCACGCACGGCGCCTTGCCGACCGGCAGCGTACGCGCCGTCGGCACTCCCGCGGCGGCCAGCACCTCCTTCGCGAAGGTCTTCGACCCCTCGATCCGTGCCGCCTCTCGCCCCGGACCGAAGACCGCAAGGCCCCCGTGGCGGAGCTCGTCGGCCACGCCCGCGACGAGCGGCGCCTCCGGTCCGATCACCACGAGGTCGATGTCGAGCGCCCGTGCGAGCGTGAGCAGCCCTTCGCCGTCGGCCTCCCGCACCGGGTGGCACACGGCGCCGCAGGCGACGAGCCCCGGGTTGCCGGGCGCGGCGTGGAGCTCCGTCAAGGTCGGGCTCCGGCGTAGCCGCCAGCCGAGCGCGTGCTCGCGTCCGCCCGACCCCACGAGGAGCACCTTCACGGCGCCAGTGTTTCAGACCGTCTCGGAGCGCGCACGTGCCCACAGCTTGCGCGCATGCTCGAGAATCGCCGCCTCGTGTCCGACAGGGTGATCGCGCACCGCTCCGCGCCGTAGTCTTCGGGGCATGGCCGACGCGCCGCCCTACGCCGCGAGCAGCGTCGACGTGCTGCGTCTGCCCGACGGGCGGACCGAGCGCGACGCGGTCGCTGTCGAGGAGCCGCTCGAGATCCGCGTCGACGGCACACCGCTTGCCGTGACGATGCGCACGCCCGGACACGACGAGGAGCTGGCGCTTGGCTTCTGCCTCTCCGAAGGTATCCCGGCGACGAGCGCCGCGCTCCCCGCGGATCTCGCCGCCAACACGGTGGAGGTCGAGGCGGCGGCGTTCGATCGCTCCCGCGTCCAGCGGAGCTTCTACACCTCGTCGTCGTGCGGCGTCTGCGGCAAGGGCGCGCTCGAGGCCGTCGCGGTCGAGGCCGCGCGCGTCGAGAGCCGCCTGACGGTGCCGGCCGCGCTGCTCGCCGATCTGCCCGAGCGATTGCGCGCGGCACAGCCGGCGTTTGCAGCGACCGGCGGCCTGCACGCGACCGGCCTCTTCGACGCGGCAGGGCGGCTGCTCTGCCTGCGCGAGGACGTCGGCCGCCACAACGCGCTCGACAAGGTGGTCGGCTGGGCGTTCGGCGCGGGGCTGCTGCCGCTCGCGGAGAGCGTGCTCTGCGTCAGCGGTCGACTCTCGTTCGAGCTCGTGCAGAAGGCCGCAGTCGCCGGGTGTCCGCTGCTCGTCGCCGTGGGAGCGCCCTCGAGCCTCGCGGTCGAGCTGGCCGCCGATCGAGGCCTGACCCTCTGCGGCTTCGTCCGCGACGGCCGCGTCAACGTCTACACCGAGCCGTGGCGCGTCGGGACCTGACCGGGATCCTCCTCGTCGGCGGTGCGTCGAGCAGGTTCGGCTCGCCCAAGGCGCTCGCGCGCTTCCGCGGCGAGACTCTCGCGGAACGGGGCTGGCGGACGCTCGGCGAGGTCTGCGGCCACCGGCTCGCGGTGGGGAAGGCGGCGGACGGCCTCGACCTGCCGTTCCCGGTGCTCGACGACGGGAGCGCCGAGCGGGCGGCGATCGTGGGCCTGGCGGCAGGCCTGCGCGCGGCGCCGACCGACCTCTGCGTCGTACTTCCGGTGGACTGCCCGTGCATGACCTCCGCTGCGCTCCTCGCTCTGGCGGAGGCGTGCCGGGAAGCGGCCGTTCCGCAGACGGGGCCGCTTCCCGGGGCCTATCGAAGCGGAGGAACGCTCCCCGCGCTCGAGAGCGGTGAGCTCTCGATACGCCGCGCGCTCGAGGGTCTCGACGTCGCCGTCGTGGAGCTCGAGCCCGCGCTGCTCGCCAACATCAATACACCCGCAGAGCTGACCCGACTTGGTTGAGGGCAGTCTCGATCGCAGCCCGGAGGCCGGCGAGCGTAAAGGGCTTCATGAGGTAGACAGCCGGGTTGAGCGCCAACGCCTCCGGCGAAGGCGGCTCGATGCTCACGCAGATGATCGGCAGGTCGGGCCGGCGTCTTCGGGCGTGCATCGCCAGCTCGAGCTCGTACGGCGACGCCGGCTCGACGAGGAACGCATCGGCTGTCCCGGAATCCCTTTCGTCGGCGGTGGTGTGCCCGATCCGGTCGAGCACGTGCTCGATCAGGAGTCTGACGTCGGCCTGGGGTTCTGCGACTGCGATGTGCGCCATCTCGAGTACAGCGTCGGCAGAACAGGACCGCGAACAGGGCAGTTCCTGGTATGAAAACGGTATGAGTGCCGCCAAGATCCTCGTGATCGACGACGACGACGACCTGCGGGCCCTCGTGAAGACGCTCCTGGAGCGGGCCGGGCACACCGTTCGCGACGCATCGAACGGGAAGAGCGGGCTGCGCGACTTCTTCTCGTCCCCGCCGGATCTTGTCCTGCTGGACGTCTCGATGCCTGAGCTCGACGGTTGGGAGACTCTTGCCCGCATCCGCGATCTGAGCGACGTGCCCGTGCTGATGCTGACGGCCCGCGACGCCGAGCTCGAGCGGGTGCGCGGACTCGGCGCGGGCGCCGACGACTATGTTGCGAAGCCGTTCGGCCGGCAGGAGCTCGTCGCGCGGGTGCAGGCGTTGCTGCGCCGTGCCGGCAGCCGCGGGCACGAGCAGCAGACCTACGCGGACAGCTACCTCTCGATCGACTACGGCCAGCGTGCCGTCATGGTCGGCGAGCGCGCAGTGCAGCTGACCCCGCTCGAGTTCAAGCTGCTCTGCAACGTTTGCCAGGCACCCGAACCAGGTGCTGAGCCGCGAGCAGCTGCTCGAGCTCGTCTGGGGCGACACCTATGGCGTCTCACCCCACCAGGTGAAGCTGTACGTCGGGTACCTGCGCAAGAAGCTCGAGCCGGAAGAGCCGGATGCTGCGCCCATCGAGACCGTGCGCGGCTTCGGCTACCGGTACCGGCGGGCGGCCTAGAGCAGGGCGCCGACCTGCGCGCGCAGCTGGTCGGCGGTGAAGGGCTTGCGCAGGTAGGCGTTCGCGCCTGCGGCGAGGCCGCGCTCGATGTCGCTCGGCTGGACGAGGGCGCTGAGCAGGATGATCGGCAGCTCCCGGGTCGCCTCAGCGGCCCGGAGGCGCCGGGTCACCTCGATCCCGTTCAGCCCGGGCATCGAGATGTCGAGCACCGCGAGCACGAGCGGCTGCTCGCCGGCGAGCCGCAGCGCCTCCTCGCCGTCGCGGGCCGCGACGACCGTGTGGCCGAAGCGTTGCAGGTGTATGCGCAAGAGGCCGAGGATGTCCTCCTCGTCGTCGGCGATCAGGATCGCGCCGGTCATGCCGGGGGCAGCTCGACCCTGAAGGTCGTGCCGTGCCCTTCGCGGCTCGTAACGGCGACGCGGCCGCCGTGGGCCTCGGTGATCGCACGCACGATGTGCAGCCCGAGGCCCGTGCCCGGGATCTGCTGCGACACCGCGGTGGAGGCGCGGAAGAAGCGCTCGAACAGCCGCTCCTGCTCGGCCTCGGGGATGCCGATCCCGGAGTCCGTGACCTCGAGGACGACGGCATCGGCTTCGGCGGCGGCGCGAACCGTGACGTGCCCGCCCTCGGGCGTGAACTTGATCGCGTTGGCGACGAGGTTGTCGAGCAGCTGGGCGAGCCGGCCGTGGTCGCCGAGGATCGCAGTCGCGCCCGCGTGCTCGAAGGCCAGGGTCAGGCGCTTGGCGTCGGCGTGCGGAGTCGCCGCCGTGACAGCGTCTCGGGCCACCTCGGCGACGTCGACCTCCGAGAGCTCGAGCTCGAGCTGCCCCGACTGCAGGCGCGCGGCGAAGAGCAGATCGTTGACGAGCCGCAGCAGCCGGTCCGCGTTGCGGGAGACGATCTCGAGGAAGTGGCGCTGCTCGTCGTCGAGGTCGCCGCTCTCGTCGGACTGCAGCAGCTCGACGTAGCCGCTGATCGAGGTCAACGGCGTGCGCAGGTCGTGCGTGACCAGGCCGACGAACTCGTCTTTGAGCCGGTCGAGCTCGCGCAGCTCCTCGTTCTGGTCGCTCAGGGTCGCGTGTGCCGCCTCGGCGTCGAGCCTCGCGGCGCGCTCGGTGTTGCGCAGCTCGCCGAGCGCACGGACGAGCCCGGCGATTCGCAGGAGCACGAGCGCGCCGATCACGATCGCCCCGACGCTGATCATCACGAGATGCTTCGTTTGCCCGCGCTCGGCCTGGATCAGCAGCGCTATCGCCGGGGTGCCGAGCGAGATCGCGAGCAGCGTGACCTGCGGCAGGCTGAGGCGGGGGTCGGGCGCAATCTGGCCGCGTCCGAGCCGGCGGATCGATGGGTGCAACGCGGCGGCTCCCCACGCGACGTAGGACGCAAGCCAGAGCCCGTCGAGCCAGTGGTAGGTGGCGTAGCCGTTGTAGTAGACGTCGTCTGCGACGAGCTGGACGGCGATCGCGAGCACGATCAGCCCGAAGCTCGCCGTGCGCACGACGGGGGTGACGAGCAGCCGGGCGAGCGGGGCCACGAGCAGGATGTCCATCACCGGGTAGGCGACCGTGAAGGAGCGCGCGAGCGTTCCGCCGCTCGTGTGGGTGGCCGGCTCGATCAGGAACACCCATTGAGCTAGCGCGAAGGCGCAGGTGACGATGGTCGCGTCGACGAGCGCGAAGCGGCTCTCGAGGCCGCCGAACCTGCGGATCAGCAAGAACATGCCCGCGAAGAAGACCGGGTAGGCGGCGAGGTAGGCCCCGTCGGCTGCGGACGGGAAGGGCGCCTCGCCGCCCGTCTGGAGGTAGTAGTCGAGGATCGAGTCGCCGGCCACGAAGCCGAGCATTCCCACCCCGAACAGGTACCAGGGCGCGCGCGCAGAAGCCTCGAGGTTGAGTCGCGCGCCGACGAACAGGGCGACCGCGGCGGAGAGGCCGATCAGCTCGTAGACGAGCGCCTGCAACAGGCTGCCCGAGGGTGTGAGGAAGTAGAAGCCGATCGCGGCGGCTCCGGCGAGCACGTAGAGGTGGACGGCCCGCGGGCGGCGGACGATCGCGAGCGGCCTACCCGAGACGGAGGTGGCGGACATCAGTCGCGTCCCGTCCCGGGGCTACCCAGAGGCGACGGCCACCCAGGTGAGCCCTGCGCTGCCGTCGAGCGAGAACAGCCGCGTCGCGCCCGCTTGGAGCTCGCCGAGCGGCAGGTCTGCGAGACCGGCGACGCGACGTTGGAAGCGTGGGCGTCCGGCCTCCCGTAGCACGAGCGTCTCACGAGGGGCGCTGCTCGCAGACACAAAAAGGAGAGCACGCTGCGTGCTCGTGTTCGTGACGGCGATTGCGCCGTTGCGTGCCGCTGCGACGAGCGTCACCTGCTCCGTGCCGAAGTGCATCGGCCCTGATTGACTCAGAGCGCCGGCCGAGGTCGCGCCGCCGGCGGCGGCGACCACGGCGAGCGAGAGGAAGAGCTTGCGGAACGGCATGTCCTCACAGTCTGGTGGCGATCGCAGACACGAGCCTGCCGCGATCAGGGGGCACGTACCTACTCGTTTCATACCGCTTGGCTCATCTTTTTACGCCCTTCCCGTCCGATGGACGGTTCAGCGAGCCCCCCGACCGAAGGACGGAAGACGACATGAAGAACAAGACACTGAAGATTCTCGGCTCGTTCGCCGTGCTGGGCGCCGCGGCGAGCATCGCCGGGCTCGGCACGTTCGCCTCGTTCACGAGCTCGACCTCGGCGAGCCAGTCGATCGCCTCGGGCACGGTGTCGATCACCCTCGGCGCGACCGGACCGGCCAACAGGCTGACGATCGGCGCCTCCAACGTCGTTCCCGGCGACACGATCCAGCGTGCCGCCGACCTCGTCAACAACGGCACGATCACCGCGGACACGCTCGCTTCGATCCAGCTGACCACGAGCGCGCTGCCGACCTCTCTGCTCGACACGGACGCGGTCAACGGCCTCCAGATGACGATCGACAAGTGCTCGAACGTGTGGACGGAAGCCGGTACGGCTCCCGCGTACACCTACACGTGCGGCGGCACCACGACGAGCGTTCTGGCCTCCCGCGCCGTGATCGGCTCGAGCCTCGCGCTCACGAACCTGGCCTCGCTCACGACCGGCACGACCGACCATCTGCGCGTGACCCTGTCCCTCCCGGTGGCGGCGGACAACACGTTCCAGGGCAAGTCGTCGTCGATCTCCTACAACTTCGTCGGCACGCAGCGCCTCGCGGCGGCGAAGTAGTCGATCGGCAAGATGACGTCTCCCGAGCACAACGGTCAGGGGCAGTCGGTGCGGACGATCGAGAGGATCGTCCGCACCACACTGCTCCTGCTCACCCCGGTCCTGGTCGGCGTCGCGGCGCTGCTCGTGCAGCGCCACAGCGTCCTCGCCTGGATCGGGGTGGGCGTGGTCGCCGTCGTGCTCGCCGGGATCGTGCGCCTGCTCTCCCGCATGCCGCTCCGTGATCTGCTCGCGCTCGCGCAGCGCGCTCTCCTGACAGGCGCTCTCGTCGGCGCGGCGTTGATCTTCGTGGCGATCGGCCTCCTGCCGCACCTCGGGCTCTACCGGCCCGTGACGGTGCTGTCGGGCAGCATGCGGCCCACCTTCAAGCCGGGCGACCTGATCATCGTCCGGCCGGAGCCGCTCCGCGACGTCCGCGTCGGACAGGTGATCACCTACGCGGTGCCTGTCGGCGGCCGCCAGGTCGAGACCCATCGGGTGATCCGCATCGTCAAGGGCGGCGCCAACCCGACTGTCCAGACCAAGGGCGATGCGAACAACTGGCGCGACCCCTGGGTCGCGAGGCTCGACGGCGCGACCGCCTGGCGGCTCAGCGTCGTGATCCCCTATGCGGGCTACGCGATCAGCGCCATGCGCAGCCGCACGATGCACACGCTCTCGCTCGTCGTCGTGCCGGGGATCCTCGCGCTCCTCCTCCTCGCCCAGCTCTGGGGCTTCCCGGGCAACCTTCGTCGCCTGCGTGAGAGCGATGCGCGTTCCTAGCGTCCGTCCACGCCGGTCCCTGGTGCTCGGGATCGTGCTCGCCGTCGCGCTCGCGTCGGCCTCGATCTCGGCAGCAACGTTCTCGATAGCCGCCGGCGGCGGGTCGATGGCGATCTCCTCGGCCACCTTGCTCGCGCCGACCGGCGTCGGCGCCGTCCAGACCAACTGTAAGAACAATGCCGCGTCGAAGGTCACCGTCAGCTGGACCGCGACGAGCTCCACGTTCGCGACCGGTTACACGATCCAGCGCGCGACGGTGAGCGCCGGCCCCTACGCGACGGTCGGCACCGTCGCATTCGGCACGAACTCGTTTCTCAACTCGACCGGCCTCGCCTACTCGACCACCTACTACTACCAGGTGCTGTCCACCTACCGTTCGTGGACTGCGACCTCGTCCACGGTCTCCGTGAAGACCAAGAGCCGCTTCTGCGCCTAGTGACTAGGCGCGGGCGACGACGCTCGCGCGCTCGGCGCCGGTGCCGATCAGCTCGACCGGCACCTCGAGCTCCCGCTCGACGAACTCGACGTAGCTTCGTGCGGCAGCCGGCAGCGCGTCGCCGTCCAGTTCCTCCTGCCAGCCGCCGAGGGTCTCGAAGACGGGGCGGCAGTTATGGAAGTCGCTCTGGTGCGCCGGGAAGTCCGGCGTCTCCGTCCCGTCGGGCAGGGTGTAGCGCACGCACACGGGGATCTCGGCGAACGCGGAAAGCACGTCGAGCTTGGTCAGCGCGAGCGACGTGATGCCGTTCAGCCGTACCGCGTAGCGCAGCGCGACGAGGTCGAGCCAGCCGCAGCGCCGCTCGCGGCCGGTGACGGTGCCGTATTCGCCGCCGAGGCTCGCGCATTCGAGCCTGCTGCTCGCCCTCGATCTCGCTCGGGAAGGGTCCCGCTCCGACCCGCGTCACATACGCCTTGGCGACTCCGAGGATCCGCTCGAGGCGGTTCGGCCCGATTCCGATTCCCGTCGCCGCACCCGAGGCCACCGGGTTGGACGAGGTCACGAAGGGATACGTGCCGTGGTCGAGGTCGAGCAGCGTCGCCTGCGCCCCCTCGAACAGTACGTTCTTGCCCTCGCGCAGGGCGCGGTCGACGAGCAGGGAGGTGTCTGCGACGTGCGGGCGCATCCGCCGGGCAAACCCTTCGTAGCGGCCCGCGACGTCTTCGAGCTCGAACGGCTCCGATTCGTAGACTCGCTCGAGCCAGAGGTTCTTCTCGGCGAGCGCGACCTCGATCTTCTGGCGCAGGATCTTCGGGTCGAGCAGATCCTGGACGCGGATCCCGATCCGCGAGGCCTTGTCCGCATAGCACGGGCCGATTCCCCGCCGCGTCGTTCCGATCTGCAGCTTGCCGAGCCGCCGCTCGGACGCCTGGTCGATCGCCACGTGCCACGGCATGATCAGGTGGGCGTTCCCCGAGACCCAGGCCTCGTCGACCGAGAGCCCGCGGGCCTCGAGCTCGTCGAACTCGGTGATCAGCACGGCGGGGTCGACGACGCAGCCGGCACCGATCACCGTCGCCTTGCCCGAGATCACGCCGCTCGGGAATCTGGCGGATCTTGTACGTCTGCTCGCCGGCGATCACGGTGTGGCCCGCGTTCGGGCCGCCCTGGTAGCGGCACACGAGGTCGGAGTCCTGGGCGAGCAGGTCGACGATCTTGCCCTTGCCCTCGTCGCCCCACTGCGCCCCGAGGATCACGGTCGAGGCATCTCTCGGAGTCTGCCAGTCACCTCCCGGCCGCCCGCGGTTGGGCGACGGGAGGCAGGGGAGAGGGTGGCGCTCCGCGGGAGCGCACCGCGGAGGGCCGCAGAATGCGGCGACGCCATGCGGTGTCCGAGCCGGCAGCTTGTGAAGCCGAGGTCCGCTTCCGTGCGCAGCGTCCCCTCGACATCGGCCCGAGCTCGGAGGAAAGCACCGCGATCGGCGCGGCATGCCGTCGCACTCGGCCTCGAAACGGGTCGCGTGCGGGGAGAGCCCACCGTCTGCCGGCCCGTGGCGATAGCCCCCTCCGCCCGCCAGGTCGGCGAACTTCGCGTAGCGCTTCAGGAACGAGAGCTTGATCGCGTCGGTCGGGCCGTTGCGGTGCTTGGCGAGGATCACCTCGGCCAGGCCCTGCTGGTCGGTCTCCTCCGGGTTGTAGTACTCGTCGCGGTAGATGAACATGACCAGGTCGGCGTCCTGCTCGATCGAGCCGGACTCGCGCAGGTCGGAGAGGATCGGCCGCTTGTCGTGCCGCTGCTCGACGGCGCGGGAGAGCTGTGAGAGCGCGATGATCGGCACCTCGAGGTCGCGGGCCAGGATCTTCAGCTGGCGCGAGATCTGCGAGACCTCCTGGACGCGGTTCTCGGCGTTGCCGCCGCGGTCATCAGCTGCAGGTAGTCGACGACGATCAGGCCGAGGTCTGGATCGCCGCGACTTCAGACGGCGGCACTTGGAGCGGATCTCCATCATCGTGATCGACGCGGAGTCGTCGACGTAGATCGGCGCTTTCGCGAGCTTGTCGCAGGCGGCCGTCAGCCGCGGCCAGTCGTCGGCGGAGCAGCTTGCCGGTGCGCAGCCGCTGCGACTCGACCTTGGCCTCGCTGCACATCAGGCGCTGGGTGACTTCCGTCTTCGACATCTCGAGCGTGAACATGGCGACGGGCGTCTCGTGCCGGACGGCGAGGTTCGCGGCCATGCAGAGCGCGAAGCGCCGACTTCCCCATCGACGGCCGCGCGGCGACGATGATCAGGTTGCCGGGCTGGAAGCCGGAGGTGAGCGGTCGAGGTCGCGGAAGCCGGACGGCACGCCCGTCAGCTCGGCGCCCGCCTCGTAGAGCAGCGGTGATCCGCTCGAAGCTCTCCTTGAGCAGGGTCCTCGATGTGCTGAACTCGTTCGAGTCACGCGCTCCTGCGCGAGATCGAAGACGATCTGACTCGGCGCGGTCGACGAGCTCGGCCGTCTCGCCGGGCCGCTCCCAGCCGAGCCGCTGGATCTCGCCGCCGGCGCCGGATCAGGCCGCGCAGCGTCGCCCATCTCTCGCACGATCTTCGCGTAGTGGGCTGCGTTCGCGGTCGCCGGGACGAGCGCCGCCAGCTCGTGGATGCGCTCGCGGCCGCCGACCCTTCTCGAGCTCGCTGCGCTCCTCCAGCTTGTCGGCGAGCGTGATCGCGTCGACCGGCTCGCCGCGGCTGTAGAGGTCGAGCGCGGCGCGGTAGATCATCCCGTGGCTCTCGCGGTAGAAGTCCCCCGCCGAGACGATCTCGCTGACCGCGCCGATCGCCCCCGGGGCCAGCATCATCGCGCCGAGGATCGACTCCTCCGCCTCGAGGTTCTGAGGCGGAACCGGCGCGGCCGACGAGATAGAGGCTAGCTGGGCCACGGCCGCCTAGTGAAGCCGCTTTTTCGATCAGGGCCAAATAGGCCGTGTGTGCAGCGGGAACAGAACATATGTTCCTATTCTATCCCCAGATCCGTCCCCGCCGTCCACAACTGTGGCGAACTTGTTAAATCGAAGTTGCCGCATTTAGCGGCAACTTCGATTCGTTCTGCACAGGGGCTGTGGACGAGCTGTGGATTCGCGCCGGGTCGGCGCTAGGCGCGCGGCTCGGCATCGGGGACGTCGGCCTGGCCGTAGGCCGGCCCGTCGTCCACCTCTGCTTGCTCCGCCACACCCTCGTCCGCGGGCGGGGCGGCAGCCGCGGGAGGCTCGGGCGCGCGCACGGGGGCGAGCTCCTGCTCGAGCGCGAGCTCGGCCTTTGCAGCAGCCTCGGCCTCCAGTGCGGCCGCGCGCTCCTCTTCCTGAGCGGCGAGGTAGTCGGCCTCGGGCGGCAGCTCGCCGCCCTCGGGGATCACGAGCGTCCGCACCTCGACGGTCACGTCCTGGAACACCTCGACAGGCACGCTGAAGTAGCCGATCTTCTTGAGCGGGTCGTGGAGGTCGATCTTGCGCCGGTCGACGCGGATCCTCTCGGTCTTCCACAGCTCGTCGGCGACGTCGGTCGCGGTGACGGAGCCGAACAGCGAGCCCGTCGGCCCGGCCTTGACCTCGAAGCGGAGCTCGGCCTGTCCGAGGCGAGCGGCGATCGCGCGGGCCTCGTCGACGCTCTTCGCCTCCTGGCGCGCTCGGCGGTCGTCGCGCTTCTGCAGCTCGGCGACCTTGGCGGGCGTGGCCGTCTCCGCCAGCCGGCGCGGCAGCAGGAAGTTGCGGGCGTAGCCGCGCGCGACCGAGACGACCTCCCCGCGGAGACCGACCTTCTCGACGTCTGAAAGGAGAATCACGTCCATGGTCAGTCGCTGACGTAGGGGAGCAGAGCCATCTCGCGGGCCCGCTTCACCGCCGTGGCGACCTGCACCTGGTGGCGGCGGCAAGCGCCCGTGATCCGGCGCGAGCGGATCTTGCCCTTCTCCGAGATGTAGCGGCGGAGTTGGTTGTAGTTCTTGTAGTCGACCTGCTCGACCTTCTCCTTGCAGAAGTAGCAGGACTTCCGCCGGGTAGGGCCTGTGGGAGCGCCGGGGCGCTTGCGCTTGGGTGCCTGTTGAGCCAAAGCCTTCTCCTCCTAGAACGGGATGTCGTCGTCGGCGCCGGACGGGCCGAAGTCGGCCGACTCGGCCGCGGCGCTCGCGGGCACGAACTGCGCCTGGGAGCTGCCGCCTCCGCCGCCGCCGTCTTCACGGCTGCCGAGGAACTGGACGCTGTCGGCGATGATCTCGACCGCCTGGCGCTTGGTGCCGTCCTGGGCGTCCCACTCGCGCCAGTCGAGGCGGCCGTCGATCGCGACGGGACGGCCCTTGGCGAGGTACTGCGCGCAGTTCTCGCCCTGCTTGTCCCAGACGGTGACGTCGAAGTAGTTGGGCTTGTCCACCCACTGGCCGGACTGGTCCTTGCGCTGCGAGTTGACGGCGACGCGCAGGCTGCAGACGGCAGTTCCGCTGGCCGTGTGGCGCAGCTCCGGGTCGCGGGTGAGGTTGCCGACGATGACGACGCGGTTGATCGAGCGGGCCATTAGTTCTCCTCCTCGGAATGCGAACGGGTGTTCGCTCCAGCGTAGCGGCGCTGCCCGACGGACTCCTCGGCCGCGGCGGGCTCCTCGTAGGGCGGCGGCGCGCCGGGGCGCGAGCCGACGACGCGTCGTACGGCCAGGTGGCGCATCACGCCGTCGGTGATCTTGAGGATGCGCGACACCTCGTCGAGCGTCTCGGGCGCGCACTCGAACGTGAGCAGGTGGTAGGTGCCCTCGCCCTTGTGATCGATCTCGTAGGCGAGCTTGCGCCGCCCCCAGGGCTCCTGGTTCCCCCAGGTGCCGTCGCTCTTCTCGATCAGCTCCCGCATGCGCGCCACGATCTCGGACTGGCGCTCCTCGGGCAGCTCCGGATCGAGCATGAGCAGAATCTCGTAGGCAGTCGTCAAGAGTCCCGAACCTCCTTCCTCTGGTCTGAATCGGCCCCGCCGGGCAGGGGCGCCGTTCGGGAGACGGCGCGTGGCGGAGCAGGAAGAGGCGGCAGTGTAGCATCGGCCCGTGCGCGCACGCCTCGCCTGGCTTCTTGGTGGAATCGCTCTCGCGCGCCTGCTCCTCGGCCGCCGCCGGCCCGCTGCTCTGCCCGCCCGGCGGCCCATCGGCGAGCCTGCGGCCGACCCGCGCGCAGCGGAGCTCCGGGCCAAGCTCGCAGAGTCGAAGCCGATCGTCGGCGAGCGTGCGGAGGACGAGTCGGCGGAGCCGCCCGCCGCTGCCGCCGAGCTCGGCCTCGACCTCGACGAGCGCCGCCGCCAGGTGCACGAGACGGGCCGAGCGGCCGCCGAGCGGATGCGCAGGGACGCTAGCGCTTCAGAGTGAAGGCCCTCGCGGCGGCGGCGAGCCCGCGCGCGATCCGCTCCTGATAGGAGGCCGACTCGAGCTTCGTGCGCTCGGCGGGGTTCGAGAGGAAGCCGGTCTCGACGAGCACGACCGGGACGTCCGCCCAGTTGAAGCCGGTCAGGTCGCCGCGCTGCACCAGGCCGAGGTCGCTCGCGCCGGTCGTGCGCACGAGCTCCCGCTGGACGAGGCGAGCAGCGCGGAGGCTTGCCGCATAGATGTCGTCCGTCCACCCGCGGTGGAGGGCGGGATAGAGCGTCGACAGCCCGTGCCGCGACGGGTCGGTCGAGCCGTCGGCGTGGATCCGGATCATCAGCGCGGCCCGGCGCGTGTTGCAGAAGCGGGCACGCGCGATGTTGCCGCCACGGTAGCCCGTGCCCGTGCGGGTCAGGGCCACACGCAGGCCCTCGCGCTCGAGCAGCGCCCGCGTGCGCCGGGCGATTGCGAGCGCGACCGGCGCCTCGCCCGCGGCGCCGCCGCCGTCCTTGATCTTCAGCACCCGGGAGCCGGGGCCGATCGGCTCGACCTGGCGGCCGACCGACGGGAGCGTCGCGTGGCCCGGATCGAGACAGATGAGCGCGGCGGCGAGCGCGTGGGCGATCACCCCGCCAGTATCGGCGTCGGCCGCGCGGCCGGTCGCAGCCTCGCTAGCGGCGGCGCGGCCAGCGCCGCGGCGGCCCCGCACCGGGAGCCTCCTCGCCGAGCGCCCGCGCCGCGGCGGCGATGTCCCCGGCGGTCAGGGTCATCAGCTCGACCGGCTCGAGCTCGGCGAGCGGGCCTGCGGCGAGCCTGACCGCCTGCGCGTTCAGCGCCTGCTCGAACAGCGTGCGGGCGAAGCGCGCGTTGCCGAAACCCTCACCGCGCCCCACCGCGTCGAAGATCGACTGCAGCTCCGCGAGCGCCTCCGGAGCGAAGGCGTAGCGGTTCTCCGCGGCGAAGCTCTCAGCGATCGCGATCAGCGCCGGCGTCGCATAGTCGGGGAAGACGAGCTCCCGCGAGAAGCGCGAGCGCAGGCCGGGATTCGACTGCAGGAAGCGGTGCATCAGCCGCGGGTAGCCGGCGACGATCACGACGAGGCGGTGGCGGTAGTCCTCCATCCGCTTCAGCAGCGTCTCGATTGCCTCCGGGCCGAAGTCGAGCCGCTCGACGGACGGCGACAGGGCGTACGCCTCGTCGATGAACAGCACGCCGTCGAGCGCACGGCGGATCGCGCGGTCGGTCTTGATCGCGGTGGAGCCGACGTACTCGCCGACGAGCTCGGCCCGGTCGACCTCGACGAGGTGCCCTTTCGCGAGCAGGCCCATCGAGCGGTACATCTCGGCCAGGAGCCGCGCGATCGTCGTCTTGCCCGTGCCGGGATTGCCGAGGAAGACGAGGTGCTGCGAGGTGGCGGCCTCCGGGAGCCCGTGCTCGGCCCGGCGCGCCTGGACCTGCAGGAACGCGACGAGCGAGCGCACCTGCTCCTTGACGGTCTCGAGCCCTACGAGGGCGTCGAGCTCCGCCTGGAGCTCCTCGACCGGGCGTGCCGGCTCAGGACGCGCGAGCTGTCCGCTGACCCAGTCGACCGGGTCGGCGCCCGCGGACTCGGCGATTCGATTGCGGATGATGCGCAGGCCGCGGGCGAGGTCGTCCAGGGGACCGGGGCTCATCGCCCGAGTATGGCTTGTACCTGTGTCGCGAGGCCGACGCGCACGCCGCTCCGAGCGCACAATGGGGGAGCTGCGACGCTCGCTTTCGGGGATCGTGCCGACGGCGTCGGATTCCGATCATGATCGAGCAATGACCGTTGCAGAGCAGCCGCATGGCGCCCGGACGATCCTCGTCGCGGATGACGACGACGCCGTTCGCAGCCTGGTCGCGCTCTTCCTGAGGAACGCCGGCCACACCGTCCTCGAGGCGAGCAACGGGCAGGAGGCGCTCGCACAGATCGACGAGTCGGTCGAGCTGGTGATCGCCGACCTCGTGATGCCGCCGGCGGGCGGCCTCGAGCTGGCAGATGCCCTGAAGGCCCTCTCGCCGAAGCTGAAGATCATCTTCATGTCGGGCTACGGCACCAAGCTTCCGCCCGGCGGCGAAGACCGGGACCCGCTGCTCGTGAAGCCGTTCGGCCCGGACGAGCTGCTCCGGCGCGTCGAGCAGCTCTAGCGGCTTCGCGCTCCGTTCCTTTGCACTAAACAGTCGGGCCGCGGGCAGGCACAACGCCGGTCGGCCTTCCCGGGCGGGCTTCCCCCGGGTGAATCCTGCGCTCCCCGAGACGGCGTCGCCCTTGTCAGTGGGCGCTCCGGCGGCGCCGCGCGACGGAACTTCGCCGCTCTGGTTGACGCGTCTGGGAATCATGTGCAGAATCGCTGAACAGCAATAAGAGGCGGGAGGCCAGACCATGAGCATTGCGTCACGCGGCGCGACAATGGCAGTCGACTGGGAGCAGCGGATCAACTTCGACCGCCTCCGCACCACTCGGCTGGCACGGGCGAAGGCGTCGCTCGAGGCCTCTGAGCTCGGGTCGCTGCTGCTGTTCGACCCGAACAACCTCCGGTACGTCACGAGCACCGCGATCGGCACCTGGGAGCGCGACAAGAACATCCGCTTCGCCCTGCTCCCGCGCGGCGGCGATCCGATCCTCTGGGACTTCGGCTCCGCCGCGAAGCACCACCAGCTCTACTGCCCCTGGCTGCCCCAGTCGAGCTGGCGCGCGTGGGTGCCGCCGATGCGCGGGGCGATGCCGAACGAGACCGGTATCCCCGACGCGCTGGCCGAGATGATCCACGGCGAGCTCGAGGAGCGCGGGCTCGCATCGGAGCCGGTGGGGATGGACGTGCCGGACATCACGACGCTGCTCGCGCTCCAGCGCAAGGGCATCGAGGTGGCCGACTCGCAGCCGATCATGCTGGAGGCGCGCAAGCTCAAGACCGAGGACGAGCTCGCGCTGCTCGACCACGCCGCTGCGATCGTCGACGCCGCCTACGAGGAGATCTATCGGATGCTCCGCCCGGGCGTGACCGAGAACCAGGTCGTCGCGGCGGCGATGAAGGTGCTGTTCGACCTCGGCTCCGAGCACGTCGAGGCGATCAACGCCATCTCCGGCGACCGCTGCATCCCGCATCCGCACACGTTCGCCGACCGGCTCCTGCGTCCGGGCGACCAGTGCTTCTTCGACATCATCCACTCGTTCATGGGCTACCGGACGTGCTACTACCGGACGTTCAACGTCGGCTACGCGACGCCGCCGCAGCTCGACGCGTACAAGCAGTGCCGGGAGTGGCTCGACGCCGCGATCGACCTCGTCCGCCCCGGCATGACCACCGACAAGATCGCCGCTGTCTGGCCGACGGCGCAGGACCTGAACATGACCGACGAGCGTGCCGCTTTCGGGCTCCAGTTCGGCCACGGCCTCGGCGTCGGGCTGTACGAGTCGCCGATGATCTCGCGCCTGCACTCGTTCGACTCGCCGGTCGAGCTCGAGGTCGGGATGGTGTTCGCGCTCGAGACGTACTGCCCCGCGACGGACGGCCGCTCGGCCGCCCGGATCGAGGAGGAGGTCGAGGTCACCTCCGACGGGCCGCGCGTGCTCACGCGCTTCCCCGCCGAGGAGCTGCTCGTCACCGGCACGACGTACGTGCGGGGCATCGACCTGCTCGAAGGCAGAGTCGTCCGCGACGTCGACCTGACCGCGACTGCGCTCGCCGGCGCGAGCGTCGAATGACGGCGCGCACCCTGATCAAGGGTGGCACCGTGATCACCGTCGACCGCGAGCTCGGCGACTTCGCCGAGGCCGACGTGCTGGTCGAGGACGGCGCGATCGCTGCGGTCGGCCCGAACCTCGAGGCGGCTGACGCCGAGGTCCTCGATGCAGCCGACTGCATCGTGCTGCCCGGCATGGTCGACACGCACCGCCACACGTGGCAGGCGCTCTTCCGCAACATCGCCTCCGACTGGACGCTCGCGCACTACTTCACCGGCCTCCACGGCACGATGAGCGGCCTCTACCGGCCCGAGGACACCTACTCGGGCAACCTGATCGGCACGCTGGAGGCGCTCGACTCGGGGATCACGACGCTGCTCGACTGGTCGCACAACCTGAACACGCCCGAGCACACCGACGCAGCGGTCGAGGCGGCGTTCGAGTCGGGCTCCCGGGTCGTCTTCGGACACGGCGGCGGCCACCGGCACTGGCAGCCGGTCAGCGCGCTGCCGCACCCCGCCGAGGACGTGCGCCGGCTGCGCGAGGGGCGGCTCGCCTCCGACGACCAGCTCGTCACGCTCTGCCTCGCACCACGCGGCAACCAGTTCGCGACGATGGACGTGACCGAGGCCGACTGGCGGCTCGCCGACGAGCTCGGGATCCGGATCAGCTGCCATTTCGGCGACGGCGAATGGGGCAGGAACCGCCCGGTCGCGGCGCTCGCCGAGCGCGGCCTGCTCGGTCCGACGATGACCTTCGTCCACTGCAACACGCTTGCCGACGACGAGCTGCAGATGATGGCGGACGCGGGCTGCAGCGCCTCGATCTCTCCCGACATCGAGCTGCAGATGGGGCACGGCTGGCCGGCCACGGGCCGCCTGCTCGACGCAGGAATCCGGCCCAGCCTCTCGATCGACGTCTGCTGCTCGAACGGTGGGCACATGTTCGGCACCATGCGGGCGACGATCGGCACGGAGCGCGGCTTCGACAACGAACACGCGCGCGAACGCGGCGAGCCCACCGTGCGCGAAATGGAGCTCACTTGCCGCGACGTGCTCGAGTTCGCGACGATCGAGGGAGCGCGCGCGTGCGGGCTCGAGCACAAGATCGGCTCGCTCACCCCCGGCAAGCGCGCGGACGTGATCGTCGTCCGGGCCGACTCGTTCGGGATGACCCCGCTCAACAACCCGGTCGGCGCGTTCGTCTACAGCGCGCATCCCGGCCTCGTCGACACGATCCTCGTCGACGGGAAGATCGTCAAGCGGGACGGCAAGCTGCTCGGGGTCGACGCCGAGCGAGTCCGCCGGCTCGCGATCGAGTCGAGGGACGACATCCTGCATCGGGCCGAGGGCCGCGGCGGCGCGCGCACCGGCGGCGACTGGATCCCGCAGCCCTACGAGGCCGTCGAGGCCTGATGACCTCCGCGAAGATCGAGGGCGAGACCCGCGCGGCCTCCGAGACCGACCTCTACCGCCGGATGCTGCTGATCCGCGGCTTCGAGGAGCTCGTCCAGTCGCTGTTCCTGCGGGGCGAGGTGTACGGGACGACGCATCTCTACTCGGGGCAGGAGGCGGTCGCGGTCGGCTTCTCGAGCGCGCTGCGGCCTGGCGACCGCGTCGCGTGCACCTACCGCGGGCACGGGCACACGCTGGCGATGGGCGCCGACCCGGAAGCGCTCCTGGCGGAGATGCTGGGCCGGGCGACCGGGATCAACGGCGGCCGTGCAGGCTCGATGAACGTCGTCGACCCGGATCACGGCCTGATCGGCTGCTACGGGATCGTCGGGGGCAGCATCGCGGCAGCCACCGGCGCCGCGCTCGCGCTGCGGGGGAGCGGGTCGATCGCGGTCGCCTACTTCGGCGACGGCGCGACGAATCAGGCGTACTTCTTCGAGTGCCTCAACTTCGCGAAGGTGCTGAACCTGCCCGTCGTGTTCGTCTGCGAGAACAACGGCTACGGCGAGTACACGCCGATGGAGGCGGTGACGGGCGGCTCGATCCTCGCGCGGGCCGAATCGATGGGGCTGCCGGCGCGCGAGCTCGACGGGATGGACGTCACCGCCGTCCGCGAGGCCGCGCTCGAGCTGACCGAGCGCGTCCGCCGCGGAGCGGGGCCGGAGTTCGTCGAGGCGAAGACCTACAGGTTCGTCGGCCATTCGCGCAGCGACCCGGGGAAGTACCGCCCCGAGGGCGAGCTCGAACGCTGGAAGGAGCGCGACCCGCTCACGGTCGCCGCCGACCGGCTGCGCTCCGCGCACGGTGCTGACGCGCTCAGCGCGATCGCCGACGACGTGCAGGCCGAGCTGGAGCGGATCGAGCAGTCTGCGCTCGCGGCACCGTTCCCAGAGCCCGGCCGCTACGCGGAGTTCAAGGAAGCTGCAGCCGGCTGACCTGTCGCCGGGAGACGTGGTGACCGGCCCGATCGGAGACAAGGCCACGGGCAAGGGGCGGCGCGCGAACGGGCGGCATCCCGTCACCTCGCCGCTCGGCGAGCGGTTGCGCCGCGAGCGCGATCGCCTCGGCCTGAGCCTGCGCGAGCTGGCGCGCCGGCTCGAGGTGTCCCCGAGCCTCGTCTCGCAGATCGAGACCGGCAAGATCGCAACCCTCCGTGCGGACGCTCTACGCGATGGTCAGCGAGCTCGGCGTCTCGCTCGACGAGGTGTTCGCCGCAGCGGAGCCGGAGCAGGAGCCGGATGCGGTCGAGCGTCCGACGCTGCAGCACGAAGCGGCGGCTCGGCCCGAGGGCCAGACCGCACCGGGGAGGGCCGCGTGCAGCGTGCAGACGTGCGGCGGGTGATCGAGCTCGAGTCGGGGGTCCGCTGGGAGCGTCTCACCACCTGGAACGACCGCGACGTCGACTTCCTCCACACGACCTACGAGGTCGGAGGCGCCTCGAGCCCCGACGGCAAGCTCGTCCGGCACAACGGGCGCGAGTTCGGGCTCGTGATCAGCGGCCGGCTCGGCGTCACCGTCGGCTTCGAGGAACACGTGCTCGGGCCGGGAGACTCGATCTCGTTCGAGTCGACGGTTCCGCACCGGCTGCACAACGACGGCGACGAGGTCGTCAACGCCATCTGGGTCGTGCTCGGCCGCCACCACGAGCCGGAGTACGAGCTGCCCTGCGCCGAGCGTTCAGTCAACCTTGACACGACGCCAAGCATTGCTTAACGTCGCTCGCGTCAGTCGTTCCCCTCGACGTGGAGGAGACGTGGAAGCGGCCAGCCTCGACTGGGGTCTTGCGGGCAAGCCGGTGATCGTGACCGGAGCAAGTTCGGGCATCGGGGCGGCGACCGCACGGGCCCTGGGCTCGGCGGGCGCGTCGGTGCTGCTCGTCGGCCGTGACGAGGATCGCCTGGGCGAGCAGGTGGCGAACGTGAACGCGCTCGGCGGCCGCGGCGTCGCTGCGAGCGCCGATCTCGAGGATCCCGAAGCCGCGGCCGGGCTCGTCGATCGGGCGCTCGACGAGTTCGGCTCGCTCCACGGGCTCGTGCACACGGCGAGCCTGTTCGACCCGCGGCCGCTCGAGGACACCTCGTTCGAGTGCATCGATCGCCAGTGGAAGACGAACGTCGTCGCGCCGATGATGATGACCAAGCGCGCCGCGCCGCATCTGGCAGAGGGCTCGTCGGTGGTCTTCGTCGGGTCGACGACAGGCAGCTTCGGCTTTACCGGCTGCTCGGCCTACTCCGCGACGAAGGGAGCGGTGGCATCCGTGACGCGGGCGCTCGCGATCGAGCTCGCCCCGAGGGGGATCCGCGTCAACATCGTCGTCCCCGGCTACGTCCGCACGCCGATGCTCCAGCCGCACCTCGACGCGAACGCGGGCTACGAGGACTGGATCCTGCAGAACACCCCGATCGGCCGGATCGACGGGCCCGACGAGCTGGCGCCGGCGATCGTGTTCCTCCTCTCGCGGCTGTCGGCGTACGTCGACGGACAGTCGCTCGTCGTCGACGGTGGCTGGACTGCCCGGTAAGGCCGTCGGCGAAGTGGCATTGCAGCGCGGGTCGAAGGCCGGCTCGGCCTGGTCTCCAAGACTCGCCGGGCGGCTGACCGGCCTCCGGGTTCCGCGCTTCTCGGCGATCTGGGTTGCGACGGCCCTGCTCTTTGCGATCAGCCCGCTGCTCGCCTCGGGCAGCGTCAGCCATAGCGCGCTCCTGTCGACGCTGCCGTTCGCCGCGATCCTGGCGATCGCCGGCATCGGTCAGACGCTCGTGATCCAGCAGCGGGGGCTCGATCTCTCGGTGCCCGGGATGATCACGCTGACGACGATCATCGTCACCAAGTACCCGAGCGGCAGCGACCATCGCCTGCCGGCCGCGATCGGGTTGATCGTCCTCGCCTGCGCCCTGTCCGGGCTGCTCAGCGGGATCGCGATCACGTGGCTCGGCGTCACGCCGCTCGTCGCGACACTCGGCGTCAACGCGCTGCTCACGGGCGTCGTCCTGCAGATCACGAGCGGCGCCTCGACGGCAGCCGCACCGCCCGGGCTGAACAAGTTCGCCTTCGAGAAGACGGGCGGGATCCCGAACACGGTGATCATCGCCGCCGCCGCGGTGGCGCTCGTCGCTGCGGTCATCCGCGTCTCCATTCTCGGCCGGAGGTTCGTCACGGTCGGCGCCAGCCCGGCCGCGGCCCACGTCGCCGGCGTGCGCGTCAAGGCCTACGAGGTCGGGACGTACGTGCTCGCGAGCCTCGCCTACGGGGGCGCCGGGATCCTGATCGCCGGCTTTCTCGGCACGCCGGGGATCGGCGCCGGCAACGACTATCTGCTGCCGACGATCGCGGCCGTCGTGCTCGGCGGCACGGCGCTGACCGGCGGGACCGGGAGCGTCGTCGCGACCGCCGTCGGCGCGCTCTTCCTGACCCAGCTCGAGCAGGTCGTGCTCGGCATGGGCGCGCCCGCCTCGGTGCAGCTGCTGATCCAGGGCTCGATCATCGCCGTCGGCATGGCGATTCGAAACGTGCCCTGGCGGCGCGTCAGACAGCTCTTTCCCCCTTCGGCTGCTTCGCTCGAGCCTCGCCGGGGCCGCATGACCCCGCGCCGGACGAAGGAGCCACACCGACACGGCCGCAGGCTCCGCGGTGGGTCGCGGCACGACCCACGCACAGCCGGGGTCGAGGAGGTCTGAATGACCAGGAAGGTCCAGTACGCGGGCTGACGCTCGCGGTGCTGGTGCTCGTCGTGGTGGCCTGGCCGGCGCACTGTCGGCGTCGGCATCGCGGCGGCGAGACCCGGCGTCCGTCGAAGTCGGCCGACCGCGGCCCAGGAGATCGCCGCCTCCGGCATCTTCGAACAACATTCCCTTCTGCGGGACCAAGCAGATCACGCTCGGCGATCCAGGACGGCTTCGGCATCAACGCCTGGTCGCAGGAGTCGTACGCGGCCGCCCGTTCCGAGGCTGCGAAGTGCAAGAACGTCAAGCAGATCGTCGCCGCCGGCGGCGGCGACCTGCAGAAGATGATCTCCGACATCAACAGCGCCGCCGCCCAGGGGGCGAACGCGCTCGCGGTGATCCCCGACTTCGGCCAGGCCGAGCTCGCTGCGCTCCAGGCGGCGACGGCGGCCGGCGTCAAGGTCGTGCCGTGGGGCGCCGACCCGAGCGGCAAGAACGGCACCGACTACGTCACCTACGTCGACTGGAACTCCGGCTTACGCGGGCACGATCTGGGCGAACTGGATGGTGAAGGCGCTGCACGGCAAGGGCAACGTGATCTACACGGCGGCCCGGCCGGCAACCCGGTCGGCGCGGGACCAGCTCGCGGCGATCGTCAAGGTGTTCGCGAAGCATCCGGGCATGAAGCTGCTCACGGGCGACAAGGGCTGGCCGGTGACGAACTGGGATCCCGCGACCGCGCAGAAGGTCACGGCGGCGCTCTGGCCAAGTACCCGAAGATCGACGGGATCATCTCCGAACTACGGCACCGACGCGCTCGCGGGCGTCTCGCGCGTTCCAGAGCGGCCGGCCGCAAGCTCGTGCCGATCGCGACCCTCGACGCGAACGGGCTGCAGCTGCCTGTACAAGCAGACCAGGGAGTCGGCCCCGCGTACCAGATCGCGACGATCTCGTACGCGCAACTGGCTCGGCCGGATCGCGGCCCGCAAGGCGATCGCCGCTGCCGAGGGCATCGCCGAACAACGAGCCGTCAGCATCTACACGCTGCCGTTCTTCGAGGACTCGCTCGAACGAGCAAGCCGCTGCGTGCAACTCCGAAGGCTCGCGCCGGACTTCTACCCCTCGAACAAGCTCTCGGCCGCCGACGATCGCGAAGTACGGAAAGCGCGTAGGTCCGGCGATGAGCTCCGACTGCCCGCGTCGTTCTCCGCCTCTCGGACGTCGTCAAGACGTTCCCCGGCGTGGTCGCGCTCAAGGGCGTCAGCTTCGACGTCGCTCGAGGGCGAGGTCCACGCACTCGTCGGGGAGAACGGCGCGGGCAAGTCGACGTTGATGGCCGTCGCCGCCGGCTCGACTGCTGCCCGACTCGGGCACGGTCGAGATCGGCGGCGACCGGTCATGGACCAGCCCTCGCCGGTCGCCGCGCAGGCGCTCGGCCTGGCGGTCGTCTACCAGCACCTCTCGATCCTCGAAGATCTCACCGTCGCCGAGAACATGGTGTTCGCGATGCCCGCGGCGCCTGCGGCCGCCGCGTGTCGCGCGACGTCCGCCTGGACGAGCGGAGAAGCTCGCCGCGATCGGCGCCGGATCGACCCGCGCGGCGCGTGTCGAGCGAGCTGAGCGTCGCCGACCGCCAGCTGCTCGAGATCGCGAAGGCGCTCGCGCTCGAGTCGCAGGTGCTCGTGCTCGACGAGCCGACAGAGTCGCTCACGCGCGACGAGAGCGAGCGGCTGTTCGAGCAGATCCGCTCGCTCGGCCGAGGCCGGCACCGCGGTCGTCTACATCTCGCATCGGCTGCCCGAGGTGCAGCGGATCGCCGACCGCATCACGGTGCTCCGGGACGGCGAGACGCGCGGCACGTTCGCCGCCGCCGACGTCTCCGAGGCCGAGATCCTGCGACCTGATCATCGGCCGCTCGGTCGACCAGGTCTTCCCCGCCAAGGCGACGGTCCGCCGAGGGGCGGAGCCGCTGCTCGAGGTCGTGTGCCTCAGCGGCGACGACTTCCACGACGGTCGCGCTGACGGTGCGGCCGGGCGAGATCGTCGGGCTCGCCGGGCGTCGAGGGCAACGGCCAGCGCGAGTTCCTGCGCGCGCTCGCCGGCCTGCTGCCGTCGCGCGGCGAGGTGCGGCTGCGCGGCGAGCCGGGTGCCGCTCGGCGGCCCCGGCGCGCGCACGCCGGCCGGGATCGTCCATCTGCCCGGCGACCGCCACGCGAGGGCGTCTTCCTGCCGCTGAGCGTGCGCGAGAACATCTCGCTCCTCGCGCTGACGCGGGTCGCCGCGCGGGCGGCATCGTCAGCCGGCAGCGCGAGCCGCGGGACGGTCGCGGAGCAGATCGAGCGGCTCTCGCGTCCGGACTCCGAGCGCGGAGACCGCCGGTCTCGTCGCTGTCGGGCGGCAACCAGCAGAAGGTCCTGTTCGCGCGCTCGCTCGCTCGCCGAGCCGCCGTGCTGCTCGCGGACGAGCCGACGCGCGGCGTCGATGCGGGCGCCCGGATCGAGATCTACCAGGTGCTCCGCGCCGACGGCGGAGGCGGGCAAGGCGGTCGTCGTGCTCTCCTCCGACGTCGATCGAGCTCGCAGGGTCTCTGCGACCGGGTGCTCGTCTTCTCGCGCGGCGAGGTCGTGCGGAGCTGGAGGGCGACGAGATCACCGAGGAGAACATCACCGGGGCGGCGATCACGTCGGACGCCCGTCGCCGGGCCGAGGCCTCGCCGCGCACGCGCGCCGGCTGCTCCGGCTGCGCCGGTTCGTCAGCGGGCGACTACCTGCCCAGCGTCGTGCTCGTGCTGCTGATCGTCGGCCTGGGCGCTGTACACCGGGCTCACGAACGACCGCTTCTTCACCGGGTACAACTTCGCCGGGCCGGCCGGGATGCTGCTGCTCGCGAGCGCGCTCGTGTTCGTCAGCCTCGGGCAGCTGGTCGTGCTGCTCACGGGCGGCATCGACCTCTCGGTCGGGCCGCTGACGGGACTCGACCGTCGTCATCCTCTCGTTCTTCGTGACCGCCGGGCAGGGCGGCCGGCGGCTCGCGCTCGGTGTGCTCGCCGTCATCGGCGCGGCCTCGCCGTCGGGCTCGGCAACGTCGCGCCTCGTCCGCGTCTTCCGGCTGGCCCCGGTCCTGGCCACGCTCGCCAGCTTCATCGTCATCCAGGGCGTCTCGCTGCTCGTGCGGCCCGTGCCGGGAGGCTTCTTCCGCCCGGACTGACCGACGCGATCGAAGACGAACGCCGGCCGGATGCCGGTCGCGTTCATCGCCGCGGTCGTCGCCGCGGTGTTCTGCGAGCTACGTGCTGCGGCGCACGCGGGCGGGGCTCAGGTGCGCGCGGTCGGCTCGGACGAGACGCGCGCACACCGGCTCGGCGCTCGCGTCAACCTGACGCTCGCCGGCGCCTACGTGACGTGCTCGCTGTTCGCCGTCGCCGGCGGGCGTCGTGCTCGCGGCCTTCCTCGGTCGCCGGATCGGCGACGCGGCCGGGAGCGAGCGTCAACTACACGCTCAAGGCGATCACCGCCGTCGTGCTCGGCGGCGCGAGCATCTTCGGCGGGCGCGGCTCGTTCGTCGGTGCCTTGCTCGGTGCCGTGCTGATCCAGGAGGTCGTCACAGCGACGACCTTCCTGCAGATCGGCATCCACCGTGGCCGTTACTACGGCTCCCGGTTTCCTGATCCTGGTCGGCGCCGGGCGTCTACTCGCGTGCGCGCGGCATCCGGACGGCCGCCTCGCGGGTCGGTGCGCCGGCGGAGGCAGGATGACGGCCGCGCAGGACGGGCCGGGCGGGCCGTCCGTGGTCGAGATCGGGATGCCGCGGCTCTCCGACTCGATGGAGGAGGCGACCGTCCTCAGTGGCTGAAGCGCCCGGGCGACGCGGTGGCGAAGGGCGAGCCGCTCGTCGAGGTCGAGACCGACAAGGCGACGGTGGTCTACGAGGCGGAGGCGACGGCGTCCTCGAGGAGATCCTCGTCGCCGAGGGCGAGACCGCGGCGCTCGGCGCGGCGATCGCGCGGCGCAGTGCGCAGGGCAGCGGCACCGGCCCGCCGCGGCGCTGCCGACGGCGCCGCAGCGCCCGGCCGCACCGCGCCGCGCCGGCCGCCGCCGCCGCGCGGCGCGCGAGCAGGGCGGGCGCAGCCGGGCGACGCCCGTCGCGCGGCGGCTCGCGCCGCGAGCTCGGCGTCTCGCTCGACGGGCGTCGAGCGGCACCGGCCCCGGCGGCCGGATCGTCGCGCGCCGACGTCCGCGCCGCGGCCGGGAACGGCGCGCGCCGTCGCCGCCGGCGGGCGGGCGCGGCGCGCCGAGGAGATGCTGCACCGCCACGCAGCGGACGATCGCCCAGCGCATGACCGAGTCGCGGGCGCGAGATCCCGGAGTTCACGCTCGAGGCGGAGATCGACATGGAGGCGGCGGCGCGCGCTGCGCGAGGAGCTCCGCGAGTCCGGGCGCGAGCCGCTGCCGTCGTTCAACGATCTCGTCGTCCGCGCCGTCGCGCTCGCGCTGCGGCGAGTTTCCGGACGCTGAACGCCTCGTACGAGCGGCGACGGCGTGCTGCCGCTACGCGCGCGTCAACGTCGGGCATCGCCGTCGCGACGGACGACGCGCTCCTCGTGCCGACGATCTTCGACGCCGACCGGAAGTCGATGTTCGAGATCGCCGCCGATCGCGCGCGGCTGGCCGAGCAGGTGCGCAGCGCAGGACGATCGGCGCCCGGCGAGCTCGCGCGACGGCACGTTCACCGTCTCGAACCTCGGCATGTTCGGCGTGCGCCGCTTCACCGCCGTGATCAACCACCCGCAGGCCGCGATCCTCGCCGTCGGCGAGGTCGCGCGCGCGGCCGGCGGTCGGCGACGACGGCGCAGCTCGTCGCGCGGCGTCTGATGGACGTCGCGCTCTCATGCGACCACCGCGTCGTCTACGGCGCCGAGGCCGCGCAGCTTCCTGCAGCGCCTGCGCAGACGCTGCTCGAGCAGCCGACGCTGCTCGTCGTCGACTGAAAGGAAGAAGCGCGACGATGCCAGAGATCGAGTTTCGAGAAGGCGATCCGCGCGGCGCTCGACGAGGAGCTCGCCCGCGACGAGCGCGTGATCTTCTTCGGCGAGGACGTCGCCGCTCGCGGGCGGCGTGTTCGCCGTCACCCCGGGCCTCTACGAGAAGTACGGCCCGGACCGGGTCTTCGACACGCCGATCTCCGAGCTCGCGATGACCGGGCGCCGCCTACGGCGCGGCGGTCACCGGCATGCGGCCCGTGCTCGAGATCATGTTCGGCGACTTCCTCGCCGCTCTCGATGGACAGCCTGATCAACCAGGCGACGAAGTACTGGTTCCTGACCGCGGGCGCCAGAGCGTCCCGCTCGTGATCCGCTCGGTCGTCGGCGCCGGCGGCCGCTTCGGCGCGATTCACTCGCAGATGCCGGTCTCGTGGCTGACCGGGATCACCGGCCTGAAGATCGTCGCTCCGTCGACGCCGGCCGACGCGAAGGGCCTGCTCAAGGCGGCGATCCGCGACGACAACCCCGTCGTCTTCTTCGAGCACAAGCGGCTCTACTCGCTCAAGGGCCCGACGGTGAGCGGCGAGCCGGCTACGAGCTCGGCCGCGCGGCGGTCGTGCGCGACGGCGACGGACGTGACGCTCGTCAGCGCGATGAAGGGCGTCCACGACTGCCTCGCGGCGGCCGAGCTCCTGGCCGAGCAGGGCGTCTCGGCCGAGGTGATCGACCTGCGCACGATCCGGCCCGTCGACGTCGAGACGATCGTCGCGCTCGGTCGAGAAGACGAACCGGCTCGCGGTCGTCGAGGAGGGCCCGCTGACAGGCGGCTGGGCGGGCGAGGTGCTCGCGCTCGTCACCGAGCACGGCGCTCGGCGATCTCGACGACGCCTGGCGGATCGCGACGCCGACTCGCCGATCCCCTACAGCCCGCCGCTCGAGGACGCGTTCCTGCCGGGCGCGGAGCGGATCGCCGCCGAGGTGTCGAGCCGACCCTGACCACACAACTCAACAGGAGGATCCATGGCTGACAAGAAGGTCATCGCCGTCGTCAGGAGCGACCGGCGCGCAGGGCGGAGGGCTCGTCGCGGGCGATCACCGCCGACCCGGAGGGCGGGTTCGCCGCGCGCGCGCTCACGCGCGATGCCTCCTCGGACAAGGCCAAGGCGCTCGCCGCCCGCGGCGCCGAGGTGGTCGCAGGCCGACATCGACGACCCGGCGAGCGTCGAGCGCGGCGTTCGCCGGCGCCTACGGCGCGTACTGCGTCACGTTCTTCTGGGCGCACTTCTCGGCCGAGAAGGAGATGGAGCAGGCGCGAGACGATGGCCGCCGCCGCCAAGGACAGCGGCCTGAAGCATGTGATCTGGTCGAGCCTCGAGGACACGCGCAAGTTCATCCCGATCACGAACGACCGGATGCCGACGCTCGGCGGCAAGTACAAGGTCCCGCACTTCGACGCGAAGGGCGAGGCCGAACGAGGTCTTCCTCGCGGCCGGAGTGCCGACGACGTTCCTCCGGACGTCGTTCTACTGGGACAACATGATCATACTTCGGGATGGGGCCGAAGCGAGACGAGGACGGGAAAGCTCGTCTTCGCACTGCCGATGGGCGACAAGCGCCTGCCGAGCATCGCCGCCGAGGACATCGGCAAGACCGCGTACGGCATCCTCAAGCGCGGCGACGAGTTCATCGGCAAGACCGTCGGCATCGCGGGCGAGCACCTCACCGGCGCGCAGTTCGCCGAGACGATGAGCAAGGCCTACGGCGAGGACGTCGCCTACTACGACTCCCTCCCCGACGAGTACCGCGGCTACGGCTTCCCGGGTGCGGACGACCTCGGGAACATGTTCCAGTTCAAGCAGGAATTCGAGGCCGAGTACGTCGGGGCGCGCGACCTCGCGCTCACCCGCGAGCTCAACCCCGCCCTGCAGACGTTCGAGCAGTGGTTCGCCGAGCACAAGGACGAGATCTCGGTCGAGTCCTAGCGAACCATGGGCGCCGGCCGTCCCCGGCGGGCGGCCGGCGCTCGGCCTTACGGCGCCTGCTCTGCCGGTGCGGGCGCGCGCTCGGGGATCGGGCGGAAGCCGTCGATCCGGGTCGCGATCACGCGTGCGCCCCGGACGCCGTCTGCGTCCAGCAGCACCTTGAGGATCCCCGTTCTGGCGGTCACCCCGCTCGAGGGGAAGACGAAGTTGCCGAGCGTCCAGGCGACGAGGAGGTGGCCCGCGGGCCGGGTGAGGCTTCCGAAGACGTGGGGGTGGGCGCCGAGCACGAGCGTGGCTCCGGCGTTCAGGCAGGTCCCGGCGAGCTGGCTCTGGCGGCCGTCGGGAGCGACGTGCAGCTCGGTGCCCCAGTGAAAGAAGCAGACGACGAGGTCGGCGCGGCGGCGCGCCTGCCGGACGGCCGCAGCGATGGCGGGAGCTGAGGCGCGGGCCGTGCCCGCTCCGTGCGCCGTTGCGGCGAAGCCGGGCGGGTTGACGTCGGAGAAGCCGAGAATCGCCACGCGGAGGCCCCCGCGCTCGATCACCGCGGGCCGGAACGCGGCCGCTTCGGTCGCCCCGGCGCCGACCGTCTGGATGCCGTGGGCGCGGACGTGCCGGAGCGTGTCGAGGAGCGCGTCGGCGCCGTAGTCGCGGCTGTGGTTGTTCGCGAGCGTGACGACGTCGAGACCCGCGTAGGCGAGCCCTGCGCTGGCCGCGGGAGGGCCGCGAAAGGTGTACTGCTTGCCGCTCATCGCGAGGCCGCGGTCGCTGATCGACGTCTCGAGGTTGCCGGTCGCGATGTCGGCCGCGCGCAGGATCGGCGCTGCGGCGCTCCACGGGTAGCGGAAGCCCCTCGCGGCAACGGCAGGGCCGACCTGCTCGCCGAACGTGATGTCGCCGACCGCCTCGAGCACGAGCGGCCGGACGACGAGCGTGCCCGCAGGCAGTCGTCGACCGGTTTCGCCGACGAGGCTGAGTCGATAGCGACCGGGGCCGGGTGCGGTGAAGCGGATCCGGAAGCGACCGAGCGCTCCCGCCCTGGCGGCGGCCACGCGGCGGCCCCGAGCAAGGAGCGTCACGGTCTCGCGGCTCCCGGCGAAGCCGCTGACCGACACGTTCGCGCCCGGAGCGCGCCAGCCGGTCACTCCCGAATCCAACCGAAGCAGGGCGGCGTGCCGTCCGGGAGCCGCAGTCGCGGCCTGTCCTGCCTCGCCGGTCGAGCCGATGCTGAGGATCAGCCCGGCCAGCAGTACGCCGACGAGAAAGCCGCTTCGATACACGCAAAGCGTGTTCGCAACGAGCCCTGTGTCTCCTCCGGCGCGGTGGTCCTTACCGGGGCGCGAGCGCGTCCGCCGCCCAGCGCCCCGCCCGGAGGAGCTCGAAGGCCCCGATCGTCAGCACGATCAGGGCCTCGAGCGAGACGTGCAGGATCCGGCGACCGATCAAGCAGCCGCCTCGAGCGCGACCTCCGCCTCGACGCGCTCCTCTCCGACTGCGGGCGGCTTCGACTCGACCAGCACGGCTGAGAGCACCGCGCCGAGCAGGGCCACGGCCGCGAGCACGTAGAACGCGATCTCGAACCCGTGCGTGAGCGCTGCTCCGCCGAGTGCCGCTGCGCCCGCGTGCGAGTCGACGTAGTGGCCCGTGTATGTGGTCGCGATCGTGGTTGCGGCGGCGACGCCGATCGCTCCCCCGACCTGCTGGCCGGTGTTGATCAGCCCTGACGCGATCCCCGCGTCGGACTCCGCGACGCCGGTGAGGGCGCCGATCGTCATCGGCACGAAGGCGAGCGCCAGGCCGACGCCGCTGAGCAGGAAGGCCGGGAAGAGATCCCAGAAGTAGTGCCCGTGGACCGGCAGCTGCGCATAGAGCACGAGTCCGGCGGCCGCCAGCGCGAGACCGACCGGCAGGACGCGCCGGACCCCGAGCCGCAGCGCGAGCGCCTGGGAGACCGTCGAGAAGATGATGATCGCGAGCGTCAGGGCGACGTACGCGACCCCGGTCTTGAGCGCCGAGTAGTGGAGAACCTGCTGCATGTACAGCGTCAGCAGGAAGAACTGCGAGAAGACCGCTCCGCCGAGCAGGAGCCCGGCGACGTTGGAGCCCGCAAGCGTGCGCAGGCGGAACATCCGCATCGGCAGCAGGGGCGCCTTCGAGCGGAGCTCGATGCCGACGAACGCGAGGACGAGAATCGCGGAGAGCGCGAGCAGGCCGATCGTCTCGGTCGTGGCCCAGCCGTGCTGGGTTGCGCGCGTCATCGCGTAGACGAGCACCATCAACCCGCCCGTGATCGAGGCCGCACCGGGCACGTCGAAGTGGCGGTGATCGAGCTCGGCGCGGCTCTCACGCAGGAGCCAGGGAGTGACGGCGAGGACGAGCGCCCCGACCGGAACGTTGATGTAGAAGATCCACGACCAGCTGAGCGAGCTCGTGAGCGCGCCTCCGAGCAGGACGCCGGCGGCGCCGCCGCTTCCGGAGGCGGCTCCCCAGATCCCGAGCGCCAGGTTGCGCTCGCGACCCTCGCGGAAGGTCGTGGTCAGGATCGACAGGGCGGCGGGCGAGAGCAGCGCGGCGCCCAGGCCCTGGAGCGAGCGGAATGCGATCAGGGAGCCCTCGGACCAGGCAAGCCCGTCGAGCAGCGAGCTGACGGTGAAGAGGAGCAGCCCGGCCATGAAGAGGCGGCGGCGGCCGAGCAGGTCGGCGAGGCGTCCGCCGAGCAGGAGGGCGCCTCCGAAGAGGATCGAGTAGGCGGTGATCACCCACTGGAGGCTCTCCTGCGTGAAGTGCAGGTCGGTCTTGATCGAGGGTAGGGCGACGTTGACGATCGCGACGTCCAGCACGACCATGAACTGGGCTGTGACGATCACCGCAAGGGCGATCCAGCGTCTGCTGTCAGGAGCGGCTTGGGAGCTCAAAGGAGAATCCTCTCAATCGTTTATTTGTTCCACGATACACACCGTCAACGATCGGGCGCGCTACACTTATTCCCATGGACTCAGCTGCTTCGGCGTTCCCCGCCGCTCCCCCCGCGCCGGAGTGCATGCCCGCAGAGCTGCTGGCCAGCCCGCTCTTCCTGCTCGCGCGCCTGGGTTTCGCGATCAAGGCCCGCGCACTCGAGGAATTCGAGCTCGCAGGCTTCAGCCCCTACCACTACAGCGTCCTGGCGCTGCTCGACGAGGGCGCCCGGGAGACGCAAGGCGCGATCGCCGACGCACTGAGTCTCGATCGCAGCCAGCTCGTCGGCCTCCTCGACGCGCTCGAGGAGCGCGGGTTGATCGAACGGCACCGCGATCCGAACGATCGGCGGCGGCACCTCGTGAGCCTCACGGCCGGCGGCCGGCGCCAGCTGGCCAGGTTCCGCACGATCATCTCGCGCCTCGAGAGCGAGTTCCTCGCGCCGCTCGACAGCGAGAGTCGCGCGTCTCTCGATGCCCTGCTCGCGCAGCTGGCCGCGCATCACGACCCCCGCTACGCCCGCGAGCGCCCGGAGCTCCTGGGCGCCTCGGGTCGGTGACGGCCCGGCTTCGAGCGGCGCTCCGCCTCGTACGACGCCGGCGTGATGTTGAGATCACGATCGGGCTCGCCGCTCTGCTCTTTGCTCTCCCATGCTCGGCCTGGGCGTCCCGCCCCGATCCTCAACGCTTTCTGACGTGGGATGCGAAGCGCCGCGTCGTCCACCTGACGCTGCTCGCAGGCCTCGGGTCGTCGAACAACGGCTTCAACTTCGACGGCTACGGTCGCGGCGAGCTGCTCGTCCGGGTGCCGCGCGGGTCACGCGTCTCGGTCGACTGCGAGAACCGTGGCGGGATGCGGCACTCGTGCGCAGTCGTCCAGGGAGCGCTCGCCCGGAGGCCCGCGTTTCCAGGCGCCGAGAGCCCGAGCCCGCTGCAGGGCCTCGCGCCGGGCTCGAAGGCCACGTTCTCGTTCACCGCGTCGCGGTTTGGGACGTTCCGGCTTGCATGTCTCGTCCCCGGCCATGAGCAGGCGCGGATGTGGGACGTCCTCGACGTCGTCCGGGCTGCGAGACCGTCGATTACCGCGCGCGCCGGTCCCTAGATCGCGGCGTCGGCCGCGGCGGCCGCGAACACGAGCGCGAGGTAGAGCAGCGAGTAGTGGAAGACGAGCGCCGCGTCGCGACGCTCCGCGTGTCGGCGGAGCCGCAGCACGAGCACGAGAAAGACGCCACCGAGCACGAGCGCTCCGGTCAGATAGAGCAGGCTGAAGCTGCCGGCGGCGGCCGGCACCACGGTGAACGCAACGAGGGCGACGGTGTAGACGAGCATTCGCTGCACCGTCGCTCGCTCACCGCGGACGACGGGAAGCATCGGCACGCGCGCCGCCGCGTAGTGGTCGCGCAGCAGCAGGGCGAGCGCCCAGAAATGCGGCGGCGTCCAGAGAAAGACGATCAGGAACAGCCAAAGGGCCGGAAGCCCGAGCCTTCCGGTCGCGGCTGCATAGCCGACGAGCGGCGGCACGGCTCCGGCGGCACCGCCGAGCACGATGTTCTCGGGGCCACGGCGCTTCAGGAAGCCGGTGTAGACGAGGACGTAGAAGAGGTTGCCCGCCAGCGCGAGCGCCGCTGTGAGGAGGTTCACCGTGGAGGCGAGGAGCGCGAACGAGCATGCGGAAAGGGCCAGCCCGAACTCGAACGCCCGCGGCGCGGCCAGCCGGCCCGACGCGACGGGGCGTCCGGCGGTGCGCGGCCCCATCAGGCGGTCGATGTCACGGTCGAGCACGTGGTTGAGCGCGCTCGCCCCGCCGCAGGCGAGCGCGAGGCCGAGCATCGCCTCGCCGAACGCGGCCGGCCCGGGGCGGCCTTGCGCGGCGACCACCATCCCGCAGGCTCCGGTGACGAGCAGCAGGCTCATGATTCGCGGCTTCGTGAGCGTGAGATAGTCGCGGGCGCTCCCGCGCGAGCCGGGCTCGCCGCGGAAGCACGCTGCAGCGAGAGCCGCCGAGGCGGCGAGCGTCGCAGCCGCGAGGGCCAGGTGGATCTCGCGGCCGGTGACGATCGCGGTCAGGAGGAAGAGCCCGAGCGTGGCCGCCGCGGGAGCGAGGAGGCGCCGATGGGAGACCGCGGCCGCGATGAGCAGCGCGAGCAGCGGCGGCAGCGCGAGCGCAGCGAGGGCGCGGTGCGGCGCGCCGCCTCCCTCGGCGCCGCTGACGACTGCGAGCAGCGACGTCGCCGCGGCCGCGAGGGCTGTCAGCCTCAACGCCACGCCGGGGCGCGCCTCCGTTCTCATGTCGGCGGCTCTGCGGCGAGCCTGCCGAGGTCGCGCTGGACGAAACCCGGGAGGAATGGGAACAGATAGGCGGTCCGCGTGTCGCCGCGCCGGTCGATCAGATAGAGCGCCAGGCCGTGCGCGATGTCGCCCGAGCGCGGCTCGACGGCCACGCCGTACGATCGCCACACTCTCGCGAGCCGGGCTTTCGGAGCGTTCAACCAGTGCCAGCTCCACCCGCCGGTGAGGTTCCATCGCGCCATCGCGTGGCGGATGCCCGCACGGGTGTCGCCCTTGGGGTCGACGCTGATCACGATGAGAGTCGGCCGGTCAGCGCGCGGCAGCCGGCGCAGGATCGAGCCGAGCTGTCGGCCCTCGATCGGGCACTGGGATCGGCACTGCGAGTCGAGGAAGGTGAGTAGGACGGAGCGGCCGCGCAGGGAGGCGAGGCTGACGAGTGCGCCGTTCTGGTCCGGCAGCGAGAACGCGGGCGCCGGCTTCTGCCCGGGCCCCCACACCGCCTGGCCGTGGAACGCGGGCAGCGCGGGCGCGGCTGCGCCCCCGCCGTGCACGCGGGCGATCGCGACACCGCCGCCGATCCCGGCGACGGCCGCCGCCGCCAGCAGCAGCGCGGCGGTCCGGACGTGGAGCCGCCGCGAGCCCGGGCGCTCGTGGAGGTGCGCGCTCACTCGACCTTGCCGGAGCGCGCGCCCGCCGAACGGCGGCGCAGGAGCAGCGCCCAGTAGAGCCCCACCAGAATGAGCAGCCCGATCGGCAGTGCCCAGCTCAGGATGGCGCCGGCGAGGAAATGGGAGGCGACGATCGGACTCATTGCTCCTCCTCGTAGGTCAATGGCCCGTGGCGGCGACGAGCCGCGTCTCGGGCTCGGGTGCGAGCCAGCGGTAGAACAAGACGACGATCGCGATCGTGTACGCCAGCGAGCCGGGTACCCACATGACTCCGGCCGCGATCTGCTGGTCGGCGAGCGCCGAGAGGCCGCCCGGCCGGCTCGGCAGGTGCGCGTAGGCCGGATAGACGGGCGAGACCGCGAAGGCGAGCACGACCGCCAGCACCCATCCGACCAGCATCCCGCCCGTCACGTAGGCGGCGCGCCACAGCCAGGCGAGCCGCACTCGTAGCGGCGGCGACTCGAAGACCTGCGCCCAGAACAGGAGCCCCGTCGCGAAGAAGAGGAAGTGCTCCACCTGGTGCACGCCCTGGTTCCGGAGCGTCTCGTCGTAGGCCGGAGGGAGGTGCCAGAGGACCAGGTTCGCGTTGAAGAGGAGCCACGCCGAGAGTGGGTGCGACACACCGCGCGCGAACGCGCGCAGCGGCCGCGCGTTCGGGTGGCGAACGACCGTCTTCGCGACCGTGCGCCGGAAGCCGAGCGGCAGCGGCTGCCAGATCCGCGTCCACGGAGCCGCGAGGATTATCAGTGGCGGCGCGACGGTGAGGAGCAGCACGTGCTGGGCCATGTGGGCCGCGAAGAGCTGTTCCGCGAGCGGGTCGAGCGGCGAGTCGACCGCGACGAGCACGACGGCGAGCCCGCCGTAGAAGGCCGCGGCCCGGGCGCGGGACTCCATGCTTCCGCGGCGCGGCGAGACGCGGCGCCTGCCGCCGAAGTGGTAGAGGACGCCGAAGACGAGCACCGCGTAGAACGGTGCGTCGATTGGCCAGGCCGCGGAGCTCGTGAGGCTCGGCACGCCCGGTCTACGCGAGGTAGAGGATGACCCAGGCGATGACGCCGAGGCCGGCGAGGAACGTCCAGTAGAAGGACAGCGCCTCGAGGCCGGGCCGGACGAGCGAAAGCGGATCGGCGACGTCGTGGCCGCGCCGGTCGGGGTCTCCCGAGGCGTGGCCGGGCGGCGGGCCCTCGCCGACCGAGAGCTTCCGGTGGCGGATCGCCGTCGCCAGCAGCGTCTCGAGCCAGAAGAGCGCGCCGAGGGCGAAGAGGACGTTGAAGGCCGTCCAGCCCACGAAGATGCTGGCGTAGCCGCCGTCGGCGGGCCCGAACCCGGCGGTCGCCCATTCCACGACCTGGAGGATGACTGCGGCGACGCCGAGTCCGAGCCCGATCGCGGCCTTGAGCCGCCACTGCGGCCTGCGGCCTCCGCGCTGGTCGTATAGCCCCAGCCGCACCAGACCGGCGCTGGCGACGGTCAGGGCCATGACGAGCGTCCCGAGCGTCAGCGACGGGTCGACGTGCTTGGGCCGCCAGAGGTGCCCGTTGTTGAGCGAGCGGAGATAGAAGTAGCCGAAGACGAAGGCCAGGAAGAAGAAGGCCGTGGCGCTCGCCAGCAGGTGACCGGCCGAGCTGAGGTTCCGGCCCATCAGCTCGGGCGGCTCGCCTTCGACGACCTCGTACTCGGTGACGTGCTGCGCGAGCTCGGTCATTGCTGCCCTCCCGCGCCCGCCGGCACCGGGACGGCGGGCGGAGCCGGGCTCCCGTAGTCGTACGGATCGCCGGAGATGACCGGGATGCGGTCGAAGTTGTGCACCGGCACGGGCGAGGGCAGCTGCCACTCGAGCGAGCGGGACGACCACGGGTTCGGCCCGGCGGGCACCCGCGCGAACACGAGCGAGTAGACGAAGTTGGCGAGGAACACGAGCATCGAGAGCCCGAGCACGAAGGCCGAGACGGAAACCCAGACGTTCAGGAACTGGAGGTTGCTCGGGTACGTGACGACGCGGCGCGGCTGCCCGAGGAAGCCGATCGCGAACAGCGGCGCAAACGTCGAGTTGAACGCAACGAACATCGTCCAGAAGTGAATCTTGCCGAGCCGCTCGTTGAGCGCGAAACCGGTCATCTTCGGCACCCAGTAGTAGATGGCGGCGAAGAACGTGAAGACGAGGCCGCCCATGATCGTGTAGTGGAAGTGCGCCATCGAGAAGAAGCTGCCGTGCGTGGTCACGTCGCTCGGGACGTCGGAGAGGAACACGCCCGAGAGCCCGCCGATCAGGAAGTTGAAGAACCAGGCGAGGCAGAACAGCATCGGCACCGTGTAGCGGATCTGACCTCGCCAGAGGGTCATCAGCCCGCAGATGAAGGTGAGGCCGGTCGGGATCGAGATCAGCTCGGTCGAGAGCATGTAGAACGGCCGCAGGTCGCTGTTGATCCCGCTCACGAACAGATGGTGCTGCCAGACGAGCCAGCTGAGCAGCGTCACCCCCAGGAGGCCGGCGACCGCGAGCCGGTAGCCCCAGAGCGGCTTGCGCGAGAAGACCGGCAGCAGCTCGAGCACGATTCCGAAGCCCGGCAGCGCGAGGATGTAGACCTCAGGGTGTCCGAAGACCCAGAAGAGGTTCTCATACAGGTACGGGCTGCCCCCGCCGCTCGGGAGGAAGAAGGTCGTCTGCGCGGTGCGGTCGAGCATCGCCATCCCGAGGACGGCGATCAGCACGGGCGCGGCGAGCAGCATCAGCGTCGCCGTCGAGAGGACGCCCCAGCAGAAGATCGGCAGCCTGGACCAGGTGAGCCCAGGCGCGCGCATGGTCACGATCGTCGCGATCATGTTCAGGCCGAGCAGGCACATCGAGAGCCCGACGAGCGCGAAGAAGACGAGGTAGGCGTCCATGCCCGCGTTCGCCTGGTCGTTGAGCGGCTGATAGCCCGTCCAGCCGGTCGGGAAGCCGCCGAAGAAGATCGTGGTGGTCAGAACGGCCCCGGCCGCCATCAGGAGCCAGAAGGTGAGCGACTCGATCCGCGGGAACGCCATCCGGCGCGCACCGATCATCAGCGGCACCACGTAGTTCGCGAACGGGCCGAGGATCCCGCTCGACATCATCCCCATCATCATCGTCCCGTGCATCCCGACCAGGGTCAGGTACTGGCCCGCCGGGAAGGCCTGGTGATTCGGGCGCAGCAGTTCGAAGCGGATCAGCATCGCGTTCAGCCCGCCGATGAAGAAGAAGAGCCCGATTCCAACCAGGTACTGGATGCCCACGACCTTGTGATCGGTGCAGAGGCCGAAGTAGCGCCCGATCCCTTGCGTCTCCTTCTCCCGCAGCGAGGGCGGATACCCCCGCAGCCGGGACCACGGGTAGACGCCGAACCCGAGGCCGATCAGGAAGCCGGCGACGCCGAAGAAGTAGCCGAGGAAGACCGAGAGGTCGTTCTGGTCGGTGTCGGCGAAGTACGCGATGCTCACGCCGTTCACGTGGTGGCCGATGAACCAGCCCAGGTAGTAGCCACCGACGCCGAGCACGATCGCGGTCAGCGCGTTGAAGCCGATCAGGCGGCGCCAGATCGGGGGCCGGACGTCGAGGGCGATCGTGCTCAAGGGGGCGTTGTCCTCTCTAGCCCGCGCGGTGCTGCGGGTCGGGTAGGTAGCTCGTCGAGTAGGGCGGCAAGTACTGCGCCACCGGCTGGAAGTACGACTGCTGCTGCTTGATCCACGACGTGAACTGGCTCGCCGGAACGACGTGGCCGGTGTCGAACATGTAGCCGTGCCAGAGGCCGCAGAGCTCGGCACAGTGGATGTGGAACGCCCGCGGGCCCTTGACCCGGACATAGACGACGTTGTCGGTGCCGGCGTTCGCGTCGGCCTTGACACCGAGCTCGTACGCCCAGAACGAGTGGGTCGCGTCGAGCGACGTGACGTGCAGCCGGACGAGCGTGTCGGCCGGCAGCATCAGGTGCGGCGCCTCGACCCCGCCGTAGCCCGGGTAGCGGTATGTGAACTCCCACTGCTGGGCAATCACCTGCACATCGATCGCCTTGGCGTGGTCGGACGGGAGGAACGCCGCGTTGGGCCCCTGGCCGCCGCCAGAGCCGCTTCGGAGCAGCTCGAAGGTGCCGAAGCCGGCGAGGAAGAGGACGGTGAGCGTGGTCGTCACGACCCAGACGACCTGGATTCCGGAGTCGCCCCGGATCGGCGGGCCGTCGACGATCTCGGCGCTGCGGCTGCGGAATGCGACCAGCGCGTAGACGAGGAAGAGGATGACGAGCACGAAGACCGGCGTGACGATCGAGACCATGACCTGGTTGTCGAAGACCTGCTCGGTGGCCTGCGAGCTGCCGTTCCCGGGCGGGATCGCGGGCCCGAGGAAGATCGCGACCAGCGGCGTCGCGACAATGCTGACGCCGAGCCACAGCGCGAGGAAGAGGCGGCCATGCGAACCACCGACGGGCGGCTCTGCGGGTTGGAGGTCGGGAGTGGCTGCCACTAGACGACGTCCAGGAATCCGTCCATGTAGCCGATCGACTGCATCGGGCCGCCGAAGCCGTAGACGAAGCCGGCAGCGCAGGGGACGAAGCACTGCCAGCGGTAGTGACCCGCCTTGCCGGTACGGAAGGTGAAGGTGATCGTCCGGTGCGTCATCGACAGGTCGCACGGCGCGTAGTCGCAAGGGTTCTTGGCGTCGTCCGGAACGGGCGCGATCGGCACGAGGATCCCGAGCGCGGGCACGGCGAACGTGTGCGACGGCTGGTCGGGAGGCATGACCTCGAGCGGCTTCCCGTCCACGAGCTCCTTGCCGACGAGCCCCTGCGGCTGGCCGAGGAACGGGTTCCTCAGGCCGCTCGCGCCGTCGTAGTTGTAGATCGTGACGTGAACCGTGGCGTGCGCCGGGAGGCGCCAGACGGTGCTGCGCCGCCAGTGCCCGGAGTCGTCGCGAACGAGGTAGGAGACCCAGTCGGGGTGGGGCGCGAGCTTCGGCCCGACCGCGGCGACCGTCTGCACGGTCAGGTTGACCGTCGCCCCCGACTGCACCGCGGGCTGGAAAGGCTTGGTGTTGCCGACCAGATAGCCGCTGACGTAGAAGCCGATCAGGATTCCGGCGAGCGCGATTCCCAGTGCAACGCCGGTGAGCTTCCAAGCAATCGGCCGCATCGCCCGGCGGGTATATCGCCACAGGAACCGGAGCGACGCGGAAATGACGAAATTGTCATCTCGGTGTCATTTACAGGTCATCTTCGCCCGGTTAGTCTCGCATCGCGTAACGATGCGAATCCTGGTCATCGAAGACGAGGCGCGCATCCTCTCGTTCGTTGCCCGCGGACTCGAGGCCGAGGGTCACTCGGTCGAGGCCGCCGGAGACGGGCGCGAGGGACTTGCGCTCGCGATGGGAGCGTCCTGGGATCTCGTCGTGCTCGACCTCTTGCTCCCGGGCCTGAACGGGCTCGAGGTGCTGCGCCAGGTGCACAGGGAGCGCCCGACCCTGCCCGTGCTCGTGCTCTCCGCGCGCTCCGACCTGCCGACGAAGCTTCGCGGCTTCGAGCTCGGCGCGGCCGACTACGTCGCCAAGCCGTTCTCGCTCGACGAGCTCCTCGCACGTGTGCGCGTCCAGCTCCGCAAGCACGGCGGCGACGACGGCAACTGGCTGCGCGGCGGCCGCCTGTCGCTCGATCTGGCGCGCAGGCGGGCCCTGATCGGCGACACCGCCTGCGATCTCTCCGACCGCGAGTTCCGCCTGCTCCACCACCTCCTTCTGCACGAGGGCGAGCTGATCAGCCGTGAGCGGCTGCTCGCCGAGGTGTGGGGCTACAGCTTCGACCCGGCCTCGAACGTGGTCGAGGTCTGCATGCGGCGGCTGCGCACGAAGCTCGGCCCCGAAGTCCCGATCGAGACGGTCCGCTATGCAGGCTATCGCCTGGTCGCGTAGGCACTCGCTCGAGCTGGGGTGGGCGCTGTTCGCCTGCGCCAACTACCTGGCGATGATCGTCTGGCCGGGCTGGGAGACGATCCCGTTCCATTTCGTGTGGATCAGCCTGACGCTGCTCTACGGCTTCCGGGTCTGGAGGCCCCTGCCGACGGCGCTCGTCCTGTCCTCGGTGGTCCTCGCCACCGGCGCCACGATCATGGCCGACGCCTTCAAGGGGATCCAGCTCTGGGGCGAGCTCTTCGAGGTGCCCCTGATGTCAGCGATGTTCCTTGCGATGGTCTGGCACGCGCGGCGGCGCCAGGCCGCGACCCGGGAGGCGCGGGCTCTCGCCGAGAGCCGTGCATCGCTCCTCGCCCGCCAGGAGCGCTTCCTGCACGACGTCTCCCACGAGCTGCGGACCCCGGTCACGATCGCGCGAGGCCACCTCGATCTATTGCGGACGCACGAGGGGGACTTGCCCGAACTCGAGGTGGCGCTCGACGAGCTGGAGCGGATCGAGCGGATCCTCTCGCGCCTGCTTCTGCTGGCCAAGGCGGGTCAGCCCAACTTCCTCGTTGCGAGCGACATCGAAGTCGAGACGTTCCTCGAGGATGTCTTCATGCGCTGGGCCGAGGTCGCCCCGCGCGCTTGGCTGCTCGGGCCGCTGGCGCGGGGGCAGCTGTGGGCCGACGAGGAGGCCCTCCGCGCGGCGCTCGACGCGCTCCTCGAGAACGCTGTCAAGTACACCGACCCGCACGAGGCGATCGAGGTCCGGGCTACCGGGCTCGGAGACGACTTCGTGATCGAGATCGCCGACGGCGGAAGCGGGATCCCGCCCGACGCCCTCGATCGGATCTTCGACCGCTTCGCCCGGGCGGACGACGCACGCACGAGGACGAGCGGCGGCGTCGGGCTGGGCCTCTCGATCGTCCATGCGATCGCGACGGCGCACGGAGGGAGCTGCACCGTCGCCGCGCTGGCACCGGGGACCGTGTTCACCCTGCGCCTTCCAGGGTTCCGCCCGGCGGCGAGACCTCGGGCGGCAGCCGGAGTCGCGCCGACCCAGGCTCCGGCGTGAGCGTTTCCGCGCCCTAGAGTCTGATGCCACGCTCTCGCGTGGCATCAACCGTCTAGGCGGCGCGGACGAGCTCGCGATCCCGCTCGTGCGCGGCCAGCTGGGCGAGCGGGAGCGGATCGGACGGGACCCAAGGATCGCCGCTCGTGCCCCACGCCGCGTCTGCATGCGGCGCCGCGGCGGGGAGGCGGTGTGCGAGGAACGTCAAGCTCGCGACTGCGAGCATGGTCAGCAGCCCGAGGGCCGCGTTGATGGTGATCAGCATCGTCGTGGTCATGACCCCAGTTTCCCCGCCGCGCCTGAGAGTCTGATGAGAGACTGCTGGGAGCGGGATCAGAAGCGCGGGCAAGGCCGGGCGTGCGGCGGGGAAGGTCCGGCCGGCCGTCGTCGCTGGTTGAGCCCACCGGCCTGCGCCTGCTCGGCCATGTCTACGTCGCCCAGGCCGGCGACTACTACGAGCTTCCCGAGGACGGCCTGCCGCGGCACGAGCGGCTCACGGGGACGCCTCCCGCTAGCGACGCTCTGAACACTCCTCGCTAGCCCCGATCGCGATTTTGCAACGCTATTGCCAATTCGGCCATAATGGCGCGACGGTTCCGCGGAAAAAGGAGTCTGGATGGCTGTCGGCGAATCAGGCCCCACCCAAGTTCAGCGCGTGCTCGCGAAAGGCCCGATCGCAGATCCATTCCCGACGCTCGAGCAGGCGCGCACCGATCCCCAGCGGCTCGACAAGATCCGCCAGCTTCGCAGGCTGATCGACGAGCGCGGGATCAAGTACATCTTCTTCCAGCAGGTTTCGGTCTCGGGGCACGTGAACGGCAAAGGTGTCGTCGCCACCCAGTGGGAGAAGGTCGCCGAGGAGGGCTACCAGCTCGTCTACGGGGCGACCGCCGACCTGTTCGTCGATCGCAACAATCACTACATCGGCTTCGGCCCCGAGGAGTCCGAGCTCGCAGCAATCGCCGATCTCGACACGTTCGCGCAGCTCCCGTGGGACGAACGCGTCGCGCGCGTCTTCTGTGACTGCTACGACACCGAGACCGGCGAGCCGCTCGAGGCGGACCCGCGCCAGAACCTGAAGCGGATCGTCAACGAGGTCGAGCAGGAGCTCGGCTACACGTTCCTCTGCGGGATCGAGCCCGAGATGATGTGGATGCGCAAGACCGACGACCCGAACGACGCCGTCGGCCTCACGAAGCCCTGGTGCTATCACATCAACCAGTTCGAGGAGCTGCGGGAGATCATTCTCGATGTCGTGGATTACGGCGAGCGGCTCGGGATCGACCCGACCTACGGCGACCACGAGGACTCCCCCGGCCAGCTCGAGCTGAACTTCCTCTACGACCGCGCCGTGCGGACGGCGGACAACCTCTCGACGTACCGTCAGATCTGCGCCGCGGTCGCGCGCAAGCACGGAGTGATCGCGAGCTTCATGCCCAAGCCGTTCACCGGCGTGTCCGCGAACGGCGCGCACCACCATTTCACGCTCGTCGACGAGGCCGGGGTCAACGTCTTCTACGACCCTGAGGGGCCGGCGAAGTTGTCCGAGCTCGGCCTCCAGTTCATGGGCGGGATCCTCGACCACTATCGGGGGCTGTGCGGAATCACGGCCTCGACGGTGAACTCGTACAAGCGCTTCTGGGACTTCGGGTTCTGGGCGCCGATCTACAAGGACTACGGCTGGCAGAACCGCACCACGCTCGTCCGCGTCGCGAGCGGGGGCCGCTTCGAGTTCCGCGCCGTCGACTCGGCCTGCAACCCCTATCTGACCCAGGCGGTGCTGCTCAAGACCGGCCTCGACGGCGTCAAGCGCAAGCTCGATCCCGGGCCGCCCCAGCAGCGCAACGTCTACGACGTGCTGGCCGAGGGCGGCGAGATCCCGCGCGTGCCGGCGCACCTCGGCGAGGCGCTCGAGGCGCTCGAGGCGGACGAGGTCGTCCGCAGCGCCCTGCCCGGCCGCCTCTACGATGTCTACATGCACTACAAGCGCGACGAGTGGGAGCAGTACCTCGCCGCCGTCACCGACTGGGAGCGCGAGAAGTACCTGGACGTGCTGCCGTAGTGTGCGGCATCGCCGGAATCATCTATCGCGACAACGGCGAGGGCCACAAGGTCGGGCGCGACATGACGCAGATGCTGCAGTCGATGAAGCACCGCGGCCCGGACTCCACCGGCTACGCGCTCTTCGGGCCCGTGCAGGCGCAGATCATCATGCGCTACAAGCTCGCCGACGCCAACGACCCGCGCGACTTCGACTTCGAGCAGCGGCTGGAGCACAACAAGGTGCAGGTCGAGGCACGCCTCCGAGCCCTTGGAGCCAGGAACCTCGAGGTCGAGCGCGAGACGGGCTACGCGTACCGCGTCGCGTTCGACTACGACGGCGAGCTGAAGGCGATCACCGACGTCGTCGAGGACGTCCCGCACGCCGAAGTGCTCTCCCTCGGCCACTCGCTGGAGATCATCAAGGATCTCGGCGACGCCGAGCAGGTGGCAGACCAGTACCGCCTCGGCGGCTTCGTCGGCACGCACGCGATCGGCCACGTCCGGATGGCGACCGAGTCCGACGTCGACATCTCGGGCGCGCACCCGTACTGGGCCTATCCGTTCGGCGACGTCGCCGTTGTCCACAACGGGCAGCTGACGAACTATTTTCACTGGAAGCACCGCCTCGAGCGCAGCGGCCATCGCTTCCAGTCCGAGTGCGACTCCGAGGTGATCGCCGTCTACCTCGCACAGAAGCTGAGCGACGGCTACTCGCTCGAGGACGCGATGCGCGAGAGCCTCGAGGAGCTCGACGGCGTCTTCACGTACATGTGCGTTACGGGCGACGCGCTCGGCGTGGCCAAGGACGAGATGGCTGCCAAGCCGCTCGTGCTCTACGAAGCCGACGACATCGTTGCACTCGCGTCCGAGGAGATCGCGATCCGCGCCGTCGTCGATCACGAGATCGAGACGTGGGACCCCTACGAGGGCGAGGTGATGGTGTGGACGCGCTAGCCGGCGAACGGATGATCAAGTACGACGCTCGCGGGCTCGTAGAGGTCGATGACACCGTGCCGAAGGTCTCCGAGATCGAGGGCGAGAGGGCGGTCTTCGACGCGAAAGACCTCTCGACGCGGAAGATCAACCTCGAGCTGCGCTGGCTGCTCTACGAGCAGGGAGTCAAGGACGTGACCGTTCTCAACCCGGGGGCGAAGCACTCGCTCGGCGTCGGCATCCTCACCCGCTGCAAGATCACCTTCGACGGCAGCCTCGGCTACTTCGGTTGCGGCGTGATCGACGGGCCGGAGATCCACATCAAGGGCCGCGTCGGCTGGTCCGCGTGCGAGAACATGATGTCGGGCGTCGTCGTGATCGACTCCAACGCGGGCTCCTTGACCGGCGCCGCGATGCGCGGCGGCGATCTGCTCGTGAAGGGCCAGGTCGGCGCGCGGACGGGCATCGACCAGAAGGGCGGCACGATCATCGTGCTCGGGAGCGCCGGCTCGATGACCGGGTTCATGCTCCAGCGCGGCAGGATGATCTTCTGCGGTGACGTGGGCCATGGGCTCGGCGATTCGATGTACGACGGGACGATCTACGTCGCCGGCAAGGTGAAGTCGCTCGGGATCGACTGCGTGCCGGGCGAGTGGAGCGACGTCGACACCGAGCTGATCGAGCGGAAGTTCCGCATCTACGACCTCGGCTCGCCGCCGGAATTCCAGAAGTTCGTCTGCGGCAAGAAGCTCTACAACTACGACAACCTCGAGCCCGCCGAAAGGAAGCTCGTGCTCTGATGGCCGACGAGACCGCACCCTCGCAGCGCACCGTCCTCGGGCACAGCCGCATCTTCACGCCCGCGGTGATCGACGACATCCACATGAAGGCGGAGCTCGGCCGCTACCGGATGCGCGGCTTCTCGATCTTCAAGCCGATGCCGCACTGGGACGAGCTGATGTTCCTGCCGGGCACGCTCACGCGCTTCGTGATCGAGGGCTATCGCGAGAAGTGCGACACGAAGACGGTGCTCGGCGCGCGCTTCGCGAAGCGGCCGATCGAGCTCGACATCCCGGTCTACATCACGGGGATGAGCTTCGGTGCGCTCTCGCTCGAGGCGAAGATGGCGCTGGCCAAGGGCGCGTCGATGGCGGGGACCGCGACCTGCTCGGGCGAGGGCGGGATGATCCCGCCGGAGCGCGACCTCTCGACGAAGTGGTACTACCAGTGCATCCAGAGCCGGTACGGGTTCAACCCGCACCACCTGATGCTCGCTGACGCGTGCGAGTTCTTCATCGGCCAGGGCTGCAAGGTCGGCCTGGGCGGGCACCTGATGGGCCAGAAGGTGACCGAGCAGGTCGCCGAGATGCGCTCGCTGCCGGCCGGGATCGACCAGCGCTCGCCGGCGCGGCATCCCGACTGGCTCGGCCCCGACGACCTCTCGCTGAAGATCCAGGAGGTCCGCGAAGCGACGAACTACCAGATCCCGATCCAGCTCAAGCTCGGCGCCGCGCGCGTGTACGACGACGTGCGCATGGCGGCCAAGTGCGGGCCGGACATCATCTACCTCGACGGCGCCGAGGGCGGCACCGGGGCGGGGCCGCACATCGCGACCGAGGAGACCGGGATCCCGCTGATGGCCGCGATCCCCGAGGCGCGCCGAGCGCTCGAGGACGTCGGGCTTGCGGACGAGGTCGACCTCGTCGTCGCCGGCGGCATCCGCAACGGCGGCGACGTCGCCAAGTGCCTCGCGCTCGGTGCGAAGGCGGTCGCGATCGGCCACTCCGCGCTGATGGCGCTGAACTGCAACAAGGAGATCCCCGGCGTCACCGATTACGAGGGTACGATCGGCGTCCCCGCCGGCCAGTGCTACCACTGCCACACGGGCCGCTGTCCGGTCGGGATCACGACGCAGGATCCCGAGCTGCGCAAGCGGCTGATCGTCGAGGACGCCGCCGAGCGCGTCTACAACTTCCTGCACACGCTCACGCTCGAGGTGCAGATGCTCGCGCGCGCGTGCGGGAAGACGACCGTGCACTCGCTCGAGCCCGAGGATCTCTGCGCGCTGACGCTGGAGGCCTCGGCGATGGCCAAGGTGCCGCTCGCAGGCACGGAGTACATCCCGGGTGTGAGCGAGGAGCGCTCGCTCCAGGAGATCAAGCGGATGCTCGAGAAGCACCTCGAGTATCCGGTCGACTTCCTGCCGGAGTCGGAGGCGATCACGGATTGAGCGTCCACGAGCCCGAGAAGACGTTCTCGATCGACGCGGAGTACCTCTCCGGGCACCGCTTCCCCTACCAGGAGAACCTTGCGCTCGTCGAGAACGTCGACCTGCTCGCCGCGACCCCGGGCGCGGACATCAACTGGCTCGAGGACGTCGAGCTGCTGAGCGAAGAGGGCACCCCGGCCGTCTTCGATCGCTACTCGAACTCGTTCCTGAAGATCTACTTTGCGATCCCGCCGGGGCGCGAGAACGAGCTCGCACGCAAGGTGCTGATCACCCACCTGCAGTCGGGCAACTCGTACGGGATCCAGTTGAAGGAGAAGCACTGCAAGTTCCCGCAGCCGGAGCTCGGCCCCTGGGTGGAGGACTCCCGTACCGTCGGCGCCGACTGGCAGCCGCCCGTGCTCGAGGGCTGGGAGCCGCCAGACCATTGAGCCGTTTGGTACAGTCCGCCACAACGCTTTGGATATAGCGTTGCCACTTCGGCAATAGATATGTCGCTGCCCGCCCGCTCCCCCTACGTCGTCGTCGGGGCCGGAATCCACGGCCTGTCGACCGCCTACCACCTGGCGAAGGAGCTGCGGAGGCGGGGACTCGGCTCCGGGCGCGACATCGTCGTCCTCGACAAGACCGCGCCGGGGTCGGGCGCCTCGGGGATCGCGTGCGGGGTCGTCCGCAACAACTACTTCCAGCCTGCGATGAGCGAGCTGATGCAGGCGTGCGTCGAGGTGTGGGAGTCCGACCCGGCCGCCTACCACTACAACGCGGTCGGCTACATGGCGCTCGGCGCCGCCGTGCAGGAGTCCGATCTGATCGCGACGTTCGAGCGGCAGGAGCGCATCGGCTACCGCTCGCAGCTGATCGTCGGCGAGCGCGCGGTCGACGAGCACATGAAGGCGCTCTTTCCCGACTGGCGCGCCAAGGGCGTGACGGTCTGCCTGCACGAGCACCAGGGCGGCTTCGCCTTCAACATGGCCTCCGTGTTCGGGCTCGTCGGCAAGTGCGAGTCCGAGGACGTGTCGATCATCTCGGGCGTCGAGGTGCAGGAGCTCGAGCTCCGCGGGGACGGCACGGTCAACGCGCTCGAGACGAGCCGGGGCCGGATCGAGGTCGGCGAGCAGCTCGTGATCGCGCCCGGGCCCTGGGCGAAGCGGTTCTGGGGGCTGCTCGGGCTGCCGATGGCGATCGACATCCGCACCCCGTCCGGCGATCTCGTCAAGGACCGGCCGATGTGGACGTACTGGAACCTGCAGGAGGGCGAGATCCGCGTCGACCCGCTGATGTTCGCGAAGGCCGACGGCGGCGCGCCGCCCGTGATCCACCTCGATACCGACGCACCGCTGTACACGGACGACGGCGTGCTCCTCACCGACGAGCTGTGGGGCATCTACTACAAGCGCGACCGCCGTGGCGTCCAGGGCGGCGCGTCGCCGCTGACCGTCGACGACGACATCGTGCTCGACCCGTATCCGCAGACGACGAACGTCGACCCGGACTTTCCGGACATGTGGTGCGCCGCGCTCTCACATGCGATGAGCCGTTTCGAGGGTTGCCGCCCGCTGTACGAGAACGCGCGCTCGGGCGGCGTCGGCGCCTTCACCGCCGACAACTTCCCCGTCTTCGACTACCTGAAGCCGAACGTCTACGCGATCCTCGACTCGAACCACGGCTACAAGATGATCGGGGTCGGCCGCGAGGTGGCGAAGGTGCTCGTCGGCGAGCACTCGACGCTGCTCTACCCGTTCCGCTTCGAGCGCTTCGAGGTCGGAGACCTGCACCCGGTCTCGCACTCGCCGTATCCCTGGTCCATGAGTTCTAAGAGCGAGTTCTAGAGCTCCTTCGCGCGCCTGCGCTCCTTGTCGTAGACCGGGTGCGGCGCGATCTCGCCCGCAACCTCGTCGCCGCCGACGGTTGCGGTCAGCTTCGTGCCCGCCGATCGGGCGAGCTCCGCCGGTACCTTCGCGAGCCCGAGGGTCTTGCCGCCGAGAAACGGCGAGACGATCGCCTGCGTGACGAAGCCGCCGACCGAGAGCGGCGCCCCGCTCGCGTCGTCGCCGCCCGACTCGAGCACGACGCTCGTCAGCCGCATCGCCGTCTCGTCGCGGTCGCGCTCGAGCCCTGCCCGGCCGCGCAGTTGCTGCTTCGCGAAGTCGACGGCCCAGCCGAGCCCGCACTCGAACGGCGAGACCGACGGGTCGTACTCGACGCCGCCGATGATGAAGCCGCCCTCGATGCGGAAGAGGTCGAGGGCGTTCATGCCGATCACCTTCATCCCACTCGGCTCGCCGGCCGCGAGCAGCGCGTCCCAGAGGTCGAGCGCTCGCTCGCGGTCGACCCAGAGCTCGTAGCCGAGCTCTGCCGTGTAGCCGAGCCGGGTCATGAAGACGGGGATGCCGGCGATCGCCACGTCCTCGCGGAAGGTGTAGTAGGGGAACGCGGCGTTCGACAGGTCCTGGTTCGCGAGCGGTTGGAGGATCTGCCGGCTGAACGGGCCCTGCAGGCAGAGGTGCGGCATCGCGTCCGTGAACTCGCGCACCTCGATCGCGGTGCCCTCGGCCGTCGCTGCGAAGATCTCGTAGTCGCGGTCGTTGGCGCCGCAGAAGCGAACGCGGCCGTCGCCGCGGTTCAGCACCGTGCAGTCGTCGACCATCTTCCCGTCCGCGTCGACGAGCGGCCCGTACGCGATGTGCCCCTGGGGGAGGTTCGACACGTCACGGCAGACGATCTCGTTGACGAGCTCGAGCGCTCCCGGGCCGTCGAGGTCGACCTTGCGCAGCATCGTGAAGTCCATCAAGCCCGCTGTCTCGCGGACGGCTCGGTACTCGCTCTCGGTGTCGGTCACGACGCTCGGCGCGAAGTAGCCGAACAGGTCCATCCAGTCGTCCGTGAGTGCCGCGAGTCGAGGGTGGAACGCGGTCTCCTTGCTCACCGGTCTTCCTCCTTTCCGGCGGCAGCCGCCACCGGTTCCGAAGCGGGCAGGTCGAGCGATTCCAGCACGAGCTCGGAGAGCTCGCGCAGCTCGAGCTCGCCCTCGTGCCCCGAGGTCTTGATCGCGTCCTCGTACATGGTCACGTCCTTTGGACAGCAGACGACGAAGTAGTCGAGCGTGCCGAGCGCGGCGGCCTCGTCGATACGCTGCTCGCTCGGGCGGCGCGCGCCTTCGCGCTTCAGCTCCTTCATCCAGATGCGGCCGCCGCCGGCGCCACAGCAGAACGAGTTGTCCCGGTTCCGCGGCATCTCGACGAGGTCGCAGCCGATTGCCTCGAGCACGCGCCGCGGCGCCTCGTAGACACCGTTGTAGCGGCCGAGCGTGCACGGGTCGTGGTACGTGATCCGGTAGCCGAGCGCCTTCCGCGGTGTCAGGCGCCCGCTCTCGAGCAGCTCGAGCAGGAGCTGCGAGTGATGCAGCACGTCCCAGTTGCCGCCATGCTGGGGGTACTCGTTCCGCAGCGTGTGGAAGGTGTGTGGGTCGGAAGAGAAGACGCGCTCGAAGTCGCACGCTGCGATCGTCTTCACATTCTCCTCGGCGAGGGCCGCCCAGAGGCCCTCCTCGCCGGCCCGCCGGACGTCGCAGCCGGCGGTCTTCTCGGCGTCGAAGAGGATGCCGAAGTCGGCGCCGGCCTGGTGCAGGATCCGCGCCAACGCTTGCGTGGCGCGCTGGTTGCGCGCATCGAACGAGGCGTAGTCGCCGACGAACCAGAGCAGCGCAGCAGGCTCGCGGCGGATGTCCTTGATCTCGAAACCGAGCTCGCGCGACCAGCGCGGCCGCTTGCGCTTCGGCTCGCCGAACGAATTGCCGGTCTCGTACACCGCCTCGAGCGTCGACTGCAGCATCGAGTCGAGCTCGCCGTCCTCGACGAGACGGCGGCGCAGCTGGTTGATGATCGGGACGTGCTCGATCCCGACCGGGCAGATCTCGACGCACGCCATGCATTGCGAGCACGACCAGATCGTCTCCGGCCGGATTCGCTCTGCGATGCGCGCCTCAGGACCCGAGTGCCCGGCCAGCTCGCGCAGGTCGAGGATCACGTCGCGGGGTGAGAGCGGGTAGCCCGAGGCGTTCGCCGGGCAGGCGACGTGGCACTTGCCGCACTTCGTGCAGGCGTCGAGCGAGACCAGGTGCTGCCAGCTGAGGTCGGCGATCCGGCCGTAGCCGACCTGATCCGGGGTCGCGTCTGCCGGGAGAAGCGGCAGCCGCTTGCCTGCGAGGTCATCGCGGACGCCGACGTTCACAGGTCCGGCGAGCAGATGGACCGCCTTCGTGAACGGGATCGACGAGACGAAGGCGAGCGCGACGACGCCGTGCGTCCACCACGTCGCGAAGTGGGCGCTCGAGGCTTGCTGCGCGGTCATCCCGAGCCCGCGGAAGCCGCGACCGACGACCCAGCCGATGGGCGACCAGGTCTCGAACGACGGGTTCGTCTGCGTGATCCGGAAGGCCTCGAGCAGGAACCCGCTCAGCGCGAGGAAGAAGAGCGAGCCGAGGAAGACCCAGTCGCCGATCACGTAGACGCGGCGATCCTCCTCGCGATCCGGCCGCTGGTAGTCGAGGCGCTCCGGGCGCCGCAGCCGCTTCGCGGCCATGATCGCGAGCCCGACGGCGAGCCCGAAGCCGAACACGTCGAGCACGAGCGAGTAGCCGAGGTAGAAGGAGCCGCGCCAGAAGTCGAAGCCGAACAGCGGCTTGGCGACGTCGTCCTGGAGCGCGAGGATCGTCGTCCCCGCGAAGAGCACCAGAAAGCCGTAGAAGATCAGCGCGTGGCCGACCCCGGCCAGCGGGTCGCGCCGCTTGATCCAGCGGTGTGTGACGACGATCGCCGCTGCCCGCGCGGCCCGCCGGCCGAGCCCGCGCAGCTCCACCGGCGACGAACGGCCTCGACGGTACTTGAGCGCGAGACGCGCGACGCCCCCGAAGAAGATCGCCGTCGAGACGACGATCAGGCCGTACCAGAAGACGATCTCCCAGTGCGCGAGGCCCGCGAAGGTCTGGCGCGTCTCGGTCACACGAGCTTCGCCAGCTCTTCCGCGACCTCGAAGAGGTCGGCAACGACGCCGTAATGGGCCACGTCGAAGATCGCTGCCTCCGGGTCGGTGTTGACGGCGATGATCGTCTCGCTGGTCTTCATCCCGGCGAGGTGCTGCACGGCGCCGGAGATCCCGAAGGCAAGGTAGACCTTGGGCTTGACCGTCTTGCCCGACTGACCGACCTGCCGCCCGCTCGGCATCCAGCCGGCGTCGACGATCGGGCGCGAGACGGCGAGCGTCGCGCCGAGCTTCTCTGCGAGCTCCTCGAACATCGCGATGTTGTCCTGCTCGCCGATGCCGCGGCCGATCGAGAGCAGGAAGTCGGCAGTCGTGATGTCGACGTCGCCCTTCGCGGCCTCGCGGAACTCCTTGTGTCGCGCCCTGGAGGCCGTCGAGCCGATGTCGAGCTCACTGGACGCCGCCGGGCCCGTGCCCTCGGCGGGCGGCCACGCCGTCGGCCGGAGCAGGAGGAGCGCCGGCTTCCCGGCCGGGAACTCCAGCTCACCGTGCACCTTCGAGCCGTAGAAGGCGCGCGTCGCGACGATCGCCTCTCCGTCACGGGCGACGGCGAAGACGTCGCTCGCGAAGCCGAGTCCGAGCTTCGCGGCGACGGCGGCGGCGTAGCCCATGCTGTTGACGGTGAAGCCGAGCAACACGACCTGCGGCCGGCGGTCCTCGATCAGCGCCTCGAGCGCCTGCTGGTAGACGTCGTTTTCGAACTCCTCCTGCGCGACGGGCACGTGGACGATCTCGTCGACGCCCTCCCGGTTGACGTCGAGAGCGCTCGGTCCGATCACCGCCACCGTCACCGGGCCGCCCAGCGAGCGCGCCGCAGTCACGAGCTCGTAGGTCACGTCCCGCACCTGCCCCTGCAGGTGCTCGGCGACGACGAGAACACTCACCCGAGCCGCTCTCGCACGAGCTCGACGATCTGCTGCGCAACCGTCGCCGGATCACCTGTCAGCAGCTCGGCACCCCCGCCGCGAGGCGGCGTGAACATCCGCCGCACGCGGTATGACGGCTCGCCGGACTCGGTCTCGACGACCGGGATCTCGTGCTGCTCGGCTTGCTTGATCGCACGGAGGTTGGCGTAGCGCGGCTCGTTGATCCCCGTCTGGATCGTCAGCACCGCGGGCACGTCGACTTCGACCACGTCGACGAGCCCGCCCTCGAGCTCGCGGCTCACCGTCGCCGGGCCGCTGCCGCTCCAGTCGAGCTTCGTCACCACCGCTACGCGCGCCAGGCCGAGCAGCTCCGCGAGCGCGACGCCGGTCGACCCCTGGACCGAGTCGGCCGACTGGACGCCCGTGAGCACGAGATCCGGTGTCTCCGTTGCGACGACGCGCGCGAGCGCCCGCGCCGTCGAGATCGGGTCGAGCGGCTCGGCGGCGACGCGGATTGCGCGGTCGGCGCCCATTGCGAGGCAGCGCCGCAACGCACCCTCCGCCTCGTCGTCGCCGACCGTCACGACCACGACCTCGCCCTCGCCGAGCCGCTCGCGGATCCGGATCGCCTCCTCGGTCGCAGAGGCGTCCCACTCGTTCAGCGCCCGGTCGAGGAAGTCCGGGTCGACGTCACGGCCGTCGGCCGTGAACTCGACCTCGTCCCCCAAGACCTTGATCTGTTTGACTGCGACGACGATCTTCAGGCCGAAACCGCCTCCCGTTCCCGCCGCTCGCGCAGCTCGCGGAGGTCGGCCTCGAGCGACTCCGAGTCGGGCACGCGCCGCTCGCGCTTGAAGGGCAGCGGCACCTCAGGATTGGGCGAGTCGATCTCACGGGCGAGCCGGTGGCCCGAGAAGACCGCGTCTGCGATCAGCCGCGGCGCCTCGCAGTCGCCGATCCGGTACAGCGCGTCGACGCCTTCCGCCGCCAGCGCCTCGCGCCCGACGACATCCTTCAGCTCGCGGTAGAGCGCCTCGTTCGAGCGCCGCTGCGAGACGAGGACGACCGCGTCGGCTTCGAAGCTCCGCGAGTGGCCGTCCGTGTCGTACACGTGTTCCGCGGTGACGCCGCCCGCCTCGATCCTGGACGGCATGTGATAGGTCACGACCTCGACGCCGAGCTTGTGGAGCTTGCGATGCATGTTCGGGGCCTCGAGCGTGAAGTGCATGTACGGCGCGATGTGGCCCATCGGGGTCATGATCGTGACCCGCTTGCCCTCGAGCGCCAGCCTCTCGGCGAGCGAGACGCCCATGAAGTAGCCGTCGTTGTCGAAGACGATCACCTGCTCGCCGGGCGCCTCCTTGCCCTCGACCATGATCTGCTCGGGGGTGAGGACGTGCGGCAGGCTCGCGTCGGCACCCTGGATCGTGGCGTGCGTCGCCCCGTTCAGGCCGTCGGTCGCCCAGTAGCCGCCGGTCGCGACGATCACGAGCTCGGCGCCGTACTCCTTGACGCCCTGTGCGTCGAGCTTCGTGTTCGGGATGAACTCGACGTTCTTGAGCTTGTCGAGCTGGATCTTGCGGTAGTTGACGACCCGGGCCCACTCGCCGAGCCCAGGCAGCTCCGGGATCCAGCGCATGATCCCGCCCATGTCGTCCTGCGCCTCGACGAGATGGACGCGGCGCATGCCGCGCTTGCCGAGGATCATCGCGCACTCCATCCCGGCCGGGCCCGCGCCGATCACGAGCACGTCGTTCTCCGCGTTGGCGGCCGGCTCGAAGCGCTCCGGATGCCAGCCGCGACGGTACTCCTCGCCCGCGGTCGCGTTCTGCGTGCAGATCAGCGGCGGACCGCCGATCTCCCAGCGCGAGATGCAGATGTTGCAGCCGATGCACTCGCGGATGTCGTCGAGGCGGCCCTCGTCGATCTTCTGCGGCAGGAACGGGTCGGAGATCGACGGGCGGCAGGTGGCGATGATGTCGAGCTTGCCCGAATTGATCGCATCGACCATTGCGTCGGGGTTCGTCCAGCGACCGACGCCGAGCACCGGCTTCTTCGTGACGCTCTTGACGGCGGCCTGCCACGGCAGCTGCCGGCCCTGCGGATAGAAGCGCGACGGGGTCGCGTCCTCGCCCCATTCGGAGATGCCCGAGACGTTGACGTCCCAGACGTCGACGAGGTGGTCGACGAGCTCGACGAAGGGCAGGGCGTCGCGCTCGAGCTGGGTGCCGGCCTCGCCCAGGAACATGTCGGTGGAGATGCGGACGCAGATCGCGCAGTCGTCCCCGACGGCCTCCTTGACCTGCTCGATCGTCTCGCGCCAGAAGCGCGCGCGGTTCTCGAGCGAGCCGCCGTACTCGTCCGTGCGGTGGTTGTAGTACGGCGTCAGGAACTGCTGCGGCAGGTATGAGTGCGAGCCGTAGACGTAGACGATGTCGAAGCCTGCGGTCGCGCGCGCGCTTGGCCGCGTCGACGTACATCTGCTGCACCGCGCGGATGTCGTCCTTGTCCATCTCCTTCGCATACGTCAGATACTCGAAGTCGCTCGGGATCTGCGACGGCCCGCGCGGTACGCAGCGTGACTCCATGCACGGCGCGTGCGGGCCGCCGTACCAGAGCTCGCACGCGGCGAGTGCGCCGTGCTCGTGGAGCATGTCGCACATGATCGAGAGGTTGCGGATGTCGCCGTCGTCCCAGATCCGGGCGGAGACGCGATGCGTGTCGTCCGACTCGGGCGAGATCGAGCAGTATTCGGTGCAGCAGGCGGCGTAGCCGCCCTCGGCCTTCATCGCCCGGAAGTACGCCTGGCTCAGCGGCCGCTCCGATCCGAAGCCGTTGCAGTGGGGGATCTGGTAGAAGCGATTCTTCATGGTCTTCGGGCCGATCTGGATCGGCTCGAAGAGGATGTCGTGCTTCGGGTTGCGCGCCATCGTGCCTAGCCCTCCTTCAGGCGACTGAGTGATGCGATTCTCCGACCCCGGGTTCGTCTCGGCAAGTGGTGCGAGGGGCGACCCGGCCGCCCCTCGCACCCTGAACTACCCCTTAGATGGTTGATGCCACGCTCTCGCGTGTCCGGCTGCGCGATCTTGCCGGCCGTCCGCTTCGCCCCGTCGCACCGGCCCCGATGGCTCCGCCATCGCCGCCGGCACGCCGCGGCGCCCCAGAGCGACCAGCTCACGCCCCGGAACAAACGATTTCGTGGCATCAACCATCTAGTGCGCTGGCATGCTGACTGCCGGCGGCGGAACTCCGGAGTCGTCGGGGGGAGCGTCGGCGTCTCTTCGCGCCAGTGCGGACGTTCGCCGTCCTGCACCATCCGGCGGAAGAGGAAGAGCACGAGCGACGCGGCCAGGACCGAGACGCCGATGATCTTCTCCTTCGTGCCGCCGTAGCCGCCGGCAGCCTTCTCGAACCAGCCGAAGCCGACGATCGTCAGCGTCAGGCACCACAGTGACAGCAGGCCGGCGAGCGGGACCCACGCCGGCCCGAGCTTGATCGGCCGAGGCCAGTGAGGCCTGTCTCGGCGCAGGAGCACGAACGCCGACAGGGCGAACATGTGCGCCAGCACGTAGCCGAGGTTGCTCGCGGCGAGGATGCCGAAGATGTTGCCGACGAAGAGCACGAAGAGAATGTTGATCACCATGTCGAGCGACATCGCGATCCCGGGCACGTGGAACCGGTTCAGCCGCGACAGCTCCTTGATCGTCATGCCGGCCCGCGAGATGCCGTAGAGCGCGCGGCCTCCGTCCGCGGTCGCCGTGTTCATGGTGATCACGAATGCCGCGACGAGACAGACGACAAAGAAGTCCGTCAATGCCTTCGAGCCGACGATGTTGTTCATGGCGTCGACGTACGCATAGCTCGAGACGAGCTTCTCGGTGCCGCCGCCGTTGAACGCGATCGGCAGCAAGATGTAGACCGTCATCGAGAACAGCGCCGCCGAGCGGAGAGCCCACTTCGTGTCGTTGACGGTGTCCTTGTACTCCGGTGCGAACGTCGCGCAGACGTCCACGCCCCAGGCCGACCAGCACATCAACCAGAGCCAGACGAGCGCGAGCTGCCACCCCGGGATGCCGACGTGGCCGTTGAGCGTGTAGTGCAGGTTCGAGCTGTGGAAGCTGCCGTTGAAGAACGGCAGCAGCGACATCACGAACAACGGCACCATCAACAGGATCCCGGCGAGGTAGCCGAACGCGACGCCGATGCGGATCCCGTAGACGTTGAACAGCCAGACGGACAGGATCAGGCCGATCGCGATGCACTGAGGCAGGCCGAACTGCACCGGCCCCGTCGAGAAGTAGCCGTCGCCGAACGGGCTGCCGATCGGCTCGCCCGGGAACCAGGCGCCCTGGATGATCTGGCCCGTGAACAGACCGTTCACCGAGAGCACGACCGACCAGCCGATCCAGTAGCCGAACGTCGCGATCGGGCCGATGAGCGTCGTGTACTTCCGCCAGCCCTCGTGGGCATAGAGCGCGAGCCCGCCGGACTTCTCCGGGAACATCGCTGCGAGCTCGGAGTAGATCGTGTTGATGAAGACGGCGACGATCGCCGAGATGCCCCACAAGAGCGCCGCACCCCAGCCACCGAGGTCGCCGACGGAGAATCCCAACGAACCGAGCAGGAAGCCCGGATTGGCGAGCGCGATCACGAAGCCGTCGTACCAGCGGAGCGACTTGAGTAGCTGGCGTTCCTCGACTACAGCTTCAGCCACGATTCTTCACACCTCCTCCGGCGGCGAACCGGTTGTCTTGCTGGCCGCAACCGTCCGACCGTAACACCCGAGCCGGTTGGATTCAATTGCCCGGCAAAGGGTCGCAATCGCCTGCTGGGCAATAGTTTTGAGTCGGTCTAGAATCGGCCTGTGAAGGCGCCCGGGATCACCGTCAGCTGCGAGTGCGGCGACGTGCGAGTCGTGCCGTACGGCGTCCGCTGGGACTGCGAGCGCTGCGGGCGTCGGTGGAACACCGGGCAGATCCCGGAGGCGGACTACCGGCTGCTCACACGGGCGGTGCGCCGCTACCAGCTCGAGGCGATCGCCTTCACCGTCGTCATGGTCGCGATCTACGCGCCGCTGATCATCCTCGTCGACGTCCGAGTCGGCATCAGCGGCCTGCTGATCTTCTTTGCGTGGGCGTTCCTGCTGCGGCCTCGAAGGCGGAGGCGCCTGATCACGAGCGTCCTTCGCGGGGCGCGCTGGCAGCTGCACCCGGAGTAACTGCGTGCTGACGCACCGGCACCGGCGCAGCGACCTGCCCGCCACGGCGGAGTCGACGCGGGCGCGGCCGGTGATGCTCGTGACGCTCGACGTGCCCTTCGATCCGAGCGCGTCCAGCTTCGCTGTCGACTCCGCCGTCGAGGCCGGCGCCGCCCTGCTCGTCGTCAACGTGGTCGAGACCGCGTTTGTGCCGGTGACGCTCGCAGGGTGGGACTACGTCGTACGCGACGAGATCGAGGACTCGCTCAGGCGGCCCGCCGCGCTCGCCTCCTCCCTCGGGGTCGAGGTGGAGCGCCTGCGCGTCCGCAGCCCGCGCCCGGTGCGGGCGCTGATCGAGCTCGCCGCCGAGCGGCAGCCGGGGCTCCTCGTCTTCGGGCCTGACCGCGCGCGCCTCCCGCGCCGGCTCTACCGCAAGGCGGCACGCGTACTGTGCGAGGGATTGCCCTGCCTCGTCTGGACCGCGGGCTTGTGAGGAGGCACACCAGACGCGAGAATCGATGATCAACGGTCGAAGGAGGACACCATGAAGACCATCGTTGTGGGCTACGACGAGACCGAGCCGGCAAAGCGGGCGCTCGACCGCGCCGCCGAGCTGGCCGAGGCATTCGGCGCCACGCTGATCGTCACCAGCGTCGCGCCGGTGATGATCTCGATCGGGCGAAGCGCAGGCGCGGTCGACCCGACCGATCCCCCCGCCGAGCACGTTGCGGAGCTCGCGCGCGCGCGCGAGCACCTGCAGGGTCGAAACGTCGTGGTCGAGTTCCAGCCGGCGATCGGAGAGCCGGCGGACACGATCGTGATGCTCGCCGAGGAACGGAAGGCTGACCTGATCGTCGTCGGGACGCGCGAGCCGAACGTGCTCGAGCGGCTGCTGGGACAGAGCGTGAGCCAGTCGGTCTCACGCCACGCGCACTGCGACGTGATGATCGTGCACTAGAGAACTCGGCTGCGATCAGCTGCGGGGCCGCCGCTTGTCCGGGTCGTAGATCGGGAGCGGCTCCACAGTCGCTGCGCCTGCGCCGTCGACCTCGAGGCGCATGCCGGGGTCGGCGAAGCGCGTCTCGACGACGGCGAGGCCGATCACCCTCCCCAGCGCCGGGCTCTCGCAGGGGCTCGTCAGCGTGCCGGCCGGCTCGCCGTCCTTCGTCACCGCCGCACCGTACTCGGGCACGTCGCTTCCGTCGGCCGCCAGCGTGACCAGGCGCCGCGGCGGGTTCGCCGCCGTCCGGGCAAGCGCCTCCTTGCCGTGGAAGTCTCCGGTGTCGAGGCGGACGACCTTGTCGAGCGAGACGTCGAACGGATCGGTCTCGTGCTGGAAGTAGTCGTAGCCGATGAAGATCAGCCCTGATTCGATTCGCAGCGTCTCGACCGCTGCGAGTCCGTAGGGCGTAGCGCCCGCGCCGGTGAGCACGTGCCAGAGCGCCGGCGCATCGTCCGGCGAGCAGAAGATCTCGTAGCCGAGCTCTCCGGAATACCCGGTCCGCGACACCCAGGCGGGAACGCCGCCGACCCGGACCTGCTCTGGCAGAAAGCGGAAGTAGCCGAGCCCCGCCGCCTCGCCGGCGAGCCCTGAGAGCAGGTCGCGGGCCTGCGGGCCCTGTAGCTGCACGTGGGGCAGCTCGGCGGTGATCGGCTCGATCGTGACGGTGAGTCCGTCGACGACCTCCCGGAAGTGGTCGAGGTCAGAGTCGAGCGCGGTGATCACCCAGGCATGGTCGTCGCCGAAGTTGAAGACGGTGCCGTCGCCGACCATCTTTCCGTCCCCGTCGCAGAACGGTGCATAGCGGATCTGGCCGACCTCGAGCCCGAGCATGTCGTTCGTGAAGATGCGATCGGCAGCTCGCAACGCGTCGGGCCCGCGGAAATCCCACTTGCGCAGCGGCGATTCGTCCCAGACGCCGGCCGCCTCGCGCACGGCGCGGTGTTCGGCGACGGGGTCGCCGAAGTGGTTCGGCCAGCGCCAACCCTCCCAATCCATGAACTCGCAGCCCAGCTCGCGCTGCGGCGCGTCGAACGCGGTGTGGACGATCTCGCTGCTCATCTCGGCACGACCTCCTCGAGGAGTCCGCTCCAGCCCAGGTCGAGCGAGAGCCGCTCCGTGTGTTCGAGCAGCGGCTGCACCGCTGCGTCCATCGCCTCCTCGGCGAAGCGCGAGGCCGGTCCCTGCACCCCGATGATCGCGGCGAGCTCGGCTCGGCTCCCCCACACCGGTGCAGCGACCGCGTGCAGGTCCTCCTCGCGCTCGCCGAAGTTGAAGGCGTAACCGCGTTCGCGCACGCGCTCGAGCTCCCCCGCGAGGGCGGCGCGCTGCGTGATCGTCCGGCCGGTGTACTCCTTCAGCGGCCCGGGCGGGATCATCCGGTGGCCGAAGGCGAGGAGCACCTTTCCGGTCGCAGTCGCGTGGGCGATGCTGGGCCGCCCGAGCCGCGCGACACCCTGCACCGACGAAGGGCTCTGGACGAAGTCGACGGTCACCGCGTCGCGCTCGCCCGGCGCCGAAAGCGTCGCGGTCTCCCCGGTCGTCTCCACGAGCGCCTGCAGGTGGGGGCGCGCGATCTGGCGGAGGTCGAGGCGCCCGAGCACGATGTTGCCGAGCTGCAGGAGCCGCAGCCCGAGCCGGTACCGGCCGGAGTCCTGAACGTGCTCGACGAGGCCGCTCGCGACGAGGGTGGCGAGCAGCCGCGAAACCGTGCTCGGATTGATCCCGGTGCGCCGTGCGATCTCGTTCGTGCCGAGCTCGGTGTCCGCCTCCGCCAGCGCGTCCAGGACGTTGAAGGCCCGCTGCACCGCTCCGACGAGCCTGATCGCTGGTTGTCCGGTTCGCGGCACGCCTATCGTCCTTTTCCGCCGATTCGGGAACGGCCTTGCCGTTACGGCAATGACGCTGAGTGTAACCCGGCTGCGCCGCCGACCAGCAGGCCGAAGTCGAACTGCGGCCGTCGACTCAGCGTCGGACGAGCAGGCCCCCGTTGCGGGCGGCTCCGTCGAGGAACTCGAGCCAGTCGCGCCAGAGCTTCGCGTCCGTGAGCACCTTCGGAGTGACCACCGCGGCGTCGAGGACGGACTCGAGCTCGTCGTCGGCGATCGTCGCCTCGTCCACGACCCGTTCGGCGGGCCACGGCATGCCCTGCACGAGCATCTCGTCGGTCAGCGCGCGCAGGTCGCCGTCGCTGAGCCAGACGTGGCCGCCGATGCCGTCGTTGCGGAGCCAGTAGAAGGCGCAGCCCAAGCGCGGACCGTACTCGAAGCCGCCCCACGGTCGCCCGGGCCGATCACGAATCACATCGACGGTCGCGTCCGACGCTGTCTGTACGCGCAGATCCGCTGGCTAGGATCCGCCGGTGGCGCCCGCGGACGTTCAGTCGGCCTTCGCGCAGGCGGCGGCCGCGGACGGGATCGTGCTCGGACGTGAGTCGTTCGACTGGCTCTGCGAGCAGGGCCACGTCGGGCTCGAGCGCGTCGCGAAGGCCCGGCGCGATCCGGCGCTCGTCGCGCCCGTGACGGCGGCGCTCGAGGTGCTCGGCCGCGATCTACGCCCGGCTCAAGGGCGACGTCTCGGTGCTGCACGCGTCACGCGAGAACCTCCTTCTTGCCGGTCGAGCTCGTGCACGAGCCGACCGGAACGGTGATCGAGGTCGACGAGTCGCCGCACTTCACCTCGTTCCGCCTCGCAGCCCTCGAGCTCTACCCCGCCGGCGTCGACGGTGGGGTTCGACCTCGACGAGCACAAGGAGCTGTGCCGCGCCTGGTGCGCGAGCCACCGACGGCCTCGCCCGCGGCCTCGCCGCCAAGGGCTTCGGCTTCGGCGGCGTGCAGCGCGAACGCGCGTACCACGACGCGCTGCTCGACCTGGCCGCGCCGGCGATGGGGCACCCGCCGGTCGTGCGGATCGCCGCCGTCGACGGCGACGGGGCGGCCGCCTACCGGCGAAACCGCCGGCCACTCGCTGCTCGCGCGGCTCCGGCTGACTCAGCGGGCGGGCGCTTCGTACCCGTCGATCACGGAGACGTTGACCGTCGAGCAGCGCCCGCAGCGGACGCGGACCTTCTTCGTCATCTGCACCGGGTGCATCGCCACGGCGAGGACGTTGCCGCACTCGACGCAGACGTAGTCGTCGGGGCCGTTGCCGTGGAAGACCGGGTCGATCGGCGTCCTCCTGGATGGCCGTTCCGCCGTCGAGGCGGCACCTCGCCGTCGCGGATCTGCCGCATCGAGATCGTCGCCATCGAGCCGGGCGAGTCAGATCGCGCCGAGCTTGCCGGCGAAGTCGGTGATCAGGGCGTCCAGCACGCCGGCGACGACTCCCTCGCCCATCGACGCGGCCTTGCCGGTGATCTGCGCGTTCGTGTGGATCGTGCCGCCGCCGTCGGTGAGCGTGAACGCGACCGTGGCGTTCGCGTGGCCCTGGCCGCCGGCCTCCCTGGACTTGACGCGCATCACGCACGCGATGGGCCGCGGCGTCCTGCTCGACGATCTCGACGGTGCCGGTGAACGTCATCGACATCGCGCCCATCTTGACCTTGATCTCGGCCTTGACCGAGTCGGGCCCGGTCGTCCTCGAGCACGCTGCCCCCCTCGACGCACGGGACGACACGCGCTCGAGGTCGAGGATCGTCGCGAAGCTCTCGTCGATCGGCCTGGCGGTGGTGAAGGAATGATCGAGCTCGACGGCCATGCGCGGCAGATCGCGAAGTACTCGCAGTAGGCTCCTCGCGTGTCGCTCCAGCCGCGGCACGCACACGTTCGGGCCGGACAGACGGCACCCTCTCCGTCGCGGACCGGGCGCACGCGGCGCCGCGGCGAAGGCCGGACACGATCTGCTGCTCCACGTCACCGCCTGGCAGGCGACGCTCGAGGTCGGCGAGGACCGGTGCCGGCCAGCCTCGCGCTCGACGCGGACGCGACGTCGCTTCGCGTGCGCGAGGGCACGGGCGGGATGCAGGCGCTCGGCGACGACGACAAGGCGAACATCGAGCAGACGATCGACGACGAGGTGTTGAAGCGGACAGGAGATCATGTTCCGGTCGACGGCCGTGCGAGACCGCCGCCGGACGGCAGCCGGCTCAGCGTGCAGGGTGAGCTGACGCTGGCGGGCGAGACCCGTCCGATCGCGTTCGACGTCGCGCGTCGGCGCCGACGGCAGGCTCAGCGGCGGCGCGTCGTCGTCAAGCAGACCGACTGGGGCATCAAGCCCTACTCGGCGCTGTTCGGGGCGCTCAAGGTCGCGGACGAGGTCGAGGTCGCGATCGACGCCGGTCGCGGCCGGGCTGATCAGTCGCGGTAGACGGTCTGCGCGTCGAGCCCGCCCTCGACGCCCGGCGGCAGGGCGCCGGTGCCGTGCGCGTAGAGCGCGATCTCCTCGACCGTCTTGACCTGCGTCGGATCGCTGCGCGTCCGCCGCCGACCCACGCGCCGTTCGACCCACGTGAGCGTCTCCGGGGCGGCCTCGAGCGCCATGCCCGCGAGCAGCTGGGCCTTGGCGCGGATCTTGCCGGTGGCGCTGACGATCGCGGCCGACGTGCCCTGCGGACGGGCTGGTGTTGTAGCCGTGCCCGACGCCGAAGCGGTCGGTGTCGGCGGGGACGACCTTGACGTCGAGCGCCGGGACGCCGAGCTCGTCGGCGACGAGCTCGCGCGTACTCGGCCTCCTTGCCGTCGGACTCGGTGGTCAGGCTGAGCACCATCTTGCCGGTCGGGTGCACGCGCAGAAAGACTGCGCGGTACGCCTCGTCAGCCATCGCTGCATCTCCTCCTTGCTCGGTGGGTCGCCGCTCATCGCTCGTCCTCGGGCGCGCCGGATGCGCTCTCCTTCGCGAGGCGCTGCCGCTCCTGGTGGGCGGTCAGCGCGTTGTGCTCCTCCAGGTCGCAGAACGCCGGCTGCGGCCCGCCCGAGCTGATGCGGGGGCACGGCCGGGCGCTCGCAGCCCGGGTAGATGCAGCGTCTTCGGCGGCGGTCTCACTCATCGGTCACCCAGCCCGGCGTGGTGTTGCCCCTGCTCGGCCCGTGGCCGCTCGGCATCGCGACCGAGCTGCCCGGGACCGGGCGTGGCGCTGCGCCCACGGCTCGGCCTCGCGGCCGCGGGCGTGCTGCCAGCGCACGGCCGGCGGTCGCGGCGGCGTCCCACGACCTCCGCGCCGATCGCCTCCGCGACCTCGCCGAGGGCCTCGAAGCTGTGGCCGCTGACGAGCGCGTCGCAATGCGGCAGCGCGGCCACCATGCCGCCGGACTGCACCGAGAAGGCGCCGGCGCTGACGCGCGGGTTGACCCACACGATCCGGTGGGCGAGGCGGGCGAGGCGCTCCATCTCGCGCCCGACGAGCATCGGGTCGCCGCGCTCCCAGCCGTCGGAGAGGATCACGACACGGCGCCGCGCGCCATGCCGCGACGGCCGTGCCGGTCGTTGAACTCCTTCAGCGCGTCGCCGATCCGCGTGCCGCTCGACCAGTCGGGCGCTGCGGCGGCGGCGCGCTGGATCGCGCGCTCCGGGTTGCGCGACGCGAGCGCGCGCGTGAGGCGGGTCAGCCGCGTGGCGAAGACGAACGCCTCGGCGTTCGGGCCGGTCGGCGGCCGCACAGCGTCAGGAACTGCAGGTAGGCGCGCGCGTACGGCTCCATCGAGCCCGAGATGTCGCACAGCAGCACGAGCCTCCGCGGCATGATGCGGCGGCGCCGGCGCGCGAGGCGGATCGGATCGCCGCCGGTGCGCAGGCTGGCGCGCAGCGTTCGCCGCATGTCGATGCGCTCGCCGCGGCGGCCCTTGCTCGTAGCGGCGCGTGCGCCGCAGCGGCGTTGCGAGCTCGAGGCGCGACATCAGCCGGTAGAGCTGCGCGAGCTCGTGCGGCTCGAGCGCGTCGAAGCTCTTGCGCCGCGAGCAGCTCCTCGTCGCTCGCCAGCGCCAGACGGCACCTCGACCTCGGCCGCATCGTCGTCGCTCGCGCCGGCCGGGCGGTGACGGCCGGCATGCTCGCGCCTGGATCCTGCCGGGGCGCGTCGCCGGGCGACGCCTCGTGCTCGGCCGTCGGCCGGTCGTCCGGCGGCGAGGCTGCGCGTCTGCGCGTCGTCGGGCTCGAAGTCGTCGCCTCGCGTACGGCTTCCGAAGACCGAGAAGAACACCGCGTCGAACGCCTTGACCTGCGCCGGATCGGACACGAACACGGCGCGCGCCGTCCAGTACAGCCGCCGGCGCGCGATCGGCCGCACGAGCGTGAGCGCCCGCGCAAGATCGGCCGAGCGGGCCGGGGCGTGATCGGGCACGCCGCGATCGTGCAGGCGCCGGCTCAACGCGCCGACGAGCGGCGGCAGGTCGAGCTCGATCGTCTCGACCCCGAACACCTCGGCCGGGCATACCCGCGTCAGTCACCGGCGCGCACGAGCTCCTCGAGGCCGGCCGCGCGGACCACCTCCTGGTCCTCGCCGTACTTCAGCACCGAGCCGAGCGTGCGGTCGACGGCCGCGGCGTCGAGGCGCTCGATGCCGAGCAGGCTCAGCGCCGCCAGCCAGTCGATCGCCTCGGCGATCCCCGGCGGCTTCTGAACGTCGCTGTCGCGCATGCGCGAGACGGCGTTGGCGACCTGCACCGCCAGCGTCTCCGACGCGCCCTTCACCCGGCGGCGCACGATCTCCACCTCGCGCTGCGGGGTCGGGTAGGCGATCCAGTGGTAGAGGCAGCGGCGCTTGACGGCGTCGTGCAGGTCGCGCGTCCGGTTGGAGGTCAGCACGATGATCGGCGGATGCGTGGCGCGGATGGTGCCGATCTCCGGGATCGTCACGCTGGCGTCCGCGAGCAGCTCGAGCAGGAACGCCTCGAAGTCGTCGTCGGCACGGTCGATCTCGTCGATCAGCAGCACCGCGGGCCGCGGCCCGGGATGCTCGAGCGCCCGCAGCAGCGGGCGGCGGATGAGGTAGTCCGGGCCGAACAGCTCCTCCTCGCCGAGCGTCGAGCCGCTGGAGTCGGCGAGCCGGATGCTGAGCAGCTGGCGCGGGTAGTTCCACTCGTACAGCGCCTCCGCCGCGTCGATGCCCTCGTAGCACTGGAGGCGGATCAGCGGCGTGTCGAGCACGACCGCCAGCGACTTGGCGGCCTCGGTCTTGCCGACGCCCGCCTCGCCCTCGAGCAGCAGGGGCTGCGGCAGGCGCACGCTCAGGAACATCGACGTCGCGAGGCCCTCGTCGACGAGGTAGTCGACGCTCGGCGAGACGCCGGGCGAGCGTCTCGATGTCGGGCACGAGCTGGCGGAGCTCGCCGGCCGCCTCGCCCGTGACCTCGCGTGGAGTCATGCGCCGGGGACGAGACCTGTCACGAAGGGATCACTCTGCGGCGACTGCATGCTCGTGTTGCGCCTCGAACTTGGCCTTGCAGCCTTCGCAGCAGAAGTAGACCGTCTCGCCCTCGAGCTCGACCGACGGCGTGCCCGGGACGGCGGCGACGGTCATCCCGCAGATCGGGTCGACCGCGATCGGGGGCGCGGTCGAGCTGGGCGCGCCCGCAGGAGCGGGGACGCGCGCGCGGCCGGGCGCCGCGGCGCGTTCTCCGCGGCGGACGGCGACGATCGTGCGCGAGGATCGACAGCGCGATCTCGGCCGGGGTGCGCGCGCCGATGTCGATGCCGGCGGGCACGTCGATCCGCTCGAGGTGCTCCTCCGGGACCCCGTCGGCGCGCAGGTCGGCGAGCACGCCGGCGCCGCGCTTGGGACTGGCGACGAGGCCGACGTACGGCACGCCCGTCTCCAGTCCGCGCCGAGCGTGTGCAGCTCGTCCCGCCCGTGCGCCGCGACGACGAGCGCGAGATCGCCTGCGCGCGGTTCGGGGATCGCTCCCTCGACGGCGACGAGCGTCGAGCCCGAGCTCGGCGCCGAGCGACCGGACCGCGGCCGCGATCGGCGTGTCGCCGACGACCAGGACGCGCGGCGCCGGCAGCACCGGCTCGAGGAAGATCTCGATCGCGCCGCCTGAGAGGCAGGTGTTCTGGACGGTCACGGCGCCCTCCTCGACTCGCGATCTCCCGACCGTTGCCGTCGGTCTCGGCAACCGGCCCGTCGGGAACGATTCGCAGCAGCAGCGCCTCGCCGGTCTCGATCGCCTGCAACGAGCAGACGCGCACGCTGTGCTGCGTACACACGCCGCCGACGAAGCCCTCGATCGTGCCGTCGCCGAGCACGAGCGCGACGTTCCCCGCCTGCACGCTCGTCGGCCGGCGCGCGCGCACGACCGTCGCGGTCACGAACGGCGTGCCCTGCGCGGCGAGCTCCTGCGCCCGCCGCGACAAGGCGCCGCGCGATCATTGCGGCGGCTCGGGACGCCCCTGCATCGCAGCCCAGACGCGGGCCGGTGTGCAGGGCATGTCGATGTGGTCGACGCCGTGCGTCTCGTAGTAGCGCGTCGATGACCGCGTTGACGATCGCCGGCGGCGAGCCGACGTTCGGCGACTCGCCGACGCCCTTGGCGCCGAGCGGGTGGTGCGGGCACGGCGTGACCGTCTCGCCGAGCTCGAAGTCGGGGCACTCGAGCGCGGTCGGGATCAGGTAGTCCATGAACGACGAGTTGAGGCAGTTGCCCTCCTCGTCGAAGGTGATCACCTCCATCAGCGCGATGCCGACGCCCTCGGCGAGGCCGCCGTGGATCTGGCCGTCGACGATCATCGGGTTGATGCGCACGCCGCAGTCGTCGACCGCGATGAAGCGCCGGACCGTGACCTGACCGGTGTCGGGGTCGATGTCGACCACGGCGATGTAGGCGCCGTAGGGATAGGTGAGGTTCGGCGGGTCGTAGATCACCTGCGCGTCGAGGCCGCCCTCGAGCTCGGCCGGCATCGCCTCGCCGCTGTAGGCCCGCACCGCGATCTCCTCGATCAGCGCGCCCTTCTCGGGGTCGCCCTTGACGTACCAGCGGCCCTTCTCCCAGGCGAGATCCTCCGGCCTGGTCTCGAGCATCGTCGCCGCGATCAGCCGCGCCTTGTCGCGCACCTTGCGCGAGACGACGGCGACCGCGGCGCCGGACACCGGCGTCGAGCGGCTGCCGTAGGTGCCGAGCCCGTACGGCGACTTGTCGGTGTCGCCGTGGCGGACCTCGACGTCCTCGGGCGGGATGCCGAGCTCCTCGGCGACGATCTGGGCGAACGTCGTCTCGTGGCCCTGGCCCTGCGTCTGGGCGCTGATGCTGACGACCGCCTTGCCGGACGGGTGCACGCGCAGGTCGGCGCCGTCGTTCATCGCCAGCCCGAGGATGTCCATGTGCTTGCGCGGCCCGGCGCCGACGCCCTCGGTGAAGAAGGACACGCCGATGCCCATCAGCTCGCCGCGGGCGCGCTTCTCGGCCTGCTCGCGGCGCAGGTCGTCGTAGCCGGCGATGTCCATCGCGACGCGCATCGTCTCGGCGTAGTTGCCGGAGTCGTACGTCCAGCCGGTCGTGGTCTCGTACGGGAACTGCTCGGGGGCGATGAAGCTGCGCATGCGCAGCTCGATCGGATCGACCTTCAGCTCGAGCGCGAGCGCGTCGACCATCCGCTCCACGAAGTAGACGGCCTCGGTGATGCGGAACGAGCAGCGGTACGCCACGCCGCCCGGCGCCTTGTTCGTGTAGACCGCCTTGACCTGGACGTGGGCCGCCTCGAGGTCGTACGACCCGCAGACGATGTGGAAGAACCCGGCCGGGAACTTCGTCGGCTGCGCGGTGCTGTCGAACGCGCCGTGGTCGGCGATCACGTCGACCCGCAGGCCGGTGATCTTGCCGTTCTTCGAGCAGACCTCTCCGCGCATGATGTAGTCGCGGGCAAACCCGGTGGACATCAGGTTCTCGGAGCGGTTCTCGACCCACTTGACCGGCACGCCGGCGACGATCGAGCCGGCGATCGCGCACACGTAGCCCGGGTAGACCGGAACCTTGTTGCCGAAGCCGCCGCCGATGTCCGAGCAGCGGATCCGGATCATGTGCTCGGCGAGCCCCGCGACGTGCGCGTAGACCGTGCGGTGGGCGTGCGGCGCCTGGTTGCCGTTGTAGATGTCGAGCTGGCCGGTCTCCGGATTGAAGTCGGCGATCATGCCGCACGTCTCGAGCGGCGCCGGATGGCAGCGGGGATAGATGATGTCGCGGGTCACGACGGTGTCGGCCTCGGCGAACACGCGGTCGGTCGCCGCCTGGTCGCCGGCCTCCCAGGTCGGGCTGGCGAGGTTGTCGCGCTGCCCGATCTTGTCGTCGCGGATCAGCGGCGCGTCGGGGTCGAGCGCCTTGCGCGCGTTGACGACCGCCGGCAGCGGCTCGTACTCGACGTCGATCAGCTGGAGCGCGTCGTTCGCCGAGTACTCGTCGGTCGCGATCACGAAGGCGACCTCCTGGCCCTGGAAGCGGACCTTGTCGCCGGCGAGCACGGCCTGCGTGTCGTAGGAGATCGTCGGCATCCACGCGAGCCCGAGCGTCTCGAGATCCTTCGCGGTGACGACGGCGGCGACGTTGGGGTGCGCAAGCGCCTTCGACGTGTCGATCGAGACGATGCGCGCGTGCGCGTACGGGCTGCGCAGGACGGCCCCGTGGACCATGCCCGGCAGCCTGATGTCGTCGAGGTAGGTGCCCTTGCCGCGGATGAAGCGTGCGTCCTCCTTGCGCTTCAGCCGGCCGAAGCCGATCGGGCGCTCGGTCTGGGCACTGGGAAGGTTCTCGACCGTTGCCATGCTCAGACCTCCTGTTTCGCGGCGGCTTCGTACTCGGCGGCCCAGCGCACGGCGCTGACGATGTTCTTGTATCCGGTACACCGGCAAATCGCCCCTGAGATAGCAGTACGAATCTCGTGCTCGGTCGGATCCGGATTCTCGTCCAGCAGGGCGCGAGCCGTCATCAGCATCCCCGGCGTGCAGAATCCGCACTGGAGCGCGTGCCGCTCGTGGAAGCCCATCTGCACCGGGTCGAGCTGGCCGTCGACCTCGAGCGACTCGACCGTGCGGATCTCATGACCCTCGCACATCGCCGCGAGGATCGTGCACGACTTGACCGGCACGCCGTCCATCAGCACCACGCAGGCGCCGCAGTTGGAGGTATCGCAACCCCAGTGGGTGCCGGTCAGCCCGGGCGTCTCGCGAATGAAGTGAACGAGCAGCTGCCGCGGCTCGATCTCGCGGGAGACCTGCTCGCCGTTGACGGCTATCGACACGTCCATGTTCAGGCCTCCTGGTGGAGCGCGCGTGCCGTCGCGCGGAGGAGGGCACGTTTCGTGAGCACGCCGGCGAGATGGCGCTTGTAGTCGATCGGTCCCCGACCGTCCGCGCTCGGAGAGCAGTCCGCCGAAGCGATCTCGCCCGCCTGTGCGAACAGCTCCTCCGACGGAGTCTTGCCGCGCAGTAGCTCCTCGGCTCGCGAGAGATGGATCGTCGTCAGCCCGACCGCGCTGAGCGCGATGCCTGCATCGGCGATCTTGCCGCCCTCGAGCCAGACGGCAGCCGACGCGGCGGCGATCGCCCAGTCGCCGGCACGGCGCTCGAGCTTCTCGTGCGCGCTGCCGCCGCCCCGACGCAGCGGAATCCGCACCTCTGTGAGCAGCTCGCCGTCGCCCACCGCGGTCATATAGGGGCCGACGTGAAAGTCCTCCATCCCGACCACCCGCTCGCCGCCGGCGCCGCGGATCACGGCCTTCGCCTTGACCGCCGAGCAGACGGCCGACAGGTCCTCGGCAGCGTCCGCCTGGCAGAGCGAGCCGCCGATCGTGCCGCGGTTCCGCACGACCGGATCGGCGATCACGTTCTCGGCGTCGCGGAACAGCGCCGCGTGCCGGAAGAGCAGCTCCGACTTCAGCAGATCCACGTGGCGCGTCAGCGCCCCGATCAAGACCTCATCGCCCTCCTCGCGGATGTACGAGAGCTCCGTGAGGTCGTTGATGTCGATCAGGTGCTCCGGGTTCGCAAGGCGGAGCTTCATCATCGGCAGCAGGCTGTGCCCGCCCGCGATGATCCGCGCCTCCGAGCCGAGTCGCTGCAGCGATGCGATCGCGCCCTCCACACTGGTCGCGCGCTCGTACTCGAATGCCGCAGGTGTCTGCAAGAGGGCTCCTTTCGTGTCAGGAAACGGCGCGCACGGCTGCACACTGAAAGTGACGGTCAGTCTACCCCCGGGCGGGCAGCCGTTTACGCGGCGCACCGATGTCCTCCCGCTGCTCGTACTGCACGGGGGAATCGGTGCCGATGACCGGAGACCTGGGCAGGGACTCCGGCCTCGACTGGCGGAGCTCGGGGTACAGAAGCCGCGCCGCGAGGCTTCCTCCCTCGACGTTCCTCAGCGGGAAACCTGCCGGATTCCCGAGTGCGATCGGCGCCTCCCGGCCGAGCCGCGCAAGCGTGAGCGTGCCTTTCGTGTAGACCTCGCCGATGCGCGGCGCCTTGACCGTGGCGCTTTCCGGAAAGCTCCTGAACCCGGCTGCGGCCGCGCCGGCGTACAGGCCGTCGACGAGCCCGACCGCGTCCGTCATGCCGGCCTTCTTCACGAGCAGGCCTTCGAGCAGCTCGACGCCGGCGTCGAGCTGCTGATTGATCGCCGTGACGACGTCGTTGACCGGGGCGCTCTTCTGCACGATCTCGCCGACGTGCGCGATCACCTCGTCCAGGCCGCCGGTGATCTTGCGAAGCTGCACGATCACCGCGACGAGGTAGACGACGAGGGCGACGACGATCAGCACGACGGCGACGCTCGTCACCACGCCGACTGCCATGAATGCGAGCACTGGCGCCATGGTCTCTCCTATCGCGCGTCGTCGAGGATCACGTCGAGGGAGCTGCCATAGTTTGCGACTCCGGCGACCGTCTGGGCTACCTGGTCCTGCGTCGTCAGCAGCAGCGCGGCGGCGTCCAGGTCCTTCGACCCCGCGGCGGCCACCTTTGCGATCTCCTGCACGCTGGGGACGATGCTCCTGGCGGCGTTGAGCACGGAGCGGAGCAGGTAGACGACGACCGGGACGACCACCGCGAGCAGGACGGCGTCCCCGATCCACCAGAGAGTCACCGCGGCCTCCTCTCGGCAACGACCGCAGCCTTCCTGGCGATTCCCGGCAGCGCGCCGAGGATGATGTCGAACTGCCCGTTGATCGCTTTGACGGCGCCCTCGAGCGGACGCAGGTGCTGCGACTCGACGCCGTCCAGCGCGGACGCCAGCGTCGCGAGTCCCTCGGAGATCCTGGCCAGACCCCTGCGCACCTCGATCAGCGCGACGGCCAGCACGAGCACGACGCCCGCCGCCAGCACGACGCTCAGGAGTGCCAGTGCGTGTGTGCTGCTCATGCTGCCCCGAACCCGTCGGTGAGCGCGTTCATGTAGCCGTCCTGGACCACGGCCTCCTCCACGATCAATGCCAGCACAGGCGCCGTGGCCTCGAGTTGCGGGATGTTGGCCGTGTTCGAGGCGACCATGCCCGCGACCTCGAGCAGGCCGTTGACCGACTTCTCGATGCTCCGAACGGCTTTCACGAGCACCGTCAGCAGGATCGCGACGATCACCGCCGCGCCAAGAGCGATGCCGAGCGCGATCGCCCAGTAGGTGTGGGCGGAGATTGCAGCGAGCGTGACTGTCATTTCCCGACCGCCACCTTTCGCAGGGACCGCGCGGCATGAAGGATCCGCACCCCCGAGTCGTTGATCTGCGCGATGCCGCCGAGCTCGGCTGTCTGCCGGCGCACCACCTCGACTGCCTGCTCGGCCGTCCTGGCCTGCCTGGCGATCCTGATCGCCAGCAGCACGATCACGATCACGATCACCGCCGCCACCGCGATCACCGCGATGCCGAGCGCGAGCCCCACCTGCCATTCGGTGGAAGACGCCGTCAACGTGAGCACGCGGCACCCTTCCTGGATCTGGTTGCGCTCATCCGGACGACACCGCCGGTGAGAGCCTGGTCACCCTGCTCTTGCCCGGGTCCTGACGCCGCGCCAGGAGCAGCATGAGCAGCCCATAGATGATCACGATGATGCCGACGATCAGCACAGGGCCCGCCGGATCGGCTCCCGCTCTTTCCTTGCATGAAGAACCTCCTCACGCGCTGGCTCCGGCGGCGTCGTCGACGGCGATCTCCGGAGCGCGAACCTACCATCCACGGCGCCGGAGTCCAAGTCCCTGCACGCAAGCGAGCCAACCCGGAGGGAGATCGCCGCGAACGTGCTCCGTCCACGGACCGCGGAACCTCGGCGCGCGTCGCCGCGTCGCGAGCTCCGCGGCCGCCGTATCGGTGGCGGCTTTGTACGCAAGGGCGTCCGTGATGGGTGCGGATGCCGAAACGGCCCAGGCGGTACAGCCTGAGCTTGTAGGGGAGCACGCCGGAGGCGGCAAACGTGCTCGAGTCCGGCGTCCACAGACGGCAGGACGTGACCATGCGGTACGGGGTGAACAGAGCAAGAGGACGTGCGTGGCGGCGTGCCGCCGCCGCGGTCACGACAACGATGCTGGCGGCCCTCCTGTGGGGGCCTGTCGCTCAGTCGAGCGCGGTCTCGTACTCGATCTTTTCGTCGTCGGCGGTGCCGGCGGAGGCTGCTGTGACCGATTGGACGGCGATCGAGTTGGGCGTCAAGTTCAGGGCTGACAGTGACGGGTTGATCACGGGTCTGCGCTTCTACAAGGGCGCCGCCAACACGGGCACGCATATCGGGCATCTGTGGAGCGCGGGCGGCGTGAGGCTGGCCGAGGCGACCTTCAGCGGCGAGTCGGCGTCCGGCTGGCAGCAGGTGCAGCTGGCGCAGCCGGTCGCGATCACCGCGAACACCACCTATGTCGCGTCGTACTGGTCGGGGTCCGGCTACTTCGCCGACAGCTACAACTATTTTGGAGCTGCCGTCGACAATCCGCCGCTGCACGCGCTGTCTTCCGGTTCGAGCGGCGGCAACGGCGTCTACCGTTACGGTGCCAGCGGCTTCCCGTCCTCGAGCTACCAGGCCACCAACTACTGGGTCGACGTCGTCTTCACCACCGCAGGCGGCCCGGCGGACACGACCGCCCCGCAGATCACCGCGCTCTCGCCCGCGAGCGGCGCCTCCGACGTCGCCGTCGGCGCGTCGGTCACCGCCCAGTTCGACGAGCCGATCGACCCGAGCACCATCACCGCCACCAACGTCAACCTGCGCGACTCCAGCGGCAACACCGTCGCCGCCGGGGTGAGCTACACGTCCGGCAGCCTGACCGCAAGGCTGACGCCGCAGTCGCCGCTCGACTACAGCAGGACGTACACGGCGACCGTCAAGGGCGGGACGGGTGGTGTCACGGACACGTCGGGCAACGCCCTCGCCGAGAACCGCACGTGGTCCTTCACCACCGCAGCGGCCCCTCCGCCGCCGCCCGACCAGGGGTCCGGCGGACCGATCCTGGTCGTGCATTCGGCGGCCGACGGGTTCGGCGCCTACCTGCCCGAGATCTTGCGTACCGAGGGCCTCAACGAGTTCGCCACGACCGACCTGTCGACCCTGTCCGCCGCGAAGCTCTCCGACTACCAGGTCGTGATCCTGGGACACGCGGCACTGAGCGACGCGCAGGTCTCGACCCTCACGGCCTGGGTCCAGGGCGGCGGAAAGCTGATCGCAATGCGCCCCGACGGCAAGCTCGCAGCGCTGCTGGGGCTGACGTCGAACGGCGGCACGCTGAGCGACGCCTATCTGCGCATCGACACCGGATCGGCGCCGGGCGCGGGGATCACCGCTGCCACGATGCAGTTCCACGGCAGCGCCGATCGCTACGCGACGGTCTCGGGCACGCGCGCCGTGGCGACGCTCTACTCGGGCTCGACGACGGCGACGACGAGCCCCGCCGTGACCCTGCGCAGCGTCGGGAGCGCGGGCGGCCAGGCCGCAGCGTTCACGTACGACCTCGGGCGCTCCGTGGTCTACACGCATCAGGGCAACCCGGCCTGGGCCGGACAGGAGCGCGACAACGCGATCGACCAGGGCACCCCGACGATCCGTTCCGACGACCTGTTCTTCGGCGGCTCGTTGCCGGACTACGTCGACCTTGCCAAGGTCGCCATTCCACAGGCAGACGAGCAGCAGCGGCTCCTCGCCAACCTGATCACCAACATGGAATCCGACCGGCTGCCGGTGCCTCGGCTGTGGTACTTCCCGAACGGCTACCAGGCGGCGATCGTCATGACCGGCGACCAGCACCCGAACGGACAGCCCGGCACCACGTTCGCGTTCGACCGGTTCATCGCCCAGAGCCCATCGCCGTGCTCGGTCGTGGACTGGACGTGCATTCGCGCCACCTCCTACGTCGATCCCAGCGGCTCCCCGACGCTGTCCGCGGAGAAGGCGAAGGCGTACGAGGACGACGGCTTCGAGATCGCGTTGCACCTGCGGATCCCAGGGACCCACGATTGCAGCAACTACAGCTCCTATCAGGACGTCAAGGACGCGCTGGACAGCCAGCTCGACGGCGACGAAGGGTACGTGGGGTTCCTGTGGGTGTACCGCGTGCTGCAACCCCCCGCGACGGTCCGCACGCACTGCATCGTCTGGAGCGACTGGGACAGCGAGGTCCGCGCCGATCTCTCCCGCGGCATCCGGCTGAACGCCGACTACTACTACTGGCCGTCGAGCTGGGTCGCGGGCCGATCCGGCATGTTCACCGGCGCGGGCATCCCGATGCGCTTCGCCGCGATGGACGGCTCCCTGTACGACGTCTATCAGGCGACGACGCAGCTTCCTGATGAGACGTTCGAGACGGCCTCGGAGATGGGCGCGGCCGCCGCGACGCTGCTGGACGGCGCCGTCGGCCCGAACGGCTACTACGGCTTCTTCACGACCAACGTCCACAACGACAGCGCCGACCTCGCCGGGCGTCAGACCGCCGACGCGATCGTTGCCGCCGCGAAGGCCCGCGGCGTGCCGATCATCTCCGCCCGCCAGCTGCTCACCTGGCTCGACGGCCGCAACGGCTCCTCATTCCGGAACCTGAGCTTCAGCAACGGACGGCTGCACTTCACGATGGCCGTGGGCGCCGGCGCGCCCGGCCTGCAGGCGATGCTCCCCAAGCACGGGCCGAGCGGAGACCTGTTCGGCATCACCCGGGACGGTCAGACCGTCTCGTTCAGCTCCCGCACGATCAAGGGCGTCGCCTACGCGATGGTCGCCGCGTCTACCGGCGACTACGAGGCCACCTACGGGATCCCCGCCCCCGACACCACGCCGCCGACGATCACCAATGTGGCCGCCGCGCCGGCGACCGACGGCACCGCCGCGATCAGCTGGCACACCGACGAGGCCTCTACGTCACGCGTGCAGTTCGGCACCAGCCCGGCGTCGCTGACGGGGGACGTCATCGACGGCGCCCGCGTCACCGACCACGGCATGTCGCTCACCGGCCTCGCGGCCGGCACGACCTACTACTACCGCGTGACCTCGGTGGACGCCGCCGGCAACGCCGCCACCTCTCCCGTCACCGGCAGCGCGCCGGCCAGCTTCACCGTGCCGGTCGCCCCACCTGCCGACACCACGCCGCCGGCGATCACCAATGTGGCGGCCGCGCCGACGACAGACGGCACCGCCGCGATCAGCTGGCACACCGACGAGGCCTCTACGTCACGCGTGCAGTTCGGCACCAGCCCGGCGTCGCTGACGGGGGACGTCACCGACGGCGCTCGCGTCACCGACCACGGCATGTCGCTCAGCGGCCTCGCCGCCGGCACGACCTACTACTACCGCGTGACCTCGGTGGACGCCGCCGGTAACGCCGCCACCTCTCCCGTCACCGGCAACGCGCCGGCCAGCTTCACCGTGCCGGTTGCCCCACCGAGCGCGGTCTCGTACTCGATCTTTTCGTCGTCGGCGGTGCCGGCGGAGCCTGCTGTGACTGATTGGACGGCGATCGAGTTGGGCGTCAAGTTCAGGGCTGACAGTGACGGGTTGATCACGGGTCTGCGCTTCTACAAGGGCGCCGCCAACACGGGCACGCATATCGGGCATCTGTGGAGCGCGGGCGGCGTGAGGCTGGCGGAGGCGACCTTCAGCGGCGAGTCGGCGTCCGGCTGGCAGCAGGTGCAGCTGGCGCAGCCGGTCGCGATCACCGCGAACACCACCTATGTCGCGTCGTACTGGTCGGGGTCCGGCTACTTCGCCGACAGCTACAACTATTTTGGAGCTGCCGTCGACAATCCGCCGCTGCACGCGCTGTCTTCCGGTTCGAGCGGCGGCAACGGCGTCTACCGTTACGGTGCCAGCGGCTTCCCGTCCTCGAGCTACCAGGCCACCAACTACTGGGTCGACGTCGTCTTCACCACCACGGACGGCACCGGCGGCTCATGACACCCTGAGCCTGTGAGGGAGGCGGCGGCCCCGGCCCGGAGCCAGTGGTCGAGTCCGGGCGTGAAGCCGAGGCGCAGACCCTCGCGCACCGGCCGGCGAGCTTTGCTGGACGCGGACTACTATCGCTCCGGACATGCTCGCTTCGCCGTTGACCCGCCCGGCGATCGCCACGCGGGAACGCGCTCGACGGGAGGCGCTGCTCTTTCTGCGGCGGCTTGCGCAGCTCGGCGCCCTGATCTGCTTGCTTCTCGTCGTCGGGACAATCGGGTTCGCGCTCTCCGAGCACACCTCGGCGTGGTTTGCGTTCGTCTGGTCGGTCGACACGATCGCGACCGTCGGCGCGATTCCGTCTCCGAGCAGCACCGCCGGACAAGTCCTGAAGGTCCTCCTGATCGTGTTCGGCGTCGGTACGCTCCTGTACGCCCTCGTCGCGATCACCGAGTTCTTCGTCGCTGGTCAGGTCACGGGCCTCTTGGATGCGCGCAGCAGGCAGCGAATGATCGATCGCCTTTCGGACCACTACCTCATCTGCGGCTTCGGTCGGGTCGGGCGCCAGGTCGCGCGCGATCTTCGCGCGGCGGGGGCGAATCTACGTCGTGATCGACAAGAACCCGGAGAGCCTGCAGCTGGCGGGAGAGGCCGGCATTCCGTTCATCAGCGGCGAGGCTTCCGACGAGGCGGTCCTTCGTGAAGCGGGGATCGATCGTGTCCGCGCCCTGATCGCCTGCGTCGACTCGGACGCCGAGAATGTCTTCATCACGCTCACCGCGCGCGAGCTGCGGCCCGACGTCACCATCGTCGCGCGAGCGGGCAGCGTCGAGTCCGAGAAGAAGCTGAAGCGCGCCGGCGCCGACCGCATCGTCTCGCCCTATCGCTCGAGTGGGTCGGACATGGCGCGCCTCGCGCTCCATCCTCAGGTGACGGGCGCCCTCGCCGTCGCCGCGGCCTACCGGATGGAGGAGATCGAGGTCACGCCCGGCTGTCCGGGGGCGGGGCAGATGGTCGGCGACGTCTGCGGGTCCGCCTTCGTCGCCGCGCTTCGCCGTCGCGACATGGAGGTCGTGCCCCAGCCGCCGGGAGACACGGTGCTTCAGCCGGGGGACATCCTGGTCGCCGTCGGGCCGGCGAGTGCCATGGATCGGCTCGAGAGTCTCTTCGCGCCCAGCCGGGATCGTGAGCGCAGAACCGCGGGTGCGTAGGGGGAGCCCATGAGCTCGAGCAGCGATTGCCTGGTGCCCGCAACCGCCGCCGGCTCGAGCCGAGGGAGCTCTGCCTCTATGAGCTCGGAGTGACGAGGATCTTGCCCTCCGCTCGCCCTTCCGCGAGCGGGCGCAGGCCCTCGTCGACGAGCGCCTCAAGAGGAATCCGAGCACCCGCCGCTACGGCTGCGATATCGCTTTCCTCGAGCAATTCGAGTGCAGCTGGAATGTCGGAGTCGCAGACGTGGGCGACCGTGGTGAAGATGTCGACCTCACGAACGATCATCCGCGTGAGGTCGATCTCGCGAGGCGCAGCATGCAAGCCGACGAGGAGGACCCGGCCGCCACGACGCACACCGGCGGTCGCCGCCGCCGGTGCGTGAGCCGCACCGCTGGCCTCGATCACCACGTCGAATCCGACGCCATCGCTGAGTTCTCGCAGGAGCGCCGTGAGATCATGGCCGGTGGCGTCGACCGCCTCGTCGGCGCCGAGCGCGGACGCGGTGGCAAGCCGCTCGGCGTCGATGTCGATCGCGACGACGCGTCCGTCGACCGCTCGCCGTGATGCGCCCGCGACGATGAAGGAGCCAATGCCGCCGGTTCCGATCACTGCGACCGACTCGTCGGGGCCTTGCGCAACCCGCGACAGAGCGTGCAGCGCAACCGCCAACGGCTGTGTCATCGCCGCCGCATCGTCGTCGCATCCGTCCGGGACCGGACGGCAGATCGCCGCCGGTGACGTCACGTATTCGGCGAGTCCGCCATCCACCTGCAGACCGAGTGTGCGGTACTCGGCGCAGAGGTTCGTGCGAGAACGCAGACACCAGCGGCAGCGACCGCATGAGATGCCGGCCCCGGAGACCACCCGGTCACCCTCCCGCAGACCTGTGACGTCGTTGCCGAGGCCGACGACGCGCCCGACAAACTCATGGCCGAGCACAACGCCAGGGCGGCAGAGGACAGGGCCGTGATCCCACTCGGCGGCGTCAGTACCGCAGATCGCAGCGCGAATCACCTCCAGCACGACCGCCCCCGGGGGAGGGGAGCTCGGGTCCGAAACGTCCTCGACGCGGACATCACGCGGTCCGTGAAAGACAGCCGCCCTCATGCGGTCAGCACTCGATCTGAACCTTCACGTTGCGACTCGTGTCTCGCGCAGCCTCGAGTGCGGCGGGCGCGTCGAGGAGCGGGAACGTCGCAGTGAGCAGCGCGGTGGGGTCGATTCCGCTCGTCGCCAGGAAGCGGATGGTGCGCGGCCACAAACCGGCGGAGCCGATGATCCCTCGCACCTGGAGCGCCTTCGACTGCACAAGCCCGATCTCCACCGGTGTGGTGCCGCCGATGCTGATGCCGACGAGCACGACGCGCGCACCTTGAGCGGCGATCGGGAACGCAGTCGCCATCGCCCCGGGAACACCAGCCGCCTCGATCACGACATCGAACCCGCGTCCTCCCGTTGCCTCGTTGACCTGCTCCGCCAGCGGGCCTGCACTCGGATCGATCGTTCGCTTCGCACCGACCTCGAGTCCCAGCGCGCGCCGATGCGCCTGGGGTTCGATGAGCGTGACCGAGCCGCCCATGGTCGCCGCTGCCATCGCACAGAGCAGGCCGATCGGGCCACCGCCGATCACCGCGACCTCGTCGCTCGCGTCGATGCCGTCGGCGGCAACGGCCGCGCTGTAGGCGACCGAAAACGGTTCGACGAACGCGGCGTGAGCGAACGAGAGCTCGTCCGGAATACGGTGCAACCAGGACGCCTTGGCCACGAAATACTCGGCGTTGGCGCCGTTGATCGAAAAGCCGAAGTGGTCGTCGCCGTTGTTGACGACGCATTCTCCGACGACGCGATCACCGGCGCTCAGCGCCGTCACGCCGCTGCCGGCCTCTGCGACCTCGCCCGACCACTCGTGACCAGGGACAATCGGGTACGAGACGGGGATGATGTAGCGGCCTTCGTAGAGCTCGAAGTCCGAGTGGCAGATGCCGACATTGCGCGAGCGCACGAGCACCTCGTCCGCTGCTATCGACGGCAGATCGAGATCGCGGACTACCGCGCGTCGCGGTTCCTCGAAGACGAACGCTTTCATCAGAGCACGCTCCTCACTGGTCGACCAGTACCTTCGTCTCGCCCGCCGCGCCCGAGGCGAGCCGTGCGAACGCGTCCGGCGCACCGTCCAGCGTGACGGTGCTCGTCACCACACGTTCAACGGGCAGGTCGCCCGCCGAGATCTGCGCCGCGATGCGGTCGAAGTCGTACACCCAGTAACACCAGGTGCCGACGATGGTGAGGTCGTTGAGAGCCCAGATCATGGGTTCGACGGACGCCTCACCTACGAACAACCCTGTCTGCGCGAGCGTGCCTCTCCGCCGCAACGAGCGGATCGCCGCATCGAAGCCGCTCGAGTGTCCCGAGCATTCGATCGCTACATCGACGCCGAGTCCGTCGCTGCTCTCGCGGAGAAACTCTGGGACATCGATGGACGTCGGGTCGAGGACGGTGGCGACCCCGAGCGTCTCGGCTCGCGCGCGCCGCGCCGGGTTCGGCTCCGACATGTAGACGTTGGAGGCTCCGGCGGACCGGGCACAGAGAGCAGCGAGCGCACCGATCGGTCCGGCGCCGGTCACCAGCACCCGATCGCCGGGCCTGACGCCGGCCCGCTCGACGCCGTACGCGGCGACCGCCGTGGGCTCGATCAGCGCCCCTTGTCGATACGTCACGCCCTCGGGGAGTGGAACGACCTGATACTCGGCGACCGTTGCGAGCTCCGCCATCCCGCCCCAGGCGTGGGAGAGCCCGACGCAGGCCATCGTCGCGCACAGATGCTGCAGCCCGCGGCGACAGTAGGCACAGTGGCCACAGTATGCGAGGGGCATGATGGCGACGCGATCTCCCTCGGCGACTCGCGTCACGCCGCGTCCGACCGCGATCACGTCGCCTGCGAACTCGTGCCCGAGGATCTGCGGGTTACGCGCTCCTGTCAGCGGATGTGGCTCCACGGGTGTCACGATCGGACCGGCGACGTACTCGTGCAGGTCCGTGCCGCAGATACCGCATGTGACGACCCGAACGACGACGTCGCCGATGCCCGGCGTGGGCGGCTCGGCTACCTCCTCGATCCGGAGGTCGCGCGCGGCGTGGAAGCGAAGTGCCCGCACCCGTCTACCCCGTCCTCGCGGCCGGCCCGCCGCGCTTCACGTCCGCCGTCATGGCACGATCCGCTCGGCCCGCAGGCGCGCGAAGAGATTGGTGAACGAGGATTCGCTGTCGCGAACGCCGAGGAAGCCGAGCCGCCTGCTGTGTCCCATGTCCGTAAAGGTCTCGATCGTGCGGCCCAGGTCCGCGTCCGTGTGCCACCACGAGGCGAGGCTCTCGACGCTCAGGTCGCGCAGGCCGTGACGACGTACGATCCCGGGCCAAACCTCGGTTGCGTCGGCCATCTGCTGCTCGAGGGGCGCGGGCGCTCCGTTGAACGGAACCGGCTCGACGCCGAGCGCAGCAGCCAGCCGCGGCCACATTCGCCGCCAGCGGAACACGTCGCCGTTGACGATGTTGAGGGCCTGGTTCGCGGCCGGCGGCGTGGTCGCCGCCCAGACGAGGTGGTCGGCAAGCAGGCCGGCGTCGGTGACGTCGGTCACCGCCTCCCACTGCTCGTGCGAGCCCGGGAAGTGGAATCCACGCCCCGTCTCGCGGCAGATCGCCGCGTACACGGCGAGCGTCACGCCCATGTTCATCGCATTCCCGAGGGCCCAGCCGATGAGCGTGTGCGGCCGATGGACTGACCACGTGAATCCACCGCGCTCCGCAGCGTCGAAGAGGATGTCCTCCTGCACGTAGTAGAAGTTCTCGTACGGCAGACGGGCTTGATCCTCGGAGAAGGGTGTGTCCGGCTGAGCCTTGGCGTACGCCTCGAACGGCCCCAGGTAGTGCTTGAGCCCGGTCACGAGCGCCACGTGGCGGACCGACTTCTCGGCTGCGGTCGCGTCGAGGAGGTTTCGGAGCATGCGACCGTTCACGTCGCAGTTCTCGGTCTCGGTGGCGCGACGTGACCACGTCGTGAAGAACACGTGCGTCGGGGCGATGCCGCGAACGGCTGCAGCGACCGCCTCGGCGTCCTCGAGGTCAGCAGCTACCGGAGCGATTCTCTCGTCGAGACTCTTCGGGTCACGGCTCAGACCCGAGACCTGCCAACCGTCGGCAAGGAGGCGTTGTGCGACATTGCCCCCGCTGATACCCGTGACACCGACGACAAGTGCGCGCCCACTCATCGACGGCGGCTTCACGCTCTTGCCGATCGTGTGAAGAGTCGTCGGCCGGGCGCGCGCGTGCCGCGCCGCCGTACCTGGCTGTAGATGATGGCCGCGGCGACGATCAAGAGCCCCTGGAAGATGTACTGCCACTTCTGGTCGAGGCTGAGGAATACCGTCGCGTTCAGGACCTGAACGCTCAGCCCGGCTCCCATCAGCGTGCCGATGAAGGTGCCTCGCCCACCGAGCAGGCTCGTCCCGCCGAGGACAACCGCGGTGATGGACGTCAGGGTGTAGCCGGTGCCTTGTCCCGGGTCGCCCACTCCGAGTTGTGCGAGCAGGACAATCGCGCCGAGTAGCGTCAGCAGCGAGGCGCCGAGGTAGCCGAGGAGCGCCGTTCTGTTGACCGGCACGCCGACACGCCGCGCCGACTCCTCGTCCGACCCGACGGCGCGCAGCCGCATGCCAAACCGCGTCTTTCGGAGCCCGAGCTCGAGGCCGAAGGGCACACAGGACGAACATGACGAAGGCGAGAGGCACCGGCCCGACCTTCGTGGAGATCGCGTTGGTCACCGAAGCGGCGATGTATCCGTCGGGCGCAGAGCGCAGCCTGAAGCTCAAGCCACCCAGGCCGATGTACGTGACAAGCGTTGCAGCGACGGGGGTGAACTTCGCGAAGCGGATCAGGGCGCCGTTCAGAAGGCCAACCCCGACAGCGCCCAGGAGCATCATGGCGAAGCCGAGCACCCAGACGGCCGGGGAGCGACCGTCGAGCACGAAGAACGATGCCACGACGACGAGGAAGCCGGCGAGCGGACCGACCGAGAGATCGATTCCGCCGAGAAGCAGGGCGAATGTCTGTCCGAGAGAGATGAAGCCGAGTGCCGCGCACGCGAACATGACCGAGTTGATGTTGTAATCCGAGAGGTAGCGGCTGTTGTGAGACAGCACGTAAGCGCCGAGGACGGTGATCACCACCGCGAGGACGGCGACCGGCGCGTAATCACCTTCGATGAACCGCGCGAGCCGCGACAGGCCACCCGGGGTCCGTGCCGCCTGCTCCGCGGTGTGCATGGTCGCGGTGATCGCAGCGTGAACGATCCGCTCCTCGGACACGGCGTTGCCCTCGAGCGTGGCGACCGCCTGGCCTCGAGACATCACGATCACGCGGTCGCACAGCCCCTCGAGCTCCTTGGTGTCACTGGAGGCGACGACGACCGGCACTCCGCGGGCGGCTACTTCGCGCAGGATGCGGTAGATCTCCGCACGCGCGCCGACGTCGACCCCCTGCGTCGGCTCGTCCGCGATGAGAATCGCCGGCTCCGAGAGCATCGCGCGCGCCATCACGATCTTCTGCTGGTTCCCGCCGGAGAGCGACGATACGGGCGCCTCGAGCGACGGCGCCTTGACTGCCAGCTCGGAGAGCTCGCGTTCGACGGCGACGACCTCGCGGTGCCTGCTCACGACGGGGCCGACCCTGAGCCGGTCGAGCGCGGTCATCGCTGCGTTCTCGCGCACGTTCAGGTCGACCATCAAGCCCTCGGTCAGGCGGTCGGCCGGCATGTAGGCGGCGCTCGCGAGCAGTGCGCGCCGTGAGAGCTCCCTGCCGGAGACGTGGACCGATCCGGTGGACGGCTCGCGCCCTGCCAGCGCGCGAAGAAGAGCCTGCTGCCCGTTGCCGATCACGCCGGCGATGCCCACGATCTCCCCTTCGCGGGCACCGAGCGAGATGTTGTCGAAGCCGTTTCCGCTCAACCCTTCGACCCGCAGGAGCAGCGCCTCGTCGGCGCCGGATGCGTGCTTCGCCGGGAAGGTCGTTTCGAGCGTGCGCCCGATGATCATGGCAAGGAGGTCAGCGTCCGAGATGTTCTTTACCGGGGACGTCCCTCGAAGCGCCCCGTCGCGCAGGACCGTGACACGATCGGCGATCTGGCGAACCTCACCCAGTCGGTGCGTGATGTACACGACGGCCGTCCCGTCTCCCGCGAGCTTGCGGACGGCCGTGAAGAGGAGCTCGACGGATTCCTGCGAGAGCGGCGCAGTCGGCTCGTCGAGGATCAGGAGCCGCGGCGACACGGCGAACGCCTTGGCGAGCTCGAGGAGGTGGCGGCGAGCGACACTGAGGGACGAGACGCGGTCCTCGAGATGGCCCAGAAAGTGGACGTCGTCGAGCAGCGAGCGCATCGCCTTCGTCGCGTCGGGATCGCGACGTCGCAGATGCTCGAGTCCGACTGCCAGGCGGATGTTCTCAGCCACCGTCATGTCCGGAAGGAGCGCCGGATGCTGATGGACGATCGCGATCCCGAGATCCTGTGCCAACACCGGCGTGAGGTTGTCGACGTGCGCGCCGGCGAACACGATCGTGCCGCCATCGCGTGTCGTCGTGCCCGACGCGACGTTCATCAATGTCGACTTCCCGGCGCCGTTCTCCCCGAGCAGGGCGTGCACCTCGCCCGGGAGCACGTCGAAGGAGACGTCCGTGAGCGCCGCGATCGCGTCGTAGTGCTTGGTGATGCCGAGCATCGACAGCGTCGGCTGCATGGCGGGTTCGCCCTTCGCGACAAGCGTGCTGGCGGTTGCTCCGTTGACCACGATGAACAATCTCGGTCAGTTGCGTTACGCGCGGCGGCAAAGAGCCACCGCCGCGCGCAGCGCGTGTGCCGTGCCTACTTCTTCACCAGCTTGGCCTGCGTGGCAGCAGACAATTTGCGCGGAGAGGTAGATGTCACCCGGCAGGCTGGACTTGCATTCCACCGGGTTGGGCTTGCCGGTCGTCGAATCCTCGAACACGAGCGACGGGAAGTGCGTGCTCGCCGGCTTCTTGCCGCCGGTGGCGAGCGCCACGGCCCAGTCGATCGCGAGCCGTGCGTGGTCGTTCTGCGTCGACACGGTGTAAAGCTTGAACGTGGGGTTCTTGGCCACGTTCTTCTTCCAGAAGCAGCCGAGCACGTTGCCGTCGGAGGTCGCCAGCGCCGGGATCTTGCGGCCGCTCTTCGTGAATTCCGGCAGCGCGCCGACGAGCGACGGGCCGAAGTCCGATACGATGACGTCGATCTTCGGGTACTTGGCGATGTCCGCCGAGAGAACCTTCTGCGACAGCGCCGGATCCCAGTTCGTCACCTCGAACGGCTGCTCGCCGATGAACTTGTACTTGCCCGACGGATCGAGGATCTTGTGCAGACCCTTGTTCTCGTCGATGCCCTGGCTGTTGCCCTTCGGGCCGCTGAGCATCAGCACGTTGCCGCCCTTCGGCAGCACGCGGAGAATCCACTTGCCCCAGTTCTCTCCCGCCTGGGCGAAGGGGGTGTCGACGAAGACGTTGTAGTCGACGCCGGCCTTGCCTCCCGGCGTGACCCGATAAGGCACCGTCACGACGCCGGCCTTGTACGAGCTACGGAGCGAAGGCAGGATCGCCTTGCCGGCGTCCGGGAAGACGACAAGCGCCTTGATGCCCTTCGCGACCATGCCCTGGATGTCGGAGATCGCCTTCTGCGTGTTGCCCTGGCCGTCGGCATAGCTGAGCGAGGTCACGCTCGGACACTTGCTCGCTTCGTCGCGCGCCGAGGCGGTCGTCACGAGACGCCAGCTGTTTCCTCCGAACCCGTCCGTCAAACCGAGCGTGATCTTCTTCGGGCCACACCACGAAGGTGCGGCCGACGTCTTCGCGGACGACGTCGTCGCGACGACGAGCGTGACCACGCTGCATAGGAGCGCAAACACGAGAAACGCTCCGCGTCTTCCTCGGGTCATCGTACGTGTCCTCCCTTTCTCTCGGTGATTGTTCAGGCTCTGACTGCAACGACGCGTCAGGTGGGAGCGACGCTTGCCGGCTGGCGTCTTGAGAGGCGTTGCGCGATTGCCCTCCACTCGATGGTGTAGAGCGCGACCCCCACCGCGAGCGCCGCAGCCTGGACGAGCTGGCGTGTGGCGTACGTCACACCGAGCGCGAGCACGAACTGGTTGAGCTGCGTCAGGAAGAGAGCGGCGACCGCGGTCGCGACGAGGTTGCCGCGACCGCCGAGCAGCGAGGTGCCCCCGAGCACGACTGCCGCGACGGAGGGCAGGAGATAGTTGTCGCCCTCGTAGGCCGTCGGCTGGTTGACGATGCCGGCGTGGAGCACCGCCGCGAGGCAGTAGAGGACCTGGGCCCACACGTATGCGCCGGTCCGGTGGCGTTTCACCCGGATCCCTGCGGTAAGCGCAGCGGTCACGTTTGCGCCGACGCCCTCGAAGCGACGACCCGCCGGCGTCAGCTTGACCACCGCCGTCACGACAGCTGTGGCAACAACGGCGAAGTACACCGGAGTCGGAATGCCGAGCCAGAGCCCACCTCCGACTCTGGCCAGACGAGCGGTGGTGGTGCGCGGTATGCCACCCGTGTACCAGAGCACGACGCCGTAGAGCAGCGCGTTCGTGCCGAGCGTCGCGACGATCGGGTTGAGGCGCATCCGGCCGATCAGGAACCCGTTCAGCGACCCGGCGCCGATCGCCGCGAGAAATGCGATGCCAATTGCCGGCAAGAGCTTGGAGTTCTCGCCGTTCGGATAGTGCGTCAGGATCACGACGTAGAGCGACAGCCCGCCGGCCACCGAGAGGTCGATGCCGCCTTGCATGACGACGAGCGTCTGGCCGAGTGCCGCGATCGCGAGCGCTGCCGCGAACGGCAGCATCGTCAGGAGCACGCCCCTGCTGAGACTGGTCGGCCCGAACAGGAAGCTCGCCGCGAACAGCGCGACCGTTGCCACGATCACGGTCGCCAGGCCTCGAGACACCAGCTTCCTCGATCCGCGCGCGATAGAGCCTTGCGAACCGCTCGAACCGGCCATTTGCGCTTCCGGCATCACCTAGGCGGCGATAGTAACGTCGAAGCCACGTGTTCACAAGTAGTAAGCTGAACAGCATGATTGGTGTTCGCCACAGATGAACACCAGCCCGGCGCTGAATCACGATCCCGGCGTGACCTACGTGCGGGGCGCCGACCTGCTCGAGCGCGAAGAGCCACCTCTCTGAATAGCAAAGGAGGTTTGGATGGGACGTGTGCAAGACCGCGTCGTGATCGTCACGGGCGGCGCCGGCGGTATCGGGGCGGCGGCGTGTCGGGCGATCGCAGCCGAGGGCGGGAGGGTCGTCGTCGCCGATCTCGACGCGGCAGCGGCGCGGGTCGTCGCGGATGGGATCGTCGCCGACGGCGGCTCCGCCGTCCCGGTCGGCGTCGACGTCACCGATCGCTCGCAGGTGCGGGCCATGGTCGAGACGGCTGTCGAGGCTTTCGGCGAACTCAACGTGATCTTCAACAACGCGGGGATGAACCGACCCCGCAGCTTCTTGGACGTCGACGAGGCGAACTTCAACGAGATCGTCCGTGTCAACACCTGGGGCGTGATCGTCTGCACGCAGGAGGCTGCGCGACAGATGATCGCCCAGGGCTCTGGCGGAAAGATCGTCAACACCGGATCGATTGCCAGCCGCCAGGGATACTGGGACTTCGTCCCGTATTGCGTTGCGAAGTTCGGCACGCTCGCCATCACCCAGGCGACCGCCCGCGGCCTGATCGAGCACGGAATCACGGTTAACGCGTTCGCTCCGGGTGTCGTGGACACCCCGATGTGGGACGGGCTCAACGAGGACATCCGAGCAATCCACGATGACCCCGCCGACGCGAACCCGATGCGCGATTTCGCAACAGGCACGCTCATCGGGCGCCCCGCCTCACCGGCAGAACTGGCGCCGTTTCTGGTCTACCTGGCCTCTGCCGAGTCGGACTACATGACCGGGCAGATGTACATGGTGGACGGCGGACAGATCCTTGTTTGACACGTCGCCACACACATCGGACGACATCACGGAGGAGCGATGAAGGGACTGCATCACGTCGGCATCACGGTCAAGGACCTCGATGCGTCGATCCGCTTCTACCACGACGTTCTCGGCCTCCAGTTCTCGAACGAGCCGAGCCCCTGGTTCGACGCTGAGGAGTTGGGCCGGGCCGTGGGCGTTCCCGGCGCTGCGCTGCGACAGGTGAGCCTGCTGCTCGGGGACACGACGCTCGAGCTCCTGGAGTACAAGCGCCCGCCGAGCGAAACCACGATGCCGCTCAAGTCGAACGAGCAAGGCGCCTCCCATGTCGCCTTCCTTGTCGACGACATCGAGGCGAAGAAGGTCGAGCTCGAGGCGAAGGGAATCGAGTTCTACAGCCCGGTCAATGTCGTCGACGAGGGCGTGCTTGCCGGATGGCGGTGGGTGTACTTCAACGATCCGGACGGATACCCCCTCGAGCTCGTGGAGGTCGCGTACTACAACGCGGAGGAGCGGCGCGTCGGAATCGCGGCGTATCTCGCGTCGCGATCGTAGCGTCGTGCCCCGACATCGATCTCTGGCCTGTGCCCCCCTGATCTCAGAGGGGCGAGCATGATAACTTCACTCATGGCTTGGTCCTCCTGAAACATGCGAATGAACGTTAACGATCCTCGGCCGGCTGTACGTCTAGGCTGAACAGAGAAAGGCGTCGGGCAAAGACAGGGTGGATGTGACGAACGCAAGGCTCACAGGCAAACAGCGACGCCGACCTCGACTTGCCCTAGACGAGCGAGCAACCGCCGACAGGCAGAGTCTTCGCGACGACCTAGGTCATCGTCTTCGAGAGGCCCGCGAACAAAAGAAGATCGGGCTGCGCGAGCTCGCGAGGAGGTTGGGTGTGTCCGCGAGCTTGATCTCGCAGATCGAGACGGGCAAGACGGAGCCGTCGATCAACACCCTCTTTGCGATCGTCAGCGAGCTCGAGCTCTCGGTGAACGAGATCGTGTTCGACTCGAGGCAGGACGCCGATCCATCAGCTGGGACAGCTCCCCCTCGGGTTCGGAACGGTGGCGTTGCTGGCCCCGGCATCGGGGAGCCTGGCCCGGCCGACGCACCCGGGTCACCCGTGCAGCGCAGCTCGAACCGAACATCGATAAGCCTCGAGTCCGGCGTCAGCTGGCAACGGCTCACGGCGGAGCCTGATCACAATGTCGACTTCCTCTACCTCCGTTATCCGCCGGGGAGCGAGTCGACTCCTTCGCATTCCCTGATGAGACATAACGGCACAGAGTACGGCTACATCTTGTCGGGGAGGCTTCAGGTCTCGATTGGATTCGACACGTACGAGATCGGGCCAGGCGACACGATCGCGTTCAACTGCACCCAGCCGCACCGCTTCGCGACGGTCGGGGATGAAACGGTCGAAGCCGTGTGGTTCGTCGTCGGCCGCAGGAGCACCCTCTCGGTGGACGACTCGGCGGTCGCCCCCTAGCCGGCCGCTTCCTCGTCTTCACGCTGGGTTATGAAGCCGGCATCCTCCAAGCTCGCAGCGCCGGCGTAATACCAGGCCATGACGACTTCGGCACCTGAGTTGTTCTCAAAGCCGTGGTACGCGTTCTGCGGCACGAACACCGCCTCGCCCGGGCCGAGCTCGACTGCGTCGTCGCCGACATAGGCGATGCCTGACCCAGAGATCAGGTACTCGACCTCCTCGACATTGGGATGCCGATGAATTTCGTGCCGCGATCCCGGAGGGAAGTGGGTAACTCCAAACACGGTCTTCGAAGCCCCAACACTGTCCTTCGTGATCAGCCAGCGTACATCCATGTTGAGCCATCCCCGCTCAGGAATACCTGGACTCGACTCGGTCTCACGAACAGAAACCTTGTTCGGATGTTGGTTAACGCTCACGAGCCCTCCGTCTCGTAGTGCTTGAACAGTGTCCGCTGTGACTGTACGAGACGGGCGGGTGAAGGGTCAATACAAAACAAACCGGACGGACCGCAGGACGGCTCTGGAACGCGCATCCCGGCTCTCGGGATGACCGGTCAGGGGGAGCGTCGCGTGAACGCATCGAGGCCGACCGCGGCGATCAGGATCAAGCCCATCGTGATCTGCTCGTAGAGCGGGTCGAGGCCCAGCAGGATGTAGCCGTTGCCGATCAGCGCGATGAAGAGGACGCCCACGGTCGTGCGCCAGACCGCGCCCTCACCGCCGAGGATGCTCGTCCCGCCGACCACGATCCCCGCGAGGACCGTGAACGCGAGGGCGGTGGTGCCGGCGGATGCCTGCGCGCTGAGCACGCGCGACGTGTCGATCACGCCCGCCAGCCCGGCGGCGCCGCCGCTGAGCGACGAACGTGAGGACGCGGACCGCGTTCACACGCACGCCCGCGAGCCGCGCCGCCTCGGCGTTGCCGCCGGCCGCGTACATGTAGCGGCCGGCGGCCGTCGCCGACAGCAGCAAGCCGATCACGATGACACTCGCGATCATCAGCCAGATCGAGGTCTTGATCGTCAGGAACTCGGTGCGTGCGAGCTTCCCGAAGCCCTGCTTGTCGAAGAGCACCAGCAGATTCCCCTTCGTGACGAGACTCGCGCAGCCGGCGACGATGAACGACATCGCGAGGGTCGTGATCAATGCGTTGATGCGAAAGGCGGTCGTGACGAGTCCGTTCGCCAGACCGACGAGGAGGCCGGACGCCGATGCCGAGCAGGATCGCCACGACCGGGTTCAATGTTGAGCGCGAAGTGCCCGGACGTGACGCCGGCGAGCGAGTACGTGGCACCGACCGAGAGGTCGATGCCGCCTGCGACGAGGACGAGCGTTCCTGCGGCGGCGATGATCAGCGTCGCCGACTGCTGGTCGAGGATGTTGAGGAGGTTCGGCTGCGTCGCGAAGGACCCGCTCGTCAGCGAGAGCACTGCGAACAGGATCAGAAAGGGCACGAGGATGCCCGCCCCGCGGAGGCGCGCCGACGTCGTTTGATTCGTCCGCGCCGCCTCGATCAGACGGCTGACGTAGGCGTTCACGCGACCGCGGTCCCCACGGCCTCGTCGGCGAACGCGGCGGCGAGGATAGCGCTCTCGGAGATCGCGTCCCCGGCGAGCTCGGCGACGATTCGGCCGCGACGCATGACGAGCACGCGGTGCGCGAGCCCGAGGATCTCCTCGATCTCGGACGAGATCAGGAGGATGCCGAGGCCCTCGGCGGCAAGTCCGACGAGGAAGTCGTAGATCGCGCGCTTGGCGCCGACGTCGACGCCGCGCGTGGGCTCGTCGGCGATCATCACGCTCGGGCTGCAGAGGAGCGTCCGAGCGAGCAGCACCTTCTGCTGGTTGCCGCCCGAGAGCGCGCCGACGGGCGCGGAGTACGGGCGCGCCACGCACGTCGCACCGTGCGAGCATCGTAGCGCGCCGTCTTGCGCTCGTGCGACACGCCGGACGACGCCGCACGGCACTGAGCGCGTGCAGATGGCGAGAGCGTCACGTTCTCCATCACCGACCGCCTGAAGATCAGGCCGTGGTCCTTGCGCGACTCGGGGATCATCGCGAGCCCGGCAGCGAGGCTGCTGGCGCGGGCTCTGCCCGAGCTCGGCGCCGCCGGCGAGCGAGACGCGATCCCGACTCGATCCGTGCGGCGCCGTAGAGCGCGCGCGCCAGCTCGGTTCGACCCGCGCCCACGAGCCCCGCGATTCCGAGGATCTCGCCGGCCCGTAGGTCGAACGATCGCATCCTCGACGCCCGGAGCGGTGAGGCCGCGCACGGACAGGCGCACGGCGAGCGTCCGGCAGCGCACGTTGCTTCGGTGGGAACGTCGAGGTGAGCGGGCGTCCGAGCATCGCCTCGATCAAGCACGACTCCGTCTCGTCGACCGCGCGCGATGTGCGTACGATCGCGCCGTCGCGCAGGACTGTGACCGGTCCGCCAGGTCGAGCACCTCGCGCAGGAAGTGCGAGATCAGGAGGATCGTCTTGCCTGCCCGTGCGAGCGTTGCGGACGATCTCGTGAAGCTGCTCGGTCTCGTGCGCGCTGAGGGCGGCCGTCGGCTCGTCCATCACGATCAGCTCGCGCATCGCGCGAGAGCGCGCGCAGGATCTCGACCTTCTGCTGCTCGGCCGTCCGCAGCCGGCCGGCCGACAGTCCCGCCGGGCAGATCGAAGCCGGCCTCGGTCCGCCAGCCCTGCGTAGGCCTCGACGAGCCTCCGCCGCCGCAGCACGGCCCGCCGAGCGGGGCTCGATACCGAGGAACACGTTTTCGGCAACCGTGAGCTGCGGCACGACCGACGGCTCCTGCGCGATCGCCGCGACCTTGTGCTCCAGCGCCTCCCGCGGCGACCGGAACGCAACCGGCTTCCCGTCGAGGAGGATTCGACCCGCGTCGGGGCTCAGCGACGCCCGCGACGATCTTGCCCGAGCGTGGACTTGCCGGCCCCGTTCTCGCCGACGAGCGCGTGGATCTCCCCGCTGGCGATGTCGAGGAGACGCCCCTGAGCGCCTGGACGCCGCCGAAGTGCTTGGCGACGTCCAGGAGCTCGAGATACGGGCGCTGTACTTCCGCTTCGCGATCCGGAGTGGTTATCCGGGCCACTCAGCCTTGAACTTCGAGGCGTTGGACTTGGTGACGACGCCGCCGTTCGGAAGGTTCTTGAGGACGTCGATGCCGCCGCAGCTCTTGCCGGTCTTGACTGCTTTGATCGCGCATTGCATCGCGAGCTTGCCCTCGGTCGCGGGCCGCTGCACGACCGTCCCGTACCACTGACCGGTTGCGACTGCGTTGAGGCCCACTCCACCGCCGCCGTATCCGATCAGCGTGACGTTCTTGCCGTTGAGCGCCTGCTGAGCGCCCGTGGCGCCCTGGTCGGCGCCGACGATGAGATTGAGATCGGGGTGCGCCTGGAGCATCGTCTGCGACGCGCTGAGCGCGTTCGCCGGATTGTAGAAAGTCTCCCCCTCGGCGACGACCTGGATGTTGTGGCCGGCTGTCGCCGTGTCGAAGCCCTTCTTGATGGCGGTGTCGAGCGACGAGACCTTGACCGAATAGAGGTAGCCGACCTTGCAGGGATTCGCCTTGAGCGCGGCGCACGCGGCGACGGCCAGCCCGCCTTGCTTCGTGCCGATCTGCGTCTGGACGAATACCACGTTGCCCGACATCCCCTTGACCGGCGGCGCCGCGGTGCCCGGGTTCGTGCCGAGGATCTGGTCCATGTTGACGATCTTGATCCCGGCCTTGATCGCTTGCTTGGCGGTTGGAATCAGCTGTGGGCCAAAGATCGGCTGCACGACGATCGCCTGGTACTGCTTGGACGAGACCAGCGTCTGGAACTGCTGGAGCTGCGCCTTCGGATCGTTGTTGGCGTCGAACACCTTGACCGTCGCCCCGGCCGCCTTCGCGACGCGTCGCGCGGCAGAGAGCATCGGCGCGTCATAGCTGTTCGCAACCGCGAACGACAGATACGCGACCTTGATGCTCTTGTTGGGCTGCGCCGTTGCCGAGCCGGCGCCGAACACCATGACCGCGACGAGCGACAGGAGCGCCAGCGCAACACCGGCAACCCGGGGCCGGCGCAACACGGCAGATGTGACGTTCACTTCCACTAACCCTCCTTGGAGAGACCGGATGGCGCAGTCACACTCGAAGAACCTGCACTCGAGGGCCGTTTGTGCTTCCCCCACGACTGCGCACGGTGGGGTCCGCACGGTGCGCGCGAGTTTAGGAGGGCTGCACACGGGAGTCAATAACCGGTACGCGGACTGCACCGTGCGTTAACTCTCGAATCGCTCGACAGCCTCAATGCGCGGCGGCCTGGCTGCGCCTGTTGGCGGCTTTGGACCCAATCGACCCTGCGACTCGGTGACACATCTACCACGATCGGGATCCCGGCTTCATCGACGCCCATGGTGGGAATGGGGGCCATTTGCAGGCGGTTCTCTCTCCTCCCGGTCGCTCGAGTAGTCCAGCCTGACTGCACAGAGCGCTAGCTCATAGGACCTCGGCTCTCGATAGGCGATCGACCTCTGCTGCCTGAATGGCTTGGTTACTGCGCTTTCCACCTGCGGTCGCGCAGAGACAGTTGACTCTCACTGTACGACGCCTCTATCGTCTTTTCGATGGACGGGAGAGCTGTTGTCATCGTGGGCGGCACAGCCGGCATCTGCCGTCGGCTCGCGGAGCGGTACGCAGCTGCTGGGCGTCAAGTGGTGATCACGGGCCGGGACCTCGCGCGCACGTCAGGCGTGGCCGTGGAGATCGGTCAGGATGTGAGCGCATGCGCGTTCGACCTCTCGCGGCCGGAGGAGATCGCCGGCTGCCTCGCGACCATCGGCGCTGTCGATCGGCTGGTGATCGGGGCGATCGATCGCGACTCGAATTCGGTTGCGGACTACGACATCGGGCGTGCTATCCGGCTCGTGACGTTGAAGCTCGTCGGCTACACGGAGGTGGTCCACACGCTGCTGCCGCGGCTCACGGCGGACGCGGCGATCCTGCTCTTCGGCGGTCTCGCGCAGAAGCGGCCGTACCCGGGCTCGACGACGGTCTCTACGGTGAACGGCGGTGTCACCGGGCTGGTGAACACGCTTGCGGTCGAGCTTGCGCCGATTCGCGTGAACGGCATCCATCCCGGCATCGTGGGTGACAGCCCGTACTGGGCCGGCAACGAGCAGGTGCACGAGAACGTCAGCGCGCGGACGCCGATCGGCAGGCCGGTCACGATGGACGAGGTGGTGGACGCCGCGGCGTTCTTGCTCGAGAACGGCGCGGTGAACGGCGTCAACCTCGAGGTGGACGGCGGATGGCTCCTCCGCTGATCGCGCGGCACAGGCTCGTCCGGCGCGAGGAGATCGAGTGCCGGCCCGTCCCGCCCGACCACAGCGCCGGCCTGAAGCGGGCGATCCTGATCGGCGGCCTCACCGGCTCGACCCACACCGGTCTCTCCCTGATCGAGCTCGCCGGCGGGTACGTCGACCTCCACCTCCACTCGTTCGAGACGACCTTCTACGTACTCGAAGGCGAGCCGACGCTCCAGCTCGGGGACGCGGCGGTGCGGCTGACGCCCGGCGCGTGCGGCGCGATCCCCGTCGGCGCCGCGCATGCATGGCGCAGCGAGGACGCGTCGCGCTGGATCGAGATGGCGTCCCCGCGCCCGCGCGGCGCGGACGAGCCGCCGGACACGTTCTTTCTCGGGCCGCCGCCCGACACCGAGCCCGCGCCGCTCGACGTCCGCGATCCGAGCAACCGCAACCTCTTCCTGCTCGGCCCGGGCGACATGGACATCGACCGGCTCAAGCAGGGCGCGCCGGTCGACCAGCCGACCGTCTCCGCGAGCATGGCGACCGCCGCGCTCCAGTACAGCGGCATCACCGTGAAGATGCTCGTCGACAAGCGGCTCGACGCGCAGCTGCAGACGATGTTCATGGTCGCCTACCAGCCCGGCGCGGTCGCGCACCCGCACGACCATCCTTTCGAGGAGTCGTATGTGATGCTCGAGGGCAACGTCGACGTCGTCGCCGACGGCGAGCGCTACACGCTGCGCCCCGGCGACGTCTTCTGGACGGGTGTCGGCTGCATCCACGCCTTCTACGAGGTCGAGGGCAACCACGTCCTCTGGCTCGAGACCTCCGCGCCCGGCCCACCCGACCGGCACTCCTACCGCTTCGAGCGCGACTGGGAGTACCTCGCCGCGAAGGCCCGCGACGAGGCTTCCATCGTCGCACCGGGCTAGTCTCTCGACATGGAAGCCGCGCGTAGCGACGAGGTCCCGGAGATCCTGCAGCCGTCGGGGCTGGGGGAGCGGCTGCGGGCGCAGCGCCAGAAGAAAGGCATGACGGTTCGCGAGATCGCGCGCCGCGTCGGCGTCTCGCCGAGCCTCGTCTCGCAGATCGAGCGAGACAAGGTGAACCCGTCGGTGAGCACGCTCTGGTCGCTGGTCACGGTGCTCGATCTCCAGATGGGAGAGCTTTTCTCAGAAGCCGAGCGGCCGAGCGGAATCCAGGCTGTCGCCATCCTTCCGAGCAGCGGTCCGGTGACCGCCCCGGGCAGTCGGTCCGTGATCAATCTCGAGACCGGGGTTCTTTGGGAGAGGTTGACGTCCGCAGGAGACGCAGTCGTCGAATTTCTCACGGTTGTCTATCCGGCCGGAGCTGCCTCCTGCGACGAGGACTCGCTGGTTCGTCACGGAGGCAAGGAGTACGGCTACGTGACGAGCGGACGCCTCGGCGTGCGAATCGGATTCGACGAGTACGAGCTCGGCCCGGGCATGGCGGTGTCCTTCGATGCGTCGGCGCCTCATCGTCTCTGGGCGATCGGCGACCAGCCGGCCGAGGCGATCTGGGTCGTGGTGGGCCGCCAGAGCGACAATCGTGGGCCTCTCCTCTAGCTGCCGCTCCCTTGGAGAACCGGAGCCATCGCCGCTTCCTGGACAACCCGCCCGCGTAGATGGCGTCGGAGCATCTGCAGACAGCTGAGCTGAACAGGAGCCGATCCAGGTAGCGGCAGTCGTGCTCCCTCTTGTCACCGCGCCATCGCAGCAGGCGCGATGTCCCATGCCTAAAGGGCTTGCACCGCTGACCGACCCCTGCAGACCGTGCATGGACAGTAAACAGCGGCCGTGAATCTGTGCGCAGATTGCGAAGAACGCCGAACCCTTGCAGGCGAAGATCACGCGGCATAGGCCGCGCGGCGGGATACCGACTGACGTCGAGTGACTGCTCCAAGCGGCAACCGAATCTCCTGCTCGGCTCACCGAGCCAGAGGAGGAAGGGAGGCTGGAACGCGCATGAGGTTGGCGGAGCGAAATCCTTTCGGACGCCTCGCGCTCGTCATCGGGGTCCTCGCGGTCGTGTTCGCCGTCACGGTCCCCATCGCGCTTGGACGCACGACGGCCGGCGGGCCCGTCACCAACTACTCCAAGTACGTCGGCGGCTCGGGCAAGGCCAATCCGAAGCTCTCGCCGGTGTACATCGGCGTCATCAACACGCAAGGCGGCCAGGTTCTGATCGGCCCGAACTGGACGAAGGGCGCCGAGTTCGCGGCCAAGTACATCAACACGTCCCTCGGCGGTGTGCAGGGCCACCCGGTCAAGCTCGTCGAGTGCTTCACGACCTCTGCTGAGGAAGAGGGCACGAAGTGCGGCCAGAAGTTCGCGAATGACAAGCGCATCTCGGTGATCCTCATGGGCGCCGTCGCGATCGGCAACCAGTCGTTCTACGCCGCGATTGGCGGCAAGAAGCCAATCGTCAGCGGCGTGGCGCTGCTGCCCGTCGACGCGACGCAGAAGAACGAGTTCGCGCTGTTCGGGACGAACGACTCCGTGCTCGGCCCGTGGGGCACCTTCGCGAAGACGCACCTGAAGGCGAAGACGGCCGCGGTCATCTACCCGCAGATCCCAGGCATCGATGTTGGCGCCAAGGTCGAGAAGACCAGCCTCGAAGACGCCGGGATCACGACCAAGTTGGTCGGGTTCGACCCCAACGCGACCGACCTGACCGGGCCGCTCACCGCGGCCGGCGCTCAGACGGCCGACATCGTCGTCCCGCAGAGCAACGCGGCGGGCTGCGTCAACGTCGCGAAGACGCTGCAGCAGCTCGGAGTCCCGGGCTCGAAGATCGCGTCGAACCCGCTCTGCCTGAGCGGCGAGGTCGCAGCGGGCCTCGGCGGCGACCTCGCACCGTGGGTGTACGGGATCGCGTCGACGCTACCGGGCGACAAGACCGACAAGGCGGCCGTCCCCTACAACAAGGCGATGGCGAAGCTGGGTCAGTCGAAGCTCGCCGGCGACGCGTGGGTCATCGTCGCCTGGGGACAGATGCTCACGACCGTAAAGCAGATGAACGCGGTCGGCGTGAAGAAGATCACCCCGGCGAAGCTGATGACGGCGATCCGGGGCTTCAAGGGCCCTCAGGCTCTCGGCGCTCCGAGCCTCAAGTGCGGGAAGTACCCCACCGAGCCGGCGGCGTGCAACGACCAGACGCAGTTCTTCAAATACGAAGGGAAGGGCGTCTTCACGCGGCTCACCGGCTGGCTGCGTCCGCCCAGCAACTTCACGCCCCAGGGCTAGAGCCAGGCCCTCCACGTGGGACGGGATCCCCTCGGCAAGGCTCCTCCTCGCTGAGGGGATCCCCGTCCCGAATCGCAAATGGACTGGACGCAACTCCTTCTCTTCGCCCTCCTCGGGCTGGGCTCTGGCTCGCTGATCGCCGGCATCTCGATCGGCGTCGTCCTCACCTACCGTGGCTCGGGGATCATCAACGTCGCCACGGGCGCCGTCGCGATGCTCGGCGGGTATGCCTACTGGTCATTGAGGACCGGCATCTACGGCTGGCATGCACCGACCGCGCCGGCGCTCATCCTCACGCTCCTGATCCTGCTCGTCCTCGGCGTGCTGATCGAGCTCATCGCCTTCCGGCCGCTGCGAACCGCCTCGCCCCTCGCCAAGCTCGCCGCCTCCCTCGGCGTGCTCTTGATCGCTCAGGCCTCGGTCGTGCTCGCCTTCGGTATCGGGACGAAGCCGCAGCCGCCGGTGCTGCCGCGCAACACGACCACGCTGCTCGGCGCGACAATCCCGATCGACCGGCTGATTCTTCCCGGGATCGTGCTCGGCGCGACGCTCGTGATCTCGCTCCTCTTCCGTTTCAGCCGCTTCGGCGTCGCGACCCGCGCCGCCTCGGAGAACGAGGTCGGCGCGATGCTGCTCGGCCTCTCGCCGAACCAGCTCGCCCTCGCGAACACGCTGCTCGCGACCGTGGCGGCCGGCAGCCTGGGCGTGCTCGCCGCCTCGGTGACGCAGCTGGACTCGACGTCGCTGCCGCTGCAGGTGGTGCCGGCGCTGACGGCCGCCCTGTTCGCGCGCTTCACCTCGTTCTGGATCGCCTCGGTGATCGGGCTGTGCATCGGAATGCTCGAGAACCTCCTCTATTACTTCCAGACCTTCAGCTGGTTCCCCACCGACAACGGCCTCGCCATGCCGGGTGTGCAACCCCTGCTCGTCTTCCTGCTGATGGTCGTCGCGCTCTTCCTCCGCGGCACCAGCCTTCCCACCCGCGGCGAGCTCGTCGAGCGGCGGCTTCCGCTCGCGCCTCGGGCGCAGCGCCTCTGGCAGACGACGCTCGGGTCGGCAGCGGTCGCCGTCGTCGCGCTGATCGTGCTCCCGTACGACTTCCGGCAGGCCCTGATCACGTCCCTCCTCGCGACGGTGATGTGCCTCTCGCTCGTCGTGATCACGGGCTACGTCGGCCAGATCTCCGTCGTCCAGCTGGCGCTCGCCGGCATCTCCGGGTTTACGGTCTCCCACCTGGCGGTCGACCACGGCGTCGGCTTCCCGTGGGGGATGCTGATCGGAGCGTGCGCCGCCACCGTCTGCGGCCTCCTCACGGCGGTGTCGGCGCTGCGCGTCCGGGGAGTCAGCCTCGCCGTCGTCACGCTCGCCGCCGCCGTCGCGATCGAGCAGTTCGTCTTCCTGAGTACGACCTGGGGCGGAGGCAGTTCGAGCTCGCCGGTACCGGAGCCGAAGTTCGGGATCGACCTCGGCCCCTACGGCGCGTTCAAGGGCCTCGACGGGAAGGTGCCGAGCCCCGTGTTCGGCTTCTTCGTCGTCGGAGTGACGCTCGCGCTCGGGCTGCTCGTGGCAAACCTCCGCCGCTCGAACCTCGGGCAGCGAATGCTCGCCGTACGCTCGAACGAACGCGCCGCGGCCGCGGCCGGAATCAACGTCCGGAACGTCAAGCTCGCGGCCTTCGGGATCAGTTCGTTCATCGCGGGGATCGCCGGATCTCTGTACGGCTACAACTTCAGCTCGGTCACGGTCGGCCGCTTCTCCGCGCTCACGGCGCTCAGCCTGATCGCCTTCGCCTACGTCGGCGGCATCACCATGGTCTCGGGCGCCGTCGTCGCGGGCCTGATCTCGGTCGAGGCGCTGTTCCCGTACGCGCTCGAGAAGTGGTTCGGGATCTCCGGGAACTGGGCGCTGCTGTTCGGAGGCGTCGCGCTGATCGCCACGCTGTTCCAGAACCCGGACGGCGTCGCCGGGGCCGCGTACCGCAAGCGGCAGCTGAAGAAGAAGCGTGGTCCAGACGGGCCGCGCCGCCGTGTTCTCGCACCCACTGGAAGGGAGTCTTGATGACCCGGATCCTCACCACCCATGTCGGTAGCCTCGCCCGCCCGCGCGCGCTCCTCGATCTTCTGGCTGCGGCCGAGCGCGGCGAGAGCGTCGACGAGGCCGCCTACGAGCGTGTCCTCGCCGAGGCGGTGACGGACGTCGTGCATCACCAGGCCGAGATCGGGATCGACGTGGTGGACGACGGCGAGATGGGCAAGTCGTCCTGGATCACGTACCTGTACGAGCGCGTGAGCGGTCTCGAGCCCCGACTCGTGCCGCTCGAGGGTGGCAACATCCTGCCGCCAAGCCGCGACCGGCAGGCGTTCCCGGAGTTCTATGCAGAGCACGATGCCGCGTTCGCGCGCGAGGTCGAGAACCAGGTTCGGCTGTCGGACGCGCACGCGGACGAGGCGCCGAGTGCGGGGGCGATCGACGCCCAAGGCAAGCTCTGGTTCTGCACCGGCCCGATCACCTACGACGCCTCCGCCCTCACCCGCGATCTCTCACACCTCAAAGCGGCGCTCGAAGGGGTCGACGTTGTCGACGCCTTCCTGCCGGTGGTCGCCCCAGCGAGCGTCTACTGGCTGCGCAACGAGTACTACGCGACCGAGGAGGAGTTCGTCTTCGCCGTCGCGGACGCGCTGCACCACGAGTACAAGGCAATCGTCGAGGCCGGGTTCCTGCTCCAGGTCGACGACGCCGTACTGCTGCACGAGTACGACTCGATCCTCTCCCTCGGCGGCTCGATCGAGGACTATCGGCGCTGGGCCGAGCTCCGAGTCGAGGCCCTCAATCACGCCCTGGCCGGCATCCCCGAGGACAGGATCCGCTACCACGTCTGCTTCGGCAGCTGGCATGGCCCTCACGTCTTCGACCCGCCGCTGGCAGATCTGATCGACCTCGTCCTCAGTGTCCGTGCTCGCTACTACCTGATGGAACAGGCCAATCCGCGTCACGAGCACGAGTGGCGGATCTGGGAGAGCGTGACCCTCCCCGAGGGCAAGGTACTCGTGCCGGGCGTCGTCACCCACCACACGAATGTGGTCGAGCATCCGGAGCTCGTCGCGGAGCGGCTCGTGCGGCTCGCCAAGCTCGTCGGTCCGGAGGCCGTGATGGGCGGAACCGACTGCGGGTTCGCACAAGGCGCCTTCCTCCAGCGGGTCCACCCCACCATCCAGTGGGCGAAGCTCCGGGCACTCGTCGAGGGTGCTCAGATCGCCACGAAGAAGCTCTCCGGCACGCACGCGACGGCCTGAACGCCGCCGGGGCGCTTGACCTGACGGCCCGCCGGCCGTACCGTTTTTGCCTTGATCGTCTCCCACGGAAGCGAGACGATCCGGCAGGCGGTACGTCGGGGTCGCGCGGAGTGACGCTTCTGATCGACACAGCGGTGGTGCCGGCCCACGAGCGGTTGGACTTCTGGCTGGAGTCCTCCTGTCACGCCTATCACCCGCTCCAGATCCGTACGCCGACCAAGGACGCGTTCTGGGCGCAGATGTGGGGCTACGAGGTCGGCTCGATCGGCGTCTTCAAGATCGCCGCGGCCGCAAACACGATGATTCGGACGTCGCAGGACATCCAGGCGAGCGATCCCGAATGCCTGCACTTCTCCGTGATGCTGCGCGGCGAGTTGAACGCCGCTCAGGAGGGCCGGACGACGCTCGTACGGAGCGGCGACGTCTTCAGCTACGAGACGTCCCGCCCGACGATTCTCAGGACCGACGAGCCGTTCGAGTCTCTCGTCGTGAGCCTGCCGAGAGGCATGCTCGGCCGCGACGCGCCGCAAATCAGCAGTCGAACCGCCGTCGGGATTCGCGAGCGCAACGGCCACGCCACAGCTGCTGCCAGCTTCGTCCGCAGACTTGCGCGTAGGCTCGAGGACGGCTCGTTCACCCCCGCTGAGAGGGCAACGACCGCAGAGCACATGCTGGATCTGATTCGAGGGCTGTACACCGGGCCGGATTGGGCTCACGATCGGGCGAGGTCCAGGTCGCGCGCGGAGATCCTCCTCAGCGTCGAGTCCTTTATCGAGTCGAACCTCGGCGATCCCGACCTGGCCCCCGAAGGCATCGCGAGGGCGAGCTTCATCTCGTCGAGGTACCTCCACAAGCTCTTCGAGGCGGAGGGGACGAGCGTCTGCGAGTGGATCAGGAAGACACGCCTCGAACGCTGCCGCGGCGATTTGCTCGATCCGGCGCTTCGCCACCAAACGATTCTTGCCATCGCAAGTCGTTGGGGCCTGCCGAGCGCACAGCATTTCAGCAGGGTCTTTCGGACCGCATACGGGTACTCGCCCCGGGAGTTCCGTGGCCAGAGTCGAAGGAGCGGCTGAGCCCACGCGTCACGGCAGCTGCCCCTGCTTCAATCCAGGCCTCCACGTTTCGCGTAAGTGCTTTCGGTGGACACGGTTCTCCCCTTGCCCTCTTGCGCCCCAACGGCGGCGATCGCTCATGTGAGCGCGACAGCTGTCGACGGTGGGACGCCGGTCGAACGTGTGGCCGCGCTCGAACGCGTGGCGTTCGAGGAGCTGTACCGCCGCCGGGAGGAGCCTCGATCTACACGATCGCCCGCAACGCGACCGCCTGGCGTGTCCATCGCGTGCCCGGGACCCTGACGGAGCACGAACGATCCGTGAGCGACCTCGCCTACTTTCGGGGGCCTTCCCTGACCGGGGAGGAGATCGCCGTCGGACCGCTCCGAGGTCTGGCGACGTGAGGCCCGTGCAGGACGACGCGCACGCGTTCTGGCTGCGCGCGCCCGGCTGCGGGGAGATCCGGCCGGTCACGCTGCCCGAGCCGGGGCGGGACGACGTGGTGGTGCGCACCCTGCGGTCCGGCGTCAGCCGCGGCACCGAGACGCTGGTGTTCCGGGGCGGCGTGCCGCCGGACCAGTACGCCGCGATGCGGGCGCCGTTCCAGGAGGGGGACTTCCCGGGGCCGGTCAAGTACGGCTACCTCAACGTCGGCGCCGTGGAGCAGGGGCCGCCGGAGCTGCGCGGCCGCACGGTCTTCTGCCTGTACCCGCACCAGACCGCCTACGTGGTTCCGGCCGGCGCCGTGACCGTCGTGCCCGAGGGCGTGCCACCCGCGCGCGCCGTGCTCGCCGGCACCGTCGAGACCGCCGTCAACGCGCTGTGGGACGCCGCGCCGCTGCTCGGCGACCGGGTCGCCGTCGTCGGCGCCGGGATGGTCGGCTGCTGCGTCGCCCGCCTGCTGAGCCGGTTCCCGGCGGTGCAGGTCACGCTCGTCGACGTCGATGCCGGCCGGGCCGAGGTCGCGGCCGCGCTCGGCGTCGACTTCGCGCTGCCGGCCGACGCCGCCGACGGTCGCGACCTGGTCGTGCACACCAGCGCGACGTCCGCCGGGCTCCAGCGGTCGCTCGACCTGCTCGCGCCCGAGGGCACCGTCATCGACCTCAGCTGGTACGGCGACACCGAGGTGCGGCTGTCGCTCGGCGGCGCGTTCCACTCGGGGCGCCTCGGCATCCGCGCCAGCCAGGTCGGCACGATCTCCCCGGCCCGCAGCGGGCGCCGCACGACGGCCGACCGGCTGGCACTCGCGCTCGACCTGCTGCGCGACCCGGCCTTCGACGCGCTCGTCACCGGGCAGTCCCGGTTCGGCGAGCTGCCCGACGTGATGGCCCGGCTGGCCGCGGGGAGCCTGCCGGCGCTCTGCCACACCATCACCTACGGCGGAGGGGTAGATCGTGTTCAGCGTGACCGTCCGCGATCACATGATGATCGCCCACAGCTTCCGCGGCGAGGTGTTCGGGCCCGCGCAGCGGCTGCACGGCGCGACGTACGTCGTCGACGCCACGTTCCGGCGCGCGGCGCTCGACGCCGACAACATCGTGGTCGACATCGGCCGCGCGGCCGAGGAGCTGCACGCCGTCGTCGCCGAGCTCAGCTACCGCAACCTCGACGACGAGGCCGCCTTCGCGGGCATGAACACCTCCACCGAGGCGCTCGCCCAGGTGGTCGCCGATCGGCTCGCCGACCGGGTGCACGCCGGCGCCCTGGGCGACGCCGCCCGGGAGCTCGACGGGCTGGTCGTCACGCTGCACGAGTCGCACGTCGCCTGGGCGAGCTACGAGCGGCCGCTGTGACGGCGGTGCACGTCGTCGTACCCGGACGGCATCGACGACCCGGCACGGCCGAGCGGCGGCAACGCCTACGACCGCCAGGTCTGCCGCGGGCTCGCCCCGATCGGCTGGTCGGTGCACGAGCACGCCGTGCCCGGCCGCTGGCCGCGACCGGACGCGGCGGCGTGCGCCGCCCTCGCCGGCGTCGTCGAGCGGATCCCCGACGACGCCGTCGTGCTGCTCGACGGGCTGGTCGCCTCGACGGCCCCGGAGGTGCTGGTGCCGCAGGCGAGCCGGCTGCGGCTGGTCGTCGCTCGTGCACATGCCGCTGGGCCACCGCCCGGCAGATGACGGGGCCGACGACGCCCGGACGCGGGAACGCGCGGTGCTCTCGGTCGCCGCCGCCGTCGTCACGACCAGCGCGTGGACCCGACGCCGGCTGCTGGAGCTGTACGCGCTGCCGGCCGACCGCGTGCACGTCGCCGAGCCCGGCGTCGACGCCGCCGACCTCGCGACCGGGACCGCGGCCGGCGGCGCGCTGCTCTGCGTCGCCGCGGTGACCCCCGACAAGGGCCACGACGTGCTGCTCGATGCGCTGGCGACGAACGACGGACTTGCCGTGGCAGTGCGTGTGCGTAGGCAGCCTGGACCGCGACCCGGCGTTCGTCGACGGACTGCGCCGCCGCGCGCTGGACGGCGGGCTGGGCGACCGGGTGCGCTTCCCGGGACCACGGACCGGAGCCGACCTCGACCGCAGCTACGCCGCCGCCGACCTGCTGGTGCTGGCGTCGCGCGCCGAGACGTACGGCATGGTCGTCACCGAGGCGCTGGCCCGCGGCCTGCCGGTCGTCGCGGCCGAGGTCGGCGGGTTGACCGGAGGCGCTCGGCCACGGCGCCGACGGAGTCCGGCCCGGGGCTGCTGGTTCCGCCCGACGATCCTGCGGCGCTCGGCGCCGCGCTCCGCGCGTGGCTCGGCGACGCCGAGCTGCGGGAACGGCTGCGCCGCGCCGCCCGCGAGCGGCGCGCGGCGCTCTCCGGCTGGTCGACCACCACGTCCGCCGTCGCGGGTGTCCTGGCCGGGGCGTCGCGATGATCGTCGAGGGCATCCGGGTCAGCCGGGGATGGCTCGCGCTCCGCGAGCCGGCCGACGCCGCGGCCCGTGCGCCCGACCTCGTCGAGCAGCTCGCGGCGACGTCTGCCGGCGGCCGGCCGCAAGGTGATCCACGACCTCGGCTGCGGCACCGGGGCGATGGGCCGCTGGCTCGCGCCGCTGCTGCCCGGGCCGCAGCACTGGGTCCTGCACGACCGGGACGCCGACCTGCTGGAGGTCGCCGCCGCCGACCTCCCCGGCGAGGCCGCCGACGGGGCCGAGGTCACCGTCGAGACCCGGCAGTCCGACATCACCCGGCTGCGACCCGGGCGATCTCGCCGACGCGACCCTCATCACCGCCTCGGCGCTGCTCGACCTGCTGACCGGCGACGAGCTGGCCGGGCTGGTCACCGTCTGCGCCGGCGCGGGGTGTCCCGTGCTGCTGACCCTGTCCGTCGTCGGTCGCGTCGAACTGAACCCGGCGGATCCGCTGGACGCCCGCGTGGCCGCCGCGTTCGACGCCCACCAGCGCCGCAGGACCGAGCGGGGCCGCCTGCTCGGCCCGGACGCCGTCGCGGTCGCCGTCGAGGGGTTCGGCCGACTGGGGGCCGAGGTGCTCGTCCGGCCCAGCCCCTGGCGACTCGGCGCCTCGCAGGCCGACCTGGCGGCGGAGTGGTTCACCGGGTGGGTGGGCGCCGCGTGCGAGCAGGAGGTCGAGCTGGCCGCCGAGGCCGGCGCCTACGCACGCCGGCGCCTGGCGGAGGCAGCAGCCGGGCAGCTCGCCGTCACCGTGGACCACGCCGACCTGCTGGTCCTGCCGCGGCGACCGCCGTCAAGGCCGATCAACGGGGCTCCCCTCGCGAGCGTGGTCCCGGGTCGGGAACCGTTCGGCGAGGGGCCGGCCGGGGCAACCCGTCGGCAGCAGCCTCGAGCAGATCGGGCGCCAGGATGAGCCGGACCGTATGGGCGTGGGCCCGCTTCGCGGGCGCCGCGGCGACGTTCGCCGTTCTCGTCTGGCGCCTGGGCGCGGGCCCGTTCCTCGACGGCGTCCGCACGGTCGACGGCCGGGCGCTGGCGGCAGCGGCAGGCCTCGCCGTGCTGACCACCGTGTGCTGCGCCTGGCGGTGGAAGATCGTCGCCCGCGGTCTCGGCGTCGACCTGTCGCTGCCCGCTGCGGTGGCGGCGTACTACCGGTCGCTGTTCCTCAACGTCACGCTGCCCGGCGGGGTCGTCGGCGACGTCCACCGCGGCGTCAGCCACGGTCGCGACGTGCGCGATGTCGGCCGCGGGTTGCGGGCCGTCGCGTGGGAGCGCTCCGCCGGGCAGGTCGTGCAGGTCGGTCCTGACCGTCGTCGTTCTGCTCGTGCTGCCGTCGCCCGTGCAGCTCGTCCATGCCGCTGGTCGCGATCGCGGTCGTCGTGGCGGTGCTCGGCGCCGTGCTCGTGGCCCGGGCGCGACCCGGCGGCGGTCGGTCGCAGGTGGGCGCGGGTCCGGAGCGCAGCGGCCGGCGACATCCGCGACGGGCTGCTCGCCCGGCGGGCGTGGCTCGGGCATCGCGCTCGCGTCGGCGCTGGTCGTCGCCGGCCACGCGGCCACCTTCCTGATCGCCGCGCGGACCGCGGGCGCCACCGCGCCGCCGTCCCGGATGCTGCCGCTCGCGTTGCTCGTGATGCTGGCCATGGTGCTGCCGAGCGTCGGCGGCTGGGGGCCGCGCGAGGGCGTGACGGCGTGGGTGTTCGGCGCGGCCGGCCTGGGTGCGGACCGAGGGGTCGCCACCGCCGTCGTCTACGGCGTCATGGTGCTCGTCGCCAGCCTGCCGGGCGCCGCCGTCCTCGTGGTGGCATGGTTCCGTCGCAGCCCGCGCTCCGGGGCGGCCCGAACCGCGCTCCCTGGCGGCTGCCGGTCGCCGTGCAGCCGGACGGAGCGCCACGTGCCTGACCGCCCGTACACCCTGCTGAGCTGCGGCATGTCGATCGACGGCTACCTCGGCAGCGCGACGCCGCAGCGCCTCGCGCTGTCCAACGACGCCGACTTCGACCGCGTCGACGCCGTGCGCGCCTCCTGCGACGCGATCCTGGTGGGCGCGGCCACCGTGCGCAACGACAACCCGCGGCTGCTGGTGCGCTCGCGGAGCCGCCGCGACGAGCGGACGGCCCGCGGGCTCGCGCCGTCGCCGATCAAGGTCACCGTGACCGAGCGGGTGGAGCTGGACGCGTGCGCCGACTTCTTCACCACCGGCGACACCGAGAAGCTCGTCTACTGCGCGAGCCCGCGGGTGGCCGACGCCCGCTCGCGGCTCGGGCCGGTCGCGACCGTCGTCGACGGCGGCCAGCCGGTCGAGATGCGCAGGATCAGCGAGGACCTCGGCGACCGCGGCGTGCAGCGGCTGATGGTCGAGGGCGGCGGCAAGGTGCACACCCAGTTCCTGACCGACAACCTCGCCGACGAGCTGCAGCTGGTCGTCGCGCCGTTCTTCGTCGGCGACTCCCGGGCGCCGCGGTTCGTGAGCGACGGCCGCTTCCCCTGGAACCCCGACCGGCGCGCGACGCTCGCCGAGGTCCGCCAGATCGGCGACGTGGTGCTGCTGCGCTACGCGCTCTCGCCGCGGTTCCGGACCGACTGACCGAGGAGACCGATGCCGCTGCCTCTGCCCACTGCGACGATCCGCACCCAGGTGTCGGTGCCCCTGCGGTTCGCCGACGGGTACGCCACGCGCCGCCCGGGTGTTCAGCTTCGACGGGCTCGTCGACGGCCAGGAGCACCTCGCCTTCGGGCTGGGCGACCGGGCCGCCGCGTGTCACCGTCCGGCGGACGCGGGCAGGCACCGCTGGTCCGGCCGCACAGCGAGTGCCTCACCGGCGACGTGTTCGGCAGTCAGCGCTGCGACTGCGGGCCGCAGCTGCGCGAGGCCGTCGAGCGCATCGCCGACTCCGGTGGCTTCCTGCTGTACCTGCGGCAGGAGGGCCGCGGCATCGGCCTCTACGCCAAGCTCGACGCCTACGCGCTGCAGGACACGGGGCTGGACACCTACGAGGCGAACCTCGCCCTCGGCCACGGCGAGGACGAGCGCAGCTACCTGGTCGCCGCGCAGATGCTGCAGGCGCTCGGGGTGTCGCGGGTCGCCCTGCTCAGCAACAACCCCGACAAGGCCCGGCAGCTCCGCCGGTTCGGCGTGACCGTCGCCGCGCTGGTGCCGACGGGCGTGCATCTGTCCGCCGCGAACGCCCGCTACCTGGCGACGAAGGCGCGAAGGGGCGCGCACACGTTCGACGTCCGACTGTCAGCGACGTGAGCTCGCTCTCTCGCTGAGTTCCGTGCTCAACGAGCCCGCAATCAGCGCCGCGACGCCGACGGCGAGCGTCGCCGGGCAACGGTCACCCAGTCGGCCGGGCCGAGCCGGTCGGAGCGGTGGCGGGCGAGTGCGCGGGGAGCAGCCGTGAAGCAGGACGAGCGCGCTCCGTTCGTCCGGGCACTGCAGCGAGCCCGCGTGTCGGCGTACGCCCCCGGCGAGTTCGTCGGGCAGGAGAGCTTCATGCGCGCCGGAGAGATTCGGGCCCTGGCCGGTCGGGCCGGCATCGCTCCCGGGGTTTCCGTCCTGGACATATGCTGCGGAGTTGCCGGGCCTGGACGGTTCATCACTCACGAGCTGGGTTGCACCTATCTGGGGGTGGACTTCAGCGCCAGCGCCATCGACATCGCGCGTGAGAGCGCCGGCGACCTTCCCTGTCGCTTCGAGGTCTCGCGAATCCCGCCGATCCCTCCCGGCCCGTTCGACGTGGTGCTCCTGCTCGAGACCATGCTCGCCTTTCCCGAGAAGGAGCCGCTGCTTCAGGAGATATCCCGGGCGCTCACGACCGGCGGGCGGTTCGCCTTCACCATGGAAGAGGGTCCGCCCCTCACGGAGGCAGAGCGGGAGAGCATGCCTGACGCCGACACGGTCTGGCTCACCCCGCTGCAGGAGATGCTCACGTGCTTGGAGCGGGTCGGGCTGGTTGTCCGCTGGCGGGATGACTGCAGTCGGTCCCACCGCGGCGTGGCGGATTCGCTGATCAACGCGTTCACCGCCGATGCCACGGAGATCGCCGCGCAGATCGGGCGCACGGCACTGGAGGAGCTGCTGGCCGCCCACCGGCTCTGGAGCGACTGGCTGCGGGAAGGACGGGTCCGCAAGATCGCTTTCGTTGCGGAGAAGACGGAGACGCCGCACGCGACGGTCGCGGGCGTCGCACCGTCGCACCGCAGTCGATCGGGACTGTGTGCCTGAGCTGCGCGGCCAGAACGACGCAACCAGCCTCGTCGGCCCGCCTCACCGTGGCGGCATGCGCGACGACCCGTACCTTCCCGGCGCCGCAGACTGCACGTACGCACACTGGCCCGGTCAGCGATCGGCGTCGTGCAAGGATGCGCGCGTGCGTGAGCTCTCAACGACGGCATCGGGGCGACGCAGGAGCTTATAGCCGATGCGGCTCTGGCGGCTCACCCGGTCAGGCCAGACGGCTCTCGATGGTGCGGGGACGTTGAAGCATGGCGGCCGTTACTCGCCGCCGGGCACGCCGGTGGTGAACTTCGCCTCGGAGGCGGGGCTGGCAGTACTGGTCGCCCTGAGATACCTACCGGTCGATTCCGCCGACGCGCCAGACGACTACCTGCTCGGGTGGACCGAAATCGATGTGATTCCCGAGCGCCTACGCGAAGCCGACGGCGACGATGCGATCCGCGCCAGGGTGACCGCGTGGCTCGTGGAGCGCCGCAGCCTGCTCGCGGCGGTGCGCTCGCAGGTCCTCCCGGAGGCGGACGTCGTGTTGATGAATCCGCTTCATCCCGATGCCGCCCGGGTCCCGCCGCTCGTCACGCGGCCGTTCAGCTTCGCCGAGTGCCTCCACACCCCGCCGATGCTGGCGCGTTACTCCGACGAGAGCGACGCTCCGACGTAGACGGTTAGGTTGTGCAGCCCCTCGTCGGGGCGTCATTCGCGAACGTTGGGGCACGCGGGCGCTCCGTTGTCGTCGGTCGATGAGATGCCTGCGTGGCTACTCGCCTGTGCAGCCGCTCGCGTTCTCCTGTTGCGTGAGGCGGGCCGCGATCGGGGCGACAATTGAGTGGAAGCGTTCCGGAGTTGTACTGGTTACGAGCAGCTTGACGCTGGCTGGTGACATGTAGAAGTCGGGTGGCCAGCCGACGTACTGGTCCCCGGCGTGATGTGCCATACCGACGAGGCCGTGGCCGCCTCGTGTGTCGAACGTCCACGAGCGGACTACGCTGCCGACGAACGAGAGCGCGTGAACACGCTGAACTCCGAGTAGAGGCGGGAACGGTGGTCGGACGTCCACTCGCAGGCGCGCGGTCCGCCCTTGCCGACGCAGATTCTCTGCCCGACGTGGAATCGGTAACCAGCCGCGGTCGGAAGTGCGTAGTCGTGCGCGTGCAGGACCCGCTCGCAGCGGCTCACAGTCCAGAACTTCGGCGGCACCCGTGAGTGCGGGCAACCTCTAGTCGCCAGCCGCTCGGCTCGGGGGGACATTCGTGATTACTGGCTCATGCGGCGTGGCTTCCGACCGCCGATGCCAGGGGCCGTGTTACGCCTGGCCGAGCTCTCGCAGACGAACCGTGATGAGCTTCTTCACCAGGTGCTTGGGCAGCGGTTTGTCGATCGCGAATCGCAATGCCCCCTTTGACGTGTCGTAGCCGGACACGTCGCCGGCGAGCGCCGCGAGGACGGAGCCGCTGTGAGGCAGGTAACTCAGATGGTGCTTGAAAGCAGCGAAGCCGGCCACCGTCTTGCCCGCGACCTTGAAGGCGGGCATGCCGTAGGAGATGCACTGCTCCGCCTCTGGCACGAAGTCCAGGATCGACGTCCGCAGCGCCTCGAGCGTGCTCCGCTTGGGCTCGTCCAACGCCGCGAGGTACCGGTCGATCTCCGCTCTCGCCACGACCCGCAGTTTCGCACCTGACAAGTAGCCGAACGACTACGTGACTCGCGTCACATTCCCGGACTGGCCGGCGGGATGCTCTGCAGGTCCAATCTCCAGCCGGAGCAGGATCTCGTCGCCGTGGAGGTCCCCGGTTCGTCTGAAGCCGTATCGCTCGTAAAACGTGACCGGGCTGCCCTCGCCCTGCCCGGCGCTCGTCCACATCGTGCCGGCGCCCCGGTTCCGGAAGTACTCGACGATCAGGTCGAGCGTTGCCGTACCGAGGCCTCGTCGCTGGTAGCGCTCGTCGATGAGCAGCTTCCAGAGATACTGGGCGATGTAGTCGGGGCTGCCGACCTCGTCGGCGATCATCACGAACCCGACCGGCGTCTCTCCGTCATAGATCGCCCAGTAGAGGGCCTGAGCGTCCGGCTCCGCCGCCGCCTCGAGAACCGACTCGCGGACACCGCTTACAAACCGTCCCTGATCCGGCGATACGGCAAGGGCCTCGACCGCTTCCCGATTCGCGTCGGTGATCGGCCGGAGAAGAACCACCGCGTGAGACTAGACCAGCTGCTCCGGGTTACGAGGGTCGGAGTCGCTGCCAGTGGATCCCGGCGTCGCTGGTTGTGTACAGCTCGCGGTCGCGTGTCCCGGCGGGGAACGTGAACCAGGCCGTCCGGCTGTCGCTCGCCTGCAGTTCGGAGCTTGGACAGTAAGGGGACGGCTTGGCGTGTGCGACGAGGTTCGACTGCCAGCTTCTGCCGGCGTTTGCGGTGCGATAGGCGAACCAGCCGCCCGCGCGGAAGACCCCGACCCACCAACTGCGCGCGGTCGCGAGCGAGATCGGCAGTGGCGCCGCGAGCGCTGCGACGGCACAGTTGCCTCCAGCCGCCGTCCCACCCGCGACCTTGAGCGTCCCGGCGAGCTTCCAGTCCAGGCCCTGGTCGTCGCTCAGATAGACCGCGAGGTGAACCGCCCGGCGGTGCAGGAAGGTCACCGGAGCAAGGATCGTGCGGCCAAAGAACACGGGCAGGCCGTAGAGCGCCCTCGCGGATCGCTCGCTCGCCGGCACCGGTAGCCGCACCCGCCTCCAGCGGCGGCCACCATCGACGCTGTGGAAGAGAAAGCGGCTGAACACACCGCCCGCCTGCCAGGCTTCGTCTGCGCCGGCGAACACCACGGGCGCGACCTCGGGCAAGGAGCTGTTGACGAGCCGCCAGCTCGCGCCACCGTCTGAGCTTGCGTAGAGCCGGGCACGGGGAGCGGTCGGCTCCTGGCTGACCAGCCAGCCCAGCCGCGGGCTGAGGAACTGGACGGTGGCGACAGCACCTGCGTTCTGCGTGTGTCCGGTAACCACCCTCCCTTGCCAGCTGCGTCCGCCGTTGTGTGTCCGGTACACCGTCACGGCCACGTTGTCGACACTCCAGCCGACAAGCCAACCATGGTCACGGTCGAGGAACGAGACATCATCGATCACCGTCGACCCCGGCAGTCGCGGGCCGATCTCGCTGAAGCGCCCGCCGGCGCTCGTCGTCGCGAGCAACCGGGCGCGCGCGACTGTGCCAGGAGACGAGACCGGGCTCACCGCCATCACGGCAAACTGCGCCGGCACAAGCCGGACGAGACCGATCACGGACTCAGCAGGAGCCGACCGACGAGCCGCGCTCCCTCTCAAACTCGGCACGGCGCCCGTGGCCCCGAGCACCGTCGCCGTTGCCGTCCCGCACAGCACCAGCCCCGCCAGCAGCCAAGCGACGCGAGTTCGGCCCTGCACAGAACGCACGATAACGCCCGCCGGCCAACACGACGACCGCTGCGGCGAGCCATCTCATCGCTATCGTCGCCCGGTGAGTCGGCTCGAGATTCGGGCGTTTGCAGAGGACTACCTCGGCGCGGCGGGATCGCTGCTCGCGGCCCGGCATCGGGAACACCGCGCGGCCGAGCCGTTGCTCTCGGAGCGGTTTGAGGACGCCGACGCGGCTCGTGGAGAGGTGGCCTCGCTGTGGGCGGAGGAGCACGCGTCGGGTGCGGTCGCGCTCCGCGAGGGCCGGATGGTCGGGTTCCTCCTCGGGACGCGAAAGGACGACCGGACGTGGGGAGCGAACGTCTGGGTCGAGGCGGCCGGGTACGCAGTGGTCGAGCCCGAGCTCGTCCGGGATCTCTACGCGTTCTCGTCGCAGCGGTGGGTCGACGCAGGCCGCACGCGTCACTACGCCCTGGTGCCGGGAGTTGACGAGCAGGTCGCCGCGTGGTTCCGGCTGAGCTTCGGCGCGCAGCAAGCACACGGGATCAAGGAGGTCGAGGAGCGGGTGTGGCCGCCCGGCACGCGGCGCGCAGAGCCCGGCGACATCGAGGCGCTGATCGAGCTTGCGCCCCTGGTCTCCGATCACCACGTACTCGCTCCCGTCTTCAGCGGCATCGACTGGGACGAGGACGCGGACGACCTGCGCGCGATGCTCGCGGCCGATATCGCAAACGACGAGTTTGGCGAGCTTGTGTATGAAAGGGACGGGCGCGTTGTCGCGGGCTTCGAGCTTGTTCCCGTGGAGAAGGTCTCAACGCATCGCGGTCTTGCACAATCCGAGGGCGCCGCGTGCCTTTGCTGGGCGGCGAGCCTGCCCGACCTCCGCGGCTCGGGCGCCGGCGTCGCACTGACGGAAGCGGCGTTTGCATGGGCGCACGAGCAGGGATACGCGTCGATGGTCACCGACTGGCGAGAGACGAACCTCCTTGCTTCGAGGTTCTGGCTGGCCCGCGGTTTCCGCCGCTCCTTCCTGAGGCTCTACCGCTCGATCCCCTAGCTCAGCCGAGAGCGGCTCTGCTCTCCTGGCCGATGAGTGCTTGGCGATTCGCCTGGCGAAGCGGATGATGTTCGCATGGCGCCGAATGTGGGAGACACCGTGCGGCTCGTTCAGTCGGCGTCGGGCATGGCCGCCGGATCCGAGGGCACGCTGCGGGGCTGGTTCATACGCGATGAGCCGGAAGCTGTCGTGGACTTTTGGGATGGCGGCCCGCTGAGGGTGCCGGCCGACGCGATCGAAGAAGTCGAGGGGGAGTAGCTGCGCAGGCACGGAGCCGTCCTCGCGTCCCACCGGCGTTCGTGAACCTCGGAAAGCACCGGTCCAGCGGTCTCATACCCTCGGAGCTCCGCGGGCGTAGCAACCAGCGGCTACCCGACACGACCCTGCTGCTTACGGGCGAGCGCGGTCGCCGCTGCCGTCAAGTTTGGCCTGGGCGACGCTCGCCAGTCAAGGATGTCGAGCTGCCAGATCACTGCGCCTCGCCGGACGATGAAGCGATGCTCGTACGCATCGGCAACCGTGTACGTGGTGATCTGCGCATCGCCTAGCTTCGGCACCTGTACGCGCCGATAGACATCCGGAAGCGAGCGCGCTTGCTTCGCGAAGACGATGCGGGCTGTCGTATCGGAGCCGAAGACGAACGCCGCGCTGAAGACGTCCCTCCCCGGCAGGTGATAGGCCGCCTGGTAGTGGCGAGACGCCCGAGCGAGTGCCGCCCTCTCCGAGGCGGCGACCAGCAGCCCGGCAATCGCAGCTGCTGCGCCTGCGCGCTTCGGAATCAGCTTCGCGCCGGCCGGGAGGTCGGAGCGCGCGAGGACGAGCAGCCGGGGATCTTCTCGACCTCCACCCGATGCAGCGACGACCGTCGCTGGGACGACCGAGGCGACCGCGATTGCAAGTGACGCTGCGGCGAGCGTCGCGGCCCGCCGGGGCCGAGCCACTTCGCTGCGCCGATGGTGCGCGCAGCCTCGACGACTCCGTTCGCAGATCGCGGGCTGGGACGCCGGCTTACTCAGCATGACCAGGAGCCGGTGGCGACGCCGACATCCTTGAGCTTCCCGCCGATTCGCATCAAGGCCTTGCCGCTGAACGTGCCTCTCTCCAGACGCGCGCTGACGATAACCTTGTTCGTCAACACAGCGAATCCCTTGCCCGGCACCTGCCAGCTGACCGCTTGGTTCGCGTACCTCCCGTCTTTCGCCTTGTCGGTGAGGACGCCGAAGTACGATGCCTTCGGCGAGGAAGGCGGCAGCGTCTGGGTGCCTATGTTCACCGCCAGCACCTTGGTGCCCGCGGTGAACCCTTCGGTCTTGAGACATTGGCCATGGCTGAAGTGGTAGGCCTTGCCGGCGACGTGGACGGTCGCCTTCGCCGGGCCGCACCAGACGTGCACGTCGGCGCCCGCCAGGGTCGCCGGCCCCGAAGTGCACGCCGCGACACGAGCTGGCATACCCGGCGAGCCGGCGGCAAGAATTCCGGCGGTGAGCGCCATCGTCGAGACGGCGACGAGTTGTCTCATCATCGACCTCCCTGTTCTCGATGTTCTCCAGTCGAGGAAGCCGGGTGCTCGGCGGGCCTCGCCTGCCTGAGGAACGCAACGAGCTCGTCAGCGCCCGCGAAGGCGCTCGACAGTCCGCTCCCGATCTGCTCGATGAGCCCGCGCAACTCCTCGCCAACCTCCTCGGCAGGCTCGGCGGGCGTCCAGATGCGAACCACGAACGTCTTCACGGCTTGACGAGCTCGTAGGCGCCCGCGTCGCAGCCCGCACCCTGCGGGCGCTTGACCCCGCGGGCGTCGACCGGCGGGCAGGTGTTCGGGAACGCGTAGTCGACCGCGGGGCTCGTCGGCTTGAGCGCGATCGTCGGCACGATGTTCCCCTGTGCGGAAAGGCTCTGCAGCCCAGCGTCGGGGACGGGCGCGTCGTCGCCACAGGTCTGCGACGTGAGCACGTTCTGCTGCGCGTGTGGGAAATGCGGTGTCTGCGGGAACGAGCACGTGCCGGTCACGATCGAGCTACTCATCATCAGGAGCGCGCCTGTCGCCAGTGAGATGGCCGGGCCGCTGATCGACGGGCCCGTGTTGCCGGCGACGGTGACGTGAAGGAGCGTGGCCTTGCCATTCTGCCCGACGTACATTCCGCCGCCCCCACCGCTGCCGGCGTTGTTGCCGCGACCGTGACGTTGGTCATGCTCACGTGCCCGCCGCCGACCAGGATGCCGGCGCCGATGTCGGCGACGTTGTGCGAAATCGTCACCTGCTCCAGGTCAACTCCACCTCGTGTCTTCGACGAAGACGCCGCCTCCCCCATGCTGGGCGGTGTTGTTCTCGAGGAGGACGTTCTGGAGCTTGAGGACGCCGCGGACGTCGATGGCGCCGCGCATGCTCGGCGGCGCCTCCCGTGATCCGCAGGCTCTGTGCGGTCAAGCTTGCGAATGCGGAGACGTCGAAGACGCGGTCGATGCCGCCGGCGTCGATCGTCGTCTTCGCCGGGCCCTGGCCGACCAGCGTGACGTCGGCCTGGAGGACGTCGAGGTCGCCCTTCGCGGCCTTGCCCTCGTTCTTGCCCGGGACCGTCAAGTGGAACGAGCCTGCCGGAAGCTTGATTACGTAGCTCCCGCGTAGCCCGAAGTTCGCGGTCTGGATCGCCGCACGCAGCGAGCAGTAGCTCTTGCCCGGCTTGGTCAGCATCGCGAGCTTCGCCTTGCACATGCTGTCCTTGGGGTTCGCGTCGGGCGCGTCGACGGTCGTGTTGACGACGATCGTCTTCGTCGCACGCGTCGCCGCGCCGGACCCGCCGGCGAGGAGGAGCGCGAGCGCCGTCGCGGCAATGATCGTTGTACGCGACCGCTTCATTTCGTCCTTCCGATCGTGTTTGCCGCCTTCGCGACCTGGTTCGGAGGAGGCGGAGGAAGCGAGGTCTTGACGCAGATGACTGCGAGGTCGAGCTCTGCAGGATGGCCCGCGCCGGCCGCGCCGGGGTCCGTGCCGATCTTCGTCACGACCCCCTCTGCCGACCAACCGTCGGGTTGCCCGGGGTTGTCGGGGCCGTGGTACTGGCTGCGCAGCAGATGGCCGTCGAAGCCGTTGCCGCCGACAAGCTGGGCGCCGCCGCCGGTGGCTCTCCAACCATGCGGGCAGAACTTGTACAGGACGTAGGCGCCGGCCTTGTCGATGAACTTCCCTGTCGGGTACGCGTGGATGCTGCCGGGCTTCAGGGACGCCGCCTGTGCCGGGCCGGCAGGCCCTTCCTTGCCGGCAGGCCCCTGCGGCCCGACAGGACCGGCGGCGCCTTGCGGCCCCGCAGGTCCAGCCGGCCCGGCAGGCCCCTGCGGGCCGTCCTTGTTCCAACTGATCGTCGAGTCACCCGGCCGACACGGCGGCAGGTACAGGTAGTGCCTGGCATCGGTGCAGGCCGTGACCTCGGCCGTCGCCACACGCCCCGCCGTCCCGCCCGCCTGGACGACCGCGGCTCCCGCCAGCGCGCCGAGGACGGCCGCAGCTCCGACTTGTCCGAGCCGCCACATCGTCGAGTGGGACATGCCGACCACCTCCTAGGCGCCGTAGCAGAGCAGAACGGGCTGGAAATTCTCGGCGCCGCCGGTCGGGTTGCGAACCCTGATCTTCCAGGTGGTCGCGCTGACCGGGTAGATCATCTGGACCTCCCACGAGTAGCCAGAGGAGATGCCACCACCGAGCGCGAGCTGGCCCGAATCGCACGACACGTCCGGACCGGCGTAGTTGCCCGCAGGCACGACGACGGACGCGAACGTCTTCACGTGCAGCTTCGAGGACTCGAACGTCCCCGCGACACCCTGCGGACCCGCGTCGCCCTTGTCGCCTTTTTGCCCCTGCGGGCCGGCAAGCCCTTGAGGCCCCGCAGGCCCCTGCGGGCCGACGGTACCCCGGAGCGCGACCGGGAACTGACCCGGTTTGAAGTCGGCCTTGAGCAACGTGCCGTTTCTCACCTTCAGGGAAGTGACGGCGCCGTTCTTCAGCTGGGCAGGCCCGACACTGCCCGCGGGCAGCTTGAATGCGGCGTACCCGGTACCGCCGAGCGAGACCGCGAGGGCGATCGTCGCGACGACGAGGGCCGGCGAGAATCGGAATCGGATGCGAGAATCGGTCTTCATGCTGTTCCTTTCGGGATTCGAGCCCGATGGCCGTTGCTCGGGATAGTCGAGGAGAGCCGTTTCAGTGGCCTTAAGGGCGGCTAGCTAGGGGGCGCATGGGTCGGGTCGGTTCTTCGGCGCCAGGCCGCCGGCGAGCACGCCGCCGGCGTCGGTCGCATTCCAGAGAGACTCGCCCGACTCGCTGGTGTCCCAGGTCCACAGGAGCCAGCCGTCGATCCCGTACGGGCAGGAGCCCGACTGGAGCGCCTGCATCGCTGCGAGGCCATCAGCTGCGGTCGGGTATGCCTCCCGAAACGCGCCGTACTCGCCGACGACGACGACCTTCCTGGTGGGGCCCGTAAGGCCGAAGTTCTGCATGAACTGGGGCAGCGAGAGCTCGAAGCCCGGGTAGATGTGGATGTCGACCAGGTCTGCCTGCGAGCGCTCGATCACTCCCTGCGTGCGAAGGATGCGCGTGTCGCCGATCCGCGTCGGGTTCGGCGCCTCCGGGACGAAGAAGCTGGCGTCGACGAGCGCCGTCGGGTCGACCTTACGGATTGCGGCGCGAACCTGGTTCACGTAGTAGACGAGACCGTCGTCAATGAGCCGCACCCGTGCGCTTGCGTCCGCCAGGTCGTACGTCTGACCGTTCGGAGCGCGCAGACGACCGGACGCGAGGCTGAACGGCGGAGCGTCCCGCACATAGGCCAGCTCATTGCGGATGTCGTAGGCGAGGACGTCGTCGAGCGGCGCCTTCCGAGCGCGCAGCCCTCTGATCACGTCCTGCCAGAAGAGCTGCCATGCCTGGATGCCCCCGCGGGTCAGGTAGTTGATGTTGACGTTCTGGACGAGATTGGTCGTGTCCCGGTTCAGCAGCTCGTCGTACACCGTTCCCGCCGGCAGGAAGCCCATCGTCACGATCACGAGGATCCGATGGCGCTTGGCACGCCGGAGGAAGTCGGCGACGTTCGCGAGATACGGGCCCGAGAGCCGTCCGCGTCTTCGCGTTGCCGATGCAGCCGCGGGGGCACTCGCCCGCCATGAACACCCGCACGGTGTTGTAGCCGAGCGCCTGCATCTCCCCGAGTGCGGCCTCGGCCCGCGCGGGGTCGTAGCGACCGACCTCGAACGTGATCTGATCCGTTCCCGCCTGGGCCGCATCGACGCGGTGGTAGTTGTTCCCTCGCAACACGAGCCGCAGACCGGTCTGCCGGTCGTAGAGCTCCGAGAGGCCGCCGACCGTTCGCACGCCGATCCGGTGCAAGGGGGGCTTGGGTGGCTTCGGCGGCCGCGAGGCGACGGCCGAGCCACCAAGGGGCCACGCGGCGGCCGCGAGCGAGGCCGAGATCAGCAATGGCACAGGCGAGCGCATTGGGCGAAAGCGTCGCCGATGTACCTTTCAGTGGTCCTAAGGCGGGCTCTCGCGGGTTCCGGCGGTCGTCGTGGAGGCAGCGAACGGAGCCGCTTCGACTCCGATTCGTCGCATACGGTCGACATAGGCGCGGTACGCCCGGCGGGCCTCTCCGTGCCTGCCGGCCTCTCCGAACGTCGCGACGAGACCCAGATGAGCTCGCTCGTCGTACGGATCGACCTCGAGCATCCGCAGCCGGTATCGGATCGCCGCTTCGTACTCGCCCCTGCTCGCTGCGAGCTCACCGAGAACGGTCGTCGTCGAGGTGTACGCGGCGCGAGCCTCTTCCCGCAGCGGCAAGGCCCAGTCGTCATAGGGGTTCTCCTCGAGGAAGGCGCCCGTGTACGAGATCTCCGCAGCTTCGAGCAGCTCCTGCGCCTCCCCTAACCTGCCGGCCGTGACGAGAGCCAGGCCGCTCTGCGCCCGGGTCAGGAACTCGTCGATGTCGAGCGCAACTGCCCTGAGATCCAGCGCGACCGTGTCGTCTGCAGACACGAGCAGCTCGCCTGGGCCGAAGCGATGGTCGGGATCGAGAACGCCGCGAATTCTGCTGAGCGCGACCGAGAGCCGGCTCGGCGTCTTTGCCGGGTCCTCCTCGGGCCAGAGGGCCTCGATCAGCATGCTCCTCGCCACAGGCCTGCCACGCTGCGTCACCAGCAGTTTGAGCGCGTCGCGGGCCTTCTTCGACTGCCAGGCCGTCGCGGGTATCGCCTCTCCGTTCCGCAAGATGCGGAACGCGCCGAGGGTCTGGATTGCAAGCGGCGCCGTGTTCTCCGGCCCGAGCGCCATCAGCAAGCCTGCGGCGCCGGCTGCCGATTCGCGTACACCCAGGTTACGAAGCTTCCGCGTCGCGAGGAGCGCGGCGGAGTGGTCGGCAGGGATTGCGACCTGTGCGAGGGCCAACTTGACGGCGGTGGCTCGAAGCTCGTTGCCCAGCTCTCGCCAGAGCGTGAGCGCTTCCTCCAGCGCGGCCACCTCGTGTGCAGGATCAGGCGCCGACATCGCACGGAGCTCGAGCGCCTCCGGAAAGAAGGCATCGGTCAGGCTTGCCGCCTCTGCGGCTTCAGCAGCGAGGAGCGACGCCGTCTCCCGATCGCCGCGAGCAAGCAGGATCCAGCCGAGAGCCAGCACCGGCTCTGCAGCATTGAAGCCGATCGCCCGTCCCGCTTCGGTCGCCCGCGTGGCGAGCTCGACCGCTCGGTCGGGCTCCTCGCGCACGAGCAGCCGTGCGAGCTGCCCCCGGGCTGCGGCCAGCCCCTGACCCTCCGGATGCCGCTCGATGATCGCGAGCGCCCGCTCGTAGCAGGCTCGCGCACGCGCCAGCTCGCCACGGGCGGCGAACACCGCGCCGATGCCGTTGAGCGCCCACGCCACCCGCGTCGAACCGTGGCGTTCCCACAGCGCACGTGCCTGCTCGAGGTCGGCGACCGCCTCATCCAAGCGGCCGAGCAGACGCTTGGCTTGCCCGCGCGTGTGGAGCGCGGCGGCGCGGTAGAGGTCGGCCCCGGCGACCTCGGCGATACTGACGGCGACCTCCGTCACCTCAAGCGCTTGCCGCGGTGGGAGGGGGCCTTGGAGCAGCAGGTGGATGCGGACGCGCTGGTGCAGGTCGCCGGCTGCCTCTGCCGCTTCGAGCGCCAGCCTCGAATGCGTCTCGAACGCGCGCTCATCGCGCGCGATCGCCGCGAGTCCGCACGAATAGTGAGCAGCGGCGAGCGCTCGCGCATCGCCCGATACGAGAGCAGCTTTCAGCGCCTGCGCCGCGGCGTCCCGCGCTGCCTCGACGTCGGTCTGGTTCCAGTGGACGATGCTCGTCCAGGCGAGCAGCAGCGCCTCGTCGAAGTGGCTCGAGCCGTCGATGCGGCCACGCGCATAGGAGGCTAGGGCCTCGTCGTACTCACCCCGGTCCCAGTGGATGCGCCCAATACGCCAAGCGAGAGCGGCGGGGACCTCGACCTCTCCTCCCGCTACTTGCTCGAAGCAGTCGAGCGCTTCCTCCCACTCGCCCCTGAGGCGATGCGCATCTCCGAGGACCAAGTCAACCGCGCCAGCCCGCTCGCTGGACGTCAACAGCTCGCCGGCTCGGAGCGCGTCGTCGACCGCCCCAGCGGCGAGGACTTCGGCACCGCGCCTGACGAGCAGATCGGCGAGAGCGGTCCGATCACCGGACGCGACGATCGAGCGCAGCGCAGACGCGAGGTTCCCCTCTGCTTCCATCCCTTCGCCCGCGCGGAGATGAACCTCCTTTCGCTGCTCGGCGGTCAGCGGCCAGCGCTCGGTGACGAACTCGCGCACAAGCGGGTGGATCGTGAAGACCTCCCTCTTTCCCGCCTCGCGCTGGACGAAGATCCCTCTGTGCGCGAGCTCTGCAAGGAGGGCTGGGGCTTCGGACAAGCCGAGGCGCTGGCAGAGCTCGAAATCGACTCGTTCGAGCGGCGCGAGGACTCGCAGCGCCTCGCGCACCCCCGGCGGCTCGTTGGCGAAGACCTCCCCGGCGAGATAGGCGAACAGCGGCCCCTGTGGCGCCGTCAGGCCATCGAGCCCCTGCCACCGCTCATCAGGCGGGATGGTGCGAAGCGACTCGACCGCGAGCCGCACACCAGCCGGCCAGCCGCCGGTCAGCTCGTGCACGCTGTCGGCGAGCTCCGCCGTTCCCAGCGAAAGAGTGAGCAGGGTCGCGACCTCCTCCCGGGTGAAGGCGAGGAGCTGAGCCTCGATCTCCAGGACGTGGCCGCGACCTCGCAGCCGCTCGATCGGGAACGGCGGCGGCGAGCGCGACGACAGGACGAGGTGGAGCTCGGGCGGCGCCTGACGGCAGAGCGCGTCGACCAGCCCCACCGATTCGCCACCGGCCGGCAGCTCGTGGACGTCGTCAAGCACGAGGATGAGGTCAGTCTCCAGACCCGCTTCAAGCGACTCGCAGAGCAGGCCGGCGAGCGCCTCGACCCGACCCATATCGCCACCGCTCCCTGACTCGGCCGCTGCGGCGAACTCGTCGGTCAGCGACGGGACGGGTCGCCGCAGCGCCTCGGCCAGAGACACCGCCAGTCGAGAGAGTGATCCGTCCCCGCGGTCGACCGTGCACCAGGCGCAAACGGTGTCGGCCGACCAGGCGGCGATGGATGTCGACTTTCCGAACCCCGGGCCAGCCACGACCGTTGTCAGCCGGCGCCCGAAAGCCTCGTCGAGACGGGCGTACAGCGCGTCGCGTTGGACGTAGAAGGCCGAAGGCGCGGGCGCCGTCAGCTTCGAGTCCGGGATGCCGCGCCGTATCCGCGCGCGAGACGCCACTGGTCTCTCTTGCTCTCCCTCCAAATCGGACCTCGAGAGTCTAGAACGACCCGTCCCGTTTTGGGCGCCCGCGCGGCAGCCGGAACGTGACGCCGCCGGCGAACGCGCCGAAGACGCCCAGGTACCCGAGCACATCGCCGGCATCTTCACGGCCTGGCCCGACCTTGGCTGTCGCACCCGCCGCCTCTTAACTCCGCGACGACCTCGTCGTCAACGAATGGACCGCAAGTCGGGCTCCTCGAGGCATAACCCAGGCCAGGACAAGGAAGGACGGCAAGGACGCGTCGGCCACTCAGCCCCTCAGCTGTCCTCTCTTCCTTTGACGGAGCGGCGCAGGAGTCGAACCTACCCAGCCGTGGGTTACACGACCTCACCGGTTTTGAAGATCGCCCGAGAGCTGTGCGCGGTAGCCGTTTGCGTTCGCGGAGTCCGCTCCGTGCCGGCCGAGTCGTGCGTGGCGTCCGCCCGACGTGTCGTTCGTTCGGGCAGTACCGGCCTCTCCTGGTAGACGGGCGGTAGACGGAGACAAACCGTCAAGCGAAAGGACGGCACGCTGCCGATCTATGGCGCGTGGGCCGGCAGCGGGTCACGAGCTGGAGCCTGACGCGCATGCCCGTCCCGCGAACGCCACCGTCGCGAACGACGGCACTCTTCACTTCCGCTAGAGCTGAAGCGGCGGCAGTTCGGGGAACCGTGCCGCTTCGACCTCCTCGAGCAGCGGAGCAGGCCGCGGGTCGAACTGAACCACCACCGAACCGAACATCTTGGCGACCGAGTAACCCCTGGAGGAGGCGCTGCTCGAACTCCTACGACATTCCCATCAGTCGCACGCGCGGTCGCGGTCGCTGCGATACGGTGCCGATACAGGGAGGCGCGGTTTATGGAGCTCGACCAGACATACGTCTGGATCACGACGCGAAAGCTGAAGCCGGGAGCCCGCGAGGCATTTGGCCAGGCCTGGCGCCCGAGCGAGTTTCCCGAGGGGATGCTTCGCGCCTACGAGTGCTATTCCGCCGACGGGAACGAGGTCGTCGGGATCTCGATCTGGGATTCACCGGAGTCGCGCGACCGGTATCGCCTGTCCGAGGTTGAGACGAAGCGACGCCAGGCGATGGCGCCCCTCCTGACCGAGGAGAGCTCCGGCTTCTACCTCGGACGGGAGCTGAAGATCCCCGAGCGCTGACCCGCTTCTCCGCGGGCTGTATCCCGCAGTAGGACGCGCTCGTCGGAGGTGGCGTGGAGCGTCGGCTTACGAGAGGAGTTTGCGGAGCACGTTCTCGGTCACGCGGGAGACGTTGTTGTCGTAGCCGGCGTGTGAGAGTGCTGCGGACCAGCCGATCGATCCGGTCGCGAAGACGGCTCCGCCGTTCGGGGTCTCGAAGAGGACCATGTCGGCTCGGGGTTGGTGGTCGAGTTCGGGCGTCCCGACCTGGGTGAACCCGGAGGCGCGCGCGAGGAGAAGCGCGTCCGACGGTGTCCCGTAGCGGACGTCGATTCCGTCGACCTCGTAGGAGGCGGCGCCGCCGAAGAGGAGGCCGAAGTCGCCGATCGGCTCGTCCGGGGCGACGCCCTCGAAGACGAATGCGGCTTGCTCGTCGAAGCTGCCGGCCTCGCGGCGGTAGGGTCGGCCCTCGAGGGCCATCCGCTCGAAGCCGACGCCGACCAGCTCGCGCGGCCGCTGGCGGCGTTGCTGCCAGGTGTCTCCCAGCTCGCCCGTGGTGCTCAGGAAGACCTCGCCTGGCTGGGATCCCCAGAGCCCGGAGGTGGGAGCGCGGCGGCGGATCTCGATCACATGTGGCCGCTCCTCGTGGACGCCGGTGACCATCCAGAAGCCGTTCCCGCCCAGGTACATCAGCCCCCCGCCAGCGTCGAGGAAGCCCTGGAGCGCGCTCATCATCGGGGTCGTCGTGTACTCGGGGTGCGCGCCGGTGATGACGACGCGGTAGGCGCCGAGGAGTTCGAGTCCTTCCCGGTGGAGATCCTCGTCGGTGAGGACGTCGTAAGCGTGGCCCTTTGCCTCGAGCCAGTCGAGCAGGCAGAGGTCGGCGCCGAGGCCGTGCGGGTGGCCCGTCAGCCAGTAGCGGTAGCGCGGGCGCAGGTTCGGGAGCGGCCGGAGCCGCGAGGCGTAGCTGACGCCGCTTGCGTCCGCGTGCCAGTTGTAGAGGCTGACGAGGCGGTTCTCGGCGACCCAGCGATCGTCGTCCTGCTCGCGCAGCGGGACGTGCGGCTCGAAGATCGCCTCGTTCGCGTAGGCGAGGTAGGTGAAGGTCGGCAGGAGGACTGCGATCTCCGCTTGCGGTTTGCCCTTCGGCGGCCGGACAACGAAGGGGACGTGGTCTTCGTGCTCGCCCGAGCGGAGCCGGGCCGCGTAGACGCCGCTCGGGAGCCCTTGCGGGACGGTGAGGGTGAAGTCCGTTTCCCAGCCTGCGTCTTCGAGGTCGTCGTCGTGGAAGTGGATCGCGTCGTATTGCTCGGGTGCGTCGCGCCAGCTCCAGCGCTCGCCGCTCCAGTTGTGCGCGGTGACGGCGCGCGCCGGCATGTTGACGATCCAGCCGTGGAGCCCGTGGGGAGAAAGGTCGCGAACGTGGGTCGTCTGGATGTCGGCGGCCAGGTCCCAGCAGGCGAGCGAGTCGGCCGGCCCGGGATCGGGCTCTCCGGGTCGGAGTGCGCGGGCGTGGAGCCGGGGGGATCCGATTTTGCCGTTGAAGTAGCCGTCGGGATGCCCGGCTTCGGTCCAGTGGGCCGCCATGATCAGCGGAACCTCGTCGCCCGGATCGACGGGCGGCGGCGCGAGCGCGCGCGCCAGGAGCGTTCCGTTCAGAGAGAGCGCGGCCTCTCCGGTCTCGGCGTCGTACGAGCCCGCGACGGCGTACCACGTGTGCGAGGGAAGCTGGGTGCCGACGCCGATCGAGGCGACGTTGCCGTCAGCGCCGCCGAGCCGGAACTCGACGCTGCCCTCGGCGTCGAGGAAGAGGCCCCAGCCGCGCGATCCCGACCAGCGGGTCACGAGCCCCTGGACGCCCTTCGCCGGTGTCGTCGGGTACAGCCAGGCGGAGACGGTGAAGCTGCCGGTCAGCCGCAGCGGCGGCGCGCCCGGCACGGTCAGGCAGGAGCCGGGCCGGAGCGGCTGCACCCGGCCCGGGTAGTCGCCGTTCGCGCTCGTCTCGAGCGGCTGTTCCTTGAAGCCCGGGCCGGCCGGGTTCTCGTCGCCGTGGAGTAGCCGGACGATGTCTGCTCGGTAGCTCGGAGCGGCGGCGCTGACCTTGAAGGCGATCTCCTCGCCGGGGAGCACGCTGAGGCGGTCGCTGTAGCCGGCGAGTGACCTCACGTGACCCGGGCGGCGATCTCGTCGCAGGTTGCGATCCAGGTGTCGTCGAGGCTTGCGACGAAGCCGAGGAAGGCGTCGAGGAAGGCGAGGCGGCTTGGCCGCCCGACGATCTGCGGGTGCATGGTCAGGATGCAGGAGCCGCCGAGCTCGCGGATCCCGAGCAGCTCCTCCTCCCAGATCGAGCGCACCTCCGCGGTGGTGGCGATCTTCTTGTGCCAGTCGGCCGAGCCGAACCACCAGTGGGCGGCGTCGTCGAGGATCCACTGGACGGGCAGCTCGACGAGCGAGCGGCCCTCGTGGCGGTAGGGGCGGATGTCGTCCATGAAGTTCGACGAGTAGCCGAAACCGTGCTGCTCGAGCAGCTCGACCGTGTGGGGGCTGAAGTCCCAGGAGGGGGAGCGGTAGCCGCTGACGTGCGCGCCGAACCGTTCGAGGATCGCGCGTGCGCGGGTGAGCTCGCTCTCTTCCTCGTGGCGGGTGAGCTTCGACGGGGCGGTGTGCGTGTAGCCGTGGACGGCGAGCTCGTGGCCGGCGCGGACGATCGCCTCGACGCGTTCGGGGTAGCGCTCGGCGACCTGGCCGACGACGAAGAAGGTCGCGCGGACGCCGTGCCGGCCGAGCAGGTCGAGGAGCAGCGGCACCGCCACCTTGGCGCCGTAGGTTCCCTGGGAGAGGACGCCGGGCCGCTCGGCGTTCGCGGGGTCGTCTGCGATCCAGACCGACTCGGCGTCGAAGTCGAACGTGAACGCGACCGCGCAGCGCTTCCCGTCCGGCCACATCAGAGGCCTCGCTCGCGGATCGCGTTCGCGTGGGCGGGGAAGCCCTCGTGCTCGGCGAGCGCGATGATCGCCGGCGCCAGCCGGGCGAGCGCTTCGCCTGATGACCGCGCGACCGAGCTCGTCTTGAGGAACGTGCGAGCGGTCACCCCCGAGGAGACGCGCGCGAAGCGGCCGGTGGGGAGCGTTGCGGGTACGCCGAGCACGAAGTTCGCCGCCGCGAAGGGTGTGTCGCCGAGCAGCACCTCGCCCGCGTGCTCGATCTTCGCGAGCAGCGCCTCGGGCTCGCGCGTCACGAGCTGCAGGTGCTCGGGCGCGTACTCGTTGACGAACGCGGCCGCCTCGTCGAGGTCGTTGACGAGGAAAGCGCCGCCGAAGCGCGAGATCGACGACTCGGCGAAGCCGCGCCGCCAGTCGGGCAGGAGGTCGAGCTGGCGTTCGACCTCGACCGAGACTTGCTCGACGAGCTGCTCGGACTGTGTCAGCAGCAGCGAGGCGGAGTCCGGGCCGTGCTCTGCTTCGTTCAGCAGGTCGGCGGCGAGGATGCGGGGATCGGCAGAGTCGTCGGCGACGATCACGCTCTCGGAGGGGCCGAAGATCATCACCGTCGAGCATCCGTGTGCCTGCACTGCGATCTGCGCCGCGGTGACGGCGGGGCTGCCGGGGCCGACGACGCGGCTGACGCGGGGGATCGAATCGGTGCCGAACGCGGCGGCCGCGATCCCGGCGGGGCCGTTGACGCGGTAGACGTTCTTGAGGCCGAGCTCTTCGGCGACGACGAGAATGGCCGGGTCGATCTCCGTGCCGCCGCGCGTCGGCGGCACGAGCACGGCGACGGTCGGCACGGCGGCGACGACGGCGGGTGTGCCGATCTGCATCAGCACCGATGGGAACGAGCCTTTGCCGCTGGGGACGAAGAGGCCGACCGCGTCGATCGGCCCGGCCTCCTCGCCCGCCTCGATGCCTGGGGCGATCTCGGCTCGCCAGGTGGCGCCGGCGACGACGTGCTCGTTGAAGGCGCGGATGTTGGCGATCCCGACCCGGATCGCCTCGACGACGGCGGGGTCGAGCGACTCGCGCGCCCGCGCGAACTCGTCGGGCTGTGCCCGCAGACGGTCGGGTGGGCAGTCGACACCGTCGAAGCGGGCGAGCGCCCGGCTGACGGCAGCGTCGCCGTCTTGGCGAACGTCCTCGATGATCTCGCCGACGCTTCGGCGCAGCTCGTCGTCGAAGATCGCGGCGGTGGATCGCGCGAGGATGCGAGCGCGCTCGTCAGCGGGGAGCGTGGACAGCCGTCGGACGGCGAGGCGGCCCATTGGCTAGGCGGCCACTCCGGCCGCCTTGAGGCTCTCCTCGCGGACGGAGGTCAGAAGCTCCGTCTTGTAGTCGAGGAACTCGGGGCTCGAGAGCAGCTCGAAGCGTCGCGGTCGCTCGAGCGTGATCGGGATGTCGAGCTTGATCCGCCCCGGCCGGTTCGTCATCACGAGCACGCGGTCGGAGAGGAAGACTGCCTCGTCGATGTCGTGGGTGACGAAGAGCACGGTCAGCCGGTGCTGCTCCCAGACGCGCGTCAAGAGCTCTTGCATCAGCTGGCGGGTCTGGGCGTCGAGGGCGCCGAACGGCTCGTCCATGAGCAGGATCTCCGGGCGGTAGGAGAGCGCCCGGGCGATCGCGACCCGCTGGCGCATGCCGCCGGAGAGCTGGCCCGGATAGGAGTTCGCGAACTGCTCGAGGCCGACGAGCACGAGGTGCTCGCGCGCGACGCGGCGGCGCTCGGCCTTGCTGATCGGCTCGGCGCGCAGCGCGAACTCGACGTTCGCCTGCACCGTCAGCCAGGGGAAGAGCGTGTAGGTCTGGAAGACCATGCCGCGGTCGCGGCCGGGGCCGGAGATCGGCCTGCCGTTGACGAGCACCTCGCCCTCCGTCTCCTCGGCGAGCCCGGCGGCGATCATCAGCAGCGTGCTCTTGCCGCAGCCGCTGGTGCCGACGAGCGTCGCGAACTCGTTCTCGACCAGGTCGAAGCTGGCCCCGTCGAGGGCGACGACCGCCCGCTCTCCGTCACCGAAGACCTTGCGCAGGCCGACGACCGCGAGCTTCGGCGCGGCCGTCATCGCCGGGTTTCCGCCCAGCGGAAGACCCGCCCGCCGATCAGCTTCATCCCCTGGTCCATCACGAGCCCGAGCAGGCCGATGATCAGGATTCCGAGGAAGATCGTGTCGGTCTCGAAGTAGCGCTGGGCGGTCAGGATCATGTGCCCGAGGCCGTTGGGGGCGGCGACGAGCTCGGCGACGACGAGCCATGTCCAGGCCCAGCCGAGCGTGATTCGCAGCGTGTCCCAGATCGCCGGCGCGGAGGCGGGGAGAACGATGCGGAGGAGGACGCTCGGGTCTCGCAGCCCGAGCGTGTAGCCGATGTCGACGTACTCGCGCGGGACGCGCTTGACGTTGTCCATCACCATCAGCACCTGCTGGAAGAAGGTGCCGATGAAGATCAGTGCGTACTTCTGGCTTTCGCCGACGCCGAACCAGACGATCGAGAGCGGCACGAAGGCGACCGCGGGCATGTAGCGGATGAAGTCGACGGGCGGCTCGATCGCCGCCTCAGCGATCCGGTAGGTGCCGATCAGGATGCCAACCGGCAGCCCGAACGCGGTCGAGATCAGGAAGCCGATCGAGATGCGGCGGAAGCTCTCCCAGGTCGCCGATCCCAGCGTGCCGTCTCGTGCGAGCTCGACGCCGCGGTTCCAGACAGCGGCGGGCGAGGGCAGGAAGAGGTCGCTGGTGATGTTCGCGGCGGCCGCGAGCCACCAGGCCGCGAGCATCAGCACGAACGCGAGGACGGCGACAGTGAAGTAGACGCGCGGGTCGAGCGGACCGTAGACGCGAACTCTTCTCCGTCTGCGACGGCGGCCGGCCGGACCCGCGGCGGGCGCAAGCACGCCCGCCGCGGGGGTCGGAGGCACGGTGTCGGGGCCGTTCGTCATGCGCCTACTTCGCGGCGGCGGCCTTGGTGAGGAACGAGGCGTCGGTCGCGGCCTTGACGTTGGGCTGGCTCTTGAGGCTGCCCTGCGTCTTCAGGATCGCCGTCACCTGCTTGGCGAGTGGAAGCCACTGGTGCTGCATGAAGCTGAGCGACTGCTTCGGAGCGTAGAGCTGCACGCCCTGGAAGCTCTCCTTCAGATCGGCGGGCTTGGCGCCGACCTTCTTGGCGATGATCGCCTGCGCTTCGGTGGCGTGCGTGCGGTAGAAGTTCATCGCGTCGCCCCACGCTCGCAGCGCTCCGACGATCGCGTCCGGATGAGCCGTGGCGAAGCCGGGGTTGACACCGAGCAGGTCCGAGATCAGGCCCGGCCGCTTCCCGGCGGTGTAGACGAGGTGGAAGCCTTTTCCCTGCTTGAGCGCCGCGGTCAGGTACGGCTCGTAGGTGACGGCCGCGTCGACCTTGCCGGCGATCGCGGCCGCACCGGCGTCTGCGGCCGGGATCGGCACGACCTTGATGTCCTTGATCGACATGCCGTTCCTCGCGAGCGCGTAGCGGAGCAGCAGGTCGCTCGTCGTTCCCTCCTCGTAGGCGACCTTCTTGCCCTTCAGGTCCTTGATCGAGTGGATCTTCGGCCCGGCGAGCATCGCGTCGGCGGTCAGCGAGACGTCCTCGAAGAGGACGAACTTGAGGTCGACGCCGGAGCCGAGGAAGCGAACGCCGGTGTGCGTAGCCAGGTTCTCGGCGTCGATCCGGTGCGCGGCGAAGGCCGAGTTGATGTCCGCGTCGGTCGAGAAGGTGCTCGCCTTGATCTGGACGCCGTACTTCCTGTCGTAGCCCTTGGCGATCACGATCCACCAGGGTCCATAGCCGATCCAGGGCTCGATGCCCATCCTGATCACCGTCGGGCCGGCGCCGGTCTGCGCGCTCGTGCTCGCGACCCCGGCGAAGCCCGCGGCCACGGCAAGCGCGAGCGCCGCCGCCGCGAGGAACGCCAATCTCATCCTGATCATGCCTCTCTCCTTTTCCGGTCGGTCGTCTTTTCCGCTCTTTATCGCGCAGGACGCGGTCAGGCCATGCGGCCGCCGTCGATCGTCACGACGCTGCCGTTCATGTAGGACGCCTCGGGCGAGGCGAGGAAGGCGACGAGCGCGGCCACCTCGTCGGGCTCGCCGAAGCGGCCGGACGGGATCTCCGCGAGCAACTCCGCGGAGGTGTCGGGGTCGTCCAGGTACGACTCGGTCATCCGCGTCTTCACGTAGCCGGGGCAGACGGCTGTGACCCAGAAGCCCTGTCCGCCGAGGTCGCGGGCGAGCGTCCGCGCGAGCATGACGACGCCGCCCTTGGAGGCGTTGTAGTCGGCGAAGCGCGGCTCGGCACGCAGGCCGTTGACCGAGGCGTTGAGCACGATCGCGCCGCCGTCCATCGCCCGCCCGGCCGCGCGGGCGACGATGAACGCGCCGAGCAGGTTGACCTCGAGCACGCGTCGGAAGTGGGCGGTGTCGAGCTCCAGTGCCGGCCGGTCCTGGCCGTCGATGCCCGCGTTGACGAAGACGGCGTCGAGGCGGCCGAGGAACTCGAGCGCCCGTCGGACGGCCGCTTCTACCTCCTCGTCATCCGACACGTCGCAAGGGCAGCCGCCGGCCGCGCCCGCGGGCAGCTGGCCGAGCGCGGCGGCAACCGTTCTTTCGGCGGTTCCGAGCACCCAGACGCGCGCACCCGCGGCGGTCAGCCGCTGAGCGGTCGCGAGTCCGATACCGCTCGTGCCACCGGAGATCAGCATCGTCCGTCCCTGCTGGCCCGGACTCAATCGAGCGTCCCCTTCACTCCTGCGGTCAGCCCGGCGCGCCAGGGGTTCGGCGCCAGCGAGAAGCGAAGGGCGCGAGCGAAGGCGCGAAAGGCCGCCTCCCAGGCGTGATGGGGATCGTCGGCCTCGAGCACGTCCAGCCGAATCGTCGCCCGCGCGCCCTGCGCGAAGCCCTCGAAGAAGGCGACGAGGTCGGCGGCGAGCATGTCCTCGACGTGCTCGTTCGTCGCCGCTCCCTTGCGGCTGACGTCGCAGCGGGAGCGACCCTCGAAGCTGATCATCGCGAACGAGAGCGCCTCGTCCATCAGCCCGTGCGCCTCGCCGACCGACTCGACGCCGGCCGGGATCCGGTCGCGCAGCGCCTGCTGGACGGCCGCGCCGAGCGCCAGGCCGATGTCCTCGCAGACGACGTGGGTCAGCCGGAACGTCTTCACCTCGAACTCGACCTCGAGCGTGATTCCGGCGTGCCAGCAGATCATCTCGAGCATGTGGTCGAAGAACGCGAGCGTGGTCGCAAGCCGCGGCTCGCCCCGTTCTCCGAGTTGCAGGCCGACCCCGACGACGGCCTCGCGCGTCTCGCGGCGGACGCGGTAGCCGTCGTCGCCGAGACGGACGACCTCCATGCCGTCAAGCGCAGGCGCTGTCACTCCACCAAACCCTTCTGCCGAGATCCCCGGACTGAAGGAGAGTGTCCCCGCTGGCACGTGGCCGGTGCAAGTAAGAGCGTGCCAGTCGGGGCCGCGCTTGCGGTTCTAGAGCTCGAGCGTGATCCAGGCGGGGTCGTGGTCGCTGCCGTCGCCACCGAGTTTGCTGCGGCGTTCGATGAAGGCGCCGCTCTGTCTCCCGGTGAGTGCCGGGCTGAGCCAGATCTGGTCCATCAGCGTGTAGACGGCCGGCTTGCCGCCGGTTTGAACCGCTCCGTCCAGGCGACGGTCGGTGGTGGCGGTGTGCCCGGCCCGGGGCGCGACTCGACCGGGTTCGTCAGCCCGAAGCCGAGCTTCAACGCCGGCGACGCGGTCAGCGGCGCCATGAACTCGGAGTCGGGCGGGTCGTTCATGTCGCCGACGACGAGGTAGCGGCTGTTCGGCCTTGTCTGGGCGGCGATGATCTGGGCTACCGCCTCGCACTGGCGGCGGCGCAGCTCGTTCGCGCGCGTCGCCTCGGCAGCGGGGTCGGCGGCGGTGAAGGGGACGAAGTGGCTCTTCAGGTGGTTGTTGAAGATCGTGAACAGCCGCTGCTTGCGGTTCGGCTCAGCACCTCGACCTGCAGCAGGTCACGCGAGAAGAGCGGCTTGCCGTGCAGCGGGTCGGGGACGTGCTGCCAGGAGGTGACCGCGCCGAGCGGTAGCTTCGAGAGCAGCGCGACATCGATCAGCCGCGGGTCGTTGCCCTCGATCAGGACGATCTGCCCGTAGAGGCCGCCGAGCTCGTCGCGGTTGAACTGGCGCAGCGTGTCGATGTCCTCGACCTCCTGCACCGCCAGCACATCGAGGTCGAGCCGCTTGATCCGCGCCGCGATCAAGGCCCGCTCCGCGGCCGGCTTGCCGATCACCAGCTTGCCCAGGTAGGTGCGCAGCTTGAAGCCGGCCGGGTCGGTGAAGGTGAACGAGGTCCGCTGCTCGACCTTGACGCTCGAGGCGGACGCGGTCGAGAGGTCGGCGCTGAAGTCGAAGCGCGAGAACAGGTTGTTCAGATTGAAGGTGCCGACCTTCAGCTGCATCGCTGCTTCGAAGACTAACTCCGGGTCGGCCTGCTTCACGAACTCCGCCCGGCCTGCCAGCTTGCCTGGTGCGGAGCGGATCGTTGCCGGCACGGCTTGCGTGGCCACGCCGGACGACCGCGCCGAGCGGGTCCACGGAGACCGCCGTCTTGCCCGTCGCGGGGTGAGCATGAGGAGTCGCCGGCGGAGGGAAGGCCATAGAAGAAGCCCCGTTGCCAGGGCTTTTTCCGTAGCAGACCTGTAAGCCGGATTCCGGGCTCGCTGGTGCTCGAACGGAGCGGCGCAGGAGTCGAACCTACCCAGCCGTGGGTTACACGACCTCACCGGTTTTGAAGACCAGCTGGGCCACCGGGCCCATGCCGCTCCGGGAGTGAGGTTACCGGGGGTCGGGCCGGTCGATATTCCAGTGGCGCCCGACCGCCGCGATCCACCGGCCGTCCTCGCGGGGGACGAGGACGAAGCGGCTGATCGTTCGCTGGCCACCCTCGTGGTCGCCGTAGAGCAACTCGACCGTCACGCCTTCGTGCGCCTCGATCGCCCTCCTCGCCGCGACGAACTCGGAGGCGGCCGGATCGCGAAACGTGCCCTGCCAGAACCCCACGTCGGCGACCGGTACGTAGAGGTCGCGGGTGAGGCGCTCGAATTCCTCGAGCGGTGCGTGTCCGCCGTCGCTGCTCAGCCGCTGCTCCGGGTAGAAGCGCCACCCGTGCAGCACGGCGATGCCGCTGCCGACGTTGCGCAGCGCGATCGCAAGGTAGACGGCGTCGTCGGTCACTTCCGCCACACCGGCGCCGCCCTCGGCGACGACCCAGTGGCCGTCGGCGAAGTGGATCTTCTGCGGCGGGTCTTCCAGCCGTGACGGCATCAGCACGGGGCGGAGCCCGGCCAGGAGCGCGCGCTCGGCCACCCGTGCGGAGTGGTTCCCCGATCTGACCGCCGCGAAGGTCGCGCCGGCGAGGACGAGCGTCCCCCCGGCCGTCGCCAACGACGAGATCGTCGCCCAGTCCGCCAAGGCAGCTAGAGCGCCGCGCCGCTCAGATAGTCGACGACGTCGGCCGCATTCCGGTCGGGCGGGAAGACCGGATAGAAGCACCCGCTCGATCGCACCGCCTCGGCCGATGATCGTGAGACGGCGGTACAGCTCACTCCCGTCGAACGTGAAGGTCGGCAGGCGTAGAACGGCCTTGAGACGCAGCTCGAGATCGCTCAGCAGCGGGAACGGCAGCTCGAGCCGCTCGACACGCTCGCGCAGCTCGTCGAGCGGCTGCGCGGCGATCCCGAGCACGCGTGCCCCCAGACCCCGGAGCTCGGCGTCGTGGTCGCGGAACGCGCACGACTGCGGCGTGCAGCCCCGGGCGCCGGGGATCTCGTTCCAGCCTGGGGGCGGTCCGCCTTCGGCGGGCGAGCCCAGGCGCGGGAAGAAGTAGGCGACCACGAGCTCGCCGGCTCCGGCCAGGCTCTGCTCGACACCCGCCGTCGAGGGCAGCGGCGTGTCCGGCAGCTCGAGCCCGGGCAGATGCTCGGCGGCGCCGTCGTCCTGCGGGACGGGCAGGCCTGCGGGGAGCGTGCCCGGGTCGTAGCTCACCCGGCCAGCTGCTCCGGCACGCGCCGCGACGCGTTCGAGTAGACGTCCTTGCGCTTGATCAACCCGTTCTCGATCGGGAACACGTCGAGGCCGTCCCAGCTGACCTCGCGGCCGCTCGGGTGTGTGCCGGTGGCAGTCCACTCCTGGACGACGAAGTCGTTGCCGACGTACGTGCTTCGGCCCGTGAAGCGCAGGTCGGGCCAGTTCTCGAAGATCCCGGCGAGATGGGAGCGGACGGCGTCGCCTTCGGCCCGCTCGCCGGCGTTGTGGTTTTCGAAGACCATGTCCGGCGCGTGCATCGAGCAGATCGCGTCGAGGTCCTGGCGGTTCCAGGCGTCGTTGTAGCGGTCGATCAGCACGCGCAGGTCCATCGACGATCGATCCTACGCCAGCGGCCACACCGCCTCAGCCCCGTGCCGCTCGCCTGAGCACGCGCTCGTCGCCGATCCGGCGCGTGACTCCGTCCGCGTCCAGGCGCTCGAGCAGGAGCTGCGCCGTCCTGCGCGAGCCGCCGAGCAGGTCGCGGAAGCGGGCGAGCGTGATCTTCCCCGCGGCTTCGCACTCTGCGACGAGAGCCGCGCGGGCATCGGCGTAGCTCTGCGCCGAGACCGCGAGCCCGTCGCCGACCCGCACCAAGCGGCCCTGCTCCTCGAGGTAGCGCGCGAGCTGCCTGTCCTCGACCTTGACCGGCTCGAGTCCGAGCTCGCGCTCGATCCGCTCGGCCTCGGCGGCACGCCCTCCGAGCTCGGCGGCTGCTCCGGGCCGGTAGAGCTTCGCGCCGCGACGCTCGAGCCCGAGCAGCGGCACGATCGCGGCGGCCCACGGCTCGCTCGGCGGCGGCACGCCGGGGTCGAGCGGGTCCGCGGCGGCGAGCCGCTCGTCGAGCCCGGCGCGCAGCGAGTCGAGCCAGGCCCGCGAGAAGACCCAGTCGCCCGCTCGTTCGACGCCCTCGAGCTCGCCCTCGACGAGGTGACTCAGCGTCCGTGCGAGCACGGGCTCGCCGATCGTCGCCCCGACGTCTCCCCGCTCGACGCGTTCCATTCGCTCTGCGTCGGCATGCCGCGGCGGCGCCGGGTCGAGCACGAGCCCGCCCCCGACCGTGGTGTGCGTCCGCAGCACGATGCGGTCGCCGCGCGCCGCGACGACCGGCTCCGCGAGGCGCAGCTGGGCGTAGCGCTCGCCGACGCGGACGACGCGGGCGACCGTCTGCATCGTCCCGTGGTGCACCTGGAGTCGCTGCGGGAGCTCGGCGAGCGGCTCCAGCACGACGTCGACTCGGTAACTCGGCCTGTAGGCACCCGGCTCGGCGAGCACGTCGCCGCGCCGTAGCTGCGTCCGCTCGATGCCGGGCAGCGCGACCGCGACCCGCTGGCCCGCGTCGGCGCGCTCGACCGGGCGGTCGTGCACCTGGACGCTGCGTACGCGAACGTCGAGGCCGGCGGGCTCGGCGCGCAAGACGTCGCCCTCGCCGATCGAGCCGCTCCACAGCGTCCCCGTTGCGACCGTGCCGATCCCGCGCAGTGTGAAGACGCGGTCGACGAAGAGCCGCGTCGCGGCCGAGGTGGCGCGCTCGCCTCCTTCGGCTGCGCGTGCGAGCGCCGCCTTCAGCTCGTCGAGCCCGGCGCCGGTCTTCGCACTCACCGCGACGGCCTCGGCGCCGGGAACGAGCTCGTGCGCCTCGTCGAGCGCGAGCTCGAGCGTCTCCTCGTCGGCCGCGTCGGCCTTCGTCACCGCGACGACGCCGCGCTCGATCCCGAGCAGGCGCAGGATCTGCAGGTGCTCGAGCGTCTGCGGCCGCGCGCCTTCGAGTGCGTCGATCACGAGCAGGAAGAGGTCGATCCCGCTCGCTCCGGCCACCATCGTGCGGACGAAGCGCTCGTGGCCGGGAACGTCGATCACGGAGAGGAAGCGCCCGTCCGGGAGCTCGAGCGGCGCGTAGCCGAGGTCGATCGAGATCCCGCGCGCCTTCTCCTCGGGCAGCCGGTCGGTGTCCTTGCCGGTCAGCGCCCGCACGAGCCACGTCTTGCCGTGGTCGATGTGCCCCGCCGTGCCGAGGACGAGGCTCACCGTGCGCGGCGCACGGCGTCGGCCACCTCGTCGGCCTCGGCGTCGGTCAGCGTGCGGCAGTCGAGCAGAAGCCGCCCGTCGCGGACGACGCCGACGACCGGAGGCTCGCCCTCGCGCAGCGGCCCGGCGAGCGATTCCTCGACGGCGCACGCAAAGCTCTCGAGCTCGGCGAGCGGCAACGCGCCGCCGCCGACACGCGCGACCGTCTCCTCGACGTCGCCGCCGGTCGCCGCGGCGAGGCGCTCGGCACGGGCGCGCACGGCGGAGGCGGCTTCGCCGAGCATCCGCAGCACCGGGATCTCGCGACGGGCTCGTTCCGGGTCGAGATAGAGCGCGAGCGTTCCCTCGAGCGCGGCGAGCGTCAGCTTGTCGGCGCGCAGCGCGCGCTGGAGCGGATGGCGGCGCAGCCGCTCGACGAGGTCGGCGCGGCCGACGACGATCCCCGCCTGCGGGCCGCCGAGCAGCTTGTCGCCGCTGAAGCAGACGAGGTCAGCGCCGCCGGCGAGCGCGTCCTTTGCGGACGGCTCGTCATCGAAACGGGAGAACGCACCCGAGCCGAGGTCGTCGACGAGCGGCACCTTGTGACTCCGGGCCACCTCGGCGAGCTCGGCGAGCGTGGGCTGCTCCGTGAAGCCGACGACGCGGAAGTTCGACTGGTGCACCCGCAGCAGGAGGGCCGTTTCCGGGCCGAGCGCGCGCTCGTAGTCGGAGGCGCGGGTGCGGTTGGTGGAGCCGACCTCGACGAGCCGGGCGCCAGAGCGGGTGAGCACGTCGGGGATCCGGAAGCCGTCGCCGATCTCGATCAGCTCCCCGCGCGAGACAAGTACCTCGCGCCCCTCGGCGAGCGCCGCGAGCGCGAGCATCACCGCGGCGGCGTTGTTGTTGACGACGAGCGCGGCCTCCGCGCCGGTGAGGCGGCGGAGCACCGTGGCGAGGTGATCCTGCCGCGAGCCCCGGCGGCCGGCGGCGAGGTCGTACTCGAGGTTCGAGTAGCCGCGCCCGACCTCCTGGACGCGCTCGAGCGCCGCCTCGGCGAGCGGGGCGCGGCCGAGGTTCGTGTGGACGACGACTCCGGTCGCATTGAGCGCGCGGCGCAGGTGCGGGGCCCTGGCGCCCGCGAGCTCGGCTGCGAGCAGCTCGCGCAGGTCGCCGGGATCGCGCCCCGCGCGGAGCTCGTCGCGCGCGCGGGCGATCACCCCGCGCGCCACCTCGATCGCGAGTGGATCGGCGCTCTCGCGGGCAAGCTCGTCGACCGAGGGGAGGTCGCGCATGCTCATGGACGAAGAATACGGCGCTACACTCGGCGGTTCGTGAAGCGTTGGCTGATCGTGATCGTGGGGGTGGTCGCCGCCGCAGGAGCTGCCGCAGCTACGTATGCGGTTCGCGACGCGCTGTTCGTACACGAGGCGCTGCCGGGGACGCGCGTGCTCGGCACCGATCTGGGCGGCCTGCGCGAGAGCGCGGCGTCCGCACGCCTCGAGGGGGCGCTCGAGCCCCGGCTCGCGGAGCCGATCGTCGTCGCCGCGCAGGGCCGGCGCGTTCGCGTTCGCGCGGGCGACCTGCTGCGGCTCGACGCTGCGGCGACGGCGCACGCCGCGCTCCAGGCGAATCGCGCTTCCTTCTGGCACCGCGCCGGCTCGCTGCTCTCGCCGGTCGGGTGGGTGCGCGAGGTCGCGCCCGTCTACCACGTGCGCCGCCGCGCCGCCGCGGCTCTGTTCACTCGCCTGGACGGCTTCGGGCGGCGCTCTGTGCCCGCGAGCATCGCGCTGAAGGGCGGGAAACCAGTGGTCAGCCCCGCTCGCAGCGGCACGCGCGTCAACCAGCGGGCGTTCCTCGACGCGCTCGAGCAGCGAGTGGCCACCGGCCGTGGCGCGCTCGTCGTGCTCTACCGAACCGCCGTTCCACTCGTTTCGACCGCCGCCGCCGAGGCTGCCGCCGAGCGCGCCGGCACCGTGCTCTCGGCGCCGGTGACGCTCCGCTTCCGCGGTGCCGCGGTCGGCTCGCTCGCCCCTGCGCGCCTGGCGCCGCTGCTCCGCTTCGAGCCGAAGGGCGGCCAGCTCGGCGTCACCCTCGACGAGCGCGCCCTCCGGAAGCTCGTCCAGCCCGCCGTGGGCCCGTGGCGCCGCCGGGCCGCGAACGCGCGCTTCGTCGTCTCCGGCAAGACCGTGCGGCTCGTCCCGTCGCGGCTCGGCTTCGACGTCGATCCGGCGTCCGCGGTGTCGGCCGTCGTCGCCGCTGCGTCGAGCCCTGACGCGCGCATTGCCGACGTGCCGATGCGCGACGTCCGCGCCGACCTGACGACAGAGGAGGCGGACGCGCTCGGCATCCGCCGCCAGCTCGTCTCGTTCACGACGGAGATGGGCGCCTCGTCGTCGAACCGGATCCACAACGTCCATCTGATGGCGGACTTCATCGACGGCACGATCATCCGGCCGGGCCAGGTCTTCTCGTTCAACGACACGGTCGGGCCGCGCACCTCCGCGCGCGGGTTCCTCGAGGGCCAGATGATCGTGGGCAGCCTCGTGCTGCCGGCGATCGGCGGCGGCGTCTGTCAGACCGCGACGACGCTCTTCAACGACGCCTTCGAGACCGGCCTGCCGATCCTCACGCGCGTCAATCACAATCTGTACCTCAGCCACTATCCGCTCGGCCGCGACGCGACGGTGTCGTGGGGCGGACCCGACTTCCGCTTCCGGAACGACCTGAAGCACGGCATCCTGATCAAGACCTCGTACACGGACTCGACCTTGACGTTCGCCTTCTACGGGACTCCCGAGGGGCGCCGCGTCGTCTCCTCGACCGGCCCGAAGGTGAACTGGCGCGGCCCTTCGATGAACTACGCGGTCGACCCGAGCGCGCCCTACCGCTCGGTGAAGGTCGTCGCGGGTACGGGCGAGCTGGGGTTCGACGTCACGGTGAAGCGCACCGTCTACACGCGCGGCGGCAAGGTGCTGCGGCGGGATACGTTCGCCTCGCACTACATCCCGGACAGCCCCACGACGGTCTACGGGCCGGGCTCGCATCCGGCCGGGCCCTACATCGTGCTGCCGTCGCAGACGTAAGCGGCGAACGGAGAGGTCCCGATGTCACCCACCAGTGCAAACGGCAAGATCTGCTACCTCGAGCTCCCGGCTCTCGACGTCGCGCGCTCCGCCGGCTTCTACGAGCGCGTCTTCGGCTGGCAGATCAGGCAGCGCGGTGACGGTCACACCGCGTTCGACGACACCACCGGCGAGGTCAGCGGCGCCTGGGTGCTGGGCCGTCCGCCTGCCTCAGAGCCCGGGCTCCTCCTCTACATCATGGTCGACAGCGTCGCCGCGGCCGTCGAGGCGGTGATTGCCGAGGGAGGCGAGATCGTGCAGCCGATCGGCGCGGACGCACCCGAGATCACCGCCAGGTTCCGCGACCCTGGAGGCAACGTGATCGGCCTCTACCAGGAGCCCGGCGGCTGAGCCGAGGCTACTGGGCGTCTTCCTTGTGCGCCGCGGCCGGCTGCGGGTCGGCGCAGCGGCGCTTGTAGTGCTCGACCACCGTCTGGACGGCCTCGGCGGGCTCGTCGGTGACCGACAGGAGCTCCATGTCGTCGGAGGAGATCATGTGCTCGGCGAGCACGCGCTCGCGTACCCACTCGAGCAGCGGCTGCCAGTAGGCGCGCTCGAACAGCACGACCGGGAAGTGGAGCACCTTGCCGGTCTGGATCAGCGTCAGCGACTCGAACAGCTCGTCGAGCGTCCCGAAGCCGCCGGGGAAGATCACGAAGCCCTCGGCGGCCTTCACGAACATCGTCTTGCGGGCGTAGAAGTGGCGGAACGTCAGCTCGATGTCGAGGTAGGGATTCGGGCGCTGCTCGTGCGGCAGCTCGATGTTGAAGCCGACGGAGACACCGCCGCCCTCCTTGCAGCCGCGGTTGGCTGCCTCCATCACGCCGCCGCCGCCGCCGGTGACGACCGCGAAGCCGGCGCGTGCGAACAGCCGGCCCGTCTCGCGTGCGGGGCCGTAGACGCGATCACCCTCGTCGATTCGCGCGGAGCCGAAGATCGTCACGGCCGGCCCGCCGATCGCGTCGACCTGCTCGAAGCCGTCCCGGAACTCCTCGGCGATCCGCTGGACGCGCCCGTCGAGGGGTCTGTCCTCGCGGGTGAAGAGTCGGCGGTCGTCCACTAGAGCCGGGTCTGCGCGACGTGCGTCGCCCACATGCCGGCGACGAGCACGAGGACGAGGCCGAGGTAGAGCGCGCCGATCGGGACCGCCGCACCGGAGCGCTCGCGCCGTGCCGTCCCGAACGCGCGGGCGACGGCGCCGCCGTCGAAGAACCCGAACGGGATCAGGTTGAAGAGGTTGAGCAGGAAGCCCGTGTAGGCGAGCGCGTAGAGCAGATCGGAGCCGTTCGACGCGCCGGCGGCCCAGCACGCGGCTGCTCCGAGCGAGCCCACGGCGGGCCCGGCGAGCGCGACGAGCGAGTTGTGCCACGGGTCCTGGGACTGGTTCTTGATCAGGACGTAGGCGCCGATGAACGGCACGAACGTCGGCAGCGTGACGTCCAGCCCCTGCGCCTTCGCGACGACGAAGTGCCCCATCTCATGGACGAGGATCAGCAGCACGAAGCCGACGCCGAACTTCCAGCCCCAGATCAGCGCGTACGCGCCTACCGAGACGAAGATCCCGAAGAACTTCAGGAAGACGAAGCCGAACTTGATCGCGACGCCGATCACCGCGGCGATCGGCGCCCAGATCTTGCCGAGGATCCCACGCCAGTCCGTGCCGCGCGGATGGATCGGCTCGTACTCGCGCTCGTACGCGGGTTCCGGCTCCGGCTGGTGCTCGGGCTCGTATTCGCGCCAGGGCTCGCCCATCGAGGCGAGAAGCGCGCGCTGCTCCTCGACGGGTAGGTCGCGGAAGCGCCGCTCGACGTCCTCTTCGCTCATGCGGACACGGTAGCTGGGTGGGTCGTCACGAGCCCTGGCCGATCCATTCCTCGCCGCCCTCGTAGACCTCCTTCTTCCACAGCGGGACGGTGTGCTTGAGCGTGTCGATCGCCTCCGTGCAGGCGGCCAGCGCGTCGCGCCGGTGGGGCGCGGAGACGGCGATCACGACGCTCGTCTCACCGATCCCGACGCGGCCGACGCGGTGGTGGATCGCGACCTCGGTCAGCGCGTACTTGGACTTCAGAGCCTCGGCGAGTTCGGCCATCGTCTGCTCGGCCATGCCCTCGTAGGCCTCGTAGTCGAGGTGCAGCACCTGGCGGCCGCGCGACTGGACTCGCGTGGTGCCGATGAAGGTGGCGATCGCACCGGCCTCGGCGCTCTGCACCTCTGCGACCGCGGCGCTCACGTCGAGCGGCTCCGCGCTCAGCCGGTGGGCGCCGCCGGAGACCGGCGGGATCAGGGCGACCTCGTCGCCCTCGGCCAGCGCTTGGTCGCGCTCCGCGTAGCTCTTGTTGACCGCGTAGAGCAGCCCGCCCGGTTCCTCGCCGAGCTCGAGCGCGCCCCAGACCTCGTCGACGCGCTCGACGCCCTCGAGCTCGCGCGTCGACCAGCCGGCGCGCTCGCGCAGGCCGGCGAAGAGCCTCACGGTGACCTTCACGCCTCGCAGCTTAGGCGCACGAGCCGCGGCTGAGCCGAGGCCCCGGCGCACTACCATGGCGAGCATGGCCACAACGGAAGGCCCGCACGAGACCGAGTCGGGGATCGAGCTCGAGCCCGTGTACACGTCGGCGGACGCGCCCGGCGAGCTCGAGCTTCCCGGCGAGTACCCCTACACGCGCGGGCCCTATCCGGACATGTACCGGGGGCGGCCGTGGACGATCCGCCAGTACGCGGGGTTCGCCTCGGCGGAGGAGTCGAACACGCGCTACCGCTTCCTGCTCGACCGCGGCCAGACCGGGTTGTCGGTCGCGTTCGACCTGCCGACGCAGCTCGGCTACGACTCGGACGACCCGCTGGCGGTCGGGGAGGTGGGGCGGACCGGCGTCGCGATCGACTCGCTCGCCGACATGGAGATCCTGCTCGCCGGCATTCCGCTCGACAAGGTTTCGACCTCGATGACGATCAACGCGCCCGCTTCGCTCCTCCTGCTCCTCTACGAGCTCGTGGCCGAGGGCCAGGGCGTCGGCGGCCACGCGCTGCGGGGCACCGTCCAGAACGACATTCTCAAGGAGTACATCGCTCGCGGGAACTACATCTACCCGCCCAAGCCGTCGATGCGGATCACGACGGATCTGTTCGCGTACTGCGCCGAGCGGATCCCGCGCTGGAACACGATCTCGATCTCCGGCTACCACATCCGCGAGGCGGGCTCGACCGCGGTGCAGGAGCTCGCGTTCACGCTCGCGAACGGCATCGCCTACTGCGAGGCCGCCGTTGCGGCGGGGCTCTCGCCGGACGACTTCGGCGCCCGGCTCTCGTTCTTCTTCAACGCCCACAACCACTTCTTCCAGGAGGTGGCGAAGTTCCGGGCCGCGCGGCGGCTGTGGGCGCGGATCATGCGCGAGCGCTTCGGCGCGACGAACCCGAAGGCGCTCGCGCTGCGCTTCCACGCGCAGACGGCCGGCTCGACGCTGACCGCGCAGCAGCCGGAGAACAACATCGTGCGGGTCGCGATCCAGGCGCTCTCGGCGATCTGCGGCGGCGCCCAGTCGCTGCACACGAACTCGTTCGACGAGGCGCTCGCGCTGCCCACCGAGCGCTCGGCGCGGATCGCGCTGCGCACCCAGCAGATTCTCGCGAACGAGGCGGGAGGGACCGACACCGCCGACCCGCTCGGCGGCGCGTACTTCATCGAGGCGATGACCGACGAGCTCGAAGCGAGGGCCTGGGAGCTGATCGAGCGGATCGACGAGCTCGGCGGCGCGGTCGCGGCGATCGAGCGGGGCTTCGTCCAGGGCGAGATCGAGCAGTCGGCCTATCGCCTACCAGCAGGAGGTCGAAGTCGGGGGAGCGAGTGATCGTCGGCGTGAACGCGTATACCGAGGAGGCCGAGGAGCGCGTGGAGCTGCAGCAGATCGACCCCGAGGCGGAGCGGCGCCAGCTCGAGCGGACCGCGCGCGTTCGCGCGGAGCGGAACGCGGAGGCTGCGGTCGCCGCGCTCGAGCAGGTGCGCGGCGCCGCCCGCGACACGACGACGAACCTGCTCGTACCGATGCGCGAGGCCCTGCGCGCGCGCTGCACGGTCGGCGAGATCTGCGACGTGCTGCGCGACGAGTACGGCACCTACGACGCGCAGCGCTGACCTGCCCGCCTCTCTACGTGCCGCCGCCGACGGTCTCGGCGTAGCCCTCCGGATCCGTCGCTCCCTCGGTGACGATGATCAGCGCAGAGCTGCGCGCGCCGAGGCGAGCACGCGCGCCGCATCGAGCGGTTCGACTCCCGCCGGCCGGAGCAGCAAGTCCACGCGGCGACGATACTCAGCGTCGTGCGGATCCTGCTCGTCTCACAGATGTACCCGGGTCCGCGCGACCCCGATCTCGGGGTCTTCGTCGCGCAGCTCGAGGCCGCGCTCGCCGAGCGGGGGCACGAGCTCGAGCGCGCGGTGCTCGACAGGCGCGCGCGGTGGGAAGCTCCGCTTCCTCGAGCTGGCGCGGCAGGTGCGTGCAGCGCCGAAGGTCCGACGTCGTCTACGCGCACTTCCTCGTCCCGGCGGGCCTGATCGCAGCGCGCGGCGGACGCGCCACTCGTCGTGACCGCGCACGGGCGCGACGTCCGCAACGTCGGTGCGATCCCGGGCGTCGCCGCGCCTCACCCGCCGCGTGGTCCGCCGCGCCGCCGCGGTGATCGCCGTCTCCGAGTACCTGCGGCGCGAGCTCGAGACCAAGCTGCCGGAGGCCGTGGGCAAGACCGAGGTGATCGACTCCGGGGTCGACCTCGAGCGCTTCGCCGTGCGCCCTCCGCCCGGGGGCGAGGGCCCGCGGTTTCTCTGTCTCGGTGCGCTTGAGCGCGCGCAAGAACGTCGTCCGGCTCGCCGATGCGTTCGCGCTCCTGGGCGAGGGCACGCTGACGTTCGTCGGCGACGGGCCGCTGCGCGGTGCGCTCGAGGGACGCTCCGGCGTGACCGTCGTCGGCCGCGTCCCGCACGAGCGAGATCCCGGCGCTGATCGCCGCCGCCGACGTCGTCTGCCAGCCGAGCATGATCGAGCCGTTCGGCCAGGCGGTGCTCGAGGCCATGGCCTGCGGCCGGACGGTCGTCGCGACGCGGCTCGGCGGGCCGCCCGAGTTCGTCCCGCCCGAGGCCGGCGTGCTCGTCGATCCGCTCGACACGGCGGCGCTCGTCGAGGCGCTGCGGCGGGCGGCCGCGCATGCCCGTCCGAACGAGGCGGCCCGCGCGGCGGCCGCCGAGCACGACGTCAGGCGTCAGGCTCGGCGCGTGGAGGAGATTCTCGAGCGAGCCGCTCGAGGTCGGCCAGCCTGAGCGCGACGAGCGGGCCGATCCGATCCTCGAGCCCCGCCTCGCGTGCCAGAGCAAGCGCCTGCTCGTAGCTCTCACGAGCCTTCGCGGCGCTCACACCCTGCTTCAGCCGATTGTCGCCCGTGACCAGAAGTTTCTGAATTCTCTCCGCGCAATTCATCTTCACCCTTCACAAATGCAGCGTAACAAGGCACATTGCAATTCAGATGCCGCCGATCCGCGTTCTGATCGCCGACGACCACCTGCTCTTCGCGGAGGCGTTGCAGGCGATGCTCAGCACCGACGAGCGGATCGCGGTCAGCGGCACCGCCCACGACGGGCGCGAGGCGGTCACGCTCGCGAGCGAGCTGAAGCCGGACGTGATCCTGATGGACATCTCGATGCCCGTGCTGGACGGGATCGAGGCGATCGCGGAGCTGAAGCGTGCGGACGTGCAGGCGCACGTGCTGATGCTGACCGGCTCGAACTCGCGTGCCGATGTCGACCGCGCGCGGCAGGCCGGCGCCTCGGGCTACGTGACCAAGGACCGGATCGCCTCCGAGCTGATGGACGCGATCGTCGAGGTCGCTGGCCGCTGATACCCTTGCGCCGCAATGCTTTCCGTCTTCGCCGTCGTCCAGGTGCTGCTCGCGATGGCGCTGGTCACCCTGATCCTGATGCACTCGGGGCGCGACACCGGCATGGGCGGGATGGGCTTCCAGCCGCAATCGCAGGGAGGCACGCACATCGTCGAGCGCAACCTGACGCGCCTGACGGCGCTCGTCGCCGCGCTCTTCCTCGCCAACTCCGTGCTGCTCTTCCATCTCTTGCGCTAGCGCTCGCGCTGGCGCCGGCCGCGCGGGCCGGTACTGCGATCCGCGTCGCGCTCCCGGTTCTGCCATGGCCGCTCGAGCCTGCACGCCTGCACACGCGCGACGAGCAGGCCGTCGGCCGCGCGCTGCTCGCGACGCCGCTGCGCGTCGTCGACGGAAAGCTCGCGCCGGGTCTCTGCACGCTCCGGCTCCGCTGCACGCACGCGCGCGAGATCGCCGCGCAGCTGCGCCGCTCAGGCATTCATGCGACGCTGCGCGGCACCACCCTGTCAGAGGTCTCGCCGTGGGAGCTGACCTCGGTGCGCGCGGCCCCGCCCGGAGTTCCCGGTCCTTTTCGGCTTGTGCGCGGCTCGCCTGACGAGATCGTCGCCCGCCGCGGCGCGACGTCGCTCGTCTTCCGGCGCCTGGCGCCGCGGGCGGCCGTCGCCGCTTTCCGCGCCGGCAGCATCGACGAGGCCCCGGTGCCTTTCGGCGACATCCGCGCCTTGCGGGGCGACCCGGCACTCCGGGTTCGACAGATCCTCGCGCTCGACGTCCTGCGCTTCGACACGCGGATTCCCGTCGAGGTGCGCCGCGTCTACTGGCAGACGGCGGACCGCGCGGACTATCAGGCGCTCGTCCCCGAGTACGGTGCACGGCCGGCGCTCGGCCTGCGGCCCGGTCGCGCCGCTGTGGGCCGCTCGAGCCCGAGCCGCTACCGCGCGGCAAGGGCGGCCGTCGGCGGGCTGCCGAAGGTCGCCGTCGGGATCGCCGCGCCCCAGGGCCTGCGCTACGAGGCCGACCTCGTTGCCGCCAACTGGTCGGAGCTCGGCCTCGGCCCGGTGGTCGGCGCCGCCGGGACTTCGCGCTTCCTGCGCGTGCAGGCGGAGTACCCGCGGGCCGACGCAATCGAGCATGCGCTGGGGCTCAGCGACGAGCGGGCCTACCGCGACGCGCTCGTGGTCCCGCTCGCGTGGGTCGCCGACGCGCGCCTCGTGTCGCCCCGCCTCGCCCACTGGGCGGAGGACGAGCTCGGCGTTCCCGACTACGCCGTGATCCAACCAGCCTGAGCTAGAGGCTTGATGTGAAACTCCGGCACGCACGGCTGGTGTGCCAGACGCGGCGCGGTTCACCCGGCTCGGGCTTGCCCGTAGTCACGACTACGCGCTGCGCCCGATCCGGCTGAACCGCTGGTCTGACCCATCTCCGCACGCACCCGAGTTCCACATCAAGCCTCTAGGTCAAATACCCGGCTTCGAGCCGATGCCGCTGATCGTGAACGACGCGGTCGCGAGCGCCGGCACGCGTGACGCGGTCGGGAAGCGGTCACCGTAGAAGTCGCTCGAGTTGACGAGCTGCACCGCGCGCGTCAGAGCCGGGACGTCCCGCAGTAGCTCCGGTACGGCCACGGTGAAACGCAGGTTGACGAGCGGCTCCGCGATCTTGCCGCCGCGGATCCGGAAGGTGCCGTCGCGGGTCATGCCCGTGAGCACCCCCTCCCGTGGGTCGACGACTCCCAGGTAGTGGAGCCGCGTCACGTAGATCCCGTCGCCGACGACCGCCGCGAGCTCCTCCGTCGACTCGGCGTCACCGCCCGCCATGGACAGCGCGAAGGGCAACGGGCCGTAGTCGCGCACCGTCGGCGGCGGCGCGTGGCCGGTCGTCCGCTGCCCGCCGCCCGCCTGTGCCGCCCGCACGCGATCCCAGACGACGCCGCGGGCGATGCCCCGCTCGATCAGCTCGACGCGCTGCTTCGGCACGCCCTCGAAGTCGAACGCCTTCGGGAGGTTGAACGGGTCGAGCGCGTCGTCGGCGATCGAGACCTTCTCGTCCACGATCTTCCGGCCGATCCGCCCGGCCAGGTAGCTGCGCTCCTCGAGCAGGCCGAGCGCGCTGAACGAGTCGTAGGAGAAGTACTTGAGCAGCTCGGCGACCGCGTACGGCTCGAGGACCGCCCGGAACCTGCCCGGCTCGATCGTCTGCGCGTCGCGTGTGCGCAGCGCCTTGTCGTGGGACTCGCGCGCCACCGCGGCGGGATCGAGGTCGGCTGCGCGCCACGCCGTCGCCTCCGCGTAGCCGGAGCTGCCGTCGCCCGCCGCCAGCACGAGCGCCGTCGCGTCGGTGACGCTCTGTACGGCGGCGACCCCGCGCGAGGTGGCGACGACGGTCTCCGTCTCGCCGCTCGTGAAGAAGCCGTAGACGGGCAGGTCGCCGGCCGCATCGATCGCCGTCGTCGCAAGGCGCGCCTGGTCCTCGGGCTCGAGCGCCGCCGTCGCGGGATCGTGGCCGACGACGTCCGGCAGCGGCTCCGGCTCTGCGAAGCCCGGGAACGACGGATCGGCCACCGCGGCGTCCGCCGCCTCGCCTGCGCGCTGGGCGAGCTCGGCGAGCCCCTCGTCGGAGATGCGGTTGGTCTCCGCCGAGCCGACCTGGCCCTGCTTCAGCACGCGCATGGTCACGACGACGTTGTCGACGAGCGTCGGCTGGTGGATCTCCGAGCCGGCAAAGCGCGCGAAGCCCGTGCGCTCCGCGTTGACGACCACCTCGGCCTCGTCCGCCGCCGCAGCCGCCGCGAGCGCCCGCTCGGCGATCTCGAGCGAGCTCACGAGCGGACGCCGACCTGGACGCCGTGGAAGCGCGCGGGGGAGGCGCCGTGAGAGACGTGCGCGCCCTGTCCCGGCTGCCCCTTGCCGCAGTTCGTCAGCCCGTGCAGCCGCCATTCGTCTCGGCCGGCGACCGCGTCGAGCGAGCCCCAGAAGGCCGGTGTGATCCCCGTGTAGGTCGCGTCGCGGAGCATCCGGCCGAGCGAGCCTCGCTTGATCTCCCAGGCGATCTGCGTGCCGAACTGGAAGTTCAGGCGCTTGTCGTCGATCGACCAGCTGCGGTTCGTCTCGAGGTAGAGGCCTTCGTCGACTCCCCCGATCAGCTCCTCGAGCGAGCCGGAGCCGGGCTCGAGGTGGAGGTTCGTCATGCGTACGAGCGGCATCCGGTTCCAGCCCTCGGCGCGCATCGAGCCCCCCTCGCCGGCGCCGATCCGAGCCGCGGTCTCGCGAGAGTCGTGGTAGCCGGAGAGGACGCCGCCCGCGACGATCGGGGCGCGCGCCGCCGGCACCCCCTCGTCGTCGAAGCCGAAGGTGCCGAGCCCGCCCGGGGTCGTCGGGTCGGCGGTGATGTTCATCTGCTCGGAGCCGTATCGGAGCGAGCCGAGATCCTCCGGCTTCAGGAAGCTCGTGCCGGCATAGCTCGCCTCGGTGCCGTAGACGCGGTCGAGCTCGGTCGGGTGGCCGACCGACTCGTGCACCTGCAACGCCATCTGCTCGGCGTCGATCACGACGGTCGTCGTACCCGGAGGACAGATCGGCGCGGTCAGCAGAGCCGCCGCCTGCTCGGCGACGCGCGGCGCCTCGTGGTCGAGCCCGAGGCCCTCGACGTACTCCCAGCCGGCCCCCGCGGAGGAGCCTCCGTGCGCGCTCGGGTAGCTGCGCACCTGGTAGACGCCGTCCGCGACCGCGATCGCGTCGATCCCCCCGCCTGCCTCGTAGAGCTCCTGCTCCACCGCGACGCCCTCGGACGAGACGAAGAGCTTGTGCTCGTGCTGCGCGCGCACCGAGCACATCGAGACCTTGATCTCGGGCCGCCGCAGCGCCTCCTCGGCGCGCAGGCAGAAGTCGACCTTCTCGGCGAGCGGCACGTCGAAAGGGTCGCGCCCGATCGGCGTCCGGTAGGTGCCCGAGTGCCCGAAGAGCGGCACGAGCGTGCGGCCGTTGGCGCTCGGCGCCGAGCGCGCGAACCCGGCGGCGCGGCGCGCGGCCTCCTCGGCGCCCTCGCGCGAGAGACGGCGGTCGCAGGCGAATCCCCAGGCGCCCTCGACGAGCACGCGCACGCCGATTCCCTCGGTCTCGAGGTCGTTCACGCTCTCGACGCGGCCGTTCTTCGTCGCAATCGACTGGGCGCGCCGGATCACCACGCGAGCGTCCGCGTAGGACGCGCCGAGCCGCAAGCGCGGCCTCGACCGCCGAGTCGCAGAGTGTCCGCATCCGACGGAGACTAGACGCGGGGAGCGGAGCTTTCCTCCCCCGGGCGGGCCAGTTCAGCAAACGCTCAGCCGCCGTGGGGCAGTCGCTACAATCCCGTCCCCACGCGCTGGTGGCGGAATTGGTAGACGCGCAAGGTTGAGGGCCTTGTGGCCTTAGGGCCGTGGAGGTTCAAGTCCTCTCCAGCGCATCGGAGGCCCCCGCCTGGGGGCTTTCGTGTTTCTTGACGTCGTCCGGAGGAGTCTCTACTCTGGTGACGAACATACGTTCGTCACCGACTCTAGGAGCCTCGTGTGCTGACCGGCAGACAACAGGAGATCTGGGACTACCTCATCGAGTACGTCGATCGGCACGGCTATCCGCCGACCGTGCGCGAGATCGGCGGGCAGGTCGGGCTGGCTTCACCGTCGACCGTCCACGCGCACCTCGCAAACCTCGAGCGCGCGGGCTACCTGCGGCGCGATCCGACCAAGCCGCGCGCTCTGGAGCTGCTCCAGCACAAGCGCGCAGCGCAGGCAGCCGAGCTGCCGCCGGAGCGCGAGCACGAGACCCACGCGCTGCCGCTTCTCGGCCAGATCGCCGCGGGAGGTCCCCTGCTCGCAGAGGAGAACGTCGAGGACTATCTCGGCGTGCCCGAGCCGCTCTCGAAGGGCGGCGACGAGTTCCTGCTGCGCGTCAAGGGCGAGTCGATGATCAACGCCGGCATCCTCGACGGCGACATCGTGGTCGTCCGCAAGCAGCAGGACGCGCGCAACGGCGAGATCGTCGTCGCGCTCGTCGGCGACGACGAGGCCGCCGACGAGGCGACCGTCAAGCGTTTCTTCCGCGAGGACGGCCGCGTGCGCCTGCAGCCCGAAAACGATGCGCTCGAGCCGATCTACGCGCCGCACGTTGCGATCCTGGGCAAGGTGACAGGGGTCTTCCGGAGCCTCTGATGACCGTCCAGCCTCTCTTCAGCACGCTCGAACAGGAGCTGAACGCGTTGCTGCGCCGCGTCAGCCTGGAATGCCTCGTCTGCGGCGAGTTCGTGCTGCACTCGGGCGGCGGGATCGAGTGCCCGGAGTGCGGCTCGTCGCTGAGGCGCGGCGAAGCTGCGGCGGCGGTACAATTCGAGACGCAGGCCGGGTGACCGCGGGCCCTCCGGGGCTCGAGGAAAGTCCGGACACCGCAGGGCAGGACGCTGGGGTTAAGCCCAGGCGGCGAAAGCCGACGGAAAGTGGCACAGAAAGGAGACCGCCGCCGGCGAAGCCTCTCCGGAGACGTCGGCGGTAAGGGTGAAACGGTGGGGTAAGAGCCCACCAGCGACCGTGGCGACACGGCGGCTAGCCAAACCCCGTCCGGTGCAAGGCGAAGCAGGCTCCGCTCGTAGGCAGCCCGCCGAGGAGCCGGGTGCGCCGCTCAGATAGATGGTCACCCACGACAAAATCCGGCTTACAGGCCTGCTACGGAAAAAGCCCTGGAAACGGGGCTTTTTCTATTAGGCCTTCTGCCGGGGGTACTCGCCCTACCAGCGGTAACCGCGTGTCGAAGGCAGTTTCAACGGAACTGCTCGGTCCGGGCGAGTGTGCGGTCGAATCCGTCGGGGTCGATCGCCACCTGGGGGCTGGTGCGTGCCGTGAGGCGGAGTTCGACTCCGCGCTCGTCGGCTGCGAGCTCGATGGCGGCGGTCGCGCTCTTGACTGCCTCTGTGAGGTCGGTCGCCTGCAGTCGGGGGTGCTGGTCGATGTCCGCCCGTGCGTAGTAGTCGAAGAGGTTCGTGACGAGACGGTCGATCTGGCGGGACTTTTCGCGTGCTTGGTCGAGCCGTTCGCGAGGGTTGCCGAGGATGACCAGCTCGGGGTCGCCGAGCAGGGCCGCGGCGAGGCTGAGGCGCTGACGCATGCCGAGCGAGAAACCCCTGACGCGGCGGCGCCCCGCGCCCGCGAGGTCGACCAGCGCCAGCACCTCGTTGGCTCGGCTCGGCGGCAGCTGCGCCGCCGCGGCGAGCACGCACAGGTGGTCGCGGCCGAGCGATCGGGATGCAGGTTGGCCGCCTCGAGCACGGCGCCGACCCGGCAGGCCGGCCGCTTGAGCTGGGCGAAGCGCCGGCCGTTCGGCCCGAGGAAGCCGTGACCGTGCCGGCAGGCACGCTGAAGGAGAGATCCTCGACGGCGGCCAGATCGTCGTGATGCTTCGTCAGGCCGTGGACCGAGACCGGTGGGACCGTAGGAGATGGAATCTCGTTCATGCCCACATGATCCGCGGCGCTGATCTCTCGCGCATCGGCGCCGAGGCTGGACTTTCCCTTCGACCTGCGGCTGACGATGCGGGGCCGCGGCGTCCGCCCTCAGGTGGAGACGCGATCACGTCGGCGTTCCGTGGGGTAGCCTCCCAACGGCGCCTGATGGCCCCTGGCCGCTCGGTCCCGGCTGGCCGTCACTGCGACGAACCCCTGACCGCTTATGGGCGGTGTGGGCGATGAAGCAGAGATGGTTGTCGTTCGTGCGAGGCTCGGGTGCGCGAGAATCGTCGGCGTGGGGGTCGAGGAAGGCGAGGTCACGGCCGAGGTCGTGGGGCGCGACCGCGAGCTGGACGTGCTGCGCGCGTTTGTGAGCATGGGCGGGACCGGGCGATCGCTGCTGCTGACAGGTGGGCCGGGAGTTGGAAAGTCGACGTTGTGGGAGGCGGGGGTTGGTCTCGCGCGGCGGGGCGAGCTGCGTGTTCTGCGCGCCCGGCCGAGCAGTGCCGAGACGCAGCTCTCGTTCGTCGCTCTTGCCGACTTGCTCGACGGGATCGAGCTGGGCGTGGCAGGCTTGCCGGCTCTGCAGCGAGAGGCGCTCGATGTGGCGCTGCTCCGCGCCGCACCGGCAGGCGAGCCGCCGGGGTGGCACGAGATTGCCTCTGGCTTCGTGAGCGTGCTGCGGGCGCTGGCCGCGGAACGGCCGGTGCTAGTCGCTGTCGACGACGTCCACTGGCTCGATCCGCCCTCGGGGGACGTGCTCGCGTTTGCTGCGCGACGCGTCGAGGGGCATGCGGTGCGGTTTCTGCTGGCTGCCCGTCCCGCCGGTGCGCCGGCTCTCGAGCGGGCGTTGGAGCCGACCGGCCTGGAGCACCTCGTGGTCGAGGGGTTGAGCCTCGGCGGGGTGCGCCGGCTGCTGTCCGTGCGGCTCGGCTTGTCGCTCCCTCGCCATGTTGTGCGCCGGATCTTCGAGTCGACGGTGGGGAATCCGCTGTTCGCGTTGGAGGTCGGGCGGATGCTGTGCGAGCGTGCGCCGCCGGCGATCGGTGCGGAGATGCCCGTGCCCGAGTCGGTCGATGCGCTGCTCGGCACGCGCGTGGCTCGGCTGTCGGAGCCGGTGCGGAGATTGCTGCTCGCGGTCGCGCTAAGCGGTGAGCTGCAGCGATCGCAGGCCGAGGCGCTTTCGGAGCCGGCTGTGGTCGATGACGCGGTCGACGCCGGTGTGGTGGTGATCGGCGGCGAGCACGTCCGCGCGTCGCACCCGCTGCTCGCAGCGGCGGTCAAGGCTCAGTCGCGGGCGTCCGAGCGTCGCGAGCTTCACCGCGATCTGGCCGGTGTGGTCGCCGGGGAGGAGTGGCGCGCCCGCCATCTTGCGCTCGCGACCGTCCGTCCGGATCGTGCGCTTGCGGCGATCGTCGGGGCCGCCGCCGAACGCGCGGCCGCTCGAGGGGCGGCGCACGACGCCGTGGAGCTCAGCGAGCATGCGCTGCGTCTTACACCGCGCCCGCTGCCTGAGCGGTCCGAGCGGCTGCTGGCACTCGCGGACTGTCTCAACGTCGCGGGCGAGTCCCAGCGCTTGACCGACCTGCTCACGCCGGAGATCGGCTCGTTGCCTCCTGGGGCAGCACGCGTGCGCGCCTACCTGTTGCTGGCAGACGGCGGCGCGGTCAAGACGTTCCACGAGTATGACGCTCACCTCGAGCAGGCGTTCGGGGAGGCCGGTGAGGATCCGCTGCTGCGGGCGCCGATCCTGGCGCTGAGGTCGGAGGCTATGGCCGTCGCCCACGTCGCGCGGATCTCCGACGCCGAGGCTTGGGCGTGCGAGGCGCTGCCTCGCGCACAGGCGGCAGCGCCGTGGGTCGCGCAGCTGGCTCCGTTCAGCCTGGGTTGGGCGCGGAGCATGCGGGGTCTTCCGATCGACGACCTCGGGCGGGGCGACGATGCGATAGGCGGTGCTGGGCGCGAGCTCAGCCGGTCGCTCGAACGGGTGCAGGCGGTCCGGCACATGTGGCGCGGGGAGCTCGGCGACGCACGGGCGATCCTCCTCCGGCTCCTTCATCTCGCCGATGAGCGTGGCGAGACCTACTCCTACGTCGTCATGAATCTGCACCTCTGCGAGCTCGAGCTCCGAGCCGGCGACTGGCGGGCGGCGTCGGGGATCATCGCCGAATGGGACGAGTCGGCCGACCTCGAGGAGCTGGTGGACGGAGACTTCGAGCGCTGCCGGGCGCTGCTCGCCGCGGGGCTGGGTCTGCCGGAGGAGGCGGAGCGATGGGCCGCGTCGGCGATCAGCGCAACCGAATCGAGTGGGATTCGGTGGAGCCTGTTCGAAGCGCTCCGTGCACGCGGCATCGCAAACCTCCTCGCCGGCCGGGCGCAGCGAGCGGTCGAGAGCCTGCTCCCCGTCTGGGAGCACACCGAGCGAGAGGGCATTGACGATCCGGGCGCGTTCCCGGTGGCGCCGGATCTCGTCGAGGCGCTGGTGGAGTCGGGTCGGCGAGATGCAGCGCTGGCGGTGACCAGTCGCCTACGGGAGCTGGCCGAGCGCCAAGAGCATCCGTGGGGGCTCGCGACCGCGCAGCGTTGCAGCGCCGTCGTCGAGCTCGCCGGAGACACCCACGACCAGGGAGCGGCGACGGAGTTGACGCAGGCGGCGAACCACTATGAGCAGCTAGGCCTGCGCTTCGACCGCGGCCGCGCTCTGCTTGCGCTGGGCCGTGCACAACGCCGTCTGAGGAAGTGGGGAGCCGCGCGGGAAACGCTCGAGGCAGCTGTGTCGGCCTTCGAGGAGCTGGCGTCCGCCGGATGGGCTGAACGGGCGCGCTCCGAGTTGGGCCGTGTCGGTGCACGCCGGCCGCGCCCTCCCGGTGAGCTGACGCCGACTGAGCGTCGCGTTGCGGAGCTGGCTGCAGCGGGACACTCGAACAAGGAGATCGCAGGAGGGCTCTACGTCACCGTGGGCACGGTCGAGGCTCACCTCTCACACGCCTACGCAAAGCTGGGCGTTCGCTCGCGTGCGCAGCTCGCGGGCAGGCTCGCCGACGCTCGTTAGAGGGATAAAGATTGGGGGTTTCTCCAATTTCGACGTTCGCCGCAACGTGTGTAGCGTCGAGGCGTGGCTGAGTTCCTCGTCGAGCTCTACATGTCCCGAACGGACCCCGCCGCGATCGCGCGGATAGCCGAGCGTGCGCGACTGGCCGCCGAGAAACAGACCGGGCTAGGGACGCCGGTCAGCTACCTGCATTCGATCTTCGTCCCGGAAGATGAGACGTGCTTCCTGCTGTATGAGGCTGCAAGTGCCGACGCGGTACGTGATGCGGTACGCAGTGCGGAGCTGCCCTTCGAACGAGTCACGGAAGCGGTCGAGGCATGAGAACGCGAGCGCTTCGTCTCCTCGCGGTCGTGCTCGCCGCGACCGTGCTGGTGACCGCCTCGGCGGCCGCGCCAGGGACGAAGGCGCCGCGGATCGTCTCAGCGGCCATGCGCGACATGAATGGCAATGCACGCGCCGACGAGGTCGTCCTGGTCTACTCGGTGCGGATTCGTCATGCGGCCGACCGGGACGGGCGCTTTCCGTTCGTGGTCGCGGGCTACCGGATCCGGGCCGTCGGGCCGGCCAAGGGCAAGACGCTCACGATCCTGCTCAGCGAGAAGCAGCAGCCAGATTCGAAGGCGCATCCTGCGATCCGCTATCGCCGCACGACCTCGAAGCCGGTCGTCGCCCGCTCTGGGACGCAGGCTGCCGCTCAACTCTTCCGGGCGACGCGACCACACGGACATCTGCCGGTTGCCCCTGCACCGCCGCCTCCTCCCGCGCCCTCGCCGCCGCCCGCGCCCGCGCCGCCCCCGGCCCTGGACGCCGACGGCGACGGCACCCTCGACAGCCAGGACTGCGCGCCTCACGACGCCTCCATTCACTCTGGCGCGACCGACAAGCCGGATCTCTCGTTCGTCGATTCCAACTGCGACGGGATCGACGGCACCGCGACCGACGCCGTGTTCGTCTCTCCGAACGGCAAGGACACGAACCCCGGCACGAAGGACAAGCCGAAGCGCCAGATCCAGGCGGCGGTCATGGCGGCCGCGAACGGCGGGAAGAAGTCGGTCTACGCGGCTGCCGGGAGCTACGCCCGGGTCGAGGCGGAGACCGGAGTCGGCATCTACGGCGGTTACGACCCGGGCAACTGGTCGCAGCGCGGCACGAAGCTGACGACTACGATCGCCGGCTCGGGGGCGGCCGTCCTCGCGGACGACCGAAAGGCGGTCGTCCTCCAGCTTCTCACCGTCAGCGCGACCAGCGGGGATGACGCGAGCGCCTACGGGATCCGGGCGATCAACGGCTCGGAGGTGAGGCTCCAGCATGTCACGGTCGTCGCGGCGGACGGACGGCCGGGAGTCGCAGGGCTAAACGGGACCGCCGGGCTGGACGGTGCCCCGGGTGCAGACGGTCAGCCGGGCTTCTGCGACGACGTCGCCGTCGTCCTTGGAGGCCTCGGCGGCAAGGCGGGCGGATTGCCTAGCATCTTCGGCAAAGTTAACGCCGGCTACGGTGGCAGCGGCGGCGGCGGAGGAAACCCGCGGTTCGACTCGGGCGGAGACGGACGCCCGGGACAGCCCACGCTGCTTTATGAGGGGTCGGGCACGCCCGGCGGCAGGGGCGGCGTGAACGGGAATCGGGGAGCCGATGGCCGCGCAGGCCAGACCGGCCGGAACGGTTGGGGCGGTTTCGGCGGGTTGGGGGGAGACAACGTTGTTGGGGGGAACCTGCCGGCGTGGAGGGGCCAGAACGGAACGGGCGGCCATCCAGGCGCAGTCGGGTGGGGCGGCGGAGGCGGCGGGGGCGGAGGCGCCCAGGCCGGCGCGTTCGTCAGCGACGGATCAGGCAACGGCGGCGGTGGAGGCGGCGGCGGAGGCGAAGGGGGCGGCCCCGCCGACCCCGGCTCCTACGGTGCCGGGTCGTTCGGCGTCTACCTCCTCGACTCAACGCTCGCCGTCGACTCGAGTTCGATCACTGCCGGCAACGGGGGCGCCGGCGGAGCCGGCGGAGCCGGCGGCTTCGGCGGGCTGGGCGGGGGTTACGGGGATGGAGGGACCGCCTGCAGGAGCGAGATCGGCGCCGGAGGCAACGGCGGTGCCGGCGGTCGTGGGGGCCAGGGCGGCGGCGGCGGCGGCGGAACAGGTGGCCCGAGCATCGGGATCTTGAAGCTCGGCACGTCGACGGCGACCGTGAAGGACTCCACCATCAAGATCGGTGCCGCCGGAGCGGGCGGTGCGGGAGGCGCACCGAACGGGGGGCCCGGCAAGGCGGGCATCGCAGCGACGATCTATCCGTGATGGATTTCTGGTCCACCTGAACAAGGGACGAGGTCCGTGCGAAACACCTCGCGTGCCGGGTCGGTTCGGGCTGTGTCCTCGCCGACCCGGCGCCGCATGGCCTGCTACATCCCGATCGCTTCGTAGACGTCGACCGCGCCGCCGATCTCGAGGACGGGGCAGCCCTTCGCGAGCTCGACTGCCGCGTCGATGCTGTCGGCCGCCACGATCGAGTAGCCGCTCAGGCCGCGCGAGCCGCCGTCGCTGACCGAGCCGCCCGCGCCGACGGTCTTCGCGGCTCCGGTCGCGGCGCCGCCGTCGACGACGGCCGTGCCGAGCTCCTCGAACCACCGGCCCCACCGGGCGTACTGCGCGTTGCGCTCGGCCTCGTCCTCGGAGACGCCCTTGCCGCCGCTGTACACGAACATGAACTTCGTCATCTCTCGACTCCTTCGTTGGTGTGGTTGGGACTGCTCGACTACGACCAGCGGCTGATCTCGCCGGCCGGATAGGGGGCGAAGCCGGCACCTTCGGCGCCCGTCTTCAGGCTCGTCAGGTACGCGCCCCAGTTGGTGCTGCAGCCGGCCATGAACTCGCTCGGCTCGCGCCAGCCGGAGTGCGTGAAGAGCAGCGTCGTCCCGCCGCCGGCGGTCGGGAAGAGCTTGAACGCGATCTCGGTTCCGATCCAGTCGCTCGGCCCCTCGACGCAGCGCCAGACGACGCGCTCGGCGGTGTCATCGATCACCTCCATGACCGCGGCCGGGTCGGGGCGGCCGAAGTTGACGAGCATGCGGCCGCCCAGGCGATCGGTGCCGCCTGTCGGGTGCGCGGTCCACCAGTCCTCGAGGCCCTGCTTGGTCGAGACGAGCTCGCGGACGACTGCCGGCTCCGCGTCGATCGAGATGCGGTGAAGGATGTCTGCCATGGGGATCTCTCCTGTCGTATCGTCGGATGGGTGGGGTCACGCCGCTTCGGCGGCGAGGTCTGAAGCGGGCGCCGCTTCCTCGGCCGGCCGGGTCGCAACGGCGAACCCCGCGAGGGCTCCGAGCAGCGCGAGGGCCGCGGCCACGGCGACGCCGGGGCGGAAGCCGTCCGTGAAGCTGGTCGGGCTGCCGATCGCTCCGTAGGCGCTGAACACGGCGCTCGAGAGCGCCACGCCGAGCACCGCGCCGAAGCGCTGGAGCATGCTGTTCGTCCCGGAGGCGGCGCCCATCTGCGAGGGTTCGACGGCGCCGAACACCGCTGCGGGCACCGTCGGGATGGTCATCGAGACCCCGACTCCCGCAACGAGCAGCGCAAGCGCGAGCGTCGCGTAGCTCGGATGGAGGGAGGCCGCCAGCGCGACCCAGACGAAGCCGCCGGCGAGCATCGCCAGGCCGGCGACGATCACCGGTCGCAGCCCGAGCCGGGACGAGAATCGGCCGGCGAGCGGGGCGATCACCATCGGCGTCCCGAAGAACGGCAGCAGGTGCAGGCCGCTCTGGAGCGGCGAGTAGCCGAGCGCGAACTGGAAGTACTGGCTGACGAGGAAGGCGCCCGACGAGACCGAGGCCATCGAGAAAAGCGCGGCCGCGTTGCCGGCGGCGAACGCCGGGATGCGGAGGAGCCTCAGCGATAGCATCGGATGCGGCGTCCGGCTTTCCCAGACGAGGAACGCGCCGAGGGCGGCTGCACCGACGCCGAGCGTCGAGAGGATCTGGGCGCTTCCCCAGCCGACGTCATTCGCGCGGACGAGCGCCCACGTGACCCCGACCATGGCGACCGTGCAGAGGCCGACGCCGCCGAGGTCGATCGGCGTCCGCGGCCCGAACGTCTCCGGGAGGAGGCGCGCCGAGAGGAGCACCGCCGCCGCTCCGATCGGGATGTTGAGCCAGAAGATCCAGTGCCAGTCGATCCCCTGCGTGATCGCGCCGCCGACGATCGGCCCGAGCGCGACGGCGAGGCCGGCGAGGCCGCCATAGATGCCGAACACCGCTGCGCGCCGCTCGGCGGGGAACGCCTCGGTCAGGATCGTCAGGCTCAGCGGCAGGATCACGGCGCCGCCGAGCCCCTGCACCGTGCGCGCGCCGATCAGGATCGCCGCGCTCGGCGCCAGCGCGCAGGCCGCCGACGCGAGTGTGAACAGGACGAGGCCGAGGCCGAGGCAGAAGAGCCGCCGGCGGCCGTAGCGATCGCCGAGGGCGGCCGCGCAGATGATCCCCGCGGCGATGGCGATGTTGTACGCATTGACCGTCCACTGGAGGCTCGCGAAGCTGACGTGCAGCGACTCCTGGATACGCGGGAGCGCGGTCGCGACGACCAGCGTGTCGAGGCAGCTCATGAAGAAGGCGGCCGAGGTGAGCGCGAGCACCCAGCCGAGGCGTGGCGCCTTCGTTGTTGCGAGTCCGTGCGTCATGGTGTCCTCCGTTTCGCGTCGTCGCCGGCGTCTCGGGCCGGGGTTTGCGTGGTTGACGAACGGCGAGCGGCTGGACGGACATTCCAGCGAGGTGTCCGTCAATGTGGGTGCCGTTCGTCTGGGAGGAGAGGCACGACACGTTCGAAGAGGAGGAGCACCGATGCAGTACGCGTTGCTGATCTACGGGACGGCCGAGGGTCGTCAGCCTGACTCGGATCGCGGCCCCATGAATCCGCGGATCGCGGAGGCGCTCGAGCGCCCCCACGTGCGGAGCTGGGCCCGCCTGCGGGATCCCGAGACCGCCTCGTCGATCCGCGCAGGCGCGCGGGAAGTCGCTGCTCGTCGACGGTCCGTTCATCGACAGCAAGGAGTTCCTCGGCGGCGTGATCGTCGTCGAGGCGGACGACCTCGACGGGGCACTCGCGATCGCCGATGAGCTCCAGCAGCTTCGGACCGACACGGGCGGCGGGATCGAAGTGCGGCCCATGCTCGGGTGACGAGCGGTACTCGAGGAGATCTTTCGCGACGAGTGGGGGCGAGTGGTGGCGGCGCTCGTCGAGCTTCCTCCGCGACATCGAGCTGGCGGAGGACGCAGCCCAGGAGGCGTTCGCCATCGCCGCCGAGCGCTGGCCCCGCGACGGCGTCCCCGACAATCCGGCGGCGTGGCTCGTTACGACCGCCCGGAACCGGGCTATCGACCGCATTCGGCGCGAACGGGTGCTCACCGACAAGACCGAGCTGCTCGCGCGGGAGCTCGCCGACCCCCCGGAGGAGACGATGGACGACGCGACAACGTTCCCCGACGAGCGTCTGGAGCTGATCTTCACGTGCTGCCACCCGGCGCTCGCACTCGACGCGCAGGTCGGCCTGACCCTGCGCACGCTCGGCGGCATCTCGACCGAGGAGATCGCCCGCGCGTTCCTCGTCCCGTTCGAGACGATCAGCAAGCGGTTGACGCGCGCGAAGCACAAGATCCGCGACGCCGGCATCCCGTTCGCCGTCCCGCCCGCGCATCTGCTGCCCGAGCGGCTCGACGCGGTTCTCGCTGTCGTCTACTTGATCTTCAACGAGGGCTGGGGCGGCGGCCGCGTCGACCTGTCGGCCGAGGCGATCCGCCTGGGGAAAGCGCTCGTCGAGCTGATGCCGGATGAGTCGGAGGAGGGTCGGCCTGCTTGCGCTGATGTTCCTGAACGACGCGCGCCGCGAGGCCCGCTTCCGCGACGGCCAGGTCGTCCTGCTCGACGAGCAGGACCCGAGAGCTGTGGGATCGGCAGCAGCTCGCCGCTGGGCGCGCGCTTCTCGAGCGCGCGATCGCGCTCCAAGGCGAGGGACCGTACGTCCTGCAGGCGGCGATCGCCGACCTGCACATGCAGCAGCCGCGCGACTGGCACGACGATCGCCTCGCTCTACGCCGCGCTCGGACAGCTGACCGACTCACCCGTCGTCGAGCTGAACCGGGCGATCGCAGTTGCCGAGTACTCGACGGACCGGAAGCCGGACTCGCACTTGTTGACCGGCTCACGCTGCACGACTACCGGTACTTCCATTCGACCCGAGCGAGCCTGCTGCGACGCGTCGGCCGCGACGACGAGGCGCGCGACGCATACACGCTGGCCCTCGCGCTGACACCGACCGAGCCCGAGCGCCGGTTCCTCGCGGACCGGATCACGGAGCTCGAGGATGCGCGGGAATAGGCAGCGCACGTTCGCACCATCTGATGATCGGCCGGGACGAGTGGATGTCGACGAGATCACCGGGGACGGAAAAAGCCCTGGAAACGGGGCTTTTTCTATGGTGACCTTTCGCTACGGACTCGTCACGCTCCTCGAGGGATAACTCGCCGACTCACACCGTCGCGTTGAGGCCGGAGCTACTCGGTCGGCAGCTTTTCTAATCTGCGGATTCGAGCGGCCATCTCGGCCATCATCGCGATCGCGATGTCGGGTTCTTGACGCACGACCTTTAGAAACGCCTGCCGTGGCAGTTTCATCGCCTGGAGGTCGTGTGCGGCCGTGATCGTCGCGGATCGAGGCCTGCCATCGATGAGGGCCATCTCGCCGAAGTAGTCGCCCGCGCGGAGGAGCCGGGCGCGCGGCTTGCCAAGCACCCTCGCCTGCCCGCTGAGAATCACATAGACAGCGTCTCCCTTTTCACCTGCTTGAATCACAACGTCGTTCTTTTGGAACGTGCTGATCCTTGCGAGTTCCGCGACGCGACGCAGCTGGCGCTTCGTCAGCCCCGCAAAGAGCGGCAGCGAGACAAGGACGCTTGCCCAGTCCTTCGCGGTCGGCTGGTTCCAGGCACGATCGTAGAGTTGAGCGTTCGTCACCGTGTCAAGGCCCGAAGTGGGCGCGCCCGGCAAGCATACTGCCGCCGATCCCGCTGCCGGGCCGTCCAGGCGACCAAAACCCCACTCCTGAGAGGTGAGGGGCCTTGGCCGGGCCACGAACCCGGGGATGATCTGCGTGAGATCGATCCTCGCGTGGGCGAAGTTCTCGCGGAAGTAGGGGACCGGCCGTGCCGCAGCTCCGAGCCGTCGATCGCCATGGGTAGGAGCATGCGTCGCCCGGGCGAATGGTTTGGCGCGAGCGCCGAGCGATTGACAGACTCGGCTGCGTTGGCGAGCGACTCTCTCAAGCCGGGACTCCACGAGGCGCTGCTGACGCGCAGGCTCGAGGAGCTGCTCACGCAGGTCGACGACGGAAGGTTCGTCGCCGAGGTCGACGCGTTGCGTGACGCCGAGGCGTCAGACCGCGTCTCGCGTCACCTGGCCGGCATCGTCGCGCGAGCGATCGACCGAGCGCCAGAAGGGCGGCGAAGCGACGAGGCAACGCGAATTGCTGCCGAGCTGATCAGTCGCCTTCAGCCCCTTGTCGATGGAAAGCATGATCTCGGCGGCGACGAACTGCCCGACCCTGCGCGTGTGCTAGTCGCGCTACTGCGACGTCTCCCCGATGGGCGACCAGAAGCGATTGAGCGTCCGCTCACGCCGCTGCTCGACACGACTGTCTTTACCAATGCGCCCGGCGAGCCGGCGGTGGGGCACGAGCTCAGGGCGGAGGTTCCGTCGGCCGATGCGATTGACGTTGTGATGGCGTTCGTCCGCTGGAGCGGCGTTCGTCCGCTGACCGATGCGCTCCGGCGGCACTGCGAGGCGGGCAAGCCGTTGCGGGTTTTGACGACGACGTACACGAACAGCACGGAGCAGCGCGCTCTCGACGAGCTGCAGCGGCTCGGAGCGCAGATCAAGGTCTCGTACGACACCTCGTCGACGCGGCTCCACGCGAAGGCATGGATCTTCCACCGCGAGAGCGGCTACTCGACCGCGTACATCGGCTCGTCGAATCTCACGCACTCGGCGCAGGTACTCGGGCTGGAGTGGAACGTCCGCGTCGCCGCGGCGCGGAATCCGGATGCAGTCGCGAAGATGGCCGCGGTCTTCACCAGCTACTGGGAGAGCAGGGACTTCACCGCGTACGAGGCGGCGGAGTTCGCACGGCGGACGGAAGTACTCCAAGGCGCCGACGTCACGCTGCTCGGACCCATCCAGCTCGAGCTTCGCCCCTTCCAGGAGGCGCTCCTGGAGCACGTCGTCCTCGCCCGCCATCAGGGCCACCATCGCAACCTGCTCGTTGCGGCCACCGGCACCGGGAAGACGGTGATCGCGGCGGTCGACTACGCGCGTCTTCGAGCGGAGCTCGGCCGTAGCCGCCTCCTGTTCGTCGCGCATCGTGAGGAGATCCTCGACCAGAGCCGTGCGACGTTCCGGTACGCGTTGCGCGACGGTGCCTTCGGTGAGAAGTGGGTCGGCGGGCAGCGGCCCTCGCGCTTCGAGCACGTCTTCGCGTCGATCCAGAGCCTGCAACAGCGCCGATGTCCGGAACATTGAGCCGGCGCACTTCGATGTCGTGATCGTGGACGAGTTCCACCACGCGGCGGCGCCGTCGTACGAGGCGCTGCTCGAGCATCTGAAGCCGGTCGAGTTGCTCGGCCTGACGGCGACCCCCGAGCGCGCAGACGGCCTCGACGTGCTCCGCCACTTCGACGGCCGGGTCGCGGCTGAGCTGCGGCTGTGGGACGCGATCGACCAGGAGTACCTCTCGCCCTTCGCGTACTTCGGCGTTCACGACGGGCTCGACCTGCGTCGCGTCCCGTGGCGCCGCGGACAGGGGTACGACATCTCTGCGCTCGAAAACGTCTTCACCGCGGACCACGCGTGGGCGCACCTGGTCGTCGAGGAGATCCGGCGGAAGATCGCCGATCCCTCAGCGATGAGGGCCCTCGGCTACTGCGTCAGCGTCGGCCACGCCCGCTTCATGGCCCAGCGATTCACGGAGCTCGGTCTCCCTGCCCTCGCTCTCTCGGCAACGAGTCGTCCGGACGAGCGGAGAGCGGCGCTCCGCGACCTTGCCGACGGGGCGGTGCGCGTCGTATTCACCGTCGACCTCTTCAACGAGGGCATCGATGTACCCAGCGTCGACACGCTCCTTCTCCTCCGTCCGACCGACAGTCCGACCCTCTTCCTCCAGCAACTCGGGCGCGGCCTGCGGAAAGCCGCTGGGAAGAGCGAGTGCACCGTCCTCGACTTTGTCGGGACGCATCGCAAGGAGTTCCGCTTCGACCGGCGCCTGCGCGCGCTGCTGGGCGGGTCGCGTGCCGATGTCGAGCGCCAGGTCCGTGACGGGTTTCCTTTCCTGCCCGCCGGCTGCAGTTTCCACCTGGACGCAGTCGCGCGGGACATCGTGCTTGGCAGCATCCGCGCCGCGATCCCGAGCACGTGGCGCGAGCGGTGCGCCGAGCTTCGTTCGCTCGGCGATGTCGGACTCGGCGAGTACCTCGAGAGCAGCGGCCTTGATCTGGAGGAGATCTACGCCGGCGGCCACAGCTGGTCGGAAATGCGACGCGACGCGGGTCTGGACGGCGCGCCGGCAGGACCCGCAGAGCCGGCGATGCTACGCGCGGTCGGACGGCTGTTGCACGTCGACGACGACGAACGACTCGAGGCCTACCCGCGGCTTCTCGCCGGCGACCGCCCGCCATCGGCGGATAGCCTGAGCTCGCGCGAACAGCGGCTCCTCCGCATGCTTGTCTCGTCGCTCACGGGCTTGAGCGCGTCGTCGAGCTTCGACGATGCGCTGGCGCAGGTCTGGGCGCATCCGCAAGTACGCGCGGAGCTGATCGAGGTGCTCGGGTTGCTCCGGGACCGCGTCTCATATCTCGACTACCCGCTTGGGCTGCCCGGGGTGCCGCTCGCACTTCACTCTCGGTACACGCGCCCGGAGATCCTCGCGGCGTTCGGTGTGGGCGAGGGCGCGAAGCCGCCGACCTGGCAAACGGGTGTTTGGTGGGAGCCGGGATCGCAGACCGACCTCTTCGCCTTCACGCTCGACAAGAGCGTCGGCGGGTTCTCACCGACGACCCGTTACCGCGACTACGCGATCAGCCCGGAGTTGATCCACTGGGAGAGCCAGTCGGCTACCGCGGCGGATAGCGCGACAGGGCAAGAGATACGTCCAGCAACGCGAGGCTGGGACGAACGTCGTGCTGTTCGCTCGGCTGCGCACCACCGACCGCGCGTTCTGGTGCCTGGGGCCGGCGACATATGTGAGTCACGAAGGCGACCGCCCGATCGCGTTCGTGTGGAAGCTCCAGCGCCGGCTGCCTGCGGAGCTCCACACATCGTTCGCGGCCGCGGTCGCATAGTTACGGCGACTGGTGCAACTCGCGACCTGGCACGTCTCGATCTCGCGGCGCTGACCGTCTAGGACGGTCGAGCCTTCGCGATTGGCGACTCGATCTTATGGCCGAGCGCGGCGGCATAACGCTCGACGGTTCCGAGAGCGGCTCAGTCGGGTGGATGTCGGGCCTGTCGGCGTTCGTCAGGGGAGACGCTGGTGCGCCTTCAGCGTCGCGAGTGCTCGGAGCGTAATGGCGCCGCGCCACTCGACGGCTTGTCCCGGTGACCACGCGAGCCAGTCGAACAGCCAGCCGCCGTCGCTCTGCTGGCCCTGCTCGAGGGCGTCGAGATCAGCGTCGATCTGATCGTCGGTGAACAGGGCGCGGCTACGGAGGTTGGGCCGGGGGGACAGCGTGAGGGGCGTTAAACGCTCGTCTTCGGTGCCGCCTGCGACCGGGATGGAGCCGTCGCCGGCGAGGCGCGATCGCAGACCGTCGAGCGTCGAGGCAGCCCGCTCGCCGTCGGGGACACTGTCGAGGAACTCGAGCCCGAACTTGAGCCAATACCCACCGAGATCGCCGGCTCCGTCCAGCTTTGCCCAGCACCAGTCCGTCGCCTGCTCCAGCCAGGACTCATGCGAATCCAGCTCCCACAGCCGTGCGGCAACCGCGAACGTCAGGTGGGAGCCACCGTTCGAGGGCACCATCCAAGGAGCATGCGGCGCACCAGCCGACGTGGGCATGACGAATGGCAGTCCTCCGTCCTCTTGCGCGATCGTCGCAACCCAGCCGGCGGCTTGCGCAACCATCGGCTCGTCGTACGCACCGACCTCCAGCAGCACGTCGAGAGCATGGAGGGTGGCGGCGGGTTCGCTCTCCGGGGCGCGCACGTCCGGCTCGAGCGCGTGGCCGAACCCGCCGTCGGCGTTCTGATACGCGCGGAGAGCGTGCAGGACGGGTGGTGCCGGGCCGTCGTCGAGGAGGACGGCCAGGCGGTGCCGGTCGAGCAAGCGAGCGCTCCCGAGGACGAACTGTCTGGCGGCTTCGACGTCGACGGGCATGCGGGACACGCTAGCCCCCGCCCATGCCACCGCGTCGCGGACTAGGAGTAGGCAGCGCGAGGTCGGAGCGTCCGTGCCGGACCGCTCGCCGGGGAGCTTCGTGTCCGGCATCGCTCCGACCTCGCATCAGCAGCCCTTCTACTGCTGCGTGTCGGTGCGCTTGTAGTGAAGGCCGACGACGCTGCCGTCGAATGTCCGCGCCTCGACGAGCGCCAGGCGCTTCCTCTCTTCCGAACCGCTGAGCAGCGATCTGCCCTCTCCAAGGAGGACGGGGTGTACGAAGAGGCGGTACTCGTCGATCAGGTCGAGTCGCATGAACGTCGCGACCGTATTCGCTCCGCCGAAGAGGACATGCCGACTGTCGGGCTGTTGCTTGAGCTGCATGACTTCTTCGGCGAGTCGGTCGGAGACGACGGTGGTGTTCCAATCTGCTCGGTCGAGCGTCCTCGAGAACACGAGCTTCGGCATCGGCTTCCAGATCCGAGCGAACGCCGCTTGGAGCGGCGCGCCCTCGGGGTTCGCGTCGGCGGTGGGCCAGAACGCGGCCATCATCTCGTACACCCTGCGGCCGTAGAGGAATGTGTCGACCGCGCCGAGCTCGTCGATGAAGTAGTTGTTCAGTTCCGGCCCGACGATCGGCCAGTCGAACTCGCCGTTCGGGCCCTCAGCGAAGCCATCGAACGACATCTGCATCCAAACGGTGACGCTGCCCATGGTGTAACTCCTCTCGTTCGTCGGTCGTCAGGCTGCGACGCCTGTGTGTGCGGGCTTGGCGGTTGCGAAAGCTCGGTGGGGGAGCGAGTTGGTTCTGGCGGCTGTCAGCGCCGCTATGGCGCCGGCGGCGCCGGCGAGCGCGAAGACGGCTGGTGAACCGGCAACGTCGGCGACGACGCCGGCGATCGCGGCTCCCCCGGCTGCGCCGACGGAGACGGCGGTGTTGAGCCACGCGAACGCTTCGGTCTGGGTTCCGGCCGGCGCGGCACGATCGGCCATCGTGAAGACGGACGCGTACGTCGGGGCGATCGTCGCGCCGGCCAGCAAGACAAGCGCGCCCAAGGCGAGGATGTTGCTCGCGACCGCTGCGAGCGCGAGATGCGCCGCTGCGAGGGCGACCAGCAGGACCACGAGACCCGAGCCTGTGCGGGCGCCGCCGCCACGACGGGCCGCGGCGAGTCCACCGAGGAACGATCCGAGTCCCCACAGGCCGAGCAGCCAACCGGTCGCCCCTGACTGCGAATGCTGCACGGCGGCTGCGGCTACGCCGACCTCGACGGCTCCGAACACGACTCCGACTGCGACAAGGACAGCGACGAGAGTACGCATCCCTGGAGCCCGCAACGCGCCTCCGCGCCGACCCCGGCCCATCGCGGCCGGACGCCAGCTGCGTGACCCGGCTTGGGTCGCGAATATGCATGTTGCACCTGTGATCGTCGCGGCGACGACACACAACGCTCCGCCGGTCGACGATCCGCGGCCGATCACGAGCACAAGTGGGGGCCCGACGATGAAGGTCAGCTCGACCGCGGTTGCCTCGACCGCGTAGGCGGTACTGATCGCAGCTCGGTCCCGGAGGAGCGAGGGCAGGAGAGCACGCAGGCATTCCCCGACCGGCGGGATCACGAGCCCGAGCACCGCAGCGAGACCGACGAGCGTCCCACGCGAAGCGCCGGGCGGTTGCAGCGCAATCGCGACGAGCGTCGCACCGGACGCTGCCGCACTCGCAAGCAGCACCGCTGTCTGACCGAACCGATCCACGGCCCGTCCGAGAAGTGGGCCGCCGACCCCGTGCGCGGCTGCGACGGCACCCGTCACCAAGCCGGCCGCTGCAAGTGATCCAGTCAGCGACTGGACGTGGACAAGCAGTCCGATACCGATCATCGCCATCGGCAGACGCGCAAGCACCGAGATCGCGAGCAACCGCTGCGGTCCATCCGCAAGCAGCATCCGCGGTGTCCTCTGGGAGCGCCTTCGGGTTGGCATGTCTCGATGCTAGATTCGAGTGATCACTTTTCAAGATCCACTTTCATGACGATTGACGGGACCAGTCAGCCGGTCGAGCTTCTTCTCGCCGTCACCCGAGACGGCCCGCTCACGCTTGGCGCCCAGGTGGAGACCCAATTGCGGAAAGCGATCCGGGCGGGGATGCTCAGGCCGGGCACCAAGCTGCCGTCGACCCGTGATCTCGCCCGCCAGCTCGGCGTCTCACGGCGGATTACCGTCACCGCCTACGCTCAGCTTGCGGCCGAGGGGTACCTGACTCTGCGGCGAGGCGCGCGCCCGTTGGTCTCTGAGGCGGCATCGGCGGCCGTCCCGGTCGCGAGCGCCGAGTTGCCGCTGCCTCGCCCCCTCTTCGACTTCCGTCCCAGCGTTCCCGATGTCTCGACGTTCCCACGAGTTGCTTGGTCACGGGCGCTGCGCGATGCGCTCAAGAACCTTCCGGACGCAGACCTGGCATACGGCGACCCGCGCGGCGTCATGCTGCTCCGTGAGGCACTGACCGAATACCTCGCACGCGTACGAGGCGTCGCGGCGACGCCGGAACACCTGATCGTGACATGCGGTTTCACGCAAGGCTTCAACCTGATTTGCCGGGCACTCGCCTTGAAAGGTACGAAGCGAATCGCGATCGAGAATCCGAGTAATCCGGAGCCACGACTCATCGCGATCCGCGCCGGTCTCGAGGTCGTCCCGATCGACACCGACGACGAAGGCATCGTCATCGACGATCTCGACGGCGCGAAGGTCGGTGCAGTTCTCCTCACGCCGGCGCATCAGCACCCCACCGGAGTCGTCCTCTCGAGCTCGCGCCGCGCGGCGCTTCTCGACTGGCTCCGCCGAGAGAACGCGATAGCCATCGAGGATGATTACGACGCCGAATTCCGCTACGACCGCGCAGCGATCGGCGCGCTTCAGGGTCTCGATCCCGCACATGTGGTGTATGCGGGGTCGCTCAGCAAGACGCTGGCGCCGGCGTTGCGTCTCGGCTGGCTCGTCGTCCCACCCTCGCTCCTGAACGCAGTCAGCAACGAGAAAGTCCTCGCCGACCAAGGAACATCCCGGATCGAGCAGCACGCCTTTGCGGACTTCCTCACACGCGGCGAGCTCGACCGTCACCTCCGTCGCATGCGCACTCGGTACCGCGCACGCCGTGACACCATCGTCGACGCGCTTGCCGACGCCCTGCCCGAAGCCACCATCCGGGGCATTGCCGCAGGCCTGCACGTCACCGTCCGACTCCCCGCAGGCATCGACGAACAGGCGATCCGCGAAGAAGCCCGCCGCCGGCGCATCCACTTCAACATCCTCGCCGACTACCAGCACCGTGGCGGCCCGACCCAGCCGACCCTCATCCTCGGATACTCCCAACTCACCGAACCCGCGATCCGCGCCGGCATCCTCGAGATTGCCGAAACGGTTCGAGCAAGACTCTCCGACTAGCGGGAAGTCTCAGGCTTACAGGCCCGCTACGAAAAAGGCCCTGGAAACGGGTGGCCGAAGGCGAGTGCACGGCTGCGACTGATCGCGGCGATAAACCTCTGCCCGATTGGCGTGCGGTGCGCTCGATGATGTCGTCTAGTCCCGTGGGGGCACTGATCGCCCCGGTCAACAACGACGAACGCTCCTCTTGGCATTCCTGCATGGATCGGACACACCCGTCCCGAAGGATCGACTCAGTTGGTGTTGCCGGGGCGGATGACGCCGGTTTCGTAGGCGAAGACGACGGTCTGGACGCGGTCGCGGAGGTTGAGTTTGGCGAGGATGCGGGCGACGTGGCTTTTCACGGTTGTGTCGCTGAGGTAGAGGTTGGCTGCGATTTCTGCGTTGGAGAGGCCGCGTGCGAGGAGTCGGAGGACGTCGAGTTCGCGTTCGCTGAGGTGCGCGACGGCGTCGGGGAGGCCGGCGGTGGGGGGTGGTCGTTGGCAGAAGTCTTCGATCAGGCGGCGGGTGATCGCGGGTGCGAGCAGGGACTCGCCGCGGGCGATGGTGCGGACGGCGGTTGCGAGTTGTTCGCGGTTTGCGTCTTTGAGCAGGAAGCCGCTCGCGCCTGCTTTCATTGCCTGGTAGACGTATTCGTCGAGGTCGAAGGTGGTGAGGACGAGCACGCGTGCGCGTCCGCCTGCTGCGACGAGCCGGCGGGTTGCTTCGATCCCGTCGAGGTCTGGCATCCGGATGTCCATGACGAGCACATCGGGATCGTGGCGCCGCACCGCGGCGAGGGCTTCGTTCCCGTCGCCGGCCTCGCCGACGACGACGAGGTCAGGCTCTGCGTCGAGCATCATCCGGAGCCCTTCCCGCACGAGCTCCTGGTCGTCGGCGATGACGACGCTGATCACTGCGCTTCAGGTAGGGGCAGGCGTGCGTGCACGCCGAAGCCGCCCTCCGGCCGGGGCTCCGCCTGGATCTCGCCGCCGAACAGCGCGACGCGCTCGCGCATGCCCACGAGCCCGTGACCGGCATGCGAGCGGTCGATGCCGGCGGATGTCCCGGCACCGTCGTCGACGACGTCTACGAGTACTGCGTCGGCCGCCCGGTGGACGCGAACCTCCGCATGGACGGGGCCACCGTGCTTGAGGGCGTTCGTGAGCGCCTCCTGCACGATCCGGTAGACGGACAGGCCGATCGCGGGCGGAAGGTCGGCATGCACGCCGTCGACGCGAAGGTCGACGTCGACGCCTGCGGCCCGGATGCCCGCTGCGAGTGCCTCGAGCTGGGCGATTCCAGGCTGGGGCGCGTCGGCCGTCGGTTCTTCGGCCTCGCGCAGGACGCCGAGGAGGCGGCGCATCTCCACGAGCGCCTCGCGTCCACTCCGCTCGATCTTCTCGAGTGCGCCCTCCGCGGCGCCTTGGCCTTGCGCTCGGGCACCGCCCGCCTGCACGACGACGACGCTGAGATTATGGGAAACGATGTCGTGCAGCTCCCGCGCCAGCCGAAGCCGCTCCTCGGCGACCGCCTCCTGCGCAGAGCGCACGCGCAGCGCGGCCTCGGTCTCGAGTGCCGCCCGCTCGCGCCAGCTGCGGGCGAAGCTGCCGATCAGCCAGACGGCGAGAATGTAGACGCCGAAAAACCCGCCGGCCCAGAGCTCGCTGGTGCGACCGCTCCGAATGTTCCGGTCCTCGAGGGCGTAGACGGCGTAGCCGACCGCGAGCGCAGCGAGGCCGAGCAGCGCACGCCGGCGCGGGCTGTAGGCACCCGACGAGTACGCCGCGGCCCCGATCGCGACGATCCACTCGATGCCCTCGGCCGAGTTCCCGGTCGCTAGCGCCTGGAGGACGACGCCGGCGAGCACGAGCGTCACCGCGAGGAGCGCGTGCCGGCGTCGCCAGAGGAGGGGCACGGCGATCAGGAGCGGCAGGGGTGTGGTGAGGCCCTTCGGGCCGGGGAGCGTGTGGAAGACCCAGACGTCCCACTCGGTGACCGCCGTGATCATGAGCACGATCGCCGCGTCGATCGCGATCGCCGGCCGTACGCGCAGTCTCAGCATGGCCAGACGCTACAAGCGCGCCGGGCCGATCGCATCATCCGCGAGGCGAGTTCGATTCGTTCGAGCGGACGAACCGGTTGGTCCTCTCGGCCGCAGACACCGCCCTCGTTCCGGCCTAGCGTCGGGTCGTTGTCGAATCCCGAGGAGGAGCACCAATGTCGAATCCGATCAGAAGGGCCATCGGCGCCGCGATGATCCTGGCGCCCGTGCTCGGCATCGTGTCGGCGGTCGCCGCGCCGCCTCTGCACAGCAGCACGAGCGCCGAACTGGCCGAGATCGCCCGCCACTCAAATCGCTGGTACGTCTACGCGCTCTGCATCATCATCAGCACGGGCCTGCTGGTGCCGTCGATCGTTGGCCTGGTCGGGCTGCTGGGCCAGCGCCTTCCGCGGCTCAGCCTGGTTGGCGGCGGGCTGGCGCTCGCCGGCGCCCTCGTGGCAACGGGTGATGCGATGACTGAGCTGATGTACTGGCAGATGGGCGCGCCCGGCGCCGACCGCGCGCAGATGGTCGCGCTCTCGGACCGGTACGACAATGCGACCGGGGCGTCGCTGATCTTCACGGTCGGTGGTTTGGCCGTGATCGTCGGCCTTGCGATCATCGGGATCGCGCTCTGGCGCACCCGGCTTGCGCCGGCCTGGGCGGCAGTCGGTGTGCCTGCCGGTGCGATCGTGAACATCGTCGGCTTCTCAGTAAGCAGCAACGCACTCGTGGTCGCCAGCAACATCCTGCTGCTCGCCGCGCTCGGGCGGATCGGACTGCTCGTCGCCGCCGACCCCTCCATGGATCGGCGCCACGTCTTTGTGCCGCACGCCACCACGACCTGAAGGAGCTCTCCATGAACCGTCGTCGCATCATCCTTGTCACGCTCGCACTCGCCATCGCCGTCGCCTCCACCGTCGCCGTCACCAGCACGGCGGCAAGTGGCGGCACGACACTCGACCTCACCGGCACCGTGACCGGATTCCACGTCGCCCTCGACGCCAAGCCGGCCGGGCAATCCGCAGGCGACATCGGTTACGAGCTCGGGACGCTGTCCGCGCACGGCAAGCGCATAGGCCGCTTCCAAGGCGTCTGCACCCAACTCCCGCACGCGAGCTCCCAGTGCTCGTTCACGCTCGGCCTACCCGGCGGACAGATCCTGATCCAAGCCGCGTACGGCCCCGGCTTCAATACCGGCAACGTCGCGCGTGAAGCGGTCGTCGGCGGCACCGGCGCCTACGCCGGCAGCGGCGGCCAGGGCCGCGACCGCGAACTCAGCAACACCAAGCTCGCCTTCCACCTCGAACTGAGCCACTAGCCGCGCGCGTCGGCTCTCTCGGCATAAGGAGATGCCTGTCGTAGAGGCCCGCACTGGTTCCTCTACGACAGGCGGCACTCCCCATCCGTTCGCCTGGGACGATTCGAGAATTGCTGCACCGGCCTAGTTAGCGAAAAAACGACGACGACACTGTCGTCGCAGCAATGCGAGCCGGCGCCCGCGGCTACATCCTCAAGGGCGCCTCCGCCGAAGAGGTCGCAGCAGCGGTCGCCACCGTCGGAGCCGGCGGCGCAGTCTTTCGGCGCCGGCGTCGCCGCCCAGGTCCTCGCGCTCACCTCCACAACTGCGCACCTCGATCACCCGAATGCAGACGGCCTCACTGACCGAGAACGCGACGTACTCGCGCTCCTCGCCGACGGCTCGAGCAACAAGCAGATCGCACTGACCCTGGGCTTATCCCTCAAGACCGTGCAGAACTACGTCTCCCGCATCCTCGACAAACTCCAGGTATCCGACCACACGCAGGCCGCTCTACAAGCAAGAAAGAGAGCCAGCACGGATTAGCACGCGAGGGTCGCTGTGAACGGCTCAAGTACCGCGATACAGCCGATGTGACTGATCCAAAGTATGTGCGCGCGCCTGCCGGTTCGGCGTTCGGGTCCAAGACGCCTCGCACTGTCAGTTGACGTCGCGCCGGGCGGCGAGGGCGACGCCGGCGAGCGCGAGCGCGGCGGTCCAGGCGATCAGGACGAGGCCGCCGACGGTTGCGTTGAGGAGGTGGCTGGTCGTGAGCCCGATGAGCGCGTCGCCGGCGTGGACGGGGGCGAAGCGGCCGGCGGCGGGGAGGAATGCGAAGAGGAGATTCTCGGCGACGAAGCCCCAGGCGAGCAGGCCGATGATCGCAGCGACCTGGCTGCGGAGGATGGCGCCGAGGCCGACGCCGATCGCGCCCCAGAGCGCGGTGCCGGCCACGGTGCCAAACAGGAGCAAGGCGGTTTGGTTGCCGTTGAGGGCGAGATGGATGCCTCGGCCGGACAGGGTGGCGTAGCCGATTCCGTAGCCCATCCCTTCGCCGACGATCCCGAAGACGAGGCCGGCGAGGAGCCCGGCGGCGAGCTTGGCTGCAAGCAGGCGCGAGCGTTTGGGAGTGAAGAGGAACGTCGGGCGGATGGTGCCGTAGCGGTATTCGCTGGTCACGAGCATGATCCCGGCGAGTGCGGAGAAGACGCCGGCGAGGCTGCCGACGCTCAAGACGCCGCGCTGGTCTTCGGTGCTGGCGAGGTTCGGGGCTTTCGTGAGCAGGCCGGACAGGAGTGAGAAGAGAAGGATCAGCGCGAGCATCCCGAGCACGAGCCCGATCGTGGTGCGCGTCGAGCGGATCTTCAGCAGCTCCGCCTTGAACTGGCCGATCACGGCCGGGGCTCCGCGGTGAGCTCGAGGAAGACCTCTTCGAGCGAGGAGCTCTCGGCGATCAGCTCGTGGATCGGCACCTGGGCAGCGAAGGCGATGTCGCCAACCCGCTCGCTCGATGTTCCATGCGCGAGCAGCGTGTGATCGTTGCTTGCGGCGCTTTCAATGCCCGCGCGCTCAAACGCTTGGATGAGCTTCGCCGGTTCCGGCGTGCGCACGCGTACCGATCCGCCGATCCGTGCGGTCAGCTGCTCCAGCGAGGACTCGACGACGAGCTTGCCGCGGTTGATGATCAGCACCTGGTCGACAGTCTGGGCGACTTCGGCGAGGACGTGGCTCGAGATCAGCACGGTTCGTCGACCGGCGGCGAACGCGCGCAGGAAGTCGCGCAGCCAGCGGACGCCTTCCGGGTCGAGGCCGTTCGCGGGCTCGTCGAGGATCAAGAGTTCGGGGTCGCCGAGGAGCGCTGCCGCGAGCCCGAGCCGCTGGCGCATCCCAAGCGAATAGCCCTTGACGCGACGGCCCGCAGCGTCCTCGAGCTCGACCAAGCGCAACACCTCCTCGATACGCGATCGTGGCAGCTCGACCGCGTCGCCAAGCATGCGCAGATGGTCGCGGCCGGAACGGCCGGGATGAAAGTCTGTTGCTTCGAGCACCGCTCCGATCCGAAGCGCGGGTTGTGCGAGCGCTGCGTAGGGCTGGCCGAAGACGAGCGCGCGACCGTGGGTGGGCGCTGCGAGCCCCAGCAGCATCCGCAACGTCGTCGTCTTGCCGGCGCCGTTCGGTCCCAGGAAGCCGGTGATCGTCCCCTGTTCGAGCGCGAAGGAGAGATCGTCGACGGCGAGGACGCTGCCGAACCGTTTCGTCAGTGACTCGGCGCGAACGACGCCCGGGATGGCGTCGGTCGTGGGCGTCGCGACCGACATGCGTCAGGGAATCCCGACATCGCGGTGTGCGTGCGCGGCGGCGCGTTCCTCGGCGTTCAGGTCTTCCTCTCGGACGGGGGTGACGAGGCTCCAGTGGTTGCCGGCGGGGCAGCGTTGCAGCCGGGCGATGCCGAGGTCGATTGCCTTGAGCTTGATGCCGGGGATCCAGATGGTGGTGAAGAGGTGGCCCCGACGGCAGCGGACGATCGTATTGGGGCCGAGCTTGTAGCCGAGCCGGCGGGCGGCCAGGGTGAATGCGGTCAAGGCTGCGAGGGCGCCGGCAACTGCGCGCGCTCGGTGTCTCGATCTGTGATCCTGGGCCGGACTCATGCCCGTTGGTTCCTCAGTTCCTCGTAACGTTCACATTATTGTGAACGTTAGCACTTATGTGATCGTAGGTCTAGACTGCGTAAGTGGCGACTGCTGACCTGCTTCTGCATCCGGTGCGGCTGCGCATCGTTCAGGCGTTCCTCGGCGACCGGGCGTTGACCACGACGCAGCTTCGGAGCGAGCTTCCCGACGTGCCGGCCGGGAGTTTGTATCGCCATGTCGCCAAACTCGTCGACGGCGGGGTGCTTGCCGTCGTCGGCGAGCGCCGGGTCCGGGGCGCGGTCGAGCGCACCTACGTGCTTCGCACGTCTGCGGCCCGCCTCGGTGTGGACGAAGTCGCCGCGATGAGCCGCGACGAGCACCGGCAGGCCTTCCTTGCCTTCGTTGCCGGCCTGATCGGCGACTTCGACCGATACCTGGCCCGAGAGACCATCGACCCCCTCCGCGACGGGGCGAGCTACAACCTCGCGGCGATGTGGCTCGACGCCGGCGAACTCGCCGAACTTGCACGAGAGCTCTCCATCGTCCTCCAGCCGCGCATCGCCAACCAGCCCAAGGAAGGGCGGAAGCGCCGGATCCTTGCAACCGTCCTGCTGCCCGGAGCAGACCCGGCCGACACATGATCCGTAGCGCGTCATGATCCCGGCAAAGGGCGTTCGAGCTCGCGTCTGGAGAAGTCAGAACAGCGGCGAACTGACTTACGCGTAGCTCCTGGTGAACATCGTGGTCGCCAGGGCCAGCGCGACGAGTGATGTGGCGAGCCACCATCGGTAGGGGTAGACCCTGGCGACTTGCTCTCGCCAGGCCTCCGGCCCGAGCAGCAGGAACACGAGCGGGTTGAATAGCAGGCTCGCGACTGCTGCTGGGACGAGGGTTACGACCATGATCGCGAGCCAGAAGTAGCGCATGACGTCACGGTAGCCCGGCGAGACCGCCGACTCGGCGCGGCGTACCTTTCGTTCTGCCGGTGATCAGGCGCTCCCGGTCGAAGAGCCGCGAGACGACGCGCCAGGCTGCGACATCGGCGGTGAGGAGTGCGAGGGCGAGCCCGATCGTGAGCGGTACCGAGGGTTTGATCAGCTGGAAGGAGATGAGGGAGGTGAAGCCGAGTAGCGGCAGGCCGGCGAGGGTGGCGAGTTGCTGGGCGACGCGGACGTCGCTGGCGCGGGTGGAGACGCCGATGCCGACCCAGATCGACCAGAGTGCGAGGAGCGGCGTGAACAGGATCTGCGCGAGCATTTGCGGTGCGTGCCAGACGACCGCACTGACCACGTGGGCGGCGCCGAAGCGGACGCTGATCGCGGCGATGAAGTAGATGGCGTAGGCGACTCCGACCGACGGCACGAAGGCGGCTATGGCCTTCCCGAGGAGCAGTTCGGAGGCGCGGACGGGCGCCGTCAATACGGGCTCGAGGGTGCCTTGGTCGCGTTCGCCGACGACCGAGTAGGCGGCAATCACCGGCGGGATCACGATCGGCACGATCAGCATCAGGAGAGACATCACGCCGACGGCGGCCCGGACCTGGGGGCCTGAGGCGGAGGCGGGGATCTTGAAGAGGGTGATCATCGGCGTGATCAGGAAGATGAACGGCATCACGGCCATCGTCCCGATCACGAAGCGGTTGCGCCGGAACTCGCGCACCTCCTTGCGCACGACCGCGCGGACCCGCTGCATGCTCACCGATGTGCCTCGACGTCGTCATTGACGAGCTCGAGGTAGACCTCCTCGAGCGAATGTCTCGTCTCGGCGAGCGAGAGCACGTCGGCGCCTGCGGCGACGAGCGCGCGCGTCACCTCCGGCGCTGCCAAGCGCGCGTCGGTCACCGCCAGCACGTATCCGGCCGCGTCGTCGACGCGCCAGCTTTCGACGCCGGGAACGGCAAAGACCCGGTCGGGATCGCGCAGCGGCGCTGCTGTTCGGAGGACGAGGGCCTTCGTGAACAGGCGCTCGCGGAGCTCGTCCGGGCGGCCGATCGTGCGCAGGGTCGTGTTGAGGATCGCCACGCGGTCGCAGAGCCGCTCTGCCTCCTCGAGCCGGTGCGTGGTGAGGAACACGGTGACGCCGCGGTCGCGTAGCGCATCGATCAGCTCGTGCACCTCCCGGCTCGCGACGGGGTCGAGCCCGGAGGTGGGCTCGTCGAGGAACACGATCGCCGGATCACTGAGGAGCGTGCGCGCGAGTGCGACCCGTTGCCGCAACCCCTTCGAGAGGCTGCCGCAGGGATCGTTGGCGCGACCGGCGAGGTTGACCGCGTCCAGCGCTTGGCGGATCCGCTCGCCCGCGCCGCGCACGCCGTAGAGGCCGGCGAAGAACTCGAGGTTCTCGGCCACCGTCAGACGCTGGTAGAGGCCGGGGCTCTCGGGCATCACCGCGATCCGCTGCCGGATCTCGACCCCGTTCGCAGGCTCGAGCGGCAGGCCGGCGACCTGAGCCGTACCTTCCGTCGGTGTGATCAGCGTCGCCAGCATGCGTACGGTCGTCGTCTTTCCCGCACCGTTGGGGCCGAGAAAGCCGAACACCTCACCGGCCGCGACGCTGAAGGACACGTCCTCGACGGCGACCCGCTCGCCGAAGCGTTTCGTCAGGTGCTCGACCACGAGCACCGGAACGTCCGAGGTCGCCAAGCGCTCGCGCCGTACCCCGACCCTCGGCGGCAGCGCCCTGGACGCGTGCCGATCGGCTGGTGCCGGCTCGCTCGCCGACTCCATCATCGCGTCGGGCGCCCCTGCCGGCGGCGGAGCGTCATCAGCCTGTGCACCTCCGGTACGGAGCGCCACCACGGCGTAGACAGCAACGACCAGGATGACGATCGGAAAGCGCGCGGGCGAGGCGTGCAGGAGCGTTAGCGCGCCGACGGCGAGCGCGACGGCCGCGACGGTGACGAGCCAGCCCTGCCACGTGATCGGTCGCCAACCCAAGCCGACCCGGCGCCGGCGGAACCACGGCCTGCCCATCATGGGCCACATTTCACTCGGAACCACCTCAACTCGGCGACGACCTGGAGCCTAACCGTGGTGCCGGGACGCGAATCCTGGGATCGGGACAATCGATCGAGATGGCGCGGACGAGCGGCGTGGCGAGCGCCGGGCGCGCAGATCGGGCATAGGCTTCGCGACGATCCAGATGGCACGCGCGTGAGCATCTGGACCGGCAGTAGCGGTCATCACATCGTCGGCACGCACACCGAATCGCCACGAACGGCGCCGCTCGTCGTGGTTTCCGCGCCGTTCAGCGCTGCCGGGCGCCCGCTTGTCGCATGGCCTCTTCTCGGGGCGCGGCTGAGTCCGTAGCGTCTCGCCTCGTGGCGGCAGGTCTCTGCCTGCCGACGCTGGGTGCACGTGACTTCGACGAAGGAGGCTCGTTGCATGAGCGCATTGTCCCCTGAACGATCGGTGCAGGTCGTCGAGGCCACACCGGCCGCCGACCCGGCTCCGCTTGGGTTGGCAGGGTTCGCACTGACCACGTTCCTGCTCAGCGGTCACAACGCGAGCTTCATCCCCGATCTGATCTGGGTCGGGCCCGCGCTCTTCTACGGCGGTGCGGCACAACTGCTCGCCGGGATGTGGGAGTTCCGCAACCGGAACGTCTTCGGCGCGACCGCGTTCTCCACCTACGGCGGCTTCTGGATGGGGCTCGGGATCTTCGTGGTGCTCGCCGAGACCACGAAGTTCGTCGGGGGCTTCGCGGGGGGCGACCTCACGAACTCACTTGCCTGGTTCCTGTTTGCCTTCGCCATCTTCAACACGTACATGCTGCTCGGCAGCATGCGCGTGAACACCGCCGTGTTCCTTGTCTTCCTGACCCTCGAGATCACCGAGATCTTGCTCGTGATCGGCTTCTTCAACCTCTCGCACGGCGGCACCGAATGGTGGCTCCACGCGGGCGGCTGGGCCGGCATCCTCACTGCGGCTGTGGCCTGGTACGCGTCGGCTGCGGGCGTGATGAACGGGCAGGCGGGCCGGAAGGTCCTCCCCGTGGGCACCGCGTTCGTGAGCTGACCTAGGATTGGGCGGACAACCCAGGGAGGAGACACAGCTCGTGGCAACGGAATCAGGTCATCACGCGATCGAGACGATGCTCCTCGAGGAGCGGCGGTATCCGCCTCCCGAGGAGTTCGCGAAGCAGGCAAACGCGAAGCCCGAGATCTACGACGAGGACTTCGAGGTGTTCTGGGAGCGTGAGGCACGCGAACGGCTGGCCTGGTTCGAGCCGTTCACGGAGCTCTACGAGTGGAAGCCCCCGTACGCCAAGTGGTACCTCGGAGGCAAGCTCAACGTCTGCTTCAACTGCGTCGACCGCCACGTCGACGCGGGTCGCGGTGACAAGGTCGCCTACCACTGGGAGGGTGAGCCGCAGGACGACCGGCGCGAGATCACGTACGCCGACCTGCAGCGGGATGTCGTCCGGTTCGCAAACGCCTTGAAGGCGACCGGCGTGCGCAAGGGCACGCCGGTCGCCATCTACATGGGCATGGTTCCGGAGCTGCCGGTGGCGATGCTCGCCTGCACGCGGATCGGCGCGCCGCACACGGTCGTGTTCGGCGGTTTTTCCGCCGACTCGCTCTCGGGCCGGATGAACGACATGGGCTGCGAGGTGCTGATCACGCAGGACGAGGCGTGGCGGCGCGGCTCGACCGTCCCGCTCAAGCACGTCGCCGACGAGGCGATGGCGGCGGCCCCGGGCGTCCGCGCCTCGGTCGTCCTGCGCCGCACCGGCAACGAAGTGGCGATGCAGGACGGCCGCGACCACTGGTGGCACGAGCTCGAGGACGGCGTCTCGGACGATCCGGCCTCGTGCCCGTGCGAGCCGATGGACAGCGAGGACATGCTCTTCCTCATGTACACGAGCGGTACCACGGCGAGGCCGAAGGGGATCATCCACACGACGGCCGGCTACCTCTGCGGCGTCGCGACGACGCACGACTACATCTTCGACCTGAAGACCGACGAGGACGTGTTCTGGTGCGCGGCCGACATCGGCTGGATCACCGGTCACAGCTACATCGTCTACGGGCCGCTCTGCAACGCAGCGACCTCCGTCCTCTACGAGGGCACGCCGGACTACCCGGACAAGGATCGCTGGTGGGAGATCGTCGAGCGCTACGGCGTGACGATCCTCTACACGGCCCCAACCGCGATCCGCGCGCACATGAAGTGGGGGCCGGAGTTCTCGCAGAAGCACGACCTGTCGTCGCTGCGCCTGCTCGGCTCGGTGGGCGAGCCGATCAACCCCGAGGCGTGGATCTGGTACCGCGAGCACATCGGCGGCGACCGGACGCCGATCGTCGACACCTGGTGGCAGACGGAGACCGGCATGGTGCTGATCACGCCGCTGCCGGGCGTGACGACGCTCAAACCCGGCTCGGCGACGAAGCCGTTCCCCGGAGTCGAGGCCGGCGTCTTCGACGAACGGGGCAACGAGGTCGGGCCGGGCGGAGGCGGCTACCTCGTCCTGAAGCACCCGTGGCCGGCGATGCTGCGCGGGATCTTCGGCGACGACGAGCGGTACCGCGACACGTACTGGTCCAAGTACGAGAACGTCTACTTCGCCGGGGATGGGGCTCGCATCGACAAGGACGGCGACTACTGGCTGCTCGGACGGGTCGACGACGTGATGAACGTCTCGGGTCACCGCATCTCGACGATCGAGGTGGAGTCGGCGCTCGTCGACCATCACGACGTCGCCGAGGCTGCGGTGTGCTCGAGGAAGGACGCGATGACCGGCGAGGCGATCGTGGCGTACGTGACGCTGAAGGCGAGCGCGGAGCCGTCGGTGGAGAAGCTCGCCGAGCTGCGCGACCACGTGGCGCAGAAGATCGGGGCGATCGCGAAGCCCGCCAACATCGTCTTCACGCCGGAGCTGCCGAAGACGCGGAGCGGCAAGATCATGCGCCGCCTGCTGCGGGACGTCGCCGAGAATCGCCCCCTCGGGGACACGACGACGCTCGCCGATCCGACGGTCGTCTCCGAGATCCAGCACCGGGCGGAAGACGACAAGGCGCAGGAGGCGGAGTCCTAGGAGTCGTGTTCGAGCGAGACCCATGGCTCGGCACATGCAAAGGGGGTAGGAGCGCGAGCAGCTCGTGGGTCGGTGTCGGGCGGCTCGAGGCTTGCGGTCTGTATCGCCGGCATCGAAAGCTCCACCGGTGCTTCGGATTTGCGAATGTCGACGGTCTTCGCGGTCGCGAATCGGCTCTTCGAACGCGCGGCGGCCGGGACGAGGCGCCGACCCCGAGTTCTTCACTATTGGCGGCGATAGGGATATTCTGGGCGCCGGATGGGTGGCGCCCTCTACGCCCTCTTGCTGGGCCTAGCTCTTGCTGCCTCGCTCGTCGGCGCCATCCGGTTCGCGCGACCTAGGCGCGTGTTGACCCCGCAGGGGAGCGCGATGCAGATGGCGCTCCACGCCGCCACGGCGACACTCCCGCACCTTCGCCGCGGTCTCACGAACCAGTCCGCCGCGAAGGCGGTGCCACACTTGTTGACGCTGACCCAAGCGGCTGCGATCGCCATCACCGACGGACGGACCGTGCTCGCCTTCGCCGGAGCCGGCCAGGACCACCACCGCGGCGGAGATCCGTCGGATCCGCTCGTCGCGCCCCCGGGCTCGCATCAGCGGGCGCGTGTCGAGCAGTTGAGATGCGGTGAGGAGGGATGTCCGCTCGGGGCGGCCGTCGTTGCTCCTCTCGTCGTGCAGGGCGATCAGGTCGGCTCGCTGATGGCTTTCTATCGGACGCGAAGTGACGTGCGGCCGGCGGACTTGCGTGTCGTCCAGGAGGCCGCCGCCCTCGTGGCGGCACAGGTCGAGCTCGCCGAGCTCGAGAGCCAGGGCGAACGGCTCGCCCGTGCCGAACTCGTAGCTTTACGGGCGCAGATCTCGCCGCATTTCATCTATAACGCGCTCGCGGCCGTAGCGAACTCGATCCATACGCATCCGGACGAGGCGCGTGAGCTCCTCACCGACTTTGCCGAGTTCACCCGCTATGCGTTCGGGACCGGGAAGCCCTACGTCACGGTTCGCGAGGAGCTCGCCTACGTCGATCGGTATCTCCGCCTCGAGCGCGCGCGCTTCCAGGAGCGTCTTCGCGTCCGCGTCGAGGTTGCGCCCGAGGTGCTCGCTGCGGTCGTTCCGGCGTTCTCGCTTCAGCCGCTGGTCGAGAATGCCGTCCGTCACGGAATCGAACGCCACGATGGCATCGGGGAGATCTCGATCACCGGTGTCGACTTGGATGCGGATGTCGAGTTGAGCGTCTCCGACAACGGCGCTGGGATGTCGGGCGAGCTCGCCCGTGCGGCATTGGAGGGCCGCACCGGTGGGATCGGGCTGGCGAACGTGCACACGCGACTCCGTGGGGTGTTCGGTCCTGGCTATGGCCTCGAGATCGAGTCGACTTCGGAAGGGGGGGCGCGGGTACGGATGACGCTGCCCAAGTTCCGTGCGGGGGTGAGGGCGGCTTGAGCGAAGGCATCACGGTTCTGGCTGTCGACGACGAACGTCCTGCGCTCGAGGATCTCGCGCGGCTGCTACGGGATTCCGCGAACGTCGGGCAGGTCGACACGGTCTCGAGCGGCTCGGCTGCGCTTGGGAAGCTCAGCGAGCAGGGCTACGACGCGCTGTTCCTCGACGTGCGGATGCCGGACTTGGACGGAATCGAGCTCGCCCGGGTGCTCCGTCGGTTCGAGCGCCCTCCGGCCGTCATCTTCGTGACCGCGTATCACGACGCTGCGGTCGAAGCGTTCCAGCTGCGCGCGCTCGACTTCCTGATGAAGCCGGTGTCGCGCCAGCGACTCCAGGAGGCGCTGGCGCGTCTCCAGGCGAGCATCGCGACTGATTCCGACTCGCCTTCTCCGCCGGAGGACGCACATCGGGGATACGGCCCCGACGTCGTTCCGGTACGGAACGTTCGCGGCGGCAACGTGCGGCTCGTTCCGCGCTCGTCGGTGCTCTATGTCGAATCCGCCGGCGACTACGTGCGTCTCGTGTGTGGCGATGGCCGGTTCATGCTGCGCGGGCACATCTCGCAGATCGAGGAGCGCTGGAAGTCGCTCGGTTTCGTCCGAGTGCACCGACGATACGTCGCCAACCTCGGCCGTGCCCTCGAGCTTCAGCCCCAGCTGAACGGCACGCTGTTGCTCGTCTTTCCGGATGGCATCTCGATCCCGGTCTCTCGCCGGCAGGTGCCGCTGCTGATGCAGGCACTCCGGACCTGACCGATCCAGTGGATCCTCTGTTTCCGCCGGTGCGCGTCGAGTCCGATGTCGACGAGAGACCCGCGGGGACACCGACCGAGGAGATCTATCTGCGAGAGCTGGTCAGGCTTCAGCTCACGGTCTCCACAGCCGGGCTGATCGCCTTCGTCGGCGTCATCGGGGCTCTGCCGCTCGCGCTGCTCACCGTCCCGGCGCTGGTCGACGTGACCTTAGGGGGCGTTCCGGTGTGGCTGTTTCTTCTGGGGCCGCCGCCGTTTGTCCTCTTCCTCGCCATCGGGTGGCTCTACCGTCGTCGAGCCGACATGCTCGATGACGAGTACGGCGACCTGATTCGTACCCTGTGATCGCGCTTCTCTTCTCGCTCGGGGTCGTCGGCGGCACCGTCGGCATCGGTGTTTGGGGGATCCGGCTCGTCCGGACGACGTCCGATCTCTACGTCGCTTCGAGAGCCATCACTCCGTGGTGGAATGCGGCGGCGGTCTCGGGCGAGTACCTCTCGGCAGCCAGCTTCCTCGGGATCGCGGGACTGACGATGACGATGGGCACGTCCGCTCTGTGGCAGCCGATCGGCTTCACCGCGGGCTACCTCGCACTGCTGCTCTTCGTCGCGGCCCCGCTCCGCCGTTACGGCTCGTACACGATCCCCGACTTCGCGCAGGCCAGGCTCGAGAGTCCGCTGATGCGCTTGCTCGCCGCCTCGATTGTGCTCGGGATCGACGTCTTCTACCTCGTCCCCCAGCTGAAGGGCGCGGGCATCACCGTCGAGGCGGTAACGGGTGCCCCCTACTGGGTTGGGATCGCCTCTGTCGGCTGCATCGTCGCTCTCGCGGTGAGCCTCGGTGGAATGCGCGGAGTCACGTACGTCCAGGCGTTCCAGTTCTGGGTCAAGGTCTTCGCCATCGCCGTGCCGGCCGTGGTCTTGCTCGTCGTGGTCGGACTTCCCGGCCGGTCCGAGCTCTTCGGCAATGCCGTACCGAAGGCGCCCGCGGCGGGCCTCTCCATCAAGGTCCAAGATCCCGTGCGGGTGCGCTTTCCGCGTACTGCGGCTTATACGATCGACGGGAAGGCGTTTCTTGCCCATGCAGGGGACGTGCGCAGGCTGCCGGCGGGACGGCTACGGATGTCCGCCGGGACGCCCGTCCCGGTCGCCACCAGCACGATCTCCTACACAGGTTCCGAGTGGTCGAGACCTGTGAGCCGCGGCGGAGGCTCCTCCGGGCCGCTCTTCGTCTACTCGCTCCTTCTCGCGACGTTTCTCGGCACGATGGGCCTGCCGCACATCCTCGTACGCTTCTACACGAATCCAGATGGACGTGCCGCACGGCGGACGACGGTCAACGTGCTCGGTCTTCTCGCAATCTTCTACGCGTTCCCGGGCATCTACGGGATGCTGGGGCGGGTACTCGCCCCCGGTCTCTACATCACCGGTGATACCGACACCGTGGTCTTGCGGCTGCCGGCGCTGGCGTGGCCGGGGCTCGGCGGCGAGCTGCTCAGCGGAATCACGGCAGCGGGTGCTTTCGCGGCCTTCTTGTCGACGTCGTCCGGGCTCCTCGTCTCGCTGGCCGGCACGCTCTCTTACGACGTCTGGCCGACCAAGTGGCGATCCGACACATCCCCCAGGGCTCGTCGGCGCCGTTTCCGCCTATCGGCTGTCGGTGTCATCGCAATCCCGGCGGGGCTGTCGCTCCTGGTGCGTCAAATCGAGATCGGCGTTCTTGTCGGCTGGGCGTTCGCGCTGGCCGCGAGTACGTTCTGCCCCCTGCTCGTACTCGGCATTTGGTGGAGAGGCCTCACCGCTCGAGGCGCCGGCGTGGGGATTCTCGTCGGCTCGACGATCGCGACTGCCGCGATTGCCGTTGACCTCGTCGTTGGGAGGCAGGGGGGCGCCGTCGGCGCGCTGCTCGCCCAGCCCGCGCTCGTTTCTGTGCCTGCCGCTTTTGCCGGCATGATCCTCTCGTCGCGGTTCGCTGGCGGGAGGGTGCTCGACGCCGCGCCGCACATGGTGGCACTCCACGCCCCCGAGGATCTCGCAACGAGCGGTGTGATCCCGGTGGGTAGGTCCTCAGGCGCGCTTGTCTGAGCCCGCCACTCGTGTCTTGACCGATCTGGTGCATTCGCCGGCAAAGACCGCGCCGAAGTATCGGGCCCTTCTCTTAGCAGGGTGTTGGCTCGCTCGGGTAACGCGCCGAACATCGCCGCGTTCGTCGCCAGCAGCCGCCCGCTGCTTGATCGGCAGCTCGGTCGTACTGCTCGTTCCGCTCGGGGTCGTCGCGCTCTCAAGCCGGTTCCTCGGCTCGCCTGCGCCGGCACTCTCCTGACCGAGGGGGCCCTCAGCATCGGGCCGGCGATGGGCACGTCGTGGCGAGGCGCGCACGCTCTGACGGTCCAAGGTCAGGCGATCACGGAGCAAAAGCGGAGGGCCTGCGGGCGCAGGCCCTCCGCTGTTCGCTCATGGCCGAGCGAATTACTCGATCGGGATCTCGAAGCGAGCGATGATGCCGGGGTCGCCGCCTCTCGCGAGTAGCTCGGGATCGGGATCGCGAGTCGCCACCCATGCATATCCGTGTTCGGGGTAGGCAACGACGTCCGGGAAGCTCCCGGCACTGATCGCGAGGATCCGGGCGGGTTCTTCGGCGGGGTTGCTGAACGTGTGGAGTCCGGCGCGTCCCTCGGGGCAGAAGACGAAGTCGCCCGGAGCCAACTCCTCTTCACCGTGTTGGTTCCGGAAGACGGGACGACCGCTCAGGACGAAGAACATCTCTTCGGCTCCGAAGTGCATATGCATCCGCGGCTCCGGCGCGTCGGCGGCGAGTTCGTACAGCGTTGCTCCCATCCTGGCGTCGTCCGGCCGCCAGAAGGTTCGATGCCGGGTGCCGGCTTCTTCGTTCTCTCCGTCCCATGCGTCGGAGAAGAGGTTCTGACGATTCATTCGTGGCACCTCCGAGTCGTAGCGGTGGGCGCGCAGCCGCCCGAGCCCCCGCAGTGCGGGCCTCGGCATCACTGCGCCGGGAACGCGCGGCTGCTCGCCGCGCCAGACCGCTACCTCGCCGCCGGATCCACGGCAGGATCATGCCTGCTCGAGAGTGCTGACGACGGGTGGAGCGTTCGCGAAGGATCACCCCGACCAGCTCGCGGGCGCGCGTGCCGCTGCTCGGAGGGTGTTGCAGGAGTCTCGACCAACCTCTCACAGATGACACAGATTTGTGTGATCGCAGATATGTGTGTATATTGTGGTCATGCCGACCGATGCTGAGGTCACCTTCGCCGATCACATGGGCAGGTTCTATGCGCGCCGTTACTCGTTCCCGCCGATGGTCGGGCGCCTGCTCGGCTATCTGGCGGTCTGCGATCCGCCGGAGCAGAGCATCGGCGAGCTGGCCGAGGCGCTGCTTGCCAGCCGCAGCGCGATCGCGGGGGCGGTCAACGTTTCGGAGACGTTGCATGCGGTTCGCAGGACACGTGTGGCCGGCGAGCGCATGGATCGTGTCCACATCGATCTGAGCTCGCCGCAGTCGCTGGGGATGGACGTCTCCGAGTACCAGGAGTTGGCCGAGTTGGCGCGCGAGGGGCTTGACGTCCTGCGGGACGCGCCCGCGGAGCGGCGTGCGGTGTTGCTGGAGATGTCGGCGTTCGCCGAGTTTCTGATCGAGCAGATGCCGATCCTGCAGCAGGGATGGCAGGCGCGGCGGGAGGCGCTGGTCGCTTCGGGTGACTTGCCCGCCTTGCGCCCGGGCGAGGCGAGGCGGCCATGAGCGATGCCCGTCACACGGCGATCGCCGCGACGGGGGTGCGGAAGTCGTTCGGTGCGGTTGTCGTCCTCGACGGTGTCGACCTCAGCGTCGCCGAGGGGACGATCTTCGCTCTCCTCGGCCCGAACGGCGCGGGCAAGACGACGATGGTGCGGATCATGTCCACGCTGATCCGCGCCGACTCGGGCGCTGCCTCCGTTGCCGGCCATGACGTTGCCGGCGACCCGGACGGAGTGCGCGCCTCGATCGGAGTCACCGGACAGTTCTCGGCGGTGGACGAGTTGCTGAGCGGCGTGGAGAACCTGCGCTTGATGGCTGACCTCAATCACCTCGGCCGCGCCGCAGGACAGGCTCGCGTCGTCGAGCTGCTCGAGCGGTTCGATCTGGTCGAGGCGGCAGACAGGCCGGTGTCGACCTACTCGGGCGGGATGCGTCGCCGGCTCGATCTGGCAATGACGCTCATCGGCTCGCCCAGGGTGATCTTCCTCGACGAGCCCACGACCGGGCTCGACCCGCGCGCACGGCACCTGATGTGGGACGGCATCCGCGGGCTCGCGTCCAGCGGGGTCACGATCTTCCTGACGACGCAGTACCTCGACGAGGCCGACGAGCTCGCCGACCGGATCGCCGTTCTCGACCGCGGCCGGATCGTCGCCGAGGGCACCCCGGACGAGCTGAAGCGGCGCCTACCCGGCGGGCACGTACGCCTGCAGCTCAGCGGACCCGATGACCTGCGCGCAGCTTCCGCTCTGTTCGACGGCGCCGTGCCGAACGATGAGAAGCTCGTCCTCGACGTGCCGAGCGACGGCACGGTCGCATCGCTGCGACGCCTGCTCGAACGGCTCGACGACGCCCGGATCGAGGTCGAGCAGCTGTCTGTCCACAGTCCCGACCTGGATGACGTGTTCTTCGCCGTCACCGGCCACGGAGCCGAAGTGGCAGCCGCCGCCTGATGACCAGTCTCGCCTATACGGTCAGCGATTCGGCGACGATGCTCCGTCGCAACCTGCGCCGTCTGCGGCGCTACCCGTCGTTGACGCTGCTGCTCGTCGGGATGCCGATCGTGTTCCTGCTCTTGTTCGTCTACGTCTTCGGCGGTCAGCTCAGCCACGGCCTCACCAGCGCTCTCTCCGGCGGGCACTCCGGACGTAGCGGCTACCTGAACTACATCACCCCCGGGATCCTGCTGGCGACCGTCGCCGCCGCAGTTCAGGGCACCGCGATCGTCGTCGCGATGGACATGACCGGCGGCATCATCGATCGCTTCCGAACGATGGCGATCGCGAGGTCCGCGGTGCTGACCGGTCACGTTCTCGCCAGCCTGATCCAGACGCTCGCCAGCATCGCCGTCGTGACCGGCGTCGCGATCGCGCTCGGATTCCGTCCAACCGCCGACCCGATCCACTGGCTCGCTGCCATCGGCCTGCTGACGCTGTTCGCGCTCGCTCTCATCTGGCTCGCGACGGCGCTCGGCCTCGCCGCCAAGAGCGTCGAGACCGCCAGCAACACACCGATGTTCCTCACCTTCCTGCCCTTTCTCGGCAGCGGCTTCGTCCCAACCGCGACGATGCCAACCGGGCTCCGGCAGTTCGCCCACTACCAACCCTTCACCCCGATCACCGAAACCCTGCGCGGGCTCCTCACCGGAACGCCCATCGGAACGAACGCCCTCGCCGCCGTTGCGTGGAGCGTCGGCATCGCTCTCGTCTCCTATCTGTGGGCGAAGCATCTGTACGCACGTCGCCGCTCCAGCTGAGGCCCGGCGCCGGTAGCGTTCGGGCGATGGTCGGCCCCGTGCGGGGATGACCGTGGATCGGACGACGTGAGGAACTGGGCCGGCAACGTCACCTACTCGACCGGCCGGATCCATCGACCTGGCTCGGTCGAGGAGGCCGAGGAGCTCGTGGCGGCGGCCGAGCGGATCCGGCCGCTCGGTGCACGGCACTCCTTCAGCCTCGTCGCCGACTCGGACGGGGATCTCCTCTCGACCGAGCGTCTCGACCGTGTCGTCGACATCCGTGCGGGCGCCGTGACGGTTGAGGCCGGCATCACCTACGGTGGGCTGGGACGGGTGCTCGAGGGGCACGGGCTCGCGCTCCGGAACTTCGCATCACTGCCCGACATCTCCGTCGGCGGCGCCGTGGCCACTGCCACCCACGGGTCGGGTGTGCGGAACCAGTCCCTGGCGGCGGCGGTCTCGGCGCTCGACCTCGTCGTAGCGGACGGCTCGATCCTTCGCCTGCGGCGCGGTGACGACGACTTCGACGGTGCCGTCGTGGCTCTCGGAGCGCTGGGGCTGGTCGTCCGGCTCACGCTCGATGTCGTGCCCGCGTTCGAGCTTCGCCAGTACGTCTTCTGCGATCTCCCGTGGCCTGCGTTGGAGGCGAGCCTGTGGGAGATCCTCGCCGGCGGCTACAGCGTCAGCCTCTTCACGGCGTGGGCGGGCGCCGGCATCGAGCAGGTGTGGGTGAAGACCGCGGAGGAGCTCGCGGGGCTGCCGCCGTACTTCGGCGCCCGTCCGGCGGACGGGCCTCGCCATCCGATCGCGGGCTCCGATCCGGCGCATTGCACCCCGCAGCTCGGCGCGTCGGGACCGTCCGCCGAGCGTCTGCCGCACTTCCGGCTCGGCGCGATCTCGCACGCCGGCGACGAGTTGCAGTCCGAATACGCCGTCGATCGGAAGCACGCCGTCGCCGCGCTGCAAGCCTTGAGGCCGCTCGGCCCGCTGATCGCGCCGCTGCTGCTCGTCTCGGAGATCCGCGCGATCGCCGCGGATACGCTCTGGCTGAGCCCATTCTGCGACCGGGACAGCGTCGCGATCCACTTCACCTGGAAGCAGCGCCCCGCCGAGGTGCTCGCCCTGCTTCCGCGGATCGAAGACGCTCTCGCTCCGTTCGACGCGAGGCCGCACTGGGGGAAGATGTTCGTCGGGCTGCCCGACAGGATCGGCGCCCTGTATCCGAAGCTGCCGGCGTTCCGCGAGCTGCGCACCCGGCTTGACCCGCACGGCACGTTCGCGAACGACTTCGTGACTCAGGTGCTCGGCACGTAGGCGAAGGTGTCCGGGTCGGGGCCGTTGCGAGCCGGCCGTACGCAATCGCACGCGGGTCCGAAGCTTGGCGTCAGCGATCTCGTCCGCGAGCGCGGCCTCACGCGAGCCCGACACACCGGTCTCTCGCCATCGGCTCCGACCTCGTTCAGCCGAGCTCGCGCGCGAAGTCGGCAAGACCGTGCTCCGTGCAGCTCGTCGGCAGCTCGTGTCCCGTGTACGGAAGCACGACGATCTCCTTCTGCGACTCGAATTGCGTTGTAGGCGGCGAAGACGGTCGACGGCGGCGTGATCGTGTCGCGTAGCCCCACGGAGACGACCGTTCTTGCGGTGATACGGGAAGCGAGCAACGCGTTGTCGACGTAGGCCAGCGTCCGCCGTGCCGCGGTCTCGAGCTCCGGATGGAGACCGAGATAGGTGACGAGCTCCGTGTACGGCGGCTCCAGCGCGATCTCCATCGCCCGCTCGATGTCGCTCAGGAACGGCACGTTGGCGTGACACAGGCGCACGGTCTCCGGGACGAGAGCCGCGGCTGCGAGCGCAAGCGCGCCGCCTTGGCTTGCCCCTGCGACTGCGATGCGCGCAGGATCGACGCCGGGCAGCGCCGCCACGGTCTGGACGGCGCGAACGGCGTCCACGTAGAGCCTGCGGTAGTAGTAGGTGTCGGGACTCGCGATCCCGCGGGTCATCACACCCGGGTGCTCGGCTCCCGACGAGCCCGCCCCGGGATCCGGCGTCTGTCCGGCCGACCAGGTGCCGCCTTGCCCCCGGGTATCCATCACGAAGGTGGCGAAGCCGCACGCCGGGTAGAGCGTGTGGGCTGCCGGGAGATCGCGGCCGCCCCCGTAGCCGACGAACGCGACACGGCAGGGAAGCAGCGCGGGTCCCGCGCCGGCAGGGCGGAGATACCAGCCCCGGATTGGATCGCCGTCGGCCCCGGCGAACGTCACGTCTGCCACGTCGAGCTCGCCATAGAGCTCTGCTCGGTAGGGCTCGGTCGCAGGTTCGAAGGCACGCGCTTCCGCCTCGGCGATCGCCGACCGCCAGAAGTCGTCGAGATCGTCGGGGGCCGTCGCCGCCGACCGGTAGGTGCGAAGGTCGTCGAGCGGCAGGTCATAGACAGGTCCCGCCACCGCCACCTCGTTCCTCAGGCGACCGTGACCGAACCGTCGAACGCCTTCGCCGTCTGCGCGGAGGTCTGACCCTGCACGACCGTGACGGCGCCTGCGGTCAGGAGATCGATCGACGATCGCCCGACGTAGAGCTCGATCGTGCCTGGCTCGACGACGTACGAGAGCTCGCGGTCGTAGAAGCCGAGCTGCGCGACCGGTACGTGGAACGTGACGCGCTTGGACTCGCCGGCCTCGAGCGCGACGCGCACGAAGCTCTTCAGCTCGAGTTCGGGTCGCGTGATGCTTGCCTGCGGGTCGCGGATATAGAGCTGCACGACCTCGTCGCCCTCGCGGCCGCCGGTGTTCGCGACCGTGACGTCGACGACGATCGCCTCGCTGGAGAGCACGGTTGCGTCGCGGACCTGCGCGTTCGAGAGCTCGAACGTCGTGTAGCTGAGCCCGTGACCGAACGGATAGAGCGGGCTCGCCGGCAGGTCGACGTAGTCGCCGGTCGGCTGAGAGCGTCCTCCGGACGCCTTGTGCGCGTAGAAGACCGGCACCTGGCCGACGGCACGAGGGTAGGAGATCGGGAGCTTTCCACCTGGATTCGTGTCGCCGGTGAGGATGTCGGCGATCGCCCCGGCCCCCTCCTCGCCCGGGAGCCAGGCGAGGACGACAGCGGCGCAGCCGTCATGCAGCGCCGCGCTCGCCAACGGCCGCCCTGCGACCAGCACGAGCACCACCGGCGTGCCCGTGGCGATCACGGCGCGGACGAGCTCCTCCTGGACTCCCGGCAGGTCGAACGAGGCGCGGTCGCGGAACTCGCCGCTCGTGCAGTCGTCGGTGAGACCGGACTTGTCGCCCATCACGAGGACTGCGACCTGCGAGGCGCGCGCCAGCTCGACCGACTCCGCGAATCCGGCCTTCGAGGGTCCGGTTACGTCGCAGCCGCGGGCGAAGGAGACCTTCGAGCCGAATCGGTCGCGCAGCGCCTCGACGCACCGACTGCCCGGCGATCCGTACGGTGCCGATCTGCACCGACTCGACGCCGGGGGTCGACAGGTTGCTGTGTCCGCTGTCGAGCACCGTGCGCAGCGACTCGACGTGTGCGGGGTATGCGTAGTCGCCGAAGAGGTTGCGTGCGGCGTCTGCATTCGGGCCGATCACGGCGATCGACGCGAGCTCCGAGGCGAGCGGGAGGACGCCGTCGTTCTTCAAGAGGACGACGCTCTTGCGGGCGATCCGTCGCGCGAGCTCGTGGTGGGCCGCTGTGTCCGCGGCGGCGGAGGCGCGCGCGACGTCGACGTAGGGCTCGTCGAAGACGCCGACGTCGAACTTCGCTCGCAGCACTCGGCGGACCGCCTCGTTCAGCGCGTCGTCGCCGGCGAGCCCGGACTCGAGCGCCCGCAGGAGCGGTGCTCCGTAGCAGTCGGTGGCCGGCAGCTCGACGTCGAGCCCGGCGCCGAGCGCCAGGGCGGCAGCGCTCTCGTCGTCGGGTGCGAGCCGATGGTAGTCCGCGAGCTGGCGAATGGAGAAGTAGTCGGAGGCGACGCACCCGTCGAATCCCCACTCGTCCCGCAGGATCGTGGTGAGCAGACCGCGATCGGCCGCGCACGAGGACGCCGTCGATCTCGTTGTACGCGTTCATCACCGACGCGGCGCCGGCGGTGCGCACGGCGGCCTCGAAGGGATGGAGGTACACCTCGCGCAGCTCGCGCGGCGGGATCCCGGCCGGCGCCCAGTTCATCCCGCCGTCCGACGCGCCGTAGCCGACGAAGTGCTTCAGCGTCGCGATCACGCCGTCGCGGAGCGAGGCGCCTTGCAGGCCGCGCACGAACGCGACTCCGATGCGCGAGACGAGATAGGGGTCCTCGCCGAACGTCTCCTCGGTCCGGCCCCAGCGCGGGTCGCGGCAGACGTCGAGCACCGGGGCGAGGCCCTGGTGCGCGCCGACGGCCCGCATCTGCACACGGATCGCATCGGCCAGCTCCTCGGCGAGGTCGGGATCCCACGTGCTCGCGAGCCCGATCGCCTGCGGGAAGACGGTAGCCTCGCGCGCCATCAGACCGGAGCAGATCTCCTCATGGACGATCGCCGGTATCCCGAGGCGTGTCTCTTCGACGAGATGCTTCTGGATCGCGTTCGCGAGTCGCGCCGAAGCCTCGGCGTCGAGCGAGCTTGCGCCCGAGATCCGTGTCACGTGGCCCAGGCCGTGCCGGAGCAGCTCCGTCGCGCGCGCGGTGGAGAGCTCACCGCCGTCCGCGAGCTGGAAGACCCAAGCGCTGCCGAGCTGCGCCGCCTTCTCCTCCCGTGTCATGCGACGGAGGAGATCCTCGACGCGCTCGTCGCGCTGCCGTGACGGGTCGCGGTAGAGCGGCTCTGCGCTCTCGACCCTCGTGAGACTCATCGATCCTCCTCGACGGGCCGGCACGAGCCGCGGACGACGAGCCTCGTCGGCAGCATGGTGTGGTCGGGGACGGGCTGCTTGGCGATGAGCCGGATCAGGATCCGGGCAGCGTCGAAGCCCATCTGCTGGATGGGCTGCTCGATCGTCGTCAGCGGCGGCTCGCTGAGCGCCGAGTCGGGGACGTTGTCGAATCCGACAACGGACAGGTCGTCCGGCACGGCGATGCCGAGAGAGCCGGCGACCGAGATCGTCGCGAGCGCCGAGACGTCGTTGGCGGCGAAGATCGCCGTCGGACGATCGCCTCGCTCGAGCAGCCGCCGGGCGGCCCCCTCGGCCGAGTCGACCTCATAGCCGCCGACCTGGATCAGGGACGGATCGAGCTTGACGCCGGCACGCCGCAGCGCTGTGCGATAGCCGCGCTCGCGCAGCCGTGCCGACTCCAGGTCGGGCCGTCCGGCGAGGAACCCGATCCGCCGGTGCCCGAGCTCGAGCAGATACTCGGTCGCCGAGACCGCGCCGCTCAGGTTGTCGGAGTCGACCGTGGGCAGGCCCGAGGAACCGACGTTGTGGTCAACCGCGACGACGGACGCGCCGTACGTCACGTCGACACTGCTCGGCGTGACGAGGATCGCACCGTCACAGAGCGTGCCGCTGACCCGCTGGAGGTAGCGGCGCTCCCAGCCGACCTGGTCGTCGGCCCGCCCGCAGCCCGAGAAGACGACGAGCTCGTAGCCCGTGCCGTTGATCGCCCGGGCGACGCCCTTGAGCAACTCGGCGCTGAACGGCTCGATGTCGACGACGAGGACGCCGATGACGTTGGTGCTGTGGCTGCGCAGGCTCTGCGCAACGAGGCTCGACTGGTAGCCGAGCTCCTCGATCACGGCGCGCACGCGCGTCGACGTGTTCTCGGCGACGCCCCAGCGGTCGTTGATCACCTTCGACACCGTCGCGACCGACACCCCCGCCTCGGCGGCGACGTCTCCGATCGTCACTCTGCGCTCGCTCACGGGCGAGGATACTAACCCATTTCGAAATCGTTATCGATAACGGTTGACGCCTGCGGCCTCGTATGTCAGACTCGCGCCGCGATCAGGCACACAGCCACCGCGGGGCCGGTCAACGGGGATCGGCGCGCACCTGCGTAAGGAGGAGCGAACATCATGAAACGCTGGAAGCCACTCGCAGTCCTCGGCCTCGTCGCCGCGAGCATCGCCGTACTTGCCGCGAGCTCAGACGGCTTCGCGGCTTCGAGCCGGACGAGCAGCCGCAAGGCCGTGACGCTCGTCTGGTGGCACAACGCCAACCAGGGCGCGGGGCTCGCGCTCTGGAATCAGGTCGCGAAGGAGTACCACGCAAAGCATCCGGACGTGACCGTGAAGGCGGTTGCGTTCGAGACGAATGTCCTTCAGCAGACGAAGATCCCGATCGCCCTCGCGTCGAACAACCCACCTGACGTCTTCCAGGAATGGGGCGGCGGCGCGCTCGTCGACGAGGTGAAGGCGAAGAAGGTGCAGAACCTGACCAAGTACGTCAAGCCCTGGATCAAGAGCATCGGCGGCTCGGCGGCGGGTTGGCAGGTCAACGGTCAACAGTACGCCGTCCCGTACAGCGTCGGCGTGGTGGGGTTCTGGTACAACAAGCAGCTGTTCTCGCAGGCCGGGATCACGTCGGCGCCAACCACCTGGCCGCAGTTGCTCGCCGCGATCACCAAGCTGAAGGCGGCGGGAATCACCCCGATCTCGGTCGGCGGCAGGGACCGCTGGCCCGACGCCTTCTACTGGGACTACCTGGCGACGAAGCTCTGCAGCAAGTCGACGATGCAGCAATCGGCGGTCACGTACAACTTCAAGGACCCGTGCTGGGTCAAGGCGGGCAACGCCGTGCAGCAGCTCCTGGACGCCAAGCCCTTCCAGGCCGGCTTCCTTGCGACACCGGCGCAACAGGTCGCGACGAGCTCGGCCGGCCTGCTCGCGAACGGCAAGGTCGCCATGGAGCTGCAAGGTCACTGGAACCCGGGTGTGATGCAGCCGCTGACGCCCGACAGCAAGATCCCGAGCTTCCTCGGCTGGTTCCCGTTCCCGAACGTCCCTGGCGGCAAGGCCATCCCGGGCTCGCTGCTCGGCGGCGGCGACGGCTTTGCCTGCTCCTGGAAAGCACCGGAGCCCCAGTGCGCCCAGTTCCTGGCCTACGTCGACAGCCCGAGCGTGCAGAAGAGGATCGGCTCGACCAGATTCGGCCTGCCCGTGCGGAAAGGCTCGGAGAGCTCGGTCACCGATCCGAACCTGGCTAGCGTGTTGAAGGCACGCTCCAGCTCGCCGTACATCCAGCTCTACCTCGACATCGCGTTCTCGCGGTCGATCGGGCAGGCGCTCGACGCCGCGACCGCGGATCAGTTCGCCGGCAAGGCGACGGCAGCCGCAGGTGGTCGCGAAGATTGCGGCCGCGGCGAAGAAGGGGAAGTAGTAACCAAGAGTAAGGAAGGGACGTCGTAGCCAGTCGGACCAAGACGCCGGCGGCCGGCCGGGCGATCGCCCGGCCGGCCGCCGGTCGCATCGCCCGGCCGGCCGCCGGCCGGGTCGCCCGGAAGTGGCTCAAGATCGGCCTTTACGTCGGGCCGGCGGTCGCGCTCTACACGCGTCTTCATCATCGTCCCGGTCGTCCAGGCCGTCCACTACAGCCTCTACGACTGGAACGGGCTCGAGCCGTTGACGACCTTCATCGGGCTCGGGAACTACCGGGAGGCGTTCGGGGATCCCGCCTTCCGTCAGGCGATGAGCCACAACGCGATCCTCGTCGCCCTCTCCCTCGCCCTCCAGCTTCCGCTCTCACTCGGGGTCGCGCTCCTGCTCAACCGGCCGCTGCGCGGCCGGAGCGCGCTGCGCCTGGTCTTCTTCGCCCCGTACGTGATCTCCGAGGCGGTCACGGCGATCGTCTTCCTGCAGATCCTGCAGCCGGACGGCCTCGTCGACGCGACTCTGAAGAGCGTCGGCCTCGGCGGACTCGTCCACCTCTGGCTCGCCGACCTCGGGCTCGTCTTCTACACGCTCTTCGTCGTGATCACCTGGAAGTACATCGGCTTCGCGATCATCCTCTTCCTGGCCGGGCTCCAGGGGATTCCGAGGGAGCTCAACGAGGCGGCGGCGATCGACGGCGCGACGAGCTGGTCGAGGCTGCGCACGATCACGATCCCGATGCTCGGGCCCACGATTCGCATCTGGGCGTTCCTCGCGATCATCGGCTCGATCCAGCTCTTCGACATCGTCTGGATCATGACCCTGGGTGGGCCCGCCGGCGCTTCTTCGACGATGGCGACCTACATGGTCGACCAGGGCGTCCGGAGCCTGAGGCTCGGCTTCGCGACGTCGGTGGCCGTGATCCTCTTCGCGATCTGCTTTGTCTTCTCCCTGCTCTACCAGATCTTCGTTCTGCGTCGCGACGTCGCGGGCGGGAGCACGAGGATGGCGGGTTGACGGAGACGGCGAAAGCTCGGCATCGCCGGAGTCTGTCCCCTTTTGCGGACGCGCCTGTCTACGCGCTCGCGCTGGCCTTGGTGGCCGTCGTCGTCGTGCCGATCGCCTACGTCGTGCTCAGCGGCTTCCGCACGAACGGGCAGCTCGCGGCGCACCCCGTCGGGCTACCTCATCCGTGGGTGGCGCACAACTACAGCAAGGTGCTCGCATCCAGCGCCTTCTGGCGCCAGGTGGGCAACAGCGCGATCATCGCCGCGATCGCGACGGTGCTCGTGGTCGCCGTCAGCTCGCTCGCGGCCTACCCGCTCTCACGTTTCCAGTTCCGCGGCCGCGAGGCGATCTACACCTTCTTCACCTTCGGGCTGCTCTTTCCAATCGCGGTCGCCGCCCTTCCCCTCTACCTCCTGCTGCGCGACCTTCACCTCGACGAGACGCTCCTCGGCGTCGCCCTACCGGAGGCGGCCTTCGGGATCCCGATCACGATCATCATCCTGCGCCCGTTCATGCGGACCGTGCCGGGCGAGCTCGAGGACGCGGCGGCGATCGACGGCTGCACGTCCTTCGGCTTCTTCTGGCGCATCCTCCTGCCGCTCTCCCTGCCTGCGCTCATGACGGTGACCATCCTGTCGGTGATCACGAGCTGGAACAACTTCATCCTGCCCCTGCTCGTGCTCTCCGAGCCGAATCACTGGACGCTCCCGCTCGGCGCGGCCAACTACTCGACGGAGCACAGTGCGGATACGGCCGGTGTCCTGGCCTTCACCGTGCTCTCGATCATCCCGGCGCTCGTGTTCTTCCTCTTTGCCGAGCGGCGCATCGTCGGCGGTCTCTCCGGCGCCGTCAAGGGCTAGCGAACGGCATCGGCTCTTCCTCGCATGAGTCGCTTCGACCACACATCACCTCGTTGTTGAAAGGAGTGAGGCCGATCCGAAAGCCAAGTCCTGCGCGCCCTCCGGGGGCGCGGATACCGCATTCGTTCTCACTACTGGCTCAGGAGGGGGAAGATGAGAATTCCGACAGCGCTCGTCGGCGGGCTTTGCCGTTCGAGGGTCCGCACGTTCACCGCCGCGACGGTCATCGGCGTCGTGGTGGTCGTCGCCGCGGGTGCCGGTGCTATCGCACGAGCCGACGGCGGGCACTCGAACAGGCCGCAATCCGACTCGTTACGATCGCTCGCAGCCGCGTTCGGTCTACGGATCGGCACGGCGATCATCCCGTTCGACCTCGACCATCCCGACTACGCGCAGGTGGCGGGTGACCAGTTCTCGTCGGTCACGCCCGGCAACGAGATGAAGTGGGAGACTGTCGAGCCGACGCGCGGCACATACGACTGGTCCGGCGGCGATCGGCTCGTGCGGTTCGCGCAGCAACACGGTCAGCTCGTTCGCGGTCACACGCTCGTGTGGCACAACCAGCTGCCGAGCTGGCTCACGCAAGGTGTCGCCGACGGCACCATCAGCAACGCCGAGCTCCGCAGCCTGCTCCGGAAGCACATCTTCGACGAGGTGTCTCACTTCCGCGGGAAGATCTGGCAGTGGGACGTCGCCAACGAGCTCTTCGCGAACGCGTGGGATCCCAATCCGCTCCCTGACGGGATCAACGGCGACGACTTCTGGGTCCAGCACCTCGGCGAAGGCATCCTCGCCGACGCGTTCCGCTGGGCACACCAAGCCGACCCGCAGGCGCTGCTCTTCTACAACGACTTCAACATCGGTGGCGAGGACGGCGACAACAAGAAGGCGGACGCGGCGTACAACTGGGTGAAGAACATGCTCGCTCATGGCGTCCCGATCGACGGCATCGGCAACCAGGGTCACCTCGACACGCAGTACGGGTTCCCGACGCAGCTGCAGGCTGACCTGCAGCGATACGCGGACCTCGGGCTCAAGGTGGCGATCACCGAGGCCGACGTGCGGACCTTCGTCGACGGCCCCGATACGCAAGTGCCGACGCAGGCGCTCGAGTTCCCCGCCCACACGCAGTATTACGACGGGATGCTGAAGGCGTGCCTCGCGGTGCGCAGCTGCATCTCGTTCACCGTGTGGGGCTTCGGCGACGCGGACTCGTGGGTGCCCGGCTTCTTCACCGGTGAAGGATATGCCGGCATCTACGACGTCGACCTGCAGCCGAAGGCTGCGTACTTCACCATGCAAGACGACCTGGAGTTGGGTGCCCACGGCGCCCCGCACCGCACAGGTGACGGCCGACGCTAGAAGGAAGCTTGCTGGTCTGAAGCGACGAGGGGTGGCCCCGCGCCGACGCGAAGGCCACCCCTTCCTTTGGTCGGGTTCTGTTTGCCGACCGGCGGTCGTGGGAGAGTGACGGCGTGACGGCGCTCGATCTCGCGCGGTGGCAGTTCGCGATCACGACGATCTTCCACTTCCTGTTCGTCCCGGTCTCGATCGGGTTGGCGCTGTACGTCGCGATCTGCCAGACGCTGCACCTGCGGACGAGCAGGGAGGTCTACGCCCGCCAGGTGCTGTTCTGGGGACGGCTGCTCTTGATCTCGTTCGCGGTCGGGGTCGTGACGGGGATCATCCAGGAGTTCCAGTTCGGCATGAACTGGTCGTTGTATTCGCGCTACGTCGGCGACGTATTCGGCGCGCCGCTCGCGATGGAGGGGCTCGCAGCCTTCTTCCTGGAGTCGACCTTCCTGGGGCTGTGGGTGTTCGGCCGCGGCCGGCTATCGCCGCGCGTGCATCTGGCGACGATCTGGTGTGTGGCGGGCGGGACGATGCTCTCGGCCTACTTCATCATCGCAGCCAACGCCTGGATGCAGCACCCGGTCGGCTACAAGGTGGTGGGAGGCAAGGCCCAGCTGGTCGACATCTGGAAGGTGCTGTTCAGCGACCTGACGGTGTGGGCGTTCCTGCACGTGATCCTCGCCTCGGTGCTGACCGCCGCGCTGGTGGCGCTGGCAGTGTCGGCCTGGCACCTGCGCCGCGGGAAGGAGGTGGAGCTGTTCACGAGCGCGGTGAAGATTGCGCTCGTCCTCGCCGTGGTCGGCGCGCTCGGCTCGCTGTACGTGGGTGACGAGCTCGGGCGCACGCTGATCCGCGAGCAGCCGATGAAGATGGCCGCCGCCGAGGCGCTGTTCGACACGGAGAAACCGGCGTCCTTCTCGGTGCTCGCAACCGGAGCCTTCAACCACAACCCGCGCCACACGAATCGCGACCTGAAGATCCCGCACCTGCTCTCGCTCCTCGCGACGCGCTCCTGGAGCGATCCGGTTCCGGGTGTCAACCAGCTCGACGTCCAGTACCAGCAGAAGTACGGGCCGGGCGAGTACGCCCCCTACGTGGCGATCGTCTACTGGTCGTTCCGGTCGATGCTCTACCTCTGGGGGCTGGTGCTCGCGCTCGCCGCGGGCGGCCTGTGGCTCTGGCGGCGCGGACGCCTGGCCCGTTCCCGGCGCTGGCTCGGGGCGTGCATCGCAGCAGGGGTGCTGCCATTCCTGATGAACACCGGCGGCTGGCTGATGACCGAGTCGGGCCGGCAGCCGTGGATCGTGCAGGGCCTGCTCAAGACCTCGCAGGCGAGCTCGCCGAACGTGAGCGCGACCCAGGTGTGGACGACGATCGTCGGCTTCGTGGCGATCTTCACCGTGCTCGGCGGGATCGCGCTGTGGCTGTTCCTGCGCGAGGCGCGCAGCGCTCCGAGCGACTCCGGGGAGGGGCAGGGCGCCGAGGCGTCCCTGGCCTACTAGCGCGATGCGGGACTTCACGGCACTCCAGGTCGTCTGGTTCGTCCTGATCGCCGTCCTCTGGATCGGGTACTTCGTGCTCGAGGGCTTCGATTTCGGGGTCGGCATGCTGTTGCGAGTCCTCGGCCACGACCGCGCCGAGCGGCGCGCGCTGATCCACACGATCGGTCCGGTCTGGGACGGGAACGAGGTGTGGCTGATCGTCGCGGGCGGCGCCACCTTCGCGGCCTTCCCGCAGTGGTACGCGACGTTGTTCTCCGGCTTCTACATCGCGCTGTTTCTCGTCCTGTTCGCGCTGATCGCCCGCGGGGTCGCGTTCGAGTTCTGGGGCAAGCACGAGCACGCGTCCTGGGCGGCAGCATGGGAGTGGGCGATCACGATCGGCAGCTTCCTCGCCGCGCTGCTCTGGGGGGTGGCCTGGGCGAACATCGTCCACGGCGTGCCGCTCGATGTGCGCGGCAACGCGGACGGGAGCCTCAGCGTCCTCCTGAACCCCTACGCGATCCTCGGCGGCGTGACGACGGTGCTGCTGTTTCTGGCGCTGGGCGCGATCTTCCTCACCCTCCGCACGAAGGGCGAGCTGCTCGAGCGGGCGGCAGGGATCGCCCGTGCGGCCGCGCCGGCCGCAGCCGCGGCCACGATTGCCTTCCTCGTCTGGACGGTCGTCGACCAGCCGCACCAGAGCGGCGTCGAGATCGCGGTCAGCATCCTCGCCGGCCTCGCCGCGCTCGGGCTCGGCGTCTCCGCCCTTCCCGCTCTCCGTGACCGCGCCGGGGTCGCCTTCGCACTCGGCACCGCGGCGATCGTGATGCTGTTCGCGACCCTGTTCGTCGACCTCTTCCCGCACACGATGGTCTCCACGACGGATCCGGCCTACAGCCTGACGCTGAACGCGTCGGCCTCCTCGCACTACACGCTCACGGTGATGACGATCGTCGCCGTGATCCTGCTCCCCGTCGTCCTCGCCTACCAGGCGTGGACCTACTGGGTGTTCCGCCACCGGGTCGGGCCGGAGGGATTCGCCGAGGATACGCGCAACCCGCTCGACCTGATCGCCGGCCACGGCAAGAGCGACGCCCCCGCCGGCGGCTGAGCTGGCGGTGGCGCGGGTCGACCGCCAGCTGCTGCGATACAGCCGCTCGGCGCGGACGCCGATCGCCGCCGCCGTCGTTCTCGGCGTCGCCGCCGGAGCCTTGCTGATCGCCCAGGCGGCGCTGCTGGCGCGGCTGATTGCCGGCGCCGTCGAGGGCGGCCAGAGTCTGGAAGGGCTGCGCCGCCCGCTCCTCGCGCTCGGCGCCGTCGTGGTGGCGCGCGCGCTCGTCGCAGCGGGCTTCGAGATCTCCGGGCGTCGTGCCGCCGGCCGGGTGATGCGCGAGCTGCGAGCCAGTCTCGGCGAGCACGTCCTGCGCGTGCGCCCGACCGGGCTGCGCAGCCAACGGGCGGGCGAGCTGGTCACCGTCGCGGTGCAGGGCGTCGACGCACTCGAGGCTTACTTCGCCCGCTACCTGCCCCAGACCGTGCTCGCCGTCTGCGTGCCGCTGCTGCTCGTCGGCTGGGTGCTGCCGCGCGACCTTGCCGCCGGGATCGTCCTGCTCGTCACGGTCCCGCTCGTCCCCGTCTTCATGGTGCTGATCGGCCTCGCCGCTCGCGCGCGTACCGAGCGGCGCTGGCGGACGCTCTCGCGCCTGGGCGCGCACTTCGTCGACGTCGTTCGCGGCCTCGAGACGCTCCGCGCGCACGACCGCGACCGCGAGCAGGCGGCGACGCTGGCGTCGGCCGGCGAGGCCTACCGGCGGGAGACGATGGCGACCCTGCGCGTCGCCTTCTTGAGCGCGCTCGTGCTCGAGCTGTTCGCGATGCTCGGCACTGCGCTCGTTGCGGCAACGGTCGGCATCCAGCTCGCCCAGGGCCACCTCGACCTGCGCACCGGCCTTGCCGTCCTGATCCTCGCTCCGGAGCTGTACCAGCCGATCCGCCAGCTCGGAGCGCAGTTCCACGCCGGGGCGGACGGGCTGGCGGCTGCAGGGCAGATCCTCGCCGTGCTGGACGAGCCGCCGTCCGTGCGGACGCCCGCGCAGCCGCGGCCGGCGCCAGACCCCGCGGTGGACGAGGTCGTGCTCGACAACGTGACGGTCTCCTACCCGGGCCGCGGCGATCCCGTGCTCGACTGCGTCTCGCTCCGGCTCGCCCCGGGCGAGCGGGTGGCGCTGGTCGGGGCCAGCGGCGCGGGTAAGAGCACGCTCGCCGCCCTCCTCCTGCGGCTGCTCGAACCGGAGACGGGGACGTTGCGCTGCGGCGGGACGGATCTGTGCGACGTCGACCCCGCCGCCTGGCGCAGCCGCCTCGCCTGGGTGCCTCAGCACCCGACGATCTTTGCCGCCACGCTCGCTGACAACGTCCGGCTGGCCGCACCCGAAGCGCCGGCCGAGGCCGTGAGCGCGGCGATCGCAGCCGCTGCGCTCGAGCCCGTCGTTGCGTCGCTACCCGAGGGCGACGCCACCTGGATCGGCGACGGCGGCAGACGGCTGTCGGCCGGAGAGGCGCAACGCGTCGCCCTCGCGCGAGCGTTCCTGCGCGACGTCCCGCTGCTCGTCCTCGACGAGCCGACGGCGCACCTCGACAGCGAGACCGCTCGGGCGATCACCGCCGCCATCGACCGCCTCGCCGCGGGCCGCACGACCCTGATCGTCGCCCACGACCTCGAGCTCGCGGTGCGCGCCGATCGTGTCGTCGAGGTCGCCCGAGGTCGACTGCGCGAACCGAGCACGAACGAGGCGAAAGTCGGGGCGGCTGCATGAGTGCACAGACCGCGGCAGCGGCACGCACGGGCGCGACCGGAGCGCTCTGGCGGGCGGCCCGCCTCGCCGGCGCCCGACGAGGGCGCCTCGGAGTCGTCGTCGTCTGCGGAGCGGGCGCGGTGCTGGCGGCAGTCGCGCTGCTCGGCACCTCCGGCTACCTGATCAGCCGCGCGGCCGAGCGGCCGCCGATCCTCTCGCTGACCGTCGCCATCGTCGCCGTCCGAGCGCTCGCGATCGGCCGCGCGCTGCTGCGCTATTGCGAGCGGCTGAGCTCACACGACCTCGCATTCCGCACGCTCGCCGAGTTGCGGGTGCGCTTCTTCGCCCGGCTCGCCCCGCTCGTTCCCGCCGGGCTCGGGACCCTTCGCACCGGCGACCTGCTCAGCCGGTTTGTCGCCGACGTCGACCGGCTCCAGGATCTCTACTTGCGCGGGCTCGCGCCGCCGCTCGTCGCGGCGGCCACGATCGGCGCGATCGGCGCGACCACAGGCGCTCTGCTGCCCGCGGCCGGGGCGGTGCTGCTCGTTGGCCTGGTGGTTGGGGCGCTCGGCCTGCCCGCGCTGACCGCCGCGCTGGCCCGCACGGCGGGGCGGCGTCAAGCGCCCGCGCGGGCGGCGCTGGCGAGCGACCTCGTCGAGGTCGTCGCAGGCGCGTCCGAGCTCGCGCTCTACGGCCGTGAGGCCGACTGGGCGGCCCGCCTTCACCACAGCGAGACGACGCTCGAGCGCGTCCAGGCGCGCGACGCTCTCGTCGGCGGGCTCGCCGCGGGCGCCGGAACCCTCTTCGCCGGCGCGCTCGCGCTCGCCGTCGCAACCGTCGCAGTTCCCGCCGTTCACGCCCACCGGCTCGATCCTGTACTGCTTGCGGCGCTCGTCCTGGCAGCGCTCGCGGCGTTCGAGGCGATCGCTCCGCTGCCCCAGGCCGCCCAGCAGCTCGGTGCCTGCGCCGCTGCCGCCACACGGCTCGAGCAGGTCACCGGGCGCGAGCCACCGGTCGACGACCCGCCGCGCCCGCGCCGGCTCTCCGACGACTGCGATCTGGTCGTCACCGACGCGACGGTCCGCTACCCGGGACGGGCCGCCCCAGCCCTCGACCACGTCTCGCTCCGCCTGGCGCCCGGCGCCCGTATCGCTGTGGTCGGCCCGAGCGGTGCCGGCAAGACGACGCTCGCCCACCTGCTCGTGCGCTTCCTCGACCCCGACGCCGGTGTGGTCGCGCTCGGGCGCACCGATCTGCGCACAGCCGCCCAGGCCGAAGTGCGTCAGACGATCCGCCTCGACGGACAGCAGGCCCATCTCTTCTCGACCACGATCGCCGCGAACGTCCGCATCGGCAACCCCGGCGCAGACGATGCAGCCGTCGGCGCCGCGCTTGCCCGCGCCGGACTCGCAGGATGGATCGCCGCACTCCCCGAGGGGATCCAGACCGAAGTCGGCGAGGACGGGGTTGCCGTCTCCGGCGGCGAGCGGCGCCGCATCGCGCTCGCACGCACCCTGATCGCGCCGGCCCGCTTCCTCATCCTCGACGAACCGGACGCCCACCTTGACGGCCCCGCCGCCCGGCGCCTTCTCACCAGCCTCTCCCGCGATCCAGACGAGCGCGGCATCCTCGCCATCACGCACACGACCGACGGCCTCGAGCACTGGGACGAGATCCTCGTCCTCGAGGCGGGGCGGCTCGTCGCCCGCAGCACACCGCCGACCTCGCGGCCCGACGCGCAGAGCTACCGCGGCACCCTCACCCGTCGAACACAACCTGAGCCGGGTTCGCTCGGTTAGGTCGCGTCCAGGTCGTCGGATGCCGCCGCATCCGCCTCCGACCCCACCCAGCTCGAGTTCGTGGCGGTGTCGGCCTTTCGCGCCTCGAAGTCTTCACCGTCGACCGCTCGCTCCTGCGGCGTCATCCGCGACTGGAGCTCCGCCCGTTCGACCGCGCGCCGGTCCTCGCCCTTCGACCAACGACCGAAGAAACCCTTGAGTCTCATCGGCCCAGTCTGTCGACCGCCACGAGCAAACGCAACGCCGCAAACCCTTGGACCACATTGGTTTGGAGGCGCGCGGCCCTCACGGGCGCTTGCCCAGGGCGCGCTCGGGCGGCTCGTGAGCAGATCAGAATCGAGTAGTATTCTTCCTTGTTCTGAGGTATATTTGAGCAGAATCGCTAGCCCCTGCGGCGCTAGCCCTGAGCTCCTCCGCGTGGTGGGAGAGCGTGAGCGCCGAACGGGAAGCAAAGATCCAGGCCATCTACCGTGACGTGAACGAGCGGATCGCAGAGGTAGGGGGCGGTTTGTTCGAGGACGCCGATCGGCAGTTTCTGTGTGAATGCCGAGACCCGGAATGCGCCGCGCATCTGTCGATCCCGATCCGGCGTTATCGCAGCGTGCGGCTGAACCCAAGGCGCTTCGTGATCCTGCCCGGGCATGAAGACCCCACCGTCGAACGAGTTGTCGAGCGGCACGCGGCGTACTCGATCGTGGAGACGCTCGGCGAGGCGGGAGATGATGCGGGAGCCCCCGCTGACCGGGAGGCATCTCCAGCCGTTCGGCAGGTCGCGAACGCGTCCGAGGCGTCCTAGCGTTCGCGGCACCGCGGGGCTCCGGGCACGCCGCGGCGTCTCGTTTCCGGGCCGGGCACGGGTCGGATTCGAGCGAGGAGAAGCACCGAATCCGGAGTGGCGTTCGGATGACTTCCCCCCATCGTGAGAGCAGCCGGGCCGCCAGCCCCTCAACCGACAGGCAGGTGATAGCAGTGGCGTGGGCCGGCCTCATGACCCGGAAGGGTGGTCTTGTGCTTGGGCCGGAGACCCACCGCGGCAAGCGTCCGGCTCCGGTCCGCGGCTTGCCTCGAGCCGGGTTGCGCGGAGGGTGCTCGGCCGGGACCATGCGGTGTGTCATGAACTCCCCGTCGTACCGCGCTCGGGTCCGGCACCGCCGCCGCGGCGATCGATGTCGGCGGCACGCGCATCAAGAGTGGCGTCGTCTCCGGCGGAGCGCTGGTCGGCCGGCTCGGCGAGTTCGGTAGCGACCTCCGCGATCAACCGCTTAGGATCGGCTCATGCTTGTGGAGGGGAAGGCAGGGCTCGTCACCGGTGCTGCCGGCGGGATCGGCCGGGCGACCGCCCTCGTGCTCGCCCGTGAGGGTGCGGCGGGGGTGCTCGTGAACGATCTCGAGGCTCGGCGGGCCGACGGCGAGGAGACCGTACGGTTGATCGAGCAGTCGGGCGGTCGGGCGCGCTTCGTTGCGGGCGACGTCACGAGCGCCGCCGACCAGCAGCTGCTCGTGGCAGCGACGGTCGAGGCGTTCGGCCGCCTCGACTTTGCGCACAACAACGCCGGGATCGAGTACCACGCCACGATTCCCGAGACCGAGGAGGCCGAGTTCGACCGGATCATCGAGGTCAACCTCAAGGGCGTCTGGCTCGGCATGAAATACCAGATCCCGCAGATGCTCTCCCAGGGCGGCGGCGCGATCGTCAATACCGCCTCGTTGGCCGGCCTTCTGGCTGTGCCTGCGCTCGGCGCGTACATCGCGAGCAAGTTCGGCGTGGTCGGCCTGACGAAGACGGCGGCCCTCGAGTTCGCGAACGAGGGGATCCGGGTGAACTGCGTCTGCCCGGCCGCGATCCGCACGTTCATGGTCGAGCACCTGCCGCCCGAGCGGCAGGCGGAGCTGACCGCGCCGCAGGCAATCAACCGACTGGGCGAGCCCGCCGAGGTCGCCGAGGCCGTTGCCTGGCTGATCTCCGACCGCTCGTCGTTCGTGACCGGAATCGCGCTGCCGGTCGACGCCGGCTCGACCGCCGGCGTCTCGACCCGCTAGGCCGGGTCGAGAAGCGCGCGGCGCCGGGCGTCGCGGTCGCGGCATAGCCCTGGCCGCTACGAGGAGGTCGCGATCGAGGCGAGCGTCGAGTCGAGCTTGGCGAGCAGTTCGTCATTCGAGAACGGCTTGGCGATCAGCTGCGCCGGATCGACGTGCTCGTCGCGCTGGTAGCCCGACATGAAGAGGACGCGGATCGACGGCTGCAGCTCCCGGATCCGCGCGGCGAGGTCGACGCCGCTCATCCGCGGCAGGACGATGTCGCTCAGGAGCAGGTCGAAGGGCGGCTCCCGCTCGAAGAGCTCGAGGGCCGCTTCGGGATCCCCGACCGCAACGACCTCGTAGCCGCCGCCACCGATCACGGCCAGGAGCAGGCCGCGCACGATCTCGGAGTCCTCGACCACGAGGATCCGGGGGCGCCCGTGTGTGCTGTCGGCCGTAGACGCCGCTTCGGAAGCCGGGAGATAGATCCGGAACGCGCTCCCCTTGCCGAGCTCGCTCGTGACCTCGATGTCGCCGCGGCTCTGCTTGACGATGCCGTAGACGCTCGGCAGTCCGAGCCCCGTGCCTTCGCCGACGTTCTTGGTCGTGAAGAACGGTTCGAAGATGCGCTCCTTGAGCTCCGGAGACATGCCTTCGCCCGTGTCGCCGACCGTCAGGGCGACGTAGCTGCCGGGCTCTAGTTCGACCGGCCCCGCGGGTCGATCCGGTCCGATCGTCACGTGCTCGGTCTCGATCGTCAGGATGCCTCCTGCCGGCATCGCGTCGCGCGCGTTCAGCGCGAGGTTGAGCACGACTTGCTGGATCTGGGTCGGGTCGGCGCACAGGGTCGGGGAGCGTCGGGTCGAGCCGGGTGACGATCTCGATGTGGTCGCCGAGTACCCGCGCGAGCATCGTGACCATGTCGGCGACGAACGCATTGAGGTCGATCTCGCGGGGCTGCAGGGTCTGGCGGCGGCCGAATGCGAGCAGCTGTTTCGTCAGCGACCCGGCCCGGTTGGCGGTCTGCTCGATCTGGGCGAGGTAGCCGGCGATCGCGGAGCCCTCCTCGACCTGACCGTGCGCGAGCCCGGCATAGCCGAGGACGCCCATCAGCAGGTTGTTGAAGTCGTGCGCGATGCCCGCTGCGAGCTGCCCGATCGCTTCGGTCTTCTGCGACTGCCGCTGCTGCTCCTCGGCGGCCCTGCGCACCGTCACGTCCTCGACCATCTCGAGCATGAAGGTCGGCTCGCCGTTCGCGTCGCGGATCAGCGACGCCGACGAGCTGACGAAGATCTCGCGCCGCTCGTTCTGCAACCGGTACGCGAGCTCGCTCGTGTCCGACTCGTATCCGCCGGCGATGAGTCGCGCAGCATCCTCGCGCACGCGGGGAGCATCCTCCAGGTGGATCAGGTCGCCGACCACCATCGTGCCGAGCTCCTCGACCGTGTGGCCGCAGATGGCCGAGAGAGCCGGGTTGGCGGCGATGATCCGGCCGTCGAGATCGACGATCTGGATGCCGACGGGCGCGTTCTTCCAGACGACCTCGAATTGCGTGAGGGCCTCGACCTGCTTGCGCTTGGCATCGAACTCCGCGGCGGCAGTCACGGCGGACGAGAGCACGACGCCGAGCAGCTCGAGCGTCTGGCGGTCGTTCTCGCCGAGCCCGTCGGTCTCGGAGGTGCTGATCACGCTCAGCGAGCCGACGATCTGCCCGCCTCTGAAGAACGGCACGCAGATGTGCGACCGCTCCCCGAGCTCGTTGACGAGCGCCTGGTTCAGCCGCTCGTCGCCCTCCGAGCGCTCGATCAGCAGGGTGCGGCCCGAGCTGGCCGCATGCCGGGTTACGCTGCCGGCAAGCGGCTGGCGGATGCCGACAAGCTTCGCGGTGATACCGCTCGCGGCCCGCAGGACGACGTCGGCCCCCTCGATCAGGTTCACGGCCGCGCCGTCGGCTCCGGTGAGCAGGAGTGCCCGCCCGGCGATCAGCCGCATCACGGCCTCCAGATCGAGCCCGGCCGCGGCGATGTCGCGCTGGGTCTCGACGATCTGCGCGAGCTGGTTGTTCTCACGCAGCACGAGCTCGCCGGCCTTACGTTTGCTGATGTCCTCGATCATCATGATCGTGAACTGCGGCAGGCCTGTGGCGTCGCGCTCGAGCACGGTCGCCCTGGCGCGGGCCCAGAACATCTCCCCGTCCTTGCGGATGTAGCGTTTCTCGATGTCGTAGGAGTCGCGGGCTCCCGCCACGATCTCGCCGTAGAGCGTGACGCAGCGGTCGAGGTGCGGCGGGTCGGTGATGTCCGCGATTCCCAGTTCGCCGAGCTCGGCCGCGGAGTAGCCGAGCATCTCCTCGATCGCGATGTTCGCCTCGACCACGCGCCCGTCGGCGTCGAGGCGGAGGAAGCCGATCGGGGCTCCGTCGAAGATCTTGCGGAAGCGCCCGAGCGTCTCGACCTGAGCGCGCTTGGCCTCCAACGCGTCGGCGTTGCTGAGCACCGCCGAAAGGAGGACCGAGAGCAGGCCGAGCATGCGCGCGTCGTCTTCGTCGAAGCTGCCGGAGCCGGCCGCGACCGCTTCGAGCACTCCGATCGCCTGGTCGCCGCGCCGCAGCGAGACTCCGAGGCCGCAGCCGCCGGCGAGCTCGCCGACCACCGGACCCTTCCGCAGGAACATCGACCCGGCCGGGCTGTCGTGGATCGGCACGGTCCCGCCGACATCCGCGGCGAACGAGCCGGTGCCGGCGGCGTATCGGAGGGTCTGGTCGTCGTTCGCGAGCAGGACGGCGGCGCCCTCGGCGCCCGTCAGCTCCTGCGTCCGCAAGCAGAGCAGGGCCATGATCGCGTCGAGGTCGAGGTCGACCGCGGTGATCATGCGCTGCGTCTCGAGGATCTGCTGCAGATGGGCGCTGTCGCGCTGGCCCGCTGAGCCGGGCGCCGTGAGCGCAGCCGTAGAGGAGCCATGATCGTGCCGCATCCCCATGTATCGGTTCCAACGTACGTTCGAACGACCCCCGGGCGGGTTGGCTGGGACCCGATCTCGCGTAGCCGTCGCGCGCGGAAACGTTGATTCCCGGACCGAAGCGATCGTTTCCGCCGCCGTCGAGTACGGCCTCTAGAGCGTCTAGGCGCGGAGCAGGACTTCGAGCGCGGTGCCGCCGCCGGGGCGCGTGCGCAGCGAGACGCCGCCCTCGATCGACTCGGCCCGCCTGCGGATGTTCTTCAGCCCCTGCCCGGCCGGGCTCGTCTCGCCGTCGAAGCCGATGCCGTCGTCGACCACGGTCACGTAGCGCTGGCCGAAGACCTGGCCGATCCGTACGCGCGCGGTCGTCGCGTTCGCATGCTTGCGGACGTTGCCGAGCCCCTCTTGGACGATGCGGAAGACCTCGATCTGCTCATCCGGCGCGAGCCGGATCCCGGGGTCGATCTCGAGGTCGACGGCGAGGACTCCGTCAGCCGTGAGGAACTCAACGTAGCGGCGAAGCGCAGAGTCGAACGGCGCGGTGCCGCTTGCCGAGGACAGTGCGAGCACGGCGAAGCGCGCCTCCTGCTGGGCGGCGACCGTCGCCTCCTTGAGCTTTGGCAGGAGCTCGTTCAGATCGGCGCCGTTCTCGAGCATCGACGTGTGCGTCGAGATCGCGAACAGGTACTGGGCGAGCCCGTCGTGGATCTCGCGCGCGACCCGCGCGCGTTCGTCCGCGACCGCGCGCCCGAACTCCGCGAACCGGATCGCCCGCCACACCCCGGCGAGCAGGAGCCCGTACGAGAGCATCCGCAGGAAATCGGCCTGCGAGACCATCGAGCTCGCGACGACCGGGTTGAAGACGTAGTGCAGCTCCGAGAAGAGTGCGAGCGTGGCGGCGAGCGTGAGCCAGCGGTCGAGATCCTCCCCCCGCGTCCAGAACCGCCAGCCGAAGCCGACCAGCGCCAGCAGCGCGAGCAGCGCCTGGATCGCCATGACGCTCGTGAGCGGCAGCGGTGTGGTGTCCCCCGGCGACCACTCGAGCGCGGGCAACGTCGCTCCGAGCCAGTGGCAAAGCAGCCAGATTGCGAGCACCAGCGCGGCCAAGGCGGCGAGGGTGTTCACGCCCGCACGCTCGCGGGCGTTGATGCGCCCGCGGGCCCAGGGCGCGAACGCGATCAGCCCCCAGCCGAGCAACCGCCCGCCCAGACGCGCCCAACCCTCGATCCGGTGCACCGGCTGCCCGCCGAGGACGGGCCCGATCGAGAAGGCCAGGTTCGTGACGGCCAGCACGCCGAAACCGCCGCAGAGCAGGAGGTCGAGCCGTCTCCCTTCGGCCGAGAAGCGGACGCCGGCGAGCACGGCGACGAGCGCCGCCGCCAGGGCGACTGCCGTGTCGAGCGCGAGGCGCGCCTCCGGCAGCTGCCAGCTCGTGCGTAGAGTGGGGTAGGCGCCGAATAGCCCGAGCGTCGCTCCGAGCAGGCCAAGCAGCAGGATCTCGCCGACGATCCATGCGCGATAGGTGTCCCTGTCGGGCCTCATCTTCATCCTTGTCGGCAGAAGCGGTGCGACCGATGAGAGGAGAACGATGTCCCTGCGCCTCCTGATCGTCGACGACCATCCGCTCACGCGGGACGCCCTCGCGCTGCTCCTCACGCAGCACGGCTTCGAGGTGGCAGGCCAGGCCGCCGACGGAGCCGAGGCGATCGAGCTCGCGGCCGCGCTCGAGCCGGACGTGGTCCTGCTCGACCTCTCGATGCCGGGGATGGACGGGCTCGACGCACTGCCGCGCCTGCGCGAGGCCGCGCCCGCGTGCGAGGTCGTCGTCCTCACCGCCGACGGCACCGAGGACAACCTGCTCGCCGCGATCCGTGGCGGAGCGGCCGGCTACCTGCTGAAGAGCGAGCCGCCCGAGCGGATCGTCGAGTTCCTCCGCGGCGTCGCCCGAGGCGAGGCCGCGCTCTCGGGTGCGGTAGCACGGCGGCTCCTCGAGCAACTGCGCGCGGGCGGCGGTCGCGGCAGCGGCGGCGGCGTGCCGCACTCGATCGCGGCCGTGCTCAGCGCCCGCGAGCTGGAGGTGCTGCTCCTGCTCGACGAGCGGCTCGACACGGACGAGATCGCCAAGCGCCTGTTCATCTCCGAGCACACCGTGCGCTCACACGTGAAGAGCGTGCTCGCAAAGCTCGGCGTTTCCTCGCGTCGCGAGGCGATCGAAGCACTCGCGGCCGCCCGTGGCTAGTCACCCGTTTTCCGCGCGGCTAGTCACCCATTTTGGGTGAGTGCAGTTCGCCCATTCTGGGCGATGAGCCGCCGCAGGCATCAGACGATAACCTGGTCACAAGCCTCTCCATCCGCTGGGAACGGGCGGAGCAAGTGGTGGAAGACGATCAGCTCCTTCGACGCGGGAACGGCGAAGTAGCGGTGGCGAAGTTGATGCAACGGTCGGCTCCGAGAGGGGCCGGCCGTCTTTCTCAGGGGGTGCTGAAGCCCTCGAGCGCCGCATCGACGAGGCCGGGCAGCGTCTCGAGGTTGTATCCGCCCTCGAGCACCGCTGCGACGCGCGGGGCGAGCTGCCGCGCGCGGCGCGCCAGCTCGCGGAAACCGGCCTCGGTCACGCACATTCCGGCAAGGGGGTCATCCGCGTGCGCGTCGAAGCCCGCCGAGACGATCAGGAGGTGGGGGTCGAAGCGCTCCATCGCGGGCACCACCGTGCGGTCGAACGCATGCAGGTACTCCTCGTCGCCCGAGCCGGCGGACAGCGGAATGTTCAGGATCGTGTCGGTCTGCTCGCCCGGCCCGCCGCTCCCCGGGTAGAAGGGCCACTGGTGGAGCGAGACCACGAGCACCGACTCATCGTCCCAGAAGATCTCCTGCGTCCCGTTGCCGTGGTGGACGTCCCAGTCGAGGATCGCGACGCGTTCCACGCCGAGCTCGCGTTGCGCGTAGCGGGCGGCGACGGCGACGTTGTTGAACAGACAGAAGCCCATCGCTCGCCCGGGCAGCGCGTGGTGGCCCGGGGGCCGCACGAGCGCGAACGCCCCTCGGTGCGCCGCCTCCATCGCCGTCCCGGCCGCGAGCAGCGCGGCCTGCCAGCTCGATTCGGTCGCAATTGTGTCGCCGTCCAGCCACTCCGGCTCGCTCACCGCCTTCACCCGCGCCACGTAGGCAGCGTCGTGACAGCGCTCGAGGTCGAACTCGTACGCGGGACGGCCCTCGCTCCAGACGAGCTGGTGGGAGAGCAGCACCTCGAGTCTCCGCGGCGACTCGGGATGGTGCCCGGTCGGGTGGAGCCGCTCGAACAGGCTGTGGCTCAGGATGTCGATCGGCGGACCGCGTCGGCAAGCTCGTCGAGGCTCTTCGCGCCTGCGGCGAGCCCGACCAGGTAGCAGAGGAGCGGCGCGTTCGTGCGCTCGCCGCTCTCGTGGGCGGCGATCCGCGCGAGGTCGAGCAGGGTCGTCGCCTGCTCTTCGCTCAGCTCGAGCGCCCCGCGCGAGAGCTCTGTCTCCCGTGCGAGCACGTCGGCCGCTTGCGTGAGCCACGCGTCCACGATCGTGATTCTAGGAGGCGAGCGCCGCCAGTCGATCCGAGAGCTGATTGACGCCCCAGGCGCGGGCAAGCTCGCCGGCCCGGGTCCAATCCGGAGCTAGCGTGACGAGCGGGGGAAGCGGCGCGTCTGCGTCCATCGTCGCGAGACGCTTGTAGAGCCGTAGCGCGTCCGCCTCGGCCGAGAAACGCCCGGCCGCGAGCGCGGCCTCGAGCGACCCGTGCTCGTTCACGACCTCGGCGGCCTTCTTCGGCCCGATCCCCTGTGCCCCCGGAATCCTGTCCGAGGGATCGCCCCGCAGCGCGATCAGGTCAGGCACCTGCTCGGGCTCGACGCCGTAGCGCTCGCGCACCCCGGCAGGGCCGATGCGCGCGAGCTCGCTGACGCCCTTCGCAGGCTGCAGGATCGTGACCCGCTCGCTCGCGAGCTGGAAAGCGTCACGGTCGGAGGTGGCGACGAGCACCGGTCCGGGCCAGCTCTTCGCGGCGGCGGCGAGGAAGTCGTCGGCCTCGTAGCCGGCGGCCTTTGCACAGGCGAACCCGATCGCTTCCATCAGCTCAGGCAAGAGCTCGAGCTGTTCGACGAGCTCGTCGTCGAACACCCGGCCGGACTGGTATGCCTCGAGCGCCTCGGTCCGGTAGGTCGGCAGGCCGACGGAGTCCCAGGCCACGAGCACCGCGCTCGGCCGCTCGGCCTCCCAGAGCCGGACGATCATGTTGGTGAAGCCGACGATCGCGCCGGCCGGCCGGCCGGCGGCGCGCCTGATCGACTTCGGCAGCGCGTGGTAGGCACGGTGCGCGAACGAGTCCCCGTCGACCGCGAGCAGGGTCTCGCTCACGGCACGTGCTCGAGCTGCTCGATCGCCGCCATCAGCCGCTCGGTCGCCTCACGCGAGGCCTCGCGGATGCTCTCGCCCTGCAGCTCGTCGAGCGGGATCGGCGCGCCGTAGTCGACGCGCAGCCGCGCGAGGTTGCGCAGCCGGTCGGTACCGCGGATCCCCGCCGGCACGAGCGGCACGCCGGCCTCGAGCGCGATCCGCGCCGCGCCGCTGTGCGCCTTCGCCTCCCATTTCTTTCGCAGCCCCTTCCGACGGCGGGTCCCTTCGGGGAACATCACGACGATGTGGCCTGCGCGGCAGAGGTCGACGGCGGTCTGGATCGCCTGCTCGTCCTTCTCGCCGCGTCGCACCGGGAAGGCGCCGCCGGCATCCAGGATCACGTTGAGCGGCGTCCAGTAGAGCTCCGACTTGGCCATGAAGCGCAGGAAGCGGTGCGGGTAGAGCGGGATCCCGAGCACCCACGGGTCGAAGTTCGAGTTGTGGTTCGCCGCCAGCACGAAGCCGCCGGCCGGCGGCAGGTTCTCGAGCCCGCGTACCTGGAGGCGATAGAGAAAGCGCACGATCGGCCAGGTTGGAATCGCAGCGAAGTGGTACAAGGGGCTCGGTTTCATCGCTTCGGAGTATCAAGGGAGCGCCGTCACCGTGCCGAACCTGTGTCGGCAGGCCGCATGAGCGGCCGAATTCCGCTTCGCTATGGTGTCCCACGTGGGAAAGACGCTCGTCATCGCAGAGAAACCCTCCGTCGGCCGCGACATCGCGGCCGCGCTCCCGGGCGCCTTCAAGAAGGTCGGCGAGGGCTGCCTCGAGTCCGACGAGACGGTCATCACCTGGGCCGTCGGCCACCTCGTCGAGCTCGTCGATCCCGAGGAGTACGACGAGAAGCTGAAGAAGTGGCGCATGGCCGATCTGCCGATCGTGCCTGACAAGTTCAAGCTGCGGCCGCGCGACGCCCGCTCGAAGAAGCAGCTCGACCTGATCCACAAGCTGATCAAGCGCGCCGACGTCGACGCGATCGTGAACGCCTGCGACGCCGGCCGCGAGGGCGAGCTGATCTTCGCCTACACGGTCGAGACGTCGAAGGTGCAGAAGCCGGTCAAGCGGCTCTGGCTCTCCTCGATGACGAAGAAGGCGATCCAGGAGGCATTCGCCCGCCTGCGTCCCGGCGAGGAGCTGCGGACGCTCGAGGAAGCCGCGCGCTCGCGCTCGGAGGCCGACTGGCTCGTCGGCATGAACGCGACCCGCGCCGCCTCGATCCGGCTGCGGGGCGCCTTCGACGGCGCCGTCTCGCTCGGCCGGGTCCAGACACCGACGCTCGCGCTCGTGGCTCGCCGCGAGGTCGAGATCAAGAACTTCGTCCCGGAGCCCTACTGGCTCGTCGAGGCGAGGTTCGCCGCGAGCGAGGAGCGCCTCTACGTCGGTCGCTACCTCGGTGGCAAGCGCATCAAGGAGGACGAGGCGACCAGAATCGTCGAGTCGACGAAGGGGCGCGACGGCACGATCACGAAGCTCGAGAAGAAGGAGGAGCGAGAGCTTCCTCAGCTCCTCTACGACCTGACCTCGTTACAGCGCCACGCCAACACGCTCTACGGCTTCTCTGCGCGCCGTACGCTCGGCGCCGCGCAGAAGCTGTACGAGGACAAGAAGGCGATCACGTATCCGCGCACGAACTCGCGGTACCTCTCGACCGATCTCGTCGAGGAGATCCGGCCCACGGCTGCCAATGTGGGGGAGAACCGCGAGTACGCCGTTGCGGCGAGGTACGTGATGCGGCTGGAGTCGCTCCCGCTCGGCCGGGTCGTCAACGACGCCAAGGTCGGCGACCATCACGCGATCATCCCCACCAACGCGCACCACGACCTCTCGAAGTTCGGGGACGACGAGCGCAAGATCTACGATCTCGTCGCCAGGCGCTTCCTCGCGATCTTCCACCCCGAGGCCGTCTACGAGCGGACGCGCGTCGAGACGACCGTGAACGAGAACGTCTTCCGCACGAGCGGCCGCGTGCTCGTCGAGGCCGGCTTCAAGGCGGTCTACGGCGAGGAGGCGCGCGATCCCGACGCGACGGAGGACGACGAGGGCGGCGATCAATTCCTGCCGAAGCTCGACCAGGGCGAGTCGGTCGAGACCCGCGACGTGCGGTCGCTCGCCAAGGAGACGCAGCCACCGAGGCGCTTCACCGAGGCCTCGCTGCTCGCCGCGATGGAGACTGCGGGCAAGGACATCGAGGACGCCGATCTGCGCGAGGCGATGAAGGAATCGGGGATCGGCACGCCCGCGACGCGTGCGTCGATCATCGAGCGCCTGATCGCGGTCGGCTACATCGAACGCGACGGGCGCGCGTTGCACGCGACCTCGAAGGGCGTTCAGGTGATCGGCATGCTCGGCGAGCATGCGCTGACCTCGCCGGAGCTGACCGGGGGGTGGGAGCACCGGCTCGGCCTGATCGAGGAGGGGAAGGACAGCCGCAAGGCCTTCATGAGCGACATCGTCAAGTTCACGACCGAGACGATCGCCGAGCTCGACAAGCTCAAGGAGGTCAAGATCGAGCGGGCCAACCTGGGTCCCTGTCCCGTCTGCGGCAAGGATGTGATCGAGAACCGCAAGGGCTACTCCTGCTGGACGAAGGACGATCCCGGCTGCGGCTTCGTCGTCTGGAAGCAGAAGGCCGGCAAGATCCTGACGCCCGTCGTCGTCAAGGAGCTGATGGCGAACCGCAAGACCGAGAAGGCCGTCACCGGCTTCCGCGGCCGCTCGGGGCGGTCGTTCAGCGCCAAGCTGAAGCTCGAGCAGAACGACGAGGGAAAGTGGAGGGTCGAGTTCGACGAGGAATGGGCGCGCGAGCGGCCCGCCGAGGAGGCCGAGGCGCCCGCCGAACCGACCATCACAGCTGCTTAGCAAACCTTTACGCAGGAGCGACGTCTTCCTTAACGATCTCGGTATATGAACCGATCAGCCTCTGTCACGGAATATGCAGTGAGAGGCGTTCGTTACAAGGATCGCGAGCGCACAAAGTCGAATGGTTTACCGTGGCATGGCGAGGAGTTCTGTCCTAGAGTGCGAAGGCTTGTGAAGACCCACGAAGCAGGGCCGAAGGGACTGAAAAGAACCACTTGACGCAGAATCAGATTCTGGAGCTCCTCGAGACGGACCAGGCTCGGTCGCTCGTCGAGGGCGCGGAGGAACGCGGCTGGATCCAGCCGGCCGAGTTCGAGGCATTCGTGCTCGAGCACGAGCTGAACGATCAGGACATCGAGGATGTCACGCGCGAATTCGAGCGGATCGGGCTCGAGGTCGGGCCGCCGGTCGCGGAGTCGGAGGCCGAGAAGGCCGAGGCCGCGCCCATCCCGCACGAGACGCACGCTCTCTCGGGCTCGGCCGACAGCCTGCAGCTGTTCCTGGCCGACGTGGGCCGCCACAAGCTGCTCACCGCGGCCGAGGAAGTCACCCTTGCGAAGCAGATCGAGCGCGGCGACCCGGTCGCGAAGCGGCGGATGATCGAGTCCAACCTGCGTCTCGTCGTCTCGATCGCCAAGGGCTACCGCGGGCTCGGGGTGCCGTTCCTGGACCTGATCCAGGAGGGGACGCTCGGGCTGAACCGCGCCGTCGAGAAGTTCGACTGGCGCCGCGGCTACAAGTTCTCGACCTACGCGACCTGGTGGATCCGCCAGTCGGTGCAGCGGGCGGTCGCCAATCACGCGCGGACGATCCGCGTCCCCGTGCACGTGGTCGAGCGCCAGCAGAAGCTGTCGCGGGCCGCACGCCGGCTCGAGGTCGAGCTCGGCCGCGAAGCGACCCGCGAGGAGCTCGCCGAGGCAACCGGCCTGCCGATCCAGCATGTCGAGGAGGCGCTCGGAGCCGCCCAGGCGTCCGTTTCGCTGAACCAGACGGTCGGGGCGGAGGACGAAGGCGAGCTCGGCGACCTGTTTGCCGACCGCGAGGCCGCTGATCCGTTCGACGAGGCGGAGGAATCGCTGCGCCGCCAGGGTGTGCGCCGTGCGCTCGACGCGCTGCCGGAGCGGGAGCGGCGGATCCTGGAGCTGCGCTTCGGCTTCGAGGGCGAGCCGTGGACACTCGAGGCGATCGGACACGAGCTCGACCTGACGCGCGAGCGAGTACGCCAGCTCGAGGGCCAGGCCCTTGCACGGCTGTCGGCGCTGCGTGACCTGATCTCGCTCGCGGCGTAGCGCCACGCCGCAGCGTGCCTGCCCCGAAGGGCGCCGTCGAGGCGCCCTTCGCCGTTTTTCCGTGGCGAACGTCAGGTACTCTGACTGGCCGTCGCCCCGGCTCGCGCTTCACTTTTGGACCGACGGGGTGGATACTCACCATTCAGTTTCGCCCAGAGGATTCTCTCTGCGAACAAGGGAGCAAAACGTGAGGAGTAAAGCCTTGAAGGTGGTGCTACCGGTCGCTGTGCTCGGGCTGGCCGCCGCGCTTGCGGTGGGAGCGAGCGCGGGCGGCAAGGCCGCCAACACGCTCGTCTTCGGAAGCTCGGCCGATCCCGTCGCGCTCGACGGCGCCCTGATCTCGGACGGTGAGTCCGGGCGCGTGGTCAGCCAGATCTACGAAGGGCTCGTCTCGCTGAAGCCGGGTACGACCGTGCCGGCACCGGGGCTCGCGCTGAGCTGGGCGCCCTCGAAGAACGGCCTGACCTGGACGTTCAAGCTCCGTCCGGGCGTCAAGTTCACCGACGGAACGGCCTTCAACGCGGCCGCCGTCTGCGCCAACTTCGGCCGTTGGTACAACTTCACCGGCTCGTTCCAGAACCCGAACGCCACCTACTACTGGCAGACGGTCTTCGGCGGGTTCGCGCACAACGAGCCCGGGAGCCCGACCACGAGCCTGTACAAGGGCTGCAAGGCGCTCGGCCAGAACTCGGTGCGGCTGTACCTGACGGCCCGCTCCGCCTCGTTCATCAGTGCCCTCTCGGCACCGTCGTTCTCGATGGAGAGCCCGACGGCGATGGCGAAGTACGGCGCCAACCAGGGCTCGGTCGACGCGAACGGCGTCTTCCACCCGACCGGAACCTACGCGACCCAGCACCCGACGGGCACCGGCCCGTTCATGCTCAAGAGCTGGAAGGTCGGCGACAAGCTGGAGCTCGTGCCGAACCCGAACTACTGGGGCAAGAAGCCCTCGATCCAGCGGCTGATCTTCAAGGCGATCCCCGACAACGCCGCGCGCCTGCAGGCCCTGCAGTCGGGCGAGATCGACGGCTACGACCTCGTCGCGCCCCAGGACATCCCGACGCTGAAGAAGGCGGGCATCCAGATCCTCAGCCGCCCGGCGTTCAACGTCGCCTACGTCGGCTTCAACCAGGCGCCGCCGCTGGACAACCCGCTCGTGCGGCAGGCCATCGCCTACGGCCTCGACCGGCAATCGGTCGTCAACTCGTTCTACGCGGGCCGGGCGACGGTGGCGAACGAGTTCATGCCGCCGCAGCTGTTCGGCTACTCGAAGAACGTCCAGAAGTACACCTACAACCCGGACAAGTCGAAGGCGCTGCTGAAGCAGGCGGGCCTCACCCTGCCGGTCAAGGTCGACTTCTGGTACCCGACGAGCGTGACCCGGCCCTACATGCCGGACCCGAAGGCCAACTTCGAGGCGTTCGCTGCAGGGCTCGAGAAGGCGGGCTTCCAGGTCGTCGCCCACAGCGCCCCGTGGCGCCCCGACTACCTGAGCGCCGTCAACACCGGCAAGGCCCAGATGTACCTCGTCGGCTGGACCGGTGACTGGGGCGACCCCGACAACTTCATCGGGACGTTCTTCCGCACCCCGCAGGACGCCTGGGGCAACTTCAAGGACCCGGCCATCTACGCGATCCTGAACAAGGCGCTCGGCGAGACGAACGCCGCCAAGCGGGTGAAGGAGTACCAGCAGGCGAACGAGATGATCATGAAGTTCCTGCCGGGCGTGCCGTACGCGCACAGCTCGCCGGCCATTGCATTCCGCAAGGGAATCCACGGCTACGTGCCGAGTCCGGTTGACCTCCAGCAGTTCAGCCTCGTCTCGGTCGAATAGCGACAGCCCGAGCCGGCGGACGACGGAACCATGCTGAGATTCGTCGTCCGCCGGCTGATGCTTCTCGTCCCGATCCTCGTCGGGCTCTCGATTCTCGTCTTCCTCTGGATCCACGCGCTGCCCGGCGGGCCGGCGATCGCGCTGCTCGGCGAGCGCGCGACGACGCAGAACGTCGCGCAATTCAAGCACCAGTACGGGCTCGACAAGCCGATCTACTCTCAGTACTTCGCCTGGGCGAAGACGACGCTCAAGGGCGACTTCGGCTACTCGATCGAGGACCGGCGCAAGGTCACGACCGACTTCGGCGACCGCTTCCCTTCGACGATCGAGCTCGCGCTCTCGGCGATGTTCGTCGCGGTGCTGCTCGGGATCCCGCTCGGGTTCGTCGCGGCGAAGCGCTACGGGAGCTGGCTCGACCACTCGAGCCTCGTCGCCTCGCTGATCGGGATCTCGACGCCCGTCTTCTTCCTCGGGATCATCCTCAAGTACATCTTCGCGGTGAAGCTGCACTGGCTGCCGACCGTCGGCCGGATCTCGGTGTTGATCGACACCCCGCATCCGACGAACTTCTACGTCCTCGACGCGATCATCGAGCGGGATTGGAGCGCGCTCTGGGACGTGGTCAAGCATCTGGTCCTGCCGGCGATCGCGCTCGGCTCGATTCCACTCGCGATCGTCGCGCGCATCACGCGCGCGGCCGTGCTCGACGTGCAGAACGAGGACTACGTGCGCACCGCCCGGGCCAAGGGACTCGCGCCGCGCATCGTCGACCGGCGCCACGTGCTGCGGAACGCGCTGCTGCCGATCTCGACGATCATCGGCCTGCAGACGGGCTTCCTGCTCTCGGGCGCGATCCTGACCGAAACCGTGTTCGCGCGGCCGGGGGTCGGCACCTGGCTCTACCAGGCGATCGCGACGCGCGACTATCCGGTGCTCGAGGCCGGGATCCTCTTCCTCTCGGTGATCTTCGTGCTCGTGAACCTGCTCGTGGACATCTCGTACGCGCTGATCAACCCGCGGATCCGCTACTCGTGAGCGTCGCTCAGATCGAGGCCGTCGACGTCGCCTTCGAGGTTCCGCCGAGCGGGCTCTGGCGGGACGCGTGGTCGCGCCTGCGCCGCAACCCCGCTGCGATCGCGGGCTTCTTCTTCCTCGCCCTCTTCGTCGTCGTGGCGATCTTCGCGCCGCTGCTCGCCCGGTACGGGCCGCTGGACCAGAACCTGAAGCTGATCGAGCAAGGCTGCTGTCCGGGCCCGTCGTCGGCGCACTGGTTCGGGGTCGACCGGCTCGGGCGCGACGAGTACTCGCGCATCCTCTTCGGCGCGCGCTACTCGCTGCTGATCGGCGTCGTCTCGGTCGCGGTCGGGCTCTCCGTCGGGCTCGTGCTCGGATCGGTCGCCGGCTTCCTGGGCGGCTTCGTCGACAGCCTGATCATGCGGTTGATGGACGTGATGCTCGCGATCCCGGGCCTGCTGCTCGCGATCGGCGTCGTCGCGGCGCTCGGGCAGGGCCTCTGGCAGGTGATGGTCGCGGTCGGCGTCGCGAACATCCCGATCTTCGCGCGGCTCCTGCGCGGTTCCGTGCTCTCACAGCGGGAGAACGATTTCGTGCTCGCGGCCCGCTCGGTCGGGGTGCCGCGCCGGAAGATCCTCGTCTCGCACATCCTCCCGAATGCGATCTCGCCGGTGATCGTGCAGGGGACGCTCGCGCTCGCGACGGCGATCATCGACGTTGCGGGGCTCTCGTTCCTCGGGCTCGGCGACCAGGATCCCTCGCGGCCGGAGTGGGGGGCGATGCTGACCGACGCGAACCAGTACCTGGAGTCGGCTCCGTGGCTCGCGATCGTGCCGGGCCTCGCGATCGTGATCTCCGCGCTCGGCTTCAACCTGATCGGCGACGGCCTGCGCGAGGCGCTCGACCCGAAGTTGCGGGGACGCGTCGGCGTGTTCCGCCGGCGAAGGGACGCAATCGGTGCGTGAGCCGCTGCTCGCCGTGGACGGGCTGCGCGTCGAGTTCTGGACGCAGCGCGGCACCGTCTATGCCGTCAACGGCGTCTCGTTCGACATCGCACCGGGCGAGACGCTCGGGATCGTCGGCGAGTCTGGCTGCGGCAAGAGCGTCACCTCGCTCGCGCTGCTCGGGATCCTCGCGCGAGCCGGCCGCGTCACGGGCGGGTCAGCGCAGTTCGAGGGACGCGACCTGCTTCAGCTGAGCGACCGGGAGCTGCGCCGGATCCGCGGCAAGGAGATCGCGATGATCTTCCAGGATCCGATGACGAGCCTGAACCCGGTGCTGACCGTCGGCCGCCAGATCCGGGAGGCGCTCCAGACCCATTTCGGGACCGACCGCAAGCAGGCCGAGATCCGAGCCGCAGAGCTGCTCGACCAGGTCGGGATTCCGAGCGCGAAGGCGCGTATCTCCGACTATCCGCACCAGTTCTCGGGCGGCATGCGCCAGCGCGCCATGATTGCGATGGCGCTCGCCTGCGAGCCGAAGGTATTGATTGCGGACGAGCCGACGACCGCGCTCGACGTCACGATCCAGGCGCAGATCCTCGACCTGCTGCGCCAGCTCGTCGCCGATCGCGACACGGCGCTCGTCCTGATCACGCACGATCTCGGCGTCGTGGCCGGCATGTGCGAGCGCGTCAACGTGATGTACGCCGGGATGTTCGTCGAGACGGGCTCGGCGGAGCAGGTGTTCGAGACGCCGCGCCACCCGTACACGCTCGGGCTGCTCCAGAGCGTTCCGCGCCTCGACGCGCCGCGCGGGCGCAAGCTGCACCCGATCGAGGGTGCGCCGCGCGACATGCTGCGCCCTCCGGCGGCGTGCCCGTTCGCGCCGCGCTGCGCCTACGAGGTCGAGCAGTCGCGCCTCGAGGTGCCGCCGCTCCACGAGGTCGAGCCGGGCCACCGCGTCGCGTGCTTCAACCCGGTCCCCGCGGACGCGTGGCAGCGCGAGGCGGCGCTCGCGTGAGCTCGAACGGGGCGCCGCTCGTCGAGCTGGACGACCTGCGTGTCTGGTTTCCGATCAGAAGCGGGATCGTGCTCGACCGGCACGTCGGCGACATCAAGGCTGTCGACGGCGTCTCGCTGCGGATCGAGCGCGGCGAGACGCTCGGGCTCGTCGGCGAGTCCGGCTGCGGCAAGTCGACGGTCGGCCGCGCGATCCTGCGGCTCTACGAGCCGACGTCAGGCCGCGTTCTGTTCGACGGGCAGGACATCTCGAAGCTCGGCGAGGGCGACCTGCGCCCCTTGCGCCGGCGGATGCAGATGGTCTTCCAGGATCCGTTCGCCTCGCTCAACCCGCGCCACTCGGTCGCGCGCATCGTCGGCGAGCCGCTGCGCTCGCACGGGCTCGCGACCCGGCGCACGGTCGCCACCCGGGTGCGCGAGCTGCTCGAGGTCGTCGGCCTCCCCGCGGACGCGGCGAGCCGCTATCCGCACGAGTTCTCCGGCGGTCAGCGCCAGCGGATCGGCGTTGCGCGTGCGCTCGCGGTCAACCCGGACTTCATCGTCGCCGACGAGCCGGTGTCGGCGCTCGACGTCTCGATCCAGGCGCAGATCATCAACCTGCTCGAGACGCTCCAGCAGGAGTTCGATCTCACCTACCTGTTCATCGCCCACGACCTGGCGGTCGTCCGCCACATCTCCGACCGGATCGCCGTCATGTACCTCGGCGCGATCGTCGAGGTGTCGCCGGCGGGCGAGCTCTACGAGCGGCCGCTCCATCCGTACACGATCTCGCTGCTCTCGGCGGTGCCGATCCCGGACCCGAAGATCGAGCGGCAGCGCACCACGATCCTGCTGCAGGGCGACATTCCGAGCCCGGCCGCGCCGCCCGCGGCCTGCCGCTTCCACACGCGCTGCCCGTACGTCCAGCCGACGCGCTGCCGTGAGGATCGCCCCGAGCTGCGCGAGCTCGAGCCCGGCCACCATGTGGCCTGCCACTGGGCGGAGGAGATCGCCGCGGGCGCGATTCGGCCCGAAGCGGCCTCGGTACCATCGCTCGCGTGAGCGAGGTTCGCGTCTGCATGGTCGAGGTCGCGCCGATCCACAGGGACGCCGACGCCGCGTCGGAACAGGTGACCCAGGCGCTTCACGGCGAGCCGCTGGCCGTCGAGGAGCGGCGTGACGGCTGGGCGAGGATCCGCACCGTCTACGACTATCCGGGCTGGATCGCCGAGACTGCGCTCGGGCTCGGCGGCGACGCAGTCGCGGAGGCGCGCTCCTATCTCGGCGCGCCGTATCTCTGGGGCGGGTTGAGCTCACACGGCATCGACTGCTCAGGCCTCGTCCACATGGCGTACAGGCGGCTCGGCCGCGTCGTCCCGCGCGACGCCGACCAGCAGGAGGACGCCGCCGTGGAGGTCGCCGAGCCGCGCCCGGGCGATCTCGTCACCTACGGGGAGGGGGCGGCGGACCACATCGCGTTCTGGCTCGGCGAGGGTCGCATCCTGCACTCGACCGACCGTGACGGAGTGCACGGCGTCGTCGAGGAGGACGAGCCGGCTTCGTACGCGGAGCGGCGCCGCAAGTTCGTGCGGCTCTAGCGCGCGTGGCTCCGATTTCGACGTCGGAAGCCGCTTAGCGGGCCCTGCCGCGGGACTCCTCCGGCGAGTCACAGCCGCCGCAGAATCCCTAAAACGGGGTACTGCCCCTAAAGCGGGGTACCTCCAACGCCGATAGTTCGGTCGTGGACGCCGCCGCGCGCAAAGAGATCCTGAACCGCTATGTCGGGCACTCCCGTCGCTTCGACGAGGCTGCGGCGCGCCGCGGCAATCAGAGTGCCGAGCTGGTTCCGTTGCAAGGCCCGCTCCGCGAGCTGGAGCAGGAACCCACCATGCGCGAGGTTGAGGTGCTGCAGCTGATTTCCGACGGGCTCGTCAACCGCGAGATCGGCCAGCGGCTGTTCCTCTCCGAGGAGACGGTCAAGTCGCACGTCCGCCACCTGCTTGCGAAGCTCCAGGCGCGCTCGCGCGCCCACGCCGTCGCCGTCGGCTTCCGCCGCGGCATCATTGCCTAGGAGAGCCCAAGGGAGTGAGGATGCGGCGCCCACGTGTGTCGTTCTCGCCGAACCGAGCGACCTTCGTTCATCCGGCTCGGTGCTCCAGGACGTCAGCGGATTGGCCCTGAGCAGAAGATCGGCCCCCCGAGGCCGGAGTCCGGGGCCTCAGTGGGAGCCAGTTTCGAGGTCTTTCGCGCTTTTCAACAGCCTGTGGAAATGCCTCATTCGGGTGATGCCACGAGCCTTGGTGAAACGGAAGCTGCGATGGCTTTGGTTACCACCCCTTGAGTCCGCCGGCGACGAGGCCGCGCGACATAAGACGAGCAACTGACTGGCGCATTTCACAACTCCTTAGGCGGGGACTGACGGCACGCATGACCGTAACACCCGTGGTCGGAGTTAGGACAGGTTTGAATAGATCTTTCAGTCATTTTTCAGTAGATCTACCCTTCTCGGTTAGCGGACTCGAGGTCTATGCCTGTGGGCTCGTCATCGCCGCATGCGGCGGTGTGGCCGCGGCGGTTGCGGCCGGCTGGGACTTAGGGCCACTGTTCGTAGTCCTGCCGCTAGCCCTCGTCGCAGCCGTCTCTGAGCGTGCGAATGTGACGCTGAGCGACAGCCTCCAGGAATCGATTTCCCTGGTCCCTACTGTGCTGGTAGCTGTGTTGTTTGGGCCCGTCGCCGCGGCTCTCGTGGCGGCCGTCTCAATGCTGCCGGATCTATGGGCGCCGGTGGAGCGACGCTATCTGAGGTGGGGCATCTACACAAGCAGCAGAGCGATGACCGCCGTGGCCACCGCGCTGGGTGCCCATCTAGCGGCTGGTCTCTCAGAAAATCGTATGCACAGCTTGCAATCGCGACCGCCGTGGGCGCTGTCATAGCGCAGCTGCTCGATGTGACCTTCGCGCTAGTAACGATCCAACTGAGGGGTAGGGACGTCGGTAGAGCATTCCGCACGGTTGCGCCCGTCGTGCCTGCCGCCGTCATCCTCTACGCGCCCCTCGTTGCAATTCTTGCGATCGCGTACCGAGAGGTATCGCAATGGACAATCCTGTTGTTCTTCGGGCCCGCGCTCGCGGCTCATCGCCTCTTCGCGCTCTATCAAGACCAGCGACGGCTGACCGACGGCCTGACCGACATGAATAGGCGACTGGAGAGGGCAAACATGTCTTTTGCGACAGCCCTCATGGCAACCCTCGATGCCCGTGACCGGTACACGGCGGGGCATTCGGCGGCTGTGGCCATCTATGCGCAAGACATAGCCGCTCGGCTTGGTCTTTCCAAGGAGGAGCAGCAACTCGCTCACCTTTGCGGCTTGGTTCACGACATCGGCAAGATCGGTCTTCCGGCCGGACTGCTTGAGAAACCCGGCGCGCTGACGCTCGAGGAACGGCGTCAGATGGAGCGACACTCGGAAATCGGAGAGCGGATCCTAGCGAAGGTGGACGATTACTCGGAGATCGCGGCGATTGTTCGTCATCACCACGAAAGAGTCGACGGTCACGGGTACCCAGATGGTCTCGCCGGAGATGAGATTCCCCTTCTCTCTAGAGTTATTGCCGTTGCAGATGCATACAACGCGATGAGTTCCGACCGACCATACCGAGACGCCATGCCGAGCCGCGTCGCTCGTATGCGACTTGCTCAGGCTGTTGAAAGCCAGTTTGACACCACGGTAGTTGCAGCTTTCGAGGCGATTCTCGCCGGTGCCTCAGAGGATTACAGGATCGGAGCGGGCGTCGATTTCGGCTTCGCCACCCGGGGGCCTAACGCTGGCATGCCCTCGTTGGTTGTAGCCGCCGCAGGCTAACGGTGGCGCGAGACCGCCTCAACACGATTTCTGACCCCGAGCTTCTCGAAGATATGGCGGACGTGTACCTTGACAGTCACCTCTTGCACGAAGAGCAACCGTGCGATTTCTCTATTCGTAAGGCCTTGGGCAAGCAGTCCGTAGACTTGGGTCTCACGCTTCGACAAGTTATCGACGGGCGAGGAGTCTGTCGCGAAACTCATGCCGGCGAGGCGTCCAAGAATGCGGTCGTTGGCCGATTCGATGATGCGCTGGAGTTCGGCTTCACATGGATGCCGGCTGACAAGTCGTTCAAGTAAGGCGGGGTGTGCACGATAGGCGGCGACGAAGCTGTCGGCCGACCCGCGCCTTTTCAAGGCCTCGAGCAGTGCATCGATCGCCTGCGCCGCCCCCCGGGCGCCACTTCGCAACAGGGTGATTGCCTTGGCGCTCGCGACGAGCGTTTCGGCCTCGGCCGTTCCTTCGCATATTTCACGGATGGCTCGGCGGGCCTCCGCTGGCGTGCCGGCGCAGGCGAGTACTAACGCCCGCGTGGCTTGATAGTCAGCTTTCATCGGCAGGCCCACACGGAGATCGATCTCCGATCGTTTTTCGATGAGGGTAAGAGCCTTGTCGAATGCCTGGCGAGCCAGGAAAAGTCGCAACTCCGTGGCGCGAATGTCAAGCATATTGTGAGGGTCGTCGAGATCGCAGGCCCATTGCTTGGCTGCTGCGATCGCTCGGGTGGCGCCTGCGAAATCGCGCCGGCCGAGGCTTGCTTGTGCAGCGTTCGCTAGCGTGCTTGCCATCGCGAAGATCAGGCGATTTGACTCAATGATGGCCAGTTGCCTTCGCTGGCTCGCGAGGGCCGCATCGTATGAAGCTCGAAGGGAAAGCCATCGGCAGTAGATGTTGAGAAAGCTGCTCAACTGCCAAGGATCGCGCGCATGCGCGCTCAATTCTGAGGCGCGTTCCATCACACCCTGGATCGCTGCTAGCGATCCTCCGCGGATGGCTTCTTCGTAGTGTGCCGTGGCAAGTCGCAGAGCTCCCTCAGGTGTCGGATCGTCACACGCGAACACGCGTCGTGCAGCATCGATGCAGAGATCACGCTCTAAATGTGCCGCGCTCACGAACTGGCCCCAAACCGCGTTGTTGCGGTCGCACTCTGTGACAGCGCAGGCTTCGGCCGCAGTGTGACGTTCGATCGCCTCTCCATACCGGTCCGTCAGATGCGCCGTTCGTCCAGCGAGTCCCCAGGCGTGCGTCATCAGCGAGTGCTTAGCGGGGAGCGTTCGTGTCGCTTCCAAGGCGAGGGCCTCGGCACGACGGTGCTCGCCTCTCCGGCAAGCCAGTTCACCCTCGGCATATAGATGCACTGGAGAAGTCATTCCTCGCCGACGGGCGACGTCTAACCAGTGCTCGACTGTGGCCTCTCGTCCGTGGGAGAGGAGCTGCCCGATGGAAGCAACGACCAGATCGGTAAGAAGGTCGAACGCATCATTGGTTGCGATCGCTACGAAAGCGCTATCCCAGAGTTCGTTCTCAATGAGACGCGCAACGAAGGCTCGGTGTGCCTCGCGCGAATCCAAGAGGGGGACCTGCCTTCGCAGCGTCTCCTGGATAAGCGGGTGCATTTCGAGCGCCTCGCCATTGATAGTGAGCAGTCCGCATCGCTGCCCTTCGGCGATCGCTTTGACCGTGACATCAGCCCCCAAGAGGCTTCTGGCCATCGATACGGTTGTGTCGTCGCAGAATGCGAGAAGACAGAGTGGTAGCTTCATATCCGCGTCGACGTCCGCCAACATCTCTTCGATCAGCAACTGATGGAGGGCGTGTCCGAACGACGCCCCTCCCTCCCACGTCGTAGTGGAGGCGAGCGTGGCCAGTCCGAGGGCCACTGGCCACCCGGCAGCGGCCATGACTAGCCGGTCATCGTCGACGATGCTTCTAGCCTCCTCCTCAGTCATCGCCAGTTCATTCTGGGTGAGTTCGAAACGCTCACCGGAGAGCAGCGAACGTATTGAGGCCCAGCCTGGCCGGGAGCGAGTCGCGCATATGAGATTCACCGAACAGCAGGCTAAGAGCGTTGCAAGAAACATGTCGCATGCCGGCGATCCCCCGGTTGAGTGGTAATCGTCCACTGCGAGCCAAGCGTTTGAGGGCCAACGCGCTAGGTCGTTCGCAAGCATCTCTGCAAGTGCTGATGATTCAGCCGAGGGTGACGTGGCGCTGCGTAGCCGCATCATCATGCGCGCACCTACATCCGGCACGATCTCCTGGGCGGCTCTTGCAAGCCCTGCCGCAAAGACAGCGACGTCTCGTGAGGCGGGTGTGCAGGCATAGCGTCCAGATGGATGCGGTCTACCTTCTAGCCACTGGCGCACCAAGACCGTCTTGCCATAGCCAGCTGGAGCGAACAGCAAGATCACCCTCGCTCCGCACTCGTCGAGTTGCCGCGTTAGACGCGGGCGTTCGATGAGCTTCGGTTGTCTGATTCGCGCGGCTGTTGCCTGCTCCATGCCCTCTGCCCCTGCTGTTCCGCGCGGATACCGCACCTTGCGCCGACGAGCTAGATCTTCATGCCACTAACTATGCACCGCCGATCGCCTGAAGGAAAGAGGAGTCCGCGCCCGCGACCCAGGCGGGGCCGCGGGCGCGGTGCCGTCAGTCCCCCGAGCCGAGAGGCTCGAGGCTTGGAGCAATCGGGTCGTCACCCGTCATGGCCCGGTAGGCGAAAGGGATCTGGCGTCGGCGACTGACGCCGAGCTTCAGACGGAGTGCGTCCGAATGTGCCTTCGCCGTCCGCGGGGAGATGCCGAGACGGGCCCCGACTTCCTCGTTGGAGCACCCTGCAGCGATCAGCTCGACAACCTGCCGCTGTCGCGTCGTGATCGGGGGGAGAGTGCCTGCCAGTGCACGGTTCATGCTGCGACAGCCAATCAGCCCGGACCGGTGCTGCCTATTGACCCTTGGGAGTAACTGACGCGCTTACGCCGACGCCACTGTCGACACCGCCGATGAAGCTGGCCTCGTGTCCGCGGCGGTTCGCCTCGGCGAGCTCGGCCTCGTCGAGCGCGCCGATCCGCAGCAGCAGCTCGAGCTCGTCCCGCAGGTGGGTGTGCATCATCTCCGGGCCGTCGGTGGCGATCGTGAACCTGACGCCGTGCTCGACGAAGGCCCGGAAGGTGTCGCGTACGGCGGCCTCGTCGGGGAGCGCCCTCGTGAGCAGGTTCGAGGTGGGGCAGATCTCGAGCACGATCTGACGCTCGCGCAGGGCGGCCATCAGGTCGGGGTCGCCCGCGGCCAGGATGCCGTGGCCGATCCGGTCGGGGCGTAGCACCTCGATCACCTCGCCGAGCTCCTCACGACCCATGTCGCCGCCCTCCTCGCCGACGTGGATCGTCACGCCCAGGCCCGTTTCCCGCGCGCGCTCGACCATCGGGGAGAGCTGGCGGTAGTCGTACCGCCCACCTCCCGGCCGCGGCCCGGCGATGTCGACGCCGACGATTCCGCGCGGCGCCCAGGCGATCGCCTTCTCGACGAGGATCGCGTTCTGCTGGGCGGTGAACGTCCGGTCCATCATCAGGATCAATCCGGCGCGCACCTGCGGATACTCGAGCGACGCCTGGTCGAGCCCGCGCGCGGCGGCGAGGATGATGTGGTCGAGGTCGCGCTCGCCGCCCCGGTTGCGCTTCATCGGGTTGAACCGAAGCTCGAACGTGGTGATTCGCTGGGAGCGGTAGGCGCCGCCGATCGCCGCGTGGACCGAGCGCTCCACGGCCAGCGGGCTCGACTGGATCAGCTCGGTCCAGTGGTAGATCGCGTCGAGCGCGTCGAGATTCGGCACGCCACGCGGGTCGCTGACGGTCACGAGCCGGTCGAACTCCCAGTAGTCCTTCACCGGTAGCGCGATCCCCTGCTCGTGCGCCAGCGTCCACATGATCTCGGAGGAGACCGAGCCGCCCAGGTGAGTGTGCAGCTCGGCGAGGCCGGTATCCGCCATTGTCGTCGAGTCTAACCCGGCGCCGGCGGCCTTTCGGCTATCTGGGGATCGGATCCGCGAGCTGGCTCTCGACCATCGCCGCCGCGAGGTCGACCGCGTCTTGCAGCTTCGCCTCGTCGATCAGGTCGAGCGACTCGTCCGGCAGGTGGTACTCCTCGTAGGGGAAATGGAGGATGCTCAGCGCCGGAATCCCCGCCTGCGCGAAGGGCAAGTGGTCGGTGCCCGCCTCCTCGTCCAGCTCCGTGACGACCTCGTAGCGGTCGTAGAGGCCGAGCTTCCACGCCTCCTGCTCGGTCCGGGCGAGCAGGGCCTCCGGCGCGCACAGCAGCTCGAGCTTGTCGCCGTGGCCGATGCAGTCGAGGTTCACCATGCCGGCGATCCTCCCGAGCTCGGCGCGCTCGCGCGCCGCCGCGACGTAGCGCCGCGCGCCGATCAGGCCGACCTCCTCGGCGCCGAACGCGACGAACTGCAGCGTGCGCGCGTGCTTCTGCCCGGCGAATCGTTCGGCGACGCGCAGCATGCCTTCGACGCCGCTGGCGTTGTCGATCGCCCCGTTGCCGCGCCAGACCGAGTCGAAATGCGCGCCGACGACGACGAGCTCGTCGTTGGCCCCAGGTATCTCGGCGATCACGTTTCGATCGCGCCGGCCGGGCACGAACGTCGCCGCGCACGACCAGGCGAGCGTGCTGCCCGTCGTGGAGCCGCTCCGCATCGGTGCGGGAGAGAAATGCCGCCGGCGGCTGGGCGACGTGGCCGCCTGCTGCGCTGCCGCCGAAGCGCGGGGTCGGGCCCCTGCCGAAGGCCGAGCGCACGAGCCGGCCTTCGCCAATCGCCCAGACGTCTCGGGAGAGTCGCCGCACCTCGCCCTCGCACTCGCCCGGGTGCGCGTACATGCACGGTGCGGCGGCCCACCGCTCGCCGTCGATCCAGAGCTCCGGTTCCTCGGCGTCGTAGCCGAGCAGAGGGAATTCCTGGAAGCGCGGCTCGAGGCCGAGCGCGGCGAACGCGTCGGCGATCGCCTCGGCGGCGCGCGCCGCGGCGTCGGTGCCGCACTGGCGGACGCCGATCTCCACGGCCAGAGTCCTGAGCAGACTCACGGTCGCACTCTACGATCGCGGGCCGTAGGTCTGCTGCCCGACTTCGACAGTGCGCTGCACCCTCGTCCCGGCCGCGTTTGCCGGTTCGGCGTCGAGGTGCGGTTAGGCTCTCCTCGCTGTGAAGGTGGGCATCGTGGTTCCGTATTCGTGGTCCTTCTGGGGCGCCGTCGTCGAGCACGCCGAGCTGCAGGCGGAGGCGCTGAACCGACTCGGCGTCGAGACGCGCACGATCATGGGCAACGATCCGCCGGGCCAGTTCACGCGCGTCCTGCACCCGCGTGTCGGCCGTCACGGCGATCCGCCGCCCGACGTGATCCCGATCGGCCGCTCGGTGATCGTGCCGGCGAACGGCACGCTGCCGAACATCATCCTCAGCCCGCGCTCCTTCTTCCGAATCAGGGCGGCACTGAAGCGCGAGCGCTTCGACGTGCTCCACCTGCACGAGCCGATGACGCCGACGCCGTGCGTCGTCGCGCTCGGGCTTGCGCGCGAGACGCCGATCGTCGCCACCCACCATGCGAGCGGCAACCTCGGCTGGATGGCGCTCGCGAAGCCGGTCTGGGGGTTCCTGGAGGAGCGCATCGACCACCGGATCGCGGTGTCGCCGATGGCGGCCGAGACGGCGAACCGCTGGCTCCCGGGCGAGTACGAGATCGTGCCGAACGGTGTCCTGATCCCGCCTGCGGCGGAGGCCGGCGGCCGCGACCACCGCGTCGTCTTCGCCGGCCGGCAGGAGACTCGCAAGGGCCTGCAGGTGCTGTTGAAGGTCTGGCCCGACATCCATCGGGCCACCGGCGCACGGCTCAGCGTCGTCGGCGCCGACCCGCTCGCCGTCCGCCTGCTCCTGACCCGGCTGCGCGTCAGCGACGAGGGAGTCGACATCCGCGGCTTCCTCTCGCAGGAGGATCTGACGGCGGAGCTGCTCACGGCCAAGGCGCTGATCGCACCATCCCTCGGCGGCGAGAGCTTCGGCATGGTCCTGACCCGCGGCTTCGCCTGCGCGCTGCCGGTCGTCGCCTCTGACATCGACGGGTATCGCGCCGTGGTCACGCCCGAGACGGCGGTCCTGTTCCCGCCCGGCGACGAGCCGGCCCTCCTGGCTGCGATCGTGGGCCTGCTCCAGGACGAGCCAAGGCGCGAGCGGATGGGTACGGCGGCGCGCGCTCTCGCGATCGAGAAGTACTCGTGGGACGACATCGCCCGCCGGCTCGTGGAGATCTACGAGCGGGTGACAGCGTGATCCTGCTGCGCAACACCTGGCTGCGTCTCGCGGTCGTGCTGGCAGGGCTTGCGGGAGTCACCGCACTGCTCTGGTTTCGCGGGCCGAACTGGCGCGCCGTCGGCGACGCGTTCACCGCCGTCGTCTGGGAGTGGGTCGCAGTCGCGATCGGCCTGAACCTGCTCTCGGTGGTCGCGCGGTCGTTCGCGTGGACGCAGGTGATCGACGCGGCGATACCGAAGCCCTGGCCCCGTTTCCGCAGCATCTTCTCGGCTTTCTCGGTCGGCCTGATGGCCAACGCCGTGCTGCCGGGCCGGATCGGCGAACTGGCGCGCGTCGGCGTGCTCGTCCGCAAGCTGCCGAAGCGCAAGGGCCTGTGGGCGACGCTCGTCGGCACCGTCTTCGCGCACCGCGTCTTCGATCTCGTGCCGGTCGTGGTCCTGATCATCTACGTGATGATCACGGCGAAGATTCCAGCCTGGGCGTCGACCGCGCTCGTCGGCTTCGTCGCCGTCGGCGTCGCGCTGTTCGCGTTTGCGTTCGCGAGCGCGAAGCTCCACACGGGCGTGCGGGTCGACGGGCTCGGTGCGCGCGCCGGGTGCTGACGATGGCCCGCTCCGGTCTCGGCGTGATGCGGGTCGGTCCGCGCGCCGCCATCGCCGTGCTGTTCCAGTTCCTCGGCTGGCTCTGCCAGCTGCTCGCCGTCTACACGGCCATGCGCGCGTTCCACATCCATTCGCCTTTGCCCGCCGCCGGGCTCGTGCTCGTGCTGATGAACGTCGCGACCATCTTCCCGCTCTGGCCCGGCAACGTCGGACTCGTCCAGGCGGCGATCGCGCTGCCGCTCGTGCAGTACGGCGTCGCGACCGGCCGCGGCGTCGCCTACGGCTTCGGCCTGCAGATGATCGAGGCCTCGGTCGGGATCGGCGTCGGGCTGATCTTCCTCGCGCGCGAGGGACTTTCGGTCGCGATGCTGCGCGTGATGCCAGGCGCCGAGCAGGCCGACCAGGCCTCGCGTGAGGCGGTCGACGAGCCGCAGGAGCTCACCGGCTAGGCCCCCGCGCGCTTGGCGAGCTCCTCGATCCGGCCCTGCGCGGCGTCGAGCTTCGCCCGGCAGAAGGCGTAGAGCTCCTCGCCGCGCTGCCAGAGCTCGGTCATCTCGTCGAGGGTCGCCTGGCCGCGCTCGAGCTTCTCGACGATCGCCTCGAGCTCCTTCTGAGCTGCCTCGAAGGTGAGCTCTTCGGTCATTCGGCCACCGCTCCGAACGAGCCCTCGGCGACCTCGACGTCGATGTGTGTGCCCGGTTCGACCGGAGTCCGGACGATTGCGGCGCCCGCTCGCACGATCGCGTAGCCGCGCTCCAGCGTCGAGCGTGGCGAAAGGGCGCGCAGGCGGCCGGCCGTGTGCTCGAGGCGCGTGGCGTCGCCGCTCGAGCGCGAGTCCGGGTGCGGCTCGCAGGCGCTCGCGACTCGCGCGCAGGCGCTCGTCGTGACGCTCGACCGTGCGGCGCGCGCCCCGCTCGAGCCCGGTGTGCGCGAGCGCGAGTCGCTCTGCGTGGCGTTCCACTGCGCGGCGGGCGCCGCGCTCGATGCCGGAGCGCGCGCGCGCAAGTGACGCGTTCAGCTCGACCAGGTCGGGGACGACGAGACGCCCTGCGGCGGTTGGAGTCGACGCGCGTACGTCCGCCACGAGGTCGCACAGAGGTGTGTCCTGCTCGTGCCCGACTGCGCTGACGACGGGGACGGCACAGGTCGCGATGGCACGGACGACCCGCTCGTCGCTGAAGGGAAGGAGATCCTCGAAGCTGCCGCCGCCTCGGGCCACGACGATCACGTCGACACCCTCGCCGCAGATCAGCGCGAGTGCCTCCACGAGCCCGGCGGCGGCGCGCGGCCCCTGCACGAGCGTCTCGGCGATCACGATGTGGGCGGGCGGGAAGCGTGCCGTGATCGCGGTGATCACGTCGCGCTTGGCGGCCGCATCGTTGCCGGTGACGAGGCCGATCTTGGTGGGCAGGAAGGGCAGCGGCCGCTTGCGCTCGGCGGCGAACAGACCCTCGGCGGCGAGCAGCTCCTTCAAGCCGCTCGAGCGCGGCGAGGTGGGCGCCGAGGCCGAAGCGCTCGATCGTCAGTGCCCTAGCTGGAACTCGCCCTTCGCCTCGAACAGCGCCGGCCGGCCGTAGACGTGGACGCGTTCGCCGTCGAGGAGGTTCAGCCTCAGCGCGTCGAACTGGCCGCGCGGCATCTGCACCGGCAGGCAGGCGCCGTCGGCGGGATCCTTGAGCGTAAAGAAGACCGAAGCCCACGCCTCCTGGCGGCGCAGCTCGGTGATCTCGCCCTCGACCCAGACGCTCGGCAGCCGCTGCGAGCCAGCCCCCGACGCCGTCGTTGAATGCGCGGACCGTATAGACCCGTCGGTCGCCGTACTCGATCGCCTCGGCCTTCGCCACGGGGTCGAGCCTAGCGCGTGCGGCCAGGCGCGCTTCGCCGCGACGGACCGTCGAACGGCGTCCCGAGCGACCGCCGGCGTGTCGGTCGTGACTAGACCAGGATCTCGGCGGCCGTCTCGAACGAGCAGCCCTGGTGCACAAGCTCGACCGCGCGGTGGAGATCCGCCTCGCTGCCCGCGATTCGCTCGGCGAGCGGCAGCGGGTAGCCGGCCTCGATCAGAACGTGGAGCCGCCAGCTCTCGACCTTGGCGCGCTCGCTCGTCGTGTTCGTGTTGATGGTCTCGGTCAGCTCGGTCATCTCGGCCATGGAAGACGGTTCGTGCTCGGTCAGACGAACCCTCCCCGAAAAGGTTTGCCTCGTCCAGTGGGTCCGGAATGTGGCCCGGGTCAGCCGTTGAGCCGTGCGGCCGCGCTGATCCGCTCCTGAGCGTGCGCCATCGTCTCCTCGATCCGCCGGGAGAGCTCGTGCAGGCGCGCCTCGACGACGCCGCGCTCGGCCTCTGCGTCGGCCGCGAACGACTGCAGCCTGCGGCGGAAGTCGCCCTCGGTCTCCTCGAGCTTGCGTCCCAGCGCGGCGAGGGCGTCGTCTCGCTGGCGCTCGAGCTCGGCCCCAATCTGGGCAAGGCGCTTCTCGAGTCGCTGGGCGCCCGTCTCGCCGACCTGGCCCACCCGCTCGCCGAGCGCGATGTCGGCCTCGCGCGCGAACGCCTGGACGGCGCGATCCAGCTCCCGCGCGAGCCGCTGGGCGGCGCCTTCGCGCGCCGCCTTGATCTCGTCTCCGAACTGCTGGACCGCGGCTTCCGAAAAGCGCCCGGACGCTCGCTCGACGGCGCGCTCGAGCGCCTCGACCTGACGGCGCTCGACGTCGGCGAAGCCGAGCTTGAGCCGTTCGGTTGCCTCTGCCTCTTCGCGTTCGATGTGCTCGCCGAGCGAGTGCTCGCGACGCCGCAGCCGGTCGGCCAGCTCGTCGAGCGCGCGCCGGCGCTCCTGCGCGTGAGTCTCGATCTCGGCCGCTGCCCGGACGAGCACCTCCGCAGTCGATCGCTCGAGGTCGTCCCGCAGCCGCAGCATCGTCGCGCGTTGCTCCTCGCTCTCCGAGGCGATCCGTTCGGCGTCGATCGCGATTCGCGCCTCCGCTTCGGCGATCAGCTCCTTCTGCCGCTCGCCGACCCGGCCCAGCTCCTGCTGCAGCCGAGCCTGCGTGCGCTCGAGGTCCTCCCGCCACTCGGCGACGCGCTGCTCGACCTTCTGCTGCGTCTCCGCCAGGGTCGCGACAAGCTTGACGCCGCTCGCGTGCTCGCGCTCGGCAACCAGTTCGCGGTGGTTCTCGGCGATCCGGCGCTCCTCCTCGGTGAGGATCGAGATCGAGTCGGCGCGCGTACGGGCGAGCGTCCGTTCGAGCTCGCGCGCCCGCTCAGCGGTCTCGTGTGCGACGAGCTCGGTGAGCCGCTGCTCGGCGCGCACGATGTCCTGCTCGATCCGTCGCTCGCGCACGACCGTCCGCAGGAGCACCGGCGCGAGAGCGGCCGCCGCCGCGCAGACCGTCACCCCGCCCGCGGCCACGCCGAGCTCCCGGCTCGGATCGAGAGCGAACAGGACCCACCCGGCGGCCGCCGCCGCCGCCTCGGCTCCGGCGATCCCCAGCAGCGCCTGTTTGCCGAGGTAGGTGAGGGCCCCGCAGGCGAGCGCGCCGATCGCCCCGACGGCGGCCGCAGCGAAGCCGATCTCGACGATCGTCGTGGTGGTCATTCGCTCATCGTAGGTGCATGAGCAGCAGCCCGCAGCCGAGCGTGACGCTCGCGAGCGCGAGCAGGCGAAGCGCCGCCTCGGGTACGGCCACGAGCTCGGCGGAGACCTCGGGCGCAAGGCCACTTCGCCGCCGGATCTCCCGCACCGGGGTCGACAGACGCCGCTGCGCGAGCGAGAGCAGCGTCGCAAACGCGGCGACGACGATCGCCTCGCCGCGCAGGCGACCGGCCATCGCGAAGTACGCCGTCAGCACCGGGAACGCGCCCCACGCGAGTCCGAACCAGAGGTCGGTGTGGAAGCGTCCGGAGGCCAGCTCGAGGTTGTAGGCGGCGACGAGGAAGCTGCCCGCCGCGACGAAGGCGAGGAGCCAGAGCGAGAACGAGATCGCAACGGCGATCCCGAGCGCGGCGGCACCGCCGGTCGATACCACGGCGAGCCCGACGAGGATGCGGTCGGGGATCGCGGTCCCGAGCGGCCGGCCGTGCAGCTCGTCGAGGGCATGGGCGCCGATCCCGAGCGCGAGCAGGAATGCGGCGAAGGTTGCGCCGAGCCGGCGGCCGTCGAGCGCCGGCGCGACCCCGGCTCCGATCGCGACGTACGAGAGATGCCACGCTGTGTACGGCACGTGCAGGAGGGTCACGTAGTCGCGCCAGCCCCCTCGCTCCAGCGCATAGAACGCGGGTCTCGCGCCACCTCCCGGCGCCTCCGTCTGCGTCTCGCTCATGGCCGCTTCCCCCAGAGCACGATCCCGCCACCGAGGCTCATGCGTCGGCTCTCGACGTGGGCGATTCCGGCCTCGCGCCAGAGCCCGGCAATGTCGTAGCGGGCGTGAAAGCCCCGGATCGACGGGCCGAGGAAGCGTCCGACCTCGTGCCAGCCCGGCGAGATCACGGCGCCGGCCGCGGGCAGGCCGACGCGGACGTACAGCTCCCAGAGCGGCCGCCACGGCCCGCGCGGCACCGCGAATTCGAGCGAGGCGATCGTTCCGCCCGGCCGCACGACGCGCACGAGCTCGCGGAGCGTCGCGACCGGATCCTCGACGTAGCGGAGGAGGTAGGTGAACGTCAGCGCGTCGAAGCTCCCTTCCTCGAAGGGCAGCGACTCGGCGCGCCCCTCGACGAGCTGCGCGTATGCGACCCGTCGGCGCGCCACCTCGAGCATCTCCGGGCTCTGGTCCAGGCCGACCACCGTGCACCCGCGCGCGACGAGGAGCTCGGCGACCGCGCCGGTCCCGGTCGCGACGTCGAGCACATGCGTCCCTGCGGGCACGCGGGAGACCATGAAGCGCCGCCAGCGAGGGTCCTGGCCGAGCGAGAGCAGCCGCGCGTAGCGGTCGTACGTCGGACCGAGCGGGGCAAACAGCTCCCGAGCGCTAATCTCGGTCAAGGCACCGAGTTTATGCTTGACGCGTGGGCCTGAGCGAGGACCTGCGGCGGATCGGCGCCGCCGCCTCGGCGTACGCGGCAGGCAGAGAGGCCGTTGCGGGCGTGCTGGCCGTGGAACCGGATGCGGGCGGACGCGTCTACCTGTGCGCCTTCGAGGGCGAGCAGGGGCGCAGCTGGGTTGCTCTCGACGACGACGCGCGCCCGGTCGAGGAGCGCGCCCTCGTGCGCCGCGCCGCCTCGATCGCGGCACTCTGCGAGCTCGCGGACGAGAGTTCCGGTGGCGGCGAGCTCGCCGAGCTCCGCAACCGCTTGCGTCAGCTGCGCGTGACCGAGAACCCACCCGGGATCGAGGAGGCGGAGGAAGCGGCGCTGTTGCTCGAACAGACGGTCGGCACGCCGCCACGCGTGGCGACGCCGCAGTACCTGGACGCCGTCGGCCTCGCAACGAGACGGCTCGAGCAGGCGCTCGGCGACGGCGGTGCCTCGCCGTTCGCCGAGGCGATGAAGGTCGGGCTCGCCGTCGTGGACGAGCTGACCGCGGAGATCGAGCAGACGTACAAGCTCGAGCTGCGCGGGTGAGGAACCGCAGGTAGGCCCGCGCGGCGGGCGGAGGAGCGGGCACAATCATGCGAGGAACCGACAGAGGAGCGAGATGGAAGGTGGATTCGGATTTCCGTTCGGGGGCGACCCCGAGGAGCTGATGAAGAATCTCCGCGAGTTCGCGGAGGCGCAGGCGGAGTCTGTCCAGGAGGCCCAGCGCGAGCAGTTCGCGACGCTGACGCTGAACACGGCGGTCGAGCTCACGGCGGCCGCGCTGTCGCAGATCGCGACCCAGGGCACGATCGACGAGCAGGCGATCGCCCTGCGCGATGCGATGAGGGTGCTCTTCCCGGAGGCGGTGGCCCTCGTCAGTGCCGCACGCCAGGGCTTCATGCGCGAGCGTTAACCGGGCTTAACGCGGGCTTTGCTCTGCGCTGGCCGATGACGGCTAGCGTGAGCCGCATGCGTCTACGCAGGTTTCTGCACCTCGAGCGCCATCGGCTCGGTCCGCGCGTGTACGTGCTCGGCCAGCGCGTGCACGAGTGCGCGCTCGGGCTCGCGCTGCTCGCACTGGCCCCTGCGGGGGTCGTCGCCGACGAGTTCTCGCACCCCCGAGCGGCCGCCTCGGTCGCCGGCACGGGGCTGTGGCTCCTGATCAAGGACTGGCGCGACCTGATCCCGTCGAAACGGAACACCGCCTCGTGGAGCGTCTGGCTCCACCGGCACTCGCGAGACCGCCGCAAGTAGAATCCCGCGGCCTGTGGCGCTTCTCGACCGCGCGATCGTCAAGCTTCTCCCCGCCGTTCCGAAGCCGGTCGTACAGCGGATCTCCTCCCGCTACATCGCCGGAGCCACGCTCGACGACGCCGTGCGCACGGTCCGCGCGCTGAACGAGCGCGGCAAGCTCGCCACCGTCGACGTGCTGGGCGAGGAGGTGCGCGAGCCGGAGGAGACACAGGAGCTCGTGCGCGCATACACGGACGTGTTCGCGGCGATCGGGCGTGAGCAGCTCGACGCCAATGTGTCGGTCAAGCTCACGGCACTCGGCCTGAAGGTCGACCTCGACCTGTGCCGCGAGCACCTGCGCGTCCTCGTGCGCGACGCTGCGGTGCGCGGCGATTTCGTGCGGATCGACATGGAGGATTCGTCGACGACGACCGACACGTTGCGGCTCTACCGGGAGCTGCGCGAGGCGGGTCTCGACAACGTCGGCGTCGTGCTGCAGGCATACCTGCGGCGTACCGTCGCGGACGTGCAGGCGCTCGCCGACCTGCAGCCGAGCGTGCGCCTGTGCAAGGGCATCTACGTCGAGCCGCCCGAGCTTGCCTTCCGCGACGTCGACGCCGTGCGCGCGAACTTCGTGACGACGCTCGATCAGCTGCTTGCGGTGGGCGCATACGTGGGAATCGCCACACACGACGAGTGGCTCATCGGGCAGAGCCTCGAGCGAATCCAGGGACTCGCACGCGAGGAGTACGAGCTCCAGATGCTCCTCGGCGTGCGCGAGAACCGTGCGGACGAGCTCGTAGCCTCGGGCCACCGTCTGCGTGTGTACGTCCCGTACGGGCAGGAGTGGTACTCCTACTCGCTGCGGCGCCTGCAGGAGAACCCGAAGGTGGCGGGCTACATCGCCGGGGACACGCTCGGCCGCCTGTTCGGCCGCTGACGAGCGCGGATCGCGTCCGAACGAGCCAGGCCCGGGGTCTGACCCCTGACATGTCCCGGACGGACGGCCTCCCGGTGAGCACGACTTCGGCCCTGGTCCTGAGCTCCGCTCGGGGAGCGACTCTGCGCATTCTGCTCTCCGAATCAGGCGCAGCCGTTGTAGTCAATGACAGGGGTCTGACCCCTGTCGTGTCCCGAAGGGACGAGGTGTGCGGGCTCGGCTACCGAGCGGGCTTGACCGCGTGCAGCAAGAACTCGCCCGGAAGCCTGGAGTCCTGCCGGCGGAGGGCGGTCGTCCGCGCCGGGTATTCCTCGAGCGCGCGCACCACGAGCCCGGTGCGGGCGAGCGCGGTCACGATCTGGCCGAGCCGCCAGAGCCGCACGTCCTCGGCGAAGTAGTTCTCGCGCCAGCGCATCATCGCGTCGACGCAGAGCGCCGCGGGATGCTCCTCGAACAGGAGCAGGTCGGCGCCGGGACGCAGCGCCGCCGCGATCCCCTTCGCGAAGCCTCCGAGATCCTCGACCCAGGCGAGCACGCCGCGGCCGGCGAAGACGAGGTCGAAGCGTCCCCGGCGCAGCTCCGCAGGCAGCGCACCCGGCTCGCCCTGCACCCAGACGATCGACGGTCCCCGCTCACGCGCGGCGTCGAGCGACTCCTCGGAAGGATCGACACCGGTGACGACGCCTCCAAGTGCTGCGAGCTCGAGCGTCGCCTCGCCCGTTCCGCACTGCAGGTGGAGGACACGCTTGCCCTCGAGACTCGCGAGCGAGTGCCGCACCGGGTCCGGGAGACCCTCTGCGGGCATCCCGTCCGCACGACGACGCCGATGCGCCTCTTCCCAGGCACGCAGGTTTCCCTCTGTCGGCTCCACAGGTCTAGAGAGTACGCCCGCCTCAGGCGAGCAGCGAGAAGCCGCCGTCGACGATCAGCGTCTGGCCGCGCACCATCTCGGCTTCCGGCGAGCAGAGAAACTCGACCGCCGCGGCGATGTCGTCCGGCTCGACGAGCCGCCCGGCCGGGGTCCGCTCGCTGCTCCACGAGAGCATCTGCTGCTTATTCGGGAAGTGCTCGAGCGCGCCTGTCTCGACGACCCCCCCGGAGACGGCGTTGACCCTGATGCCGCGCGGCGCGAGCTCGACCGCGAGGTAGCGGACGACCGACTCGAGCGCGGCCTTGGAAGCGCCGACGAGCACGTAGTTCTCGAGCACGCGCGAGGCGCCGAGCGAGGAGATGCCGACGATCGACGAGCCGGGCCGCATCTGCGGCACCGCAGCCTGAGCAAGGGTGATCAGTGCGCGGGCGTTCGCCCCGAGCGTCCAGTTCCAGTGCTTCTCCTCGACCTCGAGCGCGGGCCGGATCACGCCTGTCGCGGCGTTGTGGACGAGCGCGTCGAGCGGCCCGAGCGCACCGATCTGCTCGCCGATCCGCGCGGAGGCGATGTTGCCGCGCACGAGCGTCGGCTCGGCGCCGGCGGCGCGCAGCTCCTCCGCGGTCTCCTCCGCCGCCGCGTCATTTCGCATGTAACCGACGGCGACCTTCGTGGCGCCGCTGCGCGCGAAGCGCAACGCGATCGCCTTGCCGATCCCGCGCGTACCTCCCGAGACGAAGACCGAATCGACGCTCACGCGCGGCGCGGGAGCGGGGCGTCCGCGGGAGCGGAGCTCGGGATCTCCTCCCAGCCCGGCCTCTCGCGCGACTCGCGCTCGCCCTCGTCGGCCTTCGAGGACGCATGGCCGAGCCGGTCGAGCAGGTCCATCTTCTCCTCGCCGTAGGTGCGGACAGGATCGTCCGTCGGCAGGTCCTCGACGAGCTCGCGGATGCGGGCGCGCAGCTGGTACGCGAAGTGCGGCGTCGCGGGCGCGACGAGCCGGTCGATCTGCTCTCTGGTCGGCCCCGCCATCGGGCCGAACCCTATCGAAGCCGGGTCGCGCGCACGGTGCCTAGCGGCAGTTGGCGAGCGAGCGCCGCAGCATCTTCAACTGGCTCTGCTGCGAGCGTAGGAACGCGGCGATCAGAAGCAGGAGACTCGGTAGGGTCGGCGGGATGCGCCGGCTCCAGCTCGTCGACCTGATGCTGCTGACGACGGTGCTTCTCTGGGCCTTCAACTTCACGGTCACGAAGTACATCCTCACGCACGGATTCCGGCCGCTCGCGTACTCGTCGATCCGCTACGGCGTCGCGGCGACGATCTTCGCGTCCTACACGGCACGCCGCGAGGGCTCGCTGACGGTACACCGGCGCGACCTCGGGCTTGTCGCAATCTGCGCCGCCGTCGGCATCTATCTGAACCAGATGAGCTACGTGTACGCGATCCGGTTCACGACGGCGACGACCGTGGCGCTCGTGCTGGGGATCACGCCGGTGATCACCGCCGGATTCGCGAGCCTCTTCGGGCTGGAGCGGCTCTCCTCGCGCTTCTGGATCGCGGCCGGTGTGTCGTTCGGCGGCGTCGCGCTCGTCGCGCTCGGCTCGGGCGGCGGCGTCTCCGCCGACGTGAAGGGCGACGTGCTCGCCATCTGCACCGCGTTGACCTGGGCCGGCTACAGCGTGGCGCTCGCGCCGCTGATGCGCCGCTACTCGCCCTTCCGGATCAGCGCGATCGTGCTCGTGCTCGGCTGGATACCGCTCGTGCTCACTGCCGCGTCCCAGCTGTGGCGCCAGGACTACCGGCTCGGCTGGCTCGTCTGGGCAGGGGTCGTCTACGCGCTGCTCGGCCCGCTCGTGACGACGAACATCCTCTGGTTCACCGCGATCGAGCGCGTCGGCCCGTCGCGCGCGACCCTGTTTGCGAACGTGCAGCCGTTCTTCGCCGCGATCTTCGCGCTGCTCGTGCTGGGCGAGACGCTGACCCGCCTGCAGGTTGCCGGCGGCTTCGCAATCGGCGCCGGGCTTGCGCTCTCCTATCGCCGGGTCCCGACTCCGCCGGCTCCCTCTACCGAGTGAACCTTACGTTTACGTAAGATCCGCTACGCTTGGCCAAATGCAGCTGGCCGCGGAGAGACGCCGGGTCGGGGTCGATGCCGAACACGCGCACTACCGCTGGTGGGCGCTCTCGTGCACGAGCCTCGGAATGCTGCTCGCAACGCTGAACTCGGGCACGCTGATCATCGCGCTGCCCGACCTCGAGCGTGCGCTGCACACGAGCCTGCTCCAGCTCGTCTGGGTGATCCTCGTTTACATGATCGCCTCGACCGTGCTGCTGCTGACTGCGGGGCGGCTCTCGGATCTGTTCGGGCGTAAGAACGCCTTCGTGGCCGGCTTCGTGCTCTTCTCGCTCGCCTCGCTCGGGGCCGGCTTCGCCGGCGGGCCGACCTCGCTGATCCTCTGGCGAATCGTGCAGGGGATCGGGGGCGCGTTTCTGTTCGCGAACGCGTCGGCGCTCGTGACCGACGCCTTCCCGCGTCACCAGCTCGGCCTGGCGATGGGGACGAACGTGATGATTGCTGCCGTGGGGCTCGTGCTCGGGCCGGTGCTCGGAGGCGCGCTCGTCGCGATCTCGTGGCATTGGGTCTTCTGGTTCAACGTGCCGCTCGGCCTCGGCGGCAGCATCTGGGCCTGGCTCGTGCTGCACGAGCTCGCCAAGCGCGACGAGAGCCGCGGCCTCGACCTCGCCGGCAGCACGGTCTTCCTCGTCGGCTTCACGGGTCTCGTGCTCGCGCTCTCGAAGGGCGGGCTCTCGGGCTGGAGCGACCCGCTCGTGGTCGGTGGCTTCGCGGCCGCGGCGGTGCTGCTGCCGGTGTTCGTCCTCATCGAGCGGCGAGGCAGCGCGCCGATGCTCGACCTCGAGCTGTTTCGCGACCGGCTGTTTGCGGCCGCCGCGGCCGCTGCCTTCCTGAACGGGCTGGCGCGCTTTGCCCTCACGTTCATCTTCGTCTTCTACTTCCAGGGCCCGCAGGGCGCTTCGCCGATTCGCGCGGGAGTCGAGCTCGCGCCACTCGCGGCGGGGATGCTCGTCGCCTCGCCGATTGCGGGACGGATCGCCGACCGTCGCGGCTCGCGAGGGCTCGCGGCGCTCGGGATGCTGCTCACCGCGCTCGGGCTCGCGTTGATGACGACGCTCCAGGCGCACACTCCGTACTGGCACTCGGCGCTCTGGCTCGGGCTCGTCGGCGTCGGCTCCGGGATCTTCAACAGCCCCAACACCGCCGCGATGATGGGCGCCGTGCCGGCGAACCGGCGCGGGATCGCCGGTGCGGCGCGGATGCTGCTGACCAACGCCGGTGCGGTGCTCTCGATCGCGTTCGTACTCGCGGTCGTCACCTCCGCCGTGCCGAAGGACGTGCTGTTCAAGATCTTCTCGGGGCTCGCCTCCGGCCTCTCGAGCTCCGCGCTCGCGCCGTTCATCCACAACATGCACACGGCGCTCTGGGTGCTGGCGGCGGTCTCGCTGCTGGGCGCCGTGATCTCGCTCCTGCGACCTTCCCACGTGGTCGCATGAGGATCGGTGAGATCGCGGAGCGGACGGGCACGACAGCGCGGACGATCCGCTACTACGAGGAGCTCGGCCTGCTCGCCGACCCGGAGAGCCGCGCCAAGGGAAGCCATCGCATCTACACCGGGAGCGACGTCGAGCGCCTGGAGGAGTTGATCCGCCTGCGCGAGCTGCTCGGCGTCTCGCTCGAGGAGCTCAAGGCGATCGTCGAGGCCGAGGAGGCCCGCGCGGCGCTGCGTCGGGAGTGGCGCGAGGGTGCAAGTGCGGAGCGGCGCGTCGCGATCCTGCGCGAGGCCCTGAGCCACGTCGCGACCCAGCTCGAGCTCGTCCGCGCGCGCCGGCTCGCGCTCGAGGGGCTCGAGGCGGAGCTCGTCGCCAAGCGGCGCCGGCTGAACGTCCGATTGAGGGAGCAGGCGCGAGCCGGATCCGAGCGCGGGACGAGTCTGCCGAAGGGCGAGTAGCATCGGGCTCGTGACCACTGATTTCATGCCGATTGACGGCTGGGACCATGTCGAGCTCTATGTCGGCAACGCCAAGCAGGCGGCGTTCTACTACGAGCACGCGATGGGCTTCTCGCAGGTTGCCTACGCAGGCCCCGAGACGGGCGTGCGGGATCGTGTCTCGTACGTGCTCGAGCAGGGCGACATTCGCTTCGTCGTCACGAGCGCGCTGCACGGAAACCACGAGATCTCGAAGCATGTGGCGCGTCATGGCGACGGCGTCAAGGACATTTCCTTGGCGGTGCCGGACGCCGCGGAGGCGTACCGCCAGGCGGTCCAGCGTGGCGCACGTGGTGTCATCGAGCCGCACCGGCTCGAGGACGAGAGCGGCCGGGTCGAGCTGGCGACGATCGCGACCTACGGCGACACGGTGCACACCTTCGTCGGGCGCGCCGACTACGCAGGGCCGTACCTTCCCGGCTTTGTCGCGCTCGAGGCCCCGCAGGCACAGGGCGTCGGCCTGCGGACGATCGACCACTGCGTCGGCAACGTCGAGCTCGGCCGGATGGACGAGTGGGTCTCGTTCTACGAGCGCGTGCTCGGCTTCACGGAGATGCTGCACTTTTCCGACGAGGAGATCTCGACCGAGTACTCGGCGCTGATGTCGAAGGTGATGTCGGACGGCCAGGGGAAGGTCAAATTCCCGATCAACGAGCCGGCCGAGGGGAAGCGCAAGAGCCAGATCGACGAGTACCTCGAGTTCCACGAGGGACCCGGCGTCCAGCATGTGGCGATGGCGACCGACAACGTGGTCGGGACCGTCGAGGCGCTGCAGGAGCGCGGGGTGCTGTTCCTGAATACGCCGGACGCCTACTACGAGGACGTGCCCGAGCGAGTCGGCGAGATCGACGAGGATTACGGCGATCTGCACCGGCTCGGCATCCTCGTCGATCGCGACGACGACGGCTACCTTCTGCAGATCTTCACGAAGACGGCGCAGGACCGGCCGACGCTGTTCTTCGAGGTGATCGAGCGCCACGGGGCGCGGGGCTTCGGCGACGGCAACTTCAAGGCGCTGTTCGAGGCGATCGAGCGGGAGCAGGGGCTTCGCGGGAACCTCTAGGCGGAGCCGATGGCGTAGGCATCGGGATCCATCGAACGAGCTGGCCAACCGGATGACCAGAGCGGCCAGATCGCGCAGCCGGACACGCGAAGGCGTGGGCATCGACCATCGAGCTCGGGTCGAGGCAGGTCGAGGCTGCTCGACCCGTCCCGAATAGGCGCATGAACCTGCGGGAAGCTCGTAACCCTCCGAAAGGGGTCAGACCCCGGTAGGAGAGTCGAGGGTTGCCGCCGGGAGCGGAAACCGCCGCCCCGCACTGCGGGTCTTCCCCGATGTCCGCTGCTGACGCCGCTGGCACGATCGCGGCGAAAGGAGGGAGCCATGACTCAGAAGCTCCGCGCCGCGACGCTTGCCGTCGGGGTGCTCCTGTTCGTCGACCTGTTCCTCGACTGGTCGACCACGAACGTGCTGATGGGCGGCCTTGCCGTACACACGGGCGGCTCCGGCTGGCAAGGCTTCGGGATCGTCGCCGGAGTCGCCGTGGTCGCGTTCGTCCTGCTCGAGGCCCTCGATCTTGTGCGCCCCGCGGTCGTCTCGCCGCTGCTGGCGCTGGTCACGCTCGGATTCACCGTAGGGGCGTTCGCCGATGCGGGTCGCGCGTCCGTCGCGATGCCGATGATCGACGTGACGGTCAACGGACGACAGTGGCCCGCCTGGGTCGGCCTGGCTCTTGCGATCGCCCTCGCGGCGCTCGTGCTCGGAGGGCTGGCGCTCGAGCGAGTACATCACGGACGGCCGGTAGCCTTGGGCGCGTGACCGTCCGGGGCATCGACCACGTCCAGGTCGCCGCGCCTCCAGGCTGCGAGCCGGAGGCGCGGCGCTTCTACGGGGAGCTGCTCGAGCTGGATGAGCTGAAGAAGCCGCCTCTGCTCGCCGCGCGCGGCGGCGCCTGGTTCCGGGCCGGCGCGCACGAGCTCCACGTCGGCGTCGAGCAAGACTTCGCCCCGGCGCGCAAGGCGCATCCGGCCTTCGAGGTCGACGATCTCGACGCCCTGGCCGGCCGCCTCGGCGAGGTGGCGTGGGCCGACCCCTTGGAGATCCCGGGCACGCGCCGCTTCCACGTCTACGACCCCTTCGGCAACCGGCTCGAGTTCGTCGAGTCGCGCTAGGGCGCCGTGCCTCTGATGAGCTTCGATCCGTTGTCGCATGCGGCCGCGCAGGCGGGCGCGCTCGAGCACGTCGGTCACCGGCCCTGGCCTCTGCCCCGGGCGCGGTGGACGATGGGCCAGACCTGGCAGAACCTCCTGTTCGCCCACTGGCGCGTCCCGGCCGCGGTGCTGCGCTCGCATGTACCCGAGCCGCTCGAGCTCGAGGAGTTCGACGGCTCCGCCTGGCTCGGGATCACGCCCTTCCGCGTCAGCGGCGTGCGTTTGCGCGGGACGCTGCCGCTGCCGCGTCTCTCCAGCTTCCTCGAGCTGAATTGCAGGACCTACGTGAGGGCAGGCGATCGCAGCGGCATCTGGTTCTTCAGCCTGGACGCGTCGAGCCGCTGGGCGGTCGAGGCCGCGGGCCGTCTCTATCGGCTGCCGTACCACCGGGCCCGCATCTCTGCGGACGGCGGCGTCTTCGACGCCTCCCGGATCGGCACCGAGGGGCTCGCCTTCAGCGCCCGCTATCGCGGTATCGGGCCGATCGTGAGCGCCGAGCCGGGGACGCTCGAGCACTTCCTGACCGAGCGTTACTGCCTGTACGCCGACCACGGCCGGCAGCGGGCGGAGATCCACCATGCGCCCTGGCCGTTGCAGCGGGCCGAGGGCGATATCGAGCTCAACACCGTGGCGCCGGTGCCGCTCGCGGGCGAGCCGCTCCTCCATTACGCCGGGCGGCTCGACGTGCTGCTCTGGAGCCTCGAGCCTGTGCCCGCGTGAGCAACGCCCGCGGTCCGCACTAGCCTTCTGCCGGTGAGTCCGCAGCGGAGAACCGCGCTCGTCTCGGTCGCGATCGTGTTCGCGCTCTTCGGGCTGAAGCTCGGGGTCGGCCTCGTCACGCACTCACTCGGCCTGATCTCCGAGGCGCTCCACTCAGGCACCGACCTGATCGCTGCGCTTCTGACCTTCTTCGCGATCGGGCTCGCCGGACGGCCCGCCGACACCGGGCATCCCTACGGGCACGGCAAGGCGGAGCACCTCGCTGCGCTCGGCGAGGCGGCGATCCTCGTCGTGGCAAGCCTCGTGATCGTCTACCGGTCGGTCGAGCGGCTTGCGGTCGCCCATCCGCCGAGCGTGCACGCGGCGTGGTACGCGTTCGCCGTGATCGTCGTTGCGATGGCGGTCGACGTCGTGCGCACGACGATCTCGGTGCGCACCGCCCGCCGCTACGGCAGCGCGGCGCTCGCGGCGAATGCGGTCCACTTCGCCACCGATTTCGCGGGCTCGACGGCGGTGCTTGCCGGGCTCGTGCTCGTGCGCGCCGGTTACGGTCGCGCCGACGCGATCGCGGCGCTGCTCGTCGCGGCGCTCGTGCTCACCGCCGCCGGCAGGTTGATGAAGCGCAACGTCGACGTGTTGATGGACCGCGCGCCCGCCGAGGCGCACGAGGCAGCGAGGCGGGCGATCGCGGGCGTCGTCCCGGGCATCGACCTGCGGCGACTGCGGTTGCGCCAGGCTGCGGGGCGGCACTTCGCCGACGTCGTGATCGGCGTCTCTCCTGAGTCCGCAGTCGGGCAGGGCCATGCCGCCGCCGACGCAGTCGAGGCCGCCGTACGCAAGGCGCTCCCCGAGGCAGACGTCGTCGTCCACGTCGAGCCGCGCGGAACGGACGCCGAGATCCGCGAGCGCGCGCACGCGGCCGCGCTCGGCGTGCGCCGCGTGCGCGAGATCCACAACGTCAGCGTCCTCTCGGTCGACGGCGCGACCGAGGTCTCGCTGCACCTCAAGTTTCCCGGCGAGCTGCCACTCGAGGAGGCGCACGCCCTTGCGAGCGAGGTCGAGCGCGCGATCCAGGCGGCGGTGCCCGAGGTCGACTCGGTGCAGACGCACCTCGAGCCGCTCGGCGAGGCCGGGGTCGGGAGCGCCGCGGAGGCGGCGGACGAGGCGGGGCTCGTCGCGCGCGTCGTCGAAGAGGCGATCGGCGCATCGCCGCGCAGGCTGCGGCTGCTCTACACCGAAGAGGGCCGCCTGGTCGTCTTCCTGACGGTCGGGATCGACGCGGGCAGCACGCTCGCGGAGGCCCACGCGCGCGCGGGCGAGATCGAGGAGCGCATTCGCCGCGAACGCCCTCAGATCGCCGAGGTGCACGTGCACACCGAGCCGTAGGGACGCGGGCCGTCCTCCGGAGGGACGACGGCGAATCGGCCGTACAGCCGACGGCGAATCGGCCTCGCTGCCGACGACGCGGCGCCGGGGCGGCCCTAGCCTCCCGTCCATGAGCAACCACGCCGCACTCGTCGCCGGAGCCGGGATCCCCGGGCTCGCCGCAGGGATCGCCATCTCCCTCGCGGGTAGAAAGCCAGTGCTCGTCGAAGGTGCCTCGATGCTTGAGCCGACCGACGCCGGGGTCTCCCTCGACGCCAACGCGCTCGCAGCCCTCGACGCCCCCGGCCTCGGCGACGAAGTGCGCTTGCGCCGTGCCGCCGGCGCTTCGGCGACAGAGCTCGCCTTCGAGCACTAGACGGCCTCCAGATACGCTCCGCCGCGTGCGGCTCTGCATGTTCACGCCCCGCGATCGCGAGCTCGAGCGCGGCTGGCCCGGGCTGATCGAGGGCGACACCGTGATCCAGGTCGCGGCGCAGACGCTCCAGTCCTTCTTCACCGGCGGCGGCAACGCGCGCCGCCATGCGGAGTTCCCGCTCGCCGAGGTCAGGCTGCTCGCACCCGTGGCGCACCCGCCCTCGGTGCGCGATTTCTATGCGTTCGAGCAGCACGTCAAGACGGCGCGCGCTGCGCGCGGTGCCGAGGTGCCTGCCGAGTGGTACGAGCAGCCCGTCTTCTACTTCTCGAACCCGGCGGCGATCTTCGGCCCCGACCACGAGGTGCCGTACCCCGAAGGGACCGAGGAGCTCGACTACGAGCTCGAGGTCGCTGCGGTGGTCGGCGCCGACGGGCGGATCGGCGGGTTCACGATCATGAACGACTGGTCCGCGCGCGACCTGCAGCGCAAGGAGATGCGAGTCGGGCTCGGCCCCGCGAAGGGCAAGGACTTCGCCACCTCGATCGGCCCGGTGCTCGTGACGGCGGACGAGCTCGGCGATGTCATGATCGCGCGGGTGAACGGCGAGGAGCGCTCGCGCGGCAGGCTCGCGGACATGTACTTCTCGTGGGACGAGCTCGTCGCCCAGGCGGCGCGAAACACGCGGCTGCGGCCGGGCGACATCCTGGGCTCGGGCACCGTCGGCACAGGCTGCATCCTCGAGCTCGGCGACGGCCGCTGGCTCGAGCCGGGCGACGTCGTGGAGCTCGAGGTGGAGGGGATCGGCATTCTCCGGAACACCGTCGGTGCTCGAGCTCGCTGACGTCGAAGCGGCTGCGCGCCGGCTCGAGGGGATCGCGCACCGCACCCCGGTTGTCACCTCGCGGACGCTCGACGAGCGCGCGGGCGCTTCGGTGTTCCTGAAGGCAGAGTGTCTGCAGCGGGGCGGCGCGTTCAAGTTCCGCGGCGCCTACAACAAGATCGCGTCGCTCCCGGCGGAGGTTCGCGCCCGCGGCGTGTTTGCCTATTCCTCCGGCAATCACGCGCAGGCGGTGGCGATCGCGGCCGGCGTGCACGGCATCGCCGCGACGATCCTGATGCCGGAGGACACACCGCCGGCGAAGCTCGAGGCGACCCGCGGCTACGGCGCCGAGATCGTCGCGTACGACCGTTACACGCAGGATCGCGAGCAGCTCGGCGCGGCGCTCGCTGCCGAGCGCGGGCTCGAGCTCGTGCGGCCCTACGACGACCTGCTCGTGATGGCCGGGCAGGGCACCGCCGCGCTCGAGCTGCTGGAGCAGACGGGCCGGCTCGACGTGCTGCTCGTGCCGGTCGGAGGCGGCGGCCTGATCGCAGGCTGCGCGACCGTGGCGAAGGTCACCGGCGTCCGAGTCGTCGGGATCGAGCCGGAGGCAGGCGACGACACGCGCCGCTCGCTCGAGGCGGGGGAGCGCGTGCGGATCGAGGTGCCGCGCACGATCGCCGACGGCCTGCAGGCGACCGAGCCGGGGCAGCTCACGTTCGAGGTGAACCGGCGGCTCGTCGACGAGATCGTCACCGTGAGCGACGCGGAGATCGTCGACGCGATGGCCTTCGCGTTCGACCGGCTGAAGCTCGTGACCGAGCCGAGCGGCGCTGTCGGGATCGCAGCGCTGCTGGTGGGCCGGGTCGACGTGCGCGGCAAGAGGGTCGGCGTAGTTGTCTCAGGAGGCAACGTCGGAGTCGCCCGCTTCGGCGAGCTGACGGCCGGGTCGTAGAGCCGGTTATCCTCAGGCCATGCCCTTCTACCAGGCTCTCGGCGAGCTGCCCCGCAAGCGGCACATCCAGTTTCGAGAGAACGGCACGCTGCTGACCGAGGAAGTGCTCGGGCTCGAGGGCTTCACAGGCAACGAGTCGATCCTGTATCACCTGCACTCACCGTGCCGGGTCAGGGAGATCGGCGAGTTCGTGCCGATCCAGCGCGAGGAGTGGGTGCCCGACACGCACGCGCACAGGCACCTCGTGACGATGGGAATCGAGTCCGGCGGCGATGCGGTGACGGGCCGCCGCGTCCTGATGTGGAACGACGACGTGGAGATCGCCCTCTGCAGGCCGGAGACTCCGATGGAGTCCTTCTTCCGGAACGGCGAGGGCGACGAGGTGATCTTCGTCCACGAGGGCGCCGGCACCGTCGAGACGATCTTCGGCGACCTGCCCTATGCGCAGGGCGACTACATCGTGATCCCGCGCGGGACGACCTACCGCTTCGTGCCGGAAGGCGAGCAGCGTTACCTCGTCTTCGAGACGCCGGGCCTGATCGAGATCCCGCGCCGCTACCGCAACGACCACGGCCAGATCGTCGAGGGCGCGCCGTACTACCACCGCGACATCCACCCGCCGGCGCGGCTGAACACCCATCGCGACCGCGGCGAGCACGCCGTCAGGGTGCGGGTACGGGACGGCTACCAGACCTACGTGCTCGACTACCACCCGTTCGACGTCGTGGGGTGGGACGGCTACCTCTATCCGTGGACGTTCTCGATCCACGACTTCGAGCCGATCACGGGCCGGATCCACCAGCCGCCGCCCTCGCATCAGACCTTCCAGGGCCAGAACTTCGTGATCTGCTCGTTCTGCCCGCGCAAGCTCGACTTCGACCCGGAGGCGGTGCCGATTCCCTACCACCACTCGAACCTGCAGTCGGAGGAGATGATCTATTACGTCTCGGGCAACTTCGGCTCGCGCAGAGGGATCGAGGTCGGGTCGGTGACGCTGCATCCGTCCGGCCTCCCCCACGGCCCGCATCCCGGCCTCGCCGAGAAGTCGATCGGCGTCACGGAGACCCACGAGCTGGCCGTGATGTGCGACACCTTCAAGCCGCTGAAGCTCTCGACCCTCGCGCGCGACCTCGACGACGGCCGCTACTGGCGCTCCTGGTACGACGATCCGGCCGAGCACGCGGGGGAGACCCCGGACGAGAACCCGGCCGGGCTGACGTCGCACTTCTAGCGGTCGAGGCGTCTCCCGCGGCTAGATGGTTGATGCCACGGAATCGTTTGTTCCGGGGCGTGAGCTGGTCGCTCTGGGGCGCTGCGGCGTGCCGGCGGCGATGGCGGAGCCATCGGGGCCGGGGCGACGGGGCGAAGCGGACGGCCGGTGGGGCCCGGCTCCGCCGGGCCCCGCCGGCCGGGAGCGGCCCAGACCGGCCAGATCGCGCAGCCGGACACGCGAGAGCGTGGCATCAATCATCTAGCCTGGCCCGATGCGTCTCGTACTCGACTGGGACGGCACGTGCACCGAGGTCGACTCGCTGCACATGGTGCTCGAGGAGTTCGGGGACATCGACGCCTACGCTCGGGCCGAGGCCGATCTCGGGCGCTCGCTGACCCTGCACGAGGTGATCGCCCTCGAGTTCGAAACGGTCACCGCGCCGCTCGACCACGTCGTCGCCTGGCTGATCGACCGGGTCCGCCTGCGTGCAGGCTTCCACGAGCTCGTCGCCGCGCGCGCGCCGCTGATCCTCTCGAGCGGCTTCCACGAGCTGATCGAACCGATCCTCGCGCGCGAGGGAGTCGAGGTCGAGCTGCGTGCGAACCGCGTCGAGGCGACGCCTGAGGGCTGGCGCGTGCGCTTCGCCGACGAGGCGGCCTGCGCTGTTTGCGGCGAGGCCTGCAAGCGCAACTCGCTGCCCGACGGCGAGCTCGTCTACGTCGGCGACGGCTTCTCGGACCGCTGCGCTGCCCGTTCGGCGAGCCGCGTCTTCGCAAGAGACGGACTCGCGCGCTATCTCGAGGCCGAGGGCGTCCCGTTCGAGCACTTCGACGACCTCTACGACGTTTTACGCGCCGATGACGTTCGGATGGCGGCGCGCTGACGGAGTGAACCAATGGTGAGCGCGGGAGGGACCCGAAAGGAGAACTGAAACGATGCTCAGCAAGATCGCTTCTCTCGCACTGCTCGCCGTCGTCGCTGCGCTCGCGCTCCCGGTCGCGAGCTTCGCCGACGGCGCCCCGCCCACCCAGCCCGGCGCACGGGCCCAGAGGATTGCGGACCGGATCGCCCGCGTCGAGACCCGCCTCCAGAAGGTGCAGGCGCGGATTCAGCTGAATTGCTCCGCGCCGGCGCCGCAGAGCGGCACCGAGCAGCCGAACACCGCGTCGCGCGCCGATAGGTGTGCGAAGGCACAGGCCCGGATTACCGCGCTGCAGGCCCGTCTGGACAAGGTGAAGGCGCGGCTCGCCGCCCGCGCGGGTGGCGGCGCGACAAGCTCCGACGCGCAGGCTCTCGCCGCGCTCCAGGCGCAGCTCGCCGGCCAGGGCTAGAGGCTACGCCGTTGCGAGAGCGGGTTCGTCCGCCGCGGCGGCCCGCTCTCCCGATTCGCCGCTCCGGAAGAGTTTGGTCATGCCGGTCAGGGCGGGTCCGCTCGTCGAAGCTCCTTGCCCGGGGCTGCGGTCGAGGCTCCCATCCGCAGGCGGGGCCGGAAGACGAAATTCGGGTAGGGGGCGTTCCGGATTCTGGATCAGGCTGTGCAACGCGTCGACGGCGGTCTCCGCGATGTCGTGAATCGGCTGCTCCACCGTCGTGAGCGTCGGCTGCGTCCAGTTTGTGGCGTCGATCCCGTCGAAGCCGACGATGGAGAGATCCTTCGGCACCCGGACGCCCTGCAACCTCGCCTCGAGCAGAGCCCCGATCGCCATCAGGTCGTTCGAGCAGATCACGCCGGTCGGCCGGCTCGTCGCGGGGGCGTCGAGGAGCTTGCGGAGCGCGAAGCTGCCGCCCTCGACGGTGAACTCGGCGTGGGCGACGGGCCCCTCGGGGAGCCCCGCCACCGTGAGTGCGAGCCGGTGCCCGGCACCCTTGAGCGCCGTCGGGACGTAATGGGACGGGCCGGCCACGAAGCCGATCCGCCGGTGTCCTAGAGCGATCAGATGCTCGGTCGCCAGCTGGCCGGACGCGCGCTCGTCCACGCCCACCGACGGCACGCTCAGGGTCTCGACCGCGCCGTTGACGCAGACGAGCTTCGCGCCCTTTCCCAGGAGGAGCGCGTAGTGGGAGTGGTCAGCGTTGAGGTCGGCTCCCTCACACGAGATGAAGATCATCCCGTCGACCCGCCTGCCCAGCAGCATGTGCACGTACTCGGCCTCGGTCGTGCTCGACCCGCCGGTATTGCACAGCAGCGGCGCGAGTCCGAGCCGCATCGCGCGCCGCTCCATCGCCTGGGCGAGCGCGGGGAAGACGGGGTTGGTCAGCTGCGGGACGAGCAGGCCGATCATGCCCACGGGCCGGTGATTCTCACCCGCGCGCACGTAGAGGAGGTCCCGCATCGCCCGCTCGACCCGTGCCCGGGTCTCGCTGCGCACGCGAGCGGACCCCGTTGCGACCCGCGACGCCGTGGCGAGGCTGACGCCGGCTCGCTCTGCGACCTGGCGTAACGTGGTCATTTCAAAATCGTGAAACGAATTGTGTGGCCTGAATTTCCCGGACTATTACCTGAGGAAAGTTGCCTCTTCCCGCATTCTCATGCGGTTTTCCGCTGCCTCACCCCGGACTGTCATACGTCTTGACAATTTCTAGATAGAGGTCTAGCGTCCGGGGCGTTTCATGTCAATGGAAAAGTTTTCAAAGACCAGGGCACGCACCGAGACGCCCAAGGAGGGTCTGGAATGACACGCAACAGGTGGCGCGGGCTCACGCTCACGCTCACTGCGATTCTGGCGGTCGCGGCCGCATCGATTGCAGCGGCGGCGACGCAAAGCACGAAGGCGACGACGATCACCTTCTGGCAGACGATGAACGACCAGGAGACGGTCACGTTGAAGGGGCTCGTGAGCAAGTTCGAGGCCTCGCACCCCGACATCAAGGTCGACATGACCTTCGTCGACTTCTCGAGCCACGGCCAGAAGTTCTCAACCGCCGCACAGGCGGGCCAGGCGCCGGACGTGATGCGCGCCGACACCGCCCCCGACGTGGCCGGCTGGGCCGCCCAGGGGTTCCTGACCGATCTGACGTCGAAGATCTCGGCCGCCGACAAGAAGGACATCGTGCCCGCCGCATTCGCAGGCGCGCAGTACCAGGGCAAGGCCTGGGCGGTGCCGCAGACGGTCGATGCACTGGCACTCCTCTACAACAAGAAGCTGTTCGCGGCCAAGGGGATCAAGTCCCCGCCCAAGTCGCTCTCGGAGCTGGCGCAGGACTGCACGAAATTCGGCTCCGGCAAAGGCATCTTCCTCAACGCCGACTCGTACTGGGTCCAGCCGTGGATCTGGGGCTACGGCGGCGGGCTCGTCAACGTGAAGAGCTCGACGATCTCAGTCTCGACCAAGAAGGCGGTCGCCGGCTGGGCCGCGTTCAACTCCCTCTTCCACGCCAAGTGCGCGTTCCCGAACAAGGACTACTCGAACAGCTACGGGAACATGATGACCGCGTTCAAGAACGGGAAGGTCGCGATGATCGTGAACGGCCCGTGGTCGTCGGCCGACGCGCTCTCCGGCCCCGCGTTCAAGAGCTCGTCGAACTTCCAGGTCGCGCCGATCCCGCCGGGACCGGGTGGCCAGGGATCGCCGATCGGCGGCGCGAGCTTCGTGATCGGCCGCAACTCGAAGCACGTCGCGGAGGCCTACACGTTCATCAGCTGGCTGACCGCGCCGGCCCAGGAGGCGGTGTTCGCGACGCAGAACAACGACCTGCCGAGCCGCATCTCGGCCTACTCGATCCCGTCCGTGAAGACAAACCGTGTGATCGTGCAGTTCCTCGCCCAGATGAAGGTCGCGACGGATCGGTCTGCCGGCCCGCAGGGCAGTCAGATCTACACCGATTTCACCCCCGCGTTGCAGGACATGCTGGGCGGTAAGACGTCTCCTGCCGGTGCAGCCTCCAAGGTCGCCAGCGCGTGGAAGTCGAAGCTGTTCCCGAGCTACAAGATCCTCAAATAACAGGTTAGGGTCGTCGGGACGTTGACGACTACTGCCCAGGCTGTCGAGCCCGCCGCGTCCAGACGGACGCGGCGGGCCCGTGGTCCGGTCGAGCGGCTCAAGCACAGCTGGGGGCGCTGGTGGCTCGCCTACGCGATGCTGGCGCCCGTCGTCGTCGTGATGAGCGTGCTGGTCTTCTACCCGCTCGTCCGCGGGATCCTCCTGTCCTTCACGAACGCCGACCGCTTCTCGCTCGGGAACCAGTACATCCCTTCCACCTACCACTACATCGGCGTCCGCAACTACACGGACATCGTCACGAGTAGCGAGTTCCGCCAGGTCGCCGTCTGGACGGCGATCTGGACGTTCGTGAACGTCTTCTTTCACTTCACGATCGGCCTCTCGCTCGCGGTCGCGCTGAACCGGACGCTCAAGTTCCGCGGCATCTACCGGATGCTGCTGATGGTGCCCTGGGCGGTGCCGTCGTTCATCTCCGCGTTCGCGTGGCGCTTCATCTTCAACAACCCGTACGGATTCCTCGACCAGCTGCTGCAGAAGCTCGGCTGGCACAGCCCGCCCGCGTTCCTCGGCGACGCGACGTGGGCCAAGGTCGCCGTGATCATGACGAACGTCTGGCTCGGCGTCCCGTTCATGATGGTCGCCCTGCTCGGCGCCCTACAGGCGATCGACACCGAGCTGCTCGACGCCGCATCCGTTGACGGCGCGACCGCGTTGCGGCGCTTCTGGGACGTGACGATTCCCGGCCTGCGGCCCGTCGCCGCGACGGTGATCCTGCTCGGGCTGATCTGGACGTTCAACATGTTCAACATCATCTTCCTGGTCACGGGCGGCGGTCCGGGCACGGCGACCCAGATCTTCGCGACCTTCGCCTACCGCGCCGCCTTCACCGACTACCTCTACGGCCAGGCCGCGGCGTATGGCGTCATCCTGCTCTCGATCCTGCTCGTGTTCGGGACGAGCTACCGCTGGGCGGTCAAGCGCACCGGTGAGGAGACCTGGGCGTGAGCGTCGCCGAGGCGAGGCCCCGCTCCGCCGCTGCAGCCCGGCCGCGCAAGCGCCGCAGCGGCCGCTCACGTCAGACGTCGCTGCTTCTCCACGGGTGCCTGCTGCTCGCGGTCGTGATCGCCATCTTCCCGGTCTTCTGGATCGCGATCAGCTCCTTCAAGCAGCTGAACGAGATCACGAGCTCGACGACGCTCTCGATCCTCCCGAAGCACTGGACGATCGGGAACTACACGCACGTCCTCACCGCGGACCACCACATCTTCCTCACGTGGCTGTGGAACTCGCTCGTCGTCGCGTTCTTCACCACGGTCATCGGCGTGTTCCTGTCGGCGACGGCGGCGTACTCCTTCTCGCGCTTCCGCTTCCCGGGCTACCGGCCCGCGCTGACCTCGTTCCTGATCACGCAGATGTTCCCGGCCGCGATCCTGCTCGTGCCGCTCTACAACATCATCATCCACCTCGGGCTCCTGAACGCGAAGGCGGGACTCGTGCTCGCCTACAGCACGACGGCCGTGCCCTTCTGCGTCTGGATGCTGAAGGGCTACTTCGACACGATCCCGATCTCACTCGAGGAGGCCGGGCGGATCGACGGATTGACGCCGTTCGGGACGTTCTGGCGGATCGTCGTCCCGCTGTCCCTGCCGGGCCTCTCGGTCACCGCGTTCTACTCGTTCATCACGGCCTGGAACGAGGTGGCGTTCGCCAACATCCTGATGGTGAAGAACACCTCGTACACCCTGCCCGTCGGTCTGCAGACCTACGTGTTCCAGTTCGCGCAGGACTGGGACAAGCTCACGGCCGCTGCGATCCTCGTCACGCTGCCCGCGGTCGCCGTCTTCCTCTTCGCCCAGCGCTACCTCGTCAGCGGCCTGACCCGCGGAGGTGTGAAGGGCTAGAGGCTCGACCGCCGGCACGACCCTGCGGGGCGCGCCGTGCTTCAGGTCGGTCAGGCGGTCGCGAGAGCGGGTTCGTTGGTGAGCGAGAGTCCGCTGTCGGGGTCGAAGAAGTGGAGCTGGGCCGGGTCGATTGCCAGTCGGACGAGCTCACCTTGCCGCGCGCTCGTGCGTGGGTCGCAGCGGGCGGTGAAGAGGACGCGGTTGTCGTCTGCGAAGAGTTGGGTCGAGTCGTCGTCTTCGTCGTGGATCGCCCTGATCTCGTCGGTGTTCACGGGTGGCGCGTCGACCGGGAAGATGACGTGAACTTCGGAGCCGAGCAGCTCGAGCACCGCGGCCCTGACCTCGATCTGGGGGCGGTCGGCGTCGGCGAAGGCGACGTCTTCGAAGTCCTGGGGGCGGATGCCGAGGATCACATTGCCGTCGCGTGCGGGGCGGCGGTTGCGGTCGAGGGGGATCTTGAACCCGGCGAAGGCGACCGTGCCGTCGCTGACGGTCGCCTCGACGAGGTTCATCGAGGGCGAACCCATGAATGCGGCCACGAACAGGTTGGCCGGTCGGTCGTAGAGCGCCTGTGGGGTGTCGACCTGCTGGATCCGGCCGGCGCGCATCACAGCGACGCGCTCGCCGAGGGTCATCGCCTCGACCTGGTCGTGGGTCACGTAGACGGTCGTGACGCCGAGGCGCTCGTGCAGCCGCGCGAGCTCGGCGCGCATGCCGACGCGGAGCTTCGCGTCGAGGTTGGAGAGCGGCTCGTCCATCAGGAACGCCTGCGGCTCGCGCACGATCGCGCGTCCCATCGCGACCCGCTGGCGCTGGCCGCCGGAGAGCGCCGAGGGGCGCCGGTCGAGCAGCTCGTCGAGGCCGAGCAGCCGCGCGACCTCGGCGACGCGACGCTCGACCTCGTCCTTGGGCGTCTTGCGCACCTTCAGCCCGTACCCCAGGTTCTTGCGCACCGTCATGTGCGGATAGAGCGCGTAATTCTGGAACACCATCGCGATGTCGCGGTGGCGCGGCGCCAGCTCGGTGACGTCGCGGTCGCCGATGAAGATCGCGCCCTCGGTCACCTCCTCGAGCCCGGCGATCATTCGCATCATCGTCGACTTGCCGCAACCGGAGGGGCCGACGAGCACCATGAACTCGCCGCTCTCGATCGTCAGGCTGATCTCGTCCACGGCCTTGACGTCGCCGGCGTAGATCTTCGTGACGTTGTTGAGGACGATCTGGCTCATCGGAGGCTCCCCCTGAAGAATAGTGAGCACGTAGCTTCGGCTATGGGGACAGATTCGGCAAGTCTGAGGACGTGTGCAGGGCGTTATGGTCTTGCAGGTGCCAGCGGGCTCGACACGGGGGATCGAGGGCATGGCGTGGCTCACGATCGTGGACGCCTGACGAGTGGCGCTCCTTCGCCTTCCCGACCCGTACGACTTCGAGCTCTCGACCGAGCGCTTCCGCGCGTTCGGGCCCGACCTCGCGAACCTTTGGCACGACGGCGCGCTCCACCGGTGGCTCGGCGGACGGGAGGTGCGGATCGCGCCCGTCGACGGGGGCGTCGACGTGACGCCGTTCGAAGCGGATGCGCGCGTGCTGCTCGGCGCGGCTTTCGACCTCGATGCCTTCTACGCGTTCGCGGCCACGGAGTCCGTGCTCGCAGAGCTCGTGCCACGGCTCGCCGGCTTCCGGCCGCCGCTCGCGCCCGACCCGTTCGAGTCGCTCGTGACCTCGATCACGGCGCAGCAGGTCTCGCTCTTCTCGGCCTTCGCGATCCGCAACAGGCTGCTCGGGCGCTACGGCGAGCGCGGCGTGCACGCGATCCGCTTCCCCTCGCAGGCGCAGCTCGCGGCTGCCTCGGAGGGCGAGCTCGTCGCGCTCGGCTTTTCGCGGCGCAAGGCCGAGTACGTCGTCGCCCTCGCGCGGACCGAGCTCGACTGGGACGAGCTTGCCCGGCTCCCCGACGAGGAGGTCAAGGCTCGGCTGACGGCACTACGCGGGCTCGGCGAGTGGACCGCGGACTGGTTCCTAGCGCGCCACCTCGCGCGCCCGCACGCCTGGCCCGCAGGCGACCTCGCCCTGCGCAAGGCGGTGCTCGCGTTCTACCCTGACGTGGGACCCGACCTCCGCGCCGCCGGCGCCCGCTTTCATCCGTTCGAGAACCTCACCGCCCACTACCTGCTGACCGCGAGCCGATTGCCGTGACGATCCGCGAAGCCACTGACGCCGACCTGCCGCTGCTCGAGGAGCTGTGGCGCGCATTCGCCGCCGAGATCCTGCCGCCGTCGCACGTGCAGGTCGACGCCGAGAAGGAGCTTGCAGAGGTCGCGGGGCTCGTACACGGGGGGATCGCCCTGCTCGCCGACGACCAGGGCTACGCACTCGCGCGCATGCGCGAGGGCACCCGCGGCTACGTCAGCGATCTCTACGTGCGCCCCGAGGCGCGGGGACGCGGCATCGCGCGCGCGCTCGTGCGCGAGGCCGTCGCCAGGCTGCGCGAACGTGGTGCGACGACGGTCGAGCTGGAGGTGGCGGCGCACAACGCCGATGCGCGCGCCGTTTATGGGCGCTGGGGCTTCGCCGAGGTCGAGCTCACGCTTGTTGCGGATCTCGATGCGCTCGAGCGCCGGCTCGCCGACGAGCCGGCCGGACCGTCGTACGGTGCGATCCACGTGCAGACCGACGATGCCGCTCCGCTCCAACGCGCGCTCGGCCGCTTCGTTCCGCGCCTGCCCGAGCTGCAGCTCATCGGGCCGCGGAACGGCTGGATCGAGCTGACCGACCGGCGCCTGGACGAGGACCCGAAGCTCCTGCAGCGGCTCGCCAAGGAGCTGACGGCTGCGACGGGCGCGGTCGGGCTCTCGCTCGGCGTCGAGCTGGGGGTGGTCGTTCGCTACTCGCTCTACGAGGGCGGCCGCGCGGTCGACGAGTACCTGTCGGTGCCGGAGTTCTACGGGCCGCTGCCGCCGGGAGACGCGGTCGCTCTCGCAGCCAACCCGACGGTCGTGGCGCGGCTGACCGGTGCGCAGCCGGCGCGCGTGCGCGCGGTGTGCCGCACGGCGAGCTCTCCCGCCGAACTCCCACCCGCCGAGGAGCTTTACCGGCAGGTCGCCGAGGTGCTCGGGATAGCATCGGCGTAGTGCTGACCCTTTACGACGCAGACCGCTGCCCGTACTGCGCCCGCGCCAGAATCGCGCTGGCGGAGAAGGGCGTCGAATTCGAGACGGTCGTGATCGATCTCTCCGACAGACCCGCGTGGCTGTACGAGAAGAACCCGACCGGCAAGGTGCCCGTGCTCGAGGAGGACGCGTGGGTGCTGCCCGAGTCGGCAGTGATCATGGAATACCTCCAGGAGCGCTACCCCGAGCCGCCCCTTCTGCCTGCCGACGCCGCCGAGCGGGCCGAGGTGCGACTCTGGGTCTGGGAGCACGGCCGGCGGCTTGCCGACGACTACTACGCGGTCCGTCGCGGCGAGCCCGCGCCGCTACCGCAGCGGCTCGCGGAACTGGACGCGGTGCTGGCCCGACGGCCGTTCCTCGCGGGTCGCTCGTACTCGCTCGCGGACATCGCGTACGTCCCGTGGCTCCTGCGTGCGCGGGACGTGATGGGCGTCGACCTCTCGTCTTTCTCTGCGCTCGAAGCCTGGATTGCGCGGCTTTGCGAGCGCTCCGCGGTCGCGGCCGAGGCCGGCGTGGTCGCGGCCCTGTGAGGGTTCTGCTCCTGCACGCCTTCCCGCTCGAGCCGTCGATGTGGGCCGGTCAGCGGCAGCTGCTCGAGGGGCACGACGTCGTCGCTCCCTCGCTGTACGGGCGCGGCAACACGATCGACCGGTGGGCCGAGTCGCTGCTCGCCGAGCTGAAAGGGCCGTTCGACCTCGTCGTCGGCGCGTCGATGGGCGGTGGAGCGGCGCTCGCGCTCGAGCGGCAGCGCCCCGGCTTCGTCCGTGCAGTCGTGCTCGCGGGCGCCCACGCAGGCCCGGACGCGCCCGAGCGGCGCCCGCAGCGCGCGGAGCAGATCGAGGAGTGGCGCGCGAAAGGTGACGAAGACCGGGTGGCGATCGTCGAGGCTCTGCGCGATCGGCCCGACGACCGCGCCGTCGTCGCCGCGTTTGCCGGCCCCTTGCTCGTCGTCGTCGGCAGCGAGGATCCGATGATCACGCCCGAGGCGGCGCGCGAGCTCGCAGCCTCCGCGCCTGCTGGGCGGGTCGCGGTGATCGAGGGGGCCGGGCATCTCGTCAGCCTCGATGCGCCAGAGGTCTTCGACGAGACTCTGTCGGACTTCCTCGAGGAGCTCGCATGAGCGATCTGCCCGCAGTCGTCGACGCCGCTTGGGTGCAGGCGCGCCTCGGCGACCCGCAGCTCGTGCTCGGCGACGTCCGCGGGCCGAACGCGCACGCGCGAGGGCATCTGCCCGGCTCGATTCCGCTCGTGCTTGGATCGCCCATGCCGCTCGCCGAGCCGGCCGCCGTCGACGAGTTCGCTCGTGAGATCGGGCTGCGGCTGCGCCGTCACGGGATCACCGGCGAGGAGACGCTGGTGCTCTACGACCGTGGCGACGGCATCGGCGCGATGCCGTCGGCGCAGCTCGCCGAGCTGGCCGGGCATCCGCGCGTCGCGATTCTGCTCGGGGGCGTCGCCGCCTGGCCGGGCGAGCTCGAGGTCGGCCCGGTCGAGCTCGAGCCCGGGCGGACCCGGTTCGAGCCGAGGCCCGGCGCGCTGCCGACGCACGTCGAGCTCGCCGGCCGGCTCGACGATCCGCAGCTGACGATCCTCGACGTGCGCCGCCCGGAGGAGTACTCCGGCAAGGCCGGCTCGCACTGCGACCCGCGGCAAGGTCACATCCCGGGCGCGAAGCTCGTGGAGGTCGACACGCTGTTCGCCGGCCCGGGGCTGCCGAGGAGTCCCGAGGAGATCCGCGCGCTCGTCGGCCTGCCCGAGGGCGCCGAGATCGTCGCGTACTGCCACTCCGGCTCGCGCTCGGCGATCGCGACACTGGCCCTGCGGTCGGCCGGCTACGCCGCGCGCAACTACGCCGGCTCGTGGCACGAGTGGTCGCGCCACACCGAGCTGCCCGTCGAGCGCTGACTATCGCTTTCGGGCCGCAGCACGCTGGCCCACGCGAAGGTCGAAGCGTCGCTAGCGCGACGCTTGGCGAGGCGGCGTCGTCACGAGTGCCCCACCTGCCGCCGTCAGTAGCACGCACCCGCGGTCGATGCGAACGAGGTCGTCGGCCAGCGCGTCTTCCCACACAGCCAGCCGCGGGCACGAGGTCTTCCATACCTCGATCGTCTCGCCATAGCTTCGCGACCGCTCCGCTATCCACGCGAGGAGCTGAAGGGTGGAGGCAGTTACGGTAGGCAACCGGTTCATCACTCCAAACGGCGTCTGCCATACGAACTCTAGCCTGCGGAGACGCCTAGAACCCGCCGCCGGCTCGCGCCGCCTCGGGGACATTCCTGAACTGTGAGTGTGTGAGTGGTCCCGTCTGGGGCGCTTGTCAGGTTGACGCTGGTGCTCTTTGGTTGTGACTCGATTCTCGAATGACTCGCCGTTGCGGTGTCTTTCCAGTGATGTGTCCGAGCGGAGAGCCCGGTGTCGGCCTGGCGGCCGCTTGCTGGCCTGATCAGAAGCCTGTCCGCGTCTCGAGCGCGTGACCCGTCACAGTTCTGCCGCCCGCGGTTTCCATCCCCAGACCGACACCGGTTCGTGTCCCCCAACGCTTGGCTGGAGGTCGGTTGTCGGATGCTCGCAGATCAGCTGGACTACATCATCGGTGTCGACCCACACCGCGACTCGCATTCACTCGCGGTCGTTCAGGTCGTCAGCGGCGTGGTCGTGTTCGAGTCGACGATCGACGCGAACAGCGACGGCTACGCGCAGGCGTTGAAGCTCGCCGAGGAGCACGCATGCGGTCGACGAGCCTTCGCGGTCGAAGGAACCGGCTCGTTCGGTGCCGGTCTCACGCGCTTCCTGACCGGTCGTGGCGAGTGGGTGCTCGAGGTCGGCAGGCTGCGCCGGGAGCGCCGCTCGGGCGGCAAGACCGATGCGCTCGACGCGGTCCGTGCTGCACGCAGCGCGCTCGACTCAGCAGCGGCCCGTAACGCCGCGGGCTGGTGGTGAACGGCAGGCGCTGCAGGCGGTGGTGGCCGCACGCGAAGGCGCGGTCAACGCCAAACGCGCCGGGCTCTGCCAGCTGCGCGACCTGCTGATCACAACCCCGGAGCCGCTGCGCAGCGAGCTGCGACCGCTGACACGCGCACGCCTGCTGCAACGCCTCGCCGCGACCCGCCCGCACGGGCGAGGCGACGCCGAGCTGCGCGGCAGCCTGCTCGCGCTCCGCTCGATCGCCCGCCGCGTCCTGCAGCTGACCGCCGAGGAGCGCGAGCTCGCACGCGAGATCGAGAGGCTCACCCGCAGGCTCGCGCCGCAGCTGCTCGACCAGCCCGGCGTCGGACCCACGCCGCCGCGCAACTCGTGCTCTCCTGGTCACACCCCGGACGGATCAGCTCCGAAGCCGCCTTCGCCAGGCTCGCCGGCGCCGCACCGATCCCGGCCTCCTCCGGCCAGACGATCCGCTACCGGCTCGACCGAAGAGGCGACCGCAAACTCAACCGCGCGCTGCACATGATCCTCGTCACCCGCAAACGCACACACCCCGCCACGATCGCCTACATCGAACGCCGAATCCAAGAAGGCAAGACACGGCGCGAAGCAAACCGCTGCCTCAAGCGCTACCTCGCCCGCAGCCTCTACCGGCTACTCGAACACGGACCGCCGATCGCGACTTGACAGACATAGAAGCATCGCTGGCGCAACCGACAGTGCCACGGCCCGACGGTCTCGGCCGTGCGTTCAGTCGGTAAGCGGGAACGGTGGCACCACGACTGCGCCGGAGCAGCGTGTTGTGTCCAGTCCCTTTGTGGTGCCGCGGTCGACGAAGTCCGTGACGATCTGGTCGAAGCAGCCGCCGATGCTCCACTGGTGCCCGATGTGCGGGAAGGTCACGGTGCGGCTGTCGGGGAAGTGCTGCTCGAGGTCGGAGAGGTTGCTGGCGGGATCCTGTGGGTCGGCGCCGCCCGCGAAGGCGAGCACCGGCACCGAGCTGGTCGTGGGGAGCGTCCAGAGCGAGCGTGGCTCGGCGCGCTTCGGGACGGAGCTGCAGCTCTGCCGGAGCGCCGCGGTCCATGCCGTCGTGTAGCTGTCGAACTGGGTGCCCCACGGTCCCGTCGCATCGATCCCGGTCCAGGGCTCGTTACACCAGATCGACGAGCCCATGAGGTTCAGGTCGGCGTCGAGACCCCTCGGGCCCGCTTGCTCGAGGGGCTTGTAGTCGCCCGTCGCTGCGCGGCTGATGACCAGCGGAATCGAGACCGCCTTCTGCAGGTCGAGCAGCATGGCATGGACGATGGAGGCGAGTTCGTTGCCCGTCATGCCGTTTGCCGGGTGGGCGTTCCATGTCTTCACGAGCTCGCCGAACTGGCGCTCCCAGTCCGGGAACGCCTTCCGGCAGCCGGAGTCTGAGGCGCAGAGCCTCGCGAGCTGGTCGAGGGCGCGCTGGGCGTTGACCGCGTAGCGGTCGAAGAAGGGGATGTCGATCGCGGTTCCACCCATGAGGGTGAGTGTGCGCACCGAGGAGGGATGGAGCTTCAGGTAGACCTGCGCCGCGGTGGCGCCGTAAGAGCTGCCGATCACGTCGAGCTGCCGGTAGCCGAGCGCCGCCCGCACCGCGTCCAGGTCGTCCATCGCCATCCGCGTCCCGTACTGGCTCACATCGCCGCCGTGGGGGGTCGATCCCCCGGTGCCGCGCTGGTCAACGAGCAGGATGTCGCGATAGAGGTTCAGCGCGCTCGACTGCCAGCCCTGGTCGACCGCCTGCTCGGTGGCGGCGTCTCCCGGACCGCCGGCGAGGTACGTGACCGCGCCCTTGCGGACGGGCTTCAAGGACGCAGGAAGGACGACCACCTGCAGGCCGATCGTGCGCCTGTTCGGCTTCGCGCGGTTCTCCGGGACGGTGAAGGTGCCGCAGCGGGCGTCGATCCCCTGCACCACGCACAGCCTCGGAGGCCACGACTGCGGCCACGACTGCCGCGCCTGGCCCGAATAGAACGCTCGGTCGATGCCGACGACGATGCCGAGGACAATGCCAGCGGCTGCCACCAGACCGACCAAGAGCCACACAACCCGCCGATGCAGCAAGTGAACCCGATCCGACACCGGCGCACCGCTCGACATAGGCAAACCTCCACCGAAACCATCCCTCAACTCGCGCGATGCGCCATCAGGGGACGTGCTGATCCCGTACGTTTAGGCTGGCGGCCGGTCGCTCGAGCCACGAGCGGGTTCTCTACAAGGGGGGTCATGCTCATGGAGAGCACGCATCCGTTTTCCTTTCGCGGGCGCGAAGGAAGCGCAGCGGTCACCTATCGAGGAAACGAGGATCCGGAGCGCTGGGGATACGGGCTGCTAGAGCTTCCTTGGCCGTCAAGCCTCGCCAAGGGACTCCCCGTGCTCGAGGTCGACGTGTCGACTCCACTCGAAGGCTACGCCGCGGTAATGGGATGGATCCAGGTTGTGCGAATCCAGGTGGCGAGCTCGAGCACGTCACTTGTGCCCGGAAGCGAGAAGGCGCCAGCGGGAGATCACACCTGGGTCGATGTGCCGCCTCAGCTTCAAGCGCTCGGCGTGCCGTTCGTGTCATTCGGGCGATGCCCGAGCCTGTTCGACGCTCCGGCATCGACGGAGAGCGACGTCCGCTTCGTCGCCGACTCCTTCCTAACGGCCAGCCCGGATGCGCTGATCAGCCGCCGTTCGCAGGCTTGCTTCGGCCTCCGCTGGGGCTACTCGACGAAGCTGGGACAGAAGGCCGAACTCCTTCAGCCGACCCTGCTTGACCGCGGCGACTGGGAGCAGGCCCTACCCGTACTCCAAGAACACTTCCCCGACTGGGGCTTCGAGCCCGACTGGCTCTCCTGAGCCTCCGAGCGCCAGCCGAGCTCTCCGTGCAGCCTCGGTCGTCTGTCTGGGACGTCGCCAGGCTGGTTGTCGTGCCACGTGTGGCTCATCGAGTGACTGGCCGCTTTGTGCGTGCCTTGGGAATGAACTGTCTGTGTGTGCGCGGCGGCGCCGGTCTGGCGCCCGGTGACATTACGCTTCGAGCTGGGTAGACTCGCGGCGTGTCCGAGGCGCGGCTTGACGACTCCGGCTCCGGCCTCGCACCTGCAAGCGACGGCTGGTTCGTCGTGAACGTGCGAGACACCGAGTGGGTGACCTCGGACACGTTCGGCTCGGGGTGCGTGTTCGAGAGCCGGGAGTTCTCGTTCCCGCAGCTCGGCATCAACCTCAGCGTCCTGGAACCGGGAGAGCCAAACTGCCTCTACCACTCCGAGTCGCAGCAGGAAGCCTTCCTCGTGCTGTCCGGAGAATGCAAGCTGCTGGTCGAGGGTGAGGAGCGGCCCCTCCGGTCGTGGGACTTCGTCCACTGTCCAGCCGGTACAGAGCATGTCTTCGTCGGCGCCGGCGACGGGCCGTGCGTGATCCTGATGGTCGGCGCCCGGTCAGCGGACGAGCAACTCCTCTACCCCGTCTCGGAGCTCGCCGGCCGCTACGGCGCGAGTGCGCAGGCGGAGACGCCCGACCCGGGGCAGGCATACGCGCCCTTCGAGCGGCCACAGCCAGGACGGCCCTCGTACTGGGGCCGCCTCCCCTGGGCCTAGCCCGAACGTACAAACCGCTCGCCCGGGGGGACCTTTCCGAACACCGGCGCAAGCGACGCCGCTAAACCTTCCACGACGTCAGACCATCGCTGTCAGTCCGACACGGTATTGCGGCTGGCGACCTCGTCAGGGGTCGTGCCGATCGACCACGGTTAGCCCGCTCGTTTTCCAGGATCGGGATGACGCGTACGCGCGGCCGCACGTAGACGAGGAGGTACTGGTGCCGTACCCAGTGGACCACTTTGAGGTCATCGGCAAGGATCCGGGAGATAACACGGCCTTGCATCGCGTTCTCGCCTCACCGATGACTCTGAGTCGGCGCGGTCGTCCTATGACTATGTGCCGGAGCGGTCCGCCGATTCGCGACTGAAAGGAACCCCGATGAGCCTGCCCACAATCGCCACGCAAGACGAGTGGCTCGCTGCCCGCAAGGAACTGCTCGACAAGGAAAAGGAGCTGACCAGGCGTCGGGATTCGCTCAACACCGAGCGCCGCAACCTGCCGATGGTGGAGATCGAGAAGGACTATGTTTTCGAGGGCTCAAGCGGCCCTGCGCGCCTGATCGACATGTTCGAGGGCCGTCCACAGCTGATCATCTACCACTTCATGTTCGACCCGGAGTGGGACGACGGCTGTCCGAGCTGCACCGCCGGCACGGACGAGCTCTCGCCCGGGTTCTTCGAGCATCTCCACGTGCGCGGCACCAGCTACGCGATGGTCTCGCGAGCACCATTGGCGAAGCTCGAGCGGTGGAAGGCCAAGAAGGGGTGGGACATCCCGTGGTACTCCTCGCACGGAACCGACTTCAACTACGACTTCGGCGTCACGATCGACGAGTCGGTGACTCCGGGTCAGTACAACTTCCGCACCAGGAACGAGTTCGAGGCTATGGGCTCCAGCTTCTTCGACTCCGAGCAGCCCTTCGAGATGCCGGGGCGGAGCTGCTTCCTGCAGGTGAACGGCCGCGTGTTCCGCACCTACTCCCAATATGCTCGCGGCCTCGAATCCACCGGCGGCTCCTACTACTTCCTCGACCTCACCGCCCTCGGCAGGCAAGAAGAATGGGAAGAGCCCAAGGACCGGACCGAATCAGCAAGTCCCGCCAGGCCCGACTTCGCCTCATGACTTCTCGTTCGGGCACTGCACAGGCACTGCGTCAGGGTCCGGCGAGAGGACGCTCGCGCAGGTGACGATTCGCTTCCCCAGCTCCCCCTGAGTCGACGTTCTACGATTGGTCGCGTGGCCGCGTTCGTCCCGCCCGACTTCGACGTTCCGCTCGGTCTCGAGGCTTCCGGGTTCGTCCTCGAGCCGCTCGGGCCTGAGCACAACGAGCTGGACTACGACGCCTGGACGTCGTCGATGGAGCACATCGCGGCCACGCCCGGGTATCCCGACGGCTCGTGGCCGCGAGAGATGACGCGGGACGAGAACCGCGCGGACCTGCAGCGTCACGCCGACGACTTCCGCACCCGGAAGGGGTTCACGTACACGGTGCTCGATCCGGCCAGCCGCGACGTGATCGGGTGCGTCTACATCTACCCGCTGCGCGACGGCGACAACGACGCCTGCGCACTCTCGTGGGTGCGGGAGAGCCACGCGCACCTGGACGCCCCGCTTTGGCGCGCCGTGAGCGAATGGCTCGAATCGGACTGGCCATTCGCCAGCGTGGAGTACGCGCCGCGCGCCTAGGCGTGCTCAGGCAGCGTTCAGCTCGAATTCGCCCGGGGGACCTTCGCGAACACTGGCCCAGCCGTGGGTTACGCCGTCTGGTCGGAGTCTGCTGCGACCGATGAGATCGGCGTCGCGGTCCAGTCGAATCAAATGGCGACAAAGACCAGCGAGAAGGGAGCTGGACCATGAAGCTGACCACCATGACGCAAGTCACCGTCGATGGAGTGATGCAGGGAAACGGCGGCGCGACGGATGAGGATCGCAGGAACGGATTCGAGCGCGGCGGATGGGCCTTGGGGGTGGGCGACAGCGAGACCATGACGTTCATCAACGAGACCTACCAGCGCGCTGACGCGTTCCTGTTCGGCCGGCGGACCTACGAGCTCTTCGCCGGCTACTGGGGCGCAGAGGAGCGGGCTCGCGCCGCGGCGGAAGATCCGCGCAACCACCCGATCACAGATGCCTTGAACACAAAGCCCAAGTACCTCGTATCGAACACGCTCACCGAACCGCGCTGGGCGAACACGACCGTCCTCTCCGGCGACGTCGCGGAGGCCATCGCCGAGCTGAAAGCGAAGCCGGGGGGTGAGCTGCAGGTGCACGGCAGCGGCGCCCTGATCCGCTGGCTGCTCGATAACGACCTCGTCGACGAGATCAACCTGCTCATCGTCCCCGTAGTCCTCGGCCAGGGCACGCGGCTGTTCCCCGACGCCGGCCCGGACATTGCGCTTGACCTGGTCGAGTCGCGCGCCGACTCGAAGGGCGTAACGATCCAGGTCTACCGGCCCACCGGGCGCCCGCGGTATGCAACCGCCCCCGCCGACGACGACGACGAATGACCCCCGCGGCGAGTCAGCCCGCGTCGGAGGATCGCGCGCCGTCGCGTGGGTGCCTGCCGCTCGCGTGGTGTTTCGTTCCCACGACGCACCGCGCCACGCCTGGAACCCGGACCTTGCCGTCCTTCTCGAATGCGCTCACCTTCGCAATGGCGGTTGCCCGAATCCGCCCCCGCGCCGGTTCGTCGACCTGCTGAAGCGCCGCAACTGCGAGCGAGACGTGCTCGCTGATCATCTCCCAATACTCCGCGGGCGATCGCGTCACGAGTTCGACGTCGACGTCCCACTCGGCAACGTCGCGCAGCCCCGCGGCCTCGTACAGGGCAGTGACATATCCCGGGGCAGCGCACCGGAACATATTCGGCCTGTCCGGGTCGGGTGGCGCCAGCACCGCCTCGGTCGCGATTGCCTGCATGGCGATCGTCGTCCACGGGTTTTCCTCGGGCTTGACCCAAACCGACGAGCAGAGACGTCCGCCCGGCTTGAGCACACGCGCGAACTCGGCCGTCGCCTTGGCCACGTCGGGGAAGAACATGTACCCAAAACGCACGGAAACGCTGTCGAATGTGGCGTCGTTGAACGGCAGATCATCGGCGCTGCACACCTTCGTCTCGATATTGGCGATCCCTTGCGCCCTAGCTCGTCGCGCGGCAATGTCCAGCATCTCCGCGACGAGATCGGTCAGCACGACGCGTCCCTTCGGCGACAGTCGCGCGATGCTCAGACCCGGCTCACCCGTGCCAGAGGCAATGTCGAGATGCTGATGATCTTCAGCGATGTCGAGACGCTCGATAATCGCCGCGCCGACCGGGCCCAGCTGATCCACGATGACCGAGTCCCACTTCTCCCAACCCGCAGAGAGCCCGGCCCACGTCGCTCGCTGAGCGTCTCGGATCTCATCGGCGTTCGGCATCGGCCCCCGCTATCGCGATGCCTCCACCGAAGACGAAGGCACTCCTTGGCGGGAATGCATCATGCCCGATCCGGCGTGTTCTCGCCACGGCGCAGGCCGTGAACCAGGTACCTGGTACCTCCGGTAACAGGTACCGGTCTTTCGTCGCACGCCACGACGCCAGGCGTCATTCCGAACGCTGGCCCACAGCGGAGACCCGTCCCGTGGTGCGAGAATCGCGTCCGTGCCCGAAGCACAGCTCGAGGACTTCGGATCGGGGCTCACGCCCGTCACCCAGGGCTGGTTCGTCGTCAACGTGCGCGACGCCGAGTGGTGGTTCTCTGAGAGGAGGGGCGCGAGGTGCGCCTTCGAGAACGAGTACGGCGACCCGCCGGTCGAGTTCGCCCAGCTAGGGATCAACGTCACCGTCCTGGAGCCCGGGCAGACCGGCCTCTACCACGCCGAGTCGAACCAGGAGGCGTTCCTCGTCCTTTCAGGGGAGTGCGCGCTGCTCGTCGAGGACGAGGAGCGACGCCTGCGGCCCTGGGACTTCTTCCACTGTTCCCCGTGGACCGAGCACGCCTTCGTGGGCGCGGGCGAGGGGCCGTGCGTGATCCTGATGGTCGGTTCGCGCTCGGGCCCGGAAGTGCACTACCCGGTGTCGGAGCTCGCGGCGCGCTACGGCGCGAGCGTGGCGGAGGAGACCTCCGACTGGAGACAGGCGTACGCGACGGTCGAGTGGTTCCGGCGAGAGCGGCCGCCGAACTGGGCTCGCCTGCCCTGGGCGTAGATTCCTTCAGGCGTCATGCGCGAACACTCGCACTGCGGAGCGTCTTTGCGCCGCGGCCGAAGTCGGCGTTGGAGACCCCACGGATGACGCAGGTTCTTGACATATGCCGGTATAGGCATATATTGGAACCGTGGCCCGCTCTTCCACCACGTCGGATGTCTTCAATGCAATTGCCGAGGCTCACCGTCGCGAGATCCTGGACACGCTGATCGCAGGCGAGAAGGCGGTGGGGGCGATCGTGAACGACCTCTCGATGTCCCAACCTCAGGTTTCAAAGCACCTACGGGTGCTCAGCGAGGTTGGACTCGTCAGGTGCAGGGCGGAGGGACGTCGTCGGCTGTACCGCCTGGAACCCGCTCACCTGCGGCCGTTTCACGACTGGTTGGCCAAATACGAGCAGGCGTGGAATGACCGACTGGATCGGCTGGGCGACTACCTCGAAGAACTACAACAAGGAGAGCTGCAGTGACACCCACAGGGCATGGATCGACAATCATTGAACTACCGAACGATCGCGACGTTCTCATCACGCGCGAGTTCGAAGCCCCGATCGCGCTCGTCTTCGACGTCTTGACGAAGCCGGAGCATGTGAGCAAATGGTTCGCCGGACCCGGGGAGGAGATGAAGGAGTGCTCGATCGACCTGCGCGTTGGCGGGAACTACCACTTCGTCTTCGTGACGGAAGCCGGAATCGAGATGTCGTTCCGTGGCACCTACTTGGAGGTCGAGCCGCCGACCCGGACCGTCGAGACGTGGCTGTTCGAAGGGCGTCCGGATGGGGACGCCGTCGAGTCCCAGGATCTGCACGAAGCTCACGGAGTAACGACGTTGACGGTCAAGATGGCGTTCAGCGACGCGGCTGGCCGACCGACGAGATTCGAGGGCATGCAAGAGAGCTTCGACCGAATCGACGATGTCGTGAGAACACTCCTCGACCCAAGCGGAACTGTTTCTGGGTAGTCGACGCTCGCGCCATATCGGCCGACCTCGCTCCGCTTCAGGCGTCAGTCACGAACGTTGGCGCACGCGAGCGCTCCTTCCACCGGCAAGGCATATGCTCGCGTGGCTTGGGAAGGCCCCCAAACGCTCCCTACCCGCCCGACCCGGCCGACGACGCGGCCCCGGTCACCGAGCTTGGGCACCTGGTGGATGTGCTGGTGGACGGTGCCGATTGGGCGAACCGACAGGCGCGCGGATTGGTGGCTCGGCGGGTGGAACTACGTCGATGCCGGTTGACCGGCGCCGAGCTTGCGGAGGCGGTGCTCTCAGACGTGACGTTTGTGGATTGCCGTCTCGACCTTGCCGGGCTGCGGACCGCGAAGCTCGAACGGGTCGTCTTTCGAGACTGCCGGATGGCTGAGTGCGACTTCTACGAGGCATCCCTAACGGATGTCCTCTTCGAGCGTTGCGAGTTGCGGGAGGCGACGCTCAGCGGTGTGAAGCTCAAGCGGGTCGAACTTCGCGGCTGCGATCTGGCTGGCCTCCACGGCGTCGAGGCACTGCGAGGCGCGCGCATTCCCTGGAACGACGTGCTCGAGAACGCCCCGTTGTTCGCTGCTGCGCTCGGGCTGGAAATCATCGACTGACGCCCAGCGGGGAGCGCTCAGTACTCAGGCGAGGTGCTCTCAGTCGTGGTGCTCCATCGGGGCAGTCATGGCTAGCCACGGATGCCGGCGGGACTCGAACACCGAAACCGTCGGTGGCGGGAAGGCCGGCTCGGCAAATGCGCCGATCGGAACGGCAACGACATCTGGCACTGTCGAAAGCGTGTAGAAGACCGTCGCGCCGCAGTCGGGGCAGAAATGGAAGGTTCTCTCCTCGCCCGCGTCGGAGGTTCGGCCGTAGTCGCTGTAGCGACCGACGACGCGCACTCGATTCGAGCTGAACCGCGCCTGGATCCCGAATGCGCTCCCAGTCCGACGTTGGCAGGCAAGGCAGTGGCACATGGAGATCCGGATCGGATCGCCCTCCGCTGTCAGATGAAGTTGCCCACAGCTACAGGCGGCATCGCGGGTAGCCATCGCCGCGGATGCTACTGGCGCAGATCAGAGAGTTTCGGGTCGAACGGACGCGGCACACGCCCGACGGCTGACAAACGGAGGACTTAGGCTCGCGGGTGTGCGCCCCGGGGAAGAGAGACTCCCGCACGGCTTCTACGCGTCGGCTCTCCTGGTCAGCGCTGTGGTGGCCGTGTGACGCCCCGCCTGGCCACCTTCTCGGTCTTCGTTGTCAACGGATCGATGATCGGAACCTGGGTCGCGCACATCCCGTGGCTGCAGGACCACCTCGGCGTCTCGAAGGCGACGATCGGGCTGTGCCTGCTGTGCATGGCCGCCGGCGCGCTCGTCTCGATGCCGCTGACCGGCCATATCCTCGACCGCCGCTCGAGCGCCTCGGTGACACGTGCCGCGACGCTGAGCTTCTGCCTGATGCTGCCGCTGCCGCTGCTGGCGACGAGCCCGTACATGCTCGGCGCGATCCTGTTCGTGTTCGGGGCGAGCAACGGTGCGATGGACGTCTCCATGAACGCGCACGGCGTCGCCGTCGAGCGGGAGCTCCCGCAGCCGGTCATGTCTTCGCTGCACGGCGGCTGGAGCCTGGGCGGCTTCGCTTCTGCGGGCGTGGTCGCGGCCACCGCCGCGGCGGGAATCGACCCGCGACTGGAGAGCCTGTGTGTCGGTGTCGCGCTTTGGCTGGCAGCGCTGTGGATCACCGCCCGGTTGGGTAGCGCATCGACCCACTCCAAGGCGGGAGCTGGGTTCGCGCTGCCTTCGCGCGCGGTGATGCTGATCGGCGGATTGTGCTTCTTGGTGATGATGACCGAGGGCGGGATCGCCGACTGGAGCGGCATCTATCTGCGTCACGATGCCGGCACGAGCGCCGCCGCAGCGGCGATGGCGTTTACGGGCTTCTCGCTTGGGATGGCGGTCGCGCGCCTGGGCGGCGACGTGCTCAACGAGCGCCTCGGCGCAGGGAGGCTGCTGCGCGGCGGGATGGCGCTGGTGGCGATAGCGCTCGGCGGTGTGCTGCTGATCGGCGAGGCAGTACCCGCAGTGATCGGCTTCGCGTTCTGCGGCCTCGGGATCGCCAACGCCGTGCCGCTGCTCTTCAGCGCCGCGGGGCGGCTGAAGCCGCCCAGCCCGTCGCTGGCGGCAGCGTTCACTCTCGGCTACACCGGCTTCGTCGTCGGGCCGCCGGTGATCGGCTTCCTCGCCGACCAGATCGGCCTGCCGAAGACGCTTTCGCTGCTTCTGCTCGCCGCGCTCGCCGTGACCGCGCTCGGCGGCCGTGCCATGGCGTCCAAGCCCGCGGATCGCTTACCCGACCAGGATCTGTCGAAGGCCGTCGAGGAAGCAGAGGCTGCCACGCATTAGCGCTGGACGCCACCCCACAGGGTCGGTCTTCCGATGTTTCAGTCCCGCAATTAGCCCGGTGCGACTGATGTCCCGCCCCACGTTTCGGGGGCGACATCATCGAGCGTCTCGGAGAACGTCCACCGGTGACCCGCGAAATCTTCGGCCACGTACTGCCGCTCGCCGTATTCGAAGTCCGTCGGTTCCATCACGATCCGTGCACCACGCGCTCGTGCTCGTTCACAGTGCGCTGCAGCGTCGTCGATACGCACCAGCACAGCGTGCGTGACCTCGCCCGGGGTCGGCGGTCGCTGGTCCTTGCGAACATCACCGACGATCACGGCGCCGCCGCCACTCACGGCGAGCTGAGATCGGTGGTTCTCGCCGATCCTGACGCGCTCGACGAACCCGAACGCCTCGGTTAGCCACGAAACGGCCCTGCGCACGTCTGGATAGATGAGGACAGGGACGACGACCGATCGGGATGGACCGGTTCGTCTTCATGTCTGCGCGAGTCTACGGCGCTCGCGCCGGTCAGCCGCTGGCCGGCTCGTCGTCGACCGGTTCCGGGGAGGAGCTGTCGGGTGGATCCGCGCTGCGCGCGGCCTCGGCCTTCCGCTCGTCCTTCTTCTCCTGCTTCTGGACGCGGCGCTCCTTCAGCTCGCGCTCGCGCATCATCTTTCCCATCGTCTGGCGCTTCTTGGTGGGGCTCATCCAGGCTTCCTCTCGCTCGCTCTGCGTCCCTGCTCGAGCACACGGTAGCGCCACGAGCCAGACGGCTCTCGAACTCAGCCTGCAGAAGCCGGCCGACTACGCGGCCTCGGCGACCTCGAGGAAGGCGTCGCAGAGGTCGCGTCCGAGCGCCGACCAGTCGCCGATCCGCTCGCGTGTCTCCGCCGCGAGCGTCGGCGGCACGGCGTCCGGCTCCTCGTCGATCCAGCGCTCGACCTGGGGTGCGGTCACCTCGGCGTGGAACTGCGTGCCCCAGACGCGCTCGCCGAGCCTGAAGCCCTGTGTGCACACCGCGCTGCGCGCGAGCTCGACGGCTCCGGCCGGGAGCCCGTGGGTGTAGTAATGCCACTGGAACGCATCGAAGCGCTCGGGCAGGCGTGAGAACACGGGATCCGCGGCAGCCTCCACGGTCAGCTCGACCGGGAACCAGCCCACCTCCGGCTCGGGGGCCGGCATCACGTCGGCGTGCGCCGCCTTGGCGAGCAGCTGGGCCCCGAGGCAGACGCCGAGCGCCGGCAGCCTCAGGTCGAGGACGCGCTGCAGGAAGAGGTTCTCCTCGAGCAGCCATGGATGGCGGTCGGCCTGGTCGGCGTGCATGGCGCCGCCGAGGATGAGCAGCGCGCCGTAGGCGTCGATCGGATGCGGGGGCGGCGTCCGCCAGGCGAGGCTCCACTCCTGGAGCCGGTGGCCGCGCTCGGCGACCACGTCGCCGAACACGCCCGCGCGGCAGTCCTCGCCGTGGATGACCGCGAGCACGTCCACGCGCGAAGCCTACTCCGACCCGGTCGCAGGAAGCCGTCCCGCGACCGGGTCAGGAGAGGTGCGCGGTTACTTGATCTTGACCTTGACCGTCTTGCTGAAGACGACTCCGCCTGCGGCGGTGGCGCTGACGCAGGCCGGCGCGCCCGCCGGCACGAGCGCGCAACCCTGGCTCGTGACGTCTGTGTCCGCGGCGGTCAGCTTGGCCCGCAGCGAGTAGGAGCCCTTCTTCAGCCTGAGGGCAGCTGCGAAGGAGCCGGCGGCACTCGTCCTGGTGCTCACGAGCCTCCTCGAGCCGGAGAAGATCGCGATCGACTGGCCCGCGGCGGGGACACCGCCCGCGGTGACCTTGCCCGACGCCGTCACCTTGGCGGTCTTGGCCTTGCCGCGCTTGGCCGCTTTCGCGGCGAAGGTGAAGCTCGGAACGGCGGCGATCCCGATCGCCGTCACTGTGCCGGCCGGGTTCGGCGTCGCACCCAGCGTGACGTACGGCGTGAAGACCGTCGGCCAGGCTGCGATCGGCGCAGTCGAGGCTGCGAAGATGCCGGCCGTGGTGAAGTTCACATCGAGAAGCTGCGCGCCGAACTGGGCGCCGCCGGCAGCGACCGGGATGTCCGGCGAGGGCAGGCAGACCACGATCTTCGCGGCTCCGAAGCCCGCCTCAGGGCCGGTGGTCGGATCGACGAAGGCCGGGACGTTGAGCGTCTGTCCGGCAGCGGTGAGCACGAGCAGCCAGATCGCCGCGTGCGTGGTCGTCTGCGTGCAGGCGGTGGCTGCCGCCATGATCGTCGGGCTGGCGGGATCGGCGACCTGCACGACGCCCGTCAGCGGCAGGATCGCATCCGGTGAGATCGCCTTCGCGTTCACCGATGCCGTCACCGTCCCGATCTGCGTCCCCGGGGCCTGGCCGAGCGTCGCGGGAGTGCTCGCGGGCGCGTAGATCGACAGCTTCGCCGTGGCGTCGTTCCCCTTGGCAATCGAGATGTGGATCGTCGTCTTGTCGGCCGCCTGGATGATCACCAGCTTCGGTGTGTACGCCGCGAGCGCGGAGGCCGCGAAGGCCAGTGCGAGCGCGCTCGTTGCCGCGAGTGCGGCGACGCGTTTCATCGTGCTCATGGAGCTCCTTTCGGTGAACGTGCGCAGCTAAGCATTACGCATGCGCCGGAACCAGCGGCCCTTGCGGTGTCCAGAGCCCTCGGTGGTAGCGGTAGATCTGGGCTTGGTCCATCGGGTAGTAGTCCGCCGGCGAGGTGCGCAGCACCATACCCGGCAGCAGGAAGGGATTGTTCGACTCGTTCAGATGCGTCGCGGCGTTCAGCAGCGACTCGCGCGTCAGGTTGTGGCCCGCATGCTGGAGCGCGTCGACCATCGTGAACGCGACGGCCATCCCGTAGAAGTTGTAGACGTCGCTCGGCCGCCCCTGCGGGTCGTACTTGGCCATGATCCGGCGGTACAGCTTCACGCCCGCGTCCTTCGCCCAGCGCGGGCTCGTCGGATCCTTGACGAACGCGATCGAGAGCGCGCCCTCGGCGAACTGCGCCGACGTCGAGGCGGTGACGATCTTCATGATCGTCGGCTCGATCGAGATCGAGCCCACGTAGAACTGCGGGTGCCAGCCGAGCTTGTTGGCGGCCAGGAACGCCTGGATCGCGAACTGCGGCGTCGCGAACACCATCAGCGTGTCCGCGTGGGCCGCCTTCAGCTTGGCGATCTGCGCCGAGACGTTCGTGTCGGTCAGCTCATAGCCCTCGGTTCCGACGATGCGGCCTTTCGAGCCGAGCGCCTTCTTCAGGCCCGCGGTCAGGTTCTTCCCGTAGTCGTCGTCCTCCTCGAGCACCCCGATCTTCGCCTTCGGGTTCGTCTTCAGGATGTTGCGGCCGTCGATCGCGCCCTCGGCGGCGAAGCTCGGCAGGTACGGCACCGTCCACGGGTAGTGCTTCGGATCGGCCGCGCGGCTCGCGCCGGTGCCGGCGAACAGCTCGGGCACCTGCAGCTGGTTCAGCAGTGGCTGGATCGCGAGCGCGTTGTCGGTGCCGATCGTGTTGAAGATCGCGAGCACGCCGTCCTGCTGCACGAGCTGGCGCGTCAGCTGCACGGTCTGCGACGGGTCGTAGCCGTCGTCGAGGTACTTGTACTGGATCGTCCTCCCGTTGACGCCGCCGCGGTCGTTGACGTAGGCGAAGTACGCCGCTGCGCCGGGCCCGACGACGCCGAAGGCCGCGGCGGGGCCCGACAGCGGCACCGTGCCGCCGATCGCGATCGTCGTGTCCGTAACCCCGGGAGTCGCCGACGGGCGCGCCGTTGCGGCGGGCACCGCGACGGCGAGCCCGGCCAGGAGCAGCGCGAGCAGCTTCATCCGGAGATCGGCGTCGTAAGCACGGGCAGGGTCAGGGTTGCGGGGCCGACCGAGAGTGTGCCGGGTACGGACGAGAACACGTAGACGAAGTTGAGGCCGGTCGTGACCGTCGAGAACGCGAGCCGCAGCTTCGTGCCCGCGGGGAGCGTGGTCGCGAAGTCGTAGAGCCTGATCGTGACCTGGTGCGGCTTGCGCGACGGCTTCAGCGCGATCCCGCCCTGGCTCACGACCTCCCGGGTGCCGTCGGGAAGCGTGGCGGCGAGCACCGCGATCGCGTGGGGCGCCGAGCCCGAGACGAGCACCTTCACCGTCGGTGAGCCGAAGGTCTCGACGAGCCGCTTCGGCAGCTTCACCGGCCTCGCGACGGCCTTCGTGCCGGCGAGCGTGCTCGAGCCGCCGAGCTTCCAGGTCAGCTGCGACGTCGGCGGCAGCGACGGGTACGAGTGCGCGCCCGCCTCGGCGAACGGCTGCGCCGCGAGCTCGACCGGCGGCCTCTTGTCGATGCCGTTCTGCTCGCCCTTCAGGTAGCGGCCGAACCAGTTGGCGCCCTCTGCGAACACCACGGTCTTGTCGGGGCCGGGGAAGTTCGACGGCGGGTGGCCGAAGTCGCCGATGTAGAGCCGCTTCGGGCCCTTCAGCCGCGTGTAGGCCTGCCAGGCCTGGTCGATGTCGAACGCGTAGTCGCGGCGTCCCTGGAACATGAACATCGGCGTCGTCACCGCCGAGAGCCGCGCGCGGCTCGAGCGCGCCGAGCCGAAGGCGCGCAGCGCCGGCAGGTCGGCGCTCTTGAGCGCGGGATCCTTGATCGCGTTCAGCTCGGGCGCCGTTCGGCTCGTCGGCACCGAGGCCAGGAACCCCGCCACAAGGCCCGACTTGGAGAGGTCCTGCGGAAGCAGCGCCGAGTAGAGATCGGTCCAGGTCTCGACCACCTCGCCCGCGGCGAACGGGATCCCATTGACGACGGCCGCCCACACGGCGCCGCCGCCGAGCGAGATGCCCCAGGCGCCGATGTGCTTGCCGTCGACCTCCGGCTTCGCGGCGAGCCAGTCGAACAGCTCGCGGCTGTCGGCGACCTCGCGCGGCCCGTCCGCCGAGAACAGCCCGCCCGACTCGCCGTGGCCGCGCGCGTCGAACGTCAGCACGGCGTAGCCCTCGTTCGCAAACGACTGCTCGGCGAGCGCGTTCATCTCGCTGCGATTGCCGCCGAGCCCGTGGAACATGACGATCGCCGGGTAGCCGGCCGCCGGCATCGGAGTCGTCGGCTCGTAGAGCGAGTACGCAAGCTGCGTGCCGTCGTCGGCCGTGAAGGCGCCGTCGACCTTCGTGAACGACGCTCCGAGCGCGCCCGGCGCCCAGAGCAGGGTGGCGGTGAACACGACGGCGAATGCCCCGCGCAGCACGGCGGCAGCCTAGACGATTGATGCCACGCTCTCGCGTGTCCGGCGCGCGATCTGGCCGGTCTGGGCCGCTCCCGGCCGGAACGGCCCGGCGGAGCCGGGCTCGACCGGCCGTCCGCTTCGCCCCGTCGCAGCGGCCCCGATGGCTCTACCATCGCCGCCGCCACGCCGCCGCACCCCAGAACGACCAGCTCACGCTCCGGAACAGACGATCCCGTGGCATCAACCATCTAGCCGACCGATGTCACGCCATACAATCGCCCGATGGACCCGCGGCCCATCGGTGTGTTCGACTCCGGCGTCGGCGGCCTGACCGTGCTCCACGAGTGCCTGGTGACGATGCCGCACGAGGACTTCCTCTACCTCGGCGACCATGCGCGCCTGCCGTACGGACCGCGACCGCTCGAGGAGACTCGCCGCTTTGCGCGCGAGATCGCCGGCTACCTGGCGAGCCAGGGCGTCAAGCTCGTCGTCGTCGCCTGCAACACGGCGATGTCGGCGGCTCCGGCACTGCAGCTCGAGCTCGACGTGGCGCTCGTCGGCGTGATCGCGCCGGAGGCGCGCGCGGCCGTCCAGACGACACGAAACCGCCGCGTGGGCCTGCTCGCGACGCAGGGAACCGTCGACGCCGGGCGCTACGAGGAGCTCGTCCGCGCACTCAACCCGGGCGTCGAGCTCCTCTCGGTCGCCTGCCCGCGGCTCGTGCCGCTGATCGAGAGCGACGACCCCTACGGCGCCGAGACGACCGAGGCCGCCCGGGAGTACGCGGCGCCGCTCAAGGAAGCGCGCGTCGACACGGTGATCCTGGGCTGCACCCACTATCCGCTGATCCGCCCGGTGCTGCAGCGCGTGTTCGGCCGCGATGTCGCGCTCGTCTTCTCCGCCGAGGAGACCGCCCGCGAGGTCTCCGAGACGCTCGCGCGCAAGGGGATAGAGAACGACACCGCGCGCGAGGGCGATTACCGCTTTCTGACGACGGGCGAGCCCGAGCTCTTCCGCACAGCCGGCGCGCGCTTCCTGCAGCTGCCGATCTCCGAGGTTGCGAAGGTCGCGATCTCGGAGCTGGAACGAGCGGCCGCATGAGCCGCAACGACGGCCGGCGCGCAGACCAGCTCCGCCCGCTCGACCTCGACGTCGGCTTCCTCGAGCAGCCGAACGGCTCCGTCCTCTACTCGCAGGGGAAGACGCGCGTGCTCTGCACCGCCTCGATCGAGGAGGGCGTTCCGCGCTGGCTCAAGGGCCAGGGCAAGGGCTGGCTGACGGCGGAGTACTCGCTGCTCCCGGCCTCCACCGGCGAGCGCACCGCGCGCGAGGCCTCGCGCGGCAGGCAGGGCGGGCGCACGATCGAGATCCAGCGGCTGATCGGCCGCTCGCTGCGCGGCGTCGTCGACTTCCAGGCGCTCGGCGAGCGCACGCTCTGGGTCGACTGCGACGTCCTCCAGGCGGACGGCGGCACCCGCTGCGCCTCGATCTGCGGCGCCTGGGTGGCGGCCAAGGTCGCGCTCGAGCGGTTCGGGCTCGGCCGCGCGCTGCCCGATTCGGTCGCGGCGGTGTCGGTCGGGATCGTCGAAGACATCCCCCTGCTCGACCTCGACTACTCCGAGGACTCGACCGCCGAGGTCGACATGAACGTCGTGATGACCGGCGACGGCCGCCTCGTCGAGGTGCAGGCGACGGCCGAGGGCGTTCCCTTCACGCGCGAGCGCCTCGACGAGCTGCTCGAACTCGCCGTCGCCGGGATCGAGCGCTTGCGCGTAGCGCAGCTCGAGGCCGTCGACGGTGCATAGCATCCCGGAGCTCTCGACCTGGGAGATCCTGCTCAGGCTCTCGGTCGCCGCGCTGCTCGGGGGCGCAGTCGGCCTCGAGCGCGAGCTGCGCGAGCGGCAGGCGGGCCTGCGTACGCACCTGCTCGTCTCGGTCGGCTCCGCGCTCTTCACGCTCGTCTCGGCCTACGGTTTCCACGACTTCCTCACGAGCGGCGACGCCGTCGTGCGGATGGACCCGACGCGGATCGCCGCGCAGATCGTGAGCGGGATCGGCTTCCTCGGCGCCGGCGCGATCATCCGGCAGGGGCTCTCCGTGCGCGGGCTGACGACCGCGGCGACGCTCTGGCTCGTCGCTGCGATCGGGATGGCCGCCGGGGCGGGCTACTACACGGCGGCGCTGATCGCCACGGCCGGCGCGATCGTGACGCTCGGCCCGCTGCGGACCATCGCCTTCCGGATGCTGCGCCACTACCGGGCAGACAACGGGCGCCTGATCGTCCAGGTGCCGAGCGGGACGAGCCCGGGGCCCGTGATCGAGGTCGTCGAGCACCTCGGCGGCAGGGTCGAGTCGCTCGAGATCGGCCAGGACGCCGACCGGCGGCTGCTCGAGATCGACCTCGAGCTGCGGCGTGAGGCGATCGTGCCGAGCCTCGTCGCCGCCGTCGCCGAGCTCGAGGGCGTGCTCGAAGTGCGGTGGGAGGAATGAAGGCGGTTCTCTGCTCGCGCAACCCGAACAAGGCGCGCGAGCTGGAGCGGCTTCTCGCGGGCTGGGAGATCGCGCCGCTGGAGGCGCTCGAGTATCCCCCGAGACGGGTCAGAGCTACTACGAGAACGCACGGGACAAGGCGCGCTTCGGCCGCGCCGTCGGCGACCGCGGCGTCTGGATGATCGGCGAGGACTCCGGGATCGAGGTACAGGCGCTGAGCGGACGGCCGGGCCTCCATTCCGCCCGTGCGGGCGGCGACGATCCGGTCGCCTGGGTGCTCGGCCAGCTGTCCGGCGCCGAGAACCGCAGGGCACGGTACGTCTGCGAGCTCGTCGCGCTCTCGCCGGACGGCGTCGAGGTTCGCGGTACCGGCACGCTCGAGGGCGCGATCTCCCTCGGGCCGCGTGGCTCCGAGGGCTTCGGCTACGACCCCGTCTTCGTGCCCGTGGGCGAGTCTCGCACCGTTGCCGAACTTGGCAACGAGTGGAAGGCGGGCAACTCGCACCGCGCCCGCGCTGCTGCGGCGCTCCTCGCCGCGCTGGCGTCGTCTATCTGAGCTCCGGGGCGCTTCCCGGAGGCGCGCGTACGCCGCTCCGCCCGCCACCAGTTGATCTCGGCGCCGAAGACGACCAGGTTCGCCATCACGTACAGCCAGACGAGCAGGATCGCAGGGCCGCCGAACGCGCGCAGCGCCGGGTTCACGCCCGCGTAGCGCTCGTAGATCGGCAGCACCTGGAAGCTCGCCTCGAGCCCCACGGTGGCGAGCGCAGTGCCGGGCAGCACGTCGCGTAGCTGCACATCCGTGTTCGGCAGCACCAGGTAGATCGAGAGCAGGAACGCGAAGACGCCGAGGCTGGAGCCCGCGATCGAGACGATGTAGGCGACGGGCGTGCTCGAGACGAGGCCCGGCAGGTAGTGGCGCAGCGCAGAGACGCCCAGCGAGCCGGCGAGCAGGGCGGTGAAGAGCGTCACCATCGAGCCGGCCATGAACAGGAGGGCAAGCGCCTTGCCGTGCAGGAAGCCGCGGTTGGGACGTCCGTAGACGAGGTTGAGCGCCGACTCGAGCACGCTGAAGAGCGAGAGCGACGTCCAGAGGAGGGCCGTACCCGCCGACGATGCCGAGGGTCGTCGCGTTGTCCTGGACGGCGCGGACGAGCGAGACGATGCGGCCGATCTCGTGCCCGGCAGGGCGTGCTTCAGCTCCGTGACGAGGAAGCTCGACTCGTCTGCGCGCCCCGTCAACCCGAGCAGCGAGAGCGCCAGGAAGCCGAGCGGGACGAACGAGAGAAGAGCGAAGTAGGCGATCATCGCCGCCAGGTGCGTGCCGCGGTCCGCGAAGAACTTCTGCACGAGGGCACGTTTCCGAAGGCGCACGAGCCGCAGTATGGGTGACTCGCGGTCTGCCGTCAGGGACGCGAGGTGTTAGCGTCAGCGGAATGGATGCAGGACAGGCACTCGCGGACCTCGCCGAGGTCTCGGCGCAGATCCGCGCCGCCGTGCTCGCCTCCGCGAACGGCGAAGTGATCGCCTCCGCACGGCGGCGACGGTGTGTCGCTCGGCCGCGCGGCGCGGGACCTGCTCTCGGCGGCGGGGGAGACCCGGCCGAGCGGAACGCTCACGCAGGTCGAGGCAGCGACGGCGGCCGGCAGCGTGTTCGTCGTCCGCGACGGCGAGCGGCTGATCGCCGCGACGACCGGCCCCGAGCCGACGGTCGGCCTCGTCTTCTACGACCTCAAGAGCTGTCTGCGGTCCGCGAGCGCCCGCCGACGAAGAGGCGCGACGCGAAGCCGAAGCGCCGTCGTCGCGCGAAGGAGGACGACGGCGATGGCGCGGCGTAGGACGATCACCGTGCTCGCGGCGGTCGGCGTCTTCGCCGCGGGCGCGCTCTTCTTCCGCCGCGGCGCTCGGGCGCATCGCGAGCCGCGTCGACCTCTACTTCGAGGACGGCTCGATGATCTCGCTCGCCGAGGGCTCGCCCGAGGCGGACTGCTCGCCGATCGCCCGCGCGGCCGCTCGGCGCTGACGCGACGCCGAGCTCGCCGCCGCGATCCGAGCGCACGCCTACCTGGAGGGCGACTTCCTGCTCCGCTCGGGCAAGCGCTCGCGCTACTACCTCGACAAGTACCGCTTCGAGACCCGCCCCGACCTGCTGCGCGCCGCTCGGCGAGCGGATCGCGGACGCCGTGCGCGCGCACGCGCCCGAGGCCGTCCGGCTCGCCGGGCCCGAGCTCGGCGCGGTGCGCGCTCGCCGCCGCCGCGCTCGCTCGCGACCGGGCTGCCCGTTCCTGATCGTGCGCAAGGCGGCGAAGGAGTACGGCACCGCGAACCGGCTCGAGGGCGCCTTCGAGCCGGGCGAGAGCGTCTGCCTGTCGAGGACGTCGTCACCTCCGGCGGGCGCTGCTCGCCGCGGTCGAGGCGCTCCGCGAGGCGGGTCTCGTCGTCCGGACCGCGGTCTGCGTGGTCGATCGCGAGGAGGGCGGCGCCGACGCGCTCGCGCGCCACGCCGTGCGCCTGCGGCCCGCTGTTTCCGCGGCAGGAGAGTTGCTCGCTGACCGAGAAATCCCCGCAAACCCGCATGGTTGAGCCGGAAATCCGACCCTGGTAGGGTCCGCTGCGGGTTTGGCAAGTCGACAACGGCAGGAGGAGAGCAGTGACGAAGCAGGAGTTCGTGTCAAGGTGGCTCGACAAGGCGCAGCTCGTCGAACCGCGATGCCGGCAAGGCGGTCGACGCGTTTCTCGAGGCGGTCACCGACACGCTGCAAGGGCGGCGGCGAGGTGGCGTTCACGGGTTTCGGCAAGTTCAGCACCCAGCAGCCGTGCGGCCCGCAGGGCGTCAACCCGCGCAATCCGGGCGAGAAGGTGCACGATCCCCGCGGCGCGCGTGCCGAAGTTCTCCGCCGGCAGCCAGCTGAAGTCGGCGGTCAAGAGCGGCTGAACGACAGCCGCTCCTCCGAGGACGATCTGCCGACGGGCCGGGCACGTGCAGCGGCCGGCGCGTCTCGGGGTCCGGCCGCCGGTCGCCGTGCGCCCGGCGCTACCTGAGGCACGGTGCTGGCTCGATGCGGAAGCCGAGCCGGTCGCGGCGTCGCGAACTTCGCCGACCGCCTCGCCGAGGCGGTCGAGCGCAAGCGGAGCCAGCTCGTCGTCGGGCTCGACCCGCGCCGTCGAGCTGCTGCCGGTCGAGCTGCGCGGCGACGAGGCGCGGCGCACGCGTTCGTCCGCTTCTGCCGCGGGCATCGTCGACGCCGTCGCGCCCGCCGCCGTCGCCGTCAAGCCGCAGTCGGCGTTCTTCGAGGCGCTCGGGCCCGCGGGCGCGCATGCCTTCGCCGAGGTGTGCGACTACGCCCGCGCCGCCGGCCTGCTCGTGATCGCCGACGCGAAGCGCGGCGACATCGGCTCGACCGCCCGCGCCTACGCGGCGGCCTTCTCGAGCCGCGCGACGGCGAGCCGCCGCTCGCCGACGCGCTGACCGTCAACCCGTACCTGGGCCGCGACTCGCTCGAGCCGTTCCTCGCCGCCTGCCGGCGCGACGGCGCCGGGCATCTTCTGCCTCGTCAAGACCTCGAACGCAGGCGGCGGCGACGTCCAGGACGTGACGCTCTCGGACGGGACGGCCGCTCTGGCAGCACGTCGCGCGGCTCGTCGCACGAGTGGGGCGACGACCTCGTCGGCGAGCGCGGCCTCTCGGCCGGTCGGCGCCGTCGTCGGCGCGACGCATCCGCGCGCGGTGGCCGAGGCGCGGAAGCTGCTGCCCGCAGGCCGTCCTGCTCCTCCCCGGCGTCGGCGCCCAGGGCGGCTCGCCCCGCGGACCTCGCGCGCGCGTTCACGAGCGGGCCGGCGAGCGCGCTCGTCGCGGCGTCGCGCTCCGTCATCTACGCCTACCGCGAGGCCGGCGGCGACTGGCGCGCCGCGGCCGGCGCGGAGGCGGCCCGCCTCGCGCGCGAGGTCTGGGCGGTCTCCGGCTGGTAGACGGCTGCGCGGCTGACGGCCGCAGGCAGCTCGCCCGCTTCGGCGCCCCGGCCGCGTTCCTCGCTCGCCGTCACGGTCGCCGTCCTGCTCGTCCGCGGCCGGCCTCGACAGCGGCGCGGCGGACGCCCGCCGAGCCGCTGCGACGCCCGGCCGCACGCCACGACGGCGCCCGCCGACGACGACGGCCGCGACGACCGAAGCCGGAGACGACGACCCGCCGCGGCAAGTACGTACGTGACGTCCAGAAGCGGTGACACGTTCTCCGCGATCGCGGCGAGGCGCGGGACGACCGTCGCGCGACGCTCGAGGCGCTGAACCCGGGCGTCAGCTCGAACGCGCTGCACGTCGGCCAGAAGATCCGGGTCAAGTAACCTGCCGGCGATGCGTCGGCTGCTCTGCACCGCCGCCGTCGCGCCGGCTCCTGCTCGCGGCGCTCGCCGCTCCCGGCCGCCGCGACCGCCGCCGGGCCCCGCCGTCCGTCGACGCCCGCGCGCTTGGTACGTCGCGAACGCCGCGACCGGCGAGGTGCTCGCGAGCGCACGACGCCGGCTGCGCGTGCCGATCGCCAGCATCACGAAGCTGATGACCGTGCTCGTCGCGCTCGAGCACCTCGAAGCTCGGCGACGACGTGACGGTCGACCGCGCGCGCGGCTCGGCGTCGGCGAGTCGTGGATCCCGCTGCGCGCCGGGCGAGCGGATCACCGTCCACGACCTGCTCGCAGGCGCGCTGATCCAGAGCGCCAACGACGCCGCCGACGCGCTCGCCACTCGCGGCCGCGCGGAGACCGCGCCGCGTTCGTCGCGCTGATGAACGCGAAGGCGCAGGAGCTCGGGCTCGCCGACACCCACTTCGTCCGGCCGGACGGGCTCGACGCGCCCGGCCACCTCTCGAGCGCCCGCGACGTCTCCGTGCTCGCCGGCGCGCGATGCAGATCCCCGTCGTGCGCGAGCACGGTCCGCGGAGCGGACGGCGACGATCGAGCCGGCGGCGCGCACGCTGCACACCTGGAACGACCTGCTCGGACGTCTTCCCGGGTGTGATCGGCGTCAAGACCGGTCACACCGACGACGCCGGCTGGTGCGCAGGTCGCCGCCGTGCGCGGCCGCGGCTACACGATCTACGCGGTCGTCCTCGGCAGCCCGACCGCGCGCGCAGCGCAACGCCGACCTCGCGGCAGCTGCTCGCCTGGGGCGTCTCTCGCGTACCGCGTCGCTCGACGCTCGTCGCGCACGGGCACGCTACGCGCAGCGCGCCGCTCGGCTACGGCACGGCCGCCGGTGCCGCTCGTCGCCACGCCGGACGCTCGTCCGCTCGGTGCGGCTCGGCCGCCCGCTCGTCGAGCAGGTCGTCGCGCCCGCCGTCGCCGCTGCTGCCGGTCCGCAGCGGCCAGCGGCTCGGTCGAGGTCGAGGTCTGGCTGGACGGGAAGCTGCTCGGCACGCGCCCGCTCGTCGCCGCCCGCGCGGTCTCGAGGCCCGGCGCTCGGCGGGCGGCGTCCGCTGGTACGCCGGCCGGACCGCGCACGATCGTCTGGAGCTGGTTGCTCGTGATCGTCACCGTCACCCTCAACGCCGCGGTCGACCGCACGCTGACCGTCCCGAACTTCCAGCTCGGCCAGCGGCACCGCGCCAGCGCAGGCCTCACGCTCGCCGGCGGCAAGGGAATCAACGTCGCCCGCGCGCTGAAGCGGCTCGAGATGCCCGTCGTCGCGACCGGGCTCGCCGGCGGCCGCACCGGCACGCGGATCGTCGAGGAGCTGGCGAGCGAGGGGATCCTGAACGACTTCGTCCGGATCGGGGACGAGTCGCGCACCTCGACCGCCGTCGTCGACCCGACCGCTGCGACGCTAGACCGAGATCAACGAGTGGGGCCCGCGGTCGAGCCCGACGAGCTCGCTGACGCTGCTCGAGAAGCTCCACTACCTCTCGCGCGGCGCCGAGCTTCGTCGTCTTCGCGGGCTCGCTGCCGCGCGGCGTCGACGAACGACTTCTACGGCGAGGCGATCCGGGATCTGAACCGGCGCCGGCGTCCAGGACGTGCTCGACTGCGAAGGCGAGCCGCTGCGGCTCGGCGTCGAGGCGGAGCCGTACCTCGTCTCGCCGAACCAGCGCGAGGCGGAGGCGCTCGTCGGCCAGGAGTTCAGCGACGACGGAGGACTTCGTGATGGCGCTCGACACGATCGCCGAGCTCGGCGCGCGGAACGTGCTGATCACGCCAGGAGACCGGCTGCTTCGCGCTGCTCCGCGAGGAGCGCCAGGTGCTGCGGCTTCCGCGCCGAGTCGCGAGCGCGATCGAGCCGTCTCCGCGGTCGGCGCCGGCGACGTGCTGCTCGGCGGCGTTCCTCGCCGCGCGCGCCGACGAAGAAGGGTCGCTCGAGGAGTCGCTGCGCGCCGGCGGTCGCAGCGGGCGCAGCCTCGACGCTCGAGGTCGGCGCGGGCCGCTTCGAGCCTCGCGAGGCCGGGCGGCTCTCGATGGAGACGACCGTCGAGCAGCTGGAACCGGTGGCCGCCGACTAGAGGGACGAGCGAAATGACTAGCGAAACGCTGCGCGGCTTCGCTCCCAGGCATCGCCTTGTCCCATTCTGTCAGCGCGGTAGCTACGGCACGAACGTGCATTGCGACGCTGCAACGGGTGGGCGTCTCAGTTGGCAGCACGACTGACTATCCAACGTCGGTTGCTTCGAACAGCTCACGATACAACGTAAGTGCCCATACGTTGGCGCGTGATCGCGCAGCGCAAATAGTCGTTGCGGCGTCGGTCGCACGCCTCAACTGCGATCTCCCTACGTAGCATCGTGGCGCTTGCTACGAGATGGTGAGTTGGGTCGGTTCGGTGCGACGCGGCGGGGCTGGATCCGACACGGCATCAAAGACCTCTGGCGCAAACCAGTTATTTCGTCCGCCTCGGCCAACCTGGCCGACCATCTGCAGCCAGCCTCGCTGCTCAAGCTGACGAATGAGGTTCGAGGCTCCCTGGGGGGTAACTCCGAGCACGCTCGCGACCCGTCGAACCGTGACAAACGGATTGACGAACAGGAGGTCCACGACCTCGACAGCCCGGCTTCGCGAGCCGACCAGTTGCGAGCGGTAGCCCTCTCGGAGATCGTGCAAGTGCTCGGCGCGAGCCACCGCATCTTCAGCTTGGACGGAGACGGCAGTCAGGAAGAACTGAAGCCACTCCTGGATTTCTGCTCGTTCCCTGACGGCCTGCAGACGTTCGTAGTACTCCCGTCGGTACTCCTCCAAGTAAGAACTGATGTAGAGGAGAGGCGCAGGCAGAACACGGCGATGGATGAGGAAGAACACGATCAGGAGTCTGCCGACGCGGCCGTTCCCGTCGAAGAACGGATGAATCGTCTCGAACTGGTAGTGAAGCAACGCACATTGGACGAGAATCGGCAGGCGGACAGTCGAGTTTGCGAACTCCTCCCAGTCTTGCCACGCTCGGAGCATCTCCGGTTCCCACGGGGGAACGAACACCGCGTTTTCGGGGGAATCAGTTGGAGACCCGATCCAGACGGGGCGCTTGCGAAACGCGCCAGATCGCTTCGCGTCACCGCGTACACCGCGAAGAAGGACACCGTGGATATCGCATACAACGCGCCGCACGAGCGGAAGGTTCGGGAGCTGTTCCAGACCCGCCTCCATCGCTGCTCTGTAGTTCCAGACCTCGCGAACGTTCGCGGTTACGTTCGCGGTAGCGGACGGTTCTTCGTTCGCGTCAGCTTGAAGCACTTCGGACAACGACGCTTGCGTCCCTTCGATGCGAGAACTCGCGAGTGCCTCACGTGTGATGTACGGGCGGAGGAACATCGCTGGGTCGTGAAGCTGTCGCCCTGCCCCTGCGAGACGGCCGAGCGCGGCGTCGGCCGACGAGAGAGCCATGACGGTCTCCGGTTCGAGGAGCAAGGCCCGCGGCATCGGTGCCGGTTTGAAGGCGGGGTAGTCGGAACCGACAGGGCGATACAGCTCACCGAACGTGGAATCCTTGAAGTCGGACACATCCATCGCCCCTACAATACCAACGCATACGCACCGATGTTGGTGCGCACCCACGCAGAGCCCCTAATATTGGAGCGTGACCAGGCGCCTCGGGTAAGCCGAACGGGGGCTGGGGCGTTTCGCGAGACCTTTCTAGCTGTCCCGGCCGGGCGCGTTGCTAGGATCGCTTCCTGGACGCTGAGGGCCTCTTCGGAGAAGTGGACCTGCCGGAGCGCGCCGAGAAGTTCGGCAAGGGGCTGACCTTCGACGACGTCCTGCTCGTCCCGGCCGAGTCGCGCGTGCTGCCGAACGACGTCTCGACGCGCGACGCGGCTCACGCGCACGATCGCGCTCGCGATCCCGGTCGTCTCGGCCGCGATGGACACGGTCACCGAGGCGCGGCTGGCGATCGCGCTCGCGCGCGAGGGCGGGATCGGCATCGTCCACCGCAACCTCTCGATCGAGGAGCAGGTGGCCGAGGTCGACAAGGTCAAGCGCTCCGAGGCGGGGATGATCGTCGAGCCGGTGACGCTGCCGCCCGACGCGCCTCGTCGCGCGAGGCGCTCGAGCTGATGGCGCGCTACAAGGTCTCCGGCGTCCCGATCACCGACGACGGCGGGCGTCCTCGTCGGCATCCTCACGAACCGCGACCTCCGCTTCGAGAGCGACGTCGACGCAGCCCGTCTCGGCGCTGATGACCGTCGCGCGACCTCGTCACCGCGCCGGTCGGCACGACGCTCGCGGAGGCCGAGGAGATCCTCGCACCGCAACAAGATCGAGAAGCTGCCGGTCGTCGACGGCGACGGCCGGCTGCGCGGCCTGATCACGGTCAAGGACATCCAGAAGCAGATCGAGTTCCCGCAGGCGACGAAGGACGAGCAGGGCCGGCTGCGCGTCGGCGCCGCGGTCGGCGTCGGGCCCGACGCGCTCGAGCGCGCGCAGGCGCTCGTCGACGCCGGCGTCGACGTGCTCGTCGTCGACACGGCGCACGGCCACTCGCGCGGCGTGATCGAGATGGTGCGCGCGGATCAAGGACGCGGTCGACGGTCGAGGTCGTCGCGGGCAACATCGCCACGGCCGAGGCGGCGCGAGGCGCTGATCGACGCGGGCGCGGACGCGGTCAAGGTCGGGATCGGGCCCGGCTCGATCTGCACGACGCGCGTCGTCGCCGGCGTCGGCGTCCCGCAGATCACCGCGATCTACGACGTGCGCCGAGCGTCGCAGCGCGACGAGGGCGTGCCGGTGATCGCGCGACGGCGGCATCACCTCGTCGGGCGACATCGCGAAGGCGATCGCCGCCGGCGCCGACGCGGTCATGCTCGGCTCGCTGCTCGCGGGCACCGACGAGGCGCCGGGCGACGTGATCCTCGCCCAGGGCGAGCGCTTCAAGGAGTACCGCGGCATGGGCTCGCTCGGCGCGATGAAGGCGCGCGGCGTTCTCGAAGGACCGCTACTTCCAGGGCGACGTCGAGGACGTCGAGAAGCTGTGCCCGAGGGCATCGAGGGCCGCGTCGCGCTACAAGGGCCCGCTCCAGCACGTCGTCCACCAGCTCGTCGGCGGCCTGCGGCAGGCGATGGGCTACTGCGGCGCGCCGACGATCGAGGAGATGAAGCAGGCGCGCTTCGTCCGCATCACCGGCGCGGGGCTGCGCGAGTCGCACCCGCACGACATGACGATCACGAAGGAGGCGCCGAACTATCGCCGCTGAGGAGGCCGCTCGGGTCGTCGCAGCTTCCCGGCTCCCGGAGGAGCGGCCGGTGCTCGTGGTCGACCTCGGCGGGCAGTACTCGCAGCTGATCGCCCGCCGCGTGCGCGAGTGCCGCGTCTACTCGGAGCTCGTCGGCGCACACGATCACGCCCGAGGCGGTGCGGCGCGCGCAACCCGTACGCGCTGATCCTCAGCGGCGGGCCCGGCGTCGGTCTACGCCGACGGCGCGCCGCGCGTCGACCCGGCGCTCTTCGAGCTCGGCGTCCCGACGCTCGGCATCTGCTACGGCATGCAGCTGATGGCGCTCGAGCTCGGCGGCCGCGTCGACCGCACCGGCGTCTCCGAGTTCGGCAAGACGGAGCTGCAGCGCCGAGGAGGCGCGGCTCTTCCGACGACACTGCCCGCCGAGCAGACCGTCTGGATGTCGCACCGCGACTCGGTCGTCGCGCCGCCCGAGGGCGCGCGCGTCGTCGCCGGCTCGCCGTCGACGCCGATCGCCGCGTTCGAGGCGCCGGAGCGGCGGCTCTACGGCGTCCAGTTCCACCCCGAGGTCGTGCACACGCCGCACGGGCAGGAGCGTGCTGAAGAACTTCCTCTACGAGCGTCGCCGGCGCGCCGCCGGCGTGGACGCCGGCCGCGGTGATCGAGGAGCAGGTCGAGCGGATCCGCGCCCAGGTCGGCCGCGAGCGCGTGCTCTGCGCGCTCTCGGGCGGCGTCGACTCGCGCGGTCGCGGCGCTGCTCGTGCACAAGGCGGTCGGCGACCAGCTCACGTGCGTCTTCGTCGACCACGGCATGCTGCGCAAGGACGAGGCGGCGCAGGTGGTCGAGACCTTCGGCGAGCACTTCCACGTCCCGCTCGTCCACGTGCAGGCGCAGGAGCGCTTCCTCGACGCTGCTCGACGGGGTCGAGGAGCCGGAGGAGAAGCGCAAGATCGATCGGCGAGGAGTTCATCCGCGTCTTCGAGGAGGAGGCGCGCAAGCTCGGCGACGTGCGCTGGCTCGTGCAGGGGACGCTCTACTCCGACGTGATCGAGTCGGGCGGCACCGAGGGCGTCGCCGCGACGATCAAGTCGCACCACAACGTCGGCGGCCTGCCCGACGACATGGAGATGGAGCTCGTCGAGCCGCTGCGCCTGCTCTTCAAGGACGAGGTGCGGCGCGTCGGCGAGGAGCTCGGGATGCCCGAGCGGATGGTCTGGCGCCAGCCGTTCCCCGGGCCCGGGCCTCGCGATCCGGATCATCGGCGAGGTCACCGCCGAGCGGCTCGAGATCCTGCGCGAGGCCGACGCGATCCTGCAGGAGGAGGTGCGCCGCGCCGGCCTCTACCGCGACCTCTGGCAGTCGTTCGCGGTGCTGCCCGCGATCCGCTCGGTCGGCGTCCAGGGCGACGAGCGCACCTACGGCTACCCGATCGTGATCCGCGCGGTCACGTGCGACGACGCGATGACCGCCGACTGGGCGCGGCTGCCGTACGACCTGCTCGAGACGATCTCGAGCCGGATCGTCAACGAGATCCCGGGCGTCAACCGCGTCGTGCTCGACGTCACCTCGAAGCCGCCCGCGACGATCGAGTGGGAGTAGCGCGCAGCAGTCGGCCCTCGGCTAGGCGCGCCGTCCGTCGAGTCGGATCGTCCACGGGTCGATCGTGTCGACCCGGAGATGCGTCTCGCTCCACGGATCCAGCGCAAGCGTGGCGCGGACGGCGTCCTCCGACTCGGCCTCGACGGCGTGCACCACGCGATGCTCGTCGGCGAGCGGCCCACCCAGGACGATGAACCCCGCGTCCGCGAGCCCGTCCATGAAGGACGCGTGCGCGGCCCAGTCCGACTGCTCCTCCAGCGGTCGCGAGACGTCCCACTGGGGGCCCGAGCGGTGGAGCACGACGAGGAACATCGCCACGCTCGGGTTCTACCAGACGGCGGCGCGCGCGAGCCGCGCAGGTTGCGGGAACCGGCGGCACATGCCATCTCCGCACCCCTAAGAAGTGGCTAAGGATCGCGGCTCTCGGGTCGGTCCGAAGCTACGATTCCTGCATGGAACGCCACGGCGATCACGGGATGTATCAGGGCTACTGGGATCACGGCGGCATGCACCCGCTCACCTGGGTCCTGCTGGTCGTGTTGATCGCGCTCCTCCTTGCCCTGCTGGCCTTCGTGCTCTCGCGACTCTTCCCGGGTCGTTTCCAGGCTCCCCGGCGCCCGGCGGTCGCAGGTCCGCTCGGCGACGCGATCGGGATCGCGCGCCTGCGGTACGCCAAGGGCGAGCTCACCCGCGACGAGTTCATCCGGATGAACGAAGACCTCGGCGCGCCGCCCGATCCGGCGGCCGGCGACCCCTCGTAGTCGAGCTGGCGGCGTGCCGGACGACGTCGTCTCGAACGGGATAGCGCGCGACCGCGTGATCGACCGCGAGCACCGGGGCCGGTAGCGCGTGGACGGCGTCCGGCTCGACCATTGCGTGATCGCCGTCTCGGATTGGGAGCAGTCGAACGCCTTCTACCGCGACGTCGTCGGGGCGGAGATCGTCGAGCTCTCGCCCGGCCGCTGCGCCTATCGCCTCGGCGGGCAGCAGCTGAACGTCCACGGTCCCGGCTCCGCGCCCTACCCGCTCGCGCGTGAGCCGGTGCGCCCGGGCAACAGTGACCTCTGCTTCGTCTGGCCTGGCACATCGAGCAGGCGCTGGCGCACCTGGAGCGACACGGTGTCGAGGTGCTCGAGGGGCCGGTGCCGCGGCTCGGCGCGCTCGGCAACGGCACGAGCGTCTATTTTCGCGATCCCGATGGCAGCCTGCTCGAGCTCATCGTTTACGGCTGAGCTCGCCGCCGCAGAGATCGGCGCGACCTTCAACCAGTACACCGGTTCGCCGCTCCTCCGCGAGCGGCTCGCCGCCTACCTCGACAGTCGTGCCGAAGCGGAGCTGCTGCTGGTGGGTGAGGCGGCCGGCTACCGCGGAGCGCGCGTTTCGGGGATCGCCTTCACCTCTGAGCGCCAACTGACCGGCTTCGGGCCTGCCGAGGCTTCCGCGACGATTGTTCAGCGGACGCTCGCGGAGCTGGGCCTCGCCGAGCGAGTGTTGCTGTGGAACCTGGTGCCGACCCATCCCGGCACCGCGCGGTCGAACCGGCGCCCGACGCGCGCCGAGATCCGCGCTGCCCGCCCGTTTCTCGAGCGGCTCGCAGACCGCCGCCGGGTGATCCCCGTGGGCAGGCTGGCGCAGGAGGAGCTCGGTGGCGACTACGTCCGCCATCCGGCCCGCGGCGGCGCTGCGGAATTCCGCGCGGGGCTGCTACGATTCGCCGCCGGTGCGCCCTAGCGCGCCGTTCTTGTGATGAAGACCTACAGCGCAAAGAAGGGCGAGATCGCCCGCGAGTGGTACGTCGTCGACGCCGACGGGAAGACCCTCGGGCGCCTTGCGACGGCGATCGCCGATACGATCCGCGGCAAGCGGAAGCCGCAGTACACCCCGCACACCGACACCGGCGACTTCGTCGTGGTGATCAACGCGGAGAAGATCGCGGTCACCGGGCAGAAGCTCGACCAGAAGCTGTACTACCGGCATTCCGGCTATCCCGGCGGCCTGCGCTCGCGCACGCTGCGCGAGCAGCTCGACCGGCAGCCGACCGAGGTGCTGCGCAAGGCGGTCAAGGGCATGCTCCCCAGGAACCGTCTGTCGCGCGCTCAGATCAACAAGCTGAAGATCTACGCGGGCCCGGAGCATCCGCACGAGGCGCAGGCTCCGAAGCCGCTCCCTCTGTAGCTCTCGCTGGAGGACTAGCACTCATATGGCAGACATCGCTCAGTATCTCGGCACCGGCAAGCGCAAGACCTCGGTCGCGCGCGTGATCCTGCGGCCGGGCGACGGCAAGACCTGGATCAACGGCAAGGAGCTCGAGGCGTACTTCCCGCGCGCCGCCCATCGCGTGCTCGCCACCGCGCCCCTGCGTACGGCGGGCGCCGAGGGCACCTATGACCTGCGCGTGCGAGTGCACGGCGGCGGCCCCACGGGGCAGGCCGGGGCGATCCGCCACGGCATCGCTCGGGCGCTCGTCGAGGCCGATCCGGAGCTGCGGATCCCGCTGAAGCGAGAGGGCTTCCTCACCCGCGACGCCCGCATCGTGGAGCGGAAGAAGGCTGGCCTCCACAAGGCCCGCAAGGCCCCGCAGTTCTCCAAGCGTTAAGCGGCTTGCGCCGGTACTTCGGTACCGACGGCGTTCGGGGCGTCGTCGGCGAGGGGTTGACGGTGGACCTGGTGGAGCGGCTCGGCCGCGCGGCGACGCTCTGGTCGAAGGGAGGCCGAGTGTTCGTCGGCCGGGATACGCGCGGCTCCGGCGAGGAGCTCGAGGAGGCGTTCGCGCGCGGCGTCGTCCAGGCGGGAGGGTCGGCAGTGCTTGCCGGCGTACTCCCGACTCCGGCGGTCGCGCTGCTCGCACTCGATCTCGGCGTGGTCATCTCGGCTTCTCACAATCCGCCCGAGTACAACGGTGTCAAGTTCTTCGACCACGAGGGCCGCAAGCTCTCCGACGAGGCCGAGGAGCAGATCGAGGCGCTGCTCGACACGGCGGGTCCCGGTGACGGCGAGATCGATCGTGTCGAGGTTGCCGTCGACAGCTACTTCGAGCACGTGCTCGAGCGCTTCGGCTCCGACCTGACCGGGCTGAAGGTCGCGATCGACTGCGCCAACGGCGCCTACTCGGAGATCGCACCGCCGGCATTCAGGCGTCTCGGGGCCGAGGTGGTCGCGATCGGCATCGAGCCGAACGGCGAGAACATCAATCTCGGCTGCGGCGCCACCGACCTTGCGGCTCTGTGTCACACGGTGGTCGAGGAGCGCTGCGATCTGGGCATCGCGTTCGACGGCGACGGCGACCGGATGCTGGCGGTCGACGAGCACGGGAATCCAATCGACGGGGACCAGATCGTGGCGATCCTTGCGCTTCACCTCGGGGTGGATCAGGTGGCGGTCACGGTGATGACCAATCTCGGCTTCCACCGCCTGATGGCCGACCGCGGTGTGCGGGTGCACACGACCCCGGTTGGCGACCGCTATGTGCTCGAGGCGCTGCGTCGCGAGGGCGCTCTGCTCGGCGGCGAACAATCGGGCCACATCATCTATCTCCGCGACCACGTCACGGGCGACGGCCTCGCTGCGGGGCTGCTCCTCTGTGCGGCGCTCGCGGGCCGCTCGCTCTCTCAGGCGGCAGCCGACATGGAGGTGCTGCCGCAGGTGCAGGAGAACGTCCAGGTCAGCGGGCGCGACGTGCCGCAGCGGGTCAAGGACGAGGTCGAGCGCCTCAACGGGGAGCTGCGCGAGAACGGCCGCGTGCTCGTCCGCCCCTCCGGCACGGAGCCCGTGATCCGGGTGCTTGCCGAGGCTACGAGCCAGGAGGCGGCGGAAGAGCTCTGTGGTAGGATCGCCGCGCTCGTACGGCAGGAGCTCGGCTGACCGTTCCGACGTCGGGGCGCGTCGATCCGCCGGGCTCTTCGGTGCGCTCTCCAAGGGATATCGTCAAGACAATTCGTCGAATCTCCCAGTAGTGTCCCGGGGGGTCGGGTAAGGAGGCTCGGGATATGTGCGGGATCATCGGATACGTCGGTTCGCGTGAGTGCAAGCCGCTTCTGCTGCAGGGGCTGACGCGCCTCGAGTACCGCGGCTACGACTCGTCGGGGATCGCGCTCCGGGAAGACGAGGGCCTCGAGTACGTGCGGGCAGTCGGCAACCTCGGCAACCTCAAGGAGGCGGCCGGCCTCAACGGCTCCCACGCCCGGCACGGGCTCGGCCACACACGCTGGGCGACCCACGGCGGCGTCACCGAGGCGAACGCCCATCCCCTGAGTGGATGTGATCACAGCCGGGTCGCGATCGTCCTCAACGGGATCGTCGAGAACTACCGCGAGCTGCGCGAGAGCCTGCGCGCCGACGGCCACGAGTTCACGTCGGAGACCGACGCCGAGACGGTTGTGCACCTGATCGAGCGCCACTACGACGGCGATCTGGTCGCTGCCGTCCGCGGCGCCTTCAGCGAGCTCGAGGGCCACTTCGCGTTCGTCGTCATTCACCACGATCATCCGGATCTGCTCGTCGGCGGCCGCCGCCAATGCCCGCTCGTCGTGGGCCTCGGCAACGGGGAGAACTTCCTCGCCTCGAACGCGGCTGCCTTCCTTGGCGAGACGCGTCGCGTGCAGTTCCCGGACGACGGAGACATCGTCGTGATCACTCCCAGCTCGGTCGAGTTCATGCGGGCGGACGGCTCACCGGTCACCCACGACACGATCGAGCTCGACTGGGACGACGAGGGTGCCGAGAAGGGCGGCTACGAGACGTTCATGCTCAAGGAGATCTACGAGCAGCCGGAAGCGGTGGCCGAGACGATCGGCGACCGGGTTCGCCATGGACGGCTCGAGCTCGAAGGGCTCGGGCTGTCCGACGCCGAGCTGCGCGACCTTCGCCGGATCGTGATCCTCGCAGCGGGCACCGCATATCACGCGGGCGTCGTCGCGCGCTACGTGCTCGAGGAGTGGGGACGCATCCCGGTCGAGCCGGACATCGCGAGCGAGTGGCTGTACCGCAACCCCGTGATCGGCCCGGACACGCTCGTGATCGGCATCTCCCAGTCAGGCGAGACCAGGGACACGATCAACGCGATGCAGCTCGCCCGCGAAAAGGGGGCGCACACGCTGGCGATCACGAACATGATGGGGTCGCAAATCACGCGCGAGGTCGACTCGGTGCTCTACACGCGTGCCGGGCTGGAGATGAGCGTCGCGGCCTCGAAGACGTTCACCGCCCAGGTCGCGCTCTTCTACCTCGTGGCGCTGAAGCTCGCGCAAGTGCGAGAGACGCTTTCGCCCCGGGAGATCGAGGAGCTGCTCGCCGAGGTGTACGCGCTCCCGGACAAGATCTCGGAGTTTCTCGACGGCGACCATCCGATCGACGAGATCGCGCAGCGCCACTTCGACAAGCCGTTCTTCCTCTACCTCGGCCGCCACATCGGCCTGCCGGTCTGCCTCGAAGGGGCGCTGAAGCTGAAGGAGATCTCCTACATCCCCACCGAGGCGTACTCGGCCGGCGAGATGAAGCACGGCCCGATCGCGCTGCTCGACGAGAACACGCCGGTCGTCTGCATCGCGATCGACTCGCACGTCTACGAGAAGGTCGTCTCGAACATCTCCGAGGTGCGGGCGCGCGGCGCGCAGGTGATCGCGATCGCGACCGACGGCAACGAGGACATCCAGCATCACGCCGACGACGTGATCTTCGTTCCGCGGACGCACCCGTTCCTGCAGGCGCCACTCGCGGTGATCCCGTTGCAGCTGCTCGCCTACCGGATCGCGCGGCTGCGCGGCTTGAACGTCGACCAGCCGCGGAACCTCGCGAAGACCGTCACGGTCGAGTAGCGGGGCTCGTCAGGGCGAGTTCGAGCGGCGGGCCCGCGATGCATTGGTACACGCGTCTAGTTTGGGTCCCGACCCGCCCCCTGCTCGTGTTCAGCCTATCGGCGGGCCGAGTCCGCCGCATCGGCCAATTCGTGCCGAAAGCGTGCCAGGTCGGCACGGAGCCGGATCGATGCGTCAAGGCTCCTGTCTCAGCCGCTTGGTCTCGGCCCGCCGTTTCTTGTCTTGCAGCCGTCGCTCCTTCGCCGCCTTCGACGGCTTCGTCGGCACGCGCTTGCGCTCGACGTGCAGCGCCAGGCGCAGCTGCTCGACGAGGCGCTCGACCGCGAGCTCGCGGTTGCGGAGCTGGCTACGCTCGTCCTGCGCCACAGCACGGATCACCGGCCCGGCACGCGCGACGACGCGGCGCTTCTGCGGGACGCTCAGCGCGGCCGACCCCTCGACGTCGAAGATCGCCTCGACGCGCGTCTCGGTCTTCTGTGCGTGCTGTCCGCCCGGACCGCTCGAGCGGGAGGTGCGGAACTGCAGCTCGCCGGAAGGCAGGCTGACCGATCGCGTGACGCGAATAGACTCGGAGGCCATGGCCGCCATTCTGCTGGACGTCGACGGGGTCTTTCACGTCTCCGGTCATCCGATCACCGGCGGCGGCGAGGCGGTGCGCCGTCTGCGCGCCGCCGGGCATCGTCTCCGGTTCGTCACGAACGACACCACGCGCTCGCGCAAGGCGCTCGCCGCCGAGCTGCGCGCGCTCGGCGTCGACCTGGAGGAAGACGAGCTGCAGACGGCGCCGACGGCCGCGGCGCACGCACTGGCCGGCAAGCGCGTGCTCGCCCTGACGATGGCAGCGATCGTCGAGGATCTCGAGGGCGTCGAGCTCGTCGGCCACGACGCAGAGGCGGTGCTGCTCGGCGGCGCCGACGAGACCGACGAGACGGGCCGCGTCTTCGCCTACATGAACCTCGCGCGCGCGTTCGCCGAGCTCGGACACGGCGCCGACCTCTACTGCCTGCATCGCAACAAGTGGTGGCAGACCGAGCGCGGGCCGCTGCTCGACGCGGGCGTGTTCGTCGCCGGCCTCGAGTACGCGGCGGGAGTCGAGGCGACCGTGCTCGGCAAGCCGAGCCCCGCCTACTTCGAAGCGGCGCTCGAGGCCGTCGACGCCGATGCGGCGTTCACGTGGATGGTCGGCGACGACGTCGAGTCCGACGTCCTCGGCGCGCAGAGGCACGGCATGCGCACGGTGCTCTTGCGCACCGGCAAGTTCCGCCCGGAGCAGGTCGAGGAGACTGGCATCCACCCGGACGCCATTCTCTCCTCGATCGCGATGCTGCCCGACTGGCTCGAGGAGTCGGTCGCGTGAGGGTAGGGGTCGACCTGATCGAGATCGACCGGATCCGCCAGGCGCTCGCCCGACCGGGGTTTCGCGAGCGCTGCTTCACCGAGGCCGAGCGCGCCTACTGCGATTCCAGACCGAACCCGGCGCAGCACTACGCGGGCCGGTTCGCTGCCAAGGAGGCCGTCGGCAAGGCGCTCGGCTGCGGCGTCCACTTCACCTGGAAGGAGATCGAGGTCCACGGGCAGCCCAAGCCCGGCGTTCAGCTCACTGGCCGCACCGCAGCGTGGGCGCAGAAGGTGAATGCGGGTGCGATCGAGCTCTCGATGACGCACTCACGCGAGCTCGCGGCTGCCGTGTGCGCCGTTCAGGATGCTTGAGCCGCTCTACACCACCGAGGAGATGCGCGCCGCGGAGGCGAGATACCCGGGGTACCCGGGAAGCGCGCCCGAGCTGATGGACCGCGCCGGCCGCGCGGTCGCGCACGAGGTCTTGACCCGTTACCCGGATGTGAGCTCGATCGCCGTCGTGTGCGGGGGCGGCTCGAACGGAGGAGACGGGAGGATCGCCGCGGAGATCCTGCGCGGGCTCGGACGCGACGTGGTCGTCGTCGAGGTCGGCGGGTCGATCTCCGGCTGCGACCTGGTCGTCGACGCCCTGTTCGGGACCGGTTTCCGCGGGGCGCCGCGCGCGGACGCTGCGACGCTGATCGAGGAGATCAACGCGGCCGGGTGCCGGGTCGTTGCCGTCGACATACCATCGGGTGTCGATGCCTCGACCGGCGAGGTATCAGGCCCGGTGGTGAACGCCGACCTCACCGTCACGTTCCACGGTCCGAAGGTTGGGCTCTATGTCGCCCCGGGACGCTTTTGCGCGGGCGTGGTCGCAGTCGTCGACATCGGGCTGGAGCATGCGGACACCGCCCATCGACTGGTCGGTGAGGACGTGCTCGCGGTGGTGCCGCACCGCTCGGCCGGCGACAACAAGTACACGTCCGGCTCCGTGCTCGTCGTCGGCGGTGGGGTCGGCACGAGCGGCGCGGTATGCCTGACGGCGGAGGCAGCGTTGCGCGCGGACGCCGGCTACGTGACGATGTGCGTGCCGGCAGAGATCTTGCCCGTCGTCGAGGCGCGCCTGCTCGAGCCCGTGAAGCGGCCCATCGAAGAGGCTTTCGAGGCGGCCGGACGCGCAACGGCGTTGGCGGTGGGGCCGGGGTTGGGACGCGAGCGGAAGGAGCTCGTGCGACGGCTGCTGGCCGAGGTCGACCTGCCTGCGGTTGTCGACGCCGATGCGCTGTTCGAGCTCGCGCCTGCACAACGATCCGCGCCCACCGTGTTGACCCCGCACGAGGGTGAGCTCGGGCGGCTGCTCGGAGAAGACTCGAAGTGGGTGGCTGCGCACCGGCTCGAGGCGGCTCGGCGGGCGGTCGAGCGCTTCGGCTGCGTCGTCTTGCTCAAGGGCAGCGACACGATCGTCGCGTCGCCCGCCGGGCCTACGCTGGTCACGAGCTTTTCGACGCCGTCGCTCGCAACGGCGGGCACAGGTGACGTGCTCACGGGGATTCTCGCCGCCTTTCTGGCGAAAGGTGTGGAGGCGCCGCTCGCCGCGGCCACTGCGGCAGCGGCACAGAACGTCGCGGCGGCACTCGGCCCTCAGATCGGTCTCCTGGCGAGCGACGTCGTCGCGCGTCTCCCGCGCGCGCTCGGGCGCGAAGGGCAGTGGGCTCAGTAGCCGCCGTACCATTGGCCACGTGCATCGGTCCGAGTTGACCATCGACCTCGGCGCCCTCCGCCGAAACGTCCACACGTTGCTGCGCGCGCTAGGCGGGGCAGAGCTCTGGGCCGTCGTCAAGGCGAACGGGTACGGGCACGGTGCCGTCGATGTCGCCGGGGCTGCACTCGGTGCCGGTGCGTCTGCGCTCTGCGTGACCACGGTCGAAGAGGCGCTCCACCTGCGCCGCGAGTTCCCTACCGCTCGGATCATCGTCCTCGGCCCGGCGCTCCAGAGCCGTGCGGTCGCGGAGGCGCGGGAGGCACGGCTCGAGCTCGCGATTGCCGACGGGGAGATCCCGGAGGGCGTGCGCTGCCACTTGAAGCTCGACACCGGGATGGGCCGCTTTGGCCTCTCGGAGCTGCCTGCACCCACGCGCGACGTCGTCGGCCTGATGTCGCACCTCGCGACCGCCGACACCGACGCCGTCTTCGCCGAGCGGCAGATCGAGCGCTTCCGCGACCTCACGGAGGGCTCCGGTCTGACGTGCCACATCGCGAACAGCGCGGCTGCGCTCCGCTACCCATCGGCCCGCTTCGACGCGGCGCGCTGCGGGATTGCGCTCTATGGTCTCTCGCCGTTCGGCGACGACCCGGGACGCGACGGGCTCGAGCCGGTTCTCCGCTGGGAGAGCCATCTCGCTCAGGTCAAGCTGCTCCAGCCCGGCGAAAGCACGGGCTACGGCCGCCGTTTCGTCGCGGAGCGGCCGACCTGGATCGGCCTCGTGCCGGTGGGCTATGCGGACGGCTTCCGCCGCTCGCTCACGGGCACCTCGGTGCGCGTCGCGGGCGAGCCGCGGTCCGTTGTCGGCACGATCTCCATGGATTCCTGCGCGGTCGAGCTCGACCGCGAGCTCCCGGTCGGGACGCCTGTCGTGCTGCTCGGAGGCGGGGTCTCGGCAGAGGAGCACGCGCGGGTCGCCGGCACGATCAACTACGAGCTCGTGACCGGCATCTCGTCTGATCCGCAGCGCGCCCGAAGGTCGGTCGTGGATGCGTGAGCTCGCGCGAGAGGTGCTGCAGGGCGAAGAGGCATGGGTGGTCGGCGGCGCGGTCCGGGACGAGCTGCTCGGACGACCCGTGCTCGACCTCGACGTGGCGACGCGAGAGCCCGAACGGGCGGCTCGCGAGTATGCGCGCCACTCGGGCGGAGCGCCGTTCACGCTCTCGGAGCGCCACGGAGCGTGGCGTGTCGCGCTCGACGAAGAGCGCACGATCGACTTCACCCCCCTGCCGCGGGGAATCGACGCCGATCTGCTCAGCCGCGACTTCACGATCAACGCGATTGCCGTGCCGCTCGAGGGCGGCGAGCTCCTCGATCCGTTCGGTGGTCGGGAGGATCTCCAGCTGCGCTCGATCCGCGCGGTCACCGACACGATCTTCGAGGACGACCCGCTGCGGCTGCTGCGCGCCGTCCGGCTCGAAGGCGAGCTCGACTTCCGCATTGCACCGCTCACCGAGGAGCTCATCCGCCGTGATGCCGCGCTCGTGGGCAAACCGGCGGGCGAGCGAATCCTTGCCGAGCTGCGCCGCCTTTCGGCGCGCGGCTTCGCGCGTCTCGATGAGCTCCGGCTCCTGCCGGCGCTCGGCGGCGCCTTGCACGAGCGGATCGACGGCGCCGACGATCCCGACTATCGCCTTGTCTGTGCCTTCGGCGGGGAGCTCGCCCGCTTCCCGATCTCCAACGAGACGCGCCGCTTCATGAGGGCGCTCACCCGGGCCGAGCGGCCGGCCGACCACTCGCTGCGCGCGATCCATCGCTTCCGCCTCGCCACCGAGCCCTGGGCGCTCGAAGCGCTCGCCCTCCTGAACGCCGACGAGTTCGCGCCCCTCGTCGAGGAGGCGCGAGACCGGGATCGGGCCGAACCCCTTCTGCGCGGCGACGAGCTCGGCCTGCCGCCGGGGCCCGACGTGGGGCTGCTTCTCGCCGAGATCGAGGAGGAGCGTGCCGTCGGCACGATCCGAACGCGAGAGGAGGCACTCGAGCTTGTCCGACGCCGGACAGGCGAGATTCGCGCGGACGGCTGATCGCATGGCTGCGCTGCAGGATGCGCGGGCTGCGACCCTCGCCGAACGCGTCCGCGGCCTCGTGCATGCGCGCGGAGACGAGCGCGCGCTCGACGTCGGCACCGGCGCAGGTGCTCTCGCCTTCGCGCTCGCGCCGCTCGTGCGCGAGGTCGTGGCGGTCGACTTCGTTCCGGAGTTGCTGGCCGAGGCGCGCAGGCGCGCGCCGGCGAACGTCGTGCTCGTCGAGGCCGACGCGACCCAGCTCCCGTTCGAGGACGCGTCGTTCGACCTCGTCGCAACGATGCGAACCCTGCATCACGTGCACCGGCCCGAACTTGTGCTCGCAGAGATCTCGCGCGTCGCGCGGCCCGGCGCGACGGTGCTCGTGATGGACCAGCTTGCACCCGTCGACCCGCTCGCTGCGCTCGAGCTCGACCGCTTCGAGCGCGCGCGCGACCCAGGTCACGAGCGCTGCCTGCCGGACGTCGATCTGCGCGGGATGTTCGAATCGAATTCGCTGCATTTCGAGCGTCGCGAGCTCGAGGCCGACCCGCGCGACCTCGATTCGTATCTCGACCTTGCGGACTGCCGCGGTGACGCCCGCGAGGCGGCCCGAGCGCTCGCACCGCCGGGCTACGAGGCCCAGTACGGGTGGTACGTGCTGCGTCGGGCCTAGTCGTCAGACGTGACCGGCGGGGCACGCCGCGCACCCGCCTGAGCGGTCAAAGTGGCTCCTGGGTCGCGGTTCGGAGATGAGCTTGCACAGGGCTAGCGATCGCCGTCCAGGTGCGCGAATGCCGCGCGCAGCTCTTCGCGCTCGGTCTCGAGCTGCTGGACGACCTGGCCGAGCCGCCGCTCGCCCTCCTCGCTGACACGCAGGTGGGCGACGCGGCCGTCGCTCTGGGACGGCCTTCGCTCGACAAGCCCGGCAACCTCGGCGCGGCGCACGAGCTCGGTCACCGTGCTTTGTGCGAGTTGAAGCCGCTCGGCGAGCTCGGTCACCGTGGATTGCTCGGTCCCCCCGGGCGAGCCCTTGATCATCAGCAGCAGCAGGTACCGCTGCGGTGTCAGCCCCGCCCGGCGCGCGGTCTGCTCGCTCTTGCGCAGGAACATCCGCAAGGACGCGCGGAACTCCGCGACGGCAACGAGGTTCTCGGTGCCCATGTCGCTCATCGCACCGGGAGTCTAGTCGGCGGTCGGACGAAAGCCCGAGCGCGCCGCCACCCTGCCGACGACACCCGGGAGCAGTGCCTGGAGGACTCCGAGCGGACGGTACCAGGCGGGGATGAAGGTCTCACTCGGCCGCTTGCCGATCAAGCCGACGATGTGGTCGGCAACCTTGTCGGGTCCGATCACGGCGCGGCGGAACACGCCGCTCTTCAGCGTCGTCGCCTGGGGAAAGCCCTCGGTCTCGACGAAGCCCGGGTTGACCGTGTGCACACGGATGCCGCGGCCCCGCAGCTCTGCCGACGTGGCGCGCGAGAGCGCGAGCTGGGCGTGTTTCGACGCCGTGTACGGGCCCGACGGCGGGAAGGCGACCGTGCCCGCGACAGAGACGACGTTGACGATGTCGCTCGGCGCGGCGGCCTCGAGCCCGGGCAAGAAGGCACGCAGGCACCAGACCGAGCCGAGATAGTTGATTGCGTTGACCTGCTCGATGCGCTCGGGATCGCAGTCGAAGAAGCCGGCGCGGGCCCCGATCCCCGCGTTGTTCATCAGCAGGTTCACCCGGGGGTGCCGCTCGAGCACCACCGCCGCGACGCGGTCGACGGCGGCGCGGTCGGAGACGTCGAGCAGCTCGAACTCGCCGCCGAGCTCATGGGCGAGCGGCTCGAGTCGCTCCTGCCGGCGCGCAAGCAGCACGCAGTGCCACCCGGCACGGGCGAGCCGTCGCGCTGTCGCTTCGCCGATACCGGCAGAGGCCCCGGTGATCACCGCTACGCGCTGCACGGGCCCAGCCTACTCGGCTAGCAGACGCGCACGGTTGCGCTGGCCGCGTAGCTGCGCCCGGACCGGTCGGTGACCGTGGCGGTCAACCGGTGGCGGCCGCGGACGGTCGGGTGCCAGTCGGCCCCGTACAGGCCGCCGCCACCCTTTGTCTTGACCGCAATGATGCGCGGAGCCTCGAAGAAGCTGACCGAGCGGACCTGCTTCGTCGAACCCGCGGCGACGGCGAGCCGCGTCGTCTTACCGCTCCGGACACAGCGGTTGGGCAGGAGCCACGCCAGCGTCGGGCCGTTGACGACCTTGATCGAGAAACGGGCAAAGCGGGTGTTCGGGAGGATGCTGGGTCCGGAGCTATTCACGTTCTTCGCCTCCTGGAAGTCGGAGACGGTGAACGTCGCGTGCGTCGAGCCCACCGCCAGCCGCGGCGTCGATCTCGGCAGCGGCAGCACGGCGAGCCCCGTTTCCGGGTCGTACTCGGTTGCGCCGACGAGCAGGCCCCTGTACCCGAACGTCAATGAGCTCGGATCGACGCCTGAACTTGCGTCGGTGGCTCGCACGACGATCGTCGGGCGGCCGGCTGCAACGCGCGTGGTCAGGAGCCGCACCCGCGGCGCCGTCACGTCGTTCACCCACGAGCGCAGGACGTACGAGCCGGCGAGCAGCTTGCCGGTGAAGCGGTCACGGCCGGAGTCCACCGCGACGTAGAACGTCTGCTGGAGCGGGAATGCCGCGCCCGCCGCCCCGACATCGACCTTGAAGTCGGACATCAGGTCGTTGACGTTGACCGGCGTTCCAGCTTGACCCTGGACGTCACTCTCGTTCGCAGAGCCGAGGAAGAACGGATCGATCTGCGCGTCGCGCGAGCTGCTCACGACCGAGACGCCGATGTTCGCCGCAGGCTCGTTCAGGTGGGTCACGTAGAGCGTCTCGGAGCCGTCCTCTTGCATTGGCGCACCGTAGTAATCAGGTGCAGGGCCGAAGGGCGCCGAGGGAAAGCCGTAGGCCGCGACGCGCGACGCGCCCAGGGTCGTGCCGCGGACGAGGCGTTTCAGTGGTAGCGGCGTCAGCTGTTGCAGCGCGGGAAGAACGACGAAGAACGCGTAGGGCACGCGCCGCGTGACGCCGTCCTTCGTCAGGACGACGAACCCGTAGTTCGGGCCTTGCCTCGCTCCGGCATCGGCGTGCGCCACGACCGGGAGGTCGGCCTCACCGCCGGGGGCGATCGAGACCGTGCCTGTGACCGAGACGCCGCTGCCGGCCGTCGCCGCCTGAGACTGGAGGCTCACGGCCCAGGTGCCGGCGCCGTTCCCGGCGTCGCTGAGCCGGACGAGCATCGCCTTGCTCGCGGCGCCTCGCGTCACGTTGAGGTCGCCGAACGAGAGCGACACGGGGTCTGTGAAGAGCTCGGGATCGGCGGCGCGAGGCAGGCTGGCCAGCCCGCCGCCCTCGAGCAGCACCGGCGCCTCGCTCAGCCTGCCGGTGTCGGCCCAGGCGGGACCGGCGGTCGAGACGAGCGCCGACTTGATCTGCTCGGTACTCCAGCCGCGATGCAGCTGCCGCAGCAGCGCGGCCGCTCCGGCGATGTGCGGCGTTGCCATGCTGGTGCCGTCGAAGACCGCGAACGGGCCACCCGAGCCGGGCAGGGTCGCGGAGAGGATCTGGCCACCGGGTGCCGCCACATCCGGCTTCAAGGCGTGGCCGAACGGCACGGGGCCCGCGGAGGAGAAGCTCGTGATCACGCCGCTCCGGCCGGTGACGATGTCCGCCACCGTGTTGCGAATGCGAATGGGAGCACGTCCGGCGGTGACTGCAAGCAGCGCGCGAAGTCGAGCGCCGTCGAGGTCGGCGATCATTCCGCCGGGGATCTGCAGGCGCAGCGGGATTCCGTCCGCCTCGCATGGCCGGTTGTCGACGAGCACGATCCCGGTGGCGCCCGCGGCCCCCGCGCGGCGCGCCTTCGACGTGAACGAGCAGACACCGCGAGTCACGAGCGCGATGGTGCCGTCGAGCGAGTGCGCAGCGAGAGGACTCGAGAGGCCGTTCGGATTGCCCGCAGCGCCGCAAAGCAGGCGATCCACGGGCGCGCCGTCGGTGCCCACCAGCGTGCCGATGTCGACGAGCGTCTGATCTTCCTTTGCCCACGCGGACGGGGGCGCGTTGCTGTCTGCCTGAAGCGGAACCTGCTGCAGTGCCACCGGCGCACCGGGAAGCGTCACGCTCAACGTCGGCGCGAAGACCTGGTCGTTCGAGACGGCGGCGACGCTGATCGCATCGGGAGCCGTGCCCGGCGAGTCGACGGTGCCGAGGCCGAAGTCGTCGCGGTCGTTACCTGCCGCGATCACCGGCACGACACCCGCTGCAGCGACGTTGCGGATCGTCTCGACCAGCGGGTCGTTTGCCGGCTCGCTCTGCGCGCCGCCGCCCGAGAAGTTGATCACGTCCATGCCGTCCGCCACCGCGGCTTCGAAAGCGGCCACGATCTCGGGGGTGTTCGCGACATGGCCGAGAGGCGTCGGCACCGTGAAGACGCGGTAGTTGCCGAGCCAGGCGCGCGGCGCGACCCCCGTCAGGTCTGCGACTGCGGGGTGGTCGTGACCCGCCGGCGCGCTCGTGCCGGCATCGCCCGCCGCGATGCCTGCGACGTGGGTCCCGTGGAACGACGACTTCGGATCGAGCGGGAGCCGCCCCGCCTTGCCTGCGTTCGGCCCGGGGAAGGAGCGCGCCACGATCACCTTCGGCGTCGTGTAGCGCGTGTCGCCCCGCGGGAAGCCGGCAGGGTAGTCGAAGCCCGCGGGGGCGAAGAAGGGATTGTTCTCGTCGATCCCGTCGTCGACGACGGCGATCTTGATGCCGTCGCCGCGCGCGCCCGAAGTCGCGGCGAGCACATCCGAGCCGATGATCTGCGGGCCCCCGTTCGTCGTGAGCGTGAAACGCGACGACGGGTAGATCCGGGTCACGAAACCGAGACGGGCGAGGGCGGGCAGCCGGCGTGCCGGCAGCGTGACGGTCAGGCCGTCGAGCACGATCGCGAAGCGTCGTCCGACCCGCGCTTCGGGGATCGCGCGACGCAGGGCGGCGACCGCCATGTCTTGGGCGCGTCGGACGCGGGCGACGTATGCGCGCGACGAACGATTGCCGACGTCCAGCCGTCGCACGCCTCCGGTCGACTGGAGCCCGCGGTAGCTCCAGGCCGCGAGGGGAGGGAGGCCGAGCCGCACGATCACGCGCACTCGCCCGTTCGCGTGTCCGGCAGGCACCTCGATTCTGCCGGCGCGCACACGTGGGAGATTCAGCTCGCCGAAGCCCCGGCGGACTGGCTGGAGCGATCCGGCGGCGGAGGCGCTGCAGGCGAGCGCCGCTGCGGCCAGCAGGAGGAGCAAGCGGCGCAAGCCGGGAGCGTATCCGACTGTTAGGCTCGCCCCCGATGGCGGGACGGTTCGACGGCAAGCGCGGGCTTGTGCTCGGGGTGGCGAACAAGCGCTCGATCGCGTGGGCAATCGCCCGGCGTCTCGCCGACGAGGGCGCTCGGCTCGCGTTCACCTACCAGGGAGAGCGGATCGAAAGCTCGGTCCGCGAGCTCGCGGGCACCGTCTCGTCACCGCTCGTCACCGAGTGCGACGTGCGCTCCGACGGCGACGTCAAGCGGGTCTTCTCCGAGGTCGGCGAGACCTTCGGCGGCGAGCTGGACCTGCTGGTCCACTCCGTCGCCTACGCGGCGGCAGAGGATCTCGAAGGCCGCTTCACCGACACACCTCGCGACCGCTTCTGGATGGCGCTCGACGTGAGCGCGTACTCCCTCGTCTCGACCGCTCGCGCGGCGGAGCCGTTGATGGCCGCGGCGGGTGGGGGCTCGGTCGTGACGATGACCTATCTCGGCGGCGAGCGCGCGGTGCCTCACTACAACGTGATGGGTGTCGCCAAGGCGGCCCTCGACTCGTCGGTCAAGTACCTGGCCTGGGACCTCGGTCAGCACAACATCCGGGTGAACGCTATTTCGGCGGGTCCCGTTCGCACGCTCGCCGCCCGCTCGATCGCCGGCTTCCCGACGATGGAGGCGATCGTCCAGGAGCGCGCGCCTCTGCACCGGCACATCGACGCCGACGACGTTGCCGCCGCCGCCGGCTACCTGCTCTCGGATGACGGACGCAATGTGACCGGGACGACGCTCTACGTCGACTCCGGCTACCACTCCGTCGGCATGTAGCGCCGATTAGCTACACGCGTCTACTTCGGGAACCCCCCACCTCCCGCCCCTCTGGCTCGAGCCTAGCCTGGCAACGCAGACGTGTCAGTGTCGGGATCGCGTCGAAAGAGACCCAGCCGACAGGTACGCGGCTAGCATGAGCGCCATGGCGACCGCCAGGCTCGAAGCGCTGCTCCGCGACGCATTCCCGAACGCGGCGGAGCTTGCCGTGCTCGACCGCACCGGCACCGGGGATCACTTCCAGGTCGTGCTAGCGGACGCGCGTTTCGCCGGCCTCTCGCTCGTCGACCAGCATCGCCTCGTCTACGACGCCCTCGCCGAGCCGCTCGGTGACGGGACGATCCACGAACTCCGCATCCGCACGAAAGGAACCGCATGACCGATCTGAGCGCCCGCATCAAGGAGATCGTCGAGAACGAGCCAGTCAGCCTGTTCATGAAGGGCACGCCGCAGCTCGTGATGTGCGGCAACTCGGACCGGGCGCTGAACGCGCTGCGGGAGGCCGGGGCGCCGATCACGACCGTCGACGTGCTCCCCGATCCGGCGATCCGGCAGGAGCTGTCGGCGATCTCGGGCTGGCCGACGATCCCGCAGGTCTTCATCAAGGGCGAGCTCGTCGGCGGCGCCGACATCGTCCAGGAGCTCGCCGAGTCGGGCGAGCTCGAGCAGAAGCTCGCGGAGGCTCTCGGGCCCGACTACCGCTCGGCTGCGGCAGAACGTACGGTGGGCGTCTAGCCGGGTTCGACCCAGGCGGGGATCAACCAGTCGGCGCGATCGAGAGCAGCCGCACCCCCGTCGGGCGCGGCTTCGTCGCGACGAGACGCGGCACGTCGAGCGTCACGAGGTGCCAGCCGAGTCGCGGCCCGAGCGGCAGAACGATCCGTGTCGCCTGGAACACCGTGCGGGTCGATACGGGCCGCTCGTCCACTCCGAAGCGCGTTCGCAACGGTCCGGACGCCTGAACCCAGAGCGAGAGCCTGCGTGAGCCGTAGACCCAGAATGGCGCGTGCGTCTCGCTCATCGGGATCTGCTGTCCTCTTGGTCCGAACCAACCCTGACAGAAGTGCGGCGACGCGCGCGACGGCTCGCCGGGCCCGGGCCCGCCGTTTCCGCCCGGACCGAACGTCGTGACGGCGCCGTCCGTCGCAAGTGGCCGGAAGCCGTGCGTGACGAGGCCGTGCAAGGCGAACCACGAGCGGTCGGGGACGGCGGGGTTGTGCAGGAACAGCCCGCGGTGGAACGCGACGTAGCGGACGTCGAACGAGGCCAGATCGACGCCGCTCCAGTCGCCGCAGTTCAGCCGTTCCAGCGTGCGCGCGATGCGATCCGCGATCTTTGGTGCGGTCGTCGAGTAGCCCATCGGTCGCTGCCTTCGCACCTGCTGGTTGTAGTAGAAGTAGACGCTTCCGAAGTGGACGTCGGGCAGGAAGACGGGCAGCTCGAGCAGCCGCCCCGCTCCCGCCGAGGTGAGCGCGGCGTAGGCGGCATTGCCAGGATCGGCCGCCGAGCGGCCGTACAGCCGTACGTGCAGGTCGATGAAGAGCAGTGCGATCACCAGGACGGGCACGACCACCGCCCGGCGCGAGCGCGAGACCGCATAGGCGACGAGCGCGGCCAGGCAGAGCACGGCGATTGGAAGCAGCCGCTCCGGGACACGCGGGAAGCGGAACGCGCCGACGTGCTGCCAGAGCGGCTCGTACACCGGCAGGTTGGTTCCGAGCGAGAGCGCGGCCGGCACGAGCGCCCCGAGCGCCAGCAGGACCGCGAGGCCTCGTCGTTTCGCCCGCCAGAGAAGTGCCAGCCCCACCAGCGCGAGCACGGGTGTCGCGCGGCCGAGGTAGACGAAGCTCTCGCTGCCGTGGCGCTCGTGGCGCGTCCAGAAGTCGGCCCAGACGGCTTGGTACGTGCGCACCTGGTCGAGTGAGCGGCCGCCGCCGCTGATCGAGCCCTGGATCGACACCTGTCGCACCAGCACTCCGGCCGCGGCCGCTGCGACCGCGCCGACCGCCGCGGTCGTCCAGCGCCGCCGGACGAGCGCGTAGGCGCACACGAACGGGATCGCTCCGAGCGCGAGGTGCAGCTGGCCGGAGAGCGGAATCGAAGCGAGCGCCGCCACCGACACCGCGAGCCATGCCGGCGTCGCCTTCTCGATTCCGAGCAGCGCGAGCGGGAGCAGGATCGAGATCGGGCCGAGGAGGTGTCCGACGCTCTGCTCGACCCGGTACGGCGCGATTGCGAACGCGAGGCCGCCCACGAGCGCGGCGCCGCGACCGAGGCCGAACGTGCGCAGCCACCAGCACGCAAGCGCACCCGCGACCACGTAGCAGCCGAGCGTGAACAGGTTCCAGGCGAGCACTGGTCCGAAAAGGGCGGCGAGCGGCCAGTACGGGAGTCCAAAGGGCCACCCCGCGAAGTTCGTCTCGCCGCCGGACTCCGGCCGGAACGTGTACGGGTCGTTCCAGGGCGCGCGCAGGTGCTCGAGCTGATGCCCGACGAGCCAGAGGTGCCAGCCCGTCTGGAGATGGTCGCCCGGCGCCGCCTCGCCGTGGCCGGGAGCGCCGCCCGCGAGGAACGCATGCCCGAGATCCTGCACGGCGGGCCAGGTCGCCGAGACGGCCGCCGCGGCGTAGAGGCAGAGCGCGAGCGCTACAAAGCCCGAGCGGCCTCGAGCGGCACGTCGAAGTCCGGCAACTCGCTCGTCCCGTAGAGCCATGACCCGCGGACGCTACCGGTCTCGTCGATCAGGAACGCCGATCGCTCCGACACGCCGTGCAGCCCGTTGAACTCGAACGCGACGCCGAAGCCGTTCGTCGCCTCGGCGTTCCAGTCGGAGAGGAGCGGGAAGGTGAGGTCGAGCGCCTGCCTCCAGGCGACATGGCTCCACGCCGAGTCGCGCGAGACGCCGTAGACGCGCACGCCCGCGGCGTCGAACTCCTGGCGCCTGTCACGCAGGAGCTCCAGCTCGCTTGTTCAGGTCCCCGACCAGTCGAAGAGGTAGAAGACGAGCAGGATCGGACCGTCGCCGGCGAGCTCTCCGATCGTGACCGGCTCGTTGGGTCGGATCCAGAGTGTCGCCTCCGCCGGGATGCGGTCGCCTGCCTGCAGCATCGACCCAGCCTACTTCGACGCCGGGACGGGCTCGACCTCGGTTGCGGCTGCGATCTCGCGCACGACCTCGACGATGTCGCGGTTCGCGTTGAACACGCGCAGTTGCCGGTCGGCGCCGTTGCCGCGGCCGAGGATCGCGAGGATGCCCTCGAGCTCCCGCTCCGAGCCGAGCTCCCGTGCGTGAGGCTCGATCTCCTTCAACGTCCGCCGGATCAACTGAGCGACGGACGTGCGGTTACGCTCGCCCGTGGCGAGGTCCATCACGGGCGCCTCGAGTCCATAGCGGGCGCAGAGCCATTTGTTCTCGCTCGTCAGGATCCGGTGGTACGAGGGAATCTTTTCGCCTCGCTCGTACTGCTCGCAGTAGTGCTTGACGAGCGCCTGGCAGTACGCTGCGAGCGCGACCGCCTCGTCGACGCGGGTGATCGCGTCGCAGATCCGGATCTCGATCGTGCCGAGCCGCGGGTGCAGGCGGATGTCCCACCAGATGTGCGTGTAGTCGGCGATGCAACCGGTCTTCTCGAGCTGGCCGATCACCTCGGCGTAGTCGGCGTAGTTGTTGAAGCGCGGGGGCGGCCCGGAGCGGGGGAAGGCGGCGAAGACGGTCTGGCGCGACGACGCGAGGCCGGTCGCCTCGCCGCGCCAGAACGGCGAGCTCGCCGACAGCGCGAGCAGCTGGCCGAGATGGTTGAGCAGCCCGTTCACGACCTGGACCGCCTTCTCGGGATCGTCAACGGCGACGTGGACGTGCATGCCGAAGATCAGCTCGCGGCGGGCAACGTACTGGAGCTGGTCGATCAGAGTGCGGTAGCGGTCGCGTGCCGTGATGCGCTGGCGCTCGAACAGGCTGAAGGGATGCGTTCCGGCCGAGCCGACCCGCATTCCCTGCTCGCGCGCCACCCCGCCGACGTATGAGCGGAGCTGCCGCAGCGCCTGGTCGACGTCGCCGGCGGTGCGGCACACAGGGGTCGCGATCTCGAGCACCGACTGCATCAGCTCGGCGTTGATCTGCGTTTCGAGCTCGTGGCCGGTGATCGCCGCGAGCACAGTATCGATGTGCTGGACGAGGTCGAAGGTCTCCGCGTCGAGCAGCATGTACTCCTCCTCGACGCCGAGGGTGTAGGCGGCGCCCGCCCCGAACTTGTGGTCGAGGACGCTGTCGCCGATGCCGATGCCGATGTCGCTGCCGGTGATCGAAGGTGGGAAGATCTGCTTCATTCGAGATAGGCCTCCGCCTCGATCTCGACCAGCCAGCGCGGGTCGAGCAGGCCGGCGACGATGCCCGTGCAGGCCGGGCGCGCCCTGGCGAAGACCTCTCCGTGCGCGCGCAGAACCTCGTCGATATAGCCGGCGTCGGTGACGATGATCCGTGTGCGCACGACGTCGTCGACCACGCCGCCGGCCTCCTCGAGCGCCGCGGCGATGATCTCCAGGCAGCGCCGTGCCTGCCTGTAGGGATCGGCCGGCGGATCGGCGTCGCCGGGCATGATCGGCGCGGTTCCGGCGATGCTCACGTGGGTGCCGAAGACGACGGCGCGGCTGTAGCCGCCCCGTGCCTCCCAGGCAGATCCAGACGAGATGAGCCGGCGCGCCATGCATCTAGTATCGCCGCGGTGAAGGCGCTGAACCAAGTCGCGGGCTGGCCGGCCGAGCACGCGTCGGTGGCCGTCGTCGGGCCCGAGGGCGTCCGGGCCGCGGCGTTTTGATGGAGAGCGCGAGCCGCGCCGGCATCTGGCGGCCGATGATTCGCTATGCGCTTCCGGCATTGGTGCTGATAACCGGAATTCTGATCTCTCCCAATGCGATTCCGGTGCTGCCGGTGGACAGCTTCATCCAATACCAGCGGACGCTGACGCGACTGACCGGACTGAAGGCGCCGAAGACCGAAACCTCCGCGCTGCGCTATCTGCCCCAGCTATATGCGGACATGTTTGGCTGGGAGGAGATGACCAAGGCGGTCGCCGAGGTCTACCACGACTTGCCGCCAAACGAGCGTAGCAGAACCGCCATCTATGCGAGTAACTATGGTGAAGCGGCCGCGATCGATTTCTTCGGGCCGCGCTACGGCCTCCCTAAGGCGACCAGCGGCCACATGTCATACTACCTCTGGGGTCCGCCGCCGCCCGATTTCGACGTGATGATCGCGATTAACGGGATCAAGGAAGGATACCAGCGCGCGTTTATCAGGGTGCAGCTTGCGGACAAATTTGGCACCGAGTATTCGATGCCGTACGAACACGGCCCCATCTATCTTTGTCGCGACCCGATGTTCGATAACAACCGGCTCTGGCCGCTGACCAGGCGGTATCGATAGATCGTTTACTTGCTGCGTTCGGGGCGGCGTTGCGGATTCAGCATCACCTCGACCGGGCATACTCGCGCAGGCGACTTCACTATGCTGAGGACCGCCGCCGCGACATCATCCGGCGCGAGCATCAGCTCGCGATCGAGGCGTTTGTTGTTCGGGATCAGCGTCGTATCGGTCAGGCCGGGAATGATGACCGAAAGCTTGATTCCGCGATCGCCGAGTTCGGCGAACGCCGCATGCGTGAACGCGATCAGCCCGGCCTTGGATGCGGCGTAGACCGCTTCCCCGGCAGCCAGGTTGCGCGCCGCTACCGAGGCGATATTGATGATCGCGCCGCTGCCGCCTTCCGTCATCGCGGTCGCCGCGATTCGTGAGAGCGCGATGGGCGCGCGCAGATTAACCGACAGGATTCGGTCTGCGTCCGACGCGCTCATCTTAACCAGCGAAGTGCGTGGCGGGGCCCATCCGGCATTGTTGACCAGGACGTCGATGCGCCCGAAGCAGTCCAGCGTCGTTTCAACCACCGCCTCGGCGCTGTCCTCATCGGCCAAATCGATCAGCACAATAAGCGCACGTTCGATGGGCAGGTTCGAGAGGCGACGCGTCTCCTCCAGCTCCTCGCGCGAGCGGGCCGCGATGCATAGCGAATAGCCTTCGCGCGCCAGCGTCAGCGCGATCGCGCGGCCAATGCCGCGGCCGGCGCCGGTAATCAGCGCGACCGGATGCGGATGCTTTTCTGACATTCAGCCCATCCCATCGGCGCGCGCGCCGACATAAACTTGTGTGCGCGTTGCAACTTGCACCGACACGCATCATAACGTGAGCATTCAGGCTGCGGCCACCAAGCGGAGAGGTGAATGAATCGCCAGGTTTTTCGCGAGTACGACATCCGGGGAATTGTCGAAGACGATTTCACCGATGATTTTATTGTCGACCTCGGCCGCGGATACGCGACGATGCTGCATCGCGCGGGCAAGCACAAAATCACCCTGGGCCGCGATTGCCGGCTCTCCTCGCCGCGGTTGCACCACCTGCTGCTCGAAGGATTGCTCCCGGCCGGCATCGACGTAACTGATGTGGGCGTCGTTCCGACCCCATTGCTGTATTTCTCTGTGCTGCACTGGAAGATGGATGGCGGCGCGATGATTACCGGCAGCCACAATGCGGCCGAATACAACGGCTTCAAGCTTGGAGTGGGGCCGACCACGATTTTTGGCGCCGAGATTCAGAAGCTCGCCGACATCATCGAGAGGCGCGACTTCCATACCAGCGCAACCAAAGGCGCGCTCACCGAAGTTCCGATTCTTCCCGAGTACGGCGATTTCATTCGCGCCAACATCAAGCTCAAACCGGGACTCAAGGTCGCCGTCGATGGCGGCAATGGATGCGGCGGGGTCGTTGCGGAACCATTGATGCGGGACCTCGGCGCTCACACTTTCGGCATTTACATCGAGATGGACGGGCGCTTTCCCAATCATCACCCCGACCCGACGGTCGAGGACAATATGCGCGATTTGATCACCGAAGTGGCCAAGCGTAAAGCGGACATCGGGATCGCATACGACGGCGATGCGGACCGGGTCGGCGCGGTTGACGAGAATGGCCGCATCGTGTGGGGTGACGAGCTGATGGTGGCGTTTTCGCGGGCGATTCTGAAGGAGCAGCCCGGCGCCGCGATTATCGGCGACGTCAAATGCTCGCAGCGGATGTACGATGACATCGCGCAACACGGCGGCCGTCCCATCATGTGGAAGACCGGTCATTCACTGATCAAGAGCAAGCTGAAAGAGGAACATGCGGCGCTCGCGGGCGAGATGAGCGGGCACATGTTTTTCGCGGACAAGTACTTCGGCTTCGACGACGCGATCTATGCTTCGTTTCGCCTGCTCGAAATCGTAAGTCGCGAAGGTAAAGGCCTAGCGCAAATCCTCGCCGATCTGCCGAAGAGTTTCTTCACCCCGGAAATTCGCATCGACTGCGCCGACGACAAGAAATTCTCGGTGGTAAAAAGGGCGGCGGAATATTTTTCCAAGCATTACGATGTCATCGACATCGACGGCGCGCGCGTGAAGTTCGCCAACGGATGGGGTTTGGTGCGCGCTTCCAACACGCAACCCGCGCTGGTTACCAGGTACGAGGCAAGCGATCAGAAAAGCCTCGACGAGATCAGAGCGATCTTCGAGAGCAAGCTGAAAGAATTAGGTGCGATGTGAGAGGCCCAAACTCTATCGCAGGAAACCTAACCCCTAACCCCTTCCCTTTAGGGAAGGGGGATCGGACGAGAGCATAGGTGGTGGCCCAAGCCGAAAAGGCTGCGAGGGCTTCGGTTAAAGCGTCGGCGCTGATCATCGCAGGAGGCCGCGGCACGCGATTCTGGCCCGCCAGCCGGGAGAATCGCCCCAAGCCGCTGTTTTCCATCGACGAAGGCACGACGCTGCTGAGTGAGACGATCGGACGCCTGCAGCCGCTCATCGCGCGCGATCGGATTTTCGTCCTGGTCACCGCGTCTCAGAAAAAAGCCTTCAGCTCCGCCATCGAGGGCATGATTCCCGCCGGCAATCTCATCATCGAACCCGAGGGGCGCGGCACCACGGTCGCAATCGCGTACGGCGCGGCGGTGATCCGCGCGCGCTTTGGTGACGGCCTTATCGCGGTGATGCCGGCGGATCACTACATCGCGCCGGCGAGCGGTTTTCGCAACACGATTGCGAAGGCACTCGGCCTCGCCTCGAGCGAGAAGGCGATCGTTGTGATCGGTGTGGTCCCGACGCGCCCCGAAACCGGTTATGGCTACCAGGAAATCGGCGCGAGCATCGGCGGCGGTTATCGGGTCAAACGCTTCGTCGAAAAACCCGAGCCGGCCGTCGCGAAGAAGATGGTCGCTTCGAAACGCTTCCTCTGGAACGCGGGAATGTTTGTGATGACGACCGCGACCCTCGATGCCGAACTGACGCGCCATGCTCCGGACCTCGCCGCCGCGACCGAAAAACTCGCCGCTGCGAAAGGTTCCAAATTGGCAAAGCTTTACCATCAGCTCGATTTTGATTCTTTCGATCGGGTGGTGATCGAGCGAGCTTCCAACGTCCTGGGCGTCAAGGCGGATTTCAGTTGGCACGACGTTGGAACCTGGGAGGGTCTGTGGGAAGCGATGGGTGGACGCGAGAAGAATGTCACCGTGGGCCAGGTGCTCACGCTCGAGTCCAACGGAGTTCTGGCGCACAGCAATTCGCGCCTGATGGTGTTGCTTGGGGTGAAAGATATCGTCGTGATCGATACGCCGGATGCGCTGCTGGTTATCGATCGCGCGCGCTCGCAAGAGACGCGCAAGGTTACCGAGGAGCTGAAGCGCCTCGGCCTGCATCGCTACCTTTAGTCGAGCGCCTGAGGATCGAGCTTCGCGACGAGGCGGCGCAATTCGAATTCATTAGCGGAAGCTTCGTCGGCGATCGTCACCAGCGTCTGGGACAATTGCGGATTCTCGCCTTCCCATCGCATCGCGTGCTGGTGAAGCTGGCGCGCCCAGAGCAGCAAAATCTCGAGATCGTTACTGAGCCGCTCCCAGTTGTTGGAGCCCTCGTGCGGGACCTGTTCAGGAGGCCGGGGCCATAGGCCGCGCTCGCTGAGGATGCCGCGTAGCGTCTTTTCGTGAACCGCTTCTTGCTCGGCGATTTCTCGTATCCCCTGCGCAATGGCTGGGTACATCGCGCGCTCCGCGTGACGGCGCAGCCGATTCACCAGTGCCTCGCATTGACCGGCGAGGATCGCCAGTTCGTCGATTAGTGGCGGTCCAGAGATGGCGCTTCGTAGCCTGTCCAGTAGTCCCATTTCCTGCACGATTCTCCCCGAGTCCTTTTGAAGCATTTGGCCAAGCATTCGGCGCAACATTCCTACATTAATTGGAAGCAGCATTCCACGCATACCGATGCATCGCGCGAGGGTGGCGCGCGTCTGTATATTGGATGTGGCTGGAGTGGAAGGAATACCTGTGGCACGTCGCCTAGCCCGACTTCGAAAAAGCAGGCTCGCAAAGTGGTGGAGGAGGGGGCCGCTCTCGCGCCGAATCCGCATCGCGACCGGGGCTGGATTTCTTGCCCTGACTTTTGCGATGGGGTTTTATCTCGCCGGGTTGTACGAGAACATTTCGACGCTGATTGAAGAGCGGCATGCCGCGCTCACCGCGGCGATTTATTCGGCGCCGACAATTGTTCAGGCCGGCGACGACCTCGATCATCTGAATCTGGTCGAACGATTGCGCCGGCTCTCTTATACAAAGACCGATGCCCCGACCGCGCCGGGTGAGTTCGCGGTTATGCCCGGTGCGATCTGGATCAACGTCCGGGACTTCCGGGTGGGCGCGAAGGATTATCCCTCGACCCTTGTTCGCCTTGCGTTGCGAGGCAAGAAGATTACCGGCGTCGCGGATGCCTACGGCGTCGCGAAAAAGCGCGCCGCACTGGAGCCCGAAGTGATCGGGCGCCTGCTTCCGGGTGCGCCCGCCGAGCGGGTCGAAGTTCAGCTCGGCGAACTGCCTCCATACCTGGTGAAGGGGCTGCTCGATACCGAAGATCGCTGGTTCTATTACCATCCCGGGTTTAATCCGATTCGGATTGTGGAGGCGGCGTTGAACGACTTGCGGAGCCATCGCTTGAGTCAGGGCGCCAGCACCATCACCCAGCAACTAGCCCGCACTTTCATGGATCGCCACGAGCGCAGCTTCGCGCGCAAATTCCGCGAGCTTGCGGTCGCGCTGGTGATCGAATTTCGGCTCAGCAAGAACGCGATCCTCGAGCGCTACATCAACGACGTTCCGATGGGCGAATACGACGGCACGCCGATCGAAGGTATGCCGCTGGCGGCGCGCTACTTTTTCAACAAGGATTTGCGCGAGGTCTCGCCGGCCGAGGCCGCGACGCTGATCGGAATGATTCAGGCGCCCACCGCTTACGACCCGCGGCGGCATCCGGAGCTATGCCGCAGGCGGCGCGATACGGTGCTGGTCATCATGCGCGTATACGACCTGATCGATCAGCCCACCTATACCGCGGCCTCCGCCGCGCCGGTGCAAGTCGCGAAGATGCCGGGACTTCGCCGCGCGCCTTACTTCACTGACTACGTGACGGCCTTCGTCAATCGGCTGCCCGGCCTGGACGGTCACCTCGAGGGACTGAAGGTCTACAGCACCCTGGATGCCGAGTATCAGGCGGATGCGCAGGAGGCGGTCGTCAGCAATCTCGCGCGACTGGAGAAATTGCGGCGGAGCCTGCGGCGCAGCGATAAAAAGGATCGCCTCCAGAGCGCGATGGTGGCGCTCGACGCTAACTCCGGCGCCATCCTCGCCATGGTCGGTGGTCGTGACTATGCCACGAGCCAGTTCAATCGCGTGACCCAGGCGCAACGCCAGCCCGGCTCGGCTTTCAAACCCATCGTCTATCTGGCCGCGATGGACCCCGACCGATCACCCATGCATCCGCCGCTCACGCTGGCCTCGACGCTTCCCGATCGTCCGATGTCCTTTGGCGGATGGATGCCGGCCAACTTCGAGCGCACCTACCAGGGTCAGGTTACCGTGGTGCAGGCGCTGTCGGAGTCGCTCAATGTTCCGACCGCATACGTCGGCAGTGAGCTCGGGCCACCCCTAATGGTGCGGACCGCGCATGAGATGGGAATTCATGCGGACCTTCCGGCGGTGCTTCCGATGGCGATCGGCGCCGATGAGATGACGCTGCTCGAACTCACCTCGGCCTACCAGACCTTCGCCAGCATGGGGGAGCAGGCGACGCCCTACGCAATCGAATCGGTTATCGACGCGCGAGGAAGGCAGATCTATCAGCACACCCCGCAAACGCATCAGGTGATCGATCCGAACGTCGCGTACCTGATGACCGGCGCGCTTAAAGCTGTGCTGCGCTTTGGGACCGGCGCATCGTCGGGTCGGCTCGGTATCGATTTTCCCGCGGCCGGGAAGACCGGCACTACCCAGGACTACAAGGACGGATACTTCATCGGCTACACACCCGAAGTGGTTTGCGGAGTGTGGACGGGATTCGACCAGCCCGCGTCAACCGGCATGACCGGCGCCACCTCGGCACTGCCGGCATGGGTGGATTTTATGGTCGCGACGGCGCCTGACGATGCTCAGGATTTCGCGATCCCATCGGGCATTGCGATGGCGAGTATCGATCCCGCCTCGGGGGGCCTCGCGACACCGGCGTGTCCGCGCTCTGTCAGCCTGCCATTCCTGGTGGGAACGGCGCCGACACAACAATGTCCGCTGCATGGCGGCCTGCTCGCTTCGATGCCTCCGCCAGCGGCGCCGGAAACCCTTGCGCCAGCCGCAATGCCCTCGCCCGAGCCGATCGCCGCGCCGAGCCCCACCAATTCGGATATTTTCGGCAGGATCGAGAGCTTTTTCGGCTCATTGTTCAGGCACTAGCGCGCTGCGCCTGGATAAACTCCTCATCGAAAGAGACCTCGATGAAAAGGTCAGTGGTCTGCCTTCATTGCTTCTGGCGATGCAGGCTTCTTTACGCACACGAACCCAGCGAAATTGAACCACTGGAAGAAGGTCTCCACCAGCTCAAATCCATTGCGCCGGAAGAGCTCGATATTTTCATCGAGGCGGAAGGGGACGAGAACATTCTCCAGCGCCTCTCGCTTGCGTGCGATCTCAGCATCGGCGTATCCGCTCTGCCGCTTGAATTCGTAGTACAGGTCGATGAAGAAGCGGTTCAGGTGACCACTATTGGTAAGGATCTTCTCGGTCACGATAAGTACGCCCTGATCACTGAGAGCGTCATAGATCCATTTGATCAGGTCGTCCCGTCCAGCCGGCCGGATAAACTGGAGCGTCCAGCACATCGTGACCACACCTGCGTTCTTGAGCGAGAGCTGAGAAAGTTCGCCATTGAGATCGCCAAGCCGCAACTCGATGCGATCCTTACAATGGTTGTCTTCGATGTTCTTTCGAGCCCGGTCGAGCATTGGAAGGGAATTGTCGTAGCCAACCAGACTCGCAGAAGGTAGGTCGCGGCTAAGTCCTATAAGTGTGGTCGCGGTCGAGCATCCCAGGTCATACACCTTAGTTCCCGGAAGCCAGAGCTTCTTGCATAAGCCTCTGATGATAGCCTGCTGTTCAGCGTAGAAGGGGATGCTGCGCTGGAGCATATCGTCGAATACTTCCGCTACCTCAGCATTGAACTCGAAGGTACCCGCCCCTTTTTCTGAGTTGAGGAAGATCTCGTCCTTCTTCACGATTCTTCACCATGATGTGACCGACGAAGCAAGAATCCGCGACATTCCGCCTTCTCAGGGGCGTTTCTTATGCTCCATCGTTCCGTGAAGACGAACTCCCTCACCAGCTCTAGCCCTTGTTCTTCGGCACGGGTCAGGAACTCCTGACGGTTGATGCACCAGCATAGGAACTCCGGGTAACCGTCGCGAAGCACCTTATGCAGTGCGACAAAGGAAGGCGCATGGGTGACGGACTGCAATCTTGCGACATAAAGGAACTCACGCGTGGCATCGGCAAGCTTGCGAAGTTCGTCGCGCCAATTCTCGAAGTAGTGCAAAGAACTGCTGCTGAGCACGAGGTCGTATTGCTTACCGACGAAGTCGCTTTCGTCGTCGTGATGGCACAGTTCAGGCTGTAGCTTTTTTCCTAGCCGGCACAGAGTTGGAACATCATAGCATTCGTATTCGATGTCTACCTCTGGAAGCAGAGCTTTGCTGTAAAGATAGTAGTGACCTGCTCCAGCGCCCCAATCGAGGATCGAGAGTTTGTCCTTCTGTCGCGCGGCCAGGGCCAGAACATATCCATACGACATCATTATGTTGTGGTCGGCGCGATTCTCGCGCGTCGTATGCCCTGGTAAGTGCGATACACCTAGCGGGCCGGGCCCTTGAAGGTTGCGTACCAGAGCCGGCCAATGCCTTTCCTGCGCATCGGCAATGCTTTGAGCGTCCCAGCCCTCGACGGCATACCAGCCTTGAGGCACGTACTCCATCTCGGCGAAAACATCCTTGAAAATGTTCTCAACCAAAGGAGCCAGGCGTTCCGCGACTCTTCTAATGCTCCTGCGCGCAGAACCCCGGCGATAGAATTTCATGCTCGCTACTAGGCGCAGGCCTCCGCCAGCACTCGACAAGCATCGATGGAGTTGGTTCCGATCAACATGGTCTTGACCGGCGACGCCTTCCACGCCTTCAGCCGATCGAGGATGCGCTCCTTCGGACCCACCAGCGCGACCTCGTCGACCAGCTTGTCGGGAATCGCCGCCATCGCCTCGTTCTTCTTCCCGCCGAGGAATAAATCCTGATCTCCGCCGCCTCGCTCGGATAGCCGAGGCGCTTGGCGTAATCGTTGTAGAAATTCTTGCTGCGCGCGCCCATCCCGCCGATGTAAAGCGCCATCGCCGCCTTGACCGGCATCCGGCATTTGTCGACGTCAGGGCCCATCACGCAGGTGACGAACGGTGCGACATCGAACTGGTCGGGAGTTTTGTGCGCCTTCGCGAGGCCTGCCTTTACCGCATCGCCGATCACGTTGTACTTCTCCGGGCTCATCCAGATCGGAAGCACACCGTCGGTTATTTCCGCCGCCAGCTCGAGGCCTTTGGGACTGATCGAGGCGCTATAGATCGGCATGTCTTTGCGCCCATGCAGAATGCTCTTGAGCGGCTTGCCGAGTCCGGTCGAACCAGGCCCGGTGTATGGGACGTTGAATTCCTTGCCATGCAGCTCGACGGGTTTTTCGCGCGCGATGATCATCTTAACGATTTCGACATACTCGCGGGTGCGCTGGAGCGGTTTGCCATAAGGCATGCCGTGCCATCCTTCAGCAACCTGCGGGCCCGAGGGTCCGATGCCGAGCAGAAAGCGTCCGCCCGAGAGCGCGTCGAGGGTCATCGCGGTCATCGCCGTCATCGCGGGGAACGGCCGGGCATCTGCATGATGCCGGCGCCGAGTTTGATTTTTTTGGTGAGCGCGCCAATCCACGCCAGCGGCGTGATCACGTCGGAGCCGTAAGCTTCGCCGGTCCATACCGAATCGAAGCCGGCTTTCTCGGCTTCGATGATCAAGTCCATCGGCAATCCCATCTGGGCGCCCGAATATCCGGTGACGAGTCCGAGTTTCATTGATTTGCTCCTGTCGTAGCTTTGGGCCGCATCGCGGCGAAAAAATTTTTCGCGGAAACAAAAAGCCCCGCGGAGCGATCCGCGGGGCTCATCTTAACCTGATGCGATACGCCTGCTTACGCGCTCGCCCCCTCGGATGCGGTCTCCGCGCTCGGTTCGATCCTCACGCGCCGCTTCACGTTGCGGAACGTTTCGTACTTAACCACGCCGTCGATGCGGGCGTAAAGCGTATAGTCGCGGCCCATCCCGACGTTGCGGCCCGGATGCACCTTGGTGCCGCATTGGCGAACCAGGATATTGCCCGCTTTCACGGTCTGGCCCGCGTAAATCTTGATGCCGCGATGTTGCCCTGGGCTGTCGCGGCCGTTGCGCGTTGAACCTTGTCCTTTCTTATGCGCCATCTTTAAATTCTCCTCGACTGCGCTGATCGCTCCGCCTCGTCGGCCCTGCGGGCGGCGCTTCGCGCCCCGTTCCGGCCTCTTCCGATCAGTCGTGGTCGCGCGAAGGTTCGATTTGTCGCGGACGGCTAAGCGCCCGCCGAAATATCCTCGATCTTGAGTACCGTCAATTCCTGGCGATGACCGCGCTTGCGGCGATAGTTTTTGCGCCGCTTCTTCTTGAACACGATCACCTTGGTGCCGCGTGGTTGCAGGACGATTTTCGCCTTCACCGCGGCGCCCGCTACCAGCGGCCGCCCGATGACCGGGCTATCGCCGCCGATCGCGAGGACCTCGCTGAGCGAGATTTGACTGCCGACATCGCCTATGAGGCGTTCGACGGTGATTTGGTCGCCCGCAGCAACGCGGTACTGTTTTCCGCCAGTCTTTATGATTGCAAACATGATTGAATCGGAACCACTTTAATTATCGGTCTGAACCAGCCGTGTCAACGTAGGCGCCGCAGCGAACGATGAGCCACAGCGATGCGCATCCGTAATCTTATCGCGATTTCCATCTTGCTCCTCGCCGGATGCGCCTCTGCCACTGGCGGGGGCGCCTACGGTGGATGGCTGCTGATCGTCCCGCCGCTTACCACAGACGGTCATCCGGCGACCGATTTGCCGCTTTCAAAGTGGGGAAAAGTCGGCACTTTCGACAGCCAGATCGATTGCACCACCGTAATGCAAAATCAGCAGTTCAACGCGCTGCGGCACGCTGGCCGGATTACCAAGGCGGACAATTATTTCCAGCAATACCCGGTTCAAGTGCTGGCGGGCCGATGCGTTGCGATACGTGAGCTCGTAACCGAGACGGATGCTCACCGGTAGCGGCGACCCTCACAATGTATCGCGCACCTGCAATGCGGATTCAGGTCCAGCGTCGGAAGAGCGAGGTCGGCGCCTGTTGAGCATTCACATGGCTAAGAATCTCCAGCGGTGGCCATTGCTGGTTACGCGGCCTTGCGGTGATAATCATCAGGTCATACTACGTTTCGGCGATACTGCTTTCGGCACGCGGGAGGCAAGAAATGGAAGCTCCCATCAGATACGCGAAGAGTGGCGATGTGCACCTCGCCTATCGCATCTTCGGCGAGGGCCCGCGCGACATCGTGCTTATCCCTGGGACGCTCTCACACGTGGAAGTCTTGTGGGAGATACCGTCCTATCAACACTTGCTCAAAAGGCTCACCGCTTTTGCGAGGGTCATTGTGTTCGACAAGCGCGGGCAAGGTTTGTCTGACCGGATCGCCGAGCAAACCCTCGAAGAACGGGTCGGTGACGTGCGCGCGGTTATGGATGCGGCCGGCTCTGCGCGTGCGACAATCTATGGTTGGTCCGAGGGCGGCCCGATGTGCCTGATGTTTTCCGCCACCTATCCGGAACGGGCCTCGTCGCTCGTCCTCTATGGAACCTTCGCGTCGCTAAAGGATCCTCCGTGGTCGGTGACCCGCGAAGGACTGGAATGGATCCTCAGACAATGGGCAGAGCATTGGGGTGAGGGGATTTTACTCAAAATGAACGCTCCCAGTGCATACGGGGACAGAGCGGTCCGTGAGCAATCTGGTCGTCTCGAGCGGGAATCAGCGAGTCCCGGCTCGATCGCCGCGCTGATGCACGCCAACTTCGAATTGGATGTCCGTCACGTTCTGCCATCAATCCAGATTCCGAGCCTGATTCTGCATCGCGTGGGCGATGCGCTGGTGCCGGTTTCATGCGGTCGCTACCTTGCCGAGCAGATCCCCGGAGCAAAATACGCCGAGATTCCCGGCACCGACCACCTGGTGCTCGACAATGAAACCCAGGACGTTATCGCTGACTACATCGAGGAATTTATCACTGGCGAGCGCCATCGCCTCGAACCGGATCGGGTGGTCGCCACCGTGATGTTCACCGACATCGTCGCCTCGACGCAACACGCATTCGAAATGGGCGATGCGCGATGGAGCGTATTGCTCGACAATTGGTACACCGTGATACGCAAAGAACTGAGCGCCTTTCGCGGCCGCGAGGTGGATACCGCCGGCGACGGAATGCTCGCCACCTTCGATGGCCCAGCGCGCGCGATCCGATGCGCTTGTTCACTCCGCGAGCGCGTCCATGCGCTGGGACTTCAGGTCCGCACGGGATTGCATACCGGTGAGTGCAAGCTCTCAGGTGACAACGTAGTTGGCATCGCGGTGCACATCGGCGCGCGGGTCGCCGCCCTGGCTGAGCCGGATGAGGTACTGGTCTCCAGCACCGTCAGGGACCTGGTTGGCGGCTCCGGCCTCAAGTTCGGCGATCGCGGCGCGCATACGCTCAAGGGCGTTCCCGATCCATGGCGACTTTACGCCGTTCAGTAACCGCACTGCTGTTTGATCCGAGGGGACTTCCCTCGCGATTGCTTGAGCCGCCTCAGCGGACTACGAGGCCGGCGGCCATATTCCAAAGACCGCGCGCGAAATAGCCCGGACCGGCCTGTGGCCTCTCTACCTGCGGCGCTGGGGGCGACGGCATACTGCCCTCCTGCCTGAGCGCACGGGCATAAGCGAGCGTGTCGCGCGCGAGGAGACACTTCTCCAATTGATTGAGCGTCAACAGCATCACCCCCCGCCGGCCATCGAGCACCAGCGTCGCGGGGGTCGGCTCGCCCGGTTTTTCATGGTCCATCAAGCCGAAATTACGTGCCACCTCCAGCCGGGAATCCGATAACACCGCGAATGGCAGCTTCAATTGCCTGCGCAGGCGGCGCGCGCGGCGCGGGCTTTCGGGTGAAACCGCGAATACCTCGATCCCGGATTGCTTGAAGTCACGATAGCGTTCGCCGTAGTCGGCCAGTTGGCGCAAACAGAACGGACACCATGCGCCTCGCGCGTAGACCAGCACCGCCGGTCCCGCCGCGATAAACTCCGAAAGGTTATGTTGGATGCCATCGGTGTCAGGAAGTGCAAATTCTGCCTTCGCCGGAGTACCAGTATCAATCGCGCTGTCGGTAACCATTGGAGAAAACCTCCCTTCGATTTCTCCCCCCGTCGTCGAACTCGATTTACCCACCTGTGCGCCATTGCTCACTGTTGATTCGCGGGCGGCCACCTCCGGTATCACGCAAACTGCTGCGAGGGCTCCGTTTTTCGTCGCGGGCATCGGAACGGAAACTTGACGGAGATGGCTTTCGACGCCCGGCACATAGCATTCGCGGCATTCAGGCAGCAGTGATTCGTAGTTCTCGAAGAGCACTGCGTTCTCGCGAAGGCGCAGTTCTTTGACCAGCGGCTCGATGCGATACCATACCGCCACCGCGTTGCCTCCGATGGTCGGCAGGATATCGTCTTTGCGAATCAGGCCGTGGCGCACCAGGTTGCCGACCCGATCGTAGTAGCCGCCCACCCGATGAAGCGCGCGTTCGGGATGCTCGCCTCGTCCCAGCGCGCAGAACTCTTCCCAGGTGGGTTGCGCAAGTTTGTGCAGCAGGAAGAGCTGATCATGCTGAAACTCGGGACTCTGCCAGATTTCAAACAGATGCGCGGTGACCGAGAAGTAACGCTCGCGCGCGGCCTGGCGCAACTGCATAACCACCACGATCGCGCTGGCGGCGAATGCGACCGTGGAGACAGTGGTCGCGACTTCGGCGATCAGCTGCCAGTCCAAGGATGCCATCATGATCGACGTTATCCACGGAGGAAGACAAACGCAAACCGGCCTTTCAAAGGCGGTTTTGGCCTATGAACACTCCAACGACGGTCCACAACGTATGAGAGGCTGCTAGTCCAGCCCCAGGCGCTCCTTGCCTTCCGGCGAGATCATCTGCGGGTTCCAGGGCGGATCCCACACCAGATCGACATTGGCCTCGGATACGCCGGGAATCTCGGAAAGCTTCTGTTTGGCATCCATCGCGATCGATGCGCCCATGCCGCATCCCTGCGCGGTCAGCGTCATCTTGACATCGACCCGTTTGCTGCCGTCAGGAAGCGGCGCAATTTCCATCCCGTAGACCAATCCGAGGTCGACGATGTTCACTGGAATTTCGGGATCGAAACAGGTCTTGAGTTGATCCCACACCATCGATTCCGTGTCGCCGGCCACCGCAGTTTCGGCGGTCTGCTCGGGAGTTTTACCCAGCGCATCGGCATCCTTGCCGGAGATTCGGAACAAGCCGCCGTAGGCCGGAACCTGCACGGTATAGGTTCCGCCGAGCGACTGAGTGATGAAGACCTCGAGTCCTTTTTCGAGGGTCATTTTGGTCCCGGCCGGAACCTGGACGCCTTCGCATTCGCGGGAAAGTTCAATACGTTCCATCATCGTCAAAACCTCGGGCAAGAATCTCGGCCAAAGACCTCGGGGCGGCCTCATTCGGCGGTTCAGTTCAAGGCTTCGATAATAGCATCGCGAGAGCGGGATTTACGAGACGGGGAGCCCGGCGGGTAGTGGGTCAGAACTGAAAACCTCACGTAAGGTCACGCCCCACGATTTATCAATCATCCCGAGCATAGTCCGGGTAGGAGTCCTTCGCGAACAAGATTAGATGAATGTCGACTCTTCGCCAAAGCTTCGCTACCCTTACATGAGTCGTGACGGGCGGGCTAACTGGGTACCCGAGCTTTGCGGTATAAACGAGGTTCGAACAGATGGACCAGTTGCGATTCAGATTCAAGATTGACGATCTCTCGTTGGACACCACTCCGATGAAGCGGGTAACGGAGTACCTCAACGATTTGGCCGTGCTGTTAGGGGAGCAGAAACACGTTCACCTCGCCGAGGTAACTAAGGGAAGCATTGATGCCGTCATCGTTACGTCTGTTGAAGCAGCGCCCAGGATAGAGCAACGAATCAAGGATGCGACGCAAACGAGCGGGGTTCAACCAACTGGACCGCAAGACGCTCTCCGCGCGGTGAAAGCGCTAGCGGATAAGCTACGTGAAGACAAAACGGGCGCAGTTTTTATGTTTGAGGCTGGCGCGGAAATAGTTCGCTTTGAACCGCCTGCACAAGAAACCACCAAGCAGGTATTCGGGCCGTTTAATCAAGAAGGAACTCTTGATGGTGTTGTGGTGCGCCTTGGCGGGATTAATGATCCCGTCCCTGTGCACTTAGAATCCGATGAGGGCAGTCACCTCTGCTACGCGTCTCGATCTGTTGCGCGGGAGATCGCTAAGCACATTTTCGACATTCCGCTGCGGGTGTTTGGACAAGGTCGGTGGTTCCGAACCGCAGAAGGCAAATGGATTCTTGAAGCATTCACCATTCGCGATTTTCAGCCGCTGATTGACGAGCCGATAAGCTCGGTTCTAGCCAAGCTCCGTGCTGTACCGGGGAACGAATGGAATGAAATGGAGAATCCGTTAGCGGAACTTGCCCGATTGCGGAGCGATGGCGAGGACGATGGAGACGACGGCTAAACAGTGAAGGAGGCTTTCGACACGGCAACGCTGTTGATAGCGCTTTCTCCCAATCCGGGTACCATTCACGACCGCCACGGCCATGTAATTCCGGACGCAAAGCAACGGGTAGAGTTCTTGATTGCGCAACTCGAGGAATCGCGTACACAAGTTGTTATACCTGCGCCTGTCTTCAGCGAACTACTTGTTCGCGCGGAAAATGCCGCGTCAGACTATTTTCAGATTATTAATTCGTCGAAGCGGTTCAAGATTGAACCGTTTGACGCCAGAGCAGCGGTCGAAGCAGCTGCGATGCTGAGGACAACGTTGAAGTCTACCGGCAAGCGCAACCGCTTTGGCGACCCATGGCCCAAGGTCAAAGTCGATCATCAAATCGTTGCTATCGCGAAGGTATCCGGCGTGAATCGCATCTATCCTCAAGATAAGGGCCTGATCGGTCTAGCCCGTCGATTCGGAATTCCCACCGCTGAGGTAGCTGGCTTACCCTTACCGCCGGCAAAGGCTCAAACCGATATGCAGTTTCCTCCGCCCAATCCCACAAAGCGCGAGACTACTTAGATATAGACTTGTTGATCACATCGTCGCCACTCTTAAGCAAATTGCCGATGGCGCGATCGAATGCATCAATGTCGACGTGCTCATCATGCGATCATAGTGGAGACGGGGTCACCTGTGACGCAACCTCCTCGCGAACGACCGTCGAATCCGGATCGCGCGAAGCGCCTCCAAACCGCGCACGCGCGAAGCCGCACCTTGGAACCGATTGCGCCGTCTTGAATTGATCTGGTTTTGAAGGACCCAAGTCTTCGAGGATTCCACTGGAACGTTTCCGCGAACGGCGGCTAGCCGAACTGGTCGGCAATCCAGACGGCCGGACTCCAAATTGACTCAGCATCGGCTCGGCGGCGTCACTCCGCATCCGCCTTAGAGGCGAGTTTTGCTACGATCGGGCCAGCCTGGGTATGTAGTTTTTTGTTACGTCGTGTATTGCTTAGTGACTTCGTGTAGTTTATAACGTCAAATGGTGAGTGTGGACATCGTCCTCATGGCGATGCTCGACCGTTTGGACAGGAGACTATGAAGCATATCCCCGCGCACTCCGGCGCCGCGCGCCAGAAGTCCGATAATACCGGGACATCCAACTCCCGCGCGGGTGTCATCGAGCGGTTGTTCGCCGACAAGGCCTGGACCGAGAACTATCAGGTTACCGCCGAAGAGCAGGAATCTCTGTCCAATGCGGCGATGATGGGCGAGGTCACCTGCGAGCGCGACGTCCTCTTCATACTGAACCAACTGCGTCGCGCACGTTTGCGCTGGTAATCGTTCCAACTGCTCAGCGCCCACTGAATTTTCGACTTGTACCTTCGTCTGTTCCGATAGCGACCGCGGTTGCAGCATCGCTACGCGATGAGCTCTGCGGTTGCATCCTGTAGGCACTTCCCCGCCAAACATGAATGATTTCCCTACCAACGGGTAGGAACCGATCCTGCTATCTGCACAGGGGGGACTGGTCTTTTGTTGCAGACCTGACATCGATGGCGACTGCGTTTGGCAAATTGCCCGTGTCCGGCGGGTTGGGAATGATCACCGCCTCCCGCGACAGAGTGCTTTCAGATCGAGATAATTCCACGCCGTCTGACGGTGGCGCGGCGGAGATGGGTATCCCGGATGAGTTTGCGGTCTCACCGGAGCTGGTGGCGAGGACCGTACGCGCCGCATCAGTACTGATCGTCCTGTTCCAGACTGCCTACCTCTTTCTCGATCTGAATTTGCCGCCGGGCGTCAATGTCGCGACGCTGCCGCTGCATCTGGCCAATATCGCGACCGGAGTAATCGGCTTCTTCATGGTGCTCACGCCGATGGGCCGGCGCCATTGGCGGGCGCTGACCTTATGGGCGGTGACCGTGATTCTCTTCTCAACCACCGCGCTGAGTGTGATATCCGGCCGCAACGAACCCTTTTATCTTTCGGTAGTCCTGATGGTGACCGGCGCAGCGGCGCTGCTGCCGTGGGAGTCGCGCTGGCAGTTCTCCCTCAACGGGGTGGCGCTGATGATGATGGTCATCCAGACCATCCGGGTTCCCGACGACGGCTTCGAGATCCATTGGCTGACCGGGCTGATTGCCATCGGCCTGGCGCAGGCGTCGGTGGTTATCAACGAACACTATCGCCGCGCGATCGACAAAGCGCGCTTGGCGGCACTGGAAGCCTCGGAAGCGAAGTCCGGATTCCTGGCCAGCATGTCGCATGACATTCGCACCCCGATGAACGCCATCGTGGGGCTGGCCGAGGTGCTGGGCGAGACCCCGCTCACCAACGAGCAGCGCCGCTATGTCAACACGATGTTCGCCAACGGCAAGAGCCTGCTCGAACTGATCAACAACATCCTGGACCTCGCCAAAATCGAGAGTGGACGCCTGACCACGGTGGACGAGGAATTCGACGTTGGCGAGTTGAGCGAGACGGTGGCCGAAAGCCTCGCGCTGCGCGCGCACGAGAAGAACCTCGAGCTGACGGTATGGATCGATCCCGAGGTTCCTCCGGTGGTCGTCGGCGATCCGCTGCGATTGCGGCAGATCCTCGTCAATCTGCTTGGCAATGCGGTCAAGTTCACCGAGTTCGGGCAAGTCTCGCTGGCGGTCGAAAAGGTCGCCGGCGATGCGGATCGCGCGGAGATTCGCTTCACCATCAGCGATACCGGCATCGGCATTCCCGACGAAAAGATCGATGCGGTTTTCCAGGTCTTCACGCAACTGGATTCGGCGGCCTCGCGACGCAACGAAGGCAGCGGGCTGGGCCTCACCATCGTCAACCGCCTGCTGGAACTGCTGGGCGGCAAACTGACGGTGCAAAGCGAAATCCTCAAGGGCAGCAGCTTCCGCGCGACCATCCCGTTCGCGCTCCCGATCGAGTCGCTGGAAGCCGCGGCGCAGCGCCCCAACCTCAATGGAGCGCATGTTCTGATCGTCGACGACAATGCCGCCGGCGTGGCGGTGCTGGCCCGGATGATCAGGTCCATCGGCGGGCTGACCGAGACTTGCGTTTCCGCCACCGAGGCGATTGGCGCAATCGAAGCCGCCGCGGCATCGGGCAATCGATTTTCGATTCTGATGGTCGATAGCAAGATGCCCAACGTCGGCGGAGTCGAGCTGATCAAGGCACTCCACGATCGGAGCGATCGGACCCCGGCGATTCTGATGCTCACTTCGGACGAGTTGCACGCCCGCTTCGATCGCATGAAGGAAGCCGGCCTGCGCCACTACATCGTGAAACCGCCCAAGCGCGGCGAACTCTTCCGCATTCTGCAGGAGGCGATGGTGGGTGAGGTCGAGTGGGCGAAGGTTGCGCCGACCGCCGACACCATCCAGGCGAGTTCGATCACGACCAGGGCCGCGCGAATCCTTCTCGCCGAGGATAACCCGGGTAACCGGATGCTGGTGAAGGCTTTCCTCAAGGCCACCCAATACGAAATCGACGAAGCGGAAAACGGCGCGCTCGCGGTCAAGAAATTTACTTCAAGCAAATACGACGTGGTCCTGATGGACATGTATATGCCGCTGGTCGATGGCTACGAAGCCACCGCCGCAATCCGCAGATGGGAACGCGAGAACCATGTCGCGCGCACCCCGGTCATCGCGTTGACCGCCGCTGCGATGGCCGGTGACCGCGAGCGCAGCCTCGAAGCGGGATGCGATTTGCACGTCACCAAGCCGGTATCCAAAGCCGTGCTGCTCGAACTGCTGGCCAACCTGATAAGTGGCCGCGCCGACGAAGCACCGGTGTCCAAGCCGTATGACGTAGCGGCCGAGTTGGACGATCCCGCGCTGTTTGCTGAAGTCGCAGAACTTTTTCTGGACGAGATGGATCGTCTGATCGTCAGCATCGACGCGGCGTTGGCGGAGTCGGATTTCAAACAACTCAAAAACTACGTTCACACGCTCAAGGGCAGCGCGGCGATGGTGGGCGCCAATCCGATGGCGGCGATTTGCAAGGAGATCGAGGCCGCGATCGCGATCGCATCGATCGACGGCATCACGCAGGGGCTGGCCAAACTGCATGCAGAGCAGCCCCGCGCACACCAGGTCTTCAATAAGAAGCCGGCGCCCATCGCGCAGGCGTCGTAGGGCCGGCGGCGCGGAAATGATTGGCAATCGCGCGAGCAGACCTGCATCGAAGAGGGATTGGAGGGGATGTAATGAAAGCTCATGACGGAATCAAAACCCTGATTGTGGAGGATTCGCTGCCGACGCGTAGAATGTTGCGGGCGCGCCTCGAGACTCTGGGTTGCGCCATCGCAGGGGAAGCGGAGAATCCCAGCCAGGGACTAAAACTGTTTCGCGAGTTGCAGCCCCAGATTGTTACCCTCGACATCGTGATGCCGCAGGTCGACGACCTCACCACCGAAGATTTGTTCAAAATCATCCGCGAGGAGAAGCCTGAAACCAGCGTCATCATGATCAGCTCAAGTTCCAAGGCGGTGGCCGCGATGAGCTATCTTTCGCAAGGCGCCATCGCATATCTGGAAAAGCCCTTCGTCAATTTCGATCAGCTTCGCGCCCGGCTCGACTCGCTGTATCCCGAGATCACCTCGCAGCGCGGCCATCGCACATCCTCATTATCGAGTCTGATGCGGTAGATGCGTGACGGTGGTTTTGCACTTTCTTTGAGAAGGTATTCGTGAGGCGCGTGAAGCGCCGCACTCCGCCCGCTGAAGTGGCGCGCCCGCCCTTTACAGTTCTCCACTAGCGCTTGAAATAGCGTCGGCATTGCGTTTCAGTGAGAGGCGGCAGCGCATCAGCCCGCAACTCGCAGAATCAGCAGGAAGCCGGTGATGAAGAAAATCCTGTTCGTATCGTTCCTCGTGTGCAGCTATTTTCTCGTGTGCAGTCCGCTGATGGCTCAGGAGGCGAAGGTTACTTCGCTGATGTCGAAACCATTGCCGGATTTTCCAGGTAAGGAAGCCCTGATGATTGCGGTTGAATATCCTCCCGGAGGCCAGGACCCGGTTCATCGCCACAATGCGGAGGCCTTCGTCTATGTGCTGGAAGGCAGCATCGAAATGGCGGTGAACGGCGAGAAAGCCCGTAACCCTTACGCCCGGGCAGACGTTTTATGAAGGCCCCAATGACATTCACACGATCGGTCACAACGCGAGCAAGACGAGCCAGCCAAGTTCGTGGTGTTCTTGATCAAGGACAAAGATGCTCCGGTTTTGATTCCGGTAAAGTAACTTCGGAGGCTAAAGCTCTCGCCACAACTTGAGATGTAAACACTCATCTTCGGGAAATTCTCGGACTCATCGAGCCCGCTTACGAGCCAACTGAGAGGACAGTCATGAAAATCGTAGTGATTGGCGGAACCGGTCTCATTGGATCGAAACTGGTCAGCAAGCTCACCCAGCAGGGCCATCAGGCCGTCGCGGCCGCGCCGAGCACCGGGGTGAACACGCTTACCGGTCAGGGACTTGCTGAAGTGTTGAAGGGTGCCCAGGTAGTCGTCGATGTATCGAACTCACCTTCTTTCGAGGAGGGGCCGGCGATGGACTTCTTCAAGACCTCGACCACCAATCTGCTCAAACATGCGGGTGCTGCCGGAGTGGGACATCTCGGCTGCGCTGTCGGTGGTCGGAACCGAGCGCCTGTTGGAGAGCCCTTACTTCCGAGCCAAGATGGTTCAGGAAAAGCTCATCAAGGAATCCGGCCTGCCATACTCGATCATTCGCGCGCCGCAGTTCTTCGAATTCGTCAAAGGCATCGCAGACTTCTCCACCCAGGGAAATCAAGTCCATCTCGCACCGGTACTCTTCCAGCCGATGGCCGCCGACGATGTCGCCGCGGGAGTCGGCAGAGTCTCAGTCGGAAAGCCCGTGAACGGCATGGTTGAGATCGGTGGCCCGGAGAAGTTCCGTCTCCATGAACTCATTCGCCATTGCCTGCGGGAACTCGGTGACTCGCGCGAGGTGGTCGCCGATCCCAATGCGCCGTATTCCGGCGCGCATTTGAAGGAGCGAACGCTGATTCCTGAAGACGACGCGAAGCTCGGAGAGATCCGGTTTGACGACTGGCTCCATCAAAGCCTGAAAAAGTAAGTCGCCTGCGAATTCCAGCGCCGAGAGCACCACGACACAGGCTTGGTATTCCGGCGTGACGGTCGGTGAGAGAAAACCAGTTAATCGCTTCATCGAGAGGAAGATTGAACGGATTGGGAAAGAGATCAGGGTCGAGTATTTGATCAACGGACCAGGGCGTGCGGCCGGAAAACCTGCGCGTCGGCGCCGTGTCTGCGTCGCTACCTTCCGGACGGCGCCCGGATATTGGCGTAGTCACCAAATCTCCGACTGGTTGACGCAGTTTCGGCGATTTCGCAAGAATTGTATCGATTCGCGCTCGATGCTCGATGGTATGCACATTCCAACTGCGAGAACGACCTTTCCATTCGTTCTCGGGGATCGGCGCTATTATAACTTAAAAAGGTGTTCGAGGACGACCCGAAGATCGCTTTCCAAGTCGGTTTCGAGCCTGGCAGAAATTTCTTCGAGTTCCTCTGCCAGATGCACCCAATCGACCAGTTGATATTTTCGAGCGCGAACCAACACGGCCTGCTCGTTCGGCCCACGCAGAGTAATCCTCGTCGATTGGAACCGATGGCGCGTGTACAATCCAATACCTTCCGCAGCAAGTCGAGACCGCCAAATTGACAGTTTTTGTAATGACCACCGCATCAAACTCCCTCAGATCAGAATCTTACGCCACGAATCATCGCCGGGAAGGCCTCCCGTTCTGCAAATAAATTTTCCTATCAGCTAGACCCTTCAGGATTTACAGTTCCGCCATGGTGCCTTCTGCGCGCCCCAGGGTAATGTAGGGTATCTGACTACTTTGAAAATTTCTTGGTCTGTTCGTTGCTAGCGAGCAGGCGCGCGCCATTGCTCGAAAAATACACGGCGACTACAGCAGTTGCCACGAGCGTGGCACCAATCAGAAATTGATGAGTGGTCGCCTTGCGGACGAGCACCATGCCGCACGTTGATAAGCGGCGTGCTGTTTTTGATCGGCGTCGCTCGCGGTTCCTTAATGCCCATTACGGGAATCCTGTGCGCGCAAGTGTAGGGGTCGCGACGGACATCGCGATTGTTTGATCATTTGTCCTTATCTAGCGTCGAATAGTGCTGATTGTTTTCACATGATGCTCAGCGCATTTGCGGCAATAAAAATGCTGAACATTCTCCGAGCAATCAGGCTGCTTTGAGTACGCCTTAACAGATGTGCCGAATGCCACTCCTAATCGAGGGCGAGTAACTTCAGGATGCCTCGTCTCCAGTTGCGCGATCAACTCTTTATCGGTCGAGTCGAGTTGCGGCGAAACTTTTCTGACTGACTTTCTTCCGGCTATCCCCGCTCCACAAAGGCAAAGTACCTGCCGTGGCTTGCTGGCTTCCAGCGGCTGAAGCCGCTGCCAGCGAGCACTTTTCTTATCGTCGACTGGATCAGCGCTCCTTGTATTCGCCGATGGCCTATCCCAAATAGTGGCGCCGACACGTCAATCGCGGATTGCATTTTGTTGCTCGGTCATAAGCCTACTGCGCCGCGGCACTCGCTCTCGTTCTATTCTCGCGTTCATGCCGTGGACCAAGCATCTCGAAGCTCATCTACACAGACGATATGGTCGCTATCTGGCCCCAACTCCGTGACGCCGATTGTATGCCGTCGAGCAACGCCAGCACTTGAAATTGGCCCTCATCCCCCTCGCTGCGTAGGCATTTGATCTGGCAGCAGCCGCGTGAAAGATTATCTGGAATGAAGATCCGGCTCAGAACCCTGATCGGGATAGGCGTGGTGGCCGTCGCCGCTGTGGCCATGACTATCTCGATGGCCAAGCCCGGATGTACCTCAGTCGAAGGCAAGGATCAGCTGGTGATTTCTGGTCACCTGCTCGATAAGGGCACCGCCAAGACCTTCTGCTACCGCGATGACGCCGGGAAAAAGCTCCGTTTCGTCCTCGCGCGCGGGACCGACGGGAAGGTCCGCTCGGTCATGGACGCCTGCTCGCAGTGTTACACTTACCACAAGGGCTTTTCCTATTCGGACGGCTATCTGATTTGCCGGCTCTGTGGCAATCGCTATCCGGTCAATCACATTCTCACCGGCAAGGCCTCCTGCCTCCCGATGGCGGTGCCGAGCCAAGAGACTGACGGCAAAATCACCATCCTCACCGCTGACCTCAAAAAGTTGAGGTGGTTGTTTTGAGCCACAATCGCTTCGCGCTCGATCTGAACAACGTCGGAGCCGCGTTGGCGTTGGTGATTGCCATCGTGAGCATGCCGATGATGTGCGGATGGGTCATCGCGGACTCGCGTTGCACCCTGACCATGGACATTTGCCATCCCGCGCGTTCGCTCGACATCAGCCATGCGCCGCTGATGGCCCCGGCTCCGCTTGTGCTCGCGACGACCAGCGGTCCGCGCGATGCGGTCGTTTCCAGCGTCGATGGGTATCGTGCGATGGTGGGCCGCCTCGGCGACGGACCGATTCTTCCGCCGCCCAAAACTCTCCCCTAGTCCGTTCTTCCTTCTCACAAAGTAGCGCAAAAGGTTGATACTGCCCGCGTCGATTTTTCGCGCGGGGCTAGGGAGTCGCCCGGCGTTGGTGGCGCGGACGGCGATGGTGAAATTGAAGAATCTGAATCTGATGATAATTGTGCTGGCGGCCTCGATTTGCTTCCCCCCGGCATCGGCATGGGCCCATGGCGTGGTCGGCGATTATATGTTCCTGGAACCGCTGGTGGCCGAAGATCCGACCCCGGCCAATGAGTTGGATATCGTGTCGCCCGGATGGGCGCGCGGAAGCGAAGGCCAGACCTACAGCATCGGAACCGAAATTGAAAAGGTACTTTGGAAAGACAAGGAAGGATTGTCGCGTTTCAGCATGGGCGGCGGCACCAGTTGGTCGTACCTGTCGCCCAACGATGATCCCAGCGACAACGGTTTCGACAATCTCGAGGTGTTCGCCAAGTATGCGTTCCTCATCGTTCCCAGGCATGAACTGCTTTTGTCGATCGCGCTTAGCATGACCCTACCGACCGGGAACCCCAGCATCGAGGAACAGCAACACACCAGCATTGGACCCTCGATCAATTGGGAGAAGGCGCTGGGCGATCTTCCCAACTGGCCGGTGCTGAAGTTCCTGCGGCCGGTCGGTTTTCAGGGCAACTTTGGATACGAGACGGCGCTCGGCGGACGGGTCAACAATGGGATCGAGGCCAATCAGGTGATCGAGTATTCGCTCCCCTACCTGAGCAACAATGTGCAGGACATCGGATTGCCGTGGCCGCTGCGCAATCTGTTTCCGTATGTCGAATTCAATTATTCCCAGGCCATCCGGGGCCCGAGCGGCGAGACGTTTCCGCAGGTGCTGGTGACGCCGGGCATCGCCTACGTCGGCTATCAGTTCGAACTGAGCGTCGGAACCCAACTCGCCCTCAACAACGCCGCGATTCCCGAAAACCATGCCGTGGTACTGGGGCTCCTCGACATCTTCTACGATTCGGTGATCCCGGAGGCGAATTGGACCCTTAACGACCTGTTCCAATGAGGAAAACCGTAATGACATTCAAATTAACGCCGCTGGCAGTTCCGCTCCTGATGCTATCGCTGCTAGCCGGGGCGCCTGACGCCAAAGCGCATTCCTTTCCTGAAGCGCAAAGCCCTTCGGCGGGACAAACGCTGGCGACGGCGCCGAGCGAGATAAGGATCAAATTCGACGCTCCCATCGAGAAGCTGTTCGCCAAGCTGCGAGTGCTTGATGCGGCGGGGAAGGATCATGCGGTCGGCCCGCCGGTAGTTGGCGCCGATGGCACCGTGTTGACCGCGAAAGTTGACGTGCTAAAGCCGGGCCAATACACCGTGCAATGGGCCGTGCTCTGCGTCGACACTCATCACACCGAAGGGTCGTACTCGTTCACCGTCAGCGGTGGCGCTTGATCGATACGCCCGCCATTTTTGCGTGGCCGGTGCTGGTCGCACAGTCGTTAATCTTCGGGACCGCGGCTTTCGCGCTGCTGTTGGCCCCGGCGCCGATCGAAAAGTCCGGCTGCGTAACGCTATGGCGGGTGCTCGCGATTCTCAACCTGGTGATGTCGCCGCTGGTGTTCATCGAGATCGCGGCCGGGATGGCGGAGACGAGCTGGCGGCAGGCGATGCCGCTGATCCCGGAAATCATGCGCGAGACGCTGGCCGGCCGCATCTGGATGTGGCGGTTCGCCGCGGTGGTGATGCTCGCGATCGTGGTGTGGCTTCCGTTGCGCGAGGAATTAGTCGGCCTCGGCGCATTGGTTATGGCGACGATTTTGATCGCGCTCGGAAGTCTCACCAGCCACGCTATCGACAAGGGCGGGTTGGTGCTCGCGATCGACTTCGTGCATCAGGCCGCCGCCGGATTGTGGTTCGGCGCGCTGGTGGTCTTGCTGATGAGTGCGAGGGATGGAGGCGCCAGGTTCCAGAGCGTCACCGCTCGGGTCTCGATGGTCTGCGGATGGACGGTGGCCGTCCTGGCGATTTCAGGAGTTCTGACCGCATTCCAATGGTTCGGATGGAACCTGCATCTGCTCTTCGATTCGGCGTACGGACGGGCCTTGATGTGGAAACTGGCAATCGCCGCGCCGGCCCTGCTGTTGGGGGCCTACAATCGTTATTGGCAGGTGCCCAAGGTCGCGCAGAAAAGCGCGCAGCGGATGCTCATCCGAACCGTTGCAACCGAATGCGCGTTGCTGCTGGTAGTGCTGGCGTGGTCAGCGATCCTCGCCAACACTCCGCCGCCCCATTGATTGGTACTTCAGGAGAATTCCGGAGAAGCATAAAATGAAATCCATGAATCAATTTCCGACGCTCGCGCTCGGCATAACGCTCATCTCTCTGGTGGCGATTGGCGCATCAGTCGGGGGCAGTCGCGCAGAATCGGCAACGCCGGGAAAGCCGGCCGCGTGCGAAGGCGATTGTTGCAAGATGTGTCCCCGCACTTCGCCGGCCACCGCTCGCGATGCATCGTTGAAAAGCAGCAATGGGATAACCCTCGCGCCGAAACTTTTCGTCGGGCCGGTTCGGAAGGCCTACACCATCGCGGAGCAGAATCCGATGTTGCTCGCGCAACTCGACTGCTACTGCGGATGTGAGAAGAACGAGGGGCATAAGTCGCTGCTCGACTGCTATCGCAGCCGACACGGGGCGACCTGTCAGATCTGCACCAACGAGGTTCTCGACGCCAGCCGCTTGTTCGACGGAGGGATGGCGCCGGAGCAAATCAAGGAAACCTTGCGGCGCAGGTATCAGGCCCCGAACTGAAAACACGAGACCTCGGCCTGCGACGCGATCGTCGCGCGGCACAGGCCGAGATGTCGTGGGAGGTTCGGATCAAAGCGGACCTTAGGCCGCGGGGGCAACCTGCGCCGGTTTTTCGGCCTCGAGCGCGGCGGGCGGCTGCGCCGTCTCTATCGTGGGGCGGAAGGTCTCCGCAAGCCCGGAAATCTTTCCTTCCAGGCGCTCGATGGAATCCAGCGCCTCCATAAGCTGGTAGAGCTTGGCCTGGAAGACCTTGACCGGCGCCAGCGCCGCGCCGACTTCCTTGACGTTGGTATAGAGCGCCAGCATAACCACCTCGAGCTGCGCATCCAGGCCCTTCATCGGCTCGAAGCTGGCGGACAGCATCCTGACCTGTTCCGCGAAGGCCCGCATCGATTGGAAGTTATTTGCCAAACTCGATAGGTGATCAAACAATACGGTTATTCGCTTAACCGCCTGCTCGGTAGAAACAGTAGCGCTATCGATGGGGTCCCGCAGCACGTTTAGATGCTCGAAGGCTTCGCGGAATGCCTCGGTAGGTGCGGATAACTGCTGGACCGTGTCGGCGAGAATCGAGATAGGCTCGGCCGGAGTTGTCACAGGCTCCGCGCCATGAGGGGCGTCCTCGCAGGCTGCGACCGCAGCTTCCGGCTTTTCCACGATAGGCTCCTGCTCGACGCCCGGTGCTGCGACGATGGTATCCTCGGTCGCGTTCTCCGCCTTGGCGCGAGGGGGGTCGGTTTTCGCACCGTTGATTCCCAACCGCGCCGCGATCTCGACCGGCGAGAGGCTGGTTTCCCACTTGAGCTTGCTGGCCGCGGCACTCAATGCGACTTCGGAGATTTGCACCGGATGCGCGATCGGGGGGATGTCGGTTGACTTGGAGCGGAGCAACAACCTCTGTCTCAGTTCTTCCAGTTCCACGCAAATGAACCTCCTGAGTTGGCTCGCGTTCGTGGGGAACTGTTTCCGAGGACTCTGCCTCGCCGCGCAGGCGACCCAGAACCCCCCGAAACAATCACCGGGGACCGCGTGTCTACATATTGTAGAGTTTCTTTACGCGAGGCAAGAGAGCGTACGCGGATTTTGACTTGCTCTGCCTGCCGATTATAGAGGCGCAATAGCCGAAGGCTGCGCTTGACGCAGTGGGCTCCTTATCAATCAACTTTGGCCGCTTAAAACAATTCAGCGGAAAGCGAAGCGGGGACGCTGCCTCTCCGCTCTTTGGTTCACGACAGGCCGCGGTCACGGCCGGCAACAGGGGAGCGGGGCACATCGTCAGCTGACAGACTTTTCCACTCGGGAACTTGAATGTCTCCGTCTGTGCGCATCCACCCAGAGTCAGGAGCGCAACAAACAGGGCCAACTTGCCGATCACAGGCACTCCCTGTCCTGACCGAATCACCCGAAGCGATGTCCCCCGGGCTGCGAATATTTCGAAGCTCTGGACTCCGGGAGTTTACACGAATTGGCCGCAATAGATCACTGCCGGCGAGATTCGCTGATCGTTAGTTCTCCGACTCCGTTATTGGGTTGGGGCTGTGGGGGTCGCCGCAGATGCCGCTGCGTGCGCCGGCGATGCCGCACTGGAGGGCGCCACCACCGGCAGCTTGTCGAGATGCGCGGTCGCAGGCGCCGCCGTATCCACCAATGACGGGCCGATTCCCTGCCGTTCGAAGGGACGCCGCACATCGAGCGGCGCGCCATCGCTAACCCGTCCGACGTTAAGGTTCTCGCCGACCACCCGAATCCCAGGCCTTACTATCAACCCGCGCTCGGCCCTCAGATCGTAGGTTCCCGGCGGGAGGTCGGCCGCGAAAGAACCGTCGCTGCCGGTGCGCACCAGGAACATGTCGCCGACAATGCGGCCTTGGAAATGGAGCTGATGGTCGGGGAGCGGCTTCCCGCCGCGGCTGGTGTAAACCCCGCTGACGACCGCCGCATCGGCGCGGACGGCCACTGCGACAAGGACCGCGACGCCAAAAGCGCATAGAACACGACTAGCGGCATGCAACATCGATTCGTTTTTCCTCCCGGCTCACGGAGCGACTCAATATCCATTCCTGAGACATTCGAGAAGTGCAAGGTTTGAGCCGTGGTGGGAGGGGGAATATTGTAAGCGGGAGGAGCAAACGCGATGACTAAATTGCTGATCTATCATAACCAGGGCTGAGGAAATTCACGCGGCGCAGTGGAACTGCTGCGCGCGAAAGGTGTCGAGTTCGACACCATCGAATATCTGAAAAACCCGCCCACCCGGGAAACGCTGGAGAAAATTCTCTCGATGCTGGAAGGTCCGGCCGCCGACCTGGTGCGCAAGGACAAACGCTTCGGGGAATTAGGCTTGAAGGCGGAGAACTACACCGAATCGAAGAAAATCGTAGCGCTGCTTCTGGAGCATCCTGAACTGATGCAGCGGCCGGTGGTGATTGCTGGCAATCGCGCGATCATTGCGCGCCCGCCGGAAAAGTTGACCGCGTTGCTGTAACGGCGTTCGTGAATAGCAAACGGATTTTCAGGCGCTCTTTTTGATCTTTCCGCTACGCAGGCAGCGGGTGCAGACGATCATCCGCCTGACGTTGCCGCCGACCGAGGCGCGAACCTCTTTCAGATTCGGATGCCATCGACGCTTACTCTTGTTGTTCGCGTGGCTGACGTTATTGCCGACCGACTGATGCTTTTTGCAAATCGCGCAGTGCTGCATGATGTTTTCTCTTCCAGGGTGAAAATTCTTCTCAGGTTGAACGCTCTAGGGTAGCCCGACTTCGGCCTGCTTGAAAGAGGGCTCGAAGCGCGCCTTGAGCAGGGGCGCGCCCGCGGTTTCCGATTGCAGGACCGCGCTGGCGGCGCATCCGCACTTGATACTCATCGCCCATGCGCTGCGTCCGAGCGCCCGCGCGTAAGCATCGAGGCGAGTCTTCATCCCCTTGGGCGCGACCTTGTCCTGGACGTTGACCGCCGCCGCGCTGACGATCACCTCATCCGGCGCCGAGCCGGTCTCATCGCTGAACAATTGCGTGAGCATTGCGACGAATGCGGAATGATCCAGCCCGGGAACATCGTTGGTGATCAAGGTCGCGTATGGAGAGCGCGTCTCCTGATGCGGATAGCTGGCGAGCACGCGTCGGATCGCTTCGACCCGCGCGGGTTGCGCCGCGGAACTTTTCTCGTACGAGGCCAACATGACGCCAGCCTGCTCGGGATCATCACCGGCCATGGCGCCGAGCGTCCTGCCGAGCCATTTGGCGGATTCGGCCTGCTTTAATTTTCCTTCCGCCGCCGCCATCAACTGCTTCACCCGCGGATCGTTGACGCCGGCCGCTTTGAACACCGCCATCGCGGTCTCGCCGTCGCCGCGATCGATCAGCGCTTGCGCGGTTTGAAGCATATCGAGCGGTCCGATCTGGCCCAATGGTGAACTGGCAAGGTAGAGCTTGGTGGCCGCGACCAATTTCGCTTCAACCCGATTCTGCACCGATTGGTAGGCCTGGTAGACGTTGCTGGAGACGAGTTTTCCGCCGCCCGCGGCCTGGCTCAGGAACTGCGCAGGAATGGTGAGAATCGCAGTGACGCCGCCCACCACCGGTTCGCGATCTTCAAAGGTGAACGCGTGCCGATCCTCGGCCAAGGTCGATAAGTTGAGCAGCCAGATTTCGTAGCTGCCGGTAAAAGTCGCTTCGTTCTGATCGTTTTTGGTGAGGAACTTATCGGTCGGCAGGCTCACCACCATGACCCCGTCGAGACGATCGTCAGTATCGCCGGCGACGAAACGCTTCACGCATGCATCGATATCTCCGGGCGGCACGATCGGGATCTCATGAATGTTAGGTTCGGCGCCGACCAATTGCTCGATCTGGTACATCGCCAGCGGCGAAATCGGTCCCACGGTGCCTACGCCGATCTTGATCTGGTCGGCATCGGCGACCCCGGCAAACGCGGCGATTGCCAGCGCGAACATCAGCACGGCAATGGTTTTGCGCATCAGGAAAAATCTCATCCTGTTTAAAAAAGCATCGATTGGGAGATGACGGCAAAGCTTCTCAGAACGGCCGCGATCGTTC
>CAVWSR010000002.1:0-312060 GCA_963757725.1 uncultured Actinomycetes bacterium
TCGACGGCAACCGTGAGCGACCAGTCGTAGACCATCCCGAACGCCGTCAGCTTCCGGAACCGGGCGCTGTCGTCGTGCTTCCAGCTGCGCCACTTGAAGTCACGGCCGTGGCCGCGGGGCGGCGGCCCGGCGGAGCGCCCGACCGTGTCGAGGACGTCCTGGAGCCCGACGAGCCCGGTGCCCGGATCCCTGTGCAGGGCGGACATGAACGCGTCGCCGAAGCGATCGTGCAGGTAGGTCATCATCGAGTACGCAGCGCCGTAGTCGGCGAGGATCTCGCCGTCGCCCTGGTCACCCCAGCGCGTCAGCGAGTTCTCGGGGCCGCCCGCGGTTGCCGGGTTCGGATTGAACGGGCCGGCGACCGTCGTCCAGCCGAGGAAGGTCTGGATGTGCGAGTCGAAGCCCTGCTGCGTGATCGGGATCTGCGGATGCGCGTAGCCCGTGTAGGACATCGCCCAGTCGGAGAGGCCCTCGTTGACCCAGTTGACCTCGTTCGGGTCCTGATAGCTCTCCAGCAGGTGCTGGTACTCGTGGGCGAACACGCCCTCGTAGAGGGACGGGCGAGCGGGCGCGCTCGTGCAGAGGTTGCCGGCAACGGGGTTGTCCGGCGGATTCGCGCCGGTCCGGTGCAACCAGTCGAAGCCGTCGATCGTCATCACGTTGCGGTCGAAGAAGGCGTTGAGCTGGCTGGAGAAGAAGCCGGCGATGTACGAGAACCCTTGCGTGTTGCCGAAGTCGTAGAAGTTGGTGTCCCGGACGTTGTCGACCAGGATCACCGTCTTGTTGCCGTCGCCGGCCGGATCGAAGGGCGGCCCGAGCTGGGGATTGGTGCCGTCGCGCGCCGGCGCGACGCTGAAGACGACGGACTCCTTCGGCAGGATGTTGGTATCGAACTGGTCGACCAGGTAGTTCGCCTGGGCGTCGCTGACGACCGTCCGGTCGCCGTTGCGGCAGTCGCCGTCCAGGAAGTTGACCCCGCTGGAGAGCTGGGGAGCCGAGCTCGGCGAGCCGCCGCGCGTCGCGAAGGCGTCGCTTGCGACCCACAGCTCGGCATTGGCGCCGATCGCGCGAAGCACGTAGCGCTTGGCGTAATAGGTGCCGTAGAAGTCGTCGAGGCCTACCCAGAAGCGCGTCTCGCCGATCGTTGCGGGAACCACCGCCGCGGCTCGGAGCGCGTTGAGCTGGCGCTGCGACGCGAAGCCGCCGTCGACGATGATCGGCAGCGTGCCCTTGAGCACCGCCAGACTCGGATGCTGCGTGTCGTCGGCGCGGAAGATGGCGCCCGGCACGGCCCGGTCGGCGGAGGCAAACCCCGGCACGGCGAGCGCAAGGAGCGTCGCCAGGCCGCAGGCCCACAGCAAAACCTTTCTCATTCCTGCTCCCCTGTAGTGGTGACCACGCCCATCCCCTGGAGGGCGAGTGCGCCGGACTGTAGCCCCTCGATCGAGGTTCGTCTACCCCCGGCCGAGGCGCCCCGTGGGCACTTCAGCGGGATCGGCCGCCGGTCGCGAGCAGCTGCCGCCAGTCGGTCAGCTTCACCCGCGGCCGCCCGAGCGGCTCGCCGAGAGCGCGCTCGGCGGCATCGATCGCCTCCCAGCCCGCAGCCTCGACGAAGTCGACCTTCCGCTCCTCGAGCAGCGTGGCAAGATCGCCGCCCTGCGTCGCGCGCAGGCCGCCGCCACGCGCGTCTTCGAGCAGCGCCTCGACCGTCTCGACGGCGTCCTTCTTGTTCGTGCCGATCACGCCGCTCGGCCCGCGCTTGATCCAGCCGGCGCAATAGGTTCGCTCGGCCTCCTCGACGCGACCGCAGTCGTTCGGGATGGTCGCACGCCGGTCGTCGAACGGGACGCCGGCAAGCGCGACCCCGCGGTAGCCGACGCTGCGCAGGACGAGCCCGCACGGGATCGTCTCCGTCGCGCCGATCGGTCGCGCGACGATCGCCCCGTCCTGCAGGACGAGCTCGTTCCGCACCAGCTCGATCGCCTCCACCCGCTCCTCGCCGAGGATGCGAACCGGCGAGACGAGGAAGCGCAGCACCAGGCGCCGCGGCTTGCCTCCCAGCGGCCGCGCCGCGTACTCGTGCAGAAGCTCGAGGTTGCGACGCGCCCGCTCGCGGTCGAGCTCGAGGGCTTGGGCGCTCGCCGGGTCGAGCTCGAGGTCGGCGGGATCGACCACGACGTCCGCGCCCGCAAGCTCGCCGAGCTCCTGCAGCTCGGGGGGCGTGAACGCCGCCTGCACCGGCCCGCGGCGCCCGAGCATCACGATCTCGCGGACGCCGGCATCGACGATCGCACGAACGGCGGCGTCGGTCGTGTCGGTCGGAGCCAGCTCCTCCGCGGTCAGCGCGAGCATGCGGGCGCAGTCGATCGCAACGTTCCCGTTCCCGATCACGACGGCGCGCTCGTGCGACAGATCGAACTCGAGCTCTTGAAAGTCGGGGTGCCCGTTGTACCAGGCGACGAACGCGGTCGCGGGCCACGAACCGGGCAGATCCTCGCCCGGCACGCCGAGCCGGCGGTCGGTCTGCGCGCCGACCGTGTAGACGACCGCGTCGTAGAGCTTCAGCAGGTCCTCGTGGCTGACGGTGCTCCCCGCCTCGACGTTGCCGAAGAAGCGAAAGCCCGGACGCGCGGCAGTCTTCTGGAACGCCCGCGAGACGGCCTTGATCTTCTCGTGGTCGGGAGCGACGCCGAACCTGACGAGCCCCCAGGGGGTCGGCAGGCGTTCGAGCATGTCGACCACGACGGCGGGATCCTCGCTGCGCAGCAGCGCCTCGGCCGCGTAGAAGCCGGCCGGGCCCGAGCCGACCACGGCCACACGAAGCGGCAGGACGCCGTTCTCGCTCATCCCGCCCAATCTAGCGGCGTCGCCCGCCGGGCGGCATCGCGGAAAACTACGAGGAAGCGCCGGGACGCGGTGCGGCCCACGCCTGGTGCGCCAGGATCGTGACGAACCCGGCGATCACGAACGCGTTCAGGCCGTGGATCGCGCCGCCGACCGTGCCGGCATGCGCGAGCGGGTTCTGCACGAGTGCGAGCACGAACACGACGAGCGCAACCCGCCAGCGGCCTTCCCTGGCCGCAATCGCGACGACCACGAGGAGCAGCGCCAGCAGGATCACGATGTCTCCGTTCAACCGGTGCGGATCGAAGACGGAGAGCTCGTGCGCGGGCTTCGACGACGAGTCGGCGCGAAACACTCCGAGGGCCGCGAGCGTCAGCTGCAACGCGACGTCGACGGCGAGCAGTGCAACCAGGTAGCGGTAGGCGCCGCGCACGGCGCAGACCCTACGGGGCGCTTCGGACGGAAGCTAGTGGGAGCAGCCGGAGCCGCAGCCGCCGGTGTGACCCTCGGCCTCGGCGCCCTCTTCCACCTGGAAGGAGTGGCCGCAGCCGCACGAGGCAGTGGCGTTCGGATTGTTGATCGCGAAGCCGGCCGCCTGGATCGAATCGACGTAGTCGACCTCCGCACCCTGCAGGTAGGGGGCGCTGAACGGGTCGACCACGACGCGGACGCCGTGCGCCTCGAGCTCGACGTCGCCCTCCTGGGAGCCGCGGTCGAAGCCGAGTCCGTACTGAAAGCCGGAGCAGCCGCCGCCCTGGATCGCCAGACGGAGCACCTCGGCCTCACCGGCCGGCTCATCGGCCATGAGCTGCTTGATCTTCTCCGCAGCACGCTCGGTGAGCGAGACCAGCTCGGTGTCGGTGCGCTCCTGGATCTCCACGGTGTCTCCTACCTTCCTCGTCGGCTTCGGTCAGATGGTAGCAACGGGGCCTGCGGCCCCCGCATTCCCGCCGGGGCGGGCTTGTAACAGCCGTTGCGCCGATGGTTGTGCGAATCGACGGTTACATCGTGCTGCGCACCCCTGCTTTGGTACTTTCCGCTCCGCATGCTGTCGAGCTGGCTGCCCTTTCTCATCTACGGGTTCTTCGCGGCGGCGATCCCGATCTCGATGATCGTGATGTCGTTCATCTTCGCGCAGTCGCCGGCTCGCCGCACCCGCGCCCGCGGCATCCCCTTCGAGTCCGGCGTCTCGACCGGGCCCCCGAAGAGGCAGCGCTTCACGGTCAGCTTCTACCTGACGGCGATGCTCTTCATCCTCTTCGACATCGAGATCGTCTTCCTGTACCCCCTGGCGGTGATCCTCGACAAGCTCGCCTGGTTCGGGTTCTTCGAGTTCCTGTTCTTCGTCGTCATCCTCGCGGTGGCGTATGTCTACGTGTGGCGGAAGGGGGCGCTCGAATGGCAGTGAAGAAGCGCCTCGCCGACTACGGCATCCGCAGCGAGCGCGTGCTGTGGCAGGGAAAGGGACCGTCGAAGTTCGAGCAGGAGCTCGGCGACCTCGAGCAGGCGCTGATGACGACGACCCTCGACAAGGCCGTCCACTGGGCGCAGACCAAGTCGATGTGGCCCGATCAGTTCGGCCTCTCCTGCTGCGCGATGGAGATGATCGCGATCGTCGGCTCCCGCTACGACATCGCGCGCTTCGGGATGGAGGCCTTCCGCGCCTCGCCGCGCCAGGCCGACCTGCTGATCGTCTCCGGCCGCGTCGTGCACAAGATGGCGGCGCCGCTGCGCCAGATCTACGACCAGATGCTCGAGCCGAAGTGGGTGATCGCGATGGGCGCCTGCGCGAGCTCCGGCGGGATGTTCAACAACTACACGACCCTCCAGGGGGTCGACAAGATCGTCGCCGTCGACATCCACGTTCCCGGCTGCCCACCGCGGCCGGAAGCGCTGATGGAGGGGATCGTCCGGCTGCACGAGAAGGTGATGGCCGGCATCCCGCCCGCCTACGAGATCCGGGGAGTCGCGAGCTGAGCTACGGCGACCTACCCGGGCTGACGGAGCTCAAGGAGGCGTTCGGCGAGACGACACTCGTGGTCGAGGCCGAGCGGCTGCTCGAGGCCGCCACGCACCTCCGCGACCGCGAGGGCTTCCGCTTCCTCTCCGACGTGGCGCCCGCCGACTATCTGGGCTGGGGTGACCTGCCGGTGGCCGGCTACATCGGCACCCCCGCGGGGCGCGACCTCAACCATCCGGGCACCCAGGCGCTCTCGCACCTGCCGACTCCCAAGCCGAAGCGGTTCTCGATCAGTTACCACCTGCTCGCGCTGCGCTCGGGCGCCCCGCGCGTCCGGCTCCAGGTCTGGCTCGACGAGGGCGAAGCGGTGCCGAGCGTCGTCGGAATCTGGCCGACCGCCGACTGGCACGAGCGCGAGGCGTTCGACATGTTCGGCATCCAGTTCGACGGGCACCCGAACCTGCGCCGCATCCTGATGGACGACGACTGGGAGGGCCACCCGCTGCGCAAGGACTACCCGATCGGCGGCGAGCCCGTCCGCTTCTCGGAGGAGGAGTAGTGGCGATCGCCCCGCAGAGACCGCGGGTCTACGAGGGAACGCGCATTCCATACCCGACGCCCACGCTGCTCGTCCCGAGCGAGGAGCTGGTCGAGACCGGCGACCTGATGCAGGTCAACTTCGGGCCCAACCATCCGTCGACGCACGGCGTGCTACGCCTGCTGATCGACCTGCACGGCGAGCAGGTCGTCGGCCTGAACGCGCTGATCGGCTACCTGCACACCGGCTTCGAGAAGTCGCTGGAATCGAAGACCTGGTGGAAGGGGCTCACCTATCCCGAGCGGATGGACTACCTAGGCTTCACCGCGAACGGCTACGCCTTCGTCGCGGCGATCGAGAAGCTGCTCGAGCTCGAGACGCCGCCGAAGGCGACCTGGATGCGGACCCTGCTGCTCGAGCTGAACCGGATCCACTCGCATCTGATCTGGCTCGGCACGGGCGCGCTCGAGCTGGGGGCGATCTCGCTGCTCTGGTACACGTTCAACGCGCGCGACCTGGTGCTCGATCTGTTCGAGCTCGTCGGCGGCGTGCGCATGCACACCCGCTACTTCCAGGCCGGCGGGCTCGCCGAGGACATCCCGCCCGGCTTCTTCCCGGAGTGCCGGAAATTCTGCGAGACGTTCCCGAAGACGATCGACGAGTACGAGACGCTGCTGACGAACCAGCAGATCTGGCTCGAACGGACGCGCGGGCTCGGGCTGCTCTCCGCCGACGACGCGATCGCTCTCGGCCAGTCGGGCCCGGTGCTGCGCGCCTCCGGCGTCGACTGGGACCTGCGCCGCGACGAGCCGTACCTCGCGTACGACCGCGTCGACTTCGAGGTGCCCGTCTACCACGGCGCCGACGTCTACGACCGCTACCGCGTGCGCATCGACGAGATGCGGCAGTCGGTGCGGATCGTCGAGCAGTGCCTGCGCCGGCTCGAGCGCATGGTGGGCGACCCCTGGATCGCGGACGACCGCAAGGTCGTGCTGCCGCCGCGCGAGGAGCTGCACACCTCGATGGAGTCGCTGATCCACCACTTCAAGATCGTCACCGAGGGCTACCGCGTGCCCGAGGGCGAGGTCTACGTGACGGTCGAGTCGCCTCGCGGCGAGTTCGGCTGCTACGTGGTCTCCGACGGCGGCGCCAAGCCCTGGCGCGTCAAATTCCGCGCGCCGTCGCTCGTCGCGCTCGAAGCGACCGCGACGTGCATGCGCGACGCCCTCGTCGCCGACCTGATCGCGATCGTCGGCTCGCTCGACACCGTGATGGGCGAGGTCGACCGATGATTCCCGCGTCGCCCCGGGGCAGCGGGTGACCGACCTCTACACCGAGGTCCAGGCGATCCGCGCGCAGTATCCCGAAGGGGTGCGCTCGGCGGTGATGCCTGCGCTGCGCGCCGCGCAGGACCGCTACGGCTGGCTGCCGCCGGAGGCCTTTCGCGAGGTGGCCGAGGCGCTCGAGCTGACCCCCGCGTACTGCAAGTCGATCGCCTCCTTCTACGACATGTTCCACCTGAAGCCCGTCGGTGAGCACCTCGTCGAGGTCTGCACCAACGTCTCGTGCGCCCTCGTCGGCGCGCAGCAGGTACTCGAAGCCTTCGAGTCGGAGCTCGGCTGCCGGGCGGGCGAGACGAGCGGCGACGGCAAGGTCACGCTGCGGGCGATCGAGTGCCTGGGCGGCTGCGGCTGGGGAACGATCGTCTCGGTCGACCACGAATACCGCCTGCGCGTGCAGCCCGAGGACGCGGCCGGCATCCTCGAGGAGCTTGCCGATGGCGATTGAGCAGCGCCTGATCGTGCTCGCGGGCGCGGACGAGCGCGACCTGACGAAACTCTCCGAGTACGAGGCCGTGGGCGGCTACCGCGCCCTCGCCGACGCGCGGGCGCGGGCACCGCTCGACGTGATCGAGGAGCTGAAGGCCTCCCAGCTCCGCGGGCGCGGCGGCGCCTTCTTCGCCACCGGCATGAAGTGGGGCTTCGTCCCGAAGCCGGACCAGAACCCGAATCCGCACTACCTCGTCGTCAACGCAGACGAGTCGGAGCCGGGCAGCTTCAAGGACAACGAGATCCTCTCGCGCGTTCCGCACCGCTTCCTCGAGGGCTGCCTGATCACGGCCCACGCGATCGAGTCGAAGCACGTGTTCGTCTACATCCGCGGCGAGTACACGGGCCCGTACGAGATCCTCGTCGCCGCGCTGGAGGAGATCCACGCGCGGCCGGACCTCCGCGGCGGCGTCACGATCGTCCTGCACCGCGGCGCCGGCGCGTACATCTGCGGCGAGGAGACGGCGCTGCTCGAGTCGCTCGAAGGCAAGCGCGGGCAGCCGCGCACGAAGCCGCCGTTCCCGGCGATCTCGGGCCTCTTCGCCTCGCCGACGGTCGTGAACAACGTCGAGACGCTGGCGACCGTCGCGCCGATCATCGAGCTCGGCGGCGCCGAGTACGCGAAGCTCGGAGTCCTCAACTCGGCCGGAACCCGCGTGGTCTCGCTCTCGGGCAACGTTGTCAACGGCGGCAACTACGAGATCGAGAACGGGCTCAGCCTACGCGACCTGATCTACGGCCTCGGCGGCGGCATCCCCGACGGCCGGACGCTGAAGGCCGTGATTCCCGGCGGCTCCTCGACGGTCGTGCTGCGCGGCGACGAGGTCGACGTCGGCTACGACTTCGACTCGCTCGGCAAGCTCCACACCGCGATGGGCTCGGCGGGCGTGATCTGCCTCGACGACCGCTGCTGCATGGTGCAGCTCGGGATCCGGGTCTCCGAGTTCTACGAGCACGAGTCGTGCGGCAAGTGCACGCCGTGCCGCGAGGGCACGCGCTGGCTGACGGCGATCCTCCGCAAGATCGAGGCGGGCGACGCGACCCAGGGCGACCTCGACCTGCTCCTCTCCGTCTGCGACCGGATCCTCGGCAAGTGCCTCTGCCCGCTCGGCGACAGCGACGCGATCGCGGTCGCGAGCTACGTGGACAAGTTCCGCGAGGAGTTCCAGGCGCACATCGACGAGGGCGGCTGCCCGTTCGGCGGCGGCTCGCCGCTCGACCACGTGCTCGCACCGGTCGCCATGCACACGCACAGCCCCGTCGCGGAAGTGCCGGCGTAATGGCGGCGCGCCGCTGATGGCCGCCGAGCTCGTACGGGTGACGATCGACGGGCGCAGCGTCGAGGTGCCGAAGGGCACCGGCCTCGTCGAGACGGCCGCCGCCGCCGGCGTCGAGATCCCCGTCTTCTGCTACGAGCCGCGCCTCGGCGCGCCCGTCGGCGCCTGCCGCATGTGCCTCGTCGAGATCGAAGGGATGCCGAAGCTGCAGGCCGGCTGCACGATGACCGCGCAGGACGGGCTCGTCGTCAAGACCGCGGCGACGTCGGAGAAGTCGGCGGAGGGCCAGAACGCGACGCTCGAGTTCATCCTCGTCAACCACCCGCTCGACTGCCCGGTCTGCGACAAGGGCGGCGAGTGCCCGCTGCAGGATCTGACCTTTCGCTACGGCCCCGGCAACACGCGGATGGAGTTCCCGAAGCGCACGTTCGACAAGCCGATCCCCATCTCGCCGACGATCGCCCTCGACCGTGAGCGCTGCATCCTCTGCTATCGCTGCACGCGCTTCAGCGAGAGCGTCGCCGAAGACGGGCAGCTCGTGGCGGTCAACCGCGGCTCGCAGTCCGTGATCGCCACCTTCGAGGACGAGCCCTACGACGGCGCCTTCTCGGGCAACGTGACCGAGCTCTGCCCGGTCGGCGCGCTCACCTCGACCCAGTACCGCTTCCAGGCCCGGCCGTGGGAGATCCAGGACGTGCCAACGATCTGCGGGCTCTGCCCCGTCGGCTGCAACATCCAGGCGACGACGCGCGAGGGCAAGGTCAAGCGCGTCCTCTCCCGCAACCATCCCGAGGTCGACGAGGGCTGGCTCTGCGACAAGGGCCGTTACTCGCACCCGCATCTGTACGCAGACGACCGGCTGCGCGTCCCGCTTCGCCGGGCGCGCCGCTACGGACTCGAAGAGATCTCCTGGGACGACGCGCTCGACGAGGCCGAGCGGCTGCTGCGCGCGGCCGGCGAGCGCACCGTCGTCGCGCTCTCGGGCTCCGAGACGGTCGAGGTCGCCTACGGGCTCGCGAGGCTTGTGCGCTGCGGCGTCGGCGCGCACAACGCGATCATGCCCGAGGAGACGGCGGCCGAGCTGGCGGCCTTCCGGCTGCCGCTCTCGGCGATCCGCGACGCCAAGCTCGTCGTCGTGGTCGGCGAGGAGCCCGTGGTCGACCGGGCGCCCGTGGTCGAGCTCTGGATCAAGGCGGCTCGGCGCAACGGGGCGCGCGTCGAGGTGGTCGCAGCAGCAGCCGACCGCACCGCGCTCCAGTCGTGCAAGGATCTCGCGCGCCCCGACAGCGAGCTCGGCCAGGAGCTGCGGGCCGCCGAGAACGCCGTCCTGATCTGGTCGGGCCCAGGCGACAAGGGCGGCGTCCAGCTCGCCGCGCTCGCCGCCGACCTCGGCCTCGACGGCCGCCCCGGCAGCGGCGCCTTCCACCTGCCCGCGACCGCGAACGGCCGCGGGGTCGCCGAGGCGTGGGCCGCCGCAGACGACGCCGACGAGACGAACCCGGAGCCGATCGGCCTCCTGATCGTCTCCGGCGACGAGGCGGCCGCCGACGAGAACGTGCGCGCGCTCGCCGAGCACGCCGAGTCCGTGATCGTGATCGGCATGTTCCACGGCCTCGCGGCCGGCTGGGCGAATCTCGTCCTCCCCGGCACGAGCTACCTCGAGCGCGACGGGACGATGCTCAACCTGGAGGGACGGCTGCAGCGGCTGCGCCGCGCGGTGCTCCCTCCCGGGCCCGACGAGCTCGCCTGGCTCTCGAAGCTCGCCGCGCGGTTCGACGTCGAGCTCTCACCCTACGCGGCCAGCGTCTTCGCCGAGGTCTCCGAGCGGATCTTCGACGGAGTCGAGTTCGCGTCGGTCGGCGAGCGGGCCCCGCTCGGCCCGCGGGTGCCGCTGAACGGCACTCGACCCGCGTTCGCCGACGAGAAGCCGCTCCCCGGCGGTGCGGGACTGCGGCTGCTGCGCTACCGGCCGCTGTTCTCCGGACCGGCCGTCGAGCGCGTCCCCGAGCTTCAGTTCCAGCGCCCGCCCGCCGAGGTCGAGCTCGCCTTCGACGACGCGCTGCGGCGCGGGATCGTGAGCGGGGACGAGGTCACCGTGCGCTCGAACGAGGCGTCCGTCGCCCTGCGAGCCTCGGTCAGCCGGCGGCTCCCGGCCGGGATCGCCCGGATCGCCTACGAACACGCCGGGACGCTCGGCGTGCACGTCGAGGTGGCGAAGAGCTGATGCACGAGCCCTGGTGGATCTCGATCATCAAGGCCGGCGTGATCATCAACCTCGTGATGGTCGCCTTCGCGTACACGACGTGGCTCGAGCGAAAGCTGCTCGGCCGGATGCAGAACCGCTACGGCCCGAACCGCGCCGGCAAGTTCGGCCTGCTGCAGCCGATCGCCGACCTGATCAAGCTCGTCCGCAAGGAGGCGTTCGAGCCGACGAAGACCGAGAACACGCTGCTCTACCTCGCGGCGCCGGTGCTCTCGCTCTTCACGGCGCTCGCCGCCTTTGCGGTGATTCCGTTCGGCGCGGGCTGGCACCTCTATCACTGGCACATCGACGGCGCGGTGGCGAACGTGCCGATCGGACTGATCCTGATCTTCGCGCTCGGCTCGATCGGCGTCTACGGCTTCATCATCGGCGGCTGGGTCTCGGACAACAAGTTCTCGCTGCTCGGCTCGATGCGCACGTGCGCGCAGCTCGTCTCCTACGAGGTCTCGCTGGCGCTCGCCGTGCTCGGCGTCGTGATGATGGGCCGGTCGCTCTCGCTCGTCGACATCGTGCACAAGCAGGGCGAGACGATCCCGTTCGCGGCGCCGCAGCTCGTCGGCCTGCTCTGCTTCTTCGTGGCCGGCACAGCCGAGTCGAGCCGCGCGCCCTTCGACCTGCCGGAGGCCGACACCGAGCTCGTCGCCGGGTACCACACCGAGTACTCCGGCATGCGCTGGGGGCTCTTCCAGACGGCCGAGTACGTGAACATGATCACGCTCTCGGCGCTCGCGGTGACGCTCTTCTTCTCGGGCTACCACGGCTTCTACGCGCCGCTCGGCCCGCTCTGGTTCTTCCTCAAGCTCTTCGCCTGCGTCTCGGTCTTCATCTGGCTGAAGGCGACGCTGCCGCGCCTGCGCTACGACCAGCTGATGCGCTTCGGCTGGAAGGTGCTCCTGCCGGTGGCGACGCTGAACGCTCTCGTCACCGCCTTCCTCGTGGTGCTGATCAAGTGACTCCGCAGCCGTTCGGATCGCTCGGTGGCTTCGCCGTCACCTTCCGGCAGCTGTTCAAGAAGCCGCTCACGCAGCAGTACCCCGAGTACAAGCGGGCGGTCTATCCGCGCTTCCGCGGACGCCACCGGCTGCACGTGCACGAGAACGGGCTCGAGAAGTGCGTCGGCTGCTCGCTCTGCGCGGCCGCCTGCCCCGCGGACTGCATCCGCGTCGTCGCCGCCGAGAACACGGCGGACAACCGGGTCTCCGCCGGCGAGCGCTACGCCCGCATCTACGAGATCAACCTCAGCCGCTGCATCTTCTGCGGCTACTGCGAGCTTGCCTGCCCGTTCGACGCGATCACGCTCGAGAACGACTTCGAGCTCTCGGAATACTCGCGCGACGACCTGATCTACACGAAGGACATGCTGCTCGCGCCGCCGATCAAGCAGGTGCCCGTCCAGGATGCCGCGATCTTCGACACGCCGATCCCCTACTACAAGACGCACTCGTGATCGTCGCCAGCTTCAGCAACGTGGTGGTCTGGGCGGTCTGGATCGCCGCCGCGTTCGCGTGCCTCGGCTCGGGGGTCGCCGTGATCTCGTTCACGAACCCGTTCTACTCGGCGCTCGCGCTGATCGGGAACCTCGGCTCGCTCGCGGTGCTCTACCTGCTGCTCTCGGCCGAGTTCGTCGCCGCGGCGCAGGTGCTCGTCTACGCGGGCGCGGTGATGGTGATGTTCCTGTTCGTGATCGCCTACCTCGGCGGCCACGCGGATGCGCCCTGGGCCGGCGGGCCGTCGATCCAGCGCGTCGGCGCGGTGCTCGCAGCCGGCGCGATCCTCGTCGAGGTGATCGTCGTGATCGGCCTCAAGGCCGGTGGGTCGTTGAAGCACTCCGAGCACATCGATCGCTCCTTCGGGAGCCCTGCCGAGGTCGGACGCCTGTTCCTGACCGACCATCTGCTCGCCTTCGAGATCACGTCGATCGTGCTGCTGATCGCCGCGGTCGGCGGCGTCGTGCTCGGCCATCACGCGCGGCGAGAGGTGACGCGCTAGTGCTGGGCCCGAACGTCACCTGGTATCTGGCCGTCTCGGGCTTCCTGTTCGGGACCGGAACGCTCGGCGTGCTGTTGCGCCGCAGCCCGCTGATCGTGCTGCTCTCGCTGGAGATCATGCTCAACGGCGCGAACCTCGCCCTGATCGCCTTCGCGCGGCACTGGGGCCGCGGCGACGGGCAGATCTTCGCGATCGCGGTGATGGCCGTCGCCGCCTCCGAGGTCGTCGTCGGCCTCGGGCTGATCGTGGCGATGGCGCACAAGGATCTCGAGCTCGACGTCGACAAGCTGCGGACGCTGCGCGGATGATCTGGGGAGGCTGGATCTGCCTGCTCCTCCCGTTGGCCTCGGCGCTCGGGATCACGCTCGCGGGTACGCGCCTGTCACGGCGCGGCGCGGGCATCGTCGCCACCGTGACGACCTTCGGCGCCTTCGCCGGCGCGCTCGTCTCGTTCTTCACGCTGTGGGGCAGGTCGGTCGACGACCGCTCGCACCTTTCGACGGCGTGGACGTGGCTGCAGGGCGGCTCCTATCACTCCGGCCTCTCGATCCTCGTCGACCCGCTCAGCGTGATGATGATGCTCGTCGTCAGCGGCGTCGGCGCGCTGATCATCGCCTACTCGATCGGCTACATGGACGGCGAAGACGAGGAACGGCGCTTCTTCGCCTACATGTCGCTGTTCGTGTTCTCGATGCTGCTGCTCGTCGAGGGTGGGAACCTGCTGCTCCTGCTCGCCGGCTGGGGCATGGTCGGCCTCTCGAGCTACCTGCTGATCGGCTTCTACCACGACCGCCCGAGCGCGGTGGCCGCGGCCAAGAAGGCGTTCATCATGAACGCGTTCGGCGACGCGACGATGGCGCTCGCGCTCTTCCTGCTGATCCAGCACACGAACACGCTCGACTACGCGCTCACGTTCTCACGCGCGCAGGGGCTCTCCTCGAACCACTGGGTCGTGAACCTGGTCGCGCTCGGCCTGCTCGGCGGCGCAGTCGCAAAATCGGCGCAGCTGCCGCTCCAGACCTGGCTCCCTGATGCCATGGAGGGCCCGACGCCGGTCAGCGCCCTGATCCACGCCGCGACGATGGTGACCGCGGGCGTCTACCTGATCGTGCGCTGCCACCCGCTCTTCGAGCTGGCACCGAAGGTCCAGGACCTCGCGGCGGGACTCGGGGCCGCGACGCTCGTGATGGCGGGCCTGATCGCGCTCGTCCAGACCGACATCAAGCGCGTGATCGCCTACTCGACGATGTCGCAGATCGGCTACATGTTCCTCGGCGCGGGCCTGGGCGCGTATGCCAGCTCGATGTTCCACCTGATGACGCACGCCTTCTTCAAGGCGCTGCTCTTCCTTGCCGCGGGGATCGTGATCCACGCGCTCGCCGGCGAACAGGACATCCGCAAGATGGGCGGCCTGCGCCGGCTCTTGCCGTTGACCTACTGGTGCTTCCTCGCCGGCTCGCTCGCGCTCGTCGGCGTGCCGCCCTTCGCCGGCTTCTTCTCGAAGGACTCGATCATCGCCGCCGCGATGGACCGCGGCGCCTACGGCTACGTGCTCTGGGCGGCCGCGCTCGCCGGCACCTTCCTGACGGGCATCTACACGTTCCGGCTCTTCTTCGTCGTCTTCGGCGGCGAGGCCTCGCCGTTCGTCCGCGAGCACCTGATGGCCGGCTCGCACGCGCACGGCCAGGAGGGCCACCTCGCGGAGGATCCGCCCCAGCACGGGCACGCGACCCACGAGCACCGCGGCGAAGGTCCGGCCACGATGGTCGCGGTCGTCGCCGTGCTGGCGGTGCTCTCGGTGATCGGCGGCTGGATCCAGTTCGCCAGCGTCTGGACGCCGGTCACGAACTGGCTCGAGCCGGTCGCGAGGCCGCTGACGGAGGCGAGCGGAACGAAGGAGGCGATCTCGTCGATCGCCGCCGTCCTGCTCGGGCTCACCGGGGCTGCGATCGCGTGGTGGGTGTACGGCGCGCGCCGAGCCTCCGCGCCGAAACCCGTACTCGCCTTCGAGCGCAAGTTCTGGTTCGACGAGCTCTACGACGCGATCTTCGCCCGTCCCGCCGTCGCGATCGCGCGCCTCCTCCGCGGAGCCGTCGAGCAGCCGCTGATCGACGGCTCGCTCACCGGCATCGGCGCTGCGGGCCGCGAGGCGGGCGAACAGACCGCCCGCGCCCAGACCGGTCTGCTGCGAACGTACGCGCTCGCGATCGCCGGCTCGCTCGCCGTCCTCGTCGTCGTCTTCCTCTCGGTGCGCTGATGACGACCGCGCTGATCCTGCTTCCGCTCGCCGCCGGTGTCGCGATCTGGATCCTGCCGATTCCGGACTCGTGGGCCGGCCCGGCGGCGGCGCTGGCCGCGCTCGCCGAGGTGGGTCTCTGGATCGACGCGCTCGCCCGCTTCGACTTTTCCCAGGGCGGACTCCAGCTCGCCGACCGGCACACGTGGTTCCGCGACCTGCACGTTTCCTACCACGTCGGCCTGTACGGCTTCTCGCTCTGGCTCGTCGGGCTCGCCGCCGTCGCGATGGCCGCCGCGATCGCCTATGCCTGGTGGGCGGGCCGCGAGCGGACGCGGGCCTACTTCGGACTGATGCTGTTCCTGACCGGCGCGGTGGTCGGCGTCTTCGCAGCCCAGGACCTGCTGCTCTTCTATGTCGCCTGGGAGGCGATGCTGATCCCGCTCTACCTGCTCATCGGTGCGTGGGGCGGGCCCGGACGGCTCGGGGCGACGCTGACGTTCGTCATCTACACGATGGCGGGCTCGCTGCTGATGCTCGCCTCGATCATCGTGCTCGGCCTCTCGCAGGGCACCTTCGACCTCGTCGACTCGGGCCCGAGCTCGAGCACCTGGATCTTCCTCGGCTTCGTCGCCGCGTTCGCGGTCAAGGCGCCGCTCTTCCCGTTCCACGGGTGGCTGCCCTCGGCCTACCGCGAATCGTCGCCCGAGGTCGCCGGCATCCTCTCGGGCCTGATCTCGAAGTGCGCCGCGTACGGCTTCCTGCGCATCGCGATCGCCAAGTTCCCGGGGCCGGCGCACGACCTGCGCGTGCCGATTCTCGTGCTCGCGGCGATCGGCCTGCTCTACGGCTCGCTGCTCGCGTTCCGCGCGCCCGACATCCGGGGCGTCGTCGCCTACTCGTCGCTCGCGCAGATGGGGCTGATCACGTTCGGGTTGTTCGCCTTCAACGACCTCGGCTTCAACGGCGCCGTCCTGCAGATGGTCAACCACGGCCTGATCTCGCTGACGCTGTTCCTGCTCGCCGGGATGGTCGAGCGGCGCACGACGACCGGGGAGCTGTCGCGCCTCGGCGGCATGGCGCGCGGCCGACCCGCGCTGGCGACCCTGCTGATGACCACCGGCATCATGGCGCTCGCGGTGCCGCTCTCCTCGAACTTCGCCGGTGAGTTCCTGATCCTCGCGGGCGCGCTGCAGCAGGGCTGGATCTGGGCTGCGCTCGGCGCCGTCGCGATCGTGCTCGCCGCGCTCTACATGCTCCGCGTCATCTCCGCGGTACTCCACCGGGAGACCGGCTCCGCGGTCAGCGACGCCGCCCTCGACCTGCGCGTCGGCGAGCTCGCGATCGTCGTGCCGCTCGTCGCCTGCCTGCTGGCGCTCTCCGCGTGGCCTGCCGCGATCTCGGGGCGCTCGTTCGGCGGAGGCAAGGCCGGCGCCGCCGTGCAGAGCCAGTTCGCCGCACTCGGCGGCGCCGCTCTGACGAGCTATGCGCCGCCCGGCAAGACGACCTGTACGACCACCCGTACGGCGACGGGCGTCGAGACCTCCTGCGAGACGCCGCTCAGGACGGTCTACACCAGGTGATCCAGCGCCCGCACGTCGACTGGTTCGCGCTCGCGCCCTCGAACGCGCTGCTCGCGACTGCGGGGATCCTGCTGCTCGGCGCGGTGCTCGTACCCCGGCCCTGGCGCAAGCCCTTCTCGGCTGCGGTCTGCGCGGCGGGGTTCACGACCTCACTCGTCTGGTCGGCGCTCCTCTACTCGCACTCGAGCCAGGCGCAATCGATCATCGGGCTCGCGATCCGGCGCGACCGCTTCGGCGCGATCGCGGAGCTGATCGTGGCCGCAGCGGGCCTGCTCACGGTCGGCGTCTCCTACGGTGAGCGGTGGCGCGAGAGCCACATCGGCGAGTACTACGCACTGCTTGCCGCGGCCGGCGCAGGCATGGCCTTCTTCGTCCAGGCCGACAACCTGATGACGTTGTTCCTGTCGCTCGAGTGGTTCTCGATCGCGCTCTACATCATGTGCGCGATCGACCACGAGGTCGTCGGGTCGCTCGAGGCAGGGCTCAAGTACCTCGTGATCGGCAGCTTCGGCTCGGCGTTCCTGCTCTTCGGCTCGGCGCTCACCTACGGCGCGACCGGCGAGCTGAACCTGGAGCGAATCGGCGCCGCCGCCGGCTCGCACGACGCGCTCTACGTCGTCGGGCTCGCGATGGTGATCGCAGGGCTCGCGTTCAAGTCCTCGTCGGCCCCGTTCCACATGTGGACGCCGGACGTCTACGAGGGCGCGCCGACCCCGGTGACGGCATTCATGTCGGCCGCGACGAAGGTGGTCGCGCTGCTCGTGATGCTGCGTGTGCTCGTGACCGCGTTCCCGGGCGAAGCGCGCCTCTGGACGATCGCGGTCGCCGTGCTCGCCTGCGCCTCACTCGCGATCGGGAACCTCGCCGCGCTCGTGCAGCGGCGGGTGAAGCGGATTCTCGCCTACTCCTCTGTCTCGCACGCGGGCTTCATGCTGATCGCGGTCGCCGCGGACAGCGCGCTCGGCAGCCGGGCGCTGATCTACTACCTGATCCCCTACTCGGCGATGTCGCTCGGCGCGTTCGCGGTCGTTGCGGCCCGCGAGCGTGAGCTCGGCAAGGTCGTCACCCTCGACAACCTTGCCGGCTTCGGCTGGGAGCGGCCGCTCCTCGGTGCCTCGATGTGGATCTTCATGCTCGGCTTCGCCGGCTTCCCGCTCACCGGCGGCTTCGTTGGCAAGTTCTACGTCTTCTCCGCGGCCTACCGTCACGGCTGGACCTGGCTCGTGATCGTCGGCGTGGTCGCCACCGCGATCTCGCTCTACTACTACCTCGGGATCATCAGGGCGATGTACCTGCGCCCCTCCGCCGAGCTGCAGCTTGCGCCGGTCGGCGGCTCGCCGCCGCGCGAGTGGCTGCTGCAGGCCTCCGTCGCCGCGTGCCTGTTCGTCACCGTCGCCTCCTTCTTCGCCGTGCAGCCGATCATCGACCTGGCGCGGCACGCGACGGGTGCGCTGCCCTTCTAGCTCGAACGGTTGGTAACCGATGGCGCCGTCCCGGGTCGGCGCAGTTTCACGCCTGAACCTCCACCTCAGCAAGATCGCGTCCGGTTCGGACGAGCGAATCTGCGCGAAGCTCACAACCCTACGACCGGGGTCTGACCCCTTTGGGAGAGTTGAGGGTCGCGTCGAGCCGAGTCACGCCGCGCGGCGACTACGTGCAGAGGACCGAGCGCAGGGCCTCGACGCAGAGCATCCCCATCGCCTCGCGGGTCTCGGTGGTGGCGCTGCCGAGATGGGGGCAGAGCACGACGTTCTCGAGCGCGAGCAACTCCTCGGTGATGCGCGGCTCGTGCTCGAAGACGTCGAGCGCCGCGCCCGCGATCACGCCGTCGCGCAACGCTCGTACGAGCGCCTGCTCGTCGACGACGGCGCCGCGAGCGGTGTTCACGAGCACGGCGGAGGGCTTCAGCCGCGCGAGCGCCTCCTCGTCGATCAGGTGCCGTGTCTCCGGAGTCAGCGGGCAGTGCAGCGACAGGACGTCGACCTCCTCGATCCCGACGAGGCCGCGTGCATCGAGGACGCGCATCCCGTGCGCCTCCGCGAGGCGGGCCACCGCGCTGCCGATCCGGCCGAGGCCGACGATGCCGAGCGTCTTGCCCGAGAGGCCGGTGCCGAGCATGAACGTCGGGCCCCAGACCCACTCCTCGCGCCGGCGGAGCATCCGGTCCCCCTCGGCGATCCGGCGCACGAGCGCGAGCATCAGACCGATCGCGAGCTCGGCGGTCGTCTCGGTCAGCACGTCCGGAGTGTTCGCAATCCGGATGCCGCGCCGCTCCGCCTCGGGCAGGTCGACGTTGTCGAGCCCGACCGCGTGGTTCGCAACGATCCGCAGCTGCGGGCCGGCGCGGTCGAAGAAGGCCGCGTCGACCGGGCTCATGGGCGTGGTGACCGCTCCCTCGGCGCCGTCCAGGCGATCCTGCAGCTCGAAGAGGCGACGCAGCTCGGACTCGACCGAGTCGACGAGCCGCGCTGCGACGAAGACGCGGGGCTTCACAGCCCGCAACGCTACCGTGCCCGCCGCGCCAGGCCGAGGACGATGCCCGTGACGACACGAAGGATGCTGCTATCCCGACGCGGACTCGTGCGCGGGCCCCGGCAGCTTCTGCTGCCGGCCACCCAATAGCGCCCGCGCCGCCTGCAGCCCGAGCAGCGCGGCGGCGGCGGCCAGGGTCGAGACGGCCAGCGCGGGGGCGACGTTCTCGGCGAGGTGCGGGCTGCGGGCCGCCTCGCTCAGCACCACAAGGGCGAGCGCCAGGGCAAGGACGACCGCCTGGCGCGGCTCGCTCGCGCCGTCGAGCGCCGCCGCGAAGCGGTCGAGCCCCGCCGCCGCGGTCGCCGGAATCGCGAGCAGCAGCGCATAGAAGGCGAGCCGGTGTGCTCCACCGGCGTCGCCGCAGACGGCGAGACTCAGCAGCGCGAGTGGCAGGAACCGGCGCAGCACAGGCCGATCTTCGCTGCCGGCCCGGACGATCCTCGTTAGGCTGGCGGCCCCGTCCCACGGAAAGGAGAGTTCCTTGGCAGCATCGCTCACGTGGCTCGGCCACGCCTCGTTCCGGCTCGACACCCCCGGCGGCAAGCGGGTCTACATCGATCCGTGGCTGAGCGGGCCGACGTGCCCCGACGGCGAGCGCGAGCCCGAGCGCGTCGACCTGATCGCGATCACACACGGTCACGCCGACCACGTGGGCGACACGGTCGCGCTGCACGAGCGCTTCTCGTGCCCCGTCGTCGCGGTCGTCGAGCTGCGCGGCTGGCTCGCCGGGCGGGGAGTCGGCCAGAACATGGCCCACGCCGGCAACAAAGGCGGCACGATCGACGTCGACGGCGTCCGGATCACATTCACCGACGCACACCACTCCTCGAGCGCCGACGACGGCACCTATCTCGGCGAGCCGGCCGGGCTCGTGCTGCGGCTCGAGGACGGCACGGCCGTCTACTTCGCGGGCGACACCAACGCCTTCACGGACATGCAGCTGATCGGGCGGATCTACCACCCGGACGTCGTCGTGCTGCCGATCGGCGACCACTTCACGATGGGCCCCGACGAGGCGGCGGTCGCCCTCGAGCTGCTCGGCGCGAAGCGCTGCGTGCCGTGCCACTGGGGTACCTTCCCTCTGCTCACGGGCACTCCCGAGCGGCTTGCCGAGCTTGCGCCGAACGTCGACGTGGCGCAGCTCCAGCCCGGCGACACGGTCCAGTTGTGAAAGACCGCTGGTTCGGCGCGACAGGCCGCCGCGTCCCGGCGATCACGGTCGAGGGCGACCTCACGGTCTCGCTCGACGAGGCGCTCGTGCTCGACTCCGTCGAGGACGAAGCGGTGCTCCGCGAGGCCCACGCAGCGGGGCGCCCCGTGGTCGTGCGCGCGGTCGATGCCGAGGGCGTCCGCCGGGCCCTGGCACGGCCCGAGGTCGCCTCGGTGCTCGTGCCCATCGGCTCGGAGGAGCTGCTCCAGCTCGATTTCACAGGCGTCTATGACTGAGCCGATCGTTGCGACGTACTCGATCGCCGCCTGCGACCTCGACGCGGGCCGGTGGGGCGTCGCCGTGCAGTCGAAGTTCCTCGCCGCCGGCTCGCTCGTGCCGTGGGCGGAACCCGGCACCGGGGCAATCGCGACGCAGGCGTACGCGAACCCCCGCTACGGCCCGGACGGGCTCGCGCTGCTGCGCGAAGGGCTGCCCGCCGAGGAGGTCGTGCGGCGACTCACCGAGGCGGACGACGGGCGCGAGACGCGGCAGCTCGGGATCGTCGACGGGCAGGGGCGCTCGGCAACCTTCACCGGCCGCGAGTGCTTCGATTGGGCCGGCGGGCGCACCGGGCCGTGCTACGCCGCGCAGGGCAACATCCTCGTCTCGCAGGAGACCGTCGACGCGCTCGCCCGTGGCTTCGAGGAGAGTGCGGCCCGGCCGCTGGCCGAGCGGCTGATCGACTGCCTCGCGGCGGCGCAGGCCGCCGGCGGCGACCGGCGAGGCCAGCAGGCGGCGGGGCTGCTCGTCGTCGAGCGGGACGGCGGCTACGCCGGCCTCTCGGACGTGCTCGTCGACCTGCGTGTCGACGACCACGAGCGGCCGGTCGACGAGCTGCGCCGCCTCTACGGGCTGCACGACGCGATCTTCGGCAAGACACCGTTGGCGGAGTGGGTGCCCGTAGACGCCGCCCTCGCCGCCGAGCTCGCCGAGCGGCTTACCCGACTCGGCTACGAAGGCGAGCTCGGGCCGGCGCTCGACGCCTGGGCCGGGAACGAGAATCTGGAGACCCGTGTCGCGGGGGTAGAGTCGATCGATCCCGTCGTCCTCGAGCACCTCAGGAGCCAGAGCGCATGAGCTTCAACGTCGCGAACCTGTCCGAGCTGGAGACGATCGCCGTCGGCGAGCACGGGCTGCAGTGGCACCCGATCCGCAGCCGCCTCGGCATCGAGGCGTTCGGGATCAACGCATACACCTCGGCGGAGGTCGGCGGCGAGATCGTGGAGGCGCACACCGAGGAGACCTACGGGCACGAGGAGGTCTACGTCGTCGTCAGCGGCCGGGCGACGTTCACGGTCGACGGCGAGGAGCTCGACGCACCGGCCGGGACGATCGTGCACCTGCCCGAACCGGGGGTACACCGCAGCGCCGTCGCCGCCGAGCCGGGCACGACCGTGCTCGCCGTCGGCGCCAAGCGCGGCGAGGCCTTCCAGCCATCAGCCTGGGAGGCGACGTTCCGCGCCACGAAGCTGCCGCCGGAGCAGGCGGTCGAGCTGCTCGAGGCGGAGGCGGCAAGGTCGCCGAACGCGCCGAGCGTGATCTACAACCTCGCCTGCTTCCGCGCCCTTGCCGGCGACAGCGAGGGTGCCGTCGAGGCGTTCCGCCGCGCCCATGCGCTCGACCCCGAGCGGGCCGGAGGCTGGGCGGCCGGCGACTCCGATCTCGACTCGATCCGCGGCGAGGTCGATGCGATCCTCGGCGGGCCGGCGTGAGCGAGGCCTACCGCGCCGCGCGGCTCGACGAGATCGGGATCGACGGGCGCCCCCGCATTCCGATCCGCAAGCACTTCGGGATCAGCGCCTTCGGCGTCAACGGCTGGAGCGCGGACGCCGGCCAGTCTGTGATCGGCGTCCATGACGAGCGCAGGACGAGACACGAGGAGCTCTACCTCGTCGTGTCGGGCCGCGCGCGCTTCACACTCGACGGCGAAGAGCTGGACGCGCCCCAGGGAATGCTCGTCGCCGTCACCGATCCGGCGGTCACGCGGGCCGCCGTCGCGCTCGAGGACGGAACGACGATCCTCGCGCTCGGCGGCGAGCCGGGCCGGCCGTTCGCGGTCTCCGGCTGGGAGCGCTGGAGCGAAGCCGAGCCCCATTACCGGGCAGGCGACTACGCCCGGGCGATCGAGGTCGCGCAGCAGCTGCTCAAGGAGCTCCCCGACGAGCCTACGCTGCTCTACAACCTGGCATGCTGCGAGAGCCTCGCGGACCGTCCAGCGGAGGCTCTGGAGCACCTGCGCCGCGCGGGCGAGCTCGACCCGAGCGTGCTCGAGTGGGCGAAGACCGACTCCGACCTCGACGCGATCCGGCGAGACGTCTCAGCGGTCTCCGGGTAGGCGCACGCCCGCGGCGCGAGCCCGAAACGCGGGCACAGGATCGTGCTCGGGCCGCGCGACGAGCAGCACCGCGCCATGCTCCTCGCCCGCAAGCGCGTCGACGAGGAGCTGGAGGCCGACGGCGAGTGCGAAGGCCTTGTGGGCACGGTCGCCACCGAACGGCACGAGCTCGTCAGGAGTGGCCGCGCCGCGGATCACGTCACCGTGGGTGATCCTGCCCATCGAGACGTCGGCGACAATCGGGTGGCCGTCCGAGCTCGGAATCGCGATCGCGAGCGGATTCGTGCCGGCCAGCTTGGGCCCGCCGTCCGGGTGGCCCAACCGCGGCGGCGACGTCGCCGTGAGCGCCGCGACGAGCCCGCCCTCGGCGAGCTGCCGCACCCAGTAGCCGAGCGCGCCGGTGGGGAAGGTGTGGGCGCAGACGACGACGCGCGCCCGTTCGGGCGGCTGGGCGAGCTGCGCCTCGACGACGGCGGTCAGCACGAGATAGCCGAGCGCACCGTTCCCGTGCCAGCGCTCGTAGCCAGGCTCGGAGAGGACGCACTCGGGACGCGCAGTCGGATCGATCCCCTCGAGGGTGCCGAGCCATTCGATCCGCGAGAGCCCGTGCCCGAGGCGGCCGCGGCGCTCGGCGTCGAGAAAGTGAGCTGCGAGTGCGCGGGCGTCGTGCTCGCCGAACCCGAGCGCGCGCAGCCGCGGGAGGGCTTCGTCAGGTTGCACGCCTGCGCGCCGCAATCGCGAGACCGAGGGCGACAGATACGCCGTAGAGCGCTGGGTGGAGCCCGCGGCGCGGCCCCTCGAGCACGTCCCAGCCCCGCTCGCGCGCGACGCGGCGAAGGCGCCGGTCCGGATTGACCGCGACGGCCCGGCCCACCGCCTCGAGGAAAGGCAGGTCGCTGAAGCTGTCGGAGTAGGCCGTCGAGGAGGACAGGTCGATACCTTCCGTGGCGGCGAGCTCGCGCAGCGCGACCGCCTTCTCCTCGCCGTGGAGCGCGCGCTGCGCCCGGCCCGTGTAGCACCCGTCGACGAGCTCGCACACGGTGCCGAGACCACCGTCCAGGCCGAGGTCGGCGACGAGCGCGTCGACGATCTCCTGGAGCGCGGTCGAGACGATGTAGGCGCGCTCGCCGCGCTCGCGATGCCCGCGCGCGACCCGAACGACGTCCTCGACGAGCAGGGGGCGCAGCACGGGCTCGAGGGCGCCCTCGACGAGTGAGACGAGCTCGGCCGGGGTCATCCCCTCGAGCGCCCCGAGCCCGCGATCGGCGAGCCTCCGGACCTCCCGGTGACTCGCACCGCGGGCGACGAAGAGGAGCTGCCAGAGCACCGCCTTGCCGAGATCCCGGCGGGAGATGAGCCCGCGCTCGCGGAACGCACCGGCCAGCGCGAGCGCGCTCGAGCGCCGCAGCAGCGTCCGGTCGAGGTCGAAGAACGCGGCTTGCACGCTGCCAGTCTGCCCGCTGCCGCAGGTCCCCGAGCACGGTTCTATCTCCATTTCTTCGTCTCTTCGAAGCAAACGGGATATAGTCTCCCCCGTGCCTCACCACTCCGGGCCGGTACACGAGGCGAAGGCGGCGCTCTTCCGGGTGCTCGGGCACCCTGCACGCGTGCGCATTCTCGAGCTCCTCCGAGAGGGCGAGCACTCCGTGGGCGCGCTGCAGGACGAGCTCGGCCTCAACTCGGGCAGCACCTCACAGCATCTCGCAGCCCTTCGCCAGACGGGCCTCGTGCAGACCCGGCGCGAAGGGACGAGCGTCTACTACCGCGTCGCCGACCCACGCGTGTTCGACCTGCTCGAGGCCGGCCGCGCAATCATCACGCGCCGGCTGACCGCCGAGCAGACCCTGCTGCGCGACCTCGAGAGCGGATGACCGCCGGGCTGCTGCTCACCGGCCTCGCGCTGATCGCACTCGGCGCGCTCGGCTCCGCCGCCCGCGCGGGCCACCGCGCCGGCCTCCTGCTCCAGGCGCTCGGCGCCGTCCTGCTCGGTGCCGCCGGCTTCTGGCTGCTGGCGCGGGGCCAGACGCTCGGCAGCGGCTTCACGGGCTCCTTTCACCCGCGACTCGGCGTCGACGGGCTGAGCGCGTTCTTCCTCGGCACGCTCGGCGTCGTGGCGGCGCCGGTGCTCCTGTTCGCGAGCCGCTATCTGGACGACGGGCTCCGCGCCCGTACGGTGGGCGGGCTGACAGGAGCCTTCCTGCTCACTCTCGCCGAGGTGCTCTGCGCCCGCGACCCACTCACCTTCCTCGCCGGCTGGGAGCTGATGACGCTGCTCCCGGCGGCGCTGATCCTCGTGTGGCGCCACGACCGCGCGGCGCGGCACACGGTCTTCGTCTACGTCGCAGTCACGCACCTCGGCGGCGCCGGCACCTGGGTCGCGGTGCTCCTGGCCGCACACGCCGGAGCGCTGACCGGCCCCGGCGCGCTGGCGCGCGGCTCGGGGCTCCAGGTCGCGATCGCGCTGGCGGCACTCGTGGGCATGGGCACGAAGGCCGGGGTGATGCCGCTTCACAGCTGGCTGCCCCGGGCGCATCCGGTCGCCCCGGCGCCGGTCTCGGCGCTGATGAGCGGCGTGATGATCAAGGTGGCCGTGTACGGCCTCGTGCGCGTGCTCGTCGACTGGACGGGCGTCCTGCCGCTCTGGCTCGGCGCGCTCGTGCTCGGGCTCGGCGCGCTCTCCGCCGTCGGCGGCGTCGTCTACGCGATCTTCCAGCACGACCTGAAGCGGCTGCTCGCGTTCCACTCGATCGAGAACATCGGCATCATCGTCCTCGGCCTCGGCGCGTGCCTGCTGCTGCGGGCGCGTGGAGCGGATGGGTGGGCGGCTCTCTCGCTGGCCGCGGCGCTGCTGCACACGCTCAACCATGCCGTCTTCAAGGCCCTCCTCTTCCTCGGCGCGGGCGCGTTCGAGCGGGCAGCGGGCTCGCTCGACCTCGACCGGCTCGGCGGCCTCCTGAGGCGCCTGCCCTGGACCGGCGGCGCCTTCCTCGTCGGCGCGGCCGCGATCGCTGGATTGCCGCCCCTGAATGGATTCGCCTCCGAGTGGCTGACACTCCAGTCGCTGCTGCGCGTGCCGGCGTACGGCGGCGTCGCAGACGGGATCGCCGGCGCGGTCGCGTTGGCCGCGCTCGCCGCGACGGCCGCGCTTGCGGTGCTGTGCTTCGTCAAGGTCGTCGGCCTCGTGCTGCTCGGTGCGCCGCGAACCGCCGCGGTCGCGAACGCGGTCGAGGCGCCGCGGGAGATGCGCGCAGCCGTCCTGCTGCTGGCAGGCGGCTGCGTCGGGCTCGGCATCGCGCCCGGCCTGCTGATCGGCCGCCTCGCTGCACTGGCGCCCTGGGGTGCCGACGTTCCGACGCACCTGGGCCTCTCGCTTCCGACCACCGGCTCGCTCCCGACCGCGAGCATCGCGCTGGCACTCGTCGCAGCGTCGGGCGCGGCGCTGCTCCTGCGCGGCCGCAGGGCCGCCGCGCCCGCACCGTCGTGGGCGTGCGGCCAGCTCGTCGAGCCGCAGCTCGCCTGGACGAGCGCAGGCTTCTCGAAGCCCTTGCGGCTCGTGCTCGAGGCGGTGCTGCGCCCTGAGCGGGAGGTCGGCGTGCTGCGGGCAAGCGGAATCGTCCAGGAGGTCTCGTACGCAGGCCACGTGCCGCAGCTTCTCGACGAGCGGGTCTTCCGCCCCGCGGTCCGCGGAGTGCTCTTCGCCGCAGCGCACGCTCGGCGCCTCCAGAGCGGGCGGCTCGGGATGTACGTGGCGTACCTGATCGCACTCGTCGTCGTCCTCCTCGCGGCCGCGCGGCTCGGAATCGTCGGATGAGCAGCGCCGTGGCCGGAGCGGTGCAGCTCGTCGGCGGCTTTCTGCTGGCGCCGCTTCTCCCCGGGCTCATCCAGCACTGGAAGGCGCAGCTCCAGGGCCGGCCCGGGCCGACGCCGCTTCAGCCCTACCGCGAGCTGCGCCGGCTCTGGGGGAAGAGCACGGTCGAGGTCGACGGGACGACCGCCGTCTACCGGCTCGCCCCTGCGCTCGTCGCCGGGAGCCTCGCCGTCGCGGTGCTCGTCGTCCCGGTCGCCGCTCGCGCGCCGCGGTTCGGAGTCGGGCACGACCTGCTCGCACTCGCGGGGCTGCTCGCGCTCGCGCGCTTCGCCGCCGCGGCGTCGGCCTGGGACGTCGGGAACGGCTTCGCGCTGATGGGTGCGAGCCGCGACCTGACGATCGCCGTGTTCGTGGAGGCGACGCTCGTGCTCTCGGTGGCAGTGGCGGCGCTCACAGCCGGCACGACGAACCTGACGGGCGTGATCGCCGGCACCGCCGGGACGTCGGTCTGGTCGACGCCGGCGCTTGCCCTCGGCGGCATCGCCTTCGCGCTCGTCGTGCTCGCCGAGACGGGGCGCCAGCCGGTCGACAACCCCGACACGCACCTCGAGCTGACGATGATCCACGAGGGGCCGCTCCTCGAGTACGCGGGCCGCGACCTCGCGCTGCTGCAGTGGGCCGCAGCAGCCCGCCACTGGCTCGTGCTCGTGTTGCTCGCGCAGATCTTCGTGCCGCACACCGACTCCGTCTGGGGACAGCTCGCACTGCTTCCGGTCGTGGTCGTCGCGCTCGCCGGTGCGCTCGCCGTGACCGAGACGGTCGTGGTGAAGATGCGGATCCTGCTCGCGCCGCGCCTGCTCGCAATCGGCGGGGTCGCGGCACTGCTCGGGATCGCGGCATGGCTCGTGGGTGGTCCGTGAGCGGCGCGCTGACCTGGCTCCTGGTCGCGCTCGGACTCGGCGTCGTCGTCGTCCGCCGCCGCTCTGTCGCAGTCGGGCTCGTGACCGCACAGGCACTCGTGCTCGCGGCGGTCGCCGGTGCCGACGCCACGTCCACGGGAGACGCGGGCGCCGCGGCTGCGCTCGCCCTGCGCGCGATCGGGCTCGGCGCGCTGCTCCTGCTGCTCGTCGCGCGCACGCGCGAGCCGCGCCCGGTGCGGGCAACGGTCGCCCCGCTCGTCCGCGCGGGCGTCGCGGTCGCGTTCGCGCTCGCGCTGACCTGGCTCGTGCCCACGCTCGAGCTCGCGTCGCGCAGCGCGGGCCGCGCCGTGCTCGCCCTGGTCGCGTTCGGGATCGCGGCCGCGGCGACCCGGCGCGCGACGCTCTTCCAGGTGCTCGGGATCGTGCTCGTGGAGAACGGCCTCGCGCTCGCCGCACTCGAGCTGCGCCACGGCTCGTCAGTTGCGATCGAGCTCGGCGTCTCCTTCGACCTCGCGCTGGTCGCGCTCGTCGCGGCCGCCTTCCACGAGCGGATCTTCGCCGAGTTCGGAGCGGGCGACAGCGCGGTGCTGCGGAGTCTGCGTGACTAGCCGGGAGCTGCTCGCGCTCGCGGCGATCGCCGCGCCCTCGCTCACGGCGGCAGCGACGGGCCTCGCGCCCCGCCGGGCGATCGCCGCCCTGGCTGCAACCGGTGCGGCCGCAGGCGGTGCCGCGGCGGTCGCGCTCGCGGCGGTCGCGCTCGTCTCGCCCGCGGAGCCGCACGTCGGCCACTGGCTCGTCGTCGACGCGGCCGGTGGAATCCTCGTCGGCGTGATCGGCGCCGTCGGCGCCGCGAGCGCGCTCGTCTCGCCGGCCTATCTGCGCGGCGTCCACACCGGGTTCGTCCGCGAGAAGCGGCGGCCGCGTACCTACTACGCGTTGCTCTTCGCCTTCTGGGCCGTGCTCGTCGCGGTACCGCTCGCCGGGAACCTGGGCGCCGCGTGGCTGCTCGTCGAGGCGACGACGGCCGCCTCGGCGCTGCTCGTCGGCTTCAACGGCCTGCCTCGGGCACTCGAGGCAGGCTGGAAGTATCTGATTCTCACCTCACTCGGGCTCGGCGTGGCGCTGCTCGGAATCGTCCTGCTCGCGTCCGGCTCGCCGGGCGGCGGGCTCGACGCGCTCTCGTGGCGCTCGCTCTCCGCGTTCGACTCGGGCCAGCAGGCGGCGCTTGTCGCCTATCTGCTCCTGCTCGCGGGACTCGCCGCGAAGATCGGCTGGGCACCCGTCCACAACTGGCTTCCCGACGCCCACTCGGAGGCGCCCGCCCCCGTGTCGGCGCTGCTCTCGGCCGCGCTCCTCCCGGCGGTGCTGCTCGTCGCGTGGCGCTCGGAGCAGGCGCTCGCCCCCGTCGTCGGCCGGGGAACCGCCGAGTCGGTGCTCGTCGCGTTCGGCCTGACCTCGCTCGCGGTCTCCGTGCCGTTTCTCTGGCGCCCCCAGGCGTGGAAGCGCCTGCTCGCCTACTCGAGCCTGGAGCACATGGGAATCCTCGCACTCGGCATCGGCTTCGGCACGCCGCTCGCGCTTTCCGGAGTGGCTGTGCACATCGCGGGCCACGCAATCGCCAAGTCGCTCGGCTTCTACGCCGCGATCCCGCTCCTCGGGCACGAGCCACGGGCCTCGCGTCACGCCGTCGGCGGGATCGCGCGCACGCAGCCGCAACTCGGCGCCTCGATGGGAATCTCACTCGGCGCGCTCGCCGGACTGCCGCCGTCGCCGCTCTTCGCGAGCGAGGTGCTGATCGTTGCGGGCGGCTTCGCAGCAGGGCGACCCTGGGCTGCAGGAGCGGCGACGCTGCTGCTTGCGCTCGGGTTCCTCGGCCTCGCCCAGACGCTGATCGAGACGACGGCCGGCGCGGCGCGAAGGCGCGACCGCGAGCAGGCGCCGGGGCTGCGCCCGGTCGCGATACTCGCCGCGCTCTCGCTGGTGCTGCTCCTGGCGCTCGCCGCCGCCGCGGTCTGGCTGCCCGGCACCGACATCGCCGACGCACTCGTGCGAGGGGTCGGATGAGCTACCGGGCCGGAGTCGCAGCAGCGCTCGAGGACGGCTGGCGCTTCGCCGGTCTCCACGTCGCGCCGGGCGGCGAGGCGGTCCGAGCAACGCTGATCGCTCCAGACGGCGCCACGCGGGTCGAGACTGCACCGCTCGTGGACGGGACCGCCCCGACGCTCGTCGATCTGACGGCGGCCGCAAACTGGGACGAGCGTGAGGCTCACGACCTGCACAGGATCGACTTCGCGGGCCACGAGCCGCTGCGGCCGCTCGTCGACCACGATCTCGCGCTCGCCTCGTGGACGGTGCCGGTGCGGGGCGATGACGCCTACCAGGTCGCCGTCGGCCCGATCCACGCCGGCGTCATCGAGTCGGGCCACTTTCGCTTCCACGTCGTCGGCGACCTGATCCTCCATCTCGACGTCCGCCTGTTCTACAAGCACCGCGGGCTCGAGCGGGCGGCAGAGGGGCGGACGCTTGCAGAGGCGCTCCCGTACGTGCAGCGAGCATGCGGTGCGTGTGCGGTGGCAAGCGCGGTCGCCTATGCCCACGCCTGCGAGGAGGCGCTCGGCCTCGTGCCGGCCGCCGAGCTTGCGCGGGCACGCACGGTGCTCCTCGAGCTGGAGCGCGTCTGGAGCCACATCAACGACGTCGGGCAGGTCTGTGCCGGAGTCGGCCTCGCCGCTGGCACCGCTCGTTTCTCCGGCCTGACCGAGCGGGCGCGGCGGTTGAACGCCGCCGTGACCGGCCACCGCCTCCTGTTCGGCTCCGTACGGCTCGGCGGCAGCGACCTCGCGCTCGACGCCGCCGCGGCGGCAGCCGCCCGCGCCGAGCTTCGGGCGATCGGGCGCGACGCAGCATCAGGCTGGCGCGAGCTCCTGTTCAACGCCTCGTTCGAGGACCGGCTGCCGGAGATCGGGATCGTCACGGCCGCCGACGCTCGCTCGCTCGGCACCGTCGGCCCGGCCGCGCGTGCCTCGGGACTCGCGATCGACGCGCGCGCCGCAAGCCCCCGGCTCGCCTACGACGGCTTCGAGGCGATCGTCCCCGCGCGCGCCGCGGGCGACGTGCAGGCGCGGCTCGAGCAGCGCTCACTCGAGCTCTGGCAGTCGCTCGAGCTGCTCGACTCGCTGCTCGACCGTCCGCTCGAGCCCGCGCAAGCGCGAGCGGGCGCCGCGGAGTCCAGCCTCGGAATCGGTCGCGCCGAGAGCGCACGCGGCGAGACCATGTGCGTCGTCGAGCGCACCGGCGATCGCATCGACCGCGTCCGCCTCCGCACAGGCTCCTATGCCAACTGGCCCAGCGTCGCGCTCGCCGCAGAGGGCAACCTCCTGCCCGACTTCCCGCTGATCAACAAGAGCTTCGAGCTCTGCTACGCCTGCGCAGACCGCTGATGCTGACCCTGCTCCGCGACCTCCGCCGACTCCGCCGCGACCTCGCGCTACCCCGCCCGTCCCGCGGCCGCAGCCTCGCGGTGCGCCACGTCGACGCCGGCTCGTGCAACGGGTGCGAGCACGAGCTCACGCTCACGGCGAGCCCCTACTACGATCTCCAGCGCCACGGCTTCGGCGTCGTCGCCTCGCCACGGCACGCGGACGTGCTGCTCGTCACCGGCCCGGTCACGAGGCGCATGCACGAGCCGCTCCTCGCCGCGTACCGCGCAATGCCCGAGCCGCGTCTCGTCGCGGCGCTCGGCGACTGCGCGCTCGGCTGCAACGTGCTCGGATCGGCGGAGGAGATCGTCGGCCCGCTCGAGGCAGTGCTGCCGGTCGACGTGCGCATCCCCGGCTGTCCGCCGACACCGGACGCGATCGTCGCCGCGCTGATCGAGCTCGCCGACCGGCCTAGGAGAGAACCGGCAGCGACTTGACGATGCCGACGCCGCGCTCGCGCCTCGTCTCGATGACGCGCTCGGCGATCGCCAGGATCGCACGCGACGACTGGGCGTCCGGATCGGCGGCGACGAGCGGCACGCCGAGGTCGCCCTGCTCACGCAGGCGCGGGTCGAGCGGCACGGAGCCGAGCAGCGGCACGTCGAGCTGCGCGGCCAGACGCTCGCCGCCGCCGCTGCCGAAGATCTCGCCGGTCATGTTCTCGATCACGCCGATCAGCCGCATGTTCGTCTTCTGCGCCATCGTCGCGGCGCGCGCGGCGACCTCTTGCGCGGCCGGCTGGGGCGTCGTGACCACGAGCACCTCAGCGCGCGGCAAGAGCTGCCCGAGCGAGATCGAGACGTCTCCGGTGCCCGGCGGCATGTCGACGATGAGCGTGTCGAGCTCGCCCCAGTGCACGTCCTGGAGGAACTGCTCGAGCGCACGGTGGAGCATCGGCCCGCGCCACATCACGGGCTGGTTGTCGTCCATGAAGAACCCGATCGACATCAGCTTCAGCCCGTCCTTGACGGGCGGGATCATCATCCGGTCGACGAGCACCGGGCGCTGCTGGATGTCGAAGATGTGCGGGATCGAGTGCCCGTAGACGTCGGCGTCCAGGATCCCGACCGTCTGGCCGAGCTGCTGGAACGCGACGGCGAGATTCGCGGTCAGCGAGGACTTGCCGACGCCGCCCTTGCCCGAGCAGACGGCGATCACGCGGGTCGCCGCATCGAGCCGGATCCCCTTCGTCCGCTCGTTCACGGTCCCGCGCAGCTTCGCGGTCAGCATGCCGCGCTCCTCGGGCGTCATCACGTCGAACTCGAGCTGCACCGACTCGACGCCCTCGAGCGGGAGCAGCGCCTTGTCCACCTGCTCCTGGAAGGAGTGGCGCAGCGGGCAGCCCACGACCGTGAGCGCGATCGTGACCGTCACCTGGCCGCCGGCGAGCTCGATCTCGCGCACCATGTCGAGATCGACGACGTTCCGGTGCAGCTCCGGGTCGATCACGCTCTCGAGCGCCTTCAGGATCGCGTCGCGGCTCGGTTCCATCGTTATGCGAGGGTACCAATACCCCTGTGACCTGGCCCGCGCTGATCTGGAAGAACCTGCTGCGGCGGCCCGGCGCGGACGGTGTTCACCGCCGCCGGCGTCGGGCTCGGCGTCGGTCTGATCGTCGCGCTGCTCGCGATCACGAACGGCGTGCACCGGACGGCGGGCGATCTGATCCACGTCGGCCGCGCCGACTTCGGGCTGTTACCAGTCGGACGTCTCCGACTTCACGCGCTCGCTGCTGCCCGAGTCGCTGGCGGCGAAGGTCGCGCGGCGATCCTGGCGTCGCGGCGGTCGCGAAGGTGAAGCTGCTCGTCGTCGGGCGGCACGCTCGTCTTCGGGCTCGACCCGGCGGAGTTCGCCTACGGGCGCTTCGTCGTCGTCGCGGGCGCCCGCGGCCCGGCGATGGCGGGCGACCACTCGGGAAAGCACGTCGGCCAGCTCGTCCGAGCTCGAGGGCCGTTCCTTCAGGATCGACGGCATCTACCACTCCGGCAACCGCTTCGAGGACCTCGGGCTCGTGCTGCCGCTGCACACGGTCGAGGCGCTCGCGAAGCGGCCCGGCGAGATCACCTCGATCGGCGTCGACGGTCAAGCTCGGCTACGAACGTCAAGCCGTCGCCCGCGGCTCGAGCGGCAGTTACCCGGGCGTCGCCGCGATCACCGAGCCGGGCCAGGCGATCAAGGTCGACACGTCGAGCCGCCTGATCATCTCGACCGGCTGGATCGTCTCGATCGCTGGCGCTGATCGTCGGCGGGATCGGCGTCACGCAACACGATGGCGATGTCGGTGTTCGAGCGGACCCGCGAGATCGGGATCCTGCGCGCGGTCGGCTGGCCGGCGCTGCGGGTCGGCGCCGATGATCGTCTCCGAGGCGGTCGGGATCTGCCTGCTCGCGCTCGGCGTCGGCTGCGGGCTCGGCGTGCTCGCGGCGCAGGTCTTCGTCGGCCGCAGCGCGCTCTCGGGGCTGATCAGCCCGACTTACACCGCCGCGACATTCGCCTGGGGACTCGCGTTCGCGCTCGGCGTCGGTCTGCTCGGCGCGCTCTATCCGACGTGGCGAGCGGTCAGGCTGACGCCGATCGAGGCGCTTCGTCACGAATGACGCCGTCGCGCAGACGCAGCGTCCGGTCGGCGAGCGCGGCGACCTCGTCGTCGTTCGTGACGAGCAGGATCGTCATCCCGTGCTGCGCGCGCAGCGTCCTGCAGCAGCTCGACCACCTGGGCCCCCGTCTCGGAGTCGAGCGAGCCCGTCGGCTCGTCGGCGAGCAGCAGCCGCGGCCCGTTCGCGAGCGCGCGCGCGATCGCGACGCGCTGGCGCTCGCCGCCCGAGAGAGTCGAGGGCGCGCGTCGGCCGCGCTGCTCGAGACCGACCTCGTCGAGCAGCTGCTCGCGCGCGGGCCTCGCGCTCGCGCCGCGGGCGGCCGCGTCCGAACATCGGCATCTGGACGTTCTCCGACCGCCGTCAGCGTCGGGAGCAGGTTGTGGGCCTGGAAGACGAAGCCGACCGTCGCGGCGCGGTACTCGGCCGGGCTCGCGAGGCGCTCGAGCGCCTCGCCGGCGACGACGATCGAGCCGGCGTCGGGCCGGTCGAGCGCGCCGATCAGGTTGAGGAGCGTGCTCTTGCCGCGAGCCGGACGGCGCCGGTCAGCGCGACGAGCTCGCCCGGGCTCGACGCGCAGCGAGACGTCCTCGCAGCGCGCGGCACCCGGCCGCCCTCGAACGACTTGCGCACGCCGTCGACGACGATCTCGGCGCCGACGCTCACCCTCGCGGCGTCACCACATAGACGAGAATGCGCCTCTGCGGGCCGGCGGCGACGGTGACCCGGATCTTCAGCGGCACGCCGCGCGACTCGGGCGGGAAGATCATGTAGTCCCGGTAGACGCCGACGATCGGCAGCCGGGTGATCGGGCGGGTCGTCGGTCCCACCTCGACGGGGTGCGCGGTCCCGAGCGGATCGACGATCTGCATCGTCAGCTTCGCGCGCACCGGCTTCCCGGCGCGGGTCACCTTGACCGTGTACGCCCACTTCGGGCCGACTTCCGCGGACTGGCCGATCTTCGGCGCGTGCCCATGGGCCGTGAAGGTCACGACGAGCGACGCCAGCGCGACGGCCAAGGCTGACATGACTCGATGCTACGCCGTCGACACGACCTCGGGCCGCACCGCGGGGCGCGCCGCGGCCGGAAGGTGGATCGTGAAGCGCGCACCCTCCCCGGGCGCCGAGACGAGCGACACCCTGCCGCCGTGTCCATCGACGATCCTCCGCACGATCGCGAGTCCGAGCCCGCTGCCGCCGCTCGAGCGGGTCCGGCTGTCGTCGGCGCGCCAGAAACGCTCGAAGATGCGCGCCTGCTCCTCCCGCGGAATGCCGGGTCCACGGTCTGCGACCTCGACCCACGCGCCGCCGGGGCTGATCCCGTAGCGGATCGTGACGACGCCGCCCTCGGGCGAGACGCGGACCGCGTTGTCGACGAGATTGGCGAGCGCGCGGCGGAGCGCCTCGGGATCGACGCGCACCTCCTGGCCGACGCCCTCGACGGCGATCCGGACGCCGCGCACCGCCGCGATCTCCTCGTACTCCTCGGCCACGTCCGCCGCGATCGAGTCGAGCCCCACCCGCTCGCGCCACCCCGTGGCCTCGGTGCGGGCGAGCGCGAGCATGTCGTCGACGAGCTTCCCCATGCGAAGCGCTGCCCGGCGGACGACCGACGCGCGAGACCCGAGCTCGTCCGCCGCGACGTCGAGATTCGTCTGGATGATCGCGATCGGGTTGCGCAGCTCGTGCGAGGCATCCGCGACGAACTGCCGCTGCGCGGCGAACGCACCGTCGATCCGCTCGAGCATCGAGTCGAAGGCGTCCGCGAGGCGCTTCAGCTCGTCCTCCGGCCCTTCCAGGGCGATCCGCCGGGAGAGGTCGGTCGCAGAGATTTCCTCAGCCGTCGCCGTGATCCGCTCGACGGGACGCAGTAGCCGGCGCGCCAGCAGCCAGCCGACGAGCAGCGAGACGAGAAAGAGCCCGGGGAGCGTCCAGAGCCCGATCTGGCGCAGCCGGTGCAGCGTGCTCTCGTGCACCTGGCGCTGCACCTCCCGCTTCAGGGAGGCGTGTGGGTCGACGAGGAGGACGATCTCCGTGAAGGGCATGCCGCTCGTCTCCGGGTCGATGATCCGATCGGTCACGAACCTGACGGGCGCCTGCTCTTTCTGGAGCGCGAGCCCCGCGTAGATGCCCGCGTACACGAGGACGGCGAGCGAGAAGACGACCGCCGAGTACGTAGCCGCCATCCGGAAGCGAACGGAGCGCAGGTGCGAGCTCACGCCACACTCCGCAGCCGGTAGCCGCTGCCGACCACGGTCTCGATCGGCTGCGCACGGCCCGGCTCGTCGAGCTTGCGCCGCAGCGTCATCACCGTCACCCGCACGGTCTTCGTGTACGGATTCGCATGCTCGTCCCAGACGTGGGTCAGCAGATGCCCTTCGGACAGGACCTCGTCCGGGTGTGACATGAAGTAGCGAAGCAGTGCGAACTCCTTGGGCGAGAGCCGCAGCGTGCGGCCGGCGCGGCGCGCCTCGCGACGCGTCTGGTGGAGCTCGAGGTCGCCGACCCTGATCAATGCAGCCGTGGGCGCCGCGTCGCGCCGCAGCAGCGCCCGCACCCGGGCGTTCAGCTCGGAGAAGGCGAATGGCTTGACGAGGTAGTCGTCGGCGCCGTCGTCGAGGCCGGCCACCCGGTCGGCGAGGCCGTCGCGCGCCGTCACGATCAGCAGCCGCGGCCGCTCCGCACCGTCGCTCCGCTCGGCCGCGGCGACCCACCGGCAAAGTTCGCGCCCGTCGGTCCCCGGCAGATTGAGATCGAGGCAGATCAGGTCGTACGGGTACACCGAGGCCTTGACGAGCGCCTCGTCGCCGTCGTACGCGACGTCCACCGCGTAGCCCTCGCGCCGCAGGCCGAAGGCGATCGCGTCGGCGAGATCCTGCTCGTCCTCGACCACCAGGAGTCGCACGCCTTCAGTGTACGGTCGAGCTTCTTTAACCCGGCTTTACCCGGCGGCTGGTCTACTGGCGGCGGCGACACGTCGCCGGACGGGCGTGCGGAACCCTCCGTCGCCGCAACGCGCCTGCGCCGCAGCCGACCCGTGGGTCGGGTGGGCGCGTTGTGGAACGCCCGCGGCTACGGGCGGCCGGGCAGCGCCTCGAGCGCCGGCGCGTTCGCGGACGCCAGCCGCTCAGGTGGATCAGCCCGCGCCGGCGGGCGTTGTCCCAATCGGAGCAGCCGACGCGGACAGCGCCTCGGCGAGCGTGCGGCACAGCTCCGGCGTTCCTGCGGCGACGACGCGCGAGCGCCCGGCGAGGTCGAGCGGCGCCGCGCCGAACGGCGGCTCCTCGAACAGGTCGATCGCGAGCCCCCGCTCGCGCACGAGCAGCTGGCCGGCGGCGATGTCGACCGAGCGCGCCGGCTTCAGCGAGCAGACGCCGTCGACGCGGCCCGCGGCGAGGTGGCAGAGCGAGAGCGCGAGCGAGCCCATGATCCGGAGGCGGTGCGCGATGCCGACCATCGACACCGCCTGCTCCGCGACGAACGACGTCCTCGTCGCCTCGAACGACAGGATCTCGATCCGGTCTTTCGGCAGCTCGCGCAACGCCTCTCCGTTCAGCGTCGCCCCCTCACCTCGCGCGGCGACCCATTCCTCGCCCGAGCCGAAGTCGTAGACGTAGCCGAAGTGGACGTCGTCCATCGTCCGGCCGTCCGCAACGGCGATCGAGAGCGAGAAGAACGGGATCCCGCGCTTGGCGTTCAGAGAGCCGTCGATCGGGTCGACGACGACCACCGTGGCGCCAGGGCGAACGAGCTCGCCGACCTCCTCCGAGACGACGCTCACGTCCTCGAAGTGCCGCAGCACGACCTCCTCGGCGCGCGCGTCGATCGCCGTCGTATCGTCGCCGCCCTCGCCGTGCCTGACGACCGGCTCCCGCTCGGCCCGGCCGGGAAGCTCGGCGAGCACGGCCTGGACGTCCGCCACGGCCGCTCGGCAGCGTGCGAGCCAGTCGCTCACACCGGGTGGAAGAGCAGCCCGGAGAGGAGCTTGGGATAGAAGTACGTGCTCTTCTGCGGCATCACCTCGCCGCGCCTCGCGACCGCGCGCACCTCGTCGATCAGCGGCGGGCGCAGGAGAAAGGCCGCTTCGGCGCGCCCCGACTCGACGGCGGCGATCGCCTCCTCGGCGACCGGCGTGTAGGTGACGCCCTCGGGCCCGAGGCGCTCGACGAGCGCAGCGTCGAGCTCGTCCCGCTCGCCCTCGACGATCGCGGCCCGCCCCCGGGGCGGACGAGCACGACGGCCGCGTGATCACGGGCGGCCGTGCCGAGCTCGCGAAGCAGCCGGAGCGGCTCGCCGGCCTCGCCGTTCGCACCGACCTCGCCCGCATGCTCGGCGACGCGATGTGTCGGGAAGATCTCGAGCCCGTCCTGGTCGGAGCCGACGAGGACGACCATCATCGAATCGGCGCCGTCTTCCTCGCGGAACGCGACCGCCGTCTCGTAGCGATGGTGACCGTCGGCGATCAGCAGCTGCTCACCGGCGAGAGCGCCGGCAACCCGGGCGATCTCGGCCGGATCGGCGACCTGCCAGAGCCTGGTGCGTGACGCCGCCCTCCTCCGCGGCGAGGGTCGGCGGACCGTCGACCCTCGAGCAAGGTCCGGCCCTCGTGGAGCAGGAAGATCGGCTCGAGCTGCGTCCGCGTCGCCCGAAGCAGACGCAGGCGCCCCTCCTTCGGGCCGCTGTGGGTGCGCTCGTGCGGCAGCACGATCTTCCGCTCGTACGGCTCGACCTGCAGCGAGGCGACGACCCCGGTCGCGAGTGCGGGCGACACCGTCGGGCCCGACGTAGTCCTGGGCGAGCGCCCACAGAGCCGGCTCCTCGTCCTCGGCGAGCACGCCCTCGGCGCGCCATTCGCCGAGCAGCCGCGCGGCCACCGCTTCCGAATCGGGCAGCGTCAGGTGCACGACGTTGTGCGGGTCGCGGGCGAGATAATCGGCGCGCTGCTCCGAGGAGATCACGTCGTAGGGAGGCGCTACGACCGCCGGCGAGGGCTCGACGTAGCGCAGCGCTCGGAAGGGCTTGATCACGGCCATCGCGCCGAGCCTACCAGCCGTCTCGCCGCCTAGACTCGGCCCGTGAGCGCGATCGCGCAGCTGGTCGAGGACCGCGTCGTCGAGGGCGTCTATGCCGTCGCGAGCAAGCGGCGCCTGCGCACGAAGGGCGGGTCCGTCTACCTCGCGCTCGAGCTCGTCGACCCGAGCGGGCGGATCGAGGCGCGGGTCTGGAACGACGTCGAGCTGCTCGACCAGCGCTTCGCCGAGGGCGACGCCGTGCGTGTGCTCGGCCGTGTCGAGCGCTTTCGCGACCGGCTGCAGCTCGAGGTGCGCTCGCTCGAGCCGGCGCCGGAGACCGACCCCGGCGACCTGGCGCCCGCGATGCGGCGCGACCCGGACGAGCTCGATGGGTTCCTCGAGTTCCTCGCCTCCGAGCTGACGCACCGCGGACTCCAGGGGGTCGTGCAGCGGATCGTCGGCGACGCCGTGCTCCGGCGTGCGCTGCGCCGCCTGCCCGCGAGCCCGGAGCACCACACCTACGCCGGTGGCCTGCTCGAGCACACGGTCGGCGTCGCCACGCTCTGCCGCGAGACCGCGCAGCTCCACCCGCGCCTGCGGAGCGACCTGCTCGTTGCCGCCGCACTGCTGCACGACGTGGGGCGCACAGCTCGAGCTGAAGCCCGGCCCCGGCTTCCACCAGTCCGAGGAGGGGCGCCTGCTCGGGCACGTCCACCTCGGCCTGCGCCTGGTCGAGGAGCGTTGTGGGGCGCTGGACTCCGGCGTCCGCGCCGAGCTGCTGCACGCGATCGCGTGCCATCACGACGCGCGCGCCGCGCGCACGGCCGAGGCGTCGGTGCTGTACCACGCGAACCAGCTCGACGCCGTTGCGGCGACGCGTCCGGTCGACTAGCGACTAGCGGTTCCTCGGGTGGTCGCGGGCGACGCGCTCGTTGCCGTGCTTGTAGTTGCGGGTCGCGCGCGCCATCACCTGCTGCGGGTCGCCCGACATGACCTCCCGGAGGAAGCCGGCTGCGGCCTCGCCGCGCAGCGTGCCCGCCTTCACGCCGCGGTGGCTGATCACGACGTCGCTGCCGCGGAGAACGTATGCAAAACCGCACGGGCGGCCCATCGTCAGACGTTGAAGCGGACGTTGAGGACGTCGCCGTCCTCGACGACGTACGTCTTGCCCTCGAGCCGCTGCTTGCCCGCGCGCGACGCCTCGGCGTGGAGCCGGCGGCCGACGAGATCGTCCCACCGGATCACCTCGCAGCGGATGAAGCCACGGGCGATGTCGGAGTGGATCGTCTCGGCGGCGTCGAGCGCAGTCTCGCCGCGCCGCAGCGTCCACGCCCGCGTCTCCTTCTCGCCGGCCGTGAAGAACGTGATCAGGTCGAGCGCCTCCGCGAGCCGGCGCGCGACCTCGCCGAGCGCGGACGCGCCCGCCGCGGAATGCGGCCGCCTCCTCGGCGGAGAGCTCCGCCAGCTCGGCCTCGAGCTGGAGGTCGATGCCGCCGGGGCCGTTCTCGAGCTCGAGCAGCGGCTTGGTCGTGAGCGGCTCCAGCTCGTCCGGCAGCTCGTCCGGCCAGTCGGCGAGCGTGCGGCCGGCGTCGAGGTGCGCGAGGAGCTGCTGCAGCTCGCACGACCTCGGCCTCGCAGCTTCGCGTCGCCGGACTTCGCCTGCTTCTCGACTCGCTCGAGGCGGCGCTCGACGTGGTCGCGGTCGGCGACGAGCAGCTCGAGCTTCAGCGTCTCGAGGTCGTCGGCGGGGACGCGCGTCCCCGAGAAACCGTCGAGCACGACGAGCAGCGCGTCGACCTGGCGCAGGTTGCCGAGCAGCTCCGGGCCCGTGCCGGGCACGTCGTGACGCGGATCGTCGCCGGCGTGACCTTCTTCGCGTGCACGACCGTTCGGCAAGCTGGTCGAGCCGCTCGTCGGCGATCGCGCCATGCCCGACGTGCGCCTGGTCGGCCGCGTCCGCGCGTGTCAGCGCGCTGGAAGAGCGTCGTCTTGCCCGAGCTCGGCAGCCCGACGATCCCGATCTCGAGAGCCATCGCGCGAGAGAGCCTAGATGGTCGGCTACGAGCCCGGCGCGATCTGCTTCTGCAGCGAGACGAGCGCGCGGTGCTGGAGCGACTTGATCGCGCCTTCGGTCTTGCCGAGGATCGTCGCGACCTCCGCGTTCGGGAAGCTGAAGACGAACTTCAGCGTCAGCACCTGCTGCTGCTCGGGCGAGAGCTTGTCGATCAGCTCGAGCATCGACTCGCGGCCGATCGACTGCATCGCCTCCTCCTCGGCCGACGCGCTCCTCCTGCGCCCGTGCGGCTCGGGCACGTCCTCCTCCGGCTGCCAGCGCCGGTTGGCGCGGAAGTGGTCCATCGCGAGGTTGTGCGCGATCCGGAACAGCCAGGCCGAGAACGGCGCCGACTGCCAGCGGAAGCGTGCCGATCGACTCGAGCATCTTCAGGAACGTCTGCGTCGTCAGGTCCTCGGCGTCGTGCCGGTTGCCGACGCTGACGTGCAGGTAGCTGTAGATCCGGTCGAAGTGGATCAGGTACAGCTCTTCGAGCGCCTCGCGCTCGCCCTGCCTGGGCCGCGCGCGACGAGCGCCCGCATCTGCTGCGAGCGATCGCGCGCCAGCCGCAGCTCTCGGCTGGGACGTATCCTCGTCTGCCACTGAGGTTTCCCCGAGATCGCACCGGAGCAAGCGGCGCGGAGTTACGCCGAACCGAAGCCTGACGCGGCCGGCTCGCGTGCGAACCGCTTGACGTACACGACCCGCCGCAGCACGACGGTGTACCGGCCGTCCTCGGCGTCGAGCGCGAAACGAGCCCTCGCTCCGGTCGACCGACGGCAGCTTCGAGCTCGGTCGGCCGCGTCGGCGGGGACGAGAGCGCTCGACGATCTGGCCGCCGTCGAAGGCGACCTCGATCCGGATGCGATCGGTGTCAGCCACGGGCAACCACCTCCGAGAGGACGCCGTGGACGGCGTCGGGATGGACGAAGGCGACCTGCAGGCCGAAAAGCCCGGCGCGCGGCGTCCTCGTCGATCAGCTCGGCGCCCGCGGCCCTGAGCGCGCTCGAGCGAGGCGCGGACGTCGTCGACCTCGTACGCGACATGGTGCATCCCCGGGCCGCGACTTGGCGAGGAACCTGCCGACCGGCGTGTCGTCGCCCAGCGCGCGCGAGCAGCTCGACGCGGCTCGTAGCCGACGCGCACCGACGCCGCCTCGGACGCCCTGGTCGGGCACGCGCATCGCGGTGCTCGAGCACGGGCGCCGAACAGGCGCTCGTACGTCGCGACGGCTTCGTCGAGATCATCGACGGCCAGGCCGAGATGGTGGATGCCCCTCGTCTCCACTGCGCGGATGCTAGCGGGCTCCGCCGGGCAGGATCTCGTCGATCAGGCCGTACTCGACCGCCTCTCCGGGCGTCATGAACCGGTCCCGATCGATGTCGAGCATCACCTGCTCGACGTCCTGCCCGGAGTGCCGGGCGATCAGCTCGGCCATCCGCCGCGTCAGCTCCAGGATCTCGCGCGCCGCGATCTGGATGTCCGCCGGCGTGCCGCGGAAGCCGCCGGAGCCCTGATGGATCATCATCTTCGCGTTGGGGAGGGCGAAGCGCTTGCCGGCGGCGCCGCCGGCGAGGATCATCGCGGCTGCGGACATGCCGATCCCGAAGCAGACCGTGCGCACGTCGGGCTTCACGTACTGCATCGCGTCGTAGATCGCCATGCCCGCATAGGCCGAGCCGCCCGGCGAGTTGATGTAGAGGCTGATGTCCTGCTCGGGATCGTCGGCCTCGAGCACGAGCAGTTGCGCGGCGATCACGTTCGCGATCTCGTCGTCGACCTCGCGGCCGAGAAAGACGATCCGCTCGCGCAGCAGGCGGGAGTAGATGTCGAACGAGCGCTCGAGCCTCCCGTCCGACTCGATCACCATCGGAATCACCGACATCGGAGCCTCCTTTACGTGCAACTCTTTGGTTGCAGATCCTATACGCAACTTGGAGGTTGCACATGGAGGTCAGGCGGGAGATCGTGCTCGAGGATCCGGTCGAGGAGGTCTGGGCGGCGCTGACCGAGCCCGAGCGACTCGAAGAATGGTTCGCGAACGACGTCGAGCTCGACGTGCGGCCCGGCGGCGAGGGTGTGTTCCGCTGGGGCGACGGCGACGAGCGGCGCGCCATCGTGGAGGAGGTCGAGCCGGAGCGCTACCTGTCGCTGCGCTTCGAGGACGACGGGCTCGTCGAGCTCGAGCTCGAGCAGGCCGGTGGGGCAACCCGCCTGTTCGTGACAGAGTCCTCGCCGCAGTTCGGGCCTGCGCTCGAGCTGAGCGCGCTCTGTGCCTGCGTCTGACGTCTTCTCCGCGCTCGCCGACCCGCACCGCCGCTTCGTGCTCGAGACGCTGGCCTCACGCGGCTCGGCGACCGCGACCGAGCTCGCGGCGGAGCTGCCCGTGACGCGACAGGCGGTCGCGAAGCATCTGGCCGCGCTCGCGGACGCAGGCCTCGTCGAGGCCGGCCGCCACGGGCGCGAGACTCGCTACCGGCTGACGCCGGAGCCGCTCGGCGACGCGCTTGCGTGGCTCGAGAGCGTCGGCTCACAGTGGGACGAGCGCCTGACGGCACTGCGCCGCCATCTCAGCGGCGTTGGAGGCGCGGCAGGAGGTTGAGCGGCAAGAGCGGCGCCCGCACGGCTGCCTGACGAATCGCGCGGTGGAGCTCGGCGGCAGCGCCGCGGCCGTGAAGCCCCTCGCCGTGGCCGAGCAGGAGGTGCGCCGGCACGAGCTCGAGCAGCGCCTTCGGAGCCGAGAGGCGCCGTAGAGGATGGACGCCGAGCCGCTCGCCCACCGTCCGGTCGAAGACCGCGGTGCCGACTGCCTCGGCCACGACGAGCGTGCTCTCCTCCGGCCACCAGACGGCGATCTCGCTGCTCGAAAGCCGAATCTGCTCGAACGGCGCGTCGCCGACCGTGAGCTCGTGCAGTGGAACTCCGTAACGGATCGCGAAGGCACGGCAGTCCCGCCGGTGCCGCCCGAACTGCTGGATCACTCCGGCGGGCTCCCCGAGCGCTCGCACTCGCTCGTCGACGCCCGCGCCCTCGATCGGATCGAACAGCCAGACGCGCCCGTCGACGGCGAGCGCGTGCGCGGCGCGCTGCTGATAGGCCGGCTGCGCGTCGATCCAGCCGAAGCCGAACTCGAGCTCGTCGACGAAACGGATCACCAGACAGTTCTAGCCGCCCGGCGCAATCTGCTGGCTCGCCCTACACAGATTGTAAGGCGCCCCCTGACAGACTTAGTCCGCGAGCGGAATGATCGCGCGCGGGGTGCCGACGGTCTCCGAGGCCAGCGACTCGATGCCCGTGTCCGCGAGCAGCACGGCGACGTCCTCGCGCCCGAGCGTCTCGCGCTCGAGCAGCGCGCTTGCAAGCCGGTCGAGCGCGGCGCGGTGCTTCGACAGCAGCCGCAGCGCTTCGTCGTAGGCCTCGTCGGTCAGCCGCGCCTGCTCCTGGTCGCGCGTCCGCTTCGTCTCCTCGGAGAGCGCGTAGTTGTCGGCGCGCATCGTCCGCGAGGTCGCCACGTCGGACATGCCGAACTCGAACACCATCTGACGCGCGAGCGAGGTGACCTTCTCGAGATCGTTCGCCGCGCCGTTCGTGACGCGTCCGAAGACGATCTGCTCGGCCGCGCGACCGGCGAGCGCGACCTTCATCATGTCGAGCAGCTCCTCCTTCGTCCGCAGATACCGCTCGTCCTCCGGCAGGTAGTACGCGTAGCCGAGCGCGTCCCCGCGGGCGACGATCGAGACCTTCTGCAGCTGCATCAGCTCGCCCATCAGGTGCGCCATCAGCGCGTGGCCGCCCTCGTGGTAGGCCAGGATCCGCTTCTCCTTGTCGGTGACGACCTTGCGCTGCTGCAGCCCGGCGACGACTCGCTCCATCGCCGCCTCGAAGTCGGTCTGGCGCACGTACTGGAGCTGCTTGCGGCCGGCGAAGATGGCAGCCTCGTTCGCGATGTTGGCGAGATCGGCGCCGGTGAGGCCCGCGGTCTGCCTCGCGATCAGCCCGAGATCGACGTCGGCGGCGAGCGGCTTGCCGCGCGTGTGCACGCGCAGAATCTCCTCGCGGCCCTTGAGGTCGGGCGGCGAGATCAGGATCTGACGGTCGAAGCGGCCTGGCCGTAGCAGCGCCGTGTCGAGATCCTGGAGCCGGTTCGACGCGCCCATGACGACGACCTGGTCGCGCTCGCCGAAGCCGTCGAGCTCGACGAGCAGCTGGTTCAGCGTCTGGTCGTGCTCGCGGTTGAAGCCGTGACCGCCGCGCGCGATCCCGACGGCGTCGAGCTCGTCGATGAAGATGATCGCGGGCGCATGCTTGCGCGCCTCCTCGAACAGCTTGCGGATCCGCGCCGCGCCCAGGCCGGCGAACATCTCGACGAACGACGAGGCGCTCGCCGAGTAGAAGTGGGCTCCGGACTCGTTCGCCGCCGCCTTCGCGAGCAGCGTCTTGCCGGTACCCGGCGGCCCGTACAGCAGGAGCCCCTTCGGCACCCGCGCGCCGAGCTTGGTGAAGCGCTTCGGGTCGCGCAGGAAGTCGACGATCTCGAGCAGCTCGGCCTTTGCCTCGTCGAGCCCCGCGACCTCCTCGAAGCGGACGTTCGACGCGCCATGCTCCACCCTCGCCGGCTTGACGCGTGGCATCAGCGCCATCAGGCGCCAGAAGATGTACAGCATCAACGCGTAAAAAATGATCAGGAACAGGGGCCACCAGTTGATGGCGAAGTCCCGCAGCTGTGTCAGCCAGTGCCCGACCACCCATCCTCGAGTTAGAGGACGGCGAGCACGGCGTCAACCGTGGAGACCTCGACGCCCCGCTCACGCCAGGCGGTCAGAGCTGCCGCAACGCGTCCCGCGTCCAGGCCCCGCGCGGCGTCCTCTACGAAGCGGACGCGCCTCCCGCGGTCGAGAAAGCCGTGGATGGCCGCGTCGTCGCAGACGTCCGTCGCGACGCCGAAGACGACGATCTCGTCGGGATCGAGCAGCGCGAGCAGCCGCTCGGCGTGAGGATTCGTGAAGACGTCGAAGCTCTTCTTCAGCAGCAGGAACTCGGCGCCCGCGCAGGTACTCGGCCGGCACCGGGGCGAGCCCGAGCGGCACCGGGTCGTCCTGCTCGGTCTCGGGGATCTTGCGGGCACCGCGCGTGCCGCGCAGGCAGTGGGCCGGATAGGTCGTCCGGAAGTCCGGCTCCTCGGAGAGCTCGGAGTCGGTGAGCTCGTGGTCGTCCGCGGAGGCGACGTGCACGAGCCCGGCCGCCCGCGCCGCCTGCACGAGGCGCTCCATCGCGGGAATCGTCTCCTCCGCGCCCGGCACGTAGAGCCTGCCGTCCGGAAGCATGAAGTCGACCTGCGTGTCGACGTCCCAGAGGATCCGTCGCATCAGGAGACCGGCGCGAGCCGCGGGTTGGCGCGGTAGTGGCGACCGGCCTTCGCGGAGGGGCGCCCGTCGCTGAGCACGACGTCGGCGGTGAAGTCGTTCGAGCCACGGATCAGCGACGAGCCGATCCCGTAGGAGTCGACCGGGACGCCGCTCGCCTCGAACCGCCGGATCTTCTCGACCGAGAAGCCGCCGGAGACGACGATCTTGACGCGCTCGAAGCCGTCGTGATCGAGCGCCTCGCGCACCTTCCAGACGAGCCGCTCGTTGACGCCGACGGGCGCGAAGTCGCCCAGCTCGCCCCACAACGAGCGGTCGACGAGCGACTCCGAGGTGTCGAGCCGCACGCCCCAGAGCTTCGGCCCGAGCGCTCGCGCAACGTCCAGCGCGGTCTCGACGGAGTTGTTCTCGAAGTCGACGAGCACCGTGATGTTGAAGTCGTCCGGCGCCCAGTCGGCGAATTTCGTCGCGGCGAGCACGGTGTTGCCGCCGTACGCGGCGATCAGGGAGTGGGGCACCGTCCCGACACCGCGGCCTCCCCACCACGACGCCTGCTCGTCGGTCGTGACGCCGACCGGCGAGCCGACGATGCTCCCCGCGACATGGGCGGCGTACCCGTCGCCCGTCTGGATCCGGTGATGATCGTGCCGGGCCGGCATGAAGATGATCGGCTTCCCGTTCGCGGCCTCGAGCACGTGCACGACGTTCGTCGTGATCAGGGTTCGCCGCGCGAGCACGCCGAGATAGACGGTCTCGAGGCGGGCGAAGCCGGTGTAGTCCCCTTCGATCGTCATCACGGGCTCATAGGGGGCGATTCGATCGCCGTCGTAGAGCGCGTGCACCGTCAGGCCTTCCCAGTCGTCGGAGCAGAGCTTGAGAATCGCGATCGCCTCGTCCATCCCACCCAGGTAGGCGTCGTTCTTCTGGAAGACCTGCATCACGACGCGCGGCCGGCGGCCGTCCGCGAGCAGCGCCGAGCGGACGTGATTGAAGTACGCGTCGGTGTAGTAGCCCTCGCGCATCTTCTCGACCGGGAGGTCGAAGACCTCCGGCGCGAGGCGCTCGCCGCTAGCCCTGGTCTCCGTCATCCTCGAGCGCGAGGCACGCCGCGAGAGCCGCCTCCGCGACCTCGAGCTGCTCGGGGCTGGGCTCGGTGGTCGCAAGCCGGTGCTGAAGCTCGTACCCGGGACGCGCGAGCACCTTCGAGAGGCGCTTTTCGGGATTCCTGATCATCCAGCCGAAGAGCTCGGTCGACGCCGCGAGCGCCCCGGCGGTGGCGGCGATGCGCGCCGGCGTGCGCAGCCGGGCGGGAGCGCGCGAGGCGAGCACGTTGCCGAGCGCCTGGGTGGCGAGCAGGGGCCCGATCAGGTGCGAGCCGCAGCGCTCGTGCTCCTTCGGCCGGGAGACGCCGTGCTCGTAGCTCCCGATCGAAACATGTTCGGCGCCGTGGTAGCCGGCGAGCTCGCCGCCGCGCACCGCCAGCGCAGCGGGCGCTACCGCAAGCAGGCCGCTCATCAGCTCCTGCGCGGCCGGCCCGAGCTGCGAGCCTCGGATGACTCGCACGGCGACGGCGGTGCCGAGCATCGCGCCGAGCAGGGCAGGGCGCTCGAATGGGAGGCGCGCCTCCGGCAGCTTGCGGCGCACCTGCGGCAGGACTGCGAAGGACTCGGCGAGTCGTGCGGCGCCCCGAACGAGCGGCGAGCGGACGCCGGCCGCGCGGAGGCGCTTCTTCTCCGCGACGACCTTCAGCTCGCCGGTGTCGGTGCGGACGGCGCAGGCCCAGGCTGTCGGCCCGTGCACGAGCACGCCGTTTCGGAGAGCCATACCGCCGAGGCGGATCTTCTCGCTCATCGCCCGGAAGCGTAGCGGCGAAGCGCCGCCTGGAGCTCGTCTGCCGCGGGGCCGCGGCCGAGCGGGCGGCCGTCCAGCTCGACGGCGGGCATCACCTCGCGCACCGACGAGCTGGTGAACGCCTCGTCCGCGACGGCAAGCTCGTCGAGTGGGAACGCGCCCTCGCGCACGTCCCAGCGCGACAGCTCGAGCAGCGCCGCCCGCGTCACCCCCGCGAGGATGCCGAGCTCGAGCGACGGCGTGTAGAGAACGTCGCCGCGTCGCCACCAGATGTTCGTCGTCGGACCCTCGAGCACGATCCCGTCCGGTGTCACGAAGACCGCGTCGTCGGCGCCGCGGCGCTGCGCCTCGGCCTGCGCCGCGATGTTGACGGCATAGCTCGTCGACTTGACCCCGCCGAGCAGCCACGGTGCGGAGACGTCCGGCCCGGTCAACGAGACCAGTTTCGCGCCGCGCGTGCGCAGCTCGTCGAGTGCCTCGGGCAGCTCGCTGACGAGCACGATCCCGGTCCCGCCGGGCGTCCAGTAGAGGCGCAGCACCGCGTCGGGCGCCTGCGCCTCCACGAGGGCGAGCCCGGCGAGCCGTTCCAGCTCCTCGGCCGGCGGCGTCTCCAGGCCGATGCGGCCGGCCGAGCCGGCGAGCCGGCGCAGATGGTCGTCGAGCCGGAACGGCACGCCGCCGTAGACCCTCGTGGTCTCGAACACGGCGCGGCCGCGCAGCAGCGCGTCGTCGTCCGCGCGCAGCACCGGAGCGTCCGGCGGCACCACGCCGCGCCCGGTGACGGCGACGGCGAGCGTCCTCATGCGAGCGCGAGGCTCCCGACCCGCTCGAGCAGCGGGCGCGCCTTCACCCACGACTCCTCGATCTCGGCTGCAGGCTCGGAGTCCCAGACGATCCCGCCGCCGACCCAGAAGTGGATGCGGCCGTCGGCGACGGCGAACGTCCTGATCGTCAGTGCGAGCTCGAAGTCGCCGCTGGGCCAGATCCGCCCGAGCGCCCCCATCGAGGCCCCGCGCCCCACCGGCTCGAGCTCGGCGATCCGGTCGATCGCGGCAAGCTTCGGCGCACCGGTGATCGAGCCGCCGGGAAAGGCGGCCTCGAGGATCTCGGTCAGCGTCGCGTCGGGCCGCAGGCGGCCCTCGACCGTCGAGACGAGGTGGGCGACCCCCGCCAGCTCGTGCTCGACCGCGAGCTCGGGCCAGCACACCGTGCCCGGCTCGCAGACGCGCGAGAGGTCATTGCGCTCGAGATCGACGATCATCACGTGCTCGGCGAGATCCTTGGGGCCCTCCACGGGCTCGCCGAGCGGTCGCGTGCCCTTGATCGGGCACGTCCAGAGCCGGTCGCCGCGGCGCGCGAGGAAGAGCTCCGGTGAGCCGGAGACGATTGCCCAGCCGTCGCCCGCGAACGGCTCGGGCCGGAGCGGCGCAAGCGATGCGAGCGAGGCCGCGAGCGCGGCCGGATCGCCCTCGAAGTCGGCCGAGAGGTGCTGGACGAGGTTCACCTGGTAGACGTCGCCCGCGGCGATCGAGGCCCGCACCGCCTCGATCGCGGCGCCGTAGGCTTCGTCGCTCCAGCTGCGCTCCCACGCGCCGATCCGGCAACGCCCGGGCGCGTTTCGAGGCCGAAAGCCGCGCGGGTCCGAGATGCGAAGCGCCGCGGCCGGGAGCCGGCACGGCTCGGGCGGCCCCGGTTCGTGCCTCCGCCGCAGCGTGCGTGAGAGGCCGTAGCCGAGGTAGACGTCGGCAACGGCGTCGGTACGCCCGAAGAAGCCCTCTTCCGCGAGCGCCTGCTCGAGCTCGGCGAGCGCCGAGAGCTCGATCACGCCAGCGCCTGAGCCGCGTGGCGGAGGAAGTCGACGCCGAGCTCGAGATCCGCGACCGGCACCCGCTCGTCCGCGGAGTGGATCAGGCGCGCCATCACGTCGGGGTCCATCCTGGCCGGAAAGAACCCATAGGCGACCGTGCCGAACGCGGCGCGCAGCCAGTGGCTGTCCGTGAACCCCGCACAGCAGATCGGCGCCAGCGCGGCGCCCGGCTCGATCCGCGCCACGAACGCCTCGATCGCATCCCACAGCGGCGTCCCGAGCGCTGAGCGCGTCCCTCCCTGCCGCTCGATCCATTCGAGCTCGTAGCCGTCTTCGCCGCCGAGCGCCTCACGAATCAGCGGCTCTACGTCCTCGGGGGTCTGGCCCGGGAGCAACCGGCAGTCGACGGTCACCTCGCAGAGAGCGGGAATCACGTTGCGCTTGCGCGAAGCCGTGATCATCGTCGGCGAGACCGTCAGCGAGAGCAGCGGCTCGATCATGTTCGCCGCCTCGGCCGAGACGGTCCGCGCGCGCTCGACGGCTTCTCCGGCTGCTGGCACCTCGCCGACCACGGTGCGCAGGAACGCCTCGGTCTCCGGTCCGTGACGAAGCTCCGGGCGGAAGGCGCCGAGCCGCTCGATCAGCGCGGCGGCCTTCAGCAAGGCATTGTCGGCCATGCCGGGCTGCGAGGCGTGGCCGCTGCGACCGCGCACACGCAGGACGAAGGGAGCGCTCATCTTCTCCGCAGTCGCGCAGAGCCAGAACGCGCGACCACCCAGGTCGAGCCGCTCGCCGGCGCCCTCGTTGAGCGAGTAGTCGCAGCGGACCGCCTCGGGGTGCTCCTCGCACAGCCACTGCATGCCGAAGCCGGCGCCGACCTCCTCGTCGGCGGCCGCGACGAAGATCAGGTCTCCGCCCGGCCGGAAGCCCTCGCGCGCCAGCGAGGCGACGGCGACCGCGGTCGCCGCGACCTGGCCCTTCATGTCGAGCGCACCGCGGCCCCAGACCTCACCGGCGACGAGCTCGCCGCCGAACGGAGGCCGCTTCCATTCCGCCGGATCGGCGAGAACGACGTCCGTGTGCGAGATCAGCGCGAGCCGCGGGCCGTCGCCGCGCCCGGGAATCCGCGCGACGAGGTTCGCCCGCTCGGGCACCTTCGCGTACAGCTCGCACTCGACGCCGCTCTCCGCGAGGTAGTCGCGCAGCAGCTCGGCGGCCGGCGTCTCGTTGCCCGGCGGGTTCGTCGTGTCGACCCGGATCAGCTCCTGCAGGAGCCGGGTCACCTCGTCGGCGTGCGCGCTCAGCCCTCGTCCTCGCTTGCGAGCGACGTCAGCTCGTTACGGGCCTCCCAGAGCTCGTCGTAGAGGTTCTTGTGGATCAGCCGGCCGAGCACCTCGACCGGAGTCCCCTGGGTGCCGACGACCCGATCGCCGATGATCCGCGCGACGGTCTTGTAGTGCCGGATCCGCCACACGGTGATCGCCTCGTCCCAGCCGACGAGCGCCTCGGCGAGCTGGTAGAGATCCTCGTGCTCGGCTCCGCCACGGTAGACCGAGATCACGTCGAGGTCGCGCCGGTCCAGAGCCGCGACGAAGGCGTCCCAGAGCGGCGGCGAGACACGGCGGACGTTGCGCATCCCTGGGGAGTCGAAGCCGGAGCCGTGGCCGAGCACCTTGCGGATCGTCTGGTACTCCCACGGAGAGAGCTGCTCGAGCATCTCGAGCTGCGAGGTGATGAACGCGACGGCGAGCTGAGCACGGCGGAGCAGCCGCTCGGCGGCGTCGGGCAGGTCGGCCTCGACGAGCTCGGTCGCGCCCGCGACCTCGGCGCACGCGTGCTTCAGCCAGAGCTCCGAGGACTGGTGCACGGTCTGGAACAACAGCTCGTCCCGGTGCGCCCACTCCTCCGGCGTCTTCTGGAGTGCGAGCAGCTCGTCCGTCCGCAGGTAGCGCTCGTAGTCGGAGGCGCCGCCCCCGGGGAGGACCGGTTGCGAAAAGTCCTCGACGGCCACGGGCGGAGCATACTTCGCGCCACGATGAGCGATCTCTTCTCCGACGCGGCCCGCGAGCGCAGCGCCGAGTACGCGCCGCTGGCACAGCGCCTGCGTCCCGCCACCCTCGACGAGTTCGTCGGCCAGCACCACGTGCTCGCGGAAGGATCGGCGCTGCGACGTGCGATCGAGGAGGACCGGCTGCGCTCGGCGATCTTCTACGGGCCGCCCGGGAGCGGCAAGACGACACTCGCCCGCATCGTCGCCGGCGCCACCGGCGCCGAGTTCGAGGAGCTCTCGGCGGTCTCCGCAACGGTCGCGCAGGTCCGCGAAGTGCTGGCGCGAGCGCGTGAGCGGCTCGGCGCTCACGGCCGGCGAACGATCCTCTTCCTCGACGAGATCCACCGCTTCAACAAGGCTCAGCAGGACGCTCTCCTGCCCGCGGTCGAGGACGGCACGATCACGTTGATCGGCGCGACGACGGAGAACCCGTACTACGAGGTCAACTCGGCGCTCCTGTCGCGCTCGCAGGTCTACGAGCTCGAGCGGCACTCGGACGAGGACGTCGCGGAACTGGTGCGCCGCGGCGCGACCGCACTCGGGGCGCAGGTGCCCGACGAGCTCGTGCCGCTGATCGCGGCAAGCGCGGGCGGCGATGCGCGCTCCGCCTACAACATCCTCGAGCTCGCGTGGCTGACCGCGCAGGCAGAGGGCCAGCCGCTCGCCGAGCGCCACGTCGAGGACGCGGCGCGCAAGCGGCCTGTCGTCTACGACAAAGGTGCCGATGCGCACTACGACTTCACGTCGGCGTTCATCAAGTCGATGCGCGGCTCGGACCCGCACGCGGCCGTCTACTACCTCGCGGCGATGCTCGAAGGCGGCGAGGACGCGCGCTTCATCGCCAGACGGATGATCGTGCTCGCCTCCGAGGACATCGGCAACGCCGACCCTCAGGCGCTGCTCGTCGCGGTCGCCGCCGCCCAAGCGGTCGAGCACGTCGGGCTGCCAGAGGCGCGACTGAACCTCGCGCAGGCGGCGACCTACCTCGCGACGGCGCCGAAGTCGAACGCCTCCTACGTCGCGATCAACGAGGCGACGCGCGACGTGCGCGAACGCGGCAACGCCAGGCCGCCGAAGTCCTTGCGGGACGGAAGCTACGGCGGCCGGAAGCTCGGGCACGGCGAGGGCTACATCTACCCGCACGCCGATCCCCGCGGGTTCGAGGTGGATTACCTGCCCGACGAGCTGAAGGGCACCAGGTACTACCGTCCCGAGCCCGGAGAGCCGCCGTCCCGCGGCGAGGACGCCTAGAAGAAACGAGTTCTACAAGCGCGACGTCTCGCACGGCGCCTCGGCCGGCTCGAACAGCCCTCGGCGCCGGCTAGATGGTTGATGCCACGGAATCGTTTGTTCCGGGGCGTGAGCTGGTCGCTCTGGGGCGCCGCGGCGTGCCGGCGGCGATGGCGGAGCCATCGGGGCCGGTGCGACGGGGCGAAGCGGACGGCCGGTAGGGCCCGGCTCCGCCGGGCCCTGCCGGCCGGGAGCGGCCCAGACCGGCCAGATCGCGCAACCGGACACGCGAGAGCGTGGCATCAACCATCTAGGCCGCGGGGGCCGTCGCGAATACCTGCTGGTAGAGGGTCTGCCAGTTCGTCGCGATCCCTCGCTGAGCTGCGCGCAGGCCCATCCGACCAGCGCAGACCAGCTGGTGCAGCTTGTTCTCGAGCCTGTCCTTGACGTGGTAGCCGGGCCGGGCGTTCACCTTCTCGGGGAAGAGGTTGGCAACGTCGTTGGAGCCGCCGAGCTCGAGCGCGACGATGTGGTCGACCTCGAGCGTCGAGCCATAGTGGCCCGGGGTGATGCCGTACTCGCGCTCGACCGCGAACCGCAGCGAGTAGTCCACGGCGCGGATGTCTCGCGTGTGGAAGCTGGAGGAGCACAGGACCGCGGTGGTGAGGCCACTGTAGTAGGCGCCGGGCGAACAGCGCCGATCGGGGTTGGCGCCGAGCTTGCAGCCGCTCACCTTCGAGCGGGAGCCCAATCTGATCGTTCGCCCGAGCTGGATCGTTCCCGTCGCTCCGCCGGCGGGAGCCGGGGTCGCGGTCGTCGTCGTGCCCGATGCGCCTGTCGAGCCATCGAGCCAGGAAGCCACACCGCCGTGGTGGGAGCAGGTGCCGGAGTGCGTCTGCGAGAACGAGTACGTTCCGTCCCTGCAGAGGGCCGTCGCTCCGGCCGGCGGCGAGCCGGCCCGGCCCGCGACGGCGGACCCTGCCAGCGCGCCCGCGCAGACAAGCCCGGCAAACACGGCGTAGAAGGCGAAGAGTCTCTTCGCCGAGCGATCCTGCTCCATCCCGGCTCCTCTGGTCGATCGGGAGAACGGGCCGCTCCCGCTCAGCACCAGACAGCACGCATATCGACAGAACCCAGCGTTCCTTGAGAGATCAAGCGCGCACGATCACTGCTTCCGCCCCCGCCCGAGGCGATGAAACGGGCCGGCCGCGGCGGCCAGCCGGACCGTAGGATCAGTCGAGATGCTGCACATCCACGAGTGGGGAGATGCGGGCGCGCCGCCGGTCGTGTGCCTCCACGGCATCACCGGCCACGGGGGCCGATTCCGGCGACTCGCCGAAGAGCGCCTGGCACCCCGGTTCCGCGTTCTCTCTCTCGACCTGCTCGGCCACGGACGTTCGGAGCCGGAGCCGCCGTGGTCGATCGCCGCCCACCTCGACGCGATCGAGGGGACACTCGACCGGCTCGGCGTCGGATCGGCGCGCTGGATCGGCCACAGCTTCGGCGGGCGGCTCGTGATGGAGCTCACCGCGCGCAACCGCCCCCGAGTCGAGCGCGCCGTGCTGCTCGATCCGGCGATCTGGGTGCCGCCGCCGGTCGCGCTCGAGCGGGCAGAGGACGAGCGCATCGAGCGCGCCTACGCGAGTCACGGCGAGGCGGTCTCCTTCCGGCTGGCGAAGGGCGAGCTCCTCGACCACGCACACGCTCACGTCGAGGAGGACTACCGCGACCACCTGGTCGCGCACGAGGACGGCCACCTGCGGCCGCGCTACGTCCAGAGCGCCGTCGTGACCGCGTTCAGCGAGATGGCGACCGCGCCGCCGGACTTCGCAGCTCTGGCGGTGCCGACGCTGATCATCCGCGGCGAGCTCTCCAACGTGACGGCCGATCCGCTCATCGAGCTCTACCGCGAGGGGATCGGCGATCTACTCGAAGTCGTCGACGTCCCCGGCTACCACAGCCCCTTCTGGGACGCGTTCGACGAGACTGCCGAGGCGCTGCAGCGCTTCCTCGGCTGAGCTGGAGGCTAGAAGATCCTGGCGCCGAGCGCGCTCGCCGCGAGCTCTACGGCGAGCCGGCCCGTCGTGTTCTCGCGGTCGAGGATCGGGTTCACCTCGACGAGGTCGAACGAGCCCGCGAGGCCCGACTCGGCGACGAGCTCGAGCGCGAGGTGCGCCTCTCGGTATGAGAGGCCGCCGCGCACCGGCGTTCCGACCCCGGGAGCCTCCTCCGGGTCGACCGCGTCGAGGTCGATCGACACGTGAACGAAGCCGTCGCCGGCGATGCGTTCGAGCGACTCGCGCACGACCCGCTCGAGGCCGAGCCGGTCGACATCGGTCATCGTGAACACCTTCACGTCGATCTCGCGGAGAAGCTCGCGCTCGTCCGGATCGAGCTCCCGCGTGCCGACGAGGGCGACGCGGGTCGGATCGACCGCCGGAAGGGGCCATTCCGCACTCGAGAACCGATCGCCCGCGAGGCCCATCGCCGCCGCGAGCACCATCCCGTGAACATTGCCACTCGGACTGGTCCCCGGACGGTTGACGTCGCCGTGGGCGTCGATCCAGAGCACGCCGCCGGGGAGGCCATGGTGGCGGGCGAGGCCGCCGAGCGTCCCGAGCGCGACCGAGTGGTCGCCCCCGAGCACGAGCGGCAGATAGTCGGTCTCGAGCGCGCGTACGACGAGCCGCGCGACGCGTTCGCAGGTCTCCTTGATCTGAGGCAGGAACCGGGCACTCGGATCGCCCGCGTCGGTCGCCTCGGCAACGGGACTCTCCACATTCCCCCAGTCCGCTGTCTCGTAGCCGAGCTGCGTGAGCCGCTCGGCGAGGCCCGCGTAGCGGATCGCCGATGGACCCATGTCGACCCCGCGGCGGCCGGCGCCGAGATCGAGCGGCGCACCGATCAGCGCTACCGCGGGGCGTTCGTTGTCCGCCGTCACGGGCGGAAGGCTAGACCAGCGCGCTGGCTCGCAGCGGCCGGACAACCGCTCGCCCTGCACGTGCGTCGTACGAAACCTTGTATTCGCCGCGCTCTGCGACCGACGTTTCGCGAAGCCGGCGGCGCTCGTAGGGGTCGCTCGACGGCGACAAAATCCCCTTTTGGAGTGACCTCGATGCACAGTCGAGTCTCTAGCATCGGAGGCGCAGAGACTCGAGTGATCAGCCGCCGTATTCCCGCCTCCATTCGCTTCCTGGCTCCGCTCACCCTCGCGGAGGCAGTGGTTTTCCTTGCCGCTTTCGGGCTCGGTCCCTGGAGCTCCCCCGCCGCGCCGATTCGCGCCATCCAGGGCATCGCCGGGCCCGTGGGGAGCGTGGTCGTCCAGGCGCTCGGTCAGCCGCCGAAACCCACCTCGCAGGCATCGGTGCAGACGGCGCATCATCCCATCGCCGAGCCCGGCACCCGAACACCCCCGGCCGCCGCGAACGAGGCGCCGCACCCCGTTTCGGCTTCCGGAGCTTCTCTCGCCTCGGCCATACCCTCGAAGCCGCCTGCGAAGCCGGCGGCGCCGCCCGCCGCCAGGCAGTCGACCGGCTTCCGCTCGGTCGTCGACGGTTCGTGCGACGCGTGCCGTGTCGGCCAGGATGCGAGCGGCACGCTGACGGCCACGGTCGGAGCGAGTAGCAGCACCGCAGGAGCTTCTGCGTACCGACTGCTTGACTTCGGCGGACCCGGCGGCCTTCGCGGCCTGGTCGTCGCCCACGATCGCCTGATGCTCGGCAGGAATCAGGTGCCGACGGCGAACATTCAGGTGCTGCAGGTTCTCGACGTCTCCAACAGCGTCGTCTACCGGCTCTACGTCTCGGCCGGCGACCGGGTGCTCCACGTCCAGAGCCCGCCCGGCGCCCTCAGCTCCGACGCAATCGACGTCTCCACCCGATCGGTCGTCCCGAGCGATGGGCAGTCGAGCCTCGAGGTGCGCGTTGCGGCGCAGGCGAACCGCTCTCTTGAGGTCTCGGTGAACGGCGTCACCGTCGTGCGGCTCGCCGGCCTCACCGGGGGCGGGAGCGCCCGACAGCGCTACCTCGCGGCCGGAATTGTCGGTATCGAGCCCGGCGGCTCCGCGGCCAACAGCCTCCTGACGGTCTTTCACGACGCGATCTCGCTGACGAGCGGTACGCCGAGCTCCGTCGAGTCGGCGTCCCCGGGAACCGCTTCGGCCACCACGAACCACCCGCCGACCGGAGTAGCGCCGAGCTCCATCGTGGCGCCGACACTGTCTGGATCCCCGGTCGTAGGTGGAACGCTCGAGGCAAACGCAGGCATCTGGAGTGACCCTGCCGCAAACGTGACGATCGGCTGGGATCGCTGCGACGCGGGCGGCGCGGCGTGCGCGGCCGTGGACGGCGCCGTTGGCCCCACGTATGCACTGAGCGGGGCGGACGCCGGCTCGACGATCCGTGTGCGGGTCACCGCGAGCAACGGCGCCGGTAGCAGCGTCGCATTCTCGGAGTCCGCGGGCCCGGTGGCCGCAGCGGTCCCGGTTTCGCTTTCGGCTCCGACGATCGCGGGCGACGCCGTTGCCGGCGGCACGGTGACGGGCGATCCCGGCACGTGGAGCGGCGCCGACAACGGCTTCTCCTATGGGTGGGAGCACTGCGACGCGGCAGGCCAGTCCTGTGCGCCGGTGGCTGGCGGCACGGGCACGTCGCTCGCGCTCGATTCGTCGCTCGTCGGCTCTACGCTTCGGTTCGTCGTCACAGCGAGCGGCCCGGGCGGGTCTACGATCGCCGCCTCCGCGCTCTCGGGACCGATCTCGGGCGCCCCGGCACCGGCAGCGATTCCGACCCTCGTCACGGCACCGACCGTGGGCGGCGACGCGATCGTCGGGAGCACCCTCACCGGCGCACCCGGCTCGTGGAGCGACCCGCAGGCTGTGCTCACCTACTCGTGGCAGCGCTGCGACGCGGGCGGCACCTGCGTCACGATCGACGGCGCCGGCGGCTCGACCTACGTCCCCGGCGACGGCGACGTCGGCTCGACGATCCAGTTTGTCGTCACCGCCACGAATGGTGCCGGCTCGACCGTGGCGGCATCGGCCCAGACGGCCATCGTCGCTGCGCCGGCACCGCCGGAAGCAACGCCGCCGGCACCCGAGCCGCCGCCCGCTACTGCCCCCGCTCCGGAGCCGCCGCCGGCAGCGGCTGCACCGACGCCCGAGTCCACGCCTGCGCCACCCCTGAGTGCCCCCGCACCGCCCGCCGATCCGGACGATTCCGGCTCGCAGCCCGGAGCGTCGCCTTCCACGACGTAAACGACCGACCCAACGGCCTCGCCAGCTACGCGGCGGCGGAGCCCCCACGCTCGAGCGGCACGCAGGCGCCGCAGTAGATCCGAACCTCGTTGTCCACCGAAAGGTGCGCGCGCCAGCCCGTCGCGTCGCCGCGCGCGGTAGCCCCGCACTCGAGACAGCTCAGTCGGCCGCGCTCGCCCGGCGCGACCCCGGCCGCTTCTGAATCCGGTGAAACCCCCATGTGACAGACGCTAGCTCGGTCCGTTCGCGATTTCGCCCGCCGAACGGCCAGAGGCTTGACCGCAGACGGCCGGGTCAGGGAGCGCCCGCGGAGGAGAGCCGGCGGCCGACGACAACCTGGTTCTTCCCGGCCGCCTTGGCCCGATAGAGAGCCTTGTCGGCGTCCCCCAGGAACTCCGCCTCGGTCTCGCCGGGATGGTAGACGGCGACCCCGAAGCTCGCCGTCACCGGCGCGGTCAATCCCACGACCCTGATGTCGCGAACGAGGCCTCCACGGATGTCCTCCGCCAGCGCTGCGCCTCCACGGGCGTCGGTCCCCGGCAGGAGGACGCCGAACTCCTCGCCTCCGAGGCGACCCGCCATATCTGTTCGGCGCAGACGGGCGCGAATCACCTCCGCCGTCGAGCGCAGCACGTCGTCACCTGCGCCGTGCCCGCAGCGATCGTTGATGCGTTTGAAATCGTCGATGTCGAAGAGCACGAGTGCCAGAGGCGTCGCATCACGCTCGACGCGGGCGATCTCGCGGCGCAGTTCCTCCATGAACCGCCTCCTGTTCGGCAGCTCGGTGAGATCGTCGGTCACCGCTTGCCGCTGGACGATGGTGCTGAGGCGCGCGTTTTCCAGCGCGACACGCCCCTGCGTGACCAGCGACCTCGCAAGATCGCGGTCAGCGGCGCTGAACGGCTTCGGCGAGGGGTGGAGGATCAAGCGGGAGCCGTCCTGCGCGTCGTCGAGCGACAGGACGAGTGCGCCTGCAGTCCGACCGGTCGATCCGAGCCGAGCGACGACCTCGCGGTTCCAGATCAGCTGGCCGCCGCCGGCGCCGGTTGCATCCACGGTCGTCTCGAGAATGACCGGCAGCAGCGCGTGCAGGTCGTGGGCGGCCGCAAAGGCGTCGCCCACGAGGGCGAGCGGGTTTCGCTCGCCGTCGCGCCTGCGGATCCGCCCGGCGCCGTTGAACGCGACGAAGAGCAAGCCGAGCATCGCCGCCGCAACGGTGAGAGCGCCCGCCCCGAAGGTCAGCGCCTCCCGCTTCAGCACCGCGCCGTCCGTAGAGCTCCGTGGCTCGAGCGCGATCAACCGCGGACTCGCGCCCTTCGGCATTGCCTGCACGCGGTACCCCTTGCCGCCGAACCGCGCGTCGAACGGCCGGCCCGAGCCCGAAACCGCAAGCCCTTGGAACCGACCCGAGCTGACGCGGCCAGCATGCGTCGCGAGCAGGGTGACCCCTGTTTCCTCCTCGATCCCGGCCAAGAGCGACGGGGTCAGGCGGATCCGGGCGACAACGCGTCCGATCGTCCCGTGCGCCCCGACGATAGCGACCGTGCGCACTACGTCATCGCCGGTGCTCACCGCGATCTTTCCGGGCGGCACCACGGCGAGCGCCGCCGGTCCGTCGCGACGGACGAACCGTCGCAAAGCCGCCTCGTCGTGCGCCCTCAGGGCGCGCTGCACAGGGAGGGTCCGAGCAAGCAGGCTGGCCGACTTCAGAGCAGCGGCGCCGGCCTTGGCCAGCCGATCGTTGGCCGCGCCGAGCGCCGCGGCGAGCTTGGCGTCCTGGTGCGCGGTCTCGCTTGCACGAAATGCGCGCCCGAAGGTCAGGGTCGCAAGACCGAGTGGCAGCAGCGCCAGCAGGCCGACCGCCACGACGATCAGCACGCGTGAGTTGCCGATGAGATCGCGCCGACGCAGCCGCCAGAGTCTGCCAGGTTGGCCCACGTGGAGCTCATGAGGACCTGGATCGACGCTACGCACGCGAGCCGTCAACGCTAACCGTCATGTCGGTCGGCGAGGGCGAGGGCGAGCGCCGGAGGAGACGCCCTCCTTCCCCGAAAAGGACGAGCCGTTCAGTCTCTGGAGAGCCGTTGACCGCCGAAACCGTCATTTCCCTGCTGGCCAGCGAACGGGCCGCGTTGCGCGCCTCGGACAGCCGGACACGACCGTCGCTGGCCGACTTCGACGAGTTGCTCGCAGTGGCATACCGGGCGAACAGCGGCTCACGCAGCCACGCGCTCGAGGTGGCGACGCTCGCGGACGCAATCGATGGCGCCGACGATCCCGACATGCTCCATGGCACGGAGATACCGATCGGCGCGCGCATCGTCGCAGTCGCCGACGCGTTCTGCGCGATGACCGAGGCCCGCCCCTATCGTGCGCCGCTGTCCCGAGAAGCCGCTCTGACCGAGCTGGAGTCGGAGTCCGGGAAGCAGTTCGACAGCATCTGCGTACTGGCATTGCGCACGCTTGTCAGCGCTCGCTGAGCCGAACTCACCGACCGCCGGCGTCGTGGCCCGGCAAGCCCGAGTGCCCTGGCGGCCCGCTGTGCTCGTGATTGTCGTCACCGTGACCCCAGCCTGGGCGAGACGCTCCGTCACTCGCCGGCGGAGAGGGCGGCTGACCCCACGACCCGTTGTGCTCGTGATCCCCGTCACCCTCGCCCCAGCTCGATCCTGAGCCGGAGCCACAGCCCGAGCCCGAACCGGAGCCGGAGCCGGAGCCGGAGCCCGAGCCGGAGCCGGAGCCGGAGCCGGAACCCGAGCCGGAGCCGGAGCCCGAGTCGGAGCCGGCGCCAGAACCGAACCAGAACCAGAGCCCGAGCCCCGAACCCGAACCGGAACCGGAACCGGGGTCGGGCGTCGGGTTCACCGCCGGCTCCCGCGTGGGTGAACCATCGGCGGCCGGCGTGTCGGCAGGAGCAGGCGGCGTCTCCGGCGCCGCCGGCGTGCTCGGGTCGGGCGGAACGGGAACGGGAACCGGTACCGGCTCGGGGGGGCGCCTCGGCCGGCGGCGCGGTGCGGCCGGCTTCTTCTTCGGCTTCGGCATCGCGTGAGGTGTCTGCCGAGGGCGATGCGAGACAGCAGGTGCGCTCGCAGCCGGAGAGACGGACCTGCTCGCAAGCTGAGCGACACTCGTCGAGGGGGGAGTGCGCCTCACGGATACGCGCGCCGGCTGGCGGCTGCGTTTCTTGTGCCTGACGTGCAACACGGCGGGCCGCGCTACATGGACGACCGGCACCTTCGTCTCGTACACCTCGGGCGAGGCCACAGGAATCGGCTCGCGGACGCCTTCGGCCGCAAGGACTTGATGCCAGAGATAGCCGGACCCGGCCGCAACAATTCCGACCATGAAGATGCCCATGGCACGCCGCATGGCGCGAGTATCGCGCTCCCGCAGGACGTACGTCAGCTCAACAGCATGGCGAGGGCCGGACCCGAACCGGCGATCCCACGGTCTTCGGCCGTGCGCTGGTCGGCTCTTGACCTCCACGACGGCCGCCCTAGACTCCAACGCCCGGGCCAATAACGGCTCGTCAGACAGGGAGGTGTCAACGACTGTGACCCCCGACCCCGCACTCCTCGACGACCTCGCCGGCCGCGTCTCCGGCCGTGTCCTGCGCCCTTCGGACGAGGGCTACGACGCGGCGCGCCGTGTCCACAACGGCCTCGTCGACCGGGCGCCGACCGTGATCGTCCGCTGTCGAAGCGCAGCCGACGTCGCCGCCGGCGTGCGCTTCGCCCGGGCTGCAGGACTCGACATCTCGGTCCGCGGCGGCGGCCACAACGTGGCCGGACGCGCGGTCGTCGACGATGCTGTGATGATCGACCTCGCCGAGATGAAGGGGACGAGCGTCGACCCGGAAGCCCGCACGGTGCGCGCTGAGGGCGGTCTCAACTGGGCGGAGCTCAACGGCGCGACCGCCGAGCACGGCCTCGCCGTCACCGGCGGCGCGATCTCGACAACGGGGATCGCCGGGCTCACGCTCGGGGGCGGACTCGGGTGGCTGATGGCAAAGCACGGCCTCGCGGCCGACAACCTGCTGGGGGTCGAGCTCGTCAACGCAGCCGGCGAGATACTCGACGTGACCGAGGCGTCCGACCCCGACCTCTTCTGGGCGCTGCGCGGCGGCGGCGGCAACTTCGGCATCGCGACCACCTTTACGTACCGCCTGCATCCGCTGGAGATGGTTACGGGCGGGTTGATCGCCCACCCGGTCGACGCTGCGCCCGAGCTGCTCCGCTTCTATCGCGATGCGGTCGCGGACTGCCCCGACGACCTGACCGTGTTCGCGGGGCTCGTGCATGCTCCCGACGGGTCGGGCGCGAAGTTGTCCGCCATGGTGGTGTTCCACACGGGCGAGCCGGAGCAGGCAGAAGAAGATTTGGCGCCGTTCAAGTCCTGGGGCTCGCCCCTGGTGGTCGAGGTCGGGCGGATGCCCTATCCGGTGATGAACACGCTCCTAGACGGCGGCTACCCGACCGGTTCCCTGAACTACTGGCTCTCGAGCTTCACGCGGGGTCTCCCTGACGGCCTGATCGAGACGATGGTCGAGCGCTTTGCGTCCGTGCCGTCACCGATGAGCGCGATCCTGCTCGAGCACTTCCACGGCGCCGTGACGCGCGTCGGCGTGACCGACACCGCCGTGCCCCACCGCGCGGAGGGCTGGAACCTCCTCCTTCCCTCCGTGTGGACAGATCCCGCCGCCACGGACGAGAACATCGCGTGGACGCGGGAGACACACCGCGCCTTCGGGCCGCACCTCGATGAGGCCCGTTGGCTCAACTATCTCGGCGACGACCAGCTCGGCGACGCGGTGCGAGCCGCCTACGGACCGAACTACGAGCGGTTGCTCGAGCTCAAGCGGCGCTACGACCCGGAGAACGTCTTCCACCACAACCACAACATCGACCCGGCCTGAGCCGGGCGTCTCGGTCCTGATGGCCTCAGCAAGCACAACGGTAGAAAGGTCGTGGAGCGCGACTCGCTCCCTCCGCACCGCTAACGAGGAAACCCTGCGCGAGCAGGGCTTCTCGAGTGGCGAGGGCCGGACTTGAACCGGCGACACCACGGTTTTCAGCCGTGTGCTCTACCAGCTGAGCTACCTCGCCTCGGCGCGCAAGTCTAGCCCAAGGAGAAAGGGCGTCCGGACCGGTGCTACCGCGTCGCGAACGCCCTTAGTGAGGCGGACTCTAGCCGAGCTTGGCCGCGAACGCCGTCCCCCGCCCGGCCGAAAACTCCGCAAATTCCGCAAATCCCCGCCGTCCGAGCTCCCGGCGCAACCGCTCCGGAGCTACGTAGATCGGCGTCTTCGGACCGCCGGAGAACGAGAACACAGCGCCGGCCCCCAGGCGCGAGCACCCGCGCCAGCTCGTCGAAGAACGGGATCATGTTCGCGATGCGCGACGAGCTCGAAAGCGCCATCGTCGTAAGGGAGCCGCGCCGCGTCAGCCTGCTCGAAGCGAACACGGGGCGCGAGCTCAGGCGGGGTCTTGCGCCGGGCCTCCGCGACCATGGCGGCCGCCAGGTCGGCGCCGACGATCTCCGCCTCGGGAAAGCGAAGGGCCAGCGCGAGGGCGCCGGCGCCGGTGCCCGTGCCGAGATCGAGCGCCCGGCGTGGCGACCCGGGAACGTCTGCGAGCGCGAGCTCGAGCGCGCCGAGATGAGCGGGTCGCGCAACGTGTCCCAGACCGGCGCGAGGCGGTCGAACTGGTAGCGCAGCGGCGCCCGGAAGAGCCGCCAGAGACCGGGCCGACGCACGACGGCATCGGGTCACGAGCCGGGCGAAACGCCGACCGAGCGCGCGGAAGCTCACGGCGCGTCGAGATGGATTCGAAGCTCCTGGCCGGGCGCTGCGTGGAGCAGCTCGCCGGCGTCACCGCCGTTCATCGCGATCGCGATGTTGCGGTAGGCGTCCTCGTAGAGGATGATGTCGCCCGGCCGCGCGTCGGCGAACGTGCGGGCGGCGACGGCGTAGTAGCGCTCGCCGCGAGAGCTCGAGCTCGAGCTGGCGACCCGGCTGGATGCCCGCTTGCTCGAGATGCTCGCGCTTGAGGTTCAGCTGGACGTTGCCGAACCGATCGACGTAGAGCACGGTTGCGCGGATGCGGTTGGCTGGCCGATGTCCGGCCGCGGGCACGTCGATGCGAGACGAGGGCGTCGGGTCGAGCGGCGGGCCGAGCGCGTCGATCGGGACGCCGACGCGCGAGATGTGCGGCGGCGGGCGAGAACAGGTCGCGGCCGTGGAAGGTGCGGGAGACGGAGGCGAGCGCATAGTCCGGGATTCGCCAGCTCGTGCGCGCCTGGCGATTCCGCCGCGATCGCTCAGCGGCCGGCACAGCAGACCGTTGTCGGGGCCAACGTAGCAACCGGCCCTCGCCTCCTGCGAGCGCGAGGGCGCGGCGGATGACTTCGCCACGCCGGGATCGACGACCGCGAGGTGGACGGCCTTCGGCATGTACTTCAGCGTGTTTGCGAGCACGAGCGCGCCCTGGAGCACACCGCGCGGCGGGATCCCGTGCGTGATGTCGATCACCTGCGCGTCGGGCGCGATCGTCTTGATCACGCCATGGCAGGTGCCGACGAAGTCGTCCTGGAGCCCGAAGTCGGTCAGGAAGGTGATGAACACGCCGCGGAAATCGTACACCGCGGCGACGAGGCCGTCGAGGTCGTGCGTCTCCGCTTCACCGACGACTGACAATCCGAGCGCCCGGGCAACTCGGCGTCGTCTGCGGGCCCGATCGAGACAGCCGGGACGTCAACCCCGAGCTGCGCGAACGAGCGGGCGGCCGAGCCGGAGGCGAGCACGACGAGATCGCCGTCCGGAGGCGCCTCGGCAGGACGAGCTCACGGTCCGTAGAGGGGATGAAGTCGGCGCCCAGCGCATCGATCAGGTGCGCGGCGGGCGCCCTCGGCGGCCGGCAACCAGCACGCGGCCCGGGCGGCTGCGGAAACACGGCGGCGAGACCTTCCTGCGTCGAGTCCGCCGCCACGAGCGAGGGCTCGATCCCGAGCGCGCGCAGCGCCTCTGCCGTGCCAGGCCCGATGGCGGCGACCGCGCGCAGCTCGCCGGTGCGGCGTCGGCCGAAGTGGACGGCGCCGTTGCGGGCTCGTGACGACGACCCAGGCGTAGCCCGTCGATGTCGATCGGCTCCGGGCCGACAGCGGCTCGAATCTCGATCAGCGGACAGAGCAACGACTTCGTGTCCGAGCGCCTCGAGCCGCTCGACGAGCGGGCCCGCCTGGCCCAGCGGCCGCGTCACGATCACGCGAGCCATCGCTGAGGTCCCCGGCGCCGCCGAACCCATCCCAAACCCCCACCCACCCGCGGGGAAATGCATGGTGCGCAGGTGCGGCGCACGCGTAGCTGTGTCAGATGTGTACGAATGTTCGTCATCGCTCGGAGAGCGAGAGCAACTCGAGACCGAGCGCGGCCGGATCCGCTCCCTCGCGGCGCTCCACCCATGCGCCATCCGGATCGGCGATCAACCCGACCAGGCGTCACGCCGTCGTGATGGGCGGCGACGGGGGCGAGACAACCGCCGCCGACTGCCGCAACAACCGCGCGCTCTGCCTCGACGCGAGCCCGCGTCTCGCCGTGATCGGCCGCCGCGACGAGCGCTTCGTCGCCCTCGCGCACCTGCAGTGCGAGCGCTCCCTGCCCCGCCTCGGGAAGCATCACCTGCGGATCGAGCCGCATGCCCGATCTCGCCTGCCGAGCCCGAGCCGGTCGAGCCCGCAGGCGGCGAGCACGATCGCGTCGAGGCCGCGCTCGCCGCGCTTGCGCAGGCGAGTGTCGACGTTGCCCCGCAGCGGCTCGATCGAGAGCGACGGCTCGACCGCGAGCAGCTGCGGCTCGCCGGCCGCACAGACGCAGTCCCGATCCGCATTCCGGGACGGATGTCGCGCCGCACCGCAGAGCGCGTCGCGCGGATCCTCCCGCTCGAGATACGCGCCGACAACGAGGCCCGCCGTATCCGTCGAGGTCATGTCCTTCGCCGAGTGGACGGCCACGTCGATCCGCCCGTCGAGCAGCGCCTCCTCGAGCTCCTTGACGAAGACGCCGCGCGAGCCGATCTCGCCGAACGGCTTCGTTCGGTCGCGGTCGCCGGCGGTCGTGATCGGCACGAGCGCGATCTCGACTCCCGGACGCGCGCAGGCGCTCGAGCGGCGAGCTCGGCCTGCGTCAGCGCGAGCCGACTACCGCGCGAGCCGACGCGCACCAGCACAGCGATAGCGGCCGGGCTTCGGCTGGCCACACCTGACGCCCGGTCCGCGGCCGGATTCGCACGAACGCCGTGGGCGCCTGCAGCGGCAGAGGGCGGCCGGTGAGCGATCTCGTCGACGTCACCGCTCCTCCTCCCCGAGCCCGAACAGGTGGCGCACCGCGTCAGCATAGACCAGCCCATCGGATGCCGCCGCGGCCTCCTTCATCCGGACTGTGGGCAGGTGGAAGAGCTTGTTGAGGATCGACGACGTCACCGACTCGACGGCCTTGGCTCACGTTCCGACAGCCTCCCGCGCGCCTTCTGCGAGCTCCCCTCGCGGATCTCCTCCGCACGCGCACGCAGTGACGCAATCGCCGGTACGACATCGAGCGACGCCTGCCAGGCATGGAACTTGTCCGCCTCCTCGAGCACGATCGCCTCGGCGCGCTCGGCCTCCGACCTGCGCGCGGCCAGCGTCTCGGCGACGACCGCCTGGAGATCGTCGATGTCGTAGAGGTAGCAGCCGTCGAGCTCGTGGATCCGGGCTCGAGGTCGCGCGGCACCGCGAGGTCGATCAGGAACAGAGGTCGACCCTTGCGCGCCGCAGCGCTCGCTCGACCTGCTGGCGCCTGAGCACGTAGCCGGGCGCGCTCGTCGAGGAGACGACGACGTCGGCGCGGACGAGCTCCTCCTCGACCCGGTCGAGCGGCAGCGTCTTGCCGCCGAAGCGGACGGCGAGCTCGGCGGCGCGATCGACGGAGCGGTTCGCCACCAGGCGATCGTCGCGCCGCGCGAAAGCAGGTTCCGCGCGGCCTGCTCGCTCACCTTGCCTGCGCCGATCACGAGGATCTTGCGGCCGTCCAGCTCGCCGAACACCTGCTGCGCAAGCGCGGCCGCAGCCGAAGAGACCGATGCCGGGCTCTCGCCGATGGCGGTCTGCGTCCCGCACCTTCTTCCCGACGTGCAGCGCCTGGCGAAACAGCCGGTCGAGCAGCGGCCCGGTCGTCCCCGCCTCATAGGCGGCACGCACCTGGCCGAGGATCTCGCCCTCGCCGGGCACCATCGAGTCGAGGCCGGCGGCGACCCGGAAGAGATGGAGCGCGGCCGCCTCGTCGCTCAGGCGGTAGAGCGGGTCACGGCTGGCACCTCCGCGCCGAGATCGCACGACGTCCCTCGTCGGCGACGAGGTAGACCTCGGTGCGGTTACACGTCGAGAGACAGACGGCTTCCCCGCCCGCCGCGGTCAGCTCACGGGCGACTGCGCTCGCCTGCTCGGGCGTCAGCGCGACTCGCTCGCGCACCTCGACAGGCGCACGGTGGTGTGAGACGCCGACGAGGAAGAGCTTCATGAGAAGTGGCCCACCGGCAGACCGAGGCGGATCACGCACACGAGCACGAAGCCCGCCAGGGCGACGTACGCGACGCGACGACCCGTGCCAGCCGCGCCCGTAGCGCAGCAGCAGGAACGTTCCGTACACGGCCCAGGTCACGACGGTCAGCGCCATCAGCGCGTCGATCGAGCCACCCCGGGAGCGCAGGCGCACGATCCCGACGGCGATCCCGAGCGTGAACGCCGGGAGCGGCCACGAGCACGGTGCGACCGATGAGACGAGTCGAGCGCGTGCAGCGAAGGCGCGGGCAGCGCGCAGAATCGAGGTCGAGTGGCACTTCAGCCGCCGCTCCTGCCAGAGGTAGAGCCCCGACAGCGCCGCACCGACGGTAAACCCTGCGAACGCGACGAGCACGAGCCCGACGTGGACGACGAGGAACACCGTCGAGTAACGGTGCTCGTCGGCGGAGCCGAGTCCTCCCGCCGCATAGGCCAGCGCGAAGAGCGCAGCGGCGAGCGGCATCACGCCGAGGCCGAGCAGCCGGTAGCGCGTCTGGCAGCCCCAGATCAGATAGACGCCGATCACGAGCCAGACGAAGAGGTTGAGCGAGCCGGCCCAGCTCGTCCACGGGAAGCCGTCCGCCCGCACGGCCTGAACGACGAGCAGCGCCGTCTGCGCCAGCCAGCCGGCCCGGACGCCCCACGTCGCAAGCCGGCCGGTACTGCCCGGCCGCCGCGCCTCACCCAGGTAGGCGACCGCCGCCTCGCCGTACGCGAGGAGTGCGGGCCAGAACAACAGCTCAGCCAACGGGCTCGACCTCCCGAGGTGCTCTCGACCCGGCGCCGTGCAAGCTCCGTCAGCTCTGCGAGATCACGCTCGAGGCGCTGCAGCTTCGCGCCGATGATCAGCACGTAGGCGAGCACGAAGACGAACACGACGAGGTAGGCGGCGGCGACGTACTTCTCAGCTGCGCTCACGCGAGCAGCTCCCTGAGCTCGCGGATCCGGCTGTCGAGCCGCTTGCCCGAAAGCTCGATCCGGTAGAGCGTCGAGGCGAGCGCAAGCTGCGCCGCCCAGGAGACACAGAACGTGAAGAACATCGAATCCGACATCTGCGGGCCGTGGGAGTTGAAGACGGTCGGGTGGATGAAGTCATTCGCAAGCCGGATCGCCAGGAAGCTGATCGGGATCAACACCACCCCGAAGAGCGCGTAGACGGCGCAGAGGTTCGCGCGCTGCGGCCCATCCTCGACCGAGAAGCGGAGCATGAAGTACGCCGAGTAGAAGAGGAAGAGGACGAGGAAGAGGACGAGCTGGTTCGAGCTCCACGCCCACCAGACGCCCCAGGAGATCTTGGCCCAGATCGAGCCGGTGATCAGCGTCAGCGCCCCGAAGATCACGCCCATGTGGATCGCGACGTAGCTCTCGAGGTCGGCGCCTTCCTGCCGTTTCCAGAGATGGCGCAGCGCCTTCCACGCGCCCCAGCCGAAGCACGCGTACGCAGTCAGCGCGATCGGGACGTGGAAGTAGAAGATCTTCTGCGAGAGGCCCTGGTCGGCGTCCTCGGGTGCGTAGAAGGCGATCAGGGCGACCGCCGCCGTCATCAGCGCGAGCGCCCCCGCTGCCGACGCCGTGAGGCGGCTATTCCGTGACCACATACTCAAAGGAAGCCCAGCAAATGATGGCAAAGACGGCGTCGTAGAGGGCGAGGAAGCCGAGGTAGCGGTCGCCCCCGGAGACTACGCTAGCACCGACCCCTCCGATCACCACCGGAATGGCGAGCGGCAGGAAAAGCAGGGGCAGCACGAGCTCGCGCGTCCGGCTCGAGGCCGCCATCGCCGCCACGAAGGTGCCGACCGCGCAGATCCCGAGATCCGCGAGCGCAACCGCGGCGACGGTGCGCCCGCTGACACCCGAGAAGAAGATCGCGAACGCCGGCAGGGCGATCACCTCCACGAGCGCAAGGAAGCCGAACACGGCGAGTCCCTTGCCGAGCCAGATCGCGCTGCGGTCACACGGCGCCAGGACGAGGCCGTCCATGACGCCGTGCTCCCGCTCCGAGACGAAGGCGCGGCCGAGCCCGAGCAACGCCGTGAAGACGATGGCGACCCAGAGCAGGCCTTGCGCGGCCAGATCGGACGAGCCGGTCGGCAGCGCGAAGTGGAAGACGACGAGCGCAGAGAGCACGAACAGCGCCATCGCCGGCAGCGTCTCGCGGGCGCGCAGTTCGAGCAGCAGGTCCTTGCGCGCGAGCGCGGCAACGTCGCCGAGGTAGTTCACGCGAAGGCCAGACGCGCGGTGGCAAGCTGGTCGAGCCGCCCCGGATCGTGCGTCGCGCAGACGACCGTGGCCCGCTGCTCGGCAAGCTCCCGGTCGACGAGCGCAGCGCCTCGTTCGTCGAGCGCGGTATACGGCTCGTCGAGCACGAGCAGCGCGGGCTCGTGAAGGAGCGCGCGGCAGAGCGCGAGCCGCTGCAGCATTCCGCGGGAGTACGCGGCGGCTCGCTCGTTCCGCGCCTCCCAGAGACCGAAGCGCTCGAGCAGCATCCCGATCCGCTCACGCCGCTCGGGCACGCGGTAGAGCCGACCGTACAGGTCCAGGTTCTCGAGAGCCGTCAGCTGCGGGTAGACGAGCGGGTCGTGCGAGAGGAAGCCGACGCGGCCGCGGTCGACGGCGACGTCGAGCTTGCCGCTCGTCGGCACGGCGAGACCCACGATCATTCTCAGCAGGGTTGTCTTGCCGGAGCCGTTCGGCCCGGTCACGAGCAGGAACCCGCCGCCCGGCAGGTCGAGGTCGAGGTCACGCAGCACGTGCTTGCGGCCGTAGCGGCGCCCGACGCCGCGGGCGTGAATCACACCGCCGCCTCGGCCAGCACGAACGCGAAGAAGACGACCGAGATGACCCCGTTCATCGTGAAGAACGCCGCGTTCAGCCGGCGCAGGTTGCCCGGGCTGACAAGCGCGTGCTCGTAGGCGAGCAGCACCGCGACGGCCGCAATTCCGAGCCAGTAAACCCAGCCGAGGTGGAGACCCAACCCGACCGCGACGAGCAGGGCGACCGTTGCGAGATGAAAGAGCCGGGCACCGGTGAAGACACCGAGTTCGCCGAACCGCGTAGCCCATGAGTGGAGGCCCTGCTCACGATCCACGTCGCGGTCGAAGAGCGCGTAGAAGAGATCGAAGCCGGCGACCCAGAGGGCGACTGCGCCCCCGAGCGCCCACGCAGGCCACGGCAGCCGGCCGGTGATCGCGACCCAGGCGCCGACCGGGGCGAGCCCGTCGACGGCGCCGAGCCAGAGGTGGCAGAGCCAGGTGAAGCGCTTCAGGTACGGATAGACGGCGAACCCCACGACGGGAATCGGCCAGAGCCAACGGCAGATCGGGGCGAGCTGCCAGACGGCGAGGAGGAAGAGCGTAAGCGAGGCCGCGCAGAACACCCAGACCTGCGGCTTCGAGAGCACACCCGAGGGGAGCTCGCGCGACGCGGTCCGGGGGTTGCGTGAGTCGATCTCGGCGTCGATCAGGCGATTGAGCGCCATCGCCAGCGAACGCGCGCCGACCATCGCGAGCGTGATCCAGACGAGATCGTGCGCCGAGGGGATGTCGCGGACGCAGAGCAGCGCACCGACGTAGGCGAACGGAAGCGCGAACAGGGTGTGCTCGATCTTGACGAGCCGGGCAAAGCGGGCGGGAGCGGCGACGCCGATGCTCACGTCTGGATGTGCCCGGTCTGCTCGCCGGCGAGCAGGTCGACCGCATGCGCGAGTGCAGGTCGCAGCACCGCGAAGCCGTCGCGGCAGCCGCCGGGCGAGCCGGGCAGGTTGACGACGAGCGTCGACCCGCGCACGCCCGCGAGCCCCCGCGAGAGCAGCGCGTGCGGCGTTCTGGCGATCGCGTCCGCGCGAACCGCCTCCGCGATTCCGGGCGCGAGCCGATCGAGGACCGCTGCCGTGGCCTCGGGGGTAACGTCGCGCGGGGCGACGCCGGTCCCGCCGGTCGTCAGGACGACTCGGGCGCCGCCGTCCGACAACTCCTCGAGCGCCCGCGCGATCTCGTCACGCTCGTCCGGAACGATCCGCCGCTCGACCGCGTATCCCTCTCCGCCGAGCAGCTCGGCGAGCAGGTCCCCGCTCCGGTCCTCGCGCGCTCCGTGGTGCACGCCGTCCGAGACGGTCAGGACGGCTGCTCTCACACCGGCACCTTCGTCTTCTCGACGAGTTGGACGTCGCCGATCACCATCGCCTTGTCGATCGCCTTGGCCATGTCGTACACGGTCAAAGCCGCAACCGCAGCAGCGGTGAGCGCCTCCATCTCGACGCCGGTCTGCGCGGTCGTCTCCGCCGTGGCGACGATCTGAACCGCGCCGGTGGAGACCATCAGCTCGACCGAGATGTGGCTGAGGGGCAGCGGGTGGCAGAGCGGGATCAACTCGCCGGTCCGCTTCGCCGCCTGGATCCCGGCGATCTGCGCCGTCGTCAGCGCGTCGCCCTTCGGCAGCTCACGCAGGCGACGCGCCGTCTCGGGCGCCATTCGCACGGTCGCGCGCGCCACCGCACGGCGGCGTGAGATCGGCTTGCCGCCGACATCCACCATCCGGACGTCGCCCGCCTCGTTCACATGCGAGAGGTCGCTCATGCCAGGTAGCGCTTGACGATATGCGCAAGCCCGCCACGATGGCGCCAGGCAGCGGCAGCCTTCCGGCGAACCCCGTCCTCGTAGAAGAGCCCGATCACGCCCTTGAAGCCCTCCACCGCCTCCGGCGCGTACGGGTACCACCAGGGCACGTTGACGCGGCCGCGGTCGGCGTCGACGAACTTGAGCTGTGTGCACTCGAGGAAGCCGTAACGGGAGTGCGTGCGGCCGAAACCCGAGTCCTTCATCCCGCCCCACGAAGCCTGGCACGTTCCGTACGAGTAGGCGACGTCGTTCGTCCAGACCGTGCCCGCCTCGAGCCGCCGCGAGAGACGCCGCGCGCGGTCCCGGTCGCGCGTCCAGACAGAGGCGCCGAGCCCGTAGCGGGAGTCGTTGGCTCGCGCGACCGCATCGTCCTCGCCGTCGAACGGCTCCACGGTGACGACGGGACCGAAGATCTCCTCGCGGGCGAGCCGGTCGCTCGAGCCCGCGATCACGGTGGGCTCGTAGAAGTAGCCGGGACGGTCGAGCTGGTGTCCGCCCACGACGACGCGCTGGCGAGCCGTGCCGACGAGATCCTCGACCCGCGCTCGCTGCCCGGCCGAGATCAGCGGCCCGAGCTCGTCGGGAATCCGCAGCTTCGCCGCTCGCACCGCGAGCTCGGCGATGAAACGGTCGTGGACCGCGCGCTCGACGTAGATCCGCTCGACGCCGGAGCAGACCTGGCCCGCGTTGAAGAACGAGCCCCAGAGCGCTCCCTCGAGCGCCCGCTCGACGTCCGCGTCCGCAAACACCAGCATCGGATCCTTCCCGCCGAGCTCGAGGGTCACCGGCCTGAGTTGCTCGCCGCAGAGCGCCGCGATCCGGCGGCCGACCTCGCCCGACCCCGTGAAGAGGATCTTCGCGACCCCAGGCGCACGCACGAGTGCGTCCCCGACGGTGTCGCCCTCGCCCTGCAGCACCTGCACGAGCCCTGGCGGCGCGCCCGCCTCGGCGAAGAGGCGCCCGATCCATGCGCCGCAGAGCGGCGTCAACTCGGCCGGCTTCAACAGCACGGCGTTCCCGGCGGCCACCGCCATCGCGGTCTCGGTGAAAGGAATCCCGAACGGGAAGTTCCACGGCGAGATCACACCGACCGCCCCGAGCGGCTCGTGGCGGATCCAGCCCCGCTTGTGCTTGAGATGCAGCTGCGGAAAGCCGACCCGCTCCGGCGCGAGCGCCTTCGGCGTCTGCCTCGCGATCCAATGGGCGTTGTCGAGCGACACGAAGACCTCGGTGGTAAAGGCCTCGACGAGCGGCTTGCCCGTCTCGGCGCTGATCGTGCCCGCCACCTCGTCGGCGTGCGCGAGGAGAGCGCTTCCCACGGAGGCAAGGAGGCGACGGCGCTCGCCGAGACCCGTCTGCGCCCATCGCTCCTGCGCGAGTCGCGCCTCTGCGACGAGCTCCGGGACCGCGTCGGGATCGGTCCGCTCAACCTCGCCGACGACTTCTAGCGTCGCCGGGTTGACAGAGCGAAGCTTCCGCTCCAGAGCGATCGCCATCGGGCAATCGTAGTGCCCCCGCGGCGCCGGCGGACGGCCGACGGCCGAAACCGCGCGAACACGGGCGACGGCGGCGGAGGCGCCTCACGCGGAGCTTCGAGCAGCCGCAAATCAGGTTCACGCGCACGTTCACCCCGCCCAGGGTGGGGCATCGCCCCCTGGGGAAACGCTATCGGCAAACCGCGCGCGTGTCTGTGCCGAGCATGGGCCAATTCCGCAACAGCTGAGGAGGCTCCCGCTCAGCTCGGCTGCGCGCGGACAAGCGGGCCGGGGTTGTTCGCCCGGCTGCGATCCAGGTCGGCGAGTTGCGCTTCGAGCCATGCCTCGACGTCGTGCTCGCGCACGTGAGCTCGAATCGACTCGATTCGCGCCCGGCGTTCGTCCGCCGGCAGCTCCAGGGCCTCGTGTATCGCCGCCGCCTGGCCCGCGACGTCGAACGGATTGACGGTGAGCGCCCAGTCGCCGAGCTCTTCGTGCACGCCTGCGTTCTCCGAGAGGACGAGTACGCCGTCGCGCACGTTGACCAACGGCGCCTCCTTCGCGACAAGGTTGAGGCCGTCGAAGATCGGATTGACGAGCAGCACGTCGAAGTGCTTGTAGGCGGCGACGGAGCGGGCGAAGTCGTCGGCGATCTCGAGCCAGATCGGCGTCCAGCCCTCGCGCTGAAAGCGATCGTTGACGCGCCGGGCCTCACGCTGGATCGCACCGAGGTATTCCGCATATTCGGGAACGTCCTGGCGGGACGGGTCGAGGCGCGACAACATGATCACGCGCCCGTGCATCTCGGGATGGACATCGAGGTAGATCTCGAATGCCCGGAAGCCTCGGACGACGTTCTTCGACGGGTCGGTGCGATCGACGCGCAGGATCAGCTTCTCGGCGCGGTACGACGCGATGTCACGCTCCGCCTCGAGAACGGCTTCGCTCTCCGCAAGCTCGTCGAACTCCGCCGGATCGACCGAGATCGGATGAGCGGTGACGAGTGAGGTGTGGCCCCTATACGTCACAAGACCGCGTTCGAAGTCGGCGGAAGCGGCGACGACGTCGAGCGACGACTGAAGGAAGTTCCGCCGCCACCGTTTCGTGTGAAAGCCGATCACGTCGTTGGCGAGCAAGCCGTCGTGCAGCGCCGAGCGGATCGACGCCGGCAGCACACGCCAGTAGTCAGGTTGCGCCCACGGGATGTGTACGAAGTGAGCCAGGGTCGCATCGGGGCACGAGTCCCGCACGAAACGTGGTGCGAGATAGAGGTGATAGTCGTGAAAGAAGACCGTCGCCTCCGGCCGGCGCTCGAGCTCCTCGATCACCGTCTCGGCGAAGCCGCGATTGACAACCACGTAGCCCTCGTTCCAGGCGTGGTGGAGTCCGTGGTCCCAGTTCGGCTGAGCCGCGAGGTTCCAGAGGTAGTGCTGGAGGAACCACAGCGTGGGATTGGCGACGACGTTGTAGTACCAGTCGTAAGCCTGCGGCTCGTGGGCGACGAGACGAAGCCGGTAGGAGGATCCGTCGCGCGCCGTCTCGTCCTGGAGCCCCTCACCGGCGACGACGCTGTCCTCGTCGGTGATCGCGCTCGCGATCCAGGTGACATCGTGGTGGGAGACCAGGCTCCGGAGGGCCGTGACGAGACCGCCGCCCCCGCGACGCGCTGTGCGCTGGCCGTTCGAGTCGCGGCCGAAGGAGACGGGCCCGCGGTTGGAGACGATGATCAGGCTACGCCGCTCGTCCGTCACACCTCTACGTTAGCTCCACGGCTGATTCGTGACGCCGCAGCCGGTCCCATCCCCAACCCCCACCCACCCGCGGGGCACCGCAACTGTGCCTGCCGCCGACGCACATGTCAGCGCCGAACCAGCGCCGATTTCGCACTGGTGCGGCGCTCAGACCGACGCGTCGACCGTCACGACCTCCGCACCGCCGGTGTCGTTCCCGGCCAGCCGGTTGAGGAGCACGAGCCAGTCGCGAAGCAGCCGGGGCGTCAGAAAGTTGCGGCGCACGTGCTCCTTGCCGGCGAGCGACCGCCGGCGCGCCGCAGCTCGGATCGTCGAGGATCTCGAGGCACCCGCGCGCGCACTCGGCTGCGGAGTCGACGAGCCAGCCGGTTTCGCCGTCCTCGATCTGGGTCACGATCCCGCCGACCTTCCCGGCCACCACCGGCCGCGCCTTCCAGAGCGCCTCGCTGACCGTCAGCCCGAAGCCCTCCTTGATCGACTTCTGGATCACGGCCGCCGAGTGCACCTGGAAGGCGTTCACCTCGACCGACCCCACGTTGTTCAGATTCGAGAGGATGTAGATGTCGGGGTCACCCGCCGCGTACGAGACTGTCTGGTTGTAGAACTCCCAGCCCTCCGGATCGTCGTGCGCCATCGAGCCGACGAGGGCAAGCTGGATCCCCGGGTGCACGGCCTTCACCTCGCGGTAGGCGTCGATCACACCAAGCGGATCCTTCCACGGGTCGAAGCGCGAGACCTGCGTCAGCAGCGGCCGCTCCACGTCGATCCCGAACTGGTCGACGATGTAGGCCGCGTCCTCGGTCGACAGGGCCATGTTCTTCGGCGCGAGAGGATCGATCGCGGGCGGCCAGATGTAGCACTCCGGGAGGGGCGAAGCCTGGGGCACGTACTCGCGCATGTGGAAGATCGCAGCGTCGTAGCGCGCGATCGACGGCAAGAGGAAGTCCAGCACTTGCTCGTTCGGCGTCGAGAAGTCGATGTGGCCCCGCCAGATCCACTTCGCCGGGGAGCCCGGGAAATGATCGATCATCGCAACCGGCTGCGGGTCGTGGACGACCACGTAGTCGTAGTCGTCGGTGAACTCGCGCGCGTTCAGCTCGTTGTAGTGGCGGAAGATCCGCTGCTGCTCGGCCGTCAGCCCCTCGGGATTCCCCTGCAAGCCGTTGTGCACTGCCTTCGTGACGTTGAAGAACTCCTCCTCGCCGTGGATGATCAGCCACTCGGCCTCGAGCCCCGCGCTCGCCATCAGCGGGATCAGCGTGTAGTTGATCTCGGCCACGCCGCCGCCGAACGCGGTCGCGGAGAGATGGACGATCCGCTTGCCCTCGAGCGGCGCGGCGAGCTGTCGAATCTGGTCCATCAACCCACGGGCCGCGATAGTCGCGTAATCGGCAAGGGACTTACGCCCGACGTTGACTGGTTGGAGCATCGGAGTTCCGGCAGCGCGCTGCGGTGTCTACCGGGACAGGGTGATCGACTCGTCGGACAGGTTCTTCACGAACCGCAGCCTCGAGCCGCCACCCGGGCGCGGGCCGATCTCGAGCTGGTCGGCGATCGCGCGGATGATCGCGATCCCGAGGCCGCCCTCGCTCAGCTCGTCGGCCTTGGACGGCGTTCCATCCGGCTCGAAGCCGGAGCCCTCGTCGCTGACCTCGACCTCGAGCGCCTCCCCGGTGAGCCGATACGAGATCTCGACGTGGCCTTCAGCGCCCCCGTAGGCGTGCCGAACGGAGTTGGAGCAGGCCTCGGTGAGAGCGAGCTTCAGGTCGGCGAGCGTCTCGTCCGGAAGCGGGCGCACCCGGAAGAGACCCGCGAGGGCGAGCCGGCAGAGCGTGATGTACTCCGCCTTGGCGGGAATCGTCAACCGGATGAAAGGATCCTGTTCGCCGACAAGGGTCATTTACACACCTTTACCACAATTTCGGAGTTCAAAACCTCGTTTATCTACTCGTTTCGACAGGACAGAGAAAACGTGCTTCACCGACTTGTGCCCTCCTGCGCTTCACCCAAACTCCATCTTCGCCGCCGACTTGTTCCTCACAGCCGTGTTCGCATGTTGCCATGCTAACACGCTAGGACGACCCGGTCAGCAGCGGGAGGGCGCCGACGGCCGCTGGGCCAGGCGTACGGGCAGCACGAGCTTCGCCGAGCCCCGCAGGACGTGGAACTGAACGGTCTGCCCCGGGGCGAGCGACCCGGTGACGATCCTCGCGATGTCGTCCGCGCCGGCAACGAGCCGGTCGCCGATCCCGACGATCACGTCGCCGCCCATCTTGACGCCGATCCCGTCGATCTGCACGGTGCGGGTGCCGGCGCGGAGGCCGGCGTTGCCACCAGGGCCTCCCGGGCACACGTCGTCGACGAGCGCGCCCCGGTCCGTCTTCAGCCCGAGCTTGCGGGCGATCGACGGCGTCACGTCCTCCGTGGTCACGCCGACGTAGGCGTACGCGACCTTCCCGCTGCGCAGGAGCTCCTGCATCGAGCGGCGAGCGGAGTCGATCGGCACCGCGAAGCCAACACCATCCGAGGCGCCGTTCGAGTCGGTGCGAATCTGGGCGTTGATTCCGATCACGCGGCCGCGCGCATCGAACAGCGGCCCGCCCGAGTTGCCGTGGTTGATCGGCGCATCGGTCTGGATCGCGTCACTGAGGCGATAGGCCGACGTCAGCGACGAGATCGACCGGCCGATCGCCGAGACAACGCCTGTGGTGAGCGAGTTCTCGTTCCCGAACGGGCTGCCGATCGCTGCGACCGGCTCGCCGACCTGCACCTGCGACGAGTTGCCGAGCGGCACCGGTGCGAGCGCATGGGCCTTCGGGTCGACGCGGAGCACACCGACGTCGTCGAAGACGTCCCACCCCACGACCGTGGCCGGCACGCGGTCACGATCCGAGAACTCGATGTAGACGCGCGCCGCAGCCTTGGTCGGCTCGCCTTCACCGGCGTTCGTGATCACGTGGGAGTTCGTCAGGATCACGCCGTCCGGCGAGACGACGAAGCCCGAGCCCTGCGACCCCTGGCCGGCGTCGCTGTTCGCAGGCCCGAAGTAGGAGAAGATCGTGACGACGCCCGCCGTCCGGTTCCGGTACAGCTCGGCCGGATTGAAGCCGTTCCCCGTCAGCGGCTTCGCGCTGGAGGCGACCGGCGCCGGCGTCGCCCGGGGCGTGGAGCTGACGAAGACCGTCTGTGCGCCGCCGCCGCCGACCCAGCCGGCGCCGCGTGCCACGGCTAGCGCGACCGCCGCGCCAAGGGCGGCGGCCACGAGTGCGACGATGGCGACCGGGCCTCCACGCATGGCCCGGTCACTGTAGCGGCGCCGACCCGGCAGGCTCGTTTTCACGTGAAAACACGTCGGCGGCCACCCCCGGCAGCACGAGCGCGAACACCGTGCGCCCCGGCCGGGACTCGAGCGTGACCTCGCCCCCCATCAGCAGTGCGAGTTCGCGGGCGATCGCAAGCCCGAGACCGCTGCCGGACGCCACCGGCCCGCCGAGCCGTTCGAAGCGCTCGAACACGCGGGCGCGCTCGTCCTCCGGGACGCCGGGCCCCGCGTCCTCGACCGCAAGCGTCACGTGACCGTCCCGGACGCCGGTCCGCACCTGAACAACGGTGCCCGGCGGCGTGTGGACGAGTGCATTCTCGACGAGGATCCGCGCGATCTGCGCCACCCGTTCCTCGTCGGCGAAGGCGAGCGCTGCGTCGCCGCAGGCCGTCAGCGGCTGGCCGCGCCGCCTTGCGATCGGCCCGAACTCGCGCGCGACGGCTTCGGCCACGCGCTCGAGCTCCACCGGCTCCCGCTCGACGTGGAGCCGGCCCGCATCGAGCCGCGAGAGGTCGAGCAGGTCGACGGCGAGCTTCTGCAACCGTTCGACCTGCGCGGTCATGTCGGCGAGGAATTCCCGCCTGGTTGCGTCGTCCAGCTCCTCGTCGTCCAGCAACTCGAGGAACCCGCCGAGCGAGAAGAGCGGCGTGCGCAGCTCGTGCGAGGCATTGGCGATGAACGCGCGTCGGGCGTCGTCGAGCTGCGCGAGGCGCCGGCGCATGCGCTCGAACGCGCCGGCAAGCTGGCCGAGCTCGTCCGACCCCGCGTCGTGCACAGGTTCGTCGAACTCACCGTTCGCGATCCGCTCTGCCGCCGCCTCCAGCCTGCGGATCCGGCGCGCGAAGGCCGTCGCGGCGCCCCAGCCGACCAGCAGCGCAACGATCAACGCGAGCAGCCCGGCGGCGAGCAGACGGCGCTGGACGAGATGGACATTGCCGAGCGAGTCGTGCAGCGGCGCCGAAAGCAGGAGCACGTACCCGTCGGCCGAGCGGCCGCGCCACCTCGGCGAAACGCGCCTCGTCACGGCCGGTCGTGCCTTGCACGCGCCCGCCCGTGACGAACGCTCGCGCCGCGAATGGATCGTTCTCGATGTCGGCGGAGCTCAGTCCCTGTCGCGAATCGCTGAAGACGGAGAGCTGCGGCTGGCTGGCGTCGAGCACGCGGAACAGCACAACGCGGGCGTTCGCGGTCGCCGAGGCGTTTCGCACCGCGTCGTCGACCTCGTACGCCGGCACCGCGCCGACCTGCCTCGCCACCGCCGGGAGTGAACCGCGAAGCTGCGCCAGCTTGGCGTTGACGAGGTTCCGTTCGAGCGAGGGGACGACGATCACGTAGACCACGCCGAGCGCGCCGGCGACGACGAGGACGAGCGCGAGCGTCAGCCGCGTCCCGACGCTCCGCAGGCGCATCACCGGTCGCGGAAGCGGTAGCCGACGCCGCGCACGGTGAAGATCAGCTCCGGCTCGGCGGGGTCGCGCTCGAGCTTCTCGCGGAGGTGACGCACATGGACATCGATCGTGCGGGGATCACGGTAGTCGGAGCTACCCCAGAGCGCCTCGAGCAGCGACTGACGGCTGAATACCCGTCCCGGGTTGGCCGCAAGGGTACGCAGCAGCTCGAATTCGACATAGGTGAGCTGCACCTGGTCGCCCCGCAGCTCGACGCTGCGCCGCGCGAGATCGATCGTCAGCTCGTCGACCACGATCGCCTCCGTCCGCGCGCCGTCCCGAGGCGGCGTTGTCGCGCGGCGCAGCAGCGCGCGCACACGGCTGCGAAACTCGCGGATCGAGAAGGGCTTGGTGATGTAGTCGTCCGCGCCGAGCTCCAGGCCGAGCACCTTGTCGAACTCGTCGTCGCGGGCGGTCAGCATGATGATCGGCACAGTGCTCGTGGCGCGGATCCGCTTGCAGACCTCGAGGCCGTCGAGCTTCGGGAGCATCACGTCGAGGACGACGAGGTCGAACTCTCGCTGCCCGAACCGCACGAGCGCCTCCTCGCCGTCGCGCGCGGCGATCACCCTGAATCCCTCGCGCTCGAGGGGGAAGGTCAGGAGCTTCTGGACGGCGTCCTCGTCGTCGACGAGGAGAATCGTGGGGGCCTCGGGCATCGGGCGGCGCGTAGGCGACGCGTTCGGCCGCTTACTATAGCCCCCTATGGCCGCCGTCCCGCCCCGGTCGATGCGGCGCCGGCCACGGCGAGGCTCGCCCGGCCGGCCGATCAACGCCCAGCTCTACCGCGGCACCTGGCTGATCGTGGGTCTGCCGCTCCTCGTGCTGCTGTTCAGCGTCGGCCGGCCCGCACCGCTCCCGGCACCCACCTTACCTGCGTCCTTCGACCGGGCCGTCGCCGCCGACCTCGCGACGAGCCTCGCGCGCAGCCTATCCCGACCGCTCGCCCGGATCGCCCGGAGCCACCGGCGCGGCTCGCTGGTTCACCGAGCAGCTGCGCCCCTATGGGCTGGAGGCGCGGCGCGACTCCTTCTCGGCGACGATCCCCGGGCGCGGCCGCGTCCGGCTGACGAACCTCGCCACCACGGTGATCGGCAAGTCACCCGAGTCGATCGTGGTCATGGCGCACCGGGACGACCTCGGCACGGGGACCGGCGCCAACGACAACGCGTCCGGAACCGCGGCGCTCCTCGAGCTCGCCCGCCTCTACGGCAGCACCACGGGTGCGCAGACCGTGCGGCCCGCACACACGCTCGTCTTCCTCTCGACCGATGGAGGCGCCTACGGCGGCCTCGGGGCGACGCACTTCGCCGAAACCTGGCCCTTCCGGGATCAGGTCGTGGCCGTGATCAACCTCGACGCGATCGGCGGGAAGGGGCCGCCGCGGGTCCAGATCGCCGCCGACACGGCGCGCTCGCCGGCCGGCGCGCTCGTCGCCACGGCGGCCGCACGGATCACCGCAGAGGCCCATGAAGCCCCGGCGCGACCGAGCGTGCTGCGGCAGCTGATCGACCTCGGATTCCCGTTCAGCCTGTACGAGCAGGCGCCGTTCGTCGCACGTGGAATCCCCGCGGTGACGCTGACGACCGCCGGCGACCGTCGCGTTGCCGCGTTCGACGACCGCCCGGGACGGCTCCAGGCAGCGCGAATCGGCGTGCTCGGCCGATCGGCACAGGATCTCCTCGGCTCGCTCGACGAGGGTCTCGAGCTCGCGCACGGGACGACGAGCTACGTCTATCTCGGCTCGCGCATCGTCCGCGGCTGGTCGCTCGAGCTCGTCCTGTTCGCAATGCTGCTTCCGTTCGCGGTCGTCACCGTCGACCTGTTCGCCCGCTGCCGGCGGCGCCGGATCCCGATCATGCCGGCCGTCCTCAGCTATCGCAGCCGCCTTGGCTTCTGGCTCTGGCTCGGGCTCGTGTTCGGCTTCCTGACGCTCGTCGGGGCCTGGCCCGGCGGCGCCGGCCGGCCGCTCGCGCTCGAGAGCGCCGCCGCCGGCAGCTGGCAGGTGCTGCCGCTCGCACTGCTCGGCGCCGCCGCACTCGCGGGGTGGCTGCTGACGCGAGAACGCCTACTGCCGCGCCGACCGGTGAGCGCCGAAGAGGAGCTCGCCGGGCATACGGCAGCGCTGCTCGCCCTCGGAGTGGTGGCGCTGCTCGTCGTGGCGACGAACCCGTTCGCACTGATCTTCGTGCTGCCGTCGCTGCACGCATGGCTGTGGCTCCCTCAGCTGCGCGAATCGCAGCCGTGGCTCAGGCTCGGCGCACTCGCCGCGGGCCTGTTCGGGCCGTTCCTCCTACTCTGGTCGTTTGCGGGGCGCTACGGGCTCGGCTGGGACGCGCCCTGGTATCTGAGCGAGCTCCTCGCAGTCGGCTACGTGCCGTTTACCGCACTCCTGATCACCCTCGCCTGGGCTGCGGCGGCCGCGCAGCTTTGTGCCCTCGCAGTCGGCCGCTACGCCCCCTATCCCGCCGCCGGCGAGCGTCCGAGGCTCGGGCCGGCGCGACGGGCAATCAGGGCGATCGTGCTCGGCCGTCGCCGGCGGCGTGCCACATCCGAGCGGGGAGCGCGCGCCCAGCAGGGCTAGTGCCCTCGAGAACACCGTCTACGTCGCCGCGTCCAACCTGGCCGGAGCTGACCGGGGCGCAGCGACCTGCATCGTTGCTCCGCACGGCACGCTCGTCACCGTCGCCTCGTCGTCGTCGACCTCAACCGGGCGGACCGCCTCCTCGCACCTGCGCTCGGCACTCAGAGCGAAACATCCGGACAGTCGAGCCGGCAGCCGCCGGTTCTGCGCTTCTCACCTGATGCGCATGTAGCGGACGCGCGCGCGCGCCGAGAGCGTGCCCCTACCGCGTGGGACGAGTACGAGCGCATCCGCCGCGGCCGCCCGCGCGATCATGTGCGAATCCTGCCCGCTCAGCGGCTCGAGAATCACTTCGTCCTCGGCGAGGCGCGAGCGGGCTCGTACAAGCTCGTCGCGGGCGTGACTGCGCCGCAGCGCGACGCCGAGCATGCCGACCTCGAACCTCGGCAGGGGGTCGGTGCAGCCCTGTAGTGCCAGCAGCGCCGGCTTGCACGAACAGCTCCGCGCCGACGAACGACGAGACCGGGTTGCCGGGCAGGCCGAAGACGAGCGTCCGCCCTCGCAGACCGAAGGACACCGGCTTGCCCGGTTTGACGGCGACGCCCCAGAAGACCTCCTCGACTCCGAGCGCGGCCTCGACCCTCCGGACGAGATCGTGCGGGCCCGACCGACACGCCGCCCGAGGTAACGAGCACATCGGCGTCGAGGCCGCGTTCGAGCGCGGCTCGGTGAGCGTCCTCGTCGTCGTCGACGGCCGGGAGCCGCTGGACGTCGGCTCCGGCGGCAGCGAACGCCGCGGCAAGCATGAGCCCGTTCGACTCGTAGATCTCGACCCGGCCCGAGCGGCTCGCCCGGAGGCCTGAGCTCGCTCCCCGTCGTGAGCACCGCAACACCGGGGCGCCGCCCGCAAACGAGCGTCGCGAGGCCGGCGGCGGCAACGCCGCCGAGCCGCGCCGGGCCCAGCCGAACGCCCGCAGGGCAAACCACGGCGCCGGCGCGAACGTCGCCGCCGCGCGGGCGGACGTTCGCACCAGCTGCGACGGCCTCGGAGATCACCACGGTGTTGTCATGTTCGACAACATGCTCGATCGGCGATGACGGCATCGGCTCCGTCCGGGATCACGCCGCCTGTGGAGATCTGCCATCGCTTCGCCGGCCTCGAGCGAGCGAGTCGCTGGATGCCCGGCGGCGATGCGCGCAACGATCCGCAGCGTTGCGGGTACGTCGTCGGCGCGATGCGCGAAGCCGTCCATGGCCGAGGTCGCAAAGGGCGGCAGGTCGACCGCCGCGACGGCGTCCTCCGCCAGCACCCGCCCGGCCGCGTCGGCCACCGGCACGCTCTCCGTTGTGAGGGGCCTCACGCGCTCGAGCACGAGCTGCTGCGCTTCCTCGATCGAGCTAGATCGGCCACGACTGATGCATAAGGTAGCCGCCTACCCGACCACGCCGCCCTCGCCGCCCACAATCATTCAGCTCGACGAGTGCGGCGAGACCGGCGGCCAACCGTTCCCGTCCGGGGGGCGCGACGATAGGCTCGGGCCCGTGATCTCGATCGTCGTGCCCGCGTACAACGAGGAACGGAGCGTCGCGCTGCTGCTCGACGAGCTACGCAGCACCCTCGACGGCATCGGCGAAGCCTGGGAGGTCGTGTTCGTCGACGACGGCTCGACCGACGGGACGTTCTCCGCGCTGACCCGCCTGCACAATGGCGCGGACAACGTGCGCGTCGTTCGACTGCGGCGCAACTTCGGCAAGGCGGCTGCTCTCACCGCGGGGTTCGCCCAGGCGCGGGGCGACGATCGTGGTCACAATCGACGCTGACCTCCAGGACGACCCCGCCGAGATTCCACGGCTCCTCGCAAAACTCGAGGAGGGCTTCGACCTCGTCTCCGGCTGGAAGTCCCGCCGCCGCGACCCCTGGACGCGCCGCCTGCCCTCGAGAATCTTCAACACCGTCGCGGGCCGCATCTCGGGCCTGCGCCTGCACGACATGAACTGCGGCTTCAAGGCCTATCGCGCCGAGGTCGTGCACGGGCTGACGCTCTACGGCGAGCTGCACCGCTTCATCCCGGTGCTCGCACACTACGGCGGGTACCGAATCGCCGAGCTGCCGGTGAACCACCGGCCTCGCTAGCACGGGCGCTCCCGCTACGGGGTCGAGCGGTATCTGCGTGGATTCCTCGACCTGCTGACCGTCTCGTTCATGGGGCGCTACCGGCACCGGCCGCTGCACCTCTTCGGCGGGCTCGGCCTGCTGCTCGGGTTCATGGGCATCGGCGTCCTGATCTACCTCACCGTCGTCAAGATCAGCGGCCACGCAATCGGGCAGCGGCCGTTGCTGATGCTCGGTGTGCTGCTCGTCGTCGTCGGACTCCAGTTCTTCTCGCTCGGCCTGATCAGCGAGATGATCACGAGCCACCACGAGGAGCGGACGCAGGAGCGCGAGCAGCGCGACCTCCACGTGGACGAGATCCTGTCCTGATCGGACAACCAGCCAGGAACCCCTGACCTCCTCCCCGCGTCGAGCCTATCCCGGCTGCCTGCGCGGATGGTGACGTGACTGTGCCGAGACTGCGTCAAGATGCCAACAGCGGTGACTGAGCCGATGCGCGTGCTCGACTTCGGCACGTACGAGCGCGACTATCCGCGCAACGCGCAGGTGATCTCTGCGCTGCGCGGCGCCGGTGTGGGCGTGATCGAGCGGCACGTCGCGATCTGGGAGGGCCGTGAGCACAAGTTCGCCGCCGGCGCGGGGGCCGCCGCCCGGATCGCAGTCGCGGAGGCTCGCCTGCTTCGCCGCCCTTCCGGCCGCTTCGACGTCGTGCTCGTCGGCTACCCCGGCCAGTTCGACCTTCCGGCTGCCAGACGAGCGGCGCGGGCACGACCGGTCGTGTTCAACGCACTCGTTTCGCTCTGGGACACGCTCGTCGAGCGACCGCCGGCGCTTCGCCCGCGACTCCCTCGCGGCGCGGGCGCTCCGGGCGCTGGACCGCGCCGCCTTCCGCGCCGCAGATCTTGTCGTCGCCGACACGAAGGCGAACGCAGACCTCTTCCGCGAGCTGGGTGCGCGCCGCGTCGAAGTCTGCCTCGTCGGCGCGGAGGAGCGCATCTTCCGCCCGGGCTGGACGGGGGGCGGCCCGTTTCTGTTCGTCGGCAAGCTGATCCCGCTCCACGGACTCGACACGATCCTTGCGGCGGCGAAGCTCAGCGCCCGAGCTCGAGCTGCACATCGTCGGCAGCGGCCAGCTCGACCGGCTACTCGACGGTGCGCCGCCGAACGTGCGCCGCACGCTCTGGGTCGACTACGAACACCTACCGGGAGAGCTCCACCGAGCCAGAGCGGCACTCGGCATCTTCGGTGTCTCCGCCAAGGCGGCCCGGGTGATTCCGAACAAGGCGTTCCAGGCGCTCGCTTGTGGGACTCCGCTCGTCACCGGCGACACACCCGGCGCCCGCGAGCTGCTCGTGGACGGTGAAAGCGCGCTGCTCGTTCCTCCGGGCGACGCCGAGGCTCTCGCCGCCGCGCTTCGGCGCCTAGCCGCAGACGACGGGCTTGCACAGCGGCTCTCCGAAAGCGGCCTCGCCGCCTATCGCAGCCACGCGAGCGAGCAGGTGCTCGGCGTGCGCTGGCGGACACTGCTGGAGTCGCTCCGCTGACCGCGCGACGCCCGCTCTGGGCCGCGATCGCCGCCTATGCCGCGGGCTTCTCGGCACTTTCGGTGCTGCGCCAGCGAGCCTTCCAGACGGGCCGCTTCGACCTCGGGAACATGGTGCAGGCCGTCTGGTCGACTGCACACGGCCACCCGCTCGAGATCACCAACCTGAAGGGTGACCAGATCTCCCGGCTGGGAGCGCACGTCGACCCGATTCTCGGCGCTGTTCGCGCCGCTCTGGTGGATCTGGCCGAGCCCCGACATGTTGCTCGTCGTCCAGGCGACCGCGCTTGCACTCGGCGCCCTGCCGGTCTACCTCCTCGCCCGCAAACACGTGGGCTCGGACCGCGCGGGCCTCGGCTTCGCGCTGGCGTACCTGCTGCTCCCCTCCGTGCAGTGGCTCACCCTCAACGAGTTCCACCCGGTGGCGCTCGCGACGCCGCTGCTTCTGTTCGCGTTCTGGTTCCTCGACGAGGACCGGCTCCTGCCGTTCGCCAGCTTCGCGTTGCTCGCCTGCGCCTGCAAAGAGGAGATCCCGCTCGTCGTCGCCGGCTTCGGGCTCTGGTATGCGCTGGCGCGCCGGCGGCGGCTGGCCGGTGGAGTCGTGATTGCGACCGGCCTGCTGTGGGCCGGCCTGGCAATCGGTGTCGTGATCCCGCACTTCAACCACGGCGCCTCGTCGAGCTTCTATTCCCGCTATTCCGAGGTCGGCGGCTCCCCGAGGGGCGTGCTCGAGACGGCCGTCACCCACCCGTGGACGCTGATCGCAAAGGCGTTCGGCCACCGCGGCGTCCACTACCTGCTCGACCTCGGGCTACCACTTGCCCTGCTATGGGCGTTCGCTCCGCTGCGTACTTCTCGCGGCGCTCCCGGAGCTCGCGATCAACCTGCTCTCGGCGACCCCGACGCAGACCTCGATCCACTACCACTACACGGCGGGAATCATTCCTGCGCTCGTGATCGCGAGCGTGCTCGGGGCTGCGCGGCTGACGACGCGTACGGGGTTCGCGGCCGTGGCGTGCCGTCGCAGCGGTCGCCGCGCTCGTCGGGAACTACCGGCTCGGCGCGATCCCGCTCTGGAGCGAGTTGCCCGGCGGAGAGACCTACCAGGCGCATGCCGCACACGTCTCCGCGCACGATCGTGCCGCACTTCGCGCGGTCGAGCTCGTTCCCGACGGTGTCGTCGTCAGCGCCTCGAACTCGCTCGGCGCCCACCTCTCGGCCCGGCGCCGCGTGCTGAGCTTCCCGTACACCAGGACGCGACGTGGATCGCCGCCGACGAGACCGTCCCCGGCTACGCCGACCGGATCGCTCCGATCCCCGCAGCCACGCAGCTCGCGTGGCTGCGCCGCAACCCTGCATGGCGACTCGTCTTCGAGCAGGACGGCGTGCTCGTCTTCCACCGAGTCATCGCCCCATAGGCTTCTCGCCGGGGACCCATCCCCAACCCCCACCCACCCACGGGGTGCGAACGGTAGCGGGGAAAGAGACGCCGGTCCGCCACGGCTCCGTACCAACATCGTGACGACCGCTCCACATCCCTAGAGCGGCACCGCCTGACGCAACAGGTATGCGGAGAGCCCCAGTGCCAGAAGCTGAGCCGGCGGATCGTCGTCCAGTGCGGCGAGCGGCACGGCCCACACCGCATACCAGGGCACGAGCCACGGCGTCGCGACAAGCAGCAGCCCCGCACAGAGACCGAGCCGCGCACGGCCGCGCCAGGCCTCGCGCAGGAGCCACAGGTACGCGATCCCGAACGCGGCCGCCAGCACGATCGCCCATGCGTGGCGCGAGCCGATCCCGAGGGCTCCGAGCCGGTGCGGGATCGCGAAATACGTTTCCCTGTTCGCGTTGCGGGCGAGCGGCCCCACGGCGCCGAGCCAGTGCCAGCTGTAGCGCCAGCTTGCAAGCGCCAGCACCGCCACGAGCGTCGCTGCGAAGCCCAGGTGCGCAACACGGCGGCGGCCGCGCGCCTCGACGGCACGCAGAACGAGGAACAGGAGAGGCACCCACTTGATCAGGATCGCGAGCGCCCATGCGACGCCCGAGAGCTGTCTCTTCCCGGTCGCGGCCAGCGCGAGCGCGGCCACGACGAGTGCTGCCATCCACGCGTCGTTGTGGCCGCCGCCCGCGAAGTGCAGCGCTAGGAGCGGGTTCCAGCCGGCGAACGCGACCGCGGCCGGTGAGCGCGTCAGCCGTCCGACGAGCAGCACGATCGCGACCATCGCGGCGGCGGCGAGCGCCTTGTACGTCCACGCCGCCGCCGCGGCGGACGTGCCGTCCGCGAGCGCGAGCGGCTCCGAAACGAGGGTGAACGCCGGCCCGTAGACGGAGCTCGTGTCACGCCACCCGCTTCCGGCGTGGGCGAATGCCGGATCGTGGGGAAAATCTGCGGGATGCTGCACGTAGGGGTTGCCACCGTGAACGGCAGCAATGCGTCCGTAGTCCCAGTACGTCCAGGCGTCCGTGGAGAGCAGCAGCGGCGCGCCGAGCGGCGCGAGCTGGATCGCGACTGCAACCGCAGCCACCAGCACGAGCCGGCCGCCGAAGTGGCGGAGGAGCCAGACCGCCGCGGTATAGACGACGAACGCAGCGATCGCGAAGCCGAGGTAGAGCCACGACCAGAGCTCAGCACCGGTCGGATGCCCGCCGCCTCGCGGCACGAGCATCGACCCGTGCGGCCAGGCAACAGCGCCGCAGCCCGCCACGAGCGCCAGCACGCTCAGTCCCGCGGCGGTCGAGAGCCGACGCACCCGGCGGACGCTACGGCGTCGGCGTCGGCGGAGGAGGCTCGACGACGGTCGGCGTCGGCGGCAGAGGCTCGGTGGTCGTGGCTGGCGCCGTCGTCGTGGCCGGAGGGGGTGGCGGGGGCGCCGCAGTCGTCGCGGGCGGTGCCGTCGTCGTCGCGGGCGGTGCCGTCGTCGTCGCGGCGGGAGCCGTCGTGGTGGCGGTCGTCGTCGTCGCTTCGGTCGTCGTGGTGGTGGGCGGAGAGACGTAGCCGAGCGAGTACTGGCCTCGCTTCCAGTACGAGAACGTCGGATAGGTGGACGGCGGCGGGAAGCTCCGAGGCTCGCCGCTCCCGACGGCCGCCTGCATGAACTCGTGCCAGATCGTCGCCGGGAACGTGCCGCCGGCCACGGCGATCCCGTGCACGCTCAGCATCGGAATCTCACCCTTCGGATACCCGACCCAGACGGTCGCTTGCAGCTGCGGCACGTAGCCGCTGAACCAGGCGTCGGCGTGGTTCTCGGTCGTGCCCGTCTTGCCCGCCGCAGGCCGGCCGAAGTACGCCCCGACGCCGGTGCCGGAGAGCACGTTCTGCTGCAGCACCTGTGTCACCTCCCACGCGACGCCGGCGCCGAGCACGCGCTTTCGCTCCGGCTTGCCCCAGCCCGCGTCGGTGTCCTCCTTGCCGTTGGCGAGGAACACCTTCCGGATCGCCATCGGCTTGGAGTAGATGCCTCCCGCGGCGATGGTCGCGTACGCCGACGCCTCGTCGAGCGGCGAGATGGGAATCGAGCCGAGCCCGATCGACGGAACGAAGGCGCCGTGGTCGTCGAGCGGCGACTGCACGCCGAGCCGGCGCGCCATCTCGGCCACCTTCTCCGGGCCGACGTCGAGGGTCAGCTGCGCATAGACGGAATTGTCCGAGCGCAACGTCGCCGAAAAGACGGAGATCGTCCCGGCGTAACTGTGGTCGTAGGTCGAGACGTCCCAGGCCGGCGTGTACGGGTCGGGCTGGTAGTGGAACGGCGCCGAGGTGTAGTAGGTCGTGCTCGGATTCATCCCCTCCTCGATCGCCGCAGTGAGTACGAACACCTTGAACGTCGAGCCGGGCTGGCGCCGCGCCTGCGCGACGAGGTTGAACTGGTTCGTCGTCGAGCCGGGCGTCACAGCGGCCATTGCGCGGATCGCGCCGTTGCCCGGGTTGATCGCGACGAGCGCCGACGCCGGATCGGTCTTCTCGTTGAGCGTGTGGGTGATGGCGGCGCGCGCGGCGTTCTGGAGCCGGGGATCGATGGTCGTGTAGACGCGCAACCCACCCGTGCGAACGGTGTTGGCGCCGTACTGGGCGATCAGCTGGTCGCGGACGTAGCTGAAGAAGTACGGCTCGCGAATTCGCGTGTAGAGGCGGCCGGCCTTCAGATGGAGCGAGCGGTTGGCAACGGTGGCGTCGTACCGGGCACGGGAGATGTCGCCGCTGACGAGCATGGCGTTCAGCACCTCGTCGCGGCGGGCGAGCGCCTTCTCCGGCGCGTGGAACGGATCGAACTCGGACGGTGCCTGCGGCAGACCCGCGAGGAGCGCCGACTGCGCGAGCGTCAGCTTCCGCGCCGGCACCGAGAAGTAGGTCTGGGCCGCAGCCTCGATCCCGTAAGCGTGATTCCCGAAATAGACCTGGTTCATGTACGCGTTCAGGATCCGCTGCTTCGACCAGCTATCGCTCAGCTTGATCGCCAGACACGCCTCCTTGATCTTGCGCTGCAGCGTCTGCTCGCGCGAGATGTAGAGGTTGCGCACGAGCTGCTGCGTGATCGTCGATCCGCCCTGAACGACCCGGCCGTGACGGAGGTCGGCCCAGAGCGCCCGCACGATCCCCTGGGGATCGATGCCGCCGTGCTCGTAGAAGCGGCGGTCCTCGACCGCGACGGTGGCCTTCGGGACCCAGCGGCTGATCTCGGCGTTGCTCACCGGCTGCCGGTTTCGCTCGGCCGGGATCGAGCCGAGCAGCGAGTTGTCCGCGGCGAAGACGAAGGAGTTCTCGCCCACCCCGACCGGTCTCAGCGCGGACAGCGAGCAGTTCGTGCTGAACGCGTAGGCGCCGCCGACGGAAAGCGCAACGACGGCCGCGATTCCGACCGCGAGCGCGAGTCCGACGAACTTCCCGCCCCGCCGGCGCTGCTTCGCCTTCTCGCGCTGCCGGCGCGCCCGGCGGCGCATCAGCGCGTCGAAGTCGACGTCACCGGTCGTCCGGCGCCGGCTCACGAGACGAGCCCTCCCTCGCGCAGCACTTCGGCCGAGCGCAGGCGGAGCTCGCGCTCGAGCCGCTGCGCCGATCTCGAGTCCGATGCGTGGGCCCGGACGGTGATCGTCGCGGCGGCCGCCAGTTCGCTGACGAAGACCTCCGCGTCGGGTACCGCCTGCTGCAGCAGGTGGACCGCGGCGCGCAGATCCTGGGAAAGGGGTATCTGCACGGTGAGCTCGGCGACCTGTTCCTGGTTGCGGATGGTCGCGTTGAGAATGGTATCGGAGGCCAATTTCTCGTTCGGGATCACGAGCCTCGTCCCGTCATCGGTGCGAATGAACGTGTACGAGAGGCCGATCTCCTCGACCACGCCCCAGGTGTCCTGCACCTTGACCTTGTCGCCCAGGCGCAACGGCTGGGCGAGCGCGATCAGCAGTCCTGCGACGAAGTTCCCGAGCGTCCGCTGGGAAGCGAGGCCGACGACGATCCCGATCACGGCGCCCGAGGCGAGGATGCCGCCGGCGATCGCCCGGATCTGCGGAACCGTCAGCGCCGCCGAGAAGAATCCGACGACGAGGATCGTTGTCATGACGCTGCGTCGCAGCACGCGATAGCGCGTCGCCGCCTCCGGTGCCAGCGGCCTTTTCGAAAGCCGGCGGTCGACGAGTGCCGCCGCGACGGCGGTGAGCGCGAAGACCACGGCTGCGATCGCGAGTCGGTGCCAGAGCATGCCGGCTTCCTCTTTCGACGCCCGCCTAGAGCGGCCTGCGACCGGCGAAGCCGTCGTCCGGCCCGTGCCAGTAGCGGATCGCGTCTTCGCCGACACGCCAGCAGAGGAGCACCTCGCAGCCCTCGCGCAGAGACGGAAAGTCGAGCAGACCCGTCTCGAGGTCCTTGATCAGCGCGCCCGCGGCCTGGATCTGCTCGATGCACTCGCCGAGCTCGCGCGCGCGCTCCTCGAGGGCCGCGGTCAGCTCCGCGTACTCCTTCGCGAGATTCCCGTGCCCGTTGCCGCCGGCCAGCGTCGCGAGCTCCGCATGCCTGCGCTGGCGCGCGGCGAGCCAGCGCCGGAGCTCGACCATGCGCTCGGCAAGCGGCCGCACGACCTCGAGCGCCACGGCCGCCTCCTCGGGCGTGAAGTAGCGCGTCACGGAGCGCCGCCGCAGGCGGATCCGGTCGTCGGGCGTGGAGCCGGCACCCCACTATGATTTCCGCTGCCGTGGACGCCGGTCAAAGGCTCGCCGAGAAACCGCCGTCCCGGCCTCAGCTCCGGGTCGACCGGACGCGCAATCCCGGGCCCGCCTTGTTCCTCTCGAGCCGCGCCCTCCTCTGGGCGGCAGCGGTCTTCGCGTTCCTCTGGTTCGAGCCCAACCGCCATCCAAACGCAGGCCGCTGGGACAGCCCGCTGATCCACACCTGGGGCTACGGACTCGACATCTGGGCCCGCTGGGACAGCGTCTTCTTCGTCCGGATCGCCCGGGACGGGTACGACGCCGCCTCGGCGGCCTTCTACCCGCTGTACCCCGGCGTCGTCGCCTTGGTGGGCCGTGCCTTCGGCGGCCAGTACGTGCTCGCCGGCGTGGTCGTCTCGCTGACGGCGTGCCTGGCTGCGTTCACGCTGCTCTATCGGCTGGCCGAGGAGAAGCTCGGCGCAGCCGGCGGCTACCGCACCGTGCTCTATCTTGCCCTCTTCCCGACGGCGATCTTCCTCGGCGCCGTCTACAGCGAGTCCCTCTACCTGCTGCTCGCGGTCGCTGCGTTCGCACTCGCCGAGCGGCGGCTCTTCCTCGCCGCCGGGATCGTCTGCGGACTCGCAATTCTGACCCGCGTGACCGGAATCGCACTGCTGCCCGCGCTGGCGCTGTTCGCGTGGCCCTCGCGGCGCGCTCTGCTCTCCCTCGCCGCAGCGATCCCCGTCTCGGCCGTCTATCCGCTCGTGCTCTGGCAGCAGCTCGGCGACCCGTGGCGCTTCTGGGGCGCGCAGGACCTCTGGCACCGCCATGTCTCGAGGGCAGGGCCGCTCGGCGGGATCTGGGACGGGATCGCCGCGCTCTGGCGCGGGGCGCCGGGCGGTGCGGCCCCGCTGCACGCGACCGCGCTGAACATCGAAGGGCTTGTCTTCCTCGCGCTCTTCCTGGCGCTGACCGTGGTCGCATGGCACCGCTTCGGCGCGCCGTACGGGCTCTTCTGCGCGCTCAGCCTGGCAATTCCGCTCAGCATTCCGAGCTCTCGCTGGCCGCTCCTGTCGCTGCCGCGTTTCGGGCTCGTCGTCTTCCCGTTCTTCCTCGCGCTGGCGGCGCTCGGCGTGCGCGCCCGTGTCCACGCCGCAATCGTCGCAACGAGTGGGGTCTTCCTCGGCATCGTCACCGTCCAGTGGGCACTGTGGCAGTGGGTGAGCTGAGCGGGCTCGACGCGGTCACGATCGACGCGTACGGGACGCTCGTGACCCTGGCCGACCCCGTGCCCGCGCTGCGCGGCTCTCTTGCCGCGCGCGGAGTCGCACGCAGTGCCGACGAGGTGCGGGCCGCGTTTTGGGCGGAGGCCGCCTACTACACGCCGCGCACGCACGAGCGACCGCTCGCCGGCCTGCGGCTTCGCTGCGTCCAGGTCTTCCTCGGCGCCGCTCGAGCCGAGCTCGACGCCGGCGAGTTCGTCGAGCCGTTTCTGGACGCGCTCGTCTTCGAGCCGCTTCCCGGTGCCCTCGAGACCGTCGGCCGCCTGCGAGCCCACGGCCTTGCACTGGCCGTTGTCTCGAACTGGGACGAGACGCTGCCCGAGCGGCTGGCCGGCTTTCCGGTCGACGCGATCGTCAGCTCGGCCGAGGCGGGCGTGCCGAAGCCCGACCCGGCGATCTTCCGACTTGCGCTCGAGCGGCTCGGGGTCCGCCCGGAGCGGGCTCTGCATGTCGGCGACTCACCGGCGGACGAGGCTGGCGCGCGAGCGGCCGAGATGCGCTTCGCCCCGGCGCCGCTCGAGAGACTGCTCGGATGAGCGCGCGTCTCTGGGCGTGGTTCGTCTTCGTCGGCCTGTTCGCAGGGGTCAACTACGCCGCGTACTTCGGGAGCTCGTCGAGCGCACGCTCGGACCGCGACGTGCTCTACAAGTACTCGACCGCGGTCAACGGCGCCATCATCTACGCGCTGCTGCTCGCGATCGCGATCGCGATCAGCGTCGGCGCCGACTGGCGGCGGCTGTTCGCACTCGTCCGCCCGCGCTCGCTGCGAGGCGCCGCGGGGCGCGCCGTCCTGATCCTGATCGCGGTGTACGTGCTCTCCGCGATCCTCGATCCCTTCCTGCATCCCGGCAAGGAGCAGGGGCTGACGCCGACGCACTGGGAGTCGAGCCACGCCGCCGCCTACGCGGCCAACTTCTTCGTGGTCGCGGTGGTGGCGCCCGTCGCCGAGGAGCTGATCTTCCGCGGGCTCGGCTACTCGCTGCTCGAACGCTATGGCAAGTGGCTCGCGATCCTCGTCGTCGGCCTCGCCTTCGGTCTGGCACACGGCCTCGTCGATGCGCTGCCGCTCCTCGCCGCCTTCGGCTGCGGGCTCGCCTGGCTGCGCTCACAGACAGGCAGCGTGTATCCGGGCATGGTCCTGCACGCCGCCTTCAACTCGATCGCGCTTGTCGTCGCGGTCACGACCTAGGATTCGCTCCGTGCGCCGAGCCTCCGCCATCGCAGCCGTCGCAGCCGCGCTCGCACTCGTTCCGGCGGCTCAGGCCGCCGCCCCCGTTCTGACGGTGGCCGAAGCGGGCCTGAGCGTGACGCTCACCGCAGACTCGATCGTGCACTGGGACTTCGGCGACGGGCAAGCCGGCGACGGAGCGAGCCTCGTCCACGCCTACGCGAAGCCAGGCTCGTACATCGTCACCGCCACTGCGGGCGACGGCGAGACCGCGCAGCTCGCGGTCGCGGCGCGCGCAGTGCTGCTCACCCGGCCGCCGGTCACCGGCTACGGCCAGCGGCTCACCTTCCGTGGCGTCGTCGTGCCGGCGCAGGCGGGCAAGGTGACGCTCTATCGGGCAGGCAGTGTCTTGGGCTCGGCGAGGTCGCAGGCGAACGGCAGGTTCCAGATCACCGCTCGGGTTCTCTATCCGGGCGGCTACACCGTCGCCGCTGGGACCCTCCGCTCGGCCGCCGTGCCGGTCGTCGTGCGACCGATCCTGCGGACCACGTTGCTCGGCTCCACAGCCGTCGGCGGTCGTCTACAGCTGCGCGCACAGCTCCACCCTGCGGGCGGGCGACTTGCGATCGCGATCTTCCGCGACGGCAAGCGAATCGGCACCCGGCGCTTCGGAGCCACCGCGGTGCTGGCGGTCGACACGAGGAGGACGGGAACGCTGCACATGCACGTGATCTCGAAGGCCGCGCCCGGCTATGCGCCGGTGTCGACCCAGGTTTCCGCTCTCGTCGTCGAGCCGCACCTGGCGGTGGGGGCGACCGGCCGCTCCGTTGCCGCCCTGACCAACGCGCTCGCGGCGCTGCACTACGTCACACCCCGCACCGCCGCATTCGACGACCGCGTCCTCGACGGCCTCTACGCCTTCCAGAAGGTGCAGGGCCTTCCGCGCACCGGTGTCGCCGACGCGGCGACCTGGGCAGCTCTCGGGCACCCGCGAATCGCGAAGCCGCGCTACGAGCAGCCGGCCAACCATCTCGAGATCGACAAGACACACCAGGTGCTCTACGTCGTCCGCGGCAGCAGGGTCGCACAGATCGTGCCCGTCTCGACCGCCGGCCTTCCCGGCAGGTTCACGCCGGTCGGCCGCTTCTCGATCTACCGGAAGGTGACCGGCTTCGACCCGAGCCCGCTCGGCACGCTCTACGACCCGATGTACTTCACGGGCGGCTACGCCCTCCACGGGAATCCGTCCGTGCCCCCATACCCGGCGAGCCACGGCTGTGTTCGCGTGCCGATGTGGATCGCGCCGCTTCTCTACGCCACGAACGACTACGGCGAGATCGTCGACGTCTACTAGAGGCTTGACGTGTCACGTCAAGCCTCTCGAGCCGGCGTCGCGCTCGCCGCAGTTGTGGCGGTACTCGCGGCGGGCTGGATCGCCTACGTCCATGCGTGGCGCCACGGTGGCGACCGTCAGCTTGCCTTTCGGGATCTCTCGGCCCGGCTCGGCCCACTGCAGTTCCCCCGACCGACGTTCCGCGTCTTCCTGCGCCGCGAGAAGCTCGTCGCGTACCTCGACGCGATCCTGCCGGGCAGGGCGCCCTCACCGCCGCCGATCGACTTCGTCCATCGCAAGGCCGTCCTGATCTCCATCGGTCCTCGTTCCAGCACGGGCTACGTCGTGCGTGTCGTGCGCGTCGTCGAGGAGCGCAGCCGCGTCGTCGTGGTCGCGCGGGAGCAATCGCCCTCGCTGGGCGACCGGGTAGCCGCGCGAGTCACGTTCCCGTACCGTCTGATCACGATCCCGCGCACGTCGAAGCCGACCGCATACGACCTCGAGGGCCACTGATGGACCGGGTCGCCGAGCTGCGCACGCGCATCTCCGAGCTCGATCGCTCGATCCTCGAAGCGTTCAACGCCCGGCTCGAGCTCGTCGCCGAGCTGAAGCGGCTCAAGGAGCAGCTCGGCCTGGACTTCCTCGACCCGGACCGAGAACGCCGGATGCTCGACGACCTGCGCACGGTCAATCGAGGGCCGCTCTCGGAGGAGGGCGTCGACCGGTTGCTCACGGCACTCCTCGAGCTGACGAAGGCCGAGATCTCGCGCCGCTAGCTCTCTTCCTCCTCGCCGGGCTCGGGCTCGGCGGCGAACTCGTCCGGCGTCACCTCGTCGAGGAAGGTGCGGAACTCCGCGACCATCTCCTCCTCGGTCTCGTTCTCGAACTCGACGGCGGACTCCTCGATCACCCGCTCGTCCGCGAAGATCGGCGCATCGGCGCGAATCGCGAGCGCGATCGCATCGGACGGGCGCGAGTCGATGTCGATCTCGGCGCCGTCCTGCTGCACGGTGATCGACGCGTAGAACGTCGAGTCCCGCAGCTCGGTGACGGTAATGCGGATCACCTGCGCGTCGAGCTGCTCGAGCATGTCGGTCACAAGGTCGTGCGTCATCGGCCGTGGCGTCGAGGCGTTCTGCAGCTTCATCAGGATCGCTGCCGCTTCGGGGTGACCGATCCAGATCGGCAGGAACTTGTTTGCGTCGGCCGTCTTCAGCAAGACGATCGGCTGCTTGCCGACGAGGTCGAAACTGACACCGTAGATGACCATCTCGCGCATCGGCCTGTCTCGATTCTAGCTCCACCCCTTCCGTGCAAAACCTAGGGCCCCTTCGGTGGAGCCTCCTCGACCTCGCTCAGCGGCACGAGGATGTGCTCGCCCGTCCGGGGATCCTCGAGCTGCGCCCGCCGGTCGAGGACGGACATCGGCTCGAGCCCGCGCAGGAAGTACTCCTGGCCTCGATAGACAACGATGTCGTGGATCCGCATGAGCTCCGCAGCATTCCGGGGAACGATCCTCCCTTGACCACATCGACCGGAAGCGGCCGCGCGACGATCACTCGATCGGGCGCGCGGACCCTCTGGGTACGACTGCTTCAGGTCGCCACAGCCGGCGGCCGCCCGGTCTTTGAAGGCCTCAGGCGTCCCGCCTGGGGCTTTTTTGTTGGAAGGAGCTCGAAAACCAATGACTGCGCTCTCCGCACCGAAAGTACTGACCGTCGAGGACGACCCGATCGTCCGCGCCGATCTGAGGCTGATTCTCGAGGAAGCGGGCTTCGACGTCTGCCCCGACGCCCGCGACGGCGTCGAGGCGGTCGACCTCGCCCGCCGACACCGGCCTGACCTGATCCTGATCGACCTCGGTCTGCCGCGCCTTGACGGCGTCGAGGCGACCCGCCGGATCCTGGGCGAACGGGATGTTCCGATCGTCGCGCTGACCGGCCATAGCCGCGAGGACTTCGTCGAACGCGCCGTGGGGGCGGGCGCAGCAGGCTACGTGCTCAAGCCGTTCAGCGAGGATCAGCTCGTCGGCGCGTTGCGAGACGCTCTGGCGGAGCGCGAGGCCGATCAACGCCACCTCCTGATCCTGGTCGAGAACATGCTGCGGCAGGGCTACTCCGAGCCCGCGATCGAGCGCGCCGTCCTGGAGGCCGGCGGGCGCGAGCCGTCGCCTGCGACCGCCTCGCTGCCCCGGCGCGCGCTCAGGTCGCTGCTCGCCTGGAGCAACCGCTGAGCGGAACTCCGCGGATGCACGGATGCCTCGCCGCTGCGAGCGGGAGATGCTGCCGTCGAAGGAGGTGCGAGGTCGATGACCCTCACACGCAAGGACGTTGCCGCGACCGCGTTGACAGCGCTCGCCGTGCTCACCTTCGCGGCGACCCACGAGGGCTGGAACGTCTGGTTGATCGGCGGCAGCCACAGATGGGCGGCAGGTGCGATGGCGGTGCTCGGCATCGCGGCGTGCTCGCTCGGCTCACCGAGCCGGGGCGCCTCAGCTTGGCTGCTCGGAAGCCTGGGCACGCTTGCTCTCGGCCTGACGGTGCTTGCCCTCGTCACAGGCTCGCTGACTGCGCTCTCGCTGCTCGCCGTCGACATGGTCGTCCTCTGGGCGGCCTCGACGCTGCGCCACACCGCGCACGTACCGCACCGGCACGGGCCCCTGGCCACCTAGCCGCTCCCGCTGCGATGACGCCGGAGGCGCCCAGCGGCGTCTCCGGCGCCCCCAACGTCGAGCGAGATAATCCCGCGCTAGCAGGGGTTTCCGAGGTGGGCGATCCTGGATTCGAACCAGGGACCTCCGCCTTATCAGAGCGGCGCTCTAACCAACTGAGCTAATCGCCCGCGGCGGCGGATTGTAGCCGAGCCGCGGGCGGGGCAACGCTAGTGGACTCGCTCGGTCCGGCGCAGGTAGTCGACGACGGAGTAGAGGAACGAGTGGTCCCCGGCCAGCTCCACCAGAGCGCCCTTGGTCGCATCGTCGAGCTCGCTGTCGGCGCCGAGCTCCGCGATGAACGACCCCGTTCGGCCCTGCTCTGCGAACGTCGCCATGCGGAGCAGGATCTCCCGCGTGGCCGTGTCCTGCGAGATCAACTCCAGCGTTTCGATGTCTTGCGTCCACGGGCTCATGCAGGGGCAACGCCCGAGCGCGGAAACGAGTTACGGGGTGATTGCACGCTCCAGCGTTTCGGCCAGCTCCTCGAGCCGCGTGTCGTCGGCGAAGACGATCTCGAGACGTCCGCCCGCGATGCGTACAGGCATCCCCGTCAGGCGCTCGGCCGCGGCGCGTGCGCGCTCTGCGAGAGCCGGGTCGACGGACACGCGGGCGCGCGGTCTCTTCGTCTTCGCGCCGGCCCAGCGTGCGGCCCGCTCCGCAGCTCGGACCGACAGCCCCTCACGCACGATGCGCCGCGCGAGGCGGCGGCGCTCGTCGTGGTCGGGTACGGCGAGCACGGCGCGGGCATGACCCTCGCTCAGCAGGTTGCGATCGACCATTCCCAGCACCTCGTCGGGGAGCTCGAGCAGCCGCAGCCGGTTCGAGACCGTCGGCTTCGAGCGACCGACGCGCTCGGCGATCTCGCCGAGCGAGAGCGTGAACTCGTCGACGAGTACGGCGTAGGCGCGCGCCTCCTCGATCGGCGAAAGGTCCTCACGCGCGACGTTCTCGACGAGGCCGAGCAGGAGCGAGTCCCGGTCGCCGGCGACCCGGACGACGGCGGGCACGGTCTCGAGGCCTGCCTCGCGGGCCGCACGCCAACGGCGCTCGCCGGCGATCAGCTCGTAGCCGCCGGACGGGCGCGGGCGCACGAGCACGGGCTGGACGACGCCCTGGACGCGCACAGAGTCGGCGAGCCCCGAATGCGCCTCGGGCTCGAAGCGGCGGCGCGGCTGCCTCGGGTTCGCGTGAATCTCGTCGACGGGGAGGTGCGCCAGCTCCGAGGAGCCCTCGGCCAGGCCGCCCATCAGGACTTCGAGGCCCCGTCCCAGTCCTCGCCTAGGCGCGCTCGACAAGCTCCATCGCCACCTTCCAGTATGCGTCGGCGCCGGCGGAGCGGCGGTCGTACGCAATCGCAGGGAGACCGTGGCTCGGCGCCTCGGCGAGACGCACGGAGCGCGGCACGGTCGTCTTGAATACGAGCTCACCGAAGTGGCGACGAACCTCGGCGACGACATCGGCGGCCAGGCGCGTGCGGCCGTCGACCATCGTCAACAGCACGCCGCCGATCCGCAGGTGAGGATTGAGGCGGCGCTTGACGAGCTCGACCGACGAGACGAGCTGCGCGAGGCCTTCGAGCGCGTAGTACTCGGCCTGGACCGGCACGATCACCTGATCCGCTGCCGCGAGGGCGTTGACGGTCAGCGGCCCGAGCGACGGCGGGCAGTCGAGAAAGACGAAGCGGTAGCGCTCGCGCGCCTCGGTCAGGCCCGCGACGAGATAGGTCTCGCCGTCCTCCAGTCGCGCCAACTCGACCGCCGCTCCTGCGAGCGCGGGCTTCGAGGGCACGAGATCGAGGTTCGCGAACTGCGTGTGCTTGATCAGCTCGCCGAGAGGCGTGCCGCCGAGCAGGTCGTAGGTCGAGCGGCCGTTGGCCCGCTGGCCCAGGCCCGAGGTCGCGTTCGCCTGGGGGTCGAGGTCGATCACGAGCGCGCTCTCACCCGCCTCCGCCAGGCAGGCCGCGATGTTGATCGCGGTGGTCGTCTTGCCGACACCGCCCTTCTGGTTGGCGAGGGCGTAGATCGTCCCGGTCACGCCTGCAGGCTATCCCCGGCGCCGGACGGTCCCGAGAGCCGGCGAGCTCGCCCGGCAGGCGCGAATTCGGCCGCTTCCTGCGACCAAACCGATCGGGCGGCTCGGCCCGAGCTCGGCGGCTCAGAGCCAGGCGGTCAGGCGAGCGGGCGCTTCCTCGCCAGGCCGGAACGGCGCGGAAAGCCGGGCGGCGTCGGGCCGCGCTTCTCGAGCACGAGGAAGCCGGGCGGGCTCTCGACGAGCACCGCGGCGAGTCGCTCGGCGACGAGCGCCACACGATCGGGCTCCGCGCTCGGCCCGACCCAGAGGATCACCGCGCCGCCCGGCGCGACCAGCGGCAGACACCACTCGGCCGCGGTCGGCGGCCGCGCGAGCGCCTTTGCGAGCGCCACGCCGAAGCCCTCGACCTCCTGCTCCTCGGCGCGACCGCACACGGCGGTCGCGTTCGCGGGCGCCCAGGCGCGCAGGAAGTCGCACTTGCGCCCGTTGGCCTCGAGCAGGGTCACCCGGCGCTCGGGCAGCGCCAGTGCGAGCGGGATCCCCGGCGCGCCGCCGCCCGAGCCGACGTCGACGACCGGCCCGTCGTAGCGGCGCACAAGCTCGAGCGCGCGCAGGCTGTCGTCGAGGAGAGCGCGGCGCGCTTCCGCCAGGTCGTGGATCCCGGTCAGGCCGGGCGTCTCCATCAGCGCCCGGAGCCAGCCCTCACTCCGGGTAGACGACGACGTACCGATGCGGCTCGGCCCCCTCGCTCGCGGTTGCGATCCCGGGCTCGTCCTGCAACCGCAGGTGGATGACCTTGCGCTCGATCGCGCTCATCGGATCGAGCTCGACACGGTCGCCGGCGCGCGCCTGCTCGGCGGCTCGCAGCGCCAGCGCCTCGAGCGTGGTCGTGCGCCGCGCGCGATAGCCCGCAGCATCGATCACGACCGCCTTGCGATCGTCGCCGTGCTCGCGAGCGACGATCGCGTTCGCCAGATACTGGATCGCGTCGATCGTCTGCCCGTGCCGCCCGATCAGCATCCCGAGCTCCGGCCCGGCGCACGAAGCCGTCACCGAGTCGGCGTCTTCGGTCACGTCGACGCGGCAGCGAACGCCGATCCCGTCTGTAACGCGCTCGACGAGGTCCCGCACCGAGGCGGCGAGCTCGCTCTCGTCGCGCGGCTCCGGCGGAGCCGCTGCCGCTGGAGCCACCGCGGCAACGCGAGCCGGGGAGTAGCCGACGCCGAGCAGGCCGCGCTCGCCCTCGGAGATCACCTGGAACTGCACCGTCGCCTTGTCGAGGCCGGGCGCGAGCGCCTCGAGCTCCCGGAGCGCGGCCCACTTCGCCTCACCCACGGTTTCGCCCTCGGCCTCGACGCGCAGGTCGCCGCTCATCTGCGGCCGGAACGCTTCTTCTTCTTGACCCGGCGCGGCTGCACCGGCTGCTTCGGCGTCTCGGCGACCGCAGGCGACGGCGCAGGCTGGGGCGCGGTGCGCGAGCTTCGTTTCAGGCCCGGCACAGGTGCCGCCGTCTTCGGGACGAGCCGTCGCGTGATCAACCCCTGCCCGACAACCCAGAGGTTCGTCGTCATCCAGTAGAGCACGAGGCCGGTCGGAAAGTGGGCGATGAAGAAGACGAACGCGATCGGCATCACGAGCAGGATGTAGCGCTGCGACTTGTCCATCGTCGTGCCCATGTAGAAGGTCGAGGCCATCTGGCTCGCGACGTAGATCACGAGCAGCACGTAGCCCGTCCAGTGCGAGGTCGCCGCCTTGGAGATGTCCGGGACGACGCCGAGCCAGGAGAGGCTGCCGGGCGGCGTGTGCTTCGAGAAGTTCTTCAGGACGAAGTAGAGCGAGAAGAACACGGGCATCTGCAGCAGAATCGGCAGGCAGGACGCGGCAGGGTTGACGTTGTTCTCCCGGTAGAACTTCATCAGCTCTTCCTGCTGCTTCGCCTTGTCGGTCTTGTACTTCTGCTGGATCGCCTTCATCTCCGGCGCGTGTCGCTGGAGTGCCTGCATCGAGTGGATCTGCTTGACCATCAGCGGCACGAGCAGGATCCGGACGAGGATCGTCAGCACGACCACGGCCCACGCCCATGGCAGCCCGATCGTCGTGTGGAGCCAGTCGAGGACGTGCCGAAGCGCGATCTCGAGCGGATGCAGCGGATTCGAGAAGGCGACGATCAGGTTCATGCGGGGTCGTAGCCTCCTCGGCTCCACGGGTTGCACCGCAGCAGCCGCCAGCCGGCCTTCGCACTCCCTCGCACGACACCGTGGCGGTGCACCGCGTCGATCGCGTACTGCGAGCAGGAGGGGTGGTACTTGCAGGTCGTCGGGAAGAGCGCGCCGACCGTGTAGCGCCAGAGGTAGACCGGGAGGACGGCGGCGAGCCTCAAGCCGCAGCCTTCGAGAGCACCTCGTCGACGCGCTCGCTCAGCCAGTCGAACCCCTGTGTCTCCGCAGCCTCGGCAAGCCCCGGCCGCGCGACGAGCACGAAGTCGGCGTTCGACGGCAGCCGCTCGAGCCTGGCACGCCAGATCTCACGAAGCTGGCGCTTGATCCGGTTGCGTGCGACAGCGCCGCCGACCTTCTTCGGGATCGCAATCCCGAGCCGCGCGGCGCCGTCGACATCCTCACGCGCAAACGAGTAGAGGACCAAGAAACGCGTCGAGACGGACCTGCCCTGACGGTAGACCGCATCGAAGTCGCGCGAGCGAGAGAGGCGGTTGCGCCGCTGCACGGACGCTACGCCGACAGGCGCTTGCGCCCCTTGGCGCGACGGCGCTTCAGGATCACGCGGCCTGCCCGCGTAGACATGCGCGCGCGGAAGCCGTGCTTGCGCTTCCGGCGGCGCACGTTGGGCTGGTAGGTGCGTTTCACTGATTCAAGAGGGAGAGGTTCGAGCCGCCGCGGGCGGCGGAGGGCCAGTATAGACGGACCGCGCAAATCGACGTTCTCCACAGGAGATGTGGAGAACTCCGGCGGACGGAAAGCGCCTGCGCGGAGCCTGAAAAAGCTCGCGGCCTCACCGGCTCCAAGTGGCGTTGTCCACACCTGTGGATACTCATGTGGACGCCAGGAAATCCCTGCAAATGGGCTATTTCGGCGAATGTTGGGGCGGCGTTGTAGCGCTTCCGAGACGCTGCTATGCTCGCCGTTCGGACAGCCCTGGACACGAGGTGAACTGACGAGGTGGAGGGTCAAATCGAGCTGACTGCGGAAGGCCTGTGGGGCGAGGTTGCCAGTCGGCTCAGGGGGGCTCTCAACGAGACCACCTACCGCACCTGGTTCGCCGAGGCGGCCGGGGTGGAGCTGTCGGGCGACCAGTTCGGGATCGCCGTTCCGAACGACTTCACGCGAGAGTGGATCGAGGGGCATTTCCTCGGCCTGATCAAGGCCGCGGTGCGCGACACGACGGGCGAGGAGCGGGTCGTGCGCCTGTCGGTCGCGGAACCCACAGGCGTGGTGCCGGCGGCGGCGGGCGATGCGGCGCCTGCCCGGCACCCGGCAATCGAGGAGCAGGCGGCCGTTGCGGGCCTGAACGCGAAGTACACCTTCGACCTGTTTGTGATCGGCTCGTCCAACCGCTTCGCCCACGCGGCCGCGCTCGCGGTCGCGGAGGCGCCGGCCCAGGCGTACAACCCCCTCTTCATCTACGGCGGGACCGGGCTCGGCAAGACGCACCTGATGCAGGCGATCGCCCAGTACGTGATCGAGCATCAGCTCAACATGCGCGTGCGCTACGTGACGAGCGAGACGTTCATGAACGACTTCATCAACTCGCTTCGCGACAAGCGCATCGAGGGCTTCAAGCAGCGCTACCGGAATTACGACCTGCTCCTGATCGACGACGTGCAGTTCTTCGAGCACAAGGAGCGGATCCAGGAGGAGTTCTTTCACACCTTCAACAGCCTCTACGAGGCCGGCGCGCAGATCGTCCTCAGCTCCGACCGCAAGCCGCGCGACATCGCGACGCTCGAGGAGCGGCTGCGCTCGCGCTTCGAATGGGGCCTGATCACCGACATTCAGCCGCCCGACCTCGAGACCCGGATCGCGATCCTGCGCAAGAAGGCGATCACCGACGGGATCCATATCGGCGATCCCGAGGTGATGACCTTCGTCGCGAGCCGGGTCTCGACGAACATCCGGGAGCTCGAGGGCGCGCTGACGCGCGTGGTTGCCTTCTCGTCCCTCACGGGCCGCCCGTTGACCGTCGACCTCTGCGAGGACGTGCTCAAAGAGGTCTTCCCCCAGGGCGACCTGCCGCAGATCACGATCTCGCGGATCCAGGAGCTCGTCTCCAACCGCTTCAACCTCTCGCTCGAGGAGCTCTGCGGCGACCGGCGCTCCCAGAACATCGTCTATCCACGCCAGGTCGCGATGTACCTCTCGCGTGAGCTGACCGATTCGTCGCTGCCGAAGATCGGCAAGGAGTTCGGCGGCCGCGATCACACGACCGTGATCCACGCGACCTCCAAGATCGCACGCCTGATTCGCGAAGACCGCTCTGTGTACAACCTCGTGCAAGAGTTGACGGCACGTGTGAAGCAGGCGCGCTAATTGTGGGTCCGGCGGGTTCCGGCAACAGCACCGTGTTGAAGCCCGCGAGTTCTCCCCGGACCCATACAAGGTCCTTTCCGCTCAGTGGAGCGGCGGCGGCCCGTCATCCCCGTCGTCCACACTCCCTATTACTACGAGGAGTTCTTTTTAAGATGAATACAGAAGCAACAGCAGTGGGGGCGGGGATGAAGATCACGTGCTCGAAGGACGAGCTCGTCGCCAAGCTCGGGATCGTCGCCCGGGCCGTGTCGACACGCACCGCAGTGCAGATCCTCTCCGGCGTGCTCCTGCGCGCCCAGGCAGGGCAGCTGCACCTTGCCGCCACCGACATGGAATTGTCGTTGCGCTCGTCGCTCGACGCCGAGGTCGAAGGGGAGGGCGCGGCCGTCGTCCCCGGGCGTCTACTCGTCGACCTGGCCCGCCTGCTGCCGGCTGCTGAAGTCGTGATTGAGCACCGGGCCGAGGAGAACATCGTACGGGTCGAATGCGGCACTGCGAGCTACCGGCTGCACGCCTTCGGGGAGGAAGACTTTCCGCGCCTCCCGGAGCTCGACGCCGTCGGCACCTTCTCGGTCGAGCGAGAGGCGCTCCTCGAGACGATTGCCAGAGTCTCGCGGTCGGCGTCGCGTGACGAATCCCGGCCAGTGCTGACGGGCATCCTCGTCCGCTTCGAGCCGGGCAAGCTGACGATGGCCGCCACGGATTCCTACAGGCTCTCGGTGAAGGAAACGCCGCTGTCGGGCGAGGCGCCCGACCTCGAGGCGATCATCCCTGCCCGCGCGCTCGGCGAGCTGGCCCGGATCGCGGGGTCCGGCGACACGATCGAGCTCGGAGTCCACGAGAACCAGGTCGTATTCGGCTCCGGCGGCGTCTGGCTCACCTCCCGCAGGATCGATGGGCAGTTCCCGAACTACCGCCAGCTGCTGCCGGAGAGCTACGAGCACGAGCTCGTGGCGCCGCGTGTCGAGTTGCTCGAGGTCGTCCGCCGTACCTCGGTGATGGCCCAGCGAAACTCACCGCTGCGGCTTCGCTTCGCCGAGGGCGAGCTGACCGTCTCGGCACAGACGCAGGACGTCGGCGAGGCCAGCGAGACGCTGCCGATCGGCTTCGCCGGCGATCCGCTCGAGATCGGCTTCAACGCCGAGTTCCTGCGCGACGGGCTCGAGTCGGTGGAGACCGACGAGGTGCGCGTCCGGCTGATCAGCTCCCTCCGGCCGGCCGTGCTGCAGTCGCCGGCGGACGACTTCACCTATCTGATCATGCCCATCAGGCTGGCCGGCTGAGCGCACACGCTGATCGTCCGGGACGTTTCGCTTCGCAACTTCCGCTCGTATGCGCGACTCGACCTGGAGCTCGAGCCGGGGATCGTGCTCGTCGTGGGTGAGAACGGTGTCGGTAAGACGAACTTGCTCGAGTCGCTTCACGTCGGCACGCAGGGCTTCTCGCCGCGGACGCGTGCGGATGCGCAACTCGTCCGCTTCGGAGCCGACGCGGCTCGGGTCCACCTTCGCGGCAAACGCGGTCCGACTCCGATCGACCTGGAGGTGACGCTGGGCGCCCAGAAGCTGGCGAAGCTGAACGGCGCCGCCCTGCGTCCGGCGGAGCAGCTGCGCACGGAGGTGGCGACGCTCGTCTTCACGCCCGACCGGCTGGCCGTCGTCAAGGGCGGCCCGGCGGCCCGCCGTGCCTATTTCGATCGTGCTCTGGCCCGCCTCGCCCGCGGCAGGGCGCAGCTCCCCGCGGAGTACGGCGCAGCGCTCGGGCAGCGCAACGCAGCGCTCCGGCGGATCGCGGCCGGCTTCTCCTCCCGCGAGGCGCTCGTTCCCTGGACCGAGCAGGTGGCAGGTCTCGGCGTCGCCCTGGTCGAGGCCCGGCACGAGGTGATCTCTGCGCTCGCGCCTGCCTTCGCGGAGCGCGCCGGCGAGCTCGGCCTACCCCAGGCGCGGCTCGCCTACGACGGAGAGCCGCCGAGCGTCGAGGCGCTCGACGCCGGCCTCGCCCGCGACCTCGACCGTGGCACGACGGGTCTCGGCCCGCACCTCCACGACGTGACGATCCTCTCCGGCCCGCGCGACCTCCGCAGCTTCGGCTCGCAGGGCGAGCAGCGCCTCGCGGTGCTCTCGCTCCTCCTTGCCGAGGCGGAGGTGATTCGTGAGCGCCGCGGCGTCCCGCCGCTCCTGCTGCTCGACGACGTGCTCTCGGAGCTCGATTCTGGCCGTCGCCGCATCCTGGCCGGCCGGATCGCGCGCGATGGGCAGACGCTGATCACGACGACGAGCGCGGCGTCGTTGCCGGCCGAGCCCTCGCAGCTGCTCGTGGTCGCGCCGGGCGAGGTGCGCGCGGCGTGATCGAGCCGCTGGGACCCGAGATCCGCCGCGAGCTGCAGCGCTACGGCCCGCAGGCCGGGATGGGCGAGCTCGTCGCGGCCTGGCCCGGCGCCGTCGGCGAGTCGATCGCGCGCAATGCCTGGCCTGCCCGCTTTGGCCGGGACGGCACGCTCTTCGTCGCGACGAAGGATGCGGTCTGGGCCTTCGAGCTCGGCCAGCGCGCAGACGAGATTCGCGGCAAGCTCGGCAAGCTCGCCCCGCGCCAGCTTCGCTTCGCACCCGGCAAGATCCCCGATTCGGTGTCAGAACAGACAACAGAGGAGTCGTCACGTGCGCAGCCGGAGCCGAGCGAGGCTCAGCGGCTGGCGGCGGCCGAGGTGGCGGCCACGATCGAGGACGAGGAGCTCCGGGCGCTGGTCGCGCGAGCCGCTGCCGCGAGCCTGGCGAAGCTCCCGTCCGACCGCTCGTTCTGGTAGAATGATTCCAGCCCGCAAGTAGCTGATTTGCAGGGCTTTTTTCATGGTCGAAACGAACTACTCCGCAAAAGACATCACCGTGCTCGAGGGCCTCGAGCCCGTCCGGCTGCGCCCGGGCATGTACATCGGGTCGACGGGCCCGCGCGGCCTCCACCACCTGGTCTACGAGGTCGTCGACAACTCGGTCGACGAGGCGCTCGCCGGCCGGAACGACCGCATCGACGTCACGCTCCATCCGGACAATTCCGTCACGGTCAAGGACTACGGTTCGGGCATCCCCGTCGACCTGATGGTCGAGCAGGGGCTGCCGGCGCTGACGGTCGTGCTGACGACGCTGCACTCCGGCGGCAAATTCGGCGGTGACGGCTACAAGGTCTCCGGCGGCCTCCACGGCGTCGGCGTCTCGGTCGTCAACGCGCTCTCCGAGTACCTCGTGGCCGAGGTGCGCCGCGGCGGCAGGGTCTACCGCCAGGAGTTCGCGCGTGGCGCTCCGCAGGGCGACATGGAGACGCTCGGCGACGCCAGCGACACCGGCACGACGATCACGTTCCTGCCCGACGCGGAGGTCTTCGAGGAGCTCGAGCTCTCCTTCGACACGCTGGTACAGCGCCTGCGCGAGACGGCGTTCCTGACGCGCGCCCTGCGGATCACTCTCACCGACGAGCGAGCCGGCGGCGAGTCGGCGGAGTTCTACTACGAGGGCGGGATCCGCGACTTCGTCGCCCACGTCAACGGCTCGAAGGACCCGATCCACAAGCACGTCGTCTACTTCGAGGGCGAGACGACGGAGAACACGGGCAGCGTCGAGGTGGCGATGCAGTGGAACTCGTCGTACCAGGACTCCGTCTACACCTTTGCCAACAACATCAACACCCACGAGGGCGGCTCGCACCTCTCGGGCTTCAAGGCCGCGCTCACCGGCACGCTCAACAAGTACGCGCGCGAGAAGGGCCTCCTGCGCGAGAAGGAGGAGAATCTCGACGGCGAGGATGTGCGCGAGGGTCTCGCTGCCGTGATCTCCGTCAAGCTGCGCGACCCCCAGTTCGAGGGCCAGACGAAGACGAAGCTCGGCAACCCCTTCATCCGCGGGCTCGTCGAGCAGACGGTCAACCAGCGTCTCGCCGAGTTCCTGGAGGAGAACCCCCAGGACGCGAAGCAGATCATCTCGAAGGCCGTCGCCGCGAACCGTGCCCGCCTCGCCGCCCGCAAGGCGCGCGAGCTGACACGCCGCAAGAGCGCGCTCGAGAGCTCGTCCCTGCCGGGCAAGCTCGCCGACTGCCAGATCCGCGATCCCGAGTCGGCCGAGCTGTTCATCGTCGAGGGCGACTCCGCCGGCGGCTCTGCGAAGCAGGGCCGCGATCGCGCCTACCAGGCGATCCTGCCGCTGCGCGGGAAGATCATCAACAGTGAGAAGAACCGGATCAACAAGGTGCTCTCGAACAACGAGATCCAGGCGATGATCACCGCGATCGGCACCGGCATCGGCGACGAGTTCGACGTCACGAAGCTCCGCTATCACCGGGTGATCGTGATGACCGACGCCGACGTCGACGGATCGCACATCAGAACGCTGATCCTCACGTTTCTCTACCGCCAGATGCCCGAGTTGATCGAGCGCGGCCACGTCTATATCGCCGTGCCGCCGCTCTACCTGGTCAAGCTCGGCAACCAGAGCTACTACTTCGAGAAGGACGCGCAGCTCGAGGATCTGCTCGTGCGCGAGCGCATCCCCGGCATCGAGATCACCGATCGCGACGGCGGTGCAGTCAAGTTCACCGAGGCGCGCTGGCAGAAGTTCGCGCGCTCGCTGACCGAGTTCGAAGGCTGGTCGAACCGGCTGCGCTCGGACTTCGGACTGGGCGCCGCCGACTTCGTCGTCGCGCACCGCCTCGTCGAGACGGAGGCTGTCACGGCCGAGGACGTGAGTGCCGCGATCACGGCGATGCCGGCCAACGGCTACTCACTGGTGGTCGTCGAGAGCGACGCGCTGTCGTTGCGCGTGAAGGTGATCGAGACAGAGACGAGCGCGGCGACGCACGTGACGGTGCCCGTCGACCTACTCGCTTCGCCGATCTACCAGAACGTGCGCCGCGCCTACGGACGGCTCGTCGACACCGTCGGTGCACCGCCGTTCACGCTGCTGCACGGCAAGAAGTCCGCGCTCGCCGAGTCCTACCACGACCTTCGCACGGCCGCGCTCGATCTCTCGAAGGAAGGCATCCAGCTCTCCCGCTTCAAGGGTCTCGGCGAGATGAACGAGGAGCAGCTCTGGGAAACGACGATGGACCCCGCCCGCAGGCTGCTCGTGCGCGTCGACGTCGAGGACGCCTCGGCCGCAGACGCCCTGTTCTCGATGCTGATGGGCGAGCAGGTCGAGCCGCGGCGCCTGTTCATCGAGCAGAACGCCAAGAACGTTCGCTTCCTCGATGTCTGAGCTCGACACCGGAGCACTAGGGCCGGGCCGCATCGAGCCACGGGAGCTCGAGGCGGAGATGCGCACGAGCTTCCTGGACTACGCGATGTCGGTGATCGTCAGCCGCGCGCTGCCCGACGTCCGCGACGGGTTGAAGCCGGTGCACCGCCGCGTCCTCTGGGGGATGCACGAGGCCGGCATGCAGCCGACCAGGCCCTACAAGAAGTGCGCGGCGATCGTCGGCGACGTGATGGGCAAGTACCACCCGCACAGCGACTCGGCGATCTACGACACCCTCGTCCGGATGGCACAGCCGTTCTCGCTGCGCTACCCGCTCGTCGACGGCCAGGGCAACTTCGGCTCGGTGGACGACGATCCCGCCGCCGCGATGCGCTACACCGAGTGCCGCCTCTCTCGCCTCGCCACCGAGCTGCTGCAGGACATCGACGCCGACACGGTCGACTTCGAGCCGAACTACGACGAGTCGCGGCAGCAGCCCTCCGTCCTACCTTCGCGGTTCCCGAATTTGCTCGTCAACGGCTCCGCAGGGATCGCCGTCGGAATGGCGACGAACATGCCGCCGCATCACCTCGGCGAGGTGATCGACGCGGTCGTGGCGATGATCGACAACCCCGAGATCGACGTCGAGGGTCTGATGAAGCACGTGAAGGGGCCGGACTTCCCGACCGGCGCGATCATCGTCGGCCGCTCGGGGATCCGCGACGCCTACCGCACCGGCCGCGGCCGCGTCGTCATGCGCGCGCGCGCCCATATCGAGGAGCTGCGCGGCGGCAAGAATGCGATCGTCGTCACGGAGCTGCCCTACGGCGTCAAGAAGGGCGGCGACAACGGCGTGATCAAGAAGATCGCCGACCTGGTCGGCGACAAGGTCCTGACCGAGATCTCGGACCTCGCCGATCACTCCGATCGCACCGGGATGCGCATCCAGATCGAGCTGAAGCGCGACGCGATCCCACAGGTTGCGCTGAACAAGCTCTTCAAGCACACCTCGCTCCAGTCGAGCTTCGGCTACAACGCCGTCGCGCTCGTGGGCGGCGTTCCGAAGACGCTCAGCCTGCTCGAGCTCGTCCGCGAGTACCTGCGGTTCCAGCGCGAGATCGTGACGCGCCGCTCGAAGTACCGGCTGCGGAAGGCCGAGGAGCGCGCGCACGTTCTGCTCGGCTACCTGATCGCGCTGGACAACCTCGACGAGGTGATCGCGATCATCCGCGGCGCCGATGACACCGAGGACGCACGCCGGAAGTTGATGGGCCGCTTCGAGCTCAGCGAGATCCAGGCCTCCGCGATCCTCGATCTGCGGCTTGCGCGCCTGACCGGGCTCGCGCGCAAGGAGATCGACTCCGAGTACTCCGACCTCCAGGAGCAGATCGCCGAGCTGCGCGCGATCCTCGGCGACGAGTCGCGCATCGACGGCGTCATCCGCGAGGAGCTGCTCGAGATCCGGACGATCTACTGCAAGAGCGACGACCGCCGCAGCGAGATCATCGCGGGCGAGACCGAGCTCGAGCTGGAGGACATGATCGCCGAGGAGGACATGGTGATCGCGATCACGCGCTCGGGGTACATCAAGCGGCTGCCGGTGACCGCGTACCGGGAGCAGCGGCGTGGCGGCATCGGCGTCATGGGCATGGATCTCAAGGACGAGGACTACATCGAGCACCTGTTTGTCGCGTCGACGCACGACTACATCCTGTTCTTCACCTCCGTCGGCAAGGTCTACCGGCTGAAGGTGCACGAGCTGCCGCTCGGCTCGCGCCAGTCGAAGGGCCGCGCGATCGTCAACCTGCTGCCGTTCCGCCAGGAGGAGCAGGTGCGTGCGGTGATCCAGACTCGCAACTTCGCTGAGGCGAAGCACCTCGTCTTCGCGACCAAGAAGGGCGTCATCAAGAAGACCGATCTCGCGACGTACAACACGCCGTTGAAGGCCGACGGAATCATTGCGATCAAGATGCGCGAGGGCGACGAGCTCGTCGGGGTGCGCCACTCGACGGGCAACGACGACATCCTGATGGTCTCGCGCAAGGGCCAGGCGATCCGCTTCCACGAGACGGACGTGCGGGCCATGGGCCGCGACACATCAGGTGTCCAGGGGATGAAGCTGCGAGGGGACGACGAGGTGATCGAGGTCAACATCGCGCAGGACGACGCGTATCTCCTCGTCGTGACCGAGAACGGCTTCGGCAAGCGCACCCGCGTCGCCGACTATCCGGTCAAGGGGCGCGGCGGCTTGGGTGTCAAGACCATCCAGCTGACCGATCGGAAGGGCTACCTGATCGGATCCCGCGTCGTTCGCGAGGGCTACCAGGTGATGCTCATCTCGACCGGCGGCACGATGATCAAGATGCCGGCCGACGGGATCAAGCTCTCGGGCCGCTCGACCCAGGGCGTGATCGTGATGCGCCTGCGTGAGGGCGAGCTCGTCTCGAGCCTGGCACCCGTCGTCGAGTCGGACGCCGGGACGAGCGGCGCGATCGACGAGGCCGCCGCGGCCGCGGATGTCGCGCTCGGCGCCGCCGAGGACGGCGATGCGCCGGCCGACGCCGACGCCGACGCCGACGGCGGGCTCGACCCTGCCGCGGACCCGGACGAATAGTTCACCCCGGCTCGAACGCCAAATCGCGCTCCGGTTCGGGTGATTTGTGGCCATTACCCCTTCCCAAAGCCACAATTCCGGTGTATACAGCTTGAGCGCGGGGTCACAAACCCAATCCCGAAAAAGGGCCAATACATGGCGACACCACGGCACGTTGATCTTCTTGAGCCGATAAATCTTGCCGATCATCTGGCAAAGGTCGAGCTCTATCTCGGGCAGGTCTGCCAGATCGCCGGCATCTCGAAGATGCAGCTCGACTACTGGACGAACAAGGCTCAGATCCCGACCAAGGGCAAGAAGCAGCGGATCTACGACATCGAGGCGCTCGAGACCGTGATGCTGATCAAGCAGGCAAAGGACAAGGGCCTGAACCTCGGCGCGGCCATCGACGCCGCGCGGCGCTTCCGCGAGCAGGCGCAGCCGGTCGAGAACTAGCAGCTACACCGAGCGGAGCCGTTCCGCGGCTTCCTCCGGCGGCAGCGTATTCACGTAGATCCCTGCGCCGAGCTCGATCCCTGCGAGCACGGACAGCCGCGGGAGCAACTCGAGATGCCAGTGTGGAGTGTCGTGCAGCCACGCGTTCAAGGGCACGGCGCCCTCGACCGCCCGCAGCCGGCGCGTCGCCTCGGCGAGCAGGTCGAGCGCCGCGGGGAGGAGCGGGCTGTCGAAAGCGTTCGCCTCCGGGCTGGCCGGCGCGAGCAGGAGCTCGTACTGGAGCCGGCTCACGTATGGGCAGAGCAGCACGAGCCCGTCCCGCTCGACGACGACCTCGCCTTCCAGCGAAAGCCCCCGCTCGGCTGAGACCTCGGGCGGCCGCTCCTGCAACCAGACGAGCTGCGTGTGCGTGTGTAGCAGACTTGCGCCTGCGTCCCGGCCCTCGTTCAGGAACGCGTGCAGGTACGTGAAGCCTTCCTCGCGTGCAGCCGCCGCACGAGACGACCAGGCGGCGGCGACCGCATCCGTCTCCTCGCGGCTCAGCTCCGCGAACGAGCGCACGTGCCGCGGCGAGGAGACCACGACCTCCTGCCGCTCGAACGCGGGGTAGAGGTTCGGCACCACGCGCGTCACCCACGGGTCGCCGACGCGGAGGGTCTCCGGCGGCGTGCGGTCCTCCCGCCCGGCGCAGAACGGGCAGTCCGCGAGCTCCTGCTCCGACGGCTCGTCGATCGTGCCCCGCTTTGCACCGGGCCGGCGAGCCCGCCCTGCGGCAACGACGACCTCCCGGCCGTTCAACAGGTCGACTCTCAGGTCGACGGCCGCTGCTCCTGCTTGACCGCCTCGCTGCGCTCGAGGAACGGACGGATCAGGTCGACCGGGATCGGGAACAGGATCGTCGAGGAGGTCTGGCTGCCGATCTCGAGCAGCGTCTGCAGGTAGCGAAGCTGGAGGGCGATCGGATGCTCCTCGATCACCACCGCAGCGTCCTTCAACCGCTCGGAGGCCTGGAACTCGCCCTCGGCGTTGATGATCTTCGCGCGCCGCTCACGCTCGGCCTCGGCCTGGCGGGCCATCGCGCGCTGCATGCTCTGCGGGATCTCGACGTCCTTGACCTCGACGATCGAGACCTTGATCCCCCACGGCGCGGTCGCCTCGTCGATGATCCCCTGCAGGATCGCGTTGATCTTCTCACGCTCGGAGAGAAGCTCGTCGAGCACGTGCTGGCCGAGGACGGAGCGCAGCGTCGTCTGAGCGATCTGCGAGGTCGCGACCATGAAGTTCTCGATCTGCACGATCGCGTCCTTGGGGGCCACGATCCGGAAGTAGGCGACGGCATTCACCCGCACCGGGACGTTGTCCTTCGTGATGACCTCCTGCGGCGGGATGTTGAGCGTGATCGTGCGCAGATCGACCTTGACCATCCGATCGACGATCGGGATCAACAGAAACAAGCCCGGCCCCTTCGGCTCCGGGAGCAGGCGGCCGAGGCGGAAGACGATCCCGCGCTCGTATTCGCGGGCGACCTTGATCGCCGCGACGGCGAAGAGCACGACCAGGAAGATGATGACGACGGCGATGACGAGCACAGCGGCCACGAGCGATCCTTTCGGGAGTCTTCGGGAATCCTACGAGACAGTGAGGGTCAGACCGTCCAAGCCCTCGACTTTGACGTGCTCGCCCGGCTCGAGCGGCGAGCCGTCGCGCCGGTGGGCCTGCCAGAGCTCGCCGTTCACGAACACGAGCCCGCTCGCGCGCACCTCGCCGTCCATCCCGACGATGTGCTGGGGACCCACGCTCACCGGGCGCCGCCGCACCTCGACCGCCTTCGAGAGCGCGAAGGCCCAGAAGCCGCCGAGCCCGACGGCGATCGACGCGACCAGGGGCACAGACGTGTGGTACGGCGCCGGCGCGTTGTGGAACAGGAGCAGGAGACCGATCACGAGCGCAATCAGACCCGAGACGGTGAGCGCCCCGTGCGTGACGACGTGTGCGTCGACCACCAGCAGCGCGACGCCGAGCAGCACGAGCGCGAGCCCTGCCCAGCTCGTCGGCAGTACCGAGAAGCCGAACAGCGCCACGACCAGGCTGACCGCTCCCAGCGCGCCGGGGAGCACGACGCCGGGATGGAAGATCTCGAAGCCGATTCCCGCGAGCCCGGCGAGGAAGAGCAGCGAGATGATGTTCGGGTCGATCAGCACGTTGAGGAATCGCGTGAAGAAGCCTGGGTGCACCGTGTCGACCGTCGCGCCGGCGAGGTGGAGCGTGAAGGCCCGGCCCGGCCCCTTCGTCCTGTAGCCCTCGGCCTGCCGCAGGAGCGCAGGCAGGGTTGGGGCGAGCATGTCGATCACGTTCATGTCGAGCGCTTCGGTCTCGCTCAGGTTGGATGCCTTCCGTACGGCGGAGTCCGCCCATTGCGCATTGCGGCCGTGGCTCTTCGCGAGCGCCCGCAGTGACGCTGCGGCGTCGTTCACCACTTTGCGCCGCAGGTCCGAGCCGATGTTGGCACCGTTGCCGTTGATCGGGGTCGAGGAGCCGATGTTCGTCACGGGCGCCATCGCCAGCAGGTCGGCCGCCTCCGAGATCCAGACTCCCGCTGACGCCGCCCTGGCGCCCCTCGGCGCGACGAAGACGATCACCGGGATCGGCGAGGCGAGCTCGTCCTGGACGATCTTGCGCATCGAGTCCGAGAGCCCTCCCGGCGTGTCGAGCAGGATCACCGCGGCGTCGTAGTGGTGCTTCGCCGCCTGATGGAGCTGATGCGAGAGATAGCCCTGCGTCACCGGGTTGACCTCGGTGGTCGAAGCTGGATCGCCAGCACGCGCGGGGCGGCGGCGGCAGCGGCGGGGGCGAGCGCGAGCGCGAGGACGAAACGAGAAATGCCCGCGTAAGGCCGATTTTCAACGCGTAAGGATTCTATCAGGGGAGGGTCGGAGCCCTTGCCCTGGAATCGGATCCCCCGTGCGCCTGGTCGTTCTCGTAGCCCTGCTCCTCTCGCTCGCCGCAGGCGCGGCGCGCGCCGCCGACGTCTCGATGGTCGTGCGCGACGTGTCACTGCACGCGGCGAAGCGCTCGCTTGCCGGCGTTCCGGCGCGCTTCGACATGGTCGGGGCTGCACTGGCAGGGCGCCGGGACGTCGCTCTTCCGCGCGCGAACGCCGGCGGGTCGCTGGGGACCCTGGCATCGCGGCGGACGCCGACCAGTCCGGGGCCGCAGCGCCGAGACCGGCTGCGCTGGCGGCTGGGCGAGCCGGAGTGGACGGGCGCCGCGACGCGATCCAGTTCCGGCTTCGCGGGCAGGTGAAGCGCCTGCGCGCCTACTACGTCTGGAGCCCACCCGTCGAGCGTGCCGCAGCGGCGGCTGACGATCGCGAGCGCGCCGGCGATCATCCCGCGCTCAGGCTGGCAGGCCGACGAGTCGATCCGTCGTGCCGACGCCGGTGATCGCGCCGACCCTGCGCTTCGCGCGTCGTCCACCACACGGCCAACTCGAACCGACTCATGCTCGCAGTCGGCGTCGATCGTGCGCGGGATCGAGGTCTACCACGTGAAGGGGAACGGCTGGAACGACATCGGCTACAACTTCGTCGTCGACAAGTGCGGCCAGGTGTTCGAGGGCCGTTACGGCGGGATCGACAAGAACGTCGTCGGCGCGCACTCGCAGGGGTTCAACACGGGCTCGGTCGGCGTCGGCGCTGCTCGGCACCTACGACGCCGCGGGCCCGACGTCGCCGGAGCGGCAGGCCCTCGTCGATCTGCTCGCCTGGCGGCTCGACGTCGCGCACGTCGATCCGCTCTCGTTCGTGAACGTACTCTCCGGCGGCAACACGACGTTTCCCGGCCGGGATCCCGGTGAACCTGCGCGCGATCTCCGGGCACCGCGACACCTACTTGACCGACTGCCCCGGCGTTGCGCTCTACGGGCAGCTGCCCTCGATCGCGCAGGCCGTCGCGCAGACGGGCGGCCCGAAGATCTATGCACCGGCGATCGAGGGCTCGCTCGGCGGCCTCGTGCGCTTCACCGCGACGCTCTCCGTCCCCGGCCCGTGGACCGTGACCGTGACCGATCAGGCGGGCCTTGCGGTTGCGACCGGCACCGGGTCCGGCACGGCAGTGGACTACAGCTGGGACTCGAGCGCGTCCCCGCTGGCGGGCAGCTATACGTGGACGATCGCCTCGACCAACGCGCGCTCGGCGACGGGCTCGCTCGGCAAGGCGGCTCCGATCGCGCTCGCGCTCCAGAACGTCTCCGCCTCCCCGGCGGCGATCAGCCCGAACGGCGACGGCCAGGACGACACCGCCACGATCCTCTACACCCTGACGCAGCCGGCCCAGGTGATCGCAACGCTCGTCAACGCGGCAGGCGAGGCGATCTCGGCGCTGTTCACCGGTCAGCAGCCCGCCGGACAGCAGAGCTTACGTCTTCACTGCCGACACGATCCCGGACGGGGCGTACACGCTCGGCTTCACCGCTACGGGCGCCACCGGGCAGACGGTCACCGCGCAGCGCGCCCGTGACCGTCGATCGGACGCTCGCCTCGTTCGCGGTCACGCCCCAGGTCCTCTCGCCGTTCGTCCACCGCTGAGCATCACGTTCACGCTCGCCAACCCGGTACACGTGACCCTGAACGTCGTCAACGAGCAGGGGCGCGTCGTCGCGCGGGCCTTCGACGGCGACCTCGGCGCCGGCCCGCAGACGCTGACGTGGGACGGCCGGAAGCGGATCGGCAAGCTGCTCGACGGCGACTATCTCGCGTCGCTCGTCCTGCAGGAGCCGATCGGCGCGGTCACGCATTCGCGGCCCTTCGTCGCGGACTCCGCACCGCCGAAGCTGAACGTCCTCTCGGTGCGCAACCTCGTCGTCCTGCGGCTGGGCGAGGACTCGCTCGTCACGCTCTACGCGGGCAGGCGCGCCTACAAGCGGCAGGCGAAGGCGGGCACGTCCGGTTCTGGGTGAAGGCGGTGCCGAAGAGCCTCGTCGTGACTGCCGCGGACGCGCGCCGGGAACCTCACCCGCGTTGCGTGGCCCAGGCGGCGATAGCCGGCTCGAGCCGGTTCAGGATCGCAGCGAGAAGCGGGGCTCGGTCGACCTCACGGCCGCTCTCGAGCGCGGAGCGACGAGGCGGGCAGGCGGGTCTCGTCCGGCAGCTCGTCGGCGGCCTGGTTCACGTTCACGCCGATGCCGAGCACGACACGGCCGAGGCTCGCCTCCGGCCAGGACGCCCGCGAGCTTGCGCCCCTCGACGAGCACGTCGTTCGGGTGCTTGAGCGTCGGCGCGAGACCCGTCTCGGCCGCGATCGCGGCCGCGACGGCGCCGGCCGCGACGAGCGAGAGCTCCGGCCAGCCGCGCGCGAGCAACCGGCGGCCGCAGCAGACCGACATCAGCACGCTCGTTCCCGGCGCCGCCTCCCAGTCGCGGCCCAGCCGTCCGCGGCCCTCGGTCTGGTCGATCAGCGACGACCGTTTCGCCCTCGGGCGCGTCCGGACCGAGCAGCAGCTGAGTCGACGGGCACTCCTCGAGCGAAGCGGTACGGGCGGCCGAAACGTCCCCGCAGCAGCGGCAGGACAGCTTCAGGCGTAGGGCGGCCGGGCACCGCCCACTAGACTAGTGCGGTCGTGCAACCCCTCGGACCCTCGCGCCGTCGAATCGCTTATCCGGCGAGCGCGCCGCAGGAGCCGCTCGCGCTACGAGAGGCTGAGCGACCCGATCCTGGTGAAGAGAGCGAAGGACGGCGACCGCGAGGCTCTGTCGGAGCTGTGCGAGCGGCACGCGCCACGAGGTCGAGCAGTCTCGCCCGGCACCTGCTGCGCGACCCCGAGGACGCACGCGACGCGGCTCAGGAGTCGCTGGCGAAGCTCTGCACGCGCATTCGCCAGTTCCGCGGCGAGTCGCAGTTCTCGACCTGGCTCCACCGGCTCGTCGTCAACACCTGCCGCGACGTCGCCGAGCGCAAGCGTGCGCGGCCGCTGCGAGCCGCTCGCCGAGGACCTGCGTCTGGCCACCGGACGACGACCCCGCGCTCGCCGCCGAGAATCTCCGAGCTGCGCGCGGAGCTCTGCGACGCGCTCGCCGGGCTGCCGCCTCGAGCAGGCGCAGGTCGATCGTGCTCAAGGACGCGCTCGGCTTCTCGTTCGCGGAGATCTCGGCCGGCCGGGGATGCCGGTCGGGACGGCGAAGTGCTACGCGCACCGGGGCCGCAACCGCCTGCGCGACGCCTCGAGCTCGGTGACGTGGCATGAGCGCTGCCGCCCTTCGGGCGGGACGGAGATCGAGTCGATCCTCCCGCACCGCGATCCGTTTCTGCTCGATCGACGAGGTGGTCGAGCTCGAGCCCGGCAAGCGCGTCGTCGCGCGCAAGACCGTGACCGCCGACGGACGTGGTTCGCGGGCCATTTCCCCGGCGGCCCGATCATGCCCGGCGTCATGACGTCGAGGCGATGGCCCAGGCGGCGCGGTCGCCGTGCTCTCCGCAGGAGGAGAACCGGGGCAAGATCGCCGCTCTTCGCGGGGATCGACGGCTGTGCGCTTCAAGCGCATCGTCGAGCCGGGCGACGTGCTCGACGCTCGAGTGCGAGCTCGAGACGGTGCGCGGCCCGATCGGCGAAGGGCAAGGCGCCGCGCAACGGTCGACGGCGAGCTCGCGGCCGCGGCACGCTCACCTTCGCGGTGGAGACGCGCGTGATCGGCGCGGCACGAACGGGCATCGCGATCTCGATCACCGGGCTCGGAGCTCACGTGCCCGAGCGCGTGGTCACGAACGACGAGCTCTCGCACGCTACGTCGACACCTCCGACGAGTGGATCATGGAGCGCACCGGCATCCGCGAGCGCCGGATCGCCGGCGCAGGACGAGGCGCTCTCCGACCTCGCGCTGCCGGCCGCGCGGCAGGCGCTGGCGCAGGCGGGCGTCGACGGCCGGCGACGTCGACCTGCTGATCGTCGCGACCGTCACGCCCGGACATGACCTTCCCCTCGACCGCGGCGATCCTCGCCGACGTGCTCGGCGCCGGACGCGGCCGCCTACGACCTCTCGGCCGGCTGCACCGGCTTCATGTACGCGCTCGCGCAGGGCTACGGCGATGGTCGCCGGCGGGCCTGGCGCGAGCGCGCGCTCGTCGTCGGCGGCGACGTGCTCTCGCGGATCCTCGACTGGAGCGACCGCTCGACGCTCGTCCTCTTCGGCGACGGCGCGGGCGCGGTGGTGCTCGAGCAGCGTCGCCGAGGGCGGCTTCCTCGGCTTCGAGCTCGGCGCCGACGGCGCGGGCGGCGCCGAACCTCTGGCTGCCCGGCAGCGGCTCGCGCGCACTTCGACGACCCCGAGCGGTTCGTGAAGATGAACGGCCGCGAGGTGTTCAAGTTCGCGACGCGCGTGCTCGTCTCGTCGGCGCAAGGCGATGCTCGACCGAGTGCGGCGCGACGATCGACGACGTGGACGTGTACGTTCCGCATCAGGCCAACGTGCGGATCATCGACCACGCGACCAAGAAGCTCGGGATTCCCGGCGGACGGGTCGTGATCAACGTCGACCGTTACGGGAACACCTCGTCGGGCTCGATTCCGCTCGCGCTCGCGGACGCGCAGGCGCGACGGACAGGCTTCGGCCCGGCAGGCTCGTATTGATGACGGGAATGGGCGCCGGCCTCACGTGGGGCTCCGCCTTGATCGAATGGACCTGCACAGGAAGGATGGCCGCATGAGCGAAGATCGCATTCTGCTTCCCGGGCCAGGGCTCGCTCGAGGCCGGCATGGGCCGCGACATCGCGGAGGCGGTGCCCGAGGCGATGGACGGTCTTCGAGCGCGGCAGCGAGGCGTCCGGGCTCGACCTCGTGCGGCTCTGCTTCGAGGCGCCGCCGGAGGAGCTCGTCGACACCGAGGTGCAGCAGCCGGCGCTCGTCGCGACGAGCCTCGCGGTGCTCGCCGCCGTGCGCGCCGCGGCATCGAGCCGGACTTCGTGGTCGGCCACTCGGTCGGCGAGTTCGCGGCGCTGGCCGCGCGCAGGCGATGACCGTCGAGGAGGCGATCGCGCTCGTGCGCGAGCGCGGGCTCGCGATGGCCGAGGCCGCCGCGCCAGCACCCCGGCTCGATGGCCGCGATCCTCGGGCTCGAGGACGAGATCGTCGAGAGGCTCTGCCGGCAGATCCTCGGCGTCTGGCCGGCGAACTACAACTGCCCGGGCCAGATCGTCGTCTCGGGCGAGAACCCGGCCGTCGACGAGTGCTGCGCGCGGCCAGATCAGGGCGCCCGCCGCGCCGTCAAGCTGAAAGTCTCGGGCGCGTTCCACAGCCCGCTCGTCGCGCGCGCCGCCGAGCGCCTGCGGCCGGCGATCGAGCGGGTCCGGTTCCAGGAGCCGACGGCGCCGTTCATGTCGACCGTCACGGCGCGGATCGAGTCGGCGCAGCGGATTGGGCGCGCTGCTCGTCGACCAGCTGACCGCGCCGGTCAAGCTTCACGCAGGCCGCGACGCGAGCTGATGCGCGAGGGCGTTCAGACGTTCGTCGAGGTCGGCCCGGGCAACGTCCTCTCCGGTCTCGTGAAGCGGATCGACAGCAGCGTCAAGGCGATCTCGGTCAACGACCTCGCCGCGCTCGACGAAGCTCGAGGAGGCTCTCGGCACTGCCTGAGCTTCGCGTCGCTCGAGGGCAGAGCGCGCCCTCGTCACGGGCGCGTCGCGCGGGATCGGCAGGGCGATCGCGGTGGAGCTCGGCCGCGCGGGCGCCGAGGTCGTCGTCGGCTACCGCTCCGGGAAGGACGAGGCGGAGGCCGTCGCCGCCGAGATCGGCGGCCGCGCAGTGCAGGCCGACGTCTCGGATCCGGCGAGCGCCGCGGCACTCGTCGAGGAGGCGGGCGACCTCGACATCCTCGTCAACAACGCGGGCCTGACCCGCGACGGGCTGCTCGCGCGCATGCCCGACGACGACTGGCGCACGGTGATCGAGACGAACCTCTCGTCGGTCTTCTACACCTGCCGCGCGGTCACGCGCGGCGATGATGAAGAAGCGCGCCGGCGCGATCGTCAACGTCTCCTCGATCGTCGGCGTCCACGGCAACTGGGGCCAGACGAACTACGCCGCCTCGAAGGCCGGGATCATCGGCTTCACGAAGTCGCTCGCCAGGGAGCTCGGCAGCCGCGGCGTGCGCGCGAACGTCGTCGCGCCGGGCTACGTGAAGACGCAGCTGACCGACGTCCTGCCGGAGGAGGCGCGGGACGCGATGCTCCGAACACGCCGCTCGGCGCGGCTCGGCGAGCCGGAGGACGTGGCCGGCGCGGTACGCTTCCTCTGCTCCGACGAGGCCTCGTTCATCACGGGCGAGGTGCTGCTCGTCGACGGCGGCCTGGGGATGTGAGCGAATGAGCACTCAACGGAAGACGCAGGGTCGTCATCACCGGCCTGGGCGCTGGTCACGCCGCTCGGCAACGACGTCGAGTCGTCGTGGGCAGAGCCTGCTCGCGGGCGAGTCCGGCGCCGGGCCGATCACGCAGTTCGACTCGACCGACTACCCGTGCACTTCGCCTGCGAGGTGAAGGACTTCGACCCGACGGTCTACATCGACACAAGCAGGCGCGGCGCATGGACCGCTTCGCGCACCTGATCGTCGCCGCCGCGCGTCAGGCCGAGGCCGACTCGGGCTCGACATCGCGAAGGAGCCCGACCGGATCGGCGCTGCGATCGCGACCGGCATCGGCGGCCTGAAGTCGTTCCAGGACTGCCACGACACGCTGCGCGACCGCGGGCCCGACCGCGTCAACCCGTTCTCGATCCCGGCGATCATCCCGAACATGGGCGCCGGCTGGGTCTCGATGGAGCTCGGCACGCAGGGGCCGCTCTCTCGCAGTGCACGGCCTGCGCGGCCTCGAACATGGCGATCGGCGACGGGCGTCGACGCGATCCGGCTCGGCCGCGCGGACGTGATGCTCTGCGGCGGCACCGAGGCGGCGGTCAACGCAGGTCGGCATCGCCGGCTTCGGCGCGATGCGCGCGCTCTCGCGGCGCAACGACGATCCGAAGCGCGCCTCGCGGCCGTTCGACGCCGGCGCGACGGCTTCGTGATGGGCGAGGCGGGCGCGCGTGCTCGTGCTCGAGGAGCTCGAGCACGCGAAGGCGCGCGGCGCGAAGATCTACGCCGAGATCGTGGGCTACGGCGTCTCGTCGGACGCGAAGCACATCACCGAGCCCGATCCGACCGGTGAGAACCCGGCGCGCGCGATGAAGATGGCGCTTCGGCGACGCGGGCGTCGACCCGTCCGAGATCGACTACATCAACGCGCACGGCACCTCGACGCCGACTCGGCGACGCCTCCGAGACGCGGGTGCTCAAGATCGCGCTCGGCGAGGAGAACGCGCTGCAAGACGCCGGTCTCGTCGACGAAGGGCGCGACCGGCCACTGCCTCGGCGCCGCGGGCGCGGTCGAGGCGATCTTCACGACGCTCGCCGTCGCGCGAGGGGAAGCTGCCGCCGACGATCAACTACGAGACGCCCGATCCGGAGTGCGATCTCGACTACGTCCCGAACGAGGCGCGCGACGCGGACGTGCGAGTCGCCGTCTCGAACTCGTTCGGCTTCGGCGGGCACAACGCCTGCCTTGTGCTGAAGCGTCTCGAGCGCTAGTCCGCGGCGCCTCCCACGGGGTCAGACCCCAGGCGTGGCCGCAAGCGCCGGGTGCCCTTCTCCTCGAATCTGCATGGCTGTGCGGTTCGGTGAAGATCGCTTGTCCCGAGCGGCCGTGCCTGGTTGCCGGGCTCGTGGCCTGAAACGGCCATGTCAGGGGTCAGACCCCAGACGTGGCTCGAAACGTCACTTCGCCTCGGCGAGGGCACGGCGCACCCGCGCGACCACGCGAGGCTCCGAGCGGCCCTTGACCCAGACCCACGTGGCGCCGTCCTGCCGCTCGGCGGTCACGTGCAGGAGATCCTGGTAGGTCTCGGCGCCGAGCGGCGTCGCTCCCTCGAAGAAGCCGAGCGGCCCCTCGTGCTTGCGATAGAGCACGAGCTCGCGGTCGGAGCGCTCGAAGGCGTAGCCCCGGATTCGCCGCGCCGCCTGCTCGACCCGATCGATTGCGGTGAGCGGCGATTCGTGAACCACGACGGGCGTCATCACGTCGACGCGCGGTGCGGCGAGTCGCCGCGCGAGCAGAGCGCCCGCCGCCACGGCGGCTGCGGCGACAACGGCGACGAGCAGCGGCGTCACGGGTGGACGATAGCCTCGCAGGATGGACGTCGAGATCAGGGTCTCCCGCGGGCGCGGCGGGCGCGGATCGAGCTGCCGCCGGGCCGAGGCCCGCTGCTTGTCGTCCCGCGCGGCACGAGCGACCGCCAGGTCGAGCTCCTGATCGCGGAGTGGCGACCCTGGGTCGAGCGGCAGCTCGCGCGGCGCAGGCCTGCGCCGGAGCTCGAGCTGATCACCGAGCGGGAGGGGCGCCGCCGCACACGCGCCGCCGCCGAGCGGATCGCGCCGATCGAGGCCGATCGGCTCGGCGTGGCATTCTCCCGCCTCCGGATCGCCGACCAGCGCACCCGCTGGGGCTCCTGCTCGTCGAGAGGCACGCTCTCGTTCAGCTGGCGCCTCGCGCTCGCGCCCCCGGACGTGCTCGACTACGTCGTCGTACACGAGGTCTGCCATCTCCGAGAGCACAATCACGGGCCCCGCTTCTGGTCGCTCGTCGAGCGCCTGCGCCCGGATTACCACCAGCCCAAGCGTTGGCTGCGAGAGCACGGGAGCGCGCTGCAGGCGTATGTGCCGCAGGTAGATTCCCGCGCGTGGACCGGTGGGCGACCTTCGACTGCTACGGGACGCTGATCGACTGGAACGGCGGCATCCGCGGCGAGCTCGCGCGGCTCTGGCCGGATGCCGACGCGGACGCTCTGCTCGCCCGCTACCACGCACACGAGCCGCGCGTCGAGGCCGAGAGCCCACATCTGTCGTACCGGGACGTGCTCGCGCTCGCGCTCAAGCGCGTAGCCCATGACGAGGGCCTCGTGCTCCCGGCGGAGGAGCGCGGCGCGCTCGGCGACTCGCTGCCCGGCTGGCGCGCGTTTCCAGAGGCGACCTCGTCGCTCGCCGAGGCGCGGGCCCGCGGCTGGAAGCTCGCGATCCTCTCGAACACCGACCGTGAGTTGATCGAGGCCTCGAAGCGGACGATCGGCGTTCCGTTCGAGCTCGAGATCGTCGCCCACGAGATCGGCTCCTACAAGCCTGCGCACGGCCACTGGCAGCGCTTCTTCGCGGAGACCGGTGCCGATCGGGCCGCGCACGTCCACGTCGGTGCGAGCCTCTTCCACGATGTCGAGCCCGCGAACGAGCTCGATCTCCGCTCGATCTGGATCAACCGGCTCGGCGAGCAACGCACGGTCGACCCGACCCGCGAGCTCCCGGACCTGACGCGGCTCGCGGAGACACTCGATGAGCTCGTCCCTGCCTGAGGGTTTCACGCTCCGGTCCGTGCGCAAGGACGAGGCGGTGGCCGTCGCCGAGCTGATCAACGCCTACGACGAGGCGATGTCGGCCGGCGAGCAGACCTCCGAGGAGGATGTGCGCGCGGCCTGGCACCGCGACGAACTGCCGGGGTTGGCTGATCGACACGCCCGGCGGCTCTCACGCGGGCTACGCCGAGATCTACGGCCGCCCGGAGAGGCTGCAGCTCGACGGCTACGTCCACCCGACGTTCGCAGGTCGAGGGGTCGGGAGAGCGATCGTGCGCCACGGCGAGGCCTGCGCCGCGAGCCGGCGCGCCCGGCTGCTCCCCGGCACCCCTCGCCCAGGACAAGGCGGCACGCGCACTGTTCGAGGCAGAGGGCTGGTCGCTCCAGCGCGTCTTCTACCGCATGGCGCCGACCTGGACGGGCCGCAGCCCGTGCCGGAGCCTCCCGCGGGGCTTGTCTTGCGCACCTTCGAGCCCGGCGACGGGGAGGCGTTCCACGCGCGATTCGCGAGGCGTTTGCGGAGCACTGGGAGCTTTCACCCCGAGCCGTTCGACGTCGTCCGTAGGCGGGCGCTCGAGGCAGACGATTTCGACCCCACGCTCTGGTGGCTCGTCTCGACGGCGACGAGGTGGCGGCGGCGATGCGCTGCACCGCGAAGCGGTTCGGTATCGGCTGGGTGAACGCGCTCGGCGTCCGCCGGCCCTGGCGCCGTCGCGGGCTCGGCGAGCTGCTGCTCCGCACCGCGTACGCCGAGTTCGCGCGCCGCGGCGAGACGCGGCTCGGCCTCGGCGTCGACGCTCAGAACGAGACCGGCGCCACGCCGTCTGTACGAGCGGGCCGGCATGCAGATCGTGTTCCAGGCCTACGTCTTCGAGAAGGAGCTCGCGTGAGCAGCCTCCGTGCCAAGTGCCCCGATTGCCGCACGTACACCGCCGTCGCCCTGACGGCGACTACCAGTGCCACTCGTGCGGGCGGGAGTTCGGCGCCGGGCTCGTCCGTGTCCCGCGCGCCTGGGGCGACGGCGGTGACGCGATGGTCGAGGCGGCGTCGCTGCCGCTCGCCTATCCGGAGACGCTCGTCGTCGCTGAGAGCTCGCTCGCCGAGCAGAATCTCGCGCTCGCCTCGGGCATCCCGGTGCGGCCGCTCGTGCTCGGCGGCTGCTGTTGCTCGCACGTCGGCGCCGTCGAGGGGCTCGTCGCACGGCACGGGCGGCTCGGCGTCGTCTGGCTCGATTCGCACGGCGACCTGAACACGGCCGAGAGCTCTCCGTCCGGAAACGCGTGGGGGATGCCGCTGCGCATGCTGATCGACGGCGGCGCCGTCGACGCTGACGACGTGGCGCTGATCGGCGCCCGCAACCTCGATCCGCCCGAGCAGGAGTTCATCGACGACGCCGGCGTCCACCGCGAGCTCGCGCCCGCACTCGCCGGCGTCGCCGCGGTGTACGTCGCGCTCGACTGCGACGTCCTCGATCCGGCCGAGCTCGCCGTGTTCATGCCGGAGCCGAACGGACCGACGGCGGCCGACGTGGAGGCGACGCTGCGCTCGGTGGCGGCCAGCGTCCGCGTGGTCGGCGCGGGTTTCACCGGCCTTGCTCCGGACCCCGGGAATGTCCCGAAGCTCGAGGCCTTCGCGGCCGCGATCGGCATGTAACCCGGCGCACCAGGGCTAGGTCTAAGCTAGGCGGTCATGGCCGAGCGGATCGACGTCTCCATCGAGCACAAGAGCGCCGCTCCGGTCGAGGGCAAGCGGCACCCCAACACGTGCCCCTCGTGCCAGTCGCACTACCGCGAAGACGAGCTCGGCGCGAGCCTGTACGTCTGTACGCACTGCGGGCACCACTTTCAGATGCACGCCCGCGCCCGCATCGAGTCGCTCGCGGACGAAGGCACTTTCGTCGAAGAGGCCGCCGAGCTCCGCTCGGAAGATCCGCTCGGCTTCTTCGATCTGCGCCCGTACACCGAGCGCCTTGCCGAGGCCGAGCTGAAGACCGGCCTCGGCGACGCGATGGTGATCGGTCAGGCGGAGCTCGACGCCCACCCGATCGCGCTCGCCGTGATGGATTTCGGCTTCATGGGCGGCTCGATGGGCTCGGTCGTCGGCGAGAAGTTCTCACGCGCCTGCGACTCCGCCGCAGAACGCGGGGTGCCGCTCATCGCCGTCTCCGCCTCGGGCGGCGCTCGCATGCAGGAAGGCGTCCTGGCGCTGATGCAACTCCCCAAGACGGTCTGCGCCGTCGAGGATCTGCACGACGCCGGCCAGCCCCTGATCAGCGTGATGGCGCACCCGACCACCGGCGGCCTCCTCGCGAGCTTCGCCTCGCTGGGCGACGTGCTGCTCGCCGAGCCGGGCGCGCTGATGTCGTTCGCGGGGCCGCGGGTCGTCCAGCAGACGACGAAGGAGAAGCTCCCGGACGACTTCGGGCTCGCCGAGGCAAATCTCCGCTACGGCCACGTGGATGCGGTACTGCCGCGCTCGGAGCTGAAGCCGTATCTATCCCGACTCTTGCGGCTGTTCAATGGCTCCCGGTGAGGCGGAGCTGCGGCTGCGCGAGCGGCTCGCCAAGTTGAGGAACCTGCAGCTTCCCGGTGGCTCCAAGCTCTCCGGCGAGCTCGAGAAGCTTCAGCGGCAGCTCGAGCGCGTCCAGGCGGAGCCCTCCGACGAGGAGATCTGGCGTTCGATCGAGCTGGCGCGGCACGACGAGCGGCCGTACACGCTCGACTACGTGCAGCGCCTCTGCGACGACTTCGTCGAGCTGCACGGCGATCGCGGCCGCGCTGACGATGCGGCGATCGTGGCGGGCATCGGCCGCTTCGAGGGCCGCACGGTCGCGCTGATCGGCCAGCAGAAGGGCCGTGACATCCAGGAGCGCGTACACCGGAACTTCGGCATGGCCCATCCCGAGGGCTACCGCAAGGCGATGCGGACGATGGAGCTCGCGGCTCGCTTCGGCTTTCCGCTCCTGACCTTCGTGGACACCGCGGGGGCCTATCCGGGCGTCGCCGCCGAGCAGCATGGCCAGGGCGGCGCGATCGCGCGATCGCAGGTGATGATGGCCCAGCTGAACGTGCCGACGGTCGCCTCGATCATCGGCGAGGGCGGCTCGGGCGGCGCGATCGCGCTCGCGCTGGCCGACCGGGTGCTGATGCAGGAGCACGCCTTCTACTCGGTGATCTCGCCCGAGGGCTGCGCGGCGATTCTCTGGCGCGACGCCGGCGAGAAGAAGAAAGCTGCGGCGGCGTTCAAGCCGGACGCGGTGCACTGCCTCGAGCTCGGCGTGATCGACGCGGTCGTGCCGGAGCCCGGCGAGGGCGCCCACACCGACCACGACGGCGCCGCGAAGCTGCTCGGAGACGCGATCCGGGAGGCTCTCGACGACCTGGAAGGCGTGCCGGGCGACGAGCTGCGCCGCCGCCGCCGCCGCCGCTTCCGTGCGCTCGGCGTCTACGCCTGATCCGGGCTGTGGACATCTGGCAGCGCCTCTTCCACAGTGTCCACAGGGTTTTCCCCGGCCCCGGATACGCGTTCGGGGCCGGCAATTGCCGGCCTCGAACTGACCCCCCGCTGGGTGGAGAAGCAGGGAACGCTCCTGCTCGCCTCCGGGTGTAACCGGCAGTTCGAGAGGTCAAACCTCTCGAGGGGACGATGAGCGAGAAGCTGTCCGACTACCGTCGCAAGCGGGATCCGACGCAGACGCCGGAGCCCTTCCGGGGCGCACGGGGCGCAAGGAAGCGTGGCGGGAAGCCGATCTTCGTCATCCAGCGGCATGACGCGCGGCGCCTGCACTACGACCTGCGCCTCGAGCGCAACGGGGCGCTCGCGAGCTGGGCGTTGCCGAACGGTGTTCCGCTCGAGTACGGCCGGCGTCATCTCGCCGTCCACGTCGAGGATCATCCACTGGGCTACGCCACCTTCCAAGGCGAGATTCCCACGGGTCAGTACGGCGCCGGGACTGTGGAGATCTGGGACGAGGGCACGTACGAGCTCGTCGAGGAGAAGCGCGACGGCGGGCTGACGTTTCGCCTGGACGGCAGCCGGCTCGAGGGGGTGTGGACACTCGTGCCGGCGAAGCTGGACGGCGACCCCAAGAACTGGCTGCTGATCCGCAAGCGCGAGGGTGCGCAGGCGCGGGAGCGCACCGAGTACAAGCCCATGCTGGCCACGCTCGCCGATCGCGTCCCGAGTGGTGAGGGCTGGCTGTTCGAGGTCAAATGGGACGGCTACCGGGCGATCTGCACCGTCTCGGGCGGCAGGGCGAGCCTGACAAGCCGCCAGGGCAACGATCTGACCGGGCGCTTCTCGGGCGTTGCGAAGGAGCTCGCCAGGGCGGTGAAGAGCCCCGACTGCGTCGTCGACGGCGAGGTGTGCGCGCTGGACGACCGCGGCCGCGCCAGCTTCTCGGCGATGCAGCGGGGATCGGGCCCGCTCGTGCTCTACGTCTTCGACCTGCTCGAGCTCGACGGCGAGCCGCTCGTGGGCCTGCCGCTGACCGAGCGTCGCAGACGTCTCGCGGGCCTGCTCGACGCGCGCAGCCGCACGATCCGCCTCTCGGAGGCCTTCGAAGACGGCGAGGCGCTCTTCGAGGCTGCGCAGGCACAGGGCCTCGAGGGAATAATCGCCAAGAAGGCCGACTCGAAGTACGCGGTCGGGCGCCGGACTCGCGAATGGCTGAAGTTGAAGACCCACGGCCGCCAGGAGTTCCTGATCGCCGGATACACGAAGGGCCAGGGCCGTCGCGCCGCCGGCTTCGGCTCGCTGATCCTCGCGGTGCGCGAGGCCGGCGAGCTCGTCTACGTGGGCAACGTCGGCACCGGCTTCACCGACCGGGAGCTCGATCGGCTGATGGCGAAGTTGCGACCGCTCCGGCGCGACGATTCGCCGTTCCCCGTCGTTCCGAAGCTGCCGAAGGTGCGCAAGGCCGACATCGTCTGGGTCGAGCCGGAGCTCGTCGCCGAGGTCGAGTTCGCCGAGTGGACGCACGACCGCCGTCTGCGCGCGCCGAGCTACCAGGGGCTGCGCGAGGACAAGGCGCCCGCGGAGGTGCGGCGGGAGGAAGCGCTGCCGGCTGAGCTCCGCAAGGGCAAGCGCGTGCTCAAGCTGTCGAACCTCGACAAGCCGTTCTGGCCGGAGGAGGGGATCACGAAGGGCGATCTGCTCGCCTACTACCGCGCCGTCGCTCCGGTCGTGCTCCCGCATCTCGCGAATCGCCCCTTCACCATGAAGCGCTATCCCGACGGTTGGCAGGGCTCGCATTTCTTCCAGAAGGACGCCCCCAAGCACATGCCGGACTGGATTCCGACGCGCGCCTACCGCTCGACGTCGCGCGAGTCCCGGGAGAAGCGGACGATCAACTACCCGCTCGTCAACGACGAGCTCGCCCTCCTGTGGATGGTGAACATGGGCTGCATCGACCTCAACACCTGGTATTCGAGGGTCGACAAGCCCTCGCGGCCCGACTGGGTCCTCTTCGACCTCGACCCCTCGCCGGACGTCGGCTTCGCGGAGGTGGTCGAGGTCGCGCTGCTGATCAAGCAGGCGCTCGACTCGCTCGGTCTCGCCTCCTGTCCGAAGACGAGCGGCGCCGACGGGATGCACGTACTCGTCCCGCTCGAGCGGCGCCACACCTACGCGAGCACGAGGCGCTTCTCGGAGATCGTCGCCGGCGCGATCGCGTCGACCCATCGCGGGCTCGCCACGACAGAATGGTCGAAGGCGAAGCGGAAGGGTGTGCTGATCGACGCCAACCAGAACGGCGAGGGCAAGACGATCGCCTCGGCGTACTCGGTGCGGCCGAAGGCAGGCGCTCCCGTCTCGACGCCGCTGCGGTGGGACGAGGTGAACGCGTCGCTCGACCCGGCGGCGTTCACGATGGAGCGCGTCCTCGCGCGCGTCGGCGAGGCCGGCGACCTGTTCGAGCCCGTGCTCACGACGCGGCAGACGCTCGGAGCGGCGCTGAAGACTATCTCGTAGACAAGCCCGGTCAGCAGTTCTCGTCGCGGTCGCGGCGATAGGCCGGCCACCAGCCGCGCTCGTCGTCGAGCACCCGCGAGTCCTGGCCGACAAACAGCGATGCCACGATCACGACGAGCATGATGATGAAGATGATCGCTGCGGTCACGGAGCAAGCGTGCCTTGCGCTCGTTCATCTACGCAAGTTAGAGTTCTTCTGTGGTTGATAATGCTGAGTGATCGCTGGACGGGACTCGACCTTCGCCACCTGTCGGCGCTCTCGGCCGTCGCGCGCACCCGCTCGTTCGCCCGGGCCGCCCGCGAGCTCGGCTATACGCAGCCGGCGATCAGCCAGCAGATCGCCGCGCTCGAGCGGATCGTCGGTCAGCGTCTGTTCACACGCGCGAGTGGGCCGAGGCCGGTCGAGCTCACCGAGGCGGGCGAGCTCCTTCTCCGCCACGCCGAGGCCGTCCAGGCGCGGATCGCCGCGGCGCAGGCGGACATGGACGCCCTGGCCGCCGGCACCGGCGGCACGCTGCGTGTCGGCACGTTCCAGAGCGTCGCCTCCCGGTTGCTCCCGATCCTCGTCCAGGACTTCGGCGTCGCCTGGCCGGGCGTCGAGGTGCGACTGCACGAGCGCGACGACGACGACGAGCTGCTCGACCTCGTCGAGCGCGGCGAGCTGGATCTCGCGTTCGTGATGCTGCCGCACCAGGAAGGTCCGTTCGAATGCGTCGAGCTGATGGTCGACCCGTACGTGCTCGTGATGCAGGTGGACGCCGAGCTCGAGTCGCTGGCCGACCTGGAGGGCGTGCCGCTGATCGGCTACCGCCACTGCCGGAGCTCCTCGATGTGCGAGGAGGGACTGCGCCGGCAGGGAATCGAGCCCAATGTGGTCTTCCGCTCAGACGACAACCGCACGGTCCAGAGCTTCGTGGCGACCGGGCTCGGAGCCGCGGTGATGCCGCGGCTCGCAGTCGACCTCGAGGACACGCGCGTCCGGGTCGTGGGGCTCGACTCGCTGCCGCCCCGCAGGATCGCAATCGGCTGGCACCGCGATCGCTACCGCTCGCCGGCGATGGCCGCCTTCGTCGAGCTCGCAGCGTCGCGACAGCACGAGCCCTTGTCTGTCTAGGGCACCTTCCGCAGCAAGAGCGTCCGGCTCGCCGTCGCCTCGAAGCCGAGCCGCCGGTACAGCGCGGTCGGCCAGTCGTCCTCGTCGGCGACGAGGAAGACGAGCCGGGGTCCGGCCGCGCGGGCGGCCGCCAGGACGACGGCGCTCGCGTAGCCTCGGCCACGGTGGTCGGGATGTGTTCCGACGTCCTCGATCTGAGCAGTGTCGTCGAGCAGGTGCAGGTCGCACCAGGAGACCGCTTCCCCGCCGGCCACCACTGCGAAGTGCCTGGTCGGCACCGCGCGTACGAGGATACGGTGCGCCGCCTGGAGCTGGAGGACTGTCTCCTCGGCGAGCTCGTAGCCGCGGTTGGCGGTCGCGCGGGCGCGCTCGAGCAGCGAGAACGGGACCTCGCCGACGGCGACGTGCGGTCTCGGCTCGGCTTGGCTCCGCAGCTCCATCACCAGGTGGTGCTCGGCCTGCCATCCATCGCGGACGAGCTCCTGTTCGAGCGGCGGCGGGGCGGCGGCTGGGAAGACGAGCCGCCGGTGTGTGAATCGGGCCATCGCGGCGGCGGCCTCCTCGGCGAGGACTGCGGCAGATGCCTCGTGCTCGACCCGGACGAAGTTGCGGTCGTAGACCGTCTGCACGCTGTCGCAGAAGAGGCCAGTCCCGTGCGGCAGCGTCACGCGGCGCTCGGCGCACGCGTCCTCGACCGCCGCCAGGAACTCGGCCGGCGTCATTCGAGCCTTGAGGGATGGCCGAGCGCACCGAGCTCGGCGATGTCGCGCCGGAAGGCGAGCGAGACCGTCCAGTCCACGACGACGCGCAGCTTTCGCGTGAAGAGCGGCAGCTGGTACAGGTGGTAGGTACGCGTCACGAACCAGGCGGGAAAGCCACGGAGGCGCAGGCCGAGCACGTCGGCGATCCCCTTGTAGCGGCCGAGCGTCGCCACCTGTCCGAGGGTGCGGTAGCGGTACGGCGCTCGGTCGCCGTGCAGGTTCTTCGTGAGCCGCCGGGCCTGGCGCAGCGCGTGCTGCTGCGTGGGCGGATCGGGGGACTCGGTGGCGAGGTTCGGCACGCGTGCGCAGTCGCCGAGCGCCCAGATGCGCTCCTCGCCCTCGACCCGCAGCAGCCCGTCGACCGTGACGCGGCCCCGCTCGTCGAGCGGTAGGCCGAGCCCGCCGAGCAGCGGGTTGGGACGGACGCCGGTCGTCCAGACGAGCGTTGCAGTGTCGAGCTCGGTGCCGTCCGAGAGCACCGCGCGGCCGCCCTCGATCGAGTCGAGCCGAGTGTTCACGTGGATCTCGACGCCGCGGCCTGCGAGCTCCTTCGCCGCGTACTCGCCGAGGCGGCTCGGGATCTCGGGCAGGATCTTCGGCGCCGCGTCGACGAGCAGCCAGCGCTGTGGGGCGTGCCGGAGTCGTGGGTACGCGCGCCGCGCGTCGCGTACCAGGTCGGCGAGCTCTGCGAGCGCCTCCACGCCGGCGTAACCCGCGCCGACGAAGACGAAGCTGAGGTGCCGGTCGCGCTCGGCGTCGTCCATCGCGGCGTCCGCCGCCTCGAGGCGCCGCAGGACGTGGTTTCGCAGGGCGATTGCGTCGGGGAGCGAGCGAAACGCGAGCCCGTGCTCTGCGAGGCCCGGCACGGGCAGCGTCGACGGCACCCCGCCGAGCGCCACGACGAGATTCTGGTAGTGGACGGCGAAGTCGCCCGCGCCGGTCTCGACCCGCACCGTCTGCGCCGCCGCGTCGTGGTCGGCGGTGACGCGCCCGAGCAGAAGCTCGGCGTGAGGGCACATCTGGCGCAGGGGGACCACGACGTGACGCGGCTCGAGCGTCCCTGACGCAGCCTCGGGCAGCATCGAGGTGAAGAGCATGAAGTTCTCGAGGTTGACGATCGTCGCGCCCGTGTCGCCGAGCAGCCGCGCGACCCAGGCGCCGGCAAAGCCGCCGCCGAGGATCAGCGTTCCGCCGCGCGCCTCGCGCTCGTTCACCTTCGTACTTCTAGCAACCTCCGCTCGAGGAAGGAGCGCTCCGGCTCGCTCGGCCCGAGCTCGAGCGCCCGGCGGTAGGCCGCCTCCGCCTCCTCGCGGCGGCCGAGCCGCCGGAGCAGATCCGCCCTGGCCGAGTGCAGCAGGTGATAGCGCGGCAGCTCGATCGCGTCCATCAGCTCGAGCCCGCGCTCCGCGCCTTCGGCCATCGCCACGGCGACCGCGCGGTTCAGCTCGACGACCGGCGAGCGTGTCTGCTCGGCGAGCTGGCGCGTAGAGCGACGCGATCGCAGGCCAGTCGGTGAGCGGCTCGGGCGTGCCTGGCCGCGATCGCGGCCTGCAGCGCATAGGGACCCGGCGGGCCGAGCGAGAGCGCTCGCTCGAGCAGCCGCCGGCCCTCCTCGATCTCGTCCCGCGTCCCAGAGCGCGCGATCCTGCTCGTCGAGCAGGACGAGCTCGTCACCGCGGCGGGCCTCGCGGCGCGCGTCCTGCAGGAGGATCAGCGCGAGCAGGCCGTGCGCCTCCGCCTCGTCCGGCATCAGCGCGGCGAGGATCTTGGCGAGCCGGATCGCCTCGTCACACAGGTTGGCGTCGCACGGGCGGGCCGTAGCCCTGCGTTGAAGACGAGGTAGAGCGTTGCGAGCACGGGCGCCAGCCGCTCGGGCAGGAGGTGCTCGGGCGGCACACGAAACGGTATTCCAGCGTCGCGGATCTTCGTCTTCGCGCGGACGAGACGTTGCGCCATCGTCGACTCGGGCACGAGGAAGCCGCGGGCGATCTCGCCGGTCGTCAGGCCGCCGAGCGTGCGCAGCGTCAGCGCCACCTGCGCCTCGCGGGCGAGCGCCGGATGGCAGCAGGTGAAGATCAGGCTCAGCCGCTCGTCGGGGAAGTCGTCGTCCGGGGTCACGGGCAGCGCGGTGGCGGGCGAGCAGCTCGGTCTTCCGCTCGAGCGTCTGCTCCCGCCGGATGCGGTCGATGGCGCGGTTGCGGGCCGTCGCGACGAGCCACCCGGCCGGATTGGCCGGCACGCCGTCGCGCGGCCAGCGCTCGAGCGCGGCGGCGAACGCGTCCTGAAGCGCGTCCTCGGCGAGGTCGAAGTCGCCGAGGACGCGGATCAGGGTGGCGAGGACGCGGCCGTGCTCCTCGCGGAAGAGCCGGGCGAGCTCGTCTATGCGCTCACCTCGGCCGGCGATCGACATGACCGGGCGCACCTCGATCGAGCCGTAACCGCGCCGACGGGAGCTTCGCCGCCCAGCTCGATCGCCTCGTCGATCGAATCGACGTCGACAGGTAGTAGCCGCCGAGCTGCTCCTTCGTCTCCGCGAACGGCCCGTCCGTGGCGAGCGTCTCGCCGTCTCGCAGGCGCACGGTCGTCGCGGTCGACGTCGGCTGGAGCGCGTTCCCGCCGACGAAGGCGCCGCTGTCGCGGAGCTCCTGGGTGCACGGCCCCGTACTCCTTCGAGAGCGCCCCGCGCTCGTCTTCGCTCAGCGACTGCCAGAGCTGCTCGTCGCGTGGATCAGGAGCATGTACTGCACGTCGTGCCTCCTTCTCGGGGTGGTTACAGGATGTACGACGAACGGGGCGCGCGAGAATCGACACGCTAGACCAGGCGGCGCAGGAAGGTGAGCGCGCCGGCCTTGTCGAGCAGCTCGTTCAGGTTGCCGCACTTCGGGCTCTGCACGCAGGAGGGGCAGCCGTCGCTCGCACGGGCAGCCGTCGAGCATCGCCGCCGTGTCGGCGACCCAGCCCTCGAACTGCTCGAAGCCGCGCTCGGCGATGCCGACGCCGCCGGCATGGCCGTCGTAGACGAAGACGGTCGGCGCGCCCGTGTCTGGAAGTGGAGGTTCGTCGAGAGGCCGCCGATGTCCCAGCGGTCGCACATCGCCCAGAGCGGCAGGAGCGCGATCAGCGAGTGCTCGGCGGCGTGCAGCGATCAGAGCAGCTGCGGCATCGCGCTCGAGCCCCTCGAGCTGCTGCGGCTCGGGGACGAACCAGACCGCCTCGGTCTCGAACGTCGTCGGCGGCAGGTCGAGCGGGACGGTCTCGATCGTCTAGCCGTCCGCGACTGCCTTCCGCTGGTAGGCGACGACCTGCTCCGTCACCGAGACGCGGCCGAAGGAGAGCTCGAGCCCGAGCCGCCGCTCGACGCGCAGCGGCTCCTCGATCGGCGGTCGTCGTCTCCTTCTTCGACCTGCGTGTACCAGTCGCCGGCGAACGGCTCGACGAGCGCGCGCGCGCGCGGTAGGTCGAGCTCGCTGCACGAGGTACTGCTCGCCGAGGTGGAGGTAGACGGCGCCCTCGTGGACGGTCGAGTAGGCGCGCTCCCGCTCGGCGAGGCCGAGCACGTCGCCGGTCGAGGCGTCGACGACCGTGAACGCGTCGGGCGACGTCGAGCGCAGCGCGATGCGCGCGGCCGGGTAGTCCTGCCGGCCCAGACGTAGCCGCGCCGGTGTGCGCGCAGCTCCGGGAGCAGCGGCGCGCGTTCGAGCGCGGCGTCGCCGAGGACGCGTGCGGTCCCCGTCGTCGAGCGGCGCCTCGAACGCGGCGCCGCGCACGTGACCGTCGAGCACGCGCGGGTTCGTCGTGGTCGAGGATCGCCGCCTCGACCCGGCGGCCGAGCAGCGCCTCCGGCTCGCGCATGAAGTACTGGTCGAGCGCGTCCTCGCTGGCGACGAGGACGGCGAGCCCGTGCTCGCGGCGGCCGGCGCGGCCCCACTGCTGGCGCAGCAGGCGACCGTGCCGGGGAAGCCGACGGAGATCGCGCAGTCGAGCAGGCCGATGTCGATCCCGAGCTCGAGCGCGTCCGTCGCCGTGACGCCGAGCAGCTCGCCCTCGACGAGCCGCCGCTCGATCTCGCGCCGCTGCTCCGGCGTGTAGCCGGCGCGGTATGGGGCGAGCCGGCCGCGGAGCTCGGCGTCGAGCCGGTCGGCCGTGAAGCGGTGGATCAGCTCGGCGGCGCTTGCGGCTCTTCGCGAAGCAGATCGTGCGCAGGCCGCGGCCGACGAGCCCGGCCATGCAGCCGCGAGGCCTCGCCGAGCGCGCTCGCTCGCAGGCCGAGCTCCTCGTCGAGCAGCGGCGGGTTCCAGAGCGCGATCGTCCGCTCCGCTCGCGGCGCCGCGTCGTCGCCGACGACGGTCGCGTCGAACTCCGGCGAGCAGCTCGGCGAGCTCGACCCGGGTTCGCGATCGTCGCCGAGGCGAGCAGGAACTGCGGCTCGGCGCCGTAGACGCGGGCGAGCCGCCGCAGCCGCCGCAGGACGTTGCGCGACGTGCGAGCCGAAGACGCCGCGGTAGACGTGCGCCTCGTCGACGATCACGTAGCGGAGGTTCTGCAGCACGTCGCCCCAGCGGTCGTGGTGCGGCAGGACGCCGACGTGGAGCATGTCCGGGTTGGTCAGGATCGACGTTCGCCCACTTGCGCATCTGCCACCGCCGCTCGGCGGGGTGTCGCCGTCGTAGATCGCCGCGCGGACGGCGCGGCACCTCGAGCGCGGCGAGCGTGCGGGCCTGGTCCTGGGCGAGCGCCTTCGTCGGGTAGAGGTAGAGCGCGCGGCTCTTCGGCTCGCGGGCCAGCGCGTCGAGGACGGGCAGGTTGAAGGCGAGCGTCTTGCCCGATGCGGTGCCGGTCGTGACGATCACGTGCTCGCCTCGCGCCGCCGCCTCCCACGCCTCGGCCTGGTGCGTGTAGAGCTCGGATGCACGCTCGAGGGCGGCGCGGGCCTTGGGGTGCAGCGCCGTCCGGGAGCGGCGCCGTCCGCGCGTCGCGGGCGGGCTCGGAGCCGAGGTGGGCGAGCTCCGTCCCGGCGAGCAGGTCGTCCCAGGCGGCGAGCTCGAGCGGCCAACCCTAGTTCAGCTGCAGCGTTCGCGCAGCGCTCGCAGGTCTCGGCCGGCGCGAGGCTGAGGCGCATCCCGAGCGCGAAGACCTTGCAGCCCACGCAGAAGCCTGCGAAGGCCTCGAGCGAGGCGAAGACGAACAGGACGCCGACGAGGCTCCAGGCGACGGTGGTGTGGCCCGTGAAGGCGAAGCCCGTGGCCGAGAGGCTGAAGGCGGCTCCGCAGGCCTGGGCGAAGCGCTTCGGAGGTCCCGCTGTGTAGCGCGGCCGGCGGCGGCCGAGCGCGACCGCCGTGCGTGCGAGCGGGCTGAGCCGGGGCCCGAACAGCACGCGCGCGACGAAACCGTAGGCGAGCGGCAGGAGCAGCCATTTCTCCTGCAGCCCGAGCGTCAGCGCAGACAGGACGTCGACGCCGGTCGCCGTGATCCGGGTCGCGGTCTCGTTGACCGGGTGCGGGAAGGCGAAGAGCGCGGTGCATCTCGCCCGAGGATAGGCGCTCGCGACCGCCCTGCGTCGGCGTGGCGAGTCCCGGCACTGGACCGGGCGCAGATCGCTGCGCGAGTTGCGTAGCGTCCCTCGCGCCGGGGTGCCCCCGCGGGGCTGAGATCACACCCGTCGAACCTGATCCGGGTCATGCCGGCGAAGGGAGTGACGTGGTTCCACGATGCCTGACGATCGCGGGCTCGGACTCCGGCGGCGGCGCCGGGATCCAGGCCGACCTGAAGGCGTTCGCGGCCGCGGGCTGCCACGGCACGACCGCGATCGTCGCGCTGACCGCGCAGAACACGCGTCGGCGTCACCGCCGTCCACGAGCTGCCGCCGGCGTTCGTCGCGCGCAGCTCGACGCGGTCTTCGACGACATCGGCGTCGACGCGGCCAAGACGGGGATGCTCTTCTCGCGCGCGGCTGATCGAGACGGTCGCCGACTGGCTCGAGCGACCATCCGCTGCCGCTCGTCGTCGACCCGGTGATGGTCGCGAGCTCGGGCGCGCGGCTGCTGCGAGGACGACGCGGTCGGAGCGTCTCGTCGCGCGGCTCTTCCCGCTCGCGACCGTCGTCACCCCGAACCTCGTGCGAGGCGCAGGCGCTTGCCGGGCTCGACAGCCTGGACCGGCCGCGAGCTGGCCGAGCGGCTCGTACGAGCTCGGCGCGCCCGCGGTCGATCGTCACCGGCGGCCACGGCGAGGAGCGCGGTCGACCACCTCTTCGACGGGACGCGAGCACGTCGAGATCCCGGTCGAGCGCCACGACGTCGCGGCGACCCACGGCGCCGGCTGCACGCACTCCGCGACGCTCGCGGCGCTGCTCGCCCGCGGCGCTGTCGCTCGAGGAGGCGGCCCGCGGCGCCGCCGCGGCGGCCTCGCGCGCCGTCGCGCAGGGGCTCGTCGAGATCGGCGCCGGCGACGGGCCGGTCGACGTCCTGGGCGTGCAGGAGCGCGATGACCATCAGTCCCGGGCCGACGCTCTGCGCGCGCTGCGCGAGCGCAGGCCGCTCGTCCACCAGATCACGAACTACGTCGTCATGAACGAGACGGCGAACGCGACGCTCGCGCTCGGCGCGCTGCCGGTGATGGCGCACGCGCGCGAGGAGGTCGAGGAGATGGTCGGGCCTCGCCGTCGGCGCTCGTGCTCAACATCGGCACGCTCTCGGAGCACTGGGTCGAGGCGATGCTGCTCGCCGGCCGGGCGGCGAACGCGCGCGGCGTCCCGGTCGTGCTCGACCCGGTCGGCGCCGGCGCGACGGCGTACCGCACCGAGACCGCGCGGCGGATCCTCGACGAGGTCGACGTCGCGGTGCTGCGCGGCAACGCGGGCGAGGTCGCGACGCTCGTCGGGCGGAGGCGGAGGTGCGCGGCGTCGAGTCGATCGGCGGCGGGCGGCGAGCCGGCCGAGCTGGCGCGCGAGGCGGCCGGCGCGCTCGGGCTCGTCGCCTCGGTCACCGGCCCCGTCGACCACGTCTCCGACGGCGAGCGCAGTGCTCGCGGTCGCGAACGGCCACGAGCTGCTGGCGTCGGTGACGGGCACCGGCTGCATGTCGACCGCGCTCACCGGCTGCTTCCTCGCGGTGAAGCCGGAGGAGCCGCTCGAGGCTGCGGCCGAGGCGCTCGCCGCGTTCGGCGTCGCCGGCGAGGACGCGGCGAGGGGCGCGACGCGGCCCCGGCAGCTTCCACGTCGCGCTCTACGACGCGCTCGCGGCGCTCGACCCGGAGACGCTCGACGCGAGGGCGAAGCTGCTGTGAGGCTGCACGCTGCTCGTCGCGGACCTCGAGACGGCGCGGCGGGCTGTCGAGGCGGGCGCGACCGTCGTTCAGCTGCGGCTCAAGGGCGCGACGACCGAGGAGCTCGTTCGCGCCGGGCAACGGCTTCGGCGCGCTCGGGGCGACGTTCGTCGTCAACGACGATCGTCGACGCGGCGCTCGAGCTCGGCGCCGACGGGCGTCCACCTCGGCCAGTCCGACGAAGGGATCGACCAAGCCCTCGAGGCGGGCCTGCTGCTCGGGCTCTCCGTCGCGACTCGCCGGCGAGGCGGCGATCGCCGAGCGCCGCGGGGCCGGCTACATCGGCGCCGGGCCGATCTGGGCGACGCCGTCGAAGCCGGATGCGGACCCGCCGATCGGGCTCGACGGCGCTGCGCCGAGATCTGCGATGTCGGTCGGTGTCCCCGTGGTCGCGATCGGCGGCATCGACGCCGGCGAACGCGGCCGACTGCATCCGCGCCGGCGCCGCCGGCGTCGCGGTGATCCGCGCCGCCGGCGACGCGCGGCGCTCGCGCGCGGCGGTCGATGCGGCTCTCTGAGCTCGGCGAGTTCGGCCTGCTGGCGGAGCTCGAGCGGCGCGGGCTCGCCCGGGCGATCGAGCACGACGCGGCCGAGGCTCGCGGACGGCGTCGTCGTCACGCAGGACGCGCTCGTCGAGGACGTCCACTTCCGGCTCGACTGGACGAGCCTGGCGCGAGCTCGGCTTCAGGGCCGCCGCGGTCAACCTGAGCGACCTCGCCGCCTCGGGCGCCGAGCCGGAGGCGCTGATCGTCACGCTCGGCGTGCCGGCCGACACCGAGCTCGACGACGTGCTGGAGCTGTACGAGGGGCTGAACGAGCCCGGCGTGCCGGTGCTCGGCGGCGACACGACCCGCGCCCGCGATCTGATCCTCGAGCGTCACCGCGCTCGGCCGCTCGGAGCGGGTGCCGGGCCGCGCGGGGGCGCAGCCCAGGCGACCTGCTCGTCGTCACCGGCCCGCTCGGGCGGCCGGCGCGGCGTTCCGCGAGGCAGCGTCACGCCCGCCCGCCGCTGCGGCTCGAGGAGGGGCGGCGGCTCGCCGCGAGCGCGCACGCGATGCTCGACATCTCGGACGGTCTCGCCGCCGACGCGGGCCACATCGCCGAGCGCTCGGGCTGCCGGCTCGCGATCGAGCTCGAGCGCGTCCCGCTGGCCGAGGGCGCGACCTGTCGACGATCTCGGCTTCGGCGAGGACTACGAGCTGCTCGCGGCGACTCCCGACCCGCTCGGCTTCCCGGTGATCGGCCGCGTCGAGGAGGGCGAGGGCGTCGCGCTGACCCTGCGCGGCGACCCGTACGAGCTCGCCGGCTGGGACCACTTCAGGTCGTAGGAGGCCCGAGCCAGCCGGCCCAGACCTGCTCGAAGTGCGAGCGCGGCCAGGCGCCGACCACCTCGGCCGCGCTCGCCGCCCTCGAACAGGATCACCGTCGGGATCGAGAGCACGTCGTAGCGCGCCGCGCATCGCGGGTTCTCGTCGATGTCGAGCGTCACGAAGCGCACCTCGGGGTGGTCGCGCTCGAGCTGCTCGAGCACCGCTCCGACCGCCTTGCACGGGCCGCACCACGGCGCCCAGAAGTCGACGACGACCGGGCCGCTCGCGAGCGAGCACCCGTCCTCGAAGTCGCGTCCGTCGCGTCGACCACGTGCTACAGCTTGCCCGTCAGCGCCGCGAGCCGGAGCCCCGGGACGCTCGCCACGGCCTCGAGCACGATCGCGCGGCTCATCTTCGAGCCGCCGCGCGTCCGGTCGACGAAGCGGATCGGCACCTCGACGACGCGGAAGCCCTTGCGCAGCGCGCGGTACGTCGTCTCGATCTGGAAGGCGTAGCCGCGTCGAGTGCACCGCGCCGAGGTCGATCGCCTCGAGCACGGCGCGGCGGAAGCATTTGAAGCCGCCGGTCAGGTCGCGGATGCGCACGCCGAGCACGAGCCGCGCGTAGAGCGAGCCGCCGGCCGAGACGAAACGCCGCACGATCCCCCAGTCCTCGACGGAGCCGCCCTCGACGTAGCGCGAGCCGAGCGACGAGGTCGGCTCCGTTCTCCGCCGCCGCGATCAGGCGCGGCACGTCCGCCGGGTCGTGGGAGAAGTCGCAGTCCATCTCGAGCACGAGCTCGGCGCCGTCCGCGAGCGCTCGCCGGAAGCCGGCGAGGTAGGCGGGCCCGAGCCCATCCTTGCGCGGCCGGTGCAGCACGTCGACGTAGCCGAGCTCCTCCGCGAGGCGGTCGGCGAGCTCGCCCGTCCCGTCCGGCGAGCTGTCGTCGATCACGAGCACGCGTGCGCCGGAGCTGGCGAGCGCGCGCAGCATCCGCTCGAGATTCTCGCGCTCGTTGTAGGTCGGCAGGCAGATCGTTGTCTCCACGGCGCGGCCTATGATCGCTAGATGGCCGAGGCGCTGCCGCGGAACGCGGACGTCGCCGACCAGTTCGACCTGCTGGCCGACCTGCTCGAGCTCGAGCGGCGAGGACACCTTCCGCGTGGTCGCCTACCGCCGCGCCGCGAACGCGGATGCGCGAAACGCCGGCGTCGTGGCGCAGCTCGCGCTCGACGGCCGGGCGAAGGAGCTGCCCGGGATCGGCAAGACGATCGAGGAGAAGATCGTCCAGATCGTCGAGCTCGGCGAGATCGAGGCGCTCGACGCGGCGCCGTGCCGCCGTTCCGGAGGGCGTCGTCAGCTTCATGCGCCTGCCGGGGCTGGGGCCGAAGACCGCCGCGCGGATCTGGCGGGAGCTCGGGCATCACGACCCTCGCCGAGCTGAAGGCAGCGGCGCGGAGGAGCGGATGCGCACGCTTGCCCGGCCTCGGCGCGAAGGCGGAGGAGAAGATCCTCAAGGCGCTCGCGGCCGGAACCGGAGCGCCGCAGGAGACCCGGCCGCTGCTCGGGCTCGGCCTCCCCGCGGTGCTGGCGGTGCGTCGACGCGCTCGGCGGGAGCCCGCTCGTCGACAAGATCTCGGAAGCGGGCTCGGTGCGCCGGCGGCGCGAGACCTTTCGCGACCTCGACATCATCGCGACCGCGCACGATCCCGCCGCGCTGACCGACTACTTCACCAGGCTCGACTGGGTGGTCGAAGTCGCGGCCAGGGGCGACACGAAGGCGACCGTCGTCTCGAACGACGGCCTGCGCTTCGACCTGCGCGTCGTCCCGCCGGAGTCGTACGGGAACCTGCTCCAGCACTTCACGGGCTCGAAGGATCACAACGTCGCGCTGCGCGAGGACGCGGTCCGGCGCGGGCTCTCGGTCTCGGAGTACGGCGATCACCGACGTCGAGACCGGCGAGGAGCTGTACGTTCGCGACCGAGGACGGAGGTCTACGAGCGGCTCGGCTACCAGTCGATCCCGCCCGAGCTGCGCGAGAACGCGGGCGAGCTCGAGGCTGCGCGCAAGGGCGAGCTGCCCGCGCTCGTCGAAGCGGGCGACATCCGCGGCGACCTGCACACTGCACTCGACTGGTCGGCCGACGGCAAGAGCGACGCTCGAGGAGATGGCGCTCGGAGCGATCGCGCGCGGCTACGACTACTTCGCGATCACCGACCACTCGCACTACCTGCGCGACGGGCGGCTGGCAGCGCAGGACGAGGAGGTCGCGGCGCTGAACGAGCGGCTCGCGCCGTTTCGGATCCTGAGCGGCGTCGAGGCCAACATCCGCGCCGACGGCTCGATCGACCTGAGCGAGGAGGAGCTCGCGCTCGCGCGACTGGGTGATGGCGTCGCTCCACCCTCGTTCGACAAGGCGCCGACCGAGCGGGTGCTCGCGGCGATGGAGCATCCGTACGTCGACTGCATCGGCCATCTGACGGCACGCAAGCTCAACAAGCGCGCCCCCGCCGACATCGACTCGGGCGCGTGCTCGAGCAAGCGCTCGCGACCGGGACGCTTCCTGGAGATCAACGGGCAGCCGGACCGGCTCGACCTGCGCGACGTCGCACGCCCGCGCGGCCGGCGAGGCGGGCGTGAGGATCGTGCTCTCGAGCGACGGGCATTCGACTGCTGCGCTCGCCTACCTCGATCTGGCGCTCGCGCAGGCGCGCCGCGCCTGGCTGACGAAGGAGCAGGTCGCGAACACGCGCCCGTGGGCGCAGCTCGCGAAGCTGAGGAAGAAGCGGTGAGACTTCCGCGAGGACGGCGAGGCCGCACTCGACTGGGCGGTGCGGTACCTCGAGGGGGTCGGTGAGCTGCCGGTGCTCGCGCAGGTGCAGCCGGGCGAGCTCCTGGCGCAGCTCCCCGCAGCTCCTCCGGAGCAGGGAGAGCCGTTCTCGGCGCTGCTCGACGACCTCGACCGCTTGATCGTCCCGGCGCTGACGCACTGGCAGCATCCGCGCTTCTTCGCGTACTTCGCGACGACCGCCTCCGAGCCGGGGATCCTCGCCGAGCTCCTGATCGCGACGCTGAACCAGGTCGGGATCCTCTGGCGCACCTCGCCGGCGCTCGCCGAGCTCGAGGAGCGCGTGCTCGACTGGCTCGCGCAGCTGCTCGGGCTGCCCTCCGGCTGGCACGGGCACATCGAGGACACCGCCTCGGATGCGACTCTGGCAGCGCTCGCGGTGGCGCGCTCGCGGATGCCCGACCGGCGCGTCGTCGTCTGCTCCGAGCACGCTCACTCCTCGGTTGACAAGGCCGCGCGGCTGCTCGAGCTCGACCTGCGCAAGGTTCCCGCCGACGCCGAGTTTCGGCTGCGACCCGATCTGCTCGACCTCGAGGGAGCGTGCGCGGTGGTCGCCGCCGTCGGCACGACCTCCTCGACGTCGAGCGACCCCGTCGCGGCGATCGCCGAGCGAGTGGGGGACGTCTGGCTCCACGTCGACGCGGCCTATGCGGGCTCGTCGTGGGTCTGCCCCGAGCTGCGCGCCTCGCAGGCTGGCGTCGAGCACGCGGACAGCCTTGTCGTCAACGCGCACAAGTGGCTGTTCACGCCGATGGACTGCTCGTGCCTCTGGACGCGGCGGCCCGAGGACTTCCGTGCCGCGTTCAGCCTCGTGCCGGAGTTTCTGCGCACGCCCGACGACGTGGTCAACCTCAGCGAGCTCAGCATCCCGCTCGGGCGCCGCTTCCGTGCACTCAAGCTCTGGGCGGTCTTGCGCGGCTACGGTCGCGAAGGGTTGCAGGCGCTGATCCGCGAGCACGTGCGGCTTGCCGGGGTGTTCGAGGGGTGGGTGCGGGAGGAGCCGGGCTGGGAGCTCTGCGCGCCGCGCCCGTTGTCCGTCGTCTGCTTCCGCCGCGACGGCTCGGACGAGGAGAACGAGTCGCTGCTCGAGCAGGTCAACGCGACCGGCGAGATCTTCATCTCGCACACGAGGCTCGACGGCCGCTTCGTGCTGCGGCTCGCGGTCGGCAACGCGCGCACGACGGAGGACGACGTTCGCCGGGCGTGGGACGTCCTCAGGCGCTGCGCCGGCTGAGGTAGCCGAGTCTCGTCGGGACACGACCGGGGTCTGACCCCTTTTGTGACGCCTTCGGCCATGGCTTTGCGATCGAAAGCCCTTCGTTGTGCGCCGCAGATCGTCGCTCCGGGACATGTCGGGGGTCTGACCCCGGGCGTGTCCCGACGGGCCGCGTCGATGCGGGCGGAGTAGGCTCGCCGAAACGATCGCGGAGGAGTGAGCAATGCTGATCACGACGATGAACGACATCCCCGGGTGGGAGATCGACGAGGTGTTCGGCGAGGTCTTCGGCCTCACCGTGCGCTCGCGCAACATCGGCTCGCAGCTCGGAGCCGGCCTGAAGTCGATCCTCGGCGGCGAGCTGAAGGGGATGACGAAGGCGCTCGTCGAGAGCCGCGAGCAGGTGACGCAGCGGATGGTCGAGGAGGCTGAGGCGAAGGGCGCAAACGCGATCGTCGCGATGCGCTTCGACACGTCGGAAATGGGCTCGAACTGGACCGAGATCTGTGCGTACGGCACGGCCGTCCGCGCGCGCAAGGGCTAGCGCTCAGAGGCGACGCAGCAGCTCGAGGAACTCCGCGGGGCTGCCGACCACGAGGTCGGCGGCTTCGCGGAGTGCAGGCGGTCCCTCCGGCGACGCGACGGCGACCCGCACTGCGAGCTCGAGTCCGTCGAGCGCGTGGAAGCCGTCGAGGTCGGTCGTGTCGTCGCCCGCGTACAGGGCCCGGCGCAGGCTCCGCTCCTCGAGCAGCTGGCGAACCGCGGTGCCCTTGTCGGCCGCGAGCGGCGGCAGCAGCTCGAGCACCTTGCGGCCGTAGCGGGCGACGAAGCCCTCCTCGCGCGCGCGGTCGGCGACCCGGTCGAGTGTCGCGACCGCAGCGGCCTCGTCGCGCGCCTCGCGGAAATGAAACGAGACGGTCAGCCGCTTCGACTCGACCGGCCAGTCGACCGACGCGGCGAAGTCGTGGAGCCGGCGCGCCCAGCGCTCCGCCTCCGGGTTCAGCTCGAGCCCGTGCGAGCCGACGTAGACGAGGGACTCGACCCCGACCCGTCGGCGAGCGTCCTCCCCGTCACGGCCCGTCACGCACGCGACGAGTGGATAGCGGCCTGCCAGCCGCGCAAGCTCCGCTCGCGTCTCCGGCGGCACGGCTGCGTCGTCCGGACGCTCGACGATCGGTGCGAGCACGCCGTCCATGTCGAGGAACAACGCGGCGAGCTCCGGTGCGGCTGCGAGCCGGTCGAGCGGATCCACGGCCGTAGGATAGGCGCGTGCGGCTGATCGCGATCGGGCTCATCGCCGGCTTCTTCAGCGCGCTCTTCGGAGTCGGCGGCGGCATCGTTCTCGTTCCGCTGCTTCTACTCTGGGTCGCGTTCCCGACCCGGGCGGCGACTGCGACCTCGCTCGCGGCGATCTTCATCACGGCCGTCTCGGGCATGATCACGTACTGGGCTCACGGGGACGTTCGGCCGGGTTACGCCGCGCTCGTCGGGCTGCCGGCCGCGGCGGGTGCGATCGGCGGCACCGCGCTGCAGCACCGGCTCCGGCTGCAGACCGTCGAGCTTCTCTTCGCGGCGCTGCTCGTGGCGATCGCCGTCTGGCTGTTCCTCAAGTGATCTACGCGCTCGCCTTGGCTCTGGGCCTGCTGGCGGGCGTGCTCGCCGGCATGTTCGGCGTCGGCGGGGGAATCCTGTTCGTTCCGGTCCTGGTCGCGCTCGGGCTCGGCCAGCACGACGCGACAGGGACGTCGCTGCTCGCGATCCTGCCGACCGTGGCAGCAGGTACCTGGCGGAACGCCCGCTACGGCAACGTCCGCTGGCGACCTGCGCTCGTGCTCGGTCTCGCGTCGGTGGTCGCCGCTCAGGCCGGCGTCTTCGCTGCCGAGGCGCTGCCGGCGCACGTGCTGCGCAAGCTGTTCGCGACCCTGATCGTGTGCGTCGCCGCGCAGATTGTCTGGCGGGCGCGGGGCTCCTAGCCCTATTCTTCCGTCACCGTGTCGGATCTCGAGGACATCTGGGTCCCACTCGTCGACGAGCCGATCGGCTCGATCGTTCAGCGCCTCCAGGCCGAGAATCCCGAGATCGATGCGCTGGTGGCGACGCCACGCCGCCTGCTCGCCTTCCGCACCTTCGCCTACATCCGCGTCGGGCTCGTGCTCGGCCAGCGGCTCTTCGACCACGACTTGCCGACCTACGACGGCTCCGAGGCCTGGGTGGATCAACTGCTTGCCGACCCGGCGCATCGCGCCGCGCTGGCCCACGAGGTGCGGGCAGTCGCGGAGGAGATCGCCGCCGACCCGAAGTACGTGGACGACGAGCGGCTCGGCCCGGACGATGAGGCCCGTGCCCGCTTTCGCGCCTTTGCGCGTCAGCAACTGAGCACCTGAGCAAGCGGGTCGCGGGGAGCGCCGCCGGGCGCGTCTGCGACACTTCGGGCGCGTGATGCACAAGCGAGGGGTCATCGGTCTGGCGGTTGCCGCCGCTGCGATTGCCGGCGCGGCAGGCGCAGCGTCGCCGCCGGCCGCCAGGAACGGCGGCGCCTCGGCGCGCGCCTACGCGCTCCGGATCGTGCCGCCCGGCCAGACCGGGGCCACGCAGGTCGAGGTGAGCGCACCCCCGGACGCCGTCGGTTTTGCCCAGAGCTACCAGTATCCCGAGGACGGCTCGCTGGTGAAGACGGGGCCGCTGACGGCGAGTGCAACGGCCGACTCCGGCCTGAAGTCGAGTGCCTCTGGAGCGAGCGACGTGGCCTCGCTCTCGCTCTTCAACGGTGAGATCACGGCCGACTCGGTGTCGGGACGCGTACGCGTCACGGCGAGCACGACAGCCGCGAGCGGCGACATCGACGGGACGGGCCTCACGAATCTGATCGTGCTCGGGGAGGTCGTGCCCACGCCGACTCCCAACCAGCGGGTTGCACTCGCCGACTGGGGCTATGCGATCCTGGTCGAGCAGCCGGAGGAGCCGACGACGGCGACCCCGAGTCAGGGCCGCCACGATTTCGTCAGCGCGCTCGACGTCCACCTCACCGCCGACCACCTCGGCCTGCCGGCGGGCACGGAGATCCAGGTGGGGTACGCGGAGGCAAACGCCCAGCCGGCGAAGGAGCCTGCGGCCGGGGCGGCGACGCAGCCGGCAGGGCCCGGCCTACCGACCGACACGACCCCTACCTTGCCGGGTCACTCGCCGGGCAACAGAGGCGGGCCGCCGGAGCCCAGGGCGAACGGGATCCCGCCCGTGATCACCCAGATCCCGAAGGTGACGCCCAAGCTGACCGCGGGCGGCTACGTCTTTCCGGTCTACGGCCCCGTGTCCTACGGCGACACCTTCGGCGCGGCGCGGGCGGACGTAGGCTGGCACCACGGCGACGACGTCTTCGGCACGCTCGGCCAGCCGTTGCTCGCCGTCGCCGAGGGCACCGTCTTCTCGGTCGGGTGGAACGACATCGGCGGCAACCGGCTCTGGCTGCGCGACTCGCAGGGCAACGAGTTCTACTACGCGCACCTTTCGGCCTTCTCGGCGCTCGCCGTGAACGGAGCCCAGGTACACCCCGGCGACGTGCTCGGCTTCATGGGGGCGACCGGCGACGCCCGCGGTACGCCGATCCATCTTCACTTCGAGATCCACCCGGTGGGCCTGCTCGGACTCGGCTACGACGGCGCCGTCGATCCGACGACCTATCTCCAGGCCTGGCAGCTGCAGCACGATGTCAGCTTCGCGACCGCCTCGGGCTGGGCGCCGGGGGCGACGCCGGGTTCGCTCGCGCCCCAGCCTGGCGCGATCCTGCTCCAGGTCTCCGACATCTCCTCGGCGAGCGGACTCGATCCCCATTCCCTCGAGCGGGCGATGGCGCCTGCGTCTTCCGAGGGAGACGCCGCACTCGTCGGCGGGATCTCGACGCCGCCGGCGCCGACGGCGCGTCCCGCCGCCGGCGCCGATTTCGGCCGGGGCTAGCTCTAGGAGCCGGTGCTCGGGCCGCCGTTGGACGACTCGTAGGTGAAGTCGTCGCCGCCTCCGAACAGCTTGTCGGAGAGGAACTTGCGCGTCGCGGGCCCGGTGGCAGGGTTGAACAGGATCCCGAGCACGATGCCGAGGAAGAGCAGCGTCGAGTTGCGGCTCGGATGCTCCTTCTTGCCCTGCAAGCGGTCGGCCGCGCTACGCAGCTCGCTGACCGCGTTGCGGAGCTGATCCTGGATGTCCTTGTCCGTGGCGACGCGGCTTGCGGTCGTGACGACCCCGCGGTTCCCGATCAGCTCGTCGTAGACGCCTTTCGCGGACTCGAATGCGTTCTTGACGTTCTCGCGCAGGTCCTCGTCGCGCAGGGCCCGCTCCACGTACGGTTTGACATTGGTGGCGGAGCCCCGGAGTTTATCGCTCGTCTTGGCCATGACCGGCCCGTCCTTTCGCTTGTTGGACTACACAGTTGTACCTCGCCGCGCGCGGCCGAAACGGCTCTTCTGTCTCCTAGCCGTCGTGCTTGCCGCCGGTTGCGGCGGGCAGCAGGCAACGCCCGCTGTCACGATCCGCGGCACGGGGTTCGAATTTCGTCGCCCCGGGGGGCTGGGAGGTCACGCGCACGGCGAGCTCCGTGGAGGCCGTCGAGGGTCGGCGCATCCTGTCCGTGACCGTCTTCAAGCTGGCCAGGCCGTACCGCTCAGCGCTCTGGCCGAAGGTCATGATCGAGCTCGATAGTGTCGCTGCGGGCCTCGCCGACCAGCTGCGCGGTCAGGTCGGTCCCGGTAAGACGCTGACGGTCGCGAGCGCCCGGGCGCGGCGGTACGACATCTCCTTCGAGAGCGGCGGCGCGAAGCTCGTCGAGCGGATCACATTCGTTCTCGAGGGGCGCCGTGAGTATCAGCTGCTCTGCCGCTATCCGGCGGGCGGGGACGCCGGTGCCTGTGCGGCGCTCGGCAGCTCGTTCCGCCTGCGGTAGCGGGCCGGCTTCGTGATCGCGCCGTCGAAGGCCGCCTCGAGCACCTGCTCGATCGTGTCGGCGAGCACGAAGCGCGTCGTCCCGCGCACCTCTTCGGGCAGCTCCTCGAGGTCGGGCGCGTTCTCGTTCGGCAGGACGACGGTGCCGATTCCGGCGCGTTTCGCAGCGAGCACCTTCTCGCGCACACCGCCGATCGGCAGCACCTGTCCGGTCAGCGTGATCTCGCCGGTCATCGCGACGTCGTGCGAGACCGGCACGCCGCGTGCGAGCGAGACGAGCGCCGTGGCCATCGTGATCCCGGCCGAGGGCCCGTCTTTCGGCACGGCGCCCGCGGGCACGTGAACGTGCACGTCGTGCTCGGCGAACCACGCGGGGTCGACTCCGAGCTTCTCGGCGTGGCCGCGCACCCAGGAATGCGCCGTGCTCGCCGACTCCTGCATCACCTCGCCCAGCTGGCCCGTCACGGTCAGCCGCCCCTTGCCCGGGTAGGCGCCGGCTTCGATGAAGAGGATGTCGCCGCCGGCCGAGGTGACGGCGAGCCCCGTTGCGACGCCGGCGTCGGAGGTGCGCTTGCGCACGTCGCCCGAGAAGCGCCGCGGCCCGATCCACTCGCGCACACGACGGTCGTCGACTCGCATCCGCTCCTTCTTGCCGCGGGCGACCTGCAGAGCCGCCTTGCGGCAGAGGTCGGCGATCCGGCGCTCGAGGTTGCGCACGCCCGCCTCGCGCGTGTACTCGCGAATCACGACGCGTAGCGCATTGACCGTGAACGTGACCTGGCGCTTCTGGAGGCCGTGCGCCGCGACCTGTTTGGGGACGAGGTACTTTCTGGCGATCCCGAGCTTCTCGTCCTCGGTGTAGCCCGAGAGCTGGATCACGTCCATCCGGTCGAGCAGCGGGCCCGGGACCGTGTCGAGCTGGTTCGCGGTGCAGATGAACAGCACCTTCGAGAGATCGAACGGCAGGTCGAGGTAGTGGTCGCGGAAGCTCTTGTTCTGCTCGGGGTCGAGCACCTCGAGCATCGCGCTCGCCGGGTCGCCCCGGTAGTCGGTGCCCATCTTGTCGATCTCGTCGATCAGGATCAGCGGGTTGCGGGATTCGGCGTCGCGCAACGAGCGCACGATCGAGCCGGGCATCGCGCCGATGTAGGTGCGGCGGTGCCCGCGGATCTCGGCCTCGTCGCGCACGCCGCCGACGGAGAGGCGCACGAACTTGCGGCCGAGCGTGCGCGCGATCGACTGGCCGAGCGAGGTCTTGCCGACGCCGGGCGGCCCGACGAAGCAGAGGATCTGCCCCGACACCTCGTTCTTGAGCTTCGCGACCGCGAGGTGCTCGACGATCCGATCCTTCACCTTCTCGAGGTCGAAGTGGTCCGCGTCGAGCACCGAGCGCGCGTGCTCGAGGTCGAGATTGTCCTCGGTGAGCGTGTCCCAGGGCAGACTGAGCATCCAGTCGAGGTAGGTGCGGATCACGCCGTACTCGGCCGCCGCCGATGGGAGCTTCTCGAGCCGCGCGAGCTCGCGCGTCGCGGCCTTGCGCGCCTCCTCGGGCAGCACCAGCTCCTCGAGCCGGGCCTTCAGCTCGACCGACTCGGCCAGGTCGGGGTCGCCCTCGCCGAGCTCCTCCTGGATCGTCTTCAGCTGCTGGCGCAGGAAGTACTCGCGCTGCCCCTTCTCGATCTCGGACTGGACCTGGGACTGGATCTTCGTGCCGAGCTCGTAGACCTCGAGCTCTCGGTTCAGGATCGCCGAGACCTCGCGGAGCCGCTTGCGCACGTCGGCCAGCTCGAGGATCTTCTGCTTCTCCTCCGTCTTCAGGCGCAGCGTCGACACGACGAGGTGGCAGAGCGCGCTCGGGTCGTCGACGTTCGCTGCCGCGAGCTGGAGCTCCTGTGGCAGGTAGGCGACGAGACCGATCACGCGGGCGAACAGGCTCTGGACGTTTCGCGTCAGCGCCTCGACCTCGGGACTCTCCTCGAGCACGTCCGGCACCTCGACGATCTGCGCGAGCAGGTACCTCTCGTCGTCCAGCGGCCTGACGACGCGGATTCGCCGCAGGCCCTGCACCAGGATGCGCAGCGTCCCATCGGGGACCTTGATCATCTTGTGGATCACGGCGGCGGTGCCGAGCTCGTAGAGGTCGTCCCAGCCGGGAGGGTCGGTCTCGGGGTGCTTGACCGTCACGAGTGCGAGCAGGCGGTCGTCCGAGGCGATCACGTCGTCGATCAGGTGCACGGAGCGCTCCTGGCCGATCGCGAGCGGCGTCATCGACTCCGGGAAGACCACCGTCTCCTTGAGTGGGAGGATCGGCAGAATCTCCGGGATCGTGACGTCGTCGACCTGGAGCTCGCTCATCGCGCGCGGACCTCGATCGGCACCGGCTTCGGAGGGGGCGGATCAGTGGCGATCGGCAGCACGATCGTCAGCAGCCCGTGGTCGTAGCTCGCGCTCGCCGTGGCGGTGTCGACGTCCGTCGGCAGCGAGATCGAGCGCTGGAAGCGCCCGTGCTCGATTTCCATCTGCTGGTAGGTGCCCGATGCGGCCGGCCGGCGGCGCTCGCCGGCGACGGAGAGCGTCCTGCCCGTCGTCACGAGCTCGATCGACTCCGGCGCGACGCCCGCCACCTCGACGACGATCCGCAGCTCCGCGGGCTGCGCGCAGCGGTAGACGTCGACGGCCGGGCGGAAGCCGCGCCGCGTGCCTGCGAACCGTGGAATCTGCCAGAGGTCGGAGAAGAGCTCCTCGATCTCCTGCTGCAGGCGGTCGATGTCCCTCGCCACGCCGAGAGCGTACCCCTCGGCGTAGGCTTCGACGCATGGCGCGAATTCGGCTGCTCCTGAAGGCGTTCGCCGCCGCCGTCGGACTCATGCTCTATCTCTGGTACGGGGGCGTCCGCAATGCACCGGAGGCGCGCCGCCGCCGCCGCGCCAAGCACGGGCGCTGACCTCTTGGGCCGTTCGGCCATGTTCCGGTAGCCGGTTCGGTCAGAGCTCGCGGACGCCGGTCACGGCCGCGGGTAGAGCATGAGCTGCGTGCAGCGGAAGAGCGCAACCGTCCGGTCCGCGGCGCGCACCGTGGCGTCCCACACCTGCGTCGTGCGGCCGCTGTGCACGAGGACCGCTTCGGCGCTGATCGTTCCTTCGAGGATCGTGCCGAGGAAGTTCGTCTTCAGCTCGATCGTCGTGAAGCCCGTCGCACCGTCCGGCAGGCTCGCGAAGCAGCCGTAGCCGCAGGCCGAGTCCGCGAGCGTGACGACGGCGCCGGCGTGCATGAACCCGTTCGGCGCCAGGTGGTGCGGCTCGACGTCGAGCTCGGCGAGCGCCCTGCCGCCGCCCGCTTCGAGCACCCGCACGCCGAGGTGTCCGGGCAGCCGCCCTGCGCCGAGCTCGCTGAATGCAGCCGGATCCACGCTGCAACTCTAGAGGCCGTGTAGACGAGAGCCGCAAGGCGGGGTCCGGCTCGCCGTACGCGAGTACGATCCCGCGTGATGAAGGGCCTCATCTGCGCCGGCGGCTCCGCGACGCGGCTCGCCGAGCTGACCCGCGTCACCAACAAGCACCTGCTGCCCGTGGGCCGGTGGCCGATGGTCTACTACCCGTTGCAGCTGCTGCAACGGGTGGGCGTGCACGAGGTGCTGCTCGTCACCGGCCAGCAGCACGCCGGCGACTTCATCGACCTGCTCGGCGACGGTCGCGTGACCGCGCGGGGCAAGGAGGAGCTGCTCTTCGACGTCGACCTGACGTACAAGGTCCAGACCGAGCCCGGCGGGATCGCCCAGGTCGTCGGGATGGCACGCGACTTCGCGCGCGGGGAAAAGCTCGTCGTCTGTCTCGGCGACAACGTCTTCGAGCACGCACAGGTCGATGCGATCGGGTCGTGGGACGGCGGCGCGATGGTGTTCGTCAAGGACGTGCCGGATCCGGAGAACTTCGGCGTCGTCGCCTACGACGAGCAGGGGGGCGTCGCGGACATCGTCGAGAAGGCCGGGGTCGTCGACACGCGCTACGACGCGCCGCCGTCGGCCGACGCGGTCGTCGGGCTCTACTGCTACCCGCCGAACGTCTTCGAGATCATCGACAGTCTGGAGCCGTCGAGCCGCGGCGAGCTCGAGATCACCGACGTGAACCGCGAGTACGCCCGGCGCGGCGAGCTCGTGGTGCGGCGCGTCGAGGGCTGGTGGCACGACGGCGGCAAGCACTGGCAGGACCTCGCCGAGGTGGGGCGGCTGATCGACGAGACGGGCGTGAACAAGTGATCGAGGGCATTCAGCGCTTTCCGCTGCGACGCGTCGAGGACGAGCGAGGCTGGTTCATGGAGCTCCGCCGGGAGTCCCTGCTGCCGAAGCCGACGCGCCAGACGAACGTCTCGCTCTCGCGCAAGGGCGTGATTCGCGGCCTGCATTTCCACGAGCGCGGCCAGGACGACCTCTTCGTCTGCCTTCAGGGCACCGCCCGCGTCGTCGTGCTCGACCGGACGACCGGCGAGACGTTCACCGAGGACATCGGGGACGACAATCCGGTCGCCCTCTACATCCCGGGCGTCCACGCCCACGGGTTCGAGGCGCTGACCGACCTCTTCTTCTGTTACCACGTCACCGAGGAGTACGACCCCGCGGACCCCGACGAGAGCGGGATCCCCTGGGACGACCCGCGCGTCGTCGACCTCTGGAGCACCCGATCGCCGATCTTGTCGGAACGGGACAGCGCCTCGTCCTGATCACCGGTGCGGGCGGGCAGCTCGGCCGCGCGCTCGCCGAGACGTTCGCCGGCGCGACTGCCCTCACGCGCTCGGACTGGGACGTTGCGAACCCCGCGCCGCTGCTCGAGGCGCCGGGCCTGGTGCTGCACGCGGCCGCGTGGACCGACGTCGACGGCGCCGAGCGTGATCCGCAAGAGGCCGCCGCGGTCAACGTCGGCGGCACGGCGAACGTGGCCGAGCTCGGCGTCCCGCTCGTCTACTTCTCGACCGACTACGTCTTCGACGGGGCAAAGCGCGAGCCGTACGTGGAGTCGGACTCGCCGAACCCGCTCTCGGCCTACGGGCGCACGAAACTGCACGGGGAGGCTGCCGCGGGCGCCCGGGCCTGGATCGTCCGGAGCTCGGGCCTCTTCGGCCCGACGGGCCACAACTTCGTGCGCACGATGCTGAGGCTCGGCGCCGAGCGCGACGAGGTCGCCGTCGTCGACGACCAGCGCACCGCCCCGACCTACGTCGGACACCTCGCTGCGGCCGTGCGCGAGCTCGTGGGCGAGCTCGCGGACGCGCCGGACTACGGGATCTGGCATCTCGCCGCCGGCGGCGACTGCACCTGGGCCGAGTTCACCGAGGCGATCTTCGAGGAGGCGGGACTCGACTGCGGCGTCCGCCGGATCTCGACCGAGGAGCTCGGCCGGCCCGCGGCGCGCCCGGCGTACTCGGTGCTGCGCAGTGAAAAGGGGGCGCCGGCGCTCCCGCACTGGCGCGACGGCCTGCGCGACTGTCTCGCCCGCCTCGGCGCCGGGCCGAGGTAGCGCCGCTCCAGGGTCTTCCTTGTCGCGAAGGGGTAGCCTTCCGTCCCGTGCGCGTGCTCGTCACCGGCGGAGCCGGCTTCATCGGCTCCCACTTCGTCAAGCGCCTCGCCGCCGCCGGCGAGCGCGTTGTCGTGCTCGACGCGCTCACCTACTCGGGCAACCGCGCGAACCTCGAGGGCGTGGAGCACGAGTTCCACCAGGGGCGGATCGACGACCCGGCTACGGTCGCCGCGGCTGCGGCCGGCTGCGACGCGATCGTCAACTTCGCCGCCGAGACGCACGTCGACCGCTCGATTCTCGGCGCGACCGACTTCGGCCGTACCGAATTCTTCGGCACGCAGGTCCTGCTCGAGCACGTTCGCGCGTCGGGGGCTCGCTACGTTCAGGTCTCGACCGACGAGGTCTACGGCGACCTCGAGCGTGGCGGCTCCGCCACCGAGAACGATCCCGTGCGCCCGTCGAGCCCCTACAGCGTTGCGAAGGCGGCCGGCGACCTGCACATCCCGGCATACGTCCGCACGTTCGGCGTCAACGCGTCGATCACGCGCGGCTCCAACACCTACGGGCCGAACCAGTACCCCGAGAAGCTGGTGCCGCTCTTCACGACGAACGCACTCGACGGCGAGCCGCTGCCCCTGTACGGGGACGGCCGCCAGGTGCGCGACTGGCTGCACGTCGAGGATCACTGCGCGGGCATCGAGCTCGTCCTGCGCGAGGGCGCACCCGGAGAGATCTACAACGTCGGCGGCGGCGAGGAGGTCGAGAACCGCGCGATCGCCGCACGGATCCTCGAGTTGACCGGGGCCGATGAGACGCTGCTCCGCCACGTGGACGACCGCGAAGGGCACGACCGCCGCTACTCGGTCGACTCCGCCAAGGTGCGTGTCCTCGGCTGGACCCCGCAGCACCGGCTCGAGGACGGCCTGCCGGCGACCGTCGAGTGGTACCGCGCCAACCGCGCCTGGTGGGAGCCGATCAAGTCCGGGGAATACCGCGAGTACTACGAGCGGCAATACGCCGCGCGCCTCTCGGGCTAGCGCCTCGTACCCGTACCCGTGCTTGCCGCCGCAGGCCTTGCGGATCTGCGGGAACTCCTTCCGCTCCCCCTGGATCGCCTGCGAGCGGTCGATCAGTCCGAGCACGCCGTCACAGCTCCCGAGGCGGACGAGCGTATACGCGAGGTTGTAGTCGGCGTAGGCCTCCGTGGTCGTGTTCGAGCCGGCAAGTCGTTGCACCGCCAGCTGGAGCAGCGGCAGGGCACCCTGGAAGTCGCCTGCCTGCAGCTTCGAGAAGCCCGTCTGTGCGAGCTCGCTGCCGCTCCCGTCCGCGGCGGACCCAGGGGCGGTCGCGGGCCGGCTCGCCGGCGCCGGCTCGGTCACCGTGGTCGGCTTGCCCTGAGCGGTCACGGTCCTGACGATCGTTGCCGCCCCCTTCCCGTCGCCGCGCGTCGTCAGCACGGCCGTGAGGACGCCGGCGGCGAGCAGCCCGGAGACGAGCGCAAGGAGCAGCGGCCACCGTGACCGCCGCCGCGGCGCCGGCGCGGCCGTGATCTGCGTCGCTCCCTCGGCGTCGTCGTAGGCGGCTCGCAGCGCGTACACGAGCTCGCCGCAGCTCGAGAACCGCTGTGCCGGGTCCTTGGCAAGCGCCTGCCTGAAGACCGCGTCGGCCTGCCGCGGCACGCCGCCGGCCCGTTCGGAGGCCGCGGGCGCCGGCGTGTTGACGTGCGCGGTCGCCTCGGCGGTCGCGGAATCGCTCTGGAACGGGCGCGATCCGGTCAGGAGCTCGAAGGCGACCACGCCGAGCGCGTACCGGTCGCTCGCAGCCGTCGTCGGCCTCCCCTCCGCCTGCTCCGGAGCGAGATAGCCGGCGGTCCCGAGCACCGTCCCGGTTTCGGTCAGGGACTCGAGCCCGGCGGCGGTCGCAATCCCGAAGTCGGCGACGTGGACGTGGTCGGACTCGTCGAGGAGCAGGTTCGCCGGCTTCACGTCACGGTGGACGACCCCCCGCGAGTGGGCGTGATCGAGGGCGCCCGCCGCCTGCTCCAGCCAGGCCAGCGCGCGCTCGGGCCGCTGCGCCCCCTCATGTTTAAGCACGTTTTCGAGCGAGCCGTTGCCGAGGTACTCCATCACGATGTACGGGCGGTCGCGCCACTCGCCGACGTCGTAGATCGTGACGGTGTTCCGCTGGCCGGAGAGCCGGGCCGCTGCCATGGCCTCGCGGGTGAAGCGGCGGCGGATCTCGTGGCGGCCCGCGTAGCGGTCGGCGAGCACCTTGACCGCGACCGTACGGTCGAGCAGCGTGTCGGTTGCGCGGTAGACGTCGGCCATGCCGCCGCGCCCGACTCGCTCGGGATCGAGGTACCGCTCGGGGAGTAGCTCCGTGCTCGGCACCGTCGGTGCCTACCCGGCGGGGATGAAAACGGAGCATCGCCCCGAAAGGCTCATCCCGTGAGTGATTTCGCTACCTTGAGGCGCGGGTCCGCCTGTTGATGCTCCGTCGCCTCGCAACGTTCGTCTCCGCACTCGTGCTCAGCGGCCTTGCCGCGGGCGCGGCGGCGGCCGGCGGGGGCGCCACCTTCGTGTTCACCGGCCACGGCTGGGGGCACGGCATCGGCATGAGCCAGTACGGCGCGCTCGGTTACGCGCAGCACGGCGTCGGCTACGCGGACATCGTCGCGCATTACTACCCCGGCACGCAGCTCGGTCCAACGACGGTGTCGGGCATCCGCGTGCTCGTGGCCGAGACGCGCAAGCTCGTGACGGTCTCGTCGGGGTCGCCGTTCCAGGTCAAGGACGATGCGGGACAGCTGCACGACCTCGCCGCGGGCTCCTACACCTTCGGGCGAGGCCTCACGTTGAAGCTGGACGGGCTCACCGGCACGCCTTTGCCCGGCCCGCTCGTCTTCACGCCGGGCGCCTCGGCGCTCGAGCTGAACCGGAAGCCCTACCGCGGCACCTTCACCGCGTTTCCGAAGGGCAAGCGCCTCGACCTCGTCAACACGCTCGGGCTCGAGCAGTACCTCTACGGGGTCGTCCCGTCCGAGATGCCCTACTTCTGGAATCCGGAGGCGTTGAAGGCCCAGGCGATCGCCGCGCGCTCGTATGCGCTCGCGACGCGCCAGCTCAAGGCGCCCTACGACGTCTTCGGCGACACGCGCAGCCAGGTCTACGGGGGCATCGCCGCCGAGCACGCCGGGACGAACGCCGCCGTCGATGCGACGTCGGGCACGGTCGCTCTCTACGACGGCGAGGTCGCGGCGACCTACTTCTCCTCGACCTCCGGCGGCCAGACGGCGTCGATCGCGGACGAGTGGCCGCGCTCCAAGGCAGTCCCGTATCTCGTCTCGGTGCCTGACCCCTACGACACGCTCTCGCCGTACCACAACTGGGGCCCGGTGACGGTCACGGGGGCGAAGATCGCGAAGGCGTTGAAGGCTCCCGGCGACGGTGCTCGACCTGACCCCTGCCCTCGACCGGTCGGGCCGCGTCGGCTCGCTCACCGTCACGGCGGCGAAGGGCACGCTCGCGGTTGGTGGCACCGCATTGCGCACCGCGCTCGGGTTGCGCTCGACCTGGTTCTCGGTGGGCGTGCTGTCGCTCGTGCCGCCGCCCGGGCCGATCCTCTACGGCTCGCAGATCCAGTTGACGGCGACGGTGCGAGGTGTTGTCGGCCAGCCCGTGCTCGAGCAGAGGGCCCTGCCGGCCTCTGGAACGAGCTGGCAACCCGTCTCGCTCCCGGCCGGCGCCGGCGGCAGCTTCACCGTCGGCGTGGCGGCGACCCAGACGGCGGACTATCGGCTGAGCGTCGGCAAGGCACAGCTCGTCGTCCGCGTGGCGGTAGCGCCCCAGGTCGCGCTGCAGCAGGCGCCGTCGCTCCTCAGCGGCTCGGTGCAGCCGATCTCGGCCGGCGCCGCCGTCAAGCTGCAGCGCCAGGAGGGGTCGACGTGGTCGAGCGTCGCGACCGCCACGGTCGCCCCAGATGGCTCGTTCTCCGCGCCCGTGCCGGTCGAGCAAGGGGCGTCGTACCGCGCCGTCCTGCCGGCCGGCGGAGGCCTGGCAGCCGGTGTTTCGCCGGTGCTCGTCGCGCAGACGGGGTGAAGCGGGCGCTTCTCGCCGTGACGGCAGCCGCGCTGGTAGCGGCGCCGGTGGCGCTCGCGTTCACGCCGACCGACCCGCTTGTCGAGCGGCAGTGGTACCTCGTCCAGGACCGCGCCTTCGACGCCTGGGAGACCCCGCCGCTGCTCGCGCCGGTCAAGGTCGCCGTGATCGACAGCGGCATCGACGGCAGCCACCCGGAGTTCGCCGGCAAGATCGCGATCGCCAGGAGCTTCGTCGGTGGGAGCGCCTTGACCGACGAGCAGGGCCACGGGACGTTCGTCGCCGGTGAGATCGCCGCGGGGCTCAACAACAACATCGGCATCGCCGGGATCGCGTTCTCTGCGCAGCTGCTCGTCGCCAAGGTCGTCCGGCCGGACGGCTCGATCTCGCTCGACGCGGAGGCGCAGGCGATCCGCTGGGCGGCGGACTCGGGCGCAAGGGTGATCAACCTCTCGATCGGCGGGGTGCGCGACCCGACCAACAAGCGCGAGGACACCTACTCGCCCGAGGAGGCGGCGGCCGTCGAGTACGCCGTCCGCGCCGGGGTCGTCGTCGTGGCTGCAGTTGGCAACAGCGATCAGGCGCCGGCGTCACCGTGGCCCTATGCGAGCTATCCGTCGGCGCTGCCGCACGTGATCGGCGTCGCGGCGCTCGCCCGCGACGGCTCCGTGCCGACCTTCTCCGACCGCGATCCGGTCTTCGTCGACCTTGCGGCGCCCGGTGACGAACTCGTCTCGACGTTCCCGCGCACGCTCACGGCGGTGCGGCCCGCCTGTCCCGACCAGGGTTACTCCGACTGCGGCTCGGACGAGTACCGCTTCGCCGAGGGGACGTCGTTCGCCGCTCCGCAGGTGACCGCGGCGGCCGCGCTTCTGATCGCGATCCGCCCCGAGCTGCGGCCGGAGCAGGTGAACGCGCTGCTCGAGCACACCGCCCAGGACGCGAACGCGACGAACGGGTGCCGCCACTGCCCGCTGCTGCGCGACTCGCTCAGCGGCTGGGGGCGGCTCGACATCGCGAACGCGTTGATCGCGCTGCAGGAGGGGCCGCTGCCGCCGGTGGACTCGCGGGAGCCGAACGACGAGGCGGGCGACTCTGCCGCGACGGTCTGGGGCACCGCAGTGAAGCTGAAGGCCTCGATCGACTATTACGACGACCCCGTCGACGTGTATCGCGTGCGGCTGTTCTCGAACCAGCGCCTCACGGCGCGCGCGACGGGGAGCATGAACGTGACGCCGACGCTCGTCCTCTGGAAGCCCGGCACGGAGAGCGTGGGCGTACGCACGATCGTCGGCCTGGATCAGCGCGCGGCGCTTTCGACCGGCACGTCCCAGGTGCAGCGTCTGTCGTTCAAGGCGACGCTGGGCGGCTGGTATTACCTTCAGGTCAAGGCGCCGAAGGGGACTCTCGGCGCGTATACGGTGGTTCTCGACAAACGATAGTCGGAGCAGCCCCAGCTACGGCCGCTCCTCGGCTACTGATTCTCGAGGAGCTCCTCCGCGGGGACCTCACGAAGCACGCGCGCCGGGTTGCCGACGACCAGCATGCGCGCCGGCACGTCCTTCGTCACGACGGCGCCGGCGCCGACGAAGCCTTCTTCGCCGACCTCGATCCCCGGGCAGAGAATCGCGCCGCCGCCGATGCGGGCGCCCCGGCGGATCGTCGGGCCCTTCATCAGCGCCCTGCGCTTCTCGGTGCGGCCCATGAAGTTGTCGTTCGTCGTCACGACGCAGGGTGCGATGAACACGTCCTCCTCGAGCGTGGAATAGGCGGTGATGTACGCGTCGGCCTGGATCCGGGTGCCGCTGCCGATCGTCGTGTCGTTCTCCACCAGCGAGCCGCGGCCGACGACGACATCCGCCGCGATCTCGACGCGCTCGCGCACGCACGACTGGTCGCCGAGGATGCAGCCTCCGCCGATCCTCGTGCCCGCGAAGACGACTGCGCCGGTCGAGACGATCGTGCCTGCGCCGATCTCGGTCGGCGGCAGCGGCTCGCGCTTCGCGGTCGACTTCGGGCCGAGCGCCGGCTGCTTGCCGACGACGGCGCCCTCCAGCACCCTCACGCCCTCGCCGAGCACGGTGCCCGGGTAGACGATCGCGCTGGCGTGAACCTCAGCGGCGGCCACGCAGGCTCTCCGACAGCTGCTCGAGCGCGCGCACGACGGTCAGCCCGTCCCGGGCCGCCAGCATCGGGTCGCCGGCGCCCTCGGCGAGCGACAAGAAATGCGAGCACTCGAGCCGCAGCGGCTCGTCGCTGGAGATCTTCGGGCTGAAGATGTCACCGGTCCGCGTGCGCCACTCGCCGTAGGAGGCCGGCGCCTGCTCGGGCGCCTTCTCGTAGATCGTGACCTTGCGCTCGAGCTCCATGTCGTCGAAGACGACCATCTTCTCCTTCCCGACCACGGTGATCTTCCGCATCTTGTGGGGGTCGAGCCAGGAGAGGTGCATGTGCGCGATCTTCCCGCTCGGGAAGCGTAGATAGCAGAAGACGACGTCCTCGACCCCCTCGTAGAGAAAGGCGTTCCCGTGCGCGACGACCTCGCTCGGCTCCTCGTCGATCAGGTAGAGGATCACCGAGAGGTCGTGGACGCCGAGCGACCAGAGCGCGTTCTCGTCCTTGCGGATCTTGCCGAGGTTCTGGCGGTTCCCGTAGACGCAGAGCACGTCGCCGAGCTCGCCGTCGTCGACGAGCTGCTTCACCTTCTTGACGCCGGGGTGATAGAGCAGCAGGTGCCCGGGCATCAGCACCTTCCCGTGGCGCTCGGCGGTCGCGACGAGGTCCTCCATCTCGTCGGCGCGCATCGCCGGCGGCTTCTCGACGAGTACGTGCTTGCCGAACTCGAGCGCCAGCTTCGCGAGCGAGTAGTGCGTCGGCACGGGGGTCGCGACGATCACCGCGTCGAGCGAGTCGTCCCGCAGCATCTCCTCGAAGCTCGTGGTCGTGCGGGCGCTCGGGTAGCGCTGCGCAAAGCGCTGCAGCAGCGACTCGTCGAGGTCGCAGAGCCACGCCAGCTCGGACAGCTCGTCGAAGTTCCTCGCCAGATTCGGGCCCCAGTAGCCGAGCCCGGCGAGGCCCACGCGGGTCACAGCTTCCAGACCTTGTCGGACTCGACGCCCTTCGTTGCGTTTCGGAAGTCGACGACGACGTTCGCCTGCTCGACTACGCCTGCATAGTCGATGGAGGAGTGGTCCGTGACGATCGCAACGCAGTCGTATACGGCAGGATCGAGCTCGACGCAGCGGAGGCCGAGCTGCGGCAGCTCGGCGACATGCGGGTCGTGGTAGCTGACGTCGGCGCCCGCCGCGCGTAGGAGCTCGATCAGCTTCAGAGCCGGCGACTCGCGCATGTCGCCGATGTCGGGCTTGTACGCGACGCCGAGCATCAGCACCTTCGAGGTCGAGAGCGCCTTGCCGGCCCCGTGGTTGAGCGCCTGCGAGAGGACCGAGCGGCAGTAATAGGGCATGCTCTCGTTCACCTTGCCTGCGAGCTCGATGAACTCGGTCGTGAAGCCGAACTCGCGAGCCTTCCAGGTCAGGTAGAACGGGTCGATCGGGATGCAGTGGCCGCCGAGGCCCGGGCCGGGATTGAAGCGCATGAATCCGAAGGGCTTGGTTGCGGCGGCGTCGATCACCTCCCACACGTCGATGCCCATCCGGTCGCAGAGCTGCGCCAGCTCGTTCACGAGCGCGATGTTCACCGAACGGAAGATGTTCTCGAGCAGCTTGGTGAGCTCCGCCGCCTCGGGAGAGCTGACCCGGTGCACGGTGTCGAGTGCGGTGCCGTAGAGCGTGGCCGCGCGCTCGATGCAGGCAGGGGTGATGCCGCCCACCACCTTCGGCACGTTCCTCGTCGTCCAGTCGGTGCGGCCCGGATCGACGCGCTCGGGCGCGAACGCGAGGTAGAAGTCCTCGCCGACCTTCAGCCCGCTCGACTCGAGGATCGGCAGCAGGCACTCGCGCGTCGTCCCCGGATACGTCGTGGACTCGAGCACGACGAGCTGTCCTGGCTGCAGTCGCGCCGCGACCTCGCGGGTGGCGCCGAGGACGATCGTCAGGTCGGGCTCGCGCTGCTTCGAGAGCGGCGTCGGCAACGCGATCACGACGGTCTCGACCTCGCGCAGCACGTCGTAGTCTGTCGTTGCAGTCAGACCGGCGTCGAGCAGCTCGCGCAGCTTCTCCGACGGCACGTCCTCGATGTAGCTCTCGCCGCGGTTCAGCATCGCGACCCGCTCCTCGTTCACGTCGACGAGCACGACTCGATGGCCGGCCTCGGCGAAGACCTGCGCGTGTGGGACGCCGACGTAGCCGGCGCCGATGATGGCGATCTCGGGCTTCATGACGGGGAGAGGCTACCCTGAAGTGCGCGGGCGATTCGGGCCGAAGCATGCCCATCGCCGTAGAGGACCGGCCGCGGTGCGGGCATCCGCGCCGTGCGGACGGCCTCGACGAGCGCGTCGGGGTCGTCGTCGACGAGCGTGTTGCCCCCCGTGGCGACCGTGTCGACCCACTCGGTTGAGGGGCGCATGGTCACGCACGGGACGCCGTACCAGTAGGCCTCCTTCTGCAGGCCGCCCGAGTCCGTGAGGATCACGCGCGCCTGTGAGGCGAGCGCCGCGAGCTCGAGGTAGCCGAGCGGGTCGAGGAGGCGCACCCGCAGCTCGAGCTCGCGCAGCGCGGCGCGTGTGCGCGGGTGGGCGGGGAAGAGCACGGGCTCGTCCAGCCGGTTCAGCCCCGCGACGATGCGGGCGAGCCGGGCGGGCCGGACGTTCGCCTCACGGTGCACGGTGCAGACGAGATACCGGCCCGGCTCGACGCCGAGGCGCTCGAGCACGTCGGAGCGCTCCCGCGCGAGCGGCGCGAACAGCCGCGTCGCGTCGGCCATCACGTCGCCGACGACCTCCGTGCGACCGGGGACGCCTTCCCCGGCGAGTGTCGCGGCCGAGCGCTCGTCCGGGCAGAGCAGCAGCGCGGCGAGCTTGTCGACCGCGATCCGATTGCGCTCCTCCGGCATCTCCAGGTCGCCGCTCCGCAGGCCCGCCTCGACGTGTGCGACCGGCGTCTCGCCCGCCGCGAGAGCGCCGGCGAGCGTCGTGTTCGTGTCTCCCAGCACGACGACCCAGTCCGGCCGCTCATGCACGACGGCCGCGCGGATCGCCGGCAGCATCGCCTCCGGGTCGGCCGTCTGGAGGTCGAGCCGGTAGGCAGGTTCTGCGAGCTCGAGCTCGTCGAAGAAGATCCCGGAGAGCGAGGCGTCCCAGTGCTGTCCCGAGTGGAGCACCACCTCGTCGATCCCGGCGTCGCGAAACGCGAGCGACAGGGGCGCAGACTTGATGAACTGCGGGCGGTTTCCGATCACTGTGAGCACCTTCATCGGGCGCGAACCCTACCCGCCAGCGCCCACGCCGCTGCGGTGTCGTTTCGCGGAGTCGCCGCTGCTACCCTCTCGCCCGCACGGGCCGTTAGCTCAGCTGGTAGAGCAGGGGACTCTTAATCCCAAGGTCGCAGGTTCGATCCCTGCACGGCCCATCATCATCATTCATAGAGAGGCGCACGTCGGTCATCGGCTTTGCCGCGACGCTTGATCGCGCTGGCTGCTTCTCGCCAGCTCGCAGCCCGGGCGGTGACCTTCGCTCTCGACGGCACCGCACTCGGGGCAGACGAGGTGGGCCCAGCAGGCCCGGTCGCCTGCCTCCTCCTTCCTTGCGGAGGCTTCGTGGTCTTGCAGCTTCTTCCCACCACGCACGCCGGACAGCGTAGGGCAACTCGCCCACCGATGAGCCTTCCGTCCCGCTTCCTCTCGTCCGGTCAGCCACCTAGGGTTGCGCTCTCGACGTCGAGCGGCTCGGCGGTCACGTGGTTTGTATAACCCCACGTTCCGTCCACTGTCGTGCCCGCCCGCGCCAGAAGCAGCGCCGGTCGAGGCGAGCCGCCCCAGCGTCGCCAGTAAGAGACGAGCACACGGGTTCGGCGGCTAGCCACGCGCGAATGGCTCGACCACCAGGGCGGCCGGGCGACCGCGGTCAGCTTCCGCGCCGGGTGGCGCTGCCGCTGCGGTGATCACAGCGACCGTGTGGATGCGGAGCCGCTGACCCGACTTGACTTTGTGGTGCAAAGTACGCTAACTTTGTCATGCAAAGCAAACTCAGAGGAAGGAAACGAGATGAACGCAGCACGTGAGACACTCCGTTGGGGCGAGCTGATGGCACCCGCTCGGGACGGAGTGCTCCGCCCGGGAGCGGCGACGTGAGCGAGCGATTCGACATGTTCAGCCCTCCGCCGTCCGAGCCCGACCCCTTTGAGACGGCGTCCGAGACCGCGACGGACAACGAGGGCGGCGAGCTCGATCCTCGCGAGGCGGCGGCGCTGCTCGAGCAGACGACGCAGCGGGCGCGGCGCGAGTTCGAGATCCGACCGCCGATCCTCCTACTGGCCGGAGCCGTGACGGTTCTGATCGCCTACGGCGCCGTCTGGCTCTCGGTCCGCAACCAGCACCCCTACTCGGGCCCGTCCGGGACGGCGCTGGCGGTGCTGTACGGAACCCTGGCCGTCTGGATCGCCCTGGTCACCACCGTCATGCGCCGCGCGCTCAGCGGGCGCTCGTCGCGACAGCGGCGGCTCGAGGGCATCACGTTCGGAGCGATCTGGATCTGCGTGTACGTCTTCCAGGGGGCGCTCCACCACACCGACCACAACCACGCGATCGCCTACGGGATCTATCCGGCGGTGGCCCCGCTGATCATCGTCGGCGCGGCGGCGGCCGGCTACGAGGCGGCCCGCGACAACTGGGCCCGAGCGGGCTTCGCGGCCTCCGCGGTCGTCCTCGGCGCGTTCGCCTCCTTCGCCGGCCCCGCCGGCGTCTGGGGCGTGGTCGGCGTCGGCCTCTGCGTCTTGCTCCTCACCGGCGCCGCCGCCCAGCTCTGGCGGCGCCGCGCGTGAGGGGACGCAGATGACCGTCGAGGAGCTCGACCCGCTCATCCACGTTCCCGCGCGCTTGCGGATCGTCGCCACGCTCGCGGCCCTGCCCGACGGCGACAACCTCTCCTTCACCCGGCTCCAGGACATGATCGGACTGACACCCGGCAACCTGATCACCCACCTGCGCAAGCTCGAAGACGCCGGCTACATCGACACCGCGAAGACCGGCAACGGCCGTGCCTCGGTCACCTCGGTCGCGCTGACCCGACGGGGCCGCACGGCCCTCGACACCTACACGGACGTGCTCCGCGACCTGCTTGGCGAGCTCTGAGACCGTTCCCCACCCGCTTCGGAGCCGCCGCGGTCGCACCGCCGGCCGCGGTCGCGCGACGCAAGTCCGCTACCTCAGTCCGCGGCTCCCAGTCCCCAGCCGCCGTCGATCACGATCTCCTGTCCGGTGATGTATGCCGACGCCGGCGAGGCGAGGAAGAGGGCGAGCGCTTTGATGTCGTCCGGCTGGCCGACGCGGTGCATCGGAATGTCTTTCGCGAGCGCCGCCTGCAGCTCGGGGTCGTGAGCGTGACCGCCGCCGATGTTCGTGACGAAGAAACCCGGCGCGATCGCGTTGGCCGTGATGCCGTCTGCTGCGAGCTCGAGCGCGATGCAGTGCATGAGGTGCCTTGCGCCGGCCTTCGCGGTCATGTAGGCCGAGCCGATCGCAGGCTCGACCTTGGTCGCCGCGAGCGACGTCGTCACGATGATCCTTCCGAACCCACGGGAACGCATGTGGCGGGCAGCGGCGCGCGCGGTCGCGAAGATCCCGTTCAGGTTGATCTCGATCACGCGGTTCCAACGCTCGTCGGTGTAGCGCTCGAGCGCGCCGTCCTCCACTCGGGGCCGCTCGCCGCCGGCCCAGGCGCCGACGAAACCGACACCCGGATCGATGCCGGCGTTCGCGAACGCGACGTCGAGCCTGCCGTACGTCTCCGCCGCCTGGTCGATCGCGCGATCGAGGGCGGCGTGATCGGTCACGTCGGCGACGGCGCTCCGCACGTCGAGACCTTCACCCTGCAGCCGAGAGGCCTGCGCGGCAACCGCGCCGGCGTCGACGTCGATCAGCGTCACTCGCGCGCCGTGCGCCGCGAGCACCTCACCGTACGCGAGCCCGAGTCCACTGGCACCGCCGGTGACGATGACGCCGAACCCGGCCACGTCGAACCGCGAGGTAACGTCCACGCGCAACTGCCTCCTGTGCTCTCGTTGACCGGCTGAACCTATCGCGCCCCGGCGAAGGAAGGTCCCGGTGATCGCAAGCCTCCCGCATCACGGATCGCCTAATAGCGGTCGATCTCGATCAGTCGCTCGTCGCTGATCCCGAAGTGGTGGGCGACCTCGTGCAGCACGACTCGGCGTACGGCGCGAGCGAGGCGGTCGCGATCGTCGCCGTAGAGGCGTTCGATCGGGCCGCGATAGATGGTGATCTTGTCGGGAAGCGCTCCCGTGTAGCCGACGCCGCGTCTGGTCAGTGGTATGCCCTGGTAGAGGCCGAGCAGCGGCTGGCCTGCCGGCGGCTCTTCCTGAGTGACCACAGCGACGTTCGACATCGACGCCCTGAGATCCGCGGGGAGGGAGTCGAGCGCTTCTTGGACGTACTGTTCGAAGTCATCGGGAGAGCGATCGCCGAGCATCACCACCAGGGTAGAGCCCTGCGTGTTAGAGCCCGCCAGACGGGTGAAAATCGTCGGCGAGGGGAGGTGACTGCGCAGTGACCCGTCTGCTTGCGTTGCCGCTGGCACTGGTGGCGTTCCATTCGTCGATCCAGCCGCTGCCGGCGCCCCTGCGAACCGAGCTGAAAGGGGGTTTCTGGCAGCCGGCCTGCCCCGTTCCGCTCTCGCGGCTGCGCGTTCTGACGGTCGCCCATTGGGGCTTCGACGGCCGGGTGCACACCGGTCGGATCATCGTCAACGAGGACGCCGCGCCTCCGCTCGCCCGCGTGTTCCGGCGGCTGTACGAGCTGCGTTTCCCGATCCGCCACATGCGCATCGCCGACCACTACGGGCCGGCCCGCTCGCAGCCGGCCGACGGCGACGTAAGCGGCGCCTTCGAGTGCCGGCAGGCCCGGCCGTCGCCGTGCACGGGCGGGACAGGCACGGGCAGCTGGTCGGAGCACGCATATGGCGAGGCGGTCGACCTGAACCCGCTCGAGAATCCCTACGTCGGTTGCGGGCAGGTCTTCTCTCGGGCGACCCGCCCCTACCTCGACCGCTCGCGGCTACGCCGCGGCATGGTCACGCCCGCCGTCGTGCAGGCCTTCCGCTCGATCGGCTGGGGCTGGGGCGGCGCCTGGGTCGGGTCGACCAAGGACTACACCCACTTCTCCGCCACCGGCCACTGAACACGGTGCCTCGTCGCCGATGCGACGGCCCGAGCGCGTAGGCTCGCGCGCGTGCTGCGCACGATCGAGGCGACGCGCTACGTCACGCCGCTCCGCGAAGGGGGCTCGCTGCCTGCGCTCGTCGAAGCGAGCGACGACGGTCTCTACGTGCTGAAGTTCCGCGGCGCGGGGCAGGGGCGCAGGGCCCTTGTCGCGGAGGTCGCCGCGGGTGAGCTCGCCCGGGCGCTCGGGTTCGCGATTCCCGAGCTCACGCTCGTCGAGCTCGACCCGGCGCTCGCGCAGGCCGAGCCGGATCCCGAGATCCAGGATCTGCTCGCCGCCAGCGGCGGGCTCAATCTCGGCGTCGACTTTCTCCCCGGAGCGCTGCCGTTCAGCCCGGCGGCTGGGCCGGCGCCAACGCCGACGCTCGCGGCGGAGATCGTCTGGTTCGATGCCCTGGTGACGAACGTCGATCGCACGGCGAGGAACACGAACCTGCTGCTCTGGCACGGGCGCCTCTGGCTGATCGACCACGGGGCGTCGCTGTACTTCCACCACGCGGCGGAGCGTCGGGAAGGGCATGAGCGGACGCCGTTTCCGGCAATCGCCGAGCACGTCCTGCTGCCGTTTGCCGGCTCGATCGCCGAGGCGGATGCGCAGCTCGCGCCGCGGGTGACGCAGGCCCTGCTCGAGGATGTCGCCGCCGCCGTCCCGGAGGAGTGGCTCGACGGCGATGATCCGCAGATCTACGTGGAGTATCTGCTCGGGCGGCTGGCGGAGCCGCGAGAGTTCGTCGACGAGGCGGAGCGGGCTCGTGAGCGCCGGTAATCCGTTCTCGTACGCCGTCTACCGTGTCGTCCCGCGCGTCGAGCGCGGCGAGCGGATGAACGTCGGCGTGGTCGTCTTCTGCCGGCCTCTGCGGTATCTCGCCGCTCGGACCGACCTCGACGAGCGGCGCCTTGCGGCGCTCTGGCCCGAGCTCGATCCCGAGGAGGTCCGCCCGCATCTCGCCGCGATCGAGCGCATTGCCGCCGGCGACCGTGAGGCGGGGCCGATGGCGCGGCTCGACCAGACCGCCCGCTTCCACTGGCTCGTCTCCCCATCCAGCACGATCATCCAGCCCTCCGCGGTGCACACCGGTCTCTGCGCCGATCCCGGCAAACAGCTCGACCGCCTGTTCGAGACGCTCGTCGCCGTGCCGGAGGGCTAGAGCCTTTCTAGGTTCCGCGGACGCCGATGCGCCGCGCCCAGGCGTCGCCCGCTGCATCGCCGAGCTGGCTGACGGTGCGATAGTCCTTCCGCTCCAGGACGCGGACCAGGCTGCCGAGCGCATCCAGGTCGAGGCTCGGCGGAATCTCGACGCCGAGGCCCCGGAGGCGCCGCTCGGTCCGCCGCGCTGCCTCGCCGCGGACGATCGCGTCCCGCAGGTCGGCGACGCCCGCATCCAGGAAGTGCCCCCGCCCGATCGGCGCGGGCCGAGCAGTGCCGCCGGGTTGGGTTCGCTCGATCGTTGTGCTGCTCATATGCGCACTCTCGGTGCCGCCGGTCTGAAAACGGCATGAAGTGCGGCTCGGTGCCGGTATGGGGCGCCCCGGCGGACGGATCGGGCGGGCGAGCCCCTAAACCAGCCACCGGTGCTCGAGGATCGCGGCCCGGCCCTCGTAGCGGATCGAGAGCTCGAGTTGCGCCTCGGTCGGCTCGCCCCGCCGATGCCACTCTTCGAGGAGCTCCACCAGCAGCTCCTCGGGCTCTGGGTCTCCCCAGGCGGCGACGCGGTCGAGGACGCGGCCGCCGGTGACGAGCGCGAGGCTCCGGCCGTCGGCGCCGGTCACGCCGATTCCGGCGGGACCCTGCGCGAGCCGCCCGGGTGGCAGTTCGAAGGCGAGGTAGAGCGCGAGCGACCAGCGCGGCGCCTTCGTCCCGAGCGGTCGCCAACGCGGCCGCCCTGCCGGGGGCTCGACGAGCGTCTCACGCTCGATCTTCTCGTCGGGCCTCGTGCGGAGCGGCATGAAACCTCCGCTGAGCACGGCTACCGAGCGGAAGCCCGCATCATCGCGGCGCAGTGCGGGGATCGCCTGCACGCCGGCGCCCCCGACGCGCAACGGCACGACGAGCAGGCCTCCGTCGACGAGCTGGTCGTGCCATGCCTTGGGCGCCTCGTCCGCGCTGGCGGTGACGATGATGCGGTCGTACGGTGCGCCCGCCGGCCAGCCGGCGCGGCCGTCCGCCACGACGACCTCCGCTGCGTAGCCGCCCGCGGCGAGGGCGGAGCACGCCTCGGCCGCCGTCTCGGGGTCGAGCTCGACCGACACGACGCGCCCGCGCGGGCCGGCGAGAGTCGCGAGCAGCGCGGCGTTGTAGCCGGTGCCAGCGCCGATCTCGAGCACCCGCGAGCCCGCCTCCACCGAGAGCGCGTCGAGCATCAGAGCCATGATCGCCGGTTGCGACGACGAGCTCGTCGCCACGCCTCGTGCATCCTGGTGCGTGACGATCGCCTCGTCGCGGTACACGGTCCGCAGCGGCAGGCCCGGCAGGAACAGCTCGCGCGGTACCTGGAGAAACGCGTCGCGCACACGGAGGCTCGTGAGCGCGCCCGCGCGCTCGAGTCCAGACACGAGCGCCCCCCGGGCAGCCCCGCTCCGCGGCTCGGCCACGTCCGCACGGTAGCGCGCCCGGCGCCTGCGACCGGCGAGTTGCAGCTCGATCGACGGAGGTCGAGCCATGTCCCGCGATCGGCTCGCGGGACATGGCCGAGGGCTCCCTGTTTAGTAGCTGTGCGGCGCGGCCGGGCCTTCGTCGATGGTCGTCGTGCGGCGCCGGCTGAAGTAGCCGGGCCCCGCCCAGGACGACCAGAAGGTCATCGACAGCACGAGTCCGACGAGCCCCACCACGAGCAGGATCCACCCGACCGTGTGGATGTCTATTCCGGACACCGTGGCGCTGACCGCAAACGCGAGAATCGCGCCCACCGCGATCAGCAAGATGCTCATTCCAAATCCCATTCTTCGCTCCCTTCGCTGGCGAGGAGTTCTCGCGTTCTCACAACGGATTAGCGCCGCGATTGGGTGCGGGTCTCTCTGGCGAGCGCTGCGCCTGTTCAGTAGGCTCGCATCCGGTGCGCAGGGGCTCGATCGTCAGGGTGGTTCTGATCGGCATCGCGATGGGCGGGATTGCGCTTGCCGTGGCCCTGCTCTTCCACTGGCTCCCGAGCCCGCGTCGCGCGAGGCGGGCCGGATCGACTTCGTCTTCTGGTTCGTGATCGCGATCTGCATCTTCATCTTCGCGCTCGTCGCCGCCGTCGTCCTCTACTCGGTCGTCAAGTTCCGGCGCCGCGCCCGACGACGACTCCGACGGGCCGCCGATCCACGGCCACACGGGCCTCGAGATCGTCTGGACGATCATCCCGACCATGCTCGTGACGGCGATCGCGATCGTCAGCGCGATCGTGCTCGCGCAAGAACGACGCCCAGGGGACCGAGCCGCTGCGACGTCGATGTCACGGCGCCAGCAGTTCGCGTGGACGTTCAAGTACCCCGACTCGCAAGGTCTCCAGAGCGGCGACGCTGCGACTGCCTCTCGGACGGGCCGTCCGTGCTCCGACCTGCACTCGAGGACGTGATCCATTCGTTCTGGGTGCCCGAGTTCGGGCAGAAGCAGGACACCGTGCCGGGCATCGACGACGACGCTCCAATCACGCCCGACAGGCTCGGCACCTTCCCGGTCATCTGCACCGAGCTCTGCGGCCTCGGCCACGCGCTGATGCGCACGAGCGTGATCGTGATGGAGCCGGCAGAGTTCGACGCGCTGGCTCCAGAGCCAGACAGCAGGCGCTGAACGGGCCCGCCCGGCGGTGCGGGCAAGGCCGTCTTCGCGAACAACGGCTGCGGCGCCTGCCACACGCTGCACGGCCGCGGGCGCCACGGCGAAGGTCGGGCCCGACCTCGATAAGCTGCCGGCCGAGGCGCAGAAGGCCGGACAGCCGGTCGAGGACTTCATCCGCGAGTCGATCGTCGACCCGAACGCCTACATCGAGCCGGGCTACCCGCAAGAGCGTGATGCCGGAGACGTTCGCGTCGCTCCCAAGCAGCAGCTCGACGACGCTCGTCCTTACCTCGTCGACTCGAGCAAGAGCAGCAAGTGACCGCCGTCGCCGCCGATCACCACGAGCACGAGGTCGCCGCCGGGCGGCTGACTCCGCACCCGGCCTGGCGCCGGTATCTGCTCGGCGCCGGCTGGATCCGGGCGCGCCTTGATGAGCATGCTCTTCTTCGGGATCGGCGCCGGACTGATGACGCTCGTGCGCTGGCTGCAGGGCTGGCATCCGATCTGGAAGGGCACGACGATCACCACGATCGAGCTCGCCGCGGCCCCGATCGGCTTCCTCGCCGGGATCGGCGCCTTCGACTACTGGACGCACTACGCGATCGGCTCGCCGACGCGTGCCCGACGACCACGCCAGTCACGGCGCGACGAGCTGGAAGGCGTACTTCCGCGTCAACACCGACCACAAGGTGATCGGGATGCAGTACCTGGTCACGACCTTCATCTTCTTCCTCATCGGCGGCCTGCTCGCGATGCTCGTGCGGGCCGAGCTCGCGCGGCCCGGGATGCAGTACTTCGACACCCAGACGTACAACGGCCTCTTCTCGGTCCACGCGTCGCTGATGATCTTCCTGTTCGTGATCCCGGCCTTCGCGGGGCTCGCGAACTTCGCCGTGCCGCTGATGCTCGGGGCGCCGGACATGGCGTTCCCGCGCCTGAACGCGCTCTGCTTCTGGCTGCTGCCCGATCGCCGGCGTGATGATGGCGACCTCGTTCCTCGTTCCGGGCGGCGCCTTCGCGTGCGGCTGGACGGGCTACGCGCCGCTCGCTCGTCGCACCAGCCGCTCGGCGCAGGTCTTCTTCAACCAGGGCGTCCAGTGGGCCGGGGCGAGCTCGATCATGACCGCGCTCAACTTCCTGGTCACGATCATCACCATGCGTGCGCCCGGAATGACCTTCTGGCGCATGCCGCTGCTCGTCTGGGCGAACTTCACGACCTCGCTGCTCGTCGTGATCGCGACGCCGTTCATCGCCGGGTCGCAGTTCTTCTTCGATGTTCGACCACGTGCTGCACACGAGCGTTCTTCGATCCGGGGCTCGGCGGCTACGCGCTCGGCTACCAGCACATCTTCTGGTTCTACTCGCACCCGGCGGTCTACATCATGATGCTGCCGGGCTTCGGGATCATCTGCGAGGTGATCGCGGTCTTCAGCCGCAAGCCGATCTTCGGCTACCGCCTGATGGCGCTGTCGCTGATGGCGATCGTCGTGCTCGGCTTCTCGGTCTGGGCGCACCACATGTTCGTCTGCGGGCATGGCCTCGTGGCTGCGGGTGCCGATGATGGTGACGACGCTGCTGATCGCCGTGCCGACGGGGATGAAGATCTTCAGCTGGCTCGCCACGATGTGGGAGGGCAAGCTGAACTTCGCCACGCCGATGCTGTTCGCGCTCGGCTTCATCACGATGTTCCTGCTCGGCGGGCTCTCCGGGATCTACCTCGGCGCCGTGCCGATCGACATCCACGTCAGCGACACGTACTTCATCGTCGCGCACATCCACTACGTGCTCTTCGGCGGCTCGCTGTTCACGATCTTCGCCGGCATCTACTACTGGTTCCCGAAGATGACCGGCCGGATGTACAACGAGCGGCTCGGCAAGCTGCACTTCTGGCTCACGTTCGTCGGCTTCAACGCTGACCTTCTTCCCGATGCATCTGATCGGCGTGCAGGGGATGCCGCGCCGCGTCGCCGACTACGCGCCGCAGTTCGCCGGCTGGAACATGTTCATCTCGATCGCCTCGTTCTTCCTCGGCGCCTCGACGCTCGTCTTCCTCTACAACATGATCACGAGCTGGCGGAACGGGCCGATCGCACCCTCGAACCCGTGGCGGGCGATGACGCTCGAGTGGCAGGTGAGCTCGCCGCCGCCGATCTTCAATTTCGACGAGATCCCGCAGGTCGTCGGCGGCCCGTACGAGTACGGCGTCCCGGGCGCCCGCCACGCGGTCCTGAACGGCCACAAGGAGGCCGAGCTCGAGGTGCCCGTTGACTGAGACGCGCGCCGGCAGGCAGGTGCTCGTGATCGCCAACGAGACGGTTGCCGGCAAGAGCCTGCTCGAGGCCCTGCAGCGGCGCGCCGCCGAGGGCGAGATCCGCGTTGCCGTCGTGTGTCCGGTCAACCAGCCGCGTGAGGGCTACGTGGTCTACCAGGACACGCGCCGCGCGGCCGCCGGCCGGCGGCTCGAGCGGACGCTGAAGCTGCTTCGCGACGGCGGCATCTCCGCCCACGGGCTCGTCGTCGAGGCGAGCCCCGTGGATGCGCTGCGCGACGCGATCCACCAGCTCCAGCCGGACGAGGTGATCGTCTCCACGCATCCGCAGCAGCGGTCCGGCTGGCTGCGACGCGACCTCGTCACGCAGATGCGCCACGTCGCGGGCGAGCATCCGTTCGAGCACGTTGTCGTCGACCTCGACTCCGAGTCGGGGGACCGAAACGTGCTGGTGATCGCGAACGAGACGGTGCTCGGCGGGCCGCTGCTCGACAAGATCCGCGAGCGCGACGCCCGGGGCGGCGCAGCATTCCTGATCATCTCGCCGCAGGGCGAGTCGGCGAGCTCCTACGACGATGCAGAGAGCCGGCTGCGCCGCGCGCTCGCCGAGCTGCGTGGCGAGGGCATCGAGGTGCACGGCCAGATCGCCCACCCCGATCCGTACACGGCGGTGCGGCAGACGATCACCGACGAGCGCGTCGACGAGCTGATCGTCTCGACCTATCCGGAGCAGCGCTCGGGCTGGCTGCGCCGCGACCTCGTCGAGCGGCTGCAGAAGGACACCGGGCTGCCGGTCGAGCATGTCGTCGTGGAGCCGGCGCAGCTGGAGACGACCGCGTAGTGGAAGCCGCGTCTGCAGCCCACCACCACGGCCCTCCGGCCGCCAACCAGAGCTCGCGGATCAACCGCGAGATTCTCGGCATGTTCCTGTTCATCGGGTCGGAGATCATGCTCTTCGGCGCGTTCTTCACCGCGTACTTCTTCGTGCGCGTCGTGAACGGGGTGCCGTGGCACCACGGCTCGCAGTTCCACCTGCCGGTGTTCATGGCGTTCGTGAACACCTGCATCCTCGTCACGTCGAGCTTCACGATGCACTGGGCGCTCCAGAGCATCAAGCGCGGCAACCGCGCCGGCCTGCAGGCCGGGCTGCTGCTCACCTTCCTGATGGGTCTCGTCTTCCTGCTGACGCAGGTGCTCGAGTATGCGCGGATCGGCTTCGCGACCAAGGACGGCGCTCAGCCGACGATCTTCTTCTGCCTGACGGGGCTCCACGGAGCGCACGTGTTCGTCGGGCTGAGCCTGCTCCTGTTCGCGACGATCAGGGCCTTCCGCGGCCACTTCACGGCGGAGCACCACCACGGGGTCGAGATCCCGGGGATCTACTGGCACTTCGTCGACGTGATGTGGATCGTCGTCTACACAACCGTCTACATCCTCTGACGCCGTGATCAACCCGCTCCGATCCGAGGCCGAGGCGTATCGCTTCCTCTGGCTTGCGATCGGCTACTTCGGGGCGATCGCGGTGGCGAGCTGGGCGGGCGGCGTCTGGGCCGGGCTCGCCGTGTTCGCGGCGCTCAGCGCGCTCGCCGTGGGCGTGTGGGTGCGCAGCCGGCGAGACGAGCCGCCCGAACCGCCGCTCCACACTCCGCACCGTGGATCGGAGGACGAGAGGAGGATCCTCGTGATCGCGAACGAGACCGTCGGCGGGACGACGCTCCTCGACGAGATCCGGCGGCGCTCGGAGGGCGTCCGCGAGCAGGTGCTCGTCGTCTGCCCGGCGTTGAACTCACCGGTGCGTCACTGGGCCTCGGACTCGGACGGCGCCCACGCGGCGGCCCAGGAGCGACTCCAGGCGAGCCTGGCGAAGCTCGCCGCGGAGGGGATCGAGGCGCGCGGAGAGGTTGGCGACGGCGATCCGCTGCAGGCGATCGAGGATGCGCTGCGGACGTTCGGCGCGGACGAGCTGATCATCTCGACGCATCCGGAGGGACGCTCGCACTGGCTCGAGCGGGGCGTCGTCGGCGCGGCCCGCGAGCGCTTCTCGCTCCCGATCACGCACGTCGTGGTCGATCTCGAGCGCGACTGAGGGCGGGCTTCTCTACTTCCCGGCGACCGAGCTGACGTACTTGGCGACGGCCTCGATCTGTGCGGCGGTCAGCTTGTCCTTGAAGGACGGCATCGCGCCCCGCCCGTTCGTCACCCGGTCGACGACGAGCGACGCCGGCGGCTGCTTCTGGTCGAGGTTCGGGCCGACCTGGCCGGTGGCGCCGGCGTCCTTGAGCGTGTGGCAGCCGGTGCAGCCCGCCGAGGCGAAGATCTGCTTCCCGTCGCTCGCCGTCTTGGCGCCGCCCCCTCCCGTCGCAGCCGCGCCGGTCCCCGCGACCCTGGCCACGTAGGCGGCGACGTCCTGCGCGTCCTTGCCCCGGACGATGTTCGCGGGCATCTTTCCCTGCGCGAAGCGGACCTGGTCGAGCACGAGGTCCTGGATCGAGCTCTCCTTGAACCCCTGCTTGCGGCTCTGGGCGAAGGCATCGTCGAGGTTCGGGCCGACCTTGCCCTGCGCGTTCGCATCGGCGAGCGTGTGGCAGGAGGCGCACTTCGACTGGAAGAGGGATTTGCCGCTGCCGGCGTCCGCCGAGGCGACTGCCTTGCCGCCGGTGCCGCAGCCCGCCGCAAGGAGCGCCGCGAGGAGGGCGAGGAGGAGGGGGGCTGCGGCGCGACGCAATGCGCTAGCTGGCATCAACCATCTAGGCGGTGGCGGTGCTCGACTGAACGGCCGCGACCGCCTCGTCGCGCGTCTGGTGGATCGTGAAGATGCGGTCGAGGCCGGTGATCTCGAAGATCTTCGTGATGTTCCGGTCGTTGCAGACCAGGGCGAGCTGGCCGTCGTTCGTGCGCAGCCGTTTCACCCCGCCGACGAGCACGCCGAGCGTGGTTGAGTCGATGAACGTCGTGTTCGTAAAGTCCACGATCACGTACTTGCCACCCTGTCCGATCACCTCGAGCAGCTGCTGCTTGAACTCGGGCGCCGTGTACAGGTCGACTTCGCCGGCAAGCGAGATCACGTAGGCGTCGTCTCCCAGCTCCTCGGTCTTGATGTCGAAGTTCATGGTGTTACCCCCGGGGGTCGATGACGCCCGCTCCCATACCCGTTGCGGAGTCTAACCACTCGTCGCCGAGCTGCCCGCCTGAGCGGACTGCAGCTGCTTGATGTGCTGCTTGAGCGAGGGGATCTCGTTGGAATCCGGCTCGAGCTTGATCACCTGCTTGTACGCGGCGATCGCGGTCGTATAGTCGCCGACCGACTCGGCTGCCTGGGCGAGCTGGAAGCGCGCGGTCGGATCGCTGGGGGCCGCGGCGACGAGCCGCTTGTACGCGGCGATCGCACTCTGCTGCGCGACCTGCGCCTTGGCGGCGTTGTCCTGCACCGCCGTGTTCACACGCTCGCTGACGGCGCTCTGAATCGAATCGGAGCCGAGCGCCTTGCCGATCGGGCTCGTGGCGGCAGGCTGGAAGAGCGGCCCGGCGAGCGCCGTCGCGTCGTTCTGCTGCGCGGCCTGAGCCACGGTGCGGTACCTGTCGACCTGGCCCAGGTAGAGGTTCGCAAGCTCGCGCAACGCGTCCTGGTCCTTGGGGCGCAGCTGCGTGTACTTCTCGAGTGGCGCGACCGCCAGGTCGTTCTGGCTCTTGGCCTCGTACGCGCTCGCAAGGTCGCGGTAGCCCTTCGGCTTGCCTGGGTTCTGCGCGATCTCCTTCTGCGCCTTGCCCACCGAGGTGCCCGCGCTCGAGCTGCCGTTGCCTCCGAGCCCGAAGAACTTGCCGTTCTGGAACAGATCGCCGATGCCGGTCGAGCCGGAGCCGACGCCGAAGCCGACGAAGCCGACGGCGAAGACGAGCGCGAGCAGGATGAACATCCACTTCGCCTGCTTGCGCAAGCGCGGGAAGAACATGTCCGTCTCGGCTATGTGCCCGCCGCCGCCGGGGCTGTGATGCTTGCGGCGAGCATTCGACTTCGCGCGTTTGCGGCTGCGCTGCGAAGCTTTTGCCATTCGAACACCTCCTTCCGGTATCGCTCTTCGCCGTCAACGAGGGTAGCCAGGACGCACGAGGGAGAGCCGCCGAACACGACCGCGGTAGCGGGATCCTCCCATGGGACATAGGGCGTGTGCTCGAGTGATACGACCGCCAGGTCGGCGCGCTTGCCGGGCACGAGCGAGCCGATCTCCCCGTCGAGGCGAAGGGCGCGGGCCGAGCCGAGCGTCGCGAGCTCGAGCGCCTCGGCGGCAGAGAGCGCATCCGGCCGCTGCGCGCGCGCCCTCGCGACGACGATTGCGGTGCGAAGCTCTTCGAAGACGTCGAACGACGGCGTCGAGGCGGGGCTGTCGGTGCCGAGGCCGAGCCTGACGCCGGCCTCTCGGAGCTCGCCGACCGGCGCGATGCCGCAGCCGAGCAGCGCGTTCGAGCGGGGGCAATGCGCGACGCCAGTACCGGCGGAGGCGAGCAGAGAGATCTCCTCGTCGTCCACCTGGACGCAGTGGGCGGCGATCAGCCGCCCGTCCAGAAGCCCGAGCCCGTGTAGCAGCCTCGTCCCGGTCGTGCCTGCCGGCCGCGCCATCATGTGCGCCAGCGGCTCCATCGGTCCGGTGCCGTGGAGGATGAACTCGAGCTCCGCGGGACTCTCGGAGATGTGCGTCGTCACGGGGAGTCCGGTCGCGAAGCAGGCCTCGTACACGTCGGCCGAGACCGAGTAGGGCGCGTGCGGGCCGATGCCTACGCGGATCCGCTCCGACCAGTGCGGTGCCAGCCGCTCGCACAGCGCGTGGAACCGTTCGAGCGACGCCGCTGGATCGGAGCCGAAGACCTCGAGGTAGACGATCGCGCGCAGCCCGAGCTCGTCGCAAGCGGCCGCGGCAGCCCCCGACCAGCTCGAGTCGGCGATCGTCGTGACTCCGTTTCGCAGGCACTCGGCCGCACCGAGGCGCGCGATCGCCTCGTGGTCGCCGGGGGCAAGGCGGTCCTTGCGCTCGATGTGCAGCGCGAGCCACGGTGCGAAGGCGAAGCCGTCGCCGAACCCTGCGTAGACCGCATATTCGAGGTGCGTGTGCGCGTTCACGAAGCCCGGCAGGATCGCTGCGCCCTCGAAGCGCTCGCCCTCGCCGAGCTCGGCGGCGGTGCCGACTGCGGCGATGCGTCCGTCCTCGAGTGCGACGGCGCCGTTCTCGATCGGCGCGCCCTCGACCGGCAGCACCCAGTCCGCGGAGAGGACGCGCATCACGGCTCGCCGATGCTCGCGGCCTCGCTCGAGACTGCGCGGCGCTCACGCCGCTCCATCACGGTCGCCAGACCGATCGACAACCCGTAGAGCGCCATCAGCGGCACCATCTCGAGCGTCGTCGTCACCGGGTCGACCCCTGGCAGCGCCACGGCCAGCACGGCCATCGAGGCAAGGCCGATGCGCCAGTGGCTGCGGAGCTGGGCAGCCTTGAGAACCCGTAGGCGAACGAGGCCGAGCATGAAGACCGGTACCTCGAACACGAGCCCGACCGCGAGCAGCACCGCGGCACAGAACGAGTAGTAATCCCGGGCCCGGATCAGGATCGTGTAGTGGGACTGGTCGAAGCTTGTCAGGAACTTGACCGCCGCCGGCAGCGCCACGAAGTACCCGAACGCGATCCCGCCGACGAGCAGCGCGACGGCGAATCCGACGAGCGAGATCATCACGCGCTGCGCATGCTCTTCGACCGCGGGCGCGAAGAACCCCCAGATCTGCCAGAAGACGATCGGCAGCGCGATCAGGAAGCCGCCGTAGAGGCTGACCCACATCGAGGTGATGAACGGCTCGGCGACTCCGAACGTGACCGGTTTGCGCAAGTGCTCGGGCAGCGGCGCGTTCAGCCAGTGCAGGACGTGGCCGCGGAAGGCGTAGGTGACCGCGAATCCGACCGCGAGCGCGAGCAGCGAGACGACGATTCGCGTGCGCAGCTCGCCGAGGTGCTCGACGAGCGTCGCCTCTTCGCCGTACTCGAGACGACGCGGCAGCACCCTCACGGTCGGCTAGACCGTGTCGTGCTCGCGGGGCTGCGGCGTTGTCACCGCGACCGAGTCCTGCGGGGCGACGGGCAGGCTCTGCTGCTCGGGCTCATGCTTGTTGTCGCCCGTGATCGAGTCCTTGAACTCCCGCATCCCCTTGCCGAGCGAGCGGCCCATCTCGGGCAGCCGCTTGGGGCCGAAGATCAGGAGGAGGACGAGCAGCAGGACGATGAGCTCGGGGAATCCGATCCAACCTGGCATGGTGCAAGCGTAGCCGTTTCGAGCCGCATTTGCATCCAGGGGTTCAGGGAACCCGGATCCGCGGCGACTTCGGCGAGCGTGAGCGTCGCCGCGTCCCCGGTTGGCCGGAGGCGAGGCGGGACCCGCTAGACTGGCCGTCACGAATGCGGGCAATTTCCGCTGGACAAGAGGATTGGGGACTGCACAAGTGGCACAGCTCGAGCTGAAGAATCTTCACGTCGCCCTCGGGGACGGCACCGAGATCGTCAAGGGCGTCGACCTCACGATCAAGCCCGACGAGATCCACGCCGTGATGGGCCCGAACGGGTCGGGCAAGTCGACGCTCAGCTACGCGATCATGGGTCACCCCTCGTACGAGATCACGGAGGGCGAGATCCTGCTCGACGGCGAGGACATCTCCGAGCTCGGCGCCGACGAACGCGCGCACCGCGGACTCTTCCTCGCCTTCCAGTACCCGCATGCGATCCCCGGCGTGACGGTCACGAGCTTCCTGCGCAGCGCGATCAACTCCGTGCGCAAGGCGCGGAACGAGGGCGTCGAGGATCCGATCAAGATCCCGGAGTTTCGCACCGAGCTGCTCGCACAGATGGACCGGCTCAAGGTCAGCCGTGAGCTCGCCTCGCGCTACCTGAACGACGGCTTCTCCGGAGGCGAGAAGAAGCGCGTCGAGATCCTCCAGATGGCGATGTTGAAGCCGAAGATCGCCGTGCTCGACGAGACCGACTCCGGACTCGACATCGATGCGCTGCGGATCGTCGCCGGAGGCGTCAAGGAGCTTGTCGGCCCAGAGATGGGCGCGCTCGTGATCACGCACTACCAGCGCATTCTCGAGTACATCGAGCCCGATTTCGTGCACGTGTTCGTCGACGGCCGTATCGTGGAAGAAGGCGGCCCGGAGCTTGCCAAGCGCCTCGAGGTCGAAGGCTACGAGGCGTTCACGCCCGAAACTGTCGGAGGTGAGAGCTAGATGTCGTCCGAGACCGAGATCGTCAAGGGAATCCGAGAGGAGTACGCCTACGGGTTCCATGTCCCGGAGGACTACTTCTTCAAGTCGGGCAGGGGCCTGAACCGGGAGATCGTCGCGGCCATCTCCGAGCACAAGAACGAGCCGGAGTGGATGCGCACGTTCCGCCTCAAGGCGTATGACTACTTCCGCGCCCGCCCGCTTCCGAACTGGGGCGGGAACCTGGGCGAGATCGACTTCGAGAACATCTACTACTACATCCGGCCGACCGAGAAGCAGGCCAAGTCGTGGGCGGACCTGCCCAAGGACATCCTCGACACCTGGGAGAAGCTCGGAATCCCCGAGGCCGAGAAGAAGTACCTCGCCGGTGTCGGCGCCCAGTACGAGTCCGAGGTCGTCTACCACAAGCTCCAGGAAGACCTCGAGAAGCAGGGCGTGCTCTTCCTCGACATGGACTCGGGCCTCCGGGAGCACGAGGACGTCGTCAAGCAGTACTTCGGCACGGTGATCCCTGCGAACGACAACAAGTTCGCGGCGCTGAACTCGGCGGTCTGGTCGGGAGGCTCGTTCATCTACGTGCCGCCGGGCGTGCGGATCGAGATGCCGCTCCAGGCCTACTTCCGGATCAACGCCGAGAACATGGGCCAGTTCGAGCGCACGATGATCATCGTCGACGAGGGCGCCTACGTGCACTACGTCGAAGGCTGTACCGCGCCGATCTACTCCACCGACTCGCTGCACTCCGCGGTGGTCGAGATCATCGTCAAGAAGGGCGGCCGCTGCCGCTACACGACGATCCAGAACTGGTCGAACAACGTCTACAACCTCGTCACCAAGCGCGCCGTGGCCTACGAGGGCGCGACGATGGAGTGGGTCGACGGCAACCTCGGCTCCAAGCTGACGATGAAGTATCCGGCGATCTGGCTGATGGGCGACGGCGCCCACGGCGAGGTGCTCTCGATCGCCTTCGCCGGCGCGGGCCAGCACCAGGACGCGGGCGGCAAGTGCGTGCACGTCGCGCCGAACACCTCGTCGGTGATCACGTCGAAGTCGATCTCCAAGAGCGGCGGGCGTGCGGGCTACCGCGGCTTGCTCGAGGTGGCGAAGGGCGCGACGAACTCGAAGTCGAAGGTCGTCTGCGATGCGCTGATCCTCGACGACGAGTCCCGCTCGGACACGTATCCGACGATCCGCATCGACGAGGCGAACGTGGACATCGGCCACGAGGCGACCGTCTCCAAGATCGGCGAGGAGCAGCTCTTCTACCTGATGAGCCGCGGCCTCTCCGAGACCGAGGCGAGCGCGCTGATCGTGTCGGGCTTCGTCGAGCCGATCACGAAAGAGCTGCCGCTCGAGTACGCGGTCGAGATGAACCGGCTGATTCAGCTGCAGATGGAGGGATCTGTCGGTTGATCGGCGTCGAGCGCACGGACTTCATGTCCGTGCCGGTAACGGACATGGAGCGGGCGAAGCGGTTCTACGGGGAGACCCTCGGGATCCACTGCCCGAACCCGGAAAGCGCGTGGCCCGAGTACGAGACGGGCAACGTCAGCCTCTACCTGATCGATCCGACGACCATCGGAGCCGAGTTCGCTCCCCACAACAGCGCATACATCGCGCTTCGCGTGCCTGACGTCGCCGAGGCGCGCGTGCAGCTCGAGGCCGCGGGTGTGCACTTCGAGGCGGAGCTCATGGACACGGGCGTCTGCCACATGGCCTTCTTCCACGATCCCGATGGGAATGCGCTGATGCTCCATCGCCGCTACGCGCCTCCGTCGGAGGGCTGACCGTGAATAGAGACGAGGCGATCGAGCGCTACCAGGCGATGGCGCTCCCGGAGAAGACGCAGGAGCACTGGATGTTCACCGACCTTGCGGGTTTCGATCCCGACTCGTTCTCCGCCAACGGCGCCGCCGAGGTGCCGACGGGCGACTCGACGATGCTCGAGATCGCCGTCGCGGGAATCGCGCGCGTCTCGGAGGCGGGGATCGTGATCGAGCGCGCGCCCGAAGGCGTCGTCTTCGAGCCTCTACCCGCCGACGCGGAGCGCCTCGGAACGCTCGTCGGCGCCGACGACAAGTTCACCGCCCACAACGCGGCCAAGTGGGAGCACGGCCTGCTCGTGCGCGTGCCGAAGGGCGTGCAGCTCGACGCGCCGCTCTACGTGAAGGTCACGAACACGGTGGAGGGCGGCTCGCTGTTCTGGCGGCTGCTCGTGATCGCGGAGGAGGGCTCGAGCTTCTCCCTGATCGAGGAGTACGCCTCTGCCGCGCCGGAGCTCTCCGGCTACTCGAACGCGGTCGTCGAGCTCTTCGTCGACCAGGCCGCAAAGCTCGAGTACGTCTCGATCCAGAACCTCTCGCGCGAGAGCTGGCACTTCGCGAACCACCACGCCAGGGTGGACCGGGATGCGGAGCTCGACTGGGTTGCCGGGGGGTTCGGGTCGAAGAAGGGCAAGATCCGGATCCAGAACGACCTCGCCGGCCCCGGAGCCACCTCGCGGGTCACCGGCGCCTACTTCTCCGACGGCGAGCAGCACCTGGACTACGACACCTTCCAGGAGCACATCGCGCCGAACACCACCTCCGATTTCGCGTTCAAGGGAGCGCTGCGCGACCAGGCGACCGCGGTCTGGCGCGGGATGATCCGCGTCGAGGAAGGCGCCCAGAAGACGAACGCCTACCAGGAGAACCGCAACCTGATGCTCTCCGAGCAGGCCCACGCCGACTCGATTCCGGGCCTCGAGATCCTCGCGAACGATGTCCGCTGCACCCACGGCTCGACGACGGGCAAGGTCGACCAGCAGCAGCTCTTCTACGCGATGTCGCGTGGCCTCACCCACGCTGCCGCGGAACGTCTGATCGTGCGCGGCTTCTTTCAGGACGTGCTCGACCGCATCGAGCTCGAGCCCGTGCGCGAAGCGGTCGGCGCCGCGCTCGAGGCCCGCATCCCGCAGGGCTGAACCTTTGTGGCGAGAGCCGCACGGTGGCTCTAGGATCGAGTCGTGGCGGGTTGCTGCAGCGGCTACGGGGAGATGTTCGACGAACGCCAGGCACGGCGCGATCTCCGTCGCTACCGGCGCAAGGGGCTCGACGCGGCCGCCCGCGACGCGGTCGCGTTCACGCGCTCGCGCGGGCTCGAGGGTGCAACCGTACTCGAGGTGGGCGGGGGCATCGGCGCGCTGCAGCTCGAGCTGCTGAAGGCCGGCGCGTCGCGGGCGCTCAACGTCGAGCTCTCGCCGGGCTACGAGGCGGTGGCCGCCGAGCTCGCTCGTGAGGACGGCGCTCAGGAGCGCCTGGAGCGGCGGCTCGGCGACTTCGTTGCCGAGCACGGCGCCTTCGAGCCGGCCGATGTCGTCGTTCTGAACCGCGTCGTCTGCTGTTACCCGGACTACGAGGCGATGCTTGCCGCAGCAGGCGATCACGCCCACCACCTGCTCGTCTTCACGTATCCCCGCGGCGGCAGGATCGCGCGCCTCGCCGCGGCGACGGTCAATCTCCTCCTGCGGTTGCGTCGCTGCGAGTTCCGCGCGTACGTCCACTCGCCCGAGGCTCTGCTCCGCACGGCGCAGGCGGGAGGGCTCCGGCTTGTCCATGAACGTCACGGGCTCGTCTGGCAGCTCGCCGCGCTCGAGCGCTGACGGGCGTTGGCGCGACGCGCACCTTCCCGCTCCGCGCCGACCCGGTTCAGAGTTCGCTAGCTAGGCTAGAAGCGGTGGCCGTGACACCTCAGCCGAAGCTCGACGCCCACAAGCTGCGCGCGGACTTCCCGATCTTCGAGCAGCGCTTCCACGGCAAGCCACTCGCCTTTCTCGACTCCGCGGCGAGCTCACAGAAGCCGCGGCAGATGCTCGACGGGATGCGCGAGTTCTACGAGACCTCGTATGCGAACGTGCACCGCGGCGTCTACGAGCTTGCGAGCCGGGCCACCGAGGGGCTCGAGAACGCGCGCGAGAAGGTGCGCGTGCTGCTGAACGCGCAGACCGTGCGCGAGGTGATCTTCGTCCGCAACGCGACGGAGGGGATCAACCTCGTCGCGTATGCGTGGGGCATGAACAACCTCGGCCCGGGCGACCTGGTCGTCGTCTCCGAGCTCGAGCACCACTCGAACTTCGTGCCCTGGCAGTACGTCGCCAATCGCACGGGTGCCGGCTTCCGCATGATCACGCTCGACGAGCACGGCGAGCTGGAGCTCGACGACCTCGACGCGCTCGCCGCCGGCGGCCAGGTGAAGGTCGTCGCCACCGGCCTCGTCTCGAACTCGCTCGGCACGATCAATCCGATCGATCGGCTGGTCGGCTGGGCGCACGAGCAGGGCGCGATCTACGTCTGCGACGCCGCGCAGGCCGCGCCGCACATGTCGGTCGACGTGCAGGCTCTCGACGTCGACTTCCTCGCCTTCTCGGGCCACAAGGTGTGCGGCCCGAGTGGGATCGGTGCGCTCTGGGGTCGCGCCGAGCTGCTGGAGCGGATGGAGCCGTTCCTGCTCGGCGGGCACATGATCCGCTCGGTCAAAGCCGATCGGACGACCTGGGGGGACCTGCCGCACAAGTTCGAGGCGGGCACCGCGCCGATGGCCGAGGCGGTCGGTCTCGGGTTCGCGCTCGACTACCTGCAGGAGATCGGCTTCGACGCCATCCTGGCCCACGAGCACGAGCTGACGGCGTACGCGCTGGAGCGGCTCGCCGAGGTGCCCGGCCTGACGCTCTACGGCCCGCCGACGGAGCGCCGCGCCGGCATCGTCTCGTTCAACGTCGGCGGCATCCATCCGCACGACGTCGCGCAGATCCTCGACCTTGAGGGCGTCGCGATCCGCGCCGGCCATCACTGCTGCCAACCGCTGATGGCGAAGCTCGACGTCGCCGCGACGAACCGCGCGAGCTTCTACCTCTACACGGTGCAGGAGGAGATCGACCAGCTCGTCGAGGGGCTGCTCAAGGTGCAGAAGGTCTTCGCATGAGCGAGTTCGACCAGATGTACCGCGAGGTGATCCTCGACCACTACAAGAATCCACGACACCACGGGGACCTCGACGGCGCACACGCGCACGCGGAAGGGCAGAACCCGCTCTGCGGCGACGAGGTCACGGTCAGCGTCCGCTTCGGCGAGGACGGCGAGACGATCGAGGAGATGCGCTTCGAGGGCCGCGGCTGCGCGATCAGCCAGGCGGCGACCTCGATGCTGACCGAGCTCGTCCAGGGACGCAAGGCCGAGGACGTCGCGGCGCTGCCGAAGGAGGAGCTGCTCGAGGAGATCGGCATTCCGCTCACCCCGGTGCGGCTGAAGTGCGCGATGCTCGGCCTGACGACGCTGAAGGTGGCGCTGCACAAGGCAAAGGGCACGCCGCCGCCCGAGGGTCTCGGCGACCTTGACCTCGCCTAGGCCGTAGGTGGAGATCGTCGTCTGCCCGCTGGAGGAGCTGCCGCCGGGGACGGTGAAGGTGGTCCCGGCCGGCCTGATCGAGGTCGGTGTCTACAACTGCGGTGGCGAGCTCTTCGCGCTCGAGGACCGCTGCTCGCACGACGACGGGCCGCTGTGCGAGGGGGAGTGGGAGGAGGCCGCATGCCAGGTGATCTGCCCGCGGCACGGCGCCCGCTTCGACATCCGCACGGGCCAGGCGCTGACGCTGCCTGCGTACCTGCCGGTCGACACATTCGCGGTCCGCGTCGAGGACGGGGTCGTCAAGATCGACGTGTAGGACACGAGAGCCGTTACGCTCGCCGGATGCTGCTGGACGACCGCGTCCGCGCCGTGCTCGCCCGCCTCGAGCTCGAGGACGACCGCGAGCGGGAAGAAGGCTTGCCGACTGCCGTACGCTCGCGCGCCGTCTCACCCACGACCGGCCGCTTCCTGTTCGCGCTCGTCTCGCCGCAGGCCGACTGCGAGGTGCTCGAGATCGGCGGCTCGCGCGGCTACTCGACGATCTGGCTCGCCGCGGGTGTGCGCTCGCTCGGCGGTCGGGTCCTCTCGCTCGAGGCCGATCCGCTCAAGTGCGAGGCCTGGAGGCGCAACATCGCCGAGGCCGGCCTGGAGGAATGGGCCGAGCTGATCGAGGGCGACGCCCGCGAGACGTTGCCGGAGATCGGCGACGTCTTCGACGTGGTCTTCCTCGACGCCGAGAAGGATGACTACGAGCTGCATTTCGCGAATGCGCGCGCCAAGCTCGAACCGGGCGCGCTCGTCGTCGCCGACAACGTCCTTTCTCATCAGGAAGCGCTCGGGGCCTACTCCGCCGCCCGTCAGGCGGACGACTCGCTGGAGTCGGTCACCGTGCCGCTGGACAGCGGTCTCGAGCTCAGCGTGGTCCTCCGGTAGGTCCGCTACATTCCGCCTAACCGCGGAAAGGAGGTGGTCCGGACGTGACAGATTCAAGTACGGGCAGTGGAGGTGCTAGCTCGTAGAAGCGTGTCCCTGAGACCTACGGGGAACCGCCATAGCCAGCGTGGGGGACGACGCGACTACGCGCCGCCGGAGCAGATCCGGCAGGAAGCGCTTCTGCGAAATCCACGCTAGACACCTGACGAGGGGCCGGGAGACCGGCCCCTCGCCGTTTCTAGGCTTGTCCGTTCGCGACACGGCTGGGGTCTGACCCCGGAGCTGCGCTCGTTGTGCCATGTCCACGTCGCCGGCCGGCGTGGCCGCGCCGGATTTGCCCCGCTCCGGCGCGTCGCACGTGTACTCGCGGGACATGTTGGGGGTCTGACCCCGGCCGTGGCTGCGCGGGACAAGTGCGGCGGCGCTATGCGGCGACTGCCCGGAGCTTGGCCTGGGCGATCAAGTCGGCGAGCAGTTCGGCGAGCTGCTCCCGATGGTCCTCGCCGACGAGCTCCCCGTCGACCAGCTGCTCGTGCGCGTGGCCGAGCGCGAGCTCCCCGTCGATGACGCGCGAGCCCATGATTCCGAGCACCTTGCGCAGGTCGGCCTGCGCCCAGACTGCGCCGAACGCGCCCCTGCTCGCGCCGATCACCGCGACGGGCTTGTTGCGCAGCGGGTTCGCGTCGAGTGGCCGCGAGGCCCAGTCGAGCGCGTTCTTGAGCACACCCGGAACCGAGCCGTTGTACTCCGGCGTCGCGAACACCACCGCGTCGGCGGCCGCGAGGCGCTGCCTGAGCGCCTCCACGGACGCCGGAGGCGCCACGTCCTGGACGTCCTGGTCGTACGGCGGGACCGTCTGCAGGCCGTCGTAGAGCTCGAACTCCACGGTGTCGGGGAGAAGCCCCGCCGCGGCGCGCAGGAGCTGCGTGTTGTACGAGTCACCGCGCAGGCTGCCCGAGATGCCCAGGATCTTCACGTTATGTCTCCTTCACGAACGAAAGCTCGGCGGTCAGCGTAACCTCGTTCGACAGGGCCGGCTCGCCGTTCGGCAGCTCCATGTTCCAGCTGATCCCGAACTCCGTCCGGTCGACCGTCGTCTCGAGCGAGACGCCGACGCGCTCCTTGCCCCACGCGTCCGTGCCCGGTGCCGTGATCGTACCGCGGAGCTCGACCGGCCTCGCGACGCCCTTCAGCTCGAGCTCGCCGTCGGCGACGAGCTGCTCGCCGTCGAAACGCAGCGCGTTGGAGCGGAACTTCAGCTCCGGGAAGCGCTCGGCGTCGAAGAAGTCCGGCGACTGGAGATGGCCGGTCAGGTTCGGATCCTGCGTGACGACGCTCGTGACCTTCGCCGCGCCTGCGAGCCGTGGCTCCTCGCCGCCGGTCAGAGACGCTTCGATCTCCCCGAAGCCGCCGCGGAACTGGGCCACGGTGTAGGGGACGGCAAAGCTGACCGTCGAGTGGACCGGATCGAGCGTCCACGTGCCTGTCGGGATGGACTGCTGGTGAAGAATGGTGCTCATCGACATCTCCTCGTTTCGCTATACTTGAGTCGTCAAGCAATATAGCGAGGAAATATTGTCTAGTCAAGTATTGACGAATCAAGCATTGGACGCCTGGGTCGGCTACCTCCGCGGGCACGCGGCTCTCACCCGCGAGCTGAACGCCGAGCTCGTCGCCGACCATGGTCTGACGATCAACGACTACGAGGTGATGCTCCACCTCTCGCGCGCCGAGGGCCGACGCATGAAGCGAGTCGAGCTGGCCGCGCGCGTCGTTCTGACTGCGTCCGGAATCACGCGGCTGCTCGACGGCCTCCAGGCTGCCGGCTGGGTTTGCAAGGCGAGTTGCGCGAGCGACGCGCGCATCACCTACGCAGTGCTCACGGACGCGGGCCTCGAGAAGCTGCGCGAGGCCGGTGGGAGCCACACTGCGTCGATCCAGCGCGCCTTCGCGGAGCGCTACAGCGACGAGGAGCTGGAGCGGCTCGCAGAGCTGCTCGGCCGACTGAGCGACGGCGGCGACGTCACAGCCTGCACGGCCGACTGAGAACTCGTTTCAGCGCGCCAAGACCGCCTACGCAGGCTCGAGCACAACGAGCGGGATCTCCCGGCTCGTCTTCTCCTGGTACTTGGCGTACCCCGCGTACATGGCGACCGCCTGGGGCCAGAGCAGCTCGCGCTCCTGGCTGTCTGCGATGTGCGCCCGGTAGCGCTGCTTCGCGGCGCCTCGTTCGACGGTCACGTCGGGGTCGTCGCGCAGGTTCAGGAACCACGCCGGGTGGTTCGGCGCGCCGCCCTTCGACGCGATCAGCACCAGCCGCCGGCCGTCTTCGACGTAGAGGAGCGGATTCGTCCGCGCCTTCCCGCTTCGGCGGCCGCGCGTGGTCAGAATCAGCACCGGCGCTCGGCCGATCCGACCGGCCACCCTGCCGCGCGAGGCCCGATAGATTGCGACGTGGATCGCCCCGGTGATCTTGAAGAGGTTCATGCGGCTCGCCTGAGTTGCTCGGCCAGCGGCACGAGCGGCAGCCCGAAAGCCCGCACCGCCGCGTCGTCGGCCACGACGTTGTCGCCGGCCTGCAGCATGGTCAGCTGGTCGCGTGTGACGGGGGGGTTCGGCAACAGCTCCAGCACCGTGGCCTGGGCGCGCATCATCCCGAAGGGTATGTGGAGCGACGGACGCCGCACGCCGAGAGCCCGCTTCAGCTGCGTCCAGAACTCGTTCCAGTCGACGATGTCGGGACCGCCGAGCTCGAAGGTGCGATTCGCCGCCTCGGGCAGGTCGAGTCCCCGTGCGAAGTACGCACCGACGTCGTCGATCCAGATCGGCTGGATTCGCTGCGTGCCGGATCCGACGATCGGCGTCACCGGCAGCAGGCGCGCGAGCTGCTTGAACTGCTGCAGCGCCCCTCCGCGCTCGCCGAAGACGAAGCTCGGCCGGAAGATCACGTGCTCGAGGCCCGACTCCTTCACCGCGCGCTCCATCTCCCACTTGGCGCGGTAGTACGGTACGAGCTCCTTCGTCCGCTCGTCGACGCCGAGCGCGCTCATCAGCACGAACCGACGTACGGCGGCGTCCCGGGCCGCGGCGACGAGGTCGCGCGTGCCCTGCGCCATCACGCGCTCGAAGTCGTGAGGCTTGCCGGTGAGGATCGAGACGAGGTGGATGACCGCGTCGGAGCCGGCGACGGCCTCGCGCAGGCATGCTGGATCGGTGACGTCGCCCTCGACGAGCTCGCAGCCCCAGGTGCTCAGCGTCGACGCGGTGCGGGAGTGCGCCGAGCGCACGAGCGCGCGCACCGGCTTGTCTTCGGCGCGGACGGCATGGACGACTCTTGGGCCGACGAAGCCGGTGGCGCCCGTTACGAGGATCACGTGAAGTTCCGGTAGTAGCGGCTCGGCGTCGGGCCTTGCTGATCCTGATACTTGGAGCCGAGCCCGTCCGAGCCGTACGGCGTCTCGGCGGGCTCGGAGAGCTGCACGAACGAGATCTGGCCGATCTTCATGCCGAAGTAGATCGTGATCGGCAGGTTGGCGACGTTCGACAGCTCGAGGGTCACGTGTCCGTTCCAGCCCGGGTCGATGAAGCCTGCGGTCGAGTGGATCAGCAAGCCGAGGCGCCCGAGCGAGCTCTTGCCCTCGAGCCGCGCCACGAGATCATCCGGCAGCTTCACGCGCTCGAGCGTCGAGCCGAGCACGAACTCGCCGGGATGCAGAATGAACGGCGTCTCGTCGTCGATCTCGACGAGCTCGGTCAGCTCCTCCTGCGCCTGCTTGACGTCGATGTACGGGTAGCGCGAGTTCCGGAAGACGCGGAAGTAGCGATCGACGCGGACGTCCACGCTCGAGGGCTGGAGCAGAGATCCGTCGTACGGGTCGATCTCGATCCGTCGCTCCTCGAGCAGGCGCCGGATGGTGCGATCGGAGAGGACCACGCGCGTATCGTACGGGACCGGCTGCCGTGCCGATCCGCCAGTGAGCGGCGATCCCCACGAGCGCGGTCGCAACGCTGGACTCCCGGCGCGCCGGGCAGTCAAGCTCGATAGCGTCTCGGGATGCTCGAGCGGAGGTGGTGGACCCTGATCGCGGTCTGCATCGCGATCTTCATGCTGCTGATCGACGTCACGATCGTGAACGTCGCTCTGCCCGACATCCAGACGTCGCTGAAGGCGAGCTTCACCGACTTGCAGTGGGTGATCGACGCCTACGCGCTCACGCTCGCCGCGGTCGTGTTGAACGCGGGCTCGCTCGCCGATCTGCTCGGCCGGCGGATCGTCTTCGCCGGAGGCCTCGTGATCTTCACGGCGTCCTCGCTGCTCTGCGGGCTTGCGACAGGGCCGCTCTTCCTGATTCTCGCGCGGGCGGCGCAGGGGGTCGGCGGCGCGATCATGTTCGCAACCTCACTCGCACTGCTCTCGCAGGAGTTCCACGGCCAGGAGCGGGGAACCGCGTTCGGGATCTGGGGCGCGACGACGGGGGCGGCGGTCGCGATCGGCCCGCTCGTCGGCGGCTTTCTGACCGAGAAGCTCGACTGGCGCTGGATCTTCCTCGTCAACGTGCCGATCGGGGTCGGCGCGCTGGCGCTCACCTTTCTGCGCCTGCGCGAGTCGCGCGACGAGGAGCACGGCGGTTTCGACTTCGCCGGTCTCGGCACGCTTTCGGGCGGTCTGTTCTGCCTTGTCTACGGGCTGCTGCGTGGCAACGACAGCGGCTGGTCGAGTCCGCTGATCGTGGCGATGCTCGTCGGCGCGGCGGTTCTCCTCGCCGGCTTTCTGGCGTCGGAGTGGCTCGGCCCGCGCCCGATGCTCGACCTCCGGCTCTTTCGCAATCCCACCTTCGCGGGCGCGCAGATCGCTGCGTTCGGGCTCTCTGCGGGCGCGTTTGCCATCTTCCTCTATCTGACGCTCTACCTCCAGGACGTGCTGCTCTTCTCGCCGCTGCAGGCCGGCCTGCGCTTCCTGCCGATCACGCTGCTCGCCTTCGTTTGCGCGCCGCTGGCCGGCAAGCTTTCGGCGTTCGTGCCCGTGCGGCTGCTGATCGGCGGCGGCCTCGTGCTCTGCACGATCGCCTTCGTGCTGATGCACGGGCTCTCGTCAGGCTCGGGCTGGCGCGAGCTCCTGCCCGGCTTCCTCGTGCTCGGCGCCGGCATCGGCTTCGTGAACGCGCCGCTTGCCGCGACGGCTGTCGGCGTCGTGCCGCCGCGCCAGGCCGGGATGGCATCCGGCACGAACAGCACCTTCCGCCAGGTCGGGATCGCCACCGGGATCGCGGGTCTCGGTGCGCTCTTCCAGGCGCGCGCCGGTGCCGGCCTCTTCGGCGCGAGCCCCGACCGCTCTCAGCAGGCGCTCGCGCACCTGAGGGTCGCGTTCGTCGCCGGGCTCAACGAGCTCTTCCTCGTCTGCGCCGGTCTTACCGGAGCGTCGGCTCTGCTCGCCTTCGCCCTGATCCGCCGGCGCGACTTCGCCCGCCAGGGCGTGGACTACTGAGTAATTCGTATTCACTATGCAGTCCGGCGAGCGCCTCCGCTATCGTCCAGCTATGGCCGTGACGCGCTCGATCGAACTCAAGACCGCTGTGCCGGGGCCGCGCTCCCGGGAGATCCTCGACCGCAAGGAAGCGGTGATCGCCGAGCCGCTCTCGATCTATCTGCCGGTCGTCGTGGCGGAAGGCCAGGGCGCGCTGCTGACGGACGTCGACGGCAACACGTTCATCGACTTCACCGGCGGCGTCGGCTGTTTGAACGTCGGCCATGCGCACCCACACGTGGTTGCGGCCGTGCAGGAGCAAGCGGCGAAGTTCCTGCACACGGATTTCACGATGGTGCCGTACGAGCTGTACGTGCGCCTGGCCGAGCGGCTGCTCGAGCTGGCGCCGTTTCGCGGCCCCGTCAAGGCGGCGTTCTTCAACGCCGGCACCGAGGCGGTCGAGAACGCGGTCAAGTTCGCGCGTGCGTATACCAGGCGCCCGGCCGTGATCGGCTTCGAGGGCGGCTTCCACGGCCGCACGCTGCTGTCGCTGACGCTGACCTCGAAGACGCACCCGTACAAGGCCGGCCTCGGCCCGTTCGCCCCCGAGGTGTACCGGGTCCCATTCCCGTATGAGTACCGCGGGATCACGAGCGATGATGCACTCGCTGCGCTGCGCCGCGCCTTCCAGACCCAGGTCGCCGCCGAGACGGTCGCGGCGATCGTGCTCGAGCCGCAGCAGGGCGAGGGCGGCTTCATCCCCGCGCCGCAGGCGTTCATCGAGGGGGTCCGCGCGATCTGCGACGAGCACGAGATCGTGATGATCGTCGACGAGGTGCAGACCGGCTACGCGCGCACCGGCAGGTTCTTTTGCATCGAGCACTACGGCGTCGAGCCCGATCTGATCACGGTCGCGAAGTCGATCGCCGGCGGCCTGCCCCTCTCGGGCGTGCTCGGCAAGGAGGCGATCATGGACGCGCCGGGCGACTCGGCCATCGGCGGCACCTTCGTCGGCAACCCCGTTGCGCAGGCGGCCGCGCTGGCCGTGCTCGACGTGATCGAGGACGAGGGGCTCGTCGAGCGCTCGGCCGAGCTCGGTGAGACGACGCGCGCCCGCATGCTCTCCTGGCAGGCGAGGTTCCCCGAGATCGGCGACGTGCGCGGGCTCGGCTCGATGCTCGCGATCGAGCTCGTTCGCGACCCGGCGACCAGGCAACCGGCACCCGAGCTCGCCACCCGGATGGCCGAGGCGGCGCTCGAACGGGGGCTGCTGCTCCTGAAGGCCGGGATCCACGCGAACTGCATCCGTGTCCTGTACCCGCTCGTGATCACCGACGCCGAGCTCGACGAGGCGCTCGACGTCTGGGAACAGGCGCTCGAGGCGGTTCTCGGGGCTTAGCACCGGGGCAGACGGGGAATCTGCCCTGGCCGTGGTCGGGGAAGTCATTGCGGATCGCTACGAGCTCGAGGAGCTCGTGGGCAGCGGCGGCATGTCGAGCGTCTTTCGCGCGCGCGATCGCCTGCTCGAACGCACGGTTGCGCTGAAGATCCTGCACGCCCACCACGGCGACGACCATGAGCAGATCGAGCGCTTCCGGCGTGAGGCGCGCGCTGTCGCACAGCTCTCGCACCCGAACATCGTCACCGTGATCGATCGCGGCGAGGCCGGCGGGCGGCAGTTCATCGTCTTCGAGTACATCGACGGGCGAGAAGCTGAAGGAGTCGTCGGGCGCGCGGGGCCGCTGCCCCTGCGCGACGCGCGCTCGAGCTTGCGCCGGCGTCGCCGACGGGCTCGCGTTCGCGCACCACAGCGGGCTCGTCCACAGGGACGTGAAGCCGCAGAACGTGCTCCTGAACGGCGACGGCGAGGTCAAGGTGACCGACTTCGGGATCGCGCGCTCGCTCGACGTCGAGCACGGCGTCACGCAGACCGGCACCGTGCTCGGCACCGCGCACTACATCTCGCCGGAGCAGGCGAGCGGCCAGCCGGTCGACGCCCGCGACCGACGTCTATTCGCTCGGCGCGGTGCTCTGGGAGCTGCTGACCGGAGAGGTCGTCTTCGACGGCGAGAGCTTCGTCGCGGTCGCGATGCGCCACGTCAACGAGCCGGCGCCCGACCTGCGCGAGCGGCGGCCGGACGTGCCCGCCGCGCCTCGCCGCCGCCGTCGAGCGCGCGCTCGCGAAGGAGCCGGCCGAGCGCTTCCCGTCGATGGAGGACGTTCGCCGCCGGAGCTGGAGGCATCCTCGGCGAGCCCGGGACGTCGACCCGGATACGGCCGCGACGATGGTCGTCCCCGCGGCGCGTGCGTCGCGCCGACCCGGCGCCCGCCGCCGCGCGGCGCGCCGGCGCCTCCGGCGGCCGCTCGCCCTGGCGGGTTCGTCGGCGCCGTTCTGCTCGCGGCGGGCGCAGCCGCTGCGGTGCTCCTGGCGGCCCGGCGGCGGCGGCACGAACCACGCTCCGCCAATGGCGCGGTCGCCGTCCGTTCACCTCACCGGTGCGGCTCCTACGACCCGTACTCGGGTAACGGCGACTCGGAGCACGACGAGCTGGCGCCGCCAAGGCGACCGACGGCGACGCCTCGACCTACTGGACGACCGAGACCGTACCGGGCGGGCGGCTTCGTCAAGCACGGTGTCGGCCTGTTCTCGACGCCCGCCGGGCGGTGAAGCTCGGCGCAGCTCGACGTCGTCGAGCGACACGCCGGGGTTCCGGGCGCGAGATCCAGGCGGGCGACTCGCCGAGCGGCGCGTTCGCGCCCGACTCCTCTTGGCAGACCGGTCGGCGCGCGAGACGACCTTCGCGCTCCAGGGCAAGAGCGGCGCGCTACTGGTCGATCTGGCTACGAACCTGCCGACCGCGTGAAGGCGTCGCGCACGTGAACGAGGTCAAGGCTCGCTAGAACAGCGAACTTCGAGCGCCGCTCGTGCCGCTCGAGTGCGAGCTCGATCAGCCGGTCGAGCGCCTCCGTCGTAGCCGATCCCGACTCGCCTCGAAAAGCGTCGCCCAGACGCTCGTCGCGGTGAAGCCGGGCATCGTGTTCAGCTCGTTGAGGACGACCTCGCCGTCGGCGTCGCGGACGAAGAAGTCGACGCGCGCGAGCCCCTCGCACTCGGCCGGCGACGAAGCGTCGACGGCCGCGGCTCTGCAGCAGCTCGATCGTCTCTCCGGGCAGTCGGCGCCGGGACGACGAGCTCCATGCCGCCCTCGTCGTACTTCGAGCGCGAAGTCGTACCACTCGTGCTCGCGCGTGTCGATCTGCGCCGGCAGCGAGGCGACGGAGCCGGCACGCGGTTGCCGAGCACGCCGACCTCGACCTCCGTCCCGGCCACGAACTCCTCGACGAGCACCTTCTCGTCGTGCCGGAACGCGAGCGCGACGGCGGCCTCGAGCTCCGACGTCGTCGTGCGCCTTCGAGATGCCGACGGAGGAGCCAAGCCGCGCGGGCTTGACGAAGACCGGGTAGCCGAACGGGTTCTCGAGCGCGTCGCCGAGCCGGATCGCATGGTGCGCGGCGACCGGGATGCCGCTGTCGCGCATCACCTTCTTGAACAGGTCCTTGTCCATCGCCGAGCGCCGACGCCGGCGACGCCGGCGCCGACGTACGGGACGTCGGCGAGCTCGAGCAGCCCCTGCACGGTGCCGTCCTCGCCGAACGGGCCGTGCAGGATCGGCAGGACGACGTCGACGGCGCCGAGCGCCGCGGAGCGTTCCGGCCGCGGCCGGAACGGGCAGCGTCTCGACCGGCCGCGCCTCCCCGAGGCCCGGCCCGGTCTCCGGCGTCAGGGCATGGCCGGAGGAGCTCTGCTCGAGCTCCCAGCGTCCGTCGCGGCCGATCGCGACGCTCGACGACCTCGTAGCGCTCCGGGTCGAGCGCCGCGAGCACCGAGCGCGCCGACGCGAGCGAGATCTCGTGCTCGCTCGAGCGCCCGCCGGCGAGCAGCGCGACGCGCAGCCGGCGGCTCACGGGTCGGTGGTGAGCGGCGACGAGGTGACCGACCGTGACGGTCACCGTCGCTCGCCTCGGCTGCGTCGGCTGCCGACCGGGTCCTGCGGCTGCACGATCTCGTCCTGGTTCGGGTCGGCGACGTCGGTCCTCCTGCTGCGCGTGACCTTGAACCCGGTGGCCTCGAGCGTGCTGGCGGCGCCTGGTCCTGGCTCTCCCGACACGTCGGGGACGGCCGACGTCGGCGGGCCGTTCGAGACCTTGACGTCGATGGTCGAGCCCTTGGGCGCCTTCGTGCCCGGCGTCGGGGCTCTGCTCGAGATCACGTGTTCTGGCGGCGCTGTGTCAGTCGACGTAGGTCGGGTTGACGTAGAAGCCGGCGCGTGCAGCTCCGAGCCGTCGCCTGGTAGATCGGAGCCCGTGTCACGTCCGGGACCGCGACGGCGCGGGGCCGCTTCGAGACGTTGACGCGCACCGTCGACCCCTTCGGCCACCTGCTTGCCCGGCGGCCGGGAGCGGTCGCCGTCACCTGGCCGGCGGCTGCCGCCGGGGACGGTGTGCACCACCCGGGCTGTCAGGCCGGCGTCCTTCAGCGCCTGCACCGCTCGTCCAGCGACTCTGGCCGCGCACGTCGGGCACGTCGACCTTCGGTGGCCGGTCCGAGACCCAGATCGTGACCTGGCTGCCCTTGTCGACGGCTTGCCCGCGGTCGGGATCCTGCTTGAAGACGAGTCCCGCCGCTGTCGTGTCGTCGCGGCCTTGCTTCACCGATCGCGACGAGGCCGATCCGGCTGATCTGCGCGACCGCGTCGTAGGCGAGCGGCTCGTGGATCCGTAGTACGTCCGGCACGTGACCGGCTTCGCCAGGCGACGGGCCGGCGAGCTGCTGCCAGACGTACCAGCCGGCCACCCCGGCCGCGACCACGAACAGGAGCGCCGCGAGGACCACGGCCAGATCGGCGTCGCGCGGCGGACCGGCTCCTCGTAGTCGTCGTAGTAGCGGCGACGCGACCGGCGCCGGGGCGGCTGCGCGGAGGGCGCGATCATCGTCGCCGCGGTCGCGGCCGCCTCCGTCGCGGAGCGGGATCCGCATCGATCTGCGTCGCCGAGTCCTCGGTTGCCGCCGCGACCGGCGGCGCCGCGGCGACGCGCTCGAGGTCGGCGTCCATCTCCTCGGCGCTCTGGTAGCGGTCCTCCGGATCCTTGGCGAGCGCCCGCAGTGACGACCAGGTCGAGCTCGCGCGGCAGGTCGGGCCGGAGCGTCGAGGGCGGCTCGGGCATGGTGGAGAGGTGCTTCATCGCGATCTCGACCGGGGTGTCGCCCGTCGAACGGCGCCTTGCCGGTCAGCAGCTCGTAGAGGACGACGCCGAGCGAATAGAGGTCGGAGCGCTGGTCGACGTTCGTGCCGCGCGCCTGCTCGGGCGAGAGGTACTGCGCCGTGCCGACGATCGAGCCCGCCTCGGTCATCTGGCTCGTGCCGGCGCGGGCGATCCCGAAGTCCGTCACCTTCACGCGGCCCTCGCCGTCGACGAGGACGTTGTGCGGCTTGATGTCGCGGTGGACGATCCCGTGCCGGTGCGCGAAGCGCAGCGCCGAGAGGATCTGGCGCGCGTACTCGATCGCGACGTTCACCGGCGCGGCGCCGCGGCCGACGATCAGCTCCTTCAGCGAGCGGCCGTCGAGGTACTCCATCGCGATGTAGTAGGTGCCCTCGGCCTCGCCGCGGTCGTAGATCGAGACGATGTTCGGGTGCGAGAGCGCGGCGGCGTTCTTCGCCTCGCGGCGGAAGCGCTCGACGAACTGGTCGTCGTTCGCGTGGCGGCTCGTTGAGGATCTTGATCGCGACGCGGCGGCCGAGCTCCTGGTCCTCGGCGAGGTAGACGTTCGCCATTCCGCCCGCGCCGAGCTTGCGCACGATGCGGTAGCGCCCGTCGAAGAGCGTGTCGATGAGGGGGTCTGTTACCGCCACCGGGGCTCGCCCAAAGGGTAGAGACCCGCTCACCCATGTCAGCAGTGCCTCGAGGATCGTCCTTCGCGATCGGGGCCGCGACCGAGCCGCCGAAGCCGTTCGGCTGCTTCTCGACGACGACCGCGACGGCGACCCGCGGGTTGTCGGCCGGCGCGAAGCGACGAACCAGGCGTTGTAGACGCCGTTCGACGCCCGTCTCGGCGGTGCCGGTCTTGCCGGCGACCTGGATGCCCGGGGATCTGGGCGCGCGCGTGCCGGTGCCGCCCTGGACGACGGAGACTGCATCATCTGGTTCAGCTCCGCCGCGGTCTGCGGCTTGATCGCCCGGCCGAGCGTCTGCGGGCGGCGTCGTGGCGACGATCGAGCCGTCGTGCGCCGACGATCCGTCTGCACGAGGTACGGCCTGGGCACGACGCCGCCGTTGGCGATCGTCGCGCGCGACGAGCGCCATCTGGAGCGGCGTCGCGAGCATCCGCTCCTGCCCGAACGCGAGCCGGCCCGAGTCGACCTGCGTTGAAGTGCTTCGGGCCAGTAGAGCTCTGCTGCGCCGTTGTAGAGGCCGCTCGGCGCTCGCTCGTCGCGCGGCGTCTCGAGCGGCGGGCATCGAGTAGAAGCCGAACCGCTTCGCGTAGTCGAGGATCGTCTTGGCGCCGAGCTGCATCCCGACGTTGCAGAAGACGGAGTTGATCGAGTGCTGCAGGCCCTGCGCGAGCGTGACGTTGCCGAAGGCCTCGGGGCCGTTCTGGTCGGGGTTGCCCGGCGTTCGAGACGCGCTTGCCGTACTCGACGCAGTAGCCGGGATCGTGGAAGCGCGAGCTCGGGCGTGAAGGCGCCCGAGTCGAGCGCGGCCGCGGCGGTGACCAGCTTGAAGGTCGAGCCCGGCGTGATACAGGCCGGCGGTCGCGCGCGTTCAGGAGCGCGCGAGGCGTCGCCGCAGGTGGCCCTGATCTCCAGGATCTTCGCGTAGCCGTGCCGCTGCCGGAGCAGGTTCGGGTCGTAGGTCGGCGAGGAGGCCATCACGAGCACCTGGCCGGTGTGCGGGCTCGAGCGCCACGACCGCGCCGCAGCGTCCCGGCGAGGTCCTGCATCGCGAGCCGCTGTGAGCTTCGGGCGCAGCGTCAGGACGACGTTGTTGCCCGTGCACCGTGCCGCCGCCGAGCTGGTCGAGCGTCGTGCTGGAAGGCGTTGCTGAGGTTCGTGTTCGCGCCGGTCAGGTAGTCGTTGAGCGACTGCTCGAGCCCGGCGCGCGTCCCGCCCTGCGTCGAGTAGCCGACCACCTGCGCGGCGAGCCCGTGCTGCGGGTAGCGGCGCGAGAAGATCGTCTGCCCGTGCACCTTGCTCGGCCGCGGTTGGTCGCGAGCACGACGTGCCGTCCGCGGCCGAGGATCTGGCCCCGCGCGATCGTGAGCTGCGCCACCCGCTGGATCGCGTTGTCCTGGCGGTCCTGCGAGGCCGGCCGTCGCCCAGGTCTGCCAGTACGTCGTCGCGACGACAGCGCCGCGAGCAGGATCACGACGGCGACCGCAGAGCCGGTTGCAGCTGCGTGTTCACGAGGCGCGCTCCCGGTTGGCGCGGTTGCGAGATCAGCATCAGCCCCGCGACGAGCAGGAAGTTGGCGACGACGCTCGAGCCGCCGTAGGAGACGAAGGGGAGCGTGATCCCGGTCAGCGGGATCACGCGCAGGATGCCGCCGACGATGACGAACGTCTGGAGCGCGAAGCCGAAGCTGAGCCCGGCCGCGAGCAGCTTCGAGAAGCCGTCGTCTGCGCCGCGAGCGCGATCCGGAAGCCGCGCAGCACGAAGATCATGTAGACGAGCAAGCAGCGCCGCGGCGCCGACCAGCCCGAGCTCCTGCGCGAGCGCCGAGTAGATGAAGTCGGTGTTCAGGTCGGGGATCACCTGGTGCGCCGTCGTGGTGGTGAAGGTGCCGTGGCCGAGCCCGGTGCCGCCGAAGCCGCCGTGGGCGATCGAGTAGAGCGACTGCACCTGCTGGTAGCTCTGGCAGTCCTGGCGGCAGGCCGGCGCCCGTTGAGCGGGCAGTAGACCTTGTGGTCGGTCCAGGGCTGGAGCCAGTTCGTCACGCGCTCGCGCACGTGCGGCGTGCCCTGGTAGACGCCGACCGCGCCGGCGAGGAAGAGCCCGAGCGCGCCGGCGACGAACGCGAGCCGCGCGGTCGCGACGTAGAGCATCGCCGAGGAAGATCCCGTAGTAGAGGAGCGCGCTGCCGAGGTCGTCGGTCACGAACGAGGACGAGCATCGCGCGCCCCAGATCACGAGCAGCGGGCCCCAGTCCTTCAGCCGGCCCTGAGCGAGCACCTCGCGCTTCTCGCGCAGGTAGGCCGCGAGGAAGACGATCAGCGCGATCTTCCCGAGCTCGCCCGGCTGGAACTGGAAGCGAGCCGAAGTGCACCCAGAGGCGGGCGCCGTTGATCGTCTCGCCGAAGCCGGGCGCGAGCGGCAGGAAGAGGAGCACGATCGCGCCGACGCCGAAGAGGTACTTGTAGCGCTCGAGCGCGCGGTAGTCGCTGGCGCAGCGCAGAAGAGCGCGCGCGCGAAGACGCCGACCGCCGATCACGATCCAGAGCCCCTGCTTGAACGCGTCCCTCGGGCCGAGCCGGTAGATCTCGGTCAGGCCGATCGCCGTCAGGAGGCCCGCGATCGGCAGCAGGTACGGGTCGGCGTGCGGCACGGCGATCCGCGCGACGACGTGGGCGGCGAGGTAGAGGCCGAAGAAGAAGGCCGCGTAGGTGAGCGAGCCGCTCGAGATCTGCGCCTTGCAGCGCGATGTAGACGGTGGCGAAGCCGATCGCGGTCAGCACGCCGACGACGACGAGCGTTGAGCGAGCTCGCGGTTGCGGTGCGAGGCCTCAGCGCGACAGCCCCCAGAGCGAGCAGCGCGACGGCGAGCGCGAGCAGCGCGAGCAGCGAGCAGCGCGAGCCGCAAGCGCGCCGCGTGTCGATCGGCTCCCGGCGCCGGCCGCGCGCGCCGCGCCTCGGGCGGGCGCGGCCGTCCAGCAGGTCTCGGCCGCACGATCACGTGTCGTCGGTCGTCGGGACCACCATCGCTCTCGTCGAGCGTGTCCTCGTCCGCGCTCGGCCTCGCAGCGCTGCTCCTCGTGCGGTCGAGCCTGCGACGCGGCATGCTGCATCGTGTCCTCGTCGACGCGGCCGGGGCGATCGCGAAGGCGACGGCGGTGATGTTGTCCTCGCCGCCGCCCCGGTTCGCGGCCTGCCACGAGCGGCTCTGCGCGCCCGGTCGAGATCGTCGCGGTGGCGGTCGAGGGCTCGAGGATCTCCTCGTCCTCGACCATGTCGGTGAGCCCGTCGGAGCAGAGGAGGAAGACGTCGCCGTCGTGCGCCTCGACCGTGAAGACGTCGACGTCGACGTCCGGGTCGGTGCCGCCTCCAGGCCCGAGCGCGCGGGTGATCACGTTGCGCTGCGGGTGGCTACGCGCCTCCTCGGGCGAGAGCTTGCCGCTCTTCAGCAGCTCGTTGACGAGCGAGTGGTCTTCGGTCAGCTGCTCGAAGCTGCCCTCGCGCACAGGTAGGCACGCGAGTCGCCGACGTGGCCGATCGCGACCGTCATCTCCTCGACGAGCGCGACGGTCATCGTCGTGCCCATGCCGGAGGCGCGTCGGATCGCTCGTCGAGCCGCTGCCAGACGCGGCGGTTCGCCTCCTGGATCAGCGCCGCGACCTGCTCGGCGCCGCTCCCGGAGAAGCGTCGGCCGTCCTCGAGCGGCGCGGCCGCGAGCTTCGAGGCGACCTCGCCGGCCTGCGCGCCGCCCATCCCGTCGGCGACCGCGAAGAGCGGCGGCGCGACGACGTAGTTGTCCTCGTTCCGGCGCCGCCTGCGCCCGGTGTCGCTCGCGACCGCGTACGCGACCGACGGCTCACTAGACGCCTCCAAGCGGAGGTCGGTCTCGCCGACGCGGAGCGACGTCGCCGGTCCTGAGCCGCTGCGCGCCATCGACGCGCGCGCCGTTGACGTAGGTGCCGTTCGTCGAGCCGAGATCCTGCACCCAGACGCCGTCGCGACGCGCCTCGATACGCGCGTGGCGGGCCGACGCGAACTCGTCGCCGCCGAGCACGAGGTCGTTCTGGCCGCCGCGCCCGATCGTCAGCGGCGCGGCGTTCAGGACGAGCCGTCGTCGACCTCGGCGTGCGTCGGGCTGCGTCTGCACGACGAGCTGCGCCGCTCGGGGCGGAGCGCCCGAGCCGCTCGAGCGCCGGCGCTCGCGGCGCTCGACGGCGCTGAGGATCATGCTGTCCTGGGCGGGTCCGCAGCTCGCTGCGCGGCGGTGCGGAGGATCCGCCAGATAAGCAGGTAGAGCAGGACGAGGAAGGCGATCTTGAGGGCGAGCAGCACCTCCGCGACGGCGGTCGAGGCGAGCACGGCCACGGTCATTCCCGCTCGGTCGGAAGGTGACCGTCGTCTCGCCGATCGTGAACGTGTCGCCGTGCTGCAGCTGTCGCGCGCTGGATGCGCCGGCCGTCGACCTCGATCCCGTTCGTCGAGCCGAGGTCGACGACCCAGTAGGTGGAGCCCTCCTGGACGATCTCGGCGTGACGGCGCGAGACGTTCGGGTCCTCGATCTGGACGTCGGCCTCGCTGGAGCGGCCGAGCACGGCGCGGCGCTTGTCGAGCACGCGGCGCTCGCCGTTCCAGGGTCAGCGACGCCACCTCGCGCTCGACCCCTAGCTCCTCGAGCCGAGACCGCCTCGGTCGGCTGCGGCGCAGCGGGCCGCGGCTTGTAGATCATCGTCGCTCCCGACACCGGCGCGGCGCCTCTTCCGCGGCTGCGCCCTTCGGCTGCACCATCCGCGTCGCGATCCCGAACTCGCCGACCCCGAGATCCTCGTCGGTCTCGAACAGGACCTTCGCCGACGAGAGCAGGGCGTAGCTCTCCCGGCGCGCGTGCTCGATGAGGTACTCCTGGAGCTCCGCCTCGAGCGAGTCTTCGTAGCTCTCGAACTGCGTCCGGTCGTCGGGGGAGAGGTAGATCGTGTACTCGTTCGGCACGTAGACCCGCGAGACCGAGATCGTGCGATGGTCGTCCATCTCCTTCGCGAGCTTGCGCGCGAGCTCGACCGGCTGCACGTTCGTACGGAAGGCGCGGCCGAAGACTCCCTCGAAGAGGGCCTCGATCTTCTGCTCGATGGTGCGGAGGACCATGGGTGCCGGACGGGATTTCCCGTTCGGCGCGATTCTAGGCTCCGCGCTTTACCAGGAGCGGCATCATCAACGCGGCGAACGTCGCCCAGACGCAGACCGCGAGCGGGAGTGCCGCCACGGCGCCGAACGGCAGGACACCGGCGGCGAGGAGCGCGGCGCCGAGCCCGGCAATCGCCCAGGGGCCGCGGGGCCGAACGTAGGGGATCGCGGCTGCGGCGAGGGCGAGGACGAGTGCCTCGACGCCGAGTGCCGGATGGGCGGCGAGCGCGCGCCAGAGCTCGGAGGCGACGGCGCTCGGGCTGTCGGAGCCGGCGAGCCCGAGCCCGAGCGGCGGCGGGCCGCTCGTGAACGGGAGCGGTACGTGGCGGATGCCGGCAACGACGCCCGCGAGGAGAACGGCGCCGGCCGTCGCTCCGGCGCGGCGGAGCGGCGAGCGAAGGCTCTGGGCGGCGAGCGGCAGCAGTCCGAGCGCGGCGACCGGGGCGAGCAGCGGCCCGAGGGCCACGAACAGGCCGGCGCGCGGCTCCCGCCACGAAAGGGCAAGCCCGAACACCGCCGTCGCCGCGTAGACGACCGCGAGGCCGAGCGAGAGGTTTCCGAGCGGAAAGAGCGGCACGGCGAGCGCGACGGCGAGACCGAGACGCTCGCGAAGCAACGTCGCACCGGCCGCCAGCGCTGCCAGCCCGAAGGCGAAGTGGGGAGGGTAGAAGGGCAGGGCGCCCGCGCTCCAGCCTGCGGCGGCAGCGGCCAGCATGGCCGGGACGAGCCTCGCCGGGGCGGCGACGTGCAGGTGCGAAAGCGCCCGTGCCTGCGTCCGGGGTGCCTTCTGTGCGGCCCGCTGCTTGCCGCCGGAACGGCTGCGCCGCATCAGATGGGCGTGCCGGATCCCCTCCGCAAGCTCGGCGGCGCGGGGGCGGCGGCCGGGATCGAGCGCGAGCGAGCCGTCGACGAAGGCGAGCAGCGCCTTCGGCAGGTCGGGCCGCTGCGTCCCGAGCGGCGGGGCACCCTGGGCGATCGCCTTCGCGGTGTCGACGAGCGACGACGTCCAGAACGGATGAAAGCCGGCCAGCGACTCCCAGAGGAGGACGCCGACCGACCAGATGTCGGCGGGCGGGCTCCCGTTTGCGCCCTTCAGCCGCTCCGGGGAGATGTAGGCGAGCGTCCCGGGGACGTCGCCCGAGGCCGTGATCGTGTGCGTCTCTTTGATCCGAGCGAGCCCGAAGTCGAGCAGGCGGATCGAGACGCCGGGCCCGTCGGCGAGCAGCACGTTCGAGGGCTTGACGTCGCGGTGCACGATTCCGCGCTGGTGTGCGTGAGCCAGTCCGTCGAGAACCTGCGCAGCGGCTTCGACCGCGGAGGCGTCGTCGAGCTCGCCGGCGCGCATCGCCTCGCGCAGCGTCTTGCCTGCGACGTATTCATAGGCGATGTACACGTTGCGCGAATCCGACTCGAAGGCGTAGGCGCGAAGGCAGCGCTCGTGGCGCAGCCGCGCAGCCGCCTCGGCCTCGCGCTCGGCCCTGGAAGCCTGCTTGCCCTCTCGCGGCACGATCTTGAGCGCGACCTCGAGGCCGTTCTCCTCGTCGCGCGCAAGCCAGACGGAGCCCGATCCGCCGGAGCCGAGCGGACGCAATGGGCGGTATCGTCCGAGCACGAGCTCGCTCGGGACAAGGGCAGTGGCTGTGCTCGACACGTCATGGATTCTTCGGGACAGGCAGGACGAACTCCTTTTCCCGCCGAAAGGCCCTATAGGCTCCCCGTCAGCACATGAGTGACGTCGGCGACGACATCGAGTTCGACTTCTTCGACGAGCCCGAGACACGGGAGGACGCCTCACGCAAGCGGACGCCCAGGCGCGGCGGGGGCGACGGTCCGCCGCGGGGGCCGATCCGCCCGCCCGCCGGCTTCACCCCGCTGCTGCGCCTCGCCGGCCTGATCGCCTTCGCGATCCTGATCATCGTGCTGCTCGTCTTCTGGGTGCAGAGCTGCCAGGGGGCGTCGAAGCGCAACTCCTACAAGCACTACATGGAGAAGGTTGCCGCGATCGGGCAGAACTCGCAGCAGACCGGGCAGGAGCTGAACGGCCTGCTCACGACTGCCGGTCTGAAGGAAGCCGACCTCGAGACGAAGCTCGACAGCTTCTCCCAGCAGGAGCAGCAGAACGTCGCCCAGGCGAAGACACTCCAGCCGCCCGGCCCGCTCCGCTCCGAGAACGACCACGTGCTCGAGGCGCTCGAGTTTCGCGTCAGCGGCCTCAAGGGTCTCGCCGACGCGTTCCGGACGACCGCAGGGCAGAAGTCCAGCCAGTCCGCCCAGGCCGGGCAGCTGCTCGCCACCCAGGCGGCGCGCCTGCTCGCCTCCGACGTCGTCTGGGCCGATCTGTTCAAGGCCCCGGCAGTCGCGGAGCTGCGCAAGCAGGGCGTCGGCGGCGTGCCGGTCCCCGACTCGACCTTCCTCGCAAACGCCGAGCTCGCGAGCGCGAGCTCTCTGGAGAACGCCTGGAAGCGGATTCACGGCGCCTCGACGGGCGGAACCGCCGGCGGGCTGCACGGCACCGGGCTCGTCTCGGTGAAGGCGCTGCCGCAGGGCCAGACGCTTTCCACGTCGACCGAGAACACGGTCACCGCCTCGACCGACCTTGCTTTTGCGGTGACCGTTCAGGACACGGGCGACTCGCAGGAGGTCTCGATCAAGGTCACGCTGACGATTCAGCGCAGCCCGGCGAACATCGTCAAGAAGGCGACGATCGACCTGTTGAACAAGGGCGAGTCGAAGACGGTCACCTTCGGCAACCTCGGCCAGCCGCCGTTCGGGATCAAGACGACGATCAAAGTCGACGTGCTGCCGGTGCCCGGCGAGAAGAACACGGGCAACAACTCCGCTGAGTATCCGGTCATCTTCAGCCTCGGCTAGCCGGGTCGCTCGGAGCGGTTGCAGCGGGGCTAGGATCGGCTCGTGCACGTCTCGGCCACCGGTGCAGCCTGGATCGCGATCGGCGCCTGCGGCGGCGCGGTCGTCGCTCTCGTCGTCGCAGTCTGGGCGCTGCTCAAGCTGCGCGCCGCCCGCGCCGCTCAGCGCGTATTGCTCGGCGGCGGCAGCGGCGACCTCGTCGATTTCGCAGTCTCGCTGCAGGCGCGGATCGACGACCTCAACAAGGCTGTCGGCGAGATCGCCGGCGGACTCGCTCGCGTCGACCGTCGGATCGACGGCTCGCTTTCGAAGACGTCCCTCGTCCGCTACGACGCCTTCCAGCAGAAGGGCGGCGAGCAGTCTGCGACCGTCGCGATGCTCGACGGCGAGCGGACCGGGATCGTGATCAGCGCCATCCAGGGTCGCGACTACGCGCGCATCTACATGAAGGAGCTCGACCGCGGGCGCGCGTCCGTCGCCCTCTCGCCCGAGGAGCTCGAGGCAGTCGAGCGCGCGATGGCGCACTAGGGCTCCTCACCCCTGCCTGTGTTCCTCCTTCGCTGGTACAGGCGGCTCGTCCTGCTCCTGGTCGCGGCGCTCGTCGCCGCCAGCGTCTGGCTGTTCGGCTTTCCGACGTCCGACGCGCCGGGGCGCGCCGACGCGGTGGTGGTGCTCTCGGGCTCGAACCACGACCGGCTGCCGCGGGGGCTCGCGCTGATGCGAGCCCGGATTGCGCCGCTGCTCGTCGTCTCCGACGGGCTGCGGACCGCGCCGGGCCTGTGCGGCCGGCGCACACCGTATCGGGTCCTCTGCATCCGTCCCGAGCCGTTCTCGACCAAGGGTGAGGCGGAGGCGATTGCCCGGCTCGCGCGGGACAGGGGCTGGCGGACGGTCGACGTCGTGACGTCGCGCTACCACGTCTTCCGCGCCCGCATCATCGTCAAGCGCTGCTTCGACGGTGCGCTGCGCATGGTCGCCTCGCGGCCGCGGCTCGTCGACTACGTGGTCGGCGCCGCGCTGGAGTGGCCGAAGCTGTTCGTCGCCGAGGTCCTGCGGCGCGGCTGCTGACCCGGCCTCGTTGGTACATTTCCGGCAGGTGCAGCAGGCTCTCGTCTTGAATGCCAGCTTCGAGCCGTTGAACGTGTGCTCGGTGCGCCGCGCGCACGTACTCGTTTGGAAAGGGAAGGCCGAGGTGCTCGAGGCGCTCGACCAGCCGCTGCGCTCGGCGACGAGCACGTATCCGTGGCCGCACGTGATCCGGCTCGTGCACTACGTGCGCGTGCCGCGCGGGATCCAGCGCAAGATCTCCCGCCGGGCGCTCTTCGCGCGTGATGGGTGGCGCTGCGTGTACTGCGGCACGGCGGCCGGACGGCTGACGCTCGACCACGTCGTCCCGCGGAGTCGGGGCGGCGGCTCGGTCTGGGAGAACGTGGTCACCTCCTGCGCGCCGTGCAACCTGCGCAAGGGCAACCGGCTGCTGCACGAGGTGCACATGGAGCTTCCCCATCCGCCGCGCCCGCCGGCCCCGGTGTTGTTCATCCGGCTCGCCGCGCCGACCATCCCCTCCGGCTGGCGGCCGTATCTGACAGGCTTCCAGGCGGCATGAAGGAACGCGCCTTCCGGATTCTCGCTGCGGGTGCCCTGGCGGCAGCCGTCGGCGCGCTCGTCGGCGCGGGCAGCCCGGGTTCCGCTCGCTCGAGCGGTACAGCCGACCAGCCGGGAGGGATCACGGTCAACGGGAACGGCACGGTCACCACGACGCCCGACCGCGCGTCGCTCTCCTTCGGCGTTACGACGCAGGCCACGACCGCTTCCGCGGCGCTGGCGCGAAACTCCGAGGCGATGCAGAAGGTGATCGCCGCGCTGAAGGCGCACGGTGTCGCAGCGGCGGATCTCCAGACGCAGTCGATCTCGCTCTCGCCGCGGGCGACGGACAAGGGCGAGATCGTCGGCTACACGGCCTCGAACGCCGTCAGCGTGCAGAGCGCCATTGCGCGTGCGGGCGAGCTGATCGACGCCGCCGTGGGGGCGGGCGCGACCGACGTGTCTGGCCCGACCTTCACGCGCTCCGACCAGGATGCGCTCTACCGCCAGGCCCTGAAGAACGCGGTCGCCGATGCCAAGGCGAAGGCGCAGGCCCTCGCGGCCGCTGCCGGAGTGACGCTCGGTTCGGTGACCGCGATCGTCGAGGGCAGCTCCTCGCCGCAGCCGATCGCTTTCGGCAAGACCGACACGAACCCCTCGACTCCGATCGAGCCCGGCACGCAGCAGATCCAGGCGTCCGTGACGGTCGTCTTCGCCGTCTCCTAGCAGCGGCGTACTTGCATAATACGCTAGTTGTCCGCATAATACGCGGATGGCGTATGCGACGATCGTCGGCGCGACCGGCTATTCGGGCCAGGAGACTCTCGACCGCGTGCTCGCGCATCCCGAGCTCGAGCTGCACGCTGTCGGTTCCGACAGTCTTGCCGGCCAGAGTGCAGCCGCTCTCGACCCGCGCCTGAATCGCAACGGCGGCAAGCGCGTCCCGCACTTCGTCACGAACGAGGCTGCGCTTGCGAGCGAGGCCGACGTCGTCTTCGTCTGCCTCGACCACGAGCGCGCCTCGCAGCTCTCGCCGCCGCGCCGCGGGATCGTGATCGACCTCTCCGGCGCGCACCGGCTGCACGATCCCGCCGGCTACGAGCAGTGGTACGGCTTCGAGCATCCGCGACCGGCCGAGCTCGGCAGCTGGGAGTATGCGCTCCCGGAGCTCTTCCCGCCGCAGGGCCGCCTGCTCTCGAACCCCGGCTGCTACGCGACGGCGTCCCTCCTCGCTCTTCAGCCGCTGCGCAACGCCGTCGAGCGCACAGGCGTCGTGATCGATGCCAAGTCGGGCGTCTCGGGCGCCGGGCGGACGCTGAAGGCGAGCTCACATGCGGGCAGCGTGCTCGAGAATCTGTCGCCGTACAAGGTCGGCCGCCACCAGCACGCGCCCGAGATCGCGCAGGCGCTCGGCTTCCCGGTCTGCCTCGTCCCGCACCTCTTGCCCGTGCGCCGCGGGCTGATCGCAACCTGCTACGTGCAGCCACTCGCCGGTGTCGACGTGCGCGCGCTGCTCGAGGATGCATATGCGGACGCACCGCTCGTCGACGTGCTGCCGGACGGGATCGAGCCGGAGCTGACGCGCGTACAGGGGACGGATACGGCCGAGATCGCCGTCTATGAGGATGGGCCGACCGGCCGCGCCGTCGTGATCTGCGCGATCGACAATCTCGGCAAGGGCGCGGCGGGCCAGGCGATCCAGAACGCCAACCTCTCCTTCGGCTTCGCCGAGACCGCCGGCTTGCGCCACGCCGGGGTGCTGGTGTGAGCGTCACGGCCGCACAGGGCTTCGAGGCGAGCGGTGTCGCGGCGGGGATTCGGCGCAAGGGACTCGACCTCGCTGTCGTGCGCTCGACCGCGCCTGCCGTGGGCGGTGCGATGTTCAGCCGCAACAAGGTGCAGGCGGCATGCCTGGTCGTGAATCGCGAACATCTTGCCGTCGCCGAGCCGCAGGCGGTCGTGATCAATTCCGGCGTTGCCAACTCGGCGACCGGCGAGGGCGGCAAGCAGGATGCGATCGCCACCGCGGTTGCGGCGGCCGGCCTCCTCGGTGTCGCGCCGGAGCAGGTGTTTGTGCTCTCGACGGGCGTGATCGGCATGCGGCTGCCGATGGACAAGCTCGTTGCAGGCGTCGCCGCTGCGGTGCCGGTGCTCTCGCAGGAGGGCGGCGCCGACGCCGCGCACGCGATCATGACCACCGACACGCGCGCGAAGACCGCGACGGTCACGACCCACGGATTCACCGTCGGCGGCATGGCGAAAGGGGCGGGGATGATCCACCCGGACCTCGCGACGATGCTCGCGATCGTCACGACCGACTATCCGCTCGCTGCCGGCGAGCCGATCCGGTTCCTGCGGCCGGCGGTCGACGAGACGTTCAACGCGATCTCGATCGACGGCGACTGCTCGACGAACGACACGGTGCTGCTGCTCGCCAACGGCGCGTCCGGGATCGAGCGCACCGCGGAGACCGACGCAGCCTTCGCGGACGCGCTGCTCGAGGTGTGCCGGGATCTCTCGCGGCAGGTCGTCGCCGACGGGGAAGGTGTGACGGTGCTCGCCCAGATCGACGTCTCCGGTGCGACCGACGATGCGCAGGCGCGCGCGATCGCGCGGCGGATCGCGACCTCACCGCTCGTCAAGACCGCTCTCTTCGGCCACGACGCGAACTGGGGCCGCGTGCTGATGGCGGCGGGCTCGGCGCCGTTCAACGGCGGCTACGCCGACATCGACGCCGACGCCGTCAATCTGAGCTACAACGGCACGGTCGTCCTGAAGGACGGCTCGCCCTCGGGCGCCGAGCCGGAAGTTGCCGGGCCGAGCTGCACGATCGAGCTCGAGCTCGGCCTCGGGTCGGGCAGCGCGAGCTACCTGACGAGCGACCTTTCGTACGACTACGTGCGCATCAACGCGGACTACCGGACGTGAGCCCGGCCGTCGTCAAGATCGGCGGCGCCGTCGCCGGCGTTCTGCCGCCTCTGCCTGAGGGCGCGGTCGTCGTCCACGGGGCCGGGCCGCAGATCTCGGGCGAGATGGAGCGCCGTGGCATCCCCATACGCTTCGTACGGGGTCGGCGCGTCACCGACGCCGCCACGCTCGAGGTCGTGGTCGAGTCGCTCACGGCGGTCAACCGGGCGCTCTGCGCCGTGATCCCGAACGCAATCGGACTGGTCGGCGTGCTGCGGGCGGTCCAGGTTCCGGAGCTCGGCTTCGTCGGCGAGCCTCTACCGATCGCCGCGCCGGAGATTCTCGAGGCGCTCGCCGCCGGCAAGGTGCCGGTGGTCGCACCGCTCGCCTCCGGTTTGAACGTGAACGCCGACGATGCTGCCGCTGCGCTCGCTGTCGCACTCGGCGCTGAGAAGCTCCTCTTCGTCACCGACGTGCCCGGCCTGCTGCTGGAGGACGTGGTCGTGCCTTCGATCGGTGTGGACGAGGCCGACAGGCTGCTCGGCGAGGGTGCCTTCGAGGGCGGCATCGTCCCGAAGCTGATGGCGGCGGTTCTGGCGGTCCGCGGTGGCGTTCCGGCTCACATCGGTGTGACGGCGGTGCTTCCATGACCAGCGCGACGGATGTGCCGATGCTGCCGGTCTACCCGCGCGCCGACGTCACCTTCGTCGAGGGTGAGGGCCTTCGGCTCGTCGACTCGGCCGGTAAGCGCTACCTCGATTTTGCGGGCGGGATCGCCGTGACGCAGCTCGGCCACCACCATCCGGCGGTGACGGCCGCGGCGCACGCGCAGCTCGACAGGATCTGGCACGTCTCGAACCTGTATCGGAGCGAGCCGGCCGAGCAGCTCGCGTCGGCGCTCTCCGAGCGCTTCGGCGGCGCGCAGGCGTTCTTCTGCAACTCCGGCACGGAGGCGATCGAGGCGGCGGTCAAGTACGCGCGCAAGGCAACGGGCAAGACCGGCGTCGTCGCGCTCGAGCGCGGCTTTCACGGACGCACCCTCGGCGCCCTGTCGGTAACGGGCCAGCCCGCGAAGCGCGCGCCGTTCGAGCCGCTGCTCGGCGACGTCCGCTTCGTCGAGGCGGGCGACACCTCGGCGTTCTCCGACCCCGACGTCGGCCTGATCCTGCTCGAGCCGGTGCAGGGCGAAGGCGGCGTCCATCCGCTCGACGCCGCGTTCGTCCAGGCTGCGGCAGACGCTGACGCGCTGCTCTGCCTCGACGAGATTCAGACCGGGATCGGCCGCACCGGTACCTTCTTCTGCTTCGAGCAGCTCGGCGTCAAGCCCGACCTCGTAACCCTCGCCAAGGGGCTCGCAAACGGCCTCCCGATCGGCTGCCTGCTCGTCTCCGACGACGCTTGTGGCGGCTTCGCGGCCGGCGACCACGGCTCGACGTTCGGCGGCAACCCCGTCGCGTGCGCCGCCGCTCTCGCCGTCTGCGCCGAGATCACCGACGAGCTGCTCGCCTCGGTGACAGCTCTCGGGGCGAAGCTCCGCGCCGCCGAGCTGCCGCACGTCCTCGAGGCGCGCGGCCGCGGCCTGCTCGTCGGCTATCAGCTCGACATCGAGGCGGGACCGGTCGTCGACGCGTGTCTCGAGGCGGGGCTCGTGACGCTCACGGCCGGGTCCGACGTCCTGCGCCTCGCCCCGGCGCTCGTCGTCTCGGAGCCCGAGGTGGACGAGGCTCTTGCGATCCTCGCGGAGGTGCTCGCGTGACCGCCGCGCGCCGGGAGCGCCAGGGCGCGATCCTGCGTCTGATCGGCGAGCGCGAGCTGTCCACGCAGGCCGAGCTCTCCCAGGCTCTGCACGACGAGGGCTACGAGGCCGTCCAGACAACCGTCTCGCGCGACATCCAGGAGCTCGGCCTGCGCAAGGTGCGCGGCTCGTCCGGCCGGCTCGTCTACGCGCCGGCCGGCGCTGCCGACATCGACCGCATGCGCGACCTCTCGCTCTTCCTGCGGCGGACCGCGCTCGCGGTCGAGGCGAGCGAGCACCTCGTCGTCGTACGCACGCCGCCCGGGCTCGCCGCCGCGCTCGCCGACGCGATCGACGATGCGGCCCATCCACTCGTTCTCGGCACGATCGCAGGCGAGAACACGATCTTCGTCGCGCCCCGTGAGGGCGTCAGCGGCGCCCGCCTGCGCGACGAGCTACGTACGCATCTACTCGAAGGAGCCGCATGACCAGGACCGCCGTCGTCGCCTTCAGCGGGGGGCTCGATACCAGCTGCATCATCGCCTGGCTGAAGGAGGACTACGGCTACGACGAGGTCGTCGCCGTGCTCGTCGACGTCGGCCAGACCCTCGACGTCAGGCCCTCGATCGCGCGCGGCAAGGCCGCCGGCGCAGACGACGTCGTCCTGCTCGACAAGCGGCATGCGTTCGCCGACGAGCAGGTCGCGAGGTCGCTGAAGGCGGGTGCGCTCTACGAGGACAAGTACCCGCTCGTCTCGGCGCTCTCGCGCCCGGTGATCGCGCAGGCGGTCGCGGAGCTCGCGCTCGAGCTCGGCGCGGAGGCCGTCGTGCACGGCTGCACCGGCAAGGGCAACGACCAGGTGCGCTTCGAGTTCGCGTTCAAGGCGAACTACCCCGGCGTGCGCGTGATCGCGCCGCTGCGCGACCGGATCTGGACGCGCGATGAGGAGATCGCCTACGCGCTCTCCCGGGGGATTCCGGTCGAGGCGACCAAGGAGTCGCCGTTCTCGTTCGACGAGAACCTGCTCGGCCGTGCGATCGAGGCCGGTGTACTGGAGGACCCGTGGAACGGGCCGCCCGAGGAGCCGTTCGCGCTCACCGCGTCGCCGGGGGCTGCGCCCGCGCCCGAGCTGGTCGTGATCGGCTTCGAGCGGGGCCTGCCCGTCTCCCTCGACGGCGAGGAGCTCGCGCTGGCCGATCTGATCGCGGCGCTGAACGTCAAGGCGGGCGCGTACGGGATCGGCCGGATCGACATGATCGAGAACCGCGTCGTCGGGATCAAGAGCCGCGAGCTGTACGAGGCGCCGGCGGCGATGACGATCGTCGCCGCCCACTCGGCGCTCGAGGATCTCGTGCTGACGAAGGACGAGTCCCGGATCAAGCGCGGGCTCGTGACGCGCTGGTCGGAGCTCGTCTACGAGGGCCTCTGGTTCTCGCCGGCGCGCGAGGCGATCGACGCGTTCGTGGACGTCACACAGGAGCTCGTCACCGGCGAGGTGCGGGTCAAGCTCACCGCGGGCGCCGCGATTCCCGAGGGCCGGCGCTCCGAGCACGCGCTCTACAAGGAGCAGCTGTCCTCGTACGGGACCGGCGAGACCTTCCCCCACGAGGCCTCCGAGGGCTTCATCAGGATCGCGGGGCTCGAGAGCGAGCTGGCGGCGGCGCGGAAGCGCAAGCACGCGTCGGTATGACGCTCTGGTCCGGTCGAGTCGAGGGTCGCCTCGCGCCGGCGGTCTGGGAGTTCCTGCGCGCAGACGACGCCGAGCTGCTCCCCTACGACTGCCGTGCATCTGCCGAGCACGCAAGACGGCTACACGCGGCCGGGCTGCTGTCGGCTGCCGAGCTGGCGCAGATCGAGGCGGGGCTCGAGCGGATCGAGCCGCCGTCCGCGGCGGACGAGGACGTCCACTCGTCGATCGAGCGCCAGCTGGGCGAGGTCGGGCGGAAGCTACACGCAGGTCGTTCCCGGAACGACCAGGTCGCCGCGGCGTTCCGGCTCTACGTCGAAGACGCATGTGGAGAGGCGGTGGAGGGGATCGGCGTGCTCGCCGGCGCTCTGCTCGACCGTGCCGACGCCGAGGCGGAGACGCTGATGCCGGGGTACACGCATCTGCAGCGTGCACAGCCCGTCACACTCGGCTATCACCTGCTCGCGTGGGTCGAGATGCTCGGTCGGGACCGGACCCGGCTGCGCTTCGCGGCCGCGCAGGCTTCGGTGTCGCCGCTCGGGGCGGGCGCGCTGGCCGGATCGACGCTCGGGCTGCCGCAGCCTGCGAACACGATCGACGCCGTCGCCGACCGCGATTTTGCGCTCGACTACCTCTACGCGGTCGCGGTGCTCTTCTCGCACCTGTCGCGGATCGGCGAGGAGATCTGCCTCTGGGTCGGGAGCGAGTTCGGCTTCGCGCGGCTCCCCGAGACCGCGGCGACGGGTTCATCGATCATGCCGCAGAAGCTGAACCCGGACGTCGCCGAGCTGGTGCGCGGCAAGGCGGGAACTGCCCTCGGGCGGCTGGCCGGCCTGCTTGCGGTCGTCAAGGGAATCCCGCTCGCCTACGATCGTGACCTGCAGGAGGACAAGGCGCCGGTTTTCGCCGCGCGTCGGGAGACGAGGCTCGCGCTCGCCGCGCTCGCCAAGCTCGTGGCGGGGCTCGATTTCGACCGCACGAGGCTCGGGGCGGCGGCAGCGGACTCGCAGCTCCTCGCGACCGATGCAGCCGAGGCGCTCGTCCGAGGCGGCATGCCGTTCCGGGACGCGCACGAGCAGGTCGCCGCGCTGATTCGCGAGGGCGGCTTCGTGCCGGCGACCGATGCCCGGGCGAGCGTCGCCGCGCGCCTCGGCGATGTGCGCGCCAGGGTGCTCGCTGCACGCGAGCGCTTCGCCTCGACCTGAGCGAACTTGGCGCAAGATCGGCACTGACACGTGTGCCTCTTCCCGCTAGCGTCTGCCCCAGGGGACGCAACCCCCACCCTGGGCGGGGTGAACGCGCGCGTCTATCGAATTGCCCTCTACCCGCGCTCGACCGGGAGCCCGCGCGTCGACCAGTCGCTCCACGAACCCGGGTAGAGCCGCGCGTCCGACCGGCCCGCTTCGTACAGCCTCAGCAGATCGTCGCAGGCCGCGATCCCCGAGCCGCAGTAGACCACCAGCTCGCGCGCGTCGAGCAGTCCGGTAGGCAGAGGCGCGCCGGCAGGAGCGTTGACGGCGCCGGGGATGCGACCGGCGACCTTGTCGATCGGCTCGACGTCGCCGCGGTAGCGTTCGGGCGCGCGTGAGTCGACGACGACGAGATCGGGCTCGTCGAGCCGCTCGTGCAGCTCGGCGGCCGAGATCGTGTCACCCTCACGCTCGCGCGGCTCGAAGGCCGCCGGTGCGATCTGCTCCTCGCCCGCGCGCCACGGACCGTGCCAGACGTCGATCACGCCCGCCGCCTCGTGGCCGAAGTGGCGCAGGAGCCACCAGAGGCGCGCCGCTCCGTTGCCGTAGGCCACGACGAGGGCACCCGAGTCGATTCCGGCGCGGCCGGCCGCGGCGGCGAACTGCGCGGCGCTCGGTAGCGGGTGTCGCCCCGCGTCTGGCACCGAGAGGTCGCAGAGCTCCGTGTCGAGGTCGAGGAAGGCTGCGCCCGGGATGTGCCCAGCGAGGTAGAGCTCGCTGGCCACGCTCCGGTCGCCCGAGCTCGTACCGGCAGTCGACGACGACCGTGCGCATCAGCGAACTCTACGGCGCAGCTCCGCCTCCACGTCGTCCGGATCGAGGCCGCGCGCGGCGAGGAGCACGTACGAGTGGAACCAGAGATCGGCGAGCTCCTCGATCAGCCGCTCGTCGCTCTCCGAAACGCCCGCAAGCGCCGCCTCGAGCCCCTCCTCGCCGACCTTGCGCGCGGCCTCCCCGGGCTTGTCGAGCAGCGACACGACGTAGGAGCCCTCCGGACGCTCCTTCGCGCGCTCGGCCACCGTCCGCCAGAGCCACGGCGCAAAGCACGAGCGCGAACCGGTGTGGCATGCAGGCCCCGTAGGACGTACGCGCAGCAAGATCGCGTCGCCGTCGCAGTCGTCCCGGAGCTCCTCCACCGAGAGCGTGTTTCCCGACGTCGCGCCCTTGTGCCAGAGTTCCTGCCGCGAGCGGCTCCAGAACCACGCCTCGCCGGTCTCGCGGGTCAGGCGCAGGGCCTCGTCGTCCATCCAGGCGAGCATCAGCACACGTCCGTCGCCCGCGTCCTGGACGATCGCCGCCCTCAGCTCCGCATCGGCCATCCTGCCTCCCTCAGCTCGGCCTTCAGCTCCGGCAGCCGCTCGGGCCGCTCGTGCACGATCGAGGCGATCAGCGCTGCGGACGCGCCGATCGCGAACGCGTCCGCGAGATGCGAGGCCTCGCCGGCGCCGCCCGAGGCGACAACCGGCACCGAGACGGCGTCGACGACGGCGCCCGTCAGCTCGAGGTCGTAGCCGGCGCGGGTGCCGTCGGCGTCGATCGACGTGAGCAGGATCTCGCCCGCGCCACGTAGCGCCGCCTCCCGTGCCCAGGCCACCGCGTCGAGGTCGCGCGGCTGCCGGCCGCCGTGGGTCACGACCTTGCCGCCCTTGGCGTCGATCGCGCACACGACCGCTTGCGCGCCGAACTCGCCGGCAAGCTCGGCGAGTAGATCGGGCTCCTCGAGGGCGGCTCGGTTGACCGCGACCTTGTCGGCGCCTGCGCGCAGCAGCGAGCGTGCGTCCTCGAGCGTCGAGATGCCGCCGCCGACGGTGAACGGGATCTGCAGCTCGGCGGCGGCCCGCTCGACGAGCTCGAGCGGGGGGCGCCGCCCGTCGATTGTCGCGGTCACGTCGAGGAAGACGAGCTCGTCGGCGCCGAGCTCGGAGTAGCGCGTCGCGAGCTCGACGGGATCGCCCACCTCGCGCAGGCCCAGAAAGCGGATGCCCTTGACGACGCGCCCCTTGTCCACGTCGAGGCAGGTGATCAGGCGGCGCTTGACCATCTCAGCACGTTCTCGAGGATTCGCGCGCCCGCGGCGCCGCTGCGCTCGGGGTGGAACTGCACGCCCGCCAGGGCGCCGTGCTCGACTGCGGCGACGACCGAGCCCTCGTGGTCGACGGTCGCCACGACGGAATCGCCGTCCTCGACGACGTAGCTGTGCGCGAAGTAGACGTCGAGCCCGTCGAGCCCCTCGAGCACTGCGCTCGGAGCTCCGACCGCGAGCGCGTTCCAGCCCATGTGCGGCACCTGGCGCGCCCGCAGCCGCACGACCTTGCCCTCGAGCAATGCGAGCCCCCGGCCGCCTTCCTCGCTGTCGCCGAACAGGAGCTGCATGCCGAGGCAGATCCCGAAGACGGGCCGGCCGGCGGCGACGCGCTCGCGCAGCTGCTCTGCGAGGCCGCGCCGCTCGAGTTCGACGGCGGCGGCGGCGGAGTTGCCGACGCCCGCAATCACCGCGAGCGGCGCCTCGGCGAGCTCTGTCGTCACGAACGGCTTCGCGCCCGCGCGCTCGAAGCCGGAGCACACGCTGCGGAGATTCCCGGCTCCGTAGTCCGCGACTGCCACCCTCACATGGCGCCCTTCGTCGAGCCGCTTCCGCCCGGCGCGACGGCCTGACGCAGCGCCCGGCCGAGCGACTTGAAAGCCGCTTCCGCGACGTGATGGTCGTCCGTCCCCGACGCCTCGAGATGGAGGGTCAGCCGCGCTTGCATCGCGAAGCGCTCGAGTGCATGCGGCAGCACGGTGTCGGCGACCTCGACGTGCACCTCGGCGTGGGGGCGCTGCACGAGGTCGACGGTGCAGCGGGCGATCGCCTCGTCCATCGGTACATCCGCGGAGCCGTAGCGGGTGAGCCCGGCTCGCGATCCAAGTGCCTGCGCCAGAGCATCGCCGAGCGCGGCCAGCACGTCCTCGGTCGTATGGTGCTCGTCGACCTCGAGGTCGCCCCCGGCGAGCAGCTCGAGGTCGAACCCGCCGTGGAAGGCGAGCGCCGTCAGGAAATGGTCGAGCAGCCCGATGCCCGTCGCGACGCGTGCGCGGCCGGCGCCGTCGAGGTCGAGAGAGACGCGCAGCGCCGTCTCGTTCGTCGTGCGCAGCACGAGAGCACTGCGCCGCGGCGACGGCGCCGTGCCGGCACCGAGTGCGGCGAGCAGCAGGTCGTTCTCCGCCGGCTGGCGCACGGTCGCGCGGAACGCCCCGGGGAAGCGGCGCACGAGCAGCCCTTTCGCCTCCAGCTCGCTGCCGAGGTCAGCACGCACGTAGACGAATGAAGCGCGGCTCTCGGGCACCTCGTAGCCGGCCGCCAGCAGCGCCGTGCGCAGACGCTCCCGCTCGGCGCCGACCTGCTCGACGTCGAGCCGGGGCGCTCGGAGCGCCGCCGCGGCGATGCGTGCGGCGGGTTCGGCGATCGGCGCCGGAGCGCGCCTCGCCTCGAGCTCGCGCGCGAGCTCCGGCGGACAGACGGCATAGCCGACGCGGAGTGCTGCGAGGCCGAAAGCCTTCGACATCGTCCGGATCACGATCACGTTCGGCGCTCCGAGCGGGACGATGCTTTCCCCCGCGAATTCCCAGTACGCCTCGTCGACGACGACGAGCGGGCCGAGCTCCGGCAGCGAGTCGGGCGGTGCGAGCTCGCCGGTCGGATTGGCGGGGTTGCAGACCCAGACAAGATCGCCGTCCTCGCCGACCTCTGCGCCGGCGAGCCCCGTGGCGATCCGGTACAGCGGATATGTGAGCTCGGGCATCGAGGCGACGCGCCCGGGCCCGAGGAAGGTGCGCGCGACGAGCAGGATCAGGTCGTCGGCTCCGGCCCCGACGACGATCTGCTCCGGCTCGACGCCGCAGTAGCCCGCGGCCGCTTCCCGCAGCTCGAGGTAGGTGGCGTCGCCGTACTCGTTCAGCCGCGCGAAACTCTCGCCGATCGGAACCTGGGGTATCCCGGGCAGGGGCGGCACGTTCTGGTCGAAGCGGATGATCTGCTCGGCCCGCAGGCCGGTGCGCTCTGCAACCTCGGCGAGCGACGGCGCCCAGCGGTAGGGCCGGAAACTGGCGGGGAGCTCGATCGCGGTAGTCACCGGGCCGCCAGCGCCTCTCCGTGGGCGGTCAAGCCCTCGATCCGGGCGAGCGGCCCGGCAGTGTCGGCGGCCGTGCGCGCCGCCTCGAGCGACGCGCGCACGAACTCGACCGGCTTCAAAAAGGCCTCCAGGCCCAGGCCGCCGACAGAGCGGGCGAGTCCGCCGGTGGGAAGGACGTGGTTCGAGCCTGCGTAGTAGTCGCCGATCACGGCTGAGGTCTCGCCGCCGAGAAAGACGGCGCCGGCGTTTCGCACCTGTGCCGCGAGGGCCTCGGGATCGGCTACGTGCAGCTCGAGATGCTCGGGGGCGAAGTCATTTGCATACGCAACTGCGTCGTCGAGGCTCGCCACGAGCTCGACGCTCCCCCAGCCGACCGCGTCGGCGAGCGCGCGACTCGTCGTCACGAGCACCGCGACCGAATCCGGCCCGTGCTCGGCCTGCGCTCGCAGGTCGGCGAGGCAGAGCGCGGCGTCTGCGCTCTCGTCGGCGATCACGAGCACCTCGCTCGGGCCCGCCGGCAGGTCGATTCCGACGTGGGCCGAGACGAGCAGCTTCGCAGCGGTCACCCAGCGTCCCCCCGGGCCGACGATCTTGTCGACGGGCTCGATCGACTCGGTGCCGTAGGCGAGCGCCGCGATCGCTTGCGCGCCGCCGACCGCGTAGAGCTCGTCGATCCCGAGCAGCTCGGCGACCGCGATCGTCGCCGGCACCGGCTGCGCCGTGACGACGCAGATCCGGCGAACGCCCGCCGCGCGCGCGGGCGCCGCCGCCATCACGAGTGAGGAGGGCAGCGGGAAGCGGCCGGCCGGGACGTAGATCCCGACCGACTCGAGCGGCAGCCAGCGGCGCTCGACCTGCAGGCCGGGCCGCGGCTCCACGGCGACGTCGTGCGGCCGCTCGGCGGAGTGCACGATCGTGACCGTGTCGATCAGCGAGCGAAGCGCCTGCTCGACGTCAGCCTCCAGCGCCTGCGGCACGACCGGGACGCGCAGCGGGTCCGGCCGCGCGCCGTCGAGCCGCTCGGCCCAGTCGAGGAGCGCCGCGTCGCCGCGCTCGCGCACGTCGCCGACGATCTCCGCGACTCGCGGCAGGATGTCGTCGAATCCGAGGGATCTCCTCACGGCACCAGCCTCTCGACCGGGATCACCAGGATCGACGACGCGCCGGCTGCCTTCAGCGGCGCCAGTAGATCCCACACCGCGTCCGCCTCGACGGCCGCATGGATTGCGATCTGCCCCTCCTCGGCGAGCGGCAGCACCGAGGGTGCGCCCATCCCCGGCAGCACTCGGCTGATCTCGTCGAGGGCGGTCGCAGGTGCGTTCATCATCAGATAGCGGCGGTTGCGGGCAGCGACGACGCCGGCGACCATCAGCTCGAGCCGGTCGATCAGGTCGCGGCGGCTCTCGAGAGCCGCATGGCTTGCGACGAGGACGGCCTGCGAGCTGAGCAGTCTGCCGACGAGCCGCAGGCCGTTCGCGCTGGCGGTCGAGCCGGTCGAGACGAGATCGACGATCGCGTCCGACAGCCCGAGGCGGGGGGATGCTTCGACCGACCCGGAGACCGGGACGATCTCGACCTGGATTCCGCGCTCCTCGAGCAGCACCCGTGTCGAGTGCGGGTAGGCCGTTGCGACTCGGAGCCCGCCGAGCTGTGCGAGCTCGTGGACGGGTGCGTCCTGTGGGACGGCTGCTTCGAGCGTGCAGCGGGCGAAGCCGAGGTCGGTCAGCGCCACGACGTCGGCGGAGGCCTCGGCCACCAGGTTCGCGCCGGTGATGCCGGCGTGGACGACGCCGTCCTGCACGTACTCGGGAATGTCGGCCGCGCGCACGAGCAGCAGGTCGACCGGTGCGTTCGCGCACGGGATCAGCAGTGCGCGCTGGGTCGCCTCGAACCGGAGCCCCGCCGCGGCAAGCAGCTCGAGCGCCGGCGCCGACATCCGCCCCTGCGAGGGGACGGCGACGGCGAGGCGCCCGTGCTCGCGCGCGCGGGTGAACGCTGCTGCGCTCACGGGCTACTTTCGCTTCCGTCGCAGCCGGTCGAGCGCGGTGCGGTAGCCGCCGGCGCCGTGACGGAGCCACTGCGCCACGCGCGTGACGGTCGTCGTGCTCGCCCCAACGCGTTCGGCGATCTCCAGGTAGGGAACGCGCTGCTCGAGCAGCTGGACGATCTGCCAACGATGCGTGAGCGCCTCCAGCTCCTGGAAGGTGCAGAGATCGCGCAGGAACCGGAGCATCTCGTCGCGGTTGCGCGCCGTGAGCAGCGCGTCGGCGAGCTCGCCCGTGGAAGCCGGCAGGTCGGTCGGGGAGCTCTCGGGCGCATGTGAGGGTTGCTTCGCGGTTGCCATCGGTCTCAACATGTTAGCATGGTAACACGATGGCGCAAGTGGGGTTCACGGTGGCGCCGGCGATCGACGTCCTCGAGGGGCGGTGCGTACGGCTGCGCCACGGCGTGCGCGAGCAGGTGACAGTCGAGGGCGGCGACCCGGCGGCGGCGGCGCGGCGGTTCGCCGATGAGGGAGCGAGGCTACTGCACCTCGTCGACCTCGATGGCGCATTCGCCGGCTTGCCGGCGCCGGGGCTCATCGAGCGCGTCACTGCCGCCTCCACGGTTCCCGTCCAGGTCGGCGGCGGCCTGCGCACGCTCGCGGCAGTCGAGGCGGCGCTTGCCGCCGGCGCAGCGCGGGCACTCGTCGGGACGGCCGCGCTCTCGCCCGGCTTTCTCGAGCAGGCGGCGGCCCGCTTCGGCGAGCGCGTGCTCGTCGCGATCGACGCCCGGGACGGGCGTGTCGCCACCGAGGGTTGGACCGACACGAGCGACCTCGAAGCGTCCGAGCTGGCGCGTCGTTGCGCGGCCGCCGGGATTCGCAGGCTGCTCGTCACGAATACACGGCGCGACGGCTCGCTCGAGGGTCCGGATCTCGAGCTGCTCCGGGAGGTGATCGATGCCTCGGGCCTGCCCGTGCTCGCCGCCGGCGGGATCTCGTCGCTCGACGATCTGCGCCGTCTCCGCGAGCTCGGCTGCGAGGGAGCGATTGCCGGAAGCGCGATCTGGCTCGGCCGGTTCAGCCTGGCCGAGGCGCTGGCCGCGGTCCCTTGATCAGCTCCAGTCGAGCTCTCGTCCGAGCAACTCGAAGAGCCGCTCGTTCGGTTCCGCGTAGTACTCGGCGAGACGCTGCCGCGTCGCGGGAGCCATGGCCGCGTAGCTGCGCGCGAAGATCCGCGGGTAGGACTCCAGCTCGTACGGGGCAGCGTGGAGGAACTCCAGCACGCGTGCGTAGGACGCGCCTGGCAGCGCCGCGAGCTCCTCGGTCGCCAGCACGAGGAGCTGCTCTGGCGGGAACGCTTCGAGCCAGCGCTCGAGCTGCTCTGCGTAGCGCCCGCGGGCAAGATAGGTGTGGTCCCACCAGGCGTGGCTGAAGTAGTCCGGCTCGCGCCGTAGCCGGTCGGTCTCGCCGCGCGTCCGCTCCTCCTCCTGCTCGAGCGCCTGCTCGAACGGCAGCTCCTCGCGGCCCAGGGCGACCTCGTGGTGGTAGTGGGACAGCGCACGGTCGACCGGATTTCTCAGCAGTGCAATGAGCCGAGCCTCGGGCAGGAGCGCCGCGGCCCGCTCCGGCGCGAGAGGATGAAAGAGGTAGCTCGGGCTGGCCTCACCGACGAGCCGGCCCCGGTGGGTGGCCGGAAAGTGTCCGCGGTACCAGCTCTCTCCGCGCCGATAGTGCCGGTCGAAGTAGCTGATCTCCTTCCAGGCCGGACCGATGATCCCCGGATGGCGGCGGAGATAGGAGTAGAGGGCGGTCGTCCCGGCCTTCTGTGCGCCGACGATCAGGAAGTCCGGCAACGGTCGGACTGCTGAGGTCGCTCTGCCGTACGTCCAGAGTACGTTGCGGATCACGACCCGGGCCGGGGTCGGGATCCGCGGCACGAGCTCTGCGGGGAACCTCGGCATGTCAGGTGTATCCGAGCTCGCGGAGCAGCGGGCCCGCCTCGGCTTCGACGTCTTCGAGCTGCTCTGCCGTCAGGGAGCGCTCCCAGCGGCCGACCGAGTCGCCACGGGTCTCGCGGAATGCCTCGGTCAGCGACTCGAGATCGCCGTCGAGGTGCGCCGCGAGCTGCTCCGCCGCGCCCGCGGGGTCGGCGACCAGCCGCTCGTAGCGCAGCTCGAACGTGCGCTCGGGCGCGGTACGGGCCGCCCTGACGTAGTGCTGCCACGCCGATGCTGCGCGCGCGGCATCGCTGCCCTCCTCGAAGCGCTCGACGCTTGCGGGCTCGACCCAGAAGCGGGCGTGAGGCCCGTAGGCGAGGCCGACGTCGTCGCCGCCCGACTCGGTCGCATTGAGCCAACCCTTTGCCAGCAGGGAGACGACCACGTCGCGACCGTCCCGCACGATGTGCACCGCACGGGCGTCCGGGTAGGCGCGGAGAGCGGCGCCGAGTACGAAGGCAACTTCGGGCGTCTGCTCGACCCCGCGGAGCCCCCGGGCCAGGGCGAGCATCCGGACCCGCTCGAGCACGCTGTGGATCCGGGCTGCCGCGTCGTCCTCGTCGAGCCCGACCAGCCCGGGAATTGCAGCTTTCAGCGGATGCACCTCGCCGAGATCGACGAAGCCGGGTTGGGAGCCGAGGCAGCGCGCGAGAAAGCTCGTGCCCGAGCGCGGAGAGCCGACGACGAACACGAGCCGCTCCTCTTGTCCGCGCCGCCGCCCCCGGCTGCGCGCGAGCAGCCTGACGGAGCTGCGTCCGTAGAGGGCAGCGGAGGACGCATGCTCGCGCATGCCGTGGACGAGCGCCTGCCACTCGTGCACGGTCGGAGGCTACTGCCAAACCCTAAGAACGTGCTGAGAGTGACTCAGGCGGTCGACCGCGAGCGCCGCTCGAGCAGCACGACGTCGCGCCAGACGCCGTCGAGCCTGCCGATGCGCTCGCGCACCCCGACGCGCCTGAATCCGCATCCCTCGTGGAGGCGGAGGCTTGCCGCGTTCTCGGGGAAGATGCCCGCCTGCAGCGTCCAGAAGCCGAGCCGATCGGCTCGTTCGACGAGCTCGTCGAGCAGCGCGCGCCCGACACCCCGGCCTCGCGCCGCCTCGGCGACGTATACCGAGACGTCGGCGACGCCCGCGTAGCAGGAGCGCGAGGAGTAGGGCATGAGCGCCGCCCAGCCCGCCAGCACTCCGTCGAGCTCCGCGACCAGCCTCGGCTCGGCGAGGTGGCCGGCGTCCCACGCGGACCAGAGGGGCGCCGCGGTCTCGAAGGTGGCGTTGCCGGTGCGGATGCCCTCCTCGTAGACCGCGGCGGCCGCGGGCCAGTCGTCTTCGCGCAGCTCCCGGACGAGCGGCGCTAGCAATCGAAGTAGAGCGAGAACTCGGCCGGATGCGGTCGCAACCGGACCGGATCGACCTCCCGCTCGCGCTTGTAGTCGATCCAGGCTCGGACCAGGTCCTCCGTGAAGACCTCGCCCTCGAGGAGGAACTCGTGGTCCGCCTCGAGCGCGTCGAGGGCCTCGGCGAGTGAGCCCGGCACCTGCGGCACCCCGGCCCCGCTCTCGTGGAAGAGGTCGTAGTCGGCGGGCGCGCCCGGGTCGAGTCCACGCCGGATGCCGTCGAGCCCCGCCATCAGCATCGCCGAGAAGGCGAGATACGGGTTCGCGGACGGGTCGGGGCAGCGGAACTCGATCCGCTTTGCCTTCGGCGAGTCCGAGTACATCGGGATCCGGATGCAGGCCGAGCGGTTTCGCTGCGAGTAGACGAGGTTCACCGGCGCCTCGTAGCCCGGCACGAGCCTCCGGTACGAGTTCGTGGTCGGCGCGCAGAGCGCGAGCAGCGCCGGAGCATGGGCGAGCAGCCCGCCGATGTACGAGCGGGCGAGCTGCGACAGCCCCGCGTAGCCCGACGTATCTGCCATCAGCGGCTCGCCTTCCAGCCACAGGGACTGGTGGCAGTGCATACCGGAGCCGTTGTCGCCGAAGATCGGCTTCGGCATGAAGGTCACCGTCTTGCCGGCACGGCGGGCGACGTTCTTGACCACGTACTTGTAGACCATGATCTGGTCGGCCATCCGGGTGAGCGTCTCGTAGCGGAGGTCGATCTCGCACTGGCCGCCCGAGGCGACCTCGTGGTGGTGGAACTCGCACGGGATGCCGAGCCGCTCGAGCGTCAGCACCATCTCCGTTCGCAGATCGCTCAGCGTGTCGTGCGGGGACGGGGGGAAGTAGCCCTCCTTCTCGCGGACGGTGTAGCCGGGCCCGGCCTTGCCGGAGTTCCAGTGACCCTCGCCGGAGTCGACATAGTAGTGCGAGCGGTTCGGGCCGAGCTCGTACGAGACCTCGTCGAAGACGAAGAACTCGCACTCGGGACCGAAGTAGCTCGTGTCGGCGATCCCGGTCGAGCGCAGGTACTCCTCGGCGCGACGCGCGACGCGTCGTGGATCGCGGCCGTATGGCTTCTTCGTCACGGGGTCGACGATCTCGCAGATCACCGACAGCGTCGGGGCCTCGCAGAACGGATCGAGCAGTGCCGTGGAAGCCACCGGCATCAGCAGCATGTCCGACTCGGAGATGCCCTGCCAGCCGCGGATCGACGAGCCGTCGAAGCCGAGCCCTTCGTCGAACGCGTCCTCGCCGAACGCGGCCAGCGGCAGTGTCACGTGCTGCCAGGTGCCGAGCAGGTCGCAGAACTTCAGGTCGACCATCTTGGCGAGCGTCTCGCCCGCCCACTCGAGCGCCTGGCGGGGCTCGGCGCCGTTCTCGACGTAGTGCCTGAACTCGATCTCCGACATGCGAACTCCTCCTCGAGCTTGGACCACGAAAAAAGCCCCAGGACGCGAGTCGCATCCTGAGGCTCCATTGCCTCGGCCGGCGCCTTCGGCGGCGACGGCCTGTCGGGAGAATAGCCTGCAAAGGGGCCGGAGCTCAAGTCGCGTCTGCTCGGATCGGCCGTCATCGCTGGCGCACGGTTGGCCGATTCGGCCGAGCGCTGCTAGGCTCTGGCGCGATGTTGCTCGTCGGCTGACACGCCTTCTGCCGCGCGCCTCCCGATCCTTTCGGAGGTGCGCCGATCGTGTCCGGTCCGGATCGTCCCGAGGAGCCATCGTTGTTCGCCGTCGAAGTCCACAATCTGCGCAAGGAGTTCCTCCGTCGCGACGGGCGCAAGCGCCGTCGGCGCGCGGCGCTGAAAGACGTCTCGTTCACGATCGATTGCGGCGAGTGCGTTGCGATCCTGGGCCAGAACGGCTCCGGGAAGTCGACGCTCGTGCGGTTGCTGTCGACGCTGCTTCTGCACGACGGCGGCGAGGCTCGCGTCTTCGGCCACGACGTCTTCACCGACTCCCGGGCGGTCCGCCGGCTCGTCAACCGCGTTTCCGTCGAGGCCTCGTTCTTCAAGAAGATGTCGGCAGCCGAGAATCTCTCCTATGCGGCCAAGTTCTACGGGATCACCGGTCGCACGACCCGCGACGAGATTCCGCGCATCCTCGACCGCGTCGGCTTTCCCTCGGACCGGCGTGGCGAGCCGATGGAGCATCTCTCCCGGGGCATGCAGCAGAAGGTTGCGCTGGCGCGGGCTCTGCTCACCTCGCCGGTGCTGCTTCTGCTCGACGAGCCGACGACAGGGCTCGACCCGCGGTCCAAGCTCGAAGTGCAGGAGTTCGTGCGCGAGGTGCGCGAGCAGCACGACGCGACGATCCTGCTGTGCACCCACGACATGGTCGAGGCGGAGGCGCTCGCCGACCGCATCGGCATCCTCGACCGCGGCGAGCTGCTCTTCCTCGAGCCGGCCGCCGAGGTTAAGCGCCGCTACGGCGTCGAGACGCTCGAGCAGGCGTTCTTCGCCGCGACCGGCCGCAGCTTCGAGCTCGAGGAGGATCAGGACCGGGAGGTGTTCGCATGAGCGAATGGGCGCTGAACGTCCGTCACGAGCTGATCGGGCTCGGCGGTGTCGTGGAGCGGAACGTCTACCTCGTCAGGCGCTACATCTGGTGGGACGCGGCGTTCATGCTCTGGACGATTGCGAACACGCTGACGATCGTGTTCATCGCGCGGGGCGTGGGCGTAGCGGAAGCGCAGCAGAACGAGCTCGCGACGAAGCTGCTCGTCGGCGGGGTGATCTGGGCGTTCCTCGGGATCATCTTCGAGATCGTCACCGAGACCGTCGCCTGGGAGCGTTGGGAGGGGACGATCGAGTACACGTTCATGGCGCCTGTCTCGCGGACCGTGCACCTGTTCGGAATGGGCATCTTTGCTGTGCTCTACGGGATCGTGCGCGCAGTGATCCTGTTCGCGGCTGTCGTGGCCTTCATCGGCATCCACGTGCCGCACGCAAATTACGGTGCGGCGCTCGCGCTGCTCGGGATCGCGTCGGTCTCGTTCATCGGGATCGGGATGATGACCGCCGTCCTGCCGCTGATCTCGCCGGAGAAGGGGACGCAGCTCGGCTTCGTCGCCCAGGGGATGATGCTCGTGGTCTCGGGCGTCTACTACCCGGTGACCGTGCTGCCGGACTGGATGCAGTGGATCGCGAAGATCTCGCCCGCCACGTACGCGCTGCGCGGCAACCGCGCCCAGATCTTGGACGGCGCCGGGCTTGCGTGGGCGGACGTCTGGCCGCTGCTCGCGATCGGCATCGTCTCGGTGCCGCTCGGCCTGCTCGTGTTCCGGACCGGCGAGCGCCACGCAAAGCGCCACGGCAAGCTGAAGCGGTCAGGTTGACCGCCTCGATCGTGTACCAGCCGTCGTGCCCCATCGCGCGGAGCGCCTCGAAAGAGCGCCCTTCGGCGTGCGGCGAGGCCGGATGCGCCCCGCCGCGGGGTCGGTGCTGATCGGGCCCTCCGTCTCGCCGCGGGCTGGAACCGAACGTCGGTGACGTCGTCCGCCCAGAGGAGCATGTTCGCCCGCCCGTAGCTGGGTTCGAAGCCGGCGCGCGCCGTCTGAACGCCGTCAACTCGCCTGGCCGCAGGCCTGAGTGTGCGTTATGCTCAGCCGCGTTGTCGAGGCGACGTTGCCTCGGGCGCCCCAGAAGCGGGCTGCGCCCGGGGCATTTTGCATTTCCAGGAGGGACATCCACATGGCTCAGGTCGAGAGCAAGAACCGGGCGACATCCGACCCGGACACGCGCAAGCAGGTTCTGAAGCGGATCGCAGACGAGAAGGTCGAGTTCGTCCTGCTCTGGTTCACGGACATCGAAGGGCATCTCAAGAGCTTTGCGATCACGCCGAGCGAGATCGAGGGAGCGCTGGACGACGGGATGGGCTTCGACGGCTCCTCCGTCACCGGCTTCAACGCGATCGAGGAATCGGACATGGTCGCGATCCCCGATCCCGCGACCTTTCAGCTGATGCCGGGCGGCAAGGGCGCACGGATGATCTGCGACGTCGTCACTCCCGACGGAAACCCGTACGAGGGCGATCCGCGCCACGTGCTGCGGCTCGCGCTCGAGCGGATGAAGAGCCTGGGCTTCGACACCTTCAACGTCGGACCCGAGCTCGAGTACTTCCTGTTCAGGGATGAGCACGGCACAGAGACGCTCGACGAGGGCGGCTACTTCGCGATGACCACGATGGACGCTGCGAGCGACCTGCGCCACGAGACGATCCAGGCGCTCGAGGCGATGGGCATCCCCGTCGAGTATCACCACCACGAGGTGGGTCCGTCGCAGCACGAGATCGACGTTCGCTTCGCGAATGCGCTCGAGATGGCGGATCACACGATCACCTACCGCCTCGTCGTGAAGGAGATCGCGAAGCAGCACGGCTATCACGCGACGTTCATGCCGAAGCCGCTGTTCGGCGAGAACGGCTCCGGCATGCACACGCACCAGTCGCTCTTCACGGGCGGGCGGAACTCGTTCTTCGACGGGGAGGACAAGTGGCACCTGTCGGAGACGGGCAAGGCCTTCATCGCGGGTCAGCTGCGCCACGCCAGAGAGCTCTCGGCGGTCTTCGCGCAGTGGGTGAACTCGTACAAGCGGCTCGTGCCGGGCTACGAGGCGCCCGTCTACGTCGCCTGGTCGCAGCGCAACCGCTCCGCGCTGATCCGGATCCCCCTGTACAAGCCGGGGTCGGAGAACGCAACCCGGGCCGAGATCCGGTGCCCCGATCCGGCCTGCAACCCTTACCTGACCTTCGCCGCTCTGCTGCAGGCCGGACTGGAGGGGATCGAGCAGGGCTACCAGTTGCCGGATCCGATGGAGACGAACCTCTATCACCTGACCGCGGAGCAGCGCCGCGAGCGCGGCGTCACCTCGCTGCCCGAGACGCTGGGAGAGGCGATCGATGAGCTGTCCCAGTCCGACCTCATGCGCCGCGCGCTCGGTCCGCACATCTTCGACCGCTACGTCGAGATCAAGCGCAAGGAATGGGATGAGTACCGCGTGCAGCTGACCGAGTGGGAGATGAAGCGCTATCTCGCGGTCCTCTAGGGATCGTTGTATCCGAGCCGACGACGTAGTTAGATGATCCTGGGGCTGCGCCGGTTGCGGCTGGTCGCAGCCCCGTTTGCGGCCGACCAGAGGCGCCCTCGCAGGCGCCTTTGGTCGCTCTAGCCACGACTCGTGCGCGTCCTGGTCACCGGCGGGACGGGCTATCTCGGGCGTGAGCTCGTCGCGCGCGGCTGCATCGGCGTCTCGCGCTCGACCGGGGTCGACATCCGTGACGACGGCGCCGTCCGGCGCTCCCTCGCGGAGTTCCGGCCCGATGCGGTCATTCACACGGCGTACGTCCAGGATGGACCGGACGCGTGGTCGACGAACGTGGACGGCTCGCGGGTTGTCGCGGCGGCTGCCCGCGGCTTGCGGCTTGTCCATGTCTCGACCGACGTCGTCTTCAGCGGTGGCAAGGGCAGTCCGTACGTCGAGGGCGATCCGCTCGATCCGATCACGGACTACGGCCGCTCGAAGGCCGAGGCGGAGGCCGCAGTGGCGCGCGAGCATCCGGAGGCGCTGATCGTCCGCACCTCGCTGATCTACGGCGGTCGCGAGCCGTCGCAGCACGAGCTCGCCTCGCGCGACCCGGCGAACACGTTCTACACCGACGAGATCCGCTCGCCGGTGCAGGTCGACGACCTCGCCGCCCTACTCATCGAGCTCGTCTCGGGCTCGCTCGTCGGTCACTTGCATGCTGCGGGCGCCGACCACGTCTCGAGGTACGCGTTTGCCTCGCTGCTCGCCGGGCGGCCGGTGAAGGGCGCCTCTGCGCCACCGGAGCGACCGAGGAACTGCGCGCTCGAGTCGATCCGGGCGAGCCCGTTGCGCGGAGTCCGGGAGGTCCTCGGCTAGAGGAAGCTGCGGATCGACTCGCGCTCGACGCGCAGTCCGATCACGCCGCTGCGGCCGTCGATCGCGTCGATCGTGTCGGCCGGGACGAGCCGACGGCGGCGCTTCAGGAACCCCGCCTTGACCGAGAGCGCATCCGGAACGTCGGGAGCGGTGCCGTACATCGGGCACTCGACCCGCCCGATCACCCGCCCGCGCCGGTCGGCGACGATGTATCCGGTCGTGCGGCGGAGATCGACTGCGAGAGCGCTCATCGCTCCAAGTTATGCCCCGCGTGCAAAGAACCTACGCCGCAAACCGTAAGGATTTGGTTAACCACTTCGTCGGCGGCTGGACTGATTTGACGCGGTTGTGCGTCGCGGATCCGACCCGAGGGCACCGGCTGCCGCTCTGGCCGGCGCCCTCGGTCGAAGCCTGACCTTGCCGCAACCAGGTCCGGCGAAGAGCATTCTACGCTGCCCGGCGGCTTGCATTCGCGGGAGGCACGACGCGCAGGCACTCTTCTCCGGTGGAGCGATCCGAGCGCCATCTGCGTCTGCTGACCGAGACGATCGCGGCGGTCAACTCCACGCTCGACCTCGAGGAGGTGCTCTCGCTCGTCGCCCAGAAGGTCGCCGACGCGCTCGGTGCCGACGCCTGCTTCGTCTACCTCTACGACGAGCGGGCCGACGAGCTCGTCCTCCGGGCCACGCACGGAACGCGGGTGGAGGAGCTCACGCGCCGCCCTCGCATGCGGCCCGGCGAGGGCATCACCGGGGTTGCAGCAGCCGAGCGCGCGCCGATCATGATCCCCGAGCACGCGCATCTCGATCCGCGCTTCAAGCAGTTCGCCAACCTGCACGAGGAGGAGTACGAGTCGATCCTCGCCGTGCCGATTCTCGCCAGGGAGCGGCTCGCCGGGGCGCTCAACGCGCGTACGCGCCGGCCGCGGGTGTTTCGCGACGACGAGATCGAGCTGCTCGTCGCGATCGCGTCGCAGGTCGCGCAGACGATCGAGCACGCCAAGCTCTACGCCGACGCTCAGCGGCGGGTCGGGGAGCTCGAGGCGCTTGCCCGGATCTCCGAGGCGGTCTCCGAGTCGCTCTACCTCGAGGAGTCGCTCGAGGCGATCGTCAAGACCACGATGGACGCAGTCGATGCGACCGGCGCAGCACTCGTGCTCGAGGATGGGCGGATCGCCTGGCCGGAGGGTCGCGCCGGCAAGCACGCGGTGCGGACGCCGCTGCGCTGGAAGCGGCGGCAGATCGGCGAGCTCGTCGCCGACCGCGACTCGCCCTTCACCGAGGACGAGCAGCAGCTGCTGCAGTCGATCGCCCACCACGCGGCGGTCGCGCTCGAGCACGGGCGGGCGGTGCTGCGCGGCGTGCTGGCCCAGGAGATCCACCACCGGGTCAAGAACAACCTCCAGACCGTCGCCTCGCTGCTTCGGCTACAGGCGCGCTCGGCCGGCGACATCGATCCGCGCAAGGCGCTCGACGACTCGGTCAATCGCATCCTCGCGATCGCGGCGGTGCACGAAGTGCTGACCGAGCGCCGCGACGATGATGTCGAGCTTGCGGAGCTGCTCGACCGGCTTCGCGCGATGCTCGTCCAGGGGCTGGTCGCCGGCAAGACGGTCGAGGCCGAGCTCGAACCGGTCTCGCTCGCGGGCAACCGCGCCACCGCGCTCGCCCTCGTCTTCAGCGAGCTGCTCCAGAACGCGCTCGAGCACGGCGGCAGCACGATTCGCGTCGGGCTCGCGCAGAGGGACGGCGACGTTGTGCTCTCGATCGCGGACGACGGCGCGGGCCTCGACGGCGACCCCTCCGGTACCGGCCTTTCGATCGTGGAGGCGCTCGTCCGCGACGAGCTCGGCGGTACGCTCGCACTGACGAGCGACGGCGGCCTGCGCGCCGAGGTCGTCTTCCCCGCCTAGAACAATTTTCCGGCGGCTGGTTCCGTGCCGAAGCGCTGCGCGCCTAGACTCAGAGTGTGAGAACCCGGGAGGTGCTTGTGTTCGTGCGACGCGGTGAGGACTACCTCGTGTTGCGCCGCTCGCTGCCGCAGGGTGGCTACTGGCACTCGGTCGCGGGCGGCGTCGAGGACGGCGAGAGCTGGGCCGAGGCGGCGCAGCGCGAGCTGCACGAGGAAACCGGTCTCGACGCCGAGCCTGCGGATCTCGGTCGGCCGTATGTGTACGACGTGGTGACGGTGCACACCTTCGCCGTCGATGCCCCCGAGGGCTGGGAGCCGGTGCTCGACTGGGAGCACGACGAGCATCGCTGGTGCAAGGTGGACGAGGCGCTCGCGCTCCTGCACTGGCCGGAGCCGCGCGACGTGTTGCGGGAGATCGCATGAGGATCCTGATCGCCGAGGACGAGACGATCATCCGTCTCGACTTGCGCTCGCTGCTCGAGAAGAACGGGTTCGACGTCTGTGGCGAGGCGAAGGACGGCGAGGAAGCGGTGCTCCTCGCCCGCTCGCTCGAGCCCGACGTCGCGATCATGGATGTGAAGATGCCGAGGCTCGACGGGATCGAGGCGGCGCGGAAGATCCTGGACGAACGGCCGATCCCGATCGTGATGCTGACTGCGTACGGACAGGAAGAGCTCGTCTCGCGGGCGGTGGAAGCCGGCGTCTTCGGCTACCTCGTGAAGCCCTTTCGGGAGCAGGACCTGTTGCCTGCGATCCGTACCGCCCGTGCCCGGCACGAGGAGCTGTCTGCCGTGCGCGAGGAGGCTGAGTCGCTCGCGGAGGCGCTCGCCGCGCGCAAGGCGATCGAGCGCGCCAAGGGCATCCTGATGGCGAAGGAGGGTCTGAGCGAGGATGAGGCGTTTTCTCGTCTGCGCCGCGCCAGTCAAGTCTCCGGCCGCCCCTTGCGCGTGATCGCCGAGGCGGTGCTCGCCACGCTCGGCGACGCCTGACGACGGTCGACCCGCGAGGCCGCAACTCTCCCAAAGGGGTCAGACCCCGGTCGGAGGGTTACGAGGCTTGCGCAGGTTTGGTTGGCTCGTTTGGACGACTCGAGTGGCCTCGACCTCGCTCGAGCGCGGGTCGAGGGTTCAGGACGAGAACGCCAGCAGGAGCGATGTCAGCGAGAAGCCGTCGAGCAGCCGCCCCTCGGCAATGTGGCGCTTCACGTCCTCGACGGGAACCCATTCGACGCGCTCGGCCTCGTGGGCGTCCACCGGATCGCCGACGTACGCCGCACCGCGCGCCCGGAAGGCGTGGAACGCCTGGTCGCAGAGACCGTTCGTCGGGAACCAGGAGCCGAGCGGCTCGAGCGGCGGGTTCGGCCGCCAGCCCGACTCCTCGAGCGCCTCCCGCGCTGCAGCCGCGACGATCTCCTCGCCGGGGTCGACGCGCCCGGCGGGCACCTCGTAGCCCCAGGTGTCGGTGATGAAGCGATGGCGCCAGAGCAGGAGGATGCCGCGCTCGGAGTCCTCGATCACACACGAGGCGGCGGGACCGGGCAGGCGCACGACGTGGTGCTCGAAGCGGTCGCCGTCCGGTAGCTCGACGTCCGCGAGGCGCAGGCTCACCCAGGGGCTGTCGTACAGCGATCGCTCTCCGTGTACGGTCCAGCGCACGTGTCGGAGCCTACTGCCGAACACCCGAACGCCGCCCTCGCGCGCCGGATCTTCGAAGCGTTCGCCCGGCGCGACGGGGCCTCGGTGGTGGCCGCGCTCGACGACGACGTCGTCTGGCGCGTCGGAGGCGCGAGCCCGGTTGCCGGCGAGTATCGCGGCCGCCGTGAGGTGATCGGCTTCCTGCGTATGACGACCGAGGCGACGGCCGGCACGTACCGCAGCGAGCTCCGCTATGCGCTCGCCGACGACGAGCGCGCGGTCGTGGTCTACGACGCCCGCGGCAGCCGTCCGGACGGCCGTGAGATCGACATCGAGCAGATCCTGCTTTGCCGTGTACGGGACGGGCGCTTCGTCGAGGTCGTCGCCGTGCCGACCGACCAGGCCCGTTTCGACGCCTTCTGGGGCTGACCCGGTCAGAGGGACGAGGAGGACCGCTCGAAGAGGTCCTCCCAGCGCTCGAGCAGCGACTTCAGCTCGTCGCGCGCGCGCCGGTGCGCAGCGAGCGTCTCCACGTTGCCCCAGTCCTCAGCGAGCCGCGCCTCGAGCTCGGCGACCCTCGCCTCGGCCGCGGCGATCTCCCGCTCGACCCGCTCGAGCTGCGTCGGACCTTTGCGCGCAGGTGGCTTCGGCTTCTCCTTGCGCGGCGCCGGCTCCGGCCGCGGCTCGGGCTCTCGTGTTGCCGCTCCGCGCAGGCGCACATAGTCGGCCCAGCCGCCCGCGTACGAGACGATGTGGCCGTCCTCGATCGCGAGGGTTCGCTCGGCGACGGCGTCGAGCAGGGCGCGGTCGTGCGAGACGACCAGCAACGTGCCGGGAAACGCCTCGAGCGCCGCCTCCAGCGCCTCGCGGCTCTCGAGGTCGAGATGGTTCGTCGGCTCGTCCAGCACGAGGAAATTGGCACCGGAGGCGACGACGAGCGCGAGCGCGAGCCGGCGCCGCTCGCCGCCCGAGAGCACCGCCACCGCCTTGTCGTGGTCGCCCCAGCCGGAGAAGAGAAAGCGCCCGAGCAGCTTCTGCGCATCGGGCCGCTTGAGGCCGGTCGCGCCCTGCACGCACTCGAGCACCGAGCCGCGTTCGTCGAGCTCCAGCTCCTGCTGCGAGAAGTAGCCGACCTCTACGCCGTGGCCGATTCGCACGTCGCGGCCGGCGACGATTTTCTGCAGCAGCGTCGTCTTGCCGGAGCCGTTCGGCCCGACGAGCGCGACATGTTCTCCCCGTTCGATCGCAAACGAGACTCCGTCGACCAGCACACGGCCGGGCACCTCTACGCGCACGTCGCGCGCCTCGATGACGGTGCGCCCGCTACGGGCCGGCTTGAGGAACTCGAAGCCGAGGGTCCGCCTGCCCTTGGCGGCCAGCTGGACGCGCTCCTTCTCGATCCGCTCGATCTGCTTGATCTTCGCCTGCGCCTGGCGTGCCTTCGACGCCTTCGCCCGGAAGCGCTCGACGAAGCGCTCCAGCCGTGCGATCTCCTCGGCCTGGCGCTCGGCGGTCTTCACCATCAGGGCCTCGCGCGCCGCCTTCTCGAGCCGCCAGGCGTGCCAGGGGCCCGGGAAGAACGTCGAGCGGCCGCGGTCGAGCTCGAGGGTCGCGTTCGTGACCGCCTCGAGGAACCAGCGATCGTGCGCGACGAGGATCACTGCAGCGTCCAGCCGGCGCAGCTCCTCTTCGAGCCACTCGAGGCTCTCGACGTCCAGGTGGTTCGTCGGCTCGTCGAGCAGCAGCAGGTCGGGGTCGCCGCCGAGCGCCCGCGCGAGCGAGGCGCGGGTCAGCTCGCCGCCGGAGAAGCTCCGCAAGGGCCGGTCGAGCTGCTCGTCCGTGAAGCCCAGCCCGTGGATCACCGAGCCGATCCGCTCGCGCCACGCGTAGCCGCCGGCGTGCTCGAGCCGCGCCTGCGCCTCGGAATAGAGCCGGAGCGTCGCCGGGCCGTGATCGCCCGTCGCCATGCCCTGCTCGAGCCGCCGCAGCTCGGCCTCGACGGCGACGAGATCGGCGGCTCCCGAGAGGACGTACTCCCGCAGCGACAGGTCGTGCTCGAGCGGCGGCCGCTGGTCGTGCAGCGCCACGCGCGTCCCCTTCGCGAACGCCAGCTCGCCGCCCTGCAGCTCGGTCTCGCCCGCGATCGCGCGGAGCAGCGTCGTCTTGCCGATGCCGTTCGGCCCCGAGAGCGCGACGCGGTCGCGGCGCTCGACCTTCAGAGCCACGCCGTCGAACAGCGGCTCGCCGCCGATCTCCTTGCGGAGGTTCGATGCGATCAGGACGGCCACGCGGCACAGGGTAGAGGCCGTGGCGCAAGCGACGGGTCCCCCGCACCGAAAGACCGGAGAGCGGGTAGAAACCCCGGCGTGCCCCACGTGCTCGCTCTCGACGTCGGTACCAGCTCGGTGCGCGCGGTGGTGCACGACGCGCTCGGCCGGCCGGTCGCGGGCGAGTCGGCGCAAACGAAGTACGAGCCCACGCACGGGCACGACGGCCGGGCCGACTTCGACGCCGACCATCTCGTCGATGCTGCGCAGGCCGTGATCGAGAAGGCGATGCGCCGCGACCGCGAGCTCGCAGCCGTCGGCACCTCCTGCTTCTGGCACGGGCTGCTCGCCGTCGACGGGCACGACCGGCCGGTCACGCCGCTTGTCACCTGGCGGGATACGCGCTCCGCGGCCTACGCCGACGAGCTGCGTCGCCGCGTCGACCCGGAGGCCGTCCATCGGCGCACAGGCTGCTTCGTCCATGCGAGCTTCTGGCCCGCCAAGCTCGCATGGCTGAAAGGAGAGCACCCGGACGCATTCGCGCGCGCCGCGCGCTTCGTGTCGTTCTCGGATTACCTCTACGGCCGGCTCGTCGGCTCCACCGCGACCAGCATCTCGATGGCCTCCGGCACCGGGCTCCTCGATCTCGGGACGGACGGCTGGGACGAGGAGCTGCTCGACGTGCTCGGGCTCGATGCGACTCGCCTGCCGGAGCTCTCCGACGACCCGGTCGAGCACGAGGGCCGGCTGTGGCTGCCCGCGCTCGGCGACGGCGCCTGCTCGAACGTCGGCGCGGGCTGCGTCACGCGCGAGCGCGCCGTGCTGATGATCGGCACCTCGGGCGCCTTTCGCACCCTCTCCGAGGCTGCTTCGCGCCGGCCGCGGCCGAGTCTCTTCTGCTACCGGCTCGATGCGCGGCGCGTCGTCGAGGGCGGCTCGCTCTCGGACGGCGGCAATCTCTATGCGTGGCTCGAGAAGACGATCGGCGTCGACGGCACAGCCGGGATCGCGCAGCGGCCGCCGGCCGGCCACGGGCTGGCGTTCCTGACTCTGCTCGGCGGCGAGCGCAGCCCGGGCTGGAACGCGCGGGCACGCGGCGCGATCGCCGGGCTCAGCTTCGACACAGAGCCGCAGGACATCCTCCAGGCCGCGCTCGAGGGTGTTGCCTTCCGGTTCGCCGAGATCGCCGAGCTGATGCCGGAGGTGCGGGAGGTCGTCGCGGCGGGGTACGCCCTCGCCGTCGACGGCGACTGGGCGCAGATCATCGCCGACGTGCTCGAGCGGCCGATCGCGCTCAGCGGCGTCGAGGAGGCCTCCGCGCGTGGCGCGGCTGCCCTCGCGCTCGAGCGGCTCGGCATCGAGCCCGAGCCGGCTCCGATCGCGCGCGTCGTCGATCCTCGACCCGAGCGCTTCGAGGCGCTGCGCGTCGCGCGGGAGCGCCAGCGGGAGCTCTACGAGGCGGTCACCTGAGTCCGTCGGGACTCGACGAACATAGGAGAGAGAGCATGAACCCAGGCCAGCTCGTCATCGTCGGCGGAGGTCTCGCCTCCGCGAAGCTCATCGCCGCCTACCGCGAGGCCGGCGGCGCCGACGCGATCACGCTCTTCTCGCTGGACGCCTTTCCGCCGTACCACCGGCCGCCGCTCTCGAAGCGCTTCCTGCGCGGCGAGGCGGAGGTCGAGGACGCACTCGTCAGCCCTCAGGCCTGGTACGGCGACCACGGCGTCGACCTGCGGCTCGAGACGCGCGCCGAACGCGTGGACGGCAGGACGCTCGTGCTCGCCGGCGGTGAGACCGTGCCCTTCGACCGGCTCGTGCTCGCGACCGGCGCCCGGCCGCGTACGTTCGGCTGGCCCGGCGAGCACCTGCGAGGCGTCCACGTCCTGCGTGCGGTACTCGACTCGGCGCAGATCCGGGACGAGGCACGCGACGCGGGCGCCGCGGTCGTCGTCGGGGCGGGCTTCATCGGCTGCGAGGTCGCTGCATCGCTCTCGACCCTCGGCCTCGACGTCACGCTCGTCGCCCCCGGCAAGGGTCTCTTCGAGCAGTTCGCCTGTCCCGAGCTCTCCGAGGCACTGGCGGACCTCTACCGGGAGCACGGCGTCGAGCTGCGGCTCGGCGAAGGGATCGAGGAGCTGCGCGGCAGCGCTCACCTCGAGACGGTCGTGACGTCGAGCGGGCACGAGCTCCACGCCAGCATCTGCGTGCTCGGCCTCGGCGTCACTCCTGCCACCGAGCTCGCCGAGAGCGCCGGTGCGATGGTCTCGAACGGAATCGACGTCGACGAGAGCTTCGAGACGACCGTGCCCGGGATCTACGCGGCCGGCGACGTGGCGAACTTCTTCGACCCCGTCTTCGGTCGGCGCCGCCGCATCGAGCACTGGTCGCACGCCAACTACACGGGTGCCGAGCTCGGCAAGGTGCTCGCCGGCGCCGGAGGCGGTTACGACACCGTCTCGTCCTTCTTCAGCGAGGTCTTCGGGCTCACGATCAGGGTCTTCGGCGACTCGTCGCACGCCGATCGGACCGTCGTCGATGGCGACTTCCGCGAGGGGGCCGCGGTCGGCTATTACCTCGAGGGCGGCCGACTCGCCGGGGCCGTTTCGATCGGGCAGGACGAGGAGACCCAGAACGCGCTGAAGGAGCGCATCCGGAGGCATGAGCCCCTGCAGTAACGTTCGAGACGAGATCAACGACGGAGAGGGAGCGCCGTGAGCGACGAGAGGATCCAGCAGCAGTCGATCGACACCATCCGCGCCCTCGCGATGGATGCGGTGCAGCAGGCGAACGCCGGCCATCCCGGTACCGCGATGGCCCTGGCACCGCTCGCCTACCTGCTCTACACGACGCTGCATGCGGCCAACCCGTCGGACCCGGACTGGCCCGACCGCGACCGCTTCGTCCTCAGCTCAGGCCACGCCTGCGTGCTCCAGTACGCGACTGCTGCACCTCACCGGCTACAACCTCTCGCTCGAGGACCTGAAGCACTTCCGGCAGTGGCGGTCGATCACTCCGGGGCATCCCGAGCGCGGCCACACCCCGGGAATCGAGGTGCACGACGGGCCCGCTCGGCCAGGGCTTCGGGAACGCCGTCGGCTTGGCGATCGCCGAGCGCTTCCTCGCCGAGCGCTTCAACCGGCCCGGGCTACGAGATCGTCGACCACCGCATCTACGCGATCTGCTCCGACGGCGACCTGATGGAGGGCGTCTCGAAGGAGGCCGCCTCGATCGCCGGTCAGTTCGGCCTCGGCAAGCTCGTCTACTTCTACGACGACAACCACATCACGATCGACGGCACGACGGCGATCTCGTTCACCGCCGAGGATCGCGGCAGGCGGCTGGAGGCGCAGGGCTGGCACGTCCAGCACGTCGACGACGCCGAGGACGCTCGAGGAGCTCGAGGCGGCGATCGCGCGCCGCCGAGGCGGAGGTGGAGCGGCCCTCGTTGATCGTCGTCCGCTCGCACATCGCCTACCCGGCCCCGCACGCGGTCGACACCGCCAAGGCGCACGGCTCGCCGCTCGGCGAGGACGAGGTGCGCGCGACCAAGGAGCTGATGGGCTTCGACCCCGACAAGCACTTCGACGTTGCGCCCGAGGTCTACGACCACATGCGCCAGATCGACCGCGGGATCGAGCTCGAGCAGGCATGGAAGGAGCGTGTTCGAGCGCTGGAGCGCCGACGTTCCCCGCGGTGCGGGAGGACTGGGACCAGGTGCACACCGGCAAGCCGCGCCCGGGCTGGATCGAGGCGCTGCCCGAGTTCGAGGCCGGCGACGACATGGCGACGCGCGACGCGGGCAAGAAGGTGATGCAGGCCTTCAAGCCGTTCACGCCGACGATGATCGGCGGCGCGGCCGACCTCGTCGAGTCGACGAAGACGGAGTTCGAGGGCGGCGGTCTCTTCTCCGACGTGCACGCGGGACGCAACATCCCGTTCGGGATCCGCGAGCACGGCATGGGCGGGATCGTGAACGGGATCGCACTCCACGACGGGATGCTGAAGCCGTACGGCTCGACCTTCCTGCAGTTCTCCGACTACATGCGCGGTGCGGTGCGGCTTTCCGCGCTCGGCCAATGCCCGCGGTCTGGGTCTGGACCCACGACTCGATCGGGCTCGGTGAGGATGGGCCGACGCACCAGCCCGTCGAGCACTACGCGGCGCTGCGAGCGATCCCGAATCTGTGGTTCGTCCGGCCTGCCGACGCGAACGAGACGAGCTGCGCCTGGAAGGTGGCGCTCGAACGGGAGGGTGGCCCGGTCGCGCTCTCGCTGACGCGCCAGAAGGTGCCGACGCTCGACCGCTCCGACCTCGCGCCCGCCGCGGGTCTCGAGCGGGGCGCCTACACGCTTTGGGAGTCCGCCGACGCTCCCGACCTGCTCTTGCTCGCGACCGGTTCCGAGGTCTCGCTCGCGCTCGACGCGGGCCGCAGAATCGCCTCCGACAACGGCACGGCGGTGCGGGTCGTCTCGATGCCCTGCTGGGAGCTGTTCGAAGAGCAGCCCGTCGGCTACCGCGAGGAGGTGCTGCCTCCCGACGTGAAGGCGCGGCTCTCGGTCGAGGCGGGCGTCTCGCTCGGCTGGCACAAGTGGGTGGGTGACCAGGGCGATACGGTGGCCGTCGACCGCTTCGGCTCCTCGGCGCCCGGGAACCAGGTGCTCGAGCACTACGGCTTCAACGTGGACAACGTCGTCGCGCGCGCAGTCGCGCTGCTCGAGCGCGTCGCCTGACGGAAAGGAACGAACAGATGGCCAAGCACTCCAACCTGCACGAGCTGGCGGCACTGGGCCAGTCGGTGTGGATCGACTACCTCTCGCGCGACCTGCTCCACGAGGGCGAGCTCGCGCGGATGATGAAGGAGGACGCCGTCGTCGGCGTGACCTCGAACCCGACGATCTTCCAGAAGGCGATCTCGCAGGGGAGCGCCTACGACGAGCAGATCCAGGAGCTGGTCGAGCAGGAGGACGATCCGAAGGAGGTCTTCCTGCAGCTCTCCGCACGCGACGTCGCCGAGGCCTGTGACCTGATGCGGAAGGTCTGGGACGCGACAAAGGGGCTCGACGGCTATGTGTCGTGGGAGGTCGATCCGACGCTCGCGTACGACCGGGAGGCCACGTTCGCCGAGATGCTGCGGCTGCACGCGTGGGTCGACAAGCCGAACCTGTACGTGAAGATCCCCGCGACCAAGCCTGGGCTGGGCGCGATCGAGGACGCGGTCGCGCACGGCAAGAACATCAACGTGACGCTGATCTTCTCGCTGCAGCGGTACAAGGAGGTCGTCGAGGCGTACATTCGCGGCCTCGAGCGGCTCGTCGCCGCCGGCGGCGACCCTGCAACGGTCCAGTCGGTCGCGAGCTTCTTCGTCTCGCGCGTCGACACCGAGGCCGACCGGCGCCTCGAGGAGCTCGGGAACAAGAAGCTGCTGGGCAAGCTCGCGATTGCGAACGCGAAGCTCGCCTACCAGCACTACGTGGCCGAGTTCTCGGGCCCGCGCTGGGAATTCCTCGCCGGCAAGGGCGCCAATCCGCAGCGCTGCCTGTGGGCGTCGACCTCGACGAAGAACCCCGCCTACCGCGACGTGATGTACGTCGAGGAGCTGATCGGGCCCTCGACCGTGAACACGATGCCGGCGGAGACGATCGAGGCGTTCCAGGATCACGGCGTGGTCGCCGAGACGCTCACGAAGGACGTCGAGGCGGCGAGGTCGGTGCTCGACGATCTCGCGGCGGCCGGGGTCGACTACGACGACGTCGTGTTGACGCTCGAGCGCGAAGGCGTACAGAAGTTCGCCGACTCCTTCGCCGAGCTGCTCGAGGGCGTGCGCGCCAAGCGCGAGGCGATCGCCGCGTGACCGTCGTGCAGGCGTCACGCAGCGGCCGCTACGTCACCGATCGGGGTCAGACCCCTGCCGTGGCCGGAAGCGACGCTGTTCGGCTCTGGTACGGGCATCGCGGGTCACTCCGGGCGTCACGCAACGGCGGCTTTGTGACGCTTCGGGGTCAGACCCCGGGTAGTCCCGAAGGGCGATGCTCGTGACGGTGCAGCTCGGCATGGTCGGGCTGGGGCGGATGGGCGCGAACATGACCGAGCGCCTGCGCCGGGCCGGGCACGAGGTCAAGACGTTCGACCCGAAGGTCGAGGCGACCGCGGACTCGCTCGCGCAACTCGTTCAGCAGCTCGAGCCGCCACGCATGATCTGGATGATGGTGCCCGCCGGCATCGTCGACCACGTGATCGGCGAGCTGGCGCCTCACCTCGAGAGCGGCGACACGCTGATCGACGGTGGCAACTCGTATTACGTCGACGACCTGCGCCGAGCCGCCGAGCTGAAGGAGCGCGGCGTCCACTACGTCGACGTCGGCACGAGTGGCGGCGTCTTCGGGCTCGAGCGCGGCTATTGCCTGATGGTCGGGGGCGACGGCGAGGCAGTGGCACGGCTCGAGCCGATCCTCTCGACGCTTGCCCCGGGCTTCGACTCGGCGGAGCGCACGCCCGGCCGCGAGGGCGACCCCGCGCCGGAGGAGCAAGGCTGGCTGCACTGCGGCGCCAGCGGCGCCGGACACTTCGTGAAGATGGTGCACAACGGGATCGAGTACGGGCTGATGGCGGCCTATGCCGAGGGGCTGAACATCCTCCGGCACGCGAACGTCGGCAACCACGAGCACGAGGTCGACGCCGAGACGACACCGCTGCGCGAGCCCGACCACTACCGCTACGAGCTCGACCTGCCCGCGATCGCCGAGGTGTGGCGCCGCGGCAGCGTCGTCTCCTCATGGCTGCTCGACCTGACCGCCGCCGCGCTCGCAGACAGCCCGCAGCTCGAGTCGTACTCGGGCCGCGTCTCCGACTCCGGCGAGGGACGCTGGACGGTGCTCGCCGCGATCGACGAGTCCGTGCCGGCGCCGGTGCTCTCCGCCGCCCTGTACGCACGCTTCGCCTCTCGCGGCGAGGCCGACTTCGCGAACAGGGTGCTCTCCGCGCTGCGCCACGCCTTCGGCGGCCACCTCGAGAAGGCGGCTCCGTGAGCGCGACCGCGGTCGCGCCGCTGCGCAGGCGCGCCGCGTGGCAGGCGCTCGAGACGCACTTCGCAGAGCTCCGAGACAGGCACCTGCGTGAGCTCTTCGCCGATGACCCTGGCCGTGGCGAACGGCTCACCGCCGAAGGAGCGGGTCTCCTCGTCGACTACTCGAAGCACCGGATCACCGAGGAGACCCTGCGGCTGCTCTTCCGGCTCGCGGAGGAGTCGGGCTTGAAGGAGCGCACCGAGGCGATGTTCCGCGGCGAGCGGATCAACGTCACCGAGGACCGCCCCGTGCTGCACGTCGCCCTGCGGGCGCGGCGCGGCGAGTCGATTCTCGTCGACGGTGAGGACGTCGTCCCGCGAGTCCACGAAGTCCTCGACCGGATGAGCGCCTTCGCGGAGCGGGTGCGAAACGGCGAATGGCGCGGGCACACCGGCGAGCCGATCCGGGCCGTCGTCAACGTCGGGATCGGCGGCTCCGACCTCGGCCCGCGCATGGCGACGCACGCGCTCGCCCATTACGCGAAGCGAGACCTCGCCGCGCGCTTCGTCTCGAACGTCGACGGCACCGACTTCGCCGAGGCAACGCTCGACCTCGACCCGGCGACGACGCTGTTCGTGATCTCGTCGAAGACGTTCACCACGCTCGAGACGCTCACGAACGCGCGCACCGCCCGCGACTGGCTGCTCGCCGGTCTCGATGCCGACGAGAGCGCCGTGGCGAAGCACTTCGTCGCCGTCTCGACGAACGCAGCAGAGGTGGCGGGGTTCGGGATCGACACCCAGAACATGTTCGGCTTCTGGGACTGGGTCGGCGGCCGCTATTCCGTCGACTCGGCGATCGGGCTCTCGCTGATGCTCGCGATCGGCCCGGAGCGGTTCCGCGAGTTCCTCGCCGGCTTCCATGCGCTCGACGACCACTTCCGCGAGACGCCGTACGAGCGCAATCTGCCTGTGATCCTCGGCCTGCTGCGCGTCTGGTATGGGAACTTCTTCGGCGCGCAGACGCACGCGGTGCTGCCGTACGACCAGTACCTCGCCGAGCTTCCCGCCTATCTGCAGCAACTCGAGATGGAGTCGAACGGGAAGCACGTGCGGCTCGACGGCTCGTCGGTCGACTACCAGACCGGCGCGATCGTCTGGGGCCAGCCGGGCACGAACGGCCAACATGCCTTCTACCAGCTGCTCCACCAGGGCACCGAGCTCGTGCCGAGCGACCTGATCGGCTTTCTCCATTCGCTGAACCCGCTCGGCCCGCACCACGACCTGCTGACGGCGAACCTGTTCGCCCAGGCCGAGGCGCTCGCGTTCGGGCAGGACAATCCCGAGCCCTACCGCCACTTCGAGGGCAACCGGCCGACGACGACGATCCTCGCCGACCGGCTGACCCCCGCGAGCCTCGGTGCGCTGATCGCCCTGTACGAGCACGGCGTCTTCGTCCAGGGGACGATCTGGGAGATCGACTCCTTCGACCAGTGGGGCGTCGAGCTCGGCAAGAAGCTCGCGCAGGCGATCGTCCCCGAGCTCGAGGGTGACGGCGAGCTCGCACACGACTCGTCGACGAATGCGCTCATCCGCCGCTACCGGAGCGCCCGGTGACCGTCGCGCCCGAGCAGAATCCGCTGCTGGAAGGGTTGCAGATGCGCCGCACACCCGATCCGTGCGTGCTCGTGATCTTCGGCGCCTCGGGCGACCTGACGCACAAGAAGCTCTTTCCGGCCCTCTACTCGCTCGCGTTCCGGCGGCTGCTCCCCGACAAGTTCGCGATCGTCGGCGTCGCCCGCAGCGACGGCGACGACGGGCAATTCCGCGAGGACATGAAGAAGGCGGTGCAGGAGCACTCGCGGGACGAGTTTCGCGAGGACGTCTGGGATGCGCTTGCCGCCGGGATGCGCTACGTGTCGACCGACTTCGCCGACGCGGGCGGCGAGACGAACGTTGCCAAGGCGCTCGTGGAGCTCGACCAGCAGCGCGGCACCGGGGGGAACCGCCTCTACTACCTCGCGGTGCCGCCGCCCGCGTTCCCGACGATCGTCGAGGAGATCGGCAAGCGGCGCAGCACCGAGGGCTGGACACGCCTGATCGTCGAGAAGCCGTTCGGCCATGACCTCGGCTCCGCGCGTGAGCTCAACGCGATGCTGCTCGAGCACTTCCGCGAGGAGGAGATCTTCCGGATCGACCACTACCTCGGCAAGGAGACGGTCCAGAACATGCTGGCGCTGCGCTTCTCGAACGGCATCTTCGAGCCGATCTGGAACCGCCAGTTCATCGATCACGTGCAGATCACCGTCGCCGAGTCGATCGGCATCGAGGGGCGCGCCGGCTTCTACGAGCAGGCAGGCGCGATCCGCGACGTCTTCCAGAACCACCTGCTGCAGCTCCTTGCGCTGACCGCGATGGAGCCGCCGATCGACTTCACCGCAGAGTCGGTGCGCAACGAGAAGGTGAAGGTGCTGAAGTCGCTGCACACGCCCGGGCCGAAGTCGGTCGTGCGCGGCCAGTACGGGCGCGGCTTCGTCGAGGGCATCGAGGTGCCGGGCTATCGCGAGGAGGACGGCGTCGCGCCCGATTCGACGACCGACACCTTTGTCGCGGCGAAGCTCTACGTCGACAACTGGCGCTGGGCCGACACGCCCTTCTACGTCCGCATGGGCAAGCGGCTCGCCCGCCGCGAGACGACGATCGCGATCCAGTTCAAGCGCGCACCGCATCCGCCGTTCGAGGAGACGTCGGCCGAGGGCCTGCGACCGAACGTGCTGCTCATCCACATCCAGCCGGACGAGGGCGTCTCGCTCGCGATCGGCGCAAAGGTGCCCGGCCAGGGCATGACGATCCGCACCGTGCACATGGACTTCCTCTACGGCGGCGCATTCCGCACCGGGATGCCGGAGGCGTACGAGCGGCTGATCCTCGACTGCATGCTCGGCGACGGGACGCTGTTCACCCGCGCCGACGAGGTCGAGGAGCAGTGGCTGCTCGTCGACTCGATCGTCGCGGCCTGGCAGCGCGATCGGCCCGGCTTCCCGAACTATGCAGCCGGGGCGTGGGGACCGCCGAGCTCGGACGATCTGATTCACCGCGACGGTCGCAGCTGGCGGCGCCACTAGTGGCTTCGCCGGTCACCCATGTCGACGAGTGGGCGGGCGAGGACGTCTCGGTCGCCGAGATCGAGCGGCAGCTCGCACGTCTGCGCGAGGCCTCGGCGGCGGAGGGCGACTCGCCGGATCTGCGCATGAGCACGATGACGCACATCGCCTGGGTGCCGGAAAGCTGGTACGAGCACGCGATCTCGACGTTGCGTGGGATGGGCGAGCGCCATCCGTCGCGCACGATCGTCCTCGTTCCGGACCCGGACGCAGGCGTGAGCCGGCTCGGGGCCGAGCTTACGCTCGAGCGCTTCCCGCTCGGGAGCGCGCGTGTCCGGCATGTCTGTGCGGAGGTCGTCGTGCTGCGGCTGAAGGGCTCGCGCGCAGCGGCACCGGCTTCGATCGTCCAGCCCCTCCTGATCTCCGACCTGCCGGTCTTCTGCCGCTGGCGCGGCGAGCCGCCGTTCGGGACGGGTCCCTTCGAGCAGCTCGTCGACCTTGCCGACCGGCTCGTCCTCAACTCGTCGGAATGGGACGACCTTCCGTATCCGTACGGGAAGCTGGTCAGGATCCTCGACCGGACGGCGGTCTCCGACATCGCGTGGTCGCGCACGCTCGGCTGGCGGCGCTCGCTCGCGGCGCTGTGGCCCGGGATCGCGGAGGCCTCGCGCCTGCGGGTCGAGGGCCCGACCGCGGACGCGCTGCTCCTGCAGGCCTGGCTGCGTGCGCGGCTCGAGCGCGACGTCGACCTCGACCACGTCGACGGCGACGAGCTGACCTCCGTCGCCATCGACGGGCAAGACGTCGAGCTGCCGCGGACGGAGCCGCAGACGCCGAGCGAGTTGCTGTCGAACGAGCTCGACCACTACGGCCGCGATCGCATGTACGAGGAGGCAGTGCGGGTCGCGAGCCCCCAGCCGGCCTGAGCGAGCGGCCTACGGCAGAGCGAGCTCGGCCAGCACCTCAGCGTGCAGCTCGCCGTTCGTCGCGAGGCAGTCGCCGCCTGCGGCGGTGTCCTCGCCGCGCAGGTCGGTCAGCCGGCCGCCGGCCTCCTCGACGATCAGCTTCGGGGCGGCGAGGTCCCAGAGATTCGCCTCCGTTTCGACGCAGAGGTCGACGGCGCCCTCGGCGAGCAGCATGTACTGCCAGAAGTCGCCGAAGCCGCGCGCGGCCCACGCTCGGTCGGCGAGCCGGAAGAACGCTGGGCCGTGTCCTTTCAGGCTCGTGAACGTCAGCACGGCGTCGTCGATGCGCGAGACGCCGGAGACACGGATCGGCCGGCCGTCCGCGAACGCGCCCTCGCCCTTCGCGGCCCACCACCGCTTGCCGAGGGCGGGCGCGGACACCACGGCGACGCGGCCCTCGAGCGCGATCAGCGTCGCGAACAGCGGGATCCCGCGCACGTAGTTCCGCGTCGCATCGATCGGATCGATCACCCAGCCGCCGCTCTCGCCGCCCTGCTCCTCGCCGAGGATCGCCTCGCCGGGCCGGTCACGCTCGAGGCGCCCGCGCAGAGCCTCTTCGACAGCGCGGTCGGCCTCGGAGACGGGCGTCAGGTCGGGCTTGGTCTCGACGTGCAGGTCGGCGGCCCGGAACCGCCCCAGTGTGATCGCGTCGGCGGCGTCGGCGAGCTCGAGGGCGAAGGCGAGGTCCGGCTGCACCCGCCGGAGCCTACGTCAAGGGACGATTCTGAAGATCGGTTTGGCGATCAGGATCGGAACCGGCTCGGACCACGACATCGTGCGGGCCGTGCCCGGCAGCGAGAAGTCGAGCCCGCGCACGCGGTAGTACCAGCTGCCGGGGTCCGGGCCGACGCGGCTGCCGTCGACGAGCTGGTCGAGCTCGGTGGAGGTGGCGTAGGTGAAGCGCTGACCCGCAGTCGCCCACGGGCTCTTCGTCCTGCTCCACTGCACCTGATACTCGTCCGCACCGATCGCCGGCTGCCACGCCACGAGCGGCGTGCCGTAGAACGACGGCAGGCTCGAGACCGCCGTGATCAGGCGGCCGGCCGGAGAGAGGCCGGACGCGTACGGGAGTGACGCGGTGGCCAGAACCGGCGCGTTGAGCTTGCGGAAGCTGGCGACACGCCCGGCGGCGCAGGCGGCGCTCGGGAGCTCGGCGTCGCGATACGCGAGCGAGGACGCCGTTCCCTGCACGAGCTCGACCGGCACGACCGTCCAGTAGTAGCTGCCGTCCGGCGTGCTGTCCCAGAGGTCGACGGGCGCGCCGAGCACCTGCGGTGCCGGTGGGAGCGAGGCGGGATCACCGCTTGTCGCCGGCGAGACCGTCCCGGGCGCGGCAGAGGCCTCGCTGCCCGTGTCCGTCGCGGGCAGGGGCGAAGCCTGCCCCTGCTCGGTGGGCAGGGCCTGCGTCGCATCGGCCATCGAGGAGGCAGGCTCGGCGCCGTCAGGCAGGAAGCTCGTGCGCGCGTGGGCGAGCTCGGCGCTCGTGCCCGGCAGCCTCACGGGACCGGTCGTGCGGGGCGCGTAGGCCGGGCTGCCGACGATCGCGCTCGTGAAGACGCTGCCGACGCAGCTTCGGTCGGTGAAGACGTACACGCGAAAGAGCTCGTACTGCTTGCCGTCCAGTCCCCTGTTGCCCGTGAAGGCGAAGCCCGGCGTCAATCGGTGGGTCTCCGGCTGGGCGGCGGAGCTCGTGACGTCCGAGAATGCGGCCGTCAGCTTCAGCGGCGCTGCAGCGCGGGCCGGGTTGGCTGAGGTGTAGACCTTGCTCCACGGGCCGCGCGACACGGCCGGCAGGCCCGGCGCGGTTCCGAGGAAGCTGCGCACCGCGCGCACCCGCCAGTGCACGAGGTCCGACCAGCCGGGCTGCTGGTGGAAGTCGTAGTACTCGCGCTCGTCTGCGACGTTGGAGCGCGTCGAGATCACCTTGTGGGCGTCGGTCAGCCAGACGTCGTAACTCGTCGCGCCGGGAACGGTCGACCAGCTCAAGAGTCCCGGATAGGTCGTGAGGGGCGACGGCACGCGCGTCGGGCCCAGGTTGAATCCGAACGGGCGGCGCCATGCACCGGGGCCGTCGCTCGACCAGGCGCGGACGTGGGCGTAGAGCGCGAACGGAGAGCCCTTCAACCATGGCAGCGAGTAGGGCACCGAGGTGGCCGGAGTACGGAGGGTCGCGTCCGCCCAGACGATCGTGCCGCTGTCGAATCCGGGGCTCGTGGCGAGCTCGAACTCGTAGCGCTCGGCCCCCGGAACAGGCGGCCAGGCGAACGAAGGCGTGCGCGAGAAGGTGTGCGTGAGCGGCTCGTCTGCCCGCAGCAGGAATCCGTGCAGCCCCGCCGGCACCAGCGAGACGGTGCGCGTCGCTGCCGCGGCGGGCGCCGAGAGCGCGAGCGCCGCCAGCAGGGCGGCGGGGAGGCGGTTGTGCAGCGCCAGGCGCATGCAGCGCCCTACGAGGTGAAGCGGAACGACTGGGCCGAAGCGGTGAAATCGCGTCGGGATGCCTTGGCCGCAGCGGTCGTGCTCGCAAAGGTCAACGTGTAGGTCGCATTGCGGTGCTGGACGAGGTAGACGACCGCGGCCTGCGTGCCGCCGGCAACACGGGCCGAAAGCGTGCAGCGGACTGCGGCGCCTGCGGGCAGCGAGATCGTCGCGCAACGGACGGGACCCGTCGCGCTTCGCGATGCCTTCGTGGCGGCGATGGTCTTCGCGACCCAGGTGCGATGCGAGTAGGACGCGTTGTCAGCCGCCGTCTGGACGAACAGCGCGGCGGAGCCGCCGTTGCGAGTGGACAGCCGAAGTACCGAGCCGGCGGCGCCGAGCGGCGCGAGCTTCGGCGCCGAGCGGGTGGCCTTGGCGGTGCGTGAGGCGCCCGACCAGGCTGCGGGCACGCGAACCGAGAAGCCGGCCTTGAGAACGCGCAGCTCCTTCGTCTTGCTCGTGTCGCTGCCGGGGACGATGGCGAAGCTCGGCCTGGTCGCGACGATCTGCTCCGGATCCGACCACGACATCGCCTGCGCGCCCGTCGGCAGCGCGAAGTCGAAGCCGCGGACGCGGTAGTACCAGGTGCCGGGCGTGAGTGGCAGGACTGCGGATGTGTTGACCGGCATCATCCCGAGCGCCGTCGTGGCAGAGTCGGCCTCCGGCACGAAGGGCTGGCGCTGCTTGCTCCATTGCACCTCGTACACGTCGGCGCCGAGGGCGGCGGTCCAGGCGACGAGCGGAGAGCCGTAGAACGCAGACGTTGTACCGGCGGAGCCGACCTTGCCGTCCGGCGAGAGGCCGGACGCGAAGGGCTCGCCGCCGGTCGTGAGCGTCGGCTCGCTCTCCTTGCCGAACCGCAGCACGCGACCCGCTGCGCAGGCCTCCTGCGCCAGGTCGGCGTCGAGATACTGGATGTTGCCGCTCGTGCGGGTCACGGGCTCGCCGACGCCGTGCGCGAGCTTGAACGGGGACGCAACGCCGAGCGAGCCGGCGTTGACTGCGGTGACCGAGGCCGGCTCCGGGGTGCCGTTCCCGACGGTGATCGAGTCGCCGACCGCGAAGGCGCCGGCATTGGCGACGGGAAGCGTCACCGCGCCGACCAGGGTCGGGGAGGTGACGCTCGTCGAGGCTGCACCGGGAACGGTCGCCTTGACGGGAATGATCGTCCAGTAGTAGCCGCCGCCGTGCGACCAGTCGGTGTCCCAGAGGTCGACCGGCGGACCGAGGTCGCCGGGCGCCTTGATCAGCTCGATCGTCGAGGCGGAAGAGCTACCGGAGGTCGCGCTCGCCGGCGGGGTTGCGGAAGCGGCAGGAGTCGAGCCCGCCGTCGGCTCGGCAGGAGTCGAGCCCGCCGTCGGCTCGGCAGGAGTCGAGCCCGCCGTCGGCTCGGCCGGTGCAGTGGTCGCGGTCGCCGCCTTTGCCGGCAAACCGGTTGTCGGAGTCACGGCCGGGAGCGACTCGTTCGAGGTGACCTTCTCGAAGTCGGTCGCGAAGCTCGGCCCCTCGTCACCGTCCGGAAGATAGGAGGAGCGGGCCGTGGCGATGGCCGCCGAGTCGCGTGGAAGGGACAGCGGGCCGCTCTCGCGGGGTGCATATGCCGGGCTGCCGACGATCGCGCTCACGTAGACGCGGTTGAGGCAGCTGCGGTCGGTGAAGACCTCGACGCGGTAGAGCTCGGTCGGCAGACCCGAGAGCGACTGGTTGCCCCCGAAGACGAACGCCGGCATCAGCCGGTGGGCGGGATCGGTCGGCGCGCCCGTCGAGACGACGTCCGAAACCGTCGCTTGCGGCTGAAGCGGCCCAACCGCGAACGGCGGGTTGACGGAGCTGTAGACAGGGCTCCAGGCTCCGAAGGTCGCAGTCGGCAGCCCGTTCGCGGTGGAACCGACGACGTTGCGCATGGCGCGAACCCGCCAGCGCACCTCGCCGAGCCACGAGGCGGCCTGATGGAAGCTGTAGAACTCGCGCTCGTCGGCCACGTTCGTGGCGGTGACGATGATCTTGGGCAGGTCGACGAACCAGACCTGGTAGCCGTTGGCGCCGTCGACGGGAGTCCAGCGCAGGAGCCCGGGGTAGGTCGGGAGCGGTGTTGCCACCGCGGCGGGCTGCACGTCGAAACCGAACGAGTCGCTCCAGGGCGTGGTCGCGCCTGACAGGACGGCGCGCACCCGGGCGTAGAGCGCGTGCGGGGAGCCCGTGATCCAGGGCACGGTGAGGGAGGGCGAGGCGACCGGGCTCGTCAGGCTCGTGTCCGAGTAGATGATCCCGTTCTCGCGGAACTGGTCGGTCGTCGAGAGCTGGAACTCGTACCGCACCGCGCCGGGGACGGGGTTCCACGCAAACGCGGGCGTGCGGGTGAAGACGTCGCTCGTCTGCTCGTCGACGCGCAGCTGGAAGGCGTGCAGGCCGTCCGGTGCGATCGCTCCCGGGCTGGTGGCGGCCGAGGCGGGCACGGCGAACGCGAGGGCGACGGCGAGGAAGGCGAGTGGGCGGACGACGCGGGTCATGGAGCTCCTATTGGCGGTGACGTGCGGTGGCCTTCGCTTTGGCAGCGGCCTTCGCCCTGGCAGCGGCCTTGGCCTTGGCGGCGGCCTTCGCCTTGGCGGTTGCCTTCGCCCTGGCGGCGGCCTTGGCCTTGGCGGCGGCCTTCGCCTTGGCGGCCTTCGCCTTGGCAGCGATCATCGGGTCGACGGTGAGCGAGAGGGTCCGCGTGACCGTCGTGCCGGGCGAGCCCTGGGTCGAGAGGCTCGTGAGCGTCAGCAGCGGCGTCGTGGTGCGCACGGCCGAGATGGCGCGCAGCGCAACGATCGTCGAGGCCGGGAGGAGAAAGCGCAGGTCGTTGTTTCCGGCCCGCAGCGTGGCGGTGCCGATCGTCGCGCCGCCGACGTCCGCGCGCAGCTGGCCCGGCCCGCTCGAGAAGACGATCAGGCGGAGGACGCGGGTCGCGGCCGGGACGCGCAGGAGCTTGGCGCCGTAGAGCAGGATCGACGGCGCGATCTCGCTGCTCGGGCCGGCGATCGTCGTGCCGGTGTAGAGCGCGTCCGGAGGCGCGCTCGCCGACGCGATCGTGTTCATGTCGACGGTCAGCGAGCCGCTGACCACGAAGTCCTGAGCGTCAGCGGTGAGGCTCGCGTTCGGCAGCGCGAGGTAGCCGCTCGCCCCGCCGAGGCAGGTGTCCCACGGAACCGACAGCGAGGCCGTGCTGCCGCTGACGGAGAGCGGGATGGCAGCCGTGCCGAGCGACGTCGAGAAGAACGAGGGCCTGGAGGCGCTTCCGGCCGGAACTTCAACGGTCAATGACAGTGTCGCCGCGTAGCACTGGCCGCCGCCGGGCCCGCCGCGGGCGAAGTCGAGGTAGCGCGCGGCGAGGTGGTTGACGGCCACGCGCTGGACGGGCAGCGCCGCCGTCACGGTGCCGGTCAGCGTTGGGATTGGCGCGCCGGTCAGCGGGTCGCTCGGGTACGCGCTCGGCGCGAGGCCCTTGAGTCCCACGACGGTGTAGGCGCCGGCGTTGTTGAAGGCGCTGTAGTCGTTGAAGACGTCGCTGAGCGTCGTGCCCTTCGCCGTGAGCGCGTTCGCCAGTGCGGCGGTCGCCGACGCCGCGCCGGCGGCTCCCTGCGCGAGGACGTCCTTCATGAACGAGTAGCCGTAGCGCTCGCCGAGGTACTCGAAGAACGGCCAGCGCGAGTAGCCGTTGTTCACGTAGTCGTCGAGCGTGTCGCACTGGTTCTTCCCGAGCGGGTCGCCGCAGTCGAGCGCGATGTCCGGCGGTCCCAGCTCGAGGCCGCTGCCCTTGTCGTACGCGTCGACCCGGTAGCCCATCCACTCGGCGCTGCCCTCGAGCAGCCAGTGGTCGGACAGCGCCGGCGGTTGCCAGATGCCCAGCTGGAGTACGTGGAAGACCTCATGGGCGATCGTGTTCTGGTCGAGGCTGCCGTTGTCGCGCTCGTCGGCGCCAAGCTCGATGAAGGCGGAGGTCTGCGCGGCGCTCGTGTCCGGCCGGGTTGCGCCGAGGAAGCCGTGGAGATCCTGGACGTAGATGTCGATTCGCGAGTCGCCCTCCCGGCCGCCGTCCGAGGGTGGAGCCGGGTAGCCGTCGGCGAGCTCGGCGGCGTAGGCGCGCTCTGCGATCGCGGCGATGTCGCCGGCCTGGGTCTCGGTGATCGCCGACGACGAGGCGTTGAACATGTCGCTCTGGTAGTGGACGAGGAAGTGCGGCGAGCCGACCTCGAATGGCATCGGCGGCTCGGGCAGCCCGTCCGGAGGTAGTCCGGGCAACGGCGGCCGTGGATCGGCAAGCGCCGGCCCCGCGAGCACGGCAAAGCCGGCGACGACGGAGGCGAGCAGCAGCAGTCGATGGCGTAGCGACATCCCAATCGAGGGATCGGCTGCCGCCTGGCATTCCTTTAGGACTTAGTCGAGCGCGAGGTACAGGAACGCGATGCAGACCGTGCCGACGAACAGCAGCACGAACACGCCGAAGAGCAGCAGGCCGAGTTGGATGTTCTTGCGCGAGAGCTCGGGATCCATCAGAGCACCGGGTCGAGGGCGAGGGCCACGAAGAGCAGGGCCAGGTAAAGGAGCGAGTAGTGGAAGAGGAGGCCGGCATGCCGCCGGTCGGTGCGACGCGCCAGGACGACGGCCAGCCCGAGGAACAGCCCGCCGAGCACGAGCGCGCTGACGAGGTAGACGAGGCCGGCGGTCCCCCAGGCGAACGGGATCAGCGTCACGCCGATCATCACGACGGTGTAGGCGAGGATCTCGTGCACGGTGCGCCGCTCGCCGCGGACGACCGGCAGCATCGGCACGCGGGCGGCTGCGTAGTTGTTCTTGATCAGCAGCGCGAGCGCCCAGAAGTGCGGCGGCGTCCAGAAGAAGACGATCAGGAACAGCCAGAGCGCCGGCAGCGTCAGGTTGCCGGTCGCCGCGGCCCAGCCGACGAGCGGGGGTACGGCTCCGGCCGCCCCGCCGATCACGATGTTCTGCGGCGTCGAGCGCTTCAGCCAGCGCGTGTAGACGAGCACGTAGAAGAGGTTGCCGACGAGCGCGAGCACGGCGGTCAGCGCGTTGACGGTGCTGGCGAGCAGCACGAACGAGAGCGCGGAGAGCGCCAGCCCGAACTCGAGCGCACGCGGCGGCGAGACGCGGCCTGCGGCGACGGGTCGCCTCTCGGTGCGCGCGCCCATCAGGCGGTCGATGTCCGCGTCGAGCATGTGGTTGAGCGCGGAGGCGCCGCCGCACGCGAGCGCGAGGCCGGTCATGGTCGCGGCGAAGGCGCCGGTACCCGGCCAGCCGCGGGCACCGGCGATCATGCCGCAGCCGCCGGTCAGGAGCAGCAGCGTCATGATCCGCGGCTTCGTCAGCGTCACGTAGTCCCGCCACGGGCCGCTCGCGACGGGCTCGCCGCGCAAGGTTGCCGCTGCGGCCACCAGCGTCGCCGCAAACGCAGCGGACGCGAGCGCGACGTGGAGCGCCTCGGAGCCGGTGACGAGCGCCGCCGCACCGAAGAGCACGAACGCCGCGAGAGCCGGTGCGAGCAGAGGCCGGTGCGCCACCCAGGCAGCGGCCACGAGCGCGCAGATCGGCGGCAGCGCGAGCGCCGCGAGCACGCGATGGGTCGTGCCGAGTGCCGCGGCGCCCGAGACGACCGCGAGCAGGGTGCCCGCCGCCGCGCCGATCGCGGTCAGGCGGAGCCAGGGCCCGGGCGCGACGCTAGCCATTCTCGGTCGCCGCGATCCGGCGGCGCAGGTCGCGCAGCGGACGCGCGCTCGTCACGTAGGGGACGCTGTCGAAGTTGTGCGGAGGCGGCGGTGAGGTCGTGTACCACTCGAGCGTGTCGCCGAGCCAGGGGTCGTTCCCCGCGCGCACGCCCTTGCGCAGCACCTGGGTGACGACGACGTTGGCGACGAAGAGCGCGATCGAGAGGGCCATGATCCCCGAGCCGATCGAGGAGACCAGGTTGTAGACCTCCCAGAGCCCGCCCTGCCGGTAGGTGTAGATGCGGCGCACCATTCCGAGCAACCCGAGCATGTGCTGCGGCAGGAACGTCAGGTTGAAGCCGACGAACATCAGCCAGAAGTGCAGCTTTCCGAGGCGCTCGTCGAGCAAGCGCCCGAACATCTTCGGCCACCAGTAGTAGATGCCGCCGAAGACCGCGAAGATCGTGCCGCCGAAGAGCACGTAGTGGAAGTGGGCGACGATGTAGTAGGTGTCGGTCACCTGCCAGTCGACCGGAAAGGCCGCGAGGAAGATTCCCGACAGGCCGCCCATCGTGAACAGCGAGAGGAAGCCGAGCACGAACAGCATCGGCGTGTCGAAATGGAGGTTGCCCCGCCAGAGCGTCGCGAGCCAGTTGAAGACCTTCACGCCGGTCGGGACGGCGATCGCCATCGACGAGATCATGAAGAAGATGTCGAGGCCGACCGGCATGCCGACCGCGAACATGTGGTGGGCCCAGACGAGCATCGAGAAGAACGCGATCCCGATCGTCGAGATCGCGACCGCGCTGTAGCCGAAGATCGGCTTGCGGGCGAACACCGGCAGGATCTCCGAGACCATGCCCATTGCCGGCAGGATCATGATGTAGACCTCGGGGTGCCCGAAGAACCAGAAGACGTGCTGGTAGAGGATCGCGTTCCCGCCCTGGTCGGGGATGAAGAAGTGCGTCCCGACCTGGCGGTCGAGCAGCAGCAGCGTCAGCCCCGCCGAGAGCGCGGGCAGCACGAGCAGGAGCAGGAGCGCGTACGTCTCGATCGCCCAGACGAACAGCGGCATGCGCATCCAGCTCATCCCGGGCGCGCGCATGTTGTGGATCGTGACCATGAAGTTGATCGCGCTCAGGAGCGAGGCGATCGAGAGGAGGTGGAGCGAGAGAATCCAGAGGTCGACGCCGTGCCCGGGCGTGTAGTAGCCCGTCGAGAGCGGCACGTACGCGGTCCAGCCTGCCCTCGAGGCGCCGCCGCTCGCGAAGAAGCTCGCGTAGAGAACGATTCCGCCCAGCAGGAAGAGCCAGTACGAGAGCGCGTTCAGGCGCGGGAACGCCATGTCGGGTGCACCGATCATCAGCGGCACGAGGAAGTTGCCGAAGCCGGCGAGGATCGGGACGACGACGAGGAAGACCATCGTCGTGCCGTGCATCGTCAGCACCTCGTTGTACGAGCCGCGCGTCAGGAAATGCTCGTTCGGCGTCGCGAGCTGCGCGCGCAGCAGGAGCGCCATGACTCCGCCCGCAACGAAGAAGCCGAGCGAGGTCACGATGTACAGGATCCCGATCCGCTTGTGGTCGACCGTCGTCAGCCAGCTCGAGAACCGGCCCTGTGTCCACAGCGGCTGCACCAGCACGGGCTCGGCCCTAACCGCCACTCGTCGCTCCCTTGCGCTGCTCGAAGTAGGCGACGAGCGCCTTGATCTGGTCGTCCTGCCAGTACTTGCCGACGGCGGGCATTAGAACGCCTCCGTTGCGGACGAGCGTCGTCAGACCGTTCACGTCGGTAAGCGTCGAATTGCCGGACAGGTTCGGGCCGACGAGCTTGCCGGCGGCCTGCTCGAAGTAGTGGCACTTGGCGCAGACGCCGTTTGCCTCCTCCTTGCCGAAGTCGGCCGAGGCGAGCTGCTGCTTGCGCTGCGCGACCCAGGCGTCATAGGCGGCGCGCGGCTCGGCGACGACCCACGCCGTCATCGCCGCGTGCTGGATCCCGCAGAGCTCGGCGCACTGACCCGAGTAGGTCCCCTCGCGGTCGACCTTGAACCAGGTGCGGTTCACCCTGCCGGGGATCGCGTCCCATTTGCCGCCGAGCTCGGGAATCCACCAGCTGTGGTTCACGTCGTGGGAGACGATGTCGAGCACGACCGTCTCGCCGACGGGAACGTGCATGCGATCGATCGAGACGGCGCCGTTCGGGTAGGTGAACTGCCAGTAGAACTGGCGGCCCTCGACCTGGATGTGGAGCTGCGGATTTGCGGCGGTCGCCTTCGGGATGTCGCGGATCCCGGGCAGCTTGTAGAAGATGAACGAGCCGATCGCGGCCAGGATGATCACCGGGATGACCGTCCAGATCAGCTCGGTGCGCGCGTTGCCGTGAATCTGGAAGCCCTCGACGTTCTTGCCGCGGCCGCGGCTGCGGTACTTGACGATGAAGACGATCAGGGCGCCCTCGACGAGCACGAAGATCGCGCCCGTGAAGGCAAGGATCACGTAGTAGGCGTCGGTGATCCTGGCGGCGTTCGGCGAGCGCGCGTTGTCGGGGGTGAAGCCGCCGTTCGCAGCGAGTGCCGAACCCACGACGACGAGGGCGAGCGCGCAGGCGGACACGAAGAAGAGGAGCTTCCGGCGCACGAAGGGTGGCATTCTACGACGCAGTGACCGACGGTGCCCGAGTGAAGCTCCCTGCCTACGTGGGCGACGCCTTCGAGGTGTACGTGAACGGCGTGCCGCAGGAGCGCGGGCGCGACTACGAGCGCGTCGGCGACGAGCTCGTGTTCGCGCGCGAGCTCGCGCAGGAGGGCAAGCTCGGCTTCTGGCGCTGGACCTCGATCTTCTTCGGCGTCGCCGGCACCTACCGCAAGCACGAGACGGTCGACGTCGTCTACCAGCGCGGAGGGCGGAGGCTCGTGGCGACCGGCCTCCCGGTCGTGGCCGACCAGGAGGCCTGAGGCTAGAGGGCCGGCGCACGCCGCTGCTCGAACCAGGACGAGTAGCCGCCCTCGTAGTCGCGCACGCCGCCGTCGACCTCGACGATCCGGTCGGCAATCCGGTCGAGGAAGTAGCGATCGTGCGAGGTGAAGATGACGGTGCCGTCGAACTCCTCGAGCGCGGCCTCGAGCATCTCGACCGAGTCGATGTCGAGGTGGTTCGTGGGTTCGTCGAGGACGAGGAAGTTTGCGCCGCCGAGCATCAGCAGCAGCAGGTGCAGGCGCGTCAGCTCGCCGCCCGACAGCGTCGTTGTCGGCCGGCGCACCTGCTCGTAGTCGAACAGGAACTTCATCAGCAGCGCGACGGCCTCTCCCTCGGTGCAGCGGTGGTTGGCCCGGACGACATCGATCACGGCACGTCCGCCGAAGCTCGCCTCCGGGCTCTGCGGCAGGTAGCCGACCCGGATCGACGGGCCCGCCCAGCGTTCGCCCGCCGTCGGCTCGTGCTCCTGGGCGAGCAGCTTCACGAGCACGGTCTTGCCGGCGCCGTTGGGGCCGACGACGCCGACCCGCTCGCCGCGCAGGATCGTCAGCTCGACGCCGTCGAGGATCGGCTCGCCGCCGTCGAAGGCCTTCGAGACGGAGCGCAGCTCGACGATCCGCTGGCCGCCGCGCTCGTGCGGGTGCAGGCGCAGCGCGATCTTCCGTCGCTCGAGTACCGGCCGGTCGATCTTGTCCAGTTTGTCGAGGCGCTTCTGCATGCTGCGCGCGGCCTTTGCGTGACGTTCGTCGACGACGATGTGGGCCCAGTGCTCGAAGCGCCGGATCGCCTCCTCCATCCGCGCGATCTCCTTGCGCTGGGTCACCCACTGCTGCTGCTGGCGGACGAGCTCGAGCTCCCGCTGGGTCACGTAGGCCGAGTAGTTGCCCGGCCAGAGCCGGACGCGGCCGCGCTCGAGCTCGGCGATCACGGCGACCGTCTCGTCGAGCAGGTAGCGGTCGTGCGAGACCGTGACCACAGCGCCGTCGAACTCCTGTACGAGCTCCTCGAGCAGGCTGCGGCGCGCGGCGTCGAGGTGGGTCTCCGGCTCGTCGAGCACCAGCACCGAGGGGTCGCCGGCCAGGCAGCGCGCGAGGCCGACGAGCTTGCGCTGGCCACCCGAGAGTGCGGACGTGGGAAGGGCGAGGTCGGCGTCGTCGAAGCCGAGCGCCACGAGATGGGCGCGGCAACGGCCCTCGAATCCGGGCCCACCCGCCGCGGTCCAACGCTCGAGCAGCTGTTCCTGGCGCGCGAGCGCGCGCTCCATCTTGCCGAGATCGTGTGCGAGCTGCCCGACCCGCTCCTCGACCTGCAGGAGCTCCTGCTCGAGCTCGCGCAGGTCGGGGCGCGCCTCGAGCACGACCTCGAGCGGCGTACGCTCCTCGCCCTCGACGTGCTGCGGCAGCCAGGCGGTGGTGACGTCCCGCCGGCGCGCGACGACGCCCGCGTCCGGCTCCTCGAGCCCCGAGAGAATGCGCAGCAGCGTCGACTTGCCGCCGCCGTTCGGCCCGACGATCCCGATTCGCGCGCCCGGGTTCACGTCCAGGTCGAGCTCGTCGAGGATCCGGCGCCCGCCGTACGACTTGACGATTCCCTTGAGGCCGATCAGCGTCATGATCCCAGTCTGCCCGGCGCGCGGCTCTGCGGCGTCGTCCGCAGGGACGATTACTCGCCGGAGCGCTCAGCCGGCGTGGATGCGGCGGACGTCCTCGCCGCCGTAGCTCGGGGACCAGATGTCCCCCGCGCCGACGTTGAGGACGAACGGCTTCGGCCCGACCGGGATCGTGTCGGTGACCGTCGCGGTCGCCGGGTCGATCCGCGAGACCGTCGCGTCGCCCATGTTCGGCACCCACACGCTTCCGTCCGCGGCGATCGTGCCGTCCTGCGGCATCGTCCCGACGGCGACCGTCGCCAGCACCTTGCCGGTCTGCGCGTCGAGGTGGAGGACGAGGTTCTCGGCGTTCGAGGCGACCCAGAGCTCGTCGGCGTTCGCCGCGAACCAGGCCGGGCTCTGGTGCCCGACGTCGATGCGTCTCGACTTGCTCGTCCGCGGGTCGATGCGGAAGACGGCGCTGCCGCGGTTCGAGCCGACCCACACTGCGCCGCCCGTGATCGTGAGGCCGGCCGGTGCGCCGCCCGTCTTGATCACCTTGACGACCCTGTTCGTCTTCGGATTGATCCTCGAGACGGTCCCGTCGCCGTTGTTCGTCGTCCAGACGGCCCCGAAGCCGTAGGCGACGTCGTAGGGGGCGTTGCCGACTCTGATCCGCCGGGCGAGGCGGCGTCTCACCGGGTCGACGCGGTCGACGCTGTTCGTGCCGTAGCCGTTGATCCAGAGCGCGCCGCGGCCGGCCACGATTCCGCACGGCTGTCCGCCGATCACGATGTTCGCGCCGCTCAGCTTGTTGGTCTGCGGGTCGATCGTAGAGACCTTGCCGGCGTAGATGTCGGTCACCCAGATCCGACCGAAAGCCTCGACGCTCGCACACGGCCCGGGCGCGCCGGTCGGGATCGTCGCGACGACCATGGGCGCGGCGACGGCCCCGCAGGCGACTCCTGCGAGCACGAGCGCGACGACCGTGATCACCCCGAGCTTCAGCATGTACTCCGAGGTCGGAGTATATACTACGGATCCGTAGCAAGTGCAAGGCGCAGCGCCTGCTCGAGCTCGAGTAGCGCCGCGCGCACGTCCGCGGGAGCGACCTCCAGCTGCTCTGCGATCAGCCGGTTCGTGGCGTTCAGGCCCCGGCCGGCGTGCATGTGACGGCGGTGGCCCTCCCCGGTCACCTCGAGCAGGTAGGAGCGGCGGTCGTCGGGGTTCGGCGACCGAGTCACGAGCTTGCGCTCGACGAATCGAGCGACGTAGTCCGAGAGCGTCGTCGGCGGCATGCCGGTGCGCTGGGCGAGCTCCGTCGGGGAGAGCGGACCCCAGACACCGATTGCAGAGAGGACGCCGAACTCGCTTGTCGTCAGCCCGCTTCCTTCGATCGCACGGCCGAGCAGGCTCCCCGCGAGCTGGCCCGCCACGAAGAGCGGAAAGAGGACGTTCGTCGGCGGCTGCTCGGTCACCGGCGAGGAATATCACGCTTGGCGTCCCCCTCAGAGCGACGCGGGCGTCAGGTTCGCGCCGCGCGCTCCGCGAGTGCGCGCAGGCGCTCGGCGTGCCCGCCCGTGAGCTGCCCTGGCCGCAGGCGCCACGACCAGTTTCCCTCCGTCCCGCCGGGGCGGTTCATCCGGGCTTCGCTGCCGAGGCCGAGCACGTCCTGCAGTGGCACCACGGCGAGCTCGGCAGCCGACGAGTAGGCGAGCTCGATCAACCCCCAGCCCGGCTCGCCTGGGTCGAGGCCCGTGTGCCGCTGCTCATGCGGGGTCAGCGAGCTGAACCAGCCGGCGGCCGTGTCGGTGTCGTGCGTGCCGGTGTAGACCACGAGCCGCTCACGATGGTTGCCGAGCCGGTGAGGGTTGTCGGGTGGGCCGCCGAAGGCCCAGTGCATCACCGCCATCCCGGGAAAGCCGAGCTCGTCGCGGAGCGCCTCGACGTCGGGCGTGATCACGCCGAGATCCTCGGCGATCACGGGCAGCGGCCCGAGCTTGGCCTCGACCGCGCGGAAGAGCTGGACGCCCGGGCCCTCCCGCCAGCGGCCGGCGAGTGCGGAGGCGGCGCCGTCGGGTACGGCCCAGTAGCCCGCGAAGCCGCGGAAGTGGTCGATGCGGGCCAGGTCGACGAGCTCGAGGGCACGGCGGAAGCGCTCGACCCACCAGCGGTAGCCGTCGGCCGCCATTGCGCCCCAGTCGTAGAGCGGGTTGCCCCAGAGCTGCCCCTCCTCGTTCAGCGGGTCGGGCGGCGCGGCGGCCACCTCGCCGCGCTCGAACAACTCCGGGTGCGCCCGCTCGTCTGCCGAGCCGCCCGCGACGTAGATCGGCACGTCTCCGATCAGCCGCACGCCGCGCGCGGCGCCGTAGCGGCGCAGCTCGTCCCACTCTCGCTGGAACCGCACCTGGTCGGCGAGCGCATCTGCGCCTGCGAAGTCCGCCCAGTCGCGCGCCCAGTACCCGTGGCGCTCGACGAACGCGGCGAGCTCCGCCTGGGAGACCGGCGCCTCCGGAGCGGCCAGGAGCCCGGGCGAGCCGGCGAACGCAGACGGCGACGCATAGGGGGAGCCGAGCCAGTCCGGCGGCCCGAGCGGCAGCACCTGCCACCACGCCTGGCCCGCCGACTCGAGCCAGTCGACGAACCGGTACGCCTCCTGCCCCAGTCGACCCTCCGGCAACGAGGTCGGATGGAGCAGTATGCCGCTTGACCGACGAAGTTCCGTTTGGGACCTCTCTCTCGCGAAAACGACAACCGCATGCCCTTGCCGCGTTCCCACCAACCTGCCGCCCGGATCCAGATCCAGAACGTGCGCCCTCAGCTCGACTGCGGCCGCTACCCCCTGAAGCGTACGGTGGGCGATCGCGTCGACGTGTCGGCAGATGTCTTTCGCGACGGACACGAGGTGCTCGGCGTCGCGATCCGCTACAAGGCACCGGGCGGCCGGTGGCGGGAGGCGCCGATGCTGCCGCTCGGGAACAACGGCTGGGCCGGCTCGTTCCGGGTCGACGCGTGCGGCCGCTGGGTCTACCGCGTCACCGCCTGGCACGACCGCGTCGCATCCTGGCAGGACGAGCTGCGGCGCAAGGTGGGGGACGGCCAGCTGGAGCTCCCAGGCGAGCTCGCCGAGGGCGCGCTCCTGCTCGGGCGTGACTCGCTCACGATCGAAGAGGGCCTCGCCGCCGAGGCGGTGGACCGCCATCGGGCGACGGAGAGCGCGCAGCTCGAGGTCGACGTCGAGCGCGAGCGCGCCCGCTTCGGCGCCTGGTACGAGCTCTTCCCTCGCTCCTGGGGCGGCTTCGCGGGCGTCGAGCGGGTGCTGCCGGAACTGGCCGCGCTCGGCTTCGACGTCGTCTACCTGCCGCCGATCCATCCGATCGGCACCACGAATCGCAAGGGGCGGAACAACGCGCTCGAGCCCGGTGCCGACGATCCGGGCAGCCCGTGGGCGATCGGCGGGCCGGCGGGCGGGCACGACGCGATCCACCCCGACCTCGGCACGATCGAGGACTTCGACCGGCTCGTCGCCGGCGCGCAGAAGCTGGGCCTGGAGATCGCGCTCGACTTCGCGATCCAGACCTCGCCCGACCACCCGTGGCTGACCGAGCACCCCGAATGGTTCCAGCACCGGCCCGACGGGACGATCAAGTACGCCGAGAATCCCCCCAAGCGCTATCAGGACATTCACAACCTCGACTGGGAGTGCGACGACTGGAGGGGCCTCTGGGAGGCGCTGCGTGACGTCGTCCTGCACTGGTGCGTCCACGGCGTCCGCTGCTTCCGCGTCGACAACCCGCACACCAAGCCGGTGCCGTTCTGGGAGTGGCTGATCCGGGAGGTGCGGGCGTCGTACCCGGAGACGATCTTCCTCGCCGAGGCGTTTACGACGCCGGCGATGATGACCACGCTCGCGAAGGTCGGCTTCAGCCAGTCCTACACCTACTTCACCTGGAAGAACACCAAGCAGGAGCTCGTCGAGTTCGTCGAGCAGCTGCTCGGCTGGAGCGCGTTCTACCGGCCGAATCTGTTCGTCAACACGCCGGACATCCTGCACGCCTACCTGCAGCTCGGCGGCCGCCCGGCCTTCGAAGCGCGGCTCGTGCTCGCCGCCACCCTGGCGCCGACCTACGGGATCTACTCCGGCTACGAGAGCTGCGAGAACGTGGCAGTGAGCCAGGGATTCGAGGAGTACCTGAACTCGGAGAAGTACGAGGTGAAGAAGCGGCGGCTCGACGGACCTCTGCTCCCGCTCGTCAAGCGCCTGAACGAGATCCGCCGCGCCGAGCCGGCGCTGCAGCGGCTCGAGGGCATTCGCCTGCTCGAGACCGAGAGCGAGCACCTGCTCGCCTTCGCGAAGGAGGACGTGATCGTCGTCGTCAACCTCGACCCGTCGTCCAAGCAGGAGGGCCTCTGCGTCGTTCCCGTCCAGCTCGGCTTCCCGCCGGCCTTCCAGGTCGAGGACCTGCTCACCGGCGTGCGCCATCCCTGGCGTGCCGGCCGCAACTACATCGGCCTCGGACCGGGTAAGAGTCACGTGATGAAAGTGCAGCGCAGTGTCTGAGCCCGGCAACTGGTTCGAGCGCGACCCGAACTGGTTCAAGACCGCCGTCTTCTACGAGATCCACATCCGTGGCTTCTTCGACGGCAACGACGACGGCTCGGGCGACTTCCGCGGCCTGATCGACAAGCTCGACTACCTCCAGTGGCTCGGGATCGACTGTGTCTGGCTCCTGCCGATGTACCAATCGCCGCTCAAGGACGGCGGGTACGACATCGCCGATTTCTTCACGATCCACCCCGACTATGGGACCGTCGAGGACTTCAAGGCCTTCGTCGAGGCTGCGCACCAGCGCGGCATCCGCGTGATCGCCGACCTCGTGATGAACCACACCTCGGCGGACCATGCCTGGTTCCGGGCGTCCCGAACCGATCCCGAGGGCCAGTACGGCGACTACTACGTCTGGTCGGACACGGACGACCGCTGGCCGGAGGCGCGGATCATCTTCGTGGACACGGAGCCCTCGAACTGGACGTGGGACTCCGTGCGCGGCCAGTACTACTGGCACCGCTTCTTCTCCACCAGCCGGACCTCAACTTCGACAACCCCGACGTGCAGGAGGCGATGCTGAACGTCCTGCGCTTCTGGCTCGACCTCGGGATCGACGGCTTCCGGCTCGACGCCGTGCCGTACCTCTACGAGCGCGACGGCACGAACGGCGAGAATCTGCCCGAGACGCACGGCTACCTGAGGCGCGTCCGCACCGAGATCGACGCCCGCTATCCCGACCGGGTGCTGCTCGCCGAGGCGAACCAGTGGCCCGAGGACGTCGTCGCCTACTTCGGCGACGGGGACGAGTGCCACATGGCGTTTCACTTCCCCGTGATGCCGCGCATGTTCATGGCGCTGCGCCGCGAGGAGGCGGCGCCGATCCTCGAGATCCTCGAGAACACGCCCGCGATTCCCGCCGGGGCCCAATGGGGCCTGTTCCTGCGCAACCACGACGAGCTGACCCTCGAGATGGTCACCGACGAGGAGCGCGACTACATGTACTCGGAGTACGCCAAGGACCCGCGGATGAAGCTGAATCTCGGCATCCGCCGGCGCCTGGCGCCCCTCCTCGACGGCGGGCGTGACGAGATCGAGCTCCTGACGGCGATCCTCTTCTCGCTTCCGGGTTCGCCGGTGCTCTATTACGGAGACGAGATCGCCATGGGCGACAACGTCTTCCTCGGCGATCGCGACGGCGTGCGGACTCCGATGCAATGGACCGGCGACCGCAACGGCGGCTTCTCGAGAGCCGACTTCGCGCAGCTCTACCTGCCGCCGCTGATGGATCCGGTCTACGGCTACCAGGCCGTCAACGTCGAGGCGCAGCTGCGCATGCCGACCTCGCTGTTGCGCTGGGTGCGCCGCTTCATCCAGCTGCGCAAGGAACATCCGGTCTTCGGTCTGGGCGAGTACGAGGCGCTCCACCCCGAGAATCCGCGAATCTTCGCGCTCGTCCGCAGCTACGCCGAGGACGTCGTGCTCTGTGTCCACAACCTTGGGCGGTCGGCGCAGGCGGTCGAGCTCGATCTTTCGCGCTGGCAAGGGCTCGTGCCGGAGGAGATGTTCGGGCGCACGCGGTTCCCCGCGATCGGCGACCTCCCGTATCTGCTCACGCTCGCGCCGCGCGGCTTCTTCTGGTTCAGGCTCGTCGAGGAGGCTGTGGGATGATCGAGACCGTCGGCGAGCAGGAGCTGATTGCGTTCGTCCGGGCGCAGCGGTGGTTCGGCGCGAAGTCCCGCGACGTCTCGAACGCGCGCGTGATCGACTCGGTGGTCCTGCGCGAGGCCGAGCCGCAGTTCGGGATCGCGTTGCTCGAGATCGGCTTCGACACGGGTGTCCACGACACGTATCAGCTGCTGTACGCCGTGCGCGACGGCGCGTTCGACCTCGACGGCCTCGCCGATCCTGCGCTCGCGCGCGAGCTCGTACACGCGATGCGGAGCGGTTTGACGCTGACCGGCGCGGAGGGGGTGCTCGAGTTCCGTCCCGTGCAGGGCTTCGCGGGTCTCGGCACCGAGCTCACGAATGCGCGGCCGATCGAGTCGGAGCAGTCGAACAGCTCGATGGTCTTCAACGACGAGCTGATTCTGAAGGCGTTCCGACGGCTCGACGCCGGGATCAACCCCGAGCTCGAGCTGCTGCGCTTCCTGACCGAGCACGGCTTCGAGAACATCGCTGCGCTCGGCGGCTGGTACGCATACGCGGGCAAGCCGATGGACGCGACGCTCGGAGTGCTGCAGCAGTTCGTGCTCGACGGCGAAGACGGCTGGGAGCTCGCGCTCGACGAGCTCGGCGAGGCGCCGGAGCGGTTCCTCACGCGTCTGCGCCGGCTCGGCGAGGTGACCGGGCGGATGCACACGGTTCTCGGTTCCGACCAGGGCGACCCGAGCTTCAGCCCCGAGGAGCCGAGCGCGGAGGCGCTCGGCCTCCTGACCGCGACCGTCGACGAGGAGATCGAGCGGATCTTCCTCGACCTGCCGTCGGACAACGAGGCGCTCGAGCCGATCCTCGGCCGCGGGGAGGAGGTGCGCGAGCAGCTGCGCATGCTCACGCATCTCGGTCCGGTCGGCCGCGTGATCCGGCACCACGGCGACTTCCACCTCGGCCAGACGCTCTGGGCCGAGGGCGACTGGGTGATCCTCGACTTCGAGGGCGAGCCGGCCCGGCCGCTCGTCGAGCGGCGGCGCAAGCGCACGCCACTTCGCGACGTCGCCGGGCATGCTGCGCTCGTTCGCCTACGCCGCCTCCGCCGTCCGAGCTTCTGCGCGGCGAAGCCGGCCCCCGCCGGCTGGGAGCAGCGGGCTCGCGAGGAGTTCCTGAGCCGGCTACCTGGACGACCGTCGATTCCTCGCTTCTCCCCTCGGGCGAGCAGGCGACGATGAAGCTGCTCTCCGTCTTCGAGCTCGAAAAGGCCGTCTACGAGCTTCGCTACGAGCTCGACAACCGGCCCGATTGGGTCGGCATCCCGGTCGCCGGGATCCTGCGCCTGCTCGAGGAGTCCTCTCCGGCATGAGCCTCCAGGACCTCGATCTCCACCTGCTCGGCGAGGGCCGCCACGAGCGGCTGTACGAGAAGCTCGGCGCGCACGTCCGCGCCGACGGGGTCGCGCTTCGCCGTCTGGGCTCCGAACGCGAGCGCGGTCAGCGTGGTCGGCGACTTCAACGACTGGGACGGCCGCGTCGAACCCGCTCGTTCAGCGCGGTGTCTCGGGCGTCTGGGAGACCGTCGGTCGAGGGCGCGAGGGCCGGCGACCGCTACAAGTACGAGCTCACCGGACCGGCGGCGGGCACTCGCTGAAGGCGGATCCGGTCGCCTTCGCGGCCGAGGTGCCGCCGGCAGACCGCGTCGGTCGTCTGCGCGTCCGACTTCGAGTGGACCGACGACGCGTGGGTTGCGGATCGGCGCGCCGCGCCGAGCCGCACGCGCTGCCGATGTCGATCTACGAGGTGCACCTCGGCTCGTGGCGGATCGGACGCCGAGACCTACCGCTCGAGCTGGCCGCAGCGAGCTCGCCGCCTACGTGCTCGATCTCGGCTTCACGCACGTCGAGCTCCTGCCGGTGATGCGAGCACCCCTTCTCGGGCTCCTGGGGCTACCAGGTGACCGGCTACTTCGCCCCGACCTCGCGCTTCGGCACGCCCGACGACTTCCGCTGCTTCGTCGACCGATGCACCGGCACGGGATCGGCGTGATCCTCGACTGGGTGCCGGCGCACTTCCCGCGCGACGAGTGGGCGCTCGCGCGCTTCGACGGCACGGCGCTCTACGAGCACGCCGACCCGCGCCGCGGCGCGCACCCCGACTGGGGCACGCTCGTCTTCAACCTCGGCCGCAACGAGGTGCGGAACTTCCTGCTCGCCAACGCGCTCTACTGGCTGGACGAGTACCACGCCGACGGGCTGCGCGTCGACGCCGTCGCCTCGATGCTCTACCTCGACTACTCGCGCCGGCCGGGCGAGTGGATGCCGAACGAGTTCGGCGGCCGCGAGGACCTGGACGCGGTCGCGTTCCTGAAGGAGCTGAACGAGCTCGTGCACGGGCGCGAGCCGGGCACGATCATCGGCGGCCGAGGAGTCGACGGCGTGGCCCGGCGTCTCGCGGCCCGGTGTACCTCGGCGGGCTCGGCTTCGGCTTCAAGTGGAACATGGGGTGGATGCACGACACGCTCGACTACTTCGAGCACGACCCGGTCTACCGCCGCTATCCACCATCACGAGCTGACCTTCTCGCTCGTCTACGCGTTCACCGAGAACTTCATGCTGCCGCTCTCCCACGACGAGGTCGTGCACGGCAAGGGCTCGCTGCTCGAGCAAGATGCCCGGGCGACCGCTGGCAGAAGCTCGCCAACCTGCGCGCGCTCTACGCGCTACATGTGGGCGCACCCCGGCAAGAAGCTGCTCTTCATGGGCTGCGAGATCGCCCAGTGGGCGCGAGTGGAACGCGACGAGCTCGCTCGACTGGCACCTGCTCGAGCACGCCGAGCACGCGGGCGTGCAGTCGCTCGTGCGCGACCTGAACCGGATCTACCGCGAGGAGCCGGCGCTCTGGGAGGTCGACTTCGACGGCGCCGGCTTCGCGTGGGTCGAGCCGAACGACGCTGACGGAAACGTGTTCGCGTTCCTGCGCCGCTCCGCCGACGGCGAGCGCGCCGTCGTCTGCGTCGCCAACCTCTCGCCGGTGCCGCGGTATGCGTACCGCCTCGGGCTGCCGCGTGCCGGCGCCTGGCGCGAGCTCGTCAACACCGACGCGCGCTTCTACGGCGGCGCGGGACGTCGGCAACCTCGGGACGATCGAGGCCGAGCCGGTGTCCTGGCACGACCAGCCGTGCTCGGCGGAGGTGACGCTGCCGCCGCTCGGCGACGGTCTGGCTCGTGCCCGCGGGCGCCTAGCAGCAGCGACCACGTCTCGGCCCCGGCAGTCCTCCAGGTGCAGGGCGCGATGCCGGCATTTGGCTAGGGTCAAGCCCATGGAGCGACCGAACACGATCGAGGTGAGCGGGCTCGTCCGCGAGTTCAAGAAGGGCCCGCGCGCGGTCGACGGGATCGACCTCGCACGTCGAGCCGGGCGAGATCTACGGCTTCCTCGGGCCGAACGGCGCGGGCAAGTCGACCACGGTGCTGATGCTGACGACGCTGCTGCCGCCGACGGCCGGCACGGCGCGCGTCGGCGGGCTACGACGTCGTGCACGAGGGGCCGCACGTGCGCGCGACGATCGGCGCGGCGTTGCAGGAGGCGGCGCTCGACCCGCTGCTCACCGGGCGCGAGCACCTGCGCCTCCAGGCGGCGCTGCAGGCGCTGCCGCGAGGCGAGCGCCGCTCCCGCGCCGATGAGCTGCTCGAGCGCGTCGGCCTCAGCGACGCGGCCGACCGCAAGGTCAGCGGCTACTCCGGCGGGATGAAGCGCCGCCTCGACCTCGCGCTGGCGCTCGTCCACCGCCCGCGCGTGCTCTTCCTGGACGAGCCGACCACCGGTCTCGACTCGCAGAGCCGCAGCGCGCTCTGGGAGGAGGTCGCGCCGCCTCGCCCGTGAGGACGGCGTCACCGTCTTCCTGACCACGCAGTACCTCGAGGAGGCCGACATCCTCGCCGACCGGGTCGGGATCATCGACCACGGCCACATCGTCGCCGAGGGCACGCCGGCGGCGCTCAAGGCCGAGGTCGGCCGCCCGACCGTGGAGGCTGTGCCCGCCGACCCGGCCGACCGCGAGCGCGCAGCGCGGTCTTCGCCCGCTTCGGCGACGCGGTGCCCTCTTCGCGCGGCGTCGCGGTTCGCCTCTCGTCCGGCGAGACCGACCTCGCCGACCTCGTGCGTGCGCTCGACGCGGAGTCGATCGAGGTCGAGAACCTGCAGCTCCACCAGCCGAGCCTCGACGACGTCTTCCTCGCGAAGACCGGCCGCTCGCTCGAAGGGTCGACCGACGGCGAGGAGGAGGGGCACGGCCTGGCGATGGGCGCAGCCCGACATGACGCGCGTCCCTGCGAGCCGCTCGCGCACTGATGCCGAGGGGGTCGTCCATGAGTGCGACCGCGGATCAGGTCGTGCTGCTCGCGCGCCGGTCGGTCGTGCGCACCGTGCGCCAGCCGGCGAACGTGATCGCGCCGCTGGTGTTCCCGATGCTGCTGCTCGCGGTCAACTCCGGCGGGCTGAAGGCCGAGACGCACCTGCCGGGCTTCCCAACCGACTCGTTCGTCGCCTTCGCGCTCGCGGTGCCGTTCATCCAGGGCGCGCTCTTCGCGACGATGAACGCCGGCACCGACCTCGCGCGCGACATCCAGACCGGCTTCCTCAGCCGCCTCTCGCTGACTCCGATGCGCGGAGTCGCGCTGCTCGCGGGCCAGCTCGGGGGCTCGTCGTGCTCGGCGTCGTCCAGGCGGCGTTCTATCTGACCGTCGGGCTGATCGTGGGCGTGCGGCTCGCCTCGGGCGTCGTCGGCGTGCTCGTGCTGCTCCTGTTCGCCGGGCTGATCGCGCTCGCGTTCGGCGCGCTCGGCACCTTCGTGGCGCTGCGCACCGGCTCGGGTGAGGCGGTCCAGGGGTTCTTCCCGGTCTTCTTCGTCTTCTTGTTCATCTCGTCGATGAACATCCCGCGCAACCTGATCTCGACGACCTGGTTCCGCGACGCTGCGACCGTCAACCCGGTCTCCTATCTACTCGAGTGCGTGCGCAGCCTGATCATCCGCGGCTGGGACGGACAGGCGCTCGGGCTCGGCTTCGGGATCGCCGGTCTGACCGCGGTGCTCGCGCTCACGGCGTCGACCTGGGCTCTGAGCGTCAGGATGGCTCGGTGAGGACGCTGTCGGTGGCGGGCGGTGTGGCGTGGCGGACGCTGCACAACGTGTTCACGAACCCGGCGCTCCTGTTTCCGTCGCTGCTGTTCCCGCTCTTCTTCTTCACGGCCTTCGCGGGCGGGCTCTCGCACATCAAGGACGTACCCGGCTTCAACTACCCGCTTGGCTACACGGCGTTTCAGTTCTGCTTCGTCCTGCTGCAGTCCGCTGCCTTCGGCGGCGTCTTCACGGGTTTCGGGATCGCGCGCGACTTCGAGAGCGGCTTCGCCCGCCGGCTGCTGCTTGCCGCGCCGCACCGCACCGGGATCCTGCTCGGCTACGCCGCCGCCGCTGCTGCACGCTGGGCCGTGACGGCGGTGCTCCTGACCGGCGTCGCGCTCGCCGTGGGGATGAAGGTCGGCGGCGACGGGATCGACCTGGCCGGCATGTACGTGCTAGCGGTGATCCTCAACCTCGCGGCAGTGCTCTGGGCGGCGGGTGTGGCGATGCGCCTGCGGACGATGCAGGCAGGTCCCGTCATGCAGTTCCCGATCTTCACGGTGCTCTTCTTCGCCCCCGTCTACGTTCCGCTCGGCGTGCTCAAGGGATGGATCCACGCGGTTGCCGTCGTCAATCCCGTGACCCGCGTCCTCGAGGCGGCGCGGGGCTTCCTGGCGGGCTCGCCGACCGAGGTAGCGGCAGCGTTCGGTGCGGCGCTCGCGCTGGCGGCGCTCTTCTCGCTGTGGGCGCTGCGGGGCCTGCGGAAGGCGGAAGCCGCAGGTTAGGGAGGCGCGCGACGGGTAACGTCGCGCGAATGGCAGGCGAGCCGAGGTACGGCGCGATCCCGGTCGACGGCGGGGTCGAGTTCCGCGTGTGGGCTCCGGAGGCGGAGTCGGTCGCCGTGCGCGCGAACGGACGCGACCACGAGCTCGCACGCGAGGGCGAGAGCTTCGAAGCGGTCGTCGACGCGGGACCCGGGGACGACTACCGCTACGTGCTCGGCAGCGGCGAGGCCTGGCCCGATCCGTGCTCTCGCGCGCAGCCCGAGGGCGTGCAGGGCCCCTCGCGGGTCGTCGCCACGGCTGACTTCGAGATCAGGGACGGCCGCCCACTCGACCTCGAGCGGCTCGTCGCCTACGAGCTGCACGTCGGCACGTTCTCGCACGAGGGCACCTTCGACGGCGCGATCCCGCGCCTCATCGAGCTGCGCGAGGCAGGGGTCACCGCGATCGAGGTGATGCCGATCGCGACCTTTCCGGGCAATCGAGGGTGGGGCTATGACGGCCTCTACGGCTACGCGCCGCATCCGGCCTACGGCGGCCCCGAGGGATTCGCGCGGTTCGTCGATGCGGCGCACGCGGCCGGGCTCGGTGTGATCCTCGACGTCGTCTACAACCACGTCGGCCCCGGCGACGGGGCCCTGACGGCATTCGGTCCCTACTTCACGACCAGGCACGAGACCCTCTGGGGCAAGGCGATCGACTATGTGCGCCGCCCCGTGCGCGAGTGGGCGATCCAGAACGCCGAGCTCTGGGTCCGCGACTACAAGGTCGACGGCCTGCGGCTCGACGCGGTGCACGCGATCTTCGACGACGAGAGTCCGGTGCATGTGCTGCGCGAGCTCGCCGACCGGGTCCGCGAGGTGCACCCGGGGGCGCTCGTGATCAGCGAGATCTCGATCGGCGATTCGCGTCCGGTCGACCGTTGGACGCACGATGCGCAATGGAACGACGGTCTGCACCACGCATTGCACGCGCTCCTGACCGGCGAGCAGGACGGGTACTACGGCGGCTTCGGGCGGATCGAGGACGTCGCCATGGAGCTCGAGCGCTCGACCCCGAGCCTCGTCGTGTGCGCGCAGAACCACGACCAAGTCGGCAACCGCGCCCGCGGCGACCGCCTGACGCCGGCACAGGACCGGCTCGCGCTGGCCGCCGTGCTCTTCTCCCGCTCGACGCCGCTCGTCTTCATGGGAGAGGAGTACGGCGAGACGCGCCCGTTTCAGTTCTTCACGGACCACCTCGATCCAGCGATCGCCGCCGCGACGCGCGAGGGCCGCAGGCGCGAGTTCGAGTCGTTTCTGGCATTCGCCGGCGAGGAGATCCCGGATCCGCAGGCGGAAGCGACCTTCGAGGCGTCGAAGCTCGAACCGCGGCCGGTGGAGCAGTGGTTCCGCGACTCCGTCGCGCTGCGGGACGAGCTGCCGGACGACCTCGAGACGGAGGTGCACGGGCCGAGGCGGCTCTCGGTGCGGCGCGGGCCGTACTGGCTGATGCTCGACTTCGACGCCGTCACGGCGGAGGTGACCCGCCCGTGAACAGCTGGCCCGGCCGTCCGTTCCCCCTCGGTCCCTCCTGGGACGGCGAGGGCACGAACTTCTCGATCTTCTCGGAGAACGCCGAGCGCGTCGAGCTCTGCCTGTTCGACGGCGACGACGTCGAGACCCGCATCGAGCTGACGAACCGAACCGCGTTCAACTGGCATTGCTACGTGCCCGGCGTCGGGCCGGGCCAGCGTTACGGCTTTCGGGTCCACGGCCCGTACCAGCCGGAGCAGGGACACCGGTTCAGCGCCTCCAAGCTGCTGATCGACCCCTATGCCAAGTCGATCGAGGGCCCGATCCTCTGGGACCGCGGCGAAACGCACCCGTACCGCCTCGATCCCGGCAACGACGACGCCGACCTCGTGCGCGACGACACCGACGACGCCGCCGCGATCCCGAAGTCGATCGTGATCGACGAGCGCTTCGACTGGGAGGGCGACTCCCAGCTCCGGATTCCGTGGCACGAGACGGTGATCTACGAGGCACACGTGAAGGGCCTCACGATGCTGAACGAGCGCATCCGCGAGGACCTGCGCGGCACCTACGCCGGGCTCGCCTCCGAAGCCGCGATCGCGTATCTCAAAGAGCTGGACGTGACGGCGATCGAGCTCCTGCCGATCCACCACATCGCCGACGAGAGCTTCCTCGCCGATCGCCGCCTGACGAACTACTGGGGCTACTCGACGATCGGCTACCTCGCGCCGCACGCGCTCTACGCGGCGACGGGGAGGCTCGGTGACCAGGTGACCGAGTTCAAAGGGATGGTCAAGGCGCTCCATCGCGCCGGCATCGAGGTGATCCTCGACGTCGTCTACAACCACACCGCCGAGGGCAACCACCTCGGCCCGGTTCTCTCGCTCAAGGGCGTCGACAACAAGACGTACTACCGCCTTGTCCCCGACAACCAGCGCTTCTACATGGATTACACCGGCACGGGCAACACGCTCAACCCGGTGCACCCGATCGGTGCTGCGGCTGATCATGGACTCGCTGCGCTACTTCGCGATCGAGTGCCATGTGGACGGCTTCCGCTTCGACCTGGCCTCGGCGCTCGCGCGCGAGTTCCATGACGTCGACCGGCTGTCGGCCTTCTTCGACATCATCCACCAGGACCCCGTGCTCTCGCAGATGAAGCTGATCGCCGAGCCGTGGGACGTCGGGCCGGGCGGCTACCAGGTCGGCAACTTCCCGGTCCTCTGGACGGAGTGGAACGGCATCTATCGCGATACGATGCGCGACTTTTGGCGCGGCCGCGCGAACGTGGCCGAGTTCGCCTCGCGCTTCACCGGCTCGAGCGACCTCTACCAGTCGGACGGGCGCAAGCCGTTCGCCTCGATCAACTTCATCACCGCTCACGACGGCTTCACGCTCAATGATCTTGTCTCGTACAACGAGAAGCACAACGAGGCGAACGGCGAGGACAGCCACGACGGCACCGACGACAACCGATCCTGGAACTGCGGCGTCGAGGGGCCGACCGACGATGCGGCCGTGCTCGCGCTCCGGGCTCGCCAGCAGCGCAACTTCCTGGCCACGCTGCTGCTCTCCCAGGGCGTGCCGATGGTGCTGCGCGGCGACGAATTGGGGCGCACGCAGCGCGGCAACAACAACGCCTGGTGCCAGGACAACGCGCTCTCGTGGCTGCGCTGGGACGAGGCAGACGAGGAGCTGCTCGACTTCACGAAGCGCGTGATCCGGCTGCGCAAGCAGCATCCGGTCTTCCGGCGCAGCGAATTCCTGACCGGCCGCGAGGTGCGCGGCTCGGGCTTACCGGATGTCTGGTGGTTCCGCCCCGACGGCCGGCGTATGGCCCAGCGCGACTGGGGACGGGACGACGCGCGCGCGATCGGCGTCTTCCTGAACGGCGCCGAGATCCCCACGCTCGACCCGCACGGCCAGGAAGTCTGGGACGACTCGTTCCTCTGCCTGTTCAACGCGCACTACGAGGCGATCGAGTTCCTGCTGCCGACGCGGCGCTTCGGTGTTCGCTGGGCGCACGAGCTGTCGACCGCGGAGCCCCGGCTGGAGCCGGGGACGCACGAGTGCGCTGCCCGCCAGCCCGTGATCGTGGCGTCGAGGTCGATGGTCGTGCTGCGCCGCGCGTGAGGGCGACCTACCGGTTGCAGCTGACGCCGGAGTTCGGCTTCGACGCGGCGCGGGCGCTCGTGCCGTACTTGCGGGAGCTCGGCGTCTCGCACCTGTACCTCTCGCCGTCGATGCGGGCGCGGCGGGGCTCGCAGCACGGCTACGACGTCGTCGATCCGACGCAAATCTCGGAGGAGCTCGGCGGCGAGGAGGCTTCCGCGCGCTCGCGTCGGCGGGCCTCGGCGTGATCGCTCGACATCGTCCCGAACCACATGGCGGCCTCGACGAGAACCCGTTCTGGCGCGACCTGGAGCTGCACAGATGTTCTTCGACCTCGACCTGCGCACGGGCTACCACAGGCGCTTCTTCGACATCGGCGAGCTCGCCGGGGTGCGCCAGGAGAACGAGGCGGTCTTCGAGACGACCCACCGAAGGGATCGAGCTCGTGCGCGAGGGGCTCGTCGAGGCGTCCGGATCGACCACATCGACGGACTCGCGAATCCGCGCGAATACCTCGAGCGGCTGCGCGGGCCGGGATCGAGAACGTCTGGGTCGAGAAGATCCTCGAGCCGGGTGAGCGGCTGCGCCCGATGGCCGGTGCGACGGGACGACGGGGTACGAGTTCGTGAACGACGTCACCGCGCTCTTCTTCGAGCGGCGCGGCGAGGAGCCGCTGACGGCGTTCTACGAGGAGTTGACCGGCGAGCGCGCGCCTTCGAGGAGATCGCCTCGCTGGCGAAGCTCGAGGTCGCGTGAAGACCTTCGAGCCGGAGCTCGCCGGCTGCACGGGGAGGTCGCGGTGCGAACCTGCCGCTCGCGCTCGCGTCGTTCCACGTCTACCGGACATACGTCGAGCCCACGCGGGCGTCGTCGGCGAGAAGGATCGCGCGGAGATCGGCCGCGCGACCGTCGCCGAGCGCTCGCGGCGGATCCTGATCCTCGAGGAGCGCGGGAACGAGAGTTCGTCGTCCACTTCCAGCAGACGACCGGGCCGGTCATGGCGAAGGGCGTCGAGGACAGGCGTTCTACCGCTACTTCCGGCTCGCCGCGTTGAACGAGGTGGGAGGCGATCCGGCGCGCTTCGGCTGAGCCGTCGACGACTTCCACCGCGGCAACATCGAGCGCGAGCCTCGCGCATCCGCTGCAGCATGCTGACGAGCCAGACCCACGATACGAAGCGCTCCGCCGACGTACGTTCGCGGATCGTGGCGCTCGCGGGGTTCGCCGAGGAGTGGGGGAGGCTCGTGCGCGGCTGGCCGCGGCTCGACGACCCGAACGAGTAGCAGCTCGTCTACCAGACGCTCGTCGGCGCGTGGCCGATCGAGCTCGAGCGGCTCGCAGCGTATCTGGAGAAGGCGCTGCGCGAAGGGAAGGGGAACACGAACTGGCTCGAGCCGAACAAGGAGCATGAGCGGCAGGTCCGGGAGTTCGTACGCGGGCTCTACGGGGACGCAGGATGGCGCGGGGAGTTCGAGCCGTTTGCCTCGCGGGTCGCCGGGGAGGGGAGGCGGATCTCGCTGGGGTCGACGCTGCTGATGCTGACGGTGCCCGGCGTGCCGGACATCTACCAGGGCGACGAGCTCGAGTCCCGCGGCATCCGCAGTGGCGCGCGGGGGCGCGATGCCATAGGCGCGCAGCTTTCGGCGGCCTCCGGCGCGATCCAGTCCGTGGTCCAGGCCGGGGCGCCGGCGTCTCGATCGCTACGCGGGCCCAGCCCGGCAGCATCCATCGCATCGAGGACGTGGCGATCACTTCGCTCGCCGGGCAGCCCGAGTAAGTCGGCGTGACCACGACGGTCGACCGCATCCGTGTCCGCGTGCACTTCGCGCACGATCCCGAGCTCGCACACCGAGATCACCGGCATCTCCGGATCCGGCACGGCATGCAGCACATCCCAGGCTTCGGCCGATGTCAGCATCGCCGCGTCGACCACTGCAATCACCAGCGCCCCGGGGTAGCGCGCGCTGCAGATACTGCATCTCGGTCAGCAGATGACCCATGTGCTCGCTATGCACGCCATGCTTGCCGCGCGGAACGGAACGGCGTACGGTCCGGGGCGCGCAGTGCGGCCTCCGCCAGGACCGGCCGCACCGCAGCCTCCCAGCGCGGCTCGCAGAGTCGCGCCACCGGCGCCGAGCCGGCGGCTGCGGCGGCATCGTCGATCGCATCCGGCGCGAACAGCTCCGCCGTGTACGGCCACAGCGCCGTCGAGCGCGGCTTGCAGCGCGCGCGTGCGACTCCTCGGTGCCGTCGCCCAGGCGGATCACCCAGTCGGCCGCATGCGCGCAGGTGGTAGCGGGATTCCTTGACGCTCTTGGCGGCGATCGCCGCGAGCTCGGTGTCGCTCGACCGCTGGAAGGCGCAGCCACAGATGCGCTGGACAGGCGCGAGCAGGAGGTTGCGCAGGACGTGTCGCCGCGAAGTCGCCGTTGCGGCAGCTCTCGCCAGCGTCACGTTGCGGTACTCGTGCTCCGCGCGCAGGAAAGCGAGCTGGTCCTCGTCGCGGCCTCTGCCCTTCGACGCGCCGGCATGCGTCAGCAGCGCAGCCGCGCCTGGCCGACCAGGTCGAGCGCGATGTTGGTCGAGCGCGATGTCTTCTTCCAGCACCGGGCGCATGGCCGCACCATTCGCGCGAGGCGCTGGCCGAGGATCAGGCGGGTGTCGCCGAGCCGCAGCACGTAGCGTCGACCGGCAGCGGAGCTTAGTCGCAGGTCGTGTGGATTCGACATGGTGCCGTCGTAGCGCCGGTCTCACATGTGGTCGACTTCGTCCGGCAGCTTGTAGAACGTCGGATGCCGGTAGATCTTGTCGTCCGCCGGATCGAACAGCTCGCCTTGGCGTCCGGGTCGCTGGCGATGATCTGGTCCGCGCGCACCACCCAGATGCTCACGCCTTCCTGTCGCCGCGTGTAGACGTCGCGCGCGCATCTGCAGCGCGAGCTGCGCGTCGGGCGCGTGCAGGCTGCCGCAGTGCTTGTGGTCGAGGCCGGCCTTGCTGCGCACGAACACTTCCCACAGCGGCCATTCGCTCGTCGCGCCGTGTCCGTGGTCGCCGGACTCACGCTCGCCGCTGGCTCCTTGCACGCGGCTCAGCGCGCTTGCGCCTGCTCGCTGCTTTTGCCGCGTGCGCCAGCGCCGCTTCGCGCACCCAGGCGCCGTCCTCCCAGGCCTTCACGCGCGTCGCCAGCCGCTCGCTGTTGCACGGGCCGTGGCCGTTGACCACGCTCCAGAACTCGTCCCAGTCGATCGGCCCGAAGTCGTGGTGGCCGCGCGCTTCGTTCCATTCAGATGCCGGGTCGGGCAGGGTCGACGCCGAGCACCTGCGGCCTGCGGCGACGGTGGCGTCGACGAACTTCTGGCGCAGGTCGTCGTTGGTGATGCGCTTGATGCCCCAGCGCATGCTTTGCGCCGCTGTTCGGCGACTGTCGTCGTCCGGCGGGCCGAACATCATCAGCGACGGCCACCACCAGCGGTTGACCGCGTCCTGCACCATGGCGCGCTGCGCCTCGGTGCCTGCTCATCATGGTCAGCAGCAGGTCGAAGCCCTGGCGCTGATGGAAGCTCTCCTCGCTGCAGATGCGGATCATGGCGCGCGCATAGGGCCCGTAGGAGCAGCGGCACAGCGGCATCTGGTTCATGATCGCCGCGCCGTCGACCAGCCAGCCGATGACGCCGATATCGGCCCAGGTGAGCGTCGGGTAGTTGAAGATCGAGCTGTACTTGGCCTTGCCGGTGTGCAGCGCGTCGATCAGCTGATCGCGGCTGCGTGCCCAGCGTTTCGGCCGCGGCGTACAGGTACAGGCCGTGGCCGCCCTCGTCCTGCACCTTGGCGAGCAGGATGGCCTTGCGCTTCAGCGTGGGCGCGCGCGTGATCCAGTTGCCCTCGGGCAGCATGCCGACGATCTCGGAGTGCGCGTGCTGGGTGATCTGGCGCACCAGGGTCTTGCGGTAGTCCTCGGGCATCCAGTCCTTGGCCTCGATGAAGTCGCCGGCGTCGATGCGGCGCATCGAACGCGGCTTCCGCTGCGCATCGCGGCTTCTGCCTCGGCGCGATCGCGGCTTGCTGTCGGCGATCCGTCGCCTGCGTCCATGCGTGGTCATCCATCGTGCTTGGGTGTACATGCGTCCTGCGTCCTTGGCGTTGAGCCTCGTCCGCTCTGCGGATCGTCGGTCGACCACGCGTTTCGCCTTGCCCAGCGTGCGCTCGATCGCGTAGGGCGCGCTGACCTCGACGCGCGTCGAGACGCCGACCAGCGTCTTGATGCGATGCTGCAGCTCGCCCGCCGACCGCGTCGCGGTTCGGCGTCCGGCGCGTCTGCCGGCGTCAGCTCGCGCGCACCGTCGAGGGCGTCGAGATGCGCCTCGCGTGTCGACGACCAGCTGGTACTGCGCCGCGCAAGCTGCCGCGTGCTGCAGCATCAGCTCCTCGATCTGGGACGGGAACACGTTGACGCCGCGGATGATCAGCATGTCGTCGCTGCGGCCGATGATCTTGCCCATGCGGCGCATGGTGCGCGCGGTGGGCGGCAGCAGCCGCGTGAGATCGCGCGTGCGATAGCGGATCACCGGCAGCGCCTCCTTGGTGAGCGTCGTGAACACGAGCTCGCCCTCTGCGCCGTCGGGCAGCACCTCGCCGGTCTCGGGGTCGATGATCTCGGGGTAGAAATGGTCTTCCCAGATGACCGGGCCGTCCTTGCGTCTCGACGCATTCGCTGGCCACGCCCGGGCCCATGACTTCCGACAGGCCGTAGATGTCGACCGCGTCGATGCCGGCGCTTGCTCGATGTCGCGCGCGCATCGCCTCGGTCCAGGGCTCGGCGCCGAAGATGCCGACCTTCAGCGACGATCGCGCGCGGGTCGATGCCCCTGGCGCCGCATCTCGTCGATGATCACCTGCATGTAGGACGGCGTGACCATGATGATGTCGGGCTTGAAGTCCTGGATGAGCTGGACCTGCTTCTCGGTCTGCCCGCCGCGACATCGGGATCACGGTGCAGCCCAGCCGCTCGGCGCCGTAGTGCGCGCCGAGGCCGCCGGTGAACAGGCCGTAGCCGTAGGCCACATGGACGATGTCGCCGGCGCGCCCGCCGGCGGCGCGGATCGAGCGCGCCACCAGATCGGCCCAGGTGTCGATGTCGCTCTGCGTGTAGCCGACCACGGTCGGCTTGCCGGTGGTGCCGCTGACGAGGCATGGATGCGCACGATCTGCTCGCGCGGCACGGCGAACATGCCGAACGGGTAGTTGTCGCGCAGGTCCTGCTTGGTCGTGAACGGAAACTTCGCCAGATCGTCGAGCGTGCGCAGGTCGTCCGGGTGCACGCCCTGGGCGTCGAACGCCTGTCCGGTAGTGGGGCACGTTGGTCGTAGGCGTGCTGCAGCGTCCAGCTGCAGGCGCTGCAGTTGCAGCGCGCTGCAGTTCGTCGCGGCTGGCGGTCTCGATCGGCTCCAGCTCGCCGGGCGCGGGTTGACGGCATGGGCATGCGCGGTCTCCTGGGATCAGGCGGCAGGCGCCGGCAGCAGCTACCGCCGGCTTGCCCTTCATCGTGTACGAGCGGCCGCGGAACGACCGCCATGCGCTCGCCGCGCTGGTTCGTGTACCTCATGTCGTAGACGCCGGTGCGGCCGGCGCGTGCGACCTCGACTGCGCCGCGCGGTCAGCACGTCGCCCTCGCGCGCCGGCGCCATGAAATCGACCGCGAAGCCCGAGGCCACCGTCAGCTCGTTGTAGCGAATTGCAGGCGAACGCGAAGGCGGAATCGGCCAGCATCGTGATGAGGCCGCCATGGCAGATCTCGAAGCCGTTGAGCATGTCGTCCGCACCGTCATGCTCAGCGTCGCGCTGCCGGGCGCCCATCGCTTACGATCCGCATGCCGAGCGCCCGGAGGCGCGGTCCTCGGCGAACATGCCGTCGCGCACGGCGTCGGCGATCTGCTGCGGGTCGATCGCTGCGGATGTCGCGTCATCGTGCTTCAGCGGTCGGTGAAGCTCGGCGCGCGCTTTGCCATGAAGGCGGTGACGCCTTCGCGATAGTCGCCGGCCGAGCCCAGCTCGCGCTGGAAGTCGCGCCTCGAGATCGAGCGCAGCGGCGTAGTCGAGCGCATCCGCCGCGTCGATGGCCTGCATGCGCGCGACCGCGCCTTGACCGGCATGCCGGCCAGCCGCGCGGCCAACGCCGTGGCCGCTGCGCCAGCAGCTCGGCGTCGTCCACGCATTTCCAGATGAGGCCCGATGCGCCGGCCTGCTCGGCCGGAAGCTTGTCGCCGAACATCGCCAGGCCCAGCGCGCGCGCGCGCCCGACGCAGGCGCGGCAGCAGCAGGTGCCGCCGCAATCCGGCACGAGGCCGATCTTGCAGAAGGCCTGGATGAAGCTGCGCCGAGCGCGCGGCGACGCACCACGTCGCAGCCGAGCGCCAGGTTGGCGCCCGCGCCCGCCGCGACGCCGTTGACGGCGGCGATCGACCGGCACCGGCATCGAGCGCAGGCGCAGCGCCAGCGGGATGTAGTAGCGCTCGATCAGGCTGCCCGAGATCGGGCGGCTCGCGCCGGCGCGGATCCGGCGCGACCGCCGGATCGTTCAGGTCCTGCCCGGCGCAGAACCCGCGCCCGGCGCCGGTGACGACGACGCAGCGGACGCCGGCATCGTCGCGGCAGCCTCGAGCGCGGCGAGCAGCTCGGCGTGCATCGCGTCGGTGAAGCTGTTCAGCGCTTGCGGGCGGTTCAGGGTCAGCGTTCGCACCGAGCCGTCGTCGGCAACGAGCACGGTGCGGTCGATCTCGGGTGTTGCGGGCATGGCGGCGGGTTCAGTGAAACGAGCGTTGGCAGGAGCACTCGGAGACTCGGAAGCGGCGGTCTCGGCAATGGGCACGAATTCAATTGCTGACCGACCGGTCGGAAGAGTTTAGCCACGAGAAAGGGGCGACGCAACCCGAGCCTCGCCTGGCGACTGCGACGGCGCCCCTCCCACCGCGACGACACTCCTGCCGCGCGGGTCGGACGAAGCCGCGCGTACGCTCCGGTGCACGCGGGATGCGCGCCGGCAGGTAGCATTCGCGCTTTCGCCGAAGGCGCCTTTTCGGCGACGCAACTTGGGAGAGGAAGCATGAAACGATCGACGTGGATGATGGTGGCGCTCGCTGCGGCGAGCGCGAGCGGCGAGCGCGATGGCCGAATGGGTCAGCATCGGTGACCAGGGGCCGGCGGAGGTGTTCGTCGACAAGGAGACGATCACGCGCTCTGGCGACACGGCGAAGATGTGGTCGCTGCAGGAGTTGAAGTCGCCCGGATCAGCGGGCGGCGCCGCCTTCGTTTCGCTCAAGCGACAGGACGAGTTCGACTGCCAGGATCCGCGCACCCGCGGCGTGCAGATCGCGGCCTATCCGCAGCCGAAGGGCGAAGGCAAGGCGGTCGCGTCCGAGAAAGGTTCGGGCACCTGGGAGAAGGTCGTCCCGGGTTCGACGAACGAGGTGCTGTGGAAGATCGCCTGCGGCAAGGAGTAGCGCGCCCGGCCGGCGGCGCGGCCGCTCAGTTCGACTGCTTGATCAGGCGCCCTTGCGCTTGCTGCGTCGGCCGCGCGTTCATCGGGTAGAGCCGGGCGAAGATGGCGAGCTGATCGGCCGACACCGTGAGCGGCTGGCGCATCACCATCCACAGCACGCCTTCGCTGCACGGCGGCGTCGTGAGCGATCCCATGTAGGTGTAGTAGCCGCGTTCTTCGGGCAGCAGCGCGGCAATATCGAGGCTCTTGCGGGCGGCGACCGGCTCGCCCTTCTCGAGCGGCAGGTTGTTCCACACCGCCTGCACGACGGCATTCGCGGCGCCCGGTTCGAGCAGCACGGCGACGACCGCGAGCCGGCCGTCCGCGGACTTGTGGACGAGGTGGACGACCATCGAGAACTGCCGGCCGTCGATGCGCTCTTCGGACGGGTTGTGGAAGTGAAACTGCTGCAGTTCGTAGCGTCGACCGAGGACTTCGATCGCATTGCCCGGGTCGACATCGACCTGCACCGTGTGGCCGTTGTCGACGACCCGAAACGCGCGTGGCGTGATAGTCGAACGCGATCGGCTCCAGATCGACCCTGATGCCGTCGCGGATGTCGATCGGGCTTTGCCGGCTGCCGCGCGCGCAGGCCGTGAACTCGGGCTTCAGGTCGGCCCAGCGATCGGGGCCGTATGCGCCTCGATAGCTCCAGTGCGCCGCGTCGTCCGTCGCCGGCAGTCGCGGGTGCACCGGCCGTGCGACCGGTCGTCGACGTGCGTGCGGCGGATTTCGACGCGGCGGCGGCGCGGCGGCGACCTTCGGCGTGGCCGGCACCCCGGCAGCAGGCGCGGTCGCAGGCGATGCCGCAGCGGGCGGCTGCGCCGCGGCCAGGTCGTTGTGCTGCGCCGCGGTTGACGACCCGAATCACGCCCGGGTTCGTCGAATCGAGCGCAGCGCCACCGCCGAGTTTGGCGGCAAGGCGCTCGCGCAGGAACTCCATCGGGTCCTGCGGTCCCCGGTGAGGGCCCGCCGCGTGCTGCACGCCGTCGGCGGCCGAGGCAGGCGACGCAGGCTGGCGGCGTGCGTCGGGGAAGCCGCCGGCTGCGGATCGGTGGCCGATGCCGACGCGCCGGCGCCGGCGAGCAGCACCGCGGCAAGGCGGCCGATCGGGACTCGCATCTGGGAACTCCTGGCGCCGAATGCGACGCTCCGGATCGTTATCGGCGCGCGTCGCTGGCGGTTGAACGGCGCGCGGCCGCTGCGCGTTCAGCCGAGTCGCTGCTTGACCCAGATCCAGGCGACGGCACCGACTCCCATCATCGCGAGCGAACTGACGGCGAGCGCGATGGCCGAGTGCATGACGAGCGGCGCGATCGCGCCGGCGACGAAGCCGTTGGCCATGCTGCCGATGAAAGCCTGCACCGAAGACGCCATGCCGCGCCGCGTCGGGGACGAGGTCGAGCACCATCAGCGTGACGACCGGCACCATCAGCGCCCAGCCGAAGGCGTAGAGCGCGATCGGCCACATCGACCACCACGGGTTCGGTTCGAACGCCAGGTTGAGGGCGACGTTCACGACCGAGACCATGACCATGATGATGAAGCCGCGGCGGATCTGGTGCTTGGGCCTGATTTGCCGGCGAGCCGGCCTGAAAGCCACGCGCCTGCCATGATGCCGCCGATCGTCAGGCAGAAGAACCAGAAGAACTGGCCCGGCCCGAGGCCGAGGATGTCGCCGAGGAAGACCGGCGCCGACAGCACGTAGAGGAACATGCCGTTGAAGGGGATGCCGCTCGCCAGCGCGAGCAGCATGAAGCGCGGGTTCTTGCCGAGCTCCCAGTAGCCGCGCAGCAGGTTGCCGACGTTGAAGCCCTGCCGGTGCCCGCGGTGCAGCGTCTCGGGCAGCAGCCGGTAGTTCGCCATCCAGAGCAGCAGGCCGACGATCGTCAGGAACCAGAAGATCGCGTGCCAGCCGACGTGGATGAACAGAAAGCCGCCCACCATCGGCGCGACCGCCGGCGCGACGCCGAAGTAGATCGTCACCTGCGACATCACGCGCTGCGCATCGGCCGGCGGGAACATGTCGCGGATCACCGCGCGCGAGACGACGATGCCGGCACCCGCCGACATGCCCTGCACGGCGCGGAAGAAGACCAGCGCGCCGATGCTGTGCGACAGCGCGCAGCCGGCCGAGGCGAGCGTGAACAGCACGATGCCCGCAGAGCACGACCGGGCGGCGCCCGAAGCTGTCGGACAGCGCGCCGTGAAACAGGTTCATCACCGCGAAGCCGAACAGATAGGCCGACAGCGTCTGCTGCATCTCGACCGGCGTCGCGCCGATCGACTGCGCGATGCCGGCGAAGGCCGGCAGGTAGGTGTCGATCGAGAACGGCCCGAGCATGCCCAGGCAGGCGAGCAGCAGCGCCAGCGTCCAGTGCGGCGCTCGCCAGAGGGTGTGGGCGTCGGGGTTCATCGGGGCCTTGCAATCGCGGATCGGCTCGAAAAGTGTGAAGCGGGCCGATAGGCCGGATTCTGTGCGGCAGCGCTTCTTGCGAATGCACCGCCGTGACCGCCATTCCTCTGGGCCGCGCATCGCTGCGCGGCTCGGTGCCACCTACCCGCCGGCTCCGCGGGCCGCATCATCGCCGGGGGCCTATTTGGTGTTGCTGCGCGTAGAGATTGCCCGTTTCACCCGGCTCGGCCCGGGCCGTGCTTGCGCGCACAGCCCGCCTGCCGACTCGTCTCTGTTGCTCTGATCCTCGCCTCACGGTGGACAGCCGTTAGCTGCTACGCCGCCCTGTGCAGTCCGGACCTTCCTCCAGTGCACCCTTTCGGGTCTCGCACCAGCGGCGGTCTGGCCCGCTTCACGGCGTCCATTATCCCGCCGAGACGGCATGCCGACGAGACCGGCGTAGACCTCGCTTCATGCCGCGGCGACGAAGCGGACCTGGTTGGGCGCCTTTTCAGGCTGGAGCAAGAAGTGATCCGGGTGCTTTTTGAACACCTTCGTCGATGCCGCGGTCTTGCCGAGCAACTTGGCCTTGCGCATCGGCTCGGCCGCCGTCCGCAGTTCGACCCACTTGCCGGCACCGAGCGCGGGTACCGCGGCAAGAATGTCCTGCACTTCCTGCGGCAACGCGACAGCGGCCGCGCCGAGGGCGGATTTGTCGGCGGCCTTCGGCGCGCGCTTCGCGGCCGACGACGGCCGCTTTGCAGCGCCGCGCGCCGCCGGCTTCGCCACTTCCGCGTTCGCTGCACCACGCGACTTGCCGGCGCGGTGCTCGAGATCGACGAACGTGTCGTAGACCTGCTTCGATTCTTCGCCCGTCTTGCCCTTCTGGCCGATGCCTTCGACGCGACAGCCCTTCTCTCGCAGACGGATCACGAGCGGCGCGAAATCCGAATCCGACGAGACGATGACGGCAATCGCGGGCCGGTCGGCGACGACCAGATCGATCGCATCCACGGCGAGCGCAATGTCGGTCGAATTCTTGCCCGTGAGACGTTGACCATGGGTCGAATCGACAGCCGCTTGAAGAGCGCGAGGTGCTTGAGGCCGATTCGGCGGTGCAGTACGCGCGCCTCACGTGCGCCGCGCCGTGGCGCTCGACGACCGCGGCGAGCGCCTGCTCGAGACGTTCGCCGACACATTGTCGGCATCGATCAGGACCATCACACGTCGTTCTGCGTTCATTGCATCTTCCAGTGCAGCGTTTCGCCGCCGAGCAGCGGCTTGAGTCTCGCATTGCCGAAGGCGATCGATTCGGGCACGGCCCAGGCTTCCCGGCGCAGCGTGATTGAGCCGGTGTTGCGCGGCAGCCCGTAAAAGTCGGGCCCGTGGAAGCTCGCGAAGGCCTCGAGCCGGTCGAGCGCGCCGGCGGCTTCGAACACCTCGGCGTAGAGCTCGATCGCCGCGTGGGCGGTGTAGATGCCCGCGCAGCCGCAGGCGCTCTCCTTCGGCTGCGGCCGCGTGCGGGGCGCTGTCGGTGCCGAAGAAGAATTTGGCGCTGCCCGAGGTCGCCGCTTCGACCAGCGCCTGCGCGATGCGCTCGCGCTTGAGCACCGGCAGGCAATAGTGGTGCGGCCGGAGGCCGCCGACGAACATGCGCGTTGCGGTTGAGAGCAGGTGGTGGGCGGTGATCGTCGCGGCCGTGTTCGCGCCGGCGCTCGGCGACCCACGGCGACCGCGTCGGCGGTGGTGATGTGCTCGAAGCACGATTGCAGCTCCGGGATGTCGCTCCGCAGGGGCGTGAGCGCGCCGTCGACGAACCGGGCCTCGCGGTCGAAGATGTCGTCCGCCGGGTCGGTGCTCTCGCCGTGCATCAGCAGCGGCAGCCGTGTGCTGCCATCGCCTCGAACACCGGAGGTCGCGCAGATCGGTGACGCCGGCCTCGGAGTTGGTCGTGGCGCCGGCCGGGTAGAGCTTGACCGCGGCGATGCCCGCCGCCTGCGGCGCGCGCGATCTCGTCGGTGCTCGTGTCGGCGGTCAGGTACAGGGTCATCAGCGGCTCGAAGTGGCCCCGGCCGGCAGCGCGGCGAGGATGCGTTCGCGATAGGCCGAGCGCCTGCGCGGCCGTCGTCATCGGCGGCTTGAGGTTGGGCATCACGATCGCGCGGCGCGAACTGGCGCGCGGTGTCGGCACCACCGAGGCGAGCGCGGCGCCGTCGCGCAGGTGCAGGTGCCAGTCGTCGGGCGGGTGATCGTGAGGGACACTGTCATTGGCTCATTTCCTCATCGGGGCGCGCTCCCGAAAGACCGCGCTCGAGGCCGCGGCCGGAGTGATGGGCGAACACGTGCCCAAGGGTATAGCCCCCTGGTCTGCCCCCCATTGCTCCAGGGGGTCGGAGGCATGGACTCTTGCGACCGATGACTGCGTACAGTCCCAGGCAGGGGGCGGCAAAGAACCGGCGCCCGGACGTTCAATACTTCAATTTGGGTCAGGAGAACTCAATGAAAGTATTCAAGCAACTCGATCGCGGCTACGGCACTGGCCGCCGTGCGGTGGCGCCGAGGCGATCGCCGACGTGGTCGTGCTCGATTTCGCGGGCGTCGGCGGCATGGCCGAGAACAGCCGCTGAATTCTACAACGGTGGCTCTGGCAGCCGGTTCGGCCACAGCGGCCCCAACTACGGCATAGTCTTCGCTCACCGACGGCACACTCGCGCGTTATCAGCCCGGTGAAAAGGGCAATTCGCTCAACTCCGATGCGGTCCCGGCGCGAACGGCAATGATACTTCCTGGGCGGCCCCGGCGACATCATGAATGTAGCCGCTGGTTTCGACACCGGGTTCGCGTTCTGGTACCCGGCGCCCTTCTACGCCGGCCAAGTGTGAGTGCTCCGGTTTCAGGACAAGACCGGCACGTCCTGGCCATTTCGCTCCTGACCTGCCCTGACACCGAAGCCGCCCGGGGCCCGCCTGTTGCGTCTACGAGCAATTGTCCGACGTCCCGGCGCGCTCGCATTTCCGGAACGGCCTCTCGATCGACTTCAGCGGTACCGCCAACTACATTGCGCTTCGCCAACGTGACGCTCGGGTTCGATCACGGCCCCGGTGTTTGCCGAGACCCTAGACCTACGTGCTGATGGCCTCGGGCTGGCCGGTTGGACCTCTTGGCGCGCCCCGACAACGCGCTAGCCCAGGAAATCGGTCCCGGGCGCTCGGCGCCCGGCGCCACGCCCGTCAGACCGCATGGGGCCTGACGGGCGTTTCAATCGGCGCGGCATCTGGCCTCGCAGCTTCGGCCGCAAGTCGCCCCGCATCTCGCGTCGTAGCCCCGTCTGATGCGCGAAGCAGGTCTCGCGTGCGTGCCGCGTTCGACGATGCGCCCATGCTCCATGATCGGACGGGGCGGTCGTCGATCTCGAACTGGTGCGCAACGAGGAGGGCCGCCTTGTTGAGGCCCCGCGTGCAACCGCCACCGGAGTGCGGGTTATCCCCCCCCACGTCAACCCCCATGACCAAGGGGGAGAGAGCGTAGCACCGCCTGGCCCCGCTGCGTACATTCGACAAGTGCGGGGCCGGCAACGCGGTCGAACCGAATTTCGTCATTCATTGGATCCAAGGAGAACTCAATGAAGTCATCAAGAAGCTCGCGGTCGCGGCCGCGTTCGCCGCCAGCATGCACCGGCAATTCCCGACGTCGTCGTGCTCGATTTCGCAGGGCTCAACGGCGATTGGCCGCGAACAGCCGTCGAGTTCTACAACGGCGGCTACGACAGCCTGGGTACGGGCCCGGGGCCGAACTATGGCATCTTGTTCTGCGCCGGCGGCGCTCTCGGTGTTATCGGACAGCGACGAAGGGCGGGACGTGCAATACGGCGGAGCATTCCTGGCGGTAAGGGCCGCAATGCATTTCTCCTGGAGCAGCCCGGGCGTCCATTGAACATGGCTGCGGGTTTTGAACTCGGGTTCTCGTTCTGGTATTCACGCCGACTATCCCTGGGACAGTGCGGTGTGGTCGGGCCTCGAATGCCTAGGGCGACTTTGCTGGCGTCACGATCGATCTGCCCATTAACGGCGCCGGCTCTGACCCCGAGTGCTATGGCACGACCTATTGCCACTATGTACCGATCAGGGGTCGCCTTCCTGGGAACGGCCCAGTCGGTGAACTTCACCGGAACGGCGAACTACATTGGGTTCGCCGCGGTCACGCTGGGCTCCTCGGCTCCGGTACCGGAGCCCAGCACCTACGCGCTGATGGCACTAGGCCTGGCCGGGATCGGCTTCGTGGCGCGTCGCCGCAAGAGCACCTGAGCCAACTCGGATCGACGGGCGCTCGTCGCCCGCGCCGCGCCCGTCAAGCCGCCTCGGTCTGACGGGCGTTTTCGTTGCGGGCGTCCGCATCGCTGCTTTGCTGCAGCCGCCACATCTGCGCGTAGCGCCCGCTGCGCGAGCAGTTCCGCATGCGTGCCGCGCTCGACGATGCGGCCGTGCTCCAGCACCAGGATCTCGTGCGCGTCGACCACCGTCGACAGCCGGTGCGCGATGACCAGCGTGGTCTTGCCGCGCGCGACGCTCTGCAGCTCGGCCTGGATCGCGCGCTCGTTGGCCGAGTCGAGCGCCGAGGTGGCCTCGTCGAAGATCAGGATCGGCGGGTTCTTGAGCAGCGTGCGCGCGATCGCCACGCGCTGCTTCTCGCCGCCCGACAGCTTCAGCCCGCGCTCGCCGACCATCGTCTCGTAGCCCTTCGGCGTGGCGGCGATGAAGTCGTGGATGTGCGCCGCGCGCGCGGCCGCCTCCACTTCGTCGCGCGTCGGCGCCGGGGCGGCCGTAGGCGATGTTGTATTCGATCGTGTCGTTGAACAGCACCGTGTCCTGCGGCACGATGCCGATCGCCTGCGCGCAGGCTCGCCTGCGTGACGCTGCGGATGTCCTGGCCGTCGATGCGTGATGCGCGCCGCTGCTCGACGTCGTAGAAGCGGTACAGCAGCCGCGCCAGCGTCGACTTGCCGGCGCCCGAAGGCCCGACCACCGCCACCGTCTTGCCGGCCGGGATCTCGAAGCTCACGTCGTGCAGGATCGGCCGCGTCGGCGTCGTAGGCGAAGCTCACGTGCTCGAAGCGCACCGTCGCCGTCGCTCGACGCCGCAGCGGCCGGCGCGCCGGGCGCGTCGTCGACCTCGCGGTCGCGCTCGAGCAGGCGCGAACATCTTGTCCAGGTCGGTCAGCGACTGCTTGATCTCGCGGTAGACCACGCCCAGGAAGTTGAGCGGGATGTAGAGCTGGATCATGAAGGCGTTGACCATCACCAGGTCGCCCAGCGTCAGGCGGCCGTCGACCACGCCCTGCGTCGCGCGCCACAGCATGGCGACCAGCGCGACCGCGATGATGCAGCTGCTGGCCGGTGTTGAGCAGGCGTCAGCGTGCGTCTGGCTCTTCAGCGCCGCGCGGCGCAGCTTCTCCAGGTTCTCGTCGTAGCGGCGGGCCTCGAAGTCCTCGTTGTTGAAGTACTTGACCGTCTCGTAGTTGAGCAGCGCGTCGATGGCGCGCGACTGCGCGCGTCGAGTCGAGCTCGTTCATCTGCGCGCCGGAACTGCGTGCGCCACTCGGTGACGCGTGACGGTGAAGCCGATGTAGAGCACCAGCGCGAGCGAGCGTGATCCCGGCGAACCAGGCGTCGAACTTCACCGCCAGCAGCGACGAGCACCAGCGCCGACCTCGATCAGCGTCGGGAAGATGCTGTAGAGCGAAGTACGAGATCAGCGAATGCACGGCGCGCGTGCCGCGCTCGATGTCGCGCGTCATGCCGCCGGTCTGGCGCTCCAGGTGGAAGCGCAGGCTCAGCGCGTGCAGGTGGCGGAACACCTGCAGCGAGATGCTGCGCGCCGTGCCTTCGGTGGCCTTGGCGAAGATCAGCTCGCGCAGCTCGGTGAACAGCGAGGTCGACAGCCGCAGCGCGCCGTAGGCGACCAGCAGCGCCGACCGGCACCACCAGCAGCGCCGCGCGGGTCGCCGGGCTTGATCGACAGCGCGTCGACCAGGTGCTTCAGCAGCAGCGGCACGCCGACGTTGGCGACCTTGGCGCCGACCAGGAAGCCGAGCGCCAGCGCCACGCGCCAGCTGTAGCGCCACAGGTAGGGCAGCAGCTTGGCCAGCGTGCGCCCAGTCCGAACGCGGCGCGCCGGGCGCGTGCTCGGCGGCGGCGGCAGCGCGAGGCGTGGGCGGCGCATTGGCGTGGAAGCGGTCAGAGGCTCGGCGGAAGAGTCGCCAGTCGCGACAGCCGGAGTCGTCACCGCAGATGCGCCGCATGAAGCCGCTGCGCCCAGCGGCCCTGCAGCGACATCGCCGCCGCCGCGAAGGCCGCAGCCGACCCTGCCGCAGCGCCCGTGCGCCTGCCGACGACCGCGAGCTGGTGCTGCGGGTGATGCCGCTGCCGGCCGACGTCAACGCCAACGGCGACATCTTCGGCGGCTGGATCATGGCGCAGGTCGACCTGGCCGGCGCGGTGCTGCCGGCGCGCATCGCCAAGGGCCGCATCGCCACCGTGGCGGTCAACCAGTTCGTCTTCAAGCAGCCGGTGTCGATGGGCGACCTGCTGAGCTTCTATGCCCACGTCGAGCGCATCGGCCGCACCTCGGTCACGCGTGCACGTCGAGGTCTACGCCGAGCGCAACCCGGCCGAGCTGCAGGTCGTCAAGGTGACGGAGGCCAACCTGACCTACGTGGCCATCGACGGCAAAGGGCAGCCGCGCGAACTTCCGCAAGGCTGAAACGGTTCAGTCGACGAAGAAGTCGGGGATGAAGTTCGTCGTCCCCGGCGTCACCGAGTACGGTCGAGATCGGTCACGCCGTGCTGCGCCAGCAGCTCGTCGTCGATGAAGAAGTTGCCGCTGGTCGTCTTCGGCGTCGCTGGTCAGGATCAGATAGGCCGCGTCGGCCAGGATCTCGGGCTTGCGGCACAGCGTTCAGGTCCACGCCCGGGATCATCTGCAGCGCCGCGGTGGCGATCGCGGTGCGCGGCCACAGGCTGTTGACGCCGATGCCGTGCGGGCGGAACTCGCCGGCGTGGCCGAGCGTGCACTCGCTCATGCCGTACTTGGCCATCGTGTAGGCGACGTGGCCCTTGAACCAGTGCTCCTTCATCGACAGCGGCGGGCTCATGTTCAGCACGTGCGGGTTGCGGCCGCGCCCTGGCGCGTCTTCGTCAGCTCGGCAGGCAGGCCTGCGTGCACAGATAGGTGCCGCGCACGTTGACGCCGAACATCAGGTCGAAGCGCTTCATCGGCGTCGCCGGCGTCGGCGTCAGGCTGATCGCGCTGGCGTTGTTGACGAGGATGTCGATGCCGCCGAAGCGCTCGACCGCCGCCGCCACCGCCGCGGCGACGCTCGCCTCGTCGCGGATGTCGCAGTCTGCACCGCCAGCGCCTGGCCGCCGGCGGCCTCGACCTCCTCGGCCGCGCTGTGAGATCGTGCCCGGCAGCTTCGGGTTCGGCTCGGTCGGTCTTGGCGGCGATCACGATGTTGGCGCCGTCGCGCTGCGGCGCGCGCAGGCGATCGCCAGGCCGATGCCGCGGGAGGCGCCGGTGATGAAGAGGGTCTTGCCCGTGCAGCGTGTTCATGCGGCGTCTCCGCGATTGACAAGGGCCACGTCGTAGCGATGTGCGCCGCGAGCGCTTCGCCGCAGACACGGTAGACCGGTTCGCCGGGATGGAAGCCGTCGCTCGCCATCGCGTCCGGCGTCAGTCGACCTCGATGCGCGCGTGCGAGACGTCGCTGCGCGTCGCCGCCCAGAGCGCGACAGCGCCGCGTCGTGGCGGCGCGCGTCGGCGCCCAGGCACGCAGCGCAGCGGCTGCGGCAGCAAGCGGGAAGCGCTCGCATCGGCGGCAGCGGCGCGAAGACCACGTGGTGCACGCCGCGCTCGGTCGAGCAGCCAGTCGGCGAGCGCGGCGCGCTGCGCGCAGCGGCGCGCCGCGACGGGACCTGGTCGATCGACGTCGTTGACGCCGGTGACGACCACCGCCACGTCGGCGCCGGCGGCGGCTCGGCTCGCGCAGCAGCGCGTGCATCTGCGCGGTCGTGAGGCCCGAGCGCGCGCGCAGGCTCCACGCGACAGGCCGCGCCGAGCGCCGGTGCAGCGCGCGCGCGTCAGATGCCCGCGAGCGCCTGGTCCTGGCGCGCCACGCCGACGCCGGCGGCCGACGAATCGCCGGCGATCAGCAGCCGCAGCGCGTCGGCGCCGCCGCCGACGCGCCTTCGCGCGCGGCCCTGCGCTTCGGGCAGCAGCGGCGCGCGCCGCCGCGTCGCGACCGCCTGCGCGACCAGCAGCGGCGCGAGCATGAGCTTGAGCGCGAGCGACATCGGCGGATCGAGCGCGTGCCGGGGTCGCGCGTCAGAACTTCGAGAAGTCGGGCTTGCGCTTCTGGAAGAAGGCCTGAAGGCCTCCTTCGCCTCGGGGCTGCGCAGGCGCTGCGCGAACAGCCTCGCCCTCGACGCCGATCGTCTCGAGCACGGCCGCCGTCGCGTGCGCGCGCGCATCAGCCGCTTGGTCTCGCGCACGGCGCCGGGCGGCAGCGCGTTGAAGCGCTCGGCGACGCGGCGCGCATGGTTGCACGACCTCGCCGGCCGGCAGCACCGCATTGGCGATGCCGCACTCGACCGCGTCGGCGGCGGTGAACGGGTCGCCGAGCAGCAGCTTCTCGGCCGCGCGCGCGTTGCCCATCAGCTGCGGCACGATCAGGCTGGAGCCGAACTCGGGCACCAGGCCGAGGCCGACGAACGGCATCGCCAGGCGCGCCTCGTCGGACACGTAGACGAAGTCGCAGTGCAGCAGCATCGTCGTGCCGATGCCGATCGCCGCGCCGGTGACGGCGGCGACGACCGGCTTGTCGCAGCCGAGCAGCGCGCGCATGAAGCGCGAACGCCGGCGACTCGCCGATGCCGGCCGCGCCGCTGCATGAAGTCCTCGATGTCGTTGCCCGACGGTGAAGATGCCCGGCTGGCCGGTGATCAGCACCGCGCGCACCGCGGCGTCTGCGCGTCGCGGCGTTCGAGCGCCTCGGCCATCGCGCTGTACATCGCCACCGTGAGCGCGTTCTTCTTCTCGGGGCGCGCGATCTCGATCGTCGCGACGCCGTTCAGGGTGGCGGTCTTGATGCTCATGCGCGCTCATCCTGCGCTCGGGTTGCGCGCTCAGACGCGTTCGAAGATGCCGGCGGCGCCCTGCCCGGTGCCGACGCACATCGTCACCATGCCGTACTTCAGGTTGTGGCGGCGCAGCGCGTGGACGACGGTCGCCGCAGCGGATCGCGCCGGTCGCGCCGAGCGGGTGGCCGAGCGCGATCGCGCCGCCCATCGGGTTGACCTTCGCCGGGTCGAGCCCGACGCGTGTCGATCACCGCCAGCGACTGCGCGGCGAAGGCCTCGTTGAGCTCGATCCAGCCCATGTCGTCGAGCGTTCAGGCCGGCGTAGCGCAGCGCCGCCGGGATCGCCTCGATCGGGCCGATGCCCATGATCTCGGGCGGCACGCCGCGCGCGGCGAAGCTGACGAAGCGCGCCAGCGGCTTCAGGTCGAACTGCTTGACCGCCTTCTCGCTCGCCAGGATCAGCGCGCCGGCGCCGTCGCTGGTCTGCGAGCTGTTGCCGGCGGTGACAGGCTGCCCTTCGCGGCGAACACCGGGCCGCAGCTTGCGCCAGCCCTTCGAGCGAGGTGTCGGGGCGCGGGCCTTCGTCGAGGCGACACGGTGCGCGTGCGCGTGCGCCTGCTCGCCGCGTGCCGAGGTCGGGAAAGCGCTCGACGACCTCGATCGGCGTCATCTCGTCGGCGAACTCGCCCGCCGCCTGCGCCTTCAGCGCCTGCTGGTGCGACTCGCAGCGCGAACGCGTCCTGCGCCTCGCGGCTCGACCTTCCACTGCGCGGCGACCTTCTCGGCCGTCAGGCCCATGCCGTAGGCGATGCCGATGTTCTCGTCGCTGGCGAAGACTCGCGGGTTGAACGACGGCTTGTTGCCGCCCATCGGCACCAGGCTCATCGACTCGGCGCCGCCGGCGATCATCACGTCGGCCTCGCCGACGCGGATGCGGTCGGCAGCCATCTGCATCGCCGTCAGGCCCGAGGCGCAGAAGCGGTTGACGGTGACGCCGCCGACCGGCTTCGGCAGCCCGCCAGCGCAACCGCGACGCGCGCCATGTTCATGCCCTGCTCGGCCTCGGGAAACGAGCAGCCGACGATCGCGTCCTCGATCGCCGCCGGGATCGAGCGACGGCACCTGCGTCAGCGCACTCCGGATGGCCGCGACCAGCAGGTCGTCCGGCCGCGTGTTCCTGAAGTATCCGCGCCCGGAACGGCCGATCGGCGTGCGCGTCGCGGCGACGATGTAGGCGTCCTGAACTTGCTTGTTCATGGTGTGGTTCCGTTCAGTTGCGCACCGGCTTGCCGGTCTGCAGCATGCCCATGATCCGTTCCTGCGTCTTCGGGTGCTCGAGCAGGCTGCAGAAGTGCTTGCGTTCGAGCGCCATCAGGTACTCCTCGGTGACGAGCGAGCCGGCGTCGACATCGCCGCCGCAGACGACATCGGCGATCAGCGCCGAGATGTGGAAGTCGTGCGCGCTGATGAAGCCGCCGTCGCGCATGTTGCGAGCTGCGCCTTGATCGTCGCGATCGCGTTGCGGCCGGCGACCGGGAAAGGCCTTGCGCTGCGGCGCGCGCCAGCCGCTGTCGGCCATCGCGCGCGCCTGCTGCGATCGCGACGTAGCAGCAGTTCGTCCTTGTGCGGCACGATGACGTCGCTCCACAGCAGGTAGCCGAGCTTGCGCGACTCGATCGCGCTCGTCCCGACCTTCGCCATGGCGGCGTTCGTGAAGCCGTCGATCAGGAACTTCAGGATGTCGACATTGGCGAGCGGGATCGAGTTGCCGGCGCACGCCATCTCCGCCGCGCGGCGCGCGATGTAGGTCAGCCCGCCGCCGCCCGGCATCAGCCCGACGCCGACCTCGACAAGCCCCATGTAGCTTTCCATCGCGGCGACGCGCCGCGCCGAATAGATCGCGAGCTCGCAGCCGCCGCCGAGCGCGATGCCGCGCACCGCGCGCGACGACCGGCACCTGCGCATAGCGCATGCGCAGCATGAAGTCCTGCAGCTTCTTCACCTCCGGCGCGATGCCCTTCGCGCCGCTCTTCATGAACACCGGCATCAGCGCCTCGAGGTTCGCGCCGGCCGAGAACACGTCGTCGGGGGACCAGATCACGAGCGCCTTGTGGTCGCGCTCGGCGATCTCGAGCGCCTTCTGCAGGCCTTCGACCACCGCCGGGCTGATCAGGTGCAGCTTGGCGGTGATGCTCGCGATCAGCACCTCGCCGTCGAGCGTCCAGACGCGCATCTCTTCGTTCCGGAAGAGCTCGGTGCCGCTTGCGAGCGGCGCCGCGGCACCCGCACCGAGCACGTTCTCGCGGAAGTGCCTGGCGCGCGTAGACCGGCAGATCGCGCAGCGGCACGAAGCTTGCCGGCGCTCGCGCTCCACGAGCCTTCGGGCGTGTGCACGCCGCCGTTCGCGGCGACCGGCCCGTCGAACACCCAGGCCGGCAGCGGCGCCTGCTAGAGCGCCTTGCCGGCCTCGATGTCGGCCTGCACCCACTCGGCGACCTGCTTCCAGCCGGCCTGCTGCCAGAGCTCGAACGGGCCCTGGCTCGCGCCGAAGCCCCAGCGCATCGCGAAGTCGACGTCGCGCGCGGTCTCGGCGATGTCGGCCAGGTGCACTGCGGCGTAGTGGAAGCTGTCGCGCAGGATCGCCCACAGGAACTGCGCCTGCGGGTTCGTCGAGTCGTGCAGCAGCTTGAGCCGTTCGGCGGGCGGCTTCTTCAGCATGCGGGCGACGATCTCGTCGGCCTTGCCGCCCGCGGGCACATAGTCGCCCTTCTGCCGGGTCGAGGCGAAGGATGTCCTTGCCGACCTTCTTGTAGAAGCCCGCGCCGCTCTTCTGGCCGAGCGCGCCCTTGCCGATCAGCGCGGTCAGCACCGGCGGCGTGCCGAAGCTCGAGAAGAACGGGTCGGTCTCGGCCGAGAGCGTGTCCTGCAGCGTCTTGATGACGTGCGCCATCGTGTCGAGGCCCGACCACATCGGCGGTGCGGAAGGTGCCGCTGCTCGCGCGGCCGAGCTTCTTCCCGGTGAGGTCGTCGACCACGTCGTAGGTCAGACCGTAGGTCTCGGCCTCCTTCATCGTCGCCAGCATGCCGGCGATGCCGACCCGGTTGGCGATGAAGTTCGGCGTGTCCTTCGCGCGCACGACGTTCTTGCCGAGCGTGCTCGTGACGAAGGCCTCGAGCTGGTCGAGCACCTGCGCGTCGGTCGACGGCGTCGCGATCAGCTCGACGAGCGCCATGTAGCGCGGCGGGTTGAAGAAGTGGATGCCGCAGAAGCGCGTCCGGATCGCGTCGGGCACGCGCCTCGGCCAGCTTCGCGATCGAGAGTCCCGACGTGTTGCTCGCGACGATCGCGTGGGCGCGACGTGCGGCGCGATCTTGCGGTAGAGATCGAGCTTCCAGTCCATGCGTTCGGCGATCGCCTCGATCACGAGGTCGCACTCGCCGAGCAACGCGAGGTGCTCTTCGTAGTTCGCGGCCTGGATCAGCGCGGCGTCCTCGGCGACGCCGAGCGGCGAAGGCTTGAGCTTCTTCAGCCCCTCGATCGCCTTCGTCACGATGGCGTTCTTCGGGCCCTTCCTTCGCCGGCAGGTCGAAGAGCACGACCGGCACCTTCACGTTGACAAGGTGCGCCGCGATCTGCGCGCCCATCACGCCGGCGCCGAGGACGGCGACCTTGCGGACATTGAATCGATTCATGGCCTTGCCTTCCGTTGCGTCATTCCAATCCGGGAGCGCCTTTCACTCCGCGCGTATCCAGGTCTGCGTGCGGCCGAGCAGCGGCGTGCCGATGTAGCCGCGCACGTCGAGCTTCTTGCCTTCGTCCCCGAGCGTGAGGCGCACCCTGTAGACCTTGCCGTTGTTGGGATCGAGGATCGTGCCGCCGTCCCAGTAGTCCTCGCCTGCCGCCTTCTTCACCCCTTCGATGATCGTCATGCCGATGATCTTCTGGTCCTTGCGCGCGTCGGTGCACTTGTCGCACTTCGCGTCCTGCTTGGCCGGATCGGTCAGCTTCTCGATCCTGCCGGTCAGCACGCCGCCGGTATCGGTGATGCGCACGAGCGACTTGTCCTGCTTGGTCTCGTCGTCGATGGTCTTCCACAGGCCCGACGGGCGTGGCCTGCGCGAAGGCAGTGGCGGCAGCGGCGGCGAGCAGCAGCGCGGCGAGAAGCGATCTTCATGGGGTCTCCGTTGTGATGGGGTGAGAGCGAACTCTAGAACAGCGCCTCGTCCATCGCCATCAGCGGCGCGGCGCCTGCGCGCGCGGTGCGGATCAGCGCCGGCCGTCTCGGGCAGCAGCTTGGCGAAGTAGAAGCGCGCGGTGTGCAGCTTGGCGGTGTAGAACGGGTCGCCCGCGCCCTGCTTGTCGAGCGCGATCTTCGCCATGCGCGCCCAGAAATAGGCGAACACCAGATGGCCGCACACGCGCAGGTAGTCGACCGCCGCGGCGCCCGACCTCGTCGGCGTTCTGCGAAGCGCCTTCATGCCGATCTCGGTCGTGAGCTTCGTCACCTTGTCGCCGAGGTCGGCGAGCGGGTTGACGAACTCCTGCATCGCCTCGTTCGTGCCCTCCTGCTCGACGAAGTCGGCGACCAGCTTGCCGAACTTCTTGAGCTTCGCGCCGTTGTCGCCGAGCACCTTGCGGCCGAGCAGGTCGAGCGCCTGGATCGTGTTCGTGCCCTCGTAGATCATGTTGATGCGCGCAGTCGCGCACGAACTGCTCGATGCCCCGTCTCGCGGATGTAGCCGTGGCCGCCGAAGACCTGCAGGCAGTGCGAGGTCGCGATCCACGCGTTGTCGGTGAGGAAGGCCTTGACGATCGGCGTGAGCAGCGCGACCAGGTCGGCGCAGTCGCGCGCGCACGCTCGTCGTCGTCGGTGCCGAGTTCCTTGTCGATCTGCAGCGTCGATGCAGATCGCGAGCGCGCGGCCGCCCTCGGCATAGGCGCGCGCGGTGAGCAGCATCTTGCGCACGTCGGGGTGGACGATGATCGGATCGGCCGGCTGGTCGGGCGCCTTCGGGCCCGACAGGCTGCGCATCTGCATGCGCTCCTTCGCGTACGCCGCCGCGTTCTGGTAGGCGACCTCGGTGAGCCCGAGGCCCTGCATGCCGACGCCGAGGCGCGCCGCGTTCATCATCACGAACATCGCGGCCAGGCCCTTGTTCGGCTGCGCCGACCAGCGTGCCGCGGCGCCGTCGAGGATGATCTGGCAGGTCGCGTTGCCGTGGATGCCCATCTTGTGCTCGAGCCCGCCGCAGAAGATCGCCGTTGCGCTCGCCGAGCGTGCCGTCGGCGTTGACGAGGAACTTCGGCACCACGAACAGCGAGATGCCCTTGCGAGCCGGCCGGCGCATCGGGCAGGCGCGCCAGCACGAGGTGGATGATGTTGCTCGGCCAGGTCGTGCTCGCCGGCCGAGATGAAGATCTTGTTGCCGGTGAGCCGGTAGCTGCCGTCGGCCTGCGGCTCGGCCTTGGTGCGCAGCAGGCCGAGATCGGTGCCGCAATGCGGCTCGGTCAGGCACATCGTGCCGGTCCACTCGCCGCTGGTCAGCTTGGGCAGGTAGAGCGCCTTCTGCTCGTCGGTGCCGTGTTCGCGCAGGCATTCGTAGGCGCCGTGCGACAGGCCCGGGTACATCGTCCAGGCCTGGTTGGCCGAGTTGAGCATCTCGTAGAAGCACTGGTTCACGACGTGCGGCAGGCCCTGGCCGCCGTACTGCCGGGTCGCCGCTCAGCGCCGGCCAGCCGCCTTCGACGAACTGCGCGTAGGCCTCCTTGAAGCCCTTCGGCGTGCTGCACCTCGTGCGTCGCGACGTCGAGCGTGCAGCCCTCGACGTCGCCGCTCGGGTTGAGCGGCGCGATGCACTTCGGCGGCGAACTTGCCGCCTTCTTCGAGCACCGCGTCGATCGTGTCGGCGTCGATGTCGGCGTGCGCGCGGCAGCGCCTTCAGTTCGTCGCGGACGTTCGAGCAGTTCGTGCAGCACGAACTGCATGTCGCGCAGCGGCGGGGTGTATCTGGGCATTGGAAACTCCTGGTGAGATACTGGATTGCAGCGGGCGCGCGTTGCGCACGCGGGCCGGGCGCTGAGCGGGAGGCGCCGGCGCGCTCGCGCTCGCGCCATGCGACGATGCGCTCGAACCCGGCGCGGGCCCGCGTCGGCGGCGCCGGGCGGCGCAGGAAGCGGGCGTCGTGGTGCAGCGCAAGGATCAGGCCGTGCACCTCGAACAGCATCTGCTCGGCATCGGTGTCGGCGCGCAGGTGGCCTTCGTCGATCGCGATGCGCGATCGCGCGCTCGAGCGCCGGCTGCCAGGTCCGCACCATGTCGACCAGCGCGTCGCGCACCGGCCCGGGCCGGTCGTCGAACTCGACCGCGCCGCTGATGTAGATGCAGCCGGAATCGATCTCGACCGAGACGCGCCGCACCCAGCGGTCGAACAGCGCGCGCAGCCGCGGCAGGCCGCGCGGCTCGCGCAGCGCCGGGAAGAACACTTCTTCGCTCGAACTCGGCGTGGTACTCGCGCACGACCGAGATCTGCAGTTCCTCGCGCGAGCCGAAGTGGGCGAAGACGCCCGACTTGCTCATCTGCGTCACCTCCGCCAGCGCGCCGATGGACAGCCCTTCCAGCCCCATGTGCGAGGCCAGCGCGAGCGCGGCGTCGAGGATCGCGGCGCGCGTCTGCTGGCCCTTCTGCAGCGGGCGTTGCGGGCGGCAGCTCGGCGTGCAGGTGGCGTCTCGGGAAGAGGGGGCACGGTGTTTGGCGTCGCGGGCACGGAGTGCAACAAAATGAACGAACGATCGTGCTATTTTGCAGGATCGCACGGCGCCTGCGGGCGGCCGGGCAAGTCTTTCTAGGCGGGACTGCCTAGAAGCGCGAGTGCGCGGGGTCCGGGCGGTGGCGCGCGCATCGTCGCACACCCGGCCCGTGCGCGCTGGCGCCGGGATGCGTTCGCAGCCCCGGCACGCGACGTACCATCGGGGCCGAATCCGCGCCCGCCACCTTCGACGCTCGCATTTCAGGCGTCGGCGATGCGCATGACCCGAACCGGACAAAGAGAGGCCATGAAGAAATCGCGGTCGTCGGCGTCGGCGCCGTGGGCGCTTTCGTTGCCGCGCGCCTCGCGCTCGCCGGCGCCGCGCCGCGTGCGCTTGGCGCGCGGCGCGACGCTCGCCGCGGTGCGCGAGCGCGGCCTGCGCTGCGCACCGGCGCGCAGACGCAGCAGATGGCGATCGACGCCACGGACGACGCGCGCGCACTCGGCGCGCAGGACCTGGTCGTCGTCGCGCGTCAAGGCGCACGTCGCTCGCCGCGCTCGCGCCGACGCTCGCGCCGCTGATCGGCCGGCAGACCGTCGTGCTGCCGGCGATGAACGGCGTGCCGTGGTGGTTCCTGCAGACGCCGGCGCTGGCGGCGCGCTTCGCCGGCGCCCGTGGCCGGCTCGCCAGCGTCGACCCCGACGGCCGGATCGCCGCGGCGCTGCCGCTGGCGCAGGTGCTCGGCTGCGTCGTCCACCTCACCTGCGCAGCCCGGAGCCGGGCGTGGTGCGGCACGGCTTCGGCGACCGCCTGATCGTCGGCGAGCCGGCCGGCGGCGCTTCGGCGCGTTGCCGCCGCGGTCGCCGAACTGCTGCGCGGCGCGGGCTTCAGGGCCGAGGCGAGCACCGACATCCGGCAGGACATCTGGTACAAGCTCTGGGGCAACATGACGACGAACCCGATCTCGGCGCTGACCGGGGCCACCGCCGACCGCATCCTCGACGACCCGCTGGTGCACGCCTTCATGCTGCGCGCGATGGCCGAGGCGCGCGGCGATCGGCGCGCGGATCGGCTGCCCGATCGAGCAGTCGGGCGAGGAGCGGATGGTCGGTGACGCGCCAGCTCGGCGCGTTCAAGACCTCGATGCTGCAGGACGCGCAGGCCGGCCGGCCGCTCGAGATCGACGCGCTCGTCGGCGCGGTGCACGAGATCGGCGCGCGCGTCGGCGTCGCGACGCCGAACGATCGGCGCGCTGCTCGGCCTGACGCGGCTGATGGCGCGCGAGCGCGGGCTCTATCCGGATTCGTGAGCGTCGGCCTTGCGGGTGCGTCCGAGAAGGCCACCGCCGGTGCAGCGCGCAGCGCTGGCGGCTCGGGCGCGGCGTGCAGACCGCGACCGGCGCAGGCTCGCGCGCTGCCGTTCCTAGAAGCTCAACGAGCCGGTGATGCCGAGCAGCGGCGCCATGCCGTAGCTGCTCGATTGCAGGGTTTCGCCGTTCGTGTCGAGCAGCCGCAGCTTCCCGTCTGCGACCACCCCGGCGTAGAAGTCGATGCGCGCCGCCGGGCTGAACTTGCGCGTCAGGCGCGCGAAGACCGGTATGCCGGTGTTGCGGCCGAGGCCGTTCGGCGCGGCGGATGCGTCGTTCAGCCGGAAACGGTAGTCGCGATAGGCGGCGCCGCCGCCGAGTTCCCAGCCCGAATCGAATGCGTAGGCGAGCTCCAGCCCTGCGCCGCCGGCAGGGCCGGCGGGCAGCGGGTTGGACAGGCGCAGCTTGTCGTCGATCTGCCAGTTGACGATCACGAACGGGAAGTACTTCGTGTCGTCGATCTGGCGAAAGATGCCGAGGCCGAGGCCGAGGACGAGCGTCGGCGAAAAGACTTTGGTCGCGCCAAACACGGCACCGTAATTCAGTCCGTCCGATGCGCTCGCGCCGGATTCGTATGCCCATTCGAATTGCGGTGCGACGAACCACGCGAGGTCCGCCGACGTCGCGTAGCGAATGTTGAAACCGACGCTCGGGCGATCGATGCGGCCCCACGGCGCGGTCAGCCCGAAGACGGTGGGCGAATCGAAGCGCCAATCCTCCTGCGCGTATCCGGCGCGGGCGCTCGCCGACAGGGCCGGACTGAACTGATGCGCGATGTTGAGGTTCACACCCAGCGTGTTCCATCCGACCTTGCCGCCGCCATCGAGATTGGCTTTCAGCTGGCTGACGCCGACGGCGCCGATCGTGGCGGTCGTCTGACCGGGCGGCTGCGATTGCGCGCCCGCGCCGGTCATGGCGCCAGCGCAGGCGATCGCGCAAAGCAGCGGCAGCGGCCGCAGCGGGCGGAGGTCGCGAAGGTCGTCGTCATCCAGGGCTCCTGCGTGAATTGGCGGATTGTCGGGCCAGTGCCGGCCGTGCCTCGTCGGCACCGCGGGAGGGACGAGCATCGATGGGCGCGAACGGCATGCTCTGCCTGCCGCCGCGCTCCATGTCGGCACCGCGTTCACCACGGCAGCAACAACACGCCGAGCCCGATCGTGTTCTGCTTGTGGTTGTAGTCGATCAGGCTTTCGCCGTAGCCGCTCGTGATCTGCACGTAGCCCTTCAGCTGGTCGACCAGCGGGAACGCCCATTCGAGCTTCGGTCCGCCGGGCATTGCCCGAGAAGCTGTAGCGCGCTTCGGCCGAAAGCCGTGCCCGCCGGCGTAGACGAGACGCAACTCGCCCGGCCCAGGTAGTCCTGGATGTCGGGGTTGTCGTCGTTGTCCGCGCTTTCGGGCAGCCGGTACCACGGCTTGACGAGCAGCGTGAAGTCGCCGCGCTCGAGCCCGAACTGCGCATAGACGCGATTCCAGCTGCGCGAGAGCGGATCGGAGCGGCCGTTGGACTGGTGCACGAGACCGAAGTTGAGCAACCGCCATCGCCAGCCGAGGAGATCGGCGTCGGTGCGAAACGAGGATCGCCTCGGGTTCGTAGTCGGTCTCGCGAAACGGGCGCGATGGGCGACGTTGTAGACCTGCCAGTTCGACTGCTGCGTGTAGGCGAACCAGAGCGCACCGTTGTCGCCGAAGATGTTGTCCCACGCCTTGACCCGCACGCTCAACTGGAACTTCGCTTCGACCGCGTCGAGATCCATCGGGGTCGTCGCCACGTTGTTCGGGTTCGGGCTGTGGGGCAGCGGTGTTGACGCTCGTCGAATAGCGCGCCGGCAGCAGGTAGTTCGCCTTGTAGGGCAGCAGCTTGAACGGACGTTGCTTGTCGGCAGCATCGAGCTCCCAGAACTGGGAGAGGGCCGAAGGCCCGCCTGCCACGGCAAGTCCTTGCGTCGGGTTCGCGCCGGCCTCCACCGGCGGCCCGGCGGACGCGGAGTGCGGCTCAGGGTGCGTCTGTGCCTGTGTCTGCGTCCCTGGCGGCGGCTGCGGTTGCGACGCGGCCTGCTCCGGCACGATCGCGGCAGGCGTCGGCCGGCCCGCGGCGCGGTCATAGCACGCCAGCCGCTGCATGTCGTCGTCGATGCGTACGCAGGCCTCGTCCGCAGCGGCCGCGACGAGCGCCGAAGCCATCGACGCGAGCGCGAAGATCGCGCGCACGGCGTGCTGCCGGGCTTGTGCGGCGCCGGCGTTGCGGCCGGCAGGTCGAATGGCTCCCCAGTGCTTCAGCTCAGGCTTTCATTTGCTTTTCCGTCCTGAAACTATAGGGCGCGGGCGGAGTCGAACCGCGGTCGCGACGCGCAATGGGGCGTTGGATGGCGAAGAGCAGGCCCAAGGGCCGAAGCGCGACCGGCAAACAATCGCAGCGCGGGCCGGCGCGGCGCCCCATCCCGCGAACTGCCGAATGCAGCGGACACAGCCCTTGAGCAGTTCGCGCAGAATCGGCTACGCTCGCGGGAGTGGAGGCTTCAGCGTGGAAGTGCTGCAACTCGATGTCGGTGGCCGGCCCCAGTCATGGATCTCGGCGAAGGAAGCGGCGGTGATCTACGCCAGCGACGGCGTCGCCTGGACGCTCGGCGATCCCTTCTATGTGCTGCGCGGCGGCACGCAGCGGCGCACCGGGCTGCAATCGCGCATCGAGGTGCACCCGATCGTCGCCGTACGGGGCTCGGTCCCAGCCGCGCCTGGCGCCAGACGCCGGCGCTCAGCAACCCAAGCTGTTCGCGCGCGACCGCAGGTCTGCGCCTATTGCGGCGGCGCTTTCATGTCGACCACCTGACGCGCGAGCACATCGTGCCCACCTCGCGTGGCGGTCTGGACAGCTGGATGAACTGCATCACCGCCTGCCGTCCCTGCAACGGCCACAAGGGCAACCGGATGCCCGAAGAGGCGCACATGTCGCTGCTCTACCTGCCGTACGTGCCGAGCCTGCACGAGGACATGATCCTGCGCGGCCGGCGCATCCTCGCCGACCAGATGGAGTTCCTGCTCGCCAGCGTGCCGCGCAGCAGCAGACTGCACGCGTAGCCTCGACCGACTTCGACAGCGGGAGCGCGACGACGCCGTGCACCGTTGCCTGCTCGGCGCGCCGGGGCGGCATTGCAGCGACGGGCCGCGCGGGCAGCGGTGCACGGTGGCAAGCTGCCGCAGGGGTCGGCCATGATCCGGATCCGGGAGATCGATCACCTCGTGCTCCGGGTCCTCGATCTGGACACCATGCTGCGCTTCTATTGCGGCGCGCTCGGCTGTACTGTCGAGCGTCGGAGCGACGACATCGGCCTCGTGCAGTTGCGCGCCGGCCGGTCGCTGATCGATCTGGTGCCCGTCAGCGGTGCCCTCGGACGGGCCGGCGGCGCGTCGCCCGGGCGCGAGGGACGCAATCTCGATCACTTCTGCTTGCGCGTCGAGCCCTTCGACGAGCCGTCGCTGCGTGCCGGGCTGGCGGCGCTCGGGATCGTGGTCGGGCCGCTCGCCTCGCGCAATGGGGCCGAGGGTGTCGGGCCGTCGCTCTACATCAGCGACCCCGAGGGGAATACGGTCGAGCTCAAGGGGCCGGCGACCGCATAGGCGCGCCGGGCTCGGCGCTCCGATCCGATCCGATCCGATCACGGATTCGGCCGCCGAGCCAGCGCGATCAATTCGGCGCGAGTGCGCTCGTCAACGCGTCGATCGCCTCGTGCAGCTTGGCCTTGGCAAGCGCGCTGCACTGCTGGGCGGTCGATTGCGGCTTCGCGTCGAAGGTCGTCGCCATCTGCCCCGGCTTGAACAACAGCAGCTGAGTGGCGCGCGGGTTGTTGCGCGGCAGCAGCATCACGCGCGCGGTCACGACGCACGCTCGTTGGCCGTGATGCCACCCTGGACCTGCGTCGCAAATCCCCAGATCTTGGGCGGATAGAGCTTCGCGAGCCGCATCGTCGCGGCGTCGCTGAACATGGAGCGCGCGGTGGCGGCGTCGATCAGCGCCTCGGATGACTTGTCGACGATCAGGTAGTCCGGCGCGGCGGCGAATGCACCCGTGGACAGCGTCAATGCAGCAGCTGCGAAGGCAGTTCGGGTCTTCATGGCGTGGTCTCGTGGGTTGGATCCGGGTCCGCGCCCGGCCCGCGGCGCCCGCGAATGATGCCTGAACCGGGTCGCCCGCGGCAATCCTCCCGCACCCGTGTCCTGACCCACCGTCGCCGCGCCGGCGGCGCGCCGACCGCATCCGCAACTGGATGAATGTACAGTCAGGCCAACGCGCCGGCTTCGGCGCTTGCGCGCCAATCATGCCGATGTCCCGCCTCGCCCCCAACGCCGCATCGTCCCGAGTCGGCGACGTTTTCGCATCGCTCAACGACGCCCAGCGCGCTGCGGTCGAGCATGGCGTTGGCGACGCGCAGGCGCGCCCCTTGCTCGTGATCGCGGGCGCCGGGTCGGGCAAGACACTGACGCTCGCATCGCGCGGCGCGGCTCGTGCTCGCCGGAGCCGACCCGCAACGGCTGCTGCTGCTGACGTTCTCGCGCCACGCGGCGCAGGACATGTGCCGCCGCGTCGGCCGCCTGTTGCACCGATCGCTGCGCCTCGCCGGGAGCACGCCACCGCCGGCGCTGCGCTGGGCGGGGACGTTTCACGCGATTGGCGCGCGGCTGTTGCGCGAGCTGGCGCCGGTGATTGGCATCGATCCGGAGTTCACGATCCACGATCGCAGCGATAGCGCCGATCTGATCGGCATGGTGCGCCAGGAGCTTGGCGTGGCGACGGGCGCGAAGCGGTTTCCGATGAAGGGGACGTGCCTCGCGATCTATTCGCGCGTCGTGAACGCGGATGAGCTGATCGCCGATGCGCTGGCGGCGCGTTTCCGTGGTGCCGCGAGTGGAACGCGGAGCTGAAGACGCTGTTTCGCGCGCGTATGTCGAAGCCAAGCAGAAGCAGAACGTGCTGGACTACGACGATCTGCTTTGGCTCTGGGCGCGAGGCGATGAAGGAGCCGGCGCTGGCGCGCGAGTCGGCGCGCGGTTCGATCACGTGCTGGTCGATGAATACCAGGACACAAACAAGCTGCAGGCGCGCATTCTGCTGGCGATGAAGCCAGACGGGCGTGGCCTCACGGTGGTCGGCGACGATGCGCA
>CAVWSR010000003.1:0-331741 GCA_963757725.1 uncultured Actinomycetes bacterium
CGGCGAGATCAGCCCGACGCCCGGCGTCGTCAGGCGCACGCCGGCGATGTAGCCGTCGACCTTGTGACCCGGCAGCTGGCCGCCCTCGCCCGGCTTCGCACCCTGCGCCATCTTGATCTGCAGCTCGTCTGCGTTCGTGAGGTAGTTGACGTTGACGCCGAACCGCCCCGAGGCGACCTGCTTGATCGCCGAGCGCCGCGAGTCGCCGTTCGCGTCCCGGACGAAGCGCACCGGATCCTCGCCACCCTCGCCGGTGTTCGAGCGGCCGCCGATCCGGTTCATCGCGATCGCGAGCGTCTCGTGGGCCTCGCGGGAGATCGAGCCGAGCGACATCGCGCCGGTCGCGAAGCGCTTGACGATCTCAGCCGCCGGCTCGACCTGCTCGAGCGGGATGCCGCCGTCCTCCGCGAGACGGAAGCCGAGCAGGCCGCGCAGGGTGCGGCGGCGCGTGTTGTCGTCGTTGACGAGGCGCGAGTACTGCTCGTACGTCTCGAAGCCGCCGTGGCGGACGGCGTGCTGGAGGAGTGCGATCGACTCCGGGTTCCACTGGTGGTGCTCGCCGTCCCGGCGCCACGCGTAGAGGCCGAGCACCGGCAGCAGGTCGTCGTGCGGTGCCCGGGTAGGCGCGCGCGTGCCGGACGAGCGCCCCCTCCGCCAGCGCCTCGATCCCGATCCCGCCGATCCGCGACGCCGTACCCGTGAAGTGCCGCTCGACGAGCTCCGGCGCGAGGCCGACCGCCTCGAAGATCTGCGCGCCGCAGTAGGACGGGATCGTCGAGATGCCCATCTTGGACATCGTCTTCAGGAGCCCCTTGGCGATCCCCTTCGATCGCGCGCTACTGCGCCTCCGCCTTGGTCATCCCCTCCGGCAGCCGGCCGAGCTCCGACGAGCTCGCCCAGCGTCTCGAGCATCAGGTACGGGTTGACGGCAGCGGCGCCGTAGCCGATCGAGCGCCGCGACGCTGTGCACGCTGCGCGGCTCGCCCGACTCGACCACGAGCCCGGCCTGCAGACGCGTCCCCTCGCGGACGAGATGGTGGTGCACGGCCGAGACCGCGAGGAGAGCCGGGACCGGCGCCCGCTCCGCCTCGACGGCACGATCGGAGAGGACGAGGATGTTGGCGCCGCCCGCGAGCGCCGCGTCGGCCGCGCCGCAGATCCGTTCGACGGCGCGCTCCATGCCCGGCACGCCCTCGGCGACCGGCCAGGTGATGTCGATCGTCTCCGCCTTGAAGATCGCCGAGTCGCACCTGGCGCAGGCTCTCGAGCTCCGAGTCGGCGAGGATCGGGTTGTCGATCACCAGCTGGCGCGCGTGTTCGGGCGTCTCGTCGAGCAGGTTGCGCTCGGAGCCCACGCTGGCCTGCACGCTCATCACGACCGCCTCGCGGATCGAGTCGATCGGCGGATTCGTCACCTGCGCGAACAGCTGCTTGAAGTACGAGTAGATCAGCGGCCTGCGGTCCGAGAGCACGGCGATCGGCGAGTCGTTCCCCATCGAGCCGATCGCCTCCTCGGCGTTCCGCGCGAGCGGGGCGAGGATGACCTTCATGTCCTCCTGCGAGTAGCCGAACGCGAGCTGGCGGCGGCGCAGCGGCTCCGAGGGCGGCGCCTGCGGCAGCCGCTCGGGCAGGTCGGCGAGCCGGACGACCTCTCGCTCGTGCCACTCCGCGTAGGGCTTGCGGGTCGCGACGGCGCGCTTGACCTCCTCGTCGTCGACGATGCGGCCCTCGTCCAGATCGACGAGGAAGAGCTTGCCGGGCTGCAGCCGCCCCTTGCGCAGCACGTTCTCGGGCGGTTCCTGGAGCACGCCCGTCTCCGAGGCGAGCACGACCCAGCCGTCCTTCGTCTCGAGCCAGCGGCCGGGACGCAGCCCGTTGCGATCGAGCGTGGCGCCGATCACGCTGCCCGTCGGTGAAGGCGACCGCGGCGGGTCCGTCCCACGCCTCGAGCAGGCACTGGTGGTAGGCGTAGAACCCCTTCAGGTAGTCGGGGAGGTCGGCGCGGCCCGCGTAGGCCTCGGGGATCATCATCATGATCGCGTGCGGCAGCGAGCGGCCGGCCAGGACGAGCAGCTCGAGCACGTTGTCGAACGTGGCCGAGTCGGAGCCGCCCGGCCGCACGACGGGCAGCACCTTCTGCAGGTCGTCGCCGAAGAGCTCGGAGGCGAGCTGCGACTCGCGCGCCCGCATCCAGTTGACATTGCCGCGCAAGGTGTTGATCTCGCCGTTGTGGGCGATCATCCGGTAGGGGTGCGCGAGCTCCCAGCTCGGGAACGTGTTGGTCGAGTAGCGAGAGTGGATGAGCGCGAGCGGCGCTCTCGAGCCGCTCGTCGCGCAGGTCGGGGAAGTAGCCGGGAAGCTGCGGCGCCATCAGCATGCCCTTGTAGACGACGTGCGCGCCGAGAAGCTCGGTAGCGCGAGGTCCGGCACCGGCCGCCATCTCGGCCACGCGGCGGATCACGTACAGCTTGCGCTCGAACGCCGCGGGGTCGGGGGAGAGCTCGGGCGAAGCGCCGACCACCACCTGGCGCATCCTCGGCTCGTGCTCCTTCGCGTGCGCGCCGACGTGCCGGTCGTCGACCGGGACGTCACGCCAGGCGATCACGCGCTGGCCCTCCGCCTCGACCGTGTCGGCGATCAGTTGCTCGAGCTCAGCGGCGCGCGCCTCGTCACGGGGCAGGAAGCAGACGCCGACTCCGTACTGGCCCGGCGGCGGCAGCTTCTCGGCGAGGACCGCCCGGAAGAACGCATCGGGAAGCTGGAGCAGCATCCCGGCGCCGTCGCCGGTGTGCGGGTCGGCGCCGGCGGCGCCGCGGTGCTCGAGGTTTGCGAGCGCGAAGAGCGCCCGCTCGATCGTCTCGTGCGACGGCTCACCGTTCAGCCGCGCCACGCACGCGACGCCGCACGCGTCGTGCTCGTACGCAGGGTCGTAGAGCCCCACCGGCTCGGTCGGACGCCGTCTCACCGGGCCAACCCTCGTGTCCCGCCTCTGGGAGTTGAGCTAGTCCGGCGGGGCGGGAGGAGAACGGAGCCGGCTAGCGCTGTCGCGGGCGCGAAAACTTGACGACGTTGGACGCCGTAATCGTCCGTGCCTTCGCGCCGGAGCCGCTCATCGCTTCAAAGGGTAAAGCAGCGCGCTCCAGGGCGCAAGACGAGCTGCCGATCGGTCGTTCCCGAATTCGTAAGAAACGCCCGGACGCAGCCCCCCGACTGACTGCTAGGACCTGGGAACGACAACAAAGGAGAACGATGCCGAAGATCGAGAAGACCGACGCGCAGTGGCGCGCTGAGCTGACGCCGGAGCAGTACCGGGTACTGCGCGAGCAGGGTACGGAGCGGCCGTTCAGCGGCGAATACGACCATGTCTTCGAGCCGGGCACGTACAGGTGCGCAGGCTGCGGCGCCGAGCTGTTCGTCTCGGATGCGAAGTACGATTCCGGCTGCGGCTGGCCGGCGTTCTACGCGCCGGCAAGCGGCGAGGCGGTCGAGGAGGAGACGGACACGACCTACGGGATGATCCGGACCGAGGTGACGTGTGCGAACTGCGGCGGCCACCTCGGCCATGTCTTCCCGGACGGCCCCGCGCCGACGGGTCAGCGCTACTGCATCAACTCGGCCGCGCTGCGGCTCGAGGAGGAGGAGAAGTAGCGGAGCGGAAGGCGAGGGCGCGCGGTGGAGCGCCGGTCGAGCAGCGCCGCCGCGCTGCTGTCGGCAAGATGAAGACCATGGCCGCTTCTGCGACGACGCGTGGATAACGAGGCTGAGCGCAAGCGCCGCGCCGCCCTCGAGCTGGCCGGGCCGTTCGCGACGAGCGACCCGGCCGACGTGCGCTGGCTGCTCTGCGGCCGGGGCCGCCCCGTCTCGGCGGGCTCGTCGCCGTACACGGTCGTCGTCGCGCAGGGGCGGGCGCAGGTGCTGTTCCAGGACATCGAGGTTTCCCGGATCACCGTGGAGGAGCGCTGGCAGGAGCTCGGCTACGAGCCTGTCGCGCACCCGTGGTTCGAGCCACCGCCGGTCGAGCTCGCCGCGCCCGAGCTCGGGCCCCTGCGGCGATCGCTCGGGCCGGAGGAGCTCGAGCGGTACCGGGCGGCAGGAGCGGATGCCGCGGCGAGCTTCGAGGAGGCGCTCGCGACACTACGGCCGGAGCTGAGCGAGCTCGGCGCGGCGGGCGAGCTGGCAGGCCGGCTGCACGCGCGCGGCTTCACGACCCCGGTCGTGCTCGCCGGCGGCGAGCTGCGGGCACCTGTCCATCGGCATCCGCTGCCGACGCAGGCGCCGCTCGGCGCCTTCGCACTGCTTGCCGTGTCCTGCGAGCGAGAAGGCCTGTACGTCTCGCTGACCCGGGTCGCTTCGTTCGGGCCGCCTCCACGGGAGCTGCGTGAGCGCGTGCGCGCGGCGGCGGAGGTGGACGCAGCCGTCCTCTCCGCCTCCCGCCCGGGCGCGACGCTCGGCGGCCTCTTCGAGGTGCTCGCAGCCGCCTACGAGCGCCAGGGCTGTCCGGAGGAGTGGCGGCGCCATCACCAGGGCGGCCTCACCGGCTATCGAGGCCGCGAGGTGTTCGCGACGCCGGGCAGCGCGACGATGCTCCCGCCGGCGTGCGCGCTCGCCTGGAACCCGTCGGTGACCGGCGGCGGCAAGTCCGAGGACACGGCGCTCGTCACCGCCGACGGCGTCGAGATCGTCACGCGCACCCCCGCGCTCGGCGAGCTCGAGACCCAGGCGGGACTTCCCCGCCCAGCCATCGTCGAGCTGTAACAGAGGCAGGGTAAGGCGCCTCCGGACTTCGATCCGGCACCCGCGACCGCCGGGCAAGCTGCCGCTGCATCAGGAAGCGACCACGACCGGAGCCGCCTCGCCCACAGGCTCGCGGCTCCGAAGCTCACGGATCTCGCCGACGCAGAGCAGCCCGGCCGTCGAGACGACGATCCATGCCGCGCCGATCCAGAGCGACGTCGAGACGCCGATCACTCCGGCCACCGGACCCGCGATCGCGTAGCCGGCGGGCAGGAACGCCATCGCTCCGAGCCAGTTGTACGCACTCACCCGCGACAGCTTCTCGGGCGCGACCCGCTGCTGGAAGGTGGTCTCCCAGACGACGCTGCCGTACGAGAAGGCGAAGCCGGCGAGGGCCGCGCCGCAGCCGATCGCAAGCGCCGGCGCGCGCACCGCGAGCAGCGCACACTGGACGGCGGAGACCGCGAAGAGCGGCGCGATCACGACCAGCACGCGGCTGGGGCGCCAGCGCAACCCAGCAAGGCCTCCTGCGAGGGCGCCGAGCGCTTCGCCGGTCACGACGACCGTCCAGGCGGAGACGCCGCCGAGCGACTGCTTCGCCACGTAGGGGCCGAGCACGAAGAACGGCGCGTAGGTGATCAGGAAATAGAGCGAGATCCAGACCGTGGACAGCCAGATCCACGCGTGCTGGATGAAGGCGTCCCAGCCCTCGCGCAGCTCGCGCACGAAGTTCGTCGCCGCGACGGTGCGGGCCCGCTCGGGCAGCCTCATCCGGCTCAGCAGGACGGCGCCGGTCGCGTAGCTGGCGCCGTCGAGCAGGAGCGCGTAGCCCGCGCCGAGCGTCGCCACGATCGTGCCGCCGACCGCGGCCCCGATCGGAAACGCGGCATAGCGCGCAATGCTCATCAGCCCGTTCGCCTGCTGGAGCCGCTCGGGGGAACGGTCTGCGCGACGAGGCCCGTCGACGCCGGCGAGTAGAACGCCGTCGCCGCCCCGCCGACCGCCTGGAGCCCGATCAGCAGCCGAACGTCCATCGTCCCGGCGAGCAGCATCGCCCCCATCGCGGAGCGGACGCAGAAGTTCGCCGTGTCGGAGGCCACCATCACCCGGCGTCGCGGCAGCCGGTCGGCGACGACGCCGCCGATCAGAAGCGTCGAGACCTGCGCGAGCGTCCAGGCGGCGAACGCGAGGCCGACATCCGAGGCCGAGTTGGTCAGGCCGAGGACGGCGAACGCGACGGCGATCGGCGCGAGGTTGGTGCCGAAGAACGAGATCGCCCGCGCGGAAAAGAGCAGCCGGAAGCCCTGGTCGCGGAGCACGGCCGGCACGTTCACGGCCCAGATGATGCGCCGAGCGCAGGTCTCTGGCTAGGGCGTCCGCTCGCCGCTCAGTCGTCGTCAACCTTCACGATCGAATCGACCGGGACCCGAAGCGGACCACCGTCCCAAAAATTCACAAGGGCACTCCGTACGTCGCCCGCATACCAGCCGATCAGTTCCCCCTCAGAACCCACGGGCATACCAGCAGCCGCGTGCGTCAGTCGGACGAAGTCTCCAGGCTTCGGAGTCGTACGAACACGATACGCCCGCCGACCGATTTGCAACACCTCTAGGGTGGCGTTCGCTCGCCCGCCCTGATCGCGAGCTCGAGCCGGTTCGCCGGCGGCGCCAGGGGGCAGGCCCAGCGATCGTCGTACGAGCAGGACGGGTTGTAGGCGAAGTTGAAGTCGAGCAGCAGACGACCGTCGAGTTGGCCGAGGTCGGAGCCCTTGACCGAGTCGAGCAGGTAGCGGCCGCGCGCCGTAGGTCTCGCGCCCGTTCGTCTCGTCCCCGAACGGCAGGAAGACGCCGCCGCCGTAGCCCTCCAGCCAGTACAGCTCGAGCGCGTGGGCCGTTCCTTCGAGCTCGAAGCGCGCCAGGGCGAAGCGGGTGAACAGCACCCTCGAGCCGGCGCTGCCGGCGAGCTCGAGCCGCTGCGCCTCGACCGGCGCGACCTCGGCGAGCACCCGCGCGCGGGATCGTAGGGAAAGTAGTCGACGCCCGCGAAGCCGGAGCGCCGTCCAGGCGGAAGCGGCGACTGCGGGTGCGTCCCGTAGAGCTCGTCGCGCACTCGCCGCCACCACCGCCAGGCGACCTGCGGGTCGGACGAGCGGCGGACCCCGGCATAGAGCTCGAAGATCCGCCGCTTCCAGTCGAGCAGGTCGAGCGTGTCGGCGATGGAAGCAGACTCGTGCGCATGCGCGGCGATCATCGCTTCCATGTTCGGGCTAGACCCCGCTCCGGTTTCCGCTCCTAAGAACGCTCGTCCGCGAACCCCTCGCGCCGGCCGCCCTCAGAACTCGTTTCAGAGTGACGCTTCGTCGGCGGGGCGCGATGGGTGCGTGCGATGCGAGGACGCAGGGAGCCTCGATAGCAGCGCTATCGGGGCGACCGAGGACGAAGCAGCGCGCGTGCACAGCGCGTCCCGACGGCTCAAGGCTTCATTCTGAAACGAGTTCTTAGAGGCCGTACTCCTCCAGCAGCCCGAGCCAGATCTCGCTTCGCGTCGGGAACGGCGGCACCGCGTGGCGGAGCCGGTCGAGGGTGACCTCGGCGACGATCGCAATCGTTGCGGCGTGCACGAACTCGTGGACGTCGGCGCCCACGAAGGTCGCGCCGACGAGCAGGCGCCGCTGCTCGTCGACGACGAGCCGGGTCGTCCCGGGCGCGCCGCGGCCGTAGAAGCTGCCGCCCGCGCTGCCGGAGGTCTCGCCGTCGACCGCCTTCGCGTCGATGCCCGCCGCGAGAGCCGACTCGAGCGTGTGCCCAACCGCGGCGACCTGCGGCTCGGTGAAGACGACCCTCGGCGCAAGCGGGCCGTCGGCGAGCACGTCCAGCCTCGCGCCGCCGCCGAGAATCACGGCCGCGGCGAGCCGGGCCTGGTACTTGCCCATGTGGGTGAGCAGGGCATGGCCGTTGGCGTCGCCGATCGCATAGAGCCAGTCCGTGCCGGCTGCGCGCAACGTCTCGTCGACCTCGATGAAGCGGCCCGGTTCGAGCCCCGACCGTCTCGAGGCCGAGCTCGCCGGTGTTCGGACGCCGCCCGACCGCGACGAGCAGCTCGTCGCCCGTCACGCGCTCTCCGTTCTCGAGCGTCACCGTCACACCGCTCTCGTCGCGGGAGACCTCGACCGCGGCGGACGCCGACGTGCACCTCGACGCCGCGCTCGACGAGCGCTTCGTGCACCGCCGTCGCCGCGAGCTCCTCCTCGCGCCCGAGGAGGCGCGGCGCCGCCTCGACGATCGTCACCTTCGAGCCGAGCGTCGACCACGCCTGCCCGAGCTCGACGCCGACGACACCGCCGCCGAGCACGACCAGCCGCTCGGGAACGAGCTTGGAAACCGTGCCCTCGTGGTTCGTCCAGGGATTCGCGTCGGCGAGCCCGGGAATCGGCGGCACGGCGGCCGAGCTCCCTGTCGCGACGACGACCGCCTGCTTCGCCGTGAGCAGCCGCCCGTCGACATCGACCCGGCGCTCGCCCGCAAGCCTGCCGTGGCCGCGCACGAGGCTGACGCCCCGCTCGTCGAGCCAGGGCAGCTGCACCGAGTCGTCGAGGTCGTGCACCACCTCGTCGCGGCGGTCGAGCACGGCCTGCACGTCGAGCTCGCCCGTCACGGCCTCTCGCGCGCCCGGGATGCGGCGCGCCTCGGAGATCGCCTCGGCCGGGCGCAGCAGCGCCTTCGAGGGCATACAGCCGTAGTAGGAGCACTCGCCCCCGACGAGGTGTCTTTCGACGATCGCCACACGTAGCCCCGCCTGGCCCAGCCTGCCGGCGCACACTTCGCCGGCCGGGCCGGCGCCGATCACGATCACGTCGAACGCGTCCTGGCTCACGTCGCCTCCTCCGTCGGTCTCGGCATCCTCACGAAGATCGACTCCTCGCGGCGAAAGACGTTACGCAGATTAGGGTTCAGCCGATGGCCAACGTCTTCGAGCCGAGCTGGGACGCCGAGGCCGACCGCGACCCCTACCGCTGGCGGCGAAGCTGGATCGGCCGGCGCGCGGGCTCCGAACGGCTCGGCGCGTCGCTCTTCGAGGTCCTCCCAGGTGCATCGACGTTCCCGCTGCACGCCCATCACGCGAACGAGGAGCTGATCGTCGTGCTCGCGGGCCGACCCACGCTGCGGACCACCGACGGGGAGCGCGAGCTCGCCCCCGGAGAGGTCATCGCCTGCCCGGCGGGCCTGCGGGGCGCGCACCGGCTCGACAACCGCGGCGACGACCCGGTCAGGGTGCTGATCGTCAGCACGATGAACGCTCCCGAGGTGAACGAGTTCCCGGACAGCGGCCTCCTCTGGGCGCGGACGTACGTGCCGGGAACCGTGCCCGGCGAGGGTGCGGTCGAGGTCTCCGGCGGGCCGGACGGATTCGATCCGCTCGGGCTTCCCTAGGGCTTCAGCAGCTCGTCCGGCGGCACCCACTTGGCATGGTGCCGTTGCGCCCAGTCGCGTCGCACCGTGCCGTGAGTCATCCCGTGCAGCGCGTGCCGGGTTGCCGGGTAGATCAGCGCGAGGTAGAGGTGCCCGACGAGCAGCACGAGCGACACGTACATCAGCCCGTCGTGGAGCAGGATCGTGCCCGCGAAGCGAAACGCGTGGTCGCGCTCGCCGAGCCAGAGCAGGAAGCCGGAGACGACAAAGAGAAACGCGAAGGCGGCGGTCAGCGCCGCGTTCAGCTTCTGCCCGGCGTTGAAGCGGCCCTGCGGGCGGGGAATGCGCCGCAGCCAGAGGCGGTCGTCCTCGTCGAACAGCTCGACCTCGCGCAGCGTCTTTCTGAGCCCCTGCCGGTCGCCGAGCACGACGAGGAGCACGAGCACGACCGCCCATGCGATCGCCGTGTCGACGTGCACGTCCTTGACGAACGCGCGGCGGGCGACAGCCTCCGACAGCCGCGGCACGTAGAGCACGAGGCCGCTCCCGAGCAGGACGAAGAAGGCCGCGGCGTGCACCCAGTGCACCGCCCGCTCGGTCCGCGAGAAGCGCCGGACGTACTCGTTGCTCAATTCGAGCGTCCGACCCAGGCGTCCATGTCGTAGCCGCGCTGCTCCCAGTAACCGGGCTCGGCGTCTGCGACAAGGCTGATCCGGTCGACCCACTTGACGCTCTTGTAGCCGTACATCTCCGGGATCACGACCCGGAGCGGCGCGCCGTGTGCTCGCGGAAGCGGCTTGCCGTCGAGCTCGTAGGCGAGCAGCACGTCCGAAAGGCTTGCCTGCTCCAGCGTGAGCGTGTCGACGTACGGCTTCTCCGCGGACTCGAAGCTGAGCACCTGCGCCGCGGCCTGCGGGTGCGCCAGAGCGAGCACGTCGCGAAAGCGCACCCCGGCCCAGCGCACGTTCCGCACCGACCAGCCCGTGACGCAATGGAAGTCCGAGACCTGCTCGGCGCGCGGAAGGCGCAGCAGCTCGGCGTAGCTCAATGAAATCGGCTGCTCGACGAGCCCGTCCACGCGCAGGCGCCAGGTCGCGGGATCGAACTTCGGCATCGAGGAGGCGACGGTGTAGATCCGCCAGCCCGACGGAAAGATGCTCGGCGGCAGCGCGTTCTCCAGCGGCCGGGCCGCGCCCGAGAGCGCGCGCCAGAGCGGCTGCCCCCAGACGAGCGACGAGAGGCCCGCGGCGGCGACGCCGAGGAAGGCGCGCCGCCCGTAGGGCCGCAGGTCGTCTCGCAACTCGGTGGGTGCCGGCATCACCCCAAGGTACTCGGCAGATCGGGCCTCCAGGCTTACGAATCCGTGAATTCGCGGCACCAGGCCGCCGCGCGCCTCCAGAATGGGCCTGTGCACACAACCGTCCTCGTCGTCGACGACGAGCCGATCGTCCGCGACGTCGTCGTCAAGTACCTCGAGCACGAGGGCTACCGCACGCTCGTCGCCGGCGACGGCGACACCGCCCGCGAGCTGATCGAGCGCGAGCCGCCGGGCCTCGTCGTGCTCGACCTGATGCTGCCCGGTCTGGACGGGCTCGCGCTCTGCCGCTGGATCCGGAGCCGGTCCGACCTGCCCGTGATCATGCTGACCGCACTCGGCGAGGAGTCCGACCGGATCGTCGGGCTCGAGCTCGGGGCCGACGACTACGTGACGAAGCCGTTCTCGCCGCGCGAGCTCGCCGTGCGGGTGCGCGCGGTGCTGAGGCGAAGCGCGCCGGACGCCGGCGAGCTCGAGCGCCTCGACCTGGGAGAGCTCAGTCTCGACGCCGCGACCCGCGAGGCCCGGCGGGGCGGCGCGCTGCTGAAGCTGACCGCGCTCGAGTTCGACCTGCTCTGGTTCCTCGCCCGCCACCCGCGCCGCGTCTTCTCCCGGGCCCAGCTGATGGACCGGGTGTGGGGCTACACCTCCGCCTTCGATACCGGCACGGTGACCGTGCACGTGCGGCGGCTGCGCTCGAAGATCGAGGTCGACCCCTCGCGCCCCCAGCATCTCGAGACGGTCTGGGGCGTCGGCTACCGGTTCAACCCGTGACGACCGTCGCTGTCGTCCTCGCGCTCGCGACGCTCGCGGCCGGCATCGCCGGGGCGTTCGCCCTCCGCCTGCTCCCGAGTCTGCGGCTCCAGCTCGTGGCGCTCGCGCTGCTCGCCGTCGTGCTCCCGCTCGCCGCGGTGCTGACGTCGGGCTGGGTGATGTTCCACATGCACGACGACGTCAAGATCCTCGCAGTCTCGGCCGCAGCGGCGCTCTCGGCCGCCGGTGGCGCGCTGCTGCTCGGGCGCTGGATCCTCCGCCCGCTGGATCGGCTCCGCTCGACCTCGGCGCAGCTCGCCGCGGGCGACCTCTCCGCCCGCATGCCCCGCGGCGGCCCGAGCGAGCTGCGCGAGATGGGCGCCGCGTTCAACGAGATGGCGGGGTCGATCGAGCAGCTGTTCGACGCGAGGCGCCAGCTCGTCGCCTGGGCGAGTCACGACCTCCGGACCCCCATCGCCTCGATGCAGGCGATGCTCGAGGCGCTCGAGGACGGGCTCGCCGAGCCGGACGAGTACCTGCCCGCGCTGCGGGAGCAGGTGCGCACGCTCTCAGGGCCTGGTCGACGACCTGTTCGAGCTCGCGCGCATCGACTCCGGCGTCCTCACGCTCGAGCTGCGGGACGCACCGCTCGGCTCTCTGATCGAGAGCTGCCTGCGCGGTGTCGAGGCGGAGGCGCGGCGGCGCAACGTGCGGCTCTCTGCCGAGCTCGACGGCGCACTGCCCGAGGTGCACTGCGCACCCGACAAGATCGAACGCGTGCTGCTGAACCTGCTCACGAACGCGCTGCGCCACACGCCGAGCGACGGCGCCGTCGCCGTCGTCGCGCGCCCGCAGGGCCCGGGCGTCGTGGTCGAGGTCGAGGACAGTGGCGCGGGCCTCTCGGAGGAGGCGAGCTCGCGCATGTTCGAGCGCTTCTGGCGGGACGAGTCGTCGCGGACGTCCAAGGGCGCAGGCCTCGGGCTCGCGATCGCGCGCGGGCTCGTCGAGGCGCAGGGCGGGCGGATCTGGGCGGAGAACCGCGCGGAAGGCGGCACCCGCGTCTCCTTCACGCTGCCGGCGGCCCTGACCGATTCCTAGTCGCAGCTTGAACCTCCGCTAACAGCCGCAGCCTACGGTGGAGGCATGCGGAGCCTCCTCGTCCTCGCCGTCCTTGCAGCCGGCTCGACGCCGGCTGTCGCGAGCCCGTCGGCCGTGACGACGCTGGCGGCCGACGGCGGCCGCGTCGCCTTCGCCTCGGCCCCCACGCGCACGGATTGCGACCGCGTCCGCCTCTGGACGCCGCCCGCGCGCACGACGCTGCGGCTCGGCACGCCGAGGCCGTGCGGCGACGCCGTCAGCACCGGCCGAGGGCTGGCGGCGCTCTCGATCGCCGGCGGCCGCGCACTCTGGCTCACCTACGCCGGCGGAAACATCCGCGAGTGGCAGCTCTGGACCGCGACGACGACCGCGCCGGCTCCCCGGCAGCTGCGCTTCATCCCCCGCGACGTCGACGACGCCCCGCCTCTCGTCCTCGGCGACGGCGACGCCGACCTGCTCCCCTACGCGCTCGATCGCACCGTGATCGCGCTGCGCGCGAACGGCAGCCGAGCATTCGCGTGGACGGCGCCCGCGCGGCCGGTCGCGCTATCGGCGCGGGGCGGCCACGTGGCCGTGGCGCTCGCGGGAGGCACGGTGACGGTGCTCGACCGCGCCGGTCGGGTCATCGGCACGCAGAGCTTCGCCGGCGAGATCTCCGCGGTCAGGCTCGCCGGCAGCACGATTGTCGTGCAGCACGGCCGTACCCTCGACACCGGAACTCGCACCTGGGCGCTGCCCCGGACGGCGCGGCTCGAGGACGCCGAGGGCGACCTGGCCGCGTGGGTGGACGGCACCGCCGTGCACCTCGTGCGGCTCGGCGCCGGGGGCGGCGAGACCGTGCTGCGGCTCGCCGCCCCGGCGCACGCGCAGATCGAGGGAGCGCGGCTCGTCCTCTCGGCGGGGCGGACGGTCAGCTCGCGGCCGCTGCCGCGCGTGCCCTGAGGCTTGATGTGGAACTCGGGTGCGTGGGCGCGTGCCCATCGCGGCCGATCGGCTCATGCGTCGCCGGCGCGCCGGCAGTGTCGTCAGGCGACGGCGAGCTCCCGGCGCAGCTCCACGAACAGCGCCTCGAGCGCGAGCCCCGCGCCGATGTTGAACTCCTCGAAGCTGCGCCAGGTCTGGCGGACGGCCTCGCAGGCGCGCTCGGCGCCGAGCAGCCGGGCGGGCGTCGCGTCCTGCGCCAGCTGCTCGAGCCGGTCGACGTGGATCGCGGCCGAGCCGCGCGCCGGAGCCGACGACGATCAGGTCGCGGTACCACGCCGCGAGCTCCTCGAGCGAGGCCAGCACTTCCTCGCGCTCGGCGCCGCGCTGGAGCCGCCGCGCCCGCTGGTCGGCGTCCTTGCCCTCGAGACCGCGCTCCTCGTTCTCACGCTCCGCCTGCTCCTTCGCTTTCGCCCCCCGCGCCGACACGCCCTCGAGCAGCTGCTTCGACGCGCCGGCGGGCTCGAAGTCCGGGTCGCTGTAGACCGCCCGCGCCAGGGCGAGCAGCGTCTCCCGCCGCTCCGCCGAGGCCTCGTCGATCAACCGAGCGGCCCGGTCGAGCCGGCCGGCGGCGAGCCGTGCGAGCGACTCGTCGGCGCCCTGTCCGGCGAGCCAGGCGCGCACCGTCTGCTCGGAGAGGCGGCGGAACGGGACGAGCTGGCAGCGGGAGAGGATCGTCGGCGGCAGCGGTCCGAGGTCGTCCGCGACGAGCACGATCACCGCATAGCCGGCGGCTCCTCGAGATCCTTGAGCAGCGCGTCGGCCGCGTCACGCGTTGATCAGGTCGGCGCCGAGAATCGAGGTAGACGCGGCGATCGGCCTCGAAGGGGCGCATGTGCAGGTCGTGGCGGAGTGCGCGGATCTCGTCGATCCGGATCTGGTCGCCGAGCGGCTCGAGCAGGTAGAGGTCGGGGTGCGCGTCGCGCAGGACGCGAGCCCGCTCGCCGAGCAGCTCTGCCGCGAACGCCCGCGCGAACGCGCCCTTGCCCACGCCCGGCGGCCCGTGGAAGCAGGTACGCGTGCGCCGGCCCGTCGACGAGCGCGGCGCGCAGGAGGCGCTTGGCCTCCTGCTGCTCAGGCAGCTGCTCGAACGCGTCCAAGCACCAGCTCTGCCAGCTCTGCCGCGGGCAACGTCGCCGTCGAAGGCTGTCGATCCGCTGCGGGAAGAGCGCGGCGAGCTCGCGGTACGCACTGTCGACGCGCGCCATGAAGTCTCCTGCCGCCGCCTCGATCCGGTCCGGCTGCCCCGTCTGGCGCCCGAGCGCGGCCGCGGGCTCGAGCAGGAGCAGGAAGGTGCGGTCGGGCAGCAGGCCGCTCGTCGCGTCGAGGTTCAGCTCGAGCACGCGCGTCGACGCCGAGGCCGCGGGCGATGCCCTGGTAGGCGAGCGACGAGTCGAGATAGCGGTCGCAGAGCACGTCGACGCCGCGGTCGAGCGCCGGCCGGATCACCTCGTCGACGAGCTGCGCGCGAGCCGCGGCGAACAGCGCCGCCTCGGCCCAGGGCACCATCTCCGGGCCCGCCGAGCAGCGAGCTCGCGGACGCGCTCGCCGAGCTCGGTCCCGCCGGGCTCGCGCGTGGCGACGACCTCGCGACCCTCCGCCTCGAGCGCCTCGCGCAGCAGCGGCGATCTGCGTCGACTTGCCGGAGCCGTCGATTCCCTCGAACGTGACGAACATGCGGCGCCTAGGATACGGCCGCATGCGGGCGGTCGTCACAGGGGGCGCGGGCTTCATCGGCTCGCACGTCGTCGACGCGCTGCTCGCCCGCGGCGACGAGGTGCACGTCCTCGACAACCTCTCCACCGGCAAGCGCGAGAACGTCGCCGCCGGCGCCGTCCTGCACGAGGGCGACATCCGCGCGACCCGGGCGCGTCTTCGCCGAGACGAGGCCGGAGGTGGTGCTTCCACCTCGCGGCGCAGGCCGACGTGCAGCATCTCCGTCGCGCGGCCCGACTTCGACGCGGACGTCAACGTCGTCGGCACCGTGCGCGTGCTCGAGGCGGCGCGCACGCCAGCACGGCGCGCAGGTCGTCTTCAGCCTCGACGGGCGGCGCGATCTACGGCGAGTGCGACGGCCCGGCGACGGAGGCGAAGCCGCCGGAGCCGCTCGCCCCGTACGGGGCGTCGAAGCTCGCGGCGAGGAGTACCTCGCGACGCTGGAACCGCCTGCACGGCACCGGCCACGTCGGCGCTGCGCTTCGCGAACGTCTACGGGCCGCGCCAGGACTGCCGGGCTCGAGGGCGGCGTCGTCGCGATCTTCATCGAGCGTCTGCACCGCGGCGAGCCGACGACGATCTTCGGCGACGGCGGCCAGACCCGCGACTTCGTCTACGTCGGCGACGTCGCGCGCGCGATGCTCGCCGCCGTGGGCCGCGACGGCGGCGTCTATCAACGTCGGCACCGGCGGCGAGACGATCTCGGTGCTCGAGCTGCACCGGCTCTGCGCCGAGGCAGGTCGGGGTCGAGCAGGAGCCGTCCTTCGCCGAGGCGAGGCTCGGCGACATGCCGCCGCAGCGTGCTCGACGCCGCGCTCGCCGAGCGCGAGCTCGGCTGGCGCGCCGAGACGTCGCTCGCCGAAGGGCTCGCTGCCACCTGGGACTGGATTCGGGGCACCTGAGCAGGAGCGGGCGCCGGCGCGCAGAAAACGCGTCTCGCCGTGGAGTACCCCCTTCCCTCCCCCGACGCAGTCAGGCCGTGGCGCACCGCGACGCTCGTCGCGACGCTCATCGCCGTGGTCGAGCTCGTCGTGATCGTGGGCGCCGGGCTCGCGGTCTTCGGCAAGTCGGTCGCCAAGCACGTCGAGCGGGCCGCCGTCAGACATGTCTACGCACCCGTCAAGACGACGGGGACGCCGCTGAACGCGCCGGGCGGACGGGCGGCTCTCACTCGCCACCAGACCGTCGTCACGGTGCTGAACGGAACCGGAATCGGCGGCGCCGCCGCCGCCCGGGCCCAGGCTGTGCGCTCGCACGGCTACATGGTCGGTCAGGTCGGCAACTCACCGCACCGCGCCGCGCGCACCGTCGTCGAGTACCGCGCGGGCTACCGCGCCGAAGCGGCCCGCCTCGCGCGAGACCTGCACGTGAAGGTGATCACTCCGCTCGACGGGCTCAGGGCTTCGGACCTGCTGGGCGCGCACCTGGCGCTCGTGCTCGGCACGTAGCCGGGTCGATCCTGCACCGCGCGATGTCGAGCGCGCCGCCCGACACCGTCGTCGCGTTGAAGCGGTCGAGCGTGTACGCGCGGTTGAGCGACTCGTAGGCGGAGCGGAAGCGCCCGGCGTCCAGCTCGAGCTCGCCGAGCGCGACCCAGGCATCCGGATTGTCCGGCTGCAGCTTCACCGCCTTCACGTAGAGCGCCTCGCGTTCGCGGAACGTCGGCGCGACCGCGCCCTGGCGCAGCAGCGGGTCGATCGAGAGCGGGTTCAGCGAGCGGGCCGAGCGCGCTGAGTCGTAAGCGGCGGCGAGGTCGCCCCGGTCGACCGCCGCCGACCATTCGTCGAGCTTGCGGTTGGCGAGATACGGCGAGGCGAGCGAGTAGACGGCTGTCGCCGCGAGCAGCAGCGCCGCGGCCGCTCCGAGCCGCGGCCGCCGGACCGCGACGGCCCCCGGTGCCGCGAGCGCGCCGAGGCTCAGGAAGACGGGGGCGCTGACGGCGAGGTAGTCCCAGTGCAGGTCGACGAGCGTGTGCAGCGCGTAGGCTGCGCAGCCCGCGGCGAGCGCGGCGACGGCGGCCCTGTCGTCGGCGAGACGCAACGCGCTGCGCAGGATCGCCGCGCCGGCGGCGACGAGGGCGGCGAGGAGCAGGAAGCCGACGATCCCGGTCTCGCCGAGGAACTGGAGCGGCAGGCTGTGCGGCTCCTCCGCCGGCTGCGAGAACGTCGTCCGGACGAGCCTGTGCTCGATCGGGAACGAGCCTGCGCCGGAGCCTTCGAGCGGATGCTCGCGTGAAGGACGCCCACGACTCCTGCCACCAGTTCCAGCGATTGGACGAGTTGGCGCTCCCGAGCCGGCCGCTCGTCTGCTGGATCTGCTGGCGCGGCGTGTTCGTGAACTCGTCGAGCAGCTTCGCGGGCCCGCCCGCGTGCACCGCCAGGATCGTGATCCCCGCGACGGCGGCCGCCGCTCCGAGGACGGCGGTGCCGCGGACGAGCCGGCGCCCGGCCGGGGGGCGAGCTCGGCGCGGGCAGCCCACCGGCCGAGCGCCCAGGCCGCCGCGGCGCCGAGCACGAGCGCGATCGCGAACAACCAGCCGTCGTGTGCGCGAACATCGCGCGACTGCCCGTCCTTCACGATCCCCGGGAGCGCCGCCGAGACGCCGAGGACGACACCCGCCGGGACGAGCGAGCAGGCGAGCCCGAGCACCCCCTCGGCGGCACGGCCCGCGAGCGCGAGGTAGAGCACGACGGCCACCGCGGCGAAGGCGATCCCGCTGCGGGAGAAGGTCAGCACGATCGCGACGACCGCGGCGTACGCGAGCACCGCCCCCTCGGCCCGGCGCCGTGCGAGCAGCCAGAGCCCGAGCGGCAGCAGCGCGTCGCCGGCCTGCGCGAGCGCGTTCCAGTAGCCGACGGGCGAGCGCAGCCGCGCGATCCTGCCGTAGTCCGCGTAGAGACCCGGGAAGACCTTCGTCAGAAGCGCCCAGCCGATCGTCGCCGCGAGCGCCGCAGCAACGCCGAAGGCGAGCCTGCGTGCGGGAATCGCCAGCACGAATCCCAGACAGGCAAAGCCGAGATAGACGAGCACGCGGTTCGTCGCGGTCCAGGAGCTGTCCGGCGCGACCGACCAGACGATCGAAAGGCCGCTCCAGAGCGCGAGGCCGGCGAGCGCCGCGAGGAGAGCAAGCCCGGCCCCACCCGGTCGCTGCGATCCGAGCAGCGCATACGCAAGTGCGGCGAGCAGGAGCGCCGCCCCGCCGAGCCAGAGCAGCCTGCTCGATCCCGATCCGCCGCCGAACAGAAGCGCCGCCGCGGCGAGGGTCAGGGCGAGCGCGGAGCCGGCCAGCCTCGTCACGCGGGCGAAGCTACCAGAGCGCCCTGCTGCCGCCTGCGTCCATACAAACGGTTTACCATCGACTTACCCGGGCATCACTGCCCGCTGCGAGACTGCGCGGAGCGCTTCCGCGCCCGCCGCTGCATGAGACTGTCCAAACCGCTTATCGTCACCGCCGTCGCCGCCGTCTCCCTGGCGGCTTTCGGCGCGGCTCCTGCCGCCGCAGCGCCCTGCTGGCGCGCGGTGATCAACGACTGGTACGGGAACGGCCGCGTCGACGGCCACTACCCGGCTCACTGCTACAGCGACGCGATCGCGAACCTGCCGGAAGACTCGAAGCAGTACTCGAGCGCGCCGGAGGACATCCGCCGCGACATGCTGCTCGCGATCCGCGGCGACGAGCCCGGCGGGCCGGCCGGTCCCGGCTCGGTCGGCGGCTCCGGCGGCTCCGGCGGCTCCGGCGGCACCGTCGGAACCGGCGGAACCGACGTCGTGTCAACCGGCTTCACCGGCGTCTCCACGACAGCGCTCGGCGGCACCGGCGTGAGCGCGAGCAAGGACAAGGGGGTCTTCGGGAACTTCTTCGACACCTTCGGGCCCAAGAACGCGAGCTCGATTCCGCTGCCGTTGATCATCCTTGCGGCCGTCGCGCTGCTGCTGCTCGCGGCCGGCGCGGCCAGCTTCGGCGCCCGCCGCTTCCAGGCCCGGAAGGTCGCCGTGACGCCTTCCGACCGCCAGCAGCCGCCACAACCCTAGGGTTCCGGCGCGGTCCGGCCGTTCCGTCCGACGCGCGCCCTACCCTTCCGGACCCCCCAGCCGAGAAAAGCAGGCGGCGGGCGGGGCGGGCAACGTACAATTTCGAAAGGGTGGCGGAATGGCGTCGGTAAAGAACATCACCACAGAGGAGCCGGCCGTCGAGGAGCTCCGGAACGTCGTCGAGGACGAGGGATCGACGCTCGCCGTCGAGCGCTATTTCACGGTCGCGGGCCGCGACCCCTTCGACGAGATGGAGTGGGAAGTCCGCCATGCCTTCATCCCGGGCAAGGACAAGCCGGCGTTCGACCAGAAGGACGTGGAGTTCCCGAAGTTCTGGTCGCAGACGTCGACCAACATCGTCGCGCAGAAGTACTTCCGCGGCCGCATGAGCTCGCCGGAGCGCGAGCGCTCGGTCAAGCAGATGATCGGCCGCATCGTCGAGACGGTCACGGCCTGGGGCCGCGAGGGCGGCTACTTCGCCTCGCCCGAGGAGGCCGAGACGTTCGCCGACGAGCTCAAGTTCATCCTCGTCCACCAGCTCGCCGCCTTCAACTCGCCGGTCTGGTTCAACGTCGGCTTCGAGGAGAAGCCGCAGTGCTCCGCCTGCTTCATCCTCTCGATCGACGACTCGATGGAGTCGATCCTCGACTGGATCCGCCGTGAGGGCGTGATCTTCCGGGGCGGCTCCGGCTCCGGCATCAACCTTTCGCGGCTGCGCTCCTCGAAGGAGCAGCTCTCGAAGGGCGGCCACGCCTCCGGGCCGGTCTCGTTCATGCGCGGCGCCGACGCCAGCGCCGGCACGATCAAGTCGGGCGGCAAGACGCGGCGCGCCGCGAAGATGGTCGTGCTCGACATCGACCACCCGGACATCGAGGAGTTCATCTGGTGCAAGTCCAAGGAGGAGGAGAAGGCGCGCGTGCTCGAGGCCGCCGGCTACGACATGTCGCTCGACTCCCCCGACTGGGCGTCGATCCAGTATCAGAACGCGAACAACTCCGTCCGCGTCAGCGACGCGTTCATGGAGGCGGTCAGCGAGGGCAAGGAGTGGAACCTGACCGCCCGCACCGACGGCACCGTCGTCGAGACGGTCGACGCGCGCAAGCTGATGCGGCAGGTCGCCGAGGCGGCATGGCGCTGCGCCGACCCGGGCGTCCAGTACGACACGACGATCAACAGCTGGCACACGCTGCCGAACACGGGCCGCATCAACGCCTCCAACCCGTGCTCGGAGTACATGTCGATCGACGACTCGGCGTGCAACCTGGCGTCGCTGAACCTGATGAAGTTCCGCCGCGAGGACGGCGAGCTCGACGTCGACGCGTTCGAGCACGCGGTCGACATCGGTCTTCCTCGCACAGGAGATCCTCGTCGGCTACTCGTCCTACCCGACGCCCGAGATCGAGCGGAACGCGAAGGCGTACCGCCAGCTCGGCCTCGGCTACGCGAACCTCGGCGCGCTGCTGATGGCGCGCGGGCTGCCGTACGACTCGGACGAGGGCCGCGCCTACGCGGCCGCGATCACGGCGCTGATGACCGGCCGCGCCTACCGCAAGTCGGCCGAGATCGCCTCGCGGATGGGCTCGTTCGCCGGCTATCAGAAGAACGCGGGCGCGATGATCGGCGTGATCTCGAAGCACCGCGCCGCGGTCGGCAACATCGAGAACACGAACTCGGTCCCGAACGACCTGCTGGCCGCCTGCCGCAAGTCGTGGGACGACGCGCTCGACCTCGGCGAGCTCAGCGGCTACCGCAACGCGCAGGCCACCGTGCTCGCCCCCACGGGGACGATCAGCTTCATGATGGACTGCGACACGACCGGGATCGAGCCCGACTTCTCGCTCGTGAAGTCGAAGAAGCTCGTCGGCGGCGGCGAGATCACGATCGTCAACAAGACCGTGCCGCTCGGGCTCGAGAAGCTCGGCTACGCGCCGGACGAGGTCGACGAGGTCGTCGCCTACATCGACGAGCGCAACACGATCGTCGGCGCGCCGTACGTGAAGACCGAGCACTACCCGGTCTTCGACTGCGCGATCGGCGAGCGGGCGATCCACTACCGCGGCCACGTGAAGATGATGGGCGCCGTCCAGCCGTTCATCTCCGGCGCGATCTCGAAGACGGTCAACCTGCCGGAGACCGCGACGATCGACGACGTCTCGGAACTGCTCGTCGAGTCCTGGAAGCTCGGGATCAAGGCCGTCGCGATCTACCGCGACAACTGCAAGGTCGCCCAGCCGCTGTCCGGCTCGAAGGACAAGAGCATCGCGGCGCCGCTGCCCGCTGCGCGAGCTGAAGCGCCTCCCGGACGACCGGAACGAGGTCGGTCGCAAGTTCAAGGTCGGCGAGTACGAGGGCTACATCCACGTCGGCCTGTTCGAGGACGGCACGCCCGGCGACATCTTCGTCGACATCGCCAAGGACGGCACCACGATGGCCGGCCTGATGAACTCGCTGATGATCGCGGTCTCGATGGGGCTGCGCTACGGCGTGCCGCCCGAGGTGTACGTCGCGAAGCTCAGCCACATGCGCTTCGAGCCGAGCGGGCTGACGAACGACGCGGACATCCGCAACGCCAAGTCGATCGTCGACTACATCTTCCGCTGGTTCGGCAAGAAGTTCCTCACCGTCGAGCAGCAGGAGGAGGTCGGGATCCTCACGCCCGAGGTGAAGGCGCGCCTCGTCGGCCGGCTACGCCGCGCTCGAGGGCGGCGACGAAGCGCCGAACCCCGCCCCGCGCGGTCAGACGGCGCTCTTCAACAGCCACGAGGACGCGATCGAGTGCTCCCGCTGCGGCGGCCGGATGATCAGGGCCGGCACCTGCTACACGTGCCGCGACTGCGGCACGAGCACGGGCTGCGGCTAGCTAGGGGTTGCGCGCCAGTGAGGTGGCGCCGTTACTCGCACACGTGTCTGTGCTTCTCGGACCGGGCCGTCCGAAACGGCGGCCCGGTCTCCGTGTGACTGATCATCGACCCGGCGGAAAGGGACATCTCGAAGCGGTCGCCAACCCGCTCCTCGTTGGGTCCTCTCCTCGGTCTTGCATCTCGAGCTCGGCGAGAAACCGATTGACCGCGGCGGCGGCGTCATCAGTCCCCGACCGCTGAAGCCGTCGCACGTCAACTAGCTAGCTGACGGCGAGCGGGAAATCCGCGGCACGCGCACGCGATGTCCGCAATGCGCGCATGAAAATGTCCGCGCGTCGCGCCGCGCGGGCGGCTTAGCCTCGACGGTCGCCGTCGAGGCCGAGCAACTCGGACACGCGGCGCAGTGAGCCCTCGAGATGGGCTTGCATTGCTTCTGCCGCGGCCTCGCTGTCCCCGGCGGCGACCACCTTTACGATGCGGACATGCTCGCGGCAGGCTGCGCGCGCCCGCTGCGGCTCGTAGGCGGAGCGCGCCCGGCCGAGCTGGATCTGCTGGTTGACAAGGCTGAGCACCCAGGCGAGCGTCGCGTTGCCAGCCGTCTCGACGAGCAATCGGTGCAGGTCGAGGTCGAGCGGGTACGGTGCGCCAGCTGCGAGTTCGGCCTGTGCCTGCGCGACCGACGACTGCAGAGCTGCCAGCTGCGCCTCGCTGCGCCTTTCTGCCGCTAGCCGCGCCGCCAGCACCTCGAGTGCGATGCGCACCGCGTACAGGTCCGCCAGCTCCTGCGCGCCGAAGGAGCGCACGAACGCTCCGCGCTTCGGCTGCAGCTCCAGGAGACCCTCGCTCGCCAGCTGCTGTACCGCCTCGCGGATCGGGCCACGGCTGAGCCCGAGCCGTTGCGCGAGAGTGACCTCGTTCACCCGCTCACCGCCTGCAAGCGCGCCTTCGAGGATCTGTGTGCGCAACCAGCGGGTCGTCTGCGTCCCGAGCGAGTCCTTCGAGATCTCCGCCTCTCCCTGAGGGACGCCGTCGCCACTCAGCGGCTCCTGCGGTTGCTGCGAGGGTGCGCTCACGACGACCCCAACCGGAGTCGCACGAGCACTGGCCGCCAGAACGGGCGCGCTCGCAGGCGTCGCCGCCAGAGCAGCCCCTGCGGGCGCAGCAGCGTCACGATCACCAGGATCGCCCCAAGCATCCAGTAGCGGTCCTGGTCTGATGCCCGCAGCAGCTCGAGCAGCACGCTGACCCCGATCGCCCCCAAGACGGCCCCGAACGGCGTTTGCAGGCCGCCGGCGACGACGTAGATCAACAGCAGCGACTCGGCGCCGAAGCTGAGGTCGGGAGGCTGCACGAGGCCGACGTAGTGGACGTAGAGGCCGCCGGCGAGCCCGGCGAGGGCGGAGCCGCAGGTGAAGGCGATCACGCGGATCCGCCAGGGGTCGATCGCGAGTGCCTCCGCCGCCACGGGATCTGCACCGGCCGCCAGCACCCGCACGTAGCCCGAGTGTCTCCGTGCCGCGGCGTAGACCGCCAGCACCGCCACGAGCGTTCCGAGCGCGAGATTCGGCGTCGTCGACAGGTTGACCCCGGAGAGGCCGCCGGGCCCGCCGAGGCCGGGGATCACCTGGACGAGGTAGTAGAACGCCTGTCCGATCGCGAGCGTCGCGATGCCGAAGAAGAGCCCGGAGAGGCGCAACAGCACGAGCGCTGTCACTGCCCCGAGTGCCGCGCCGATCGCCGCGCCGGCTGCGAGTGCGAGCGCGAACGAGAGATGCCAGCTGAGCTCCGCGTGCGCGGAGGCGTAGGCGCCGCAGGCCATCACCGCCGCCTGCATGACCGAGAACTGGCCCGAGGCGAGGATCATCTGCAGCCCGACGGCTGCGATCGCGTACGTGCAGGCGAGGGTGAGGATCGTCGTCCAGTAAAGATCGAGTCCGAGCATCAGTTCAGCCCCGCCGCAGGCTGCCGCCGCCGGCCAGCCCCTGCGGACGGGCGAGCAGCACCAGCACCATCAACGCCAGGGGCAGGATCGCGGTGATATTCGCATTCAGGTAGGTCGACGTCACTGCTGGGATTACGCCGACGAGCAGGCTGATCGCCAGCGTCCCGAGCACGCTGCCGACCCCGCCGACGATCGCGATCACGAACATATTGAAGGCGAGCGTCTGGCCGAGAAACGGATTCACGCTTGAGTAGAGGGTCGCGAGCAGTAAGCCGGCGACGCCGGCGAGCAGCGAGGAGACGACGACCGCGCCGAGCCGCACCGCGCGCGCATTGATCCCGAGCGCAACCGCCATCTCGGAGGAGGCGGCGACCGCCCGCAGCTGCCGCCCGAGGGCGCTGAAGCGGACGCCTGCCCAGAGCGTGACGCAGAGCGCGACGCTGATTGTGAACACCAGCAGCTGCGCGTACTGGATTTCGACAGAACCAACCTGGAAGCTGCCGCCCGGTAGATAGGAGGGGAATAGGTCGGGCGCGGACCCCTTGATCCGTGCGATCCCGTACTCGATGACGAAGGAAACGCCGATCGTGGCGACGAACATCGCCAGCAGATTGTCTTGGCGCAGGCGGGCGAAGATCACGTAGTAGAGGACGATCCCGGCGGCTATTGCGCTGCCAAGGACGCCGGCGAGCGCCCCCCAGAAGCCGATCCCGACCGAGACGGCGAAGTAGAGGCCAACGTAGCCGGTCAAGGTGGCGATGTCGGCGTGGGCGGCGTTGAGGATTCCGACGACTCCGTAGATGAGCGCGAAGCCGACGGCGACGAGAGCGTAGGTGCTGCCGATCGTCAGGCCGTTCACGAGCTGCTGCAGAAAGTAGCTCATCAGGCGGCCGCTCTCCCCCCAAGGTAGACGGCGGCGAGCTCCGGGTCCGCGAACAGCTCGCTCGGCGCGCCTTGGGCGCGCACTCGTCCCTGTTCGAGCAGGTAGGCGTGGTCGGAGAGGCTCAAGGCGACGTCGAGTCGCTGCTCGGCCACGAGCACCGCCAGCCCCGCCTCGTCTGCGAGCGTGCGCAAAACCGCGAACATCTGCTCCTCTACGCGCGGTGCCAGCCCGACCGAGGGCTCGTCGAGCAGCAGTACGGTTGGCTCCATCAGCAGCGCCCTAGCGATCGCCGCCATCTGCTGCTCGCCGCCGGACAGGTTCGCGACCACCGTGCCGGCTCGCTCCTTCAGCCAGGGAAAAAGCTCCCAGACCGCCTGGGAGCGGCGCTCCGCCGCCTCTATCCCAACCCGGCGGCGGCCGACCGCGCTGCCGAAGCTTAGGTTCTCCCGCAGGCTCATCCGCGCAAACAGGCCGCGCCCCTCCGGCACGTAGGCGAGCCCCAGGAGCTGCGGACGCAGCCAAGGGCGCACGCCGAGCACGTCGCGGTGGCCACCGTCTTCGTCGAGGTAGGCGACCCGACCTGAGCTTCGGCTTCACGAGCCCGAGCAGCGCCTTCAAGAGCGAGCTCTTGCCTGCTCCGTTCAAGCCGACGAGCGCCGTGATCTCGGCCGCGCGCACTTCACAGCGAGACCGACTGGAGCGCCCGTACGACACCGTAGGAGACGACGAGCTCTGAGACTTCCAACCTGAGCGGGTTCTTGTCCATGCCGGTTCGGTGCCCCGCGTCAGCGGGCGACCGCCTCCCCCGTCGCTGCGTGGCTGGTGCTGATCCTGGCGCCCAGGTAGGCGTTTCGCACTTCGTTGTCGGCCAGGATCTCGGCCGGGCTGCCGCTGCGCATTAAGCGGCCGAAGTAGAGCACGTGCACGACCGCCGCGCACTCCATTACGAACGCCATCGTGTGCTCGATCAACAGCACCGTCAGGCCCGTCTCGGCGTTCAGCCGCCGGATCAGCGCCGACGAGCTCCAACGCTTCTCGCGGTGTCGTGCCGGCGGCAGGCTCGTCGAGCAGCAGCACCCGCGGCTCCAGGGCGAGCGCCCGCGCGATCTCGAGCCGCCGTTGCTCGACCAGCCCGAGCTTCGACACTTCCACGTCGGTGCGGTCGATCAGCCCTACCGCCTCCAAGGCGGCGAGTGCCCGCCCGCGGGGCGAGGCCGGAAAACCGAACCGGCTCCCGCTGTCGCGCCCCTGTCGCCAGCGCTGGCGCCGGCCGCCCGCCGCCGCAAGCACCGACTCGTAGGCGCTGAGGCCGGCGAACATGCGCAGGTTCTGGAACGTTCGCGCCAGCCCGATGCCGCGCGACCGAGACCGAGCGCCGACGCTCGATCCGCCGCTCACCCAGCCAGATTTCCCCTGCGTCCGGATGCAAGGCGCCGGTGATGCAGTTGAACAGCGTCGTCTTCCCGGCCCCGTTCGGGCCGATCAGGGCGGCGATCTCGCTGCCGCGGACCTCGAGCGAGACGTCCTCGAGCGCGACCACGCCCGCGAACCGCTTGGAGACCGCTCGGCAGCGAGATCACCGCCCTCTGCTGTTCGTCCAGCTACTTCACCGGCGCCTGCACTCAGACTGTTCCTTTCTACGGGCGGTCGCAATCTCACTTCTGGCCGTGCCAGGGCACGTAGCCGGCCTTGGTCAACTCGACGACACCGATCGTCTGCTGCGCGTACTGCCAGCCGTTCTGGTGCTTGTAGCTGCCGGCGGCGCCGGCGAAGCCGGACATCGAGTCGAGCGCGTTCTTGATCTTCTGCCGGTCGAACGCTCCGGCCTTCTGGATCGCCTGCTGCATCAGCAGCACCGAGTCCCAGCCGTTGATCGTCGTCGGGTCGAGGCCGGCGGGGTAGAGCTTGTGAGTCCACGTCACGTACGCCTTGAACTGGGGCGTCTTCGACTTCGGGTTGAAGATCGCCGGGCCGACGAGCCCGAGCGCGCTGCCGCCGGCCAGCTCGCTTAGCTTCGGGGTCGCCTCACTGTTGTTCGGCACCACCCAGCGCGCTGTCAGGCCGGCCTTGCGTGCCTGCACCATGAAGCGGGCGGCGTCGACGTCGATCATGTCCAGCATCACCGCCGCCGGATTCCCCTGCTTGATCTGCGTGATCTGCGAGGAGAAGTCCTGGGTGCCCTGCGTGTAGGAGATGTTCGCTACCAGCTTCACGCCCAGGCTCTTCAGCTGCGCCTTGATCGGCGAGACGAGCTGCGTGAAGGCGATGTTATTCGACTGTGTGACCAGCGCTGCGGTCTTCGCGTGGCTGGTCTTGAAGTAGGTATTCACGACCACATTGGCGTACTGCGGGTAGGGGGCGAAGACGATCCAGGCCCAGCCGCCCTTCACGTTTGCCGGGCCGCCGGTGTTCTGGATCATCGGGATGTGGCTCTGCGCTGCGATCGGGCCATCCGCCTCGTCAGAGGGCGCGTTGGTCGGCCCCAGGATCAGCGGGATCAGCTGTCGGAGGCGAACTTGCGCACGAGCGGCACCGACTGGGACGGGTTGTCCGCGTCGTCGAGGACCTGCAGGTTGATCTGCTTGCCGAGGATGCCGCCCTTCGAGTTCAGGTAGGCGACGGCTGCCTTGATCGCCTTCGTCTCGCCCGTGCCGTAGTAGGCCGAGGGGCCGGTCAGGTGCTCGATCACGCCGATCGTGACACTGCCGCCCGCCCTGCCGCCGGCCGTTGCGCCCTGCGCCGCGAGGCCAGCGATCCCCGCCACGAGCACGACGGCAACCATCGCCACGGCCGTCGCGACCCTGCGAGTCCTGCGAGTGCTTCCTGCTGCTTCCATTTCGCTCCTCCTTCGCAGCTGCCGGCGCAACGCCGCTTTCGGCGCCGCCTGGCTTAGCGGTAGATCATCCCGGTCTTGCGCCAACGATCGCCGCCGAGCGCGGCCACATCGACCTGGTCGACGAAGAAGAGGATCTTCGCCTCCAGCGTGCGTGGGAAGCCGGCTGCCTCGTACGTGTGGGTGAGCACGTCCTCGGCGAGCTCTGCCGGCAACCCCTCGTCAAGCGCGGCAGTGCGCCGCATAGAAGGCGTGCGGGAAGCGCTCGCCGAGCTCGGACAAGCGCACGCCGCCATTCCCGTCCGGCTCGTACTCGACCAGCTTGGACGCGTCTTGCAGGAGCGCGCCCGCCAACAGCCGGTCACGGTCGATCTCGGTGCCGTGGAAACGGGTCAGGATCTCCGCGACCGCGACCGCCATCGCCGCCACCGAGCGGTTGTGGGTGATGTGCGAGTACGGCAAGCCGGGGAGAGACCGGCACGGCGGCGAGATCGTCGAACGCGCTCGCAGCCGCGAGCTTGCACCAGACGGCGCGCACCCGCTCCCGCAGGTCCTCGTTCTCGATCTGCTGCAGTTCCGGCAGCGCCTCGTCGACGGCCGTCTCGCTGATCGCCACCTGCTCCGCCTCCTTCGCTCTAGTCGCGTGGGAACTCGTCGTGGTGCTCGATCCACCAACGGGCGATCTCGTCCCGGCGCGCGAACCAGACATCGCCCTTCTCCTGCGCGTGCACGATGAACTTCGCGCAGCGCGGACGCCCGCCCGGCCTGCCCCATCCAGCGCGGGTGGAGTCCGATCGACATCATCTTCGGGTAGCCGTTCGCGCCCTCCTGCCAGAGCTCGTCAAGCGCGCGCACGCAGTAGTCGACGAAGTCGGAGGGGCTGCCGTAGCCCTGCCCGCTCGCCATCACGAACTTGCCGTCGTTGTAGGTGAGCGTGTACGGGACGACCAGCAGCGGCTTTCCGGAAACGTCGACGAAGTACGGGCAGATCGTCGTTGTAGGCGTTCGCGTCGTAGAGGAAGTCGAGGTCGACGAGGATCTGGCGCGAGTGCACGCTCGGCGCGTAGCGCCAGTAGCAGCCGACCGGACGCTCCCCCGTCAGCTCCGTGAACACGTCGATCGCCTGCTGGACGTTTGCCCGTTCCTGCTCAGGCGAGAGCTCCCACGGCTCCTCCCAGCGCAGTCCGTGGAAGGCCGTCTCGTGCCCCTGCTCGCGTCGCCGCTGTCGCGACCGCCGGGTTGCGCTGTAGGCGGCGGCGGAGGCGAAGAAGGTCGTCTTGACCCCGAGCTCCTGGAAGAGGCGAAGCAACCGCCAGATCCCGGCGCGGCTCTCGTACTCGTGGATCGACTCGGCGCCGAGGTCGCGCATCGTCGCCGGGATCGGCGACTGGAACTCCAACAGCGACTCGACACGTTCATCGCCGAACACGTACGAGCCCTCGGAGCCGGTTTCGTAATTGATCACGATGTTGACCGCGACCTTGGCGTCCTCGGGCCAGCGCACCCGCGGCGGCGTCGCTCCGTAGCCGACGTAGTCGCGCGGCGGCCCTGCGAGGTCGGGCCGTTCCTCCAACACTGGTGGCTGCATGCGCTCTCCTTCCCGGTCGGGGGCGGCTAGGCGGGCGCAGGCGCCGCGCCGCCGTACTTGGCCTCTAGCTCGCTGGGCGTCAGGTAGCGCTGCTCCAGCTCGTGGATCTCGGGCAGACCCATCAGCTCGCAGATCTCATCCATGGAGATCAGGAGGTCCGGCCGCTCGAGTGGCTCCCGCTGCTCGCGCGCCTCCGCGAAGGCGGCGAGCGCATGCTGCATGCCGCGCACCGCGGAGGCGGTCAGCATCCGCGGGTACTCGACCACGGCGACCCCCATCTCCTCCAGCACCTGCGGTGAGACGAGCGGCGTCGTCGGGCGCGAGCGGATCCCGAAGCCCATGTTGATCGCGACCGGTGCCGGCACCGCGTTCACGAACCGTTCGATGTCCGCCAGCGTCAGCAGCGCGTCCGCGAAGATCAGGTCGGCACCCGCCTCCGCGTACAAGTTGCCGCGGCGAATCGCCTCCTCGATCCCGATCACCCCGGCGGCGTCGGTGCGCGCCTTGATGATGAAGTCCGGGCTCTCGCGCGCGTCCACGGCGGCGCGCAGCTTCGCCACCATCTCATCCGCCTCGATCACCTGCTTGCCGGCGAGATGCCCGCAGCGCTTCGGCCACACCTGATCCTCGAACATCACACCGGCGGCACCGGACCGCTCGAAGGCGCCGACGACAAAGTGAACGTTGACCGCGTTGCCGTAGCCGGTGTCGCCGTCCGCCAGCAACGGAATCGAAGCGCGGCTCGCGAGCGCCTCGGTCGCTTGCACATTCAAGTCGGGCCCCATCACGCCGACATCCGGCACACCAAGCCGTGACTCGGAGACGCCGGAGCCGGTGATCAGCGCCGCCTCGTACCCAGTCTGTTCTACGAGGCGCAGACTGAAGCCGTCGTAGACGCCCGGCATGAGCGTGATCTTCTCGTCCTCGATCAGCTTCCGCATCCGTACCCGCTTCGCGGCTGCCGTCGTTCCGTTCTGCTGTTCGCTCATCTCGCGCTCCCTTCGCGTGCCTTACACCGCCGTGGCGGCAGGATCTTCCGCTCCCATTGATTGCCCGCCGTCTCCGCCGACACCCCAAAGCGCCAGCAGTTCGTCGACGCGCAGCACCTGATGGCGCGCCCGTTGGATCAGCAGCGCCGCCTCGTGCAGGTCCTGCCGGTAGGCGGCGATCGCATCCTCGACCACCGCGTTGTAGTAGTCGAAGAAGGTCGAGTCGCGCAGCGTCGCATCGACACAACCGGGCGTCTGCTCGCCGCAGATCACCACGGCGCGAATCGCGTTCGAACGCAGGATCAGATCGAGGTTCGTGTTGATGAACGCGCTCGAGCGGTACTTGGTGACCACCGGCTCGCCGGGGACCGGCGCGAGTTCGGGAATGAGCTCGGCCCCCCAGGTCCCCTCAAGGCACCAGTCGGCGCTGCTGACGCCCTTCAGCTTGCTGTAGAGCCACGAGTCCGAGTCGCTGCGGTGACCGGCCAGGACGAGCGTCTGGATGTGCACGATCAGCACACCGGCAGCGCGCGCGCCAGCGAGCAGCCGCTGAAGCGCGGGCACGATCGCCTGGATCGCCGACGGGTCGTTGCCCGCCTCGGCGACCTTGCCCTCGTCCGCCACAAAGTCGTTCTGCATGTCGATCACGACGAGCGCCGTGTGCCGAGGCGCAAGGATCTCGGCTGGCTCGTTCATGATCGAGCGACCTGCGATCTCAAGCATCGTCCGTCTCCTCCGCTAGTGACGGCGACGGCGCCCCCGGCCCCCGTAGCGACCGGGCGGGCGTCGAGAAGGTGAGAACTGTTAACAGTTGACCTATGCCGACGTCAAGTCCCGTCGCAGCGAAGCGTGTAAGAGCCGTCCCGCGAGGCTCCGCTGCGCCGAATGCCGCGTGCGGCTACCCGGGCCCAGGCTGAGCGAGCGCGTCGCTGCGCTCGGCGAGCTCGCGGTCGCGGTCGGTGATCGCCTCGGCCGAATGCGTCGACCAGCGCAGCGTGACCTTGCGGTAGGCGACGGCGATGTCCGGATGGTGGTTCTCCGCCTCGGCCAGCTCCGCGATGCGGTTCACGAAGGCGATCGCCTCGGCGAAGGAGGGCAGCTCGTACGTCTGCTCGAGCGCCCCGTCCACCTCGCGCCACTCACCCACGACACGAGTATGCCGAAGCGGAGGTAAGAGCCATGCCGCTTCCGACACGAACGATCCGATGGGTGTCCTCGAATCGGACGATGATTGGCGGCATGGCGCCCGGCCTTCTCGACGAAGCCTCGCGCGACTGGCTGCGCGACCTCGGCGGCGACGGCACGCGGCGCGAGGAAGCGGTGGCGCGGCTCCACGACCTGCTGCTGAAGGCGGCGCGGTTCGAGGTCGCCCGGCGCCGGCAGGCGCTGCCGCAGCTGCGACGGGCAGGAGCTGGACGAGCTCGCGCAGGAAGCAGCAGCCGACGCGGCGCTCGCGGTCCTGCGTCGCCTCGACGACTTCAGGGGCGAGAGCCGCTTCACGACATGGGCGTACAAGTTCGCGTTGCTGGAGGCCGCAGTGAAGGTCCGCCGGTGGACGTGGCAGCATCGCGAGCTCCCGCTCGAGCCCGAGACCTGGTCGCAGTTCGAGCACCCCGGCGCCGACGCCCGCCGCTCAGGCCGAGCGCAAGCAGCTGCTCGAAGCGATCCAGGAGGGCATCGCACGTCGCTGACGCCGCACCAGCGGGAGGTGCTCGTCGCGCTCGCCCTCAACGGCGTGCCGATCGACGTGCTCGCCGAGCGGCTCGACAGCAACAGGAATGCGCTCTACAAGTCTCTGCACGATGCGCGGCGCAACCTCCGCGCCCAGCTCGAGGCGCGCGGCCTGACAGGAGGATGGTGATGGACGAACTCCGACCTGAGCCTGACGCTGCTGCGGCTCCTCGGCCCGTCCGAGCCGGAGCTCGGCTGCGACGAGTGCTTCGCCGAGCTCGACCGCTACGTCGAGCTCGAGCTCGCGGGGCTCGACGCGGACGCGATCGTGCCTGGACTCCACGCCCATCTCGCCGGCTGCCCCGCCTGCGCAGAGGAGCACGAGAGCCTGCGCGCGCTCTGCTCGAGCTCGGACTCAACTGTCCTGACCCGAACGACGAAAGCGAGGTCACCATGAACGCCACGCGCTACCTGATCGTCGGCGGCGGCATGACCGGCGACATGCCGCCGCCAAGGGCATCCGCGAGCACGACGCCGAAGGCTCGATCCGGCTCGTCGGCGCCGAGCAGCACGCCCCGTACGCGCGGCCGCCGCTCACGAAGGGGCTCTGGCTCGGCGGCGACGAGGAGAAGGTCTGGCGCGAGACGGCCGATGCGGGGGTCGACCTGCGTCTCGGCCGCCGGATCGTCGCGCTCGACCTCGACGCGCGGAGCGCGACAGACGACGCCGGCGAGGACGTACGCGTGGGAGAAGCTGCTGCTCGCGACCGGCGGCGCGGCCGCGCGAGCTCCCGGCGCCGAGGGCGTCGTCTACTACCGCACGCTCGACGACTACCGCGGCTCCTGCGCGAGAACGAAGGAGGGCTCGCCGGTCGTCGTGATCGGCGGCGGCTTCATCGGCTCCGAGCTCGCGGCCGCGCTCACCGCCGCCGGGCGCACGCGTGACGATGGTCTTCCCGGAGGCGGGCGTCGCCTGGCGGGTCCTGCCCGCCGGGCTCTCGCGGCTTCGTCACGGAGTACTACCGCGAGCACGGCGTCGACGTGCTGCGCGGGGGAACTGGTCGTCTCGGCCGCGGGCGCGCTCGGTCGACGACCGGGCTCGGGCCGCACGCTCGAGGCGGACGTCGTCGTCGCCGGACTGGGCATCGAGCCCGAGCACCGAGCTGGCCGAGGCGGCCGGGCTCGCGGTCGAGAACGGAATCGTCGTCGACGAGCTCGGCCGCGTGGGGGCACGCGGACGTCTTCGCCGCAGGCGACGTCGCGCGCTTCCCGGTCCCCGCGCTCGGCACGGCGCTTGCGGGTCGAGCACGAGGACCACGCCAAGACGCACGGCCGGGCCGTGGGCGCGAACATGGCCGGCGCGAACCTGCCGTACGACCACCTGCCGTTCTTCTACTCCGACATGTTCGACCTCGGCTACGAGGCGGTCGGCGAGCGTCGACTCGCGGCTCGCGACGGTCGAGGAGTGGAAGGAGCCGAACCGCAAGGGCGTCGTCGCCTACGTCGACGACGACCGCCGGCCGCGCGGCGTTCCTGCTCTGGAACGTCTGGGACAAGGTCGACGCGGCACGCGAGCTGATCCGCGCCGGCGAGCCCCTCGACTCGGTGCCGCTTGTCTAGCCGCTCGGACGCGTTCGCGGAAGGCGAAGGTCGCGGGACGGAGCTCGTGTGCGAGCGCGTCTACCGGCCGCTCGCGCACGTCGCTCGTGCTGGGGCTGCTGCCGCTGCGCGTGCCGCCTCCCGCTCGTCGTCGCTCGGCGGGCGCCGCGGGCGTCGCGGCGGCGCTCGAGCTCGGTGCGGGGGCACCTGCTCGTCGCTGCGCTGCTCGTCCAGCTGAAGACGGTGCTCGACAACGCCGACGGCCAGCTGGCTCGGCTCGCCGGCCGGGTGACGGCCTTCGGGCGCTACCTCGACTCGGAGCTCGACCTGCTCGTGAACGCCGCGCTCTTCGCGGCCGTCGGCTGGAGCGACCGGCCGGGCCTGCCGGCACTCGCCGGCTTCCTCGCGCTCACGACGCGTGCTGAGCGTCAACTTCAACGCCGAGCGCCTGTACCGCGCCGAGCGGGGCGGCGAGGCGTCGGCGATGCCCGAGGCCACGGGCGCCCGGCCGCGCTGCTGCGCCGCGCTGTACGTGCTCCTCTACGCGCCGCAGGACCGGCTCGTCGAGCGGTTCGTCGCGCACAGGCTCCGCCGCGCCGGGCCGCAGGCGCGACTCGTCTACCACGACCGCGAGACGATCTCCATCCTCGCGAACCTCGGGATGTCGACGCAGCTCGCCGTCTTCGGACTCCTGCATCGGACTCGGACGTCCGCTCGCGTTCGCCTGGATCGCACTTGCCGAGACTCGCCGCTTGTCGCCCTGCTCGCGCTCCTGCCGCGAGCTTCTGATTCGAACCGTTCCCCACCTCAAGGAGGAAGCCCCGTGACGAGCGTCGTCGAGCTGCACCCCCGGCCGGAAGAGGCTGAGCCGCGAACGATCGCGCCGGATGCCTGGCAGCGGTACGAGCGCTACCTCGGCCGAGATTCTCTCGGCGCTCGGGCTGGACCTCGCGACGCCGGGCACGCGCGACACGCCGGGGCGGCTTCCTGCGGGCGCTCTTCGACGCGACGGCCGGCTACGACGGCGACCCGAAGCTGCAGACGTCCTTCCCGAGCGAGCGGCCGCACGGGGTGAGCGGCACGCGGAGCCAGATCATCGAGGGGCCGATCGCCTTCTACGCGCTCTGCGAGCACCACGCGCTGCCGTTCCACGGCGTCGCGCACGTCGGTACGTCGCCGGGGCCGAGATCCTCGGCATCTCGAAGCTCACGCGGCTCGTGCGGCTGTACGCGCGTCGCTTCACCGTGCAGGAGCGGCTCGGCGAGCAGATCGCCGACACGCTCGTCGAGCTTGTCGAGCCCGCGGCGTCGCCGTCCAGCTCGAGGCGGCGCACCTCTGCACCGCAGATGCGCGGCGTCGCCGAGGACGGATCACGCACGGTGACGACCGTCTGGCGCGGGCTGTACGACGAGGACGCGGAGCTGCGCGCGGAGTTCCTCGCCGAGGTTCGGAGTCACGGCTGAGCCGCTCACGGGTCCTCGACGAGGAGCCGGGCCTGCCCCGATGGGCCTGCCGGCGGAGCTACGCCGGCTCTACGGCGGCGCCTCGGCTTCGACGCGCCCTGCGTCGCTCGCGAACTTCGTGCAGACGATCGACGGCGTCGTGGCGATCCCGGCGCTTCCGCGCCTCGAACACGCTGATCGCCGACGGGAGCGAGGCCGACCGGTTCGTGATGGGGCTGCTGCGCGCCTGCGCGGACGCGGTGCTCGTCGGCTCCGGCACGATGCTCGCGTCGCCCGAGGGAACGTGGCGGCCCGAACGGGTCTATCCGCCCGCCGCCGAGGCGTTCGCCGAGCTCAGGCGCCGCCGGGGCCGGCCGGAAAGACCGACGGTCGCCTTCGTCACCGCCGGCGGCTCCTTCGATCCCGACCCACCCTCTCCTCGAGGAGGGCGCGATCGTGCTGACGACCGAGAGGGCGGCCGCCGACCTGCGCGGCGAGCGTCCCGGCGGCGACCGAGGTCGTCGCGGTGAACGGCGGCGACGCGGTCGACCTTCGGCTCGGACTCGAGCGCCTGCGCGAGCGCGGCCACGCGCTGATCCTCTCCGAGGCCGGGCCGACGCTCTTCGGCTCGCTGCTCGCCTCTCGGACTCGTCGACGAGCTCTTCCTCACCGTCTCGCCGCTTCTCGCCGGGCGGGCGGAGAAGCCGCGTCTACCTCTCGTCGAGGGAGTCGAGCTGCTGCCGGGAACCGAGCGCAGAGCCCGCGTCGTCTCGGTGCGGCGGCACGACGATCACCTCTTCCTGCGGTACGCGCTGCGCGGCCTCTAACAGGATCAGCGGCGTCGCTGCTTCGGCGCCATGCGGTCGACGAACGTATGCCCGGCCCAGTTGACGAGCCAGACGACGACGACCGTACCGACGTAGGCCCAGAACCCGTCGACCGAGAAGTTCGGGGCAACCCATTCGGCGAAGGCGACGACGGCGATGTTGATCACGAGCAGGAACAGGCCGAGCGTGAGCACGATCAGCGGCAGCGACAGCAGGGTCAGCGCCGGCTTGAGCACGGCGTTGGCGACGCCGAGCGCGGCCGAGCCGATCAGGTATGCCGCCCAGCCGTGGATGTGCACGCCGCCGAAGAGGTCGTTGGCGAGCCACAGCGCGGCGGCGTTGATCGCCCAGGCGACGAGCAGGCGGGCCAGCGTGGGCATGCCCGGAGTCTAGGCGGGCGGCGATCGCCCCGTCGCCGGTCAGGCGGCGAGAACCGCGGTGCTGACGGCCGTGCCGACGGCAGTGAGGAGCTCAGCGCTCGTAAACGGCTTGGCGAGGATCGTCTCGCCGGAGATCGGATGATGGGCGAGCGCCCCGGCCAGGTAGCCGGAGCAGTAGATCACGGGCAGCTCGGCGCGAAGCGCTCGAACCCGGTGCACGAGCTCGGGTCCCGAGAGCTGGGGCATGACGACGTCCGTCACGAGCAGGTCGAGCCTGCCGATCTCACGAGTGGCGATACGGAGCCCCTCTGCGCCTTCCTTGGCCTCGAGCACGTCATAACCGGCTTCACGGAGGATGCGGGCGGCCACCTTGCGAACGGCCGGCTCATCCTCGACGAGCAGGATCCGGCCCGCGGTTCCGATCGCGCCGGCGCCGTCCTTCGCCTCCGGCGAAGCGGCCCGAGCACTGATGCGCGGCAGCGTGACCGTGAACGTGGTGCCGACGGCTGGGGTGGAATCGATCTCGATCTCACCGCCGGACTGGGTGACCACGCCGTACACGGTCGCGAGCCCGAGGCCGGTGCCCTCGCCCAGCGGCTTGGTCGTGAAGAACGGCTCGAAGGCGCGGGCCTGAGTGTCTGCGTCCATGCCGTGCCCGGTGTCCGCGACGGTGAGTCGAACGAGGTCCTCCTCCGCGCCGACTGCGATCGTGAGCGTTCCCCCCGCCGACATCGCGTCGCGGCCGTTGACCGCGAGGTTGACCACGACCTGCTCGAGCTGTCCGGCGTCGGCCTCGACCCAGCAGGGCTCGGCGTCGAGGAGAATGACGAATTCGATGTGCTCGCCGATCAGCCGCCGGAGCAGCTTGTCGAGGTTCCCGATCAGCAGGTTGAGGTCGAGCGCCACCGGCTCGAGCTTCTGCCGCCGCGAGAAGGCGAGCAGCTGGCGGGTCAGCTCACCGGCGCGGTTCGCGGAACGCAGGATCTCGCCGATGTCCGACTGCAGCTTCGGGAGCCCCGCCTCCCTGGCGCCGGCGTGCGCGAATTCGCCGTAGCCGTGGATGGCCGTCAGCAGGTTGTTGAAGTCGTGCGCGACCCCACCGGCGAGCTGGCCGACGGCCTCCATCTTCTGCGCCTGGCGCAGCTCGTCCTCCTTCGTCGCCAGCTCTGCCTCGATCGCGCGGCGGCCGGTCACGTCGTAGCCGTTGAGCAGGACACTCCCGACATGGGGCCCCGACTCGATCAGGCGGGCGGTCGAGATCATGCGGCGATAGCTCCCGTCGCTGGCGAGCGCTCGATACTCGACCTCCTCCGTGTGACCCGAGAGAACGCGGACGAGCACCCGGCCCGCCTCCTTCCGGTCGTCCGGATGCACGAACTCGAAGCCGGAATGGCCGATGTAGTGATCGGCGGGGAAGCCGAAGATGCGCTCGGCAGACGGGCTGAGGTAGTCGATGCTGCCGCTCCTGCCCACGATCAGGATCACGTCGCTGCCGTTCTCGATCAGCGAGCGGAACTGCTGCTCGGAGCGCTGCCGCTCGAGCGCGACCTGCGCGAGCCTGGCAAAGCCGAGCAGCCCGATCACCGCGCCGAAGACTGCGATATCGACCACCGCGACATGGCTCGTGAGCGCGCTCTCCAGCGCGAGAGCGGGCGGCGCGACCAGACACGCTCCGATCAGCCCAAGACGCCGCCAGCTGAGCGAGACCGACACGGCACGCTCGGACACCGCAGCGATGCTCGGGTGGACCGCGGCGGCGGCAAACAGCGCGTAGGAGGCGATCCACCCTGCGTTCACCCACGAGCTCGCCGAGTACGAGCCGTTTGCCTCCAACCCGGTGTAGACGAAATCGCTCGCGAGCAGGAACAGCGTGGCCAGCATCAAGAGCCGGTAGGCGGGCGTGCGCAGGGTCATCGTCAGGAGGCTGCGGACGAGCAGGCTGAGCAGGAGCAGATCGGCGAGCGGGTAGCCGCACAGGACCACCTGGCCGAGAATTCCCTCGCCGCCCTGGGCGAACTGGGGCTCCAGCACGAACCTGAGCACGAACATGGCGCTGGCCGCCGTCGCGAGCGCCGCGTCGAGGCCGACGGCGAGCCCACCCGTGCGGAGCCTCGGCGCAAGCGCCAGGAAGCCCGCGCCGGTGAATACGTAGCCGAGCAGATACACCGCGTCGGCCGGCGACGGGAAGGTGGTGATGATCGTGCTCTCGATGTCGGCGACCGCGAACAGCGCCGAGCCGATCGCGAGCAGCCGCCAGCTCCAGATGCGCTGGGAGCCGGCAGCCGCCGGCCCGAACCAGAACGCGATCGCTGTTCCGAAGCCGCAGGCGTCGTAGGCGACGGAGTCCCAGGGAGCGCTGAGCAGGAAGTAGCCGCCGGCCACGACCGCGCCGACGACCAGGACAAGAACCCAGAGTGAGCGCCGCATGCCCCTGATATCGACTGCTACACCGGGAAACTCAAGCCCGAAGGAGCGGCCGCGTCGTAGGATCGACGCATGAACCTCGCGAACGCCGACATCGCCGCCTCGCCGCGCCGGGCGGGCGCACGTGCACACCTGCGGGCGATGGGCCTGACCGAGCGCGACTGGTCGCGGCCGATCGTCGGGATCGCGACGACCTGGACCGGGACGATGCCCTGCAACCTCGGGCAGCGAGACCTCGCACAGCACGTCGCGGCGGGGATCCGCGCCGCCGGGGGACGCCGCTCGAGTTCAACACGATCGCGGTCTCGGACAACCTGACGATGGGCACAGACGGCATGCGCGCCCCGCTCGTCAGCCGGGAGGTGATCGCCGACTCGATCGAGCTCGTCGGCCGCAGCCAGCGCTTCGACGGTCTCGTCTGCCTCGTCGGCTGCGACAAGACCGTGCCTGGGGCGGTGATGGCGATGATTCGTCTCGACCTGCCGGGGCTCATCCTCTACTCCGGCGCGATGGCGCCCGGTACCCACGCCGGCGCCCAGGTGACGATCCAGGACGTCTGGGAGGCCGTCGGCGCCCACGAGGCCGGCTCGATCTCCGACGAGGAGCTCGACGCGCTCGAGCGCCACGCCTGCCCCGGCTTCGGCGCCTGCACGGGCCACTTCACCGCGAACACGATGGCGACCGCGGTCGACTTCCTCGGCCTGGGCCCGATCGGCCTCGGCAGCGTCCCTGCCACCGACCCTGCGAAGGGCGCCGCCGGCGAGGCAGCGGGCCGGCTCGCGCTCGACGTGGTCGAGCGGGGAGTCCGTCCGTCCGACCTGGTCACCCGCGAGGCACTCGAGAACGCGATCGTCGGCGTCGCCGGCACGGGCGGCTCGACGAACAGCGTGCTCCATCTGCTCGCGATCGCCGACGAAGCAGGGGTCGAGCTGACGCTCCAGGACTTCGACCGGCTCTCGGCCTCGACGCCCGTCGTTGCGAGCCTGACGCCTGGCGGCCGCTTCGTGGCCGGCGACCTGCACCGCGTCGGCGGCAGCGCGGCCGTGATGAAGCAGCTGCTCGGCCACCTGCACACCGGAGCTCCGACGATCGACGGCCGCACGATCGGCGAGCACGCGGCGGCCGCACCCGACGCCGACGGCGAGGTCGTCGCGCCGGCCGCGAGCCCGTTCAAGCCGGGCGGCGCGCTGCGGGTGCTGCGTGGCAATCTCGCGCCGGACGGCGCCGTCGTGAAGCTGGCGGGCCACGAGCGGCAGCGCCACAGCGGTCCGGCGCACGTCTTCGACTCCGAGGCGGACTGCAAGGCGGCGGTCTACGACGGCCTCGTCCTGCCGGGCGAGATCGTGATCGTCCGCAACGAGGGGCCTGCGGGCGCGCCCGGGATGCCGGAGATGCTCGGCATCACCTCCGCAATCGTCGGCCGCGGGCTCGGTGAGTCGGTCGCGCTCGTCACGGACGGCCGCTTCAGCGGTGCAACGCGCGGGCTGATGGTCGGGCACGTGTCCCCGGAGGCGGTTCGCGGCGGGCCGATCGCGGTGGTCCGCGACGGCGACACGGTCACGATCGACGTCGACGCGCGCACTCTCGACGTGGAGCTCCCGGACGGCGAGCTCGCCGCCCGCCTCGCAGCGTGGCGGGCGCCGGAGCCGCGCGTCCGGTCGGGCGTGCTGGCGAAGTACGCGCGCAGCGTCTCCTCGGCCTCACGCGGAGCCGTGACGGAGTGAGGCTCGCGGACAAGATCGCGCTGATCACGGGCGCGAGCCGCGGGATCGGCCGTGCACTCGCGCTCGGCTTCGCCGCGGAGGGAGCCGTCGTTCACGTCAACCATCTCGGAGACGCAGCGAGGGCCGCCGAGGTGCTCGGCGCGATGGCCGAGGAGCGCCGAGGGCTCTCGCTCGACCATGACGTCTCGAAGGTCGAGGAGATCCGCACGATGTTCGGGCGGCTCGACCGGCTCGACGTGCTCGTCAACTGCGCAGGCGTTCCGGGCTGGAGCGATCTCTTCAACGCGGACGAGGAGACCTGGGACCTGGTGATCGACACGAATCTCAAGGGCACGTTCTTCTGCTCGGTCGAGGCGGCGAAGCTCATGCGTGCGGGCGGAGGCGGCACGATCGTCAACGTCTCGAGCGTCGTTGCCGAGCGCGGGATGCGCAACCTCGCCGCCTACGCGGCGAGCAAGGGCGGAATCGACGCGCTGACCCGCCAGTTCGCCGTGGAGCTCGCGCCCCACGGGATCAGAGTCAACACCTTCGCCCCCGGCGCGACGAACGTCGAGCGCAACCTCGAAGACGACCCCAGCTACCTGGAGACGTGGGCGCCGCTCGTGCCGCTCGGGCGCGTCGGCGAGCCGGAGGAGATGGTCGGCGCCGCCGTCTTCCTCGCCTCCGACGAGTCCGCGTACGTGACAGGCCAGCGGTTCTCGGTCGACGGCGGCTGGACGGTCGTGGGTCGCTTCCCCGGTGCCGTACGTCGAACCTCGCAGCCCGCGCGCGTCACGCGCCGCCTTCGTAGATGCGGGTCGCCGCTCTCTACGACATCCACGGGAACCTCCCCGCCCTCGACGCCGTGCTCGAGGACGTGAGGCGGGAGGCTCCCGATCTCATCGTCGTCGGGGGCGACCTCGCCTCCGGACCGCTGCCCCGCGAGACGCTCGACCGGCTGATCGCGCTCGGTGACGGAGCGCAGTTCATCCGCGGCAACGCCGACCGTGAGCTCTTGAGCCACGGCGACGGAGCGTCCGAGCGCCGAGCACGGGCCGACGCGGCGGACATCTGGGTGCGGCGGGACGCCTGGGCGGCCCGCCAGCTCACCGACGCTCAACGCAGCTTCCTGGCTGGCCTGCCCGAGACGGTGATGCTCGAACTCGACGGGCTGGGAAGAACGCTCTTCTGCCACGGCTCGCCCCGTAGCGACGAAGAGCGCGTCACGCGGCTCACGCCCGAACGCAGGCTGCTCGAGCTCGTGGCCGGCGTCGAGGAGACGACGATCGTCTGTGGCCACACGCACATGCAGTTCGATCGCTCCGTCGACGGGAAGCGGATCGTCAACGCAGGCAGTGTCGGGATGCCGTACGAGCGGGCGGCGGCCGCCTACTGGGCGCTGCTCGGCCCCGAGGTCTCGTTCCGGCGAACCGACTACGACGTTGCCGGAGCAGCCGCTCGCTTCCGTGCGTCCGCGTTCCCCGAAGCGGACGAGTTCACGGAGGGCTTGCTCGATCCGCCCGACCCGGACGAGACCAGCGCGTTCTTCGAGCAGATCGCCACGAACGACCGCGGGCGCGGATGAGGACGGCCGGCCTGGACCGAGGCGCGGCCGTCGTGGATCCGCGGTTCGCCACTCCCGGCTCCCTCGGCGGCGCCACGGCCGGAGCAGCGTGATCGAGCAGCGCCCGCTCGGCCGCACGGGCGTCAGCGTGTCGCGCGTGATCCTCGGCTGCGGCAACTTCGGCGGGATCGGCTCGGCGCCGGAGTTCTTCGGGCAGGGCGAGACGGACGAAGAGGCCGCCGTGCTGATGGACCGCGCGTGGGAGCTCGGGGTCACGACGTTCGACACCGCCGACGCATACGGCGGCGGCCGCAGCGAGACCGCGATCGGCAAATGGATCGCCTCGCGCGGCATTCGACCGACGCTGACGACGAAGACCTTCAACCCGATGGCGGCCGGCGCCGATCACGGACTCGCCCCCGCACGGATCCGCCGTCAGCTCGAGTCGAGCCTCGAGCGGCTCGGCGTCGACCGCGTCGAGCTGTACCTCACGCACGAGCCCGACCCGCAGACGCCGCTCGACGAGACGCTCGACGCGCTCGACGAGCTCGTCGCCGAGGGAAGGATCGGCGCGTACGGAGGCTCGAACGTCGACGGCGCCGTCCTGCGGGCGGCCGGCGGCCGCTACGGGTGGGTGCAGAATTCGCACTCGCTGCTCGACCGTGGCGACGAGGCGGAAGTGCTGGCGCTCTGCGCCGAGCAAGGCCTCGGCTACACCCCGTTCTCGCCGCTCGCGGGCGGCTGGCTCGCCGGCAAGTACCACCGCGGCGAGTCGGCTCCTGCCGGCTCGCGGATGACGCTGCGCCCGGAGCCGTACCGGCATCTCGACCGGGGGCCGGTGTGGTCGGGTCTCGACGGGCTGCGAAGCCGGGCCGCCGACCGCGGCGTGGACATGGCCACGCTCGCCCTCGCGTGGCTGCTCAGCGATCCGCTGATCACGGCGGTGATCGTCGGGCCGCGTCGGCCCGAGCACCTCGAGCCCGCCGTGCGCGCACTCGAGCTCGAGCTCGAGCAGGGCGAGCGCGAGGAGCTGGCCGCGCTCTTCGTCTAGGCCGGCGCCGCCGGATCGACCCGTAGCCTTGCGAGGGTGATCGTTGCGCACCTCGACCTCGACGCCTTCTTCGCAGCAGTCGAGGAGCTGCAGCAGCCGGAGCTGAGGCGCAAGCCGCTTGTCGTCGGCGGCGACCCGCACGGTCGCGGTGTCGTGGCGACGGCGAACTACGTGGCCCGCGGCTACGGCATCCACTCGGCGATGAGCTGCGCGGAGGCCCTGCGGCGCTGTCCACACGCCGTGTTCGTGCGGCCGCGCCACCAGCTCTATCGCGAGTTCTCACGCTCGGTCTGGACGGCGGTGGAGGGCGTCGTGCCGACGGTCGAGCGCACCGGCCTCGACGAGGGCTACCTCGACGTCGGCGAGCTGACCGACGACTTCCTGCACGCCCGGAAGGTCGCGGAGGCGGTGCAGGCCGCCGTACGAGCCGCGACCGAGCTCACGTGCTCGCTGGGCGTTGCGAGCTCGAAGGTGGTCGCCAAGGTAGCGAGCGACCGGCGTAAGCCGGGTGGGCTCGTGATGGTGCGGCCCGGGCGCGAGGCATCGTTTCTCGCGCCCTTCGACGTACGGCTCCTACCCGGTGTCGGGCCGAGGTCGGAGGAGCGGCTGCGCGGCGGCGGCGTCGCCACGATCGGCGCGCTGGCGGCGCTCACCGACGACGAGCTGGGCGCGCTCCTTCCCGGCAAGGTCGGCCGCCTGCTCCGCGATCGAGCCCATGGACTCGATCCGCGGGGCGTCGAGCCGCCGGCGGCCGCAGTCTCGATCAGCCAGGAGGAGACGTTCGAGCGCGACGTCTCCGACCGCGAGCGGCTGCACGCGGAGCTGCGCAAGATGGCGGTGCCGATCGCCGACCGGCTCCAGCGGACCGGCCGCAGCGCCCGGACCGTGACGACGAAGCTTCGCTATCCCGACTTCTCGATTCGCAGCCGCTCGGCGACTCTGCCCGCCGGGATCGACGACGCCGACACGATCGGCGCGCTCGCCTGCCGCCTGCTCGACCGCGCCCTCAGCGAGCGGCCAGGGGCGCTGCGGCTCGTCGGCGTCGGCGTCTCCGGTCTGGACGACTTCCAGCAGCTGACCCTGGTCTAAGCCTGGACGGAGCTGCGAGGCCCCGGCGGCGCGTGGCCCGAGGTGATGATCGGGAAGGATCAGGCGAACGGGACGAGTCGGGTTCCGGTTGCCTTGAAGGTGGCGAAGGCGGTGCCGCCGCGGGCGAGTTCGAGCTTGTCGGCGGAGGAGGTCGTGACCTCGGCGGTGATCGGGCCGACGCGGACGCGGACGCGGTTGCCGACGGCGACGACAGAGCGGATCTCACCGTGGATCAGGTTCATGGCGGAGTCCTGTTGGTGGAGACGGCCGATCGAGACTTCCCAGGGGTAGACGACGACGCCGACGGCGCCTTCGCCCCTGTCGGTGGAGTAGATCAGCTCGCCGCTCTCGAGCTGGATGAGGGTCGTGTCGTCGTCGAGCCGGCGCGCGTTGCCGCGGAGCAGGTTCGCGCCGGTGAAGGAGGCGACGAACGCGTCGGTCGGGCGGTCGACGAGCTCGTGCGGGGTGGCGAACTGGCGTAGGTGCCCGTCGACGATCACGCCGACCTGGTCGGCGAGCGCCGCGGCGTCCTCGAAGTCGTGGGTGACGAGGATCGTGGGCAGCGCGAGCTCGCGGAGGAGCTCCTGCAGTTCGGCGCGAACGGTGCCCTTGGTGTGGGCGTCGAGGGCGGAGAGCGGCTCGTCGAGCAGGATCGCTCCGGGACCGCGCGCGAGCGCCCGTGCGAGAGCGACGCGTTGGCGCTCGCCGCCTGAAAGTGCGGTCGGCCTGGTGCCGGCAAGGTGAGAGATCCGGAAGCGCTCGAGGTATTCGTCGGCGCGTTCCTTGCCGGCGTAGGCGACGTTCTGGCGGACGGTCAGGTGCGGGAAGAGCGCGTATTCCTGGAAGACGAGCCCGACGCGGCGCTCGTCGGGCTTGCGAAAGAGCCGCCGCTCGCTGTCGAGCCAGACGTCCTCGCCGAGTGCGATCCGGCCTCGCGGCGGCCGCACGAGCCCGGCGATCGCCCTGAGCACCGAGGTCTTGCCGGCACCGGAGGGCCCAACGAGGGCGACGGTGCGGTCGACCTCGAGCGCTAGCTCCAGCTCAAAAGACCGAAGCGGGAGTGTGAAGTCTGCTCGGAGGGCTGCCATAGGGATGCCAACTTGAAGGAGATCAGCAACGCGGCGCTGATCAAGACGAGCAGGGCGCTGATCGCGAGGGTGACGTCGAGATTGACCTCGAACTGGGCGTAGATCGCGAGCGGCAGGGTTTGGGTGACCTTTTGCAGGCTGCCGGCGAACATGATCGTGGCGCCGAACTCACCGAGGCCGCGCGCAAACGCGAGCGCCTCGCCCGCGGCGAGACCGCCGCGGGCGAGGGGCAGCACGACGCGGAAGAAGGTGCGGGCGGGGCCGGCGCCGAGCGTTCGGGAGGCCGCGACGAGATTCGAGTCGACCGCCTCGAAGGCGGCGATCGCCTGGCGGACGTAGAGCGGGCTGCTGACGAACGCGACCGCAACCGTCACCGCGGACTGGGTGAACGGGAGCGTGACCCCGAAAGCGCCCAGGGTCGAGCCGAGCAGCCCGAAGCGGCCGAACGCGACCAGCAGCCCGATGCCGGCCACGGCCGGTGGAAGCACGAGCGGCAGCTCGACGAGCGTGATGCAGAGCGAGCGGCCGGGGAAGCGGCGACTGGCGAGCAGGTAGGCCGTCGGCGTCCCGAAGAGCAGGACCAGCGCCTGGGCGACCAGCGTCGTCTTGAGGCTGACGACCAGCGCGTCGCCGACGACCGGGTTCGAGAGCTGGTCGATCAGCCTGCCGGGCGAGACGTGGACGAAGATCGCCAGGACCGGCAGCACCAGGAACGCCATCGCGACGGCGGCGGCGAGGAAGTAGGCGAAGGCGAGCAGTGCTCTACGCATGGTCTAGCCGTCCCTGCGGGCGCTCAATAGCCCGACTTCGTCTTCGCGATCGGCAGGAAGCCTGCGGCCAGCAGCTTCTTCTGTCCGGCCTTGCTCAGCACCTCGTTGATGTACTGCCTGTGCTGCCGTCTTGTTGGTGCTCGCGGAGACGATCGCCAGCTCGTAGGCGACCTTCGGCTGCGCCCAGGCGGGGACCTTGAGCACGCTCACCCTGCCCGGCACCGTCCTCGCGTCGGTGGAGTAGACGAAACCGGCGTCGGCCTCGCCCAGGGCGACCTTCGAGAGCACGCTGCGGACGTCCGACTCCTGGCTGACGACGTTCGTGAGCACGCCGGTCAGCGCCAGCTGCTTGAGCACCTGCCGGGTGTAGCTTCCGACCGGAACGGCGGGTGCTGCGATCACGAGCTTGGTGCCCTGCTTCCTCAGGTCGTAGACGCTGTGGATGCCCGCGGGGTTCGCGGTCGGCACGACCAGCACCAGCCGGTTGCGCGTGAACACGACCGGCTTCTGCACGAGCCCCTTTGCGAACAGCTGATCGGGGATCGTCGTGTTCGCCGAGGCGAACACGTCCGCCGGCGCCCCCTGGGCGATCTGCGCCGCCAGCGTGCTCGAGCCGCCGAACGAGTACTTCGGGCCGGAGTCGATCCGCGGGAGCACGTCGGTCAACGACGCGGCGGCGTAGACCGTGATCCCGCCGGCCTTCGTCGCGGCTTGCCGGTTCGGCGCTCCCCCGGCGGCGGCGGCGAGGAGCGCCGCGAGCACGCCGAGGCCGGCGAGCAGGCTGAGGAGGAGGCGGAGGCGGCGGCTGCTGAGATCTACGAAGCTGAACTGCACGAGAGAGAGCCCCTTTCGCTAGTGCTCGACCATCACGGAGGTGGACTTGATCACGGCGACGATGTGGTTCCCCGGCTTGATGCCCAGCTCCTCGACCGCGTCGGCGGTGACGATCGCCGTGAGAATCGCCGGCTCGCTGATCACCATCTCGACCTGGGCCATCAGCCCTTCGACCCTGACGTCGCGGACGATGCCGCTGAACCGGTTGCGGGCACTGATCTGATGCTCCGCCGGCGCGCCGCCGCGTAACCGTTCGATCTCGTTCGCCGGGACGAGCCTGCGGTTTCCCCGGTCTCGAGTCGTCTGGATCCGACCCTGGCTGTCCCAGCGACGGAGCGTGTCGAGGCTGATCCCGAGCGTCCGGGCCGCCTCACTCGCACTGTAGAAGTCTCTCGGCATGGCTCACCCCCACTTGATGGTTGATGTCACGGAATCGTCAGTTCCGGGGCGTGAGCTGGTCGCTCTGGGGCGGCGCGGCGTGCTGGCGGCGATGGCGGAGCCATCGGGGCCGGTGCGACGGGGCGAAGCGGACGGCCGCTGAGGCCCGGCTACGCCGGGCCGTGGCGGCTGTCCGCGGCCCAGAGCGACCAGATCGCGCAGCCGGACACGCGAGAGCGTGGCATCAACCATCTAGCTCGTGAACGTATCCAACGCGTTTGAAGCCTCGTCGATCGTGAGCGGGTCCGGGAAGGAGATCCCGATCGGATCGCCGCCGGAGAGCTCCATGAACACGCTCAGGTGCTGAGCCTCGCTGGCCGCGATCCGGGCGACCGGCTGCTTGAGCGCAGTCCGTCTGCAGGCCGTCGACCGCGCCGAGGTAGGCGCCCAGGAAAATGGTCTCCAGGGTGACGCCGAGCTTGGCGATCGACGCCTTCGAGGTGAACGCGCCCTTCGGATAGGCGAAGTCGAAGTCCGCGGTCACGGCCGGTGGCTGGCCGGCGCCGCTGAGGATCTCCGACACCGTCTTGTAGTGCTCCTCCTCGTTGAAGAGCGCCCGCTTCGCGTACCTCAGGGCGTCGCCGTTGAGCTCTTTCGACGCGATCGCGAGCGTGTGGAAGTCGAGCGCCAGCAGCTCGGCGCCGACGAGCAGTCGTGCATAGGCAAGATCGCCGTCCGGGATCGTGTCTGCGGACGCCCTACCTGCGACGGCGCCGGCAGCGGCCGGCGAGCAAGAGCGCGGCACCCCCTTTGGCGCCGCGAGAGAGAAGTTGGGCCCTGCTGATCGGGTCGCTCACCTGGTCGCCGCTCCTAGGTTCGTGTGGCGGTGATACCTGTGAAATGCCTAGGGACTCTACGGCACAGCGGCACATGCTGCCAAGCCCCGCCGCACCCGGGCCCCGGCGAAGCGGCCGGCGACGGCGATCCTCCCGAGGCGTCCCGATCCCGTCGGCGGCAGGAAATCGAGGCGCCCGCAGGCGACTACGTCCTGCTGCGGGTCTCGGACACCGGCTGCGGCATGGATACCGAAACGCGCGCGCACGCCTTCGAGCCGTTCTACACCACCAAGGACGTCGGCAAGGGCACGGGCCTCGGCGTCGCGACCGTCTTCGGCAGCGTCCGCCAGAACGGCGGCTCTATCACCCTGACGAGCGAGCGTGGCGCCGGCGCCACGTTCGAGATCTTGTTGCCGCTCGTCGCCCCTGCGGTCACCGTGCCCAGGGCGCCCTCCGGCAGGACGCCCGTCAACGGCACCGAGCGCATCCTGCTCGTCGAGGACGACGCGACGGTACGCGCCCTCGCCCGGGACATCCTCGCCGACAGGGGCTACGAGATGCTCACTGCGGTCGACGGCGAGGAGGCCCTCAGCCTCTCCCGCGATCACCCGGTGCGCCGCGGGAGGCACCGGCCGGAGCTCAGGGCTGGAGCCGCTCGATCACCCAGGCGCCGCCGGCGACGGTATAGCGGAAGCGATCGTGCAAACGGTCGTCGCGGTGCTGCCAGAACTCATACGCTGCCGGCGCGAGACGGTAGCCGCCCCAGCGCTTCGGGCGTGGCACCGGGTCATCGCCGAGCTCCGCCGCCAGCCGCGCGACGCGCTCCTCGAGCTCCCGGCGGCTCGCGGCGGGCCGGCTCTGCTCGGAGACGGCGGCGCTCAGCCGGCTGCCGAGGGGTCGGGAGTCGAAGTAGTCGTCGCTCTCCTGCGCGCTGACGCGCTCGACGCGGCCCTCGACGCGCACCTGCCGCCCGAGCACCGGCCAGTAGAAGAGCAATGCTGCCTGCGGGTTCGCGTCGAGCTCATGCCCCTTGCGGCTGTCGTAGCTCGAGTAGAAGACGAAGCCGGCCGGATCGGTTCCCTTCAGCAGCACCATCCTCGCGGACGGCGCGCCGTCGCGAGTCGTGGTCGCGAGCGCCATCGCGTCGGGCCGTTGCGCCTCCGACGCTCGTGCCGCCTCGAACCACGCGGCGAACTGCGCCGCCGGATCCGGATCGAGATCGGTTCGGCGCAGGATCTCCACACGGCGGAGCCTATTGTCGCGAGGGCGCGCCTGACGAGAGATAGGTGAGCTAAATGAGACGCCTGATCAGGCGAGTTCCGGCCCAGTTCGCACCCGAGGTGGCGAAGCTACTTCTGAGATTTTCTCATGCGACAGAGCATCCTGAGGGAGCTATCCCCCTACTCAGGGTCCCTGACGACGCGGCGAGGATCTCCTCGATCTGCCGGTCTACGTTGAAGCCGCGCATCTCTTCGAGGTCGGGTGCACAGTCTCGTATCGCGGCGGCCTTGCGCTTTAACGGGCGCGCCCCGAGGATTCGGTGATGGCCGGGATGCTGTACGACAACAAGGCAGCCGCGCAGCTCGAGCAGGCGTACGCGACGACCGACATGATCGTTCAGCGCGAAGAGTTGCGACGGTCGCTTCGAGCATCAGCCGGCGAATCGATCCTCGACCTGGGTTCGGGCCCCGGGTTCCTCGCCTGTGAGCTCGCACAGGAGGTCGGTGCAACCGGGCGGATCGCTGGGGTGGACATCAGCTCTGACATGAACTCGATCGCCTCGAGGCGGGTCGAGGCCGCCGGACTCGGCGACCGGGTCGACATCTCGGAAGGCGACGCAACCGCGCTTGGGTTTGCAGACGCCACGTTCGACGCCGCTGTGTCGATGCAGGTCATTGAGTACCTCGCCGAGCCGGACGCCGCGCTCCATCAACTAGTCCGCGTCCTGCGACCCGGCGGAAGACTCGTGATCATCGACACCGACTGGGACTCGCTCGTCTGGGCAGCGACGGATCGCCGCCGCGCTGCGCGGATCGCGGCCGCGTGGAACGAGCACCTGGCAGACCCCTACCTGCCGCGATCGCTCGCTCCCCGCCTCCGCGCGGCCGGATTCGAGGTCAAAGAAATCCGGATCGTCCCGATACTCAACACGGCGTACGACGCCACGACCTTCAGCTACAACATCACCCCGCTCATCGCCGCATTCGTGCCCGGGCGCGGAGGCGTCTCGGAAGACGAGGCAACCGAATGGCTCAACGACCTCGCAGAGCTTCAGCAGCAAGGGCGGTACTTCTTCAGCGTCAATCGATACCTCTTCGCCGCTTCGCGCCGACAGAGCGGCGGCCCGCGCTCCGCGACTGGTCTCTGACGATCAGACTCCACTCGCCTGCGCCGGCGCCCTCTCGCCTGAGGAGCTTGACGCGGTGTCGGTCCGAAGCGAGGCCCGCACGCCGACGCGTCTCGGTTGCGCTTACGCATCTCAGACGTCGGCGCCCGGCGGCGCCTATTGACACAGCCGATGGTCAGTGATTACTTACCGTAAGTGGACGCTAACGCATCACGATCGATCCACGCGCTCGGCGACCCCACCCGCAGAGCGGTGTTCGAGCAGCTCCGCGACGGGCCGCGCGCCGTCGGCGAGATCGCCCGCGGGCTGCCGGTCTCGCGCCCGGCCGTCTCGCAGCATCTACGCGTCCTCAAGGGAGCGGGCCTCGTGAGCGACGAGCAGAGCGGCACGCGTCGGCTGTACCGGATCGAGCCCGACGGCCTCGCCGGGCTGCGCGCGTGGTTCGACAGCTTCTGGGACAACGCCCTCGCCGACTTCAAGGCGCTGGCCGAGGAAACGGAGGACGGATGAACGCACAGGCGACGGTGCCGCCGGTGATCCGGTCAGTGACCGTGGCGGTGCCGGTAGAGCGGGCCTTCGAGGTCTTCACACGCCGGATCGCCGACTGGTGGCCGCTCCACACCCACGGTGTCTTCGGCGAAGACGCAGCAGGTCTGAGACTCGATTCCGAGCGGCTGGTCGAACGCTCGCGGGACGGCGAGGAGGCGGTCTGGGGCGAGGTACTCGCGTGGGAGCCGCCGACGCGGCTCGTGCTCACCTGGCACCCGGGCGCCGGCGACGACGAGCCGATGACCGAGATCGAGGTCAGCTTCCGCGCGCAGGGCGCGGCCACGACGGTGGTGCTCGAGCACCGTGGCTGGGAGGCGCTGGGCGAGCGCGGCGCCGAGGTACGCGGCGGCTACAACAGCGGCTGGGGGACCGTGCTCGACCTGTACGCCTCGGCCGCGGCGTGACGGGCGCAGGGCGGAGCCCTTCGGGGCTCCGTCACTCCCGGCGCGCGAGGCCCAGGTAGACGAGTGCTGAGCCGCCGAGCAGTGCGATCGCACCTCCCGCGAGCAGGCCGACGGCGAGCCAGAGCAGATAGCTCAGCCGTGCGCCGATCGCTAGATCCGCCGAGACGGGCCTCGAGCCGTCCGCGTTCATCACCACGATCGACCAGTGCCCGGTCTCGACGTGCCAGCTGAGCGTCTGGACGCCGGCCCCCGACACCGAGGCGGCCCAGAACGTGCGGTCGGTCGGCGGCGCAGGCGGCGCTCCACCCGCGCGGTCCCTGTAGGCGACCGAGAACGGATGCGCGCTCACGTCCGTCACCTCGGAGTGCGCGACCCCTGCGAGATAGCCGTTCACGTCCGCCACGCGGCCGACGCCGATGAAGAGCGGCCGCCCACCGGATGCCGCACCCCGAATTCGAATCGTTCCCAGCACCGAGGACTTCCACAGCCAGTGTGGGCCCTCGACGGCGATGTCGAGCCCCTGGGAGGACAGCGCATAGCGACTCGTCGAGAGCTGCTCCGAGTGCGTCATCAGGTAGCCGTCCGCGTCGCGCTGTGTCCGATCGGCCCAGAGGCCAACGCCTCCGGCGGCCAGCACGGCCAGCGAGACGAGCACGAGCAGCGCCCCGGCAACGGTCTCGACGACACGACCCGCCGTCCCGTGCGGGTGCGGCTCGGCCGGTCCGGTCTCTGCGGCCGGGAGCGGCACGACGGACTCGGTGGACCCGAGATCGAGCCGGAACGGCGGATACACGTCGGTCATCAGCGCCGCGTAGGCGACCACGCGGAGCACCCAGCGATCGAGCCCCAGAACGAGGTCGAAGATCCCGCCGGGGTAGCGACCCGTGAAGAGCAGGGCGACCGCGGCGATCAGCACGAGCAGCCCGATCAGGTCGCCCCCGGCGCCCCAGCTCGAATGCTGCGCCTCCCACACGTAGGCTCCGCCGCCGCCGACGAACAGCCCGACGACGAGGTAATGCGGAATGGCGAGCAGCCACCACTTCACGAGCACCAGGCCGCGCGAGAGCTGACCGGGGTACTCGACGTGAAGTGTCGCCGGATAGCCCGGCACGTCGGCGAGGGTGAACGGCGGGTACCGGTCCGTGCCGAGCGCGCCGTAGCTGTAGAAGGCGACGCGCCACGACCAGCGCAGCACGCCGACGTTGAAGTCGAAGATGCCGCGTGGGTAGCGGCCCGTGAAGACGATCGCGACGAGGGCGACGAGACTCAGGACGACGAAGACGATCCAGAGCACCGCGAGCACGAGGTAGTGCGGGATCGCCAGCAGCCACTTCAGCAGCCAGAGCCAGCGCCCGAGTCCGGGGTCGAGCCGTCCCTCGACCACGAGCGGGTAGCCGGGCGTCGTCGTCATGACGGGACCTTGTCGTATCGGCGCTCGACGTGCGTCAGCAGAACCCCGTAACGGGGAATGGCGAAGCTCGAGATCGACTCCGACGGCACAAGCCGGCCGGCTACTACATCTTGTCTAGGAACGCAGCGCGGTAGCCACGGCCTCGCGCAGCTCCGCGTGGGTAAACGGCTTCAGGATCACCACCGCCGCGCCGAGCTCGACGGCGCGATCCACGTTGTCCTGCGTCCCCTGCCCCGTCACGAGGACGACCGGCAGGCTGGGACGAACCACCTTCATCCGCTCGAGCACCTCGAGACCCGTGAGCCCGGGCATCACCATGTCGGTCACGACGACGTCGAACACGTCCTGCTCGACGAGCGAGAGCGCCTCCGCCGGCACAGCTGCCTGCGCAACGTCGTGCCCGGCGCGCTCGAGGATCTCGACGATCAGCTCACGCACGACCTCTTCGTCGTCCACGACGAGCACGCGCCCCGTCATGTTCGCTCCGGCAACCGCAGCGTGAACGTGGCGCCGGCGCCCGGGTCGGACTCGACCTCGAGCAGCCCGCCCTGCAGATGCGCGAGCCCGAGCGCGACAGCCAGGCCGACGCCTGTCGCGCTCCGCTCCCGGCGCGTCGTGAAGAACGGCTCGAAGATCCGGGCGCGCACGTCCGGCTCGATCCCGGGCCCGTGATCCCGGACGACCACGCACGCCGAGGCGCCTTCGCGCAGCACCTCGAGCTCGACGTTGCCGCCGTCGGGCTGCGCCTCCTGCGCGTTCCGGAGCAGCGCGAGCAGGATCTGCTTCAGCTGGTTGGCGCTCGCCTCGACCTCGACGGGCTGCTCCGGATACTGCTCGCGGATCTCGACGCCCTTGACGAGGCTGGTTCGCCGGACGAGCTTGACCGTGTCTCTGCACACGTCGGCGAGCGAGATCACATGCTCCTCGGACGCAGGCTCGCGCGCAAACTCGAGCAGGGTGCGCAACGTCTCGCGGATGTCCTGGCCGGCACGCTGGATCCGCTCGAGCCGCTCGTAGCGGTCGGAGCCGGCCTGCGCGTCCTCCAACAGGAACTCGACCGTTCCCAGCATCGCGAAGAGCGGGTTGTTGATCTCGTGCGCGACGCCCGCCGCGAGCTGTCCCACCGCGGCGTTGCGCCAGCGCTCGAGCACGGGCCCTTCTGCAGCGCCCTGGAGGAGCAGCACCGGCCTGCCGTCGACGACCCCGCGCTTGACCTCCACCGCGCGGCGCGCACCGCCCGGCGTCTGCACCGCGGCGGTCCAGCTCGCGCTCTCGGCGAGCAGCGCGTCGAAGGCCGGCGCGAGCAGCCAGTCGAAGGGCGGTGTCCGCCCCACGACCTCGGCCTCGCTGCGGCCGACGAGCGCCAGAAATGCCTCGTTCACCGCGACCACCTCGTGCGCCGCCGGGTCCACCACGATTGCACCCACCGGAAGCCCCTGGAAGAGGCGCCGAAAGAAGTCTGTGCTCTGTTGAGGTGTATCGATCGACAACGAACGTTCTGCCTGAGGCGCGCCGCAGCACCTCAGCCCCTAGCATCGCGGGACGATACCCTGTTCGCCATCCCCGAATCGCGTTTGCAGGAATCCCCCGTCCGTGTACGTCAGGGGCCTATCCTCCCCACATGAGCCGAGTAATCAGCTGCCTCGTCGCCGACGACCATCCCGCCGTGATCCAGGCGGTCACCGACTACCTGAGCGCGCACGACGTGGAAGTCGTCGCGCAGTGCCGTGACGGCGAGGACGCACTCGAGCAGATCGAACTGCTGAAGCCGGGCGTCGCGATCCTCGACGTCCGCATGCCGCGCCTCAGCGGAATCGAGGTCGCGAAGAAGTCGAGCCGCTCCACGCCGGAGACCTCGGTGATCCTCTACACGGCCCACGGCGAGCGTGCGCTGCTGACGGAGGCGCTCGACGCCGGCGCCCGCGGCTTCGTGCTGAAAGAGGCGCCGATGGCGGAGATGCTGCGCGCAGTCGAGCTCGTGGCCGACGGCCGCACCTACGTCGACCCCGTGCTCGCAGGCATTCTCTCGAGCTCGGCGGCGGCCGAGGCGTCGCTGAAGCTGACTCCGCGCGAGCGCGACACCCTGCGCCTGCTCGCCGACGGGAACACGAACGAGGAGATCGGCAAGGAGCTCTTCATCTCGCCGGAGACCGTCCGCACGCACGTGCGGAAGGCGATGGCGAAGCTCGACGCGGATACGCGCACGCAGGCGGTCGCCACGGCGCTGCGCCTGTCCCTGATCAGCTGAGCCGCCCGTCGGCGGGGTACCGTGGCGGCATGAGGCGGACGCTGCTCCTGCTCGCGCTCGCAGCCTTCGCCGCCGGGTGCGGCGGCTCGTCCGGCCCGTCCTCGCAGAGCTCGAGCGAGGGCGCCGCGACGACGCAACCTGCACAGGAGCAGATGCCCGTCGTCGTCTATGTGGCCCGCGACGGGAAGCTCGCCGCGGAGCGTCGGCTCGTGCCGCGAACTCGAGCCGTCGCCCGCGCCGCGCTCGAGGCACTGGGCGCCGGCGAGATCCGGTCGCTCGCGATCGCGGACGGCACCGCGACGCTCGACCTCGCGCCCGAGCCGTCCGGCCTCGCGCTGGCGCAGGTCGTCTACACGCTCACCGAGTTCCCCACCGTCGCCCGCGTCGCAATCGGCGGCAAGACGATCACGCGCACGGATCTCGAGCCGAGCGGCTATGCACCGCCGATCCTGATCGTCTCGCCGCAGCCCGGCGACAAGATCGCCTCGCCCGTCCGGATGCTCGGATCCGCCGATGCGTTCGAGGCCGACGTTCGTCGTCGACATCACCGACGGCGCCGGCAGGATCGTGGCCCACAAGGTCGTCACGGCGAGCTCCGGCTCGGGCGAGCGTGGCGACTTCGACGTCTCGGTGCCGTTCGCGGACGCCAAGCCCGGCCACGGCGAGATCGTCGCCTTCGAGGACTCCGCGGAGACCGGCAAGCGCATCCACATCGTCGAGGTCCCCGTCGTCTTTCCCTGACGCGTCCTAGCGGAAGAGGTCGCGCTCGGCCGGCATGACGAGCTCGGCCGCGCGCCCCGCGCCCGCGAGGTCGAGGCCGCGGACGATCGCCGCGGGCACACGCGCAAGCTTGCGCATTGCGAGCTCGGCGGCGCCTGCGATCTCGTCTGCGACGGCGATCACCGTGGAGTGGAGCTCGTAGCCGGATGCGTCGCGATGGCCCTCGAGGTCGAGCAGCGCCCGAACGCCTGCGATGCCGATCGCCACGTCGGTCGTCCCCAGCCTCCACGGCCGTCCGAACGAGTCGCTGATGATCACGCCGAGCGCGTGCCCGGTGCGCTCGAGCAAGCCGGTGCGGATCCGCTCAGCCGACGCATCCGGGTCGAGCGGTAGCAACACGAGTGTGCCCGGCGCGGGCGCGTTCGAGGCGTCGACACCCGCGGAGCCGCACACGAAGCCGTGGCGCGTCTCGGCGATGATCAGGCCGTCCCGCTCGCGGACGACGCGCACGGACTCGTCGAGGATCGCCTGCGTGTGGCGGGGATCGCGGCCGCCCGCGAGCTCGAGCGCACGCTTGCCCGGCTCGATCGTGTCGAGTCGAACGACGCGCCCCTCCGCCTTCGAGACCGCCTTCTGCGCGACGACGATCACGTCGCCGCGCTCGAACGCGGCTGCGCCCGCAAGGAGCTCGGCGAGGTCGTCGCCCTCGCCGAGCTCGGGCAGCCCTTCGACCGGGAGGATCGAGATCACGTCAGCGCAGGCCGGAGACGCGCAGCCCTGCGTGCGCCTTGTAGCGCCTGTTGATGTTGACGATCACCGCCGTCATGCCCTCGAGCGCGCGGGCACTCGCGAGCGGGCCTGCGTCGACCGCCTTGCCTCTGACAACCCGGCCGGCGAGCTCCAGGGCGAGCTCCTTCGCGCGAGGATCGTCGCCGCAGACGAGCGCATCCTCCTCCGGCTGCTCGTCGCCGCCGAGATTCGCGGCCGCGAGCGAGTGGAGCCCCGCGGCGACCGGCGCGCGAACGACCTCCTGGACTCGCTCCGCGAGCGACGTCGCCTCCGTGGTGGGGCGCACGCCGTCCTTCGAGAAGCCGAGCTCCGCGGCGACGGAGAGAAGCGGCGTCTCGCCGAGCGAGTCGGCGAGCGCGCTTGCCGTATCGAGCGCCGCCTCGGCCTTGACGGCGAGCACCGCAAGGTCGGCGGCCCGCACCGCGTCCTCGTTCGCCATCCCGGCCGCGGCGCCGACCTCGCGCGCGGTCTCTTCGGCGCGCCCCGCGTCGCGCGAGCCGACGATCACCTCGACACCCGCCTCGACGAGTCGCACGGCGAGCGCCTTGCCGAAGCTCCCGGTGCCGCCGATCAGCGCGACCCTCACCGCGCGGCCCCCGCAGCGTCGAGCGCCGCCTCCACGAGCCGCCGGCGCGCAACCGGGTCGCTCATCAGCGTGCGCGCCACGATCGGCCGCACCTCGCCCAACCCGTCCAGCTCGCCCGCGTCCGCCTCGTCCACGACGAGAGCATCTACCAAACCCTGGTAGCACGACGCCACCGCGGCCGGCGTCGTCGCCCCGGCGAGCCGCGCGAGCATCCGATCGGCGGGACCCTTCACCGCACGGCCTCCGATCAGCGGGCTGATCGCAACGCACGGGACCGTCCGCGACGCGAGCGCGGCGGCGAGCTCCGCCACTGCGAGGATCGGCTGAATCGACACGTAAGGGTTGGACGGCGCGATCAGGATCAGCCCGGCGGCGGCGAGCGCCTCGAGCGTCCCGGGCGCGGGCTTCGCCGCCGCGGCGCCTTCGAAGCGGACGGCGTCCACGTCGTCGGCGTGCCCGCGCGCCACGAACCACTCCTGAAAGGGAAACGACCCGGCGGGCGTGTCGAGCCATGTGCGCAGCCGGTCGTCCGTTGCCGGCAGGAGCGTCGCCTCGAGGCCCGCCGCCGCCGCGAGCCGGCGCGTGACCACGGAGAGCGGCTCGCCCGCACGCAATGCCTGCGTTCGCACGAGATGAAGCCCGATGTCTCGGTCGCCGAGCCGGAACCAGCTCTCGCCGCCGAGCGCCGCCGCCGCGGCGAGGGCCTCCCACGTCTCACCGGCACGACCCCAGCCGCGCTCCTCGTCGTGCAGACCGGCGAGCGCGTAGAGGATCGAGTCGAGGTCGGGCGACACGTGCAGTCCGAGCACCTCGACGTCGTCGCCGACATTGCCGATCACGGTCGTGTCGGTGGGCGGCACGACGTCGACCAGGCCGCGCACGAAGCGGGCGCCCCCGACGCCGCCCGAGAGGACGGCAACCTTCACCGCGCGATCGCCGCCAGCGCGATCTGCGTCCGCGGCCCGGCCGCCGACTCGACGGCCTCGAGATCGTCGACCGTGTCGACGTCGCGTGCCAGGTTCGGCAGGACGAGCGACACCGCCTCGAGCCCGAGGCTGCGCGCGTGCTCGAGAAAGCGCGCCGCGCTTCCCGGCCCGTAGACGGGCGCAAAGGTCTCGGCACTCGGCAGGCAGAGCGCATTCGTCGAACCATCCGCGGCCTCGACGAGGGCGAGCGCACCCAGCGCGGTCACAGCCGTGAGCGCGCGCAGGTCGCGTGGAGTCACGCAGGGTAGGTCGGCGTTGACGACGAGCGCCGTACCCGCCCCGAGCCCGGCGAGCGCCGCGGTGACGGCGTTGCCCTGCCCGCCACCCGGATCGGTGAGCACACTGGCCCCGAGCTCCTCGGCGAGGTTCGCTGCGGCGTCGTCCGCCGTGACGACGATCGTCGGGCCGACGGCCGTGCAGGCGGCGAGCACGTCCGCGAGCATCGCCAGCGCCAGCTCGGCCCGCGCGAGCTCGCCCATCGGCGCGAGCCGCCGCTTGCCGTCGGGGCCGCGAAAGGGGACGACGATGGCGACCACCGCCCAAGCCTAGCCAGGCGCACCTGGCGGTCGCCGATCCGGTTGGTGCCTAGATGGTTGCGATCTCCTCACTCGAGGAGCCGCTCTAGCGCCCGGGACCCTCCTTGGCCCACTGGTCGAGCTCGAACCAGTGGCTCCCGCGCAGCCCCTCGCCGACTCCAGGATGGGTGTGAGGGGCGTAGAAGACGTTGTGCTCGAGGTCGCAGCAGATCTCCGCCTCGTTCAGGTCGAGCCCCGGCACGGCCATCAGCGCGTCGGCGGGGAGCTTCGCCTCCGACGCGGTGTAGTGCTTGAACTGGAGGTCCGGTGCGATCTCCATCAGCACCGGCCAGTCCGGACACGAACGAACAACGCTCATACGCGTACATCCTCCCTCGTCCAGCGGCCCTCGATGCGCACGAGCCCACTCTCCTCGCCCTCGGGATACACCACGAAGGCGAGCGCGTCGTCGAGCCAGTGGTACAGCTGCTCGCCCGCGGCGTCGGTGAGTCCGAAGCGCAGATGAAAGCGCCCGTCGCGCAGAGGCAGCTCGGCCACGTCGAAGCGCACGTCGCAGGCGCCGTCCCAGCCGAGCGAGCCGGTATCCGTGGCGCCGGAGGCGAGTAGCATGCTCGACTGATCGCGCAGCTCGTAGGTGAGCCGCGGCGCGGGCAGGTCGGCCTCGGCCTCGATCCGCAGCCGCAACGAGAGCGGCTCGCCGGCCGAGAACTGCACGCGCTCGTCGCCGTCGGGGCCGACGAGCTGTGCGGAGACGATGCGCGCCTCGCCGCTCCCCCACTCCTTCAGACCGGCGCCGCGCTCGTCGGGATCACGGTCGCCCGCGAGCTGCCGGTGGTACGCGACGATCGCGTCGTGGGTCGAGCCGTCGAACTCGACGCGCCCGGCCCTGAGCAGGATCGCGCGCTCGCAGAGGCGCTCGACCGAGGCTGCGTCGTGGGAGACGAAGACGATCGTGCCGCCGTTCTGCTTGAACTCGAAGATCCGGCCGAAGCACTTGCGCTGGAACTCCTCGTCGCCGACGGCGAAGACCTCGTCGAGCAGCAGCACGTCGGCTTCCAGGTGCGCGGCGATCGCGAAGCCGAGGCGCATCTGCATGCCCGACGAGTAGGTGCGCACCGGCAGGTCGATGAACTGGTCGAGGCCCGCGAAGGCGACGATCTCGTCGAAGTGGCGGCGCACGTCGGCACGCGAGAGCCCGTAGATCGAGCCGGAGAGGAAGACGTTGTCGCGCCCGCTGAAGTCCGGCTGGAAGCCCGCGCCGAGCTCGAGCAGCGCGCCGATGCGCCCGCCGACCTCGACGCGCCCGATCGTCGGCTTGACGATGCCCGAGAGCAGACGCAGCAGCGTGGTCTTGCCCGAGCCGTTGCGGCCGACGAGGCCGACGGCGTGGCCCGGCTCGACGTGGAAGGAGACGTGCTCGAGCGCCTGCACCAGGCGCGGCGCGGAGCGGCCGCGCAGCACGAGCTCCTTGAGCGTGCGCGTGTCCTGGGCGTGAACGCGAAATGTCCGCGAGACCCCCTCGACGCGGATCTCACCGGGTCTCATGCGACCGACGCTACAGCAAGCGCCCGCCGGACGATCCCGGCAAGCACGCCCACGAACCGCGGGTCGTCGTTCGGCATCTCGATCCGCTGCAGCTCGAGCCCGAGCTCGGCCGCCCGGTCCTTCGCCTCGACGTCGAGGTCCCAGTAGATCTCGAGGTGGTCGGCGACGAAGCCGACGGGGCAGATGAGCACCCGCTCGACGCCGCGGCCCCGAAGGTCGACGAGGTGGTCGAGGATGTCGGGGCCAAGCCACGGCTCTCCCGTGGCCGACTCGCTCTGGAACGAGAACGTCCACTCCGCCGCGCCCGCCTCGGCGGCGACGGCGCGTGCGGTCGAGAGGAGCTCGTCGCGGTACGGGTCGCCCTCCTCGACGATCCGGGCGGGGAGGCTGTGCGCGGTGAAGACGACGTGGCCGTCGAACCCGCGCACGCGATCGGCGAGCAAGGAGACAAGGCCGGGCTCGTCTCCCCAGCGCTCGACGAAGGCGAGCTCCGCACGGCCGGCGAGTGCCTGCTCGAGGAGGCCCCGGTACCTCGCGATCGACATGCCGGAGTAGTGCGGCGCCAGCACGAGCCCGACGATCGTCTGCACGCCGGCCGCGAGCGCCTGCTCGGCCGCTTCCGCGATTCGCGGCCGCCAATGGCGCATGCCCGTGAAGACAGGGATCCCGAGCTCGGACTCGAGCCGGGCGCGCGTCGCCTCGGTCACCTCGTTCAGCGGCGACTGCGGCGACTGCCCGATTCCGAGCCGGCGGTAGCGCTCGATCAGGTCCTCGAGCAGCTCGGGCCGGATCGGCCGTCCGCCACGGATGTCCGCGTAGTAGGCAGGGACGTCCTCGAGGGAGTCGGGCGAGCCGTACGCCATCAGCACGACGGCGGCGGCGCTCATGCCGCGACCGCAGCCGTGCGCTCGTGGACGAGCTCGCGCAGGCGCCCGAGCACGGCGGGGTCGGTCATCGGCAGCACGCCGTGACCGAGGTTGAAGAGATGCCCCGCGCGGCCGCCGGCCTGGCGCAGGATCTCGAGCGCCGCCGACTCGACGCGCTCCCACGGTCCGAGCAGGAGCGCCGGCTCGAGGTTCCCCTGGACGCCGCGCTCCGGGCCGACCTCCTCCCAGCCGCGGGCGAGCTCGATCCGCCAGTCGAGCCCGATCACGTCCCCACCCGCGCGGGCCATGCGCGTGAGCAGGGCCGAGGTGCCGGTGCCGAAATGGATCGTCGGGCAGTCGACCGCGGCGAGGATCCGCGCCGAATACGGCGCCACGAACTCGTCGTAGTCCGCGGGAGAGAGCGCGCCGACCCACGAGTCGAAGAGCTGGATCACGTCGGCGCCCGCCGCGGCCTGCGCGGCGACGTAGCGCGCGAACGTCTCGGCGAGGCGCGCCATCAGCCCGTGCCAGACCTCGGGCTGCGAGTACATCAGCGCCTTCACCTTGAGGAAGTCGCGAGACGGCCTGCCCTCGACGAGGTAGCCGGCGACCGTGAACGGCCCGCCGCAGAAGCCGACGACCGCCTGGTCGTCGCGCAGCTCCCGGCGGACGATGCGCACGGCCTCGAGAATCGATTCGTCCGGCTCGCCGGGGCGCAGGCGCGCGAGGTCGGCCGGGGTCGCGATCGGCTCGCGGACGACGGGGCCGACGTTCTCGACGAGTTCGACCTCGACGCCCATCGTCAGGACCGGCGACATGATGTCCGCGAACATCACGGCCGCGTCGACACCGTGGCGTCGCACCGGCTGCAGCGTCACCTCCGCGCAGAGCTCCGGCTGCCGGACGACGTCGAACAGCCCGTGGCGCGCCCGGATCTCGCGATACTCCGGCAACGAGCGTCCCGCCTGGCGCATGAACCACACGGGCGTGCGCTCCACAGGCTCACGCCGCGCCGCGCGAACGAGAAGGGGGTCCGGCACGGCTCTAGACTAGCCACGCCGTGCAGGGTCCCCTCGTCGTCAACTGGAGCGCGTGGACGCTGGAGGAGCCGCACGCCGGGTCGCTCTCGCGGGCACGGCTCCGAGCCGAGAACGCAGGCAGCGCCGTCTGGCGGCCCGGGCGCGTCAAGCTCTCGTATCACTGGCTCGACGAGCGCGCCAACCCGATCGTCTGGGACGGGCTCCGTACGGAGCTCGAACGGCCCGTCGCGCCGGGCGACGCGCTCGACCAGGAGATCGAGCTCCGGGGCCCGATCCCGCCCGGCTCCTACCGAATCGCCTTCGACCTCGTCGAGGAAGGCAAGTTCTGGTTCGCCGAGGTCGGCAACCCGCCGCTCGAGCTCGAGGCCGAGGTGCTGGCGCGCGACGCGTCCGGTGCGATCGCGCATCTCCCCGACGCCGTCGAGCCCGCCGCAGACTGGCACGAGCTCGCCCTTGCGGCTCACGAGCGGGGGTACGCGGCTGTGGGCGGCTCGCTCGAGGTCGTGACGGGACACCTGCGACGCGCACCGAAGGAGCTCGAGCCCTACGCGCCCGGCGGCGGGCGCAACCCGACGTTCGGCGCTCCGCTTCTGTGCCCCTCGCTCCTGCCCCCACTCGCCCCGAACGCAGAGGTCGCAGGGCTCCCGGCCTGGCAGCCCGAGGGCGACGAGCCGTGGCTCTACGACGGGCGGATCACAGCTCGACTGCGAGCTGGTCGTCGACGCGGTTGAAGACGAAGGCGCCGAGCGCGAGCGACGCCGCCGCGGCGACGACGAGGTAGATCGTGTCCGAGAGCCGCGGCAGGCGCCCGAAGAAGAGCGGGTCGCGGATCGCCTGAATCGGCGGCGAGAGCACGTTGCCGTAGCGGAGCAGGTCGACGATCACCGCGTGGGCCCGCACGCTTTCGGGAAGCCCGCTCAGCGGATAGAGGACCGGCGTCAGGAAGAACCACGGCAGGAGCAGCGCCGAGATCAGGTGCTCGACGTCGCGGAAGACGACGTTGAGCGAGGCGGTCGCGAGCGCGATGCCGCTGACGAGGCAGAGGAAGAGCGCCGCGAGCGGAATCGCGAGCCACACGGTCGCACGCACGCGGGGGAGCAGCGCGAAGTCGAGCACGAGCAGCAGACCGAGCATCACGACATAGGAGACGAGATGGGCGGCGACGACCGACAGCGGCACGAGCTGGCGCGGGAAGCGCGTCTTCTTGATCAGGTTCGCGTTGTCGAGCATCGAACGCGAGGCCGACTGCAGCGCCGTCGAGAAGAAGATCCAGGCCGAGAGCCCCGTCAGCAGGAAGAGCGGGTAGTGGTCGAGGTCGGTGAACTTGGCCTTCCAGAGCGTCGAGAAGACGATCAGGTAGATCGCCATCAAGAGCAGCGGGTTGGCGAGCGTCCAGAGGATCCCGAGCGCCGAGCCCTTGTACTTCGCCTGCAGATCGCGGCGAAACAGGTTCGCAAAGAGCTCGCGGTAGCGGTAGAGGTCGGCGTAGATCGTCACGGCGGCTCCCTACTCTATGGGTCGAGGTCGCGGCCAAACATGGAATTAACAGCCCGCCAGTACCCTTCAGCCTCGTGAGCGCGCTCGCGGCACTTGCCGCATTCCCGGCCGCGGCTGCGGTCATCTGGGCGATGCTGCGGACGAGGCTCGCCGGCCAGGTCGTCGCCGCTCCCACCGGTGAGCGCTGGCACACGGAGGCGACTCCCTCCCTCGGCGGCGTCGGGATCTTCGCCGGGCTCCTCGCTGGAGCAGGCCTGGCCATGGCCGTGGGGGCGGTGCCCGTTTCCGAGGAGCTCGTCGGCATCCTCGCCGGCTGCGCGCTGCTGTTCGCCGCAGGGCTGGCCGACGACCTGCTGGCGCTCAGCCCGCTCGCAAAGCTCGGCGCGCAGTTCGGGGCCGCGGCGATCGTGCTCGTGACCGGGCTGAAGGTGCAGATCGTCTCGAACGACGTCGTCGGCTATGCGATCGCGCTGATCTGGCTCGTCGGGATGACGAACGCCTTCAACCTGCTCGACAACATGGACGGGCTCGCAGCCACGCTCGCGGGGATCGCCTCCGTGTTCTTCGCGATCGACGCGGTGACGGTGCACCCGAACCGGATGGTGCTCGTGCTCGCGCTCGCCGTCGCGCTCGCCTGCGCCGGCTTCCTTCCGTTCAACCTGCGTCGGGGCGGCACAGCGCGGATCTTCATGGGCGACTCGGGCAGCCAGGTGCTCGGCTTCGCCCTCGCTGCACTCGGTCTCTCGGCCAGCTGGAAGGTGGCCGGGACGACTGTTGCGACGCTGCTGCTGCCGATCCTGATCCTCGCCGTGCCGATCCTCGACACGACGCTCGTGACGATCATCCGCCTGCTCGAGGGCCGCTCGATCGCCCAGGGGGGTCGCGACCACACCTCGCACCGGCTCGTCTACGCGGGCCTCTCGGAGAAGCGCGCGGTGATTCTGCTCGGCGTGATCTCGGCCGCGATCGGCGCGACGAGCCTCGCGTACAACGTCATCGACGACTGGCGGATCACGCTCCTCGGCGTGCTCGTCACCTTCGCGCTGCTCGTCCAGTTCGCGAGCTTCCTCGCCGACATCGAGAAGGGCCCACGCGTGCTGGAGCAGGGCCGGCTCGGCTTCCTCGTCGTGCACCGGCGCCGCTTCGGCGAGGTGATCGTCGACTTCGCGCTCGTCAGCGCGGCGTTCGGGATCGCGTACCTGCTCGAGATCCAGGGGCACGGCACGGTCAGCCAGCGGCACATCTTCGAGATCTCGCTGCCGGTCGTGGTCGCCGCGCGCTACCTCGCGTTCATCCCGTTCGGCCTCTACCGCGGCGTCTCGCGCTACGCGGGCGCCCGGGACGCGACGTCGGTCGCGCTGGCAGTCGCAGCCTCCGAGGTGCTCGCGTTCGCCTTCATCGCAGCGACGCGCTCGTTCGGCGACTTCCCACGCTCGATCTTCGTCGTCGACGCGCTCGTCTGCGCCGTCCTGGTCGGGATCTCCCGCTTCTGGGAGCGGGCCGTCGTGCGCGCCCTCGGCTCGCTCAAGGGTCGCGCCGATCGCCGGCGCACGCTGATCGTCGGCGCCGGGAGCAGCGGCCGCAGCCTGCTGCGCGAGCTGCGCGAGACGCCCGGGGAGCACGTCGTCGGCTTCGTCGACGACGATCTGGCCCTGCGGCGGCGCCGGATCCAGGGTGTGGCGGTGCTCGGCGACTCCGAGGACCTGGAGCGCATCCTCGAGCGGACGACACCCGATACGGTCTTCATCACGATTCCGAACGCGGCCCGCAGCAGGCTCGACACGATCGTCGCCGCGTGCGAGCGCGCCGGCATCCCCTGCCGCTTCGTCCGCCGCGAGACCGACCTCGAGCCGAGCGTCGTGCTCCGCGCGACCGTCGAGTGAGCCAGGCCGCCGCCCGCCGCCAGGCTGTCCGCGAGCAGCCGCTCTGGTTCGACCGCGTGATCGCGGCGCTTCCGCTTGCGACCGCATTCGTCTGGCTCGTGCTCCTGTACGCGTGGCAGTCGTGGGGCCACGTGACGCCGTGGCTATTCCTCGACGAGCTCCAGAATGCGGACATCCAGCGCGCGATCGCGAAGACCGGGCGCGCCGCGATGCTCGGCGAGCCGCGGTACTTCGGGTCGCTCTACAACTACTTCGTCGCGCCCGTGTGGTGGATCCACGACACGCACACGGCCTACACGGTGCTCAAGTACGTGAACAGCATCGTCATGACGTCGGCGCTGTTCCCGACCTACCTGCTCGCGCGGATGCTCGTCGGCAAGCCCGCGGCGCTGCTCGCCGCAACCGCGAGCGCGATCGTGCCGGCGTTCGTGTACACGTCGTTCGTGGTCGAGGAGCCGGCCGCGTATCCGTGGGCGGCACTGTGCTTCTTCCTGATCGCGAAGGCCCTCGCCACGCGCAGCCGCCGCTGGCTGGCGGCCGCGGCGATCGCGTCGCTGATCGCGCCGTTCGTGCGGGGCGAGCTCTCCACGTTCGTCGGCATCTTCGCGCTCGCCGCGTTCTTCCTCTGGTGGACCGGAGAGCGGGCCAGCGCCTGGCGCTCGACCTGGTCTGCCTGGGACTGGGTGGGCGCGATCGTCCTCGGGCTCGGAGTCCTGATCGTGTTCAACGCCTTCGTCTCGAGCCACTCGCACGAGTGGCTGATCGCGACGGGCTACCTGCGGACGCGGATGCTCCAGTACGGCCTCTGGGCCGGGGGCGCACTGACCATCGGCCTCGGCGTGTTCCCGGTGGTGGCCGGGCTCTCGGCACTCGTACGGGGCCGCGGCGCACCCCCGCGAACGACCGAGGAACGCGCGTTCACGGCGGTCTTCGCCGCCGGGATCATCGCCTTCGGCTGGTACACGGCCGTGAAGGCCGCGTACATCACGCTGAGCCTCGGCCGGCTGGTCGAGGAGCGAAACCTGATCTATGTCGCGCCGCTCCTCTTTGTCTCGACGGCGATCTGGCTCGAGCGTCCGCGCGTCCGCTGGTGGGCGGTCGCAGCGGCCGGCGGCTTTGTCCTCTACCTGCTCGTCTCGACGCCGTACCGGATGGACCTCCACTTCTACTCGGATGCACCCGGGCTCGGCGTCCTCGAGGCGGCGAACCGGCATCTCTCCTGGACGCCCCAGCTTGCGCAGCACGTCCTGGTCGGGATGTTGCTCACCTCCGTCTGCGTCGTGCTCGTCCCGGGTCTCGTCCGCTGGCGGCCCCGTGCCGTCCAGGCGCTGACGGCGCTGATGGCCGTGCTCGTGCTCGCGTGGAACGTGACCGCCGAGGTCTCGGCGGCGAGCGCGGCGAACAGCTTCTCGAGCGACTTCACCGCCAACATCGCCCCGCCGCTCGACTGGCTCGACAAGACCGTGCACGGGCAGCCGGTCGTCTACCTCGGCCAGTCGATCCAGGATGCCAACGGGCTGCAGATCCTCGAGTTCTGGAACCGCTCGATCGTGCACGTCTGGAGCCTCGACGGTACGGCGCCCCCGCCGACTCTCAGTCCCGACCTCGGCGAGGCGGACGGGCGCCTGTCCCCGAACCCAACGGACGTGCGCCTCGTGCTGACCGAGCCCGGCATCGACGTCGTGGGCACGACGGTCGCGACCCACGAGCACACCGACGCGCAGCAGGTGAAGACGTGGAGGCTCGTGCGCTTCAGCCCGCCGCTCCGCCTCGCGCACTCGGTGCTCGGAATCCAGCCGGACGGCTGGATCGTCAGCCCGGACGGCGTCGAGCCCGCGCGCTCGGCCTACAACCGCTTCGTCACGCCGGGCGGCAAGGCCGGCACCGTGCTCGTCACGGTCTCACGCGCGGCCTGGGGCGGCGAGGGTAAGGCCGATATACCCGGTGAGGTGACAATTCGCGTCGGCACGCTCGTCAAGCGGGACAAGCAGCCCGCGCTCGGCCGGGTGACGCACGTCACGCGCTGGACGGTGCACGCGAAGGAGGTGCGGACCTTCAGGATCCCCACGCCGGCGCCTCCCTTCCGGGTCGAAGTGTCGATCAACCCGACGTTCGTCCCGCACGAGCTCGACTCGCGCAACGGCGACCGCCGGCATCAGGGAGCCCAGGTCGCCTACGCGTTCGAGCCGTAGACCCCGCCGGGGCGCGGCATCGGCGACGCTAGATTGAGCGTTGTTCCGGGTATACGACGACGCGTCGCTCTCGAGCTCGTGGCACGCACCCACGCCTGCGGGCTCGAAGCTGTGTAGCTTGCGCGGTTCCCAAATGCAGAAATCCCTGGTTATCATGAGTTTCAAGTGTTAAACCGCACCGGAGCGCGGGTGTTGCTGCTCGCCGCCACGGCGGCGGTGCTCGTCGGGCTGCCCGCCGCGCAGGCGTCGTTCCCGGGCAACAACGGTGGCATCGCCTTTGCTCGCGGTGGCACCATCTTCACCGCGCCGAGCGGCTCGTCGGTGAGCGGTGCGACCAACATCGCGACCGGCGTGAACCCCGCGATCACCGCTTCGGGTCAAACCGTTGCGTACAACAACGGTGGACAGATTTTCACCGTCCCGTTCAGCGGCGGGACGAGCGCCGCTGTTGGCGGCGCCGCGGGCAGCCAGCCGGCGTGGTCGCCGGGCGGCGGCACGATCGTCTTCACCACGGCAGGCGGGGACATCGCGCTGGTCCCCTCCGGCGGCGGTGCGCCCACGAACCTGACGAACTCGGCCGCAGCCGACCGGGATCCGGCCGTCGCCCCGAGCGGAACGAGGATCGCGTTCGCGAGCAACTCCAGCGGAACGTTCCAGATCTGGGTCATGAACGCAGACGGGAGCGGTCAGACGCGAATCACAGCCGACACCTCGAACGACACGGAGCCGACCTGGTCGCCCGACGGCACGAGAATCGCCTTCGTCTCGGACCGCGGAGGTGCAACGCAGATCTTCCAGGTCAACTCGGGCGGCGGCGGTGAGATCCCGATCACGAACGACCCGGGAGCAGTCGATCCGACCTACTCGCCGGACGGCACGCTCATCCTCTACTCGTCGAGCGGACTTCGAACCGTGTCGAGCTCCGGGTCGAGCGGCGCGGGGACCCCGCTCGCCGGCACGGCGGCGGGCGACGTGCAGCCCGACTGGCAGGGCGCACCGCCCCTCAACACCAGCATCCCGACGATCTCGCCGAACGCTACCCCGGCGCAGGGCGACACGCTGTTTGCGTCGGCGGGCACCTGGAGCGGCGCGCCGACGAGCTTCGCATACCAGTGGCAGCGCTGCACCACGACCGCCGGCGGCGACTGCTCGCCGCCCGACACCCACTGGGGCAACATCGCCGGAGCGACAACGAACACATACACGGTGCAAGCCGCGGACGTCGGCGCCACGATCAGCGTCCGGGTCCTCGTCACCGCCGCAAATCCCGCAGGCTCGACGTCTGCGCCGTCACTCGCGGCGGGCCATGCGAACGGTCTCGCGCCGGTGAACATCACGCGCCCCACCGTGACCGGAGTCTTCACGGCAAATCCCGGCGGATTCGTCAGCGGGACCGTCGGTACCTGGACGGGCGCGACGCCGATCACCTACACCTTTCAGTGGCTGCGCTGCGGCCCGTCCGGCGACCGAAACGGCCAGTGCTCGCCGATTCCGAATGCGCGGAGCAGCTTCTACATTCCGACCGGAGACGACATCAACTTCCAGCTCAACCTCGCCGTCGTCGCGACGAACAGTTACGGCAGCGGCCTGGCCTCGTCGGCCGCGACGCCGTACATCACGGGCGACCCGCCGCACAACCACGTCTCGCCGACGATCAGCGGCGGACTCGAGATCGGCTCCGTGCTGACGTCAACCGACGGCATTTGGACGGGCGCCCAGCCGATCACCCTCACCTACCAGTGGCGGATCTGCACGCCCGACGGGCTCGACTGCAACTCGATTCCCGGTGCCACGACCAACACGTACACCGTCCAGCCCGGCGACTACGGCTCGACGATCCGGATGATGATCCGCGGCCGCAACGGCGCCGGGTTCGCCTACGGGATCTCGAACCACACGTTTCCGATCCAATACAAAACGCGCTTCGGGCCGTCGAACTCGCAGCCGCCGTCACTGGCCGGGCCGGCGCGCAACGGGGCGATTCTGGTCGGGAGCGCAGGTCAGTGGAGCGGCGAGGCGCCGATCGGCTTCCGCTACGCCTGGCAGCGCTGCGATGCGACAGGAGCAGACTGCGTCACGATCCCGAAGCAGAAGCGGGATACCTACCGGGCCGGACCTCACGACGTCGGCTCGACGATCCGGCTCGTCGTCACCGCGACGAACGACGTCAACACCGCGAGCCAGAGCTCCGACGCGACCGACGCCATCATCGGCGGCAAGAAGAAGCCCAAGGGACGGCGTCTCGTGGGGAACTCACGGGACAACTACCTCGCGGGCGGGGCAGGCGACGACAAGCTCTACGGCAATGCGGGCAACGACACGATCCTCGGCGGCGCCGGCGACGACTATCTGAGCGGCGGTGCCGGCAACGACGTGATCACAGGCGGCCCGGGCTCGGACACGATCCTCGGCGGTGACGGCTCCGACACGATCCGCGCCGACGACGGCGAGCGCGACACCATCGATTGCGGCGCCGGAAACGACCGGGTGTTCATCGACGAGATCGACATCGTCAAGAACTGCGAGGTCGTGTCGACGGTGACGGCCGCCGTCGCCGACGTCGCCGGGCTTCCCGACGTTCCCGCAGTCGCTCGCGCCGCTGCCAGAACGTAGGTGAAGCGGACGCGGAGCGCCAGACGCGCGAGCGGCGTCGGCTCGAGCGCGACGAGCACGCGCTGCACCGCCGCCGGCAGCCCCACCGTCTGAGGGATCAGGAACGGCCGCAGCTCGAGACGATCGAAGCCGGCCGCCAGCAGGTCGCCGCGCACCTCGTCGAGGCGGTAGCGGCGAGGGCTGAGGTCGAACACGACCTTCTTCTCGGTGTACGAGCCGATGCGGCGGAAGAGCTCGCGGCGGTCGGCGGCGTAGTAGATCGCGCGGAAGAGCGTCGTCGCAGCGACCGGCTCGGCAGGCGCATACGCGTTCAGATCGGCGAGCACGGCGTCGACGCCCCGGCCGCGGGCGGCAGCGACCATGGCGGGACTCGCATCGGCGCCGCGGTAGTCGAGGCCGGGGAGGAACGCGGCAAGGCCGCCGTCGCCGCACGCGAGGTCGAGCACGCGGTCGCCGGGCTCGAGGCGCGGGCCGAGCGAGACGATCAGCTCCGCCCGGTGGCGCAGGTAGCCGGTCGCATCGGCGTACTGGTCGTCGCTCCAGCCCTCTGCCTGGGCTGCGTACTGCTCTTCGATCCGGGTCGTGTCCTTCATTTCCTCATCGTGCTCAGCGCAGGGCCAGCAGACGCTCGGGGTGCTTGCGGAGGAAGCGCAGCATCGCCCGCGCGTGCCAGATCGTGTGGCGGCTGAGGAAGGTGTGGTCGATCACGGCTGCGTACTCGTGGTGCACGATCGCCTCGGGCACGTACCAGCGCTCCCAGCCTGCCCTGGCTGCCCGGTAGTTGAGGTCGATGTCCTCGCAGTACATGCGATAGCCGGGGTCGAAGCCGCCGAGCTCGTCGAGCATCGTTCGTCGCAGGAGCAGGAACGCGCCGAGCATCGTGTCGGTCTGCACCGGCTCGCTCGGCCGCTCGTCGAGCAGGTAGTGCTTGCGCTGCCACCGAAGCGGTGGGAACAGAAACCGCAGCGGCGTGCGCCGGACGAGCGTGGCGCCGACCGTCGGGAAGCTCCGACGCGACGCCTGCCACGAGCCGTCCGGGTAGATCATCCGCGGCCCGGCGACCCCCGCGCGCGGATGCTGCTCCAGGAAACGGTGCAGGATCGCGACCGCGCCCGGATCGGCCACGGCGTCCGGGTTTGCGATCAGGACATAGTCGCCGGCGGTGTTGGCGAAGCCCTGGTTCGCATTCGCCGCGAACGAAAGCGGGCGCTCGTTCTCGACCACACGCGCGTCGGCGGGCAGCCGGCCGATCGAGCCGGGCAGGTTGGCGATCACGAGCAGCTCGTCGACCTGGGGGGCGAGCGCCGGCAGCGAGCGGTCGAGCTCCTCGGCATGGCCGTGAGAGATCACGACGGCGGAGATCACAGGAACCTCCGGTAGACCTCGGCCGTGCGGCGCGCAGTCTCGGCCCACGTGAACAGCCTCGCCCGCTCGAGGCCGGCGATGCTCAGCCGGTCGCGCTGCTCGAGCGCCTGCCCGACTCCGGCGACCAGGTCCTCCGTCAGGATGCCGGCCTCGCCGACGACCTCGCGCACAGCCGCGTCCGGCCGCGCGACGACGGGCGTCCCGCACGCCATCGCCTCTGCGGCAGGCAGGCCGAAGCCCTCGTAGCGGGTCGGGAAGACGAGGCAGGCCGCACGCTGGTAGAGCCGCACCAGCTCCTCGTGCTCGACGTAGCCGCGGACATCCGCTCCACCCTCGTGCAGCGCACGGACGAGCGCGGCGTCGCGGTGCGGGCCGACGACGACGAGGGGCAGGCCGACCGCCTTCGCGGCCGCCAGCGCCTCGAGCGGGTCCTTGCGCGGCTCGACCGCACCCACGAACAGGAGATAGCCGTCGTGCCCGGCCGCACCGGGACGGAAGGCGGCATCGGGCGCGAGCGGCGTGACCGTGATCTTCTCGGGCGAGATCCCGTAGAGCTCGACGAGGTCGTCCCGTGTCCGCTCCGAGATCGCGAAGAGGTGCGCGGCCCGGCGCGCCGACCAGGGCACGACCGCCTTGAAGATCAGCCGCTCGCGGCGCACCATCACGGCCGGATCGCGCTCGAACGAGAGGTCCTGCACGGTCAGCACCGCGGGGCACGGCAAGCGCGGCGGGATCGCATGGACGAAGTGCGCGAGCCGGGGCCGGAGGCGGCGCAGGAGCTGCGGGAGCGTCCAGAGCATCCGCAGCTCCTGGAACCGCGAGACGAGCTCGACCGCCCGGATGCCTTCCGGGACGAGATCGGGCCGCCGCGTCACGGCCGCCAGGTCGAGGTCGCGCGGCAACGCTCGCAGGAGCTCGCGCACGTAGGTCTCGTCGCCCGTGCGGCGGCGGCCGAGCACGTCGGCGTCGATCATGATCACGCCGCGGCCTCGCGATAGACCTCGACGGTCGCCGCCGCCGAGGCGGCCCACGAGAACTGTCGCGCCCGCTCGAGGCCCGGCTCGCGCAGCGTCGCGTCGACGCGCTCGATGCCGCCGGCGATCGAAGCCACGTCGAGCGGGTCGACGAGCACGGCCGCGCCGCCCGCGACCTCCTCGCAGGCGCCGCCCGCGCTCGTCACGACCGGGCAGCCGCAGGCCATCGCCTCGAGCACCGGGATCCCGAAGCCCTCGTAGAGCGACGGATAGGCGAGGCAGCGCGCGCCGCGGTAGAGCGCGGCGAGCTCGTCGTCCGGGACCTCGCCGAGCCACCGCGCCGAGCCGGGCAGCTCGACGCGGCCCCAGCCGCGCACGCCCACGACGCGCAGCTCGAGCCCGAGCCGGTCGACCGCCTCGGCGAGCCGCTGCAGATTCTTGCGCGGCTCGAGCGTCCCCACCGCGAGCACGTACTCGCCCTCCGACTCGCGGCCCGCCGGCGAAAAGACGGCTTCGACCGCGTTCGGGACGACGCGCACCCGCTCCTCAGGGACGCCGACGATCTCCAGGAGCTCGCGCCTGGTGAAGTCGGAGACCGCGATCACGCGCCGGGCGGCGCGGACGACCTTCGGCACGATCGCCCGGCTGTAGGTGCGCGTCCAGCGGTTGAACGTCTCGGGCCGGCGGAAGACCGCGAGGTCGTGAACCGTGACGACGACCGGGGTGCGCGAGCGGAGGGGCGCACGGTAGGTCGGGCAGTGGAGCACGTCGGCACCCCCGGCGACGTACGGAAGGATCGCGGGATACCAGACGGCGTCGCGCACTGCCGCGCTGATCCGACCGCCGCCGCCGAAAGCGACCGGGTGCACCTCGACCCCCGGCAGCCCAGCGCCCAGGAGCCCGTTCAGATAGCGGGCAGTCCCCGCGCGCGTCTGCCGCAGCGCCGATACGTCGAGCGCGACGTTCACGCGCCCCACGCTCGCAGGTGGGCCTCGCCGCAGGCGCGCCAGGTGAAGCGGCTCGCATGCTCGAGCCCACGCCGCACGAGCTCGTCGCGCTCCGCGAGCGCCCGCTCGATCGCGGCAGCGAGCTCCTGCGGCGAGTCGGGATCGGCCCGCAGCGCTGCGTCACCGCACGCCTCGTCGAGCGAGGGGTGCGAGGAGACGACGCACGGAATGCCGCTCGCCATCGCCTCGACAACGGCCATGCCGAAACCCTCGAAGCGCGAGGGGAAGACGAACGCGGCGGCGCCGCGATACCAGCGCGGCAGCTCATCGTGGCCGATGAAGCCGAGCCGCTCGACCCCGGGGACGTCGAGCTGGGGCTGCTCGCCCCAACCGGCACCGCCCGCCACGGCGAGCACGACGTCGGCTTCGAGGAGCCGGTAGGCCGCAACGAGGGTGTCGAGGTTCTTGCGCGGCTCGAGCGTCGCGACGGTGAGCAGGTAGGGCCGGCCGAGCGACGCGCGTTCTCCGGCCGGCGCAAACCGCTCGTCGACGCCGGGATGAGCGACATGCAGCCGTTCCGCCGGCACGTCGAACAACTCGGTCACGTCACGCGCCGTGTACTCGGAGTTCGTCACGACGACGTCGCAGCTATCGAGATGGCGGAGCTTGGCACGGTGGAGCCGCACCGTCTTGTCGTCCGTCCACTCCGGAAAGCGCACCGGCACGAGGTCGTGGACCATCGTCGAGCGCACCCCTGCGCGCTGCGGCGGCACCATCCAGTCGCTGAAGTGGAGCACGTCGAACGCGCCGATGAAGCGCTCTGCGGCCGGGCGCTGCAGGCGGCTCCACGCGGTGCGCCAGGCGTGCGCGAACGGCAGCACGGGCAGCACGCGCTCGACCGGCAGCCCGTCGAGTGCCTCCTCGATCGCGCGCTTGCCGGCGACGCTCGCGGGCGCGAAGGCTACGACGTCGTCGGCACCGGCCTCGACGAGCCCGCGCAGCGAGCCGAGGATGTAGTTGCCGACGCCGGTCCGCGGATGCGAGAGCGGCGCCACGTCGATCACGATTCTCACCGCGGCGGCCGGTACTCGAAGCTGAGGAAGTGCAGCCCGAGCCGGCGCCGGTCGTTCTTGCCGGGCACCTTGGTCGGGCTGATCTCGAAGCTCGCGCTGCAGGTGCCACGCGAGGAGACGAGCGGCACCCGGAGGGCGGTCGGCCTCCCCGGCTCGACGGTCGCCGAGAAGCCGGTGCCCTCGGTCGCCGTCACCACCTGCGGCTCCGAGAACAGGCTCGCGTCGCCGAGCACCGTTGCCACGACGGAACCGCCGCGGCACTCGCGGCGCGTGTAGACGACGTGCGGCCCGCTCCAGGTGTCGTTGGGGTAGAGGCCGGTCACCTTCGTCACGGAGCGGATCGGCCCGTCGAGCTCGAACAGCCCGATTCCGAGCAGCGGATCGCTCGCGATCTTCTCGCCGTTCAGGTCGAGCGAGCCGTCGACCAGGGCGTAGCGGCTGCGGACCTTCCTCCCGCCGTCGCGCAGGTACCCGTCCTCGCCGATCGTCACGTTCGTCGAGGCGAGGCCGCCGGGGATCGGATCCTGCGTGTTGTAGACCGTCCCGACGCTGCGGTTGAACACCTCGTTCTCCCAGACGACGTGCACATCGGTCTTGCCCGTCCAGATCGCGGCGACGTCGGCGCCGCTCCCGACGCGGCGGTCGATCCAGTCGCGCTGGACGCCCCGGATCCCCTGGAACAGCGCGCCGCGCGAGGCGAAGGTCGTGCGGCTCTCGATCGGGCGCTGGGCGATGCCGAAGTACACGAGCACGAGCAGGGGCAGCACGAGCGCGAATCGGCGTGGCACGAGCAGGAAGAGCGCGGCGGCTGCGAGCGCGCAGAGGGCGACCACGAGCCGCACCCTGCCGAGCGCGATCACGTGTTCCTGCAGCTTCCACCACGGGAGCAGCGCGAGCGTGTCCGAGGTCGCCTGGACGCCGATCAGCTTTGCGTACGGCACGGTCGCGGGCACCGCGGCCGCGAGTGCAGCGGCAATGATCGCCCACCGGGGCCGCCGAGCGCCGCGCTCGATCCAGAGGAGCAGCGCGATCAGGAAGAACGGTGCGACGTAGAACATGTTCCGCTCCTCGACCCGCGTCACCGTCGGCAGCGTCGCGAACGCGGCCACCTCGACGATCAGGAACGCCGAGAGCGACGCCGCGACGGCGAAGAACGGCTCGCGCCGGAACGCGACGAGGAAGGCGGCGACCGGCACGACCCCGAGATAGAGATCGAGCTCCCCGAGGTGCCAGAGCAGCCACTTCGCCACGTCGTAGAGCACGTAGTGGTGGTGCCCGGTCGTCTCGTAGGCACCGAGCAGGGCCAGCGGACCGCGCCCGCGCACCGCCTCCGCGACGACGGCGAGCGCGGCGGCGCCGGCGACTGTTCCGTAGAGCACGCGGAAGCGCGGCAGCCCGCTCCAGCCAAGCAGCGCCGGCGCGACGAGTACCGCCGGGAAGAGTGCGACCGCCTGGGCGCGGGTCGCGAAGGCGAGCAGGCAGAGAGCGAGCAGGCCGAGCTGGTTCTGCCAGGTCGGCCGCTCGAGCGTGCGCACCGCAAGCAAGGCGACGCAGAGGAAGATCGGGTAGAAGGCGTTCTCCGTCATCAGCGTGCCCGTGTAGAGCATCGACGGCACCGCCACCGAGAGGACAGCCGCAGCCAGCGCGTACGGCTGCGAGAGCACGCGGCGCGCCAGGAGATACGCGGGCACGGCGGCGAGCGACATCACCACGGCGTTGATCGCCTTGGCGGCCGCGTAGGCCGCCGGCACCGACGAGAAGATCCGCCAGGCGGGCGCGATCAGCATCGGGTAGACGAAGCCGAACGAGCCGCCGGCCGGCTCGCCGCGCAGCAGGAAGTGCCCGTGCGCGGCGAAGCTCTTGGCGAGCTCGGAGTAGATCAGCTCGTCGACGAAGATCCAGGGGGCGACCATGCGGCGGCCGAGCCAGATCCGCAGCGCCGCGGAGACGAGCACGATGCCGCCGAGGGCGGCCCAGACAGGAATCGCGCCAGCGCGCGCGCGCGCCACCGCCAGCGGCCGCGCCGCCGCCGCGCTACTCGCCAAGCCCGGCCTCGCGCAAGGCTGCCGACAGCTCGGCCGTCTCGTCGAGGCCGACCCCCGCCGCGGCCGCGGCGACCTCGCGCAGCACAGCGTCCCGGACGGCCTCGCCGCCTGCGGCGCGCTCGAGCGCCCCGGCGTAGAGGTCCGCCACGTGCTCGACGTCGTGCTCGGGCCCCGCGTGAAGCGGCGCGGGCGGCTCGTGGAGCGCCGCGAAGAGCGCCTCGACCTCGCCCTCGCCGACCGGGACCTTCGCCACGCCCTCGAGCTCCGAGAACCAGCCGACGTCGCTGACGACGAGGGGTCGGCCGAGCGAGAGCGCGCGCAGCGCCGAGCCCGACGTCTCGCCCATCGTGGGCGCACGCAGCGAGACGAGGACGTCGCAGGCCGCCATCAGCGACCAGAGCCGGGCCTCCGGCACGTACTCCTCGCGCTGAACCCGGTCGGAGCCATACCGCTCGAGCACTGCGTCGAGGTCGAACCGAGGCGAGACCGGTCCGACGAGCACGAGCCGTGCATCCGGCTGCTCGGCGAGCAGAACGCCGAACGCCTCGAGCAGCTGCGGGATGCGCTTCGACGCGTTCAGGTGGCCGAAGCAGCCGATCACGGGCGAGCCCTCGACGGCCGCCGGCTCCGTGACGGGCGCCGGCCAGGCAGGGTGCGGGATCCGCCAGAGGGGCCCCTCGAAGCCGAGCCGACGTGCGCCGGCCTCGACGTAGCGCGAGTGGACGATGAGCCCGGTCGCGTGGTCGAGCACCGACCCGGCGAGCGGGAAGTCCTCGGGCCGCGTCTCCCAGAGCGGCGGCACGCGCGCCTCGAGCACGCCATGGGCGAGGAGCCGGCCGGCAAGACCAGCGTCGCGCTCGAGCGCATCGAGATAGCCGCGGCCGTCCTTGCGGCCGATCGTGATGCCCGCGATCAGGTGATGGAGCACGAGCTCGTGCAGGACGACGACGCCGGGCCGCCGGCGCAGCGCGTCGACGATCCAGGCGTGAGCCTCCGGCGAGTTGCCGACGTGGTAGAGCGAGACGTCCGTCCCCCGGGGCGGCTTCGTCTTCCCGCGCTTGACGACCTCGACGTCGAGCCGCTCGCGCAGCGCCGGGAGCAGGAGCGCGGAGTAGTCGGCGATCCCGGAGGTCTCAGGCGGCAGCGGTGAGTAGTAGGCGACCTTCACTCGCCGAGCAGCCTTCCGATCGCACGCTCCCACGTCACCTCTGTGGCGAGCGCCTTGCCTGCGCGGCCGAAGGCGCGGGCTTCCTCCTCGCCGATCGCGAGCGCGGCTGCGAGGGCCTCTGCCCGCGGCTCGACGACCCGGCCGGTCCGCCCGTCGAGGACGACGTCGAGCGGCCCGCCGGCATCGGTCGTCGTGACGACCGGCTTCCCGGCGAGGAACGCTTCGAACGGCACCATCCCGAAGTCCTCGTCGACGGGCGCGTAGTAGACGGCGCGGCAGCGGGCGTAGAGGTCGGTCAGCTCCTCCTCGGAGACCCGGCCCGCGAAGCGCACGCGGCCGTTCGCGAGCGAACGCAGGCGCTCGCCGTCCGGCCCCTCGCCCGCGACGACGACATCGAACCCGCCCAGCCGCGCAGCCTCGAGCAGCAGGTCGATCCGCTTCGCGCGGTCGAGCCGCCCGACCGAGAGGACGAACGGCTCGTAGGCGTCGGTGCGAAACGGCAGCTCCTGCGGCGGGTGCGGCAGGATCTCCGCCTCGAGCCCGGTCGAGCTGCGGAGACGGCCGGCCACGTTGCCCGACGTGGCAAAGAGCCGCTTCGCCTCACCCAGCGCGATCCGATCGAAGTCGTGGATCTTCCGGCGCAGCGCCCGGTCCCGAGCCGACTCCGAGAACTGGCCGAGCTCGGTGCGGTCGAGCTCGTAGGCCTGCCGGAACTGGTGCACGAGCCAGACGACCTTGTTCGGGTGGCGGATCGCATAGGACGGGAACTTGGTCGCGATCACGAGGTCGACGCGGCGGCCGTCCACCTCTTCGAGGTCGAGCAGCCTCCACATGAACGCGTGGGTCAGCACTCGCTCGCCCGGATACCACTTGAACGGGATCGAGACGAGATCGGCCTCGTGCCCGCGGGCGCGCAGCTCCTCGACGAGCGTATCCGTGAAGATCTCGACGCCCCCGCGCGCGAACGGCACCTGCGGGCGGCAAACGGCGATCCTCATCAGCGGCGCGCAACGAGCGCGTAGTCGAGCGGCGCGAACACGATCTCGTTCAACCGCCGGTCGACGCCCTCGACCGGCTCCGGCGCATTGAGGAAGCGCGTCTCCGTCTCGGCGAAGCCGGCATGGCGGGCGAGCAGCGCCAGCGTCTCGGGCACGAGCGGCTGCGCATGCGTGAGATCGGCGAAGTAGTTGCGCAGCGCGAGCGGCGAGAGCGGGTTGATCGTCTCCGCGACGAGCAGCCCGCCCGGGCGCACCTTCGCGTGCGCAAGCTCGAGGAAGCGCAGCAGCACCGGCGGCGGCAGGTGCTCGACGACCTGCGCGGCGAAGACGCCGCCGAGCGCGCCGTCCTCGAGCGCTTCGAGGTACGCGAGCAGGTCCCCCTGTTCGACGTCGAGGCCCTCGCCGCGGGCGTAGGCGACCATGTCCGCGTCCGCGTCGACGCCCCGCGCCTCGATCCCCTGCTCGCGGAGCAGGCTCAGGAACTCGCCCCTCCCGCAGCCGACGTCGAGCACGGGGGCGGCCTCACGGAAGTCCTCGAGGTAGGGCCGCTGGCGGCGGCGGATCTCCTCGGTCGAGCCGCGCATCCTGCTCTCGAAGGCGAAGTAGTCAGGGAGCGCGTCCGCCTTCGCCTGCACCGCGACCGTCGCCGCGGCGGCGGCGCCCGCCGGCCGCCGCTCGAGGCGCAGCAGCCGCTCTTCGGCCTCCCGCAGCAGGCGCTCGGCGTCCTCGCGCATCGCGCTCTCCCGGTCGAGCCGCTCGGAAAGGTCGTCGATCAGCTTGAGAGCAGCGTCGTTGAAGCCGCGCTGCTCGGCCGCGAGCGGCTCCACGTACCAGCGCATCAGCCGCCGGAGCGCCTGCTTGACCGGATAGGCGACGAGGCCCTTCGCTCCGGGACGCCGCTCGATCGGCCGCTCGGCGGAGACGGGCCAGTACCGCTCTGCTGCCGCCCGGGCACGCGAGCCCAGCGTCCCATCGCCCGCGCCCGCCCGCTCGACCTCGTGCTTGAGCCGCTCGAAGAGCGTCGTAATATCGTCCTTTTCCAGGACTTTTGGCTCCGGCCCGGGCATCGCAACATTGTAACGAGACGCCGTTACGGATCTGTGAGTAGGGTCACGCGCGTGGTCGGGATCAGCCTGCTCACGCTCGTGCCGGGGATCAGCGGCGGCTCCGAGACCTACGCGCGAGAACTCGTCCGCGCGCTGGGCCGGGTCGGCGAGCTCGACTACCGCGTCTTCCTGCCGAGGATCGCCGCGGACGTCGAGGGCCTCCCCGCAGAGGTCGTGCCGGACTACCGCGCCGCGCGCTCGACGCCGGGACGGATCGCCGCGATGAGCCTCGCGGCCGCTGCGCCGAGACGGCTGCGCCGCCGCTTCGCCGGTCTCGACGCGCTCCACTTCCCGCTCTCGGTGATGCTGCCGCCGGTCTCCGAGCCGCCCACCGTCACGAGCGTGCTCGACGTCCAGCACGAGTTCTTCCCGGAGTTCTTCCCGCGGGCGGAGGTCGCCTACCGGAAGCTCGTCTACGGCTGGACCGTGCGCCGCAGCCGGCTCGTGATCACGATCTCCGAGCACGCCGCAGGCGCGATCCACGAGCGGCTCGGCGTTCCCACGGCGAAGCTGCGGCCGATCCACCTCGGAATCGACCACGCGCGCTTTCGGCCCGGCGACGAGCAACGTGAGGACTTTCTCCTCTACCCGGCGCGGCCGTGGCCGCACAAGAACCACGCGCGCCTGTTCGAGGCGCTGCGCCTCCTACCCGGAGCCCGGCTCGTCTTGACCGGGTACGAGGGGCCGGTGCCCGACGGCGTCGAGTCGCTCGGCAGGGTCTCACCCGGCGAGCTCGCATCCCTGTACCGGCGCGCGGCGGCGGTGGTCTTCCCTTCGCTCTACGAGGGCTTCGGCCAGCCGCCGCTCGAGGCGATGGCCTGCGGCTGCCCCGTTGCATGCTCCGATGCCGCATCGCTCCCCGAGGTCGTCGGCGACGCCGCGAAGCTGTTCGACCCGACCTCGGCCTCGGCGATCGCCGAGGCCGTCGCGGACGTGCTGGCCGCACCGGACGAGTGGCGCGCAAAGGGACTCGCTCGCGCGGCAGCCTTCACGTGGGAGGCCTGCGCCCGCGCGCACGACGCGGTCTACCGGGAGCTGCTCGATGGTTGACGCCGTCTAACCGCCGCCGCCGCCGATCGGCGGCGAGGCCGCGAACGTCGCCTCGAGACCACGGATCAGCTCGTCCTGCTCGGCCTTGGAGAGCGAAGCCTTGGGATGCAGCGGCTTGTAGAACCAGGGCGGCATCCCGCCGCCGCGGATCGATTCGACGACGTCGCCGATTCCGGTGTCCTGCGGCTTGTCCCAGGTCGAGAAGTTGAGCGCGCTGCGACCCCCGTCGACGTCGTTCTGGTTCAGCCACGAGACCGGCGCGACGTTGCTGTACCACGGCCAGGTGGTCAGGTTCGAGTGGCAGTCGAAGCAGGCCCGCGCGGCGAGGGCTCGCGTCCGGGGCGAATCCCAGGCCGGTTCCTTGGTCACGGGCGGATTCGTGTGGCTGCGGCCGTACGGCACCGCCTGGATCAGCGCGAAGAGGCCGACCAGGACGACGAGCGCGCGAAGCAGATTCCGCCGTGTGACGAAGCGCATGCCGCATCGTCGCCTCGACCCCCTGACCGTGGCATCGGTGGTCGGTACGGACGTCGGGTAGCGTTTTCCCGATGGACGAGCTGACCCGCGCGCAGATCGACGAGCTTCTGCGCGAGCAGCTCGTGGGGCGGATCGGCTGCCACGCCGGAGGGCTGACGTATGTCGTGCCCGTGATCTACGCGTACGACGGCGAGAGCATCTACACGCATACGCTCGTCGGCCAGAAGGTCGAGATGATGCGCGCGAACCCCGAGGTCTGCTTCGAGGTGGACGAGTACCTCGACGGCAGCTGGCGCAGCGCGATCGTCCAGGGCCGCGTCGAGGAGCTTGCGGGCGAGGAGTCCGCCCATGCACTCTCTCTGCTCGCCGAGCGCTTCGCGGACCGTCGCACCGATGCGGAGCGGCCGCGCGGCGGCGGGCGCGCCTCCGTCTCGATCCGGATCCGGATCGGCGAGGTGACGGGCCGCGCCGTCAGGCGCTGACCCGGAGCCGGGCGAGCTCCGCGTCGACGAGCAGCTCGACGAGCTCCTCGAAGCGAACCGAAGGCTCCCAGCCGAGCCGCTCGCGGGCCCGCGAGGGGTCGCCGACGAGGTGGTGCAGCTCCGCGCTGCCGCGGACGAGCGACTCGTCGAGCCGCACGTGCGCGCGCCAGTCGAGCCCGGCGCGGCGGAAAGCGGCCTCGACGAGCTCTTCCACGGAGTGCGACTCGCCCGTTGCGATCAGGTAGTCGGCCGGCTCCTCCTGCTGCAGCATCAGCCACATCGCTCGCACGTAGTCGCCTGCATACCCCCAGTCCCGCCGGGCCGAGAGGTCACCGAGCCGCAGCTCGCTCTCGAGGCCGAGCGCGATCGACGCGGCGCCGTGCGCGACCTTGCGCGGCAGGAAGTCGAGCGGCCGCCGGGGCGACTCGTGGTTGTAGAGGATCCCGCTCGAGGCGTGGAGGCTGTAGCGGCTGCGGTAGGAGCGCGTGATGAAGTGGCCGTACGCCTTCGCCACCCCGTACGGCGTCAGCGGGGTCAACGGCGTCTCCTCCGTCTGCGGCGTCTCGCTGGGCTCGCCGAAGATCTCGCTCGAGGATGCCTGGTAGAAGCGGATTCCCGCGTCGACCTCGCGGATCGACTCGAGCAGCGTCGTCACTCCGACGGCCGCGAACTCGGCGGTCAGGATCGGCTCGTCCCAGGAGGCCGGCACGAACGAGACCGACGCGAGGTTGTAGACCTCGTGCGGCCGGCACGCTCGCAGCGCCGTCACGAGCGACGGCTGGTCGAGCAGGTCGGCCCGCAGCAGCTCGATCCGGTCGCGGATCCCGGCCAGGTTCTCGTACTCCACGAGCGTGGAGCGCCGGACGACGCCGTAGATCTCGTAGCCCTCGGCGAGCAGCAGCTCGGCGAGCAGCGAGCCGTCCTGGCCGCCGACGCCGGTGATCAACGCCCGGCGGGTCATGCGGTCCGCTCCAGCACGAGTCGCGCGATGTCGCCGCCCGGGCCGGCGACCTCGCGGCCGAGCAGGCCGAAGAAGGGGCCGAGCGGCACGAGCTTCGGGAAGTGGCGGTTGTAGCGCTGGTTCCAGTTCGGCTCGACCCGGACGAGCTCCCGGCTCCGCTCGACCACCGGCGCCGCAGCGACGAGCCGGTCGAGACGCGGGCCGTCGTACCAGCGCTCGAAGAAGTAGTGCTCAGCCTCGGTGTCGGCACCGTAGACAGGGCGGTTGCGCCAGTCCTCGAAGTACGTCTCGGCATAGGGGACGGTCACGACGATGCGCCCGCCGGTCTTGACGACCCGCGCCAACTCTGCGAGCCCGCGCTCGTCGCCGTCGCCGCCGATGTGCTCGAGCACCGAGATCGAGTAGGCGCGATCGAACTGCCCCTGCTCGAACGGGAGCGCCCGCCCGTCCGCGACATCGAAGCGCGCCTCCGGGGCGAGCCGGCGCCACAGCTCGATCTCCGACGGGAGCGCGTCCACCGAGACGACCTCGACGCCCGCCCGCGCCAGCGCGACGGCGAGCAGCTTCGGGCTCGCCAGGTCGAGGACGCGTTCGCCGCGCCGTGCGTCGAGCGCGCGCTGCGCCCACGGGAGCTCCAGGTAGCGGCTCGGATCAAGTGGGATCAGGACGCGGATCGCGCCGTCGCGCGAGGGCCCGTGCCGGAGCAGGTCGCGCAGCCCGAGCGAGACGCTGAGCGCATAGAGCCGGCCCCAGTGCCTCAGCATCAGTGCAGCACTCTGACGTAGGCGACAGCCTCGCGCAGGCCGCGCGGACGCACGATCGCGAGCGCGAGCGCGTAGAGCGCGAGCCCCAGCCCAGCCGCCGGGACGGGCGGGAGCGCAAGCGAGGCGAGCCCGAAGGCCGCAACCGTGAGCACCGCGAAGCCGAGGGTGACGCGTCCGAGCCCGAGCGAGGCGAGCTCGAGCAGCCGCGGCGAGACGGCCATCAGGAGCACGACGAGCACGAAGCTCGTCGAGATCGCAAGCGCGATCGCGAGCCCGTCGAGCCCGAGCGCCTCGCGAAGCGCCAACGTGATCGGAATGTGCACGGCCAGAGCGACCGGGGCGAGCGGCAGCAGCACGGTGGGCCGTTCCACGACGAAGACGAGCGGGAACACGACCGTGAACGCGACGGTGATCACCATCCACGGCGCGAGATAGACCACGAGCCTGCCGAGCTGCCCGCCCGCCGAGCCCGCATAGTCGGAGCCGAGCGCGCGGCCGACGATCTGGCCGCCGACGAGCGCGAAGACGCCCGTCGCAGCCGCGATCCCGGCCAGCGACAGCCAGGCCGCGTGGATGACGTGCGCTGCAGCGCTCTCGGCATCGACGCCGCGGCGGGTGAGCGGGGCGGAGGAGATCAGCGACAGGGCGGAGGCGGTCGCCGCCACCAGCGTCGCCGCGAAGACGTAGCCGTAGGAGAGGGAGCTCTGCACGCCGACGCCGAGCGCCGCCGCGAAGCCGAGCGAGATCACGTACATCCCCTGCACGGCCAGAGGCACGGCGACGCCGCGCGCGAGCTGGAAGAGGCGGAAGCCGAGCGCGAGCGGCGCACGCGGCCCACCCACGAGCCCGCCGCAGCGCAGGAGCTCGGCGAGCAGGACGCTGCTCGTGATCGTGCCCCCGATCAGGACGCCCCAGGCGAGCGTGATCAGCCCGTGCGAGCCCGAGAGAACCGCGAAGACGACGAGCCCAGTGGGATTCCCGACCGTCCACGCGAGCGCCGCCACCGTGTAGCGGTCGAGCGCCGCGAGCGAGCTCGCGAGCAGCGCCGCCAGGAGCTGCATGAACGCAGCCGGGATCAAGAACGGCAGCGCGCGCGCCGCTTCGTGCGCGGCCACCGGGCTGCCGGTCAGGATCTGGGAGATCGGATGGCGCAGCGCGATCGCGAGCAGCGTCACCGGGACGCCGAGGCTCACGAACGAGACGGCCCAGGCACGCGTCTCGCCGGCGAGCCGGCCTTCAGCTCCCGCCCGCGTCAGCATCGGCACGACGACGAGGCGGAAGGACTGCGCCGCGAGGCCGAGCACCATGTACACCCCGTACGCTGCGAGAAAGCCGTCGGTCGCTGCGTTGCGCCCGAAGCGATGCGCGAGCAGGACGGCTGCCCCGGCAGCGGCGCCGCTCGCGAGCAGCATCCCCAACCCGGTCAACAACCCGCTCCTTACAGCGCTCTTACGAGCGAACGGGCTAGTCTTTGCGCGGCCCTCGGGCACCGGCATGAGCGTAACCGCCAACGACTCCCAGTGGACTGACGAGAGCATCGCCGCGCTCCGGCGCGAGTTCGCCGACGCCTTCGGCGGCCGCACCTGCCTGGTCACGGGCGCCGACGGCTTCATGGGCTCGCACCTGACCGAGGCGCTGGTCGGAATCGGCGCGGACGTGCACGCCTTCGTGCGCGCCACCTCGAGCGGTGCGCTGAACAACATCTGGGCCCTTCGCGGCCAGCTGAAGGTGCACTTCGCGGATCTGACCGACCGGGCCTCGGTCGACTATCTGATCAAGGAGCTCTGCGAGGCACCGGACAAGCCGTATGTGTTCCACCTCGGCGCCCAGGCCCACGTCGGCGAGTCCTGGCACCGCCCGTACGAGACGATCATGACGAACACGGTCGGCACGCTGAACCTGCTCCAGTCGATCGTCGACAACGAGCTCGAGGTAGAGAAGTTCGACACCGCGGGCACCTCGGAGGAGTACGGCAACGTGCGCGAGGACGTCTCGCACCATCACGACTACGACGACGCGGGGTCGTTGATCCTGCACGAGCGCTCGCCGATCAACCCGAAGTCGATCTACGCAACCGCCAAGGTCGCTGCCGACTTCCTGACGATGAACTACTTCGACGCCTACGGCCTCCCCGGCGTCGTCACCCGCATGTTCAACAACTACGGGCCGCGCCAGAACCCGCGCTACGTGACCGGCACGATCATCACGCAGGCGCTCGAGCGCGAGGTCGTCGAGCTCGGCGCGCTCGACCCGCTGCGCGACTTCTGCTTCTGCACCGACGGCGTCCGCGGCCACCTGACGGTCGCGGCCTCGGGCAAGCCCGGCGACGTCTACGTCTACGGCCAGGGCGAGAACATCTCGATGGCCGACTGGGCGGACCTGATCCTGCGCAGCGGCAAGGAGCTCGGCTACTGGCCGGACCGGGCGATCGTCACGACCGAAGGCCGCAAGCGCCCGGGCTCGAGCGACGTGATGGCTCTGCGCGTCGGCCACGAGAAGCTGACCGCCGAGACCGGCTGGCTGCCGCAGGTCTCGTGGGAGGAGGGCGTCGCGAAGACGATCGCCTGGTACGCGGAGAACCGCGCACGCTGGATCGGCCGCGTGGACTGGTTCCAGCCCACTCCCGCACCGGCAGCGTGAACGTCCTCGTCACCGGCGGCGGCGGGTTCCTCGGCTCGTACGTCGTCGAGCGGCTGCGTGCCGCAGGCCACGAGCCGTTCGTGGCGCGGCGCCGCGACTACGACCTGACGCACTGGGACGACGCGGCGCGGCTGTTCGAGCAGGCAAGACCCGAGCTGGTGCTGCACCTGGCCGCGGAGGTGGGCGGAATCGGCGCGAATCGCGACAACCCCGGCCGCTACTGGTACGCGAACCTGATGATGGGCGCGCACGTGCTCGAGCAGAGCCGTCTCCACGGCACGCGCAAGCTCGTCACGCTCGGGACGATCTGCGAGTACCCCAAGTACACGCCGGTGCCCTTCCGCGAGGAGGAGCTCTGGAACGGCTATCCCGAGGAGACGAACGCGCCCTACGGGATCGCCAAGAAGACCGTCCTCGTCGGCGGCCAGACCTACCGCGAGCAGTACGGGCTGAACGCGATCCACCTGCTGCCGGTCAACCTCTACGGCCCCGGCGACAACTTCGACCTCGAGACCTCGCACGTGATCCCGGCGCTGATCCGCAAGATGCACGAGGCCCAGGAGCGCGGAGGCCGCGAGATCGTGCTCTGGGGCGACGGCTCGCCGACCCGGGAGTTCCTCTATGTCGAGGACTGCGCCGATGGGATCGTCAGCGCCGCCGAGCGGTACGACGGTCCCGAGCCGGTCAACCTCGGCACGAGCAATGAGATCTCGATTCGACACCTCGCCGAGCTGATCGCGGAGCTGAGCGACTTCGACGGCGAGCTCGTCTGGGACACGTCGAAGCCGAACGGCCAGCCGCGCCGCTCGCTCGACACCACGCGCGCGGAGCAGCTGTTCGGCTTCCGCGCGAGGACGTCCTTCCGCGACGGGCTGCGAAGGACGATCGACTGGTATCGGGCCAACGCGCCGGCCTATGCGGCTTCCTGAGCGGCTTCGGCGGCCGCCGATCCGCGAGCCCTGGGGCGTCCTGCTGCCGCTCGTCGGGCTGCAGTGGCTCCTCCTCGTCGCGTTCGTCCTGACCGTCCGCCACAACGGCTGGCTCTTCTACCAGGGCGGCGACGAGACGTTCTTCTACACGAGCGCGTGGTCGATCGCGCACGGACACGTACCCGACGCTGCGATCGGCTGGGGCTGGTCGTACCTGCTTGCACCGGTGGCGGCGAGCTTCGGCACGAACTTCCTGACGGCGCTGCCCGCGATCGTGCTGATCCAGACCGTGATTCTCCTGCCGCTCGGCGTCCTGGCGATCTACGGGGTGGCCGCACGGCTCGGCGGCCGGCTGCTGGGCTACTTCGCGGCGACGCTCTGGGTGATCCTGCCGTACGCGGTGATCCCGCTCTGGGACCACCGCTACCACGAGAAGTACGTCGAGCAGTTCCTGCCGCAGGCGCTCGGCCTGACCGGCCTCGGCGACTTCGCCTCGATGATCGCGCTGCTCGGCGCCGCCTACTTCGTGATGCGGGCCCTGGACGAGCGGAGCCTGCCGGACGCGGCGCTCGCAGGGGTGATCGCCGGCTTTGCGCTCGGGATCAAGCCCTCGAACGCGCTCTTCCTCGTCGGCGTGGTGCTCGCGTTCGCGGTCGGGCTCCGCTGGCGCGCGGCGCTCGCCTTCGGGGCGGGGATGGGGCCCGCGCTGATCGCGCTCGCGCTGTGGAAGGACAAGGGGCTCGGCAGCCTGCCGGTCATCCACTCGGCGGTCGCCGGCACAGCCAGCATCGCGCTCGTCCCCGCGGTCTCGGTGCGCATCTCGCACTACCTGCCGCTGCACTGGAGCCAGCTTCAGCAGAACCTCGACGGACTGCGGGAGTTCTTCTGGAGCGTGCGCGTGCTCGAGTGGCTCGTGCTTGCGGGCTTCATCGGCGCGCTCCGGCGCTCGCCGCCGAAGGCGCTGCTGCTCGGCGGCTGGTTCGGCGCCTTCTTCATCGTCAAGACCTCCTCGGGCCGCGGCACGATCGAGGACGGCTCGCTGCTGCGGCTCCTGCTCCCGAGCTTCCCCGCTTTCCTGCTCCTGCTCTGCGCGATCGTGCTGCTCACGCCGACGTACGGCCGGCTGCTCTGGGAGCGGTTCCCGGTGCGCTCGCGGCCGCTCGAATGGCGCGGCAGGCCGTTTCTCGCCGCCGCTGCCGTGCTGGGCGTGCGTGCCCGCGCTCCTGTTCGCGGCTCTCCCGCCGCTGAAGAACGCGCGCGCGGCGAAGTTCTTTCCGGGCAACACGTACGTGCCGGTCACGAACTCGCAGCTCGACCTCCGGGCCACGAGAGACGCGCGACGGCGTCCATCTGCGCTGGCAGGCGCCGCCCTCGAGCGCGAAGTTCTTCTATCGCGTCTTCCGCTCACGTGCGCACTGGATCTACGACTCGAGCTTCCCGCCCCTCGTGGACGGGATCAGGTGCATCCCGCCGAACGGCGGCTCGGCCGACTGCAACCTCTCGATGATCGCCCTCGCCACGACGCGCTCACACGAGTTCGTCGACACGTCCGAGCTCGCGCCGGCGCACTACACCTACCGGATCGGCGTGATGGCGAACTACTTGAACGATCTCTCCGGCGGTGACGTGCTCTTCGTGAGCGCGCCTGCCGTGGTCGCCGGCGGCTGAGCGCCGACCTGCTGCTCGAGCAGCGCGAGGCGCTGTGCGAGGATCATGTTCTGGTCGGCGAGCTTCGAGATCACCGTCGAGTAGTGGAGCAGCACGAGCAGGATGAAGAGCACCCCGACCGCGAACAGCACGGCCGGCGGGTAGCTCGGTGACGCCGAACCAGCCGGCGATCGTGTTCAGGCCGCCGCGCCAGGCCGACGAGCACGAGCAGCACGAGCCCGGTCGCGAGCCAGAGCAGCGCGTAGCGCTCGCGCAGCCGCCGCGAGCGGATCAGCTCGAGCACGACGAGGAGCAGCAGCACCGAGGCGACGGCCCCGGCGATCGAGACCTTGAGCGGGGTCACGTGCCTACCACTACTCCTCCACGAGGACGACGTTGCGGCGGAACAGGCCGACGAAGATCGCGAGCAGGACCTTGATCATGTAGTAGATCGAGCGCAGCGCCGTGATCGACGACGGCCGTGCGCGCGCTCGCGCATCGTCACCGGCACCTCGATCAGCGCGCAGCCGGTGGCGGAAGCCATCACGGTCGCCTCGACCTCCGGGTAGTCGTGCGGGTAGTCGCGCGGCGAAGAGCCCGATCGCGTGCCGGTTCAGGGCCTGGAAGCCGGAGGTCGGGTCGGTGACCCGCTGGCGCACGAGCATCGAGACGCAGCGCGAGGACGCGGATCCCGAGCCGCCGCGAACGCGTCGAGCGGAAGCTCGCTCGCCGGCGAAGCGGGAGCCGACGCAGATGTCGGCCTCGCCGGCGAGCACGGGCGCGAGGATCGCCGGCAGCTGCTGCGGGTCGTGCTGGCCGTCGCCGTCGACGCGGACGGCGAGCTCGAAGCCCTGCTCGCACGCGTAGCGGAAGCCGGTCTGGACGGCGCCGCCGATGCCGAGGTTGAACGGCAGCCTGCAGCACGTGCGCCCCCGCCGCGGCCGCGACCTCGGCCGTGCGGTCGGTGGAGCCGTCGGCGACGACGACGATCTCGAAGCCCGGGTCGAAGGCCCGGAGCTCGTCGATCACGCCGGCCGATCGCGCCCTCCTCGTTGAGCGCGGGCACGATCGCGAGCGCGCTTGAAGCTGCGGAGAGCTCGCACGGCCACGCGGACCGCGGCCTCAGCGGCCGCACCGCGCAGGCCGAGCAGCTCGAGCAGCCTGCCGGCGCGCCGCTGCGTAGGTGTGCTCGTCGAGCACCCGCTCGCGCGCGCGGCGGCCCAGCTCCTCCGCCTGCGCCGGGTCGGCGAGCAGCTCGCGGTACGCCTCCGTCGCCTCGTCGGCGTCGTTGACGACGAGCAGCTCGCGGCCCGGCTCGAACCAGCGCTCGATCCCCTCGTAGGGGTTCGAGACGATCGCGGCGCCGCAGGCGGCGAGCTCGAACGGGCGGCACGACGAGGAGGCGTAGACGGTCGCGTGCGAGCGGCGCGTGATGTTGAGGTTGATCCGCGCGGCCGAGATCGCGCGCGGGAAGACGTTGAACGGGACGTCGCCGACCAGCCGCGCGCGGCCGGTGTCGCCGCGGAAGTCGGCGCCGCCGAGCGCGAAGTCGAGCGTCCGGCAGGCGCCGCGTCGGCTCGCCGACCAGTCGCGGCCATCCAGTCGCGGCGGAACTTGTCGCCGTAGCCGTAGAAGAAGACGTCGGACTCCTTCTCGACCGGCAGCGGCGCGAAGAAGCTCGGGGTCGGCGCCCCAGAAGACCGTCTCCGCGCGGCGCGCGCCGAGCTCGCGCAGCCGTTCGAGTCCGCCCTCCGAGTTCGAGATCACGAGGTCGTACTCGCCGGGATCGGCGCCGTGGTAGTAGTTGAAGCCCGTGTCCATGCCGCCGAACTCGGGCAGGCTCATCGGCACGTCGCCGTCGTAGAAGACGACCGGGATGCCGAAGCGCTCGCGCAGCGCCGTCGGGATGCCGCGAAGGTGCGCCATCGGCACGGTGAAGACGACGACCGCGTCCGGCCGTTCGCGCTCGACGAGCCGCTCGAGGTGGCGCTCCCAGCGCGGCGTCACGAGCCGGCAGATCACCTCGAGCGTCAGCCGGTCGCCGGGCGACACCTCCGGGCTCTCCTCCGCGCGCCGCAGGTAGCGTGTCGCCCTTCAGCCGCGCGACGGCGCCGCGCAGGCCGGCGTACAGCTCGCCCTCGCGGTAGGTCGGGTTCGGCGCCATGCGCCACCACGGCGACTCGACGGGGCGCCCGCGGTAGGGCGTGACGAGCAGGTCGATCCCGGCCTCGTGCATGCCCTTCCAGAGCTGCCACCAGGCGGGCGTGCAGCCGTAGCGGAAGTCGAGGTCGACCGCCGAGGCGACGGCGAGGAGCTTCGGCGCCTTCATCGCGCCAAAGTATCGCCGGGGCACATGATCGAGCCGTTAATACGCGCCGCGCCGCGCGAGCACCGCGGGCAGCGTCTTGAACAGGATCGTGATGTCGAGCCAGATCGACCAGTTCTCGAGGTAGTAGAAGTCGAGCCGGACGAGCTCGTCGAACGAGAGGCTGATCCGACCCGACACCTGCCAGAGGCCGGTCATCCCGGGGAGGACGAGGTAGCGCCTTCGGTGCCACTCCTGCAGCTGGACATAGTCGCGAACCGGGAGCGGCCTCGGGCCGACGAGCGACATCTCGCCGCGGAGCACGTTCAGCACCTGCGGCACCTCGTCGAGCGAGAACTTGCGCAGGAAGCGGCCGACGGGCGTGACCCGCGGGTCGTTGGCGATCTTGAACAGCGGCCCGTCTGCCTGGTTCATGTGCTCGAGGCCCGCCTGGCGCGAGGCTGCGTCGTCGTACATCGTGCGGAACTTGAACATCGGGAACTCGTGCTCCTGCAGGCCGACGCGGCGGTCGCGGTAGAAGACGTCACCGGGCGAGGTGAGCCTGATCAGCGCCGCGAGCAGCAGCCAGAGCGGCAGGCCGACCACGACGATGACCGCGCTGACGGTCAGGTCGAAGCCGCGCTTGACGGCCCAGTCGACGCCGACGATCACGGGCGCGCGCAGCTCGAACAGCGGCACTCCCTGTCCCGGTACGTAGTCGGCGCGCTGGACGATCAGCTCGCTCGGCTTCGGAGCGACGCGCACCTTCGTCCCGCGCCGGTGCGCAGCCTCGACGATCTCGGCGAGCTCGTGCTCGTCGACGCCGTCATAGGCGACGATCAGCTCATCGACCCGGCCTGCCTCGAGTGCGGCCTCGACGTCGTCCGGGTGCGGCCCGCATTCGCCGACGAACTCGTACTGGATCCCTCCGCGCGCGGCGCCGAGCAGGCGCGGCAGCTCGTGTAGCGCCTCGCCGTCGCCGACGAGCAGCGCGCGCCGACGCACGCCGGCGTAGCGGAACACATCCCGCGTGACGACGTCGTAGCTCGCACGGAAGAGCCCGATGAAGACCACCGAGAGAACGAAGGCGGTCGGGAAGATCGCGTAGGTGGTGAAGTGGCGCCCGGTGCCGAGCGAGAAGCCGAAGGTCAGGACGGTGACGAGGACGAGCGAGGAGACGATCCGGCCCGCACCGGAGCGGAACTCGCGGGTTGCATACAGCCCGTTGCGCCAGAAGACGAGCACCGTCACGAGCCACAGGAACGGCAGCCAGTCGCGCTCGGCATCCCAGAGAAAGCCCCAGAGCGGCGGGTCGTGCCCGTGTGCGAGCTCGCGCAGGACGAGGCCGAGATAGAGCGCGAGCGCAAGGCCGGTGAGATCGATCACGACGAGCGAGACGATGCTGAACACGCGGCGTGCGAAGGCCGTCCACGGCGCGGTCGTGAAGATCGTCGGCCGGATCGAGCGGATGTCGGTCGGCGGAGCCGGAGAATCGGGGAGGACGGGCTTCGTCGCCACGGAACCGACCATTGTACGATGCTAGAGCCCGGCCCGGACCTCACCTGCGAGCCGGTCGAGATCGGTCAGCCCCACGCGGAGGCGCAGGAGGTAGAGCGCGGCGACGAGCGCGTCCCGGCGGCGGCGGTCGAGCAGGTCGTAGTCGTGGAAGTACGCGTGCACGACCGGCACGTCGAGCCGCCACAGCACCGCCCGGACGATCGCGCCGATCGAGTGCGTCGTGGGCAGCACGACGAGCCCGTCCTCCAGGCGCGGCGCACCCTCGCGCGAGGTGCAGTCGGCATAGCCGAGCTCCGCCACGGCCGCGCGGACGCCGTCGTCCGTGTACCAGGCACCGCCGCAGAAGAGCGTCGGGACGAGCCCTTGCTCCCGCAGCCAGGCCGCCTCCTCGCGCACCCTCGCGGCGGGATCGCCGCCCGTGGGCCGCGCGTGCGTCGGGCTCGTCCAGTGCGTGTGGTGACCGAGCGGCCCGCGTGCGGCGGTCTCGCGAGCACGTGCGAGCCAGAGGTTGCGGTCCTCGCCCTCGTGCGGCGGGCGGATCAACGCCGCAATCGGGAAGCGCTGCTGCAGCCGTGAGAAGAGCGCCCAGGCGCGGTCGTCGAACGGCCGCTCGAGGTGGCAGGAGATGACGGCAGGTCTCACAACAGCGGACGGTACAGCTCCGCCGTGCGCTCGATGCAGCGCTCCTCGGAGAACTCGGCGAGGGCGCGGCGGCGGCCCGCCTCACCCAGCCGGCGGGCGAGCTCCGGCTCGCCCGCGACGCGGACGATCGCCGCGGCGAGGGCAGCGGCATCGCAGCGGGGGACGATCAGGCCGGTCTCGCCGTCGACCACGAGCTCCGGGAGGCCGCCGACGTCGGAGGCGAGCACGGGCCGGGCGCGCTCCATCGCCTCGAGCGCGACCATTCCGAAGCCCTCGCCGAGCGAGGGCACGACGACGGCCGTGTGTTCCTCGATCGCGGGCGCGACCGGGGTCACGCGGCCGAGGAAGCGCACGCCCTCCGGCGCGGCGGCGCGCAGCTCCTCCTCGAGCGGCCCCGCGCCGGCGAGGTCGAGCGTCAGCTCGGGGAGCACCTCCCGCGCCCGCGCGAAGGCCTCGAAGAGCACCGAATGCCCCTTGATCGGAACGAGGCGGCCGACGCACAGCAGGCGCGGCGGCCCTTCATACGGCGCCGGCTCGTCCGGCGCCGCCCGCAGGCCGTAGTGGACTATTTCGAACCGCTCCTCGGGCAAGCCCTCGGTCTCGGCGAGGTAGTGCGCGAGCCCGCGCGAGATCGCGATGTGCAGGCCCGCAAGCCGGAACACGAAGCGGTCGAGCGCAGCGAAGAGCTTGTTGGAGCGGAACTCGTTGAATCCGTGCTTCGTGCTCGCCCGCGCCGGCACGCGGGCGAGCGAGCCGGCGAGGAGCCCGTAGACGTCGGCGTGGAAGAGGTGGGTGTGCAGCAGGCGCGGCCGGCGGCGCACGAGCAGCGCGAGCAGGCGCGCGAAGGCGAGCGGATCGGCGTCCGCGCGCAGCCGGATCTGCTCGAGCGGCACGCCTCGCTCGCGCAGCGCCCGGGCGAACTCGGCGGCGCCCGGCTCGCCCTCGTGCAGCATCAGAAAGCGCACGTCGAGCCCGCGCGACCGGAGGCCGGGGAGCAGCGAGAGCAGGTGAGCCTCCGAGCCCGAGATCCCGGAGACCTTCTGGACGTGCAGGATCACGCCTCGAGCACTCCGGCGGCCCAGGACTCGACGGAGTGGTGCGCCGCCACGCGCCCGCGCAGCTCGCGGCCGAGCTGCGCCCGCTCCGCTGCCGGCAGCGCCGCCAGCTCCCGCAGCCGCCGCGCGAGCTCGGCCGGCTCGTCGCGGGGAAACGGCTCGAGCCCGAGCTCGTCGAAGACGGGGTTCGAGGCGAGCACGGGCAGGCACGTCGCCGCCGCCTCGTAGACGACCTTGTCCGGCGCCCCGGGGAGCATGTTGTTCACGAGCACGTCCGACCGGGCGAGGAGCGCCGGGACCTGGCCGCGCGAGACGGCGTCGCCGAGCTCGACCGGAGCGCCGAGCTCGCGCACGAGCGCCTCGAGCTCGGCCCGGTGGCGGCGCTCCTCGGCCGTCAACGAGGGGCCGCGGATCTCCAGGCGGGCGCCCGCTTGCGCCGCGGCTCGGATCACGGTCTCGAGCCCCTTGGCAGGCGAGGTGCGGCCGAGCGCGACAATACGCAGCTCGGGGCCCGCCTCACGCTCGACGCACGGGAAATCGGCCAGGTCGATCCCGTGGCCGATCGCGGTCACCTTGCGGGATTCGAGGGGGAACGAACGACGGTCGACGCTGACCACGCGATCGACGAGCCGCTCGGCCACGCGCAGGGTCGGCGTGGCCTTCCAGTGCGTGAACCAGAGCAGCGTCCGCGTCCCTGCGAGACGCGCCGGCGGCGCCGCCAGCACCGCGTAGATCGGCGCCATGTGGGCGATCAGCCGCTCCGGGCGGCGACGCAGCTCCGCGATCACGGCGGCCTCGTAGAGCGCCAGCCGGGAGAGCTTCGTCGGAGCGCCGAAGAGACGGACGCGGCAGTTCTCCGGCAGCACGCCCGGGGCGGCGCCGAGCGCCAGCACCGCAACCTCGTCGACGCGCTCGGCGAGCGCCCGGATCATCGCGACCGTGGCGCCGAGCGCCGGGTGGGCCGGGTCGACGTGCTGGGTGACGAAGACGATCCGCCTCATGCAAGCGTCCGCTCCACGAGCTCCCGCGTGCGCTCGGCGAACTCGTCGGGCGAGGCGACCCAGGCCTCGACGCTTGCGCGCGCGCCCGCAGCGAGGCGCTCGAGCAGCGCCCGGTCGCCGAGCCCGCGCAGGAGCGCTTCGGTGAGCCCGTCGGCATCGAAGAGGAGGCCGTTCTCGCCGTCGCGGACGAGGTCGCGGATGCCGCCGACGCGGCTGCCGAGCACCGGGCGCCCGCGCAGGAGCGCCTCGACGATCACGCGGCCCATCCCCTCGGAGCGCGAGGGCAGGACGAGCAGGCTCGCCTCGTCGAGCGCGCGCGCGACCTCGGCCGGGGCGAGCCGCTCGTCCCAGCGCGTCTGCCGCGGCAGCTCGTGCACCAGCGCCTCGACGACGTCCCGCCGCGTGCCGCGCCCGACGATCCGCAGCTGCGCCTCCGGCAGCTCCCGAGCGACCTCGCGCCAGGCGGCGGCGAGCCCGTCCACGTTCTTGTAGAGCTCGAGCACGCCGACGAAGAGCGCCACGGGCCGTGCCGGCAGCGGCACCGGCTCGCCGAGGAAGGGGTCGAGGTCCATGTAGGCCGGGAAGGTCGCCGCAGGCTCGAGCCCGAGCTCGCGGACGAGGGCCGTCGTGTAGCCGGAGACCGTGCGGATCGCGTCGGCCCGGCGCAGTGCCCCCGCGGCGACCCGGTCGGCGACGGGGTCGAGGGTCCGCCGCGCAGGCGAGCCGTAGAGGCGCGTCGCCGTCCGCCAGTCGCCGTGCACGTCGACGATCACCTTTGCGCCGCTGCGCACGAGCGCCCGCCCGGCGAGCACGAGCGCCGCCTCGTGCGGGCCCTGGACGAGAATCGCGTCGGCGGGCCGCCGGCGCAGCTCACGTGCGACGCGCAGCGGCAGCCCGGCGTGATAGCGGAGGCCGTCGAGCGGGCCCGGCGGATAGAGCGAGAACGTGTCGTCGCCGCCCACCCCGCTCCCGAGCACGCGGAGCGAGAACCGTGCACGCAGCGCGTCGAACTTGCGCCCGAGGCTCGGCTCGAGCGGTAGCCGGTAGCGCGTCCTGCCGACCATCAGCACCCGCGGCTTCACGAGGCGGCGCTCGCCAGGATCGCCTCGAGCTCGCCGTAGATCCGCTCGGGGTCGAAGCGCTCGACCGATGCGGCGGCACGCGCGGCGAGGCGGTCGCGCTGTGCGAGGGCCTGGCGGATCGCGGCGGCGAGCGCCTCGGCGTCCCCCGGAGGAACCAGCAGGCCGTTCTCGCCGTCGCGCACGATCTCGGCGACGCCGCCGACCGCGGTCGCGACGACGGGCGTCCCGACCGCGAGCGCCTCGACGAGCGCGTGCGGGAAGTTCTCCCAACGCGACGAGAGAACCGCGAGATCGGCCGCCCGCAACAGCTCGAGAACGTCCCGGCGGGGCAACGCTCCGAGGAAGCGGGCGCGGCCCTCGAGCCGCTCTCGCTCCTCGCCGTCGCCCGCGAGCAGCAGCGTCGCCTCCGGGACGAGCTCGGCCGCCGCGAGCAGCGTGTCCAGGTCCTTCTGCGGGACGAGGCGCCCGCTGAAGACCAGCGTCGGCCCGTCGAGGCCGTGCCGCGCGCGTAGCTCCTCGCGCGGCGCCAGCTCGGGCACCTCGACAGGATTGGGAAGCACGTCCACTCGCGCCACACCCCAGCCGCGCGCGAGCACGGCGAGATAGGCGCTCGGACAGACGATGCTCGCGGCTCGGCCCAGGGTCAGGTCTCGCGCGAGGCGCAACGCGGCGATCGCCGGGTTGCCGGCCGCCTGAAACTCGTCCAGCGAGCCGGAGAAGACGCCGAGCCGTCGCGCACGCTCGAAGGCCGGGTCGGTCGTCAGCTTCGCGACGAACGGCCGCCGTGCGGCAAGGCAGCCGAGCGCCGTGCGATTCAGCATCGAGGTCGCATAGACGACGTCGCAGGCGGCGGCTCGCTCGCGGATCAGCGCGATGACGCGCGCGTGCCGCACGCCGCGGGCGTGTCCTCGCGAGACGGCCCGCACCGGGTACGGCCGCGGCTCGGGCGGCTCGTCCGCCGTCGTGACGACTTCGACCTCGTGGCCGCGGCCGCGCAGGAATTGCGCAACCTCGGGCGCGTGGCTCGCCGGGCCGCCGACGTCGGGCGGCCAGATCCCGCTGACGATCAGGACCCTCAGACCGGACTCACCTCGAGGCGCGGCAGCGGGTGCTTGCGCAACCGGAGCATCAGCACCGTCCAGGTGACTGCAAACGCGATCGACGAGAGAAGCACTGCGACGCCCGCGCCCGTGACGCCCCAGAGCTTCCCGAAGACGACGATCAGAGGCAGCAGCACCGCGGTCTCGACGCCGTGGGCAACGATCCGCAAGCCCGGCCGCCCGATCGAGATCGGGAACGACTTCGTCCAGCCGAGGATCAGCTGAATGGCGGCCGCACCGAGCACCAGCCGCGCCGCGGTCGTCGCGTGCTCGTAGTCGGCGCCGAGGAAGAGCCGCACGAGCCAGGGCATCGCCCACTCGAGCGGGGCGAGGGTCACCGCCATCAGGAGCGTCGAGCCGAGCACGTAGCGGCGGAGCCCCGCGAAGACGACCTCGGGTCGCCCCTGCTCCCAGTCGCGTGTCTGCTCGGTCAGCAGAATCATCCGGACGGGCGCGGACAGGGACGCGAAGCCCTGCTGCGGGGCCTGGGCGCCGCTGAACAGGCCGACCTGGGTCGGGCTCTGGACGACGCCGAGCGCGAGCGGGGCGATCCAGCTGCGCAGCGACACGAGCCCCGTCCCGATCGAGCTCTGGAACACGAACCTGAGCACGGCGGGCCGGTCGTCCGCGAGCGGGGCCGGCGCTGCGGTCGGGAAGCGCCTCAGGGCGGCGAGCCCGACGCCGACGATCGAGGCCGTCGTCACGACCTGCGCCGCGACGACGCCGAGCACCGCCTCGGTGACGCCGTAGTGGGTGCCGACGGCGAGCCCGGCGAGCCGCAGCGCCATCGAGAAGGTCAGGAAACCGCCTCGGATGTCGTAGCGGCTGCGCAGGATCAGCGTCGCCGCCCCCATCGACTCGACCGCCTGGAGCGGCGGCAGGATCGCGACGAGCAGCATCGGCACGGTCAGGCTGCCGCCCCCGTGGAAGATCGAGCCGGTGAACGGCGCGAGCGCTGCGACTGCGCGCGCCGGCGAGCAGCGACGCGGCGAGCTCGAGCGAGAACGTGAGCCGGACCAGCCGGTGAAAGCGGCCCCAGTCCTCGCGCGCGGCGTAGCGGAAGCCGTACTTGACGAGTGCCTCGTCGCCCGTCAGCTCGAGCAGGAGCTGGAAGAAGGCCGCGACGCCGACGACGATCCTGAACCTCCCTGCGCCGGCGGGACCGAGCACGCGAAGGACGACGAGCGAGCCGAGGATGCCGAGCGCGGTGGAGCCGTAGATCCCGAGCGCGGTCGCCGAACGGCGCCAGAGAAGCCGGGAGCCCATCTAGGCCCCCGAGTATAGTTGGCGGGCCTTGGCGTCCCGAACGGTGTCGAGAGGGCTTTCCTCGCCGGGCACGCTGGTGCTGGCGCTCGCGATCCCGCTGATCTTTCTGCACGAGAAGTTCCTCCCGGGCTTCAGCGTCGGCAGCGCGCACGCGAACCTCGCGGACCTCGCCGTGCTCGCCGTCGCGGCGGCGGCGCTCGCGGCCGGGCTGACCCAGGGCTTCGAGCCGCTGCGCCGTGGACGGGCACTCTGGCTCGCGGGCGGGCTGCTGCTCGCGCTGATCTTCGCCTCGACGCTGTGGGGGCACCTGCGCGACGGGCGCTACCCGACCGGGACGCACCTGATCACCGCGGCGAAGTTCGCGGAGTACGCGCTGCTCGCACCGGCCCTGCCGCTGCTCCTGCGCGCGCGGAGCCAGACCGAGGTGCTCCTCGGGGCAGTGACGGCGTGGAGCTGCATTGCGACCTTCGTGGCGCTGCTGCAGTTCTTCGGCGCGATCGACGACCCGTTCCGCCACGAGCGGCTGCCCGGCGTGCGCGCGCAATCGTTCCTCGGCGTGCACAGCTTCGCCACGCTCTCGTGCGCGTCGCTGGCGCTCGCACTCGGCGCGATCGTCGTTCCCGGCCTGCTCGACCGGCGCTGGGCTATCGCTGCCGGAGTCGCGGGCGGCGTCGGGCTGACGCTCTCCGCGGCGATCGCCGGCGTGCTCGGGTCGATCCTCGCGGCACTCGCGGCCGCCCTCGTCGCCCATCGTCGCGGCCTGCTCACTCCGCGCCGCGCGCTCGGACTCGCCGGGGTGATCGGCGCGATCCTCATCGGCAGCGTCCTGCTCCGGGGTCACGAGCTGAGCCAGGTGCTGAAGTTCCTCGGGATCAAGGCCGGCGCGTCGAAGACCACGCTCGCCGGCTCGAGCTACACGCAGCGCGCCGTGCTCGCGTACGTCGGCGGGCGCATCTTCCTCGACCACCCCGTGCTCGGCGTCGGCTGGCAGGGCTCGAACGACGTGGACGTCTTCACGCCCTACGTGGCCGACGCGAAGCGGCGGTTCCCGGACGCGCCCGGGCTCGACTTCCCGTCGCCGCAGCACCGCTGGGGCGTGCAGGAGGCGTACCTGCAGGCCGGGTCCGACATGGGCGCGGTCGGCATCGTCGTCTTCCTCGGCCTCTTCGTCGTCGCCGCGCTCGTCGCCGGACGAGCGGCGTTCGCCGCGGGCGGGCTCGCGATGGTACCCCTGCTCTGGATCCTGATGGCCTTCGGGATCTGGAACGGCCTCAGCCTCGTGGCCGGGATCCCGCTCGCGGCGTTCACGTGGCTCGGCATCGGCCTGGCGGCAGCCGGCTACGACCGGCCGTCCGAAGCGCGTGTACGCTCGGGCCGCCCTGGAATGATACTTCCGCCCTCCACCGACCCGCCCGCCGCATGAAGGCGCTCGTCACCGGCGGAGCCGGCTTCATCGGCTCCAACCTCGTGCGCGGGCTGCTCGAGCGCGGCGACGACGTGCGCATGCTCGACAACTTCTCCACCGGCAACCGCGCGAACCTGGCCGGCCTCGACGTCGAGATCGTCGAGGGGGAGCTGCGCAGCTACGAGCGGGTGCACAACGCCGTGCGCGGCGTCGAGATCGTCTTCCACCTCGGCGCGCTCGGCTCGGTGCCGCGCTCGGTGCAGGACCCGCTCACCTCGAGCGCCGTCAACGTCGAGGGGACGCTGAACGTCCTGCTCGCAGCACGGGACGAGGGCATCCGGCGCGTCGTCTTCTCCTCGAGCTCCTCGGTCTACGGCTCGCGCAGCGATCTGCCCTTGACGGAGGCGATGGCCGCCGACCCGATCTCGCCGTACGGCGTGGCGAAGCTCGCAGCGGAGCGCTACTGCGTCAGCTTCAGCCGCGTCTACGAGTCCTTCGAGACCGTCGTGCTGCGCTACTTCAACGTCTTCGGCCCGCGGCAGAGCCCGCTTTCGCAGTACGCCGCCATGGTGCCGCTCTTCATCACGGCGATCGCACACCGAGAGCCGGTGACGATCTTCGGCGACGGCGAGCAGTCGCGCGACTTCACCTACGTGGAGAACGTCGTCGAGGCGACGCTGGGCGCGGTCGACGCCGACGGCGCGAACGGGCGCATCTTCAACGTCGCGGCCGGCTCGCCGGCGAGCGTGAACACGGTCGCGGACACGATCGGGCGGATCCTCGGCAAGCCGGTCGAGAAGCTCCACGAGCCGCCGCGCCCCGGCGACATCCGCGACTCGTGGGCCGATGTGAGCCGGGCCGAGGACGTGCTCGGCTTCCGCGCCTCGGTCGGGCTGGAGGAGGGTCTGCGCCGCACCATCGAGTTCCTCGGTGTCTGAGCCGAGGGTGAAGGTCCTACGCGTGATCGCGCAGGCTGAACATGGGCGGGCCGGCGCTGCACGTCGCCTACCTCACGGAGGGGCTTGCGGAGCGGGGCTACGACACGACGCTCGTCGCCGGCTCGCTCGCGCGCGGCGAGGACTCGATGCAGTTCGTCGCCGAGCGGCACGGGGTCGCCGTCGTGCGGGTCGACGAGCTGCATCGCGAGATCTCGCCGCTGCGGGACGTGGTCGCGGCCTTGCGGCTCGCCAGGCTGATCCGCCGCGAGCGGCCGCAGATCCTGCACACGCACACGGCGAAGGCGGGCGCGGTCGGGCGGCTCGCCGCGGTGCTCGCGGGCGGAGCGAGGCCGCCGATCATCGTCCATACCTTCCACGGCCACGTGCTGCGCGGCTACTTCGGGCCCGTGCGCACGCACCTCTTCCGCCTGCTCGAGCGGGCGCTCGCGCACGTGTCGACGCGACTCGTCGCCGTCAGCCCGGAGGTGCGCGACGACCTCGTGGCGCTGAAGGTGGCTCCCGCCGACAAGTTCGAGGTGGTCCGGCTCGGAATCGAGCTCGGCGAGCGCGTCGACGAGGACGAGACGGTGCGCGACGAGACCCGGCGCGTGCTCGGGATCGTCGGAGAGCGCTTCGTCGTCGGCTGGATCGGCCGCATGACCGCGGTCAAGAACACGGATCTGATCCTGCGCGCGTTCGCCGACCTGCGCGAGCGCGGCGTCGACGCGGTGCTCTGCCTGGTCGGCGACGGGCCTGACCGCGCCGAGCTCGAGCGCCGCGCGCACGAGCTCGGCGTGATGCGCCACTGCCTCTTCCTCGGCTACCAGGAGGAGGTCGCGCGCTTCTACTCGGCATTCGACACGCTGCTTCTGACCTCGGTCAACGAGGGCACGCCGGTGACGACGATCGAGTCGCTCGCCGCCGCCAGGCCGGTGGTCTCGACGCGTGTCGGCGGCGTCCCGGACGTCGTCGAGGACGGCGTCGACGGCTTCCTCGCCGAGAGCGGCGACGCGGGCGGTCTCGCGGACGCACTCGAGCGGCTTGCCCGCGACCCGGAGCTTCGGGCGCAGATGGGGCGCGCGGGCCGCGAGCGGGTGCTCACGCGCTACGCGGTCGACCGGCTGGTCGGCGACGTCGACAGGCTCTACCGCCGGCTGCTCGCCGCGGTCTGAGCTCGAGGCTAGCCTGCCGCGCGCTCGAAGGCGCCGAACGCCGCCTTCTTGCGGCCGTCGGCCGCGATCAGTCCCGACTGCCAGCCGCCGAGCGGCACGTCGTCGCGGAGCAGGAACCACGTGAAGAGGTCGATGCGCGGGTTCTTCCGCGCGGCCGCGACCGCCTGAGTCAGGTATTTCGCCTGCTTCGACCAGATGACGCCGAAGAGCTTGTCCGGCGGGTTCGTCTGGTAGCCGTACTCGGTGATCCAGAGCCGCTTCGGCCCGTACAACCGCGTCAGCTCCTTGATCAGCACGTCGATGTTGCCCGAGCTCGATCGCGTTCTGCGACGCGCGGCGGGCGGGTGGCGGGCGTCTCGAGCCTGCTGCCGTAGTACGGGTGGTGCGCCCAGGCGTCGAACTCCGCAGGCCGGCGATCCGTACCGCGCGCAGGAAGGCGAGCGGCGAGATCGACGGGCGCGAGCTCCTGGGCGAGTTGTTGCCGCGCGGGGCGGTGGCGCCGCAGCCGACCTTCGTGTCCGTCTGTGCGGCGTGCACGCCGCCGTAGATCGCGGTGCAGATCTTCGCGTACGCCGCCGCGCTCGCGATCACCCACTTGCCGCGCACCTTGCGGTACTGCGGCGCGAGGTCGATCGGGTTGTTCGGCTCGTTCCAGGCGAGCCACAGCCCGACCGGGGGCAGCGTCGCGCCGCCCGCGTCTGCGAACGTGCCGCTGTAGCGCGTGGCAGCGGCGAAGGCGAAGTCGTAGAGCGCCGTCGCAGCTCGTCGGCGGCGCGCGTCGCCGCCGGCCGCCGTTGGCCCAGCGACGGCGTCGCCCAGATCGTCGAACATGACGGCGATCCCCTGGGCGTCGGCCGCCGCGATCGCGCGGTCGTAGCGCGTCCAGTTGTAGGCGGGATCGGCGGGATCCTGGGGGTTGGCGGGCTGTGTCGGCGCGACCGCGCGCCAGTCGAGCGTCATGCGCACGAACTTGGCGTGCAGGCTGGCGAGGAGCGGAACGTCGTCGCGGGATCGCCGAGCGTGTTCGCGTCGTCGTAGGATGCCGACGAGCAGCCCGGCGCAGCCGTGGCCGTGGACGCGGCGAGCGCAGCCGCAAGCGTGAACGCCGCAAGGAGCGCGGCGCAGACCCGGCCGACATCTAGACACGCGACCGGTGCTCGTCCCCAGGCGGCAACCCAGCGGCGCAGCCCCTCCTCGAGATCGACCTCCGGCTCCCAGCCGAGCAGCTGCGCGCGCCCGGGTGATGTCGGGCTGGCGCACCTGGGGGTCGTCCCTCGGGAGAGCCTCGAACACGATCTCGCTCGGCGAGCCCGTGACGCGGATGCACGGTCTGGGCCAGCTCGAGCATCGTCAGTTCGGATCCGGGTTGCCGATATTCACCGGAAGGTGCTCGCCCGACTCGGCCAGCAGCACGAGCCCGCGGATCAGTGTCGTCCACGTAGCAGAGGGAGCGCGTCTGCGAGCCGTCGCCGAACACCGTCAGCGGCTGGCCCGTGAGCGCCTGCTCGAGAAACGTGACCGACGCACGCCCGTCGTTGCGCCGCATGCGCGGGCCGTACGTGTTGAAGATGCGGGCGATCCCCGTGTCCACGCCCTGCTGGGTGTGGTAGGCCATCGTCAGCGCCTCCGCATAGCGCTTGGCCTCGTCGTACACGCCGCGCGGGCCGATCGGGTTCACGTTGCCCCAGTAGCTCTCCGGCTGCGGATGCACCTGCGGGTCGCCGTAGACCTCGCTCGTCGAGCTGATCAGGAAGCGGGCGCGCTTCCACTTCGCGAGCCCGAGTGCGTTGTGCGTCCCGTAGGAGCCGACCTTGAGCGAGTGCAGCGGCAGCCGCAGGTAGTCGATCGGGCTGGCGAGGGCCGCGAGGTGGTAGACGTAGTCGACCGGGCCGGCGATCTCGATGTGCTGGACGAGGTCGTGATAGACGAACTCGAATTCAGGGGCGCGCGCGATGTGCGCGATGTTCTCGAGGAGTTCCGGTCTCGAGATTGTCGACGCAGATCACCCGGTGCCCCCTCGCGAGCAGCGCGTCGCAGAGGTGCGAGCCGAGGAAGCCGGCGCCGCCGGTCACCACAGCGGTCTTCATCGCCTTCATAAGGCGCGATGGTACTCCGGGGCCCGGAGCGCCACGCACATCCTTACAGGCTGCTAACGCAATCCCGATTCGCAGGCACGCCAGACGGGGCCATAGCATCCCCGGCACTGTGGGAAGACTCATCGTCCTGGTCGTTCTCTGCGGCTACTTCCTGCTTCTCTTCTCCCTCGGCGGCCATTCCTCGTGGAACAAGCTCGGCGTCCCCGACCTGTCGCCGGCCTTCCTCGACATGCGCTCCGTCACCTCGGGCTGGGAGTGCACGCGGCGCGGTGTCGACGTGCTGCCTCTCAACTCCTGCGACCCGCTCAAGCGTCCGGCCAACTACCCCCGGCTATGGATGAAGCTGAGCTTCCTGGGACTGGGTCAGGGGAGCACGGTCGCGCTCGGCCTCGTCACCGCCGTCGTCTTCTTCGCCGCCGCCCTGGCCGTGCTCGGCCCGCGCGCGCGACCGACGGACGCGGCCGTTTACGCAGCGGCGCTCTGCTCACCGGCGATGATGCTCGGCATCGAGCGCGGGAACGTCGACCTGCTCCTGTTCGCGCTCGTGGTGCTCGCCGTGATCGTGATCCGGCGGGGGAGGTACGGGCCGGCGGGTGCCTCGGCGCTCATCCTCCTCGCGAGCCTGCTGAAGCTGTTCCCGATCTTCTGCGTCTCCGTCCTCGCACGCCAGCGACGGGCGGTCGCTCTGACGGCGGGCGCCGTCGTCCTGGCCCTCTTCGGGGCGTACGCGCTCGCCACGATCGGGGACATCCGCACGATCGGCAAGGTCGTGCCGCAGGCGGATGCGCACTCCTACGGGGTCGACATCGCCGGGAAATGGCTCGCCGCCCGCCTCCACACCGACGCGACCGCACTCGACGTCCTGCTCGTTCTGATCGTCGCGACCGCCGGAATCCTCGTCTCGCGCCGCCTGCCCCGTCTCAGCGAGGAGGCGCGGGCTACCGACGCGTACTACGCCGGCGCAGCCGTCTACGTCTGTACCTTCGCGCTGTTCCACAGCTTCGACTACCGGCTCGTCTTCCTGCTGCTAACCATCCCGCAGCTCGTGAGCTGGGCGCGCGAACGGCAGCCGCTCGCCTTCGTGACGTTGGCGCTCCTGCTCGCGACGCTCTGGCTCGACTGGGGCTCGGCCCTCGCCGCCGGCGTCGTCTCGCAACTCCTGCTCGCGGGGTGCCTGCTCGCCGGACTCGCGGCCACTGCACCCGGTCTCGCGCCGCGTCGGGGGACGTCTCCGGCGATACACGCACCGCCGACGGCAAAGTAGCGTTACAGCAGGCGCACGCCCATGCTGTCGCGGCCCTCCACCTCGAACGAGGCAAGCGGCGAGCGCTCGAACTCCTCCGCGAGCATCGTGAAGACGACCTTGTCGCCGGGGGTGGCGCCCTCGGTCAGCGGCGGCATCCGGCGGCGCAGGACGGCCTCCTCGACATAGCCGAGGTTGCGCGCGATCCTGCAGCTTGCCTCGTTGCCGACCCCGATGTGGATCTCGAGGCGCTCGACGCCGCAAATCTCGAAGCTCGCTCTCGTCAGGGCGGCGACCGCCTCGGTCGCGAACCCCTGCCCGGTGCGGGAGGCACGGATCCAGTATCCGAACTCGAACACGCCCTCGTTACCACGAGCGTGGAGACCTGCGGAGCCGACCACCTCACCGCCGAGCGAGAAGATCCCGTACTGGTAGTCCTGATCGAGGTCGAAGAGGCCGCGGAAGCGCCGCAGGAGCGCCACCTTTGCTTCCAGGGGCGTCGGCTCTTTGGAGGCCCACTCGATCCAGGTGCGCAGGTGGTCGAGGCTCGAGTCGACGGCGTCCTTGTAGAGTGGCGCGTCCGAAGGGTTCCAGCACCGAATGACCAGGCGAACGGTCCGTAGCTCATACGGCGGGATCGAGTCGGACCGACCGGCAGCCACTGCCGCCATCTTAGGTGGACGTCATCGACCGGCGCTCCGCGACCGGGTCCTCGCAAGATCGAGGCCAAGGCGAGCCCGCCGGGTTACCGAGGGCATATGCCTACGTGGTCCGCGGCCGCACATTTCGACAAGGCCTCGACTCGGACCCCGCGACGAGCTGGTCAGGTACCGAGCCTTTACGGCGGCCACGATCGCTCCTTGGCTCGACGCAGGCGACCCAATGCGCAGCTGGCCGAATGTCTCGGGCTGGATGACACCGGATCGGCGCAATGCCGACTCGTCACGTTCGAGACCTGGCTGACGGAGCTCGAGCCAGTTCTCCCGGGACGCACTCCCCTGCCAGTTCGGTCGCGCTGCTCGCGCTGCCGGTGCAAGTTCCGTGCGCGTCGCGACGCCTTCCGCGAGCTCGCGGGCCACTGCGTCTTCTGCCCCGTCCACTGACCCCCTTGCACCCGCCCTCGACCCGGGAGCCGTACCCTCGGCGGCGTTGACCGACGCGGTTCTCGGCCTGCCGTCCGACCAGCGGTACGGCATGATCAAATGGTGTACGTCATCGCGGCAGCCGTCGAGGTATCAGAGGGAATCGGTTGAGCTGGGATCCCCGCTGGGACGAGGTCTTCTCATCGCGGTCGTGGGGCATGTACCCGCCAGAGGAGTTGATCCGGTTCATGGGCAGCCGATACTACGGCGCCCCGGACCGCGGCCGGGTCAGGGTCCTGGAGCTGGGTTGTGGCCCGGGTCCCGTCGCTTGGTACCTCGCGCGGGAGGGTTTTGACGTCCATGGCGTCGACGGTTCCCTGAGCGCGATCACGCAGGCGCAAGCGCGGATCGATGCCGAGAGTCTCTCCGCGAATCTACGGATCGGCGACTTCGTCGAGCTCACTACCCTCTATCCCGAGGACGAGTTCCACGCGGTCATCGACGTGACGTCGGTGCAGCACAACCGGTTTGCCGCGGTGGAGCGCGTCGTCCAAGGAGTACTGACCGTGCTGAAACCGGGCGGTCGCTTCTTCGGCATCATGCTCGCTGAGGGCTCCTACGGCTATGGCACCGGCGCCGAGATTGAGCCGGGGACATTCGTCGATATCCAAGAGGGCCCGCTCGGCGGAATGGGACTCTCGCATTTCTTCTCCGAGAACGAGTTGCGCACGCTGTTCTCCGGCTTTGAGGAGCTCGAGATCAATCACTCCGTGCGAACGCTTGATAACCAGGCGCACCACTACAAGCACTGGCTCGTCGAGGCGCGGAAGCCGGACCCTCCGATCCGGCAGAAGTAGCCGGGCGAGCGGCTGCACCCTCGCGGGGTCCGCCTACCGGAGGGCCTGCGCAAGGGTCTGTCGTCTCCTCCAGGCATGATCGCCTCGATAGCCGCGCCTCCTCTGCGCGGTCGCGATCAGCGTCAGCGTCCCGAGCCGCAACCCCCCGCCCGTCCGCGGCGGCGGCACCTTCTGGCCGAGCTGCCACTCCTGCCGGGCCTTATCGCAGCGGGGTGTCCTTCGGTTGTTGCTAGCGCAAATCCTTGTTCGACTCCATGTCGAACCACATGGCGAACAGCATGAACTGCGAGCCCGAGACGAGCAGCAGGGCGACGAGCACGATCGACGCGGCCGTGATCGGGTTGCCCAGCAAGCGCAGCACGGTCTCGGCGACCCCGAGCGCGAGGCCGAACCCGGTCATCAGGAAGCCGAGCGCGTAGAAGAAGATCGAGCGGGTGGAAGTCGCGGATCACGTACTTCTCGCGCATCCGCCAGAAGAAGCCCTTCGCCAGCAGCCACGAGATCCGGGGCACGACCTTGCGGATGCGGATCCCGCTTCGCTCGCCGACGCCGTAGATCGGCCGCGAGGGGAAGTCGCGCACGCGCGCGTTCCAGACGTTCAGGTGCACGAGCAGGTCGTTCGGGAAGCCGTAGCGCTGGTAGATCCGGTCGAGGTCGAGCTGCTCGAGGATCGCGAGCGAGATCGCCGAGTAGCCCGCCTGCGAGTCGGCGACGTGCCAGTAGCCCGGAGGCGATCTTCGTGAAGAGCGAGAGCACGGCGTTGCCGAGGTAGCGGTTGCGCGGGATCAGCTCCCAGGCCTGGCCGGTGAAGAGCCGGTTCGCCTTCGCGTAGTCGAGCTCGCCGCGGGCGACCGGCGCGCAGAACAACTCCAGCTCGGCGGGATCCATCTGGTTGTCGCCGGCCATCACCGCGGTGACGTCGATCTGCTCGGCGAGAGCGCGCTTGTAGCCCGTGATGATCGCGGCGCCGACGCCGAGGTTTCGGTCGTGGACGATCACGTCGACGCGCGGATCGCCGAGCGCGCGGGCCCGTTCGACCGTGGCGTCGGTCGAGACGTCGTCGACGACGAGGATCCGGTCGACGAAGCCGGGGATCCCGAGCAGGGTCGGGCCGATCAGGTTCTCCTCGTTGTGCGCCGGCACCACGACCGCGACGGTCTTCCCGTCGAGCATGCGCGGAACTCTACGCCGAGGTTCGGCGGACGGCCCGGGCGGCGGGCTCCCACAGGAGCGCGGCGAGCAGGCCCACCAGCAGGCCGGCGAAGGCGCCGACGACGACGGCGTTGCGCCGGCTGCGCGCGCCCGCCTTGACGGCCGCCGCGTGCGTGACGACGCGGCTCTGCTCGACGTTCTTCGCCAGCGAGAGCAGGTCGCGCGACTGGTTCAGATCCTGCTCGACGATCCCGCGCCGCTGCTCGGCCAGGCCGGCCTGGGTGAGGATCACCAGCTTGTCGGTGAGCGACGCGCTGGGCACCGCCTCGTCGTAGGCCTTCAAGCGCTCGTCGATCGACGCGATCTCCGACTCGTCCGAGGTGATCTGCGACTGCAGGCCCGCGATCTTCGTCGAGACGTAGCCGGAGACTCCCGAGACGACGATCTGCGCGAGCTGGTTCGCGGCCTGGGCGATCCTGCGCGGCGGGGCGCCCTCGACGCTGATCGCCACGAGCGGCGTCTGACCCGCCTTCGCGAGCGAACCCGCGACCGGCTGGCTGCTGATCCCGGCACGGAGCTTCGCGATCGAGAGGCCGGTGTCGTGAGCGACCTTGCGGATGTTCGCCTCGGCGCCGACGATCTGGCGCACCGCGCTCGGATTCGTGGCGAGACTCTGAATCTGCGCGCCGCCGCTCGGCGAGAGCGGCTGCCCCAGGTAGACGGTCGCCTGCGCGCGGTAGGTCGTACTGCCGCCGAGCGTGACGAGGTAGCCGAGCACGGCTCCGGCGGCGAGACCGGCGAGCGGCAGCCACCAGCGTGCGACGATCGAGCCCCAGAGGCGACCGAAGTCGAGCTCCTGCTCGGCATCGACGTCAGGGGTGCGCGTGCTCACGGCGCGGCGACTCTACCGGAGGCCCAGGCCCAGTGGGCCGCCAGGCCGTCGCGCAGCGAGGTCGTCGCGTGCCAGCCGAGCTCCCGCTCGATTCGGGTCGTGTCGGCCTTCGTGCGCCGCATGTCGCCCGGTCGCGGGCGGGCCGTAGCGCAGCTCGAGCGGCCGGCCGGCGATCCGCTCGAGCAGGCCGAGTGCCTCGCGCATGGTCGCCTCCTCGCCGCCGCCGACGTTGTAGACCGCGCCGTCGGGTGCCTCCATCGCCGCGATCGTCGCCGCCACGACGTCGCCGACGAAGGTGAAGCTCCGCGACTGCAAGCCGTCTCCGTAGACCTCGAACGAGCCGCCGCGCGCGAGCGCGTCCACGACCCGCGCGAACGCCATGTCCGGGCGCTGTCGCGGCCCGTAGACGGTGAAGTAGCGCAGGGCGACCGCGCGGAGCCCGAAGCTGCGCTCGTAGGCTGCGGCGAGATGCTCGCAGGCGAGCTTCGTCACGCCGTAGGGAGAGTTCGGCCGCGGCGGGGTCTCCTCGGGGGTCGGGTAGCGCTCGGCGTCGCCGTAGATCGAGGAGGAGCTCGCCCAGACGACCTTCACGCCCGCGGAGGCGGCCGCCTCGAACACGCGCTGGGTCGCGAGCAGATTGCAGCGCAGGTAGCCGGCGAACGCCGGCCGAAGCTGCGCGCGCCCGGCTGCCCGGCGAGATGGAAGACGCCGTCACAGCGCCGTGAGGTCGAGCGGCTCGTCGGCGAGATCGAGCCGCGCCAGGTGGAGCGCGGCGGCGTTCTCCTCCTTCAGCGCGACGTCGTAGTAGTCGGTGAAGCAGTCGACGCCGAACACGTCGTGGCCCTGATCCTGCAGGACCTCGGCCAGGTGCGAGCCGATGAAGCCCGCGGCTCCGGTGACGACATAGCGCATCGGGCGGAGAGGCTACCTGGGCACCAGGCCGTAGACCGCGCCGTAGCCGACGAGATACAGCCGGTGCGTGTCGGCGACGACAGGCGAGTACTTGCCGTCTGGGAACGACCAGACCTCCGCTCCCGTGCGGGCGTTCAGGGCGTAGGTACGCCGCTGCAGGGTCGCGAAGTAGACGACGCCGTTCACCACCGTCGCCGAGCCCGAGATCTGCCCGTTGGCCCTGAAGCGCCACCGTTCGTCCCCCGTCGCCGCATCGAGGGCATAGAACCAGCCGCTGTAGGAGCCGACGAGGACGAGCCCCTTCCACACCGCCGCAGAGGCGTAGACGTAGCCGCCGGTCCCATGCGACCAGCGGAGCTTGCCGCTGCCCGCGCCGAAGGAGTACACCTTGCCGTCGGTGGCGCCGATGTAGACCCGGCCGTAGGCGAGCGCCGGCGTGGCGTAGAAGGTCGCCCCGCCGAGCAGCGTGCCCTGGGCGGAGGCGCGCCACAGCAGCTTGCCGGTCCGGGCGTCGAGCGCGTAGACGTGGCCGTCATAGGAGCCGACGTAGAGCCGCCCCTCGTCGAGAGCGACGCCTCCCTTGACCTTGCCGCCCGTGTGGAAGCTCCAGACGGGCCTCCCGTCCGACGCCCCGAACGCATAGACGTTGCCGCGCCAGTCGCCGACGTAGACGAGACCGTTGGCGACGAGCGGCGAGCTCTCGCTGGGACCGATCGTGCGCCGCCAGTCGATACGCCCGGTGCCGGCGTGAAACGAGACCAGGAGGCCGTCCGACGCGGTCGACGAATTGCAGGGCGGCCGGTTCAGGAACGTCATGAAGACGCGGCCGCGCACCACCGCCGGCGAGGCGGCGACGCACCGGCCCATCGCGACCTTCCACGCGCGCTTCCCGGTCTTCGCGCTGATCGCATAGAAGACGCCCGAGTTGCTCGCGAAGTAGAGGCGCCGGTAGGCGACCGCCGGCGGGAACTCGAGCAGGCTCTGGGCGTGGAAGATCCAGAGCCGGCGGAAGGGCGGGCGCAGCGCGATCCCCGAGGCATAGCGGGTGCGCCGATCGTCGTAGCCGTAGGTCGGCCACGGCAGCTCGCTCAGCTCCTTGGGCGGACGGACGACCGGAGGCGCCGTGGTCACGAACTCGATCGTCGAGGAGCCGTGGACGTTGCGCCGCTCGTGCTGGCGGTAGAGGACGTAGGCGGCGCCTGCGCCGGCGGCGAGAACGACGAGGGCCGCGAACGCCAGCAGGAACCGCTTCACCGGGACGAGGTTACCGGGGCATGACGGCGTAGACGCGCGAGTAGCCGTGCATGAGCAGCTTGCCGGCATTGCCCGAGATGGGCACGTACTGGCCGTGTGGAAAGCGCAGGAGCACGCGCCCCGACGCGGCGTCCACGCCGTAGATCCTGTGCGAGAAACTCCCCGCGTAGGCGACACCGCCGACGACGACGGCCGCGCCCGAGATCGAGCCTCCGGTGCCGACGGTCCAGAGCACGCGGCCGCTTCCGGCCGAGACGCCGTAGAAGACGCCGTTGTAGGAGCCGAAGAAGACGCGTCCGCCGGCGACGGCGGGCGACGAGTAGACGTAGGAGCCCGTGTCGATACGCCAGAGAAAGCGCCCGCCGGTCGAGAAGGCCGTCAGCGACCCGCCGGTCGACGACGGGACGAACACACGTCCACTCGCGATCGCGGGGGTGCCGTAGACGCGTCCGTTCACGCCCGCGCGCCAGCGCAGCCGGCCGCGTGCCAGCGTGAGCGCGAGCAGCCGGCCGCCGTAATCGCCGATGTAGAGCGTCCCGCCCGCGAGCGCCGCGGACGAGGTGATCTTGTAGCCGCCACGGAAGACCCACCGCAGCCGGTGGGTGCGGAGGTCGAGGGCATAGACGCTGCCGTTCCAGGCGCCGAAATAGTCGACACCGCCCCGCACGACGGGCGAGGACTCGATCGGTGAGCCGATCGACCGCTGCCACTGGAGCCGCCCCGTGTTGCGGTCCAGCACCCAGACGTGCCCATCCATGCCGTGGACGACGACCGAATCGTCCCAGACCGCCGGCGAGGAGGCCATCTTCCCGCCGGGGGTGAGGTGCATCCACAGCACCTTGCCGTCCTTCATCGAGAGCGCGTAGATCGTCGCGCGATAGTTGCCGATGAAGGCAACACCGTTCGAGACGACGGCCGGGAACTCGATCAGCGAGCCGACCCCTCGGCTCCAGACGGTGTGGAACGGCGGTCGCAGGCTCCAGCGGCGCGCCTGCTCACGGCTCGCCGTGGCCCCGTAGACCGACCACTGGCGCGAGGGCCGGTAGATGCGGATCGTGACGGCGCGATGCAGCCGAAACGGCGCCCGCACCTCGCGGACGGCGTAGCGGCGCGCCCGCACGTCGACGAGCAGGGCGGCGCGCCGCCGGATCGTGATCCTCGCGGTCCCGTGGCGGTCGGTGTGGGCGACGAGGCGACCGATGAGCACCCGCGCACCAGGGACCCGCACCTGCGTGTCGCCGTCGACGACGGTGACGAGGACGACCGCCCGCGTGGACTTCGGCGGCGCGATGCGCTCGGTCGGCGCCGGCGGCGTGGCGCGGTCGTGACCGCCGGCGCACGCAGCGGCGAGCCCGACGAGAGCGAGCAGAAGAAGGCCTAGGCCTCCGCGATCGGTTCTGGCAGCTCCTCGGAGAACGGCACCAGCGTACCGTCGGCCTCGGCGACCAGGGTCAGCTGCGAGAAGAAGCGGGTCATCACAACGCCCTCACGGAACTCCCCGAGGCGCGGCTCGGGCCGCTCGCCGTTTGCAAGCGCGAGCGCGAGCTCCGGATAGCGCCCCCCGGCCGCATGCGGGAGCGGGAAGCCGCCGCCGAAGCGCGGGTTCACGTCGGTGACGAGCAACTGCCCGTCAGGCTCGCGGAAGCACTGCACGTTCGCCGGGCCTCTGATCCCGATCGTCTCGGCAACGCGCGCACCGAAATCGATCAGCTCCTGATCCCTGATCGTCATGCCCTTGATCGACTCGCCGCCCTTCGACTCGATCATCGTGCGCGGAATCGCGTTCAGGCAGCGCGCCTCGAGGTCGCAGAAGACGTCGATCGAGAACTCCTCGCCGTGGCAGAGAGCCTGGACGAACGAGTCGACCGGCGTGTGCCGAAGGTGGAACGAGAGCTCCTCGCCGGTCGAGCAGCGGAAGATGTTGCGCGAGCCGAAGCCGACCCGCGCCTTGACGAGCACCGGGTAGGGGACCGGGTCGGGCAGTCCCCCGGGCAGCCAGCCGTCCGGACTCGCGATCCCGTGCTCGAGGAACAGCTCGTGCGCGGCCCACTTGTCGGCCATCGCCTCGCAGACGGCCGCGTCGGGGACGAGCGCGACGGTGCCGAGATCGGCCTCGGCGAGGATGTGCTGGTCGAGGTCGGTCAGCGGCACGACGAGCTTGACGTCGTACTCGGCGACGAGGCGGCGGAGCGCGTCGACGTAGGCCGGATCGTCGATCCGCGGCACGAGAGCGTGCCGGTCGGCGTGGTAGAGCGCCGGAGCAAGGGGATTCGCGTCCGCGGCGACGGTGAAGGCACCCGCGCGGCCGAAGGCGCTGACGATGTCGACGCGCTGTCCCGCGCACGTGAAGAGCACCGCCGTCACGGGCGAAGACACTAGCGGCTAGCCTGAAAGCGGTGAGCGTGCGCAGCCGGCTCCCGCACCTGCTCGTCGGCGCCGGAGTCGCGCTGCTCGGGCTCGTCGTCGCGATCGTGATCCTGCACGAGCGCAAGCCGAAGTCGCGGCCGAAGCCGCACGCCGCGCCGACGACGACCGTTGCCGCTCCACCGACCGCGCCAACGACGACGACCGCGCCGCCGACGACCACCACCGCGGCGCCGCCGCCGCCGTCCGTGCTCACGGATGTGACTGTCGCCGCCACCCTCCCCTCGGGCGCGCGCATCTCCTGGCGAGCCCCGCCCGGGGCGGACGTGCGCCTCGCCTACGGGCCGGCAGGGCTCCCGCCGACTCTCTGGGCGGCGCCGCCGAAGGACGCCGGCTCGATCACGCTCGGCGGGCTCTCGGTCGGCGGCACGTACGACGTCCACGTGAGCGCGGCCGGCGCGGAGCAGACGGTCAGCGTCCATCCGACGGCTCCGACAACACGCGTGGCGGCGTCGATCGGCGGCGGCGACGTGCTGCTCGAGGGCCAGCCGTTCTTCCCGCTGCTCGTGTACGGACAGTGCCCAGGCTCGGTCGCCGGAGTGCTCTCGATCGGGATCAACCTGTTCACGAACAACGCCTGCGGCGGCACCCTCGAGCTCGCCCAGGCTCTCTCCGGCCAGGCGCTCTCCCTGGCGCAGCCGGCGGAGGGCGCGCTCGATGCCCCCGGCGTGATCGGCTCGAACCTGCCCGACGAGGCCGACGGGCACGGAATCACCGGTGCCTCGCTCCCAGACGCGCCCACGGTCCGCTTCCTGACGCTGACGAACCACTTCTACTCCGGTGCGGCGCCGCTGCCGACGGGTCGCAGCATGTATCCGGGGCTCGTCGCGAAGGCCGACGTGATCGGCTTCGATCTCTATCCGCTTCAGAACTGGTGCCGGCCCGAGCGGCTGGCAGACGTCTACGCCGCGCAGCGCGAGCTCGTGGGCCTCGCAGGCGGCAAGCCGACCTTCCAGTGGATCGAGACCGGGCACATGGACTGCCCCGAGACGCCGGAGCTCGCCGTCACGCCCGCGACGATGCGCGCAGAGAGCTGGCTCGCGATCGCCGGCGGCGCGCGCGGACTCGGCTTCTTCCCGATCGGCTGGACGGGAGAGAACGGCGCGGCGATCGCGGCGGTCGCCCAGGACGTGCAGGCGCTCGGCCCGGCGCTGCTCGCGCAGGACGCGCCCGTCTCCGTCTCGACGGGGCCGGTGCGGGTCGGCGCCCGGCGCCTCGGCGGCGCACTCTACGTCTTCGCGGTCAACAGCTCCTTCGCGCCGGCGAGCGCGACGATCTCCGCGCCCGGGCTCGGCAACCGTCCGCTGCAGGTGCTGGGCGAGGGACGTCAGGTCGCGCCGAAGGACGGCTCCTTCGCCGACTCCTTCGCGCCGCTCGCCGTGCACCTGTACATCGCGGCGCCCGCCTAGCGGTTCGCCCCCGGGCGACTGTGGGGGCCGGGCAGAGCACTATCGTATGGCGCCAGGTTGACGACCTCCGCGTCCAAGTCGCTCAACTCGCTCTGGCAGCGCGTGACCGAGGTCGTCGCGGCGAGGACGTTTCCCGTTTACGCCGGGCTCGTCGGTCTGTACGTCGTCTTCCGCGTCGGGAGCTTCACGAACATCGCGGACAGGGTCACCGACACCCCGAGCTACGAGCGGGTAGCTCACGACGCGCTCTGGGACTGGTCGTTCTATACCGGCGAGCGCGGCTTCACGATCCCACTGTTCTACAAGGTCTTCCAGAGCTCGGAATCCCGGATCGTCGCGCAACTGGTTCTCTCGACCGCCGCCTGGCTCGTGCTCGCCGCGGTCGTCGCTCGCTGCATCCGCGACGGGTGGCTGCAGCCGCTGGTGTTCGCGACTGTGCTCGCGTTCAGCTTGACCACGGAGGTGATCCTCTGGGACACGCTGCTGTTCAGCGAATCCTTGACCTTCGCCCTCCTGGCGCTGCTACTCGCAGCGTGGCTCGTGCTCGTCCGCTCGCCGCGGCCGCTCTGGGCGGGCAGTGTGCTCGTGCTCTCACTCCTTTGGACGTTTGCGCGAGACACGAACGCCTACGTCGTGGTCGGCGTCGGTGTGCTCGTCGCGCTCACGCTCCTACGACCGGAGCAGCGGCGGCTGAAGCTCGTGCTCGTCGCCGGGTGCTGCGCGATCTTCCTGCTCGACTACGGTTCGGCTTCATCCGGGAAGCGCTGGCTGCAGCCGATGAGGGATATCGTGGCGCACCGGGTTCTGCCGAGTGCGGAGCTGAAGCCGTACTTCGTCGCCCGCGGCCTCGACCCGACTGCGAACTGGCCCGAGAGCGAGTGGATGACGGACAGCTCGAGGAGCGTCTATGCCCGCTACCTGCTCTCGCACGCGGGCTACACGCTCGGCCGGCCCTTCCACGGGCAGCAGCAGGCGCTGTACTCCACGTCCGACAACGCAGCCGCGCTGATCGACCCGTCGATGAAGGCCTACGACGACAATGCGAGCCACCGATTCCTGCCCTTGCCACGTGTCCTGGAACACGTGTTGTTTCCACGCGGGGTCGCAGTCGTGCTGATTCTGCTCGGATTCGTGCTCGTCGGCTCCGCAGCGGTCGCTCGCTCGATCGGATTCGATCGCCTTTGGCTCGTGCCGATCGGCGTGCTTATGACGACGTACCCGCACTTCCTCGTCGTCTGGCATCAGAGCGGCGTCGAGGTCGACCGGCATGCGCTCGAGGCGGCGCTGCTGCTCCGACTCGCGCTCCTCCTGCTCGCGGCCCTGGCGGTCGACCAGGTGCTCGCAAAGCTCCGAGCGCGCTAAGAACTCGTTTTCAGAATGACGCTTCGTCGGCGCGGCGCGATGGGTGCGTGCGATGCAAGGACGCAGGGAGCCTCGATAGCAGCGCTATCGGGGCGACCGAGGACAAAGCAGCGCGCGTGCACAGCGCGTCCCGACGGCTCAAGGCTTCATTCTGAAACGAGTTCTAAGCCGTCCAGCCGCCTCGCTCGCCCTTGTAGGTGCCGCCGAAGAGCGCGAGCGGGGTGCGCGCGAGGATCTTCAGGTCGAGAAGGGGCGAGCGATGCTCCACGTACCAGACGTCGAGCTCGATCCGCTCTGCCCACGGAAGGGTGGCGCGGCCGTGGATCTGGGCCCAGCCAGTGAGCCCCGGCCTGACGGCGAGCCGCCGCCGCTGGCGCTCGTCGTAGCGCTCGACCTGGTAGCGCAGGGTCGGGCGCGGGCCGATCAATGACATGTCGCCGCGGACGACGTTCCAGAGCTGCGGCAGCTCGTCGAGCGAGAGCCGGCGCAGGATCCGGCCGACACGGGTGATCCGCGGGTCGCCGGTGTCGACCGCGAAGCCGGCACCCTGGCGCTCGGCGCCGACGACCATCGTCCGGAGCTTCAACAGCTCGAAGCCGACGCCGTCCCGGCCGACGCGCGTCTGCCGGTAGAGCACGGGGCCGCGGTCCTCGAGCTTGATCGCGACCGCCGAGAGCCCGAGCAGCGGCGCCGACGCCGCGAGCCCGAGACCGCCAAGCGCCGCGTCGAGCAGGCGGTTCAGCGTGTCCCCTCCGCCGCTTCCCAGGTCGCCGGCACGCCGCGGCGCAGCGCGTTCCAGAGCGCGACGACGGTCGCCCAGGAGACGAGAACGTAGTAGCGCGCGATTCCGACTCCGGCCGCTGCGGCCGCGAGCAGCCCGAGCTGCAGCCCGAGCGCGACCTGGTAGAGCGGACCCTCGCCGAGCAGCGCAACCGAGCTCCCGAGCAGCACGAGGTGCAGGAGCCCGCTCGCGTACCGCAGGTGCCGGTGAGTGACGAGCTCGGCAAGATAGAGGGGCCGCAGCCGCCGCAGCATCCGCCCGCGGCCGACGATCAGCCAGCAGTGCTCGAACATGCGCACCTTGCGCCGATATTCGGTCTCGTTCGTCGGCGTCGGCCTCTCGAAGGCGACTGCCTCCGGCTCGTAGACCGCCCGGCGGCCGCGCTGCACCATCAGGTACGGGAACGAGAGATCGTGGCCGAAGCGCGGATCGACGTCGACATAGTCGGCGCGCCGGACCGCGTAGATCGAGCCGTTGCCGCCGGTGACCGAGTCGAGGCGCGACTCCGACTCGCGGAGCCAGAGCTCGTAGCGCCAGTACGCGCCCTCCTTGTTGGAGCCGTCGGCGCGCTCGAGGCGCAGCCGGCCGCAGACGTATGCGACGTCGGGATCGGCGAAGTTGCGCACGAGCTTGCGCAGCGCGTTCGGCGCCCACGTGGCGTTCGCGTCGGAGAAGGCAACGAGCTCCCCGGTCGTCTTCGGTACGGCGTGGTTCTGAGCCGCGACCTTGCCGCCTCGTGGACACCGAACGAGCCCGACCCGTGGCGCAAACCGACCGACGAGCTCGTCGGTGGCGTCGTCGGAGGCGTCGGAGGCGACGACGAGCTCGAGCTTCCCGGCGGGGTAGTCGAGGGCCAGCAGATTGTCGAGCCGGCGCTCGATCACGGTCTCCTCGTTGTAGGCCGTGACGATCACCGAGACCGTCGGCTCGAAGGTGTCGTCGGTGCGCACCCGCCGCCCACGCAGCCGCGCCCCCGTCGCGGCAGCGACCGGATAGGCGAGGTGCGTCCAGGCGAGCGCGCCGAAGGAGGCCCAGAAGAGCGCCTTGACGATCACGGCCATCGATCTTACGTTGGCCCCGGTGGCCGCCCACACGCTTTCGGTTGAGCAGCGGGTCGCGCACCTGGATACGACCCTGTTCGACCATGTCGAGGCGCAGCTCGATCCGGATGACCGGCGGTCGCTGCTCGCTCTGCACGCTGCGTGCAGCGCCTCCTACGGACGCTTCTCGTACCTCGAGATCGGTTCGCACCTCGGAGGCTCGCTGCAGGCGCTGATCTGCGACCCGGCCTGCGAGTCGATCACGTCGATCGACTCGAGGCCCGACAGCCAGCCGGACGAGCGCGGGCTCGTCTATCGCTACCCCGGCAACAGCACCTCGCGGATGCTGGAGAACCTCGCTGCGATCCCGGGCGCCGATCTCGACAAGCTCGTCACGCTCGACACGAGCACCGTCGAGCTCGACCCCGACGGGCTGGCGCGACCACCCGAGCTCTGCCTCGTCGACGGCGAGCACACCGACACGGCGACCCTCCGCGATGCCCGCTTCTGCCGGCAGGCGATGCGCGGACGCGGCTGCATCGTCTTCCACGACGCAGCCGTGATCTACCGGGCCCTCGACGGTTTCACCGCGGAGCTGCGCGCGGAGGGTGCGGCCTTCTGCGCGTACGTCCTCCCGGCGAACCTGTTTGTGATCGAGCTCGAGCGGCCCCGCTTGCTCCCGGAGGAGCCGCTTGCGACGGTCGCCACCGAAGCCTACCGCGCCTATCTGGGGGCCCTCCTGAGCTTCGATCCCTACCGCCAGGAGTACAGGCGCCTCGAGCATCGGGCCCTGCGGCGGCTGCGACGTGCGCTGCGCCGCTAGGACCCGCTACGACTCGCGCATCCGCCGCAGCAGGCGTTCGACCTCGGCGTGATCCACGCGCAACGTCGATGCTGAGGGTTCGAAACGGAGCGACCAGAAGCGGCGTGTCTCTCCGCGCCTGTCGATCGCCTCCACAACGCGGCCGGCACCGTCGACGCAAACCTCGAGGGCAAACACGTTTGCGCCGCGCCGGTAGAGAAGGCAGTCGAAGGAGGGTAGGACGCGGAACGCGGAGAGCGTCCGATTGTCGAGCGGACCGATCGCCGCCGCGACCGCGCGGATCCCGCGCAGCTCGCGATTCGTCTCCCGGCTCCGCTCCGAGCGTCCGACTGCAACGAGCGCCGCAACCGCGACCAGCACGGCGACCGCGACGAGGCTGAGCCTATGCCAGCTCATCCAGCACACTCCGATAGCGCGCCACGGCGACGCTCCGGTCGGCCTCGCGAACCACGTAATCGCGACCGCGCGCGCCCATCTCCTCGAGGTCGAACGCACCGTCATACGCCGCTCGGATCGCCTCCGCGAGCAGCTCCGGACGGCCCGGCGGTACGACGACGCCGCACCGCTTGCCCGAGACGACCTGGGCGGTCTCGACTCTCAGGGTCGGCCGCGACGATCACGGGCCGGCCGGCGGCGAGGATCCCGTAGAGCCGACTTGGGACAACGTAGCCGGAGAGCCCTCGAGCGAGCCCGATCACGTGCACGTCGGCGGAGGAGAGCGACTGCGAAAGGGTCTCCCGCGGCTGGTAGCCGAGGAATCGAACAGAATCCGCCTCCGTGAGCTCGACGAGCTCGACGAGCTCCGTGTGCCGCGCGCCGCCGCCGATGATGACCACCACGACGTCCTCGAGATCGCGGAGGAACGTCGTCGACCAGACAAGCGCGTCCAGGTTCTGCGCGTGTCCGACGTTGCCCGAGTGCATGATCACGAAGCGATCGTGGAGGCCGTGCCCGCGCGACCATTCGTTGTCCTTCGGAGACGGCTGGATCGCGTCGGTGTCGACCCAATTTGGAATCACGCGAATCCGGTCTGGCGAGGCGCCCTTCTCCTGCAGCCGCTGCCGCATCGTGTCCCCAATCGCGACGACGCGGTCTGCGCGGCGGAGGTAGAAGCCGATCAGCCTTCGGAGCAGTCCGGTCAGCAACGGGTTCTCCAGCCGCTTGAGCTCGATGGCGACCTCCGGGAAGACGTCCTGGCTGACGACGACAAGAGGAGCCCGCTTCCAGCGCGCGACGATCAGCGCGACGTTGGCGATCACCGGCGGATCTGTCATGCACAGGACGATGTCCGGTCGACGCGCGAAGAGCCCGGCGCGAAGAGACGAGAACAGATAGGTCGCGTAGTTGAGCCCTCGCAGAAAGAGGCGGCTTCGATCGAAGGCCGTCGAGCGCACACGCACGACCTCGACGCCGTCGAGCTCGGACCTGCCCGGATCGGCGTGCGGGTGGGCGAGCCGGCCCGTGATCACCGTCACGTCGTAGTCCTCTGCCAGAGCGGTGCAGAGTTGGGAGAGGAGGTACGCCGTCGCCTCGAGACCGGGGGCGTAGTACTGGTTCAAGACGAGCAGCCGTGGCCTGTCCGACGTGCGTCTCCTAGGCATCCGACGCCCCCGCCGCGGCGAGCAGGAAGGCACAGATCCAGACCGAGGTAGCCGCGATGTTCCCGACGGAGAAGAGATACGACTGCACGACCGCGAGCACGAGTCCGGCCACGAGCGCGCCGAGGCAGGCCGTGGCGATCCCAGGCCGCGACGAGAGGAGACGGCGACGGGCGGCGGCCACCAGCACCAACACGAGCAGCGCGGCGAGCACGAGTCCGACGATTCCGAGCTGGAGAGCGAGCCCGACGTACGCATTCTCCGGCAGGCTGCCGACGAAGGTCGACCACCGATCGACGAAGACGCGCCCCTCGGTGCCGAACCCGTATCCCGCTACGGGCCGGTGAGCGACCTGGCGCACGGCGCCACCCCAGGCCTGTAGCCGTCCGCTCGAGGTGAGCAGTGTCCGCTTGAGGGACACGCCCGGGAGCGGGATCCCGAGCTCGCCCGCAAGCGGGAAGTTGACCTCGGCGTCGCTGTAACCGGGTCGGGCAACCGGCGAGGCAGCGCCCACGGCCGGTCCAGCCGGGTGGAGCGACGGCTGCGGGAGCGTCTGGATCCAGAAGCCGAGCGCGATTGCAGCCGCGAGCGCCACGGAGGCGACGCGCGCGGGCAGCGAGCCCGCGCGGAACAAGCACCGCGAGGACGAGCGTGCCCAGCGCGGCAGCGATCAGCGCTCCGTGTGAGCCAGACGCAACGATCGAGCCGAGCAACAGCACTAGCGCGGCAACCGCAGCGGCGCGGCGGCCGAGACTGCGACTGCCGAGCACGAACCACGCCGCAAGCGGAGCCGCGACGCCATACAGGAGCGAGGCGGTATTCGGGTTCTCGCCCATCCCCTTGAAGCGCGAGGGCAGATCGAACGTGGCGGCCTCGACCGCGGCGGAATGATCGAAGGCGAGCACGAGGAGGCCGACGAGCGCCACAGCGACCGCACCACCGAGAAGTCCGAGCAGCACCCGCTCGACTGCTCCCGATCGGCCCGCGCACGCCTGCGCGAGCAGCGCGGCCGTCGCCAGGAGGATTCCGAAGCTGACCCCGCGCTCGAATGTCAGCTTCGGCGCGACCGACCACAGCGTGGAGGCAAGCACGACGATGACAAGTGCCGCCGCAGCGCCAAGCGCCTGCACAGCGATCCGCGGACGCGGCCCGCGCTCGAGCGCCCAGCCGAGCGCGAGCCCGAAGAGCGCGAGAAGCATCACCCAGCGCAACGGTTTCCCAAGGTCGTTGAGCAGGCGCACGGAACTCGAGCCGCACGCAAAGGCGACGACGGTCCCCGCCGCAGCGAAGGGCACCGCCGAGCCCGAGACACGGCCGATCAGGGGGCGCAAGACATGCGCAAGCTTAATCGCCGCCTTTACGCGCTCCGCGCGAGGGCGCGCGCGAATGCGAACAGCGCCGGGAAGAGAAAGAACAGCCCGTAGGCGATCACGATGAAGCTGAAGTCGGGCCTCCTGGCCTGCGCCGACGCGAGGACGATGACGAGCCCCAGGAAGCAGATCTGCACGAGCGCGCAATCCCATGGGAAATCGCGCCTTCGCAGCAGCTCTCGGCAGGCGAGCCCGACCGCGAGGAGGCCCGTCGCGCCGAGCACGACGGCTCCCGACCTCGGAACGATGTCGTCGTATCGCCGTACCTTGTGCGCCGTGAGGAGCGGGCCGAAGCCGTGCCGGTGCCCGAGATAGAACGGCAGCGTCACCGCCGCGGCGGAGCCGAGAGCGAGCACCGTGTGGCGGATCGCCCAGCTCACACCGCGGCGACGCAGCAGCGCGGCGAAGAGAAGCGGCATCCAGAAGATGAAGTTAGGCCGCCATGAGAGCGCGAGACCGAGCCCGATCGCCGCGAGCGCCGCGGGCCAGGCCCACCGTCGCGGCGCGTACAGCACCGCGAGCATGAGGACGAGCACTGCGCACGTGTTCGCGATCACGTCGCCGCCCGTGAGGTACTCACGCAGCACGGCGGGCGACAGCGCGAGCGCGAGCCACGAGACGAAGAGGGCCACGCGCGCCTCGCCCGCATACCGCCAGAGCGCGACGAAGAGCACCGCCAGCCAGAACACGTTCTGGTACGCGCTGTTGCCGAGGGCGACGAAGGGAGCGTCGAGCAGCAGGCCACCCGGAAGCTGACTGACGACGTTGCCGAGATAGGTCGGCGTCGAGTACGGATATTCCAGGTGGAACAGGTGGCGGGTCGCGATGTTCGCGGCGTCGTCGCGGTCGCTCCCGGCCGTCAACCCCCGAGCGTTCGCGTGCGGATAGATCACCGCGAAGGCGACGACGAGCGCGATGAGCGTGCCAAGAGCGAGCCAAAGCGCGGTCCGCTCCGACACCCTCGCTCGAAACCAGGGCAGCACGAACCGAAGTGCGACCGGAACAGCGGCGGCGAGCCCGACGCCGTACGCGGCGACCCCGGCAAGCCCGAGGTACTGCTGCACCGTGCCGCTCGAAGCCAGGAAAAGGACGAAGGCGAAGGCCGCCTCAAGCGCCGCTCGGTGCCTAAGTCCGGCGAGGACGTCGGTAGTTGGCACCATCGCGGCGCAGGCAAGCATACTGGCTCTCGTGAGCTACCCAGAGCGCATCGTCCCGGAGGAGACCGAGCCCGGAATCGTCGCCCTGCACCTCAAGCGGTACGAGTTCGCACGAAGCCGGTGTGAGGACAAAGAGGTGCTCGACGCGGGTTGCGGCGTCGGCTACGGGACAAATCTCCTCGCGGGCGTCGCGCGCCGCGTCGTCGGCGTCGACCTCAGCGAGGAGGCGATCGAGTACGCACGCTCCCACTACAGGCACGAGAACGCGGATTTCGAGGTCATGGACCTAGCGGCGCTGGACCTCCCCGACGGCTCCTTCGACGTCGTCTGCGCCTTCGAGGCGATCGAGCACGTGCCCGATCCCGAGCGAATGCTCGACGAGCTCGCCCGCGTGCTGCGCGACGACGCGACGCTGTTCGTCTCGACGCCTCAGGCCGCGGAGACGACGAAGCATCCGCCGAACCCGTTCCACCAGGTCGAGTACTCGCGCCACGACTTCGAAGCGGTGCTCGGTCGCCGCTTCGCCGGGGTCGAGCTGTACGGACAGCGCCGCATTCAGACCGCACGTCACCGGCTCCTGCAGCGCCTGGATGTGCTCGGCCTGCGCAAGCGACTCGTCTTCCTGCGACGTGCGTCGGCGCTGCTCGGGACGGCGCCGATGGCCGAGGTGACGGCGGCGGGGATCGTGATCGAGCGCGACGGGATCGAGCGGGCGACGGAGCTCGTCGCGGTCTGCACGAGCCCCGTGCGCCCGTGAGGATCGCCCAGCTCGTGATCGGCGGCGAGGTCGCCGGCGGTCAGCTCGTCGCACTGCTGCTCGCGCGCGCGGCTCGCGACGCCGGGCACGAGGTGGTGTTCATCTCGCCTTCGGCAGGCGCGTTCGTCGAGCGTGCTCGCGGCGACGGCTTCTCCGTGCACGTCGTGCCGCTAGGAGGAGCCCTCGATCTTGGGTCGCTCCTGCGGCTCCGCCGCGCGGTGCGGGCGGCGCGCGCCGACCTCGTGCACACGCACGGACACTTCTCGCTGAACGTGCTCGGCCGGATCGCCGCCCGCCTCGCCGGGGCCCGCGTGATCTCGCACATGCATATCGAGAACACGTTCCGGGCAGGGCGCGGGCGCAGACTGCAGATCGCGCTCGACAACCTGACGGCGCGGCTCTGTGCGAGCATCGTGGCCGTGTCCGAAGCGACCCGGCGCTCACTCGTTCGCCAGGGCTATCCGGAAGGCAGGGTCGTGACCATCCGCAACGGCATCGAGCTCGCTCGCGCAGAGCCGCGGCGCCCGGACGACGTGCCGCCCGACGTGCCGCTCGTCGGCGAGGTCGCGCGGCTCTGCGACGTGAAAGGGCAGCGGGAGCTGATCCAGGCCCTGGCCCAGCTCGACGGCGTCTGGGGCCTGCTCGTCGGCGAGGACCTCGAGGCGGGCGGCGCGTTTCGACGCTCGCTCGAGCGGGAGGCCGACCGGCTCGGGATCCACGATCGCCTCGTCTTCACGGGCTACCGTCACGACGTGCCGGAGCTGATCGCGGCCCTCGACGTGTTCGCTCTCCCCTCGTGGATCGAGGGCCTGCCGATGACGATTCTCGAGGCGATGGCGCAGGGAACGCCTGTCGTCGCGACGGCCGTGGGCGGCACTCCCGAGGTCGTCTCCGACGGCGAGACGGGGGTGCTCGTCCCGCCGCGCGATGCCGAGCGGCTGGCGCAGGCGATCCGAGGGCTGCTGGCCGACAGGGCGGCGGCGCAACGCCTCGGGGCGGCGGGCCGGCGCCGGGTCGAGGAGGAATTCTCCGTGGGCTCGATGGCAGCGAGAGTGCTCACCGTCTACCGGGAGGCTGTCGGCTGACCCGCCTGACCCTCTTGACCGAGGTCACGACACCGTTCCGGACACCTCTGTTCAACGCGCTCGCGGAGCGACTGGAGCTCACCGTCCTCTTCGTCGCCGAGCGCGACCCACGCCGCTCCTACCGGCTCGAGCCGGAGGGCATGCGCTTCAAGTACGAGGTGCTGCGCGGGGCCGGCCGCTCGCGCAGAGGCGCCTGGATCGTCGCCAACGTCGGGATCCGCAGGGCACTGTCGACGGCCCGCCCAGAGGTCATGGTCGTCGGGGGCTGGAACCAGCCCGCCTACTGGCAGGCTCTGCTCTGGGCCCGCCGGCGCCGGATCCCAGTTGTCACGTGGGTCGAGAGCACCGAGCGGGACGCTCGCGCGGGGTCGCGGCTCGTCGCGCGCCTGAAGAGGAGCTTCGTCGGTCGCAGCCGGGCCTTCATCGTGCCCGGCCAGGCCTCGGCGGCCTACCTTCGGACGCTCGGGATCGAACCCGCGCGGATCGCGATTGCCCCGAACGCCGTCGATCTCTCACGGTTTCGCGACCGCGTCGCTGCGTTGCGATCCGAGCATGAGGCTGACGGCGAGCAGGTGCTGTTCCTCGCCGTCTCGCGGCTCTCCCGTGAGAAGGGCATCGATGTGCTGCTGCGGGCGTTCGAAGGTCTCGATGCACAGCTCGCGATCGCGGGCGACGGGCCCGAGCGGGAGCGCCTGCGCGCCGTGGCTCCGCCCAACGTCCGCTTTCTCGGTCAGCTCGAGCAGGGCGAACTGCCGGCCTGGTACGCCCGCGCCCACTGCTTCGTCCTTCCCTCCCGCTCGGAGCCGTGGGGCATGGCCTTGAACGAGGCTGCGGCCGCCGGGCTGCCGCTCGTGGCCACCGAGGCGGCCGGCGCGGCCTGGGACCTGCTCGAGGACGGCGTGAACGGCTTCCGGGTCCCCGCGGACGACCCGGAAGCGCTGCGCGGCGCGCTCGCCGCCCTCGTCGGGAACGAGCACTTCCGGCGGGCAGCCGGAGAGCGGTCGCTCGAGCTCGCCCGCGGGTTCACGCCGGAGGCCTGGGCGGACGCGGTGGCAGAGCTCGCAGAGAGGCTCGCTCGCCCGTGAGCACAGTGCTCGCCTCCGCTGCCGACGAGCGCTACGGCTTCCACCTGTTGAACATGCTCGGCTCGGTCAAGGCGAACTCCGACATCTTCGACGAGCTCGTGGTCTACGACCTCGGTCTCAGCCCGCAGCAACGCCGACTGATCGAAGGCGTCCGCGGCGTCGAGGTGCGGACGGTGCCGCCCTTCGTCCCGCACTGGGCGAAGGGCCGCACCTGGAAGACCTGGATCTGGACGCACCTGGAAGCCGACCGCATCTTCTGGCTCGACGCCGGTGCGACCGTCCTGCGGAGTCTGGCGGAGCCGCTCGAGCAGGTTGAGCAACGCGGCTACTTCGTAGTCGGTCAGGGCCAGCCGATGCGCGACAGCGTGCCGAGCGACTACTTCGGCCTCTACGGGATCGCGGACGCACTCGACGGTCGGGACTCGATCGCGGCCGGCATTCTGGCCTTTTCCACCGCAGGCGCGTTCTTCGAGGGAGTAATCGTGCCGACGTTCGAGGACGCGGAGCGCGGGCGGAGCCTCGGCTTTTCAGCCGACGAGGTTGCGAAGCTCAATCGCGGGCTCGACCAACTCGACACAGTGATCGTGCGCGACTGCCGCATCTTCCGGCACGAGCAGACGCTCCTCGGCATCCACTTCTACAAGAGCATTCCGGACCCCTGGGTCAACGACCTGTACGAATACGGCGGTTGGAAGTCGCCAAAGGACCACCCGGCACAGGTGATCTGGAGTCATCGCCGTCGGGGGGACTACCGCTATCTCTGGCGCGTCCCGTACACGTGGCGCGTCGCACCATCCGCATGGCTGTTCACCGCCAGGTTCCGGCGCCGCTCGTGGTATCGGCAACATGCCTGGGCGTTCAGGCCGGGATTGTACGCCGAAAAGGCACGTCGCCTGCTCAGGCGCGGCTAGCGGAGCGCCGCGCTCAGCCCCGCAGCGGTCGCCTCCCACGTGAAGCGAGCCGCCTGGCGCAACCCTCGCTCGCGCATCGACCCGGCGAGGCCTGGCTCGTCCAGCACACGACGCAGCGCCGCCGCCAGCTCCTCGGGGGAGCGCGGGTCGCAGAGCAGCGCGGCCTCGCCCGCGACCTCGGGGATCGAGGTCACGTCCGACGCCACGACGGGCGCGCCGCAGGCCATCGCCTCGAGCACGCCGTAGCCGAAGCCCTCGTAGAGCGACGGATCGAGGAACGCCGACGCGCCCCGGTAGAACTGCTGCAGCTCCTCGTCCGAGACGCGGCCGAGGAACTCGACGTCTGCGCCCCGCGCGTCGAGGCGGGCGCCCCCGGCGACGAGCAGTCGCGCGCCGACAAGACGGCACGCCTCGATCGCGGCCTGCGTGTTGTCGCGGGGGTCGGCGGAGCCGAGATGGAAGACGTAGGGGCCGCCGCGGTCGGACGCCGGACCCGGCCCGAACCCGCGGGGCAGACCCGGATAGACGACACTCGTCCGGCCTGCGAGCTCGGGGATCGCGGCCACCACCTCACGCTCGGTCGCCCGAGAGCCCATCGCCACATGGACGGCCCGGCGCAGCGAGCGCTTCCAGAGCATCGCGGTCAGCAGATCGCTCGAGCGGTGCCGGAGAGGCGCACCGCTCCGACGGTTCTGCCGGATCCGGTGCACCGGCGATTCGAACAGCCAGACGACGGTCGGCGGCCCGCCGACCGGCGGCAGCCGCTCGCTCAGCGAGAGAAACGCGTCGAGCCGGTGGCGCTTCGCCGCCCGCGCGAGGCCGCGCAACTCCCAGTCGATCATCAGGCGCTCGGTCACGCGGACCGTCTCGACGCCCTCGAGCGCGAATGGCTCGCGTACGAAGACCACGAGCTCGTGCTCGCCCCGCGCCGCGAGGGCCTCGACCGCCTGCCGCTCCGAACGCGCAGTGGCCCTTGCCCTGCGGCGAGATCATCAGCCCGTCGATACCGATCCGCGCCACGTTCGGAGATCGTAAGGCCGCTCGAGCCCCGGCTAGCATAGGCAGGTGCCCCAGCAGCTCCCGATCCCGGTGCTCTTCGTGCACCATCGCTCCGAGCTCGGCGGGGCGCCGGAGTCGCTCTCGTACCTGATCCGGGAGCTGGACCGCGACCGCTTCGAGCCGCACGTCTACTGTCCGCCGGGACCCGCCGCCGAGCTCTTCGGCGAGGCCGGCGCGATCGTCCACACCGGCGCCGTCGCCGGCTTCACCCACATCTGGGCCTCAACCTACCGCGGCCGGCGCTGGCTGCTCTTCGCCCGCGAGCTCGCGCGCCTCCCCTCCCACGCTCACCAGTTCCGGCAGACGCTCCGCCACAACCGCTTCGAGCTCGTTCACTTCAACGACTCGCCGCTGATCCCGGCCGCCTGGCTCGCGCGCCGCGAAGGCCTGCCCGTCGTCTGGCATCTGCGCTCCGCGCTCCCCGAGGAGGGCCTCGACCGCCGCTCCGGCCTGATCCGGCAGGCGATCAAGAAGCTGGCGACGACCTCGATCGCGATCAACCGCGACGTCTCCGAGGTGTTCGGGGTCGGCTCGACGGTCGTGCCGAATTCAGTCGATCTGCAGCGCTTCCGCCCGGGTGATCGCGCCGCGGCGCGGCGCACGCTCGGGCTCCCGGGTGACCTGCCCGTCGTCTCGTTCTTCGGCTTCATCTACCCGTCGAAGGGCTTCCGCGAGTTCATCGAGGCGGCCGCGCGCCTGCGCGAGCGCGGCGTCGAGGCGAGCTACCTCGTGGTCGGCGGCGCGGTCCGCGGCCAGGAGTTCTTCCGCACCGTCGTCGGCCGCTCGCTGCAGCTCGCCGACCTGACGCGGGACTACGAATCCGAGGCGAAGCAGCTCGTCGCACGAGCTCGAGCTGGACGACGTCGTCCGCTTCATCCCGTTCACCCAGGACACGACGAATCTGTACCAGGCCTCCGACGTCGTCGTCGCGCCGTCACAGGGCCCGGAGCTCGGACGCCCGGTGATCGAGGCGGCGGCGAGCGGAGTCCCGGTCGTCGCGTCGGGCTCGCGCACCGGCGGCGGCGTCGTGGTGCCGGGCGAGACGGGCGTGCTCGTGTCCGACTACGGCGTCGACTCGATCGCAGACGCGGTCGCCGATCTGCTGCAGCACGCGGAGCGCCGCCGCCAGCTCGGCCGCACGGCGCGGGCGCACGCCGAGGAGAACTTCGACCCCGCCCGCAACGCGCGCCGGATCGAGGCGATCTACGACAGGATCCTGCCGCTGCACGAGCGGATTCCGATCCTCTACGTGCACCACCGCCCGCAGCTCGGCGGCGCGCCGTCTTCGCTCGCGCAGCTGATCCGCCACCTCGACCCGCGCTTCGAGCCGCACGTCTTCTGCCCGGAGGGGCCCGCGGCGGACCTGTTCGCGGACGCCGGAGCGATCGTCCACACGGGCGAGGTCTCGATCTTCGCGCACGCCTGGGACTCGCCCTACGAGGGCCTGCGCTGGCTCGTGCTCGGCCGCGAGATCGCCTCGCTGCCGCCGCACCTGAAGCAGCTCGACCGGCTGATGCGGACGCACCGCTTCCCGCTCGTGCACCTCAACGACTCACCGCTTCTTGCCGCAGCCTGGGTGGCGCGAAACCACGGAGCGAAGATCGTCTGGCACCTGCGTTCAGCGCTCGCCGGCGAGGGCCGGGACAGACGCAGCCGCCTGATCGCCTCGTTCATGGAGGCGTTCGGCGACGCCGCGATTGCGATCGACCGCGACGTCGCTGCGCGGTTCCCGATCCGGCTGCCGCTCGAGATCGTGCACAACAGCGTGCGGCCGCCCGCCCCGTCCACCGTGGGCGGCAAGGCGGCGCTCGGGCTTCCCGAGGACAAGGTCGCAATCGGCTTCGCGGGGTTCGTCCGGCGTCAGAAGGGCTGGCAGGAGCTCGTGTCCGCCGCGGAGATCCTCGTCCGCGAGGGCGAGCCGGCGCACTTCGTGATCATGGGCGGCGGCGTGCGCCCGCCGGAGTACTTCAAGACCCTGCGCGGTCGCGCGCTCGCGATCACCAATCTGCTGACGGACGAGGAGTCGGCGATCAAGGATCTCGTGGCGGCCAAGGGCCTCGGCGACCATTTCTCGTTCCTGCCGTTCACGGCCGAGACCGGCGAGATCTACAACGCGCTCGACATCGTCACCTTCCCGAACCAGGGCGTCGGTCTCGGGCGACCGGTGCTCGAGGCCGCGACCTACGGGAAGCCGGTCGTCGCATCGGGCTCCGCCGGCGGCGCGGGCGTGCTCCTGCCGGGCAGGACGGGCCTCTTGCTGGAGGACGCGAGCCCGCAGGAGCTGGCCGCCGCCCTGCGACTCCTGATCGGCGACCCGGAGCTACGCCGGCGCCTCGGCGAGGCGGCGGCGGAACACGCCAGAGAACGGTTCGACCCGGCCGGGAACGCGCGCGCGGTCGAGGCGCTGTACGACCAGCTGCTCGGGCTCGATACCCCGGCGCCGGCCGCGGCGACGCAGCGCGCCGCCGTGGCATGAACGCCGACCGGCCGCTCGTCAGCATCGTCACGCCCTCGCTGAATCAGGGCCGCTACCTGCGCGAGGCGATCGAGAGCGTGCGCGCGACAGACCTATGCGCGGGTCGAGCAGATCGTGGTCGACGGCGGCTCGACCGACGAGACGCTCGAGATCCTGCGCGCCTACGGCGAGCTGCGCTGGATCTCCGAGCCGGACCGGGGGCAGTCGCACGCGCTCAACAAGGGCTTCGCGATGGCCTCGGGCGACCTCTTCGGCTGGCTGAACGCGGATGACTCCTACGAGCGGTACGCGGTCGCTGAGGCTGTCGCAGCACTGCAGGAGCCAGGCGCGGGGCTCGTCTATGCGGACGTCACGCGCGTCAACGACGACGGGGTCAATCCGCGGCGGATCCGCTCACGGCCGAGCTGGGACATCTGGACGGAGCTGAACGACGGCAACGGCATCTTCTCGCCTTCGGTCTTCTTCACCCGCGAGGCCTTCGAGACCGTCGGCGGCCTCGACGAGAGCCTCGACCTGACGATGGACTACGACCTCTGGCTGCGGATAGGCAAACGCTTCGGGGCGCGTCACGTGGATGCGGTCTGGAGCGTGCAGAGGGTGCATGCCGGTGCGAAGACCGCCCAGCAAGACTTCTGGCCGGAACGGCTCTCGGTCAGCCGCCGCCACGGCGGCAGGCTCGTCTCGCCGCTCCTGATCAAGCGCTACGTCCGGGCGGGCGCGCCCGCAGCGGCTCGCGCTACGCGCCGCGTCGGCCGCGTATGCCCTGGCCGGGAAGCGGCCGCGCTGATGTGCGGGCTCTGCGGAATCGTCTCCCTGGGCCGGCCGCCGGAACGCGAGGCCGTCGAGGAGATGCTCGACGGGTTGGCGCACCGCGGCCCCGATGGTCGCGGCTTGTTCGCCGACGAAGGCGTCTGCCTCGGCCATCTGCGGCTCGCGATCATCGACCTCTCCGCGGCAGGCCTCGAGCCCTTCGCGGGCGACGACGGCCGCCTCCAGTTGATCTTCAACGGCGAGATCTACAACTACCTCGAGCTGCGCGACGAGCTCACGGCGAAGGGTCACGTCTTCCGCACCGCCACGGACACCGAGGTGCTGCTCGCCGGCTACCGCGAGTGGGGCGAGCGGTGCGTCGAGCACTTCAACGGCATGTGGGCGTTCGCGATCTGGGACGCCGTGCGCCGCACGCTCTTCTGCTCGCGCGACCGCTTCGGCGTCAAGCCGTTCTACTACCGGCTCGACGGTGACCGCTTCGCCTTCGCAAGCGAGCCGTGGGTGCTCGGCTCGCGGCGGCCCAACCTCCGTGCGGTCCGCGACTACCTCGAGCAGGGGTACCTCGACCAGGGCGACGAGACGTTCTTCGCCGACGTCGTGCGGCTCCCACCGGCGCATTCGCTCAGCTTCGGCCCCGACGGCCTGCACCTGCACCGCTACTGGCGGCTCGAGCCCTCCGACCCGCCCGCGGATCCCGCCGCGGCCGTCCGCGAGACGTTTCTCGACGCCGTCCGCCTCCAACTGCGCAGCGACGTCCCGGTCGGCACGTGCCTCTCGGGAGGGATCGACTCGTCGGCGATCGCGGTCGCGGTCGCCCACCACGGGCACGAGCAGCAGAAAACGGTCACGGCCTATTTCGAGGACCGGGAGTACGACGAACGCCCGTACGCGCAGGCGGTGGTGGATCGGACGGGAGCGCACGCGTACTGGGTCACCTTCACCGACTTCGACCTCGTCGAGAATCTGCCCGCGATCGTGGCGGCGCAGGGGGAGCCCTTCGGCTCGACCTCGATCTGCGCGGGGTGGTACGTAATGCGCGAGGCGAAGCGTGCAGGCCTGACCGTGATGCTCGACGGCCAAGGCGGCGACGAGGTGTTCGCCGGCTACCGAGGATTCTTCGGCTACCGCCTCTCGGATCTGCTCCGCCACGGCCACGTGGCCGAGGCCGCCGCCGAGCTGCGTGCGTTCTCCGGGGTGAACGGGCCCCGCTGGGCGGCCGTCGCGCTCGTCAACCCGCACGTGCCCGAACGTGTGCGGCTCCTGGCCAGGGCGCGCCTGCGCGGCGCCTCGTCCCTCGCGACGCCGGACCTGCGCTCACTCGAGTCCTCCGACGGAGGGAACGGCACCGCGTTCCCGGACCGCCTTCGCCGCCAGCTCCAACTCGTCCTGTCGCGCCGCGGCTTGCCGGAACTCCTCCGCTACGAGGATCGCAACTCGATGGCGCACTCGCTCGAGGCGCGCGTCCCGCTCCTCGATCACCGTCTCGTCGAGCTCGCCTTCTCGCTTGACGGGAGCGAGCTGATCCGACGCGGCGAGACCAAGTCGGTGCTGCGCCGAGCACTCGTGGATCTGCTGCCGCCGCGCGTACGACATCGCCGCGACAAGCTCGGCTTCGTCACCCCGGAGGCGCGATTTCTCCGAGGCCGGCTCGGCGAGCTCGCAGCGGACGTGTTCGCCTCCCAGCGGCTCGCCGGGCGCGGGCTGGTGGATGCGGTCGCAGTGCGGCGCCGGCTCGAGCGTCACCGCCGCGGCGAGCTCAAAGCAGGCATGGAGCTCTGGCGCGCGCTCAACCTCGAGCTGTGGGCGCAGCGGTTCCTCGACGCGTGAGGGTTCTCTTCCTCACCACGGCGTACCCAACCCCGGAGTCGCCGGTAGCCGGAGTGTTCGTGAAGGAGCACGCCCTTGCGGCGGCCATGCACGCGGATGTGGCGGTCGTCCACCTCGACCGCTCGCGCGGCTTTCCGCGCGCGGTGCGCGTCAACAGCGAGGAGCTCCCGACCTGGCGTGTGTCGTACCGCTCCACCCCGACGCCGTTGAGCATGGCGCTTCACCTCGTCGCAGCCGGGCGCGGCTGGCGTGCCGTACGCGCGAGCGGTTTCGAGCCCGATGTGATCCACGCCCACTTCTTCCTCGCGGGCGTTCCCGCCGTGCTGCTGGGCCGCCGGCGGATCCCCGTGCTCGTCACGGAGCAGTGGAGCATCTTCCTGCCCTCCGACCCCGCTCAGCTGAGCCGAACGCTGCGGCGGGTTGCGTCATTCGCGTACCGCCACGCCAACCGCGTGCTACCCGCAAGCGATGCCCTGCGCCGCGGGATCGAAGCCGAGGGGATCGAGGCGGCGTTCACCGTCGTGCCGAACGTCGTCGACACGGGTCTCTTCGCGGGCGACGGCAGTCGACGGAACGGCCGGCTCCTCGCTGTCGGACTGCTCTACGAGGCCAAGGGCTACGAGTTCCTGCTCGAGGCGATCGCGCTGCTCGCGCGTCAGGGACGGGATGTGTGGCTCGACGTCGTCGGCGACGGACCGGGGCGCGAGCCGTACGAGCGGCTGGCCGCGGAGCTCGGCGTGGACGACCGCGTCCTCTTCCACGGGCTGCTGCCGAAGCAGGAGGTAGCGCGGATGATGCGCGAGGCGGAGCTCTTCGTGCTGACAAGCCGCTACGACAACAACCCGTGCGTCGTGATCGAGGCGATGGCAAGCGGCCTACCGATCGTCGCGACGGCGGTCGGGGGCATCCCCGAGATGGTGGACGAGCGTTCGGGGCGGCTCGCCCGCGCGCAGGATCCCGAGAGCATCGCCGCCGAGATCGCCGCTGCGATCGACGGCATCGACGGCTACGACCGCGAAGCGATCGCGGACGCGGCTCGGCGCCGGTACGGCCGCGACACGGTCGGGAACGTCCTCGCCGCCCTGTACGCCGACGCAGTCGCGCGTCGCCGTTAGCCTGGCGTCGTGGCCGCCTCCGCCGATCCAGCTCGCGTCGCCGTCGTCGTCCCATGCCATGACGACGGCGCGACCCTGCCGGAGACGCTCGACTCACTGCGCGGCCAAGAACAGCACGAGCTCGTGGTCGTCGACGACGGCTCGACCGGCGCGGCCACCCTCGAGCTACTCGACCAGATTCGCGCCATGGGGCTTCGCGTCGTGCGCCAGGAGAACACGGGCCTCTCCGGGGCGCGCATGGCCGGCGTGCACGCGACCTACGCTCCGTACGTGATGCCGCTCGACGCGGACGACCTTCTGGCGCCCGAAGCGCTCACCGCACTCGCCGACGCGCTCGAGTCCGACCCCGGCGCAGCCGTCGCCTGGGGCGACGTCGAGATCTTCGGTGAGCTGGACACGCGGCTCCGGGCAGGCGACCGGCTCGACCCGTGGCGCATCACGTACGTCAACGACGTCCCGGGCACGTCGATGGTGCGACGCACCGCGCTGCTCGCGGCGGGCGGCTGGGGTATGGGATCCGGCTACGAGGACTGGGATCTCTGGATGGCGTTCGCCGAGCGGGGCCTGCGGGGCGTCTATGTCGACCGGCCGGTCCTGCGCTATCGGCGGCGCAGCGGCCGCATGCTCGGCGACGCGATCCCGCGCCACGCCGAACTGTACGGTCGGCTGCGTACACGACACCCAGGGCTGTTCGAGCAGCGCCGCCACGCCTGGCGCGGCTCGCCCGCTCCGTGGCGCGTCAAGGCTCTCCTGCCTCTCGTCCACCGGCTGCCTCTCTCGCCGTTCGATCGCCACCGGCTGACGCTGCTCGTCAACGACCCTGCGCAGACGCTGCGGATGCGCCGGCTGCGACGGCGGTCCGCGTGACGCCGCGTGTGACCGTCCTGCTCCCGGTGCACGACGGCGCGGACTACCTCGGCGAAGCGATCGCGAGCGTCCTCGAGCAGACCTACGCCGACTTCGAGCTGCTCGTCGTCGACGACGGCTCGAGTGACGCTTCGGCCGACGTGGCCGCGTCCTTCCGTGACCCACGGATCCGGGTCCTGCGAAACGAAAGCAACCTCGGGCTCGTGCCTACCCTCAACCGAGGCCTCGCCGAGGCCCACGGCGAGATCGTGGCGCGCCTCGATCACGACGACGTGGCGCTGCCTCGGCGGCTCGAGCTCCAGGTGGCGGCACTCGACCGCGAGCCCGGCGTCGGCGTGGTCGGCACGTGGCTCGAGCTCGTCGACGAGAGAGGCGCGCGGATCGGGGCGATCGAGAGCCGGATCGACGACCGCGTCTCATTCGTGTTCTGGGCCCTGGTGGGGTACATCCTGATCAGCCACCCGGCCGCGGCGTACCGGCGCGCGCTCGCGCTCGAGGTAGGCGGCTACACGGCCGACGCCTGGCCCGCCGAGGACAAGGACCTCTGGAACCGCTTCCTGCTCGCGGGCGCCGACGCGCGCATCGTCCCCGAGCGGCTCGTTCGCTACCGCGTCCACTCGGGGCAGATCTCGCAGCGAACGACCGTGCGGCAGGGCGACGCGACAGCGCGCGTGCACGAATCGCTCCTGTCCGCGCTTCGGCCCGGCGCGCCGGTGCGACTGCTGCGCCTGCTGCTGACTGCGAATCCGGGACTCTGGGCGGAGGTTCGCGACGGCGCCGCCCTCGCAGAGGAGCTGACGGCACTGCTCACGGCGGTTCGCGCGCGCCTGGCGCTCGGAGATGCGGAGGCCGCCGAGGTCGAGCGGCGCATCGCCGCGCGCGTTACCGAAGCCGTGGCGCTCGGGTGGCGCGGCGAGCCCGCGGGCTGGCGGCGCGCCGGAGGCCCGCTCGCGGCGTGGGCGGGAGCCGGCGGCCGCTACCGGGCGGCGCGGGCGGCGGCGCCCGTCCTCCGACCGCTCGACCGCACGGCGCGACGCGCGGCCGTCCGGGCCAGGCGGGCCGTCGGAGGCCGTGCGCCCCGGGTTCCATGGCTTCGGGGCCTGTACGGCCGGATCATCGGCAGCCGCTAGGCTCGCGCCGTGGAGCGGTCGGCGATCGAGGAGCGGAAGGCGCAGCTCGAGCGGGAGCACGGCCCGTGGACCGCGCACAACGTGCGGCTGGCCGACGGGCTCTACGCGATCGGCGCAGCGCCCGCCGGCGACGAGGTCAAGCTCCGCCGCGTCATACAAATCGTCTCCGACCTCGCGCGGAAGCCGATCCCGGAGCTCCGCGTGCTCGATCTGGCCTGCCTCGAGGGGATGTACGCGCTCGAGCTCGCGGCGCGCGGGGCGCAGGTGACGGCAATCGAGGGCCGCGAGGCGAATCTCGCCAAGGCGCGGCTTGCGGGTGAGGCGCTGAAGGTCGACGTCGAGTGGATCCACGGCGACGTCCGCGACCTCAGCCGGGAGGTGCACGGCGAGTTCGACGTCGTCCTCTGCCTCGGGATCCTGTACCACCTCGACGCGCCGGACGTCTTCACGTTCGTCCGCCGCCTGATCGATGTCTGCCGTGACCTGGTCGTGATCGACACGCATGCCGCCGCGCAGGCGGTCGAGTCGAGGACGTTCGAGGGGCGCGCCTACTGGGGCGAGGCGCTGTTCGAGCACCGGGAGGATGCCTCAGCCGACGAGCGCGAGCAGGCCGTCTGGAGCTCGCTCGACAACCCACGCGCGTTCGCTCCCACCCGGGCGTCGCTGCTCAACCTGCTCGCCGATGCCGGCTTCGCGGGGGTGTACGAGTGCCTCCTGCCGCCGGAGCCGGACAAGCCGGTCGACCGGATCACGCTCGTCGCGCGCGTCGGCGCACGCCTCGAGCCGACCGTCACGGCGGCGCCGCCTCCCTGGCAGCGCCTGAACGAGCGACGAGGCGGCGAGCTCCCCAGCCGCACGGCCCGGCGGCTCGCGGCGAGCCTCTCCGCGCCGGTGAGAGCGGCCGTGCGCCGGCTGCTCGGCCGGCCTACCCCGCCCCGACGGTAGCCCCGACGACCGACGTCGTCCGCCATTGCAGCTGAGGCCGGAGGGCGGCCTTGCCGCGCATGTTGCCGTTGTGGCCCTGAAAGGCCACGACGAGGGGGAGGACGCTGCCGTAGTCGAGCACCTGGTTCACCTCGGCGATCAGACTCACGTTCAGGTCTGCCTCGAGCTCGCCGAGCAGGTTCCGCGGGATCGTCACCTCGGAGCGGTAGACCCCCGGCTCGAGCCTCGTCTCGGTCGCAGCGTCGTCGATGCTCTCCGTGCGCAGGAGAGGCAGCTGATTGCCGTCGGTGACGGTGACGAGCAGGCGGAAGGTCGACACCGGCCGCAGGCACTCGTACTCGACCGCGACCGTGATCTCCTGATCCGAGCGAAACGTGGCGGCGGGGGCGTGCTCGTCGTCGAGGAGGCTGACCGAGAGGCAGCGGAAGAACGGCGTGTCCGCGTACAGACGCGTCTTGGTCAGACGTGCAGCGAGAGCATCTCCTGTGACTACCGCCGCACCGCGCGACCCCCCCGCCTGCAAGTACCGCTGCACCGCCGCGTCGGTACTTCCGTCGAAGACCAGCCGACCCTGCTCGAGCACGAGCGCGCGAGTGCAGAGGCTGCGAACCGCGGCGAGGTTGTGGCTGACGAAGACGACCGTCCGCCCCTCCCGTGTCACGTCGTGCATCTTGCCGAGACACTTCTGCTGGAACTCGGCGTCGCCGACCGCAAGCACCTCGTCGACGAGCAGAATCTCCGGTTCGAGGTGTGCGGCGACTGCGAACGCGAGCCGCACCTGCATGCCGCTCGAGTAGCGCTTCACCGGCGTGTCGAGGAAGCGCTCGACGCCGGAGAACTCAACGATCTCGTCGAAGCGGCGCTGAATCTCGACCTTGCGCATCCCGAGGATCGTCCCGTTCAGATAGACGTTCTCGCGGCCGGTCAGCTCGGGATGGAAGCCGGTGCCGACCTCGAGCAGCGAGCCCACGCGGCCGCGGATGCGAACCTCGCCGACGGTCGGCTCCGTGATCCGCGAGAGCACCTTGAGCAGCGTGCTCTTCCCGGCGCCGTTCGAGCCGATCAGCCCGAGGACATCGCCGCGCCGAAGCTCGAAGGAGACATCCCGAAGGGCCCAGATCTCGGGCGTCTCGCGCTTCGGTCCGCGGCTGCGGAACGAGGCTGCGACCAGGTTGGTGAGGACGTCGCGCAGCGCCGTGTACGGCTCGCGCGCACCGATCCGGTAGCGCTTGCCGACGCCCTCCGCCGTCAACACCACCACCTTGTCAGACGACATCGGCGAAGCTCCTCTCGACCCGCCGGAAGTACTCGAGGCCGCCGACCAGCAAGACGACCACGACGCCGAACGAGAGCAGCATCAGGTCCCCCACCTGCGCGATCTGGTTCCCGAACAGCGCCCAGCGGAAGCCCTGCACGACGCCTGCCATGGGATTCACGCCGATCCAGGGCCGGACAGCGAGCGGGAACACGAGCGCCGAGTACGCGACCGGCGTGATGAAGAACCACGCCTGGACGAGGAACGGCACGGTGTACTGGACGTCGCGATACTTGACGTTGAGCGCGGACAGCCACAGCGTGATCGCAATCGCGGCGACGATCGCGAACAGCAGGAAGAACGGCAGCGTCAGCACCTGCCAGGGCGGCACGACGCGGTACCACGCCATCATGGCGACGAGTACGACGCTGCCGACCGCGAAGTCGACGAGCCCGGCCAGGACGGGGGCGATCGGAATCAGGAGCCGCGGTACGTAGACCTTCGTGACGAGCGACTGGTTCTCGACGATGCTCTTGGTCGAGGAGGCGACGGCGTTCGCAAACAGAAGCCACGGCAGGAGCGCGCTGAAGGTGAGCAACAGGTACGGGACGCCATTCGTCCGAAGATGCACGTAGTGGCCGAAGATGACGGTGAAGATCGCGGCGGTGAGCAGCGGCTGGAGGATCACCCAGGCGGCGCCGATCGCGGTCTGCTTGTAGCGGATCTTGACGTCGCGCCAGATCAGGAAATAGAGGAGCTCGCGGTAGTCCCAGAGCTCGCGCAGGTTCAACGCCGCCCAGCCGCGGGCGGGCCGGATGATCGTCACCCGCTCGCTGTCGTAGTGGCTCTCGCTGGGTGCGCTGGCGCTCACCATCGAGTCAGGATAGCTAGGGGGTGAGACCGCCCCCCGGCTCGAGTCTCGGCGTTCGCGGGGCCGTCCGCGCCGCAAGCGGGGAAGCGGTGACTCGTCCCGTCAGGCGCTCATGCGAGGCGCCGGGCAACGGCTGCCGGCGCGCGCCGCACGCGCCTCCGCCTGCGTGCCGTGGCCGCGGTGCGAGACTGGCCGTCACGGCGGCGGAACAGGCAGTCGACCTCATGCAGACGGAGGGTGCGCTTGTCCTGGTGCCCCGGGAAGATCCCAGTCGCCTCGTAGCCGAGCTCCTCCATCGCGGTGAACCCTTCGTCGAGCATTGCGGCGCCGCTGTAGATCGGCTCGCCGACCTCCAGCTCGAGCTGCACCCCGGCCACCTGCTCGAGCGCGCCTTTCGTGCCGTTGACGACCTCGAGATCGAAGCCCTGGACGTCGGTCTTGAGGAAGACGCGGGGATCGGGGATGCCGTCCACGACCTCGTCGAGCAGGCCCCAGTCGAGCCTGCGCAGCGGCACGGGTTCCTGCTGCTCGGCGCGGGCGGCGTGCAGCTCCAGACCGAGCTCCGTCTGCGGCAGGAGCGACCCGAGCTCGGCCTCGTCGGACACGTTCAGGTAGGCGTGCCCGTTGCGGGCTCCAACCGCGCACTGCACCGTCCACCAGTCAGGATCGGCAAGCGACCGCTGCTCGAGCACCTCGTAGTTGCGGGCGAGCGGCTCGACCGAGACGATCCCTGCCGCGGTAGCCGATCAGGCGCAACAGGTGCGCATAGTTGCCGACGCAGGCGCCGACGTCGACGACGCAGTTCACCTCGAGCCCCCGGAGCAACGCTCCGAGCTGGATGCTCAGCTCGCTTGCGGCCGGCAGCCGGACCACGTCGAAGCCGAATGCTCGCATCCGCCTGTGCACAGCCTGTTTGAACCGGGGGTTCACGCGAAAGCGCGCCACCCCGGCCAGCTACCACCCTCCGCGTACGCTAAACACGCCCCGCCGGTGCGACCTGAGGCGCAGGCTCGAGCAGCTCCGGAAGCGACCCTCGGTTGATCCGCGAAACGAGGCGCTTCCCCAGGGCGATACAGGGTTTCTCGAAGAAGTTGAACGTGAAGAACGCGGCTGTGAGCGAGATGGCCGCGACGATCGGGAAGACGACGAGGAAGCGCACCTCGATCGGTTGGCCGTCGAGCCCGGCTGCACCAATGAAACGGGTGATGGTCCCGGCAGCCAGGTAGAGCAGGAGGAAGTGTGTCAGGTAGATCGAGTAGCAGTAACGGCCGAACCGCATCACGAGCGGTATCCGCGCGAATCGGCCGAGCAGCGTTCGCGGGGACGACGAGCCGATCACGAGCAGGAACATGGAGAAGGTCGCGAGCTTGATGTCGCGGATGATCAAGAGGGCGACCGCTGCGATCACGATCGCGTCGCTCGCGATCCGCATCCACGCCTGGCCGAAGATCCACCGTCCTACGCCGTGCTCGACGACGAGATAAAAGGCGACGATCCCGAAGGCGAAGGCGAACCAATTCTCGAGCGGGAACAGGTAGTAGAAGTAGTTCCGCTGCAGCACGGCGTGATAGCCTGCGAACCGCGTCCAGGCCGTGCTCACCGCGAGCAGGACGGCGAGAAAGGCGAGGGCGCGAGGCAGACTCTTGATCCGCAGCAGGATCAGCGGCAGCAGCAGGTAGAAGGTCTCCTCGACGAAGAGAGACCAGCCGCCCGGCACGGGATCCTGAAATCCCTGCTTGAAGCGGATGAAGCCGAAGAAGAAGGTCGCGCCCGAGGCGATCGTCGCGATCGACTCGTGGCGTGTGATCGCCCACACCGCGACGGCGAGCCACCAGAAGGGGAGGATGCGGAAGGCGCGTCGCACGTAGAAGCTCGCGAACGGATGCCGATCGGCCTGAAAGCGCCTACGCGAGGTGTTGAAGAGCGTGAAGGCGCTGAGGATGAAGAAGAGGTCGACGCCGATCTGCAGGCCCGAGAAGTACTGTGAGACGCGCTGGAAGTGGAACGCGCCGGACGGATTCGCGACGTACTCGGAGACATGGCCGACGAGGATCATCAGCACCGCCACCCCGCGGAGCCCGTCGATGTAAGCGAAGTAGCTTTCCTTCTCCACGATCGACGCGTCCAGCATCGATCGGAGGCCGGGAAAGCGGCCCCGCAGACTGCCGTGAATCACGGGGAAGTACGCTAACAGAGGCGGCAGCGAGCCCTGGCGCCTGGCGCATCAGCCGCCGGGTGGGCCAGGTCGCACGACCGCTTCTGCCGCTTCACGGCGTGGTCAAGACGGCCTCGACGGAGGCCGGCTCCGCGACCGCCCAGAGCTCGCCCCAACGCTGGATCAGCTCCACCTCCTGGAGTCCTGCGACGGCTAGCTCGTCGCGAAGCTGGGCCGGGGTGTACTCCGTCTCGTGCGTGGGGTCGCTGTAGGGCCAGAGGCCGAGCTCGGACCGGAGCGGCACGAGCCAGTCCCGTTCGATCATGGGAACGCGGATCAGGACGCGCGAGGGCGCCGCGCGCAGGCGCAGCCGGGAGAGCAACTCGACGCGCGGCTCAATGTGCTCGAGCACGTTCGAGAGCACGACCACGTCGTACGCGTGCGGCGGCTCCCACGTGAGGATGTCGCCTTCGACGAACTCGACGCCCCCGTCGCCGAAGCGCTCCCGCGCGAACCGAACCGACGCAGGATTGACGTCGAGACCCGTCACCCGCGCGGAGGCGCGCACCGCGAGGTCGTGAGCGAGCTCGCCCTTCCCGCACCCCACGTCGAGCACCCGCTCACCCGGCCGCACTCGTTCGACGAAGAAGTCGTGGTAGCCGGTAAGCCGGTGCTTGGCGTGAACGCCGTCGTCCAACCGGATCGCCAGCTCGTCGATCCGTCCCTGCACGAGGTCGGCCGTTCCCAGTAGCGCCCGCAAGCCCCGGCGAGGTTCACCCGCCGAGACGGCCGAGAGCCAGAGACGGAACAGCGCACGAGCGAGCGCCGCCCCGGGGCCCGTGCGGAAGAGCGGGTGGAGCGCCGCGATCACGCGCCGTCTCACGACCCGACCAGCCCCTCAAACACCTCGCGGTGCCTCGCGACCCATCGTCGCGCGTCGAACCGCTCAACTGCCCGCGCACGCGCCGCCTCGCGCGCTTCCGGAAGCCGGTCGAGCAGACGGCCGACCGCCTCCGCCAGGTCATGCGGCTCGGGCGGGTGGTCGCGCTCCCAATCGAGCGGCGCCGCCACTCCGACACCGGCTTGCTCCCCCACGAGCTCAGGGACGCCGCCGCTTGCCGAATGGACGACGGGGAGGCCCGACGCCAGCGCCTCGAGCACGACCGTCGGGCACGGGTCGTTGTACTTCGTGTGCAGGAGCACGTCGGCGCGGCGCATCAGCTCCGGGCGCCTCGCGCTGCGTGTACGGGCCGGTGAACTCGACGAGCCCCTCGATGCGGAGCGTTCGTGCGAGGTCGGCGGCCTGCATCTCTGCGTCGGGTCGCGAAGCTCAGCCGCCCGCGACGATCAGCAGGCGGGCGGGGACGCCGTCGCCGCGCAGTAGCCCGAGCGTCTCGAGCGCGGCCTCGACCCGGTAGCGCTGGTACTGGTTCCCGCCCAGCAGCAGGACGAGCTCCTCGGCGACGACCTCGCTCGCCCGGAAAGAACCGCTCGGTGTCGACCGGGTTGTGCAGGACCTCGGACGGCCCGTGCCGCTCGCCGTAGGAAGCGGTCGGCGCTCGAGCCTGCAGAAGGCGCTCTGGTAGAAGACATGGTCGGCCTCGTGGAGGAGCCGCGCGCATCGGCCGGTTGACGAGCTCCTAGCCGTCGCCGTACCACCCGCGATAGGCGACCCCGTTCTGATTCCAGCGAACGCCGACCGCGCCGGCGCGCGAGCCGGACGAGCGTCGCGCGCATCGAGCGGCATGGACTGCTCGAGCCGAGGTAGAGGACGTTGAAGTCGCGCGGGGCGATTCGGGAAGGTCCTCGGCGAGGAGCGCGAACTTGACCGCCCCGCCCGACACGACCTCGTCGCCGGAGCTCATCGCGCTCGCCGCCGTAGGAGACGGCGACGACACCGCGGGCCGGCGGCGATGCCAGGAGCGATCGCCACCGTGGCAGCTGGCCTGCCACGAGGCGCGCCCTTGCGACGGCATTGCGGACGATCCGGACAGGCTTGCGTACACCCCACGGGATCGCTCCGATCACCGAGCAGCCACCTCGACGAAACCGTCCAGGAACGTCCTCCACAGGGGCGTCTGCGCCTCGTACGTGTGCTCTGCCGCCGTTCGAAGCCCCGCCGCGAGGGTCGGGGAGACCTCGTGCTGGTGCGCTGCGACTTCCTCGAGCAGCGTGGCCAGCGCGGCCGCGTCCTCGAGGGGCGCCGACCCAGCCGTTCTCACCGTGGCGAACGAGGTCCATCGCCTGCCCGACCGGTGTCGTGACCAGAGGGACGCCGCTCGCCATCGCCTCGAGCACCGCCTTCGGCCCTCCCTCCTGCCGCGACGTGACGGCGTACGCGTCGAGCGCGTGGTAGAGCCCGCCGACCTCCTCGGCCCGCTCGACGAACCGGTGCACATAGGGGATTCCGCGCCGCGACAGCTCCGCGCGAACGTAGCCGCGCGCCGGGCCCGAGAGAAGAACGTGCAGCTCCGGTACGACCGTTCGCAGGTGTGCGAGAGTCGCGACGAGGACGTCCGGCCCCTTGACCAGCTTCGGCTCGTTCCCCTCGCCGAACCCGACGCCGTCCTTCTGGAACGAGCCGACGACGAACGCGGACTCCGGGAGCGCGAGCGACCGCCGCGCTGCGCGACGCTGCTCGGGCGTCCCCGGCGAGAACCATCGCGGCTCGATCCCGATCGGGATCCTGTGCACCTTCCCGCGATCGATGCCGGACTCGAGGACGACCTCCTCCATCTCGCTGTGCGAAACCTGGATCCGGGCGATCTCCGCGTGGTGGCGCCGGAGATTCTCGAAGCAGACGTCGAACTCGGGCGTATCGGGCGTCCCCGGGCGTCCGTGGTAATAGGCGGTGGCGAGCGCGGTGCGTCGTCGGCAGCCAGTCCCCGCCGAGGAGCGAGAAGTGGCTGCCGTGGAACACGCTCTGACACCGGCTCGAAGGCAGAAGCCGCACATGCGGCACGTTGACGCCCAGTCCGCGCGCGACAGCCCCGAGCGCCCGGAGCTCCTGGTCGATCACCCAGCCCGCCCCCTCGCCGACGAGAAACAGCCTGGTGTGCGGGACCAGCGCCGAGTGACCAGCCCCGCCGCCCGCCGAGCGACCGGGACGACGGCCCGGCGGAGCGTCTCAGGCGGCAACGCCGTCCCTCGTCACGGCGAGCCCTTCCAAGCCCAGGACCTCGAGATACGCCGCGCCGACCTCGGCCAGGGTGGGCAGGTCGATCGCGGCCTGCCTCTGCTCGTACTCCTCCACGAGCCGATCCAGCAGCTCCGGGATCTCCTCGCGATCGGAGAACGCCAGGCCTGCCTCCTTCACGGCCTCGCGGCTGCCTCCGCTGTCGAGGTAGAGCGCCGGCAGCCCGCACGAGAGTGCCTCGACGAGCGCGTTCGAGTAGGCGTCGTGCTCGGTCGCCGTGATGAAGACGTCGTGCTCGCGCAGCAACTCTGCGAGCCCGTGAGAGGAAAGCGGCGGAACGTGCCGGATCCGCTCGAACGTCTCGGAGCTGTTGCCGACGAACGTGAACTCGAAGCGACTCCAGTCGAGCTCCCGCTCGAGCCAGCGGTAGGTCGGGCCGCCCTTGCGTGGATTGTCCGACCACGAGGAGCAGATGAGCCTGATGCGCCGGTCGCGGCGGAAGGCGACACGACCGTGCGGGTGAAAGATCCGGTCGTCGCAGGCGTTGTGGACGACCCGCGGCTGGACGAGCTCGATCCCGATGCTGCGGTACATCTCGACCGTGCTGCGCGAGATCGCAAGCGTCGCGTCGGCGAGCCGCCGATTCAAGTCGGCGACATGAGCGTCGGTGCCGTCGTCGTGACCGCGGTAGAGAGTCGTCACCGCACCGACCCGGTGCACCATGCGGCATCCGGAGGGCCGCGACGCGGCGAATCGCTCGAGCCGAGCGGGGTCGAAGTTGAACGAGTTGAAGAGGCAGGCCTGCGTCGTCGCCGAGATGCGATTGAGCTCGATGCGAATCCCGCGGCGCTGCAGCTCGCCCAGCAGGGCCCGCAGGGTCTGGTGTCCCCCGCCCGCAGGCGGCGGCTGGAAGTCGTGGAAGACGGCGAGGTCCGCGCGCCGGAAGCGTCGCGCGACGAGGTCGCGCTCGAGCGCCGCCCGGCGAGCCGCGCGGCGAAGGGGCCTCGCGACGGGACGAAGCCTCGCGCGCGCCGGACGGGTGAGCGGATCGAGCGTCCGGGCCGCCGTCATGCGGAGGCCGGGAGAGCGGGCTCGCCTGCCTTCGCGGTCCAGTCCGATGGCTCAACCGCTCCCCAGGGCAGGATCGGCGCGACGACGCCCGGGCGGCCCTGCGCGTTGAGGAAGAGCGATTCACCATGGTCGGCCACGACGTCGAACTGCAGCACGGCGTCCTCGTACACGAGCCAGCGCGTCATGTGGAGCGAGATCCTGACGTTCACCGCGTAGCGCCCGGAGTTGAGGAGGCCCGAAGGGATCGTGCACTGCACCGCGTTCCGGCCGAGCACGAGCCTCGGCCGGTTCTGCTCCGGAACGTCCGTGTGCGCCGCGCGGAAGACGGTCGAGCCGTCGACGGCGGCCAGATCGAAGGCGGCCGAGAGCGACGAGTCGAGTCGCGTGAGATCGAACTCGAGCGTGACGATAATCGGCTGGCTGCTGAGGAACGTCGTCGCGGGCGTTCCCGACCCGTCGCTGACGCGGGCTTCCGTGATCCGGCACAGATCCGTCCCCGGCCGCGCGTCCGGATCGTCCCAGCGGCGGCGCCCCTCGTTCGGCGCCTCGACGGAGGTGAGGTAGCGGCGGACGACCGAGTCGGTGTCGGCGTCCGCGACGACGCGGCCGCGCTCGAGGAGAAGCGCGCGGCGGCACAGCGTGCGGACGGCCTGCATGTTGTGACTGACGAAAAGCACGGTGCGTCCGTCCTGCGCCACCTCGGTCATGCGTCCGAGGCATCGTTTCTGGAACTCGGCGTCTCCGACCGCGAGCACCTCGTCGACGACGAGCACGTCCGGCTCGAGGAAGGCGGAGACCGCGAAAGCGAGACGCACGTACATCCCGCTCGAATAGCGCTTCACAGGCGTGTCGATGAACTTCTCGACGCCGGCGAACTCGACGATGTCGTCGAACTTCCGCCGGATCTCGGCGCGGCGCATGCCGAGGATCGTCCCGTTCAGATAGACGTTGTCTCGACCCGTCAGCTCGGGATGGAAGCCCGTTCCAACCTCGAGCAGCGAGCCGACGCGTCCCGCAACGTCGGCGTATCCCGCCGTAGGCTCGGTGATCCGCGAGAGAATCTTCAGCAGCGTCGACTTGCCAGCTCCGTTCCGCCCGATCACCGCCACCGCCTCGCCCTCGGGGACGTCGAACGACACGTCCTCGAGCGCCCAGATCAGCTCCCGCGGCGCGGCGCCTAGCAGGCGACGCATCTTCCCGATGCCGGTCTGCACCTGCCCGAGCACGTAGCGCTTCGAGAGACCGACTGCGCTGACTGCAGGCTCGGCCATCTAGATCGTGTCCACGAACGTACGCTCGGCGCGGCGGAAGAAGACCGCGCCCGTCACGAGCAGCAGCGTGGCGGCGCACGCCGAGCCGACGACGGCCCAGCCTGCCGGAGGCGATCCGCCGAGCACGGCCCAGCGCCCTCCCTCGAGAATCCCGGTGCCCGGGTTCAGATCGAGCAGCCAGCGGTAGCGGTCGGGCACGAACGTGATCGGGTAGATGACAGGCGAGACGTACATCCAGATCTGCACCACGAACGGCAGCGCGAACTGCACGTCCCGGTACTTGACGGTCACGGATGCGAGCCAGAAGCTGATGCCGAGGCCCGTCAGGAGCGCGAGCAGCAGGAAGCACGGCAGAAGGACGATCTGCCACGGAGGCATGTGGTCAAACCAGACGAAGAGGCCGGCGAGCACGACGAACGAGAGGACGAAGTCGACGAGCGGCGCGGTCACGGCCGCAAGCGGCGCGAAGACCCGCGGGAAGTAGACCTTGCTGAGGATGGCGCTGTTGCTCGAGAGGCTTGAGGCGCCTCCGGTGATCGTCGACGAGAAGTAGCCCCAGAGCAGCATGCCGGTGAAGACGAAGAGCGGGTACGGGACGTCGTTGCCGGCCTTGATCTTCGCCAGGTGGCCGAAGATCACCGTGAACAGGATCATCGAGACGAACGGCCGGAAGATCGCCCAGAAGGCGCCCAGGAAGGTCTGCTTGTAGCGTGCCTTGACGTCCCGCCAGACGAGCAGGTAGAGCAGCTCCCGGTAGCGCCAGAGCTCCTCGAAGTCGATCCGGACGAGGCCTCGGCTCGCCTGGATGCGCCGCACGCGCCTCGGCGCGACGGGCTGCGGGACTGTCTCCGCTGTCATGCCCCGTTCCGGCGAACGACGTAGTTCCCGAGCGCGAGCAGGTCCATCTTCGTCTTCGTGAAGGTTTCGAGCGCGTCGTGCGGTGTCATCACGATCGGCTCGTTCTCGTTGAACGAGGTGTTCAGCAGCACCGGCACGCCTGTCCGCTGCTCGAACGCGCTGATCAGCCGGTGGTAGCGCGGCTCGACTCGCGCCTCGACGCTCTGCACGCGCCCGGTGTCGTCGACGTGGTTCACCGCGGGAATCCTGCCACGCTTGTCGGTCGCGGTCTTGTAGACGAGCACCATGAACGGCGACGGGTAGTCCTGCTCGAACCAGTCGCCGACGCACTCGGCGAGGATCGACGGCGCGAACGGCCGGAACGGCTCGCGATGCTTGATCCGTGCGTTCAGCACGTCCTTCATCGAGCTGCTGCGCGGGTCGGCGACGATCGAGCGGTGGCCGAGCGCGCGGGGCCCGAATTCCATGCGGCCCTGGAACCAGCCGACGACGTCGCCCTCGGCGATCCGCTCGGCGACCGCGTCGAAGAGCGCGTCGTCGTCCAGGCGCTCGGCCTCGAGTCCGGCGGCGGAGAGCGCGTCCTCGATCTCCTCGTCGCTGAACTCCGGCCCCGTGTAGGCATGCTCCATCACAAAGCCGCGCGGCCCGCCGAGCTCCTGGTTCCAGACGACGTAGGCGGCGCCGACCGCCGTGCCCGAGTCGCCCGCGGCCGGCTGGACGTAGAGCTCCTCGAACGGCGTCTCCGGGCAGGATGCGGCCGTTCGCGACGGCGTTCAGCGCGACGCCGCCGGCGAGGCAGAGAGTCGGCAGCTTCGTCCGCTCCCACAGCGTCTGGACGAGGTGCAGGTATGCCTCCTCGACCATCGCCTGCGCCGAGGCGGCGACGTCGTTGTAGAGCTCGACGAGCTCGCCATCGGGCTCGCGGGCGGCGCCGAACAGCTCGACCATGCGGTCGGAGTAGATCCGGCCGATCGTCGGCGAGCCGTCGTCCCAGTTCATGTCGACGCCTTCCTTGTCGTGCGTGAAGTAGTCGAGGCCGAGCTCGAACAAGGGCCCGTCGAGCTTGACGAGCTCGCGCATCTTCGCGAGGTAGCGCGGCTTGCCGTACGGCGCGAGGCCCATCACCTTGCCCTCGTCGCCGTAGTGCGGAAAGCCGAGCCACTGGGTGACGGCGGTGTAGAAGATCCCGAGCGAGTGCGGGTAGAGCACGCGCTCGAGCACCTCGTAGCGGTTGCCGTGGCCCTCGGCGAGCATCGTCGAGGCGAAGTCGCCGAAGCCGTCGACCGAGAGGATCGCCGCGTCCTCGAAGGGCGAGACGAAGAAGGCCGACGCGACGTGCGCCTGGTGGTGCTCGACGTTGTGGATCTCGGCGCGGAGACTCTCGACGCCGAGCGCCTCGGCGAGCGCAGAGCCGACGTCGCGAATCTTGCCGGCGTTCTCGAGCCGCGCCTTCAGGTAGCGCGCGCTCGCGCCGTGGCGGATCGTGCGCAGCAGCTTGCGACCGAGGTTCGCGCGGGGATCGCGCGAGACGGCGACGTGGTCGAGGTCCTCCGGGCGAAGCCCGGCGTCGGCGAGACACCAGCCCGCGGCGAGCGCCGGGAAGCCGGCGCAGTGCTTGACGCGGTTGAAGCGCTCCTCCTCGGCGGCCGCGACGAGCTCGCCGTCGACGACGAGCGCAGCGGCTGCGTCGCCGTGGTAGGCGTTGAGTCCGAGGATCGCGGTCAAAGCGCACTGATGCTAGCGAGCGCAGTGTTCGAGCCGTGTTAGCTCGCCCCCGGGAACGGGTCGGGTCGGCTCACGTCTCGTCCGGGCCGTCGATCTCCGAGAAGAACTCCGCGTATTGCGAGCCCCAATGACGGATCTCGAGGAAGTTCACGTTGTCCGGATGCGGCTTGTAAAGCCGAAACCACTCTTCGAGACTGGTTCCGACATAGCTGGCGAGTCCGTACCAGTGACGGCCTGTCTCGAGCCACCGCGTCAGCTGCGATTGCGACAGGCAGTAGCAGCCGCTGTGACGCGTTCTCGAACTCCGCGAACCTCCATTGACCGATCTCGAGCAGCATTAGCGAGTTCGTCATCCGGCTCTCGCCGGGCGTCAGCTTGGAGCGCAAGTCCATCTAGACCTACGCCCGCGCCAGAACTCGTAGCGATGCGAGAGCAGCACCGAGCCGTCGGGCGCGCCGCCGTTAAAATACTCGAGCTTCTCGAGCATGACACTGTCGGTCAGAAGCAGATCGTCCTCGACGTAGAGGAACCAGTCGGCGTCGTCCATGCGAGGGGCAAACCCGCCCTAGGCCTCGAATCCAACGAATATCGGGTCGGCGCCGCCATGCTCGCTGACTACGAGCCGCGAGCGCAGGTGCTCCGGCAGGTCGTTGGCGACGTGGCGCCCCGGAAGCGTGTTGAGGACGAGCTCGAGTCGAGTGTGGCAGAGGCTCTCCAGCAGCCCGTCCAGGGTCCGTTCGAGCCATACGACGGTCAGATCGCGGTCACGGTGCGGATTCGCAACGTGCGTGATGACCGCGACCACTCGAAGCCATCCGCCCTGTGCATAGGTGTGAAAGCGGCGATGGACGCGAACGCGCTGACGAACGAAGTGGATCTGGTGCCGCGTCCATATCGCCCGGAGAGTCTCGAGGCGACTCCGACTGGAGCGAGGGCACTCTCGACCAGGGGACGTGCCGCTTCAAGGCCAACGTCTGCCGATCATCTCGGCACTCGAACCCTAGCCTGCCCACGAACCGCACCGGCGCGATCAGCGGCAGAGCAGGCAGTCGCCTTCCAGCAAACGCCCATCCCCGTCCCACCAAAGCGGGATGAACCCAGCGGGTTTGAAGCCCCAGGCGTCAAGGGCTCCTAGCGCTTTCAAATAGTCGGGTTGCCCCTCGTAAGTGGGTTGGAATCCAAGCTCTATCTGCACTGCCAGTACCTCGTCAAGCCGCGATCCGCAGCCCGCGAGCACTTCCAGATCGAAGCCCTGCGTGTCGACCTTCAGCATCACCCGCCCGCCGGGCCACTCGTCCTCGAGGCGGACGACCCGCACCGTCTCACGCGCCACAACGGCGACCTGGTCGCGATGGCTGTCGGGAACCATGGCAATTGGACGGAGCGAGCTCATCATCGTGTTCCGGCGCACCGCAAGCGAGGCCGTCGAGCTCTCGCGCCCTACCGCTGCGTTCACCGCCTTCCACGCGCCATCGGCTGCCGACCTTTTGGCCAGCGTCCGGTAAAGGGAGCCAACGGGCTCGTAGGAGATGATCCGACCGGCATACCCGAGTCGCCTAAGTGCCGCTGCCCACTCGCCCTCGTGAGCCCCGACGTCCAGCAGGGTATCGATGCCCAGTCGAGTTAGCATCTGCGAGAGGCGGACACCATCTGCCGTGCCTGCTGGCCACCGAATGAGGTCGAATCCGAATCGGTGCAACCACGCGCGGACGGATGACCCCATAGAGAATCGTCAGCATAACGCGTGGGCGGCAATGCGCTCGAGCTCAGCGACGGACGCGGGGCCGGCGAGACAGTCCTCGCAGTCTCACCCGAATGCGTTCGTATACTCGGCCACCGTGCCTCCGCCTTCCCGACCCGCGAGCGCATGATCGCCGTCGAGCTCCAGGGACGGTTCGGAAACCAGATGTTCCAGTACGCTTTCGCTCTTGAGGCCGCCCGGCGGTTGAGCACAGACTTCGTCATCTGCGGCTCAACCTCGACCGACCTACACGACGAGCAGCTCTCGAAGCACTTCACACTGGGCGAACGCGGACTTCCCTCCCTCGCCGATCCGCCGTACCCCGTGCTCCGGATCGGTCACCACGACTACGACAGGCCGGAGGACATCCTCGTCTCCCTGACGGACTCCACGCGCTACAAGGGATTCTTCCAGTCGCACGGCTTCTTCGCCGGCGCGGAAGACGAGGTTCGAAAGACGCTTCAGATTCGCCCGGAGCACGACGAGGCGTTTCGCGAGCACTACACCGACCTGCTCGGGAAGCCATACATCTGCTGCCATGTTCGCAGGACGGACTACCTCAGCTTTGTGGGCGGCGTCGCACTACCGCTTTCGTACTACCACGAGAGCCTGGCACGAGTTTCACGCCCCCGCGGGACGCCGGTCGTGTTCGTCGGAGACGATCTCGAAGAAGTGCGCCAAGAGTTTGCTTCGCTCGACGGCGTGCGCTTCGAGCAGAACGAACTGATCGTGGACTTCCAGCTCATTCTGCACGCTCGAACAGCGGTGGTGAGTAACAGTACCTTCGCGTGGTGGGGCGCCTGGCTCGGCGATCGGGGCAGGCGGGTGATCGCTCCTGAGCATTGGCTCAACTGGAATCACCGGTTCGGCTGGTACCAGCAGCGAGAAGCGGGCGACTCGAGCCGGACGAAGCGCAGCTGGGAATATCCACGTGCCATCATTCCCGCCCGCTGGTCACAGGTCCCGATCCGCCGCTCGTGGCGTGAGCGCATCGCGCCGTGGTCGATCAAGAGCAGCCTGGCGCTCCTCGCCAACAACGTCCGCGCCGCGGTCGCACGGATATAGGAAATCCATGGCTCGGGCACGGGCAGCCCGCTTTCGATGCTCCAGCATCGGCGTCGCGTCGGGTTCTACCGGCAATCTCGTTCCTCGGAGCGACCTCTGCTTCGACATCGGTGCGAACGTCGGCAACCGGACACGTCTCTTCCTCGCAATCCGGCGAGGGTCGTCGCCGTGGAGCCACGGTCCGCCTGCCAGGAGATTCTGCTGGAGACGTATGGCGGCAACCACCGATTCGCACTCGTGCGTGCTGCACTCGGGTCTGAACCGGGCGAAGCGGAGATCCTTACGACCTCCGCCGGATCAGTCTATGCGTCAATGTCGGCCGAGTGGATCGAACGGACACGGGCAAGTGGCCGCTTCGGCTCCTTCCAGCGGGAAGCCAAGCAGCGCGTGGCGGTGATGACGCTCGACGCGGTGATCGAACGCTACTGAGAGCCTGCGTTCTGCAAGATCGACGTCGAAGGCTACGAGCGAGCTGTTCTCGCGGGCCTGACGAAGTCGATCCGCCCCGTATCGATTGAGTTCACCCCCCGAGTTGTCTCGACGCCACGGAGGAATCCGTCACGCGCCTGCTGGCTCTTGGCCCGTATGAGTTCAACTACTCGCTCAACGAATCGCTCGTACTCGCACGAGAGGCGTGGATATCGGCGGGGGAGCGGTTGAGCGCACTCGAACCGTAACCGCGACGACGTGCGCGTCTTCGGCGACGTGTATGCTCGCCTACACGAGCCTGATGCAGCGGCGCTCTGGCAGGTAACGGTTTCGTGAGCAGCGTAGACCGCCGCGGATGTCTCAGCCGCCCTGGCGCTGCGATGGCATCCAACCTCGCTCGACTTGCGCCCTGCCGTATCCGTCGCCTCGCGAGAACCAACTCGTGAGTCGTGCCGAAAATAGCTCCGTGCGAAGGCACATCCGGCGGGCGCTACGATCGCACGTGTGCGCGCACGCCTGAGGCATGCCGTTAAGTACCCGCGGGTGTACGTAGAGGCACTGGCAGCGCGGCGGCGCGTCCGCCGCGGCGCCTCGACGCCGACCGAGGCACTCGCTCTCGCCCGTTCTCTCCGCGTTGGTCCGACGCAGGCCGACGAGGAACTGGAGTGGCTGCTAGGTCTTCTCGGCTACCAGCAGATCAGTACCGTGGTGGAGATCGGAACCGACGAGGGTGGAACGCTCCTCGTCTGGACGCGGGCGGCCGCACCAGATGCGCTCCTGATCGCGCTCGACATCCGCCCGCTCGGCCTACTAGGACGATTCTCCGCGTGGGCGCTCCTGCGCCGCGGCTTCGCCCGACCGGGCCAGCGCGTCGAGCTGCTCATGCCGATCGACTCGCACGACCCTCGAACGCTCGAGCGACTCCGGCGGCGGCTCGACGGCCGGCCGATCGATTTCCTCTTCATCGACGGCGACCATTCATACGATGGCGTAAAGCGCGACTTCGAGATGTACTCCCCGCTGGTGCGGCCGGGCGGGCTGGTCGCGTTTCACGACGTGATCGCCGGGGACGAGCCAGACGTCGTCCGCTACTGGCGTGAGCTGAAAGAGGAGCACGAGACAGAGGAGTACGCCGCGGTAGGGCCGAAGCGCTACGGCATCGGCGTCGTTCGCGTCCCCGGTTAGGATCGAGGGAGCTTGGCCGGGTATCTCGTCACGCGCCCGTTCGGGTCGAGCAACGTCGGCTCGAACCTCTCCAGTCTCGCAGGGGCCCACTGGTTGGCGGGGCGCCTGTCCCGCACTCCTCGTCGTCGACTGGCGCGGTCTGAGCCAGCTTCAGGACAAGTCGCTCAACTACTTCACGGAATTCTTCGAGACACCCGCAGAGATCGAGGGCGTCCCGATCCTCTACGCGCCAGCCCCCGAGGTCGGCGACTACGGCACTTCGTCCGATGCGCTCGTACTGGAGCCCGGCGACGCGGCGGCGCTTGCGATCCGGGCACACCACCGACGGCCGAGCGACTCGTCCTCGAGACCTACCACGGACTCGATCGGCTTCAGTTGGGCCCGGACGCCGAGCGCTTCGTCGTACTGCGGCGGTTCTACGCGCACATCCGGCCGGGCGAGGAGGTCCGGACCGCGGTGGACGAGTGGAGCGCCGAGCATCTCGACGGCCACTTCGTGGTCGGCGTGAACGTCAGAACCGGAAACGGCCAGTACTTCGGGAAGGGCATGCCGTACGCGACACGGGTCGACATCTCGGTCTTCGACGATCGCCGCAGGTTCCTCGCCGACAGTGGGGCGCGCCTGCAAAGCCCGGCTACGTAGGCTGCCGAGGGGCCTGCGCGACAGCTTCCGCGTCTTCTACGCGACGGATTCGATCGAGATGAGCGAGTTGCTCGCGGGCCTGCCAAACGCGGCGACGCGCCGCACGGTCTTCCCGCCTCCCGGGGTTGGCGACCTCTTCGCCTTCGAGGCGCAGGAGTCGGCGGACCGGCGTTCCGTCGTCGACACGCTGGCGGACATGTTCCTGCTCGCCCGCTGCGACGCCCTCGTCTACAACAACTCGCTGTTCAATCAGTACGCACGCGTTCTGAGCGGGTACTTCGGGGGCAACCTCGTGCACATCGAGTCGCTCTTCCTGCGCAACCGGATCCGGACCGGAGCAGACCGGCTGCGATCGCTGGCGCGGAGGTGAGTCTCACCCCCCATCGGCGCCGTGGATGCTTGCGTAGAACTCAGCGTACTCCGTGCCCCAATGGCGAATCTCGAGAAAGTTCATGTTATCGGGGTGGGGCTTGTAAAGCCGGAAGCATTCCTCGAGGCATCCGGTCGCCGCGCTCTCTCTCGGGCCTACGTAGCTGGAGAGCCCGTACCAGCGGCGGCCCGTCTGGAGCCAGCGCCGAAGCTGAGCCTGCGACAGGCAGTAAAAGCCGCAATGTGGGTTCTCGAACTCGGCGAACTTCCAGCCCGCGATCTCGACCAGTGTGAGGGCATTCGTGGTCCGACGCTCTCCCGGGGTACGCTTCGAGCGCAAGTCGATGTAGATCTTGCGCCCCTGCGAGAACTCATAGCGGTGAGGCAGGAGCAGAGCTTCAGCCGGAGCGCCGTTGTTGAAGTACTCGAGCTTCTCGAGCAGCAGACTCTCGCCGAGGACGAGGTCGTCCTCGATGTAAATGAACCAGTCGACGTCATCGACTCGCCGGGCGAACTCCGCCTGAGCCTCGAAGCCGACGAACATTGGCTCGACGCCGCTCCGCTCGCGGACCGTGAGCCGACAGCGCTGGTGCTCGGGCAGAGCTTCAGCGATGTGCCGGCCCGGAAGCGTGTTCAGGACGAGCTCGACCCGAGCGTGGTCGAGACTCTGCAGCAACCCGTCGAGCGTTCGCTCGAGTCGCTCGACGCTGACGTCGCGACGCCTCGACCGATCGGCGACGTGCGTTACGACTACGAGGACGCGCGGAGCTGATGGCTCACGAACCGGAGCCGGGAAGCGACGGTGCACTCCTACACGCTGCCGAACAAGGCTGATCTGGACGCGTGTGCGGATCGCCCGCAACGTTTCGACGACGGCGCCCACCGGCGCGAGGATGCCCTTCTCAACCGACGGTCGCGCTTTCTCGAGCCAGCGTCTGGCGATCATTCGCGACGCAGCCTAGAGGACTGCCGAGGCATCAGGCCAGCGGAAGACCGGCAGAGCCCCAGCCAGCAGGGAACGCGCGTCGTAGACCGCCAGCTCGATCCCCTCCGGCTCGAGGATCTCCCGCCACAGCCGAAAGGTCTCGACCACCTGACCGGCCTGGGCCCACGTGCTTCCGACCTCGAACTGCTCCTTCTCATCAGGCCGCATCTCCCCGGGCGGAAGCCAGAAGTACTGCTTGTCGTAGAGGTCGACGCCGGCGATCACGATCCGTCGCCAGCCCATCAGGACGGCGAAGTTGACGACGTCGTGGATCGTGTTCGTCCCGTGGACAACCCCGAGTGCGAAGGCTCGGCTGGGCGCGATGGTGCGGCCGCGCTCAACGCGGCGTAGGCGGAAGATCCGCGCCCCTTGCGGCAAGAGCCGGCGGCCGATCATCACGTTGCTCGCCTCCGCGATCAGGCCCTTCAACATGAGGAAGATCGTCTCCCCGTAGCAGGGATTCGAGCGGATGGACGACGTCGTCTCCGGAATATCGACCACCTCCGCCACCAGGTGATAGTCGACGCGAACCCAGCGCTGACAGTGGAAATGCGAGAAGGCGACGGTGTCGAAGGCGGCGATCCGGTCCCACTCGTCCTCGCCGATGTCGACCAACGAGCGTCCTGAGCCGAACACGAACGCGGTGTCGGAGCGCCGCGTCGCGACCAGCTCTGCCTCGGAGAGCACGCGGTACGAGCGCCGGCCGGCCGGTTCCCGCAGCCAGGCCGTCGTGAGGGGGACCAGGTGACGAGGCCGGAGCGCCGGCAACGTGGCCGTCAGGCTCCAGCGAAGGCGGCGCGCACGCTCGGCGGCAGCGGCGAAACCGAGCCCATCGAGCCAGCGCGCCGGATGCACACCCCGGCTCACGTCAGCCAGGGCAGGTCGACGAGCCGTTCGCGGATGACGAGCTCGGCGAGCTCGAGGTCGGCCTCGGAGTCGATGTCGATCGCCCGGCGGTCGGGGATCTCGCAGCCGAGGTAGCGGGCGTCTGCCGGCTCCTGCTCGTGCGAGCGAATGAACGCGCACCGCCATAGGTAGAGCGAGCCGTTGATGCGCAGCACACGCGGGACGTCCTGGCGTCGGCTGTAGCGGGCACCATCCGGGACGAGCCGCCGCAGAACGCCATCGCTCTCGACGACCGCGTCGGAGATCGGATTGAACGACGGCTCGGAGACGCCGATGACGCCGTCCACGTCGGCTCGGCTCGCGAGGAGCGCTGCCGCGCGAGAGACGTCGGCCGGCAGCCGGCCTGGGCACGTCGGCTGGAGCAGGAGCAGCGTCGCGTACCGCGAGGCCTCGGGATCGAGCTCCGCAAGGGCGTGGCGTACCACCGGCCACATCGGCGTCTCGTCCTGCGCGAGGGCGGCTGGACGCAAAAAGGGGACCTCGGCGCCAAGTGTGCGCGCGGCGGCAGCGATCTCCGCGGAGTCGGTAGAGACGACGAGCCGCTCGATCTCCGGGCACCGCCGTGCGAGCTCGATCGAGTGCGCGATCAGCGGCAACCCGGCAAGCGGTCGCAGCGCCTTCCCAGGCACGCCCTTGGAGCCGCCGCGGGCGGGAATGAGAGCGAGCAGGCTCACGTCAGGCGGGCATCGAGGTCACAGCCTCAGCGCACGTAGTCGCCAACGCGGTAGCGGTCGAGCCGCTCCTCGAGCCATGCCGCGGTGCGCGCAAGCCCTTCGTCCAGCGATGTCGCCGGCTCCCAGCCGAGCAGCGTGCGGGCGAGCCTCGGCATTCGCGCAGAGGCGCTCGACCTCGCTGCCAGCCGGACGGACGCGCTCATCGCGATGCTCGATGCGGGCGCGCCGACCGACGGCCGCCGCGCTACGCTCGACGAGGTCGCCGACCGAGATCTCCTGCCCCGAGCCGGTGTTGACCACGCGCCCGACTGCCTCGCCGCACCCGGCGATGCTCAGGAACGCCTCGACGGTGTCCGTCACGTAGGTGAAGTCGCGCGTCGGGGTCAGGTTGCCGAGCGACACGCTGCTCCCCCTCCAGCAGCTGCGTAAGGATCGTCGGGATCACGGCCCGGGCCGACTGGCGCGGCCCGTAGGTGTTGAACGGCCGCAGGGTGACCACCGGGAGGCCGAACGAAAGGTGGAAGGCCTCGACGAGCTTGTCCGCGCCGATCTTGGTCGCGGCGTACGGCGACTGCCCCTGCAGCGGGTGCTCCTCGTCGATAGGGACGTAGCGCGCGCTGCCGTAGACCTCGCTGGTCGAGGTGTGGACGACGAGGCGCGACCCCGGCTGCCCGCGCGCCGCGAAGCACGTTGAGCGTGCCCGATCACATTCGTCTGCACGTACGAGCGCGGCGCCTCGTACGAGTAGGGGATCGCGATCAGAGCCGCGAGGTGGAAGACGGTCTCGATACCTTCTGAGGCGCGGCCGATGCTGTCGGGGTCGCGAACGTCTCCAAGCACCATCTCGACGTCGCCCCTGACAGGCGATTCATCGAGCCACCCCCACGAGCCGACGAGTTGTACACGTCGAATCCGCGCACGCTGGCACCGAGCTCGATGAGTCTCTCGACCAGCTGGCTACCGATGAAGCCACCCGCGCCGGTGACGAGGACGCGGCGCCCGCTCCAGCTCATGGAATCCCTTCCACCTCGGCAAGCGCCTGCTCGTAGTCGCCCAGCTGCCCGATGTCGAGCCACGACTCACGCAGCGGGAAGCCGACGACGCGCTGGCCGCCGGCGAGCAGCAGCGCAATCAGCTCGGGCATCTCCAGCGGCTCGTTCACCGGTACAAGGCCACAGACCTCGGGATTCATCAGGTAGATGCCCGCGTTCACGAATCCTCGCACGAGCGGTTTCTCGGCGACGCCGCTCACCTCCACGCCGTCGAGCTCGACGAGGCCGAACGGCACACGCACCTCGTACGGCCGCACCGCCACGGTCATATCCGCGTCGTGCTCGTCGTGGAACCGGTGCATCGCGCGCAAGTCGACGCTTGTGAAAATGTCGCCGTTCATGACGAGAATCGGCTCGTGCGCATCGACAAGCCCGAGCGCTCCGGCTGTACCGAGGGGCCGCTCCTCCGAGACGTAGCGGATCTCGACTCCGAACTCGTGCCCGTCGCCGAAGTGGTCCGCGATCACGTCGGCGCGGTAGTGCGTCGTCAGGTTGACGTGGTGGATTCCGGCGTCGCGCAGTTGCTCGACGATTCGCTGCAACAATGGCCGGTCGCCGACCGGAAGCATCGGCTTCGGCGTGTCGTCGGTGAGTGGGCTCAGACGCTTTCCGAAGCCGCCGGCCATGACGACCGCTCGCAGCCGCGGCCCTTCGCTCTCGATCAGCTCCTCGAGCAGCGCTAGCTCCTCGACGCGCGCATCCTCGTCCACGAGCGGGATCTGCCGCACCCTGAGCCGCTGCATCAGCGCAACGAGCTCGGCGCCAGGGAGTGTCCACGGGCGCGACGACCGGCGAACGCCGGCTCCCGTCGGCGCGCTCTAGCAGCACACCCACCGGCTGGTCGAAGTCGATGCCCGCGAGCATCGCTCGACGGACGTCTCCGTCCGTGACCGTGCCGATCACGCGGCGATCGCCCTCCACGACCAAGGCAATCCCCTTAGCATGCGCGTCGATGACCGCGATCGTCTCGCGAAATTGAGCGCTGGACGGTCACGAGCGGTAGCTGCGAGGGGTTCGTGTGCATAGCAGGCCGGTCGCGGCCGCGACCAGCGAGAAAGCGTACTGGAAGGCGGCGCCGGACCTGGCTCGGCTTCTGGAACGGCCCTCGTTAGCCTAATGGCCATGAGCCCACACTCCCAGGCAGGCGGGCGCACGAGGTCGATCGCCGTCGTCACATCCTCGCGCGCCGACTACGGCACGTGCCGTCCAATCCTGCGCGAACTCGCCGCGGAGGCCGGCCTCGACCCCCGCGCGCTCGTGACCGGCAGCCATCTCGAAGCCGAGTTCGGCTCGACGGTCGACGAAGTCGAGGCGGACGGACTCGCTCCGGTCGAGCGCATCGACTGCTTCGCGGGCACGACACGGGAGGGCGCCGCCCGCTCCGTTGGCCTAGCGGCGCAAGGCTTCGCCGCCAGCTTCGAGCGCAGGCGTCCGGACGCGCTGGTGATGGTCGGGGACAGGCTCGAGTTGCTCGGAGTCGCGGCAGCCGCGGTCCCGTTCCTGATCCCCGTGGCCCACGTCTCCGGCGGAGACGTCACCGGCGGCGCGATCGACGACATCGTGCGAAACGCATTGACCAAGCTCGCGCACCTGCACTTCGTCGCGATGCCGCAACATGCCGACCGCCTGGTGAGGATGGGTGAAGAGCCGTGGCGAATCACCGTCTCGGGCGACCCCGGGCTCGATGAAGTCGCCGGGCCATGGACATCCCGCGAGGAGCTCGGCCGCGAGCTCGACGTCGTGCTCGAGCCGCCGCTCGTCGTCGTCGGGTTCCATCCGGCAACCCTCGGCGACCACACGCCGGAAGAGGAGACGGACGCACTGCTCGGAGCACTCGCGCAACTCGATGGAACGCTCATCTTCACCTATCCCGGCGCCGATGTGGGCGCAGGCGAGGTGATCCGCCGGATCGAGCGAGTTCGCAGCTGGGCGCCCGCGAACGCGCGTGCGAGCCAGCCTCGGTCGGCGACGCTACTTCAGCCTGCTCGCAACGGCCGATCTGCTGATCGGAAACTCCTCGAGCGGCATCTGGGAAGCGCCCACCTTCAAGCTGCCCGTCGTGAACGTCGGCGATCGGCAGCGCGGCAGGCTGCAAGCCGCGAACGTCGTCGACTCCCCCGCGGAACAGGGGGCGATCATCGCGGCGACTCGCCGCGCGCTCGACCCGTCCTTCCGCCGTGGCCTCGAGACAATCGTCAACCCGTACGGAGACGGGCATGCCGCCGAGCGGGTCGTTGCGGTGCTCCGCGAATCCGACCTCGAGCCGTCGGCTCCTGTCGAAGTCTGTCGGCGACGCGCCGTGACGGGGATCGGCGGCGCGCTCGAAGTTGCGCTCGGCGAGTTGCTCGCGCGCGGTGAGCTGTGGCGGCCGCCGGCCGGCGCCGTTACGGTCGAGAGCGGCCGCAGCGCGTTGCGTCTCGTCGCGCGGGCTCTCGGTGCCCCCGAGGCGGCCGGTGCTTCTGCCCGAGTATGCGTGCGCGAGCGTGCTGCAGCCGTTTCGGGCAGAGCGACGGGAAATCGAGCTCTTCGAGGTCGGCGAGGATCTCGCAGTCGATCCGGAGCGGCTGCGCGTGCGCATCGAGGAGGTCAAGCCTGCGGCGGTGCTCGCGATCGACTACTTCGGCTTTCCGCTCGGCGGCGACCTGCTCGCCGCAGCCGGTCTCCGGGAGGCCGTGTCCGCCGTCGTCGACCGCTCGCACGGCGCGCGGCTCGACGCGGCGGCGCCCGACGGAGGCTTCGCGGTCACGAGCCTGCGGAAGTATCTTCCCCTCCCTGACGGGGCGCTGTGCGCGGGAGCGGGGATCGTCCAGCCGCCTCCCGGTCCAGGGCGGCTCGCGACCGCGAATGCGCTCGGCAAGGCGCTCCGTCACGAGCACCTCGCCCGGGGCGGTGAGGGGCCGCTGGAATCTGCGTACCTCAGCCTGTTCGCGCGGGCCGAGCGGGAACTCGATTCGGGTCCCGAGCCTGAGGCGATGTCGGTGGTCTCGGCAGCTCTCCTGGGGCGCCTCGACCTCGACGCCGCGGTAGAGCGGCGCCGAGACAACTACCGGTACCTGCTCGCTGCCTTCAAAGGCGAACCGCGCCTCGAAGCTGTCGTGCAACCGCTCCTGCCTACACTGCCGAAGAGCGTCTCGCCGCTCGCATTCCCCGTGCGCGTCCGCGCCGGCCGAGATGCACTCCGACGCGAACTCATCCGACGGCGCGTCTTCTGTCCGGTGCACTGGCCGCTCCCAGAAGGCCGTCGACTCAGGTCGGACGCGGCGCGCCGGCTGTCCGCGACGATCCTTAGCCTGCCGATCGACCAACGCTACGAGGAGAGTGACATGAGCGAGCTCGTGGAGCGCCTGCTCGCGGCGGCGGACGCGGTGCGCTGACCATCCATGGACGCACCCGCCACAGGGTCGTCGCGGTGAGACCGCCGGCGTGAGAGCCCGGATCGTCACCCTCGGTGATCCGCTCTGGGCAGAGACCGTCCGGCGCCTCGAGGCGGACGTCTACTTCCTGCCGGAGTACCACCGGGTCTATGAGACGCACGGGGACGGCACGGCACTCGCGCTCGTGGCTGAGGAGAGGGCCGACGTGCTGTTGCATCCGTTCATGCTGCGTCCGATTACGCGGGTCGGCAGCGAGCCGGTCATCGACGAGCTGTACGACCTCGAGAGTGTGAACGGCTACACGGGACCGCTATCGACCACCGTGGAGCCCGGCTTCCTCTCCGCAGCCTGGGCTGCCTTCCATGACTGGTGCGTCGACCACCGAGTCGTGGCGGAGTTCGTGCGCTTCCACCCGCTACTCCAGAACCATGGGCTCGCCGACCCGGAGGCCACCGTCACCCGCGACCGCGACCTCGTCGTCCTCGAGCTCGACGAGGGACTCTGGGACCGCTACCCGTCGGTGCAGCGCAACATGGTGCGGAAGGCCCAGCGACTCGCTCTGCGGGTCGTGGAGGGCGGCGACCCCGAGTGGGAGGAATTCCAGCGGCTCTACCGTCTGACGATGGAGCGCGTCGGTGCCCGCCGGAGCCTCCGCTTCGACGACGCGTACTTCAGTGAACTGAGGAGCGCTCTCCGCGACCACGTCCGCGTATTCGTTGTTCACGATGCGGACGCCGTCGTCTCGGGCGCCGTGTTCCTCCTCTACGGCGACTACATCCACTACCACCTAGCGGCCTCGGATCCCGTGCTCCGCCGTGGCAGCGGCAGCAACAACCTCCTTCTCCACACTGTCGCCGAATGGGCGGCCAGCCGCGGCCTGAGGTGGATGCAGCTCGGCGGCGGCCGCACACCTCACCCGAACGACGAGCTGCTCCGTTTCAAGAGCTCTGTCTCCACTGGCCGCCGCAGCTTCTACCTCGGCCAGCGGATACACGACGCCGCGCGGATGGCCGAGCTCGTCGCGCGCTGGCGCCGGCAGTCGACGCTCGCCGACGTGCCGTCCTACTTCTTCCTCTACCGGCTCGACCCGCTCGTGGGCGACGCAGGCTAGCCGAGTTCGTCCCAGGTCAACGGCGCGTCCTCCTCGAGGTCGTGGAGCAGCCGCCGCCCGATCACATGGGGAAGCGCGTCGGCCCCGAGACCCTCACCGGCGCGGCGGAGCTTGAGATCGGACTCGGCGATCGTCGTCCCCGCCCGGAGGCTACGGGCAGCGAGCAGGCGCCGCCGAACGACGAGCCGCGTCTCCAGCTCGCCGAATGTCGGCCGTTTGCGCCCGTCGCCGAGCGAGCTTTCCACTGTCCCGGACCGCCCGCACGAGATCCGCGAACTCGCTCGGCTCGAGCGAGGCGGCGTGATCTGGACCTTCGAGCCTCCTGTCGAGCGTGAGGTGCTTCTCGAGCAGGCATGCCCCGAGCGCAACCGCCGCGAGGGCGACCACCTGGCCGGGCGTGTGGTCGGAAAAGCCGACCGGCACTCCGAAGGCTGCGCGAAGCGTCTTCATCACCGCGCAGGTTCTGATCGGCGGGCTCGGCCGGGTACGAGGAGACGCACTGGAGAAGGATCAGCTCGGACGCGCCGCCGGCGAGAAGGCTCTCGACGGCGAGCTCGACCTCGCCGAGCGTCGCCATCCCGGTGGAGAGCACGACCGGCTTCTCCTTCGACGCCGACATGCCGGAGTAGAGCCAGATTCGTCAGCTCCCCCGACCCGACCTTGAACAACGGCACCCCAAGCTCATCCAGGAGATCGACGCTTCCCTCGTCGTCGGGCGTCGAGAGGAAGATAATGCCAGCTGCTCGCGCATGGGCGGCAATGTCGGCGAAAGACGCGCGGCTCAGCTCGAGTTGATCGAGCAGCTGGCGCTGATCGACGGCGGCATCGCCCATGTTCTCGAGCTGATAGGCGGCGAGCGGGGTAGCGGCGGCGACGACCTGGTCCGTCTGCCAGGTCTGGAACTTGACTGCATCGGCACCGGCCTCTGCGGCGGCGTCGACGAGCGCCTTGGCGAGGTCCAGGTCGCCGTTGTGGTTCACGCCCGCCTCTGCGACGATCAGGCACGGATGTCCCGGCCCGACCCGCCGGCCGCCGATCTCTATCCCGGTCGCGCTCATCATGGCTCGATGGTAGTGCGGCCCTCCACCGGCGGAATCGCTACTTGACGAAGTGGATGATCGGACTCTTGGGATCGGCGCCGACATCGCGCTCGACGACGCGATATCCGTGGCGCTCGAGCAGTGCGCACGTCTCGTCGGTGCCGGCGTGAAACCAGCCGCTCCGCTCCGGGTCGGCGAGGTGCGCCTCGTACTTGGCAGCGAGCTTCCGGTTTAGCTCGCTCGCTTTGCGCTCCAGCAGCCGACGGAGCACAGGGTTGCCGAAATACGAGATGAATGCGTTGAACACGCTCAGCCGGTCGCGCGATTCGACGAAGCGGCGGTACTTCCCCAAGTCGGCCACCATCACGAAGGCGTGGGCACCGCTGCGCAGCTTCGGATGCAGCGCCTCGGCATACGCCTCGATCCCCGCGAACGACACGTGGCAGAGCGCGTCGTAGGAGAAGAGGTAGTCGATGCCGTCGTCGGGCAACATGGCGCAGCCGAAGTCGTCGACGTGGTGATAGTGAATCGACGGCGACTCGCCGACGTACTCCCAGAAGCGGTTGTGGTCGGCCGACAGAGCGTCGAGCGCCCAGATCTCCCTCGCGCCGAGCATCGTCCGGGTCCACGCTCCCCGTCCCGGCCCGATCTCGGCGACGACGGTGTCCGGGCCGACGTAAGGCCGAATGCAGCTGAGGTAGATCACGTGGTAGATCCCCATGTAGCCGAAGACGCCGTGCGGGCTGTACAGCGGGTCGAGCGGGTCGCCCGCGAAGAACCCTCCTTGCCAGAGGTCGCGGAACGAGTCCAGCTCGGCGCGCAATCTCGTCGCGGTCTTCGTCCGTCATCTGCTCTCCTCGTGGTCTCGCCGGCGGAGACGCGCCTTGCCGGCGAGCCCCGCCAGAAGTTCGCGGACCCGACCCGCTGCAATGAGACGGTAGCCCATGCGGGCCCGCCATACCCAGGGGTGCCTGACCGGGACCGTCCTGACGTACATCGGGGAGAAGAAGCGCGAGCCGTGCCTCCGGCTGATCTGGCGCACCTCGGGCCAGAAGCTGTCGGCGTGCAGCGCGGTCTTCGCCTGCTCGTGGAACCGGAACGCCGCGAGCTTCTCGGGGACGGCCCGAACCTCGAAGCGAGCGCCGATCTTGAGCCAGAGGTCGTAGTCCATCGCGTAGTGATAGCCAGAATCGAGACCGCCGACGGCTTCGAATGCCTCGCGGGTGAAGAACGCCGTTGGCTGGGCAATCGCGTTGTAGCGCTCGACGACGTCTTGGTAGACAAACGGGACGACGTCGACGTCGCGGAGGTGTGCCCCGTTCTCGTCGATCTGGCGCCACCCTCCGTAGACGAGGCCGCAGGCTGTCTCCAGGATCGTCGCGACCGCGGTCGCGACCGCGCCGGGGAGATAGAGATCGTCGGCGTTCAGCCAGCCGAACACGGCGCCCGATGCGAGCCGGAAACCCTTGTTGACCGCCTCCGCCTGGCCTTCGTCGGGCTCGGAAACCCAACGGAGATGATCGTACCGTCGCAGAATCTCCAGCGTCTCGTCTGTCGAGCCGCCGTCAACGACAACGTGCTCGATCCACGGATAGTCCTGCTCGAGCACGCTCCGAATCGTGGTCTCGATGAAGCGGGCCTGGTTCAGCGAGGGTGTGACGATCGAGACGAGCACGGGCTCAGACGAAGTAGACGTTGTTCACCGCCCAGCTCTTCGAGCTCTCGTCCCAGAAGAGCTCGGGAGCCCGGTAGATCAGACCACGGCCCTCGAGCGCGTGGCGGGCTCGGGTCGGCAACCGATAAAAGCGCCGTGCGAGCCGCGCTTCGAGGCGCCGGCGCAGGGCGCCCTCGAATCGCCCGTACGGGTGGCCGCCCTCCCCGCGCAGTGCAGTCTCCGCCTCGTCCAGATAGGCACCTAACGCTGTCGAGGTCTTCTGCGCCGGCTGGCTGCGATAGCAGCCGAGCAGACCGCGCACTCCCCAGAGCTCCGCGTGCCGGTAGAAGCGGCCCCACAGCTCGATGTCGCCGGCAAGATCGAGCGCGGCGTCCAGCCGCCCGCCCGCCCGCTCCCACAGAGACCGGCGCCAGAACGTCGACTCCTGCGGCAGGAAGTGGCCTGCGTACCAGCCGCGGGCAGGCAAGTTGAAGCCGCGCAGGAACGCCGCGCGGCTGAAGCGGTTGACGCCCCTCGTGCGCACGACCTGTCCGGCGGCGTTGGCGATCGCCACGATCGTCCCGGTTATCCAGTCGATCTCCGGGCGCGTCCGGAAGACCTCCTCGACGATCGACAGGCAGCCGGGGAGGTAAAAGTCGTCGGCGTTCAGCCAGGCCATGATCTCGCCCGAGGTGAGCGCGAAGCCCTTGTTGATCGCGTCGTACTGCCCGTCGTCGGGCTCGCTCCGCCAGGCTGCCAGTCGATCCTCGAACCGGCGGATGATCTCGACGCTGCCGTCACTCGAGCCGCCGTCGATCACGACGTACTCGAGCTCGACGTCCTGGGTCAGCACCGACGTCAGTGCGGCCTCGAGGAACGCGCCCTGGTTCAGGCTCGGCGTGACGATCGAGATCATGAAGGCGACACTCTAGTTCCGGGGCAAGCGGCGCCTGAGCGCGAGCTCCGAGCTCGTCGAGAACCACGACCAGAGGAGGCTGAGGAGAAGTCCCGTCAGACCGTCGAGGTAGCCGCGCCGGACGAAATAGCAATCCACGAAGCTGCTCCACGGTGCCGCGACGATCACCCGCAGCCCCGTGATTTCGCCGGCACGAGCGCGGTCCTCGCCGGCCGCGCGCGCGTAGCGCCGGTGCTTTGACAGCAGATCGCGATAGCCGGTGGCCCAGCTGTGGACGATTGCGTTGTCGCCGGTAAACGGAATCGATTCGCTCCGAAAGCCGGCGCGCGGAAGGGCGCCCGAGTAGATCGCCTCCGTGAACTCCGTGCCGCTGCGCCGGACGAGCAGCCGGCGCCGGCCGACGCCGCCCCAGACTGTGCCGCGGAGCGGCCGGCCGCGGAAGTGGTAGCGGATCGGCCCGAAGACGACGGCCACCTCGGGCTCGACCCTCGCCAGCAGCTCGGCCACCTGCGCCCCAAGCGCCTCGGGCAGCTCCTCGTCCGGATCCGTGAAAAGGAGCCAGTCGTGGCGGGCCTCGGCGACCACTCCCGCGCGCGCGCGCTCGACCGTGGGCACGAGCGGGCGCCTGACGACGCGCGCGCCGTTGGCGGCGGCCACGGAGACGGTGTCGTCCTGCGACTCGAGGTCGACGACGAGGATCTCGTCGCAGAACCGAACCGTCGGCAGGCACCGTGTGAGGAGCGCCCCCTCGTCGCGGCTGACGACGATCGCCGTCAGCGGCACGCGCTGCGCCTGACCGCTCATACCGGCGACCGGAAGCGTCGCAGCCGGGAGGGAACGCTGACAAGGCTCCTGCCCGGACCGGCGAGCGCCCCCAAACCCAGGACGATGAAGATCGGGTCGAAGGGCAGGCGGTACTCCAGGGTCGGGCCGAAGCCGAGCAGCGTCACCCCGATCGTGGCCAGGCCGAGCGCCGCGAGGACGAGAATCGCCGCTGAACCCCTCGGCCGCCGCACGAGCATCGCGAGCAGGCCGAGCACGAGCCAGAGCGCCATTCGCGGGTAGATGCGCGAGATGCGGTTCAAGAACGAGGCCACCGAGGCAGATCCGTCCCGGTTCGGCAGATCGCTCGCCAGGGTCTGCAGGTGCCGGGCCAGCTGGTCCGCATGCGCCTGCTCGGCCCGGCTCCTCCAGAGGAGGCGCGACTGTCCGGCCGCGTCGAGGCCGCGGCGAATGTGCCCGTCGGAGGTCGAGGCGAGCCACCACAGGTAGCCCCCCGCCTCGGAGAGCGGCCTAGGTGCGGCCGGCTGGGTCGCCGGCGCCGCCGGGGCGAGGTCGTGCCGCACCCTGGCCCGAGCCGGCAGCGAGTAGGCGCCGACCAGGAGCGACCGCGCATCGCGCTCGACGCTTGCGAAGTAGGGCTTCGGATGGGTCCGAATCGCCTCGAGCGCGACCTTCCGCAGGATCGAGTAGTCGCTGCTCCAGCCGAAGGACTGATCCGAGAGGACGACGAGGTCGCCCCACATGTTGTCGTTGGCGACGGCGAAGAACTCCGGCAGGCTGACGCCCTCGTAGGCGGGCGTCGGCAGGAGCTCCCGCCGCACCGCGTCGGCGAGCTTCCTCGAGCTCGGCCCGTTTGCCGGCGAGACGAGCTTGTCCAGCACGAATACACGGTAGAAGGGCACGTCGGCGCCGCTGGAGCGAGAGACGGCGAAGTCTCCGTAGCGGATGTCGTTGTAGCCCGCCCACGCGGCGAGCAGGCCAACCGCGACGCCGAGAAATGCTCCGGCCCATGTGAGGCGGCGCCCCCAGGAGAACCGCAGGCCGAGCGGGACGAGCACGAACAGGAGCAGCACCTGCGCCGAGGGTCGGGCGAGGACGAGCGCGAGCAGCGCAACGCCGTGCAGCGCGAACTTCCACGTCGCCGGCACGACGAGCGTCCGAACGACCGCAAGCACCCAGAGCGCAAGGACGAACGCGAAGACCGAGTCGCTCGAGAGCTGGTGGAAGAGGGCGCCGTAGGGCGGGTAGAGGAGCAACGCGGCAGCCACGAGCACCGCCACCCTGCGGCCGAACGCGGCGGCGGCTGTCGCCGCGTACGCGAGCACGGAGACCGCATACGCGAGGGCCAGCGCGATCTCCGCGAGGGCGGCGCCGCCGAGCTGAAGAAGCGGCCCGAAGAAGAGCGGAGCCAATGGCGTCCGGAACAGCATCAGCTCCGGATATGCGGGCCTCGAGTGCCACATGTCGAGGTAGTAGAGGAGGTAGGTGGCCCCGTCGCGGCCGTACGAAAGCGGCCAGGCGACGCTCTCGATGCCGTAGACGGCGAGGGCGGCGACGAAGCACGCCGCGGCGGCGCTCCTTCCTCCGACCCGCGACCCGATCGATCGTGAGCTCTTGGCCGCGAAGCCCGTCACAGGACGCGCAGGATACTCTCGCCACCCGCCGCCACTGCGCGGCGGGTATAAGGCACAGCGTGACCGGCGAGGTCGAGCGAACCGGGACGTCCGCTTTCGCGCCCAATCACGACGAGGTCCTCCTCGGGCTGGCGGAAGCGGAGAACTACAACGCGTGGCTCTTCGGCCGCGCCGCCCCGTATCTCGGCGCGCGCGTCCTCGACGTCGGAGCGGGAATCGGGACGTTCAGCGACCTGGCCGCCGCACGCGCCGCCCACGTCACTGCGCTCGAGCCCGACGAGACCTTCGCCGGCTACCTGCGCGAGCGCTTCGCAGGATCGACGCACGTCGAGGTGGTGGCCCGCGACATCGCCGACCTCAACTCGGACGAGCTGCGACGGCCCTTCGACTCGATCATCTGCTTCAACGTCCTCGAGCACGTGCCCGACGACGGTGGGGCGCTGCGGCGCTTCCACGACCTCCTCACTCCGGGAGGACGGCTCCTCCTCCTTGTCCCCGCCCACGCCTGTCTCGCCTCGCCCTTCGATCGGGCAGTCGGTCACGAGCGGCGCTACGAGCGTCGCCCACTCGACGCGCTCCTACGACACGCCGGCTTCGCCGCCGACGAGCTGCGCTACGTCAACCCGGTCGGCGGGATCGGCTGGCTGGTGTCGATGCGCCTGCGCAGGCGACGCGACTTGCCGCTCGCCCAGATGCGACTCTTCGACCGCCTCGTGCCGGTGCTGAGACCGCTCGACCGGCTCCGGCTTCCGTTCGGCCAGTCACTCTGGGCGGTCGCCCGCCGGCCCTAGCGGGGGCGGAGCGAAGCGAGGAAGTGGAAGGAGCGCTCGAAGGCGAGACTCGCCGGAAACGGATAGAGCCCGAGCTTCGGTCGCCAGGCTACGACCTCGAGAGCCGCGTCGCGAAAGGCGCTCTCCCATTCCGACGGGCTCCAGAACCGCTCCGGCATCGCGATCCCGTACTTGGCGTTCGCCAGCCTCTCCATCAGGTGCAGGGTCGCGCTGGCCCCGATCCCTCTCGTCGTCACGTCTTTGATCACCACCGCGTCGCGGGCCACCCGGCGCGATTGGCGCAGGAGCTCGTGCGGGTCGGCGGCGTGGTGGAGGACGTCGACGAGGACGACCGCGTCGACGCTGCCCTCCTCGAACGGAAGATTCGTGCCGTCGAACGGCGTCACCGGCACGTGCGTCTCCGGCCGGACCAGCACCTCGGTCGCCTGAAGCTCGAGGTCCGGCCGCCGAGCGAGCAGCTTCTTCGCGATCAGTCCGTCGCCCGCGCCAACATCGAGGACGGAGGCACCGTGCGGCAGCAGTTCTGCGAGGTGCCGGCTGAGGACGTCGGTTCGACGCTCGTGCACGTAGCCGACATGCAGCCGCGCGAAGGCGCTCACCGGCGCTTCAGCCCCAGCAGGCTCAGGAAGAAGCCGGCGAGGATCGTCTGCGAGCCGAGGGCGAGCAACGCCGCCGACGGGATCACGACGCGCAGCGTGTCGGCATAGTCGAGCCGACCGAAAGCGCGGTTCTCCCAGCGCACCACCGAGAAGATCGAGCCGCCGAGACCAAGAGCGAACAGCACGAGGCCGACCGCGATCGCAACCTCGAGGGTCGCGACACCGAGGAGCCGTGACGAGCGTGGCGTCGGCGGCAAGAGCCCCTCGGTGACGGCGAACAACTTCGCGCCCGCGGAGAAGATCACCGCCTGGTAGCCGATGATCACGGCGAACGCCGCATACAGCAGCGTGTGCACGTCGAAGGTGACGCCCCCAATCGTCCGCGTGCGGAGGGCGAGCAGCGCCATCACGACGCTTCCGACGGCGATCATCAGGATCCCCGGGTAGAGAAAGAGCCAAGAGGGGCTGTAGAGGAGCAAGAAGCGCAGGCTGCGCCAGCCGTCGCGCCAGGTGCGGAGGTGCGGGGCGCGATCGCGGCCGTCCGGCGAGAGCGTCGTCGGCACCTCGACGATGCGCAGCCGGTGTAGGGACGACTTCACGACCATCTCGATGGCGAACTCCATCCCCGTCGAGCGCAGGTCAAGCTCCTGGATCGCAGACCGCCGGAAGCCACGCAGGCCGCAATAGACGTCTCCGGCGGGGCTGCCGAAGAAGCGCCGGCTGATGAAGGTCAGCGCCGGATTGCCGAAGTATCGATGGAGCGCGGGCATCGCCCCGGGCCGGATCCCACCGGAGAAGCGGTTCCCGACCACGAGATCGTTGCCCGCGCGCAGCCCCGCGACGAACGCGTCGAGCTTCGAGAAGTCGTAGCTGTCGTCGGCGTCGCCCATGATCACGAACTCTCCGCGCGCGGCGGCGATCCCGGCCGCGAGGGCGGCGCCGTAGCCGCGTTCCGGCACGTCGACGAGCCGCGCGCCGCTCGCGACGGCGAGCTCGCGCGAGCCGTCGGTGCTGCCGTTGTCGGCGACGACCACCTCGCCCTCGATCCCGAGCCGCTCGAAGAACTCCAGGGCCTTCGCGACGCAAACGCCCAGGGTCGCGGCCTCGTCGAGGCAAGGGATCACGACGGACAGCTCGACCGCGCCTGCACGCACCGGCGGGGTCGCGGGCGCGGACACGGACTCCAGGTCGGTCGCCGACCGCCTCAGCATCGATGCGCTGTCGCGGCGGCGCCCGGGCCAGAGACCGCCTCTCGCCGCCGCAGGCGGCACCGAGCACCTGTTTGGACGCGAGCGGTCACCCGGGGACAGGATAGAGCGATAGGCCGCGAGCGTCTGCCCGGTCACAGGGCCCCACGAAAGGCGCTCGCGCGCACGCGCTCGAGCAGCATCGCCGAGCCGCCGGCGCAACTCTCGATCGCCGAGCAGGCGCTCGAGCGCAGCGCGAAGGCCCGCAACGTCACCGGGCTCGACGAGAAGACCCGTCACGCCGTCGACCACGAGGTCGAGCAGACCCCCGACGGCGCTGGCGACGACGGGGCGCCCGTGTGCCATCGCCTCCGCACACACGACACCGAAGCCCTCGCGGTGGGACGGGCAGGCGACGACGGCGGCACGGGTGTACATCGGCAGCAGCTCCTCGTGGGGGACCATCCCGAGGGCCTGAGGAACCTGGTCTCGGAGTGGCCCGTCGCCCGCGACGACGAGCGGCAATCCCCGGGCCGCCTCGACCAGGTCGAGGATCCCCTTCTCGCGGGAGAGCCGCCCGGCGTAGAGCACGTGCGGCGGCTCGTCCGGCTCGGGGACCCAGGCCGGGATGTCGACGCCGCTCGGAATCACGCGCACGTCCCGCGCCCCGAGCCGCTCAACCTGGTCGGCCAGAGCCGTCGACGGGGCGATCACGAGCTCGGCCCTTCGGAGTATCGGCTTCGCAAGCGCCGGCACCCGGCGGGCGATCTCGAGGTCGGTCCCCCAGACCTGGAGGACGAACGGCTTGCGGGTCGACAGCGCGACGGCCCCGGAGGGCAGCCAGTGGGCATGGACAAGATCGGCATCCTCGGCGGCGCGCCGCGCCGCGCGCCTGAAGTTCAGCTGCATCGCCGGCAGGTAAGCGCAAGCAGCGGACGCCTGCGAAGATTTCCGACCACGCCGTCCCCGTAGGCGATGCCGTAATGTCGAAGGTCGTTGGTGAAACAACCTCGACGTCGACACCGCGGGCTCGGATCCGGTCGGCCGCGTCAGCCACGAAGCGTCCTGCGGCGTCGCCCTCGAAGCGGGGGTAAGAAGTCGTCAGGACTGCAACCTTCACGGATGAACAGTAGTGACCCGACAGTATCCTTGACCGCTTGGCCGTAGCCTCGCAGAGCATCGGCGCCCGACTGTGGCGGGTGTACACGGCCGCACGCGCCAGGTGGTGGCGGTTCAGCGACCCAAGGCGGATCGCCGAGTCCACGGGCGAGCGCGTCACATTTCGACACCTCGAGCGAACCGGCTTCCTCGACCGGTTTGCCGGTTCGCGCGTGCTCGAAATCGGACCGAAACACGGGCTGGACAGCCGCCTGCTGGCGGGGCTCGGGCCAAGCGAACTCGTCCTCGTGGACTTGCCGGAGAAGGACGCCCTCATTCGAGATTGGTACGCCGAGGTCGAGCGCCTCGCGCCGACGCGGCACATCTCCGCGAATCTGCTCTACCTGACGCACGAGGAGCTGGCAGCACTGGGGACGTTCGATCTCGTATGGTGCCTCGGCGTCGTCTACCACAACGTCGAGCAGCTCCGACTCCTCCGGATGCTGTTTCAGCTGACGAGGAGCGGCGGGGCGATCGTGCTCGAGAGCTCCACGACACGCGACCGGCTCTTGGCCCGCAAGAACGTCGTCGAGATCCACTGGCCCGAGCCCTACCGCGGCGAGCGTACGATCACCCACCATCCATCGCGGAGGGCCCTCAAGAGCTGGCTCGAGATGGTCGGATTCTCCGATGTCCGGATCGAACCTGTCTACTCCCGGGCGACTGCGTGGCAGCGCGCCGTTCTCACAGCTGTCCGGCCGGAGCAGCCTCGGCCCTATCTATCGTACGTCGGCGAGGACGCGCCGCCGTGGGTTGCCGGCGAGGCGACCTGAGCATGACCCCGTAGCGATTCTCGCGGCCCGGCTACGAGGCCCGGACAGGCTCGACCGTGACCGTCAGGCGGGCAGACCTCGCCTCGGCCTGGATCTCGTGGCCCACGCGCTCGCTCGGGATCTGGTAGAGCGCTACCTCCCAGCGACTGCAGCTGTCCTGCTGCACGGACAGTCCCTTGAAGCCGACGGCCAGGGCCCGTGCCGCAAACGTCTGGGCGGCATCGGCCGAGGAGAAGCGCCCGAAGAGGACCTTGTAGGGGCCCCGACCCGGCGGGGGCACGCAGGCAGGCGAGGCGTGGCGCGCGAACGGCAGCACGACCGCGAGCCCGTAGGCGGCGACCGCCGCGAGCACCCAGATCGCAGCGCCGGGCCAGCGCGCCGCCCAGGAGAGGCGCTCCGCGACGCCCATCACACCCGCACCGCCACCGGCTCGGGCTCGCGGGTTGCAAACGCCTCCCAGATCATCAAGGGGCCGAGCGCGACACAGAGCAGGACGAGTGCCCCGACCGCACGCGGCAGCGGCGTCTGGTCGCTCGTGTCGAGCGGCAGGGAGGAGATCGACCAGACGATCCAGGTGAAGCCGAGCACGACGAGCGCGAAGAGCGCGGCGAAGAATCCCGGCAGCAGCCTCCGCCCGGCCGCGACGAGCAGCACCGCCGCGGCACACGCGACCGGAACGGCGACGAGCCACTGGTTGTAGCTGAAGGCGAGTCGCAGCACGAGCTTGAGGCCCGGCCACGCGCGATCGGAGTGGTGCCAGAGATCGGGGAACGAGACCGGCGAGGTCTGATTGAAGAAGCCGTGGCTCGACCACCAGATCCGCCACGGAATCGTCAGCACGTATGCGCCGGCGGCCGTCGCAAGCAGTCGGGGCCAACCCATCCGCGTGAGCGCCGCTGCGCCGAGGCCGGCCACGAGCAGGCAGGCTGCGAGCAGGACGCCCTCGCGCTTGGTCGACATCGCGCCGGCGAGGAACACGCCGGCCGGCACGAGGTACCAGTGCTCTCGGCGCAGGAGCCAGAGAGCGACCGACAGTGCGGCGAGGACGAACAGGTAGTCGAGGGTGACGTCTGCCTGCGCCGCGAGCGACCGCAGCTCGTACTCCGGCATCAGCAGCATCAGCCCCAGGAACGGCCAGATCACGACGAGCGGTACCAGCGGGCGCAGGAGCCCGGCGACCGCGAAGACGAAGCCGACCATGAGCAGCCAGAACTGAAAGCGCAGCGTGACCGTGTCCACGGCTCCCATGAAGTGGAAGTCCATCGCCTCGAGCGTGGGCACGAGGATCGGGTAGCTCGGTGCAGCGAGACTCCGGAAGAGCGTCGGGTCGAGCCCGCCCGCGTAGTAGATGCCTTCGGCCTTCGGGACCCAGAAGGCCCAGGCGTCCCACTCCCAGACGCCGTACGTCGTCGCAACCCGGACGAACGACTCTGCGAGCACGGCGGCGATCGCGCACGCGGCGACGCCGAGAAGGGCAAACGGCTCGCGAGGGCTCCTCCAGCCGAGCCCAGCCGGGAGCGGTCGGCGAAGCCGGAGGCCGACGGCGACTGCGACGCCGGTCGTGCCGGCGCACAGCCCGATGATCACCCCGACGCCGAGGTCTCCGCCCAGCGAAAGGACCTCGGTGGCGAGCACGCTCAGGCCAGCGAGCCCGACGAGGTAGGCGCAGCCGGCGAGGCGCAGCAGCTCACCCCAGCTCCGCCAACCGCGGGCCGCGAACAGGATCGCGAGCCCGCTGAGCAGGAACAGTGCGTTGAGCGCCAGCACGCCGCCGATCGAGCCGCCGTTCACGGGCCGAGCCGCCCGATCAGAATCGACCCCTCCTCGCCGTGCCACACGACCTTCAGCCGCGGCCCGAACTTCGCGGGATCGCAGCCGAAGCAAAGCAGCCATTGCGCCGTAGCGAGATCTGTCTTTCGTCGCGGCAGCAGCCAGAACTGGGCGTACGCCGGCAGAGCCTGCAGCGTCAAGGGTGTCGACACCTGGACCTGCGGGCCCGTGACGACGGCGAACGTCGCGTTCGCTGGAATCAGCGCCTTGGCCTGATGGAGGAACGTACGGTCGATGTCGACCGAGCGCGCACCGGCGAGAGGCCGATCGGCGAGCGGAACCGCGCGCGCCTTGTCCGCCTGTTCGTTAAGCCTTCGCAGCCCCGGCGCGAGTTCGGCGAGCTCGATCAGCACGACGAACAGAATCAGCGCGACGGCAGTCCTGCGGATCCAGGACGCGTTGAGAAACTCGAGCGCGAGCCGGGCCGGACGCGGCGTGGGCGCTTCAGCCACGAGAGGAGACGCTAACCGAGCCGGCGGCGGCCGCTCGTCGCTCGAACACCACCGGCGCTGCCAGCGCGAGCGCCGCGAACGCGTAGAAGTAATAGAACTGCATCGTCAGGTAGAAGGAGTTCGCGGCGAGCGTGCCGACGAGCGCGGCCGTCAGGCCCCAGGCGAGCGGGCGCACCCTCGCCGCCAGCGGGTCGCGTGCCGCGGCGAGCGCGCGGCCGAGCCGGCGCGCGGCGCCGAGGCGGCGGAAGAGGTAGACGAGGAACAGCGCGAACAGCGCCGTGCCGACGAGGCCGGTCTCGACCATCAGCGAGACGTAGAACGAGTGCGGGCCCCAGTTCGACTTGCCGGTGACGAACTCGTAGTAGACCGAGAAGTTGTTCAGCCCGAGCCCGAAGAGCGGGTGCAGGTGGAGGATGTCCGGGATGAACGAGTAGACGCCGAAGTGGGCGGAGCTGCCGTTCGCACCGGAGATGCGGACCCGCGAGCGGAGCACGGTCTCGAAGTAGTGGAGCCGCGAGAGCACGATCACGGCGAGCACGACGCCGACACCGGCGAGCGGTGCGAGCAGCGCCCGCGACGAAACGAAGCGCCGGTACGGAAGGAGCAGCACGAGCCCGCCGCACCCGAGCCCGAGCAGACCGCTTCGCGACAGCGTCGAGAGCTCGACGAGCAACAGGAAGCCGAGCAGGAGCGCCAGCCAGAGCCGCAGGCGATTCCCGCGCTCGAGGCGCAGGTAGACCGGCGTCACCACGAGCAGCGGGACGAGCAGCATGATCCCGAGATGGTTCGGATCGCCGGTCAGCGCGTTCGGCCGGTACACAGAAGCTCCATTGACCGCGCCGTAGACGTTGATCGAGCTCGCGCCGCCCGTGATCGGCTTCAGCACCAGGTTGTCGAGGTTCCCGCCGGCGCGCGCGACGAGCAGCTGCAGCACGCCGTAGCCCGCATTCGCCGCCATCCCGAGGACGAACACGCCCAGCGCGCGCCAGTAGTAGCGCTGCGACCGGTGCGAGAGGAAAGCGACGCCGGCGGCGAGGAAGAGGAAGTGCAGCACCCACTTGACGATCCCCTTGCCGAACTGCGCCAGCGCCTCCTTCGAGTCCAGGTTGTAGTAGCCGATCAGGTACACGAGCAGGAACGCGAGGAAGAAGAGCAGCACGACCGCGACGGTCCGCGGCACGCGCCATTCGTGCTCGAACGCAAACGAGACGAGAAAGCAGATCGTCAGCACGTCCGCGAGCGAGACCGCCCCTGCAATGCTCCAGTGCACCTTCTCGAAAGTGACGCAGAGAAGCGTCGCGAGGAACAGTGCGCCGGTGATGCGGCTCACAGAACGCCTCGCAACACCTCGGCGAGCTCCTCCACCCGTGCAGCCCGCGACAGCTTCTCGCGCCACGTGTCGCTCAGCGGCGGCCCGTCGAGCGCGCCGGCGACCCAGCGGGCGTGCAGCTCGCCGAGCGCCGCCTTCAGCGCCTCGACATCGTCGGGAGGCGCGACGAGACCGGCGCCGGTCTGTTCGATCAGCTTCGCCGCCGCCCCTTCCGGGGGAACCGCCGCGAGGATGGGGCGCTCGGCGGCGAGGTACTCGAAGACCTTCCCCGAGAGCACGCCCCTGCCGCGGCCACCGGCGTCCGGGATCAGCAGGAGCAGGGCATCGGAGTCTCGCTGCAGCTCGAGCGAGCGGCGGCGCGGCACGTACTCGTGCAGCTCGAGCCGATCGCCGAGACCGAGGCGCTCCGCCCATTCGCGGTCGGTGCTACGGAAATCGCCGATGAAGCGAGCGACGACGTCCAGCCCGGAGTCGTGCAGGGCGCTCAGGAACGGCCTCGGGTCGCGTTTGCCGAAGAAGCTGCCCGTGTGCGTGATCCGGAAGCGCTCCCCCCGCCGGTACTCGAGCCCGGCGAAGTCGTCGAAGTCGGAGCCGTTCGCGATCGTAGTCACGGTGCCGCGAGGCGAGAGGCCGCGTGTCTCTTCGGTGATCGCCTCCGAGACGGTCACGATCGCGTCGGCGCTGCGCGCCACGAGCCGCGCCACCGCCTGGATGCCCTGCTCCTTGACGCGCACCGCGAGTCGTTCGGAGGCGCGATGCGGGTGCGCGACGAGCGAGTCGCGCAGGTCGGCGACCCACTTGACACCGGTCGCACGCTTGGCCGCCGCGCCGATGAAATGCACGGAGCCCGGCGGCGACGACGTCAGCACGACGTCGATTCCCTCCTGCTTGACGATCCGGATCGCCGCCGGGATCGCCGTCACGTTCCAGGTCACGTTCTCGTCGGGCAGCAGCAGTCGCCGGGACGCGAGCCGCGCGTGACGTGCGTAGCGGTCGAGGCCGGTACGCCCGTGCAGCTCCTCGGCCGGCTTGCGCCCCTTCGGACCGATGTAGCGCGCCCGATGCACCCAGGCCTGCGTGGGGGCCTGCAGCTCGGCGTCGGTGTGGATCCATTTCGGGTCGTCCGGAGCGAGCACGTGCGTCTCGATGCCGAGGGCCGGCAGATGCGTCGCGAACTTGAGCGACCGCTGGACGCCGCCGCCGCCCGCCGGCGGGAAGTAGAGCGAGACGAGCAGGAGCTTCACCGCGGACGATCGTACGCGCGGCGCGACCTCCGCATCGCCCTTCAGAATCGCCTACGCCAGATGAGCGAGGGACTGCAATGGTGGCATCGCCTGCCGCGCGAGGGCCCGGTCGATCGGATCGAGGCGCTCGTCCAGGCCGCACAGGGACGGCGTGTCGTCCACGTCGGCTTCGTCGACGAGCTGATGGAGTCGAAGCAGGCCGGCGGCGTCTGGCTCCACTCACGGCTCGCGGAGGCGGCCTCGTCGCTCGTCGGGCTCGATCTGGACGAGCGCGGCGTCGAAGCGGCGCGCGCCCAGGGCTATGAGGTGTACACGGTCGACGCCCAGTCGACGGACGCCGTCCGCGCGCTCGGGCTCGAGCGAGCCGACCTCGTGATCGCCGGCGAGCTGATCGAGCATCTCGACGCCCCGGGGCCGTTCCTCCGCGCGATGGGCGAGCTTGCCGACGAGCTCGTGCTGACGACGCCTAACGCGTATCGGCTGGCCAACTTCGTCGTGCCGCTGTCGGGGCGCGAGGCCGTTCATCCGCACCACACTTCGTGGCAGAGCCCACAGACGCTGCGGCGCCTGCTCGACATGTCGGGATGGGAGACGACCCGGATCGTCTACTACCACACGCCGGTGAAGCGGCGCGGCACGCCGCTTGCGAACCTTGCTCGCTCGCTCCTGCGGCGTGTCAACTCGCTCGTCCCCTACTGGGGCGACGGGATGATCGTCTGGGCCCGGAGGGCTACGGCCAGACGTTCGTCGTAGGCCGCGGGTCGAGCCTGGCGCCGTCGCCGCGTTCGCGACCGTGCCGCCCGGGAGCTTCAAGAGCCAACCGCAGACACTGTGCTCGAGGTCGGCGCGGTCGGCCGGCCTGCCCTCGGCGTCGAACGGGACGGCACCGAGCTCCCGGCCGACGTCAACGGTCGCGGCTACCGAGCCCTGCGACGAGCGCCTTGCTCATGCAACCTAGTCGGCAGCAACGTGGCGGAGCGGCGGGTGGAGCCGCCGGGCGCGGGGAAGGCGCTCCGGTCCGAGCTCGTAGGCCTCGATCGTCGCGTCGGTGACGCGGTCCCAGGAGCACAGGCGGCGAACGCGGGAACGGGCGGCGCGACCCATCCGTCGGCGCAGCGGCCCGTCGGCGAGCAGCCGCTCGAGGGCAAGACGTAGTGCCTGCGGATCGCCCGGAGGGACGAGCAGGCCGGTACGGCCGTCGACGACGAGCTGAGGGATGCCACCGACGCTCGTCGCGACCACCGGCCGGCCATGGGCCATCGCCTCGAGCACACAGATCGGAAGGCCCTCGCGGTAGGAAGCGAGCACGACGACGGCCGCGCGGTCGTAGAGGTGCTCGAGCTCCTCGTGCGGGACGAAGCCGAGCGCGTCGGGCACGAGGTTTCGCAGCGGGCCGTCGCCGGCGACGACGAGGTGCATGCCGCGAGTCGCCTCGACGAGCTCCTCGATGCCCTTCTCGACCGCGAGGCGGCCGGCGTAGAGAACGAACGGCTCCTCGGTCTCCTCGAGGCGCACCTCCGGGATGGCGACACCGTTCGGTATGCAGTGGGCCTGCGCGACGCCGATCCCGCGCATCGTCTCGGCGAGCAGCTCGGAGACGCAGATGACGGAGCGGGCGGGGCGGAGAACGAAGCGCACGAGCCACGGGGCGCTGGAGGCGAGGGCAAGGTCGGCGAGCCGGCCCGCGGAGGGTGTGCCGTGGAGAGTGACCACGAACGGGCGACCGGCGAAACGGGCAACGAACGCGCCGGCGAGCCAGTGGGCGTGAACGACGTCGGCATCGCGGGCCGCGCGGCGGAGACTCAGGACAAGCGACACGAGCATGACCGGAACGAGCCAGGGGCGACGCCTGAGCGTACGCACCAGCCCGCCGCCGTCGACGCGCAACTTCGGATGGACGACCTCTACGTCGAACCCGCGGTCGCGCAGCTGCGCGACGGCGTCGGACACGAACCGGCCCGCGAAGTCGCCCTCGTCGCGCGGATACGAGCTCGTCAGGACGACGACCCGGCGCGGGCGATCGACGACAGTCAGCTCGGGAAGCTCGAGATGGGGCTCCGGCGCAAGCGCGGCCATGTCCCCCGTATCGGCTCAGGGCGCTGCGCCCTTGAGCCTGTACAGGGTGTAGCGCGCGTCCGAATAGACCTGCGGCAACCGCAGCCGCAGCTTTGTCCGCCTCGCGTCGAGCACGATCCACGAGGCGCCGTAGCGGCGCGGGATCGCGAGGTCGCCGCCGCGCAGGAACCGCTTCGCGTCCCGCTCGCGCACGTACGGCCGGTTCGGACGCGTGTCCGCCACGTGCGCCGGAGGCGCGTTGGCGACGTAGACGGGCGCGTAGGCCCCGATCCGATAGCTCGTCTCCGGGTCCGAGAAGACGACCGCGCGCTTCGGAACCTGTGTCCGGAGCGCGTGAACGAGCCCGGCGCTCAGCTCCTGCTGGCCGGCGCCCACCGGCGACCAGCGTGCGAACCCGTGCACGGCGACCGGCAGGCAGAGGAGGATCGCCGCCACGCCCGCGAGCAGCCCCGGCCGCTCGAGCCCCGCCGGCCGCAGGATCGAGGCTCCGGCGATCGCCGCGGCACCGCCGAAGAGAGCGATCCAGCTCACCACGGCAGGCCCGCCCCCGGCGCCGAAGACGTAGCCGAACGCACCGGGGTAGGCGAGCTCGAGCCAGATTCCGGCCGCGAGCCCGAGCGGCAGCACGAGCGGACCGAGGAGGCGGGCCAGCACCACCGCTCCCCCCGCGAGCGCGAACGGCAGCGGCAGGAAGCCGATCGCCCGGCGCGCCTGCGAGAGCGAGACAAGGTGCGCGAAGTGGACGAACGGGAGCGGCCACAACGCGAGCGCGAGCAGCGTCACCGTGCCGCCGAGCACGAAGGCCGCCCAGCGCGCCCGGCGCGCGAGACCTGCGAGCGGCACGAGCAGCAGCGCCGCGACGGCGATCGCCCCGCGGCGGTCGATCAGCGACGGCGCGAGCCGGAAGCTGTTTGGCCCGAAGACGTCGAACTGGCCGGGGTAGCGCTCCAGGCCGTGCTGGAAGCCGTGCACGCTGCGCACCGACTCGCGCACGATCGGCCGCAGCCAGAGCAGTGCGCCGAGGGTCGGCGCCGCGAGAGCGCCGGCCGACCACGCGATCGGGCGCAGCTCACGGCCGTCGAGCAGCCCGCGTGCGACGAAGAAGCCGCCGAGCAGGATCAGCAGGAAGAGCGCATAGGTCGGATGCGTCAACGCGAGCCCGAGCCCGATCGACGCCAGCGCGAGGTAGCCGGCTCGGCTGGGGCGATCGATGCAGCGAAACACGAGCGCGAGCGCCGCCGCCGGGAGGAGGAGCTGAGCGGCGGTGGCCGGCAGGGCGAGCGCGGGCAGCGCGCCGCCGTGCCCGGCTGCCAGTCCGACGAGCCCGAGCTGCGCCGCGAGCACCGTCCAGCCGAGCCAGGCCGAGCGAAAGAGCTCGCGCCCGGCCTCGTAGGTGACGAGGAAGAAGAGCGGGCAGAGCAGGCTCGACTCGTGCCGGACGACCGCAGTCGGATCGACTCCGGCGAGCCGCGCGACGAGCGCGAGGAAGCCGTGCCAGAGCGGGAAGGCATAGCCGGGATGGAGACCGCCGTCGCGGAACTCGTCGACCGCGCGCAGCGACAGCGAGCCGAGGTCGTCGAGCTTCCGCACCCGCCCGAGGTGGAAGAGCGCGTCTCCCTGCACCGGCCCGGCGAGGTGCCAGAGCGCGATCCCGAATGCGATCCCGGCGACCAGCACGAGCCCCGAACCCGTCGTGCCGACCCGCATCGACCGCATGGCTCTGAGCCACCTGGCTCCCGAGGCGTCGCGGACGAGGCCCGCCGTCACGGCGAACAGCGCGAACAGGATCAGCGCCAGGGTCAGCGACCCGTGCACGGCGAACGTGACGGCGAGCGACAGGAACAGCGCGCCGAGCGACCACGCCAGCGCCTCCGACGCGCCGGCCCCTGCGAAGGGCAGGAGCAGCGCCAGCGTCGCAGCGCCGAGACGCAGATAGAGGCCGGCGCCTTCCTCCGGGAGCAGCCGCACGAGTCCGAGCGCGGCGAGCAGGACGACGAGCCGGCTCACGAGAGCAGCGTCGCGGCCGTGCCGGACGAGAGAAACGCTGCGGCGTCGCGGTACAGCCGGCCGCGCTCGCCGGGAAAGACGAAGGCGCGCAGGCGCAGCGACAGGAGCAGCAGCCTGCGCGCCCGCTCGGCCTCGCGCGGCCCGTGGTGCTTGGCGAGGAAGCGCAGGTGCCCGCGGAGGTTCTCGTTGTAGAGCCGGCCGCCGTGAGCGCCGCCGCCGACGTGCACGACCTCGGCGCCCGGGTCGAAGAGAATCTTCCAGCCGGCCGCCCGGAAGCGATAGCACCAGTCGGTCTCCTCGCTGAACATGAAGAAGCGCTCGTCGAACAGACCGACCGAGTCGGCCGCGTCGCGCCGCACCAGCAGGCACGCTCCGTAGAGCCAGTCCGCCTCGCGCACCGACTCGTGGTCGAAGCCGCCGCCGTAGAGCGGGTTGAGCCGCTCCCACCCGGGCGCGAGCTTGCGCAGGAACAGATACTCGGTCGCGAGCCCCCACAACGTCGGAAAGCCGCGCACGGAGCGCTGCAGGGTGCCGTCCTCGTTGCGCAGGCGCGGGCCGACGATGGCCGCCTCGGGGTGCTCGTCGGCGAACGCGACGAGCTGGTCGACGGCGTCGCCGACGACCCAGGCGTCCGCGTTCAGAAGCAGCGTGTACCGCCCCGACGCGGCGCGCATGCCCGCGTTGTTGCCGGCGCCGAAACCGCGGTTCTCCTGCTCGATCAGCCGCACGTCGCCGCGCCCCCGCACGAGCTCGAGCGTGCCGTCCGTCGAGCCGTGGTCGACCACGATCGTCTCGTGGCCGCGCACGCTGTCGAGACAGCGCTCGAGCCACGGCAGGGCGTTGTAGGTCACCACGACGACGCTGACCTCGGCGGACACTCATCCCTCCCGGGCGAAGCGCCGGTCAGCCATGCTTGAAGCTGGGCTTGCCGGCACCGCGGATCGCCTCCCAGCCCAGGATCACCGCACCGGGCAGCGAGAGCGCGAACGTGACGAGGAAGAACAGGAAGCCGGTCGCAAAGGCGGGGTCGGCGCTCACGTGCAGCTGGCCGAGGAAGCTGACGAAGAACGACTCGCGCACCGCGAGCCCGTTGATCGTGAAGGGGACGAGAATGACGAGGAACAGCATCGGCCCCATCACGTAGTACGGGCGCGGCGAGAGATCGACGCCGACCGCCTTGCCGGCGAGCCAGATCGCCAGCACCCGCCAGGCCTGCACCGCGATCGTCAGCACGAACACCCCGACGAGCAGGCCGCCGTGGTTGCGGAAGCCGTGGATCCCCTCGTAGACGGCTCGTAGCGGCCGGTCGAGCTTCAGCCCGCGCAGGAGCGGCACCGTGCGCGCGAGCGGCCGTCGCGCGGCGCGCGAGAAGAGCCCGACGCCGAGCACGACCGTCGCGAGCGACGAACGCGCCCTCCACCCAGAGATAGGGGCCGACGTCGTAGCGGCCGAGTGCAAGTGCGAAGCCGACCGCCGCGAGAGTGAGCGTCGCGGCGCCGCCGAGCGCGCGCTCGAGCAGCACCGTGCCCGCGATCGGCCCGCCGACGCCGGGGTGACGGCGCGAGGTCTCGAAGATCCGCGAGGCGTCGCCGCCGATCGAGGTCGGCAGCACCTGCCCGACCATGTAGCCGACGAAGTACGCTCGCGCGAGCCAGCCGAGCCGCTCGTGGATGCCGCGCGCGGCGAGCAGCTTCTGCCAGCGCCAGGCCATCGGAAAGACGGTCACGATCATCAGCCCGAGCGAGACGAGGAAGTACCAGGCGTTGGCGCTCGCAAGGATGTGCGCCGTCTGGCCGAGGTCGATCTTCCAGACGAGGTAGGTGATCGCCAGGCCCGTGATCACCACGGAGCCCGTCCACTTCAGCGCCCGCTTCATCCCGCGAAGCGAGCGTGCACGCGCTGCAGCGCGGCGATCGCGTCGCGGATGTCGTCGTCGGAGTGCGCGGGCGAGAGCGGCAGCGACAGCACCTGCGTACCCGCCCGCTCGGCCACCGGACAGTCACCGCGGAAGCGGCCGCGATACCACGTGAGCTCGTGCACCGGCAGGAAGTGGATCGAGGTGCCGATCCGCTCGCCGGTCAACGCCTGCTGGTAGTCGTCGCGGGTCGCACCCGCGCGGGCGGCGTCGATGCGAACGACATAGAGGTGCAGCGCGTGCACGTCGCGCGGGTCGCGGGCGAGCGGCTCGATCCCGTCGAGCTCCGCGACCGCTTCGTCGTAGAGGGCGAACTGGCGCGCCCTGAGCTCCCCGTGGCGGCCGACCTTGTCGAGCTGGCAGAGCGCGAGCGTGGCGAGGACGTCCGAGAGGTTCGCCTTGTAGCCCGGGACGACGATGTCGTAGAGCGATCCGTGCCCGCGGCGCATCAGGCGCAGGTTCTGGATCGCCTCGGCGACGTCGGCGCGGTTCGTCGCGATCAGCCCGCCCTCGCCGGCGGCGATGTTCTTCGTCGCATAGAGCGAGAAGCACGTGGCGTCGCAGAGACCGCCGACCTTGCGGCCGCGGTAGCGCGACTCGGCAGCGTGCGCTGCGTCCTCGATCACCGGCAGGCCGAGCTCGAGCAGCGGGTCGAGGTCGGCCGGCTGCCCCGCGAGATCGACCGGCATGATCGCCTTCGTCCGCTCGGTGACGAGCGCGCGGACCGCCTCGGGATCGATGTTCAGGTCGGACTCGCGTACATCCGCGAAGACCGGCGTCGCGCCCGCATGGACGATCACGTTCGCGGTCGCGGGCCAGGTGATCGGCGTCGTGATCACCTCGTCGCCGGGCCCGATCCGAAGCGCGAGCAGGGAGAGGTGCAGCGCCGCCGTGCCGGACGAGACGGCGAGCACGTGCTCGACCTCGAGGTAGTCGCGCATCCGCTCCTCGAGCTCCGCAGCCTTCGGACCGGTCGTCAGCCAGCCGGAGCGGAGGGTCTCCGCCACGGCCGCGATCTCCTCCTCGCCGATCGCGGGAGGCTGGAAGCCGAGGAATGTCTCCCTGGCAGTCGGGCTGGTCACCGCACCACCGCGCCGAAGGCCGCGATCACGACCGCGGGCGCCGGCCGGCCGCTTGGCCGATGGCGCCGCTCAGTTGACGAGAGCTCCTGCATCCGCGGTCTCGAAGCGTATGCACTCCGCGGCGCGGGCCGCCCGCTCGACGGCCTCGGCTCGCTCTGAGCCGACTGCGAGCACCGCCCCGGCGCGGTCGCCGCCGCGGCGCAGAGGCGGGAAGATGTACCCGGGCGAGCGGTAGATCCGCGCGTCCAGCACACCCTCGAGCTCGGCGCCTCCTCGACGCCGTGCGTCTCGCCGCAGCGCGCCCGGCGGCGCGACGAGAAAGCGCGATGCACGCGCCGCCCGCGCGCTGCCCGAGCTCGAGGTCGACGGGCTCGCCGAGCGCCGCTCCGAGCGCGAGCGCGTTGAGGTCGACGCCCAGCGCCGCGTGGCAGAGCTCCGCGTCGTGGCCGCCGCCGAGGCGGGCCGCGAGCTCGCCGACGCTCGGTCCATCCGGACCCGCGACGATCTGGGTGTACGTCGGTCCCTGCTCGATTCCGAGCGCCTGCGTCGCGGCGCGCGCGGCCTCCACGCACGCGGCCACGGTCTCCGCATCGAGCCGGCTCGGCCAGACGTGGGCGAGCGCGACTCCGAACGCGGGAGGCTCGGCACGTCTCGCGGTCGGTGACGGTCAGCGGCACGAAGCGGCCGTCGACCGAGAACGCGTTCACGGTCACCTCCGGCCCGACCACCGCCGCTTCGACGAGGCAGAGCCCCGCGCGCGAGGCGGCCACGGCAAGCTCGACCGCGGCGGGGAGGTCCGCGAGCTCGCGCACGAGCGCGAGACCCTTCTGGCCCTGCCGGTCGGGCGCCTTCAGGACGCACGGGAGGCCGATCCCGGCGACCGCCGCCTCGACCTCGCCCAGATCGCGGCAGACGCGTAGTGCGGCTGCGGCACGCCCTGCTCGGCAAAGCGGTCGCGCTGGCGCAGCTTCGAGGTCGCGAGCACGGCCTGCTCGGGCCGCAGCGGATGGGCGGCGCCGAGCTTCTCGGCAACACGCGCAGCGATCCCGACCGGCCAGTCGCTTCCGGGCGAGATCACGCCGTCGACCCGCTCGGCGCGAGCAAGCCGCTCGATCGAGGGCTCGTCCTCGGTCGAGACGATCGCCCGCCGGTCGGCGAAGCGGAAGCCGGGCGCCGCGGGATCGCGGTCGCAGGCGATCACGAACAGGCCCTGCGCGCGCGCGGCCTGGAGCAGGCCGAGCTGCGCCGGCCCCGCCCCTAGGACGAGGAGACGTTGGCCGGGCGAGCGACTCCCCTCCACCAGGCCTCATTGTCGCGATACCACGCGACGGTGCGCTCGAGCCCCTCGTCGAACGAGGTACGGGCGCGCCAGCCCGTGAGCCGCCGGAGCTTCTCCGTGGAGCCGATGTGCCGGTCGACCTGGCCGGGCCGCTCCTCGACGTGGACCTTCAGCGACGCGGGCTTGCCGAGCAGGGCGAGCACCCGGTCGGCAATCTCGGCGATCGAGATGTCGACCCCGGTCGCGACGTTCAGCACCTCGCCCGAGACCTGCTCGAGCGGCGCCGCGATGATCGCCTCGATCGCCTCGGCGTCGTCGTCGACGTAGAGCCAGTCGCGCGACGCATGGCCGTCACCGTGGATCGTCAGCGGCTCGTCCCGGAGCGCCTGCATGATGAAGCGCGGGATCGCCTTCTCCGGGTGCTGGCGTGGCCCGTAGTTGTTGAAGGGGCGAACGATCACGATCGGCAGGCCGTAGGTGACGTGGTACGAGTAGGCGAGCCGATCGCCGCCGGCCTTGGTCGCCGCGTACGGCGAGCGCGGGTTGAGCGCGTGCTCCTCGTCCATCGGCACGGACTCGGCGGTGCCGTACACCTCGCTGGAGGAGATCAGAATGAAGCGCTCGACGGGCGTCTCGCGCACGGCGTCGAGCAGGATCTGCGTCCCCTCGACGTTCGTCGTCACGAACTCGGAGGCACCCTGCGCGATCGACTTCTCGACGTGCGACTCCGCGGCCGCGTTGACGATCACGTCCACCTCGGCGACGACCTCGCTCATCAGCGCGGCGTCGCGGATGTCGCCGTGCACGAACGAGAGCCGCTCGTGGGAGAGCACGTCCGCCAGGTTCTCGAGGTTGCCGGCGTAGGTCAGCGCATCGAGCGTCACGACCTCGTGGTCGGTGTGCTCCAGCAGGTGGCGGATGAAGTTGGACGAGATGAAGCCCGCCCCGCCGGTCACCAGAACCCGTCTGCTCACAAGCTCCCTCTCGATCGTGTAGAGCGGCCTGCCTTCGACCTCGCGCTGGATTCTGCCCAGGTATTCGCCGACGAGCGCGAGGATGAAGCCCTGGAAGCCCAGCACGCCCAGGATCGCAACGCCCCCGAACAGCGGGCCGGGGAAGTTCGACTCGCCGATCCAGAAGATGACGCCGTAGATCCCGAGCGCGACGGCGAGCAGCGTGCAGACCGTTCCGAGCGCAACGCCGACCCACTGGATCGGCTGCGGCCAGAAACCGGCGAGCACGTGGAGCGCAAGCCGCGCGAGCCGGAACGGCGAGTAGCGCGACGAGCCCTGGCGCGGCGCGTGGGTGACGTCGACCTCGACCACGCTCGCCCCGGCGGAGAGGATCAGCGCCTTCGTGAACTTCTGGCGGCCGATCGAGCCGAGCATCGGCACCACGGCGCTGCGCCGGTAGGCGTTGAAGGCGCAGCCGAAGTCGGAGATGTCGACCCGAGTAAAGCGGCGCAGCATGCCGTTGATCAGCCGAGACGGCAGCGTGCGGCCCCACGAGTCGCGCCGCGCGAGCCGGCGGCCGTGACGCGACGTCGGTGCCGGCCTCGACCGCGGCCACGAGCTTCGGGATGTCCTCCGGCGCGTTCTGGAGGTCGCCGTCCATCGTGACGACGATCTCGCCGCGCGCGCGGGCGAGCCCCGCGTGCATCGCCGGGTGCTGGCCGAAGTTGCGCTTGAAGCGCACCGCCCGGACACGCGGATCGGCCGCGTGCAGCCGCTCGACGAGCTGCCAGGTCGCGTCGACGGAGCCGTCGTCGACGAGGATCAGCTCGTACGCAGCGTCCCCGAGGATCGCGGTCGTGCGCCGGTAGAGCTCCTCCACCGTCGCGGCTTCGTTGTAGAGCGTGACGACGACCGACAGGCTCGGAGCCGGGGAGGCCTCGTCGGGTGCCGCGCGTCGCGTGGACACGTCTGCCTGCGCCATATCCGACCGGACAACTTACAGAAGCTTCGTGAAGCGAACCTAAGTCTCGCAGGCGTCGTCCTACAACCGGGCCACCACGCAGGCGTCGTGCGAGGAGCGCGCCACCTGCGTACGGCTGACCGCCCTCCCCTGCCGGTCGAGAACGCAGAGGCTGCCGCGCCCGAGCCCGGGGGTGAGCACCCAGCCGTCGGCCTGCTGGACGTTGTACGAGCCGACGGGCACCGTGGTCGTCCGCAGCGCCCGCCCGTCGAGCCGGTGCACGCGCAGGGTGCCGCTCCAGCCGCTCGCCACGTAGACGCGCTCGTGGCCGAACGTGATGTGCTGCGGCGGCCAGTCGCCCGTGGGGCGCGCCACGACGCGGCCGCTCGAGGCGTCGTAGACGGCGAGCTCGTCGCGGTCGCCGGAGCTGATCCAGACCCGGCTTCCGTCGGGCGACCAGGCGACGTCGTGAGCGAGGAACGGCGGCCGGAAGCGGGCCGAGAGCCGCGGCCTCGTCCGATCGGCGAGATCGACTACGGCGAGCTCCCGCGCCTTGGTACCGAGCGCGATCCAGAGCGTATGCCCAGCGGGGTGGATCGCGATGTGGCGGGCGAGCGGGCCGACGGTCGTGCGGCCGACCACGCGGCCGGCGAGCACGTCGACGACCGCGACGTCGCCGCGGCCGGCGTCGGTCACGTAGGCGTGCCGGCCATTGGGGTGCGCGGCCGTGTAGCGCGGCTCGTCGAATTCGCGCAGGGCGTGGGTGACCTCGAGGGTCGAGCCGTCGACGAGGCTGACCGCTCCGATGTCGGCGTGCGCGACGACGGCGGTGCGCCCGACCGTCTCGATGCTGCGGGGGAACGGGAGCGTCGGCACGTGCCGCACGACCTCGCCGCCGGGGAGGTCGACGACGACGAGCCGCGACTCGAGATCCGCGGTGACGAGCCCCCGCGAGCCGCGCCGGCCCGGCTCCGCGAGGGCGCGCGGAGCGAGGGCCAGGGCGGCGGCCGAGACGACGAACTGCCGTCGGTTCACCGCGTCAGCTGATCTCCCGGTGCGACCGGCTTGCGGATCGTCGTCACGTTGAAGCTGCGGGTGTCGACGAGCGCAAGCCTCCCGAGCCCGGGTTGCGCCAGCACGAGCTGCCGGCCGGCCAAGGAGAGTCTGACCAGTCCGAGAGCGTTCTGGGCGCGGCGCCAGGGGAGGTTCACGCACACCGCCGAGCGATGGAGTGTGTCGAGCGCGTGCACGAACGCGGTGCCGTCGGGCTTCCCGTAGAGCGTGTAGACCCAGCCGCCGTCCGCCGTCGTCGTCCGCGAGAACGGCGTCCCGCGCATGTACGGCCCCCAGAGGCGCTTGTCCGCGATCGCGCCGGGGAGCAGGCGGCCCGCCCGCAGGTCGTAGGCGCGGACGCGGTAGCGGGCGGCCGTCCCGCCCGGCACGTACTGGATCACGTACAGCATCGAGCCGTCGGGGGAGATCGCGTCGTAGGCGTAGGAGCCCTGCAGTGTGATGAGATCGCGAAGCTGGAGGCGAACCGCACGCGAAAGGTGGGTGTCGAAGATCGCAAAGCTGGTGACCGAGCCGGGAGAGCCGCCGAGCACGAGCGTCTGCCCGTCGGTCGAGACGCCCCCGGTCGCGCCGTCCGCGGTGACGATCGGCACGCCGAAGCTGCCCTGCAACGAGGTGGAGCCCACAACGCGCCCGCTATGCGCGAGCACCGCCTCGACCATCGTCCTGTTCACGTCGCCGACGGCGACGTAGCGGACTTGTGCTTGCGGACCGAGCACGCCGTCGCCGCCGGTGAGCACCCCCGGCGACGGGCCGCCTGCCGCGGCGCCGGTGGCAGGCGCGGCGACGAGCAGAAAGAGCAGTAGAGCAAAGCGCTTCATCTCCGGCTCCTTGTCGTGGTGTGCGTACTACGCCGCTGCGGCCGGAAAAGGTCCATGGACCTCTGCGGCGGTCCCGCACGTACTGCTTCTCGATGGGTTGCGACGATGAGCCGTACCGAGTAGACAGGGACGGATGGCGGGCGCCGGCCGCAGGGAGCGTGCGGAGCTCCGGGCTGCCCGGGCCGGGTCGCTCCCCGACTTCGAGGAGCTGTTCCGCGCCCACTGGCCGTCCGCCTACAGGGCCGCCTATCTCGTCGTCCACGACGCGGCGGCCGCGGAAGATATCGCCCAGGAGTCGTTCCTGGCAGCCGTGCGGGCGCTCGACCGCTTCGACCGCCGGCGCCCGTTCGGCCCGTGGTTGCACCGGATCGTCGTCAACCGGGCGATCGACTGGGCGCGGGCCCGGGCGCTGCGCGCGGAGACCGCGATCCACGAGCCGGCGGGGTCGGCCGCCGAGCCTGAGCTGTCGGCCGGGACCATCGCGGCACTCGGCCGGCTCTCGCCCGAGCACCGGGCCGTGATCGTGCTGCGCCACCTGCTCGAGTACACCCCCGGGGAGATCGCCGACCTGCTCGACCTGCCGCGGGGCACCGTCAACTCCCGGTTGCGTCGCGGGCTCGACGAGCTGCAGCGGAGGGCGCGGTGAACCTCCGCGAGACGCCGATCCCGGAGGGTGCGCAGGAACGCGCCTGGCACGTCGTGTCGCAGGCCTTCAGCGAGCGGAGCGCCGGCACGCACCGCCGGCCGGTGCCGTCGAGGCTCCGGCTGGGCCTCGTTGCGGCGAGCGCGGCTGCGGCTCTCGCTGCGGCGGCGGTGAGCGCCTCAGGCAGCGGTAGCAGCGTCGTCCACTCGGTGCGTCGCGCGCTCGGAGTCGACAACGCCGCGCCCGCACTCGTGCGGCTGCCTGCGGCGGGCAAGCTGCTCGTCAACGGCTCCCGGGGGAGCTGGGTCGTCGCGGAGGACGGTGCGAAGCGGCGGGTCGGCCGCTACGGGGAGACCTCGTGGTCGCCCCACGGGCTCTACCTTGCGGCCTCGCGCGGGCACGAGCTCGCTGCGGTCGATCCGCGCGGCAACGTCCGCTGGTCGATCGAGCGGGGCCCGATCCACGGCGCGCGCTGGTCGAGCGACGGCTACAGGATCGCCTACATCTCGGGTGGCAACCTGCGCGTGATCGCGGGCGACGGCACGGGCGATCACCTGCTCGCGCGATCCGTCGCCGCCACGGCGCCGGCCTGGAGCCGGTCCGGACCGGCGCACGAGCTCCTCTACTCCGACCGGGCCGGACGCCTCCACCTCGTCGACGCGGACACCGGCACGAGCCGCTGGGTCTCCCGCCCCGGCGCGGTGCCGAGCGCCGTCGGCTTCGACGCGGGAGGCCGCGTGGTCGTCGCGCTGACGGCGCGAACGCTCCGCGTCCTGCACGCCCGCGACGGCGGCCTCGTCAAGGCCGTCGAGCTCGGCGGCGGCGCACACTTGCTGGCGCTGTCGCCGGCCGGCCCCGCGGCGCTGACGACGCAGCTTCCCTCGGGACAGACCGCGATCGCACTCGTCCATCCCGAGCATCCGTCGCTTCCGCTCCGCCCGGTCTTCCGGGGGCAAGGGCGCTTCAGCGACATCGCCTGGTCGCCGGACGGCCGCTGGCTCCTCGCCGCCTGGAGCTCCGCCGACCAGTGGGTGTTCGTCGAGCTTGCGGTCGGCTCGGGCGCGGCACGGCAGGTGCGCGCCGTCGCCTCGATCGCCTCGGAGTTCCACGACCGGGGAGCCCTCACCCTCGGCGGCTGGTGCTGCCGGGGAGGGCTCCCCGCGTCGTGAGCCGCGACCCGGGCGGGAGCTGCGCGAGCTCCCGCCCGGGGGCGAGTTCCGGCTAGGCCGCGGCCTCGAACTCGGGCACGAGCTCCTCGGCCTCTGCCTGCGACGTGCGCAGCCGCGGAATGAAGAGCGCGGAGATTGCACCGACCGCGACGATCGCGGCACCGACGTAGATCGCCGGGGTGAGGCCGTCGGTGAAGGAGACTCCGGTCTGGTAGCCCCCGTAGCGGGCGAAGATCGAGGCCAGCACGGCAACACCGAACACGCCGCCGAGCTCGCGGATCGCGTTGTTGGCGCCCGAGGCCTGCCCCTCCTCCTCCGGCTTCACGGACGAAAGGACGACGTTCGCAACGGGAGCGAAGTACATCGCCATCCCGATCCCGCTGAGGACGAACGGCACGACGATGCTGCTGTAGGCCATCGTCGGCGTGGAGATCGCGGCGATCCAGGCGAGCCCGGTCGCCTGCAGCGCGAGACCGGTCGCCATCAGCGGGCGACCGCCGATCTTGTCGGAGAGGGCGCCGGCCAGCGGCGCGATGAAGATCGGCATCGCCGTCCACGGCAGGATCCGGAGCCCGGCCTGCAGCGGCGAGTAGCCCTGTACGGTCTGGAAGAACTGCGCGAGCAGGAAGATCGAGCCGAACATCCCGAAGAACATGAGCAGCGACGCGAGGTTCGCCGCGCTGAACGTCCGGTTGCGGAAGAAGCGCATCGGCAGCATCGGCGCCGAGGCGCGCAGCTCCCACAGCACGAACAGAGTCACGAGCAGCGAGCCCGCCGCCAGCGTCGCGACGATCTCGGTCGAGGCCCAGCCGACCTGGTTGCCGCGGACGAGGCCCCAGACGATCCCGAACAGGCCGGCGCCGGAGAGCGCGAGGCCCGGCAGGTCGAGGCGGTCGTTCGGGCCGTGGGTCTCCTTCAGCCGCGTCAGCGCGAGCGGAATCAGCAGCAGGCCGAAGGGCACGTTGATCCAGAAGATCCACTGCCAGGAGATGCCCTCGACGATCGCACCGCCGACGAGCGGACCGAGCGCGACCGCAAGGCCGCTGATCCCGCCCCACGCGCCGAGCGCGATGCCACGGCGCTCCGGCGGCACGGCCGCCGAGAGGATCGTCAAGGTCAGCGGCAGCACGATCGCGCCGCCGAGGCCCTGAATCGCCCGAGCCGCGATCAGCTCGTTCGCCGAGCCGGCGAGCGCTGCACCCGCGGAGGCAAGCGTGAAGATCCCAAGACCGATCACGAACAGGCGGCGGCGGCCGAAGCGGTCGCCGAGCGCGGCGCCCGTCAGGAGCAGCACCGCAAAGGTGAGGGTGTAGGCGTTCACGGTCCATTCGAGCCCCTGCAGGCTCGCGTGGAGGTCGGTCCGGATCACCGGCAGCGCCGTCGTCACGACGAGGTTGTCGAGCGTCGTCATGAAGAGCGCGACCGACGTGATCGCGAAGGTCCAGAGCATGCGGGCTCTGTCGCTCATCGGGAAACTCCTTCCAAGTGTGTAGTTAGTGATCACTTATCTAAGCGGGAAAAAGAGAGAGCGGACTTCACTCGGTTGCGTCCTTGCAGGCGTCCATGAGCATTCGGGCCCACGCCTCGTCGGAGTCGATCAGCCCCATCGAGGCGATCACGTTCATCAGCATGCCGAGGCCGAAGAAGCGGCTCAGCCGCTCCGGATCGGCGCCCGAGGCCTGCTGTGCGAACTCGACGAGCCGTCCGTAGCCCGTGCGCACGACCTCGCAGACGTCCGGGTCGTCGCAGGCTGCGTACGAGTTCATCTGCAGCCGCAATGCCGTTGGATTGGTGGCCAGACGCTCGCCGTAGGCGTGGCCGATCGCGTGCAGCGCCTCCTCGCCGACCTTGCCGCCGGCGGCCGCCCGCATCATCGCGAGGGTGTCCTCGAGACAGCGGGCCACGGCGGCGATGTACAGCTCCTTCTTCGTGCCGTAGAGGCGGAAGAGATACGGCTGGGAGACACCGACGCGGCGGGCGATGTCGTCCGTCGAGGTCCCGTAGAAGCCCTTGTCCGCGAACTCGATCATCGCGGCGTCGAGGATCTCCTCGCGGCGGATCTCGGCGGTCTTGCGGTGGTGGACTTCGATCATGGGAATAAGTTAGCAGTCACTCACAACCGCTGTCAAGGCCTCGGCGACACGATCCAGGTCGGAGTCGCGCAAGCGCGTGTGGAACGGCAGCGCGAGCGACCGCTCGAAGGCGGCGTCGGCCCCGGGAAACGAGCCCTGCTCCGCGTAGGCGCCGAGGCGGTGCAGCGCGAACGTACCGATCTGCGCCTCGATCCCCTGGGCCCGCAGCGCGGTGAGCGCGTCGTCGCGCCGGTCGGTCAGGACGACGTAGGCCTGCCAGCCGTGCACGTCGCCGTCGGCCGCCGACGGCGTCTCGACGACCCCCCGCAGCCGCTCGGTGTAGCCGGCCGCGATCTGGGTCCGCGCCGCGTGCAGCTCCCCGAGCCGCTCGAGCTGCGGGATCCCGACTGCGCAGAGGATGTCGGAGATCCGGTAGTTGAGCCCCGGCGCCGGCAGCTCGCCCGGGCTCAGCCAACCGTGGTTGCGCAGCCGGCGGACCGAGTCGGCGTAGGCGGCGTCGGCCGTCGTCACGGCGCCTCCCTCCCCGGTCGTGACGACCTTGCGCGGGTGGAACGAGAGGCAGGCCAGCGCGCCGAGGCTCCCGCAGGGGCGGCCGCGACGGCTCGCCCCGAGCGCGCCCGCCGCGTCCTCGATCAGCGGCACTCCCTCGGGCAGGGCCTCCAGCTCGGCGGGCCGGCCGAACAGGTGGACGGCGATGATCGCCTTCGTGCGCGAGGTCACCTCGAGCCGCTCCGGGTCGAGGTTGAGCGTGTGCGGGTCGACGTCGACGAGCACGGGCTTCGCGCCGGCCAGGGCGACGACGTTCCCGGTCGCCGGGAATGTGTAGGCGGGGACGATCACCTCGTCCCCCGGCCCGATTCCGAGCGCGAGCACGGCAAGGTGGAGCGCTGCCGTCCCGGACGAGACCGCGACGGCGTGCTCGACGCCGCAGGCGCTCGCGACGAGCTCCTCGAACTCCCCGACCTTCGAGCCCATCGTGAGCATCCCCGAGGCGAGCACCTCGGCGACCGCGGCGAGCTCGGCGTCACCGACATCGGGCCAGGCGAGGCGAATCGTCATCCCTGTGACCGGTACCAGTCGATCGTGCGCTGCAGCCCCTCGTCGAGGTCGACCTCCGCCTCGAAGCCGAGCAGCTCGCGCGCCTTCTCCACGTTGGGCATCCGGATCTCGACGTCGGCGTAGTGGAGCGGCTGGAAGACGATCTCGCCCGAGCAGCCCGTCAGCCGCTTCACCCGGTGCGCGAGGTCGTAGATCGTGACCGTCGAGCGCGCATTTCCGATGTTGAAGCTCTGACCAGCTGCCTCCGGTCGCTCGAGGCAGAGGAGCAGCGCCTCGACCATGTCGTCCACGTAGCACCAGGCGCGGATCTGCGAGCCGTCGCCGTGGATCGTCAGGTCCCTGCCCGCAAGGGCCGTCTCGATGAACGCCCGGATCGCGCCGCCGCCGACCTGGCCCGGCCCGTAGACGTTGAACGGGCGCACCGTCACGGCGGGGACGCCGAGCTCGTCGTGGTAGGCGTGCGCCATGTGCTCGCCGGCGAGCTTCGAGACCGCGTACGTCCAGCGCGCCTCGCCGACGGAGCCGATCGTGGTGACGTGACCCTCGCGCGAGTTGATCGCGTGCGTGCCGAACACCTCGCTCGTCGAGAACTCGATCAGGCGCTCGAGGGTGTCCATCGTCTCGACTGCGGCCTCGAGGACGTTGAAGGTGCCGATCACGTTCACGCGCATCGTGCGCACCGGGCTCTTCAGCACCGTGTCGACCCCGGCGATCGCGGCCGCGTGGACGATGTGCGTCACGCCTCGGGAGAGCTCCCGCACGAGCTCGGAGTCGAGCACGTCGCCCTCGTGAAAGAAGAAGTTCGGATGCTCCGCGAGCGCGGTGCCGACGAGCGTGTTCCGGTGCAGGTTGTCCATCGCGACGATCTCGTTCTCGCCGACGAGCCGGCGGGCCAGCGTGGTGCCGATGAAGCCGGCGCCGCCGGTGATCAGGATCCGCTTGCCCGCGAGCATCGCGAGGGACTGTAGCCGCGCCGACGGCGCCTCAGCCCGAGTAGCATCGCGCCGTTGCGCACCGTCCTGTTCATCGGCGCCGGACGCCACCAGCGCGTCGCGATCCAGCGGGCGCGGGAGCTCGGACTGCGCGTCGTCGCGCTCGACGGCAAGCCGGACGCGGTGGGCTTCGCCGTTGCGGACGCGCACGAGGTCGTGGACTTCGCAGACCTGCCGGCCGTGGTCGAGGCCGCACGGCGGCACACTCCGGACGGCGTGCTGACCGTCTCCGCCGACCGCGCCGTCCCCGTCGTCGCGGCGGTCGCCGAAGCGCTCGACCTGCCGGGAATCGGCACGGAAACGGCGCACCTGATGACCCAGAAGATCGCGATGCGACGCCGGTTCGCCGAGCAGGGCGTGCCGCAGCCTCGCTTTGCCGCGGCGCGCGGCCTGCAGGAGGCGCGGAGCGCAGCGGAGACCGTCGGCTTTCCGGCCGTGCTCAAGCCGGCCGACTCCGGCGGCCAGCGCGGCGTCTTTCGGCTCGAGTCGATCGACGACCTCGACGCGCATCTGCATGCCGCACTCGCAGAGTCCGCGGGGGGCGAGGTCGTGATCGAGGAGTTCTGCGAGGGGCTCGAGCTGAACGGAATTGCGATCGCACGCGACGGCCGCGTCGACGTGCTGACGCTCTCCGACCGGCTCCGCCCTCCCGGCATCGGCTTCGGCGTCGGCTGGATCCACGTCTACCCGGCCACGATCTTCGCGGATGCGCTCGTCGAGGCCGAACGGGTCGCCAGGCGGCGGTACACGCCGCCGGGATGCACGACGGAATCGCCTTCCCGCAGCTGCTCGTCGCCGACGACGGCTCCGTGCGCGTGGTCGAGGTCGCCGCGAGGATTCCCGGCGGCCAGATGGCGGATCTCGTCCGGCACGCCGTGGGGGTCGACCTCGTCGAGGTGGCACTGCACTTCGCGCTCGGAGACCCGGTGCCGGACGAGCTCGGTCTCCCGCGGTTCTCGCAGCCGCTGGCGATACGCTTCTTGACGGCGGAGCCGGGCCCGCTGCCGGCGGGACGGTGGTCCGGAGCTTCTCCGGGCTCGAGCGGGTGCTCGCGTTCCCGGGTGTCGTGCAGGCGGAGGTGTACTTCGAGGTGGGCGAGACGATCAGGCCGGTCCGGCTGGACGGAGACCGCCGCGGCTATGTGATCGCGGTCGGCGCAACCAACGTGGAGGCGCTCGAGCGTGCCGAGGCCGCCACGCGCGGACTCGGGTCGGTGGAGCGCGATCGGCGCGGGCCTACTCGACATCGAGGTCGAATGAGCTGCGGCTTCGATGCCGACCACTACCGGGAGCTGCTCGAGGCCGCGAAAGCGGGGCGGCTACCGGTCCGCGCACTTCGACGAGGCGCCGGCGCCCGGGCGACCTCTTCCTCCGCCACGACGTCGATCTCGACCTCGAGGCCGCCCTCGTGACGGCCGAGCTCGAGCGCGACGCCGGGGTTTCGGCGAGCTACTTCCTGATGACACAGTCGGTCTTCTACAACCTCGACTCCGACGACGGTGAGAGCGCGATCGCGCGCCTGCGCGAGCTCGGGGCATCGCGTCGGACTGCACGCCGTCTATCCGAAGCTCGAGCTCGACGCGCGCTTCGATCCGGTGGTCGCCTGGCACAACCCCGATCCGGAGTACATGCGCGAGCCGCTCGAGGGCGCGGTGAACGTGATGCAGGCGCCGTGGTTCGACCCCGAGCACTACCGCTCGGACTCGAATCAGCACTGGCGGCACGGCTGCCCGCACGCCGATCTCGAGCGTGGCGCCTTCGAGTGGCTGCAGCTCCTGACCCATCCCGCGATCTGGATCTACCCGGGCGCGACGATGCGGGAGACGATGCACTCCATGCTCGACCGTCAGCGGGCGCGCCGGCTGGAGCAGCTCGCGGACGACCGGATCGACCTCTCGTGAGCGATCCGAAGCCGATCACGGTGCTCGTCTCCGCTGCCGGCGCTCCCGGGGACGGCGGCGCTGCTCCGCGGCCTGCGGGAAAACGGCGAGCGCGAGGTGCGGCTCGTCGGCACCGACATGGGCGAGCGCTCGGTCGGCCGTCACCTCTGCGATGCGTTCCACCTCGTCCCGGCCGGTTCCGACCCGGGCTTCGCCGACGCGATGCGCGACGATCGTCGCCGCGAGGGCGTCGACGTGGTGCTGCCGCAGTCGTCGTTCGACCTCGAGGGCTCGCCGCGCACCGGGACGACTTCCCCGTGCCGGTGCTCGTCTCGCGGCCCGACACGATCCACCGCTCGAACGACAAGGCCGAGACGTACGAGCTGCTGCACCGGATCGGCGTCCCCGCGCCCGCCTTCCGGCGCGTCACGGGCGCCGCCGGCGTCGAGGCGGCGGCGCGCGAGCTCGGCTACCCGGACCGGCCGGTCTGCTTCAAGCCGGTCTTCTCATCGGGCTCGCGCGGCTTCCGCGTCCTCGACCCGACGGTCGACCGCGCCTTCCAGCTTCTGCACGAGCGCCCCGGCGCGGTCGCGATGCGGCTCGAGGAAGCGGTCGAGCTGCTGCCGGAGGACGGCGCCGACCTGCTCGTGATGGAGCTCGCCACCGGCGGCGAGCGGACGATCGACGGGATCGCGGACGGCCGCCGCGTCGTGCTCGGACACCCGAAGACGCGCGAGTCGATGCGCGCGGGGCTCGCGATGTACTTCGTCACGCTCGACGACGCGGGCCTGATGGAGATCGCCGACCGGATCGTCGCCGAGCTCGAGATCGAGCACTTCTTCAACATCCAGCTCGTGGGCGATCAGGTGATCGAGGTCAACCCCCGCATCTCGACGATCGTCTACCAGGAGGATCTGAACCTGCCGTACCTCGGCGTCAAGCGCGCGCTCGGCGAGATCTCGGACGACGGAGCTCGGCGACCTGCGCTCGCGCATCCGCGCCGGCCGCACCGCTCTGCGCTACTTCGACCAGCTCGAGTGGGACGCCTGAGCCGAGGCGGTCCCATCCCTATCCCCCACCCACCCACGGGGTGGTGCAAAGCGTAGGGCCGCGGAGACGGCCCTTCGTGCCGATAGCGTGCCGATTTGTGCGCAGCCGTCCGGATCCGACTTCGCTACGGGTCGTCCACTGTCCCGTCAACATCGCGGGGGTGCCGTGGCAGAACGTCCAGGCGCTCCGCCGGCGCGGCGTCGACGCCAGGCTCGTCGTCTTCAACCGCGGCGTCCTCCATCCCGAGGCCGACTGGTCACTCGAGCGACGCGGCGGTATCGCCAGGCGCCAGCTGACCCAGTGGCAGGCGCTCGCGAAGCTGCTGCCGAAGACCGATGTCTTCCATTTCTACTTCGGGCTCACACTCGTGCCGAAGTCCTTGCAGTTCCCGATCCTGCACGCGCTGCGCAAGAAGTCCGTTCACCACTATCTCGGCTCCGACATCCGCGGCAAGACACCCGCGCAGCTCGCGTTCGGCAGGCGCGCCGACGCGCAGGTCGTCGGCTCCTACGACGCGATCCGCTGGGTGCCGGAAGCGCACGTGATCCCGCCGGGGCTCGAGCTGACGCCGTTCACCCCGGTGCCGCCGTCCGAGCGGGCACGACCCCTCGTCGTCCACGCCCCGTCGAACCGCTCGAAGAAGGGCACCGAGCACGTGATCGCCGCCTGCGCGCGGCTGCCTGTCGACCTGGAGATCGTCGAAGGCCTCCACCATGTCGAGGCTCGCAGGCGCTACGCGGCTGCAGACATCGTCGTCGACCAGCTGAACGCAGGCTGGTACGGCCTGTTCGCGATCGAGGCGATGGCGCTCGGCAAGCCGGTGGTCACGTTCCTCCACGACGAGGCCGTCCGGCGGACGGAAGAGGCCTTCGGCATCGAGGTCCCGCTCGTGGCGGCGACTGCGGAGACGCTCGCCGAACGGCTGCACCCGCTCGTCGAGTCGCCCGAGCTCCGCCGCCGCGTCGGGGCCGCGAGCCGTGCCTACGTCGAGCGCGTCCACGACGTCGAGCGGATCGCAGACCGCCTGCTCGACCTCTACGCTGGGCTCTAGATGCTGGGCGCGCAGCTCCGGCGGCTCGTCCGCCACTCCGCGATCTACGGCCTGGGCGGCCTCGTCTCCCGCATCCTCGCCGTCCTGCTGCTGCCCCTCTACACGAGCTATCTGCGCGGCGGCGGCTTCGGGAAGATCGAGACCGTCGTCGCCATGACCACCGTGCTCGTGATCGTGCTGCGGCTCGGGATCTCGAGTGCGTTCTTCCGCTTCTACTTCGACACGAAGGACGAAGCGCAGCGGGTGGTGGTCGTTCGCACCTCGTTCTGGTTCACGATGGTGATGGCGACGGCCGGACTCGTGCTCGGCTTCGTCTTCGCGACGCCGCTCGCGCACGCACTCAAGCTCGGCGACGACCCGTGGCTCGTGCGCGCCGCGTTCGTCGGACTCTGGGCGCAGATGAACTACGAGCAGCTGACCTCGCTCTTCCGCGTCGAGGAGCGCTCGGTTGCGTTCGTGCTGGCGAGCCTCGCCAACATCTTCATCACGGTCGGCATGACGGTGCTGCTCGTCGTCGGGCTGCACAAGGGCCCGACGGGCGCCGTCGTCGGGAACTTCATCGGCACGCTCTGCGTCTACCTCGTGCTGCTCGGCTACCGGCGCTACCAGCTCGGGCTGCAGTTCGACCGCGAGCTGTTCCGGCAGATGAACAGGTTCGGGCTGCCGCTCGTGCCGTCGGCGCTCGCGCTCTGGGCGATCAACTTCATCGACCGGATCTTCATCGCGCAGTACAAGGGTCAGGTCGAGGTCGGCGTCTACTCCGTCGCGGTGCGGATCTCCTCGGCGATCGTCTTCCTGATGGTGGCCTTCCGGCTCGCCTGGCCCGCCTTCGCATACTCGATCGAGGACGACCGGGAAGCGAAGCGCACCTACGCATTCGTGCTCACCTACCTGCTCGTCGTGTGCTCCTGGTGCTCGCTGGCGCTCGGGGTGCTCGCCCCCTGGCTCGTGCACGTGCTCGCGCCGAAGCCGGAGTTCAGGCGGGCCGGCGAGGCGGTCGCGCTGCTCGCGTTCGCGTCGACCGCCTACGCCGGGTACACGGTGCTCGCGATCGGCTCGGGCCGTGCCCGCAGGACACAGCTGAACTGGGTGATCTCCGCAGCCGCCGCGCTCGTGAACGTCGGCCTGAACGTGGCGCTGATCCCGCCCTACGGGATGGTCGGAGCGGCGATCTCGACGGCGGCGGCCTACGTCGTGCTGTTCGCGGGGATGGTGCTGTACGCGCAGCACGTCTACCCGGTCGCCTACCAGTGGCGCCGCGTCGGCACGGCGGTCGGCGCGGCGATCGCGCTCACGGCGCTCGGCCGCGCGCTCGATGTCCCACTCGCGGTGGCGCTCCTGCTCATCGTCGTGTATCCGCTCGCCCTGCTGCCGCTCGGCTTCTACCTGCCGGCCGAGCGCGCGCGCCTGCGGCTGGCAGCGCTCAGGCGCTGAGCCGTGACCGGATGACGTGAGCCGGAACTCCGCCGGCATCGTGAGCCGTCGATCAGCTCGGGCGCGCTCCGACCGCGTCGCGGAGCACGACGAGCCCGGCGCTCAGATCGTCGTGGCCGCGCAGGAGCCGCGCCACCGCCTGAGCCTCGCCGCGCTGAAGCACGACGGTTCGCTTGACGTCGTCCCGCAGCGCGCCGTCGAGCAGCACGGCGAGGTCGCGCGCCCGCGACGACCGCGCGGACTGTGCGCGCGCCAGCTCTGCGAGCCGTACCGCCTCGTCCGTCTGCAGGGCAAGCTTTCGGCCCCTCACATCGACATTCATCGCCCTCCGTCTGCCGGTCCGACCTGGCTGCCAAGCATAGAGACCAACCTACGCGGACGAAGACGGACTGGATCGTCCGGCGTCCGCCAACCGTTTGCCACCCCGGTCCCTGGGCACTAGCTGTCTGGGGATGGGGGCAGCACACTCGCAGACAGGGCTGGTCGCATACGCGAACCGGCTGCCGGTGACAAGGAGCAGTCAGGGTTGGAGACCGTCCGCGGGCGGCCTCGTCAGCGCGCTGCGGCCCGCGCTCGAGTCGCGCGGCGGCGCCTGGGTGGGCTGGGACGGAGGAGCACCGGAGCTGCCGCACCGGGTCGAGGGGCTCGACGTCGAGCTCTGCCCCGTCAGCCTCAGCCGCCGCGAGGTCGACGACTACTACCACGGCTTCGCCAACCGGACGCTCTGGCCGCTCCTACACGGGCTGATCGAGAACCCGATCTACGAACGTCGCTGGTGGCACGCCTACCGCGACGTCAACGAGCGCTTCGCCGCCTCTGATGTTTCCGCGGCGGGGCCAAGGGCCTTCCGCTGGGTACACGACTACCAGCTGATGCTCGTTCCCGAACTACTGCGCCGGCACGATCCTGACGGAGGGCCGATCGGCTTCTTCCTGCACATCCCGTTCCCGCCGCCCGAGGTGTTCGCACGTTTGCCGTGGCGCGAGCAGGTGATCGACGGGCTGCTCGGCGCCGATGTGATCTCGTTCCACACCGAGGGCTACCGCGACAACTTCGTCCGCACGTGCCTGCGGCTGCGCGACGACCTCACGGTTCACGGCGAGACGCTCGTCCTGGGCGGACGCGCGATCCGAACCGCAGCGCACCCGATCTCGATCGACGCGGCCGCCGTCGCCGCTCAGGCCACGAGCGCCGGCGTCGAGCGCTGCCTGCGCGGTCTCCGCACCCAGTTCGAGGGCAGGCGCATCCTCCTCGGCGTCGACCGGCTCGACTACACGAAAGGGATCCTCGAACGGTTGCGCTCGATCGAGCTGATGCTCGACCAGCGGCAGGAGTTGCGCCGCACCGTCGCGTTCGTCCAGGTCGCCGTGCCGAGCCGCGGCGAGATCCACGAGTACCGCGACCTGCGCCGGGGCGTCGAGGAGCTCGTCGGCCGCATCAACGGGCGCTTCACCGAGCCGGGCCACGACGTGCCCGTTCACTACCTCCACCGCAGCGTCACCCACGAGCGATTGCTCGCCTACTACCGGCTCGCGGACGTCTGCCTCGTCACCCCGCTCGCCGACGGGATGAACCTCGTCGCGAAGGAGTTCGTGACCGCCCAGGCCGCGACCGGCGGCTCGGGTGCGCTCGTGCTGTCCGAGTTCACCGGCGCGGCGGTCGAGCTCCGAGAGGCGCTCCCCTGCAACCCCTTCGACGTCGCCGGGCTCGCGGGGACGATCGAGCTCGCACTCGCGCTCGAGGAGGACGACAGGCGGGGCCGGATCGAGCGGATGGCGGCGGCGATCGCCCGGCGCGACGTCTTCTGGTGGCTCGAGCAAGAGCTCGAGACGGCGTCGACCGCAGCCGCAGCCGCTAGAACTGCAACGTGAACGTCCTCCTCGCCGAAGACGACCAGAGTCTGAGCTCGTTCGTCGAGCTGGTGCTCGACGCGCACGGCTACCTGGTGACAACGACCCATCACGGCTACGCCGCGCTCGAGGCTCTGCGCGAGGAGCAGTTCGCGCTGCTCCTCGCCGACGTGATGCTGCCCCGGCTGACCGGCGACCTGCTGGCCGAGCGCGCGCGACAGCTGCAGCCCGGGCTCCCCGTCGTGTTCATGACCGGCGCCTACGGGCTGCCGTTCCTGCTCCCCTTCGACCGGGTGCTCCGCAAGCCCTTCACGGAGGAGCAGCTGGTCGCGGCGGTCGAGGCGACCGCCGGCAAGCCGGACTAGCCCGGCTCGAGCACCGGCTCGGGCAGACGGCGCCGGACGCCGCGGGCCGGCGTGCTCGGAACCGTGATCCGCGTCACGAGCAGCGAGGCGAGCAGGCAGATCGCGCCGGCGGCCATGAACGCCGGCTTGTACGTCCCGAACCAGCTGCGCGAGGCGCCCGCGAGCCAGGCCGCGAACGCGGCGCCGAACTGATGCGACGCGAAGATCCAGCCGAAGACGATGCCGACACGCTCGCGCCCGAACGTGTCCGCCGTCAGTGCGACGGTAGGAGGCACGGTCGCAACCCAGTCGAGTCCGTAGAAGACTGCGAAGGCGACGAGCGCGACGTGCGGCGAGCCGAACGCATAGGGGAGCGCGAGCAGCGCCAGCCCGCGCAGGCCGTAGTAGCAGAACAGAAGTAGACGCGCATCGAGTCGATCGGTCAGGAAGCCGGAGGCAATCGTCCCAACCATGTCGAAGACCCCGACGACCGCGAGCAGCGTGGCGCCGGCGACCTCGCTCATCCCGTGGTCGACCGAGGCCGGAATCAGGTGCGTGCCGATCAGACCGTTCGTCGAGAGGCCGCAGATGAAGAAGCTGGTCCCCAGGAGCCAGAAGTTGCGCGAGCGGACTCCGAGTGCGAGTCCCTGCAGCGCGGGGCGGAACGGTCGCTCGGGTCGCGGAGGCGGTTCGACCGGCTTCGCGGCGCCGTACGGCTGGAGCCCGACCGCCTGCGGCCGGTCGCGGACGAGCAGCGCGACGAGCGGGAAGACGATTCCGATCGCGACGGCGGAAACCGCAAGCGACGCGGCGCGCCACCCGTAGTGAGTCGCCAGCCACGCGAGCGAAGGCAGGAAGACGAGCTGTCCGCTCGCGTTGCTCGCCGTCAGCAGACCCGTCACAAGGCCGCGGCGGGAGTCGAACCATCGCGTCGCGACGGTCGCGGCGAGTGGCACCGCGACCGCGCCGGTGGCGCTGCCGACGACGACGCCCCAGAGCAGGTCGAGCTGCCACGGCGTGGCGATCAACGTGGTCGATGCGGCGCCCGCGGCGACCGTGAGGAGCGCGACCAGCATCACGCGCCGCACGCCGAAGCGCTCCATCAACGCGGCGGCGAACGGCGCCCCGAGCCCGTACATCAGCAGACCGATCGCAATCGCAAGCGAGATCGTCGCCCGGCTCCAGCCGAACTCCTGCTCGAGCGGCACGATCAGCACCCCGGGCGTGGCGCGGAAGCCGGCCGTCGTGATCAGAGTCACGAAGGTGACGGCGACGATGAACCAGCCGTAGTGGACGCGGCTGCGGATCAGGCGCTCGACCATGCCCGGTAGAACGTACCGGGCTCGGCGCTCATTTCAGGTCGAGCGGCCCGGCGGTCCCGGGGACAGCGGCTTGGCGGCGTGCGCGGTGCAGAGCGCGGCCTGCTCGCCGCCGTCGAAGGTGAGCAGGTAGCGCGCCGCGTGCGGCTCCCCGCTTCGCACGCAGGGAAGCTCGAGCCCGCCCCGGATCACCTCGACGTGCACGACCTGGCGCGGCGCGGACGTCAGGCCGTCCTCGTCTCGCGCAGCAAACGGGAGAGCTCGTCTCATGGCTTCTGCATCGACCCGGGGCGGCCGCTTCCCTCACCCCCCGTTCTCGGTTGACAGCCCCGCTTCCCCGTGGGCCGAGCTCGACGTCAATCTGCGGTCGGAAGGCGGGGCGACCTAGCGCAGGAACTCGTTTGCCTGGTTCGGGCTGGGTGTGACGTACGTCGGCAAAGCCTGGGTCGGCGGTAGGGCTCCGCTCCCCGGACGGTACGACGAGCCTCGCGCCGGGAGGAGCGTCGTTGCCGCGATGATCGCGGCCGCCGCGCTCGCGCCGATCGCAATGCGCGCGCTCGTCACGGGCAAGCGAGGGCGACGCGCGGCCGGAGAAGCTGCCGGCACGAGCTCCGGGGCGCCGTACCGAAGGAGGTTCGTGGCCGTGCGCAACCGCTGCGAGTGGACGCGGCAGCCACCGCAGGCGAGGAGGTGGAGCCAGAGCCTCGCTCGGCCGAGCGGCTCGAGCTCATCGTCGAGCCCGAGCGAGATCCGCTGACGCGCCGCCGCGCACGGGTCGAAGCTCGATAGCTCGGCTCGCCGGTTCGTCACACCAAGTCAGACGTTACGCACGGGCGGAGGTTTGTGACGCACGAATGCTCCTTTACACCCTCTTGATCAACAAACCGGAACAGGTATCGTCTCAAGGAGCACATGACGCTCCCGCAGCTCGACCGACGGGTCGTTCAAGCGGCTATCCGCGGCGATACGCGTGCCTTCGACCAGATCGTCGAGACCTACAGGCCGGCGGTGCTCCGCTACGTCTCGCGCATGGTGCGCGACCCCGAGCTCGCCGAGGACCTCGTCCAGGATGTGTTCCTGAACGTCTATCAACGCCTGCCCGGGTTCTCGAGCCGCTCGCTGTTCACGACCTGGCTGTTTCAGGTGAGCAAGAACCGCGTCATCGACGAGTTGCGCGCCGCGCAACGCCGGCCGCTCGCGAACGGCCCGATCGAGTCGCTCGCGCTGCTCGAAGAGCGGGCCCCCGCCAGCAGCGACGAGCACGAGATCGTCGAGGCGATCTGGCGCGCCGTCCCGCTGCTCGAAGAGGAGATGAAGATGTCGCTGCTGTTGCGCGACGTCGCCGGCTTCAGCTACCGCGAGATCGCCGACCTGCTCGAGACCGATCTCGGCACGGTCAAATGGCGCATCTTCCGGGCGCGCGAGATCATCCAGGAGACACTCGCGCAGGAGGGTCTCGTGCGCCCGTCGAGCACCCCGAAGCGAGCCGGGAGAGCACTGGTCGGCGCGCCGGAGCCGGCCGCAGCGACCGGCTGACCTCGGCGACCCCCGTCGGTGAGACGGAGGCGCCGACCCCCCGGAAGCCGCTGCGCAGCATCGGAGGGAGCGCGTAAAGAGCCGCCACGGTGAAGCAGTGCCGTCGCGGATGGACGGCCGCTGCCGGTGGAGGAGCATCTGAGCGTCGTTGCCAGTCGACGCCCGCGCCACTCGGGGTCGAGGCCGGGAGGAGCGTACGACGAAGACCTTGCCCGCACTTCTGGTGACCGTCGTGCTCGCGCTCGCGTTCGCGGGATCTGCCCACCCTGCAGTCCCCCGCCTCCGAGTTCAGGCGACGTTCTACTCGAGCTATGAGCACCTCGAGATCAGCTACTACGTCGGCTCCGACCCGGCCTGCGCCACCTTCGAGTATGGCAGCGACAGCGCCGGCTGCTACGACCTGATCCGGAACGCGGCCCACTACGACGTCCGCGTCTATCAGACCGGCCGGTCGATCGTGGACGGTCGTTACGTGCCGACGCTACTGGCCGTGTACAGCACGCGCTCGACCGGCATCAACGGCCAGGCAGACAAGAACCTTTACTGGTCGTTCCACCTGAAGGCGCCGCACTGCGCGCGGCGCCCTCCACCTTGGATCCGCAGGTACGAAGCGGTGGTTCGACTCTTCAGCCCCGTCGACGGTCGCGTCCTGCGGACGACATCGACGGACTTCGAGCTCCGCTGCAACTAGCGGCGGGCGCTTTCGGGTGTCCATCGAGTGACTGCCCGCATGCCGCTTGGCGCTCGAGCTCCCGTGTGACAGGCTGCGCCTCCGATCGAATTCCGAACGGCGACCGAAAGGACAGCGGAGAAATGGCGCTCAGCTTCTATTTCACACCCAGCTCGTTCACCCCGGAGGCGTACGACGACGCGCTCCGCCGCCTCGAAGAGGCCGGCGCCGGGGCTCCGGCCGGGAGGCTCTACCACTTCGCTCTCGAGACCGATGGGCTCATCCAGGTATTCGACGTCTGGGATTCGCAGGAGTCGTTCGAGGCGTTCGGAGCGACGCTGCTGCCGATCATGGAGTCGCTCGGGGCCGATCCGGGCCAGCCGCACGTCTCGCCGGTCCACAACATCATCAAGGGCTGAACCCGGTCAGTCGGCCGCTTGGAGCTGCCGGAGCAGCTCCGCGTCGGAGGCTGCGGCGAGCTGTTTCGGGACCACCATCCGCCAGGCATCGAGGACGAGCTCGGTCAGCTCGGTCCGGTCGATCGCTGCGAGGCGGACGACCATCCAGTTGTAGCGGAGGTCGGCGTCGCCGGGACGCTGGAACTTCTCGGGCGAGGTCTGCAGAAGCGCTTCGCGTTCCTCCTTCGGGAACGCGAAGCCGAGCAGCGTCTCGTCGCGGGAGAACGCCAGGTAGACGTACTGCCCGACCCGGAACTTGACCCGGCCGCGGACGAACACTTCGTACGACCTCGGCAGGCCGGTCGCAAGTGCCCGGACGTCGTCGATCGTCACCATCGGGCCACGGCGGTCACCGTTCGAGGGTAGCGCGGCGGCTGGGAGACTCGGAATCGGACGTTCAGCCTTGCTCGGCCGGCCCGACCTGTGGCTACGCCGCCTGCGTCGGCTGAGGCGGCCGCCGGCGACGCGGATCGCCTTCGAGCGCGATCATGGCCGCACGGCCATGGTTCTCGACGATCACGTAGTCGTCGGTGCGCTGAACCACCTCCTCCACCGCCAAGACGTCATGCCCGGCGGAAAGCACGAACGCGAGCGGGTTGGACCGCAGCGCGTCGTAGTCGTCCTCCCTGATCGTCAACAGTTTGGTGCAGCTTTCTCGACCGCACTCGCAGAGCACCTCGATCGACCGACCGTCGTCCGAGATACGGCTCATCCCGGCGTTGACGATCGCGATCTGCTCGTTCAGATCGCGAAACAGGTTCTGCGTCGTCGCGTTCAGGTCAGCGGCCGCCACGAGCATCACATTCCTCAATGGCTCCGCGATACCGAATGCCTGTGCGGCCGGGAGTCTGGGGCCACGCAGCTATTCAAAAGTACTCGCATCTGTGTGGATTTGCTAGAGGCGTTGCAAACCGTGCTCGCCGGCGAGCACGTGGACGTCAACCCCGTCCCGACTCGGCCATTCCGGCCGCCGCCGACCCGCCGGCAGTGATGGAAAGCCTCAGCGTTCGGCCGCGTTCTGCCGATGCCACTGTGACAGGGCCGGGGCGCAGAGTCGCCTGACGACAACCGCGGTCGAGCGAGGAGACGATGATGGCAGGGCTGCAGGCGAGCGAGCCGGGCGAACGTGACGCTGAACGCACAAGCCGGGTGGACGCTGGCCAGACCCAGGATCCGCTCAGGCTCTATGTGCGCGCGATCGGAGACGGGCGGCTGCTGACGGTGCTGGAGGAGCGTGAGCTCGCGCGGCGCAAGGACGAGGGCGACGAGAACGCGAAGGCGAAGCTGATCGAGTCGAACCTCCGGCTCGTGATGTCGATCACCCGCAACTACACCAAGGCGGGCGTGCCGCTGCTCGACCTGATCCAGGAGGGCAACCTCGGTCTGATCCGCGCCGTCGAGAAGTTCGACTACAAGCTCGGCTACAAGCTTTCGACCTATGCCACCTGGTGGATCCGGCAGGCGATCACACGCGCGCTCGCCGACCAGGGACGCACGATCCGCCTCCCGGTCCACGTGGCCGAGCAGGTGCGCCGGCTGATGCGCTCCCGCCAGCAGCTGGCGCAGAAGCTGAACCGCGAGGCGACCGTCGAGGAACTCGCGAAGGAGAGCGGCTTTCCCGAGCGTCGCGTCCGCGAGCTGCTCGACCTGGTCGAGGACCCGGTCAGCCTCGAGACGCCCGTCGGTGACGGCGAGAGCCTGTACGGCGACATGATCGAGGACGTCAACGCCGACGCGCCCGACGTGGTGACCGCCGACAGGCTGTGCTCCCTCGAGCTCGTCCAGGCACTCTCGCACTTGAAGCCGCGCCAGCGCTACGTGCTCGAGCGCCGCTTCGGGCTCGCCGGCGACAGGCCGGAGACGCTCGAGGAGGTCGGCGCGGGCCTGGGGATCACCCGCGAGCGTGTCCGCCAGCTCGAGACGCGCGCCCTGCGCGAGCTGCGCAACAGCGCGCCCGAGCTCGGGCTGTACCTGCGCACCGGCTAGCACCGGTGTGCGCGGCGCGGCTGGCTACGGCAGGACGGAGGGGGACGCGCGCGCCGCTAGGCCACCACGCGGTAGACCTGGAAGACCTCGGCGAAGTCCCGGTTCACGTTGATGCCATGGGCGCGGGCGACGTTGCGGATGTACTCCGGGTCGCTGTAGCGCCGGTGCTGCTGCGAGGCATACCTGGACAGCGCCTCGATCTTGCGCTCGACCTGGGCCTCGGTCAGCGCGAAGTAGGCCTGGTACGAGAAGTCGAAGTTGTTCCAGGGAATCTCGTAGCCGAGGATGGTCGTGCGTTTGAAGGCGCGCAGGCCCTCGGCCGCGATCACCTGGTGGTCCTGGTGGACGTCGTGCAACGACGGTTGGAAGACGACGTCGGGCCGCCAGTCCTCCCACTGCTCGATCAGGAGCTCGAGGATCTCCTGGCGGTGATCGGGGAAGCTGCGCACGTCGAAGTCGTGCACGAACAGGTTCGCGTGCGGGATGCCGAGCTCGGTCGTCGCCTCCTCGACCTCGCGCGCGAGCGTGTCGGGCGGGAAACCTTCCGGGAGGGACTTCGTCGCGATCGAGAACGCCAGGTAGCGGACGTCGGCGCCGCCCTCGACGAGGCGCACCATCGTGCCGCCGCAGCCGAACTCGCCGTCGTCGGTGTGCGGGGCGAGCACGAGGACGCGCTGCCAGGAGCCGATCATGATGCAGCCTCCTCCGGCGTCGCGGCCGCGAGCACCGCGACGAGGCCGAGCAGACCCCAGGTGGTCGGATCCTCGAAGAACGCGTTGTAGAACAGGCTGTGCACGGCGATCGCCACGAGCAGGACGCCGACGATACGCGACGCGACGGCTCGGCGGCGCAGCGGTACGCCGAAGGCGACCGCCAGCAGCCAGGCGAACAGGGCGAGCCCGGGCAGGCCCGTCTCCGCGGCGACCGTGACGGGCGTGTCGTGCGAGGCGGCGCTCTTCGGATCCTTGCCGCGCAGGTGCAGCCGCTCGGCATAGGCGCGGCGGAAGCTGCCGATCCCGACTCCAGCGACGGGGTGGTGGAGCGCGATCCTGACGCCGTTCCCGATCAGCTGCGAGCGGTCGCTCGAGGCCTTGTTCAAACCTGCGCGGGAGTGTCCGAGCACGGAGTCGCGCACACGTGGGGTCGCTACGCCGACGACGACGAGCACGGCGGCCGCGACGGCGATCGCCGCAAGGGCCCGCCGGCCCCAGGTCAGCGCAGCCGCCAGCACCGCCCCGGCGGCGAGCGCGGCGAAGCTCGACTGCGAGAACGAGAACAGGAGCCCGAGCCAGAGCAATGCGATCACAGCAGCAGCGGCGGCGAGCCGGCGCGGCGCGATCCGCCCCAGCGCGGGCACGAGCGCGGCCAGGATCGCGACCACGAGGAAACGCCCGTACACCGACGGGTCGTAGAAGACCGAATTGACCCGGAAGAACGGCGCATACGCGTTGCCGACGATCACCTTCGGGTTCCAGAAGATGTCGCGGGTCGCCCACTGGTAGACGCCGATCGCCGCAAAGGCCAGCGCCATCAGCACGAGCTGGCCGAGCAGCGCCCGCAGCCAGCGCCGGTCGGCCGCGAGCCTGGAGACGGCGAGCGTGACGAAGCCGAACGGCAGGTAGAAGAAGAGCACGGCGATCGCGCCCTGGCGCAGGTCGTCCGTCCACGCAAGCGAGAGGCCCGTCCAGAGCAGGTAGGCCGCGAGCGGCCACGCGAGCGCACCGAGCTCGCGCGCGCGCCTCGGGTCGCGGAGCTCCTCCCAGAGAAAGGCGAGCGCGCCCGCCACGACGAGGCCGTACAAAGGCACGAGCAGGTTCGCGTCGGTCGCGCCCACGTGCACGGGGATGCGGGCCGGAACGCATGCAAGCGTGCCGAGGGCAAACAGCCAGGGCCAGCGGCGAAGCAGCGCCGCGAGCCCGACGGCGGCGACGATGCCCGCCACCCCGGCCGCCGCAAGCACGGCGCGATGGCCGTGCGGTGCGAGATACACCGCGAGCAGGGCTGCGCCGGCCGCCCATGCGGCGAGGCCGGCCAGGCGGGCCTCTCGCCGGGGCGCCAGGTAGAGGACGGCGAGACCGGCGCACGCGAGCGGCCCGCCGACGCGGGCGAGCTCCGCCGTCACGGCGTCACCACCACGCGGGCGCGATCGGCGTGGCCGTTGGCGCTGACGTAGAGGGAGTAGGTACCGGCGCGAACGGGCGCCCTGATCACGAGCCGACCCTTGTGCGAGACGCCGGTGCGGCCGGCGAGCCGCCAACGAACCGACCGGATCGGCCCGAAACGGACCCGCACGGCGCCGCCTGCCTTCACCCGCAGCCGGTGCTGCGCCAGCGCGAGATAGACGATCGTGACCGTGACGGGCGGCGTGGCCGCGCTTTGGTTGCCGGCGAGGTCGACTGCACGCAGCGAAACCCTGTACGTGCCGGCCGCGAAGCCCGTCCCGTGCCAGTCGAGCTTGTCGTCCGGGCGCGAGAAGCGGCCCCGAACGACGACCTTGCCGTTCACGAGCAGCAGCGGGTTCGCTGGCTCGCTGAGCCGGTACACGGCGGTGAGCCTTTTCAGGCCGGGCGTGATCGTGCGCGTGCGGATCGTCGCCGTCACTCTCGGCGGCTTGGTGTCCAGCGCGATCGAATTCGGAAGCAGGATCGTCCGGTGCTCCCGCGCGAGGTGAACACGGGGCCGGTAGACGCCGTCCCGCGCGACCCGGCCGGCGTCGTTCCGCCCGTTCCAGGTGAAGCGATGAAGGCCGTGGTTGTAGCGCCGTGCGTCGACGAGGGTGCGCACGACGCGGTCGCCCGCGTCGACGATCGCGAGCGTCAGCGTGTCGGCCTTGCGCAGCCGGAAGCGAATGTGCGCACGCGCGGTCTCGCAACCGCAGACCGGCGAGAAGACCTTGTCGACAACGGTGGACCGGATCGGGCTCGGCGTCAGCTTCAGCCCCTCCGTGATCGCGAACGCGGCCGCGGTAGCGGCCAGCAGCGCGAGGACGAGCGCGGTTGGGGCGAACCGTGCCACAGGCCCGGCGATTCTACGTCGCTAGTTCGTGTCGGCTGCCGGGACAAGCCGGCGGCCGCGGCGCCAGCGGAAGCCCCAGGTGCTGAGGCCGCCGATCCAGAGGACGAGCCCGGCGGCCACGATCGCGTCGCCGTGCGGCAGGTCGAGGAGCTTGACGCCGCTCAGGCTCAGCGTGGCTGCGAGGCAGACGCGCAGCAGCCGGTCGGGCAGCCGCACGCTCAGGTGGCTACCGACGAGCACGCCGGGAATCGACCCGACGAGGAGCCAGGCGGTTGCGTGCAGGTCGACGTTGCCTGCGACCAGATGGCCGAAGCCGGCCACCCAGAGCAGCGCGGCCGCCTGGAGGATGTCGGTGCCGACGATCTGCACCGCCGTCAGCGGGAACGTCAGCAGCATGAAGAGGCCGAAGAAGGTGCCGCTCCCGACCGAGGTGAGACCGACGACGAAGCCGCAGCTACCGCCGATCGCGAGCGCCTTCAGCTTGTGGCCGCGGGTCATCGAGAAGAACTCGACTCGCGGCTCGGGTGGCCTGAGGAAGGTCTTGATCAGGAAGCCGAGCCCGCCGAGCACGAGCGCAACGCCGATGATGCGCCCCTCGATCGACTCGGCGCGCTTGCCGTATTCGTGCTCGAGCCGCGTGGCGAGCGTGACACCGAGCAGCGAGAGCGGCGCCGAGGCGACGAACATCCAGGCCGCGAGCTTCACGTGAACCGTGTTCAGCATCCGGTGCCGGGCGGCGCCGAACGACTTGAAGATCGCTCCGTGCAAGATGTCGGTGCCGACCGCGAGCGCCGGCTTGAAGCCGAAGACCAGGATCAGGATCGGCGTCATCAGGGAGCCGCCGCCCATGCCGGTCATCCCGACGAGCGTCCCGATCAGGAGACCGGTGAGCGTGAACTGCCAGGTCACCGGGCTTCGAGCACCATCCCAGCACCGATCGTGTCGTTCGACGCCTCGTCGATCAGGATGAACGCGCCGGTGGCGCGGTTCCGGGCGTACGGATCGACGACGAGCGGCTCGGCGAGCCGGAGGCGCACGCGGCCGATGTCGTTCAACTCGAGGCGGTCTGGACGCTCGACGTCCTCGAGCGAATGGATGTCGATCGCGGTCACGAGCTCTTCTACGACGACGCGGACGGAGCGCGTAGTCGACTTGGCAGCGAGGCGCATTCCCTCCTGGAGCGGCCGCTCGGCCATCCAGCAGACGGTCGCCTCCAGTTCGCGCGCGATCGTCGGCGAGCGCTCGGGGTCCGCCAGCAGGTCGCCGCGGCCGACGTCGAGGTCGTCCTCGAGCCGGATCGTGACCGACTGGCCCGCGACGGCCGCCTCGAGGGGACCGTCCGAGGTCTCGACCGCCGACACCCGCGAGCGCCGGCCGGAGGGCAGCGCGACGACCTCGTCGCCGGCGCGCCAGACGCCGCCCGCAACCTGGCCCGCATACCCGCGGTAGTCGTGGTACTCGTCCGACATCGGCCGGATCACCCACTGGACGGGGAAGCGCCGGTCGTCCAGGTTGCGGTCGCCGACGAGCTCGACGGTCTCCAGGTGCTCGAGCAGCGTCGGGCCCTGGAACCAGGGCATCGAGTCGGTCGCGTCGACGACGTTGTCGCCCTGGAGCGCCGAGATCGGGATCGCCGCCAGGTCGCGAATGCCGAGGCTCGCGCTCAGGGCGGCGAGCTCGCCAACGATCTCGTCGAAGCGCTCCTGCTCGAAGGCGACGAGATCCATCTTGTTGATCGCCACGACGACGTGCGGGATTGCGAGGATCGACGCGATGTACGAATGGCGCCGCGTCTGCTCGATCACGCCCTTGCGCGCGTCGACGAGGATGATCGCCACGTCCGCGGTCGAGGCGCCCGTAACCATGTTGCGCGTGTACTGGACGTGGCCGGGTGCGTCGGCGAGCTGAAAGCGGCGGCGCGCGGTGAAGAACGAACGATAGGCGACGTCGATCGTGATCCCCTGCTCGCGCTCGGCCCGCAGCCCGTCGGTGAGGAGCGCGAGGTTGACGTACTCGTCGCCGCGGCGCCTGGAAGTCTCCTCGATGTGCTCGAGCTGGTCGACCATGATCTGCTTCGTGTCGTAGAGCAGCCGGCCGATCAGCGTGCTCTTGCCGTCGTCGACCGAGCCCGCCGTTACGAGGCGCAGCAGCTCCGTGGACATCAGCTGGCTAGAAATAGCCAACGCGCTTCCTGTCCTCCATCGCAGCCTCCGAGGCACGATCGTCGGCGCGGGTCTCGCCGCGCTCGGTGACGCGGGTCGCCGCGATCTCGGTGACGACGTCCTCGAGTGTGGAGGCGGTCGACTCGACCGCGCCGGTGCAGCTCATGTCACCGACCGTGCGAAAGCGCACGGAGGCGCGAAACGGATTCTCTCCGGGCAGGCGCTCGACGAAGTCGCTCACCGAGTAGAGCATCCCGTCGCGCTTGAACACCTCGCGCTCGTGCGCGAAGTAGATCCGCGGCAGCTCGAGCTGCTCACGCGCGACGTACTGCCACACATCGAGCTCGGTCCAGTTCGAGATCGGGAAGACGCGCACGTGCTCGCCGCGGCGGACGCGGGCGTTGTAGAGGTTCCAGAGCTCGGGCCGCTGCGCGCGGGGATTCCACTGGCCGAAGTCGTCGCGGAAGCTGAAGATGCGCTCCTTGGCGCGGGCGCGCTCCTCGTCGCGGCGCGCGCCGCCGATCGCCGCATCGAAGCGGTGCTCCTCGATCGCGTCGAGCAGGGTCGTCGTCTGCAGCTGGTTGCGCGAGGCCCGCGGGCCTGTCTCCTCGACGACGCGGCCCGTGTCGATCGACTCCTGAACGGAGGCGACGAGCAGCGTCTCGCCGAGCTCGGCGACCCGACGGTCGCGAAACTCGAGCACCTCGGGGAAGTTGTGCCCCGTATCGACGTGCATGATCGGAAACGGGAACTTCCCGGGCCGAAACGCCTTCTCGGCGAGCCGCAGCAGCACGATCGAATCCTTGCCCCCGGAGAAGAGCAGCACCGGCCGCTCGAGCTCCGCGGCGAGCTCGCGCATGATGTGGATCGCCTCGGACTCGAGCACGTCGAGATGCGAGAGGATTGCCGGAGAGGTCGCGCTCACGTGGTCACCTCGGCGGGCACCAGGCCGAGCTCCTCGAGCTTCGCGAGCACGAGGCGGGCCGAGTCCTCTGGCATGTGCTCCTCGGTGTCGATGCGCAGCTCGGGGTTCGAGGGCTCCTCGTACGGATCGGAGACGCCCGTGAATTCCTGGAGTTCCCCCGCAAACGCCCTCGCATACAGGCCCTTGACGTCGCGCCGGGCACACTCGTCGAGCGCCGTCGCCACATAGACCTCGACGAAGGCGCCGTGCTCCTCGACCATGCGGCGCACCTTGCGGCGCGTCTCCTCGTACGGCGAGATCGCCGAAACGACGACGGCCGCCCCCGCCCGCACAAGCCGCGAGGAGACCCAGCCGATCCGCTCGATGTTCGTGTCGCGATCCTGCTTGGAGAACCCGAGGCCCTTTGAAAGATGCTCGCGGAGGACGTCGCCGTCCAGCGTGTCGACAAGGACGCCGCGGCGCTCGAGGGCGGGAGCGACGAGTTCCGCGATCGTGGTCTTGCCGGCGCCCGAGAGGCCGGTGAACCAGAGCACGAAGCCACTAGTCATTGCTCTCGACCATCAATCGCGCGGTCCCGTGGATGCCGCACTCGAGCTTGTCCGACCCGTCCCACCGACCGGCACGCTCGTCTTCGTCCTGCCGCACGGGGCGCGTGCACGGGATGCAGCCGATCGACGGGTAGCCGGCATCGTGGAGCGGGTTGTACGGGATCTCGTTGACGTGGATGTAGGCCTGAACGCGTTTCACGTCCCAGTCGACGATCGGCTGGATCTTCCAGACGCCGTACCGATCCGAGCGCTCGATCTTCTGTGCGCTCGCACGCGTCAGCGCCTGCTCGCGCCGAATGCCGGTGACCCAGGCCTCGTACGGCTCGAGCGCGCGCTCGAGCGGCTCGACCTTGCGGATGCGGCAACAGCGGTCGGGGTCGTGCTCCCAGAGGTTCGGGCCCTCGCGCACATGCTGCTCGGCGACCGAGATCATGTCGGGGCGGATCGGCTTCAGGCCGTAGCGCTCGACCAGCCGATCGCGCGTCTCGTAGGTCTCGCGGAAGAAGAGCTGCGTGTCGAGCTCGATCACCGGAATGTCGAGACCGAGCTCGGAGACCATGTGGACGAGCACCGACGACTGGCGCTGCCACGAGCACGTGAGGCAGAGCTTGTCGCCGAACTCGGCGTAGGCGAAGCGGAGCACGTCCTCCGCCTGCCACGACTCGAGGTCAGGAGGCAGCCGCAGGCTCGTTGCCAAGCAGAATCTCCTTCAGCGTGTCGCCGCGCAGGCCGAGCCGCAGGGTCTCGAGCGGAATCACCTCGTCGGGCGGGATGTTGCCAAGATTGACGTTGGGGCCGAAGTGCTTGATGAACCACGCCTGCGAGTTCTTCGTCGGCGCCTCGAAGATCAGGTCCTCGACGGACACCTCATGCGCGATCTCGTCGATCAGACCCGTGCGCATGTCGCCGTCCTTCCGGAAGATGCCGGCGGTGCCGCCCTCTCGGGCCTCGGTGATCACCTTCCAGGCACCCGCCTCGAGCTCCTCCTTGATCCACTGCACCCACTGGTACGGAGCGAAGACGACGTCTGCGTCCTTCGAGCCGACTTCGGAGAGGACGACGAAGTCGCGCGCGAACTCCGCGATCAGCTCGAGCTTGCGGTCTCGCGGGATCTGGAGCGTCCCGTCCGAGATCTCGACGTGCGAGAAGCGGTGCTCCTGAAGCCATGACTTGAACTCGTCGATCCGGCCGCGCCCGTAGACGGCCTCGAAGAGCGTGCCGCCGCAGACGACCGGCGTCTCGAAGTGCCGGTAGAGCGCGATCTTCTTCTCGAGGTTGTTCGTCACGTAGCTCGTGCCCCAGCCGAACTTGACGATGTCGACGAACTCGCCGCCCGTGTCGAACATCCCCTCGATGTCGCGCAGATTCAGACCCTTGTCCATCACGTGCGTGAGACCGGACTCGCGGGGCTTGCCGGGGCGTGGGGGCACACCGAGGAAGCCGTCGTTAAAGGCGGGCATAGAGCTCCTTCAGCTTCTCCTGGGCTTGCGCCTGGACGTCGTGGTAGAGGGAGTTGCCGTGCGCGTCGATGCCCACGGTCAGCGGGCCGAAGTCCTTGACCCGGAACTTCCAGAGGCATTCGGGCATCAGCTCCTCCCAGGCGACCTCCTCGATCTCCTCGATCTGGGTCGTCTCGAGCGCCGCGGCGCCGCCGACGATCGCGAAGTAGACCATCCCGAGCCGCTGCATCGGCTCGATCGCCTCGTCCGGGAAACCGCCCTTGCCGCAGATCGCGCGCACGCCGTACTGCGTCCCGAGCGGCTCGGTGAAGCGCACCATGCGGGCGCTCGTCGTCGTGCCGATGCAGACCTTCTCGTAGCGTCCGCTCTCGAGCTTGCGGACGCCGGGCGCGGTGTGGAGGAGAAACGCTCCGGAGAGGTCCATCGGCGGCTCGACGCCCTGGTCGAAGATCCGGATCTGGGTCCGGTCTCGGATGCCGATGATCCGGCCCTGGACGGTGACCTCGTCACCGGCGCGGAGCTTCAATATCTCCTGTGGATCGGTGATCGGGAACGTGACGGTGTGGGACGCCATGGCTAGGCCTCCCGGTCGTAGTCGAGGGAGCCGTCCGGTCCGACGTGCACGGAGGCGCGGCGCGCCGCCCAGCACTGGTAGTTGACCGCGACGGGATTGAGCGTCATGTGGGTGTCCGCGTGCTCGATGTGGCAGTTGAGGACGGTGACGTCGCCGCCGAGGCCCATCGGGCCGATCCCGGTCTCGTTCAGGAGGCCCATCAGCTCGTCCTCGAGCTGGGCGACGATCGGGTCGGCGTTGCGGGTGCCGATCGGGCGCGCGATCGCCTCCTTGGCCAGGTACATCGCGTAGTCGGCCGACCCGCCGATGCCGACGCCGACGATCCCCGGCGGGCACGGCTTGCCGCCCGCACCCACGATCGACTCCAGGACGAACTGCTTGATCCCCTTCACCCCGTCGGCAGGGACGCACATCTTCAGGAAGCTCATGTTCTCGGAGCCGGAGCCCTTCGGAACGCACTTGACGTCCAGCCCATCCCAGTCCGGGATGAACTCCCAGTGCACGATCGGCAGGCGGTAGCCGATGTTCGGGCCTGTGTTCTCGCGCGTGATCGTATGGACGGCGTTCGAGCGCAGCGGATGCTCGATCGTCGCGCGCGCGGTGCCGGCCCGGAGCGCCTCGTAGATCTTCGCCGGGTGGAGCGGGAAGTGCTCGCCGACGCGGCAGGTGTAGACCGCGATTCCGGTGTCCTGGCACACGAGGTTCTTCTCGCCGTCGGCGATCTGGACGTTCTTGAGGATCGTCTGCAGGACACGCTGCCCGGGGACGCTGGTCTCCCGCGCCGCGGCGCCGGCGAGAGCATCGCGCAGGTCCTGCGGGATGTCCTTGAGCGCCCAGACGTAGAGGTGCGCGGCGGCGTCCTCGACGGCGCCGTACAGATCCGTTCCGATCGTTGTGCTCATGCCTTCGCTTTCTCTGCGGCCGCGGCGCCGGCCCGGCGGCCGAACACGCAGCATTCCAGGAGGGAGTTGCCCATCATGCGGTTGCGCCCGTGTGTACCCCCGGCGATCTCGCCGCACGCGTACAGCCCCTCGAGCGTCGTCTCGCCGTGCTCGTCGATCACAAGGCCGCCGTTCTGGTAGTGGAGCACCGGATAGGTGTAGATCGGCTCTCGCAGCGGGTCGATCCCCGCGGCCCGGTAGCGGCGGAGCATGTACGGGAGTGAGATCTCCGCGTCGCGCTCCGGGATCAGGGTGGTGTCGAGCCACACCGCGGGTCGACCATCCGGCGTCTGCGCGCCGCGGCCGGCAGCGACCTCGTCGACGATCGCCTGCGCGACGGCGTCGCGGGGGCCGAGCGAGTCGGTGAACTCCTCGCCGCCGGCGTTCTTCAGCACGGCGCCGTAGGCGCGCGTCGTTTCCGGAATCGAGTACCCCTGCATGTTCTCCGGCCAGGCGCCGCCGTTCGGGTGGTACTGCAGCGCGTCGAGGTCGCGCGCCTGTGCGCCGAGCTCGAGCGCGAGCTTCGTCACCTCGCCCGTGGCGCCAGGATGGTTGGTCGAGAGCTCGCCGCGCTCCTCCGCCTCGGCGAAGCACCGACCCCCGGCGGCGAGCACGACTGAGCCGGCGGCGATCTCGACCTGCGTGCCGTCCTTGCTGCGGCAGATCGCGCGCCAACCGGCCGGGGTCGGGCTCGAGCGAGAGCAGCGGGTGGTAGGCGAGCTCGACGCCGCTCGAGGTCTCGTAGGCCTCTCGGAGACCTTTTGTGATCGCGTGCCCGGTACGGTCGCCGACCTGGAGCAGGCGCCTGCGGGTCGCACCGCCGCAGCGGGCGAGCCGGTAGCCGCCGTTGTCGCGCGTGAACTCGACGCCGAGCTGCTCGAGCCATTTGATGGCGCTCGGGCCCTCCGAGGTCAGAACCTCGACGAGGCGCCGATCGGCCGTCTCGTGGCTCGACTTCCAGACGTCCTCGGCATGGAAAGCCGGTGAGTCGTCCTCGCCGAGCGCCGCCTGAATGCCGCCCTGCGCCTTGGCCGAGTTGCACGACTGAAGGGAGCCCTTGGTGGCGACGGCGACGCGCGCGCCGGCGCGCTCGGCGGTCACGGCAGCGGCGAGCCCCGAAGCCCCGGAGCCGATCACGAGCACGTCAAATGTGAGGCTCAAGCCCATAAGTGTGGGAGTCTACCATCGTCGCTTAATCTCAAGCATTAGTGTTCGTTATCTCCCCGGAGGCTTCCCGCCTGTACCGATTGTCAAGCTGTGGGAATGGCGGCCCTCTTCGTGCTCACGATCTGCGCCCTTGCGGCGTCCGGCTGGGGCGTCGTGCACCACCGCTACCGGCTTCACGGGGCGGGGCGGCGCGATCGTCCTTGCCTCGGGCGTCGCCTCCAGGACATCGAGCTAAGGGCTGCGGCAACCCAGTTCCTCGAGGCCGTAGCTGCTCGATCCGGAGCTCAGTCGCGGCTACCGAAAGCGCTCGCCCTCGTCGCGCCGGTAGCCCCAGAGTGCGAGGCAGGCAAAGGCGACCGCCCAGCCGGCGAGTTGTCCGACGGCGGAGATCCTGACCGTGCCTCTGCCGGCGGCATCCCACAGCAATTGGGCCCACTGGTGCGTCGGGGCGAGCGTCGCCGCGCCGCCCGGTGCGGACTGCGGGCCCGTCCAGAGACCGCCGACATAGGCGAGCGGGAGGTAGACGAGGTTGGCGACCGGCAGCGCCGCCCGCGGCGGCACGAGGTAACCGAGCGCGATGCCGAGCAGCGCGAACGGAACCGCGCCGCCGAGCAGCACAGCCGCCAGCAGCCCCCAGCGCCGCGGCGACAGCTGCAGGTCGGCGGAGGCGACGGCAGCAATGATCACCGCCGCGGCCGAGCAGAGCGCGAAGACACCCGCCGAGGCAACGCGGCCGGCGATCCTCGTCCCGGCACGGGCGGGAAGCGTGCGCAGGTACCGCTCCCAGGGCGACGAGCGCTCGACGGCAATACCGACCCCGAACTGGAAGAACGCCACGCCGAGCACGGCGATGCCGGCGAAACCGGCAAGCCGGATCTCGGCCGCTCCGGCTACCCCGAAGACGAGGTAGAGCGTCGCCGGAAAGAGGAGCGTCGGCAGACTGAAAGCGGGATAGCGCGCAAGCTCGACCGTGCTCGCGCGCAGGTAGGCGTAGACGAGCTTCACCGCGAACGCCCCGGACTGCTCAGACGCTGCAGAGCCTGCTCGAGCGACGGCGGCGCGATCTCGAGCCCGGCGAGATCGACGCCGCTCTCGACGAGCTCTGCGACCACCGCGCCCACATCCGCGGTGAGGACAAGCGATCCGCCCGGCAGGCGCTCGATGGACTCCGCAGCGGCGAGCGGCGGCAGCTCGGTTGCCTGCACACGCACGGCCGCAAGGCCGATCGAGGCCCTCAGTTCGGCGGGAGTCCCGGTCGCGACGACTCGCCCTCGATCGAGAACGACGACCTCGTTCGCAAGCGCGTCGGCCTCCTCGAGATAGTGGGTCGTCAAGAGGACAGAGCCGCCTGCCGCCACATGCAGGCGCACCTCCTCCCACAGCAGGCGGCGCGACTCCGGATCGAGGCCGGCGGTCGGCTCGTCGAGGAAGAGCGTCCGCGGTGCTCCCGCAAAGGCGAGCGCCACGCCGAGCCGCCGCTTCTCGCCGCCCGACAGGCCGCCGGTCTGGCGTCGCTCCAGAGCCGCGATGGCGAACCGCCGGAGCAGCTCCTCTCGCGGGCGCGGGTGCAGGTAGTGCGCGCGCACGAGGTCGACGAGCTCGCCGACGCGCATTGTCGGCGGAAACCCGAGTTCCTGGGGAACGCAGCCGACGGAACGCCGAGCTTCCGGCAGACGCGGGTCGAGGCCTGCCAGACGCGCCTCTCCTTCGTCAGCGCTGCGGAGGCCCAGGAGGATGGCCATCGCCGTCGACTTGCCCGCGCCGTTCGCCCCGAGCAGGGCGAGCACCTGTCCGTCATGAAGCGCCAGATCGACGCCGCGAAGCGCTTGCGTCGCGCCGAACGCACGCGAGACGCCGCGAAGCTCCGCCGGCAGCGCCGAATCCCAGGCGGCTCGCACCTGCGGGCTGCCACGGGCCGACAGCGCCACGAGCCAGTTGTAGAGCGCATGTGCTGCGCAGGCTGCCCCGAGGCGGCCGGTCCCGAGGTACACGGCGCCGAACGTCGCGCCGGTCAGAACGTGGGGCGCCGGCCTGCCATGGACGGCTGCGAACGCGAGCGAGCTCGCCGCCAGGGCGCCGGCGGGATGCAGGGCTCGCAGCAATCCGCCGAACAGGTAACCGCGCCAGACGAGCTCCTCCAGGATCGCACAGCCCGTCAGGTACCCGAGCAGAGGGACGAGCCGCAGGGCAGGCCTCCGAGGTAGGCGCCGGACGAGTGTGAGATAGAGGACGGCGCCCGCCGACGCTCCGAGGCCGAGGCCCAGGACAGGCGAAACGCCGTCCGCTACCGGCGGAAGGCCAACCGTGAGCGCACCGGCAAACGCCAGGAGTCCGATCCAGAAGCGCCCCTTCAATCCACTCCCGCCCCGAAAGACAGTGCATAGACCAACGACTCGTCGACCCCGTCGGCGCCGAGGTAATCCTCGACGCGTCGGTCGTAAACACCCCCGACCGGCACTGCCGCAAGCTCGAGAGCCGCGGCCGCGAGCAGCAGGTTCTGACCAAGATGTCCGGCCTCGAGCAGCGCGAAGCGATAGCCACGGAGCGCGTACTTGAAGCGGGTGCGCCAGAAGACGGCCGTAACGAAGAGCACTGCCCCGGCCGGCGCGAGCAGCTCCGGGTAGGCCGACAGCGGCTCGAGCATGGCGGCGTCGGCAGGCCGAGGCAGACGCTCGAGCACCGAGGCGAGCGGGTCGAAGTGGTAGAGACCCGGCCGCAGGCCGCCGACCCGGAGGGCGGCGACGTACACCTCGAGCGGATACAGCGCTCCTCCGGAAGGGACGCTCCGAAGAGGCTGCCCGCCGTGACCGCCCACGTCGTCACCCGAGTGTGTCACTCCATAGGCCGCCTGGAGGAGCGCCGCCAGCTCGGAGAGGTCGAGTGGTCGAGCCACGAACGCGCGGCTCGAGGCCCGTCGCAGGATCGCCGCGCCGAGCGAGATACCCAGCTCCGCCGGCGCGGGGAGCGGCACCGCCGGAAACTGGGGGAAGCGGCGCACCGACCTGGCCGCCGAGTGCTGCATCTCGGGCCGTGACTCGAGCAGCCGTAGACCCCTGACATCGCGTCCGGACGTGCTCGGATAGATCTTCGACGCTTCGTGGTAGGCCTCTGCCGCGTCGTCGAGCGCAGGTCCATCCGCCCCGTAGATCCACGAAACCCAGCGAATTGTCCTGATGGCGCCCGGTCACGGGAACGGATGAGGGTAGGGATTGAGGTCGTCGTAGCTCAGAGGTGCCGGGAGGACGCCTGCATCGTGCGCAGCCCGGTAGAGCCGCGAGCCGCCAAGGAACCGGGCTCGATCGAGCACGTCGAGCTGGCAGAGCTGCGGCGCGACCGCCCGCCAGACGTGCAGGCCGGCCGCCCGCACGTCAGGAGTGGCGAGATCCACGGCGTAAGCAGAGACGCCGCGGCTCGCAAGGCGTGTGACGAGAGCGTCGAGCCGGTCGGCCGCAGTTCGCCCGGGCAGCGACTCGATATCGCGCGTGGAGCGACGTTCCTTCGAGGCGTCGAGAAACGCCGTATGACGGGCATGCTTCTCATCGCCGTAGAAGAAGATGTGGTCGTCGAAGCTCGCGATCGCACCGTCAGGCATCGCTTCGGGGTGCTCGACGAGTTGGTCGCGCGCGTGCGTCCGAACCGAGAACGCCTCGGTCAGCGCCTTCCGCCACGCGTCGCCGATCGTCGGCGCGCACGCGGCGCCGACTCCGAGCGCACCAAGCTCGCCCGCCCGCCCTCGGACGATCCCGAGCGCCGCGGGCACTCCGAAGAAGCAGCTGAGGTCGACCGCCGCGTATTCCACGCCGGACGGAGCGAAGTAGCGGCGATCGAGACTGCGCAGGTCGGGATCCGCGCTCCAGTCGAGCAGAGGCAGCTCGAGCCGGTCGTACCAGGCAAGCATGACCGCGTCCCGCTCCACGAGCTCGAGCAGGGCGCGGAGAATCGCCTCGTCGCGGGTCGCGCCACAGGCCGCGCCGCTGCTCGTCGTGTGAGCGATCAGCACGGCGTCCTCGCTGCCGGTCTCGATCGGCATGTACACGAGCTGTGCGGGCACGAGAGCGGTCACGCCGTCAGCGAGCGAGACGCCCCGTGCCCAACGCACGACGGTGTCACGGTCGAAGCGACGAAAGGGGAAGCCTGCCGCGGCGTACTGGCGCTCGTGGAAGAGCGCAAACGACTCCGGCGCGACCGCGACGCGCCCGAGCTCCCGAGCGCTCCCGCTCACGAGCGTCTCCCGAGGGAGATACGACGCGGCGTAGCGTTCGACAGCCTCGCCGAGCGCCGCCGCCCTGGCGGCCCGCCGGTCCCAGTGCGCCCCGCCGGCGCTCCCGGTGAGCCGCTGCCCGATCGTCGGCATGCCGTCCGCGATCGTCACGCCGTACGAGACGAGCCTGCACTCATCCGGGGCGCCGGCGAACTCGACGATCGCCGGGACGACACCCACGTAGGGCGAGAGGAACGACTCGAGCGCTTCGAGCGTCTCAGCCTGTGACGGCAGCGCGCACCTCCTTGTACCAGGGGAGCGGAGGCGCGACAGCGTCCAGGCCGGAGCACACCGGGCAGCGCGGGACCCGATGGACGAGATGGCGCCGCAGGGCGAGGACTCCCCCGAGCTCGAGCCCGTAGAGACAGCCGGGCAGGCCGTGATCGCGCACGAGGAGCCAGCGCACGACGAGGATGGCCGCGATCCCGGCGGCCACGGCGTCCAGCGCGGGCGGGGCCGGTACCACCGGAGGCCGTTCCTCGACAGCGTCGAACTCGCCCGGGTACGGCACGACCGCCTTCCGACGCAGGCGGTAGCACGCATAGCAGCAGGTCTCGCCGGGCAGAAAGAGCGGGCCCACGGCCAGGAGGACGCCGTCGTAGGGAGCGAGACAGAGCCAGGGCACGCCCTCTGCGACGGCGCGCTCGTTCCACCGCCCGAGCCGCGGCAGCTCGCGAGACGACGGGGCCGCGACGACGAGATCTGCACCGACTGCACCACGCCAGCTCAGGCGCTCCGCGTCGACGCCCGCGTCGCGGAGGGCGCAAGTCACCTCGCCGGCGACGCGGCTGTGCCCGGCGATCGCGACCCGGGCCGAGCTGAGGCGCGCCGCCAGGACGGCGGGTTCCGGAGTCCCGTCGAGCGCCGCGGCGACAAAGAGCGACGTGTCCTTCGCCCGCTCGTCGTCGCAGCGGCCTTCCGCGAGTAGGCCGCGCGCGGCGAGGAGCTCGAGTGCTGCGAGCACAGCCGGCCGGGCGGCGGTGCCGGCGACGGCGACGATCTCGTCGATCGTACGGCTGCCGTCGAGCAGGGGAAGCAGGATCGGCAGCAGCGCCTGCACCGCAGCGCCGTCGAGCCTGACGGCAGCGCCGGCATACTCGAACACGATCCCGCCGCCGCTTTCCGCGACGCGGTACCACGGCTTCAGGTACGGCCTTGTCGGAACGGCGGCGGGCGTCGTGTGCATGGCTCTACCAGCAGATGTGGACGCAGCAGCAGAGGCTCGAAGAGCTGTTGCAGCTCGAGCCGCCGCCTCCATCCACCGAGTCCGCGAGCAGCCCGTTCGGGCGGCCCAGTTCGGTCGCCGCGAGGTCGAGCAGCTCCTCTGTGAGCTTGGTCAGCATGCGCTTCCTCCCTTTCTCTCGGAGGCCCCGACAGGATCGAACCGATCTGCCACATCGACAAGATGGCCGGCCGGGACGTGTCCGTTCGAGACGATCTGTTGTCTATTTGGACAACGATACCCGGAGCCGTGTCGCGTGTCTGTGCCGACTCTGTGACAAGACTCAGTAGATCGAGTGGAGCAGCGCCGCGATCTCTGCGGGTGTCGCGGGCCGCGGGTTGGCCCGGTTGCCCGCGCGCGAGGCCGCAGCCTCGGCCACCTGATCGAGCCCCGCCTCGGGCACGCCGAGGTCGCGCAGCCGCTCGAAGCCGCCGAGGCGCGCCAGCTCCTCGACGCGCTCGATCGGATCGCCCGTCCCGAGCGCCTCGCCGAGCCGGCGCACCGCCTCCGGCGCGAGCGTCGCGTTGAAGCGCAGCGCCGGCGGCAGGCAGAGCGCATTCAGCGCACCGTGGGGAAGCCCATAGCTCCCTCCGAGCGCCTGCGCCATCGCGTGGCCGAGCCCGAGCATCGAGAGCGAGAGCGCCTCGCCGGCCTCGCCGGCGCCGCGGAGGAGGGCTGCCCGAGCCTCGACGTCCCGCGGCCGATCGATCACACGGGGCAGCCAGGCGCCGATCAGACGTGCGCCCTCCAACGCGTGCACGTCGGCCTCGTCGTTGTGGGTCGTCACGTAGAGCGCCTCGGCGCAGTGCGCAAGCGCGTTCAGCGCCGTGCCGACGGTCTCGGCGCGGGGCAGCTCCAGCGTCAGCGCCGGCTCGTAGACGATCCCGTGGAGATTCGCGCCGGCGCCGCCGCCCCGCAGCCTGCGGTCCGGGTCGCGCACGCCGAAGTAGGTCGTCCACTCGGCGCCGGAATACGTCGTCGGCACTGAGACGAGCGGCAGACCGCTCGCGGCGGAGACACCCTTGGCCGTGTCGATCGTGCTGCCGCCGCCGAGTGCGAGCAGGCAGCCGGAGCCTTGGGCCGCCGCGGCGATCTCGCCGAGGTCGGCGTACGGCAGCGTCGACCAGCGACCGACGACCGGGAGCGGCGGCTTCCAGCGCGTGGTGGCGAGCAGGAACGGCTCGCCGCGGATCACCTCCGGCAACGAGTCGAGACCCCAGCGAACGATCACGGCAGGCGGCCCTGCGCAAACGCGACGAACGCCTCGGCGGCCCTCGTCGGCGCACGGCCCGCAGCCCGGACGAGCGAGATCTCACGGCGTGGCTCGAGCCCCTCGACCCGCGCGGCGCCGAGCGCACCGGCGACGAGGTCCGACTCGACGGCCGAGCGCGAGATGAACGAGACGCCGTACCCAGCGATGACGGCGCTGCGCACCGACTCCTGGAGACCGAGCTCGAGCCGCAGCTCGAGGTCCCGCAGCCGCAGGCCGACGCCGCGTAGCTCGTCGTCGATCACCTGGCGAACGCCGGCGCCCTCCTGCATCACGATCAGCGGCTCCGAGCGGAGCTCGTCGATCGAGATCGTCTTGCCGGCGAACCGGTGGCCCGGCGGAGTGGCGAGCACCACCTCGTCGGAGAAGAAGCGCTCGAAGACCACGCCGCGGTGACGGCGCGCCGCGCCGACCACGCCGAGCTCGAGCTCCCGGTCGGCGACGAGCTCGACGATGGTCTGCGTGTCGTGGACGGCGAGCGCGACGGCAACCTCGGGGTGCTCCTGCTGGAACGCGCAGAGCAGGATCGGGACGACCGAGCCGCCGGGACCGGTCGAGGCGCCGAGCTTCAGCTCTCCGCGCAGCTCGCCGGTCTCGACCTCGGCGAGGCCCTCGAGCAGCTCTTCCTCGATCTGGAGCATGCGGCGCGCGCTCTGGTAGAAGCGCAGGCCGGCCTCGGTCGGCTCCACGCGGCGGCCCGAGCGGTCGAGCAGCCTCTGTCCGACCCGCTGCTCGAGCGAGCGGATCTGCAGGCTGACCGCAGGCTGCGTGACCCCGAGGCGTGCAGCGGCCTGGGAGAAGCTGCGGCGCTCGACGACCGCGCAGAACGCGGCGAGCTGACGCGTGTCCATAACGAAAGCTTATACGTGTGTGGCGCGCAACGTCGTGATGACCGCGAGCAGTGCGAGCACGACGTCGCTCGCCACGCACCAGACGCAAATCGCGTGCAGGATGCCTAGCTGGACGTAGACGAGCCAGCAGGCGAAGGCGAGCCCGCCGAGCGCAACCGCCGCGCCCACGGCCGCCGCCTCCGTTCGGCGGAGGAACGCCGAGCCGAGAATCGCCAGGTAGCCGAGCAGGCCGAGCAGCGCCACCGGAACCCCGCCGAGCTCGGCGTAGCGCGAGTGCTGCACCGTCTCGCAGCCGCCCGTCGAGCAGACAACCGAGGCGTGGGTCAGGTGCGCCACGGTCAGATACCCGGCGATCCCTGCGCCGACGAGCGCGAGGCCGGCGATCCACCCCCGGAGCGAGCGCTCGCTCAGGAGACGAGCAGCCGCTCGATCGCGGCGCGGAAGGGCGCGGCGTCAAGCTCTTTCAGGTCGAGATGGCGGAGCGTGCCCCCGGTGCGGCCGAGCTGGAAGTACGGGGTGCCGGGAACACCGGCAGCCTGCGCCGCCCGCCTCGCAACCTCGACCTCCCGGTCCACGTCCGCGGAGCCGCGGTCCGAGAGCATTTGCTCGACGTCGAGGCCGGGCGTGGCGGTACCGACCGACTGCAGGAGCGATTCGGTCACCCAGCCCGTGTTCTCCTGGCCCTGGTTGCGGAAGATCAGGTCGACGACATTCCAGAGCCGATTCTGCCCGGCGGCGGCGAGCGCGGTGCGGAGGGCCGGCTCAGAGTCGGCGCCGACGAACGCGAGTCCGCGAAACACGACCCGCAGCTTGCCGGAACGCACGTACTCGCGCACGAGGACTGGCAGCGTGTCGCGCGCCCACACGCCGCACCACGGGCACTGGAGATCGGCGAACTCGACCAGAGTCGCAGGCGCAGCCGGGTTCCCGAGCGCCGTTCCGCGCTGAGGGATTCCGCGCAGCAGCACCTGGGTCTGGGCCGCGCCGGCTACGGGGGAGCCGGCCGGACGAGCCGTCTTGCCGCCGCTCGAGCCGGTCACGCTCAGCACGATCAGCGCAGCAGCGAGCGCCACGGCGAGCGCGGCGACCAAGACGACAAGACGGGCGCGTCCAGACGGCACGCCCTTACTTTCGCCGCGGCTTCCCGCGGTCGCATCGGGCGCTGTCCGCGCTTGCGTTGCGGGAAGGTCCGGACGAGCCGCGAGTAGCATCCGTGCGTGCCGCAGCCACCAACCCCGGGGTCGGGCGACTCCTTCATCGGTCGCGTCTCCGATCTCGCGCTGGCCGCACCGAACCGCGGACTTGACATCGCCCTGCGCGCACTCGACGTCGCACTCGCGACGCTGTTCCTACTCGTCTCGCTGCCGCTGACCTTGCCGATCGGCGCGGCGATGCTGCTGACGGACGGCCGGCCGCTCTTCTATCGCGGCGAGCGAATCGGGCGCGGCGGCAAGACGTTCGCGATGCGGAAGTTCCGGACGCTGCGGCGCGGCGCCGAGGAGCGTCTCGGGCCCTTCCTCGGTGCGGAGCTCGTCGAGCGAACGCGGGCGGAAACGACGCCGCTCGGCGCCTGGCTGCGCGCGACCCAGCTCGACGAGGTCCCCCAACTCTGGAACGTGCTGCGCGGAGACATGTCACTCGTCGGCCCTCGGCCGATCCGGCCGATCTTCTTCCGCCAGCTCGCCTCGCAGCTTCCCGCCTACTGGCAGCGGCTCGTCGTGAGGCCCGGGCTGACCGGCTTCGCGCAGGTGCGCCGCGGCTACGAGACGTCGATGGCGGACAAGCTCGCGCACGACCTCGAGTGGATCGCCGACCGATCGGTGCGGCTGTACCTGCGGACGTTGTTCACGACCGGCTGGCGAGTCCTCAGGCAGTCGCTTCGCGGCTTCGTGCGGCCACGAGGCTAGCCAACGGGGCAAAGAGCGGCTCCGGCAGCTCCGCCCACGCGAACCAGCCCCAGCGCTCGCAGCGCCAGGGCTCGCGGAGCTCGGGCTCGCCGCGCGCGCTGCACGCCACGAAGACGGTGTGCCAGGTCGTACCGCTCGATCGAGTCGACCGACGCCGCGACAATTCGTGGCTCAGAGCCGTGAAGGCCGGTCTCCTCCACGAGCTCGCGCACCGCGCAGCTCTCCGGCGCCTCGCCGCCCTCGAGCGCTCCGCCGGGCGGCGCCCAGGTGCCCGCGCCGTGGCTGCCACAACGAAGGCCGAGCAGTACGCGGCCCTCGCGCTCGACGATGACGCCTACCCCTTCAGCCACGCTCGCAGCCGCTCGCGCAGGGACGGGCCGGCCTGCGCCCGCAGCCGGGCCTCGCGGCGAGCCTGAGCGCGGACGTGCGCGCGGTGGCGCTGATTCCGCGTCGCGTACCTCGGCTTCCAGTAGACGGGCACGTCTCTAGAGTACGACGCCATGTGCGGGATCTGCGGGATCGCCTCTGCCCGCGGCGCAGCCGATCCCGATCGGCTCGCCGCGATGAGCGCGACGCTCGTGCATCGCGGCCCGGACTCCGACGGCTCGTTCCTCGACGGCGCCCGTCGGCCTCGCAGCGCGCCGCCTCTCGATCATCGACCTCGAAACGGGCGACCAGCCGCTCGCGAACGAGGACGACACCGTCCACGTCGTCCAGAACGGCGAGCTCTACAACTACGAGGAGCTGAGGCGCCAGCTCGCGCGCGCGGGACACTCCTTCCGCACGCACGGCGACACCGAGGTGCTCGTCCACGCCTATGAGGAATGGGGGGAGCGGTTCCCGGAGCGGCTGCGCGGCATGTTCGCGATCGCGCTCTGGGACTCACGACGGCGGCGGCTCCTGCTGGCGCGCGACCCGTACGGGATCAAGCCGCTGTACGTGCACGAGGACGGCGAAGGGCTGCTGTTCGCCTCCGAGCTCCGCGCGCTGCCCCGCGGCGAGATCGACCTCGATGCGCTCGAGGCCTTCCTGGCGTTCAACTCGATCCCGGCCCCGCTGACGATCTTCCGAGACGCGCGGAAGCTGCCGCCCGGTCACCTGCTTGTCTGGGAGGACGGAGGGTCGCGCACCGAGCGCTACGCGCGGCCGGCTCCGGTGGACGCCGGAGAGATCCGCGCGGACGACGAGGCGGAGCTCGTCGAGGAGCTGCGGGCGCGGCTGCGGGACTCCGTGCGCGCGCATCTCGTCTCGGATGTCCCCGTCGGCGTGCTGCTTTCGGGTGGCGTCGACTCCTCGGTGCTGGCTGCACTCGCGGCGCAGGAGTCGTCGGAGCCGTTGCGGACGTTCTCGATCGGCTTCGAGGAGCGGAGCTTCGACGAGCTCGCCGACGCGCGGCTCGTCGCGAGCCGCTATGGAACGCGCCACGAGGAGCTCGTCCTGCGACCGGACGCGGCGCTCCTCCTGCCCGCGCTCGCCGAGGCCTTCGACGAGCCGTTCGCCGACTCGTCGGCGCTCCCGACCTACCTCGTCTCCGAGCTCGCGGCGCGGCACGTCAAGGTGGCGCTCTCCGGCGAGGGCGGCGACGAGCTGTTCGGCGGCTACTACACGTACGCGGCCGACCTGCTCGCGCAGCGCTTCGGCGGGCTCGCGCGCCTCGCCCGGCCGCTCGTCGAGCTGCTCCCGACCTCGACCGGTCGCGCGAGCTTCGACTACAAGGCAAAGCGCTTCGTCCGCTCCGCCCACCTGCCGCCGCTCGAGGCGCATCACGGCTGGAAGGAGATCTTCTCTCCGCAGGCGCGCGAGGAGCTGACCGGCCGCGCCTCCCCCTTCGACCCCGTCGACCTGCTGCGCGCCCGCTTCGAGGAGACGGAGGGCGCCGAGCTCCTCGCCCGCCTGCAGGACGTCGACCTGGGCACCTACCTGGTCGACGACCTGCTCGTGAAGACCGATCGCGCCTCGATGGCGCATTCGCTCGAGGCGCGTGTGCCGTTCCTCGACCCGATCGTGACGAATCTCGCGCTGGCGCTGCCCACCCGCCACAAGGTGCGCGGACTCTCCAAGAAGGTGCTGCTCCGCAAGGCGGCGGAACCGCTCGTCCCGCGCGAGATCGTGCACGGCAAGAAGCGCGGCTTCTCGATTCCAGCCGCGGCCTGGCTGCGGGGCGAGCTCGAGCCGTTCGCCCGCGAGACGCTCTCCGCGGCGACGCTCGACCGCCAGGGCTTCTTCCGGCCGGACGTGGTCACGCGTCTGATCGACGACCACGTCTCGGGACGCGAGGACTGCTCGCGGCAGCTCTGGGGCCTGCTCGCCTTCACGCTCTGGCACGAGCGGCACGTCGAGCGTACGCCCGGCCGTGTGCGCCCGGGCGTGAGCGAGGCCCTCGCCGCGTGAGAGTCTGGATCGACATGACCGCGTCGGCGCACGTGCTCGTCTTCCGGCCGCTGATCGAGCTACTGCGGGCCCGCGGGGACGAGGTCGAGATCACCGCGCGCGACTACGCGCAGACGCTGCAGCTGCTCGAACTGCACGGGCTCGAGGCGAACGCGGTGCTCGGCCGCCACGGCGGCCGCTCGCGCTGGCGAAAGGCCTCGGCGATGACGAACCGGCTCGGCGCCCTCCGCCGCTTCGCAAAGGACAGGGCCTTCGATCTCGCGCTCGCACACGGCTCGCACGAGCTGACGATGACTGCGCGCCGGCTCGGGATTCCGAGCTCCACGACGTTCGACTATGAGTTCGCCTGGCTCCAGCACCAGCTCGGCTGCCGCGCCGCCACGAAGGTCGTCGTGCCGGCCGCGATCCCGCCCGAACGGCTCGCGCCCTACGGCGCCAAGCCGCCGAAGCTCTTGCAATACCCCGGCCTGAAGGAGGAGTACTACCTCGCCGACTTCGAGCCCGACCGCGGGGTGCTCTCGCAATGGGAGATCGATCCAGCCCGCGTGCTGATCGTGCTGCGGCCGCCGCCCGACGTCTCGCTCTACCACCGCCATTCGAACCCGCTCTTCCCGCTGACGCTCCAGTTCCTCGGCTCGCGCGACGACGTCCACGCGATCGTGCTGCCGCGCACCGACGAGCAGCGCGAGTACGTGCGCAGGCTCGCCCTGCCGTCGATGATCCTGCCCGAGCGTGCGGTCGACGCGCAAAGCCTGATCGCGCTCGCCGACGTGGTCGTCTCCGCGGGCGGCACGATGAACCGCGAGGCGACGGCGCTCGGCGTCCCCGTCTACACCACCTACGGCGGTCGCCTCGGCGGCGTCGACGAGGAGCTGATCCGCGAGGGCCGCCTCGTGCCGCTCAGCGATCCGCGCGCGATCGACGTACGCAAGCGCGACGGTGCCGAGCGCCCGCGTATGCGACGCGCGCCGCAGGAACTCCTCGACCTGTTGCTCTCGGCCACGGGCTGAACGCTCGGTCGTGCGGGCTAGGCCGCGCGCTCGAGCCAGCGCGCCAGAAACGGCTCCGCGAGCTCGTACACGCCGTCGGCGCGCTTGCGAACGAGCTCGCGGCGGACGAGCGAGCCCAGGCTCTTCTGGACGTGCGACGCGGAGGGCAAGCCGTTGCGGCGCCGGTAGTCGACCGCGTAGGGGTGACCCGGATCGCGGCCGAGCGCGAGCAGCAACGAGCGCTCGTTGCGTGTCGACTCGTCCCAGACGAGCGCGAAGTGGTTGTGCTCGGCATCGACGACCCGCTCGAGCGCATGATCGAGTTCTGCCCCGTTCGCCTCGAAGCCCTCCGGCAGTTCCTCCCACAGGAAGTAGCAGAGCTGCTGCGTCGCATACGGATGACCGCCGGTCGTCTCGAGCAGCCGCGAAAGCGTGGGCTCGTCGATCCCGCGATCGCTCGCGGCCAGGCGCTCACGGATGTACTCGCCGAAGCGGGGAAGCGGGATCGGCCCGAGCTCCGTCTGCTTCGCGCTGCGCCAGAACGGCTCGTTCTCGTCGTTGAAGATCCGCTGCATCAGGTGGCGCTTGCTGCCCAGGTAGACGTGCGCGACCTCCGGCTGGGTCTGGAAGACGGAGCGGAACAGCTTCGGGTACTGCGGGTCGAGGTCGGTGATCTCCTGAAACTCGTCGAAGACGAGGGCGACGCGCCGCCCGCGGTCCGCCGCGAGCCGGCCGGGCAGCTCGAGCAGCGTCTCGATCGTCGCGTCGATCGCGACGGGATCGTGTCCAGTCGTGAACGTGAAGCTGAGGCTCGCGTCGTACGGGTCGACGGTGACGACCGGCTGCACCCGCAGGCTGCGGAAGATCGCGAGCGCGCGTTCCCGAACGCGGTAGAGCGGCGAGGCCAGGTCCTCGTGGATCGTCTTCGCCAGCCGGGCTGCGAGCCGTTCCTTGGTCGGCGCCCCCATCAGGTCGACGTAGGCGACGAGCACCTTCCTGGCTGCGAGCTCCTGCATCGCGCGCCAGACGAGCGAGGACTTGCCGTACCGGCGCGCGCCGAGAATCACGACGTCCTGGCCGTTGCGGACGTCGGCGACGAGCTCGGCGAGCTCGGGTTCGCGGTCGGTGAAGGCCTCGTCGAGCGCCATTGCGCCATAACGGAACGGATTCGTCATACCGGGCGCGATTATACCGCTTTGTCAGCATTATCTCATACTGATCGAGATAATACGTCTCGGTATATCCTCAGGCGCCGAGAACGGAGAGCACCTGGTCGCCGTACCGCTCGAGCTTCGCCGGCCCCACGCCGGGCACGGCCGCAAGCTGCGAGCGGGTACGCGGTGCGCGAGCGGCAATCTCCTCGAGCGTCGCATTGTTGAAGACGATGTAGGCAGGCACCTCGTCCGCGCGGGCACGCTCGAGCCGCCACGCCTTCAGCGCTGCGAAGGTCGGTGGGAGCTCCTCCTCGCCGGAACGGCGTGCCGCGGGTTGCCTCGTCCGCGCGCCGAGCTCTGCGAGGAAGCGGCTCGGCTTGCCGGCCCAGGTGACGCTGAGGTGGCGCTTCGCCCGGGTGAGCCCGACGTAGAGCAGCCGGCGCTCCTCGCCGGGCTCGCCGCGGCGGATCGGCAGCTCGCCTTCGGAGACGCGGACGACGAAGACCGCTTCGAATTCCAGCCCCTTCGCCCGATGCAGGGTCAGCAGGTTGACGCCGCCCACAGCCGCTGCTCCGAAGCGCCCGTCGAGCCACGCGGCGAACGCCTCCGCGTCACCCTCGAATGACTCCGCGAGCGCGACGAGGCGCGTGAGGTCCGCCTGGCGGGTCTGCTCGCGCTCCCCGAGGCCCTCGGACGGCCGCTCGAGCCAGCCGGACTCGAGCGCGAGGCGCCGCACCTCGGTCTGCGGGTCGCCCCGCAGCCGGCGCAGGACCTGCCGCGCAGCCTCGCGCGCGAGCAGCGAGGCGCCCTGGAACGGCAGCCCGGCCGCCTGCAGCGACTCCTCGAAGTCGGCCGAGCGGGCGTTCGTGCGAAAGAGGACGGCGACCTGCTCGAGCGGCAGTCCGAGCTCCTTGATCCGGGTCGCGACCGCGGCAGCCTCGGCCGGGCCGTCCTCGAAGCCGCGAAGCTCGGGCACGGGACCGTCGGCCAGCACGGGTCGCAGCGTCTTCTCGGCACCGCCGAGCCGCGGCACGAGGCGGTTCGCGAGCGCGAGCACCTGCGGCGTCGAGCGGTAATTCTGCTCGAGCCGGACGATCACGGCGTTGGGATAGCGCCTCGGTACACCCAGGAGGTGCTCCGGTGAGGCCCCGGTGAAGCCGTAGATCGACTGGTAGTCGTCGCCGACGACGCAGAGCTCCTCGCGCCCGCCGAGCCAGCGCTCGAGCAGCGCCTGCTGCAGCAGGTTGACGTCCTGGTACTCGTCCACGGTGAAGGCGCGGTACCGCTCGCGGAAGCCTGCGAGCGCGCGCTCGTCCTCGTCGAACAGCCGCACGGTCCGCTCGAGCAGATCCTCGAAGTCGATCGCGCCCGCTTCGTCCTTGCGGCGCTCGTACTCGCGGTAGACGCGTGCCATCAGGTCAGCGGGAACGGGCGGCTTGCGCTCACCGACGGCGTCGAGGTAGTCGCGGGCGGAGATGCGCCGGTTCTTGGCCCACTCGATCTCGGTGGCGAGATCGCCCGCCGGTCGGAAGCGGTAGGCACCCGGCAGCGTGTTGCCGATCTGGCGGAGAAGCATGGCCTTCGAGGCCAGGATCCGGCCCGGATCGCCGCCGAAGTGCCGGAGCTGGGCGAGGGCGGCGGCATGGAAGGTACGTGCCGCCACCGGGGCCGCGCCCAGGGTCTCGAGCCGCGTCCGCAACTCACCGGCTGCCTTGTCGGTGAAGGTGACGGCCAGGATCTCGGAAGCGCCGAAGGCGCCCGTTGCGACCTGGTTCGCAATCCGGCGGGTGATCGTCGTTGTCTTGCCGGAGCCCGCACCGGCGAGGATGCACACGGTGCCGCGCACGGTCTCGGCCGCACGGCGCTGCTCCGGGTTCAGGCCCTCGAGAATCACCTCCTCAGCCTACGGGCCCGGATCGGACGGGATCGTGCCGGATCATCCTTGCGAACGAGCCGAAATCGTCACCGCGGCGGATGCCGTAACGAAACGCCGACCATAGAGTCGTAAGCCTTGTGATCCCCGCTTCCCTCGGACTCGTCCTCGCCACCGTGCCGCTCGCGGCGCTGGTCGGCCCGCTCGTCTGGATGGCCCACGCGGCCGGTCCGGATGGCGGGTTGCCCTCCTCCTCCGCTCCGATCAGCGCTGCGGGCCGGGCGAGCGAGCTCGAGCTGCCGGTCGCGGTCTAGTGACCTGAGTCGGTAGTTCGCAGGGACCCGCGGCTGGCTGGCGAATGCCGTCCTTATCGGCAGCGAGGATGGGGGGCGGTCATGGCGGCTCGGGCAGAGGTTGTACTCACTGGCGAGGACCGGGAGGTGCTTGAGCGGTGGGCTCGGAGGCCGAAGAGCTCGCAGGCATTGGCGTTCCGCTGCCGGGTTGTGTTGGCGGCGGCGGCGGGCCGGTCGAGCATGGAGATCGCGGCCGAGTTGGGCTGCAACCCCTCGACGGTCGGCAGGTGGCGGGGCCGGTTCGCGCAGCGGGGACTTGACGGGTTGCATGACGAGCCGCGGCCGGGCAAGCCGCGCTCGATCAGCGACGCCGACGTGGAGCGGGTGATCGTAAAGACGCTCGAGGAGCAGCCGAAGGATGCGACGCACTGGTCGACGCGCTCGATGGCGGCCGCGACCGGGATGAGCCAGAGCGCGGTCAGCCGCATCTGGCGGGCCTTCGCGCTCAAGCCGCACCAGGTCGAGACGTTCAAGCTCTCCCCGGATCCGCAGTTCATCGACAAGGTGCGCGACATCGTCGGGCTCTACCTCAACCCGCCCGAGGCTGCGGTGGTGCTCTGCCTGGATGAGAAGGCGCAGATCCAGGCACTCGACCGGACGGCGCCGGTGCTGCCGCTGATGCCCGGTGTGCCCCAGCGGCAAAGCCACGACTACCTCCGCAACGGCACCACTAACCTCTATGCCGCCCTCGATGTCGCCTCCGGCCAGGTGATCTCGGAGATGACGCCGCGCCACCGCGCCGAGGAGTTCCGCCGCTTCCTCAACCAGATCGACAAGAGCGTGCCGGCACACCTCCAGGTGCACGTCGTGCTCGACAACTCCTCCACCCACAAGACGCCGTCGGTGCAGCGCTGGCTGCTTCGCCACCCGCGCTTCACCCTCCATTTCACGCCGACCTACAGCTCTTGGCTCAACCTGGTCGAGCGCTGGTTCGCGGAGCTAACAACGAAATGGATCAAACGCGGCAGCCACCGCTCCACCCGCGAGCTCGTCGCCTCGATCCGCACCTGGATCACCAACTGGAACGACGACCCAAAACCCTACGTCTGGCACAAAACCGCCGACCAAATCCTCGACAGCCTCGCCAGCTACTGCCAGCGGATCAACGACTCAGGACACTAGGACAACTCGGCCGGCTGCGCCGACAGCGTGCCGGCGCGCCGGGGCCGGCCGACCGCCGCACCGAGTCGTGCGACAAGCTCGAGCGTGTCGCCTGCCTCGACGAGCCGCTCGAGCTCGGCGAGCTCCTCCTCGAGCCACGCGGCGTCGATCTGCGGCCGCGACGCGCGGGAGATCTTCGAGTGCACGGTCGGCTCGACCACCTCGTTCGCAGTCCAGAGCTCCTCGTGGAGCTTCTCGCCGGGCCGGATGCCGATGAACTCGATCGCGATGTCCCGTCCCGGCTCCTTGCCCGAGAGCCGGATCATCTCCCGGGCGAGGTCGACGATCTTCACCGGCTCGCCCATGTCGAGCACGAACACCTGGCCCCGGCCGCCGATCGCGCCCGCCTGGACGACGAGCGACACCGCCTCCGGGATCGTCATGAAGTAGCGGGTCATCTCTGGATGCGTGACCCGCACGGGGCCGCCGCGCTCGATCTGGCGCCGGAAGATCGGGATCACCGACCCCGACGAGTTGAGCACGTTGCCGAAGCGGACCGCGACAAAGCGTGTCGGCACGTCGCTGCGATGGCCGAGCGCCTCCACGATCCATTCGCAGATCGCCTTCGACTGGCCCATCAGGTTCTTCGGGTTCGCGGCCTTGTCGGTCGAGATCAGGACGAAGCGCGCGGCGCCGAACTCGACCGCCGCCTCGGCGACCACCTTCGTGCCCAGGACGTTGTTGCGCACGGACTCGAGCGGATTCGCCTCGAGCATCGGCACGTGCTTGTACGCCGCCGCGTGGAAGACGACGCCGGGCTGGAAACGCTCGAATACCTGGCGCATCTTCTGGCGGTTCTTGACGTCGGCCAGCACCGGGTGCGCGGCGGTGACCCCGCGCTCGACGAGCTCGCGCTCGATCTCGAACAGATTCGTCTCGGCATGGTCGACGAGGATCAGCCGCGCAGGATCCATGCGTGCGATCTGGCGGCAGAGCTCGGCGCCGATCGAGCCGCCCGCGCCGGTGACGAGCACGGTCTCGTCGCGCAGGTAGGAGGCGATCGACGCGAGATCGACCTCGACCGGTTCGCGGCCGAGCACATCCTCGACCTGCACGGGGCGGATCTGGCCCGTCAGGTTCAGGTCGCCGGAGATGAGCTCATGCAGGCCCGGGAGCGTCTTGACCGGGATCTCGCCGGCCATGTCGAAGACGTGGGCGCGCAGCTCACCCGAGGCGGACGGGATCGCGATCAGGAGCTCGTCCGGCTTGTTGTCCTTGATCAGGTGGGGCAGCTCCTCGATCGTCCCGAGCACGCGGACGCCCTCGATCCGGATGTTCTTCTTGCGCGGGTCGTCGTCGATCAGGCCGATCGGGGTGTAGCCGAGCGCCGGGGTGCGCAGCATCTCGCGCAGCATCAGCCGGGCCGCATCGCCCGCGCCGACGACGATCACCTCCTTGCCGCGCGCGAGCACGTTGCGCGCCTGCGGCCGCTCGATGATCGAGCGGGCGATCATCCGGGAGCCCGCGATCGCGGCCAGCGTCAGCAGGAAGTCGAGGACGGCGATCGAGCGCGGCAGCCGGACGTTGTGCACCGGCGAGGCGAAGTAGACGGTCAGATCGGCGACGACCGAGGCGGCGGCGACGCCGCGCGCCGCGCCCCACATGTCCCGAGTGGAGACGTAGCGCCACCAGCGGTTGTAGAAGCCGAAGCCGACGAAGACGACGAGCTTGATCGCGACGACGATCAAGATCGTGCGCTCGAGGAGCGTTTGGTAGTAGACGGGCACGCCGTGGTCGAAGCGCAGCTGGAACGCGAGGTACCAGGCAGCAGCCACCAGGACGGCGTCCGCGATCAGGTTCCAGACGCGGTGCCGGTTGATCGGGATCATCCGACCGCTGAGACGGTCGCCGCGGCGCGCACCGCCGAAACCACCTGTTCCTGCGTCCCGGCGTCGATGCCCGCCCAGAGCGGGACCGAGAAATTCTCACGGGCGATCTGCTCGGTGACCGGCAGCGAGCCTTCCGAATAGCCGAGATAGGCCAGCGCCGGCTGGAGGTGAAGCGGCGGCAGGTAGTACTGCCCGGTGGCGATCCCGGCCTCACCCAGGGCGGCCCGGATCGCGTCGCGTCGCGGCGAGCGACAGACGAGCAGGTGATAGACGTGGCCGGGCTCGTCCTCGGGCACTTCGACGAGCTCACCGAGCCCGAGCTCCCGGTAACGCGCGGCAGCCTCGCGGCGCTGGCGCGTCCAGCCGTCGAGCTCGCGCAGGAAGAGCCGCAGCGCGGCGGCCTGGATCTCGTCGAGGCGCGAGTTGTAACCGATGTACTCGAACGTCGTCTTGGCCTTCGAGCCGTGGAAGCGCAGCAGCCGGATCCGCTCGGCGAGCTCGGCGTCGCGGACGGCGATGAGACCGCCGTCGCCGAGGCCGAACAGATTCTTCGTCGGGTAGAAGCTGAACGTCGAGGCGATCCCCGTCTGCGCGATCTCCGGGGAGCCGAACGCCTGCGCCGCGTCCTCGACGATCGGCAGGCCGAGCTCGGCGAGCTGCACGAGCGGAGCCGGCCGGCCGAACAGGTGCACGGGGACGATCGCCTTTGTCCGGGGCGTGATCCTGGCGGCGACGTCCTCGACGTCGACGTTCATCGTCGCCGGGTCGATCTCGGCGAAGACCGGCGTCGCGCCGCGCTGGGCGATCGACTCGGCGGTGGCGAAGAAGGTGAACGCAGGGCAGATGACCTCGTCGCCGGGCCCGATCTCCAGTGCGTCGAGAGCGATCACGATCGCGTCGGTGCCGTTGCCGACGCCGACCGTCTCGGGCACGCGCAGATAGGCGGCAGCCTCCTCCTCGAACGCCTTCACGTTCGGCCCGAAGACGAAGCGCCCGTCCTCGAGCACGTCGGCGAAGGCCTGTTTCAGCTGGGGGATCAGCGACGCGTACTGCGCCTTGACGTCAACGAGGGGGATCCGGGGCACGATCAACCAGTGTAGAGGAGCGCCGGCGGCGCAGGACCCAATAGGCCGCGAGCAGCAGGACTCCTGCAACGGCGACGTAATCGGCATAGCGGAAGTCGGTGTGGAACTTCTCGTAGCTTCGTCCGAGCGCCCAACCCGCGCCGGCGATCACGAAACACCAGATTGCCGAGCCGATCAGCGTCAGCCCCGTGTAGCGCCAGAACGGCATCCTGAAGACGCCGGCCGGGATCGAGACAAAGGAGCGGACGACGGGCGTCAGCCGCCCGAGCAGCACGCCCCAGTCGTCCCAGCGGTCGAACCAGCGCTCCGCGCGGTCGAGCTTCTCGGCGTTCAGGTGGAAGAGCCGCCCCCGGCGCTCGAGCAGCGGCCGGCCGCCGAGCGCGCCGATCCCCCAGCCGACGATCGCGCCGAGCAGGTAGCCGATCGTTCCGGCGAGGGCCATCACGACGTACCCGCCGCCGTGTGAAGAGATCGTGGTGCCGAACAAGGACACCTGCTGCCCTGCGAACGCGCCGGCCGCGAGCGCACCCGCATAGACCATCACGAGCTCGCTCGCAGCCGGGAAGACCGCGTCGAGCGCCATCAACCCGAAGACGGCGTAGACGCCGTGGTTTCCGATCGCCGAGGTGATCGAGCCCGACAGACTGGCGAGCAGCACCGGGGAAGCCTAGCCTTGTCGTGGTGGCGACGTGGGGAGAGCTCGCGGTGCAGGTGCAGGCCGAGTATCTCGCGCTGCTCGGAAGGGCGCCGGGGGTCGAGACTCGGCGGGAGGGGGCGCTGCTCGCCGTGCACACCGGCGTCGATTCGAACACGGAGAACGGCGTCGTCGGCAACGAGGCCGAGCCGGCGCAGGCCGAGGAGCTCGTGGCGTGGCTTGCCGAGCGAGAGGCACCGGCCTCGTGGATCGCACCCGCGCCGGAGCCGGCGCTCGCGGCGACGCTCCTGCAAACCGGCTGCCGGCAGGAGCTGACCGGCGTCGACATGGGCGCGCAGCTCGCCGAGATCGACGACGCTCCGGCCCCGGACGGCGTGGAGCTCGAGGCCGTCTCGGACGAGCGGGCGCTCGACGAATGGCTCGAGCTCGCCGAGTCGTGCGAGATCGAGGTGGACGAGCGGTCACGGGCCGCCCGGCGGCGGCTCGCACTGGCGCTCGGGCTCGGACCCGAAGCACCCGTCGTCTCGTATCTCGCACGCCGAGGCGACCGCGCAGTGGGGCTCGCTCAGGCCTTCTACACAGGGGCGACCGTCGCGCTGCTGCACGTCGCCGTCCCCGAGGGCGAGCGCCGCGACGGCATCGGACGAGCGCTCGCGTACGCGCGACTCCGAGAGGCACGGCGGCGGGGCTGCATCCGGGCGGTGCTCGGGCCGTCGGCGGACGGCGCGAGACTCTACGAGGCGCTCGGCTTCGAGACGAGCCCGTCGCCGCCAGACCGCTGGTACTACCTGCCGATCAGCCCCGCCGGACCGTGAGCGACTGCGCCACGACGGCGGTCCCGAACTCGCTCTGCGCGCTGACGACGAGCCGGTAGGAGCCGCCGAATGCGAGTGCGCTGCCGGTGCGGCCGTCCCACGTAACCGTCTGCGCGCCAGGCTGGAGCCGCTCGCGGAAGAGCGTCCGCACCGTCACGCCGGACTGGGTCGCAATCGTCGCAGTCACGAGAGCCGGATGCACGAGCTGAAAGGTGCCGCGCAGCGCGTCGCCGGTCTTGCGGACGACGACGCTCGACGGCGCGACCAGAAAGCCGACCGTCTCGTCGAGCGTGAAGCTCCGGCTCCCGCTCGAGACCTGCCCCCGGTCGTCGGTCGCGTCGACGACGAACTGGTATCTGCCCTCCGGCTCCGGGGTACCGTCGGCGCGCAGGCCGGTCCACGTGAACGTGTAGGTGCCCGCATCCTTCGGGCCCGAGTCGATCGGGCGCGACTCGCCGTCGGGACCGATCAGACTCACAGCCACCGTCGAGTGACGCACAAGCGTGTAGGCGAGCGTCTGCAGCTCGTCGGTCCCGTCGCCGTTCGGCGAGAGGACGTCGACGGCCGGCGCGGCGGCGTAGACGCCGAAGTACTGGATCAACAGCGCCGCGGCCACCTGGCGCTCGCCGGCGGGATCCGAGGGCTTGCTGAGCAGCTGGCCCTGGAAGGCCATCGCGGTCGACGCCCCCGAGCCGAGCGCGGACGCCGCAACGCACCCGAGCTGCTGCAGCGCGAGTGCCAGCTCGAAGTTGGAGACGCCGACGCTGTAGCCCGGCTGTCCGCCGTCGACGGCGACGAGGACGATGCGCCCGTCCGCGAGCTGGCCGACGGCTGACCGCGGACTGCGCGGCGAGAGGTCCGCAGTCGAGAAGAGCTCGTTGGCACGGAAGACCGGCTTGCCGCCTCGAACGATCAGAGGCCCGCCGCCGAGCGCATCGGTGACACCCGTCCAGCTCGGGGTCAGCGGCAGCCGGACGAGCAGCGTCGACCCGGCCTGCGACTCGGCCGAGAGCGGCTGCACCTGGGTGCCTCGAGCGACGAGGACGGCACCGCCCGGCGGGATCGGCACACCGCCTCCGGAGCTCACGACCTGTGCGACCGTCCCGGTCAAGTCCGCGTTCGGCGCCGTCGCGGGGAAGGACGCCAGCACCTCGGCCACGACGGGGCCCGACTCCACCGGCGTCGCAGCTCCCCACGCCGGCGTGTAGAGGGTCGTCGAATTCTTCGTCGGCGCCGTGTTCAGCTGCAGCGGGCGGCGCTGCCCGCTGCCGCGCCAGTAGCCGTTGTAGGAGATCCGCTCGACACGCAGCAGCCCGGCTGCGTCGATGCCGACCGAGGAGCGCTTCGCGTTCGGCGCACTGTCGAGCACGCCGTCGCGCAGCAGCACACCCCTCACGTCGTCCGCGACTCCGGCGACGGTCGCCTGGGCCGCAACGCCCTTCTGAATGTCGGTGACGCTGCCGCGGCCGACGAGCGCGTTCTGCGCAAGCTCCGGCCTGAGCGCGTAGAGACCGCCGGGACGCGGCGCGGTCAGCACGTGGTAGACGACCGGCCCGTGCGAGGTGAACTGGACGAGGCGCTGGTAGCTGACACCCGGCATCAGCGTCTGCACCTCCTTCACCTGCGCGCTGAAGCGCGGCGCGGCGGCACGGGCCTGCCCGGCGAGGGCCGTGGCGGCGAGCATGGCGATGACGGCGACTCGGCGCATCCGACCCCTCCCAGGGTAGCCGCGGCCCCCGACGGCTTACCGAATCCGAACAAGCGCGGCTTGCGAGGCCGCCGGCGCCCTCCTGCCGCGGCGCGTCAGTTCCAGATCTTGACGTCGCGGTAGAGCGTGTCGCGCTGCACGGGGACCTTGCCCATGCTGCGGATCAGATGGGCGAAGTCGTCGGCCCTGGCGCGGTAGGTCGTCCCGGCGGCCGAGACGACGTTCTCCTCGATCATCACCGAGCCGAGGTCATCGGCGCCGAAGCCGAGCGCGACCTGGCCGATCTTCATGCCCTGCGTCACCCAGGAGCTCTGGATGTGGTCGACGTTGTCGAGGTAGATGCGCGAGACCGCCTGCGTGAGCAGGTAGTCGAACGAGGTCGGCATCGTCTCGCGCGGCACCTTGTCGCCGAGCCGGTTGCCGTCGTCCTGGAACGTCCAGGAGATGAAGGCACGGAAGCCGCGGGTCTCGTCCTGGAGCTCGCGGACCCTGCGCATGTGCTCGACCCGCTCCTCGAGCGTCTCGACGTGGCCGTACATCATCGTCGCCGTCGTCGACATGCCGAGCCGGTGCGCCTGGCGCATCACGTCGAGCCACTCGGCCGACTTCGTCTTCTTCGGAGCGATGATCTCGCGGACGCGGTCGACGAGAATCTCGCCGCCGCCGCCGGGCATGGAGTCGAGGCCCGCGTCGCGCAGGCGCGAGAGCGTCTCCCAGATCGTCAGCTTCGAGCGACGCGCGATGTGCTGGATCTCCGGCGGCGAGAGCGCGTGCAGGTGGACCTTGTAGCGCGCCTTGATGCTCTTGAACAGGTCCTCGTAGAAGTCGACGCCGAGGTCGGGGTGGTGACCGCCCTGCATCAGCAGGCCCGTGCCGCCGATCGCGAGCGTCTCCTCGATCTTCTTGAAGATCACCGCCTTGGGCAGCAGGTAGCCCTCGCCACGGTCGCCGGGGCTCCGGTAGAAGGCGCAGAAGTCGCAATCGGTGACGCAGATGTTCGTGTAGTTGAGGTTGCGATCGATGATGAACGTGATCCGCTCGGGGTCCGTCTTGCGCCTGCGCAGCTCGTCGGCGACGCGGCCGGTCGAGACGAGATCGCGCGAGCGGAGCAGCTCGACCGCGTCCGCGTCGGTGATCCGCTCGCCGTCGAGCGCCTTGTCGAGGATCTCGACGACGGTCATACCGGCGCCGCCGCGGTCGCGACGAAGCGCAGCTCGGGCACGGTCTCGAGGAGACCGACGTCGCGGGCGAGCTCGAGGAACGTGTAAAGCCCGGCGCGCTCACGCGGGCCGAAGCGATAGCGCAGCTTCTCGAAGTAGCGGGCGAGGAAGCCGGCCGGGTAGCCGTAGCGTTCGGCTGCCTCGTAGGCGAGTGTCTCCGGCTCGGCGCGCGCGCGGCGCAGCGAGTTGACGAGCGCCTCCTCGAGCTCGACGAGCCCGTCGGCGAGCGGCTCGGGACACGCCCAGACCGCGAACACCATCGGCAGCCCGGTGCGCTCCAGCCAGAGACGGCCCAGGTCGTAGTGCGGAGTCGGATCCTCGAAGGCCGACCTCAGCGCCGCGTCACCGATCAAGAGCCTCGCGTCCGCCTCCTCGCCGAGCGGAACCTGCTCGGCGTGCGGTAGCGAGCACCTTCGTCAGCACGACGGAGGTCGCGCTCTCCGGCGTGACGGCGACGACTCGGATGTCTTCGAGCTTCCGCCGCGAGACGAGCTGGATCGAATCGACCGCGCCCTCGGAGGAAACGCAGAGCCGGGGCAGCAGACGCAGTCGGTCGGCATTCCGCGCCCACTCGATCGACGAGATCGGCGCCGTGTCGATCTCGCCGGCGACGAGCTGGCGGTTCAGCTCGGTGGGCACGCCGCTGCATCTCCTCGTACGTCGGCGTCGACCCGGAAGAAGACCGGCGCCATGTTCACGTACGAGATACGGCCGAGCCGGAGGCTCATCGCTCTGCACGCTCGAAGCGGAAGGCGAGGCTCGGCGTCGCTACCACCGCTGCAGCTCGTTGTAGAGCGTGTCGCGCTGCACCGGGATCCGGCCCGCGGCCCGGACGAAGCGGACGAGCTCGCCGACCTTCTGCTCGGTGCCGGCGGTCGCGCCCGCGGCCTGGAAGATCTTCTCGCGCACGACCGTGCCCTGGACGTCGTTCGCGCCGAAGTGGAGCGCGACCTGCGCCATCGGCATGCCCATCATGATCCAGTAGGCCTTGACGTTCGGGATGTTGTCGAGCAGCAGGCGGCCGAGCGCGATCATCTTCAGGTCCTCGGAGCCGGTCGTGAACCTCCAGCCGCGCCGCTCGAACACGGTGTTCTCCGGATGGAACGCCAGCGGGATGAACGCGAGGAAGCCGCCGGTCTTGTCCTGCTGCTCTCGCAGCCGCAGCAGGTGGTCGATCCGCTCCTCGTAGGTCTCGACGTGGCCGTAGAGCATGGTGCAATGCGTCGGGATGCCCAGCCGGTGCGCCGCGTCGTGAGTGTGGAACCAGTACTCCGCGGTGCTCCTTGCCGGGGGCGATCAGCTGGCGCACGCGCGGCGGCGAAGATCTCCGCGCCGCCACCCGGCAGCGACCCGAGGCCGGCGGCCTTCAGCTCCGCGCAGCACCTGCTCGTGCGTGAGACCCGAGAGCTTCGTCATGTGGTGGATCTCCGAGGCCGTGTACAACTTCAGGTGCACGTCCGGCAGCGCCTGATGCAGGGCGCGGACGGTGCCGACGTAGTACTCGAGGTCGACGTGCGGGTTCTCGCCGTTGACGATGTGGATCTCGGTGAAGCGCGCAGCCTCGTACTGCGCGCACCGCGTCCTCGACGAACTCCTCGGTGCTCAGCGTGTAGGCATCCTCCTGCTTGCGCGTCTTCGCGAACGCGCAGAACTTGCACTTGACGCGGCAGACGTTCGTCTGGTTGAGGTACAGGTTCTGGACGAAGTAGACCTCGTCGCCGCCGCCGCGACGCCGGCGCGCGAGGTCGGCGAGCTCGCCGAGCGCGAGCAGGTCGTCGGACTCGATCAGTGCGAGCCCGTCTTCGAAGTCGAGCCGCTCACCGGCCTCGACCTTCTCGTGGATCGGCGCGAGCGTCGTTCCCTTCTCCAGTACGGCCACTAACGCTCCCTGTTCACGACGACATGGGTCAGGGCCTCGAGCTCGCGTCTACGCAGCTCGCCGTTCAAGCAGGCCCTGGCCCTCCTAGCGTAGTCGAGGGCCACGTCGCGCGAGCGCTCGAGGGCTCCGGTCGCGGCGACACGCACGAGCACGCCGTCGAGCGGCCCGCCCGCGAGCGCCGCCCGCACGAGCTCGTCCTCCCGCGCGGCGAGCAGGAGCGGCAGCGTGGGCGTCCCCTCGCGCAGGTCGGTGCCGGCGATCTTGCCCGTCTCGATGGTGATGCCCGAGCAGTCGAGGATGTCGTCGGTGATCTGGAACGCGACCCCGAGCGAGGCCCGAAGGCGCCGAACTCGCGGCTGCCGGAGCCGAGGATGCAGGCCGCCTCGAACAGGGCGCCGGTCTTGAGCGAGCAGCGCTGCAGGTAGTCCTCGACCGCGGTGTCCGGATCGAGGGCCTGCCTGCGCTGCAGGGCCTCGCCGCGGGCGAGGCGAGGCAGGCGTCGGCGAGCACGGCGACGGCGTCCATCTCCCCCGTGGCGGCGAGCTCGGCGAAGGCGCGCGCGAACAGGTAGTCGCCGGCGGCGCGGGCGGCCTCGGGGCCGTGCGCCGACCAGGCGGCGGCGCATCCGCGCCGGAACTCGGCGCGGTCGATCAGGTCGTCGTGGACGAGGGTCGCCATGTGAACGAGCTCGACCGCGACGCCGGCCGCGACCGGGGGCTCGCGGTCGGGTGGGCAGGAGAGGAAGACAAGCGCCGGCCGGAGCCGCTTTCCGCCTGCCGCGAGCGCCTCGGCTCCGACCTCCGCGACGAGCCCGCGGTGACTGGCGACCGCCTCCTCGAGTCGCTCCTCGAGCTCGTCGAGGTACTCATCGAGCCCGGGAGAGCGGCGGATCGTGGCGAGGGCGCTCATGCCGCCTCTCCGACGTGGAGCGCCACGATGCCGCCCGCGAGCAGCCGGTAGTAAACGGCTGCGAAACCCACGGCCTCGAGCCCGGACGCGAGCTCGTCCGGGCCGGGGAAGCGGCGCACGCTCGCCGGCAGGTAGGTGTAGGCGGAGCCGCCGGGCAGCACCCTGCCGAGCAGCGGCACGATCCCGTCGAACCAGAGCCGGTAGAACGGCGCCAGGGCACCGCGCGGCCGGGTGATCTCGAGGATCGCGAGCCTGCCGCCCGGCCGCAGCACCCGCCGCAGCTCGCGCAGACCCGTGTCGAGGTCGTCGACGTTCCGCACGCCGAACCCAACGGTAGCCGCGTCGAAGCTCCCCGCGTCGAACGGCAGCGCGAGCACGTCGCCGCGAATCCACTCGATCCCGGCTGCCTTGCGCCGCGCCCGCTCGAGCATCCGCTCCGAGAAGTCGAGCCCGACGACCTCGGCGGCCCCGGCCTTGCGGGCGGCGACTGCGAGGTCGCCCGTTCCGCAGCAGGCGTCCAGGACGCGGTCTCCGGGCCGGACGGCCGCACCCGCGGTCAGCCGCCGCCAGCGCACGTCGAGCCCTGCGGTCATGACGCGGTTCATCACGTCGTAGACGGGCGCGATGCGGTCGAACATCGTCCGCACCCCCTCCGGCGACAAGAGGCCCGTCTCGACCACTACTGGCCCCACCGCTTCGTCAGCGCATGGTCGATGCCGAGCAGGTCGAGCGCGCGACCGACGACGAAGTCGACAAGGTCGCCAACGGTCTCGGCTCCGTGGTAGAAGCCGGGCGCCGCGAAGAGGATCGTCGCCCCCGCGCGGCGCAGGGCGAGCATGTTCTCGAGGTGGATCGCCGAGAGCGGCGTCTCGCGCGGCACGAGCAGGAGCCGCCGCTCCTCCTTGAGTGCAACCGAGGCGGCACGATGGATCAGGTTCTGCATCGCGCCCGACGCAATCGTCCCGAGCGTTCCCATCGAGCACGGGCAGATCACGTACGCGTCGACCTTCGCCGAGCCGCTGGCATACGGCGAGCGCCAGTCCTGCGGGTCGTAGAGCGTCGCGGCGCCGCCGGCATGCTCGAGCAGCCGCTGCAGCGTCTCGTCTGGCGACAGGCGCGCGTCACCGTACAGCTCGGTCGCGAGAACTTCGATGCCGGCGCGCGACGCGCAGACGCCGAGCTCGCAGTCCGCGGCTGTGAGCGACTCGATCAGCCGAGCCGCGTAGGGAGCGCCGGAGGCGCCGGTTATGCCGAGGAAGACGCGCACATCAGTCGCTCGCCCGGCGCAGCTGCCGGGCTCCTGGCGGGCGAGAGCCAAGCCAGGCTAGGACGCAAGGAGCCCTCGTGACGGCGGCCCGGGGCCGACCGAGGACGACGCCCGGCGCCGCGCAGTCGCGCGTCAGGAGCCCGGAATCGGGTGCCGGGCGAGCCACAAGCCTATTTCGGCCCCTTCGAAGCCTCGAGGAAGGTCGCGAGCTGCTTGAGCGCCGCGGGCCCGAGCGACTTGAACGACGGCATCGGCGAGCCCGGCGTTGACGCACGACGGGCACTCGAGGTGGCGGATCTGGAAGTCGATCCCCTTGTTCTTGGCGCCCTCGCTGGTGAGGTCGGGCGCGCCGAGGTTCTGACCGCCGGTGCCGAGATAGGTGTGACAGGCCGTGCAGCCGGAGACCGCGAACAGCTTGGCGCCCGCAACCGCCTGGGCGTTGGCCGCGAACCCCTGCTTCTTCGACCCAGTCCGGCACGGCGCCGGCGACCTCGCTCGCGAGCGCCTCCTTCGCGGTCGCGCCCTTGCAGGTCAGCACGCCCATCGAGAGCACGACGAGGACCGCCGCGACCACAGCGACGGGGCGGCGCAGCAGCCGGCGCTCACGGCGCAGGTCGATGAACGGCAGCGAGAGCAGCAGGATCAGGCAGATGGTCGGGATGCCGACCGTGCCGAGGAACACCGACTCCGGCCACTTGAAGATCCGGAGCAGGTAGAAGAGGAAGTAGAAGTACCAGTCGGGCCGCGGCACGAAGTTCGTCGTGCCGGGGTCGGCCGGTGTCTCGGACCGAGCAGCCCGGTGCCGTAGTCGGATTCGCGACGTCCACTTCCAGATGCAGGCGAGGCCGATGATCACGCCGACGACGACGAAGCTCATCAGCGTGTCGTGGAACATCGCGAACGGGTAGAACGGCTTGCCGCGCTTCTTGACGTCCTCCTTGTAGCGGGCGAACTCCGCCCGCCGCTGATCGATCCGGGAGCTCAATCGACGATCCCTCCACGCGCCTCGGGCCGCGTCAGCCCGGCGCGTCCCGCCGACGGGCTCGTCGTCGCGCTCACGACCCGCGGCCTCCTTCGACCAGGGCGGCGAGGTGACGCCGAGCCGGACGACGAGGTAGAGGTGGAGGCCGATCAGAGCCGATGATCGCGCCGGGGATCAACAGCATGTGCAGCGAGTAGAAGCGGGCCAGCGTCTCCGGCCCGATCTCGGGGCCGCCGCGCAGGAACGGGGCGATGAACGGCCCGAGGAAGGGCGCCGTCCCGTTGATGTTGATCCCGACGACGCGTCGCCCAGTAGGAGGTCTGGTCCCACGGCAGCAGGTAGCCCGTGAAGCCCTCGAACATGCCGAGCGCGAGCAGCAGCACGCCGACGATCCAGTTCAGCTCGCGCGGATACTTGTACGCGCCGAACAGGAAGACGCGGGCCATGTGGAAGAACATCAGGATGATGAAGACGCTCGCTCCCCACTTGTGCATGCCGCGCACCAGCCAGCCGAGCGTGACGTCGTTCGTGATGTGCTGGATCGACTCGTAGGCCGAGTTCGGATCGGGCTTGTAGTACATCGCGAGGATCACGCCCGTCACCGCCTGGACGAGGAACGCGGTGAGCGTCGCCGAGCCGAGCGTCTGCATCCAGTTCGTGTCCGCCGGCACGTTGCGGAAGAGGAAGTACTTGATTCCGCCGACGATGCCCGAGCGCTCCTCGAGCCAGTCGAGCGGATACAGAAGGCGGGCCTCGAGCTGCTCGCGGCGGGCTGATTTCCGGGTGGCCATCTATGAATGCGGCGGCTGGAGGGGATAGAGCCACTGCTCGGGCCCGTCGACGTGCTGGCCGGGCCCGGCGAGGTTGTACTTGTGGATCTTCGCCTACGCGCCGGCGCCGGCCACGTGCGAGACGCTGAAGGTGCGGCGGATCAGAGGTGGCCGTCGCGGATCGAGAACTCGTAGCGGTCGAGCGCCCGCACGGGCGGGCCGGCAGTGCGGTTGCCCTCGGTGTCGTACTGGCCGCCGTGGCACGGGCAGCCGAAGCCGGCCGGCTGCGACGGGATGATCGTGATCTCCTGGCCGTTCGTCGTCGCGGTCTTCTTCTGCTGGTCGTACACGGGGCCGTTCGGCTGCACCGGACAGCCGAGGTGGGCGCAGCGGTTCGAGAGGATCGTGAAGCTCGGGACGTTCCCGGAGACGCCGTTGTTGCGGACGTACGCCGTGCGGCGGCTGACCTCGCCCTGCGCCGGGTCGAGCATGAAGGTGGCGATCACGTACTGGCCCTCGGGGTAGTCGCCGAGCGGGCCGAGGTCGACGTGGTGGGTGTGCTGGCCGGTGAAGGCCGGCAGGATCGCGAAGCCCACGACGGGGAGCGTCACCATGCCGCCGATCACGGCGCCGACGCCGAGCGTCGCTCCCTCGAGGAACCTGCTGCGCGGGAAGCGCTCCGGCTCCGGCTCGTCGCCGGCGGCGACGGTCGTGGCGGGCTGGGCAGGCTCAGCCGCGCCCGCCGGAGCCGACGGAAGCTCGCGCGTCTCGGGCTCGACGACGACCGGCGTGCGGACGCCCGCCGTCGCGTCGCGCACCCAGAGGAAGCCGAACACGATCGCGATCAGGCCGCCCACCGGCGCCACGATCGTCGGGCTGATCACGAGGCCGACGAGCAACACGGCGATCCCGATCGCGAAACCGACCGGCCAGAGGCTCGGCGGCGGAAGGTGGGGCTCGTGGCCGCCGCCGTGCGGTTGCACGCTCAGAGTCCCTCCCTCGCCATCGCCTGGATGTAGTGAATCTGTCTGCTCGACCCGGTGTCAACGACGTAACAGTTGCCGCAACGGCCCGGAACTATGACGCATGCGGCCGTTCGGCGCAGCCCCAACCCGCGGCGAATCCAACTCGATTCCGTACTCCTCCCAGCGCCGATCGACGAGCGAGCGCACCTCGTCGTTCATCTCGATCTCCTCCGGCCACGGGCGCGCGCCCTCCTCGGGCAGCTTCGCCGTCGCGTCGATCCCGAGCTTCCCGCTCACGAACTGGACCGCCGACGCGTGATCGAGATGGTCAGTCGGCCCCTCCGAGAGCACGACGTCGCGCTTCGGATCGACGTTCGCGCCGACGTAGAACATCACCTGCTCGTAGTCGTGCACGTCGACGTGCGCGTCGACGACGACGACCGTCTTCGTCAAGCTCAGCATGCCGAGCCCCCAGACGGCGTGCATGACCTTGCGCGCATGGCCGGGATACGTCTTGCGGATCGAGACGATCGCGCAGTTGTGGAACGCGCCGGCGACAGGGAGGTCGTAGTCGACGATCTCCGGCACGGTCATCCGGATCGCGGGCAGGAAGATCCGCTCGGTCGCCTTGCCGAGCCACGCGTCCTCCTGTACGGGCTTGCCGACGACGATCGAGGGGTAGATCGCGTTCCGCCGCATCGTCATGGCCGTGAGGCGGAAGACCGGGAACGGCTCGGGTGCCGTGTAGTAACCGGTGTGATCGCCGAACGGGCCCTCGGTGCCGAGCTCGTCCTTCGACACCCAGCCCTCGAGGACGATCTCGGCGTTCGCAGGCACCTCGAGGGGGACGGTTCTCGCCTGCACGAGCCCGACCGGCTCGCCCCTGAGGAAGCCTGCCAGCATGAACTCGTCGATGTGCTTGGGGAGCGGCGCAGACGCCGAATAGGCGGTCACCGGATCGAGTCCGAGCGCGACGGCGACCGGGATCCGGCCGTCCTCGGACGCGAGCAGATCGGCGCGGCCGTCCTTGTGGATCTGCCAGTGCATGAAGGTCGACGCGCGGTCGATCACCTGCATCCGGTACATGCCGACGTTGCGTGTGCCGGCGCGCGGGTCGGCGGTGATCACCGCGGGCAGCGTGATGAACGGCGCCGGATCGCCGGGCCAGCAGCGCTGCACCGGCAGCAGGCCGAGATCGACGTCGCCCCCTTCGAGCACGACCTCCTGGCACGGCGCGCGGGAGACGGTCCTCGGCATCGAGTCGGCGATCGACTTCAGCTTCTTCAGGCCGCGGACCTTCTCGACGAGCCCCTGCGGCGGCTGCATCTCCAGCACGTCCTCGAGCCGGGCGGCGACTTCGTCGAGTCGCTCGACGTCGAACGCCATGCACATGCGGCGCTCGGTGCCGAACTGGTTGATCAGGAGCGGATGCTGCGACCCCTTCGGCCGCTCGAACAGAAGCGCCGGGCCACCGGCCTTGACGGTGCGGTCGACGATCTCGGTGATCTCGAGGTCGGGATCGACCTCGGCGGTGACGCGGGTGAGCTCCCCCTCCCGCTCCAGCAGGTCGATCCACGCGCGCAGATCCGCGGGGGGCGCCATCCCGGCCCAGTGTATTGACGGAGAATGTCGCGGGCATGCAGGTCTTCGTCACGGGCGGCGGTCTCGGCTTCGTCGGCGGTCACGTCGTGCAGGCGCTCGAGGAGGCGGGCCACGAGGTGCGGTGCGACTTCGTCGACGTGCGCGATCGCGACGGGTTGACCCGCGCGCTCGAGGGTTGCGAAGCGGTCCTGCACGTCGCGGCGCTGTACAGCTTCAGCCGCCCCGCCGAAGAGCTCGAGAGCGTGAACGTCGGCGGCACCGCCAACGTGATCGAGGCGTGCCGGCGCGCGGGTGTGCGACGGCTCGTGCATACGAGCACGTGCGCGACGTGCGGGCCCGCGCCGGGGCGTCCGGCGACGGAGGCCGACCGGCCGCCGGCGTGGGAGCTCGTCGTCCCGTACAAGCGGACGAAGCTCGAGGCCGAGCGGCTCGCGCTCGCCGCGGGCGCGGTCTGCGTGAATCCGACGACGCCCGTCGGCGAAGGTGACAGCGCGCCTACTCCCACCGGGGCGATGGTGCGAGGCGTCGCCCGCGGCCGCTACCGCGCGGCGCTCCGCTCGACCGGCCTCAACCTCGTGGACGTCGCGGACGTCGCGCGCGGGCACGTGCTCGCGCTCGAGCGCGGTCGCCCCGGCGAGCGCTATCTGCTCGGCGGCGTCGACCTGACTCTCGCCGACGTCTTCGCCGCGATCGCTCGACTCGCGGGTCGCCGCGCACCGCGGGCGCAGCTCCCGTACGCGGCGGCGCGCGGGCTGGCGCTACTGGGCCTCGCGAATGCGCAGGAGGTCGCGCTGGCGCGGCTTCCCGCGTGGTTTTCCTCCGCGAAGGCCGAGCGGGAGCTCGGCTATGCGCCCGGGCCGGTCGAGCCGGCACTCGCGCGCGCGGTCAACGAGGCGCTCGCGCGTCCGGCCGCTCGAACCAGCCCCGGGTAGACGACGAGGCGCCGGAACGGCTCGATCAGCGCGAGGTACGCGCGACCCAGCGGCCCGTGCGGGCGAACGTAGACCCCGATTCGGGGCCGGCGGTCGACGAGAGCAACGTGCAGGAACGCGGTGACCGTGCGATTCTCGATCCGGTAGAGGCGCTCGTCCCGGTCGGCGTACACGGACACAAAGCCGTCGCTCCCTGCGTCGAGCCGAAGCACCCAGCCGAGTCCCCTGCGAAGCGCCAACAGGCCGGCGACCGCGGGTGGGCGGCGATGACGCTGGAGTACAGTCTCGAGCTCGTCGAGCGTGCGACCTTCGGGCAGTTCCGTGTCGAGCCCCCACACGTCGTGCAGCTCGAGGCCCTCGGCGCGGGCGAGCCTGTGGGCGCGGAAGTCTCGTGAGAGATGGTCGGCCGGGTCGAGCTTCAGCGGGCGGCGCGGCGGCGGGCCTTGCGCCGGGCGCCGGCCCAGTGCGTGAGCTCGCCGAGGACGATCACGGCGACGAAGATCAGTCCCACCACGAGCATGGCCGTGATCACCTTCTTACCCTCTTCGGCGGCGGTCTCGGCCGCAACCCACGTGGCGAGCGACAGCAGCATCGGCGCGTGACTCTATACGACCGCTATCGCATGCGCAGGCGGTGCGCCGCGAGTGCACGCTCGATCGCGTCGTCACCGGCAGCAGCCCTCGCGAGCGCTGCGAGCGCCCCTGGATCGCCGTGCTCGCGGAGCTCCGCCCGCGCGACCGCGAGCTCGTGGCTGCCGAGGAGCGCCGCGGTCGCCGCCCACGCCTCGCCGTCGCCCTCACCCTCGTCGGCCTGCAACTGGGCGCACAGGGCGATCAGCTCCGCGAGATCGCCGACGGCCTCGAGCGACCGCAGCGCCGAGATGCGCTCGAGCCCGTGCGCGTAGAGATAGTCGCCGAGCAAGAGCCGCGTGTCGGCGTCCTCGGGAGCGAAGAGCCGTGGCGTACCGTAGTGGAGCAGGTAGCCCTCGTAGATCGTCTCGATGCCGAGCGCGAAACGGCTCTCCGCGAGCGGTGAGAAGACGGGCTCCCGCTCGAGCTCGGGCTTGAGCGCGGTACCCCAGAGCGGGCTCTCGCGCTCGGCCTCGAGCGCAATCGTCGCCCAGACGTCAAGCGTCGAAGAACTCGCCAACGGTCTCGATCGTGCGATCGATCTCCTCGTCGCCGTGGGCGAGCGAGGGGAACAGGCACTCGAACTGGGACGGTGCGACGTAGATCCCGCGCGCCAGCAGATGCCTGAAGAGCGCGCCGTAGCGGCGCGTGTCGCACCGCGACGCGTCCTCGAAGTCGCGCACAGGGTCGTCGATGCAGAAGAGCGTCAGCATCGCGCCGACACGCTGGACGCGGCCGTAGGGAGCGAGTCCCTGCTCGAGGCGCGCCCCGCGCCGCTCGAGCTCCTCGTAGATGTGCGGATCGCGCAGCCGGCGGAGCATCGCAAGCCCGGCGGCCGTGGCAAGCGGATTGCCCGAAAGTGTGCCGGCCTGGTAGACCGAGCCCGAGGGAGCGAGCTGGTCCATCACGTCGGCGCGGCCGCCGAAGGCCGCGAGCGGCAGGCCGCCGCCGACGATCTTGCCGAGCACGGTCAGGTCGGGAATGACGCCGTAGCGCTCTTGCGCACCGCCGCGGCCGACGCGGAACCCTGTGATCACCTCGTCGAAGATCAGCAGGGCACCGGCGGCATCGCAGAGCGCGCGCAGCGCCTCGAGGTAGCCGGGCGCCGGCGGGACGACCCCCATGTTCCCGGCGACCGGCTCGACAATCACGGCGGCAAGACCCTCACCGTACTTCAGGACGGCGGCAGCAGCCGCGTCGACGTCGTTGTACGGGCAGACGATGGTGTCTCCGGTGACAGACGTCGGGACGCCGGGGGAGGAGGGGATGCCGAGGGTGGCGAGCCCCGACCCGGCGCTCGCGAGCAGCGCGTCCGCATGGCCGTGGTAGCAGCCGGCGAACTTGAGGATCCGGTCCCGGTGGGTCGCGCCGCGGGCGAGCCGCAGCGCCGACATCGCGGCCTCGGTGCCGGACGAGACGAGGCGCACCTTCTCGACCGAAGGGACGGCGTCGACGAGCTCTGCTGCGAGCTCCACCTCCGCCTCGGTGGGCGCGCCGAAGCTCGTCCCGTTCCGCGCCGCCGCGGTGACAGCCTCCACCGTCTCGGCGTCCGCGTGCCCGAAGAGGAGAGGGCCCCACGACATGACCCAGTCGAGGTAGCGGTTGCCGTCGACGTCCTCCAGGTACGCGCCCTCGCCTCGGCGGACGAAGAACGGCTCGTCGAGGCCGACGGCGCGCATCGCGCGCACGGGCGAGTTGACGCCCCCCGGGATCAGCTCCTGCGCACGCCTGAAGAGGCTCGTCCTCACAGCCATTGCGCGAGATCCTTCGTCCAGTAGGAGATGACGACGTCGGCGCCGGCGCGGACGATCGAGGTGAGCGACTCGAGCGCCGCGGCGCGCTCGTCGAGCATGCCCTTGGAGGCGGCCGCCTTGATCATTGCGTACTCACCCGAGACGTTGTAGGCGGCGACCGGAAGATCGAAGCGCTCGCGCACCGCTCGAATCACGTCGAGGTAGGGCAGGGCCGGCTTGACCATGATCGCGTCGGCGCCCTCGGCGACGTCGAGCTCGCACTCCCGCAACGCCTCGCGGACATTCGCAGGATCCATCTGGTAGCCCCTGCGGTCACCGAAGGCGGGTGCCGAGTCGGCGGCCTCGCGGAACGGCCCGAAGAACGCGGAGGCGTACTTCGCCGAGTAGGCGAGGATCGGCGTCTGCGGGAGCGCATCGCGCAGCGCGGCGATCCGGCCGTCCATCATGTCGCTCGGCGCCACGACGTCCGCACCCGCCTCGACGTGACTGACAGCGGTGCGCACCAGCAGCTCGAGCGTCTCGTCGTTCTGCACCTCGCCGTCCCGGATCACGCCGCAATGACCGTGCGCCGTGTACTCGCAGAGACAGACGTCGGTGACGAGCAGAAGCTCGGGGAGCTCCGACTCGAGAGCACGCAGCGCTCGCTGGACGATCCCGTCCTCCTCCCAGGCGCCTGAGCCCTCGTCGTCCTTCGCTTCGGGGATGCCGAACAGGAGCACCGCCTTGACACCGAGCCGCACGAGACCCCGCGCCTCCTCCACGAGGTCGTCGACGGAGAAGCGGCCGAGCTCGGGCAGCTCCGGGTTGCCCACCGTCGTCGGTGCGACGAAGAGCGGCATCACGAATCGATCGAGGTCGAGCCGCGTCTCGCGGACGAGCCCGCGCAGCGGCGCGCTCGAGCGGAGACGGCGCAGCCGGGTGATCGGGAAGGAGCTCATCACTGCACAGGGTACGCAGGCGGCGGCGCCTGGAGAACCCTATGGGTACACGGGCGTCTACTTCGGGTCCCGACCCGCCCCCTGCTCGGGCTCCAGCCTAGCGCCGGGTCCCAGTCGCCGCATCGTCCAATTCGCGGCGGATGTGCGCCGATCCTCAGGCGAGGAACCGTTGCATCGCCGCGCGGGCGCCGGCGCCGAAGACGAGCCCGAGGCCGAGCAGCCACGCGGCCTCTCGCAGGAGCGTCGCCCAGGGAGAGGCGTCGTACAGGGCGGCCACGAAGAAGCGTACGGCGTGGGCGAACGGGAGCCCGTCTGAGATCCACCCGACCGAGGGCACGATCTCGCGGGGAACGAGTCCGAGAAAGACGATCGGCATCACGACGAGCACGGCCACAAGCGAGGCGGAGCGCGCTTCGCGCGCAAGGGCGCCGAGCAACGTCCCGAGCGCTCCGAGGCTGGCACCGGCCAGCGCGAGTCCGACCGCGACGAGGGGCAGCCGTCGCCAGGGCTCGCCGCCCGTGACCCCGCCGATCTCGATGATCGTCCCGAATACGAGCGCGATCCCGAGCCCGAGCACCGTCGCCACGACCGCCGCCAGCGCGACCTTCGCGGCGATGAGCTCCCAGAGGCGCACGAGCCCGCGGGCGAGCCGCCCGAGCACGTTCTCGTCGCGCTCGGCGGCCAGCGCGCCCGCTGCCAGCACGAGCGAGAGGAAGGTGATCGTCAGCCCGAGGGCGTACGCCTGCACCTGCGCCGACAGCGTCCAGGTGCGCCCGCGCTCGGGCGCGCGCTCGAGCGTGATCGGGTTCGCCGTGGCGCGCAGCGCGCTGCCCGTCTGCGAGAGCGCGAGCCGCGCGTCGTGGATGAAGTCCTCGAGCTGGCCTACACGCGGGTCGGGCGGCAGTTCCCCCAGCAGGCGCTTCGCCTTGTCCAGCCCGAGCACGTCGATCGGCCGTCCGAGAAACTCGCCGCTGCCGCCGTTCAGGATCAGGTTGACGTAGCCGAGGTTCGTCGAGATATACGCGTCTTGCAGCCGCCGGTTCAGCTCGTAGACGAGCGCCTGCACCTGCTGCGTCACCCGCGGCGTGATTCCGCCCTGCGCGGTCTGGAGGATGACGCGCGGACTGATCACCTGGCCCTTGAGATCGGCGACGAAACCGACGGGTACGGTCAGCGTCGCCACGAGACGCCCATCGTGAAGCTGCCGGTCGGCCTCGTTCGGGTCGAGCCGCACGAGCTTCACGTTGCGCGCGATCGCGTCGATCGTCGCGTCCACCGCGAAGACTCGGCCGCCGACGACGATCTTCGGCGGCAGATGGTCGAGGTCGACGAGGGCAACACGCGGCTTCGTGTTCGCGTACCCCGCGACGAGCCCGACCAGGAGCGCGATCACGACTGGATAGGTGAGCAGCACGCCGAGCAGAAGCGGCGAGCGCCTCAGCACCCGCAGATCCTTGGCGAGCAGCAACGCGGCCCTTCTCACTCGAAGATCCCGTCCAGCGATTCGGGCCACGTGAGCGCGCCGTCGACGAGGAGAGCGACACGGTCGGCATGCACCGGCAGCTCGTCGAGGTTCTGGGTGGCGAAGCAGACCGCTCCGCCGGCTTGACGGATTGCGTCGACCCGCTCCCACAGCCGGCGCCGCTGCGCCGGGTCGAGCGCCGCCGTCGGCTCGTCGAGCAGGAGCGCTTCCGGCCGGCCGATCAGTGCCAGCGCAAGATTGAGCCGCTGCCGGTTGCCGACCGAGAGCGCGGAGGTCGAGCGGTCGTCGTCGGGGAGCTCGAACTCGGCGAGCAGTCTGTCGGCCTCCGAGGCCGGCTCACCCTCGAGACGCGCGAACAGCTCCAGGTTCTCGCGGGCGGTCAGGCGGCCGTAGTGCGCCGGCCGCTGCGGCACCCAGCCGACCCGCGCGCCTGCACGCCGCTCCACCGTGCCCTCGCTCGGCGCGAGCGCCCCGGCGAGGATCGCGAGCAACGTCGACTTGCCCGCCCCGTTCGGCCCCACGAGCGCCAGCGTCTCGGCGGCCCGCAGCTCGAGGTCGACCGGCTCGAGCGCAGTGTGCGCTCCGTAGCGGCGCGCGATACCCCGCGCCCGCAGAAGCGGCTCGGCCAGGTTCACCGTGGGACGGTCGCAGGCGGCTCCTCGAGCTCCACCTCGACGGGAACGGTCACCTCACCGCCCTCGCCCCAGTTCTGGAACTGGACGCGCTCGCCGAAGAACTCCCAGATCGCCCGCGCCGCGGCGAGCAGAGGGAGCGCGACGAGCACGCCGGGCAGGCCGTAGATCTCGCCGCCCGCGAGCAGGCCGAACATCACGAGCAGCGGGTGCAGCCGCAGCGCACTCCCCATCACGTTCGGGATCACGACGTGCCCCTCGACCTGGTGGATCGCGAGGAACAGAAGACCGACCCAGAGCGCCGCCAGCGGGTGCACGACGAGGGCGTAGACGAACGGTGGGATCGAACCGAGCCAGGGGCCGATGTACGGCACGAGCTCGGTCACCGCGGCCCACGCACCGAAGAGAAGCGCGTAGCGGTCGCCCCCGGGAAGCAGGCCGGTGATCCCGAAGACCCACACGCCGACGCCGGCGCTCGTGCCGATGATCAGCGAGACGAGCAGCTGCCCCTTCACGTAGCTGGCGAGGGCGTGCTCCATTCGCGGCAGCAGGGGCGCAGAGCCCGGTCGCGGCGGGAAGCGCCGGTCGATCGCCCTGCCGAATCGCGGGAAGTCGAGCAGCATGTAGATCGAGGCGACGACGACGATCACGAGGTCGAAGAGGAACTTGCCGGCCGAGATCGCAGCACCCTCGACGAAGCTCACCGCCTTGTGCGTGTACTTGCCCGGATTCTTGTCCTGAATCTGCCGGACGAGCTTGTGTCCGCGCTCCTCGATCTTGATGCCCTTGAGATGGTGGGCGTCGAACCACTGTTGCAGGCGGGTCACGTCCGCGTCGGCCGGGGTCTGCCCGGCTCGACCGATCGGATTCGTAAAGTAGGCGTCGACCCGCTTCGCGGCCGTCCGCGTCTCATTGACGACGACGGTCCCGATCGCGCCGATGACAACGACCGTCACCACGGCGAATGCCAGGTACACGATCCCCACCGCTAGTCCCCGGGGGAGCCACACCCGACCCAGGCTGCGTACGAGCGGATCGAGCAGCAGCGCGATCAGAGCCGCGACCAGGAACAGGAAGACGACGTGACGCGTAGCACCGGCGATCACCCACACCAGCACGAGCAGAAGCGGCAAGCCGACGAGTTGGATCCACCGGGGGATCTCGATCCTCGGAGCCCCGCCCGCGTCCCTACCCGGCATTCGGGCCATCGTACCTCCAACACCGTCGCCGTCCGCCACGCGCCCTCGGACGCGGCCGCCACCCGGTCGCCGGGCGATGCGCGGACGCTGGCGGTCGACCGTCACGATCTCGAGGAGGAAGCCTCTTTCTTCCTTAAACAGCGCTGTTACAAGCTCGGACCGAACCCGCACGGGTTGAAAGGGCCGTTGAGGTTCGCTACGGTGGCCCCAATGCCCGCGCCCCGAGCCCCACGGCGAGGCCGCCAGGCCGCGCGGAGGGACGCGCGCAGAGCGCGCCGCCGCATCGCCCTCGTCGCTCTGCTCGCGATCGCCCTGAGCGTCACGCTGTCGCTGACAGCCTTCGGCGGCGGACCCGACACGGTTCTGACCGCGCAGCCCGTGCCTGCATCGCGCCTACTCCCGGCCGGGCCGCCGGGACCGTTCGTCGTCGCGACCCAGGCGACGCTCCGGCTCCAGCTGCCGATCGCCCGCCAGCAGGTGACCGCGATCGGCTACCACGGCGCGGGCGACAACGCGCTCGCGCTCAGCCCTCTCGGCCGCCAGGGCAACGAGGGATTCGTCACGCGTCTCGTACACAAGGTCTTCGGCGGAGGCGGCCGCGGTCTGACCTATTACACCCTCGAGGGCGGCACAGGCCCGTCGACCGGCGAACTCGACGTCGGTGCCGCGCCCGGGACGGACGTCTATTCCCCGGTCGACGGCACGATCGTCGGGTTGACGCCCCACGTGCTGAACGGCAAGGCGTACGGAAAACGAGTCGAGATCCAACCTTCCGACGCACCGTCCGTCGTCGTCGCGCTGACGAACCTCCGGCCCGATCCGAGCCTGACCGTCGGGTCGACGGTCGCCTCGGCCACGTCGCGGCTCGGCACCGTGCTCGGGCTTTCGAAGGTCGAGCGGCAGGCGCTCGCGCGCTACACCCAGGACGCCGGCGACCACGTGGCGATCACGGTTCAGCCGGCCACGGCCCTGGCCCTGCGCTGAAGCTCCTCTTCATCGCGGACGTCTTCGGCTCGCCTGGGCGCCGCGCGCTCGAGGAGCGGCTGCCGTCGCTGCGCGAGGAGCTCGGCGTCGACTTCTGCGTCGTCAACGGCGAGAACGTCGCCGACGGACGCGGGATCACGCCGAAGCTGGCCGAGAAGCTGCTCGCCAGCGGCGCCGACGTGCTCACGCTCGGGAACCACGTCTGGGCCCGATCCGGCTTCGACTCGTGGATCGGCGGCTCCGAGCGGGTGATCCGGCCCGCGAACCTCGCCCCTGCCGCCCCCGGGCGTGGACTCGTCGTGGCCGCAGCCGCCGACGGCACGGCCGTCGCGGTGATCAACCTGCTCGGCTCCCTGTTCATGGACGCGCAGACGAACCCCTTCTCGGTCGTCGACGGACTCGTGGAGGAGGCGCGCTCGCAGGCGCAGGTGATCCTCGTCGACTTCCACGGCGAGGCGACGAGCGAGAAGGTCGCCATGGCGCGCGTGCTCGACGGACGGGTGACGGCCGTGATGGGGACCCACACGCACGTGCAGACCGCGGATGCGCGCGTGCAACCGGGCGGCACCGCGGCGATCACCGACGCCGGAATGACAGGCCCGCACGACTCCGTGATCGGAGTGGAGGCGGAGCTCGCGATCCGGCGCATGCGCACCGGGATGCCCGTGCGCTTCCACCCGGCCGAGGGCGGCGTCCGGATCGAGGGCGCGCTGATCGAGTGCGGCGCGGACGGGCGAGCGACCGCCTGCGAGGCCGTTCGCGTGCCGGTCTAGCCCTTAGAGTGCGCGAGACTTCAGCGCCAGCACATCGGCGACGAAGGTCTGCGTCTCGGCATAGGGCCCGTGCTTGCGCACCGCGCGCTCGCCCTGGTACCAGGCCGCGAGCGCGAGTCGCTCGTCGCCGGAGAAGGAGCGCAGCAGGTGATGGAGGTACGCCGTGCCCACGTGGACGTTGCCGTCTGCCGTGCGCGGCACGTTCCGGCCGAGCAGCACCGTCTCTGCGTAATCCCAGGTTTCCGGCTGGATCTGCATCACACCCCAGGCGCCGGTGCGCGAGGTGAGGTTCGGGTTGTAGCCGGATTCCATCCACGCGAGCGCCTTGACGAGCTTCGGGTCGAGCCCGTAGTGGGACGACCAGCGCTCCAGCGAGGCGCGCACGCCGGTCGGGGAGCCGACGACGACCGGCTTGCGCGGCTGGGCAAGGGGGACGCTGTGGCGCCGCGCCAGCGCTGCGAGCGTCTGCGGTCCGGCGATGCCGTCGGCGACAAGGCCGGCGCGGCGCTGCCAGACCATGACCGCACGCCTCGTCTCCGGGCCGTAGTAGCCGTCGATCGCCGGCAGCCGCAGCAGGTACTGGAGGACTGCGACGTCCCAGCCGAACCGACCGCGCCGGATCGTCCGCCGGCCGAAGAGCGGCTGGCCGAGCACGCCCATCGCGTTGCGGGTGCGCCTGCCCGCGCGTCCGTCGGCGGCCAGGCCGTGCTTTCGCTGGAACGCGCGCGTGGCAGCGGCCGTCCCCGGGCCGGCGATCGCGTCGATCGGGCCGGTGTAGAGCCCGTAGGCGCGCAGCGCGACCTGCAACCCGGCAGTCTGCGGATTGGAAGCGGCTGCCCGGCCGGCGATGAGGGGCGCGACTACCAGCAGGGCGCCCGTCGCAAGCAGCAGGCGCAGGCGCATGTCGGCGCAGATTCGCGCCGCCCCGCGAGAGTCCTTCTGGCCGAGAGAGTCTCAGATTCGTTCGCGCTCGGGCCGAATCAACGTCGCGAGCAGGGCGAGCAGCACGAGGTCACGGGCGAGCACCAGCCACGATGCGACGCCGTCGAAGGAAAAGACGAGCCGCCAGTAGCGGTACGGGAACCAGAGCTGCGTCAGCACGAGCGAAGCGCCGAGCAGCACCGTCGCCTGCACGCCACGGCGTCCCCTGACGAGCGGGACGAGCGGCACGAGCCAGATCAGGTACTGCGGCGAGAGCACCTTCCCGAGCGCGACGAAGGCGCAGACCGCCGCGGCGCTCGCCCGCACCAGCTCGTCGCGGCCGCCGCGCCCGCGGGCGAAGAGCGTCCACACCGCAACGAGCGCCGAGACCTGCAGCACCGTCTGGAGCGCTCCGAGCACGTCGGGCGCAGTCCCGACCAGGTTCTGCGAGCCGTGACTCGACTTCCAGTGCACGGTCAGTCCGAACACGTGGTGGAGCGCGAGCAGCGTGCCCGAGCTGAGGCTCTCGATCTGCAGCGGTCGTGTCGTCTGCCGCACCACGCTCTCCCACACGCCGCCGGGCGCGAGCGCCAGGAACGGCGCGAAGCAGACGGCGACGACTCCGACGAGCACGCCCGCGCAGATCAGCGCCTCGCGCCGCCCGCGCTCGCGCCAGACGTGCGCGACGACGAGCGGCGCCAGCACTGCCGGGTAGACCTTCGCGACCACGCCGAGCGCGAGGAGCGCGTGTCCGAGCCGGAACCGCCGGGAGACGAGCGCCGCGAGTGCCGCCACGGTGATCGCCGCCGGCCAGAGATCGAAGCGCGAGAGGATCACCGACCCGGCCGCGAGCGGCGCGAGCGCGGCGAAGCCGAGCACCGCGGCGGTCCGCGCCGTGCCGGTCCCGAGCCCACGAAGGGCGAGCGCCATCGCCAGCAGGCCCAGCGCGCCGCAGGCCCACATCAACGCCTCGAAGACACGCCGGTAGTGCGCGAGGTCCTCCGGCCGGTCCTGCACCACCGCCGGCAATGCGAACACCGGCAGCGCGCCCGGCGGGTACTCGACGCCGAAGTCGCGATAGGGCACCTTTCCGCGTGCGATCGCGTCGCCGTACTTCTGGTAGACGGGCGTGTCGATGATCTGCGCGTGCGTGTAGAAGCCCTCGTGGAGGGCGGCCCACGAGCCGACGAAGAGCGCGAGGGCCAGCGCGGCGACGAGCGCCGCACGGCCCCCCTCAGCCGGCGGCGACCAGCTCTCGGACCGGGCGGCCATCGGTCTCCGGCGCGGGCTCACGCCGTTCCGCGCTGACAGGCGCGAGCATGGCGAACGCCGCGAAGGGGAAGAACCACGGCAGGTACAGGTAGAACCAGTGGGTCAGCACGAGCTCGAAGCCTGCCAGGATCGCGGCCGTGAGCGCGGCCAGCTGAAGCGGCGACTTCCGGCGCGGCCAGAGACCGGCGGCGAGCGCGCCGAGCACGAGCAGCCCTTCGAGCCCGCGCTGGACGAGGTGCAGATCCGGCAGCCCCGCGTGGTACTGCCGCCAGTCCCAGATCGAGAACGGCGAGTCGCGCCCGATCTGCCAGCGCACGCTCCGGTCGAAGAAGACCCGCACGGCGTGGACGAGGCTCGGCTCGAGCAGGAGAATCGAGAACGCGGCGAGCGTCGCTGCGAGCGCGCCCACAACGAACCTCAGACTCGGCCGCAGGCGCCGCTCCGGATAGGAGGCCCAGAGCGGCAGCACGAGCAGGCCGGCGAATTTCGTCCAGCCGGAGAGGGCGGCGAGGGCACCCCGAGCCCACGGGACGGTCGCGAGCCAGAAGCCCCAGATCAGGAAGGCAGGCGGAATCAAGTCGTTCGTGTTCGAGTTGGACGCGTACTGCGTGAAGGGGTAGGAGGCCCACGCGAAGGCCAGCGTCGCGCCGAGCCCGGGCCCGCCGAAGCGCCGTCCCACGAGGAAGAGCCCGGCGATGGAGAGCAGATCGAAGAGACCGGACGTGATGTGCGCGGTGGGCAGATCGTCCCACTTGCCGCTCCAACCCTTGAGCAGGTAGCCCGGGAGGTACGCCTCGTAGGAGACCGGGCCGTAGGTGTCGCCGAATGGGTTCGCCGACTCGCAGCGGCCGTTCGTCTGGATCCGCTCGCGGATCTCTCCGTCGGCGTCCGCCGGCCCGCACGGCTTCAGGTTCTCCTCGACGGGCATGTGCCCGTAGGGCGCCTGCCCGTGCGCGATCCGGTCCGCCCCCACCACGCCTGCGAAGCCGACGTCGATCACGTTCGAGGCCTCGGCGTTGAGGCCGATCCGGAAGCCGGCCAGGAAGACGGTCGCGCCGATCAGCAGCCAGACCGGCCAGACTGCGCGCGTCGCGGTGGCGCGGCCGCGAACGCCGATCCAGAGGCAACGTCCGAGCAGGTAGAGGAGCGGCGGGTAGACCAGCGGGACGCTCGTGAAGATCTCACCGCGGTTGAAGAACCAGAGGCTGACCGAGAACGAGAGGAAGGCGAGCAGGTCGAGGTTCCGGACCGAGCGCAGGCGGCGCCAGTCCGCGAGTCCGAGCAGGAAGAGCGCGCAGAAGCCGAGCCAGACGGGATAGCTGTTGATCTTGTCGCCGCCGAACGCGCCCTTCGACCCCCGGGCCATCTTCCAGGCGACCTGCGGCCCGGTCCAGGCCTCCGTCACGACCGCGGTGGCGTCGTCGATCCGGCCGAGGGCGATCTCGCCGGCCTTGCCCGACCAGACCTGCACCTTCCAACTCTTCGCCTTCGGGTCGTAGTCGGCCTGCGAGACCAGGCTCTTGTGGGGATAGCGGCCGAGCCAGCTGCTGACCTTGGGGACTGCGGTGAAGAGGGCGATCGCACGCTTGGAGGTCAACACCGGCCCCGCCGGCTGCGGCGCGAACGGCGTCTCGATCACGTGCCCCTGAGAGTCGTAGACGGGGGCCGTCGTGCCCGGGTCGGCCGCAGCGGCGGGCACGAGGGCGAGCGCGCACACGGCGACGACGAGCGCTCGGCGCATCCGTGTCAGGTTAACTGCGGAACGACCAGAGCTTGTTGCCGAGGAAGTTCAACGGCGTCACGAGCAGGATCGCGCACCCCTGCGCGACGATCTTGCCGAACCCCGCGGAGACGAGCAGAGCGAGCACGCCGAGGTTCGCGGCGTAGACCAGCGCGGAGACGATGAAGAAGCGCATCCCCTGGATGCCGACATGGCCGCGCTGCGCGCGAAACGTCCAGTGGCGATTGAGCGCGTAGTTCCAGCTCGCAGCCACGAGGAACGAGCCGGTTGCAGCAGGCGCATAGTGCAGATTGGCCCAGTTCAGCAGCATCGAATACACGCCGAGATTGACGACGTACCCCGACGCGCCGACGCAGAGGAACTTCGCCAGCTGAACCCAGTTGTGCCTGGCCCGCAACGCGACCCCGGCCCAGGCAAACGCTCGCTCCATGGCTACGCGGCGGGCGCGGTCTCCGCGACCAGGCTCTCTTCGAGTTCGCCAGTCGTTGCCGAACGCGAGCTCGCGGCCGCCCTCGCGGTCACGCAACGTACTCCCCCGGTCGCGGTAGAAATCGAGCTCGGCGCTCGTCAGGAGGGTGAGCGCCGAGGAGACGGCGATCTCGCCGTCGCGGACCTCGGCGGCCGCAAGAGGCAGAAAGCGGTGCGTGTCGTCGCCGCAGAGGACGTCGAGCCCGATCGCCCGCTCGGACCGCGGGTCGAGGATCACGTCGACGGGCCGGCCGAGCTGGATGCCGCGGAAGCGAACCGGCAGGCGGAGGAGCGAACCGACGGTGAGACCCCTCATTCGCGCCCAGCTTCTTCCCTGTGGCGATGGGCGGGCAAACTTCGGCGACCCTAGCGCACCGGGCCGACGCCGGGGCGGGCATAGGGCGGAGCGGCGATCCCGAGGTGGCCGAGGATCGCCGGGGAGATCTCGGTGATCGACAGCGGCGCAGCATCGATGCCGACGGTCAGCATCGGCACCTCGGAGTCGCCGAGCGTCAGCGACCCGTGGCTGCCGCCGCCTGCGTGATGCCTGCCGCCGAGGTCGGCGAACTCGTAGCCGGGCGCGGCCGACACGAGTAGCTCGCCGGCATTCGGGTTGGCGAGCGCGCCGCGGATGCGCGCCTCCGCGTCCGGGTACTCGAGCTCGGCGAGCGGGACATCGACGCCGTCGCGGCGGGCAACCGGCTCTCCTCCCTCGAGGAAGAGAGTCGTCTCGACGCCGCCGACGCCGTCGAGGCGCTCCGCCAGCGCGCGGGGCTGCGGCGCCCGCTCGTCGAGCCGATAGACCATGCCGGCGCGGTTCGACGCCGCCACGAGCGCGCCCGGGACGCCCTGGAGCTCCCGGTGCAGCGAAACCGTCTGCTCGACCCGCGTCTGCCCATGGTCGGAGCAGACCACCACGTCGTACCGTTCGAGGAACTCGTCGGGGCCGCCGGCGGCGGCGAGCAGCGTGCCGACCGCGCCGTCGGCGCGGGCGAGCGCCTCGCCGACGTTGTCGGGGCCGAGCGCATGCGAGGCGTAGTCGAGGTCCGAGAGGTAGTAGACGAGGCAGTCGAAGCCGTCGCGCGTGACGAGCCAGCGCCCGACCATCGCTGCGTAGGCGTCGATCGAGCCGGCGCCGCGGTTGCGCACGGCGAGCGGCGCGCCGGTCGGATCGGACTCGAAGAGGCTGTAGAAGAAGAAACGCCGCGGCCCGTACGCCGTCTTCTGCAGACCCGGGATCGTCGTCAGGTGCCGGTGCCGTCCGCGATAGCACGTGATGTTGACCGCCGCGGCCGTCAACCCCGCGTCCTCGACGGACTCGTAGAGCGTGACTGCCTGCTTCGAGAGGTGGCGCGCGTTCATCTCGAAGATCGTGTCGAGGATCGAGCGCGACAGCCCTGCCGCGCGGATCGCGCCGAAGGAGGAGCCGTACTCGACGAGCCTGCGGTCGGCGCGATTCCACCAGACGAGATGCGGGATCCCGTGGACCGCGGGGTGCGAGCCCGTTGCGATCGAGGAGAGGCAGACCGGCGTGAGCGAGGGGAACACCGAGACACCCCGGCGGTAGGAGCCGTGCTCGGCGAGAAAGGCGAGTGCAGGCGTGGTGCCGCGGCCGATGCCGTCCTCGAAGACGCCGGGCGTGAGCCCGTCGATGACGATCAGCACCACCTTCCGCTGCATCGATGCTAGTCCCGGGCGAGGATGCGAAGCCCCGCGAAGCGCTCGCCGGCGCGGCGTCGCATCCGAAGCGCGAGAGCCGGAACGAGGAGCGCCTCGAGATATCCGACGGCGGGGATCGCCGCACAGGCTGCAGCCGCGAGAGCGGCCGTACCGACGAGCGCGGCCGTGCCGCCGCGGGTGCCGCCGCGGCGCAGCCCGCCGCGAACGACTTGAACTGCCCCGAGGCCGCCGGCAAGCCCGCCGAGACCGCCGCCGAGTGCCTCATCCCAGTGGCGGAGCGCAAAGCCGATCGCCACGCCTGCAGCCGCACCGACCGCGATCGCGACCACCGCGCCGGAGCGTGCCCAGCCGATCAGCGCCGCCGCCAACACACCCGCCGCGACGCCGAGACCCGTGCAAAGGCCGATCCAGTACCAGGCGCCCATCGCGGCCCAGTCTAGAGCAGGCGCGTTTGCCGAGGCCGTGTCCCGGGAATAGAGGACCCGGCGTCCCCCGCCGCCCAGACCCCCGCAGATTCCAGGAGGCACCCCTTGGACGATTCGCGCCCGCTGCTCGTCTTTTTCAGCTCGGAGCGCTCCGGCCCCGCCCGGCGCATGGAGAGCCTGCTCGCGCACCTTGCCCGCAAGGAGCGCGACCGTCTACGGGTGATGCACGTCGACGTCGACCGCAACCCCGACGTCGGCCAGAAGTTCAAGATCACCACCGTGCCCACGCTCGTGCTCGTGAAGAAGAAGCGAGTCGTCGGCCGGATCGACGGTCGCGCGAGCGCGCCGAAGATCGAGCAGCTGCTCGGCTCGCACCTCGAGACGTCCCCGGCCTAGGCGCTCTCCGGCGCGTCGGCTTGGAGCCGGCGAATCACGTCGAGGCAGAAGGCGGCGGCGCGCGCACCGTCGACGACGCGGTGGTCGAACGTCACGGATATGTTGCCCATTCTGGCAACCGCCAGTTGCCCCGCACGAACGACAGGCCGCTCCGCGATCCGGTGGATGCCGAGGATCGCCACCTCCGGATGGTTGACGAGCGGCGTGACGAACAGGCCGCCGAGCTTGCCGGCGCTCGTGACCGTGAAGGTCGAGCCGCGGAGCTCCTCCGGCCGCAGCCGACCGGCTCGCGCGGCCTCGGCGAGGCGCTTCAGCTCCGCGTCGAGCTCCTCGAGCGGGCGAACATCGCAGCCGCGCACGACCGGAACGAGGAGCCCCTCGTCGGTCTGGACGGCGACGCCGAGGTCGTAGCGGTCGAGGTAGACGATCTCGTCTCCCTCGAGGCGCGCGTTCAGCTCGGGGTACTCCTTCAGGCTCGCCGCTGCCGCCTGCAGGGCGCGCGGCACGAGCAGCGAGAGGTCGACTCCGGTGAAGTCGCATTCCTCGACGAACGTGACCGCCGGCACCTCGCGGTGGGCGCGCGACAGGTGTTCGACGATCAGCCGGCGAACGCCTCTCACCGGCTCGCGCCGTCCCTCACCCGGCTGGACGGTTCGAGCGCCCGCGCCCCGGTCGCCGGCTGCTCCGCGTACGTCCTCCTCGGTCACCCGCCCCTGCGGGCCGGTCGCCGCCACCGTGGTCAGATCGACGCCGAGCTCCTGCGCGATGCGCCGGACGAGCGGCGTCGCGCGCAGCGCCGCGCCGCCCGCCTCCTGACGGCCTTCAGCCGCTGACTCGCGCGGCGGCGGGGGCTGCGGCGGGGCCTGCTCGTGACGGGCCTGCTCGGCGTCCTCGGCGCCGATCACGACGATCACCATCCCCACGGGGACGATCTCGCCCTCGGCGGCGAGGATCCTCGTCACGAGGCCGGCGGCGGGCGAGGGGATCTCGACCGTTGTCTTGTCGGTCTGGATCTCGACGAGCGGGTCGTCCTCGGCGATCTCCTGGCCCTCCGAGACGAGCCAGCGCGCGATCTCGCCCTCGGTCAAGCCCTCACCGAGGTCGGGCAGCTTGAACTCGTAGGCCATCGGCGGCGGAGCCTACCGGGGCTGCCCGATCCACGCATCCGCCGGCGCGAGCAGCACGCGCAGGCCGCCCTCGACGCGCCAGAGCGAGACCGCCTGCTCGTCGCCGGCGAGCGTCGGCGCGAGCTCGGCCGGGACGTACCCGGCCTGGAGGGTGCGCTGCTCGTTCCAGATCGCGACCGCGTTTCGGTCGTGCTCGTTGTCCGGCTCGGGAACGAGCGCGAGTCGACGACCCGGATCGAAGGACGCGTCGCTGTAGGCCTCCTGGCGAAACGAGACGCCGGCTACCCGAACCACCCGGATCCGCTCGTCCTCCCAGGCGACAGGCTCGCCGGTCTCCGCATCGCGCATGCGGACCCCCGCCCCGGCCCGCTCGAGCCAGAGGCGGAGCCTCACGCGGCCAGGAGCCGCCGGCAGGCGTCGACGACGCGGTCGGTCGAGGGCATGTACGCATCCTCGAGCTGCCAGTACGGGTACGGAACGTCGTAACCCGTCACCCGAACCACGGGGCCCCGCAGGTCGTAGATCGCCTTCTCGGCGAGGATCGCGGCGAGCTCGGCGGCGAAGCCGCACACGCGCGGCGCTTCCTGGACGATCACCGCGCGGCCGGTCTTCCCGACCGAGGCGAGCAGCGCGTCCTCGTCGAGCGGCTTCAAGGAGCGGATGTCGAGCACCTCGACCGAGGCGTCGAGCGCGTCGGCGGCGCGCTCAGCGACGGGCACCATCGCGCCGTAGGCGACGATCGTCAGGTCGTCACCCTCGCGTGCGAGCCGCGCCTTGCCGAGCGGTACGACGTAGTCGCCTTCGGGCACCTCGCCGCGCGCGGTGCGGTAGACGAGCTTCGGCTCGAGGATCACGACCGGATCAGGATCACGGATCGCCGCCGCCAGCAGACCCTTCGCGTCGGCCGGCGTCGAGGGGATCGCGACCTTCACTCCCGGCGTGTGCACGTAGTAGGTCTCGGGTGAGTCGTCGTGCAGCTCCGGCGCGCGCACCCCGCCGCCGTAGGGCATCCGGATCGTGATCGGAAACTCCATTCGGCCCCGCGTGCGCCAGTGGTAGCGCCCGACGTGGGTGATCAGCTGGTCGAGGCACGGATAGGAGAACGCGTCGTACTGCATCTCGCACACCGGACGCCAGCCGGCCATGCAGAGCCCGACCGCCGTGCCGAGGATCCCCGCCTCGGCAAGCGGCGTGTCGACGCAGCGGTCGGCGCCGAAGCGCTCGCGCAAGCCCGCGGTCGCACGGAAGACGCCGCCGCTGCGGCCGACGTCCTCGCCCAGCACCAGCACGAGGTCGTCGCGCGCAAGCTCCACGTGCAGGCAGTCGTTGACCGCCTCGACGAGGGTCCGCTCAGCCACCGCGCCCGGCCAGAATCCGCCGCAACTCGGAGAGCTCGCGCGCGTGCGCCGCCGGCGGGTCCGCGTACGCGTGCTCGAACACGAGCCCGGGGTCGGCCGGCGCCTCGGCCTCCGCCGCCGCGATCCCCGCGCGCAGGAGCTCCGCCGCTTCGGCGCGCCTGGCGTCGGCAACCGCATCGCTCAGGAGGCCGGCTCGTCGCAGATAGCCCTCGAAGCGCCCCACACACTCGCGCCGCCGCTCCTCCTCGACGCGCGCGAGATCGATATAGGCGCGCGGATCGTCCGCGGTCGCGTGCGGCGCCGCCCGATAGCTGAGCGCCTCGATGAAGGTCGGCCCGCCGCCCGTGCGAGCGCGCGCGACCGCATCCCGGGTCGCCTCGAAGACCGCCAGCACGTCCGTGCCGTCGACGCGGGTCGCCGGGATCCCGTAGCCGACCGCCTTGTCCGCCAGCGTCTCGGCCCGCGTCTGCTCGGAGACCGGCGTCGAGATCGCCCACTGGTTGTTGTTGCAAAACAGCACGAGCGGGGCGCGCATCACCGCAGCGAAGTTCGCGCCCTCGTGGAAGGCGCCCTCGGACGTCGCTCCATCGCCGAAGTAGACGATGGCGACCGCGCTCTCGCCCTTCAGGCGCTTCCCCCAGGCGAGGCCCGCCGCGTGGGGGACATGGGTTGCGACCGGCACGCAGATCGACGCGACGTTGTAGTCGGCCGGATTCCACCAGCCCACCGGATGACCCCGCCACCACGAGAGGATCGTGGCCGCCGGCAGACCGCGCAGGAGCCCGATCGCCGACTCGCGATAGCTCGGGAAGATCCAGTCCTCGTCCTCCAGAGCATGGACGGAGCCGGCCTGCATCGCCTCGTGGTTCCAGAAGATCGCGTAGGTCCCGATCCGCCCTTGCCGGTGGTAGACGACCGAGCGCTCGTCGAAGACCCGCAGCAGCACGAGCGAGCGATACAGCTCGAGCAACTCGCCGGCACCCAGCCCGTCGACCTCGCCGTCCGGGACGCTCTCGCCGTCCCCGATCACGCGGCGCAGATCGTGCTCGGCAGGCGTCACCGGGGCCATAGCGGCGGGCAGCCTATCGGCAGGTGCGCCGCTTCGCGCCGAGCGATCGCGGCACCTGCCCACTGCGATTCCTCACACGAGCACCTCGACGGCGCCGCGCTCACACTCGAAGACGGCGTACTCGACGTCGCCCAGATCCTCCCCGTCACACTGGAGCGGCAGCGCCCGGTCGGCGCGCAACTCAACACGGTCGACGTCGTGCCGAAAGGCGATCGCGGCGGGACGGAGGCGCTCGACGCCGGTGCCGAGGTAGCCGACCAGCTGCGGAATCGCGGCGGGCCTGATCCGGCGCGGCGCGACGATGTCGAGGCCGAGCTCGAAGCGCGCCCGTGGCGAGATCGTCAGCGGCAAGGCTCCCAGGTACGTGAAGGTCCGGCAGTTCGTCGCGATCGCCCAGGCGACGCGGTCACCGTCGAGCTCGGCCACCGGGTCGTAGCGGAAGCGGCGATCGAGCAACACGGAGGCGAGCGTCAGCGCGAAGCGCGCGTCACCCGGGCGCTGCCCGTCGTGCTTGCGTCCGAGCGCATTGAAGCGACGCACCGACTCGGCGTCGATCCCGAGCCCGGCGCTGAAGCCGAAGCGCCGCCCGTTCACACGGCCCACCGAGATCCGGCGCGTTCTGCCCGATGCCAGCGACTCCCCGAGCTGCGTCGCCGCGGCGACCGCGTCGCGCGGCACGCCGAGCGCCCGGGGCAGCACACTCGTGCCCCCGCCCGGGATGAACCCGACCGGCACGTCGATCTCGAGCCCGTTCAGCACCTCGTTGAAGCCGCCGTCGCCGGAGTAGACGTAGACGGCGTCGCAGCCGTCCGTGGCCTCGCGGGCAAGCTCGATGGCGTGGCCGGGCGCCTCGGTCAGCAGCGTTTCGAGCCCGGTATGGCGCCCGAGCGTCGCCTCCACGGCCCGCAGCCGCTCCTCGGTGACGCCCGACGCGAACGGGTTCACGATCAGCACCGCCTTCGCCATCCGGTTCGATCCTAGAACGAACGAGTCTTAACCCCTTCCTCACCGGACGCCGGTTACGGTTGAACGGCGTTGCGGATCGTATTTGCCATCGCTTCTGCCGCCGCTGCTCTGATCGGCGGCTCGCCCGGAACTCCGAACTTCGCCCTCGAGTCGTGGGCCGACCTCGACCACGGCTGGGGCGTAGCCGGCGACGTCGTCTACTCGACCGAGAACGGCCGCACGTGGCGTCCGATCTTCTACGGCGGCAACCAGGTCTACCGCGTCGAGCGCACCTCCACGGGTGCCGGAATCGTGCTGACCGGCAATTCGAAGATGACGGCGTTCTGGACCCGCGACAACGGCCGCCACTGGTACCCGACCGGTGCTCAGATCAGCAACGCGGTGGGTCACGGGGGACAGCTCTTCTCGAGCGCCGGCGCGTCGCTCCAGCAGCTCCAGCCCTGGCCGCCGCGCGGCCCGATCCGCTGCCGCGGCACGTGGTGGGCGACCGCGTTCGGGCCCGGCACGAACCCGCGGCTGTCGAAGACGGTCTGTAGCACGACGCCGGGAATCCCGGTGAGGACGCGCAAGGTCTTCACGCTCTCGCACGACGGGGAGTTCGCGCCGGACACGCTCGTGCCCGTACCCGGAGGCGTCGCCGGGGTCTCGGTCGACGCGACGCCGCACCAGCGGCCGCTTGCCGTCGTCGTCTACCAGAACGGGCTCGCAGCGGAGGTCGAGCTGCCGGACCCCGCGCCGAGCGACGCCGGCTTCTCCGACCTGCGGCTGGAAGTCAGCTGGCCCAGGCTGACGCTGTACGCGGACGCGGACACGACACGCATGGTCTGGAGCTCAGTCGACGGCGGCGCCACCTGGTCGGTTCTCGGCTAGACGAGATCACGGCGTCGCATAGCCGCGCATCCCGTCGATCAGGAGCGCGTAGAAGCGATCGGCGAGCTCGTCGGTGTCGTAGCCGGCCCTGAGCCACGTGTAGGCCCAGTTCGCCGCCGAGAGCGCGAGCAGCGCAGCGGTCGCATCATCGAGATCGGTGCGCAGCTCGCCGCGCTCGCGGCCCTCGCGGAAGAGCGCGCGGATCCGCTCCTCGTAGCGGCGACGCTCCCGCACGATCTCGTCGCGCCGCTCGCCCTCGAGATAGCGCCACTCGCGCACGAACACCGTCGCGACGTCGAGCTGCTCGGCGACCGCACGAAGGTGCGCACGCAGCGCGAGCCGGATCTTCTCGGTGGCGGGAAGCTCCTCCGGGATGCCGTCGAGCGCCTCGTGGAAAGCGTCGGCTCCCTCGCGCATCGTCTCGTAGAGCAGATCCTGCTTGGACTCGATGTGGTGGTAGAGCGACCCCTTCTGCACCCCCATCGCCTCGGCGAGGTCGCCGATCGAGGTGCCGTGGTAGCCCTTCTCCGCGAAGAGCCGCGCGGCCTGACGAGTTAGCTCCGATCGCCTGGCTGACATGCCTACAATGGCACCCTAACGATCGTTCGGTAAGGAGCGTGCGTGACGGAGCAGGACTTTCTCGAGTACGTGCAGTCCGGGGGCCAGGTCGAGGCGTCCGACTGGATGCCGGACGAGTACCGGGCGCGGCTGATCAAGTTCATCGAGATGCACGGCAACTCGGAGCTGATGGGCGTGTTGCCCGAGCGAGAGTGGATCCTGCGCGCGCCGACGCTGCAGCGCAAGCTCGCGCTCACCGCCAAGGTGCAGGACGAGGTCGGGCACGCGCAGCTGATCTACCGCGTCGTCGAGGATCTCGGCAAGCCGCGCGAGGACTGCCTCGACGACCTGATCTCGGGGAAGGCGAAGTTCCACAACGTCTTTCATTACCCGACGAAGACGTGGGGAGACGTCGGCGTGATCGCCTGGCTCGTCGACGCGGCGGCGATCGTCTCCCAGAAGGCGCTGCTGAAGTGCTCCTACGCCCCGTACGCGCGGATCATGAAGAAGATCTGCTGGGAGGAGTCGTTCCACATCCTGCACGGGCGTGACGTGATTCTTGCGCTGATGACCGGGACAGCCGGGCAGCAGGAGCTCGTCCAGGAGGCGCTGCTGCGCTGGTGGAGCCCCCTGATGCAGTTCCACGGCACCAAGGTGCCGGCCGACGAGGACCCGATGCTGATCTGGCGGATCAAGAGCCAGGGCAACGAGGAAGCGCGCCAGCAGTTCCTCGAGGGCTACGTGCCGCAGATCCGCGAGCTCGGCCTCGAGATCCCGGACCCGGCGCTGCGCCGGCGCGACGACGGTGTCTGGGAGTACACCGAGCCGGACTGGGACGAACTGAAGAGCGTCGTCACAGGCCACGGCCCGAAGAGCCAGGAGCGACTGGACTTCCGCCGCCTGGCGCGCGAGCACTCGCAATGGGTGACGCGGCTCCTGCTCGCCCAAGCGGCATGACCGTGTACGAGGTGTTCCGGCAGGAGCGGAAGGGCCAGCCGTTCGAGCACGCGGGCTCGATCCCGGCGCCGACTCCCGAGTTCGCCGAGGCCTGGGCGCGTGAGCAGTACGGTCGCCGCGGGGAGTCCGTGGCTCTCTGGCTCGTCCCGCGCGAGGCAATCCACCGCGTCGACGAGTGGGCCGACGAGTTCGACCTCAAGTACCGCCGCGTCGACGGCTACTCGATCAAGACGAAGCTCAAGGAGGTGCGCGATCGCGTCGCGGCGGAGCAGAGCTGACCTGCTCCTCGAGCTCGCCGACGACGAGCTGATCCTGGGCTGGCGCGACTCGGAGTGGACCGGGATTGCGCCCTTTCTCGAGGAGGACGTCGCCTTCTCCTCGATCTCGCAGAACGAGATCGGCCACGCGCGGGCGCTGTACGAGCTCGCCGCCGCGGAGCTCGGCACGACCGCAGACGCGCTGGCACTCGACCGCGCGCCGGAGGACTACCGCTGCGCGCCGCTCGTCGAGCTGCGCCGGCTCGAGTGGGCGCGCACGATCGCGCGTCACTGGCTCTACGAGACGGCCGACGAGGTGCGACTCGAGGCGCTGATCGCCTCGAGCGACCGCGAGGTCGCGGCGCTCGCGGCCAAGATCGACCGCGAGGAGGTCTACCACCGCATGCACGCCGAGATGTGGCTCGAGCGCCTGCTCGGCGAGGAGGGAGCGCGGGCCAAGCTCGAGGAGGCGCTCGCCGAGCTGTGGCCCTACGCGCTCGGCGTGCTCGACGACGAGCTGCGGCCGATCTTCGTCGAGCGCGTCGAGGCGAAGCTTCCCTTCACGCTCCCCGACGCCGAGCCGATCTCGCGCGGGCAGCACACCGCCGAGCTTGCGGAGCTGCTCACCGAGATGACGATGGTGCGCCGCAGCGCCCCGGCAGGCTCGGAATGGTGACCGCCCACGCGGTCTGGGCGGCACTCGCGGAGATCGCCGACCCCGAGATCCCGGTGATCTCGCTCGTCGAGCTGGGCGTTGTCAAGAACGTCGCCGTCGACGGACCGCGCGTCCACGTGGAGTTCACGCCGACGTTTCTCGGCTGCCCCGCGCTCGAGTACATGCGCGACCTGATGGCCGCGAAGATCGCCGAGCTCGGCGGCGAGCCGGAGATCGAGGTGGTGCTCGACGACTCGTGGTCGACGGACAAGATCAGCCCAGCCGGCCGCGAGAAGCTGCGAACCGCGGGCTTCGCCCCGCCCCCGCCGCGTGGCGCCGGCAAGCCACAGCTCCTGCAGCTGCAGACGGGAACGTTCCGCTGCCCGTACTGCGGCTCGACGGAAACGAAGCTCGAGAACCTCTTCGGCCCGACCCCGTGCCGCTCCCTGCGCCACTGCTCGAGCTGCCGCCAGCCGTACGAGCAGTTCAAGACGATCTAGCTAGCTAGTAGCGGCTTTGATTGACATTTCGCGATTCCAGCGTTGAGGTGGCGGAGTCTGGCGGGCGGAAGACTCAGTAGCTGAAGACGGTCGCGTCGTCGCCGGCCCACTCACACATGGGCGTCGCGCCGGCGACCTTCACATTGCCGACCTTCTCATCGTCTGCGAGTCCACGCGCATTGAGGCAGATCGGGCAGAGCCAGAGCTCGCCGCCACCATCGGCGAACTGCTGGAACAGCCGCTCCAGAGGCGGGCAGCCACTGCAGGCCTCACCCTTGGCTTCACCCGGGAGCCCAAGACGCACAGCATCCTTCGTCGCCCAGATGACGACGGACTTGCCCTGGTCGAGCGCAGCGGTCGCGACGAGGAACGCGACCGTCACCCGTTCCGCGTCCTCCATTCCGGTCACGAGATTGACGAGAACCTTCCCGGCCATGCGGACTCCCTTCCTCGACGGAGCAAAGAGCGAAGGAAACGTACCGATGATGACACGCAGATGTGCCTACGCCACGCGACGCGGTGGCGGACCAGGACACGCTAAAGCTGCGGGAGCGGTCGGGCCCGCACCGGTTCAGGGCCTGCCCCGAGGCGACCCGCCGCGCTGATCAGTCGAGGCGCGGGCTCTGCTGACGCTGTCCTCGCTGGTGGTAGCGCTCCTCGTGGTGTGCGAACGGACTCAACTCGAAGAGCACATACGCCACCACGGAGAGGATTCCGAGGACGACGACCATGGCGATCACGGCGGGAATCATAGGTCCCCCTTTTGATACTCGTAACTCTTCCCCGTTGCGAGGTCGTACCAATCCGAGCGAACGCTGATCTGTCGTCGGGGAAAGCACTGAGAACTCGGCGGTGCAGGCGCTGGCGAGCGGTGGTCTGCAGTTCGAGGGGATATATTCCGGGAGCTTCAGGGAGCGTGACGCGGCTCTGTTGCCCCGGGGGCGGCAGATTCCAGCTTGCGGCCGTCGTAGCGAGCCTGGGCAATCGCAACCTACTCCTAAGGAGGAGCCGAGATGGCGCCACTGACCTACCAGCTCGTGCGCGAGTGCCTGAACAACGTCGACGACCCTGCTGGGCTCTTTCAGATCGAGGCGGGCCAGGTGTTCCAGAGAGGAACCGCGGCCAGGCCCGGCAAGCACGTCGCCAACTACTCGAGCGTGAAGCGGACGAGCTGCGGCACCCGGCAGCAGAACACCGCGATGCTGTGGCTGACGCTCTTCTTCCTAGGGAAGGCGCCGCCGGAGAACATCACGCTGCACGGCTCGCACGACTTCAACTCGGGCGGCGAGATCGGGAGCGTCAGTGCAGCCTCCCCTGCCTTCGCGACCCACATCGGCAAGCAGTTCAAGCGCGTGGTCAACACTCTCACGATCGCCTAGGCAGAGCTCGATGTGAAACTCGGCAACCCGCCTTGTGCGCTCACGTCGCTTTTCGCCGCGAGCCGGGCGGACGATCAGAGGAGGAACCGTGCCCAAGTACGTGACTCTCTACAACTGGACGGATCAGGGCGTCGCGAACGTCAAAGACACCGTCAACCGCTATCAGGCCGCAAAGAAGCTCGTGGAGAGCAAGGGCGGCAAGATCGACACGATTCTCTGGACGACGGGCCAGTACGACATCGTCGTTGTTGCGGATTTTCCCGACGATGCGACGGGGACGGCGGTCGCGCTTCAGCTCGCCTCGAGCGGCAGCCTGCGCTCGGTCACGATGCGCGCCTTCACCGAAGGCGAGATGACCGGGATCATCGAGAAGATGGGCTAGCCCTCCAGACTCGACCTCCACGACGAGGCCCCGCCAAGGACGGGGCCTCGTCTGCTCTCTTCACGCAGCACACCTCGGACTCCAGGCCGCGATCACACTGGGTTGAACCACGGCGCTCGTCCGGGCCGGACAACGGGCCCGCAGAGCAAGGGGTCAGGGATTGGACAACGACCGCGCTTGCTCGCACAATCCTCTCCGTGACGACGAACTACGAGCGCGCGTTCGCCGAGCGACCGGAGGTCTACGCGGCGTGGGGTCAGCTGAGCGGTGCAATCAAGGCAGGAATGGATCTGCGCCGCTACGAGTTGGTAACGCTCGCCGCCGCGCAGCGGCTGAGATCGAGCTACTGCTGCCTGGCCCACGGCACTGTCCTTCGGGAGCGCTTTGGCGAGCCGGTGCTCGAAATCGCGCTCGATCGCCGTGCCGCCGGCCTCGATCAGGTCGATGTCGCCGTCATGGACCTCGCCGAGCGGGTCGTCGATGACGCAACTTCGATCGGCGACGCCGACATCCAGAAGCTCCTTGAACTTGGACTCTCGGAGACGGAGATCATGGACGTCATCCTCGCCGCCGCTGCGCGCTGCTTCTTTTCGAAGACGCTCGATGCGCTCTGCATCAACCCCGACGCGAGCTACCGCGAGCTGGAGCCGCAGCTGCGCGAGGCACTCGTCGTCGGCCGACCAATCGCAGACGCCTGAGAACCGCTTGCTCGTGGCGAGCGCCCCGCCGCGCGGCCTTACCGGCCCGACGATGAGGGGCAGCCGGCTCACGCGAGTGCCACACCCACCGCTCCGGGCGCTCAACCGTGCGGCGTCTTGCTGCTCGACGTCTTGCCCGACTCATCGGCAAGGACGGGATCGGCCTGGTCGCGTCCCGATCGCAGCGCGTCCCGAAGCTCGTCGCGGGAGTGGATCGCGAGCTTGCGATAGGCGTTCCGCAGGTGATACTCGATCGTCTTCGGACTGAGGAATAGCGCGGCCGCCGCCTCGCGTGTCGTCCGGCCCTGGGCGAGCAGGAGGGAGATCTGGAGCTCCTGCGGCGTCAGCTCGCCGAGGCTGCTCGGGTTGCGCCGGCGCGCGGTCTCGCCGGTGGCGGCGAGCTCGGCCCGAGCGAGCTCGGCCCAGGGCGCGGCGCCCAGGTCGTCGAAGACGTCGAGTGCGGAGCGCAACCGCTCACGCGCGCGGACGCGCAGGCCGGCTCGCCGAAGCCGGACGCCGTAGGCGAGCTCGGTGCGCGCGGCCTCGAAGACGTCGGGCGTCCGTGCGTGCAGCGTCAGCGCCTCCGTGAAGCAAGCGTCGAAGCTGTCCTCGTCGGCAAGGAGGGCGCGGCAGCGGGCGGCGCGCGCGAGCGCCCACGGCTGGCCCTTCGCAGCGGCCGCCAGCTCGAAGGGGCCTGCCGCAGCGACGGCGTCGTCTGCGCGGCCGAGGCGCAGGTAGAGCTCGACCTGCTCGGGCACGGGAGAGAGGTCGACGTCCGCGATCCCCTGTTGCTGGATCACTGCCTGCTGCTCCTCCACGCGCGCGAGTGCAGCGTCCGGGTTGCCCAGCCCGAGCTCGAGGTCGCCGAGCGCGGCGAGCGCCCAGATCTCGCAGAGCACGACGCCGAGCTCGCGCGCGATCACGAGCGCCTCGGCGGCGTGCGCGCGGCAGGCGAGCTCGCGCCCGAGTCGCGCCTCGAGCCACGCAAGCCGTGAGAGAGCGCCTGCGAGTACGACGTGCTGCCCCGTCTCGCGCGCCAGGCGGATCGCCTCGTCGAACCCGGCCTGGGCCTCGACCCAGCGGTCGGTCGTGGCGTGCTGGATCGAGACGTGGGCGAGCAGGTGCGGGAGGACTCCCACCGCCGAGCGGGAGCGCGCCGTAGCGACCGCGCGATCGACGAGCTCGTGCCCGGCGTCCGTCTCGCGCAGCCAGAGGGGCCCCATCGCCGCCCAGACGAGCAGGCGCAGGTCCGTCCGCAGCTCGTCCGAGCGCTCGAGCAGGCGCACGGCGTCCCGGATCGAGGCGGCACCGCGATCGCCCTGGCCCGAGAGCACGAGCGCCATCCCGTTCGTGATCGCGCCGAAGAACGCCGTCCGGCCGCTGCCGTCCCGCCCGGCGAGGGCGCTCGCTCGCTCGCCGCACTCCCGCATCCCGGCCGCGTCGGCAGCGTAGAGGGCACCTACCGCGGCCTCGGCGAGCATGACGACAGCGGCGTCGGGATCGGCGCGTTCGGCCGCGGCGAGCAAAAGAGCCCGCCCCTCGCGCAGCGGCCCGCGGCGGAGGGCGATGCTGCCGCGAAAGTGGTCGATCTCGATCGCGAGCGGCCCCTCACCGGCGATGCGCGCCGCCTCGTCGAGAAGCAAGACTGCACGGTCGGCGAGCCCGCCGAGCCAGGCAGCGTCGGCCGCCGCATACAGCAGGAGACCTCGTCGCTCATCCACGGCCGCCAGCAGCGCCGCCCGCTCGAACGCCTGCGAGGAGACGTCGTAAGCGCTCCGCTCGTGCGCGCGCCTCGCAGCTTGCTCGAGGGCGGAGGAGGCGGTCTCGTCAGGGCCGGTGGCGGCGAGCGCGAGGTGCCAGGCGCGCCGGTCGGCGTCGGCGTCGGGCAGCGCGCCGGCGAGGGCGCGATGGATCTCCCGCCGACGCTCGGCCGCCGTGGCGCCGTAGATCGCGGACCGTGCGAGCGGGTGACGAAACTCGAGGCGCCCGTCCCGAACCGCGACGAGCGCCGCCTCCTCCGCCGGCGCCAGATCGGCAATCTCGAGGCTGAGCGCAACGGCAGCGCGGGCGAGCAGTGCGAGGTCGCCGCGATCGGTCGCAGCGGCGAGGGCGAGCGCATCCCGTGTCCGCTCCGGCAACGCTGCGGCGCGCTGGAGGTAAGCCTGCGCGACGCTCGTGACGACCGGGATGGGCGCGTCGAGGGCCAGCTCCGGCGGCCGCTCTCGTGCAAGCTCGAGCAGCGCGAGCGGGTTGCCGCCTGTTTCGCGGTGAAGGCGAGCGGCGGTTTCGGCACCGGCGTCGGGAGCTGCGTGACGAAGCAGGCGCTCCGCGGCACGCACGTCGAGCCCTCCGAGTCGCAGGGACACCAGGTCGGCGCCGTCGAGCAGTGACGACTCGCCCTCACGCACCGTCACGACGACCGCGATCGGCTCGGCGAGCATGCGACGTACGGCGAAGAGGATCGCGTCGGCGCTCGAGCCGTCAAGCCAGTGGGCGTCGTCGACCAGGACCGCCAGTGGTTTCGTGTCGGCGTAGGCCGCGAGCAAGCTCAGCGTCGCCGCGCCGACGGCGAACCGATCCTCCGCCCGTGCCGGCCGCAACGCGAGCGCGCCTTCGAGCGCTGACGCCTGTGGTACCGGGATCCGGTCGAGGCAGCCGAGCGCCGGCCGGAGCAGCTCGTAGAGCCCGGCGAACGGGATCTGCTGCTCCGAGGCGACCCCGCGCGCCCGCAGGACGTGCATCCCGATCGCGAGTTCCGCTGCGCATTCGAGCAGCGCAGACTTCCCGATTCCCGGTTCGCCAACGAGGGCAAGCACCCCACTCCGGCCGTCCCGCGCCTCGGCGAGAAGGCGCTCGAGCGCCCGCTTCTCCTGTTCACGGCCGAGAAGCACTCGTCGATTGTACGAACGAGCCCAGGGGTCGGACCAGGTGGGGCCCCCGAGGCGAAGCACGAACGGAGCTTCCTAGAGTCGAGTCCGTAATCGACAATGGAGGACCAGATGACCACCACGATCCAGGAGCAGCCCCTCGACTTGGAGAAGCTGCAGGAGTTCGTCTTCCGCGCCGTCGACGAGGTCGGCGCGACCCTCAACGCCGCGCTCGTCGTCATGGGCGACCGGCTCGGGCTCTACCGCGCGCTGGCGGGCGCCGGGCCGCTGACGCCTGCGGAGCTCGCGCGCCGCACCGGAACCGCCGAGCGGTACGTCCGCGAGTGGCTGAACGCCCAGGCGGCGGGCGGGTACGTCGAGTACGAGGCGGACAGCGGCCGCTACTCGCTGCCGCGCGGAGCAGGCCGTCGCGCTCTGCGACGAGTCGAGCCCGGCATACCTGCCCGGCTTCTTCCAGATCGCGCTCGGTTCCGTGATCGACTCGCCGCGGATCACCGAGGCGGTGCAGAGCGGGGACGGGATCGGCTGGGGCGACCACGTCCACGACGTTCACGAGGGCTGCGAGCGGTTCTTCCGCCCGAGCTACAACGCGCACCTGGTCTCCGAGTGGCTGCCCGTCACTCGACGGCGTCGTCGAGAAGCTCGAGCGCGGTGCCGCCGTCGCCGACATCGGGTGCGGCCACGGCGCCTCGACAATCCTGATGGCGGAGGCGTTCCCGGCCTCGCGGTTTCACGGCTTCGACTACCACGACGGCTCGATCCGGACGGCGGTGGAACGGGCGGCTACGGCGGGCGTCGGTGTCCGCGTCGAGTTCGCCGCCGAGTCGGCGGCGTCATACTCGGGGGACGGCTACGACCTCGTGACCATGTTCGACTGCCTGCACGACATGGGGAACCCCGCCGGCGCCGCGCGTCACGTCCGGGCGTCGCTCGCGCCGGACGGGACGTGGATGATCGTCGAGCCGCGGGCCGGCGACCGCGTCGAGGAGAACCTGAATCCGGTCGGCCGCGCCTACTACGGGTTCTCGACGCTGCTCTGCACGCCGTCGTCGCTGTCGCAGGAGGTCGGGCTCGCGCTCGGCGCGCAGGCCGGCGAGGCACGGATCCGGGAGATCGTCACTCGGCGCGGGCTTCTCGAGCTTCCGCCGGGTCGCCGAGACGCCGTTCAACATGGTGTTCGAGGCGAGGCCTTGACCGCTGCCCCGGCAGCGGGAATCGGCGTCGAGCGGGCGCGCGAGCAGTCGCGCGCCCGCTACCCCGATCGCGACGGCTTCGTCGAGCGCGACGGGTCCGCGTCTTCTACGAGGTGTACGGCGAAGGCGAGCCGACGATCCTGCTGCTGCCGACGTGGTCGATCGTCCACTCGCGCCTCTGGAAGGCGCAGATCCCGTACCTCGCGCGACATGCACGCGTCGTCACGTTCGACGGCCGCGGCAACGGCCGCTCCGACCGCCGGCCGGCGTGGAGCACTACCTCGAGGACGAGTTCGCAGCCGACGCGCTGGCAGTGATGGACGCGACAGGCACCGAGCGCGTGACGCTCGTCGGCGCGTCCTGCGGCGCGCTCTGGGGCACGATCCTCGCGGCGGACCACCCCGAGAAGGTCGACGGGGTCGTCTGCATCGGTCCCGCCGTCGGGCTCGCACCGGGCCACCCCGAGCGCCAGCGTTTACGACTCGTTCGAGGAGGTGTACGACACCGACGAGGGCTGGGCGAAGTACAACAGCCACTACTGGTCGCGCGACTACCGCGGGTTCCTCGAGTTCTTCTTCGCGCAGTGCTTCAACGAGCCGCACTCGACGAAGCAGATCGAGGACTGCCGTCGGCTGGGCGCTGGAGACCGACGCCGAGACGCTCGCCGACACGAGTCGCGCGATCTCGCTCTGCCGGTTCGAGCGCTTCCGCGACACCTGCGCCCGCGTCCGGTGTCCGGTGCTCGTGATCCACGGCGACACCGACCTGATCCGTCCGCACGCGCAGGGCGCCGCGCTCGCGGAGGCGACCGGCGGCACGCTCGTCACGCTCGAGGGAGCGGGCCACCTGCCGCAGACGCGCGACCCGGTGAAGGTCAACCTGCTGCTCCGCGACTTCGCCTGCCCGCTGGCGCCCGCCGCCCTCTGGCGCCGCGGCCGACGGCCGTCGCAAGCGCGCGCTGTTCGTCTCGTCGCCGATCGGCCTCGGCCACGCGCAGCGGGACGTCGCGATCGCAGACGAGCTGCGCAAGCTGCATCCCGACCTCGAGATCGACTGGCTCGCGCAGCACCCGGTCACGTCGGTGCTCGAGGCGCGCGGCGAGCGGATCCACCCTGCGAGCGCGCACCTCGCGAGCGAGTCAGGCCACTTCGAGTCGGAGTCGGCCGAGCACGACCTGCACTGCTTCCACGCGTGGCGGCGGATGGACGAGATCCTGGTCTCGAACTTCATGGTCTTCCACGACCTCGTCCGCGACGACCCGTACGACCTCTGGATCGGCGACGAGGCATGGGAGCTCGACTACTTCCTGCACGAGAACCCGGAGCTGAAGACGCGCGGCGTACGTCTGGCTCACCGACTTCGTCGGCTGGCTGCCGATGCCCGACGGCGGCGAGCGCGAGGCGCTTCCTGACCGCCGACTACAACGCCGAGATGATCGAGCAGATCGACCGCTACCCGCGGTTGCGCGACCGCGCGCTCTTCGTCGGCGACCCCGACGACATCATCACCGACCGCTTCGGGCCCGACCTGCCGATGATTCGCGACTGGACCGAGCAGCACTTCGACTTCGCCGGTTACGTCACCGGCTTCGATCCAGCCGACTTCGCCGACCGCGAGCGGCTGCGCGCCGAGCTCGGCTACCGCGCGGGCGAGGCCGGTCTGCATCGTCACCGTCGGCGGCTCCGGCGTCGGCGCCGACCTGCTGCGACGCGTGATCGCAGCGTTCCCGGAGGCAAAGCGGCTCGTTCCCGAGCTGCGGATGATCGTCGTCGCCGGGCCGCGCATCGACCCGCGCTCGCTGCCTGCACACGCAGGGCTCGAGGTGCGGGCGTACGTCCACGAGCTCTACCGGCACCTCGCCGCCTGCGATCTCGCGATCGTCCAGGGCGGCCTGACGACGTCGATGGAGCTGACGGCGAACCGGCGCCCCTTCCTCAGCTTCCCGCTCCGGCACCACTTCGAGCAGAACTTCCACGTCCGCCACCGGCTCGACCGCTATCGGGCCGGCCGCGTCATGGACTTCGAGAGCGACGGCCCGACCGAGATCGCGCGCGCGATCGCCGAGGAGATCGGCAGCGACCGTCGACTATCTGCCCGTCGACTCGAATGGCGCAGCGCGCGCCGCGGCCGTGATCGCCGAGATCCTCTAGTTTCGCGGGGCCTGCGTCTGATCGGCGCCGAGCTCATGGTCGCGTCCGGGTTCGCAGTGCTCGCGGCGAGCTTGTGCTTGGAGCCGGCGCCCGCGTACTACTCCAACGGCGCGAGGGTCCATGGATTCTGATTTTCCGCTTGAGCCAGGCGCGAAGAAAAGATGTAACGTCCGCTGTTGTCGGTGCCGCAAGACCATCGGTGCCGGCGGAGTGTCGGCCGGGCTTCAAGGATGCGTGGCTCGGCGATCCCTCCTCCCACAGGCATTGCGGGTTGGAACCGTTTCGCGGCCGACCTCAGTCAGCGTGGTCGGCGAATCCGCCCCGACCTGGAGGAGAGATGTCTGAAGGATCAGTGCTTCCGGAGCCCTGGCGCGCGGGGAGACTCTCGATCGCGCCTGAACGTGTCGGCGCTGTCGCTCTTCGCGAACAACCGTCTGGGCGCGAGCGGCCGATCGAGATCGTTGCGCCCGACGATGCCAGCAGCGAGCTGCTGCTGGAGTACGCCGCCCCCATATTTGCGGCGGAGCTTGTCGCCGGCTGTATCGGGATTGTCAGGCTGCGCCTGCCGGCCGGAAGGCCCTGGGCGCTGCAGATGCTCTCACTCGTGAGTCGGTGGCTCGCCGAGGCCCGGCTTCCCAGCGCCGAGGTGCTGTACGACGGCCGCAGCTACCTGATCAGCGCTTCGACCGACCTCGCTCAGTTCGTCACCGAGCTTCAGCCGGCCGCGGAGGAGCTGCGATGAAGACGCCCCCTGCGGCCGACCCTGCTGGTCCCGACTCCACGACATCGGACGCTGGGCCGCCGGCTCGCCGCGTGTGCCGGCCGGCGGCGGGGTGCGGAGGGTGAAGCAGGTGGCGCAGGCGGAGCGCGTCCGTCGGCTGGAGCGGTTGCTCGAGGTTGGTCCGGCTCTGCTTGCGGACCTGGATCTGGATGTGGTGCTGGAGCGAATTCTCGCTGCGGCGCTCGCGCTGACCGGAGCCCGCTACGCCGCGTTGGGCGTGCTCAACCAGGAGCGCGACGGGTTGAGTCGGTTCCTCACCCGCGGTATCGACGAGGAGACGCAGCAGCGGATCGGCGAGTTGCCGCGCGGCCGCGGCGTGCTCGGCGCGCTGATCAAGGATCCGCGGCCGCTGCGGCTGACCAGGGTCGGCGAGCACCCGCTTTCCTACGGCTTTCCGGTCGGGCATCCGCCGATGGACAGCTTCCTGGGCGTGCCGATCCTGATCCGCGGTCGCCCCTGGGGGAACCTCTACCTGACCGAGCAGCCGCAGGGCGAGTTCAGCGCCGAGGACGAGCACGACGTTGGTGTGCTTGCCGCCTGGGCGGCGATCGCGATCGCCAGCGCGCTCGCTTACACCACTGTGCGGGGCCGCCACGACGAGCTGGAACGCGCCGTGGAGCAACTGGAGGCGACAGGCGAGATCGCGCGTGCGCTTGCTGGCGAAATCGATCTGGGGCGGATCCTGGAGCTGGTCGTCAAGCGCGCCCGTGCGCTCACCGATGCCCGCGGCGCCGTTGTCCTGCTGGTCCAGGGTGAGCAGCTGCAACTGGCGGCGCACGCCGGCGACATCGGCACCGCGGCCGACGGCGACCGCTTCGCGATCACCCAGACGGTCGCCGGGAGCGTGCTCGCCAGCGGCCGGCCGGAACGGCTCGCCGACGCCTCCTCGCGGTTGCAGTTCGCACTCGGCCAGGCAACCCGGGCCCGCACCTGCCTGTTCGTGCCGATGCGCTTCCACGGCCGCGGGCTGGGTGTGCTCGAAGTGTTCGACCGGCTCGAGGACGGGCCGGAGTTCAGCCTCAACGACGAACAGCTGCTGGAAGCCTTCGCCGTCAGCGCGGCGGCGGCCGTCGCGACCGCGCAGACGGTCGCTGCGGAGACGCTGACCCGCAGCGTGCAGGCGCAGGAAGGCGAACGGGCGCGCTGGGCGCGCGAGCTGCACGATCAGACCTTGCAGGAGCTGGCGGCGGTCAAGCTGATGCTCGGCGCGCTCCGCCACGGCGACGCGCCCGCCTCTGTCTGGGAGCAAGCGGGAGCGATCGTCGACGAAACGATCCAGGGGCTGCGTCACCTGATCACCGAGCTGCGGCCCGCCCAGCTGGACGAGTTCGGCTTGCAGGCGGCGCTGGAAGCCTTGGCCGAACGCACCCGCCAGCTGGCCGGACTGGAGGTCGAGCTGTACGTCGAGCTCGCCCACGGCCGGACGGACGACCGGTTCGAGGGGCAGTTGGAAATCGCCGTCTATCGGCTCGCCCAGGAAGCACTGACGAACACGGTCAAGCACGCACAGGCCGGCCGGGTGCGAGTCGAGGTCAGCGAACGGTCTGACCTGCTCGAGCTGAGCGTCCGCGACGATGGGGTCGGCTTCGACCTGCAAGCGGCCAGCGCAGGCTTCGGGGTGCTCGGGATGCAGGAGCGAGTCGCACTCGCCGGCGGCGAGCTGACGATCACGAGCGAGCCGGGCGCCGGCACGACCGTCAGCATCGTGCTGCCGATCGCGCTGGTCGGCGTCCAGACTGAACGTGCCGCCGGCAGCGGCTGAACCGCCGCCTGCTTGGACGGGCCGGCGGGCCAGCCTCAACCGCGATGCGAAGCCCGCGGAGCGAACGTCGTCTGGGCTCCTAGGCGCGCGTTTCTCGGGGTGCCGGGCTGCGTATTAACCACCTGCCTCTGGTGCGCGCTTGCTCCGATTCGACTCGGCCGGCGCCACGGTAGAAGTCGTGGCCTAGCCCACGCCCGACCTGAGAGGTGCGCCAGCCGCCCGGCAACCTGCAACGCCGCCGCAACCGAGCCGGAGTTCGCCGTTCCGAGCGCTCATTCCCGCGCACGATCCGGCTCTGGGAGGTACCGGGAGCATTCGTAGCTCGAGCTCGAGCCGCAACCGAACCCGAGGAGACGATCACGATGAACGTCACCGAGCGAGACGACACATACCCCGAGGCGCTGCTCCGGGCACAACGAGACGCCGCGTTCCGACGCCTGAGCTCAGAGGCAGTGCGGGAGTGCATTCGCGAAGGCACCCGAGCGACAGTGCATCTGGCAGTCGATTCGACCAGCCGAGCCAACAGCCGGCAACGCGAGCCAAACCTCACCGACTGACCTCGACGGCAGACGACCCGATCCGCAGGGCTAGCATCTCCTCCACGTGACCGAGCACGTTCCCACCACAACCGGGCAGCAGCTCGGCCGCCGCTCCTGGGCCGAGCCCTGGAAGATCAAGATGGTCGAGCCGCTGCGGATGTCAACCCGTGAGGAGCGCGGCCGCGCGCTCGCCGAGGCAGGCTACAACACCTTCTTGCTGCGCTCGGACGAGGTCTACATCGATCTCCTCACCGATTCGGGCACGAACGCGATGAGCGACCGCCAGTGGGCCGGCATGATGCTCGGCGACGAGGCGTACGCCGGCAGCCGCAACTTCTACCGCCTCGAGGCGGCGATCCAGCGCTACTACGGCTACGCGCACATCGTCCCGACGCACCAGGGCCGCGGCGCCGAGCACCTGATCAGCCAGATCGCGATCAAGCCGGGACAGTTCGTCCCGGGGAACATGTACTTCACGACGACGCGGCTTCACCAGGAGCGCGCCGGCGGCATCTTCGTCGACGTGATCCGCGACGAGGCGCATGACCCCGAGAGCCTGCACCCGTTCAAGGGTGACGTCGACCTCGGCAAGCTCGAGGCGCTCGTCGCAGAGCACGGCGCGGACCAGATCGCGTACGTCTCGCTCGCGGGCACCGTCAACATGGCCGGTGGCCAGCCGGTCTCGATGGCGAACGTGAAGACGCTGCGCGAGTTCTGCGACCAGCACGGGATCAGGCTCTTCCTCGATGCGACGCGGATGGTCGAGAACGCCTGGTTCATCCAGGAGCGCGAGGAGGGGTACGCCGGGACGTCTGTCGCGGAGATCCTGCTCGAGTTCTGCTCGTACACCGACGGCGCGTGGATGAGCGCCAAGAAGGACTCGCTCGTCAACATCGGCGGCTGGCTCGCGCTCAACGACCGGGATCTGTTCGAGGAGGCGCGCAACCTCGTCGTCGTCTTCGAGGGCCTGCACACCTACGGCGGCCTCGCCGGGCGCGACATGGAGGCGATCGCCATCGGCATCGAGGAATCCGTCCAGGACGACCACGTGCGCTCTCGGATCGGGCAGGTGTACTACCTCGGCGAGCTGCTCGAGGCAGCGGACGTTCCGTTCGTGCGACCGGTCGGCGGGCATGCGATCTTCCTCGACGCGCGGCGCTTCTACCCGCACCTGCCGCAGGACGCCTTCCCGGCCCAGACGCTCGCCGCCGAGCTCTACCTCGACTCCGGAATCCGTTCGATGGAACGTGGCGTCGTCTCGGCCGGGCGCGACCCGAAGACGGGCGACCACCAGTACCCGAAGCTCGAGCTGACGCGACTGACGATTCCGCGCCGGGTCTACACGCAGGCGCACATGGACGTCGTCGCCGAGTCGGTCGAGACGGTGTACGCGGCGAGGGACAAGGCGCGCGGCCTGAAGCTGACCTACGAGCCGCGCTACCTGCGCTTCTTCCAGGCGCGGTTCGAACCGCTGTGATGCTAGGAGCACGCCCTCCAGGGGCCCTGGAGCTCCCTTCGTAGCTAGCGGCCGGCAACCTCCGGTGCCGCTGACGCCGACGCGGGGCGCTCGACTTCCACGTGCGGGAGCCAGTCGAGCCAGCGGGGGAGATACCAGGCGCGCTCGTCGAGCAGGCTGAGCATGCTCGGCAGCAGGATCGAGCGGATCACGGTCGCGTCGAGCAGGAGCGCCACGGCGACGCCGAAGCCCATCTGCTGGAACTGGACGAGCTCACCGCGGGCGAAGCCGCTGAAGACGACGACGATGATCAGCGCCGCGCCGGTGATGATCCGCGCGGTCGTGGCGACGCCTGCGGCCACCGCCTCGCGGGTGGAGCCGCTCTGGTCGTATCGCTCCTTGATCCGGCTCATCAGGAAGACCTGGTAGTCCATCGAGAGGCCGAAGAGCACGGAGAAGAGGAAGAGCGGCACCCACGCGTCGACCGCGTGCACATGCTGGAAGCCGAAGAAGCCCGCCCCGTAGCCGTGCAGGAACACGAGCGTGAGCAAGCCGTAGGCGGCGCCGACCGAGAGCAGGTTGAGCACGATCGAGACGAGCGCAACCACGAGCGAGCGGAACGCGATCGTGAGCAGGATCAGGCTGAGCCCGAGCACGAAGACGATCACGTACGGCGTCGGCTTTGTGACAGCGTCGAAGTACTCCGCGTTCTCCTGGCTCTTCCCGCGGAGCAGCACCTCGGCTCCGGTGCCGGCGAAAGCCGCGGGAACGATGTGCGAGTGCAGGTCACGGACGGCGTCGATCGCGGGGCCGCTCACGGGATCGCCGCGCACGGGCGCCGACAGCCAGGCAGCGCCGGCCGACGTGCGAATCGTGCCGGCGCCGAAGCGGGGATCGCGTGCGAGCTGCCGCTCCAGCTTCGCCAGATCGCTCTTCACGGCCGAGCCGGAGCCGCGCACGACGATGTCGACGGGGTACGGGCTCTTGGACGGGAACTCCCGTTGCAGGGCGAGGTACCCCTGCTTGGACGGGCTGCTGTCGGGCAGCGTGGTCACTCCGCTGGCGCCGATGTGCAGACCGAAGATCGGGATCGCGGCGGCGATCATCAGACCGGCGGCGAGGACGAGGCTGAGTGCGGGACGGCGCAGCACCGCGCCGACGATCGCGCGCCAGATCCGCCCCTCGGCTGCGTCCGCCCGCCCGAGGTTGCGCCCCAGAATCGGCACGCGCAGGGCGTTCACGCGATCGCCCAGCACGCTCAGCAGCGCGGGAAGCAGGGTCAGGGCGGCCGCGACAGAAACGATCCCGACGATGATCGCGCCGGCCGCGAGGCTGCGCATGATGCTCGTCGGCACGAGCAGCATCCCGAGCAGGGCGACGACGAAGGTGCTGCCGCTGAAGAGCACCGCCCGGCTGGCGGTCGCGCCGGCGAGCGCGATCGCCTCCTCCTGGCCGAACCCCAGAGTGCGTTCCTCGCGGTAGCGGGAGATGACGAACAGCGAGTAGTCGATCCCGAGCGCGAGCCCCATGCCGCTGAGCATGTTCACGATGAAGACGGAGAGACTGAACTCGAGCGAGAGGAGGGCCACAAGACCGAGCCCGACCAGGATCGAGATGATCGCCATCAGCGCCGGCACGAGCCCAGCCACGACCGCACCGAAGACGAGGATCAGCACGACCAGCGCCGCCGGCAGACCGAACGCCAGCTCGCCGTGCTCGAGGTCGCTCTGCGACAGCTTGGTGAAGTCGTTGCCGACCGTGTGCTCGCCCGTGATCGCGACGGCGAAGTCGGGATTCCGGTCGGCCTGCTCGACCACCGAGACGAGCGGCTCGATGTCGGAGTCGCTTCCGACCAGGAGCTGGATCAGCGTCGCCTGGCCGTCGCGCGAGACGAGCGCGCGATTGCCGCCCAGGTAGGTCTGGACGCCGAGCGCCTTGCCCGTCGCGCGCATACCGGTGACGAGCTTCGAGACGAAGGCCCGGAACTCGGGCGACCCGGCGGCGTAGCGGCTCGAGCTGACGACGACGACGTCGCTGACCCGGCGACTCGCCTCGGCCGGGCTGGGCGGGAACGACTTGGCGATCAGCTCGTCCGCTCTCGCCGACTCGGGCTTCCCCGAAACCGTCCCGTTCGAGGTCAGCCCGTGCAGCGACGTGGCCACCAGCACGAGGGCCGCAACGACGGCAAGTCCCCACGCGGCGAAGGTCAGCCTCGGGCGCGCGGCGCACGCGCGCGCGAGCCTCTCCGTGATTCCTCGCCCTTCTCCCCGCACTTTCCGCTTCTACGATTGCACAGAGCGCTCGGTCCGGCGTGAGGTCCGAGCTCGCGCAGACCGTAGTACGCCGAAGCGCCGCGCGGGGTCTTTCCGATGCGCCGGCGCGCTTCCGGTCGGATCATGGCTCTAGATACCGAAAGGAGAGACCATGACCACCCGCATCGCAATCAACGGCTTTGGCCGCATCGGTCGGGCTGCATTGCGCTCGGCGTACGAGCGTGAGCTCGATCTCGAGGTGGCGGCCGTGAACGACGTCGCGGATCCCGCCGCACTCGCCTACCTGCTTCGGCACGACAGCGTCTACGGTCCGTTTCCCGGCACCGTCGAGCTCGAGGACGGCGCGCTTGTCGTCGACGGCCGGCGAATCCCGGTCTATTCCGAGGCCGATCCGGCGAAGCTGCCGTGGCGCGAGCTCGAGGTCGAGGTCGCTCTCGAGGCGACGGGCAGGTTCCGGACACGCGCGGATGCGGCCCGCCATCTCGAGGCCGGCGCGCGCAAGGTGATCATCTCGGCGCCAGGCAAGGATCCGGATGTCACGGTCGTGCTCGGCGTGAATTTCGACGACGCCTACGACCCCGCGCACCACGACGTGATCTCGAACGCCTCCTGCACGACGAACTGCCTGGCGCCGGTCGCGATGGTGCTGCACGACGAGCTCGGCATCCGGCACGGCGTGATGACGACGATCCACGCCTACACGGGCGACCAGCGGCTCGTCGACCTGCCGCACAAGGATCTCCGCCGCGCCCGCGGCGCGGCGATGAACATCGTCCCGACCACGACCGGCGCCGCGAAGGCGATCGGCCTCGTGATCCCCGAGCTCGCAGGCAAGCTGCAGGGCTTCGCAGCCCGCGTGCCGGTCCCGACCGGCTCGCTCGTCGATCTGACGGTAGAGGTCGAGCGTGAGACGAGCGTGGAGGAGATCAACGCGATCTTCGCGCGCCGCGCCGACACCGGACCGCTCGAGGGAATTCTCGCCTACAGCGAGGAGCCGCTCGTCTCGACCGACGCGATCAAGTCCGCGTACTCGTCGATCTTCGACGCCGGCCTGACGATCGTGACCGGCGGCACACAGGTGAAGGTCGTTGCCTGGTACGACAATGAGTGGGGCTACGCGACGCGGTTCGCGGAGCTCGCCCAGCGCGTGCTCGTCCCCGTCGCCGTCTAGGACAGGCACCATTCCGGGGTGAGTCCGGACTCCAACGAGCAGCTCACCGCCGCCACCGCGGCGGTGCTGCTCGTGCTGCTGGCGATCGAAGGCGTAACGATCGTCTTCCTGCGGCCGCTGCTGCCGGTGCACCTGTTCGTGGGGATGCTGCTGATCCCGCCGGTCGCGCTCAAGCTCGCAAGCACGGGCTGGCGCTTCGCCCGCTACTACACGGGCAGCGCTCCGTATGTGGAGAAGGGCCCGCCGCGCCTGCTGCTGCGCCTGCTCGCTCCGGTGCTCGTCGCGTCGACGATCGCGCTGTTAGCCACGGGCGTCGCGCTGCTCGTGGACGGCCGCGCCCACTCCGGCTGGGTGCTGCCGCTGCACAAGGCCAGCTTCGTCGTCTGGTTCGCAGTCACCGGCGTCCACGTCGTTACCTATGTCTGGCGGCTGCCGCGCCTCGTGCTCTCGCAGCGGCAGGTGCCCGGCTGGGTGCTGCGCGCCACGATCGTCGCGGTCGCGATCGCCGCAGGCGCCGCGGTTGCGCTCGAGACGCTGCCCTGGGAAGACCGCTGGCTCGGCTGAGCTAGCGGCCCGGCTCGTCGAGTACGGCGCGCTCCTCTGGATGGTGGCGCAGGACGGTCTCGATGTACGAGGCGAGCGCAGCGTCGAGACCGACGTCCTTCGTCTCGTTCTCCGAGAGGAACCAGCGGTGCTCGAGCAGCTCGTGGAAGAGCTCCGCCGCCTGCCGGCGGCCGTACAGCTCGCGCGGAATCTTCGCAATTGTCGGCTCGAAGATCTCGGCGAGCCAGCGGTAGGCGACGACCGCCTGCGGCAGCGGGCGCTGCTCGAGCTTCTCCAGGTGGACGCGGTAGCCGGCGAGGTCGTTCAGCATCCTGCGCGCCTGATTCTCCTGTGCGTCGAGCCCCGTCAGCGAGTGGAGGCGGCGCCGGTGGTGGCCAGGCTCCACGACGCGCGGACTCAAACGCAGGCGATAGACGCCGTCGCCCGCGACGAGCTCGATCTCCTCCACGTCGAAGCCGAGCTGGTTGAGCCGGTGCAGCCGCTCGTGCAGCCGCCAGCGCTCGTCCGGTCCGAACGCCTCCTCCCGCGTCAGCTCGGCCCAGAGCGCCTCGTAGCGGGAGCGGCCCTCGTCGGCGGTCTCGAACGGATCCCGCTCGAGCGGGATCTCGGTCTCGGACTCGACGTCGAACAGCTCGCCGGCGATGTTCTCGAACGCGATCGCCAGGTCGTGCGCGCGCTGGCCGTTACTCAGCGTAGGGTGCAGCTCGCCGGTCTCGGCGTCGACGAGGTACGCGCTGAGCGCGCCTGCATCCCGGCGGAAGAGCGTGTTCGAGAGCGAGCAGTCGCCCCAGAAGAAGCCCGCAAGGTGGAGACGCACGAGCAGCTCGGCGAGCGCGTTCAGCAGGTGCTCACGGAGCTCCTCGCGGGGCTCCTGCGAGAAGAGCGTCCGGAACGGAAGCGAGAACTCGAGGTGCCGCGTGATCAGGATCGGGTCGAGCCCCTCCCGGCGCGCGACCCCGACGACCTCCACGACGGGCATCTCCTGGGCCGCGAGCTCGCGGAGGAGCCGGTACTCACGTTCCGCGTAGCGCTCGGGTAGCTCCTTGAGCGCGAACAGGCGCCCGTCGTAGTCGACGAAACGCACGACGTGCCGCGAGATCCCGCGCGCGACGTTCACGAGCCGGTCGCTCCGCCACTCTTCGAGCGGGGTCTCCCAGGGCAGGTCGAGAAAGTCCGGGTTGCCGGTGCGGGCTACGAGCTGGAAGCGCGAAGGCATTCCTACACCGTACGTCTGTAAGGTCTGAGGATGGCCGCCGTCCAGATCTTCTACTGCCCCGTCTGAGGCGGGTACGACACACGGGCTGCGAGTCTCGCGGCCGAGATCACGTCGAGGACGCCGCACACCGCCGAGATCGCCGAGGGGCGCAAAAGTCAGTTCGACGTGCTCGTCGACGGCGCACTCGTCTGGTCGAAGGAGGCCGAAGGGCGCTTTCCCGAGCCCGCGGAGATCCTCGAGCAGCTCTAGGCGTCGGGCGAGCTGAGCGCCGGGTAGCGACTCGTCAGCAACATCGCGTACGCCTGGGTCTGTTCGTCGTAGCGCACGCAGTAGGCGAGGAGATCGCGCATACCCTTCGGCAGCCGGCCGGTGAAGAGCGCCACGAACCAGCCGAAGAACGCGAGCAGCTCGAGCAGGTAGGTGAGGATCTGCGCGATCAGGAACGCCGGAATCGCGAGCACGATCCTGAAGAACACGCCCAGCCTGCCCTGCGGCGCCGGCGGGTCGATCTCGAGGTCGACCGGGTAGCCGGGCCGGCCGCCGAAGCCCGGGAACGGATCGGCGACCAGGCACGTGTAGGCGAGCACGTGAGTGCGGTAGCGCACGTAACCCGCGATGAAGTCGTGCAAGCCCTGCGGCGTCGAGCCGGTGAAGAGCGTCGCAAACCAGCTCGCGATCGCAGCGAGGAACGCGACGATTCCCCAGAGCGAGACCCAGATCAGGTGCGGAATCGCAAGCAGCAGCCGGAAGAAGACCGTGAGCCGCGTGCGGCGGAGGTCGTCGGTGACGATCAGGCGAATGGGATGGTCGGCCACGGTGTCACGGGTGGGTTTCGTCTCACATGTCACGAATCCTGCTCGCCCCGTTCGCGCTGCTCAGCCTCGAACGAGATCGGCAGGCGGTTCGGCCCCGGACGCCTGCACCAGGGACTGACGACTACCGGCCGCGGAACTCCGGGAGGCGTTTCTCCCTGAACGCGGCGACACCCTCCGCGAAGTCGTCGGTCAGCGCCGCGGCGGTCTGCAGCTGGGCCTCCAGCTCGAGCTGCTCCTCGAGCGTCGCCGTCCAGGCACGGTCGAACAGCCGCTTGTTCATCGCGATCGCCTTCGTGGGCAGCTCGGCGAGGCCCGCGGCGAGCTCCGCAGCGCGGGCGGCAAGCCCAGCGGCGGGTACGACCTCGGAGACGAGCCCCCAGGCAAGCGCGTCCGCGGCCGAGAGCCTGCTCCCCGAGCTCATCCACTCGAACGCACGAGCCGGCCCCAGCAGGCGCGCGATGAAGAACGACCCGCCCGCGTCAGGAATCAAGCCGATCCTGACGAAGCCGGGCGTGAAGGTCGCGGTGTCGGCGGCGATCCGGATGTCGCAGCACGCGGCGAGGGAGAGCCCCGCACCCGCGGCAGCGCCGTTGACCGCAGCAATCACCGGCTTCTCGAGCCGGCGGATCCCGAGCACGATCGGGTGGTACGTCGAGCGCAGCGTCCCGCCGATGTCGGGCGCCTCGCCGAATTCCGACAGGTCCTGCCCGGCGCAGAAGCCGCGGCCCGCACCGGTGAGCACCACGGCGCGCACCTCGGGGTCGCGCGCCTCCCTGATCGCGTCGCGCAGCTCTTCCTTGAGCCCGCGGTCGAGGGCGTTCAGGACATCGGGGCGGTTCAGCGTGATCGTCAGGACGGCGCCGTCGCGCCTCGAATCGACCTCGGCCATGGCGCAGAGAGTCTAGAGGGCGGGGGCCGGACGGCCCCCGCCCTCTCACGAGCTAGCCCCGCTTCGGTAGGTGCAGACCCCCGGCGAGGGGCCGGCGCCGCAGGCGCGGCTTAGCGACACGCAGACGCATCCGCGCCCGCGGCGAGCGCCGCGGACGGCGAGCCGCGAGCAATCCGGCGAGCAGCACGAGCTCGCCGAGCACCACCACCCGCGTCACGTCCACCGCCGGCTTCCACGTCAGCTTGCCGTCGCGGAGGATCCACGCTCCAACGGGCGCCGCGACGAGGCCGAAAGCGGCGCCGCCCTTGCCGTCCGCCAGCGAGCCGCCGCGGCCCCGACCGCGCACGGTTGCCGCCGGGATCACGGTCAGGCCGTCCTTCTCGACCGGGTCGCCGTAGACCCGCTTCACGGTGATCGCATCACGGGCCGTCTCGATCTCTTCGAGCACGTCCACAGGCGTCACCTCCCTTCAGACGGCCCCGATCATCCGCGGGCGCGGCCGTCCGGACATCCGGGAAGACACGGATCTCCCGGCTGCCTCTAGGTCCCGGGGTAGAAGTTCCGGATCCAGCGGTGCCTCCGAAGCACCGCGAGCTGCTCGTCCGCCAGCGGACCGGACTCGATCGTGGCCGCATTCCGCTCGACGTTCTGCACCGTGCGCATACCCGGGATCACGGTCGAGACGACCGGACTGCCGAGGGAGAAGCGGAGCGCGATCGCCGGCAGCTCCTCGACCGCCACGTCGAGATCGGCCGCAAGCGCCTGCACGCGCTCCCAGACCTCGCGCTTGCGGTCGCCTTCGAAGTACGCAGCGCGGAAGTCGTCCTCCTCGAACTCGGTGTCCGGCCGCACTGTCCCGGTCAGCGAGCCCTCGTCGAACGGCACGCGGGCGATCACGCCGACCTCCGCCTCCTCGACCGCCGGGAAGAGCGCGTCCTCGGGAGCCTGCTCGAAGATGTTGTAGATCACCTGGACGCTCTCGACCTTGGCGGAGCGGACGAGCCGAAGCCCGTTCTCCGGCTGGCTGTCGTTGACCGAGATGCCGAAGAAGCGGATCTTCCCGTCGCGCTTCAGCTGCTCGATCGCCTCCGACCACTCGCCATGGCCGACCCACTCGTCGGACCAGACGTGGAACTGCTGGACGGCGATCGTCTCGGCGCCCAGGTTCGCGAGGCTCCGCTCGGTGCACTCGACGATCCAGTCGGCGGGGAAGACCTCGTCTGCCGCAACACCCGGCCGCGCGGGCCACTGACCGTTCTTCGGCGGCACCTTGGTCGCAACGTGGACCTCGGCGCCGGTCTCGCGCAGCACCTGGCCGATCAGGCGCTCGCTGTGACCGTCGCCGTACGCGAGCGCGGTATCGATGATGTTGACACCGAGCTCGATCGCGCGCCGGAGCGCGCGCAACGACTCGTCGTCGCTGCCGCCCTTCCAACCGCCCATCCCCCAGGTGCCGTGCCCGAGCTCGGAGACGCTGAGCCCCGTCTTGCCGAGAATCCGGTAGCGCATGCCGTCACTTCTATCAGGTCAGCGACCCCGGAACTCCGGCCTGCGCTTCTCCAGGAATGCGGTCAGGCCCTCCTTGGCGTCCTCGGAAGCGAAGGCGACCGCGAGCGCTCGGCGCTCGTAGTCGAGGCCGAGCGAAAGCGGTCCCTCGTAGGCGCGATCGACCGCTTCCTTCGCGAGCCGCGTCGCCAACGGCGCCTTCGCCGCGATGTCCCGCGCGACCCGCTTTGCCTCCTCGAGCCAGGCCTCCTGGGCGACGACCCGCGCCGCGAGCCCGTAGTGGAGGGCCTCGCGGGCCGAGAGCGTGCGACCCGCAAGGATCACGTCCATCGCGACGGACTTGCCGACCGCGCGCACGAGACGCTGCGTGCCGCCGGCGCCCGGAATGATCCCGACGCCGGTCTCGGGCTGACCGAACTGCGCCGACTCGGCGGCGACGATCAGGTCGCACACCATCGCGAGCTCGCAGCCGCCGCCGAGGCACCAGCCGGAGACCGCGGCGACGAGCGGCGTCGCGAGCGCGGCGATCGCGTCCCAGCGCTCGACCCGCCTCGCCAGGTAGACCTCGACCGCCGAGAGCCGCGCGAGCTGCGCGATGTCGGCGCCCGCCGCGAAGGCGCGCTCACCGCCGCCGAGGACGATGCAGCGGATGTCAGCGTCGTCGTCGAGCTCGCGAAGCGTCGTGACGACGGCGTCCATCAGCTCGTCCGAGAGCGCGTTCAGCTGCTTCGGCCGGTTCATCAGGACGACGCCGACAGCGCCGTCCCGCTCCACGGTCACGGGCGCTTCAGGAATGCCTCGATCGCCTCCTTCGTCTCGTCGTTCAGCATCGAGAGCGAGAGCCAGTCGCGCGCGTGGCCGACCGTCTCGTGCCAGGAGATGTCGCGCCACCAGTTCAGCTGCTGCTTCGTGTAGCGCGTCGTCTGCGGCAGCTTCGCGGCGAGATTCTCGACCACCGCGTCGACCTTCGAGTCGAGCTCCGCGGCGGGGACCGCCCAGTTGACGAGGCCCCACTCCTGCGCCTTGCGCGCCGGGATCTCCTCGCACATGAGCAGGATCTCGCGGGCGCGGCGGTCGCCGACGAAGATCGGCAGCCACTGCGTCGCTCCGCCCGCCGGCACCGAGCCGTGCTCCGGACCGACGTGCCGGATGTAGGCGTCGTCGACCATCACGGAGAGGTCGCAGGCCATCTGCAGCTCGTTGCCGCCGCCGACCGCGATCCCCTGGACGCGCGCGAGCGTCGGCTTGCCGACCTCGCGCAGCCGGTCGTGCATGTCCTTGAACGCGCCGAACCACTTCCAGTACTCCTTCGGGTTGCCGACGAGCTCGGCGCCCCAGCTGCGGAGGTCGGCGCCGACGCAGAAGGCGCGGCCGGCGCCGGTGACCACGACGACGCGAATCTCGTCGTCCCACGAGGCGTCCTCGCAGGCGCGCGCGAGCTCCCGCAGCATCTGGAAGTCGAAGGCGTTCAGCACCTCCGGCCGGTTGAGGGTGATCGTGGCACGCGGCGGCGCCTTCTCGTAGACGATCTTCTCGAAACCGAGCTCGGCCGGGTCGAGCGGCCTCGGCGCGGCCGGCTCAGGCACCGATGTCGACGACATAGACGCTGTGCGCGATGCCGAGCTCGGCTGCGTCCTTGCCGGTGGCGGCGAACTGCTCCGTCTGCGCTGCGGTCTTGAAGGCGTCGCGGTCGGGGAACTCCCACTCGGCGTAGTAGGCGAGCTCGTTTCCGAACAGCGTGCGGGTCACCTTGCCGTGGCGGAAGATCCCGCCGGGCACCTTCTGACACAGTTCCGCGTGGGTCCGGTAACGATCCGGGTCGGGCTCTTGCTCGTAGACGACAAAGACGCGGATCATCCGTCTCCTTCGGTTGAGGACACGGGAAGCGTAATCCGAAAGGAGTGAGATGGCCGGGAGGATGGTTCACTTCGAGGTCAAGGCGAAGGACGCGGATCGGGCGACCGCCTTCTACAGCGGCGTGTTCGGCTGGACGTTCGGGGATTCGGGCATGCCCGGGATCGACTACCGGATGACGCAGCTCGGCGACGACCAGGGCGGCGCGGTGTTTCCGTCCGACGAGGCCGACGGGCACCTGACGATCTATTTCGACACCGACGACATCGACGCGTCACTCGCGCGGGTCCGCGAGCTCGGCGGGACGGCCGACGACAAGCAGCCGATCCCCGGGGTCGGCTGGTTCGCCGGCTGCGTGGACACGGAGGGCAACGCGTTCTCGCTCTTCCAGGCGGACGACTCGGTCGCACCCGAGTAGGAGCGCTCACTCAGCGCCTGCCTGATCAGCACCGCTGATCGCTCAGGGCACGGATCCGCATCGCGCGGGTCGGCCCTGAGCAGGCAGGGTTCTCCGATGAGTCACCGCGCCCGGGTGTGGGTCGCCCTCTGGACCGTCTACATCCTCTGGGGCTCGACCTACCTCGGGATCGAGCTCGCGGGCGAGACGATTCCGCCGCTCCTTGCCGCAGGCGCGCGGTTCATGCTGGCGGGGCTCCTGATGGCGGGAATCGTCGGCTGGCGGCGCGGCTTTGCCGTGCTGCGCGTCACGCGGCGGGAGCTCGCCTCGTGCGCGCTCGTCGGCGTCCTGCTGCCTGGCGCGAACGGCATGCTGTTCATCGCGGAGCGCCACGTTCCGATCGGACTCTCGGCGCTGATCGTCGGCGCCGTGCCGCTCTGGGTCGTCGTGATGCGGACCGTGACGGGCGACCGCCCCCGCGGGATCGCGCTCGCCGGCGTGGTCGCCGGCTTCGCGGGCGTCGCGCTGCTCTCCCGCCCGAGCGGCGGCGCTCCGTGGTGGGGTCTCCTGCTCGTCGTCTGCTCGTCGATGATGTGGGCGGCGGGCTCGTTCATGTCGGGGCGACTCCGGATGCCGCCCGACGTGTTCGCCGCGACGGCGATCGAGACGCTCGTCGGCGGGGCGCTGCTCCTACCGATCGGGCTCGCGACCTCGCATCCCCACGTTTCCGACTTTTCCGCGCGGTCGATCGGCGGCTTCTTCTACCTCGTCACGTTCGGGTCGCTCGTCGGCTACACCGCCTACGTCTGGCTGCTCGACAACGCGCCGATCGGCAAGGTCGCGACCTACGCGTACGTGAACCCCGTCGTCGCGATCACCCTCGGCGCGATCGTGCTGCACGAGCCGCTCACCTGGTCGATCGGCGTCGGCGCAGCGATCGTGCTCGCCTCCGTCGCCGTCGTGGTGCAGCGCGAAACCATCCCGGCTGAGGCAGAAGCTGCTCCCGCCGGCGCAGCGAAGGTCGATCCGCACTCGAAGGCATAGTCTTCCTGACCGTGATCGTGAGCGACTCGTTCGTCGTCGCGGACTGGACGGATCCGGGCACATATCCCGGCCGGCCGATCGCGGGCCTGCACCTGCACCGCTCAGACGACGAGGCCTGGATCGTCCTCGAGGGGCGGCTCGGCTTCCGGGTCGGAGACGACGAGCGGGAGGTCGCAGCCGGCGAGTCGCTGCTCGTGACGCGCGGGACGCCGCACTCGTACTGGAACCCGGCACCGGAGCCCGCCCGCTACCTCCTCGTGATGACCCCGCGGATCCACCGGCTGATCGAGGCGCTCCACGCGGGCGACCGCAGCGATTTCGCACGGATCTTCGAGGAGCACGACTCCGAGCTCCTCGCCTGAGGCAGTCAGAGACCGACGATGTCCTCCGGGCCGACCGGGACGCGGGTCAGCTCGCGGCCCGTCGCCGCGCGCAGAGCGGAGACGATCGCGGCTGTCGAGACCACGGTGGGCGGCTCGCCGACCCCCTTGACGCCGTACGGCGACCCTGGCTCTGGATCCTCGATCAGCTCCGAGACGACCGGCGGCATGTCGAGCGTCGTCGGGATCAGGTAGTCGGTGAAGCTCGCGTTCGCGATCAGGCCGTTCCTCGTCTTGAGCTCCTCCATCAGCGCGAGCCCGAGACCCTGCGCGGTACCGCCCTCGATCTGGCCCTCGACCGCCTGCGGGTTGACCGCGCGGCCGACGTCCTGCGCCGTGCCGATCCAGACGACGCGCGTGAGCCCGAGCTCGACGTCCACCTCGGCGACCACGCGCATCGCCGACGCCGCGAAGGCGACGTGGGCGCGCTCGCCGGTGATCTGGCCCGTCTCGGGGTCGAGCGGCGTCGTACGCGGATGGTGGTAGACGCGCTCGACGTCGACCTCGCCGCCGCCTGTGCGCTCACGCTCGAGGAGCGCCGCGCGGCACGCGAGCTGGACGGCGCCGGCGACCATCATCGTCAGCCGCGAGGCCGACGCCGAGCCGGCCGAGCCGACGGTCGAGGTGGTGTGCGCCGCGAGCCGCACGTCGTCCGTGCCGAGCTCCTCGCGCGCGACCTGGAGGATCACGCCGGCCACCCCCTGGCCCACCTCGGCGGCGGCGCAATGGATCTCGGCAGAGCCGTCCTCGAGCAGCCGCACGCGGGCCGCCGTCGAGTCGTCGAAGCCCTCGGAGTAGCAGAGGTTCTTGAAGCCGACGGCGAAGCCGACGCCACGGCGGACACCCTCGCCGCGCGTCGTGTTGCCGGAGCCGCCCGGCAGGCGCAACGGATCGCGGGGGAGCTCCTCCGGCTCGGGGACGGGCAGCGCGGCGGCGCGGCGGATCACCTCGGCGACCGGCAGCGAACCCTCGAGCCGCTGCCCGGTCGGCAGCGTGTCGCCCGGCTGCAGCGCGTTCAGCAGCCGCAGCTCGACGGGATCGAGCCCGAGCTCGGCCGCAAGCTTGTCCATCTGCGCTTCCGCGGCGAAGCAGGTCTGCACGGCGCCGAAGCCGCGCATCGCGCCGCACGGCGGGTTGTTCGTGTAGACGGACAGAGAGTCGATCAGCGCGTTCGGCACCTCGTAGGGCCCGCAGGCGAATGAGGCGGCGTTCGAGGTGACCGCGGTCGAGCTCGAGGCGTAGGCGCCCCCGTCGAGCAGGATCCGCATCCGCACGCACACGAGTCGCCCGTCGCGCCGCGCCCGGTGCTCGCACCAGATCCGCGCGGGATGCCGGTGCACGTGGCCGGTGAACGACTCCTGGCGGTTGTAGACGATCTTGACGGGACGGTTCGCGTGCAGCGCGAGCATCGCGCCGTGAATCTGCATCGAGAGGTCCTCGCGGCCGCCGAAGGCGCCGCCGACGCCGGCCAGATGGATGCGCACCTGGTCGGGCGCGAGGCCGAGGCAGGGCGCGACCTGGTCGCGGTCGACGTGCAGCCACTGGGTCGCGACGTAGACGTCGACGCCGCCCTCGCCGTCCGGCACCGCGAGCCCGGACTCCGGCCCGAGGAACGCCTGGTCCTGGCTGCCGATGTCGTAGACGCCGCTGACGGTGACGTCGGCCTCGGCCTCGGGGTCGCCGTGGCGGATCACCATGTGACGGACGACGTTCGGCCGGTCGTCCTGCCGGTAGCCATGGCCCATCGTCGGCCGGCCGGGATGGAGCGGCTCCTGCTCGGTCGCACGCTCCATGTCGACGACCAGCTCGAGTGGCTCGTACTCGACCGTGACGTGCTCGGCCGCCCTTCGGGCCTGCTCGGGATGCTCGGCGGCTACGAGCGCCACCGGCTCGCCGAAGTAGCGGACGCGGTCGATCGCGAGCACGGGCTGGTCCGGGAACTCGAGCCCGTAGAGCTTCGAGCCCGGCACGTCCTCGTGCGTCAGGACGGCATGGACGCCCGGCATCGCGACCGCCTGCGAGATGTCGATCGAGATGATCCGCGCGTGGGCGTGCGGGCTGCGAACGGTGTGGCCCCAGAGCATGCCTGCGGCGTGGAGGTCGCTCGAGTACGCGAACTCGCCCGTCACCTTCGGGACGCGCATCCTCGCGCTCGACGACGGCGCCGATGCCGAGCTCGAGCCTCGGGACCGTCATGGGCGTGCTCGTGGTGCTCACGCGCCCGCCGCCAGCCGTACCGCGTCGAAGATCTTGGCGTAGCCCGTGCACCGGCAGAGGTTCCCCGAGAGCGCCTCGCGGATCTCGTCGTCACCCGGGTGCGGATTCCGCTCCAGCAGATCGGTGGCCGCGACGACGAAGCCCGGGGTGCAGAAGCCGCACTGGACGGCGCCGGTCCTGACGAAGGCCTCCTGAACGCGGTTCATCGACAGGCCCTCGACGGTCGTCACCTCGTGACCCTCGGCCTGCGCGGCGAGCACGAGACACGAGCAGACGAGCTCGCCGTCGAGGAGCACGGAGCACGAGCCGCACTCGCCCTGCTCGCACGCATTCTTCGAGCCCGGGAAGCCGAGCCGCTCGCGCAGCGCGTAGAGCAGGCTCTCGCCCGCCCACACATCCGCCTCCTGGCGCTCGCCGTTCACGCTGAAGCCGACCCTCATGCCAGGCACCGCTCGAGTGCGCGTGTTGCCAGGACGCGCAACGCGTGCACGCGATAGGCGGCGCTGCCGCGCACGTCGTCGATCGGTCTCGCGGCCGCAGCCACGAGCTCGGCGAATCCCTCACGCTCGTCGAGCCGCGCCGTCACGAGCAGCGGCACCGGGCCGGCGGAGCCGTAGGCGGCACGCAGCTCGCCGCGCTCCCGGTCGACGCCGAGCGCAAGCGAGACGACCGAGATCACCATCGCGTTCCGCGGCCCGACCTTCATGAACGTCTGCTTGCCCGTGGCCGCGCGCATCCGAACGCCGACGATCAGCTCGTCGGGTGCAATCGCGTTGCGCTTCGGCCCGACGAGAAACTCGCCGAGCGGCACCGTGCGCTCACCGCGCACGCTCGCGAGCTCGACGTCCGCTCCCGAGACGAGCAGCGGCGGCAGCGCGTCCCCCGCCGGCGAGGCGGTGCCCAGGTTGCCGCCGATCGTGCCGCGGTTGCGGATCTGCGGGCCGCCGACCGTGCGCGAGGCCTCGGCGAGCGCGGGGCAGAGCTCGCTCAGGGGCGCCTGCATCGCCTCGGTGTACGTCAGTCCCGCGCCGAGACGTACGGTCCCGTTCTCGCGCGACCAGCCTCGCAGCTCCTTCAGCTCCGCCAGGTTCAGCAGCGCCTCCGGGCGGGCGCGGTCGAAGTTGAGCTCGACCATCAGGTCGGTGCCCCCCTGGATCGGAACGGCTCCGGAGTGCTCGGCCCGCAGGCGCAGAGCCTCGGCGAGCGTCGTCGGCGTCAGCACGTCCATGAGCTGGGGATTATCGTGACTGCGTGGCCGTGCTCGCCCGCCGTCTGTCTGTCGCCCGGGGGGACGAGCCCGCGGATCTCGTCGTTCGCGGCGGGCGCGTCTTCTCCGTCTTCACGCGCGAGTGGCTCGACGCCGACGTGGCGATCGTCGGACGGCGTGCGTCGCCGGGCTCGGCGCCTACGAGGGGCTCGAGACGCTCGACGCAACCGGCCGCTACGTCGTCCCCGGCTTCATCGACGCGCACATGCACATCGAGTCGTCGAAGCTGCTCGTCGACGAGTTCGCGCGGCTCGTGCTGCCGCTCGGGACGACCGCCGTCGTCGCCGACCCGCACGAGATCGCGAACGTGCTCGGCACCGACGGCGTGCACTGGCTGCTCGACGCGTGCGCGGAGATCCCGCTCGACGTCTACTTCATGGCCTCCTCGTGCGTGCCCGCGTCGAGCTTCGAGTCGCCGCGGCGCGAGCTGACGACCGGCGACCTCGAGGGGCTGCTGCGGCGGCGCGCGCGTGATCGGGCTCGCCGAGATGATGAACTTCCCCGGCGTCGTCTCGGGCTCCGAGCACGAGCTCGCGAAGCTCGCGCTCGCGCCGGCACGTCGACGGGCACGCGCCGGGCGTGCTCGGCAAGCAGCTGCAACGCCTACGCCGCGGCCGGGATCCGCTCCGACCACGAGGCGTTCACCGCCGAGGAGGGCCGCGAGCGGCTCCGCGCCGGGATGTGGCTGCTGATCCGGGAGGCCTCCGCGCGCGCGCAACCTGCGTGCGCTGCTGCCGCTCGTCGCCGAGTACGGGCCGGACCGGATCGCGTTCTGCACCGACGACCGCGAGCCCGAGCACGTCGCCGACGACGGGCACGTCAACTCGATGGTGCGCGACGCGGTCGCGCTCGGGGTCGCGCCCGGAGGACGCGCTCGTGCTGGCGTCGCTCAACCCGGCGACCTACCACGGGCTCGACCATCTCGGCGCGATCGCGCCCGGCTACCAGGCCGACATCCTGCTCCTGCCGCGACCTCGTCGACGTTCGTGCCGGAGCTCGTCCTCAAGGCGCGGACGGCCGGTCGGCGAGATCCCGGCGGCGCAGGTGCCCGACTGGGTGCGCAACACGGTGCGCGTCGCGCACGTCGGCTCGAACGACTTCCAGCATCCCATGGCAGGGCGGCGCGGCGCGCGTGATCGGGCTCGTGCCGAACCAGATCGTGACCGCATCGCTCGTCGAGGAGCCGACGGTCGAGACGGGCTCGCGGTCGCCGACCCGTCGCGCGACCTGGCCAAGATCGCGGTGCTCGAGCGCCACCTCGGCACCGGCCGGGTCGGCGCTCGGCTTCGTCCGCGGCTTCGGCCTGCAGCGCGGCGCGTTCGGCGCGACGGTCGCGCACGACGCGCACAACATCGTCGTCGTCGGCGTCGACGACGCCGCGATGGCGCGCGCCGTCGGCCGCCTGCGCGAGCTCGGCGGCGGCATCGTCGTCGTCGAGGAGCAGGGCGTGCGCGCCGAGCTGCCGCTGCCGGTCGCGGGCCTGCTCTCGGACCGCGCCGCTGCGGAGGTGCTCGAGGCGAGCCGCGCGATCTCGACGCGGCCCAGGCAGCTCGGCGTGCACGTTCCCGGCGCCGTTCCAGATGCTCGCGTTCCTGGCGCTGTCGGTGATCCCGTCGCTGAAGATCACCGACCGCGGCCTCGTCGACGTCGACCGCTTCGAGCTGGTGCCGCTGGCGGTCCGTGATGCACGGTCTATACGAACGCTCGGATCGTGACGATGGACGACGCCGGCACCGAGCACGCGCGCGGCTGCATCCGCGTCGAGGACGGCCTCGTTGCCGATGGTGGGCGCAGGCGACGAGGCGGGCGAGCGATCGACCTCGGCGGCGCGGTCGTCACGCCGGGCCTCGTCAACACGCACCACCACCTCTACCAGACCCTGACACGCGCCCGGGCCACCGAAGGGACCTGTTCGAGTGGCTCGTCGAGTGCTACCCGAGCTGGGCCGGGATCGACGCCGAGGCGGAGTACGCGGCGGCGCGAACCGGGCTCGCCGAGCTCGCGCTCTCGGGCTGCTCCACCGTCTTCGACCACCACTACGTCTTTCCGCGCGGGGTCGAGGGCCTGATCGAGGCCGAGGTGCAAGCTGCGCGCGAGCTCGGCGTCCGCATCGTCGCCTCGCGCGGCTCGATGGATCTCGGCGAGTCCGACGGCGGCCTGCCGCCGGACTCGCTCGTCGAGGAGATCGACGCGGTGCTCGCGGACACCGAGCGCCTGCACGGTCTCGCCGACGACGACGGCGTCGCAGATCGCCGTCGCGCCGTGCTCGCCGTTCTCCGTCACAGGCGCGCTGATGCGGGAGTCGGCCGCGCTCGCGCGGCGGCTCGGCCTGCAGCTGCACACGCACCTGGCCGAGACCGTCGAGGAGGAGGCGTACTGCCGCGAGCTCTACGGCTGCACCCCGGTCGAGTACCTCGAGCGCGCTCGGCTGGCTCGACGGCGACGTCTGGTGCGCGCACTGCGTCCACCTCGCCCCGCACGAGGTCGGCGCGCTTCGGCGGCGCACGGCGTCGGCGTCGCCCACTGCCCGTCCTCGAACCTGCGGCTCGGCGCCGGAGTCGCGCCGGTGCGCGAGCTGCTCGACGCGGGCGTCCGGGTCGGGCTCGGCGTCGACGGCTCCGCCTCGAACGAGCGCGGCGACCTCTTCCTCGAGGTGAAGCAGGCGCTGCTCGTCGCGCGCGGGCGCGGCGGGCCGACGGCGCTGAGCGCGCGCGAGGCGCTCCGGCTCGGCACGCGCGGCGGCGCCGCAGTGCTCCGCCGCGACGACATCGGCTCGCTCGAAGCCGGCAAGCGCGCCGACTTCGCCGTCTGGCGCACCGACGGGCTGGAGCTCGGCGGGCGCGGGCGCCGACCCGGTCTCGGGCCTCGTCTTCTCGGCGCCCGCACCGGGTCGACCGGCTCGTCGTCGGCGGCGAGGACGTCGTGCGCGGCGGCGCGCTCGTCCACGCCGACGAGCAGGAGATCGCGCGCGAGCACCGCGAACAGGCGACGAGGTTCGAGCCCTGAGCGCGTCACTCTCGACCCACGTCCTCGACACCGCGGCCGGCCGCCCGGCACGAGGCGTGCGCGTCGAGCTGTTCCGCGGCCGACGCGCTCGTCGCCGCGGGCGAGACCGACGCGGACGGCCGCATCAGGCCGCTTGCCGAGAAGCTCGTCAGCGGCCCGTACCGCCTCGTCTTCCACCCGCCCTCGCCGTTCTTCCGCCGCGTCGAGCTCGAGCTCGAGCTCGGACGAGGGCCACTACCACGTCCCCCTGCTCGTCTCACCGTACGGATGCGCGAGCTACCGCGGCAGCTGAGCGTCGACGAGCTCGCCGAGCTGTTCGAGGGACGCACGCGCTTCGTCGAGCTGCTCGCGGCCGGGCCCGACCCGCTGGCTGCGTGCGCGCGCTCTCGTGCACGAGCTTCCCGACGACGAGAAGAAGGAGGTGCTCGACGCCCACCCGGCGATCGGCGAGCGCAAGGGCCTGTCGGCGCGCTCGGCCGCCGAGCAGGGAGCGGACGCCGACCCCGTGGTGCTCGCGGAGCTCGCGCGCCTGAACGCCGAGTACGAGACGCGCTACGGCTTCCGCTTCGTCGTCTTCGTGAACCGCCGCCCGAAGGCGCGAGATCCTCGAGGTGCTGCGCGCGCGCCTTCGGCAATCCGACGGACGCGGAGCTCGAAACGGCGCTCGGCGAGCTCGTCGCGATCGCGGAGGACCGCTGGCTGCTCGCGGCCTAGACGCCGCTACCTCGTGCGACTGGCTCGATCTGCGTCTTCCGCTGGCTCCACGTGATCGCGGCGATCGTCTGGATCGGCACGTCGTTCTACTTCGTCGCGCTCGACAACCACCTCGCGGAGCCGGCCGAGGAGCGCGACCGCGGAGCGCGGCGTCGGCGGCGAGACCTGGGAGATCCACGGCGGCGGCTTCTACCGGATCGAGAAGTTCACGGTCGCGCCGCAGCACGCTCCCCGAGCCGCTGCACTGGTTCAAGTGGGAGGCGTACTGCGACGTGGCTCTCCGGGTTCGCGCTCTTCGTCGTCCTCTACTACCTGCAGCCGCACACGTACCTGATCGACTCGTCCGTCGCCGACCTCGAGCACGTGGGCGGCGATCGCGATCTCGCTCGCGGGGCTCGTCGCTCGCCTGGCTCGTCTACGACGCGCTCTGCCGCACCATCGGCCGGCGCAGCGAGCCCGTCCTCGCGCTCTGCGTGCTCGGACTCGTCGTCGCGACGGCCTACGGCGCGTCGCGCGCTGTTCGCAGCGCGGGCCGCCTATCTCCAGGTCGGCGCGATGCTCGGCACGATCATGGTCGCGAACGTCTTCTTCGTGATCATCCCCGCGCACTGGGAGCTCGTGCGGGCGAAGCAGGCGGGGCGCGAGCCCGACCCCGCGGCGAACCGGCGCGGCAAGCAGCGCTCGGTGCACAACAACTACCTGACGCTGCCGGTGCTGCTCGCGATGCTCGCCGACCATTTCTCGTTCACGTACGCGCATGCGCACAGCTGGGCGGTCCTCGTCTGCCTGATGGTGGTCGGCGCGGCCATCCGCCACTACTTCAACCTGCGTCATGCCGGGCGGACGCTCTGGTGGATCCCGGCCGGCTGCGCACTCGCCGTGGCCGGCGTCGCGATCTGGATCCGGCCCGCCTCCTCTTCTCCACCGGCACGCGGCGCAACGGTCGTGAGCTTCGCGCAGGTGCAGCCGATCGTCGAGCAGCGTTGCACGTTCTGCCACTCGGTCAGACCGAAGTCGACGCAGATTCACGGCGGCCCCCGCCGGCGTCCGCTTCGACACGCCCGAGGAGATCGCGGCTCAGGCGGCACAGATCAGAGCGCTCGCGGTCGACTCGAAGACGATGCCGCTCGGAAACGCGACCCACATGACCGACGCGGAGCGACGATTGCTCGGACGGTGGCTCGACGCGGGTGCGAAGATCCGCTGATGCTGGAGATCGACGCAGGCGGCTTCCATTTCACCGCGCGCCTCGAGGAGGAGGACGCCCCGCAGACGGTGGCCGCGTTCCGCCGCCTGCTGCCGCTCGAGTCGCGGATCATCCACGTCCGCTGGAGCGGCGAGGGGGGTTGGATCCCGTTCGGCGACCTCGACGTCGGCTTCGGGCCGGAGAACGCGACCTGCTACCCGAGCCCGGGCGAGCTGATCTTCTATCCCGGGGGCGTCAGCGAGACCGAGATCCTGCTCGCCTACGGCTACGTGAACTTCGCGTCGAAGGCGGGCCAGCTCGCCGGAAATCACTTCGCGACGATCGTGGAGGGCAACGAAAACCTGCGTCCGCTGGGCAAGAAGTTCCTCTGGGAAGGCGCCCAGGAGATCGTCTTCCGCGAGCCGTGACCCGGCCCTGGGGCCGCTACTACGAGGCGTCCGGCGACGACCCGCGCGGAACCCTGCGGTTCGCGCTCGACCGGTTCGGCGACGGGAAGGGACGATTCGCCGTCGATCTCGGCTGTGGCTCGGGCCGGGACACCGCCGAGCTCTTGCGCCGCGATTGGCGCGTGCTGGCGATCGACGCCGAGCAGGAGGCGATCGAGCGGCTGCTCGCGCGCGACGACGTCGAGCTCGGCCGGCTCGAAGTCCGGGTGGCGCGCTTCGAGGATGCCGAGTGGCCACCGGCCGAGCTCGTGAATTCGAGCTTCGCGTTGCCTTTTTGCCCGCCCGCGGCATTTCCGGCGCTCTGGAAGCGGCTGGTCGGCTCGTTACCGTCCGGCGGTCGCTTCAGCGGCCAGCTGTTCGGCGATCGCGACGGTTGGATCGACCAGCCCGAGCTCTCGTTCCACACGCGGGCGGAGGCCGAGGCTCTGCTGCGCGACTTCGAGCTCGAGCGCTTCGACGAGCTCGAGGAGGACGGGTCGACCGCGCTCGGCGAGCCGAAGCACTGGCACCTCTTCCACGTGGTCGCGCGGAAGCGCTAGAGCCGTACGAGCGCGTCGGCGAGCACGTCGACGGCGAGGGCGACGTCCTCGTCGCTCGAGAGCTCGTCCGGCGAGTGACTGACGCCGCCGTTCAGGCTGCGCACGAACAGCATCGCGCTCTCGACGCCGGCCGCGGCGAGGATGCCGGCGTCGTGGCCCGCCCCCGACGGCAGCTCGATCGCGGGCAGCCCTCGACGCTCGAGCTCAGCACGGAGGACGTCGCGGACGGGTCGCGCCATTTCGACCGGCTCGACCCGATAGCTCGGCTCGAGACCGAGCGCGTCGATCAGGCGGGCGAAGCGGGCGGCGTCGGGTGCGCGCGCATCGACCGAGACCGTGACCCGGTCCGGGATCACGTTCAGCGCCCCGGGCTCGACCTCCACCCTGCCGACGGTGGCGACGGCGCCGTCGATCCCGCAGGCAGTGTTGCGGATGCGCAGGATCAGCTCCGCAGCCTCGATGAGCGCGTCGGCGCGCCCGGCCATCGGCACGGTACCGGCGTGGCCGGCGCGACCGGTCGTGACGAGCACGCCGCGAGCGACACCCGCGATGCCCGTGACGACGGCGAGCGGTGCACCCGCGTCGGCGAGAGCGGGCCCTTGTTCGGGATGGACTTCGACGTAGCGACGCGGCAGGTCGCCGGCGGCGACACGTCCCCGGCTGCCCGCGCAACCGCGTTCCTCGTCGCGGAAGACGACGACAGTCCCGCGCCCGGCCCGCTCGACCGCCTCGATCCCCGCGACGACGCCGAGCGCGCCGTCGTACTTGCCGCCGTTCGGCACGGTGTCGAGGTGGGAGCCGGTCCAGACGTCGGCTCCCTCGCGCGACCGCCCGATCAGGTTGCCCGAGGCGTCGACCTCGAGCTCGAGCCCGGCCTGCTCGAGCCAGCCGCGCGCGAGCCGGTGCGCCTCGTCCTCTTCGGCCGTGTAGCCGACACGGTTCGCGCCGGGCCCGCCGCCGATCCGGTAGAGCTGCTCGAGCCGCTCGAGGACGCGCGCGGACACGCCGCCGGTCAGAGGCCGAACGGGTTGATCGGCTTGGCGCTCGTGTTCACGATCACGCTCTTCGTCTCCAGATAGAGGTCGAGCGTCTCGAGCCCGAGCTCCCGCCCGAAACCCGACTGCTTGTAGCCGCCGAACGGAATCCCGGGGAACGCGGTGTACGGCATGTTGATGCCGACGGTGCCGGACTTGATCCGTGAGGCGACGCGATGCCCGCGCGCCGGATCGCCCGTCCAGACCGTCGCCATCAGCCCGTACTTGACGTCGTTGGCGAGTCGGATCGCGTCGCGCTCGTCCTCGAACGGGATCACGGTCACGACCGGGCCGAAGATCTCCTCCTGCGCCACGACCATCTGGTTCTCGACACGGGCGAGCACGGTCGCCTCGTAGAACGCGTGCTCGCCCGCCACGCCGCCCGCAACGAGTTCCGCACCCTCGCCGAGTCCCTGCTCGACGAAGCCGTGCACCTTGTCGCGGTGCGCAATCGAGATCAGCGACCCCATCTGCGTCTCGGGGTCGAGCGGATCGCCGACCTTGACGGTGCGGGCGTGCTCGGCGAGCCGGGACACCACCTCGTCGTAGAGCGGGGCCTCGACGAGTACGCGCGACCGCGCCTCGCAGCTCTGTCCAGCCGAGTAGTAGATCGACCACGCCGAGCTCGGCACCGCCGAGTCGAGGTCCGCGTCGGCGAAGATCAGACTCGGGCTCTTGCCTCCGAGCTCGAGGGTCACGCGCTTGATCGGGTCGGATGCCAGACGCATGATCTCGCCGCCCGTCCTCGTCGACCCCGTGAAGGCGACCTTGTCGACACCTGGATGCCTGACGAGGTAGGAGCCGGTCGTCGGACCGTCTCCCGGGACGATGTTGATCGCGCCGGCCGGGAAGCCGACCTCGGTTGCGAGCTCGGCGAGGCGAAGCGCGCTGAGCGGAGTTAGTGGATCCGGCTTGAGCACGACGGCGCAACCGGCGGCGAGCGCCGGCGCGAGCTTCCACGTCGTCATCAGCAGCGGGTAGTTCCACGGCACGATCTGGCCGCAGACCCCGACCGGCTCCTTCTGGGTGTAGAAGAGCAGCGAGCCGCCGATCGGGTTGGAACGGCCGGCGATCGTGCCGAGCGCGGAGGCGTAGAAGCGGAAGTTTTCGGCCGCACCGAAGAGCTCGGCCTTGACCGACGAGATCGCCTTGCCGACGTTGCGCGCCTCGAGCTCGACCAGCTCGCCGCGATTGGCAACAACCGCGTCGGCGAGCGCGTGCAGGAGCCGCGAGCGCTCGGTCAGCGGCGTCTTGCCCCACGGTCCGTCGAGCGCTGCCCGGGCAGCGTCGACCGCGCGATCGACGTCCTGCTCGCCGGCCATCGCCGCGCGGCCGAGCGATTCGCCGGTGGCGGGCTCCGTCAGCTCTCGCAACTCGCCCGAGACGGGTTCGGTCGTGGCTCCGTCGATGAAGAGCCCGTACTCGCGATCGGTCGCGACTGCCATCGGCGGCACGATAACGGCCACCTCAATTACACGCGCGAGTAGTTCGGGTCCCGACCCTCCCCCCTGCCGCTATCGAGCCTAGCTGCGAAAGACGCGCGTGTCTGTCACGAGCTGCGCCGAAGGCGTGACGATCGGTCGACGCGGCGGCGCGGCCGCGCGACGAGCTCGCCGCCGCAGGTCGGGCGTAGGTGCTCCAAGCCGGCTGCGCAGGCAGGGGCGGAACGCGCGGATCGCTGCCTCGCCGGCCGCCCTCAGCGCAGCGGTTGCACGCCGGCCTTCAGCTCCGGCGCCATCACCGCCGACACCATCTGGGGGTTTGCCCCTGACCATACGCAGGGCAGATACTTCCCCGATGGCAGACGACGACGAGCAGCAGATGATGCAGGTCGAGGCGGCACGCATCCCCGACCGCGACCGGTTGCTCCGAACGCTCGCCGAGCACGGGATCGAGGCGCGGGCCGTGGACGAGGTCGGGATCGAGGTTCCCTGCGGCGACGACTCCGAGCGGGAGCACGGCGAGCTCTACGCGGCCGTCGAGTCGTTGCTGATGCAGATCGGCGAGCCGTTCGTGCCGGTCAAGAAGGACGGCACGATCTACCTCCGCCCTCCCGGCGACTGACTCCCCGCTACGAGACGAACTCGACCTTGACCGGCGCGTCCCAGGCGCCGACGGCCTCGGCCCGGCGCAGCAGCTCGCCCACCGCCTCGCGCCCTTCGTCGCCGAAATCGCGCGTGAGCTCGTTCACGTACATGCCGACGAAACGATCGGCGAGATTGACGTCGATGCCCCGACCGAACTGAAGCGCATAGGCCATCGCCTCCATCCGGTTCGCGAGCCCGGCCTCGATCGACCCGCGCAGCACGTCCGACAGCCGCGTCAGTGTCTCGGCGCCGAGCGCCCGCCGCGCGACGTTGACCCCGAGCGGCAGGGGCAGCCCGGTCTCGAGCAGCCACCACTCGCCGAGGTCGAGGCATTTCGTCAGCCCTTCGGCTTCGTACGTGAGTTGGCCCTCGTGGATCAGGAGACCCGCGTCGGCGCGGCCGGAAAGCACCTCGTCGATGATCTGGTCGAACGGCAGCTCGCGATGGCGCACGTCCTTCCCGAGCGCGAGCCGGAGCACGAGGTACGCAGTCGTGTTGCGGCCGGGCGTGACGATCTCCCGCTCGCACAGGGCGGCGTGCGTGATCGCCTCGCGCGCGACGACGACCGGCCCGTACCCGGAACCCATGCTCGCGCCGTGGGGCAGCAGCATGTAGCGGTCCTGGACGAGCGGATACGTCGCGAGCGAGATCGCGGTGATGTCGAGCCGATCCTCCAGCGCCCACTCGTTCAACGTCTGGATGTCCTCGGTGACGAATTCGAGGTCGAAGCCGCCGTCGTCGACGACCCCTTCGGCCAGCGCCCAGAACATGAACGCGTCATCGGGGTCGGGGCTGTGGCCGATCCGGATCAGCATGAAGCGGGTGAGGCTAGCAGCGTCGGCCTAGACTGGAGGCACATGAAGGCGCCGCTCACCGAGGCGATTCAGGACTACCTGCGCGCGGTCTATCTGCTCGGGGCCGGTGACGAGCGCGTGGCGGTGACGGCTCTGGCGCGGCGGCTCCACGTTTCCCCGGCGTCGGTGAGCGCGATGGTCAAGAAGCTGGCCGCGCTCGGACTTGCGGAGCATGCTCCGTACCGCGGCGTGACGCTGACCGCCGCCGGCGAGCAGGTCGCGCTCGAGGTGATCCGCCACCACCGGCTGCTCGAGCTCTATCTCGCCGAGACGCTCGGCCTTCACGTGGACGCTGTGCACGACGAGGCCGATCGGCTGGAGCACGTCCTGTCGGAGGAGCTCGAAGAACGGATCGACCAGGCGCTCGGGTTTCCCACCCACGACCCGCACGGCGACCCGATCCCGAACCGCGACCTCGAGTGGCCGCGCTGACCGATCAGCGGCGCCCGAAGAACCAGCGTTCCAGAGGCTTCAGGAGCTCCTCCCGGGTGAACTCCGGCACGGCTCCCGGCTCGCCGGCCGGCTCGGAGACTCGCCCGTCGTCGCGCAGGCAGCCGTTGGCCGCCTCGAGCGCATCCTCGAGCTCGAAGCCCTCGAAGAGGTAGTCCTCCACTCTCGAGGCGTCGCTCGAGCGCAGGTGCTGGTTGACCGCCCGGCCGACGGCCCAGACGGCTCCCGGCTTGCGCTCGATCCAGATCACGACGCGCTCTTCCTGGCCGTGCTCGTCCACGCCGCGGAGGTTCCGTTCGGCGAAACGTCCCTCGGAGGTCCGCCTGCGCACGGGACAAGGATACAATCGACCGTGTGGCCGGCTTCTCGACCCTGATCGGCAGACCGTTCTCGTTCCTGTTCGCGCGCACGAGCGGCGAGGAGCGCGTGGCCGCGTACGTGATCCGCGAGCACGAGCTCGGGCGGTCGCTCGAGGAGATCCTGCTCGACCGTTACGTGCAGAACCGGCTGACGTCGCAGGAGCAGCGCCGGCTGCTCGACCGACCGGAGGTGATCCGGGCGCTCGGCGACGACATGATCGACAACGCACGCCGGACGCTTCCGACGACGCCGCGCTAGATCTCCCGGCCGACTCCGCGCTCGCGCGCCCGCCCGAGGGCGGCGGCGCCGATTGCCACGTCCCACGCAGCGAGGCCGTTCGACTTGAAGACGACGATGTCGGTCGGATCCTGACGCCCCGGGAGCGCCCCGACGACCACCTCCTGCAGCTCGTGCACCTCGAGCCAGTCGAGCGCGCCGCTCTCGACGGGTTCGATCAGGTCGCCCGACTCGAGCCGCGCCTGGGCCAGCGAGTCGCAGCAGACGAAGGCGGCCCGCTCCAGCACGACGTTGTCGAGCTCGCGCCGGTTGGCGACGTTGGCGCCGACGGCGCAGACGAGCGCTCCCTCACGCAGCCACTCGCCGCGCAGCACGGGGTCCTTCGAGGTCGTGACCGTGACGACCACGTCCAGCGTGGCCGCCTCCTGGTGGGACTCGCCTGGCTCGGCGCCTACGCGCTCGCAGAAGCCGCGCAGCTTCGGCTCGGTACGGCAGTACGCGACGACCCGGTCGATCGTCGGCACCGCGGCCCGGATGCACGCGACCTGCGTCTCCGCCTGCCTGCCGCACCCGATCACCCCGAGGCTGCGCACATTCGGCCGGGCGAGGTGCCGCGCTGCGACTCCGCTCGCACCGCCCGTGCGCAGCTGACCGAGCTTGTCGGCTTCGACTAGCCCGGCGACCTCCCCGCTGCTCTCATCGAAGAGGACGAGCACGAATTGTGCGCCGTCCGGCGTCGCCGCATACGTCTTCACGCCGGCGAGGCCGAGCTCGTGGTCAACCGCGGCCATGACCGCGAGGGCGCCCTGCTGGAGCCGCAACCGGTACCGCGGGCGGTTCTCGGCGACGCCCGCCGCGAGGCGACGGAACGCCCCCTCGACCGCCTCGACGGCGTCCGCCGCAGTGAGCAGCGCTTCGACATCCGCTTCGGTCAGGTAGAGAGGCATCCGCACCTCAATCGTCACACACCGGGCCAGCTGCCCGCGGCCCTGACGCGCGCGCCAGGCGGGCTCCAAGCAGAACCGGAGGCGGTTCCCCTTTGCGGTCCGTCGTGAGTGTGTTATAGCCTGCCGCGAGCAAACAACCCATGCGCGCGAACCCGACGCCCAGCGGGCCTGCGCAACCCGGCTTCCCCCCGCTCTTCTGCGGTTCCTCCCTTTCCCATCGCCCCGAAAGGGTGAGCGGATCGAGGCCAACGTAACCGATGCAGAACTCCGCATTCGCAGAGTCCGCGCGCATGACCACGGGAGGGGAACAATGCCGGAAGCCGCCACCGGACCCGCGTACCGCCGACGTTTCGGGTACGCCGCCCTAGTTGCCGTTTGCCTCGCCGCTGCATTCATTGGCAGCGCAACCGCAGCCGTTCGCAGTGACACGCTCCTCGGCGACCAGAGCGTCGAGGCAAGCGACGACTCGAACGACGCCGGATCCGCGGAAGCGTTCCGGACAACGGCTTCCGGGACGGGACAGGTCTCGACGCTGAATGTGTACCTGAGCTCGAGCTCTGCCGCGGCCAAGGTGTGGGCAGGCATCTACACGGACGCAGGCGGGCACCCCGGCTCGCTGCTCGCCCAGGGATCGGCGTCCGCGAGTCCAGGGAACTGGAACACGGTCAATCTCGGCTCGGCTGCAGCAGTCAGTGCGGGCACGGTGTACTGGATCGCGATCCTCGGCCCCGGCGGCGGCGGCAACCTCGCCTTCCGTGACGTGAAGCACGGCGGCGCCAGCGAGACGAGCGCCCAGACCTCCTTGACCTCTCTCACGAGCTCCTGGACGACGGGCAAGACGTACGCGGACGGCCCGCTGTCGGCTTACGGGGTCGGAGTGGTCGGACCACCACCGGACACGCTCCCACCGACCTCCCCGCTCGGCATCGCCATCACCGGCGCAACTCAGACGAGCGACACACTTTCGTGGTCCGCCTCCACGGACAGTGTCGGCGTCACCGGCTACACGATCTACAAGAACGGCAGCTCGCTCGGGACGGCCACCGGCACCAGCTACAACGCCAGCGGCCTGAGCTGCGGCACCAGCTACACCTTCGCCGTCGACGCCTACGACGCCGCCGGCAACCACTCCGCCAAGACCAGCGTCACCGGCTCCACCTCCGCCTGCGCCGCAAGCGACACCACCGCCCCGACGGTGCCGACAGGCCTGAGCGCGAAGTCGGCCACCCAGACGGGGCTGACCCTCGGCTGGACCGCCTCCACCGACAGTGTCGGCGTCACCGGCTACACGATCTACAAGAACGGCAGCTCGCTCGGGACGGCCACCGGCACCAGCTACAACGCCAGCGGCCTGAGCTGCGGCACCAGCTACACCTTCGCCGTCGACGCCTACGACGCCGCCGGCAACCACTCCGCCAAGACCAGCGTCACCGGCTCCACCTCCGCCTGCGCCGCGAGCGACACCACCGCCCCGACGGTGCCGACAGGCCTGAGCGCGAAGTCGGCCACCCAGACGGGGCTGACCCTCGGCTGGACCGCCTCCACCGACAGTGTCGGCGTCACCGGCTACACGATCTACAAGAACGGCAGCTCGCTCGGGACGGCCACCGGCACCAGCTACAACGCCAGCGGCCTGAGCTGCGGCACCAGCTACACCTTCGCCGTCGACGCCTACGACGCCGCCGGCAACCACTCCGCCAAGACCAGCGTCACCGGCTCCACCTCCGCCTGCGCCGCAAGCGACACCACCGCCCCGACGGTGCCGACAGGCCTGAGCGCGAAATCGGCCACCCAGACGGGGCTGACCCTCGGCTGGACCGCCTCCACCGACAGTGTCGGCGTCACCGGCTACACGATCTACAAGAACGGCAGCTCGCTCGGGACGGCCACCGGCACCAGCTACAACGCCAGCGGCCTGAGCTGCGGCACCAGCTACACCTTCGCCGTCGACGCCTACGACGCCGCCGGCAACCACTCCGCCAAGACCACGGTGAACACCACCACCGCCGCCTGCCCCACCGCGTCGGCTCTCGTCGGTGCGTACTCGTTCGATGCAGGTAGCGGCAGCACGCTTGCCGATTCTTCGGGTAACAACAACTCGGGGATCACGACGAGCACCAGTTGGAGCACTTCCGGCCGTTATGGCGGTGCGTTGTCGTTCAACGGGTCGAGCTCGTGGGTGTCGATCCCGGATTCGGCGTCGCTTGATCTGACCTCGACGATGACGCTCGAGGGCTGGGTGAAGCCGACCGGCGGGTTGGCGTCGCACTGGTCGACCGTGTTGTTCAAGGAGAGCCCGGGCAACCTGACCTATGGGCTGCTGGCGAGCTCGGATACGAGTGTCGCCGCCGGGATCTCGACGATCGGCGGCGTCCAGAAGACCGCGAAGGGCAGCTCGACGCTGCCGTTGAACACGTGGACGTTCCTGGCTGCGTCGTATAGCGGCTCGGTCGTGACCTTGTATGTGAATGGGGTTGCGGTGTCGACGGCCGCGGCGACCGGGTCGATGCCGGTCTCGAGCGGGCCGCTGCGGATCGGCGGCAACAGCGTCTGGGGTGAGTATTTCAGCGGGCTGATCGACAACGTGCGTGTCTACAACCGCGCGCTCAGCGCCGGCGAGATCCAGACCGACATGAACACCCCGGTCGCCCCGGTTCTGGCCGACACGAGTCCGCCGTCGGCGCCCACCGGCGCGCAGGCGACCGGTGCGACCCAGACCAGCGTCTCCCTGTCGTGGTCCGCCTCGACCGACAACGTGGCCGTCGCCGGCTACACCGTGTACCAGAACGGCGCGGCCGCCGGTGGGAGCGCCGCCACGAGCTACACCGTGTCGGGCCTGACCTGCGGTACGACTTACACGTTCGCAATCGACGCCTATGACGCGGCCGACAACCGCTCGGCCAAGACCAACGTCACCGGCTCCACGTCGGCCTGTTCCGCCGGTGGCAGCGGCGGTTCGGTGCTGCTCGGCGACCAGAACGTCGAGCCGATCGACGACGCCGTAGCTCGCCGGCACTGCCGAGGCTTTCCAGACGACGGCCTCGGCCTCGGGGCAGATCTCATCCCTGGTCGTCTTCCTCACCGGTCTGACGAGGACCTCGACGTTCTCGGCGGGTCTCTACGCAGATGCCGGCGGCAAGCCGGGCACGCTGCTCGGTCAGGGTGTCGGCACCGTCCAGTCGGGCTGGAGCACGGTGTCCCTGGCGACGCCGGTCTCGGTCAACAAGAGCAGCCTGTACTGGATCGCGGTGCTTTCGCCTCGCGGCTCTGGATCGCTCGCGTTCCGGGACGTCCTCAGCGGCGGGCCGAGCCTGACCAGCTCTTCGACGACACTCAGCTTGTTGCCGTCGACCTGGTCGACCGGAGCGACCTCGTCCAACGGCCCGATCTCGGCATACGGTGCCGGCCTTGCGGGAGCGGGGTCGCCGCCTCCGGCGGACGTGCTTCCCCCATCGCCGCCGCTCGGTGTCGCGATCACCGCCGCCACGACGACAGGTGTGACGCTCGGCTGGTCGGCGTCGACGGACAACGTCGGCGTCGCCGGCTACAACGCCTACCTCAACGGCGTGCTCGCCGGCTCTGCGACCTCGACCAGCTTTGCCGTCGCCGGACTGAAGTGCGGCACGACGTACTCGTTCGCCGTCGAGGCGCTCGACGCGGCAGGCAACCGGTCGGCGCAAACGACGGTCAGCGGCTCGACTGCGCCGTGTGCCGATACGCAGGCGCCTACGGCCCCGACCGGCGTCGTCGCCAAGAGCGTGACCCAGACGAGCGTGACGCTCGGCTGGGTTGCCTCGACGGACAACGTCGCCGTCAGCGGCTACGGCACCTACAAGGCGCGGCGTCCTGGCGGGCTCGAGCACGACGACGAGCTACACCGTCTCCGGCCTGACCTGCGGGACGAGCTACGCGCTCTCGGTCGACGCGTTCGACGCGGCGGGGAATCGGTCCGCGAAGGTGCCGGTGACGGCGACTACGTCGGCGTGTGCGTCGACGGGAACGTCGGCGAACTTGTGGTTGTCGACGAGCGCGGGTGGTTCTTGTACGCGTTCGGCGAGTCCCGTCGGCTTCAGCCAGTCGACGTCGTGCACGACGGCCTCAGCTGCGTTCGCGGCCTGCCAGCCCGGCGATGTGATCGGCGTCCAGGCCGGTAGCTACGGAAGCCAGTCGGTCAGCGGTGCGAAGGCCGCACCGGGCTGTGTGATGGACATGGGGATCACGGGCACGCAGGCGAGTTTCTCGTCGATCAACGTGGCCGCCTCGACCGCGTACTTCGAGATCAAGAACGGGCATACCGGCTACGGCTGGAACTACAACGCCAAGCCCGTTCCGGATCACATCACGTTCCGGAACATCGACACGACCGCGCTCGTCTTCTTGAAGGGCGGCTCGAACATCTCGATCATCGGCGGTGCGATCCACAACTTCGATGCCGGCAGCAGCGCGGCGGGCATGTGGCTCGCAGGGGGCACCAGTGGGAGCACCCTGACGAACATGCTCGTGGAAGGGGTGAACTTCCACGACATCTCGAACTCGCGGCGGCTCATCGGGCAACCACTTCGAGGTGATCCGGATCGACGAGTACGCCTCGAACCTGACGATCCGGCGGAACCTCTTCGTCGCCAACAACCCGAACACCTCGACGATCTTCATCACGAACGTGGATACCGAGCCGGGCGATCCGCACGACGTCACGATCGAGAACAACTTCTTCGGAGCGACGCCGGACGCCTATTACGTGATCGCGACCCAGAACCCGGTGATTCAGACGTGCACCAACATCAGGATCCGCTACAACAGCTTCGCGGTGACGCCGTTGACGACGGCGTGCAGCTCGGGGCCGGGCTCGGTGTTCAAGGGCAATGTGGCGCCGCGGGATACCGGCTCGTGTCCGTCGGCGTTCGCGTTCAGCTTCAACGTCTGGCAGTCGAACACGAACAACCCCTGCGCCTCGAGCGACAAGGTCGTGATCGGCAGCCAGTTCGGCGACGACAAGCTCGGCTTCCTTGGTGCCGTCCTCGGCAACCTCCACCTGGCCGTCACCTCGCCGGCGGTCAACGCCGGCGATCCGGCCGATTACCCGAGCACCGACATCGACGGCAGAGCGCGACCGCTGGGCGGCAAGCCCGACGCCGGCGCCAACGAAGCCGGCTAGAGGAATCGATCACCCGGCCGGGGCGCCCGCAACGTGCGCGAGCGCCCCCGGCCGCACCCCGGTCTCGACGAGCGAGACGGTACGCAGGCATGCGCCCGGCAAGATTCGAACTTGCGACCTCTGCCTCCGCAGGGCAGCGCTCTATCCCCTGAGCTACGGGCGCGCGGGACGGCCTAGTGTAGCTGGCGGGCGTCGCGGCCGGAGATGCTGAGAACGGCGTCGACCGGCACTTCGGCACGGACGTAGCCGAGCGCGACGAGGCCGTGCTCGGGGGAGCGCGCGACGCTCGTGACCCGGCCGACGGCCTTGCCGTCCAGCACGATCTCGGCCTCGGCGTCGACCGGCGCGGGCAGCGCGAGCACGCGTAGCCCACGGTTCGCGTGGCCGCGATAGTGGAGCCGCGCGATCGGCTCCTGGCCCGGATAGCAGCCCTTCTGGAAGTCGACGTGGGTCTCGGTCAGCCCGGCCTCGGCGGGCAGGACGCGCTCGTCGACCTCGCGCCCGTAGCGGGGTGTGCGCGCGAGGATACGCAGCGCCTCGAGCTCCTCCTCGTCGAGCTCCTCGCCGACCGGCTCGCCGTCGAGCACCTCGACGGCGGGCTCGCCGAAATCACGGGTCGCGATTCCGTCGACTGCACCGGCGCCGAAGACGACGCGGACGTCATGGGACTCGAGCTCGATCTCCGCCTTCGCCGCAAAGCGGAAGCGCAGCAGCTCGGAGCGCACGCGCTCGCCGAGCTCGGGCTCGGTCAGGAGCAGGAAGTCGTCCGCACCGCGGCGCCAGACGCGGACCGGAGCGATCACGCGCGCCTTCGCGGTCAGGAGCAGCGCGTCGCGGGAGCCGCCCGGGGGCAGCCCCTCGACGTCGTTCGAGAGCATGCGTTGGAGGTAGTCGGCGGCGTCCGGCCCGGCGACGCGCACGAACGACCTGGGGCGGGCGGCGGAGCGTAACGTCGAGACGGCCACGACAACTAGTGTAGGGAGCGATGCCGATCTTCCGATCCAAGGCCGAGCAGAAGGTGGTCGATGCGGGCTATGACCCGGCGCGGCTGCCGCCGGGCCAGTACCTGACGGAGAAGTGGCCGGTACTCCACGCGGGCTCGGTGCCGACCATCGACCTCGCGACCTGGAATCTGCGCGTCTTCGGGGAGGTCGACAGCGAGTTGACGCTGACCTTCGACGAGCTGAAGGCGCTGGCGATCACGGAGAACGTCCAGGACATCCACTGCGTGACGCGCTGGAGCCGCTTCGACACGCGGTTCCGCGGCGTCCATTGGCGCGAGCTGGCGAAGCTCGTGGGCCCGAAGCCGAGCGCGCACTTCGTCGTCGCGCACGCCGAGCAGGGCTTCACGGCGAACGTGCCGCTGTCGTACCTCGAGGCCGACGACGCGCTGATCGCCTACGAGGCCGACGGCGAGCCGCTCACGCCCGAGCACGGCGGGCCGCTGCGACTCGTGATCCCGGGCAAGTACTTCTGGAAGAGCGCCAAGTGGCTGCGCGCGATCGAGCTGAGCGCCGAGGACCGGCCCGGCTTCTGGGAGCGCTACGGCTACCACAACGACGCCGACCCCTGGCAGGAGCAGCGCTACGGGTTCTGAAGATCGAGCGCCAGCTCGCGGTCGACGCCGTTTCGCACCTCGGTGACGCGATCTGTCGGGACGAATCCCAGCCGCTCGTAGAACCGCTCCGCTCGCTCGTTGCCGATCACGACCCAGAGGAGGAGCCGTGGCACCTCGCCGCAGCCCCCGCAACTCGCGCCAATCGTCCGGCGTGGTGCGTCGCACCTCCATCGGGCGAGCCTGGACGAGCGGCGAAACGACGGAGGGCGGCCCGGTGGGCCGCCCTCCGCTTGATTCCAAGCACAGCCTTTTCGGCTGTTACATCATGCCGCCCATGCCGCCCATGTCGGGCATGCCGCCACCGACGCCGGCCTTCTCAGGGGCCTCGGCGACGATCGCCTCGGTGGTCAGGATGTTCTTCGCGATCGACGCAGCGTTCTGCAGCGCCGAGCGGGTGACCATCGTCGGGTCGATGATGCCCGCCTTGACGAGGTCCTCCAGCTCACCGGTGTCGACGTTCAGGCCCTGGCCCTTGGGGGCCCCGCGGACCTGCGAGACGACGAGCGAGCCCTCGAGGCCGGCGTTGTGCGCCAGCTGGCGGAGGGGCTCCTCGATCGCGCGGGAGATGATCAGCGCGCCGGTCCTCTCCTCGCCCTCGAGCGAGTCGACGACCTTCTTGACGCTCTTCTGAGCGTTCAGGAGCGCGACGCCGCCGCCCGGCACGATGCCCTCTTCGAGAGCCGCCCGGGTGGCCTGCAGCGCGTCCTCGACGCGATGCTTCTTCTCCTTCATCTCCGTCTCGGTGGCAGCGCCGACCTTGACGACCGCAACGCCGCCGGCGAGCTTGGCCAGCCGCTCCTGCAGCTTCTCGCGGTCGAAGTCCGAGTCGGTGTTCTCGATCTCGGCCTTCAGCTGCTTGATCCGGGACTTGATCCCCTCGGAGTCGCCGGCGCCGTCGACGATCGTGGTCGAATCCTTGTCGACGACAACCTTGCGGGCGTGACCCAGCTGCGTGAGCTTCGTGCTCTCGAGCTTCAGGCCCATCTCCTCGGTGATCACCTCGGCGCCCGTGAGGATCGCAATGTCCTCGAGCATGCGCTTGCGGCGGTCGCCGAAGCCCGGGGCCTTGACGGCCACGGCGGTGAAGGTGCCGCGCAGCTTGTTCACGACGATGGTCGCGAGGGACTCGCCCTCGACGTCCTCGGCGACGATCAGCAGCGGGCGGCCCGCCTGGATGACCTGCTCGAGCACCGGCAGGATGTCCTTGACGGCCCCGATCTTCTGATTCGCGACCAGAATGTACGGGTCGTCGAGCACGGCCTCCATGCGCTCGGCGTCGGTAATCATGTACGGCGAGAGATAGCCCTTGTCGAACTGCATGCCCTCCGTGAACTCGAGATCGAGGCCGAACGTCTGGCCCTCCTCGACGTTCACGACGCCGTCCTTGCCGACCTTCTCGATCGCGTCCGCGATCACGTCGCCGATCTCACGCTCGCGCGACGAGATGGTGGCCACGCGGGCGATGTCTTCCTTGCCGTTGATCTCCGTCGACTGCGACTTGAGATCCTCGACGACCGCCTCGACGGCCTTCTCGATGCCACGCTTGAGGCCCATCGGGTTCGCACCCGCGGCCACGTTCTTCAGGCCCTCGCGGACGATGGCCTGCGCCAGGACGGTCGCGGTCGTCGTACCGTCACCGGCCACGTCGTTCGTCGCCGTGGCGACCTCGCGGACGAGCTGTGCGCCCTGGTTCTCGAACGCGTCCTCGACCTCGATCTCACGCGCGATCGTGACGCCGTCGTTCGTGATCGTGGGGGCGCCGAACTTGCGGTCCAGCACCACGTACCGACCCTTGGGGCCAAGGGTGACCTTGACCGCGTCGGCGAGGATGTTCACGCCACGCTCGAGCGCGCGCCGTGCGTCCTCGTTGAACTTGAGCTCCTTGTGAGCCATCTACTCAATACCTCCGTTGGTTCTCTAGGACTTCGAGCCGGCGAGCTCGCGGTCGCCGACGACCTTGGCGAGCACATCGGACTCGCGCAGGATCAGGACTTCGTCGACACCGAGCTTGATCTCGGTCCCGCCGTACTTCGAAAAGATGACCTCGTCGCCCTCGGCGACGTCCATCGCTACGTGCTGACCGTTCTCGTCGCGGGCGCCGGGGCCGACCGCGAGGACCTTGCCCCGCTGCGGCTTCTCCTTCGCAGTGTCGGGAAGGACGATGCCACCGACGGTGACCTGCTCCTCCTCGAGCACCTCGACGATCAAGCGGTCTCCAAGCGGCTGCAAATTCATTCAGAGCCCTCCTACAGACTTTGTGACAGCTGATTGGCACTCTCCCTATCGGAGTGCCGACGCGACTATAGCGCAAACTGCGACAGATAATGAGACGAGAGTTCTCAGCCGGCGGCGTACTCGTGCGCCGCTTGCGCGGCCGCTGGCATCTGGCCGCGATTCGCCCGGGAGGCAAGCCGCCGGGCGTCTGGGCGTTGCCGAAGGGGGGCATCGACCCGGGTGAGAGCGGCGAGCAGACCGCCCTGCGCGAGGTTGTGGAGGAGACGGGCGCAGGCGGCCGCTCGCTCGGCAAGCTCGGCGACGTCCGCTACGTCTACGTCTGGAAGGGTGAGCGCGTCTTCAAGGTCGTCAGCTTCTTCCTCGTCCGCTACGAACACGGGCGGCTGGGCGAGATCGCACCGGAGTTCCGCCACGAGGTCGCCCAGGTGCGCTGGCTCCCACTCGAGGAGGCGCCGCGCCTGCTGGCGTACAGAGGCGAGCAGGAGATGGCCGAGCGGGCCCTGGCCCAACTCACCGATTCCCCTCTATGATTCGCCGGCCTTGCCCGAGTACGCTCTGAACTTCTATTCGCCGCTCGTGGCGGAGCAACTGCGAAACGGACGCAAGAGCGCCACGATTCGCCTCGGCGACAAGTCCTCGAAGTACAAGAAGGGGATGATCGTCGCGGTGCTCTGCGGCAACCGCTACAGCCCGCGGCAGTACGTCTTCGACGCCGTGATCGACAAGGTCGAGGTCAAGATCCTCGGCGAGCTCTCCCCCCGGGAGATCGAGCACGACAACCCGGAGATCCGTCGGACCGACGAGTTCGGTCGCTTCCTCGGCCAGCTCTACAACCGGGACGTCTCCCCCGGGGACCTGGTCACGGTGATCCGCTTTTCGCCGATCCGGCCGCTCGACGTGCGCTAGGACTCACGCCGGATCGGGATCCCGAACAGCTCGTTCGGGCGCAGAGGCTTGCCGCACCCTTCGCAGTCGACCGCGAACGTCGACGAGAACGGAGCGTCGCAGTGCTTGCAGCGGTGCAGCAGCTCGCCGCCGCACGAAGGGCACGCACGCGGGAGCTCCAGTTCGAATTCGTCGAACCAGCGCTGCGCAGCGCCGCAGGTCAGGCAGACCGCCACCCAGTCCCCGAGCACCTTGCGGCGCTCCTCCCGGAGCCAATCGGAGGCCTTGCCCACGGCTCGACTCTAGCGGCTTGGACTGGAGCTCCAAGCCGCTAGCTCCCGCTCGCGTACAGGAGCGATCGGCGCGCGGTGCGCTCGACGCGCACGGTCCAGCCGAGGCCGGCAAGGCGGCGCTCGAGTTCGGCCGGGTCGAAGTACCGCTTCACGATTTCGAACTCGCGCCCGTCGGAGAGCCGCCGCACCTCGAGGTCCGAGGAGGTCGCGGGCTTCGCGTGCGCGCCGTCGCCACGGTCGCTGTCGACGAGGAAGATGCGCCCACCGGGCCTGAGCGCCGTGCGCACGAGCGCCCAGAACTCGCCGAAGCGCTCCTCCGGGACGTGCGAGAGCCAGAAGCTGAAGAAGCACACGTCGTAGTGGCGCTCCGGCCGCCACGCGAAGATGTCGGCCTGGACGTATTCGACCGACTCGTCGCCGACCCGCGCGCGGTTGAGCTCGATCACCTCGGCGCTCGCGTCGATCGCCGTCAGCGCCGCAGCCCGCGGTGCGAGGTGACGCGTCCAGAGCCCCGTGCCGCACGCAAGCTCGAGCACGTCCCCGGCCGGGTCGAAGTGCGCGAGCGCGCGCTCCACCTCGGCGCACTCGGCGAGCCAGCGCGCGTTCTCCTGCGGCCCGAGGTCGTAGCGGCCGCGCCGGAACCACCAGTCGTCGTACTCCGGCGCCCGCTCGCGGTAGTACCGCCGCTGCTCCTCCAACACCCGCTCCGTCTCCACAGTGCGACACTAACTCGACTGGAGGTATGCGAGTACGGCGAGTACCCGGCGGTGGTCGGCGTCGCTCGGCGGCAGCTCGAGCTTGCCGAAGATCCTGCGGACGTGCTTCTCGACGGCGCTCTCGGTGATCACGAGCGCCGACGCGATCGCCGCGTTCGTGCGGCCCTCGGCCATCAGCGCGAGAACGTCGACCTCGCGTGGAGTCAGATCGCCGAGCGTCCCGCGTACGGCGACAAGCTGGCGGACGACCTCCGGGTCCATCACCGTGCCGCCCTCCGCAACGCGTCGGACCGCATCGACGAACGCGCGGATGTCGGCGACGCGGTCCTTGAGCAGGTAGCCGACGCCGCCGTTCCCGTCCCCGAGCAGCTCGCGGGCATAGATCTGCTCGACGTACTGCGAGAGCACGAGGATCCGCGTGCCGGGAACGCGCCGCCGGGCCTCGAGCGCCGCACGCAGGCCCTCGTCGCGGAAGGTCGGCGGCAGCCGCACGTCGACCACCGAGACGTCCGGCCGCTCGACCTCGACGGCGCGCACGAACGCCTCGCCGTCCTCGACCGCGGCGACGACCTCGAAGCCGCCGTCCTCGAGCAGCCGCGTCAGCCCCTCGCGCAGGAGCGCGAGATCCTCGACGATCACGACGCGCACGGGATCTCCGCACGAAGCTCCGTCGGGCCGCCGGCGGGGCTCGAGACGGTCAGCGAGCCGTCGAGCGCCCTGACCCGCCCGTCGAGTCCGGCAAGGCCGGTGCCCCGGTCGGGGTCGGCGCCGCCCGAGCCGTCGTCGACGACCGTGACCCGAAGCAGCGTGCCGTCACGCCGCACCTTCACCGCGACCCGCGTCGCCCTGCTGTGCTTCGCCACGTTGGCGAGCGCCTCGGCGACGACGAAGTAGGCCGCCGTCTCGGCCGCGGGCGAGAGACGGCCGCCGGTCTCGATGCTCAGCTCGGCGGGGACCGGCGAGCGCGCCGCGAGCGCGGCGAGGGCGCCGTCGAGCCCCCGGTCGCTCAGGATCGCAGGGTGGACGCCGCGCACGAGCTCGCGCAGCTCGGCGATCGCCGTCGCGGCTCCCGCGTGCGCCGACTCGAGCAGCTCGCGAGCCGCGTCGGGGTCGGTCTCGAGCTTCTCG
>CAVWSR010000004.1:0-135450 GCA_963757725.1 uncultured Actinomycetes bacterium
TGACGACAAGGATTCAAACACAGCGTTCCGGCGTCCCGCGAGGGTCGTGGCGGAGTCGGCTGCGCAGGGTCTTCCGCTGATCGCGCGGAAGAGGAGAGCGAGACAATGGAAAAGGTCTACGAAGCCCTGCAACGCGCCGAAGCGGAACGCGGTGGCCGCGGTTCGCCGGTTCCGGGAATCGCCGCACCGGCGTCTGCCGTGCCGAGCGGGTCCTCGCGACCGCAGGCGGGGCGTCTTGCCAGGCTGCGACACTGGGTGATGTCCCTCAACAAGCCCAACGAAGTGGACGACGCCAATGCTTTCAACAAGCGCCGCATTTCGCTGTCCAGCCCGAGTCGTTCGTGGCGGAGCAGTTCCGGACGCTGCGCGCACGACTCGAGGCGCTGTCCGCCGAGCGACCGATGCCACGATCGCCGTCACTTCCGTGATGCCGGGAGGGAAAGACGACCACGGCGCTCAACCTCACGCTCGTGTCTTCGATGAGAGTCGGTCGCCGCGTGCTGCTGTCGACTGCGACCTGCGCCGCCAAGGTGCACGTCGCGCTCGGCCTGCGGCCCGAATGCGGCCTCGCCGAGGTGCTCGCGGCGAGGCGACGGTTGACCGAGCGGTCATGAAGGTCGACGCACCGATCTTGAAGTCCTCCGGTGCGCGGCACGCCGTCGATGCCGGAACTGCTCGGCTCGGAACGGATGCGGGTCCTCGTCGAGGAACTTTCGCTCAGCTATGACCAGGTCATCCTCGATACCCGCCGACGCTCGCGATGCCCGACGCAAGACCGTCTGCGAGCTGGTCGATGGTCTCGTGTTCGTGGTGCCGGCCGAGCAGACGCCCCAGGAAGACGTGACCGCAGCCCTCGACATCCTGGACCGACGCCGCATCCTGGGCGTCGCCCTGAATGGGGTCGATGCGCAACCGGAACGCTACGGGTACTGAGCGCATTCGGGAGATGCTGCGTGACCGCGCTCGAGTACCTCGCGCCGTTTGCGATCGCCGTTGCGGTGTCCGTCGCCACGACGCCGATCGCCGCGCGCATCGCCACGACTCGGCGCCGTCGATCGGCCCGACGAGCACAAGGTGAATCGCCGCAGCGACATGCCGCTGCTCGGCGGGATCGCGGTCGCGTCGGGTTCTTCATGGGATTGGCGGTCGCGCTGATCCTGACCGGCAATGACCACGAGTACTGCGGTCACCTCGAAGGCCAGATCCTCGGCTCGCTCATCCTGCTCACCGTCGGGTGATCGATGACCGCAACGCGCTCTCCGCGCGTGCGAAGCTGCCCTTCCAGGTGATGGCGGCAGCCGTCGTCATCTCTACGGGTTCCGCATCGATCACCTCACGATCCGGTTTCGCTCAACAACTGGGCCTCCCCGGAACCCCTGGTGTGGATCGTCACGGGGCTGTGGATCGTGGGAATCACGAACGCGATGAACCTGATGGACGGCCTGGACGGCCTCCCGGCCGGCATCAGCCGCATCATCGGCACGACACTCACCTACATCCCGTTCCAGGCAGATCAGGTCGTCGGCGTCTTCACGGGACTCGCGTTCCTGGGCGCCGTGCTGGGTTCCTGCCCTACAACTTCCCGCCCGCCCGCATCTTCCTCGGCGACACCGGCGCGCTCTTCATCGGCTTCAACCTTTCACTGCTGGCGCTCGAGGGCTATCGCAAGGTCTCCGTCCTGACCTTCGTGGTGCCGCTGCTGGCGCTCGCCGTCCCGCTGATGGATACGTCGCTCTCGATCTACCGGCGGCTGCGGCGGCGGCGGTCGATCCTCTCGCCCGATCGCAACCACATGCACCACAGGCTCCTCGACTCCGAGGGGTCGCATCGCTCCGCGGTGCTGTCGATCTGGTTCCTGACGGCATGTTTCTGCGTGATCGCGGTGTCCTTCACGAACCTCGAAGGGACGGCCGCCCTGATCTTCCTCGTCCTGGTGATCGGCCCGACCCTGCGCCTGCTGCGGAACCTCGGCTTCTTCCAGGTCGGCGAGTCCCCGGGCGGTGAAGGCCGATGAGCACACGTCGAGCCGTCGTCACGGGAATCACCGGCCAGGACGGCTCGTATCTGGCGGAGCTGCTGCTCGGAAGGGTACGGGTCTATGGCATCGTGCGGAGCTCGAGCCGAAAACTTCAAGCGCATCGCACATCGCAGGACCAGGTCGAAATGCACAATGCCGACCTGCTGGACCAGAACTCGCTCACGAACGTGCTCGCGGACGCGCCGGACGAGGTCTACAACCTCGCGGCCCAATCCTTCGTGCCGGCGTCGTGGTCGCAGCCGTTGCTCACTGGCGAATTCACGGCGCTGGGCGTCACGCGCGTGCTCGAAGCGATCCGCACCGTCGATCCCGGATCCGTTTCTACCAGGCGTCGAGGTCCGAGATGTTCGGCAAGGTGCGCGCGATCCCGCAGCGCGAGACCACGCCGTTCTATCCGCGCCGCCCTACGGCGTGGCGAAGCTCTACGGCCACTGGATCACGGTGAACTACCGCGAGACTTACGGCATGTTCGCGTTTCCGGAATCCTCTTCAATCACGAATCGCCCCGCCGCGGACGTGAATTCGTCTCGCGAAAATCACTCTCGAGACGGCGGCGCGCATCAAGCCGGGCTCCAGAAGGACCTCAAGCTCGGGAACCTCGACGCGAAGAGGGACTGGGGCTATACGGGCGACTACGTCAAGGCGATGCACATGATGCTCCGCCGGAAAAGCCGCACGACTTCGTGATCGGAACCGGGAAACACTCGGTGCGAGAATTCGTCGAAATCGCGTTCGCGCGCGCCGGCCTCGATCCCGCCGACTTCGTGCGCGTCGACTCCACGCGACTGCGGCCTGCCGAAGTCGACACGCTGCTCGCGGACGCGGGCAAGGCGAAACGCGAACTCGGCTGGGAGGCGCGCACGCCGTTCGCCGAGTTGGTTCGCATCATGGTGGACGCGGACGTCGCGGCTCAGGAGCGACTCTCGAGTCGCCGCGTGGGGGACCGGCCCCCGATGACGCGCAAGCAACGGGTTCTCGTCACGGGAGCCGCGGGCTTCATCGGCTCGACCCTCGTCGAGCGCCTGCTGGGCGAAGGTCGCGACGTGGTCGGGATCGATTCCTTCGATCCGTTCTACGCCGAAGCCGCCAAGCGCGCGAACATCGCGACCGCGTCGAAGCATCCGGCCTACCGCCTGATCGAGGGCGACATCCGCGACGAAGACGGGCTCCTTGGCGCGCTGCGCGAGTCGCGAATCGACGCCGGCGTGCATCTCGCCGCACTGGCCGGCGTGCGGCCGAGCCTCGAAGGGCCCGTCGCCTACGCCGACGTCAACGTGCGCGGAACCGCGGCGGTGGCGAACGCCATGGCGCAGGCCGAAGTGCCGAAGCTGGTCTTCGCGTCCTCGTCGTCGGTGTACGGCGAACGGCAGGGCGGCCGTTCCTCGAGACCGACCCGGTCGAGCGGCCGATCTCTCCCTACGCCGCGACCAAGCGCGCCGGTGAACTGCTGCTCTCGAGCTTCCACCACGCACACGGCACGCAGATCACCTGTGCGCGCATCTTCACCGCCTACGGTCCGCGCCAGCGACCCGATCTGGCGATCCGAAAATTCGCGGAGCGGATCCTGCGCGACGAAGCACTGCCCGTCTTTGGCGACGGCTCGGCGGTGCGCGACTTCACCTTCGTCGACGACCTGGTCGATGGCCTCGTTCGGGCCATCGACACCGATCTCGGTTTCGCGATCCTGAACTTCGGCGCGGGCCGCGCCATGTCCGTCGCACAGGTGATCGAGACGCTGGAGAGCGCATTGGGCCGCAAGGCGCGGATCGAATGGCTGCCGCCGCAAACCGGCAACGTCTCGCGCACCTGGTCCGATTCGTCGGCGGCGGCGAAGGCGCTCGGCTATGCGCCGAAGGTGACACTGGAAGAAGGCATCGCGCGCATGGTCGCGTGGTTGCACGCAGGGAGAGGCGCGTGACGCAGGGCAGGGACGTCTCGCGCTCGTGACGGGCGGCGCGGGATTCATCGGCAGCCATCTCTCGGATGGCCTGCTCGCGGCGGATCCGCGTGCGGGTCTCGACGACTTCTCGAGCGGCCAGAATCGAATCTCGCGCACGCGCTGAAGGACATCGAGTTGATGCGCGGCGATCTCGCCGACCCCGCGACAGCGGCTCGCGCCTGCGCCGGCGCCGACGTGGTCTTCCACGAAGGCGCGGTGCCGTCGGTCCCGCGCAGCGTGGCCGAACCCGTCGCGACCAATCGCGCGAACATGAACGGTACGCTCAACGTCCTCGTCGTCTCGCGCGAGACGGCGAAGGTCCGCCGGATCGCCGTCCGCGCCGACGAGGCCGTCGGGCACCGGCTCGATCCAGGTGACCTCGGGAAGGGTGCCGCCGATCGGGCCGTCGGGCGACCGGGCAGGCCCGAGATCCATCGGACGCGCGCGGCGCTCCCGCCCGTTCAGCATGTCGAGGCACACGTTCGTCGCGATCCGGTAGAGCCAGGAGCGGAGCGCCGCGCGACCTTCGAAGCGATCGAGGTTCCGCCATGCCCGTAGGAGCGTGTCCTGGACGGCGTCCTCCGCCTCGAACGGCGAGCCGAGCATGCGGTAGCAATACGCCGTCAACTCGCGCCGATGCTGCTCCAGCTCGGCGAAGGCGGGCGTGACCTGGAAGGGCGACTCCTTCACGACGGTGGTCATCCTAAGCGCTCACGTCATGCGAATGACAGGAGGAACCCTCCGGATCGGACACGCTCGTCGTCGCTTGACGAGGGAGCATCGAGTCTACGAGCGGGCCTCAGCGCCGGTCGGCGCACCGATCGCTCCTTCACCGACGTCGACGGCCGAGTGCTGTCCGGCGCGAAGGAGCGCCCCGCCGAGTACGGCGGCCAGCACGGCGAACACGGCGCCGACCAGGAAGGCCGACGTGGTAGCCGCCGATTGAGCGCCGCGAGCGGCGCCGCCGCCGGCCGCACGCAGGCTGTCGTGCGCGAGGCGGCGAGGCTCGCGAGCACGGCGAGGCCGAGCGCGCCGCCCATCATGAACGCGGTGTTGACGACGCCCGAGGCGAGCCCGGACTCCTCCGGTGCGACGTCGCTCATCGCGGCCAGCAGCAGCGGGTTGAAGGCCATGCCGGCGCCGAGGCCGAGCAGGAGCATGCTCGGGCAGCACGTCGATGACGAAGTGCCGTCGACCGGCGCGCGCGCGAACAGCGCGAGCCCGGCGGCGGCGAGCAGCCAGCCCGACCGCAGCGGCGGCCGGATGCCGAAGCGCATGACGAGCTTCGCGGAGAGGCCGAGCGAGAAGGCGCCCATGATCAGGTTGGCCGGCAGGAACGCGAGCCCGACCTGCAGCGGGCTGTAGCCGAGCACCAGCTGCAGGTAGAGCGCGGAGAGGAAGAACCACGCGAACATGGCCGCCGCCCAGAGCACGCCGACGACGTTCGCGGTCGCGACGTTGCGCAGCCGGAACAGCGCGAGCGGCACGAGCGGCGCCGCGACCCGCGACTCGATGACGAGGAAGAGCGCCGAGCAGCACCGCCGCGGCGGCGAGCAGGCCGAGCGTCTGCGCCGGACGCCAGCCCGCCTCGTTGCCGTTGACGATCGCATAGACGGCGAGCATCAGCGACGCGGTCACCGTGATGGCGCCGCCGACGTCGAGCCGTCCGGTCCCGGCCTGACCGCGACCGGCGGGCAGCAGCCGCAGCGACAGCGCGATCACAGCGACGCCGATCGGCAGGTTGACGAGGAAGATCCAGTGCCAGTCGAGCAGGTCGGTCAGCACGCCGCCGAGCAGCACGCCGATCGCTGCCGCCGCCGGCGGCGACGAAGCCGAAGACGCCCATCGCCTTCGCGCGCTCGGCCGGCTCGGTGAACAGGTTCATGATCAGCGACAGCGACGACCGCCGACGACGACCGCGCCGCCCAGGCCCTGCACCGCGCGCGCCGCGACGAGCAGGCCCTGCGAGTCGGCGAGGCCGCAGGCGAGCGAGGCGAGCGTGAACAGCGTGATGCCGCAGCAGGAACAGCCGGCGATGGCCGAACAGGTCGCCGAGCCGTCCGCCGAGCAGCAGGAAGCCGCCGAAGGTGAGCAGGTAGGCGTTCACGACCCAGGCGAGCGAGGTCTGCGGAGAAGCCGAGGTCGGCCCTGATCGACGGCAGCGCGACGTTCACGATCGTCGTGTCGAGCACGATCATCAGGCTGCCGAGGCAGAGAACGACGAGCGCCAGCCAGCGCCGCCGCCGCTCGTCCGTCGTCGTTGGGGCGCCAGGATTGCGCTCCGTCATCGTCTCCCCTTTGTCGCTTGCCATGTCGGTAGGACGAGGCTCCGGACGAAAACTCATCGCTGCCGGCCGCGTACCATCGTACGTGCGCCCACCACGGGGAAAGGAGCAACGTGACTCGAGCAATCGCGACGTTCGTCAATGACCGCTTCGACACGGAGACCTACGACGACCGGAACGGAACGGCTCTCGGACGGATCCACATCACGCGGCGCTTCGAGGAGAGCTGACGGTGAGGCGACCGCGGAATTGCTGACCGCCACGACCGAGAGCGGGTCGGCTGCGTACGTCGCGCTCGACCGCATTAGCGGCCGCCTCCACGGCCGCGAAGGCTCCTTCGTGTTGCAGCACCACGGCCTCGTCTCGGCGGCCGGTGCCACGACCGACGGCGCGATCGTTCCCGAGTCGGGCAGCGGGGAGCTGCGCGGGCTGCGCGGCCAGGCGCGGATCAGCGTCGACGAGGACGGGACACACCGGCTGACGCTGGAGTACGAACTGGATGCGCCCGGGGACTAGGCGCCCACTCGCCGAAAGCGCGAGGAGGGCTGGCTCGCGGAGAACGGCCGCTGACCAGCGTCATGGCCGAGAAGGACGGACACGAAGACAGGAGGTGCAGCGTGAGCAGGCTCGTCGTATCCGAGTTCGTGACCCTGGACGGGGTGATGGAGACCCGGGAGGAGGCGAAGATTTCGACCGCGGAGGGTGGGCCTTTCAATTCGACCGAGGTCCGGAAGGTGACAGGTTCAAGCTCGACGAAGCCCTGGAGAGCGATGCGCTGCTGCTGGGACGAGTGACGTATCAGGGGTTTGCAGCCGCGTGGCCGTCCATCACCGACGAGGTCGGCTTCGCCGACAAGATGAACAGCATGCCCAAGTTCGTCGTCTCGACGACCCTGGCCGACCTGAAGTGGAACAACTCGACGCTGCTCGAGGGCGATATCGCAGCAGCAGTCTCGAAGCTGAAGCGAGAGCCGGGTGGGAATATCCTCGTCGCCGGCAGCGCCCAGCTCGTGCAGACGCTGATGGAGCACGACCTCGTTGACGAGTATCGGCTCATGGTCTTTCCTGTTGTCCTGGGGAGCGGGAAGCGCCTCTTCGCGGAAGGGGGCGACCTGACCGCTCTGAGACTCGTGGACGCGAAGCCGGTCGGGTCGGTCGTCATCCTCACGCTCCAGCCGGCGCGCAACGAAGAGCGGCCCGAATGAGCACGGCCGTCAGGGTCGGGAGCCGGTCCACACGCCTCGCGCAGGCGTCGAGTTCCTGCAGGAGCCGACCGAGCAGCCCTACGGGATCGACGCCGGCTTCCGCGACCCCTCGGGGAACCAGATCCGTATGGTGCAGCTGACATAGCACGGAGACGCGACCGGTCGATGAGTTCTGCGTCGCCGCGTAGTCTGACCTTCGAACGCCAACAAGGATGAGCACTCCGCAGCTCACGACACGATCCCTGCTGATCCAGAACAAGAACAGGAGCCTGTCATGACGAGCCTCCCCTCTAGGCGCCGCGCGGCGGCCGACAAACAACCACTGCTCGCGAGCCTCGCCCATGTGATCGTGCGCCACCGGCGTGCGGTGATCGGCGTCTGGGTCGCTCCTGACCCTGTTCGGCGCCTTCTCGGCGCAGCCAGGTCTCGAAGCGCTGGTTCGAGAGCTTCTCGATCCCCGGCTACTCGGCCTACGAGGCGAACCAGCGGACGCTCAAGACCTTCGGCACCGGCGAGCAGGCGCCGCTCGTGGCCGTCTTCCACAGCGAGCGGCGACATCACGAAGGCGACCGGGATCGAGAAGGCGATCGCCGCCGCCGCGAAGGTCAACCCGGGCTCGCGCGCGTCGCTCGTACTTCTGGTCGACCGGCAGCCGCGCCTACGTCTCGCAAGGACGGGCACACGGCGTTCGCCGAGATCTACCCGCCCGGGACGCCGACGCTTCAGCTCGTCGGTGCACATCGACCAGGTGCGCGCGCAGCTCAAGGCGGCGACGCCGCCGGCGTGCACGGCGAACCTGACCGGCCGCGACCCGCTCCAGCGACGCCTCCTCGCGGCGGCGAGCGGGGCCCGAGCGTGCTCACCGAGGCGCTGATCGGCGGCGTCGGCGCGCTCGTGATCCTGTTCTTCGTCTTCGGGACGCTGCCCGCGGTGCTGATCCCGATCGCGGTCGCGATCGCCGCGATCCTGAACACCTTCACGCTCGTCTGGGTGCTGACCTACATCACGAACGTCTCGATCATCGTCCAGTTCCTGATCGCGCTCGTCGGGCTCGGCGTCGCGATCGACTACGCGTTGCTGATGATCTTCCGCTTCCGCGACGAGCTGCGCGAGGGCGAGGACGTCGAGACGGCGCTCGTCGAGACGATGACCCACGCGGGCCGCTCGGTGATCGTCTCCGGCTCGACCGTCGCCGTCGGGCTGCTCTCGATGATCGTTCTGCCGCTGCCGTTCATCCGCTCGATCGGGATCGGCGGGATGCTGATCCCGGCGGTGTCCGTGCTCGCCGCGATCACGCTGCTGCCGGCGCTGCTGGCGACGCTCGGCACGCGGATCAACAGCGTGCGCCTGCTGCCGAAGCGCTTCGTCGACCGCGGCCATCCCGAGGACGGGCTGTGGGGCCGCTGGGCGGCGTTCGTCATGCGCCGGCCGGTGCCGGTCGCGATCGGCCGGGCTCGCGATCGTCGCCATGCTCGTCTTCTACGGCGCTGCAGCTGAACCCGAGCGAGGCGCAGGCGAAGGACTTCCCCGGCAAGGGCGACGCGATCGACGGCCGGCACGGCGCTCGCCGACGCGGGCATCTCGGCCGGGCGTGATGAAGCCGTTCGTCGTGCTCGTCGAGAACGGCGCCGAGCCGCGAGCCGATCGCGGCGAAGCTTCGCGCGACGCCCGGCGTCGACGGCGCCGTCGCGCCGCCGCGACTGGCGCAAGGGCGCGAACAGCCTGGTCGAGGCCTTCCCGATCGAGCGACGGCGCGGCCAAGGAGATCGCGGCGACGATCAAGCGCGTCCGCGCGGACTCGAAGGGAACCGACGCGCACGCTCGGCGGCGTCGCGGCCGAGGACCGCGACTTCGTGCACGCCGTCTACTCGAACTTCCCCTACGTGCTCGGGTTCGTGGTCCTGCTCACCTTCGTGCTGCTCGCGCGCGCGTTCCGCTCGCTCGTGCTGCCGCTGAAGGCCGTCGATCCTCAACCTCGTCTCGCTCGCGCGCGGCCTACGGGATCATCGTCTTCATCTTCCAGCAGGGGCACGGCTCGGAGGCGATCTGGGGCGTGCACGCGACGCACTCGATCATCCCGTGGATCCCGCTGATGATCTTCGCCTTCCTGTTCGGGCTCTCGATGGACTACGAGGTCTTCATGCTCACGCGCATGCGCGAGGCCTACGACGAGACGGGCGACACGCGGCAGGCGGTCGCGCTCGGGCTGGCGCGGACCGGGCAAGCTCGTGACGAGCGCGGCGCTCGATCCTGATGTTCGCCTTCTTCGTCCTCTCGTCGAGCCCCGGCGTCGACATCAAGCAGTTCGGCATCGGGCTCGCGGCGGGGATCATCTTCGACGCGACCGTGATCCGCGCGCTGCTCGTGCCGGCGCTCATGCGGCTGCTCGGCAGCTGGAACTGGTGGCTGCCGCGCCAGGCCGCGCGAGTGCTGTTCGTCCGCCGGCCCGAGAGCGCTCCCGACCAGCCTGCGACGGAGACGGCATGAGCCGTCCCCGGCCGGCGCGGACCCGGACGGCCGCACCGCAGAGCATCAGGTGGCGCTGTCAAGACGGTAGCTGCGTGTCGCGGTGCCGCCGAGCACGGCCGCTCGCTCGTGCGCGTCCAGATCGGCGAGAGCCGCCTCGACGGCGCCGGGCTACAGCAGCGAGAGCCAGCCGGAGTCCCTGGCCGGATACGCCTTCCCGGCGGCGCAGCGTGGCAGGACGAGGTTCGCACGTGACGGCCAGGAGCGGGGCCAGCGCCCTCGCGGCTGCGACCGATGAGTTCTGCATTCGAGCGCGGTCTTAATCCGCGAAGGCCAACGACGTCGAAACTGGAGGAGAGACCGATGCCGCTGACTGTCCTGCTGGTCGGAACACGCAAGGGCTGCTTCGTCCTCGAGAGCGACGGGGAGCGCCGGGACTGGAAGGTCCGTGGCCCATTCTGCGAGGGCTGGCCGATCTACCACGCCGTGCACGACCCTGCCTCCGGCGCGATCTACGCGGCCGCTGCGAGCGAGTGGCACGGCGCAGGCGTCTGGCGCAGCGGCGACCTCGGCGAGACCTGGCAGCTGTCGAGCGAGGGCCTCACCTACGCCGACGGCGGCCCGAAGCTCTCGAAGATCTCCGGCCTGACGGCGGCACACGGGCGCGTGCTCGCCGGCGCCGAGACGGCAGGCGTGTTCGAGAGCCGCGACGGTGGCGCGACCTGGTCGCTGCTCAGCACGCTCGACGGCCAGCCGGGCCGTGGCGACTGGAACGATCCGGCCAACCAGCCACCGGGCCATCTCGGGCTGCCGGCGATCCTGCCGCACCCCGACGAACCGACCCATTTCTGGGCCGTCGTGCAGGGAATCGGCATCTTCGAGACCACGGACGACGGCGCGTCGTGGACGCCGCGCAACACGGGACTGCGCGCCGACTGGCCGCGCGAGCACCCCGAGGTGGGCTTCTGCGTGCACAAGCTCGTGATGTCGCCGGCCGACCGCGACCGCCTCTACCAGCAGAATCACTGCGGCATGCACCGCAGCGACGACGGCGGCCACTCCTGGGTGGAGATCACCGAGGGCCTTCCGTCCGACTTCGGCTTCGCCGCAGCCGCCCACCCGCACGACCGGGACACGTTCTACGTGATCCCGCTCGACCCGGGGCACGGGCGCTGCATGCCCGAGGGGCGCGCGGCCGTCTGGCGCACCCGCGACGCGGGCGCGACCTGGCAGCGGCTCGATCGCGGGCTCCCGCAACGGGACGCGCACCTCGGCGTGCTGCGCGAAGGGCTCGCGATCGACGCACTCGACATACCCGGCCTCTACTTCGGCACCAGCACCGGCCAGGTGTTTGCGAGCGCCGACGAGGGTGAAAGCTGGAGCGAGATCGCGAGCTACCTGCCCGCCATCTCGTCGGTCGAGGTGGCGGTCCTCGCGTAGTCCATGGCGCACCTGCACCTACCCGCCACGCTCATGCCGCTGTTCGGCGACCTGCCGCGCCGGCTCGAGATCGATGCGCCGACCGTGGAAGAGGCGATCGCGCGCCTCGACGAGCGCTGGCCCGGCCTGCGCGACCGGCTCTGCGAGCCCGGGCCGGTGCTGCGCCCCCACATCAACGTCTACGTCGATCGCGAGCGCGCGCGGCTCGACACGGCACTCGACGCGCGCTCGCGGGTCGACGTGATCACCGCCATCAGCGGCGGCTGAGTCGCTTCTCGACGAGCAGCCTGGCGAGACCGTGTGAACGAAGCGGTCTCGACCCTAGTGTGCGCGCTGCCACACCAGGTAGCCCGCGCTCGTGCGGCCGACGAACAGCACGCGCTGCGAGGCGCTCTGGCTCGGCAGGAAGGCCCGATCGGTGATGTAGACCACCACCGTGCGCTGCCAGACCTCGGCGCCGCACCGCGTCTTGACCTCAGGCCCGCGCTGCATGTCGTTCGGAGCGATCGCAGCGGCAGTGACCTGCGGCCGGTTCTTCGCCGCATCGCCGCTCAGGGCCGCCGTCACCGCCGGGCCGATCGGATCGGCCGCGAACGGCAACAGGTCGCGCGGGCAGGCAGAGCTGCCCGAAGCCGCCTGCTTCGCCACGAGCACGCGGAAGGTGCGCGCGGCGTAGGCGTGCGAGGTCTCGCCGCGAGTGAGGGCGAACACGACCCGGGTCGCCCCGGAAGCCACCGCACGGAACGTCACCCATACCACGCTCTTCGAGTCGCCCTCCCGGAGCTCGCGCAAGACCGCATCGTCATAGGCGCGCGCGATGCGCCACACGCGCCCCGAGACGGCCGATTTCGGCAGCGTCGCGGTGAAGGTCGTGCCCGCGCGCAGGCTGACGGTCTTCGTGGGCCCGCTCGGCAGAGGACCGACGGGCGTCGAATCCGACCGCCCCGCGGCAGCCCCCAGGCCTGACGCCGCGGCAACGGCGAGCAGAATCGACAGCTGCTTCTTCACGAGTGACCCCTCCTCGTTCCTCGCTCCTGTTGATGCTGAAGGAGTCGCAGTTAGTGGCGTGTAAAAGACTCGAGCGTACGGCCTCCTAGCTCTCGGCTGCGGCGGCGCCGACCGAGGCGGTGCAGAAGGCGCACCGCCGAGCTGCGATCGGAATCTCGCTCAGGCATTCCGGGCAGCTGCGCGTCGTCTCGTCGACAGGCGGCTCCGTCCGGCGACGCGTCATCAGCGCGTTCACCGGCCGTACGACGAAGAAGAAGACGGCCGCGGCGACGGTGACGAACGCGACAAGGGTGTTGAGGAAATGGCCGTACAGGAAGTGGCTGTTGTGGATCGTGAACGTCAACGCCGAGAAGTCCTGCTTGCCGAAGATCGCCGCGATCAGCGGCGTCAGCAGGTCGCCAACGAGTGCGGCCACGACGGCTCCGAACGCCGTGCCGATCACGATGCCGACCGCGAGGTCGACGACGTTGCCGCGCAGCAGGAACTGCGTGAAGTCCTTCAGCATCGCCGGCTGCCCGACCTTGCCTGCGAAAGCCCGTGTGTGCTCCATGCTCCTACCTCCCTGGGTTGACCAGCATGTCCCTTCTCTCCCGACTAGGCGGTTGCCGCGGAGACCGCCTCCCTCGAGGACGCTCCGATCGCCGCCGCGACGAGATCCGCGGCACGCTCGCCGATCATCACCGTCGCGGCATGCGTGTTGCCCGAGGTGACGAAGGGCATCACGGAGGCATCCGCGACGCGCAGACCGTCGAGGCCCCGGACGCGGAGCTCGGGATCGACGACGGCGAGCTCGTCGATGCCCATCCTGCACGTCCCGACCTGATGGTGATACGTGATCCCGGTGCGCCGGACGTAGTCGCGGAGCTCGCGGGGAGTCCGCACGCCGTCGCCCGGGTACAGCTCCGCCCCGCGCCACTCGCGAAGCGCCGCCTGCCCACCGATTTCGCGGCAAAGCTCGAGCGCGGCGACCAGCGCCTCGAGATCGGCGTCGCAGCTCAGACAGGCGGGATCGATCAGGGGCGCGACACTCGGATCGGCCGAGGCGAGCCGGAGCGAGCCGCGGCTCGCGGGGCGGATGATCCCGGCCATCAACGTGAAGCCGTCCGGCGGGCCTTCCATCCCCTCGCGGTACAGCGGCAGATGGAAGAAGAGCGGCTGGATGTCGGGAACGGCCAGACCGGGCCGGCTGCGCCAGAAGAGGTGACTGTGCATCGGCTGCAGGCCGGGGACAAGCGCGGGAACCGTCCGCGAGGCCGAGTAGATCACCGGTGAGAGCAGGTGGTCGTGCAGGTTGGCGCCGACCCCGGGCAGATCGGCGACCGTCTCGATCCCCAGGCGGCCGAGGTCGGCCGCGGCGCCGATCCCCGAGAGCATCAGCAGCTTCGGCGACTCGATCGTCCCCGCGCAGACGACGACCTCGTGCTCCGCGCGGGCACGCCCGACGACGCCATCGCAGACGAGCTCGACGCCGACGCACCGGCCGGACTCGATCACGAGCCGCGTGGCGCGGGCGCCGGCGAGCACCGTCAGGTTCGAGGCGCCGTCGACCGGCCTCAGGAACGCGGTCGCGACGCTCTGGCGCACGCCGTCCTTGACGTTCAGCTGGGCGAACGACACGCCGTCGAGGGTCTCGCCGTTGTGGTCGTCGTTGTACGGGATGCCCGCCTCCTGCGCAGCGGCGAGAGCTGCCGCGCTGAAGGGATGCGGCTCGTAGCGCGACTGGACGCGCAGCGGTCCGCCCGCGCCGTGGTACTCCGATGCTCCCTGGTCGAAGTCCTCGGAGCGCTTGAAGAGCGGGAGCACGTCGTCGTAGCTCCAGCCGGCGTTGCCGAGGTACGCCCACGTATCGAAGTCGCTGCGATGGCCACGGATGTAGATCATCCCGTTCAGCGAGCTCGACCCGCCGAGCACCTTGCCGCGCGGCCAGTGGAGCTCACGGCCGTCGCAGCCGGCCTGCGGCACCGTCCGGTACCCCCAGTCCTGCTCGCTGTCCCACAGCTCGAAGAGGCGCGTCGGATCGTGGATCGCGGGGTTGTCGTCCAGTGCGCCGGCCTCGAGGACGAGCACGCTGGCGCCCGCGTCGACCAGGCGGCGCGCCACGACCGCTCCTCCCGAGCCGGAGCCGACGATGACGACGTCGGCGACCGCGTGAGTGCCGTTCTCGTTCGCTGTCATCACTGCCTCCTCCTGGCCGTTGTCTGCGGGTGCGCAGAAGCTCCGGCGGCGGGGCGCGCCGGCTCGTCCCGGTGCAGGAACTCACGCACGCGCTGCTTGTAGGGCTCGCGGTCATAGCCGGCGACGAGCGCACCCGCCATGCGGACCGGGTCGCCGAAGAAGAAGTATTCGTAGAGCTGCTGGCGGCCGGCAAACGCAGAGAGGCAGGTATCCCACGCAAGGCGGAACAGCCGCAGGCGCTCGGGGCCCTCGAGCGTCGCGCTCTGCAGGTAGCGCTCGACGTCCTCGCGCCCGGGGCCGAAGGCATCGGCCTCGGTGGGGAGCGCCATCAGCCCGCTCGCCCCGAGCTGGCGCAGGATCTCGGTGAACCGCGGGTAGGTCCGCGGGTACCAGTTCCGGCACGCGTTGAGCGGAGCCCAGGCGGGGGTGACGAGGCCGAAGCGATTCGGCAGCGCATCGGCCTCCGCCGTCCGCGACAGGGCGCTGCACATCTCGAGCGCGACGATCACCTCCGCGATCTTCTCCTGCACGTGCTGGAACTGCTCGATCGCGATCGCCTCCGTCAGCAGCGAGACGAGGCCCAGGATGAACTCCGTCTTCGCCTTCGTCCTCGTGACGACCTGGTGGGTCATGTGAGCCGCCGCACTCGTCTCGGAGTAGATCCCGTTACAGAGCTCCGGCTGCCCGACGACGAAGCAGCGCTCCCAGGGAACGAGCACGTCGTCGAACACGACGATCGCGTCGATCTCCTCGAACCGCGAGCCGAGCGGGTGGTCGAAGCGGCTCCGGCCGAGATCGAAGCTCTCCCGGCAGAGGAAGCGCACACCGGGGGCATCGCACGGCAGCGCGAACGCGTAGGAGTACGGCGCATCGTCGGCGGTTCCCTTGAGCACCGTCGACGGCATGACCAGGATCTCGTCGGCGATCGGGCCGATCGTGGCGAGCAGCCGCGCGCCGCGGATCACGATGCCGTTGTCGTTGCGGTCGACGATCCGCGCTGCGAGTGTCTGCTCCTTCTGCTGCGACGGGCCGACCGAGCGGTTGGCCTGGGGGAACACGAGCGTGTGTGTCAGGAGCAGGTCGTGCTCGCGTACGTGCTCGTAGTAGCGGCGGATGTTCTCGCCGTAGGCGGGGTCGTCCTGAGCGAACCAGTCCGCAGCGGCGGCCATGGCCATGACGGCGCTCGAGCAGTAGTCACCGGTGCGGCCGAGGTTGCCGAGCGAGTACTCCGCCCACACGCGCATCGCCTCTCGTCTGCGAATCACGTCGTCGACGTTCTGCGGCTGCAGGAACGACATGCCGACGCGCTCGCCGCTCGAGGGAGACTCGTAGGTCATCACGTCGCGCAAGTCGGGGTCGTGCTGGAGGTCGAACAGCTCGGCGAAGGTCCGCACGACGTTCCGAAGCTGCGGAATCTGCGAGACGCCCCCGGAGAAGCGCTGTCCCTCCAGCTCGACCTGGATCGCGCGTCCGTCCAGCGCCTCGATGTACTCCCCGCCCGTTCTGGCCGGCATGCTCCCATCCCTCCGTGGCGATCTCGCGAAGCGGGGCTGCAGCCGCAGGCTAACACCGCGGACGGCCCGACTCGCAACGCTACTGGCTCCCGATGGGATACGTTTGCGCCCTGGAGCGCTGCGCTCATCCGAAGGAGCTCGCCGAGCGTCACCGCAACGGCGCCGTCGCGCAGGCTTCTGTCGTGATGGCCGGCCGCTGATGGTCCTGCTCGACTTCGGGCAGCCGCTCGGCGGGATCGCGCAGTTCGCCTACGTGGTCGAGGACCTCGATCAGGCGATGGCGGACTACGTCGACCGGCTCGGCGTCGGCCCCTGGATCGTGCGAGGCCCCTTCCAGCCGCCGGAGGGCCGCTACCGCGGGGAGCCGACGAGCGCGACGTTCACGATCGCGCACGCCTTCGCCGGCCATGCGATGCTCGAGCTGATCGTGCAGCACGACGACAGCCCCTCCGTCTTCCACGAGGCCGCCGGCGCCCGCAGCTACGGCTTCCACCACTGGGGCCTCGTGACGAAGCACTTCGACGCCGAGGTCGAGCGCTACGCGGCGCTCGGCTACGCGGAGGCGTACTTCGACCGCCTGCCCACCGGCTCGCGCGTCATCTACCTCGATGCGACACGGGATCTCCCCGGGATGATCGAGCTCCTCGAGCACACGGACGCACAGGAACGCGTGTACACGGAGATGTACAGGGCGGCGGTCGGCTGGGACGGCAGCGATCCGATCCGCCGGGAGGACTGAGATGGGGCAGGTCGTCGAGACAGTGCGCGGGCCCGTCGACGTGGCGCGGCTCGGTCCGACGCTGATGCACGAGCACGTCTTCGTCCTCGATCCCGAGGCCACGCAGAACTTCGCGCACGTCTTCGGTGAGAGCTACTGGGACGAGGAGAGAGGCGTCGCCGACGCGATCGAGAAGCTGCGCGCCCTGCGCGAAGGCGGGATCGAGACGATCGTCGACCCGACCGCCCCCGGGCTCGGCCGCTACATCCCGCGTCTCCAGCGGATCAACGCCGAGGTCGACCTCAACATCGTGGTCGCAACCGGCGTCTACGCCTTCCTCGAGCTGGTGAGCTTCTTCGCCTATCGCAGCGACGAGGCGATCACCGAGCTCTTCGTGCGCGAGCTCCGCGAGGGTATCGACGACACCGGGGTCAAGGCCGCCTTCCTGAAGTGCGCCGTCGAGCAGTACGGGATCATCGGCGACGTCCCACGCATCCTGGCAACGATCGCGGCAGCGAGCGTCGAGACCGGCGCGCCGGTGATGGTGCACACGAACGCATCCGCACGGACCGGCCTGCTCGCACTCGACGCGCTCACGAAGGCAGGGGTGGAGCCGTCCAAGCTCGTGATCGCGCACGCGGGCGACAGCAATGACCTCGACTACCTGCGGGCGATCGCGGACACGGGCGCGAGCCTCGGCTGCGACCGCTTCAACATTCCGCACTTCAACCCCGACGCCGACCGCATCGAGACGCTCGTCGCGCTGATCGCGGAGGGCTACTCCGACCGGATCCACCTCGGGCACGACGCAGCGTGCTTCTACGACTTCATGATCGGCAACCCGTTCTTCGTCGACGAGCGGCCGAGCTACCTGCACATCTCGCAGAAGATCCTGCCGGCCCTGCTGGAGGCCGGCGTCACCCAGGACCAGCTCGACGAGATGCTGATCGAGAACCCGCGGCGGTTCTTCGGCTCCTAGAGGTCTACGCCCGCCCAGGCGGAGATCGGCCCGTCGGTTCGGTAGCGGCTTCCCTTCGTCCAGCTCGACGGGAGAGTCGTCAGGTTGGCCTGGGCGCTCGTCTCGGAGGGCGCCGTGCCCCTCCGGCCGCAGCATGAGTCGTGGAAGCGCAGCGTGCCCGAGCCGGCCGGGCTGAGGATCGCGATCCAGTAGCGCGTCCTCTCCGTCAGGGCCGGCGACGGCAGCGAGATGGTGTTCCAGGCGCCTCCGAGCGGGCTCCCGAGGAGTGTCCCCTGCGCAAGCAACGTGCCGGGGTGGCCCGAGCCGCTGTCGGCATACACACCCGCCACGAGTGCGGATGCCTGCGAGGTCGAGGCGAGATAGACGGAGAGGCTGCCGGCGGAGCCGCCCGTGGTCGTCTTGACCAGGAAAGCCTCCGCCAGGCCGCCGGGGTTGCTGTCGACCGCCGGTCCGACCGTCTGCATGCCGAGTAGCGGGGCGAGCCTCGCCTCGCAGCGGGCCGTGTTCCCCGCCACGTCCTTCAGCTTGAGGACGATGTGCCCGACCCGGCCCTCGGTGTTCACCACCGAGATCGAGAGCTCGTCGGTAGTCGCCCGGCCGAAATCGGGCAGCGAGAACTGCACGCTGTCCGCCTTCTGAACCGTGACCGACGCGAGACCCGAGCCGACGTCCTGCACCGTGGCGGTGACCGAGGTCTGAGCGCCGCTCGAGCTCGGCGCACCGAGGCGGCACGAGGGCGGCGTCACGTCGGCGCCGGGGATGGGCTGCCACTGGACCTGTGTGGGATGGAACGGGAGCGGCTCGTCGCCGGCGCAGAGCCACAGCGGGTCCTCGCAGGTATTGGTCAGGAAGGTGACCTGCCGCGGGTGCGCGCCGCCCGCATCGGCCACGAAGATCTCCTCGGACTGGTCCGGCGTGGTGTTGCAGCAGTGCGTGAAGACGGTCTTGGCGCCGTCGGGGGACAGCGGGGTCAAACCGCGGCTCGTCGGGAACTCCTGCGGCACCGGGGCAGGCGGCGACGACCCATCGGCGGGAACCCGGTAGATCTGCCCGTTGTCGTGGTAGCTGACCTGAGTCCCGTCGGGCGACCAGCGCGCATCGGTGGCCGACTCGCTCGCGACCAGGCGTTGCTTGCTGGTTCCGTCGGGGCGGATCGTCCAGACGCCGGGCGGAGCGAACGAATCGTCGAGCGGGCCGCTGCGGGTGAACAGCAGCCTCACACCGTCCGGCGACCAGGTCGCCGCGCTGTCGCTGCCGCACAGGAACCCGCAGCCTGTGTCGACTCGAGTGGGAGCACTGCCGTCCGAATGCAGCACGAAGAGCGGGTTCCCGTCGCCCGAGACGTCGTGGTAGACCAAGAACTGCCCGTCCGGCGAGACCTCGAGGTCGCGGGCGTACGTACCCGCCGGGACGTGGATCATGCGGAGCTCGGAGCCGTCCGGATTGACGCTCCAGACGCGATCGCAGCAGCCGTCGATCGTCGTGAAGAAGATCTTCCCGTTCTGGCCCGGCCACGCGGCCTTGGCGGGGTGAGCCCACACCAGGCAGAGCAACAGAAGCAGACCCGTCATCCACAGCCGTGCTCGGGTCGAGCCCGGCGAGGGCGCAGCTCCGTGGGCGGGCAGGGTGGCGATGGCGCCATGGGCGGGCAGCGCGAAGCGCGTGATCTCCACGATGGGTCCTTTCTCAGCCGGCAAACCTTCTGCCTGCCAGCCTCCGCCTCCCGGGCTATGGCTTTCAACCCTCGTCCGTATAGGTTTGGACCAAGATGACGTGCCCGGACCCGGCCCGGGCAGCGTCCTACGGGTGCAGCACGGCGGCGCGCGAGCGGCGGCCCGAGCTCCCGGCCGAGCCGGGCGGGAGCCAGCGCAGAAGCCCGGCCTGCGCAACCGTGGTCGCCGGCGGGTGGAGCGGCAGGAGCACGGGGCGGCGCGGCTGCTGCGAGAAGTCGAACTCCTTGGTGAGATCGCCGAGGATCCTCGCGTTCTCGCGTACGTCGGGCCTGGAGTCGGGCCGGCCGTCGCTCCTGGGGTCGAGGCGGGCGCCGCCGAGGAAGTCGTCCTCGATGAACTTCAGATAGGCGTCGAAGCTCAGCACCTGATGGTCGATCGCGCCGCGGCGCGCGAACGGGCTGATCATCAGGCCCGGCACGCGCAGCCCGTAGCCCTGCGCGTCGACGCGCGGCGGTGGAACGTGGTCGTAGAAGCCGCCCCAGTCGTCCCAGGCGAGGAAGATCGCGGTCGAGTTCCACTCCGGGCCGCGCATGATCGCGTTGATCAGGCCCGTGACGTACGCCTGGCCGTCGCTGATCCTCGCCGGCGGATGGTCGCTGACCTTCTGGCTCGGCGTGATCCAGGAGACGGACGGCAGCGTACCCCGCTTGACCGCCTTCACGAAGTCGCCGAGCGGCGCCACGTTGAGGAGCTGGTGGTCGCCCTTGACGTCGGTGAACCAGGGCAGCGGGTTCCAGATGCCGGGGGTCTTCGCGTTCTGCGGCACGGCCTTGCACAGCATCTGGTCGTCCGCGCAGTCGGGCTGTGAGCCCTTCAGGACGTAGTAGCGCCAGCTGACGTGGTGCTTGTGCAGGAGATACGTGAGGTCGGTCCAGGCGTAGTGCGGGACCGCGCCGGTCGGATCCTGCGGCTCTCCGGGCGGTGCCCCGGGGTTCTGGACCGCGGCGCGGCAGCTCATCGGGTCGTTCGTGCGCGGGCACTTCGCCGACCAGCCGGAGACGATGAACAGGTGCGCGGGAAGGCTCCACGAGGCGTCGGGCTCGAACATGTGGTCCTGGAGCACGAAGTCCCGGGCGTAGGTCCAGTAGTTCGGAAGCTCGTGCCAGTCGTGGTAGCCCATCACGTCCGGATTGCTCGGATCGCGCGTGCACATCGGCATCGTCGGGCCCTTGCGGCACGCGCGCCGCAGGCCGCTGCGTGCGCGGACGACGAAGCCGTCCATCTTGCCGCCGTCGACGTCGATCCTGGCGTCGAGGTTGTCGTGCGGGCCGCCGGCGTTCCGGTCGACGGAGGAGTGGTAGGGGCGCACGCAGTGGCCGGCGTCCGGGTCCGGAACGCACGCCGTCGGGACGCCGTTTCGCATCGGGATCCCGTCGGCTCCCGGGTACGTGCCGAAGTAGGAGTCGAACGAGCGGTTCTCCTGCATGATCACGATCACGTGCTTGATCTTGTGGATGCCCGCGCCGGGCGCCGCCGGGGCCGGAGGCGCTGCGCCTGCGACCGGCCCGCCCTCCAGCCTCTGCACCACGAGAACCGCAACGACGGCCACGACGCCGATTGCCGCCAGAAGGAGCGCTCGCTTCACCGGCGCGAGCCTACGCCGTGCATGTTGAGCCCCGATGAAGATTCCGTTGTGCTCAGGCGGCTCGCCGGGACAGCGAGTCGATCGCGACGGCGACGAGGATGATCGCGCCGCGGATGATGTCCTGGTAGTACGGGTTCACCTCGAGCAGGTTGAAGCCGTTGCGGATGAACTCGAGGAAGAGGATGCCGAGCGCCGTCCGCCAGACCGCGCCGCGGCCGCCGCCCCGGCCAGCGCGCAGACGTCGAGGTCGCCGGTCGCGTCGATCACGACCTTCGCCAGGATCGCGCGGCGGCCCTGCTTGCTCTCGAACACCACCCCCCGAGCGGCGCCGTCCTCGACGATCGCCTGCACAGCCCAGCTGTGCAGCAGAAGCCGCGCCCCGGCCTCCTCCAGCAGCTCGAGGGAGACGAGCTTCAGCCATTCCGGGTCGACGGTCGGGGACCAGGTCACGGTCTCGCGGAACGCCTTCTGGCGCGGCTTCCAGTAGGCGACGGCCTCGCGGTCGCTCGAGCCCCAGAGCGCAGGCGCCGGCCCGAAGACGGCGTCCGCCGGCAGCCGGTCGAAGATCTCGACCGCGTAGCCGGCGACCATCTGGCGGCCCTCCCAGTCCGTCATCCGGTCGATCCAGAACACGAGCCCGCCGGTCGCGAGGCCACCGAGATGCCCGTAGCGCTCGACGAGCGTGACGTCGGCCCCGAGCCTCGCGGCCGCCGTCGCGGCGGCGCACCCGGCCGGCCCGCCGCCGACGACGAGCACGTCGGTCTCGAGGTGCACTGGAAGCTCGCGAGCCGGCTCGGGGTGCGTCTTCGTCGAGGCCGACCGTCGCGGCCGGGCCTCGGCGCCCTCGTCGATCCAGCCGCTCGGTGTGTCGCGCTCGTCCTCGTACCACTTCGCGGAGCTGCGCTCGTCCGGCTGCACGGCCCGATCTTGCCACGGCGGCGGCGGCAGACGAGCCGGGCGAGCTTTACGGAGCCGTCGCCGACCTGACAGACTGACCCCTCATGGCGAACGTCATCGGACAACGGATCCTCCGCCGCGAGGACCCGCGCTTTCTCAGCGGCGAGGGCCGGTATGTGGAGAACCTGCGGCCGGCAGACACGCTCCACGTCGTCTTCGTACGCTCGCCCTACGGTCACGCGCGGGTGGGCGAGATCGACGTTTCCGCGCTGGCCGACCTGCCGGACGTGCACGTCTTCTCGGCGGCCGACATCGACATCGGGCCGGTCGGGACCGCCGCCGATCCCGGAGCTCGAGCAGCGCATGCAGCGGCCCGCGCTCGCGCGCGATGTCGCACGCTACGCCGGCGAGATCGTCGCCGTGGTCGTCACAGGGAGCCGCGCGACGGCGGTCGACGCGGCCCAGCTCGTCGCCGTCGACTACGAGCCGCTGCCCGCGGTCGTCGACCCGCGTCTCGCGCTCGAGAGCGAGACGCTCCTCTTCCCGGAGGTCGGCAGCAACGTGTGCCGACGCACCGAGCCGGAGCAGCGGGACGCCGGCCTGTTCGACGGCTGCGAGGTCGTCGTCTCGGGCACGGTGGTCAGCCAGCGCCTCGCGGCATGCCCGCTCGAGCCGCGTTCCGCGATCGCGTCGGTCGGCGAAGACGGGCGCCTGACCGCCTGGCTGTCGACGCAGACGCCGCATCAGGATCGGGCCGGGCTCGCGCATGCGCTGGGCCTCGACCCCGCAGAGGTGCGGGTGATCGGCTCGGACGTCGGCGGCGGCTTCGGCGCGAAGATGCTCTCGGTCGAGGACATCCTCGTCGCGTGGCTCGCACGCAAGCTCGGCAGTCCCGTCTCGTGGACCGAGACCCGCAGCGAAAACATGGTGTCGATGGTGCACGGCCGTGCCGCGGTGCTCGACTTCTCCCTCGGCGGCGACCGCGACGGCGTCGTCCACGCCTACCGGCTGAGCATGATCCAGGATAGCGGCGCCTATCCGGGCATCGGCGCAATCCTGCCGGGCCTGACAGCCCTCATGTCGAGCGGCGTCTACCGGATTCCGAAGATCGAGGTCGATACGGTCTCGGTCGTCACCAACACGACGCCGGTCGGGCCCTTCCGCGGCGCCGGCCGTCCCGAGGCGACGCAGGTGCTCGAGCGTGCGATGGACACCTTCGCGGCCGAGCTCGGAATCGACCCGGCCGAGGTCCGGCGCCGGAACTTCATCCAGCCCGACGCCTTCCCGTACACGACCGCCTCCGGCGCGCGGTACGACTGCGGCGAGTACGAGCAGGCGCTCGACCTCGCTCTCGACGCGGCGGGCTACACCGCGCTGCGCGAGGAGCAGCGGGTCCGGCGCGAGTCGGGGGCGGCGCGGCAGCTCGGCATCGGCCTGAGCGTCTACGTCGAGATCACGAACGGCCTGCTCGAGGAGGAGTTCGGCGAGGTGGAGGTGACGCCGGCAGGCGGCGCGATCGTGCGCACGGGCTCGTTCTCGCACGGGCAGGGGCACGAGACGACGTTCGCCATGCTCGTCGCGGAGCGGCTCGGGATCCCGGTCGAGTCGATAGCCGTGGTCGCGGGCGACACAGATCAGGTCGCACGGGGCAGCGGGACGTACGGCTCGAAGTCCACGCAGATCGGCGGCGTGACGGCCTCGCTGGCGGCCCAGGACGTCCTCGAATCGGCCAAGAAGCTGGCGTCGGAGCTACTGGAGGTGAGCCCGGACGACCTGGTGCTCGATAGCGCGGAGGGTCGCTTCCACGTGGCGGGTGCGCCCGGAGTCGGTCTCTCCTGGCCGGAGCTCGCCGGGCGCGCCGACCAGGAAGGGCGGCTCGGTGAGCTGCGAGCCGAGCACGACTTCAAGGCCGGCAACCCGACGTTCCCGTTCGGCGCGCACGTCGCCGTCGTCGAGGTCGACACGGAGACAGGCGACGTCGAGCTGCTGCGGCACATCGCGGTTGACGACGCCGGCACCCTCGTCAACCCGGTGATCGCGGCTGGCCAGGTGCAGGGAGGAGTCGCGACCGGCATCTCTCAGGCCCTCTACGAAGAGGTGCTCTACGACGAGGACGGCACACCGCTGACGGCGAGCTTCCTCGGCTACCGCTTCCCCGCCGCCTCCGAGCTGCCCTCGTTCGAGCTCGTGGAGATGGAGACCCCGACGCCCGAGAACCCGCTCGGCGTCAAGGGCATCGGCGAGTCGGGCACGATCGGCGCGACCCCTGCCGTCCAGAACGCCGTCGTCGACGCGCTCGCGCCCTTCGGCGTCCGGCACGTCGAGATGCCGGCGAACTGCGAGCGCGTCTGGCGTGCGCTCCAGGACGCCGCGGCAGCGGCCGTCTAGCTAGACGGCGATCTCTTCGAGCGCGCGGCGGACGAGCACGCGCGCCAGGTGGAGCCGGTACTCGGCGCTCGCCGACGCATCGCCGACCGGCTCGACGCCCTCGACGGCGTGCTCCGCCGCCGCCGCCGCGTCCGCGCCTCCGGCGACGGCCGCCTCCACCGCCCCTGCACGAAGCGGCGTCGCGCCCATGTTCATCATCGCGACGCGCGGGGCGCCGTCGACGACGAGGGCCGCCACCCCGACGATCGCCCAGTCCTGAGCACGCGGCCGGAACTTGCGAAACGACCAGCGCGCCTCGTCTGTCGCCGGCACGCGCACCTCGGTCAGCACGTCCTGCGGCTCGAGTGCGGTCGTGAACGGTCCGACGAAGAACTCGCGCGCCGGCACGGTTCGCTCGCCCGCCGGGCCGCGCAGGACGAGCTCTCCCTCCAGCGCAAGCAGCGCCGCCGGCAGATCGCCCGCCGGGTCGGCGTGCGCGAGCGAGCCTCCGAGCGTGCCGAGGTGGCGTACCTGTGGATCGCCCACCTCGCCCGCGACGTGCGCGAGCAGCGGGCAGCGGCCCGACACCGTCGCGTCGCGATGGAGATCCTCGTGGCGCGTCAGCGCGCCGATGACAAGGGTGTCGCCCTCCGCCCGGATGCCGGCGAGGCCCTGAACGCGGCCGAGGTCGACGAGCAGCGCGGGCCAGGCCATCCGCAACTTCAACAGCGGCAGCAGCGACTGGCCGCCCGCGAGCAGCTTCACGTCCTCGCGCGAGCCGAGCAGCTCGATCGCCTGCTCGACGGACTCGGCCGCCTCGTAGTCGAACTCGGACGGAATCATCGTGTTCGGGACGCCTCGCCGATCGCGGCGACGATGTTCTGGTAGCCCGTGCAGCGGCAGAGGTTTCCCTCGAGGCCCTTGCGAACCGTGGCCTCGTCGAGCTCGCCGACGCTCTGCTCGATCAGTCCGACACCGGCCATGATCATCCCCGGCGTGCAGTAGCCGCACTGCAGGGCGTGGTGCTCGTGAAAGAGACGCTGGACCGGATGCAGCTCGCCGTCGCGCGCCAGGCCCTCGATCGTCGTCACCTCGGCCCCGTCCGCCTGGACGGCGAGGACGGTGCACGACTTGACCGAGCGGCCGTCGAGGAGGACGGTGCACGCGCCGCAGGCCGACGTGTCGCAGCCGACGTTCGTGCCGGTGAGGCCGAGCTGGTCGCGCAGGAAGTAGACGAGCAGCTGGCGCGGCTCGACCTCGGCCTCGCGCCGCTCGCCGTTGACGGTCACGGCGATTCGCCTCACGGGTGCCTCCTCGTCTGGCTCACGTCAGAGCAGCATACGGAACTCAACGCGCCGGCTCGATCCCGAAGTGCTCCATTCCGAGACGCTGGCTCGAGCCCTCGTACTGCGCGGCGAAGTGGCCGCGGTACATCGAGACATCTCGGTAGTAGCGTTGCAGCCGCTGGCCGTTCTTGGCCGCGCTCGACCCGCCCGTCCGGAACAGGAGCTCGATCGCGTCCGCGGCCCAGCGTCCCGCCGTCTGGCAGATCGCGAACAGCTGCTGGTCGTCCTCCCGCGAGAACGGCGGGCCTTCCTCAACCCCGCGACGGCAGTGCTCCAGGTACATCTGCGCGACCCGCATCAGCGCGGCCTCTGCCGCGTCGATCATGCCGAGTGCGAGCCCGAACGAGCGCTGGAAATCCGGGTGCTGGTAGCGGAGCATGAACGGCGGCAGCATCGTCTGGCGCGTCGTGATGATGTGCCCGTACTCGTCGAGCGCCGCCCGCGCGGCGCCGATGATGATCGAGACGAGCTCACCGTGGAAGAAGCCGAGCGTGCGGCCCGCGTACATCGGATTGCCGTGCAGCCTGTAGCCGACGGTGCCGTCGTCGACGTTGACGTCGATCAGCCATTGCTGCGAGACGTGCTGCTCGGGCACGAAGGCGTCGTCCACGACGATGCTGTTCGAACCGCTGCCGCGCAGGCCGAGGACCATGTCGCCCCAGTCGTCGAGCATCGTCCAGTCGCTGCGGGGGATCACCGCGAGCACCTGCCCGGCCGGGGCGTCGGGATAGAGCGCGACGGGCAGGAAGTGCGTCGCGTACGGCGCCCCCGAGCAGTAGTCCCACGTACCGGTGATTCGGTAGCCGGCGTCGACGCGCGCTGCGGTGCCGAGCGGCAGCGCGCGCGAGGGCGCGCGGAAGTCGCCCTCCGGGCCGAACAGCTGCGCCTGCGCCGCTTCGGTGAAGAGCGAGGCGACGTGCATCGCATGCGCGGAGGTCAGGCACATGCACCAGCCGGTCGAGGGACAACCGCGCGAAACCTCGACGACGAGCTTGTAGAACGTCTCCAGGTCGAACTCGTAGCCGCCGAAGCGGCGCGGCTGGATCGTGCGGTAGAAGCCCGCGTCGAGAAACGCCCGGTGGATCTCCTCCGAGTGGTAGCCGCGCTGCTCGGTCTCGCCCTGCTGCTCGAGGAGCAGCGGGCGCAAGGCCTCGGCCCGCGCGATCAGCTCCGCCGGCCCCCTCGGCAGCCGCGGCCGCCGTAGCCGTCACGGGAGCTCTCCGGCGGCGATCGGCGCGCTCTGCTCGCCGAGGTAGCTGGCAACGAGCAGCTGGCGGTTCGCGCGTAGAGCTTCGGCGCTCTCGTGAAGGACGATTTCGCCGTGGGAGAGCACGTAGCCGCGGTCGACGATCTCGAGCGCCAGGTGGACGTGCTGCTCGACAAGGAGGACGGCGCAGCCACGGTCGGCCGCGTATTCGCGCACGACCGGCAGCAGCGACTCGACGATGATCGGCGCGAGCCCGAGGCTGAGCTCGTCGAGCAGCAGCAGCCGCGGGCGGCGGGCCAGCGCGCGGGCGACGGCCAGCATCTGCTGCTCGCCGCCGGAGAGGAGACCGACGCGCCGGTTCCGCAGCGCCTCGAGCTTCGGGAAGTACTCGTACGCCGCCTCGACTGCGAGCCGCTCGCCGCGCGAGGCGAGCCGGAAGTGCTCGGCGACCGTCAGGTCGTAGAAGATCCCCCGGCCCTCCGGGACGTGCGCGATCCCGAGCCGGGCGCGCGCGCTCGGCGAGCTCGAGGCGAGGTCGTCGCCCGCGAAGAGGACGCGCCCCCGCATCGGCTTCACGAGACCGGAGACCACGCGCAGCGTCGTCGTCTTCCCGGCGCCGTTTGCTCCCAGCAGACCGACCACCTCGCCGCTTCCCACCGTCAGGTCGAGCCCGCGGACGACCGCGGCCTGCTCGTAGCCGGCCGTGACGCCCTCGAGCTGGAGCACCGTCTCGGTCACGAGGCGCCTCCCGCTGCGGCATCCGGGCCGAGCTCGCCCGCGGCTCCGCCGAGGTACGCGCGGACCAGCTGCGGGTCGCGGCGCACCCGGTCGGGCGGGCCCTGCGCGATCACCTTGCCGAAGTCGAGCGCGACGATGTGGTCGCAAATGCCGAGCACGAGCCCCATGTCGTGGTCGACGAGCAGCATCGCTGTCCCTCCGTCGACGACCTCGCGCAGGTGACGGCCGAGCTCGGCGCTCTCGCGCGTGTCGAGCCCTGCAGCCGGCTCGTCGAGGCAGATCAGGCGGGGAGCGGCCGCGAGTGCGCGCGCGACACCGACGAGCTTCCGCTGCCCCTGGGAGAGATCCGTCGGCATCGCCTCGGCGACCGCCCCGAGGCCGAGCAGCCCGAGCGCGCGCTCCATCGACTGCGTGCCGGCGGCCGGACGCGAGACCACCTCGCGCAGGGTGTCCCAGAGAGACGGGCGGTGCGCGGCGACCGCGAGATTCTCGCTCACGGTCAGGTCGTCGAACAGCTCGATGCTCTGCCAGGTCCGCGCCAGACCACGCCGGGCGCGCGCATGCGGCGGCAGAGCCGAGAGCGACCGTCCGTCGAGCTCGATCCGCCCACGGCTGCGGACGAAGCCGCTGATCGCGTCGATGAACGTCGTCTTGCCGGCGCCGTTCGGACCGATCAGCCCCACGAGCTGCCCCTCGTGAACCTCGAGGTCGACGTCGACGACTGCGTGGACACCGCCGAAGCTGACCGAGACGCCCTGCGTCACGAGGACGGCCGTCAACGTTTCGCCCCGCCGGCCACGACTTTTCCGTCGTCCGGCTCGACCGCGGGCTGCCGGGCGAGCACGGCGAGAAGCCGGTTTCGCTGCTTGGGCGCGCCCGCGGCGAGCCGCTGCTCCTTCTGCCTCTTCTTCTTGTAGCCCGCGCCGGCAACGCCCTCCGGATAGACGGCGAGATTGAAGAGAAGCGCGAGCCCGCCCACGAGCAGCGCATAGTTCCCCGACACGCCGAACCACTTCTCGAACGCGTAGGGGAACAGCGCCTCCGTCGAGATCAGCCCGGCGAAGATCGCGCCGGAGACCATCGTGATGCCGCCGACATACGCGAAGGCGATCAGGCCGAGCGCCATCACCGCCGAGAAGCGCGTCGCGCTGACCGAGCCGAAGTTGTAGCCGTAGAGAGTGCCCGCGATCCCTGCGATGAACGAGCCTAACCCGAACGCTGCGAGCTTGACGTTGCGGACGTTGATCCCGGCGGCGGCCGCCGCGCGCTCGTTCGAGCGGACCGCGAGCATCTGCTGGCCGAGATTGCTCCGGCGCAGATTGGAGACGAGCAGGCAGAGCGCCACGACCACTGCGAGCACGAAGAAACCGAAGACGGGGCTGGGCAGGTTGCCGTCGAGGCCTCGGAAGGAGCCGTCGGAGCCGAGATTCAGCCCGGCCACCTCCGGGCGCGGCACCGGCGACCCGGCAGAGCCACCGCCCCAGGTCGTGTTGACGAACCCGAATTGCTCGATCGCGTAGGCCGCCGCGAGCGTGACGACCGCCAGGCTGACGCCGCGCACCCGCAGCGCCGAGACGGCCGTGACGAGGCCGAGCAGGGTCGCGCCCGCCGCACTCGACCCGATCGTCGCGAAGGGCTTCGTCGAGCGCGGCTTCGACACGAAGGCGAAGCTCGAGACCTGGTGCGCCGAGAACGCGCTACTGCCGGCTCGCGAATACTGGGACAATCAGTGGATGCAGACGCTCGTCCGGCCGCAGGCCGTCCTCGGCATCGAGCCGTACGCGACGTACCTCGACGCCGCCCCCGGCGAGCCGGTGCAGATGTACCGGCCGGAGGACGTCAACGTCGTCGTCGTCGGGGGCGAGACCGGCGCGACGTGGAAGATGATCGCCGGCGCCCTGCGCGACTCGATCGTCTCGGTGGACGAGTGGCGGTGAGCGGCTTCCGCTCGGAACACGTCGACGTCGGCGGAACCGGCGTCGAGGTCCTGAGCGCGGGGGCAGGCGAGCCCCTCGTCTTCCTGCACGGCGGCGGCGTGATCGAGGGATTCGACTGCCTGCTGCCGCTCGCGGAGCGCTTTCGCCTGCTCGTGCCGTACCACCCGGGCTTCGGCGGCAGCGGCGACCCGCCGGAGGGAGCCGGGCTGGACGAGGTCGTCGCCCACTACGCGGCGCTGCTCGACCGGCTCGGCGTCGACGAGACGGCGCTGGTCGGACATTCGCTCGGCGGACTGATCGCCGCGGCGTTCGCCGTCGCGCATCCCGACCGCGTGCGGCGACTCGTCCTCCACGCGGCGCCGGGGCTCGACGTCCCGGGCCACCCGCTGGCGAACATGGGCGCCCTGCCGCTCGAAGAGGTGTATCCACTGCTGACCCGCGAGGAGTCGATCTTCGCGGGCCGGCTCCCGAAGCCGTTCGACGACGAGTTTCTCGCCGCGCGCGCGAGAGAGGGCCGTGCTGCGGGCACGATCCTCGTCTCCGCCTTCACCCAGCCGTTTGCGGCCTCGGTCGAACGGTTGACGTCGCCCACGCTCCTGCTCTGGGGCAACGAAGACCGCGTCGTGCCGGTCGAGCACGCGGCCGCCTGGCACGCGGCGCTTCCGGAGTCGCAGCTGCGCCTCTACCCCGGCCGCGGACACCTGCTGTTCCACGAGGAGCCGCAGGCGATCGCCGACACCGCCGCGTTCACCGACGGGGAGCCCGTGTGAAGCACGTCGTCGCGCGCGCCGACGAGTTCGAGCCGGACACGCGGCGGATCATTCGAGTCGGGGGCCGGGAGATCGGGGTCTTCCGGGTCGGCGACCACTACTTCGCTGTGCGAAACCGCTGCCCGCACCAGGGCGGCCCACTCTGCATCGGCCGTGTCTTCCCCAAGATCGTCTCCGAGCGGCCGGGCCGGTTCCGGCTCGGCGACGGCCCGCCGCTCCTCGTCTGCCCCTGGCACGGCTGGCAATACGACATGGCGACGGGCCAGTCGTATGCCCCCGGCGACCCCGGCGCGCGCAGCTACGACGTCTCGGTCGAGCCGGGGAGCGAGATCGGGCCGTACGTCGCGGAGACCTTTCCCGTCAGCGTCGAGGAGGAGTACGTTGTCCTGGACGCGTAGCCTTCGGCCGGAGGTGGTCGATGTCTGAGGTCGAGGTACGGGAGCAGCAGGCCGGCGAGAGCGCCCGTGCGGTGAAGCTCGTCGACGCTGACATCCACCCGACGCCGATGCTGCCGGCTCTGCTTCGGCGCCTCTCGCCGCGCTGGCGTGAACACGTGACCCGGTTCGGGCGCCGGACGCCGATCATCACCGAGCTCTACCCGCGGGCGAGCAACGCAGGCATGCGGGCCGACTCGTGGCCCGACGCGCCCGGCTCGTTCCCCGGCAGCGACCTCGGCCTGCTGCAGGAGCAGGTCCTGGACGAGTACGGCGTCGACTACGGCGTGCTCAACTGCCTCAACCTGCTCGACTACCACGAGCAGCCCGAGCTCGGCTCGGAGCTCGCGCGGGCGATCAACGACTGCCTCTGGGAGGACTGGCTCGACCCGGACCCGCGCCTGCTCGGCGCGATCGTCGTCCCGTACGAACACCCCGAGCTCGCCGTCCGCGAGCTCGAACGCTGCGCGGTCGACGAGCGCTGGGTGCAGGTGCTGATGCCGGGCACGGCCCTCGAGCCGCTCGGCAGCCGCAAGTACTGGCCGATCTACGAGGCGGCGACGGCGCATGGGCTGCCGGTCGCCGTACACAACGCAGGCTACGAGCCGCACCTCGCGGCCGGCTGGCCGTCGTACTACCCGGAGGAGCACGTCGGCTACGCCTTCGTGATGGAGAGCCAGCTCCTGAACATGGTCTGCGAGGGGCTCTTCGAGGCGGTGCCCGGCCTGCGGCTCGTGCTCACCGAGGGCGGCGTCAACTGGATGATCTCGCTCCGTTGGGCGCTCGACGAGGCGTGGGCACAGCTCCGCGACGAGGTGCCGCAGCTCGAGCGCCGCCCGTCCGAGGTCGTCCACGAGCACGTGTGGTTCACGACGCAGCCGATCGAGGAGCCGGACGATCCGCGCGAGTTCGTCCAGGCGGTCGAGCAGGGCGGGCTTGCCGAGCGGCTCCTGTTTGCCACCGACTATCCGCACTGGGACTTCGACTCGCCGGCACAGGCGCTGCCGGCCTCCCTGTCGAAGGACCTGCGCTCGAAGATCCTCGGCGCGAACGCCTGCGAGCTCTACCGCCTGCCGCTCGCCGGCCGCGCGACGTGACTGCGGCAAACGGCTCCACGATCGACTGCGACGTCCACTGCGCGCCCGCGTCACTCGACGTGCTGGCGCCCTACCTCGACGACTACTGGCGCGAGTACGTCGCCGGCGCGGGCGTCCGCCTGCAGGGGCATGGCGGGCGCGTACCCTCCTGGTGCGCCGACCAGCGGCCCGCCGGTGCCGTCGAGCTACGAGGCCCTCGCCGAGGAGCTGCTCGAGCCGTTCGCGCCCGCCACGCGATCCTGAACTGCCTGACGCTGTTCGAGGCGCACCGCAACCCTCACTACACGGCGGCGCTCGCGCGGGCGCTCAACGACTGGCTCCGCGTCGAGTGGCTCGACCGCGACGAGCGCCTGCGCGCGAGCCTCGTCGTCTCGACGATCGACCCGGACGACGCTGTCGCCGAGATCGAGCGGCTCGGCGACGACTCCCGCTTCGTCCAGGTGCTGCTGCCCGTCCGCGCAGACGCTCCCTACGGCAACCGCCGCTACCACCGGCTCTACGCGGCGGCGGCCGAGCGCGACCTCGCGATCGGGCTGCACGCCTGGGGCCGCCCGGGACATGCATCGACGCCGAGCGGCTTCACGCTCACCTACCTCGAGGACTACCTCAGCAACCCGATCGTGGTTCGAAGCCACGTGCTGAGCCTCGTCAGCGAGGGCGTCTTCGACACGTTCCCGAGCCTGCGCGTAGCGCTGCTCGAGTGCGGCTTCGCCTGGCTGCCGCCGCTGCTCTGGCGCTTCGACAAGGACTGGAAGGGAGTCTGGCGCGAGGTGCCTTGGGTAAAGGACAAGCCGTCGGAGTACGTCCGTCGCCACGTCCGCGCGACGACGCAGCCCGCACACCTGCCCCCGGCGCCCGAGCAGGTGGCCGAGCTCGTGGAGATGATCGGCTCCGACTGGCTGCTGCATGCGAGCGACCATCCGCACGACCACGGCCCGAGTGCGGGCCGTCTCTACGCGGCGCTCGACGCGGATGCGGCACGGGCGGTGCGCTCCGGCAACGCGGCCGCGTTCTACCGGCTTTAGAGCAGGACGGCTGCGAGCTCGGCGAGTGCGTCGAGCGAGAACGTGCCCGGCTGGAAGGGCCTCGCGTCCGCGTCGAGCACCTGCACCGCGACGTGGTCCGCGCCGGCGTCGTGGTGGGCCTTGACGCGCTCGGAAACGGCATCGGCTCCTCCCCAGACGACGATCCGATCGACGACCTCGTCCGTGCCGCCGTCGGCGAAGTCCGACTCGTCCCACCCGAGCCTGACCAGGTTGTTGGTGTAGTTCGGCGCGCCGAGATAGAAGCTCGTGTGCCGGCGGGCGATCTCGCGGGCCAGCACGGGGTCCGTCTCGAGCACGACCGCCTGCTCGACTGCGACGACCTTGTCCGGCCCGAGCCGTTCCCGCGCGTAGGCGGTGTGCTCGACGGGGACGAAGTAGGTCAGCGTGCCGTCGGCGTGGTCGCGCGCGAGTTCGAGCATCCGCGGCGCCAGCGCCGCGAGCAGCCGCGGCGGCCGCTCGCCGCCCGCCCGCCCGTCGGCCGCCTCCATCGACTCGAGATACCGGCGCATCGCCGAGTACGGCTTCGCGTACTCGAGCCCCTCGCGCATCGCCACCGCGGGAACGTGGCTGACGCCGAGACCGAGCACGAAACGACCGCCGAAGGCCTCATTCAGCGCCCTGGCGGCATTCGCCGCCGCGGCTCCGTCGCGCGCCCAGATGCTCGCGATCCCGCTGCCGACGCCGACGCGAGCGCTCCCGGCGAGCAGCACTGCGGCGGCGCTCACCGACTCGCGGCCCACGGGCAACTCGGGATACCAGAGCGCGCCGTAGCCGAGCTCCTCGAACCGCCCGACGGCCTCGCGCACCGCGGGCAGCTCCGCCTGCGCGAACTGTCCGCTCCAGACGCCGACGCGCCCGAGCAGCCTCCGGAGCTCAGCCGCCGTCATCGCCGCGAGCCTACTCGAACGCGCGTGCCCTGGCTCCACTCACGCACATTGACGACCGCGCGCACTCAGCCGCCGGCCACGTCGAAGCCGGCCGAGTCGATCGCAGCGCGGAGCTGCCGGTCATCGAGCTCGTCGCCGCGCACGGTGACACGCTTGCCCTCGAGGTCGACCTCGACCCGCTCGACACCGGGCACCGCACCGACCTCGCTCACGATCGCAGCCTCGCAATGTGCGCAGTGGATCGCCGGCACGCTGTAGACGATCGAGTCCATCGTCGCGAGTATACCCAGATGGGGTATCGCTGGAACTCGCGTTCTAGCCCCGAGGTATGCCGGTGCGGACGTCGAGCGCGCGGCGGAGAAGATCGAGCGCCTCGTCCTTGCGACCTTCGGCCTCCAGCAGCTCCGCGAGCCGCGCGTATGCGTTCGACACGTACGGCGTTCCCTGCCGTTCGAGCGTCTCGATCGCGAGCTCGTAGACCTCACGGGCCTGCTCGGGCCGGCCGATCTGCTCGAAGACGCCGCCGAGCACCTCGTAGGAGCGCGCGGCGTCGGCCGGGTCGGCGTCGCGGAGCAGGCCTGCGACCTGCATCGCAAGCGCGCCCGCCTCGTCCGCGCGTCCGAGCTGTGCGAGCGCGCGCGCCTCCTCGAGCTGGAACTTCGCCTTCTCGACGATGCCGCCGGAGTCGCCGAGCAGCTCCCTCCCCCGGTGCAGCAGCCGCAGCGCCTGCTCGGCCTCACCCCGCTCGAGCTCGATGTATGCAAGCAGCTGGTGGGCGCGCGCCGTGTAGGAGACGTGCTCGGACAGCTCGAGGATCTCGAGCGCCTGTCGCGCGTAGCGCGCAGCCGTCTCGGTGTCCTTCTTGAGCGCGTGGAGGCGCGACTGCGACCAGTAGAGACGCGCGCGCAGCAAGGGGTCGCGCGTGTCGGCGGCGACGCCGAGCACGTGCCCGAGCTCCTCCTCTGCCCGGCCGAAGGCGCCGCTGTCGATCAGCGCATTCGCGAGCAGGACGCCGAAGCGGACGCGTTCGACGACTTCCTCCCGCTCGTCGGCGATGCGAAGGAACCGCTCGAAGACGCCGATCGCGGACTCGAGCTCACCCGCGGTGGCATAGGCCCTGCCGAGGGTGTCCGCGTGCGAAGCCTGCTCCAGCCCGACCTGCGGGAAGAGGGCGAGCGCCTCCTCGAGACGGTCGATCGCCGCGCGGGTGTTACCGCGGCGAAACGCGAGCTGGCCGAGTCCGGCCATCGCAGCGGCGCGCACCTCGGCGCACCGCGCGCCCTCGAGCGCGATCTCGTAGAGACGCTCTGCCTCGCCGAGGTCGTCGAGCCGGAGCGCGATCTCTGCGTCCGCCAGCTGCAACCCAGCCTGGAGCTCCGGCTGCTCGTGACCCGTCGCGAGCCACTCCGGGCTGACTCCCAGGCGCGCCGATAGCTCCCGCACGAGCTGCAGTGAAGGCACGCGCTCGCCGGCCTCGATCCTGGAGATGTACGCCGCGGTGCAGCCTTCGAAGCTGAGCCCGCGCTGGCTCAGCGAGGCGCGCCTGCGGGCCTCGCGCAGCCGTCGCCCGACCCCGGAAGGATCGTCGACGTGACGGTGCGGTAACTTTTGTTTAGGCATCGATGTATAGTCGTCGAGCCTTCAGGGCCCTGGAGCTGTCCGCCATTCCAAGAAAAGGACGGTTCCGATCATGAAGCTACGACTTGCGGTCATCGTGGGTTCTCTGAGCCTGCTCGCGAGCTTCGTCGGTAGCGGGCCCTTCTGGCCGTAGCCTACTAAGACAGTCGAGGCGGAGTGCGTGCACCGCTCCGCCTCGACCACCCTCGCTCGGTGCAGATGGATCATCCGAGTGACAATAGTTATCCGGCCCGAGGTTGCAAGCGCGAGCCCACGAGCTCTTCGGGGATGTCGCTGACCGCGCCGGTCGTCTCGACCACGGCCCGACGGACCTGTCTACGGCAGCAGGAGAGCTACCGCGTCGGATGCGGCCGCCAGAACACCGCCGCTGCTGCGGCCGCCTCCGCGAGGAGCGAAAGCGCCACGACGAGCTTGAGCTTGCTCATGGCACTCCAGGGTTCGCCATAGCCAAGAATCGTCCTCGTGCCGCCAAAACTTGAGCGTTTCAGGTAGACAGGAACCGGTGGACGCGATCGAAGCGATCAGGACGCGGCGGACGCACAAGTCGTTTCGGCCCGAGCCGCTTCCCCGCGAGACGGTCGAGGAGCTGTTCGAGCTTGCACGCTGCGCTCCCAACCACAACCTCACCGAACCGTGGCGGTTCCGTGCGCTCGGCCCGCAGACACTCGCCCGGCTGAAGGAGGCGGCGGGGCCTGCGGAGGCGCCGAAGCTCGACCGGGCGCCGACGCTCGTCGTCGCCTCGGTCGCGCTGACCGGCGCCCAACAGCAGGACGAGGAGGATCTCTGCGCCACGTCGGCCGCTATCTATGCGGTGCTGCTCGCCGCACACGCGCGCGGCCTGGCAGGCTACTGGCGGACGCCCGGGGTGCTGCGCGCACCGGCGGGACGGGCCGCGATCGGCGTGGCAGAAGGCGAGCGCGTGCTCGGCCTGATCCACCTCGGGCGGCCGCGAGAGATCGAGCCGCCCGACCGTGGCCGCGCGCCGGTCTCGGCGTACCTCTCGTTCCTCGACTAGGGGAACGATGCGGTGCTTGCGGGCCGGATCGATCCGGTCTCTGCGGCCCGCATGCGTCTCGCCGACACCGCCGGCGTCGGCGTCGGCGGAGCGTAGAAACCGCAGCGGGCGGTAAGGAGGACCGTCGTGGCACCCGATCCCTCCGCGTCGAGCAGCTACGACGTCAGCTGCCCGCACTGCAGGAAGCAGTTCACGGCGGGCCTGATCGAGGGCCGTGCCGCGCGCTACGCCGGCTTCAAGTGCCCGCACTGCAAGCTCTTTGTTCCGCTCGAGCGGGCCGAAGATCAGCCGCGCGCCGAACCCGGAGACTGAGAAGGCCCCTCAGCACGCGCCGGCCGGCGCGCCGGCACGATTCCGGCACGAATTGGACGATGCGCCACCCCTCTCGCAGGGTTACGCTGAGCGTGGAAGGCGGGTGGGTTGGGACCCGGGATACCCGCGCGAGTACCTCAGGCGATCACTCGTTCAAGGGATCCCTGCTCGCAGCCGATAGCACCCCTGATGGCGATCGATGCCACTGCCAACGAGGCGTCCGCGCCGCGCCGTGTCGCACTGCCGCAGGTACGAGCGGTTCCCGTGATGCTCGCGCTCGGCGGCCTCGTCGGCGTCAGCTTCGCTGTTCGGCTCGCCGCCGCCCTCGCCCACGCGACACCGCTCTACTTCCCGGACGAATACATCTACGGTGCGATCGCCCGCAGCGTCGGACAGACCGGGACGATCGCCGTCCGGGGCATGCCCGCTCACTTTCCTGCGCTGCTCGAGCCCTTGCTCGCAGCGCCCTTCTGGGCCTTCGGCGACGCCGAGCTCGCGTACCGGCTCACGCAAGGGCTGCACGCGTTTGCGATGTCGCTCGCCGCGATCCCGGTCTACCTGCTCTGCCGACGAATCGGACTCGGATCGTGGTTCGCGATCGGGGCCGCCGCAATCGCGCTCGCCTCGCCCGACATGATGTTCTCGTCGTTCGTACTCGCCGACCCGATCGCCTACCCCCTCGTGCTGACCGCGGTATGGCTCGGCGTCCGTGCGCTCGACCGCCCGACGCGCAGCGCCCAGGCCGTCTTCGTAGCGGTCAGCGGGCTCGCCGCATTTGCCCGGATCCAGTACGTCGTCCTACCCGTCGCCTTCATCTGCGCTGCACTCCTGCTCGACCGTCGTCGCGTCCGCGCGTACTGGCCGACCGCCGCGCTGCTCGTTCTCCCGGCGCTCGCGGTCGCGGCGCTCGGAACCTCGCGCGTGCTTGGCTATTACTCGTCGGTCGGACACCAGAACGTGCCGGTTCTCTCGGCCCTGAAGTGGGCCGCGATCGACACGATGATGCTCGCCTATTCGTCCGGCTGGATCATCGTGCCGGGAGCCCTGATCGGGCTCGCATACGCGCTCCTGCGCCCGCGCCTTCGGGTCGAGCGCGCCTTCGCAGCCTTCACGGTCTTCCTGGCGCTGTTCCTGTTCGTCGAGGCGGCGATCTACGCGGCACGCGGCTCCACGCGCTACCAGGAGCGCTACCTCTTCTCCCTCCTGCCGCTCGTCGCCCCTCTGTTCGGCCTCTACGTGGCGCGCGGCTGGCCGCGGAGGCTCGGGGTCGCCCTGATCTCCGCGGCGATGCTCGCGCTCGCCTCGCGCGTGCCGCTGTCCGGGTTCACCGTGGCCGACAACAAGCAGGACTCGCCGCTCCTGTTCGCCGTCTACAAGCTGGAGGACCTCACCACGATCGAGAACGGCTCGCTGATCGTCGCGCTCGCCGCCGGCGTCCTCTCCGTACTCGCCGTGCTGATCGTCCGCCGCCGGCGCGGCGCCGCCACAGCGATCGCGATCGCCGTGGCGCTCGGCGTGTCGGTCTCCGTCGGCGCCGTGATCTTCGACCACACAGGAGCGGCGGATGTCCGCGCGACCCAGCGACCCTCGGACTTGTCGTGGATCGACGACACGGGGCTGAAGCACGTCACGCTCGTCCAGACCGCCGGCAGCGACCGCGCCAACACGCTCGCTCAGATGTTCTACAACGGCTCGATCTACCGGCTCACGCTTCTCAACGCGCTACCGGTCGACGCGTTCGGCGCCGAGATGCTCAACGTCACGCGTGACGGCCGGCTGGTCGCGGGTCGCGCCACCCTCACCGGACCGATCCTGTTCGCCACGTACGCGGCTCGCGTGCAAATGACCGGAGCGCGGGACGTCGCCGCCGCTCCCGGCTTCCACCTCTACCGGCCCACCGGTACGCCACGAATCTCGCTGCTCGGCTCAGGTCTCTACGAAGACGGTTGGCTCGCCCGCGCCGGCGTCTTCCAGATCTGGCCCGACACGACCGGCCGCGCCCGCGGCAGCCTGACGCTGCGCCTGTCCCTCCCTCGCGGAACCGAGCGAACGCCGATGCGTTTCCGCTTCGCGGGTCACGCACGAACGGTGCTGGTTCCCGCCGGCGGCTCACGCACGGTCACGTTCCATTTCGACACGACCAAAGCCTGGAACCTCCATTTCTCGACGACCAAGACCGGCACGCTCGGCAATCGCCCGATCAGCGTCCGAGCCGGCGAGCCGGTCGTACGCCGCTCCTGACCGATCTGGTGTAGTTAGCGGCGATGCCGCTCGATGCCCAGGCCCAGGCCTATCTCGAGGCGGTCGCAGACGCGCCGCCGTACCACACGCTTCCGGTCGCAGAGGCACGCCGCGCCTACGAGGCGGGGGTCGGCGCCATGGGCGGGCCGGCCGACAAGATCGAGAGCGTCGAGGACCAGCGGCTCCCTCGCCCCGGGGGCGAGCTTCCCGTCCGGATCTACGAGCCCGCGGGCGCCGGCTCCGGCACGCTCGTGTACTTCCATGGAGGCGGCTGGGTGATCGGCAGCCTGGAGACGCACGATCGCGTCTGCCGGCGCCTCGCCCGCAGCGCCGGCTGCAGGGTCGTCTCGGTCGACTACCGGCTCGCGCCCGAGCACCCGTATCCCGCCGCCCTCATCGACGCCTGGGCGGCGTCTGCGTGGGCGATCCACACCGCCGAGGGCCCGGTCGCTGTCGGCGGCGACAGCGCCGGCGGCAACCTCGCGGCGGTCGTCGCCCTGCGCGCCCGCGATCGCGGCTTCCCGCTCGCGCTCCAGCTCCTGCTCTATCCGGTAACCGACGCCGCCATGGACACCGAGTCCTACCGCGCGCTCGCCGACGGCTACCGGCTGACGCGCGCCGCGATGGCGTGGTACTGGGAGCTCTACCTCGCGGGCGCCGACCCAGCAGACCCCGAGGCGTCGCCGCTGCGAGCTCCTGACCTGAGCGGCGTCGCACCGGCGTTCGTCGCCACCGCCGAGTACGACCCGCTACGCGACGAGGGCGAAGCGTACGCCCGTCGCCTGCAGGAGGCGGGCGTCGCGGTCACCGCTCGCCGCTACGTCGGCCTGATCCACGGCTTCTACACCCTCGGCGGCGTGCTCGACCGCACGGCTCCTGCAATCGACGAGGCCGCTGCAGCGCTCCGCGCCGCCCTGGCCTGAACAGACATGTCAGGGGTCTGACCCCTGACATGTCCCCTGCGGAGTTGCCTGGAACTACGGCGCGCCTCGAGACTCCGCTCGGACCACGGAAAAGCCCCCCGCTCTGCAGGGCTTTTCGGCTGAAGCCCGGGTCCTAGACGCAGTCCTTGAGCCCCTGCGCCTCTGGCAGGGACTCGAGCTTCTTGAGCGTGTTGTTCTCGATCTGGCGAATCCGCTCGCGCGTGACGCCGAAGGCCCGACCGACCTCCTCGAGGGTGCACGGCTGCTCGCCCGAGAGCCCGAAGCGGAGCTCGATCACCTTCCGCTCCCGCTCGGGGAGCGACGCCAGGGCGAGCTCGATGTCCTCGCGGCGCAGCGACAGCGACGCGGTGTCGAATGGCGACTCCGCCGCTTCGTCGGGGACGAAGTCGCCGAGCTCCGACTCCTCGTCCTCGCCGATCGGCTTCTCGAGCGAAACGGGGAGCTGCGCCATGCGCAGGATCTCGCGCACCTCGTCGGTCGTGATCTCGAGCTCCTCCGCGATCTCCTCCGGGCGCGGCTCGCGCCCGAGACGCTGGACGAGCTGGCGCTCGATGTGCACGACCTTGTTCAGCTTCTCGACCATGTGAACGGGGATGCGGATCGTGCGCGCCTTGTCGGCGATCGCGCGCGTCACGGCTTGCCGGATCCACCAGGTCGCGTACGTCGAGAACTTGTAGCCCTTGCGATAGTCGAACTTCTCGACCGCGCGGATCAGCCCCAGCGAGCCCTCCTGGATCAGATCGAGAAAGGAGAGGCCCCGACCCAGGTAGCCCTTGGCGATCGAGACGACGAGCCGGAGGTTCGCCTCGGTCATCTGCGTCTTCGCCGCCATGTCGCCGCGCTCGATCCGCTTGGCCAGGTAGACCTCCTGGTCGGCGGTCAGCAGCGGTACCTTGCCGATCTCGCGCAGGTAGAGGCGCAGCGAGTCCAGCGAGGGCTCGACCGTGAGGTCGAGCTTCGGCGCGTTCTTGTCGTCCTCCGGCGCGAGCGCGGGCTGCTCGTGCGGCGGGCTCTTGTGCAGCTCGCCCTCCATCAGCTCGATGGAGTGATCGATCAGGTAGGTGTAGAAGTCCTCGATCTGCTCTTTCGTCAGCTCGACCTCTTCGAGGCCGGCGACGATCTCGTCGTATGTCAGGAAGCCTTTCTCCTGACCCTCCGTGACCAACTTCTGAAGCTCTTCGACCTCCGGGAGGGCAATATCGACGGTGAGCATGGACCTCGGCTTTCCTCGTCGGGACAGGGAGAACTGCCTTCACACATGCAAAGAGCCGGCCTACAAATCCACCGGCTCTGCCCTTCGATGGCCGGATGTTACACGCGCATAACGGACCCGCAAGAGGAATTTCTCATTCGACGTCGACGGCTCCGACACGTTCGCCACGACTGTTTTCAAGTGGGACGACGGCGAGCTCCGGAATGGGGTGTCCGAGCCGGCCGAGGAACGCCGCGACGGCAGGGCCGAGGGCACGCGCGGCGCCGTCCTCGCACTTGACCGCGACGCTCAGCGCTCCAGGGCCGACGGCGCAGAGCAGCCCTTCCGCGCCGCCCTTTGCCGTCCAGCCTCGCAGCGTCTGCATCAGCACGGTGTCGGTCGCTCCGGGCCCGCGGATCAGCTGCGGATGCGCGCGCATCGCGGCCGCGACCCGATCACCGGCGTCGAGCTGCTCGAGCCGGCCGAACGCATGCGCGGTTCGCTCGAGCGTCAACGCGAACGTGAGGACTCCGCAGCCATCGACCGCGGTCGGGATCGTCTGCGCCGGAAGCTCGGCCGCGGCCGCAACCTCCTCGCGGCAGCCTTCCTGGACCGGATGCCCCGCGAGCCGGTAACCCGCGTGCTCCCAGCCTCGTGCGCGGCAGAGCGCGAGCATCCCTGCATGCTTGCCCGAGCAGTTGTGCTCGAGCCGCGTCGGCTCCCGTCCGCACTCGAGGTCGTCCTCGCTCGCACCGGCGCGGGCGAGCAGCATGCGCACGGCCTCGAGCTGCTCGGGCAGCGCCAGGTGCGAGGCGGAGGCGATCGCCAGCTCGCGTGTGTCGAGGTCGTCGTAGGCGCGCGCGAGCGGCAGTGCCTGCAGCGGCTTCGAGGATGAGCGCATGAAGCTGACGAGCTCCGGATCGCCGGCGGCCGCGACGAGCTCGCCGCCTTGCAGCGCGACCGCGTGAACGCGATGCACCGCTTCGACGACGGCGCCCCTGCGGACGACTACCCTGATGGGGTCCGTCACGAGGAGACCCTACGTGCCCGAGCTGCCGGAAGTCGAAGCGTGGTGCCGAGCCCTCGACGGGCCCGTGTCTGCGTTCCCGATCGAGCGCGCAGGCCCGGCGCACATCGCGACGCTGAAGACGTTCGATCCGCCGCTCTCCGCACTCGAGGGCAGACGGCTCGCTGGTGCGAAGCGGCGCGCCAAGCGACTCCTCTTCCCGACCGAGGACGGCGAGCTCGTGCTGCTCGTACACCTGATGACCTCCGGCCGGCTGCGCTACCTGCAGGCGGGAGAGAAAGGCCCCAGGTCGCCGGCCTTCCGTCTGCGCTTCCAGGGGGGCGCCGAGCTCGTACTCACCGAGGCGAGCAAGAAGAAGGCGGCGGGAGTCTGGCTGCTCACTCCGGAGGCGGCGGAAGCCGAGCTCGCGCACCTCGGGCCCGAGGCGCTCGGCCTCGCTCCCGACCGACTTGCCGAGATCTGCGCGAGCGAGTCGCGCCGGCTTCACTCGCTGCTTCGCAACCAGCGCCTGATCGCGGGAATCGGCCGCGCCTGGGCGAACGAGATCCTCCACACGGCGAAGCTCTCGCCGTACGCGCTCTCGAAGGACATGTCCCGGGAGCAGATCGAGGCGCTCTCGTCGGCGATCGATGCCGAGCTCGAGCGGGGGCTCCTGCTGCGCGAGCGGGGCGCCAAGGACGCGGTGGTCTACCGCGTCCACGGCCGGCTCGGCGAGCCGTGTCACGTCTGCGGCACGCCGATCGCCCGCGTCGACTTCGAGCAGCACACGATCTATTACTGCCCGCGCTGCCAGACAGACGGGCGAATCCTGAAGGACCGTCGGCTCTCGCGCCTGCTGCGATAGCCATACTCCTCGCGGTGAAGATCGAGCGCACCACCCAGGCGAGCCCGGAGCTGATCGACGCACTGCGTGTCCTGCTGCCGCTGCTGTCGCCCGAGCGGCGGCTGCCGACGACCGCCCAGCTCAAGGAGCTGCTCGCAACCCCGGGCAGCGTCTTGCTCGTTGCCCGCCTCGAGGGCCGAATCGTCGGGACGGTCACACTCGTCACCTTCCGGACGACGACAGGCCTGCGTGCCCGGATCGAGGACGTCGTCGTCAACGAGTCGGCCCGCGGGCACGGCGCGGGATCGGCGCTGATCGAGGAGGCGCTGAGGATCGCCCGCGAGAAGGGCGCCTCCCACGTCAGCCTCACGTCCCGCTCCGACCGCGAGGCTGCCAACCGCCTCTACGGCAAGCTCGGCTTCCACGTGCGCGACACGAACGTCTTCGAGTACCGGTTCTAGGCCGCTCTCGACCGCGCCTCGACGGCCGCGAAGAAGCGGTCGAGCAGCACGAGGTAGCCATCGGTGTCCTCGACGTGCGCCAGGTGCGAGCAGCCGGGCAGGATCACGCTCTCGGAACCGGCGATCCGCTCGGCGACGGTGTGGTTGATCGCCGGAGTCGCCTCGTCGTGCTCGCCCGAGACGACGAGCGTGGGCACCCCGATCTCGCCGAGCCGGTCGACCACCGACCACTCGCGCATCGTGCCGACGACATGGAACTCGCTCGGCCCGTTCATCGTCTCGTAGACCTCGCCGAGCTGATCGAAGGAGCGGTTCACGTAGTCGGGGAACGGATCGACGCGACAGACATGGCGCCGGTAGAAGGCCATGCAGGCCTCGACGTACTCGGGATCGTGCACGGTGCCCGCGGCTTCGTGCCTGTCGAGCGCTTCCTGCACCTCGGCCGGGAGCTGCGCCCGCAGCCGGCCGGTCTCCTCGATCCACTGAGGAATGCTCGCCGGCGCGCTCGCGAGCACCAGGCTCTCGAGCCCCTCCGGCTGCGTCAGGGCGACCTCCATCGCGAGCATGCCGCCCCATGAGTTGCCGAACAGGTGTATGCGCTCGAGCCCGAGCGCCTCGCGGACGGCGGCGACCTCCTCGACGAACAGCTCCACCGTCCAGTCGAGCGCGCCGGGCGGCACGGCGGAGCGCCCGCAGCCGATCTGGTCGTAGAGCACGGTGCGCCGGCCGGTGTCGGCGAGGCGGAACAGCGGCTCGAGGTAGTCGTGGGAGGCGCCGGGGCCGCCGTGCAGGCAGAGCACCGGCAGCTTGCCCGGCTCCGTTTCACCCTCTTCGCGGTACCAGGTCTCGTAGACCGTGGGGGGCCGGGTGCGTAGCCGGCCCTCAATGCCTTTGCGCGAGCCAGAAGCAGGCAGCGGTGCGGGTTCCTGGGTCTCCAACGCGATCCATTATGCCTCTGCGGGGGTTGAGGCCGCCTGGTGTGGTGGTCGCCGCGCAACTGGCGCGCAGCGGGATGGCCCGTCATCGCTCGACGAGCTCGTTGTCGGCGTCCCCCAAGAACGGTCAGGCGGGTGACACGTCACCGACACTCGTTTGCGGGCACTTCCGCAGGGCGGATCAGGGCGGCCACCGATGCTCCCTGCCGGCTCGCCGACGTACAGATACGGTGTGGACAAGCCTCCCATGGGAACTCCCTCAGGCGTGCCTACGCCGAGTGGAACGTCCGCGGCAACGCGGACTGCCGGGACCGGAAAGACGATGCCGAGCCGCCGCGAGCTCTTCGCTCTCGCCGCGGTGCTCGCCGCCACCGTGCTGGCAGCCGTTGCGGCGATCGCGGGATTGACGCGAAAGGCGGCGCCTCTCCAACCGTCGCCGCCGACGGTGAGTCAGATCATCGGCCCGGCGCCTGCGCCGCCGCCGCGGATCGAGCCTGGAGACTGATGCGCACCGTTTGGGCAACCGTGCTGTCTGTTTGGGCCCTGTTTGTCGTGGTGGCCTTTCTCGCGTGGACGCGCCAGCAGCCTACGCCTGCCCGCTCACCGCAGTCCGTGCCCGGGGCGGTCATAGTGAAGGGCAAGAACGGCACGAGCCGGCTCGTGGTCGTCCCGGGCGCCGGCGCGGCGGCGCCGCACGCCACCACCCGCACCTCTCCAGTGCCCGCGGGATGATCGACATCGTCGGCGCGGGGATGCCGGTCGCGTGGCTGATAGCGCGCGCGGCGGGGCTGGTCGCGTTCGGTCTGCTCACGGTGTCCGTGACGCTCGGGCTGCTGATGAGTACAAAGCTCTTGAAGCCGCGTCGACAGAAGGACCTGCTGGGCTGGCACCAGACGCTGATCTGGATGGGTCTGTCGATGCTCGTCCTCCACGGCGGTGCAATCCTCTTCGACCCGGTCATGCGCTTCGGCTTGCCCGCGGTGGTCGTCCCCGGCGCGGCACCGTGGCGGCCCATCACGGTGGCGGCCGGCGTCGTCGCCGGCTACCTCATGCTCGCGCTCGCGGTCTCCTTCCGGGTACGCCGGCGCATCGGCCAGCGTCGGTGGCGTCTTTTCCACTACGCCTCGTTTGTCGCATTCGCTCTGGCCCTCGGCCACGCGCTTCATGCCGGTACCGACCTCAGGGGGACGACCGGGCTGGTCTTCGCTGCGATCGCGGTCGCGCCGATCCTCTGGCTCACGTTCGCGCGCATCCTCATGCCTCGCCCTGGGCGTCCCGCCACGCCGGCGCGAACCCGCCGACCACCCGAGAGCCAGGAGCGAGCTGCACTTCCCCGCGAGCCGACACCGGGGGGAGCGCTTCCGGCATGATCGGCGCCCGGCTTTTGCAGGAGTCGTTCCGCGCCATGGGCACCGATTGCGCGGTCGGGGTCACGGCCGCCCGTGCCGATGCCGCACGCACGGGGCGCGCGCTCGCGGCAGGGCGCTGCGAGGTCGAGTTCTGCGAGCGGGCGCTCTCGCGATTCCGACCGGCGAGCGATCTGTCGCGCCTGAACGGCGCTCGCGGGGAATGGCTGGCCGTCGACCAGCGGCTGATCGACGCGCTGCGAACTGCACTGCGTGCACGTGAGGAGACGGGCGGGAGGTTCGACCCGACGATCCTGCCGGCACTCGCCGCCGCCGGCTACGACCGCTCTTTCGAGCAGCTCGGCGGCAACCCGCCCGCCGTCGCGAGCGACTGGCGCCCGAACGCGCTCGTCGAGATCGACGCAGCCTCGCTGTCGGCGCGCGTCGAAGCCGGGGCCGCTGTCGATCTCGGTGGCATCGGGAAAGGGTTCGCGGCCGCGCGCGCCCTGTGGGCGATGCGTGAAGCGTGGCCCGAGCTCCCCGGTGGGCTCGTCGACCTCGGCGGTGACATCGCCGTCTGGGGTGCGACACCAGAGGGCGGCCCCTGGCGGCTCTCGATCGCGGATCCACGCGCACCCGGATCGAGCTTGGCGACGATCGGGATCTACGAGGGCGCTGTTGCCACCTCCGGACGTGACCAGCGACGCTTCGGCCCCGGCCGACAGCTCCACCATCTGATCGACCCGGCAACCGGAGCGCCCGCGGACACCGGGCCGCTGGCGGTCACCGTCGTCGGAACGGACGCCGCCGAGGTCGAGGCATATGCCACGGCCCTTGCAATCACACCCGTCGAGGAAGCATCTGCTTGTCTGAGCGCGCGACCCCGCCTATCCGCGCTCCTCGTCCCCCGCGATGGGAACGCGACCGTCGTCGGCGACCTGCCGCTCCTCGTGGACACTCAGCTCGCGGAGGTGATCGCATGAAGGTGCTCCAGATCGCGGCGGCAGCAACCCACCGCGCCGTCCAACGCCCACTCGTCCGACTCCTCGCGGCGACCGTACTCGTGGGTGCGACAGCAGTACTCGTCGCCGGCTGCTTTGGAGGCGGTGCAGGCAGCTCTCAACCCGGCACGGAATCGGCAGCCACCTTCGTTCGCCGCATCACCACCGAGTTCTCCCGCGGCCAGTCGGGGCGGCTGTGGGACGAGCTCCTCCCCGCCGACCAGCGGGTCGTCACCCGCGCCCGCTTCGTCGGCTGCCAGGCAAACGAGGGCTGGAACCTGAGGAGCATCAAGGTGCTCGAGACCTACGACGACCCTGTGCATGTGGGTGCGACGTCATTCCAAGCCAAGGCGGTGAGCGTTCGCGCGACGTCCGACGACGGCGTGACGACGGCAACCATGCACGCCGTGTCGGTCAACGGTAGGTGGCACTGGGTTCTCCAGTCGTCCGACCGCGAGGCGTACAAGAGCGGGAAGTGCCCGCGAACCGGCTGAGACCGAATCGGCGCCGTATCCTTGGCGGCCCAGGAGTGCCCGCCCAGTACGCACGCACAGGCCTTCGGTTCGAGTAGCCCATCCGACCGGCCCCGTAGGCTGGCGCACCGTGATCCGAATGGTGCCCGAACGCGGTGGCTGGCTCGAGATCGTCTGCGGACCGATGTTCAGCGGCAAGAGCGAGGAGCTGATCCGGCGCCTTCGGCGCGCTCAGATCGCAGGCCAGAAGGTGCTGATCGTGAAGCCCCGGATCGACGATCGCTACGACGTCGCGCACGTGGTCAGCCACGCCGGCGCGAGGATCCGCGCCGTCGCCGTCGACAGCCCCGGCGACATCGCCGCGCTCGCCCGCGGCTGCGAGACCGTCGGCATCGACGAGCTGCACTTCTTCGACGACGGGCTCGTCGAGGTCGTCCGGGCGCTCGTCGAGAACGGCACGCGCGTGATCGGCGCCGGGCTCGCCCAGGACTTCCGCGGGCTGCCGTTCCCGCCGCTCCCGGAGTTGCTCTGCATCGCCGAGTTCGTCGACAAGCTGCAGGCGGTCTGCCATCGCTGCGGCGGGCCTGCGACGCTCACCCAGCGGCTGATCGACGGCCGCCCCGCACCCTTCGCGGGCGAGACGATCCAGGTCGGGGCGCTCGACTCGTACGAGGCGCGCTGCCGCGGCTGCTACGAGCCCGGGGTGGACGCCGTGCCGGCCGCCCTATCGGCCTAACCCCGAAGGGGATACAGTCGATTCAGTCCGCTGCGCAGGCCTTGCGGCCGTGCAGCTCGCGACACGTCCGGCGCCAAGAGAAAGGACAGCCATGCGTTCGACGATCGCCCTAACTGCAACCGCCCTGCTGGCATTCGCGGTGGCCGTCGGCTCCGCAACGGCTTCTTCGGCAGGCGCTTCGACACACGCCCGCGCGAGCGCGGGGACGCTCGTCTGGTGCAGCGACATCACGTACCCGCCCGAGGAGTTCTACCGGGGCAGCAAGCCCGTGGGCTCCGATATCGAGATCGGCACGGAAATCACGAAACGGCTCGGCATGAAGCCCGTGTTCACGAACACCGGCTTCGACGGAATCATCGCCGCGCTGCTCGGCAAGAAGTGCGACGCGATCATCAGCGGCATGAACGACACGCCTGCTCGCGCAAAGCAGGTGGCCTTCGTCGACTATCTCTCCGTCGGCCAGTCGCTGATGGTGAAGGCCGGCAACCCGGAGCACATCGCGAAGCTCACGGACCTCGCCGGCAAGGGTGTCTCGGTCGAGGTCGGGACGACCAACAAGGCGTTCCTCGACGCCGCCTCCAAGAAGCTCCAGAAGGCCGGCAAGAAGTCGATCACCGTGGTCAGCTTCCCGAAGGACACGGACGCGGCTGCCGCCCTGAAGACGGGCAAGGTCGACGCGTACTTCGGCGACTCGCCGGTCGTCGCCTACTACATCGCCCGCGACAAGTCGTTCGCGTTCGGCGGCTCGCCGATCAACCCGATCGCGGTCGGCATCGCCCTGCGCAAGTCCGACGCGGCGCTCAAGGCGAACATCCGGAAGGCCGTCGCGGGGATGTACGCGGACGGCACGATGAAGAAGATCCTCACCAAGTGGAAGATGACCGCCTTCGGGCTGAAGAAGTAGAGGTCCGATGGTCGTCGCGGCACTCGACCAGCACATCCTGTGGCAGCGGATCTTCAATCCCGACCACGTCTTCCTGGCCGCGCTCTGGAGGACCGTCTACATCGCCGTCGTGGCCCAGTTCTTCGGCGTGCTCCTCGGGCTGATCGCAGCGCTGATGCGCATGTCGAAGTTCTGGCCGGCGCGGTTTCTCTCCGGGCTCTACGTGCTGATCTTCCGCGGCACGCCGGTGATCGTGCAGATCTTCTTCGTCTACTTCGGCGCCAACCTCCTGTTCGGGTTCGATCTCTTCCCGCGCACGGTGGGCTGGCTCGGCGGTCTCAACGGCGCCATCTTCGCCGGAATCGTCGCGCTCGCCGTCAACGAGGGCGCCTACATGCGGGAGATCATCCGCTCCGGCATCGACGCGATCGAGCGGGGACAGATGGAGGCGGCGCGGTCGCTCGGCATGACCACCGCGCTCGCGATGCGACGGATCGTCCTGCCACAGGCGGCTCGCGTGATCGTGCCGCCGCTCGGCAACGAGTTCAACAACATGATGAAGACGACCTCGCTGCTGTTCTTCATCGGCGTCTACGAGATCTTCGCGGACGCCGACGTCCACTACTCGACGACGTTCAAGCCGGTCGAGTACTTCGCTGCGGTGGCGTTCTGGTACCTCGTCCTCACCACGATCTGGAGCCTGATCCAGGCGCAGATCGAGCGGAAGCTCGCCGTCAGCGAGCGCGGCGACGACGAGCTCAGCTTCTGGGACCGCGTCATGCGGGCCTGGTCTCCGGTCAATGCCTGGGCGCGCGGGCATTGAGCACCGGCGGCGTCGTCATGACCGCGACCGACGTGCGCAAGCGCTTCGGCCGCCTCGAGGTGCTGAAGGGCGTCTCGCTCGACGTGCGCCGGGGCGAGACGATCTGCATCATCGGGCCTTCCGGCTCGGGCAAGACGACCTTCATCCGCTGCATCAACCACCTCGAGAAGATCGACGGCGGCCGGATCGAGGTGAACGACCGGCTGATCGGCTACCGCGAGCGGAACGGCAAGCTGATCGAGGACTCGGAGCGCTCGATCGCCAAGCAGCGGACCAAGATCGGCATGGTGTTCCAGCGCTTCAACTTGTTCCCGCACAAGACCGCGCTCGAGAACGTCGTCGAGGCACCCGTGCACGTGCTCGGCGTTCCCCGCGATCGCGCCGTCGCCGAGGCCGAGGCGCTGCTCGCCCGCGTCGGGCTCGCGGACAAGCGCGACACCTATCCGGGCAAGCTCTCCGGCGGGCAGCAGCAGCGGGTGGCGATCGCCCGGGCGCTCGCGATGAAGCCTGCGCTGATGCTCTTCGACGAGCCGACGAGCGCGCTCGACCCGGAGGTGATCGGCGAGGTGCTCACAGTGATGGAGGAGCTCGCCCACGAGGGCATGACGATGATCGTCGTCACCCACGAGATGGGGTTCGCACGCGAGGCCGCCGACCGGGTCGTGATGATGGACGACGGCGTGATCATCGAGCAGGGCACGCCGGAGCACTTCTTCGAGGCACCCGAGCAGACACGCACCCGCGCGTTTCTCTCGAAGATCCTCTAGGCCTTCAGCCGGAGCGCGTAGCCGACGTCGAGCGGGTGCGGCGGGAACGGGACGAGGCGCGTCGTCCCGTCGAGCCGCCACCCGCGCCGCTCGTAGAACGCACGGGCCCGCGCATTCTGCTCGAGCACCCAGAGCCGGGCCCGCTCCACTCCGGCAGCGGCGAGCGCCTCGATCGCCCGGTCGTGGAGGGTGCCGGCAACACCGCTGCCCCAGGCTTGCGGCAGCACGTAGATCGACTCGAACCAGGGCGGCCTGACCGCCGCGAAACCGATCGCCCGGCCCTCGTCCTCGGCGATCACCGCCCAGCCGCCTGCGGCCGTGAACTCCTCCCAGCGCCCGCGCACCGCCTCGGCCGGGAACGGGTAGAGCTCCGGCGGGAAGACGTGCCCGGCGCCCTCGAGCGAGGCTTCTTCCTGGAGCGCCGCGAGAGTCGCCGCGTCCGCTGGGAGCGCCGCGCGGAACCTCACAGGCGCCTCGCCTCGACAATGCGCTGAAGGAACTGCTGCGTGCGCGGCTCACGTGGCGCGGTGAAGATCTGCTCCGCCGTGCCCTGCTCGAGGATCACGCCCGCGTCGAGGAAGCAGACACGGCTCGCGATGTCCCGCGCGAACCCCATCTCGTGGGTCGCGATCACCATCGTCATCCCGCCGACGCCCAGCTCGCCGATCACCTCGAGCACCTCGGCGACGAGCTCGGGGTCGAGCGCGCTCGTCACCTCGTCGAGGAGCATCAGCTCCGGCTGCATCGCGAGCGCGCGCACGATCGCCACCCGCTGCTGCTGCCCGCCGGAGAGCCGGTCCGGGTACTCACGCAGCTTGTCGGCCAACCCGAAGCGGGACAGGAGCTCGATCGCGCGCGACTCCGCCTCCGCCCGCCCGAGCTTGAGCGCGAGCTTCGGAGCGAGCGTGACGTTGTCGACGACGCACATGTGCGGGAAGAGGTTGAACGCCTGGAAGACGATCCCGATCCGGCGCCGCACCCGATTGACGTCGACGCCCCGCGCGCTGATCTCCTCCCCGTCGACGACGATCCGGCCGGCGTCGATCGGCTCGAGCAGGTTCAGGCAGCGAAGGAGGGTCGACTTGCCCGACCCGGAGGCGCCGATCAGGCACACGACCTCGTGCTCCGCGACCGTCAGGTCGATGCCGCGGAGCACCTCGACCTTGCCGAACGACTTGTGCAGCCCCTCGATGCGCAGCGCGTGCCTCACGCGTAGGCCCCCGACGCCTGGCGCCGCCGCCGGTCGCGCAGGATCAACCAATCGGTGAAGCGGGCGAGCGGAATCGTGATCGCGACGAAGAGCAGCGCCGCTGCAAGATAGGCGGTGTAGTTGAAGGTCGCATTCGCGTCGATCTGCGACTGCTGGAACGCCTCGACCGCGCCCAGGGTGCCGACGAGTGCGGTGTCCTTCTGTAGCCCGATGAAGTCGTTGAGGAGCGGCGGGATCACGCGCCGGACCGCCTGCGGCAGGATCACCTTCCGCAGAGCCTGGAACCGTGACAGCCCGAGCGAGCGGGCGGCCGCCTCCTGGCTCGGGTGAATCGACTCGATCCCGGCCCTGTAGACCTCGGAGACGTAGGCGCTGTAGACGAGGACGAGCGCCACGATCCCCCAGAACGTCGTCGAGGTCGGCACGCCCGAGAGCTGGAGGCCCGGCGCGCCGAACCCGAGGATCGCGATCACGAGGATCGTCGGCACGCCGCGGAAGAAGTCCGCATAGACGATCGCGAGCGCGCGCAGGGGGAAGAAGACCGGCCCCGGCAGGCTCCGCAGCACGGCGAGCAGCAGCGCAAAGGCGAGGATGAACACCTCCGCGATCAGGAAGATCTTGCAGTTGAGCTTGAAGGCCCGCGCGATCTCGGGCAGCGACGCCTTGAAGTAGCTCCAGTCGAAGAAGGTGCGCTTGACCTCGGGCCAGCCCGGCGCGTGCGTGATCGCAACGGCGACGACCGCGAAAAAGACGAGCGTGCTCGCGAGCGCGACGACCACGCTCCGGCGGCCGTCGCCGCCGGAGCGCAGCCCGTCGAGCACGCGCGAGCGCCGCGCCTCTACTTCAAGATCGGGGCGCCTGTCGCCTTCGCCAGCCACTGCTGCTGAAGCCGCTTGAGCGTGCCGTTCGCGCGCAGCGTCGTGAGCGCGCGGTTCACGCAGCCGGCGAGCGAGTTGCCCTTGTCGAAGACCATCGCGAAGTGCTCACCGCCGCCCACGCTCGGAAACTGGCCGAGGATCTTCGAGTTCGGCACCTGCGCGGCCGTGACGTAGAACGCGGTCGGCAGGTCGACCACGAGACCGTCGATCTGCTTGTTCTTGAGCGACTGGACCGCGCCCGCGTTCGACGGGAAGACGGCGGGCTTCGACGACGGCTTGATGTTCGAGACGATGTAGTTGTAGCTCGTGGTCCCGAGCTGCGCGCCCAGCTTGAACGGGCGCAGGCCGGAGACGGTGTGCACGGACGCGATCTTGGAGCCCTTGAGGACGACGATCGCCTGGTTGACGTCGTAGTACGAGGCGCTGAACGAGACGACCTTGGCGCGCGCCGGCGTGTACGAGACCTGGTTGATGTCGAAATCGAAGGACTTCTTGCCGGGCGCGAACGCCCTGTTGAACGGGACGTATGCCCACTTGACGGCGCTCTTCGGGAAGCCGAGCTGCTTCGCGACCGCGTAGGCGACCGCCGACTCGAAGCCCTTCCCGGTGCTCGGGTCGTTGATCTTCCACGCCGAGCCCTTCGGACTGCCGCCGCCGTACCACGGCGGGTAGGCGGGGTTGTCCGTTCCGATCGTGAGGCTGCCCGCGTGGACGAGCCTCAGGCTCGACGGCGAGCACGCCAGAACGCGGGACAGTGCAGACGGGGTCTTGCTCTGCGCGGCGCCCGCGGCGACGAGCGCCACTCCGGCGACGGCGAGAGCGATCAGTGTCTTGCGCATACGCGACATACCCTCCTGGAGAGACCGGGCCCCGAGCCTACCGCGCGGGGAGCAGTGACACGACCAGCGTCCCGTCGGCAACGCTGAGCTCGCCGCCGTGGTGGCGGATCAGGATTCCCGCGACGGCCGCGCCGAGGTCGCGCAGGTCCTCGCCGAGGACGACCGGACGCCGAGGCGTCGGTCACCGGCGAGATCCGTAGCTTCGTGCCGTCGACCTCGATCGCTACTTCGTCGAAGCCCGCCATGGCGCAGCGCCGACTGCGCGAGCGCCGAGACCGCGCGCTTGGTCGCCTCGAGATCGGCCTCGACCGTCGCGCCGACGCCCGAGACGATCACGCGCTCCTCGCCGAGCCGCTCGGCCGAGTGGCGGGCGAGCTCGAGCGTGTCGACCTCGCGCAGCGCAGGTTCGTAGCGGCCCGCTCTCGATCCGGGCGACGAGCGCGAGCTCGTCGAGCAGCTCCGCCATCTGACCGGCCGCGCCTCGATCATCTCCACGTAGCGGGACGCCGGATCCTGGAGCTGGTCGCCGCGCGTGAGCGTCTTCGCAAAGCCGGAGACCGTCGCGAGCGGCGTCCGGAGGTCGTGGCACGCGAGCGAGACGAGCCGGGCGAACGAGGTGTCGTTCGGTCAGCCGGGCGTCTGGTACGCTCGCGGAGCATATGCGACCCGCGGCTGCTCGCGCAGGATCTCCAGGCGTCTGCCCCCGAGGTGCCGATCGGCCTCTCGCGCGCCGGAGTCTCGCGGCGTCAGCAAGGCGATCCGGATCTGCGCTGGGGCTCGGGCGAGAAGCTGATCGCCGCCGACGATCGACTGCACCGTCGACCTCGATCCGGCGCAGAAGGGCGTCCACATGTCGCGCTTCCCCGAGCTGTTCGAGGAGGCGATCGAGGAGGTCGTGCTCGAGGAGGCGCTGCCTCGTCGAGAACCTCGCGGAGCACATCGCGCACACACATCGTCGAGCGCCAGCAGGCGCTGCGCGCCGAGGTGCGCATCACAGCGCGCTACCCGCGCGAGCGGCGGACGCCGGTGACCGAGCTCCCGACCCAGGAGGTGGTCTCGCTGATCGGGATCGCCGCCGCGTCAGAGCGCGGCGCGCGCCGCCTCGTCGGCGTCGAGGCGACACGGGATCAACGCCTGCCCGTGCGCGCAGGGGCTCGTCCGCGGCCGCGCAGCCGAGCGGCTGCACGAGGCCGGCTTCGGGGAAGCCGACGTCGAGCGGATCCTCGAGCTCGTCCCGCTCGCGACCCACAACCAGCGCGGGACCGGGCACGCTCTTCGTCGGGCACGACGAACGGCGCTGAACGCCGAGCGAGCTCGTCGAGATCGTCGAGCGCTCGATGAGCTCGCCCGATCTACGAGCTGCTGAAGCGGCCGGACGAGCTGTTCGTCGTCGAGCACGCGCACCTGCAGCCGCGGTTCGTCGAGGACTCGGTGCGGCATCGCGCTCGCCGAGCGCGCTCGTCGCGCTTCCCCGAGCTCGACGACGGCGACTTCCTCCTCTCACGGCAGGTGAACCTCGAGACGATCCACACGCACGACGTGGTCGCGGAGCGCTACGGCACGGTGCGGCGAGCTGCGCGCCGAGCTCGCAGGTGCACCGCGCGAACCGGGCCACGCGCCGACGCCTGGCCAGCAGGCGGACAGCCGGTAGCGAAGAGGACTGGCTGCGGCCTCTCCAGGCGGGTCAGCCGCTGACAGGCAGCAGCCGCGGCGGCGGAGCGCGAAGCGGTGCTCCTGCGCCGCGGAGCAGCCGTTTCATGTTCGCGCGATGCAGGACGAGGACGGCGATGCCGGCCACGACGCCGAACGCCCAGCACCGGCCACGGTTCGCCGAGCCGACGGCGACGGCGCGAGCAGCGAGCGCCGCGAGCGATCGAGGCGACCGAGGCATAGCGAAGCGCGAGGAAGACGATCAGCCAGACCGCCAGGCCGCGGCCGCCGACGAGCGGCGCCACGCCGAGGAAGGCGCCGCCGCAGGTCGCGACCATCTTGCCGCCGCGTCGCGAAGTGTCAGGAAGAGCGGCCGCGCAGTGGCCGAGCATCGCCGCGCCGCCCGCGAGCACGCCGGCGAGGTGCCCGACGCATGATCGTCGCGACGAGCGCCGGCACGAAGCCCTTGCCACGTCGAGCAGCACGACCGGCATCCCGAGCCAGCGCCCGTACGTCCGCCAGACGTTCGTCGCGCCGATGTTGCCGCTGCCGACCTTCCGGATGTCCTCGTCGCGTCAGCCCGCGGACGAGCCAGTAGCCGCAGGGCAGCGAGCCGGCGAGGTACCCGGCGACGACGAGGATCGCCGTCGTCATGCTCTGGAGCCTAGCGCGCCTACCGGGGAATGCCGGTACTGCTCGACCCAGCCGTTGACGACGTCCCAGTCGAGGTTGGCGAGGAACGCCTCGATGTAGGCCGCACGGTCGGTCTGGTAGTCGAGAAAGTACGCGTGCTCGTAGACGTCGAGCGCGACGAGCGGCGTCGCGTTCCAGACGGGAACGTGTTCTGCGCGTCGCCGACGTAGTTGAAGAGGCGGCCCTCGTCCCAGTCGTAGGCCGTCCAGGCCCAGCCGCGGCCGGCCATGCCCGTCGCCTTCAGGTCGGCGCGCCAGGCGTCGACCGAGCCGAAGTCGCGCTTGATCAGCTCCGCACCGGGCCGTCGGGTCGCCGCCGTCGCCGCCGAGGTGCTCGAAGTAGAGCTCGTGGTTCTTGATCCCGCCGATCGCGAAGGTGAGATCGACCTTCAGCGCGCGCAGCTCGGAGTAGACCTGGTTCGCGGCGGCGAGGTCGACCGTCGGCGAGCGGCCCAGGATCTCGTTCCGCTTGTTCGACGTAGCCCTCGTAGAGCTTGTAGTGCGCCTCGACCGACGCGCGCGAGATCCCGTCGAGCTCGTAGAGCGCCGGCTTCAGCGGCCGCGGCAGTGATCTCCTCGAACTGTAGGCAAGCGTCGCAGCGTGCAGCATCAAAACGCGATTAGCCTCGTGGTGACCGCAATCGAAAGGAGGCGCAAGATGGCTTTCGAACTGTCCCGATCTTCCGTACGACTACGACGCGCTCGAGCCGCACATCGACGAGGAGACGATGCGCGTCCACCACGACAAGCACCACCAGGCGCTACGTCGACAACGCGAACGCCGCGCTCGAGGGGACCGACGCTCGGCGGACGCAGTCGGTCGAGCAGGTGCTGACGAGCCTCGAGCGCGCTGCCCGAGGACAAGCGAGACCGCCGTCCGCAACAACGCCGGCGGCCACGCGAACCACTCGCTCTTCTGGGAGATCATGAGCCCGGACGGCGGCGGCGAGCCTTCGGGCGCGCTGCGCCGACGCGATCGACGACCTGCTTCGGCTCGGTCGACGAGCTGAAGACGGCGGTCAACGACGCCGGCGTGAAGCGCTTCGGCAGCGGCTGGACCTGGCTCGTCTAGGACGGCACCGGCGCTCGCGCGTCTACTCGACGCCGAACCAGGACTCGCCGATCACTGACAGGCCACGACGCCGCTGCTCGGGATCGACGTCTGGGAGCACGCGTACTACCTCAAGTACCAGAACAACCGCCGGCCCGACGTACCTCGAGGCCTGGTGGAACGTCGTCAACTGGGACGAGGTCGCGCGGCGCTTCGAGTCGTAGCGAGGGCGACGGGGGAGCCGCGCGGCTCCCCCGTCTCCTTCGGTGCTAGCGCCGGACGAGCCGCGACAGGCTGTGGCCGGAGACATAGCCGAAGCCGGCCTGGCCGATCGGCAGCAGCACGCGAACCCGCGTGCGGCCGCGCGGCAGGTTCGCGCGGAACGCGGCGGTCGAGCGCGAGCCGAGTGCGACCTTCTTGGCCGTCACCCAGTGGCCAAACCCGTTCAGGCGCTGGAACAGGACGTAGCGGCCGCGGTACGAGGCGTCCGAGTCGACCGCGGTGCGGAACAAACGGCCCGACGTGACGCGCAGCGTCACGCGGGGCGCGACGAGCACGGCGACGTCCTGGCTGGTGGCGGTCTTGTACTGCACCTGGTAGGCGGTCCGAATCGTCGGGTTGACGGTGACGCTGAACGCGCCGCCGGCCTCGGTGGTCACGACCTTGATCGCCTGGGCCGTCTTGGCCTGTCCAGCCTCCTGCGCGAGCAGCGAGACGGACTCGCCGGCCAGGTTGCTCGAGATCGTGCCCTTGAGCACCACACTGCCGCCGTAGACCACGGTCCGCTTCAGCGCCGAGAGCGTGACGCTTGCAGCGGGGACCGGAGGCGCCGGAGCGGCCTTGAGCGTGACATCGCCGCGGTACTTGGACTGCGTGTCGTGGTACTTGACGGTGCCGACCCTGTCGAGCTTGACCGAGAACGTCTCGTCGGTCTTCAGCGCCAGCGACGCGAAGGTCCCGTCGTCCGCCACAACCTGATGGGTCGCGGAGTCGACGTTGCGGAACGTGACGGTGTCGCCCTGAGTCGCAGCGAGGTGGATGGGTACAAAGCCGGTGGCCGTGATCTGGACGGTCTTCGTCTCCGCCATGGCCGGCGAGGCCACGACGAGGCCGAAGACGGTCATGAGGATGAGCAGAGTCCGTTTCATTGTTTTGGTCGTCCCTTCTCTTGCGGTCGATCTCCTACATGCCCCGCATTACGAATCGAAATCGACAAACATCTGCAATTGATCGTTCCCTTACACCTCGTGCGATGATGGCTCGCGATGCATGCGCTCCTCACCCGCGGCACAGGCAAGCTCGGCATCAACTCGAGCGGCGCACGGTGCCGGCTCCAATCCAGGCGAGTGTTCGGTGCGTAACGAAGAGGAGATGGAGCTCGCGATCTCACTCGCAGGGCGACCACTCGTCTCACGGCCCGATCCCGACAGCGACGCGGCGCTGCTGGGGAGGATTGCCGAGCGCGACGGGGCGGCGTTCGAGGACCTCTACCGGCGCTACGCGCGGCCGATCTACGGGCTCGCCGTCCGCCTGCTCGGCGACCGCGGACGCGCCGAAGACGCGGTGCAGGAGACGTTCGCAGCGATCTGGCGGTCGGCGTCGAAGTACCGGCCGGAGCGCGGGCCGGGAGCGCCCTGGCTGTACGCCGTCGCCCGCAACGCCATCGTCGATCGAGCCCGCGCCCGGCGTGAGCCGCTCGCCGAGGCGCCCGACGAGCCGTCACGCGATCCCGGCCCGCCCGAGCGCGCCGAGTCGGCCTATCTCTCGTGGCAGGTGCACGGTGCGCTCGAGCGCCTGCCCGAGCACGAGCGCGCGGTGCTCGAGCTCGCATACTGGAGCGGTCTCTCGCAGAGCGAGATCGCAGAGTTCCTCGGCATCCCGCTCGGCACGGTGAAGACCCGGACGCGGAGCGGACTCGCTCACCTCGCCGACCTGCTCGAAGGAGAGCTCCATTGAGCAGGACGCCCGACTTCGACGAGCTGGTCGGCACCGACCTGCCGGAGAACGAGCGCAAGCGCCTTCTGCGCGCGCACGAGCTGCTGCTGGCCGCCGGCCCGCCCGAGGAGTTGCCGCCCGCCCTTGCGCACGCGCCGGATCCCGAGCCGAAGGTGGCGCTCCTGCCTCAGCGCCGGCGCTACACGCTGATCGGCCTCGCGGCGACGCTCGCGCTCGCCGCCTTCGGCGTCGGCTACTTCGCCGGCGGCTTCGGCGGTTCCGGCTTCACCACCGCCTTCGCCCGACCGATGCACGGCACGGCGCTCGCGCCGCACGCCCTGGCGACGATCAGGATCGCCGATGTCGACCGAGCCGGCAACTGGCCGATGCGTTTCAGCGTCAATGGGCTACAGCCTCTGCCCAAGGGCGGCTACTACGAGCTCTTCCTCACGCGCCATGGGCGGCCGGTCGCGACGTGCGGAACCTTCAACGTGCACGACGGCACCGCCGTCGTGCGGCTGAACGCGCCCTACCTGCTGAAGCAGTTCGACGGCTGGGTGGTGACCCGCCACCTGCCCACGACTCGAGGCACCGGCGCGGTGCTGATGACGACATGAGCCCGGCGGGCGGGAATAGCGCTTACTAAATCGTAGTTAATACTTTCAGCGAACTCTTCTGAAAGGACTGCGATGAAGCTCGAAGGCATTCACCACATCAGCTCGATCACCGGGGACGCCCAGCGCAACCTCGACTTCTACGCGGGCGTGCTCGGACTGCGCCTGGTCAAGAAGACCGTCAACCAGGACGACCCGACCGTGTACCACCTCTTCTACGCCGACGAGCGCGGCAGCTCCGGCGCCGACCTGACGTTCTTCGAGTATCCAGGTGCGCGCCCCGGCCGGGCAGGTGACGGGATGATTCACAGGATCGTGCTGCGCGTCGGCTCCGATGAGGCGCTCGATTTCTGGGCAGATCGTCTCGGTTCGGCCGAGATCGAGACGCGGCGCGAGCCCGGCTCGCTGTACTTCGCCGACCCCGAGGGTCTCGGCTACGAGCTCCGCGTGGTGGAGACGACGTGACGAGCCGCTGATCGCCGGGCACCCCGAGATCCCGGCGGCGCTCGCGATTCAGGGATTCGACTCGGTTCGGGCGTTCAGCGCCGAACCCCGAGCGCAGCCGACGCTTTCTCGAGGACGGGCTCGACTTCGAGCCGCGCCAGGAGGGCTGGGAGGCGCGCGGGGATGAGCGCGGCGGTACGTACGTCTACGACCCCGCCCCGGAGGCGCCCGGGATCCCCGGCGCCGGCACGGTACACCACGTCGCCTGGGCCTCGACGATGGAGGACCACGCCGCATGGCAGCAGCGCGTGCGCCAGGCCGGCGGCCACCCGACCGGGGTGATCGACCGGTTCTGGTTCTACTCGATCTACTTCCGCGAGCCGAGCGGAGTGCTGTTCGAGATCGCCACGATCGGCCCCGGCTTCGCGACGGACGAGCCCCTCGAGCACCTCGGCGAGACGCTCACCCTGCCGCCGGCGTTCGAGCACGTGCGCGACCAGGTCGAGCGCACCCTGACGCCGCTCGTCAACCCGCGCGAGCAGGCGGCCGCGCGGTGACCGATCTCGCCTCCCGCGTCCGCCCCGCCGCCGGCGAGCCACGCGGCGCCCTCGTGCTCTTCCACGGGCGCGGCGCGGACGAGCACGACCTCTTCCCGCTGCTCGACCTGCTCGACCCGGAGCGAACGCTCGTGGGTGCGACACCGCGGGGGCCGCTCTCCTTTCCTCCTGGCGGCGCCCACTGGTACGCGATCCGCGAGCTCGGCCATCCCGATCCGGAGACCTTTGCCGAGGGGTATGGCCTCGCTCGGGAGTGGCTCGACGCGTTCGCCGGCGAGACGGGGATCCCACCGGAGCAGACGGTGCTCGGCGGCTTCTCGCAGGGCGCGGTGATGAGCTACGCACTCGGCCTCGACGCGTCCCGACCGCATCCTGCGGGAATCGTCGCCATGAGCGGGTTCGTGCCGACGGTCGAGGGTCTGGAGCTCGACTTCGACGGAGCGCCGCCGGTCGCGATCGGCCACGGTGGCCTCGATCCGGTGATCCCCGTCGAGTGGGGCCGCCGCGCGCACGCGCTGCTGCCGGACGCGCTGTACCGCGAGTATCCGCTGCCGCATGCGATCGACCCGCGCTTCCTCGGGGAGGTGAGATCTTGGCTCCAGTCGATCGTGAATTCTGCGTCTACTTCCAGCAGGCGGTCGAGCTGATCGGCCGCCGCTTCAGCGGCGCGATCATGCGGGCCCTGCTCGGCGGCGGCCTTCGCTTCTCCGAGCTCGAACGGGCAATCCCGCACGTCTCGGGCCGAGCGCTGACCCAGCGGCTGCGAGAGCTCGAGGGAGAGGGGATCGTCACGCGGCTCGTCGAGCCGACGAGCCCCGTGCGCGTGCGTTACGAGCTGACGGCGAAGGGCCGTGCGCTCGAGGACGCGGTCGCCGCGATCGAAGCCTGGGCGCACGACTGGGTCGCGCCACGCGACCACGCGCACGCCTGACGCCTCGCATAAGCTTCGGCCTGTGGACGACGAACAGATCCGGCAGCGGATCGAGGAGCTCGTAGCGGAGGAGCATCAGCTCTGGAACGACGAGGCGGCGGGCGGCTCGACGGCAGAGGACGCCCGCAGGCTCGAGGGGCTCAAGTTGACCCTCGACGAGCTCTGGGACCTGCTCCGGCAGCGGCGTGCGCTGCGTAGCGCAGGCCAGGATCCCGACGCGGCGCAGCTCCGAGACGAGCCGACCGTCGAGGGCTACGAACAGTAGCTACGGGGCCGTGCGGTCGTTCGCGACGAATGCCGCGTGCGTGACCGGCATCCGCTCGGCGAGGAAGCGCTCGCAGGCCTCCGCGTAGCGGCGGATCTCGCGCTGGGCCGTCTCGGCCGCACGCAGCGAGACGAAGTTCATCAGCGAGCGTGCGTTCAGTGTCCAGTAGAACTCGGTGTAAGCCCCGACGGGCAGTGCGGCGCGGGCGAGCTCCCGCGCGACCCCCTGCTCGACGAGCCGCTCGTAGGTCGAGTAGGCATGCTCGTAGACGGCCCGCAAGTCTTCACGTGCGGACTCGGCGAGCTCGGGATCGACCGACTCGAACGTGTACGCACCCGGCTTGCCGACCTGCGAGCGGACGTCCTCGGGAGCCGGCACGTAGAACTCGTCGCTCGCCTTCGCATAGCGCATCGAGAACTCGTTGAAGGAGCCCACCCGGTGCCGGAACCACTCGCGAGCGACGAAGAGGGGGCAGCGGACATGGAAACGGAAGGCGTTGTGCTCGAACGGCGTCCCGTGGCGCTCGCGCATCAAGAAGCGGATCAGCCCGGCGTCGGACTCCTCCATCTCGTCCTTGCGCCGCGCGAACGAGACGCGCGCCGCGTTGACGACCGAGAGGTCGGAGGCCATGGCATCGTCCAGGCGCACGAAGCCGTGGTCGAGCACGTGGATCGTGTCTTCGGTGATCATCTCATCCGTCACGGAGCTCGATAGTGCCATCGGGGAAACGATGCTAGCGTCCGCCCAGGATGACGCAGCTCGCCGCGATCGGCATCGTCACCCGCGACGTCGTGGAGTCGGCTCGCTTCTACCGCACGCTCGGGCTCGAGGTCCCCGAACCGCCGGCAGGGGACCACTTCGAGGTCACGCTCCCGAACGGGTTGCGACTGATGTGGGACACGGTCGAGCTGATCAAGCAGCTGGACCCGGAGTGGACCGAGCCGGAGGGCCAGCGGCTCGCTCTCGCCTTCGAGTGCGACGTCGACGCGGTCTACGGACGGCTGCTCGAAGCCGGCTTCACCGGCAAGAAGGAGCCATGGGACGCCTTCTGGGGCCAGCGCTACGCCCAGGCGGTCGATCCCGACGGCAACGCCGTCGACCTCTTCCGGCCCCTCTGATCCACGTCGGGACATCCGGCTGGTCATACGCGACGTGGCGCGGCGGGTTCTATCCCGCCGACACGCGTCCCGACGGTTTTCTGAGCTACTACGCAGGACGCCTCGACACCGTCGAGCTGAACACCACGGGATATCGCCTGCCGGCGGAGGAGCAGTTCGCGCGGTGGGCGGAAGCGACTCCGCGTGGGTTCACCTTCGCGCCGAAGCTGCCGCTCTTCCGACTCGACCGCGTCGGCACCTTCATGGATCGGGTCGCGCTGCTCGGCGACCGCCTCGGGCCTGTGCGCGTGCTCGTCCAGCAGGCGCGCGACGAGGGCATGCTGGCGCTCTTGCTCGGCTCGGTCGACCCGGCCGTCCGGCTCGCGCTCGAGTTTCGTCATCCGTCGTGGGCGGGCGTCGAGCTCCCGACCGAGGTGGCGGTGGTCAACGACCTCGAGCGCGACTCGAGTTCCGCTACGTGCGGCTGCGCGAGCCGCCGTACTCCGACGAGCAGCTCGGCGCTTGGGCTGCGCGTCTGCGCGCCGGGCCCGAGACCTGGGTGTATCTGCGGCACGAGGACGAACCCACGGCGCCCGCCTACGCCGAGCGGCTGCTCGAGCTGCTCGCCTAGTAGATGGTTGATGCCACGGAATCGTTTGTTCCCGGGGCGTGAGCTGGTCGCTCTGGGGCGCCGCGGCGTGCCGGCGGCGATGGCGGAGCCATCGGGGCCGGTGCGACGGGGCGAAGCGGACGGCCGGTGGGGCCCGGCTCCGCCCGGCCGTGCCGGCGGGAGCGGCCCAGACGGGCCAGATCGCGCAACCGGACACGCGAGAGCGTGGCATCAACCATCTAGCCGTCGCGATACTTGAGCTCGGCCTCGCGACGCTGCGCCTCGGCAAGCGTCAGGCGGCCGGAACACACCTCCTCGCGCAGCTGGTTCTCGATCCGGTCGACCGCGCGCGCCCGGGGCTGCGGCTCCGGCCAGAGGTTGCGCGGGTCACGCGGAGCGCCGCCGAGCTCGAGGCTGATGAAGTGATCCTCCTGGTAGTTCCGGGTCGGACCGGGCTCACCGTACGCGCGCAGCTGGCTGAGCTCGAGCGCGTGCGTGTAGCTCCAGGGCGGCCGCACCGTCTTTGTCCAGCCGGCGACGCAGATCGTGGTGGAGATCGTCGCCTGGGTGACGTCGGGGTTGAGCGCGCCCGGCGTCAGGACCGGGTTCGCCCGCCCGACGTGCGCGCGGGCGTGCGTATGCATGAGCAGGAGGGCGAGTGCGAGCGCGACGGCGACGAGCACCACAGCAATCCATCCCCGCGTGCGCACCCGGCTGACGGTACGAACGCCGGAAGTGGCGCGCAAGACGCTGTTTCGGCCCTGGCCGCAGGTGCCGCCACGTCCCGTAGAGTTGCCGCGTGGCGGTCGGCCTCCTCTTCCCCGGCGAGATGGGCGCCGCCGTCGGAGCGGGCATTCGTTGCCCGGTGCTGTGGGCCGGCGAGGGCCGCAGCGGCGCGACCGCGCGCCGGGCCGCCCCGTTCGAGGACACAGTCACCGTCGCGAAGCTCGTCGAGCGCAGCGACGTCCTGCTCAGCATCTGCCCGCCGGCGATCGCCGAGGAGGTGGCGCAGACGGTCGCTGCGCACGGCTTTGCCGGGCTCTACATCGACGCGAACGCGATCTCCCCTGCGCGGATGGAGCGAATCGCCGCGCTGTTCGATCGAGCGGTCGACGGCTCGATCGTCGCCAAGACGCAGCTGCGCCTCTACCTCTCGGGACAGGACGCCGACGTCGAGGAGGCCGGCGCGCTGTTCGACGAGGCGGCGGTCGAGGTCGTGCCGCTTCGCGGCGGCGTCGGCGCCGCATCTGCGCTGAAGGTCGCGTTCGCCGGCTGGAACAAGATCGGAACGCTGCTCGAGGCGCAGGCCTACGCGGTTGCGCGGGCATATGGGCTCGAAAGCGAGCTCGCCCGCGAAGGGGTCGAGAGCACCCGGATCGGTCGCAGCGCGGGCCGCGCCTGGCGATGGATCGCCGAGATGCACGAGATCGGCGACACCCACGCTTCGCTCGGCCTCGACGACGGCATCGCCCGCGGGGCCGCGGCCGCGCTCGAAGCGTGGGCTGCGCACCGGGACGACGCGGGCGTACCGCTCGAGCAACTCCTCGACGAGCTGCGCCGCCAATAGGCACGGCGGCCGCCGGCCGCGACGCACGTCGAGCGCACCACAGGTTCACGCGTCAACACGGGAACCCACCTCCCACCCCTCTGGCTCGAGCCTAGCGACGCGCGACGCACGCGTCTGTGCCGGATTCGTGCGGGAAGTCGCGCGTCAGAAACGTGCCGTGGCGCCGAGCCAGCGCTCGTGTGCGCCCGTCTCGATGATCTCGCCGATCGCGCCGATCGCGCGCTCGAGCTCCTCGTCGCTGTTGTAGTAGTGCGGTCCGAGGCGGATGCCCGCGCCGGGGCGGAAGTCGCAGAGGATCTGCCGCTCGGCGAGCTCCTTGTGCACCGCCTCGAAGTCGGGCACGTGCACGGTGACGGTGCCCGCCGCGCCGCTCCGGATCGCGCGGGGAGCGCACCTCGAATCCGGCCTCGTCGGCGAGCTGGATCAGCAGCTCGGTCTGGCGCAGCGAGTTCACGCGGATCCGCTCGACCCCGATCTCCTCGATCAGGTCGTAGCCGGCGGTCGCGGCGTAGAGCGCCGGCACGTTCGGCGTGCCCGTCAGGAACCGTCGCGCACCGGCGGCGTAGCGCAGCTCGGGCTCGAACGCGAACGGCTCGCGCGTGCGCCTGCCAGCCCATGAAGGTCGGCTCGAGCGAGTCGGCGAGGTCGGGCCGCACGTAGAGCCAGCCGTTTCCCGGCCCGCCGCAGAGCCACTTGACGGAGCCGCCGACGGCGAAGTCGACGCCGAGCGCGCTGACGTCGAGGGGGACGATCCCCGCCGACTGGTAGCAGTCGAGCACGACGTGCGCGCCCACCTCGTGCGCGCGTCGAACGATCGCCGCGACGTCCTGGATCTCTGCCGACTTGAAGAGGACGTGGCTGATCGGGACGAGCAGCGTCCGCTCGTCGATCGCCTCGACGATCGCCGCCGTCGTCGTCGGCGACGACGACCTCGAGATCGGGCTGCGCCTGGTAGAGGTAGCGCACGGACGGAAAGTTGCCCGCCTCGTAGACGATCCGGTTGCGTCGCGGGTCGACGGGGCGGAAGCACGAGAGCACGATCGCCTCGGCGACCGCGACGTTCTGGTGCATCACGGTCGTGCCCGGCTCGCGCGCCGATGATCCGGCCGATCTGGTCGCCGACCTCGAGCGGCATCGTCCACCAGCCCTCGCCCCAGGCCCGAATTCCGCGCGTCCTCCAGATGCGCGCGTACTCGGCCAGGCGCTCCTCGGCCGCCGCCGGCATCGCGGCGAGCGAGTGGTTGATCAGGTAGGTGGTCTCGGCGAGGATCGGGAAGCGGTCGCGATAGGCGGCTCAGCTCCACGCTCGGAGCCTATCGTCCTCGAGGAGGACGCAGGATCGTCCGCGGCGCCGACGCACGAGCCCAACCGTGCCGGTCATGATTTCGGGGATGGTGCTCGAGACCTTCATCAGAGACGAGCCGGGGCCTGTTCACCTGCGACTCGCCGACTATCTCGGAGGCTGGCTGGCGATCACGTTCTTCCCGCGCGCCCTCGCGTCCCACCCGGAGCTCGCGCGACTCGAGGAGCTGCGCGCGGACTTCGCGGAGCGGGACTGCCTCCTCCTCGCGGCGAGCATCGACTCGTGGCCCGAACTGCGGAGCGCTCCCGCAGCATTCCCGCTCGTGGCGGACACCCGGGGCCAGCTGGCCGCCGCATTCGGTGCGCTCGCGGACGGCGAGCCGCGCTTCGGCACCATCCTGATCGACCCCGTCGGCAACGTACGCCACAGCGATCTCGGCGGCGACCCGCACGCAGCGACGGCCCTGCGGGCGCTCGGCGCGCTGCAGGGCAGGCCGTTGCTGAGGCTCGTCGCCTAAGGGAGCTCGGAGAGCGAGCGAGGGCCGGGGCCGACGTACTGCGCCGACGGGCGTACGAGCTTGCCGAGCCGCTTCTGCTCGAGGATGTGCGCCGACCAGCCGGCCGTGCGCGAGCAGCCGAACATCGCGGGCGCGAGCGCCGGCGGGATGTCCGCGACGTCGAGCACGACCGCCGACCAGAACTCGACGTTCGTCGCGAGCACACGGTCCGGGCTGCGCCGCTGCAGCTCTGCGAGCGCGGCCGCCTCGAGCGCCTCGGCAACCTCGAACCTGCGGTGCCCCGAGCTCCTTCGCGGTGCCCTGCAGCAGCCGCGCGCGCGGGTCTTCGGCCCGGTAGACGCGATGGCCGAAGCCCATGATCCGCTCGCTGTCGATCGAGCGCGGCCTTCACCCACTGCGCGGCGTCGCCCTCCTCCGCGACCGCGTCGAGCATCGGCAGCACGCGCGCCGGCGCGCCGCCGTGCAGCGGGCCTGAGAGCGCTCCGACCGCGGACGAGAGCGCAGCGCCGCAGTCGGCGCCGGTGGAGGCAACGACGCGGGCCGTGAACGTCGACGCGTTCATCCCGTGCTCGGCGGTGCAGATCCAGTAGGTGTCGATCGCACGCACGTGCTTCGGGTCGGCCTCGCCGCGCCACTCGAGCAGCAAGCGCTCAGCGGTCGTCCCGCCGGCGTCGATCGTCGCGCGGTCGACCGGCGTGGAGCCGCCGTCGGCCTTGCGCGCGGACTGGGCGACCATCGAGATCATCGTCGGCCGAGAGCCGGCGCAGGTCCTCCGTTGCGTCCTCGTCCGAGATGTCGATCAGCTTGCCCAACTTCCACTCGCCGCTGAGCATCGCAGCGACCGCCTGGAGATCGGCGGGAGCGTTGCCCGTCAGGTCCTCGGCGACATACGCATCCGCCGCCGGAAGTCCCGGGGACGGCGACCCGTCGACGAGCAGGCCCCAGACCTGCTCGAACGGGACCGAGCCGACGAGCTCCTCGATGTCGACGCCGCGATAGCGCAGCGCCCCACCCTCGCGATCGGGCTCCGCGATCTCCGTCCGAAACGCGACGACGCCCTCGAGTCCTTCCTTGAATCTCCGTGTTCATAGCTCCTCCAGCTGGATCTCGAGACCGGCGCCGCGTTCGCGGGCCGCCTTCAGTACGAGCGCCGCCGCCGCCGCATCTTCGACGGCGACGCCGACCGATTTGTAGAGCGTGATCTGGTCCTCCGCGGTGCGCCCGGAAGCCGCTCCGGAGACGAGCTCGCCGAGCTCCGCGGCACGGCGCGGGTCGATGCCGACGAGCTCGGGCGCGCCCGCGGGCGGCGCCGCGAAGGCGGATGCGCGCGACTCGACGAAGAGCGCCGCCTCGCGCACGGTCTCGTCGTCGAGCTCGACGCCCCCGCGGATTGAGACCGACCGAGTTGACGTGGGCGCCCGGCGACAGCCACTCGCGGCGGACAACCGGCTCGCTCGCATGCGTTGTCGCGGCGACGACGTCGGCGCCCCGGATGGCCTCTTCGTAGGTCGCGCACGGGCGGGCACCGAGCTCAGCCGCCAGCTCCTGCACTCTGGCCTGGTCACGGCCTGCGACGCGCACCTCGGCGATGTCGCGCACCCGCACGAGCGCGCGTGCGTGCGAGCGCGCCTGGACGCCCGTGCCGACGATGGCGAGCACCCGCGCCTGCTCGCGAGCGAGGAGGCGCGTGGCGAGGGCAGACGCGGCGGCGGTGCGGGTGGCCGTGATGTAGGTGCCGTCCATCAGCGCGAGAGGCGATCCGTTTCGATGGTCGAACACCATGATCGCCGCCTGATGGGTGTGCCGGTCGCGGTTGTGCGGGAAGAGGGTTACGAGCTTGACCGCAAGGCTCGCGCCCGGCAGGTAGGCGGGCATCACTCCGAGCAGACCCTCGTGCTCCGGTACGAGCGCCGCGATCCGCGGCGGCATCGACGCACGGCCGGCCGAAAGGTCGGCGAGAGCGCCGGCGACGACGTCCACGAGCGGCGTCGAGGTCGAGCAGCTCCTCGACGTCGGGGCGCGTGAGCACGAGCATCAGGAGATCTTCTTCAGCAGGCCGAGCGCCTGCTGGTTCCACGGCACTCGGTGCGTGACCCCGGCGGCGCCGACGTTGCCCCGGTTTGCGAGATACCAGGCGTACGTCTCGATCAGCGCCTCCTCGTTCGACAGCCGGGGCTGCCAGCCGAGCAGCCGCTCGGCCTTGGAAACGTCGACGAACGAGTCGCGATGGGCCGTCTTGTAATGCCACTCGGCGAGCGGGGAGACCCGTGCGAGCTCGAGCCCGCGCAGGATCACCTCGGCCGGCTTGACCGGAATCGGCTGCAGCCGCGAGCTCGAGCCCGCGTGGTCGATCAGCGCCTGCAGGTCCTGGCGCACGGTGCCGAACTCCTTCGCACCGACGTTGAACGTCTCACCGGCCGCCTCGGGCGCATTCGACGCCCGTACGATCGCATCCACGAGGTCCTCGACGGCGAGCAGCTGATAGCGGTTGTTCCCCTTGCCGAGCATGTAGATCCGCCGCCCCTCGCGGATCCAGTCGAACAGGATCTCAAAGACTCCGAGCCGTTCCGGGCCGATGAACGTCTTCGGCCGGACGATCACGGTCTCGGCGCGCGCGACGCGGCAGAGGCGCTCGGCGTCGATCTTCGACTCGCCGTAATGGCCGACGCCCACGAGTGGATCGTCCTCCTCGATGGGGTGCTTCTCGGGGACGCCGTAGACGGCGGTCGAAGAGATGAAGATCACGCGCGCGTCGCCGGCGGCCTCGAGCACATTCGCGGTGCCGTCGACGTTCACGGAGCGGATTCCCGCTCGCGTCGCCTGAATCGGCAGCGCGGCGGCGGCGTGGATCACGACGTCGACGCCGTCGCACACGCGCGCCACCGCGGCGACGTCACGGATGTCGCCGCGCAGCTCCTCGACCGACCGCTCGAGCTCGGCGTCGGCGAGCGGCGCCGTGTCCAGCGTCCGGACCTCGTGCCCGTCCGCAAGGAGCCGCCGCGAGAGGTGCAGACCGAGGAAGCCGGCCCCGCCGGTGATCGCAACCTTCATCGCGGGCAACGCTACCTCGGACCCGCGCCGCGCCGCGCCGTGAAGGTGTGGATGCTCTCGTCGGATCAACTTCTGCCCGCGCCGCTCGAATGGAGCGAAGGACGGACCTTCGCCGCCGCGCCGGCCTCAGGCCAGGACGTCGCGCAGCGCAGCGAGCGGGTCGGGCGTGACCCGGTAATAGGCCCAGCTGCCGCGCTGGTCGCGCTCCACGAGCCCGGCCTGGAGCAGCACCTTGAGATGATGGCTGACCGTCGGCTGGCTCAGGCCCAGCGGTACGGTCAAGTGGCAGACGCACGCCTCGCCCTCCGGCTGGGCCTGGATCAGGCTCAGCAGTCGCAGGCGGGCCGGATCGGCGATCGCCTTCAGCGCCACGGCCAGCCGCTCGGCCTCGTCGCGATCGAGGGGGCCCTGCGAGAGCGGCGGACACGACGCCGCGATGGTGGTGATCGTCTGCACCGAAGCATATTGACAGATATCGATGGCCTCGACATCATCCCAGCCGGCAAGAGATTGATCACCATCGATCACCTTGGAGGACACCGTGCAGCAGGCAATCGACCCGGTCACGCAGCATCACATCGACAAGGCCGCCGCCGCGTTGGCGGCGGAGTTCGCCGGCGTGTTCTCACAGGAGACGATCGCGCGCTACATCGGGGAGTCGACTGATCTCCTCGGCGAGGCCAGCGTCAATGTCTTCGTGCCCGTGCTCGTGCACCGGTTCGCGCGCGAGCGCCTGAGGGCGCTCGCCCAGGCCGAGGGCATCCTGGTGAAGGAGAAGCCCGAGGTCCTGTTCGTCTGCGTCCACAATGCCGGCCGGAGCCAGATGGCGGCCGGCCTCGTCAAGCTGCGCTCGGAGGGTCGCATTCACGTGCGGTCGGCAGGCAGCGCGCCCGCCGGCGAGATCAACCCAGCCGTGATCGAGGCAATGGAGGAGGTGGGCGTTGACATGGGCGAGGAGTTCCCGAAGCCGCTCACCGACGAGGTGGTGCGCGCCGCGGACGTCGTGATCACGATGGGGTGCGGCGACGCGTGCCCGATCTATCCGGGCAAGCAATACGAGGACTGGGAGCTCGACGACCCTGCCGGCCGCGACCTCGACGCGGTGCGCGAGATCCGCGATGCGATCGACGAGCGCGTCCGGAGGCTGGTCGACGAGCTTCTCGCCCCGTGACGCTGACGCGCCTCTACCGATCGCTCGTCGCCGAGGCGGTCGGCACCTTCGCGCTCGTCTTCTCCGGGGCGGGCGCGATCATGGTCGACGCAAAGACACACGCGCTCGGGCACATCGGCGTCGCGATCAGCTTCGGGCTCGTGATCATGGTGATGATCTACGCCGTCGGGCACGTCTCCGGAGCGCATTTCAACGCAGCCGTCACGTTCGCGTTCGCGCTGACGCGCCACTTCCCGTGGGCGCGAGCGGTCGCCTACTGGCTCGCCCAGCTCGCCGGGGCGGTCGCCGCCGCCGCGCTGCTCCGCGGGTCGCTGGGTCCGGTCGCGCACGTCGGCGCGACGCTGCCGTCGGGATCGGAGGGCCAGTCGTTCCTGTGGGAGCTCATCCTGAGCGCGTTCCTGATGTTCGTGATCATGGCAGTCGCAACCGACACGCGAGCGGTGGGTGAAGCTGCGGCGATCGCGATCGGCGGCACGATCGCGCTCGACGCGATGTTCGGCGGGCCGATCTCCGGCGCCTCGATGAACCCGATGCGCTCGCTGGGGCCGGCGCTCGTCTCGGGCGACACGCACGCGCTCTGGGTCTACATAGCGGCACCGATCGTGGGCACGTCCCTCGGTGCGCTCACGTACCAGTTCGTCCGCGGCGAGACCGCTGCCTGACCTACCGGGCTCGGAGCGCCTCCACCGGGGCAGGCGCCTTCACCGGCTGGGGCGGCGGCTTCGAGTCGACGAGTACCGCCGCGGCGAGCAGAATCGCCATCCCGACGGCGCTCTCGCCGAGCAGGCTGCGCGGCAGCCGCGCGAGCATCCCGGCGCTCTCGCCGCGCGCGAGCACGGGCACCGCGACGAAGTGGTGCAGCGCGCCCCAGAGGAGCGCGACGCAGACGAGCGCGAGCTTGACGAGCAGGACACGGCCGTAGCCGCTGTGTCCAGAGGTCGCTCAGGTGCGGCAGGCGCAGCACCCACAGGTAGACGCCCGCGGCGACGAGCAACGCGATGCAGACGGTGGCGACACGCGAGAAGCGGAGGAATGCCTCCCGCCGCAGCTCGGGCGCCGCGGGCCAGACCACGGCGACGAGCTGGACGAGGCCGCCGACCCAGATCGACGCGGCCGAGAGGTGCACCCAGTCGGCGAGCTCGGAGAGCCACGACGAGCCGGCGTCCGCGGCGGAGTGCCCGGAGAGCGAGAGCCCGGACGCGAAGCCGACGGCCAGCAGAAGCGCAGGCCAGAGCAGCCAGACGCGATCGGTCAGCCAGGCGAGGAAGAGGAGCGCCGCGACGAGCGCGAAGCCGAGGGTCATCGCGATGAACGCGGCCCCGAACCTCGTGCCGCCCGCGAGCGGCGAGAGGTCGCCGTAGAGAAGTTCCGAACGGCAGCTGCAGCGCGTCCTCGGCGCGCAGCAGGAACGCGGCGATCCCGACCTCGAGCACACCGACCGCGCCGATCCCGGCGACGACGTAGAAGCGCTGCTCCGCGCGGGGCGGCAAGGGCCCGGGCACGACGAGCAGCCGGAAGCCGAGCCCGCCGACGACCAGCGCGAGCGCGAGGAAGTAGAGCCAGCGCACGACGTGCTCCGTGCTCGTCGGCCCCGTGGCGCCGAACGCCTCGGTCACCGGCGGCGCGGGCTAGCGGACGCCGAACGTGAAGACGCCCGAGACCGTGTGGCTGTCGGACGAGACGACGCGCCAGCGGACGGTGTACCCCCCCGTTTGCAGGTGCTTCAGCGGCACGACGACGCTATGGGACGAGGCGCCTTCGCGGGCCGCGCCGGAGACGAGCGCACCTTCGCCGTCGAGGACCACGATCGCGTGGCGAACGGCCTCGACCGGCTGGTCGAAATCGAGGCCGACCTCCGCGGGCGCCGCTCGCAGCGGCTCGCCCGGACTGCGGCGAGTCGTGCACGAGCGTCGCGTGGGCGAGCGCCGACGCGGGCGCATGCGAGCGCCGAGCAGGCACGACGAGTGCAAGTCCGCCTCATCGGTGCGGCACTCCCGCGTAGCGGCGAGAGGTGGCCGAAGATCGGCGCGAGGTCGCGGTCGCAGTAGAGCATCACGGCGAGCACGACGAACGTCGAAGCGCGAAGCCGGCCTGCCACGCGATACCCGAGCGCGGCAGGGCACGCCGCGAGCGCGGAAAGACCGCGCCCACGACCAGCGACCAGCCGATCAGGTGGTGCAGGAAGGCCGACGCGCTAGAAGAACCAGTGGGTTCTGCTCGTGGATCAGGAACGCCGCGCCCGAGACGAAGAGCGCGAGCGCCGTCGTCAGGCGCCAGTACGCGGCTCGTGAGCTTGCCGCGCACGAGCCCGAGCTCGGCGCCGCCGGCGAGCATCAGCACCTGCGCCCAGGAGCCGTGGGCGAGCATGTGGATGGTCGAGTTGGTGAAGAAGACCATCACCGGCCACATCAGGACGCCCATCGCGAAGGCGAGGCCCGGCCAGAGATAGGGCCGCCAGGGCGCGGCGTCGCCCAGACCTCCGGCCCCGACGAACGCCTCGCGCGAGCAGGCAGAGCCCGAGCGATCAGGAAGCCGGTGGCGAACATCCAGTGGACGAACTCGGCGGGCGGCTGCATCAGCATCCGTCCTCAGCGGGCCTCAGGTCGGCGACGATCCCGGTGCGACCAGGAGCGGAAGAGCACGCCGACGAGCATCACGAGAGCGGCGGCTCGACGACGAGCCACCAGAACCCCTGGCCGTACGGGTGCAGCAGCGTCAGCCGCTAGGGCTGCGACGAGCGCCCAGACCGACGCCGCCGACACTGGTCGCCGGGCCGAGGGCGAGACGTCCGGGCGCGCTGTCGGCTGCGCCGGACGGCGCGCGCCAGTCGGTTGCGAGTGATGTGCTCATGTCCTCCCCCGTTCGTGGGTCGACGCCGGCCCGCGGGCGGTGGGCGTGACCGCGGGCTACGCGGCGACCGGAGGCGGACGCGACTCGAAGGCGAGGCCGAAGCAGCTCGCGCGGCGGCGTCGCGGCGGCGACGCGCACGCGTGGACGCGAGCAGCGGGCTCCGACGCGAGGCGGACGAGACGTGCGGCCGGGACGGCGGCGGCGGTGCGCTCGACGTCGTTGAGCCAGCGCATCGACGGCGCCATAGAGCGAAGCGCGACGACGACCGCGAGCACGGCGAAGACGGGCAGCGCGGAGGTGTGCAGCCACGGCGCGAGCAGCGGCCAGCGGCCGGCGAGATCCGCTCGGCGTCGGTCTGGACGAGGTAGAAGGCGACGGTGCCGAGAACGGCGACGAGCCAGAGCCGCGGCGAGAGCTCGAAGCGGGACCGGGCGGCGCGCGTGCCGATGCGGCCGCACGGTGTGCCGCTGCGCGCGCGGCCGGGCGCGCCTGACGAACCGCCAGGCGAGCTGCGCAGCAGCAGCGCGACGGCGAGCTTCACCGCCGCGAGCAGGAACGGGTAGTAGTCGGCGCCGGAGTAGGCGCGCCGCGTGACGTGGCGGCCGACGTCGAGCCGGTGCGTGAGGCTGCGGCCGCCGAGCTCGGCGACGAGCGCGAGCAGCGCGAAGCGCGAAGCCTGGCGAGGAGCCGCTGGTGGCGACGCGCCGCGTCACATCGCAAGTGTGCCTCTCCGCAAGAAGCTGGTCAACCCGCGTTCGAGCGGACAGGTCCTGTGACCTGGCTCCAGCCGACGATCGTGCAGAGCGAGTCGGCCGGTGCGCGTCGAAGCCGAAAGAGCAGGATCCGCTGCCACGTGCCGAGGCAGAGATGCGCCGTCCGGCGAACGGCACCTGCTCCGTGCGCGGGCCGAGCAGCAGCGCAGAGCAGGCGCTCGCGCTCAGCCGTGCTCGCGCGGCACGACCCGCTCCAGCAGCTCCTCGAGGTCTCGAAGAAGCCCGGTCTCCCGCTCCTGGACGCGGACGAGCCACGAGCTCGTGCGGCGGCGAGACGTAGGCGATCCCGTCGCGACGGTCCGCGCCGCGGCACCTCGCGCGAGACCTCGTTCGTGATGTCCATCACCGACAGCGTCGGGCAGCGCCGCCGCGATCGAGTACGGGACCTCGATGGTCGTCATGCGCGCGCGACCTCCCTCGGCAGCCGGAAGTGGACGTCCTCGCGTGCGACGGTCGACCTCCTCGCAGACGCGTAGCCGAGCGCGGCGAGGCGCGCAGACGCGTCGCCCGGACGAGCTCCTCCGGCGTCGACGCGCCGGCGGTGAGGCCGACCGTCTCGTGGCCGTCGAGCAGCGCCGGCGTCGAGCCCGCTCTCGCCGTCGATCAGCGTCGCCTCCGCGCCGCGCGTCCTGGGCGACCTCGACGAGCCGCTGCGCGTTCGAGCTCGTCTCCGAGCCGATCACGAGGATCAGCGTCGCGCCCTCGGCGACCATCGCCTTGACCGCGTCCTGGCGGTTCTGGGTCGCGTAGCAGATGTCGTCGGCGTGCGGCCGCCGCAGCGTCGCCGAGGTGATCTCGAGCGCGTCCGACGATCGGCGCGACGTCGTCGAGCGAGAGCGTCGTCTGCGTGATCACGGCGACCGGCTTGCCGTTCGTCTCGAGCGCTGCGCGCCTGCTCCGGCGACTCGATCACGATCGTCGAATCCGGCCGCTCGCCGAGCGTCCCGATCACCTCGACGTGGTTCTCGTGGCCGACGAGCGCGACGAGATGGCCGCTGTCGGCGTAGCGCCGCGCCTCGGCGTGCACCTTCTTGACGAGCGGGCAGGTCGCGTCGACGACGCGCAGGCCGCGCTGCTCGCAGTTCTCCTTCACCGACGGCGCGACGCCGTGCGCCGAGAGCACGCAGATCTCGCCCGCCGGGATCTCGTCCTCGTCCTCGACGAAGACGGCGCCGAGCTCCTCGAGGCGGCGCACGACGTGCTCGTTGTGGACGATCTGGTGGCGGACGTAGACCGGCGGCGCCGTGCTGCTCGAGCAGCCGCTCGACGATCTCGATCGCGCGGTCGACGCCGGCGCAGAAGGAACGCGGCGCGGCGAGGAGCACACGACCGGCGCCGTTCTGGCTCGCCGGAGCGCCTCCGCGGCCTGGGCGCCGAGCGCAGCGGCGCGGCTCGCGTCGCGCGCGGCACGCAGGGTCGAGCGCGGCGCGTCGCGAGCGCGAGCGCGAAGCCCGGCGGACGTTCGTCGCCGCGAAGGTCGACGCTGCGCCGACGAGCTCGCCGAGCGGCCGGGTCGGCGTGTCGCTGAGATCGCACGCACGCCCTTCAGCCGGCCGGTGCGGGCGAGCGGCGCCGCTCTCCATGTCGACCGCGTCGGCGCCGCTCGCGCTCGCGCAGGCGGCGCCGCTCGGCCGGCGGTCGACGAGCACGTCGCCGCCGAGGACCGTGCCGGCGCGGGCGCCGCGGGACGCCGAGCGGCCGGGCCCTCCCAGAGCGTCGCGCCGGCTCGTCGACGACGCGCGGTCGCGTCGAGCACGTCGCCGACCGCGCAGTGTCGCCGAGCGCGCCCGGCGAGCCCGAACGAGACGAGGCTCCCGGCCGGAAGCCGTTCGCGCCGGCCACGCCGAGCGCGCGTCCGCGCCCCGCCGCGCCGCGCCGCGCGCTCCTCGGCAGCTCGTCGCGCAGGCGAGCGTCAGCCCGTCAGCGTCCATGCGAGGCTCCGCACGGTCTCCTTGAGCGCTCCTCGACGGCCTCGTACGCCGCCGACGGCTCGAAGCCGCAGTGGATGCGCGCAGTGCTCGCAGCGCGGGTCGTTGCCGGGGCCGTACGTCCTCCCACTCCATCCCCTCGAGCAGCGCCTCGTACGTCGGGAAGATGCCGTCCGTGAGCAGGTAGCACGGGCCCTTCCAGCCGTACGGATTGCGCGTGATCGAGCCCCACGGCGCGCACGGCGAGCTTGCGCTCGCCCGTGAGGAAGTCCTGGTAGATCGGCGAGTCGCGATCCAGCGGTAGCCGTGCTCCCGCGTCGCGGCGCGGATCGCGCGGAACTTCTCCTCGTGCTCGTCGCGCGTCATCGTCAGCGCCGGGTCGATCTGCGAGTACTGGTAGCCGGGCGCGATCATCATCCCGTCGATCCCGACCTCGTCGGTCAGGTAGCGCATCATCTCGATCACGTCGCCGACCTCGGTCTCCTTGAAGATCGTCGTGTTGGTCGTGACGCGGAAGCCGCGCTCAGCGCGCCGTGCGGATCGCGTCGACCGCGATGTCCCAGAGGCCCGGGTAGTCGCAGACGTAGTCGTGGATCTCGCGCATCCCGTCGAGGTGGACGACGAAGCTGAGGCGCTGGTACGGCTCGAAACAGTCGAGGCACTGCTCGAGCCGCAGCGCGTTCGTGCAGAGCTCGATCGTCTTGCCGAGCTCGAGCACGCCGGCGACGACCTCCTCGATCCCCTTGTAGACGAGCGGCTCGCCGCCGCAGATCGAGACGACCGGAGCCGGGCACTGGACGGCCGCGTCGACGCACTCCTCGACCGACAGGCGCGCGCGGTTCGACTCGTACTCGCGGATCTTCCCGCAGCCGATGCACGCGATGTTGCACGCGAGCGTCGGCTCGAGCATCAGCACGAGCGGATAGCGCTCGCCCTTGCGCTGCTGCGCCGCGACGTACTTGCCGATCGAGACCGTCGATGCGAGCGGGAACTTCATCGCAGCCAGCCTTTCTCTCAGTCGTCCGAGTGCCAAGAGCGGGAAGTGATGCGGTAGAGGTGATACCGGATCATGAAGTCGAGCGGGAATCCCGTGCCGGTGAAATGGTCCTCCTCCCAGTCGCCGTCGGGCTTCTGCGCCGTGCAGAGCTAGTCTGCCGCCCTTGACCGGCGTCGCTTTCAGCGTTTCCTGCGGCCACGTAGGCGAGCAGCGCCCAGGCGGTCTGGGACGGCGTCGGACTCGCCGCGGCCGCGCCAGGCAGGATCGGCGTAGGAGCGGATGTCCTCGCCGAAGCCGCCGCTCTCCTGCTGGACCGAGTCGAGCCAGGCGACGGCGCGGCGCATCGCCGGGTGGCTCCGGGGACGCCGCAGGCCTCGAGCGCGGGCAGCGCGGCGCCGGTGCCGTAGATGTGGTTGACGCCCCAGCGGCCCGAACCAGGAGCCGTCGTCCTCCTGCTCGGCGAGCAGCCAGTCGAGGCCGCGCTCGACCGCGCGCTCGTAGCCGCCCTCCGGCGCCAGCGTCTCGAGCGCGTGCGCGGTGACGTCGGCGCTCGGCTCGTCGGTCACCTTGCCGAAGTCGCAGAACGGGAGCTTGTAGAGCCACGTCGTCGTGTTGTCGACGTCGAACGCGCCCCAGCCGCCGTCGCGCGACTGCATGCCCGCGACCCAGTCGAGCCCGCGCCGAACGGCCGCGTCGCCGATCTCGAGCTCGCGCAGCGCGAGGGCGACGACGGCCGTGTCGTCGATGTCCGGGTAGAGGTCGTTCTCGAACTCGAAGGCCCAGCCGCCGGGCGCGAGCTCGGGGCGGCGCACGGACCAGTCGCCGCGGCCGTGCACCTCCTCGCGGAGCAGCTACTCGCCCGCCCTGCGCGAGCTGCGGGTGCTCGGCCGGGACGCCGCCGGCGCGCAGGCGCGAGCACGGCGAGCGCCGTGTCCCAGACCGGCGACTGGCATGCCTCGGGCCGCAGGCGGTCGCCGTCGTCGATCATGAAGCCGTCCCAGCCGTCGACCGCGCGGCGGAGGGTCTCGTCCTCGAGGCCGTGGCCGAGCGCGGCGAGGAAGAGGAGCGACCAGACCCACGGCGGCTGGATCCCGCCCCAGGAGCCGTCCGCCTCCTGGCGCTCGCGGATCCAGCGCTCGGCGACGTGAGTGCTCGCCGCCGCACCGGCGGCAGCGTCGGGGCCGTGCGGGCGGCCGCGACTCGCCCGGCCGCGCGCCGATCGCGTGCAGGTCGAGCGGCGACCGGCCGCACGGGGCGCAAGGCGCTCGTCGACCGCGAGCGCGACGAACGTCTGCCGCGCCCAGCAGGCGAAGTCGTAGATCGAGAGCGGTGCCGAGGCGGCAGCAGGACGAGCTCGACGGGATCGGCGTCATCCGCTGCCACGGCCACTGGCCGAGCAGGGCCATGAACGCCTTCGTGAAGATCCGCGCCTTCGGGATCCCGCCCTCGCGGAGGATGTAGGCGACCGTCTGCGGATCGGTCTCCGCACCCGCCATGCGCAGCGCGACGTACGCCTCGATCGTCGTCGAGAGGTCGGGCGGCCCCTCGAACCAGATCGACCACGTGCCGTCGTCGCGCATCCGGCCAGCAGCTCGTCGCCGAGCTTGCGGTCGGTCTCCGGCCTCGCAGGCCGAGGAAGTGGTGCCAGAAGAGGTGCTGCGCGATCATCGTCGCGTTGGACTCGAGCTCGCCGACCCAGTAGCCGTCCGGGTGCTGGAGCTCGAGCAGGCGCTGCGTCCCGGCCTCGAGCGCCGGGTCGAGAGCGGTGACGGACGCGATTGTTGTCACGTCAAGATTCTGTCACGGCTACCCGCCAGCATGTGCGCCGCAGCGTTGCCGCTCCGGACGGCTCCTTCCATCGTGGCGGGCCAGCCCGTGTCCGTCCAGGCCCCCGCGCGGACGACGCGCTCGAGCGGCGGTGCGCGTCCCCGCACGCAGGCGGCGCGTGCCGGGCCGCCCGGCGAAGGTCGCGTCAGGCTCGCGGCTGACGCGCGACCAGAGCAGCTCGGCCTCGCCGAGCCGGTCGGTGAGCTCGCGCGCGATCAGCTCGACGAGCTCGCGGCCGCGCGCCTCGATCAGCTCCGGCGCGCCGCTCGAGACGACGGTCAGGTACTGACCGAGCTCGGGCCGGTGCCCGGTGAGCGCGCCGCGGTCGAAGACCCAGTGCGCCGGGCTCGAGAGGAGCGCCGCGAGCGGCGGACCGAGCAGCTCGCGGTCGAACAGCAGGTGGACCCTGACGATCGGCGAGTCCTCGAGCTGAGGCTCCGGCTCGCCGAGCAGGCGCGCCGACTCGTGCGGCGGCAGCGCGACCACGAAGGCATCGGCCTCCACGCGGTCGCCGTCCGCGAGCACGAGCGCCCCGGACTCGAGTGCCGCGACCCGTGCGCTCGTGCGAACCACGGCTCCCGCCTCCTCGAGCGCGCGGGCAGCCGCCTCGCCGTGCATCGCGCCGAGCGGCGCCGTCGGGAGCAGGAGGTCGCTCGCCTCGCGCTTGCCGAGCAGCGCGGTCTGGACGGTGAAGACCCCGAGGTCCGCGGACGGCCTCCGAGCTCTGCAGGTTGAGTGCCGGACGGATGAAGACGTCCCAGAAGCGATCGATCGCCGCGTCGGAGACGCCGAGTACGTCGGCGAAGGAGCGGTCGGCCTGCGCGGAGGCGTCGAGCGCGCGCAACCGGAGGGCCGCCCTCGCCGCGGAGAGGCGCTCGCGCAGCGGCAGGTGGCGGTAGCGCAGCAGGCCGAGGCCCGGTGAGATCGTCGCCCAGCGTCCGCGCTCGTCGAGGACCGGCAGCGCAAGGCGGATGCGCTCAGGTTGTGAGCCTCGCCGATCCGCTCGATGAAGGCGAGGTAGGCGTCGAAGCAGCCGAGCGCGATGTGTTGGCCGTTGTCGGGCGGGGGCTCCGGGTCGCCGTCCCGCTCCGGCAGCGTCTGTACGGCGCCGCCGAGCGTCGGCCGCGCCTCGAGCACGGTCACCTCCTGGCCGGCGTCGACGAGGTCGAGCGCGGCGGCGAGCCCGGCGAGGCCGCCCCCGACGACAGCCGCCTTCATCGCAGGAATCCCTGGCCGACGATGCGCAGCTTGGCGAGCGCCGAGAGGTGCGGACGGCCGCTGAAGACGTCGAAGCCGGAGGCCTCGATCCGGTCGAGCGTCTCGCGGTAGAGCCCCGCGAACGTGCCGACGCAGAGCGCGCTGCGGCGGTCGAGGACGTCAAGGAGCCGGAGACCCTCGGCAAGGTACGCGCGGCGCGCGCTGCGTGGAAGGCGGCGTAGGCGCGCCAGGCCTCGGTGGCGCGGCCCTCGCGCAGATCCGCTTCGGTGACGCCGTACGAGCCGAGCTCGTCCTGCGGCAGATAGACGCGGCCGAGACTCCAGTCCTCGGCGACGTCGCGGAGGATGTTGATCAGCTGGAGGGCGATCCCGAGCGTCTCGGCGCGCTCGTAGTCTGCCGCGCCGTAGACCGGCAGGCACGCGACGCCGACCGCGCCGGCGACGTGCTTGCAGTAGTCCTCGAGCTCCTCGAAGGTTGCGTAGCGCGGGGTCGAGAGATCCTGGAGGCCGCCTTCGATCAGCGCGTGGAGCGCAGCGCCGGGGATCGGATAGCGCGAGCGCGCGTCGGCGAGCGCGACGAGCATCGCGTCCGCGTCCGGGGGCGCCTGCTCCAGCGCACGGCGTAGCGCCTCGAGGCGCTCGCGCTTCTCGTCCGGGAGCAGCCCGGGATCGTCGGCGACGTCGTCGACCCGGCGTGCGAACGCGTAGATCGCGGCGATCGCCTGCCGCTTGCGCTTCGGCAGCACCATGATCCCGTAGGCGAAGTTGCGCGCCTGGCGGCGGGTGATCCGCTCCACCTCCGCGTAGGCCTGCTCCGGTGTCACGTTCGCAGCGCCTCCAGCGCCAGGCGCGCCCGCGAGGGCCGCGGCCGGCCGCCGAAGATGTCCCAGTCGGCACGTTCGAGGGAGTCGAGCGCCGCGAGGCCGCTGCGGGCGAACAGCCAGACCGCGCGGCCGATCCGTCCGGCACGCGCTCACGGAAGAGCCGGCCTGAGCGGAGCAGCCCGCGCGCCCGCTCCGCCTCGAGCTCCAGGCAGCGTCGCAACGGGTCGTTCGCACGGCGCAGCTCGGCAGCGCCGAACCGGCGCAGATCCTCCTGCGGCAGATAGACGCGCCCGAGCTCGAGGTCGCGCGGCACGTCCTGGAGGAAGTTCACAAGCTGGAGCCCGGTGCAGACGTCGTCCGACGCGCCGACGAGCGCCGCGTCCTCGTCGAGCCGCAGCAGGCCGAGCACCATCCGCCCCACCGGGTCGGCGGAATGGCGGCAGTACTCCTTCACGTCCGCCCAGGTCTCGTAGGAGGAGATCCGCTGATCCATCCGGTTCGCCTCGATCAGACGCTGGAACGGCTCCCGCGGCAGCGCGAACGTGGTGATCGTCGGCGCCAGCCTCACCATCACCGGCCACTCCGGATCGTCGAGCTGGCGCTCGCACTCGTCGAGGAGCGCGAGCCGATCGCCCTCCGCCTCGTCGCCCAAGATGTCGACGAGCCGGCAGAAGCCGTAGATCGCACGCAGGTGCGGCCGCAGCGGCCGCGGGAAGAGCAGCGACGCGATCGGAAAGTTCTCGGTGCGCGCGCGGCGGGCGACCTGGGCGGTTTCCACGCCTCGAACCATGGCCCGAACAACCTTCCCGCGTCAAACCGGACCGGCGGCGCTTGCGGTGTGGCGCTCCCCGCTGCTCTAATCGAGCGTCGTGAGCCAGGAGATCCAGCCCGTCGCCGGGGTCGAGCAGAACGGAGGCACCACCGTTGTCCACCTCGCGGGGGAGCTCGACCTCTACAACGCGCACGTCGTCCGCGACGCGCTGATGCAGGCTACCGGCTCCAAGCCGGAGCGGATCGTCGTCGACCTCGGCGAGGTCACCTTCGTCGACTCCACCGCGCTCGGGGTGCTGGTCGAGGCGCGCAAGTCGCTCGGGAACGGGCGCGCCTTCCTGCTCGCCTCGCCCGGCCTCGAGACCCGGCGCGCGCTCGAGGTTTCCGGCCTCGACAAGCATTTCGCCGTCCACGGAAGCCTCACCGCCGCTCTGGCGGCCGATCTGTGAACCCGTTCGGGGCAGAGGCGCTCGCCCGCTACGCCGACTGCATCGTCAACGCGGGAGTGGACCTCCGGACGGACGACCTGCTCTCGGTGACGACGCCTCCCGGCCACCGGGAGCTCGCGGTCGCGCTGGCCGAGGCCGGCTACCGCGCCGGTGCACGCGTCGTCGAGGTGCGCTACGACGATCCTCGCGTCCACGCTGCGCGCATCAAGTTCGGCAGCGAGCGCTGGCTCGGCGAGCTGACCCCCTGGTCGCTCGGCCGCTTCCGGCGCGCCGTCGCCCCCGACGTGGCGCTGATCGGGTCGCTCGGCGAGTCGGACCCGGGCGTCTTCGACAAGCTTCCGCCCGCGCGCGTCGCCGCCGAGCACCAGCGTCCCGCCCAGAAGCTGAAGGGCTTCGTCAAGGCGTCGCTCGACGGCCGCGTCCGCTGGGCCGGCTGCGCCTGGCCGACCGAGTACTGGGCGTCGCAGGCGTACCCCGAGCTCGACCCGGCGCGGGCGCAGAAGCGTCTCGCCAAGGATCTACTCGAGTTCTGCCGCCTCGGACCGAAGGACCCGCCCGGGATCGAGGGTTGGACCGAGCACGCAAATGCGCTCGAGGCACGCGCGAAGCGCCTCTCGAAGATGCGTCTCGAGGCGCTCCACCTGCTCGGGCCCGGCACCGACCTCGAGGTGCGCCTCTCGCCGGGAACGCTCTGGCGGGGCGGAAGGGAACGCGGCCCCTACGGTCACGTCACCTGCCCGAACATCCCGACCGAGGAAGTCTTCACGAGCCCCCAGGCGGGCGCAGCGGAAGGAACCTTTCGCTGCTCGATGCCGCTCTCGTTCCATGGACGCGTGATCGAGGGGATCTCCGGCGAGTTCCGCCGCGGGCGCCTCGTGCGGCTGTCGGCCAAACGGCCCGCCGACCGTGACTTCCTGATCGCCTTCCTCGACTCGGAGCCGAACGCGCGCCGGCTCGGCGAGGTTGCCCTCGTCGACGCGACCTCGCGGGTCGGTCGCAAGCGACGGATCTACAACAACACACTGCTCGACGAGAACGCCGCGGCGCACTTTGCCTTCGGCGCCGGCTTCGGCAATACGCGCCAGGAGGGCCTCGGCCGCGGTGTCAACCGCGCCAGCCTGCACATCGACGTGATGATCGGCACGGACGACTTCGAGGTGACGGGAACGCAGGCGCGCGGAAAGCCTGTGCCGCTGATCGCCGGCGGGCTCTGGCAGCTCTGACCTGAGTTCGACACAACCCGTACTCACGGATTCCCGTGCCGTTCACCGAAGATACGGCCGAATGCGCACGAGACCGGATCCGCTGCTCTGTGAGCTCCACGCCCACACGACCTGGAGCGACGGCGAGCTGTCCGTCCGCGAGCTCGTCGATCTCTACGGGCGCAGCGGCTTCGACGTGCTTTGCGTGACCGACCACACGATCCGAACCGAAGACCCGTCGCCGGCAGCTGGTGTCGAGGGTCCGGGCCACGTGCACTCGGGCAACCACGCCGCCTATCTCGATGCGGTGCTGGACGAGATCGAGCGGGCCCGCGCGCTCTACGACCTGCTGCTCCTGCCGGGTCTCGAGCTGACCTACGACGATCGCGACCCAAGTCGCGCCGCACACGCGGTGGCAGTAGGGCTGCACATGTTCGTCGGCGTCGATGCCGGTCTCGAGATCGCCCTCGCCGGTGCGCACGCTGCAGGGGCGGCACTGATCGCAGCGCACCCCTACGAGCTCGACCAGGCCCGCGGCGCGTCGCGCCGGACGGCCCGCTTCGCCTGCGAGTGGGAGGAGCTCGCCCCGCTCGTCGACCGCTTCGAGCTCTTCAACCGGCACGAATGCTATGCCTGGGTCGCCGAGGCGCGGCTGCCGGTCGTCGCGAACGGGGACTTCCACCGCCTCGAGCACCTGGCGACCTGGAAGACGGTGCTGCCCTGCGCCAAGGACGGGCGCGCGGTGGTCGACTACCTCCAGTCAGGTCTGCCTGCGTACCTGACGCAGCTCGGCCAGTTCGCTCCGGCTCTGCGCGCCGCCTAGAGAATCAGCAGTGGACGCCGACGCACGAGACGTTCACCGTCCCGTCACCAGCCGGACGCCCACCGGTATGACCCGAGCACGCACCCTTCGGCTATGGGATTCGCCGTCGTCAGCGCTCGGCCGACCATGACCAACGCCGGCCTGGTGTCGTCACCGTGGCCGCACGGCCACTCGCGTGTCCTGAGCCCCGACCGCGCGCTCCTCGAGCTCGGCCCGGGGGACGTCGCTCTCGGGCGGCTCGACGTGCTCCCGTCGCTCGAGGGCGTCGAGCCCGGCCTCTGGGAGCTCGGCCGGCTGCAGGACAACGGCGTCCAGGTGCTCAACCGGCCCGCCGCCCTCCTCGGCGCGCACGACAAGCTGCTGACCGCAGCGCTGCTCGGGAGCGCCGGCGTTCCGCACCCGCGCTCGCGGCTCGTGGTCGCCGGTTCGCCCACGCCCGAGCTCGAGCCGCCCGTGGTCGTGAAGCCGCGGTTCGGCAGCTGGGGGCGCGACGTCGAGCTCTGCCGGACGCACGAGGAGCTGGCGGCGGCGCTCGACCGGCTGTCGCACCGCCCGTGGTTCCTGGCGAGCGGCGCGCTCGTGCAGGAGCTCGTCCCGCCCCCTGGACGAGACCTGCGCCTCGTCGTCGCGGCCGGGCGCGTGGTGGGGGCGATCGAGCGGCACGCGGCGCCGGGCGAGTGGCGGACGAACGTCGCTCTCGGGGCGCGACGAGTCCGGGCAGTCCCGCCGCCCGCGGCGGTTCGCCTCGCGCTCGAGGCGGCGTCGGCGTCGGGGCTCGACCTCGTGGGCGTCGACCTGCTCCCACTCGCGCGTGGCGGCTTCGTGGTGCTGGAGCTCAACGGCGCCGTCGACTTCTCGGTCGAGTACGCCCCGGGCGGGAACGTCTTCGCCACCGCGATCGACGCGCTTGCGGCTCTCGCCGGCCGGCCGCTCCCGCTCGCAGTCTGAGAGCGGCCGGGCGGCCGCCGATCCGTAGTTCCCCGCAACGGCCCTGCAACAGCAACAATGAGCGCGTGTCGACCGAGATCACCCAGGAGAGCAGGCTGCGGGCGCTGCTCGACGCAGGCGTCGCGCTCAGTTCGGAGCTCTCCCTCGACGCGCTGCTCCAGAAGATCTCAGAGGCCGCCTCCACCCTGACCGGGGCCCGCTACGCGGCCCTCGGCGTGATCGACCGCGGCGGCACGGCGCTGGAGCGCTTCGTCACGGTGGGCCTCGACGACGAGACCCGCGCGCGCATCGGCGATCTCCCGCGAGGCCGCGGGATCCTCGGCATCTTGATCCGCGACGCGTCGCCGCTGCGCCTGCACGAGCTGTCCGAGGACCCACGCTCGGTCGGCTTCCCGCCGGGGCACCCGCCGATGAAGAGCTTCCTCGGCGTCCCGGTGATGTTGCGGGGCGTCGCCTACGGCAATCTCTACCTGACAGAGAAGGCCGGCGGCGGGGACTTCACCGACGAGGATCAGGAGCTCGTCGAGCTGCTCGCGGTCCAGGCGGCAGTCGCGATCGAGAACGCGCGCCTCTACGAGTCGGCGACGCGCTGGCTCCGCCAGCTCGAGTCGCTGAACGAGGTCGGCAACGCACTCCTGACCGAGATCGAGCTGCCGCGCCTGCTCGACCTGATCGCGCGGCGCCTACGCGAGCTCGCCGGCGCACGGCTCGTCACGATCGCGCTCCCGCACCCCGGCGGCGACCTCCGGATCGAGGCGGCGGACGGCGACAGGGCCGAGCCGCTGCTCGCCACGTTCGTCTCGGGAACCTCGTCCAAGTCGGCGCGCGTGCTGGAGCGCCGGCGCAGCGAGCGGATCGACTCGTTCATGGACGACCCGGAGGCAGACCAGGACGTCGCCCGCGCGATGGGTGGCACCGCGGGGATGATCGTGCCGCTGATCCTGCACGACCGGGCGATCGGCGTGATCAGCGTGATCGACAAGACCGGCCGGGACCCGCGCTTCTCCGACGACGACCTGCGACTCGCCGAGGCGTTCGCGTCGCGGGCCGCCTCGGCGGTGAACCTCTCGGAGCGAGTCGCGCGCGACGCCCTCCGCCGCGTCGTCGCGGGCCAGGAGCTCGAGCGCGCGCGACTCGCCCGCGAGCTCCACGACGAGACGGGCCAGGCGCTCGCGTCGATCCTGCTCGGCCTGAGCAGCGTCGAGAGATCGGCGAGCGTGGAGGAGATGCGCGCCGCCGCCACCGGTCTGCGCGAGCTCGTCGTCTCCACGCTGCAGGCGGTGCGCCGACTCGCCGTCGAACTGCGGCCGAGCGTCCTCGACGACTTCGGCCTCGTTCCCGCGCTCGAGCGCTTGACGGGCTCGATGACCGAGTCCGGCGGGATCGTCGTCGACCTGATCGCGCACCTCGGTGAGCAGCGGCTGCCCGGCGAGATCGAGACCGCGCTCTATCGGATCGTGCAGGAGGCGCTCACGAACGTCGTCAAGCACGCCGACGCCAGGCACGCGAGCGTCGTGCTGCGCCGAACGCCGACGAGCACCACGGTGGTGATCGAGGACGACGGACTGGGCCTGCAAAGGGAGCGCGGCACCGACGGACTCGGGCTCGTCGGCATGCGCGAGCGCCTCGCGCTGCTCCACGGGACCCTCAGGATCGACTCGACGCCCGGCGCGGGAACTACGATCATCGCCGAGGTGCCGTTGCGATGACCATTCACGTCCTGATCGTCGACGACCATGCGGTCGTCCGCTCAGGCCTGCGCCTGCTACTCGAACGGGAGCGGGACCTCGAGCCGATCGACGAGGCGGCAAACGCGCGCGAGGCCGTCTTCCGCGTGATCGAGCACAAACCCGACGTGGTGCTGATCGACGTGACCATGCCCGGCGAGAGCGGGATCGAGGCGATCCCGAAGCTGCTCGAGGTCTCGCCCGAGACGAAGGTGCTCGTGCTCTCCATGCACGACGACCCGCGCTACGTGCGCGACGCCTTCTCGGCCGGGGCAAGCGGCTACGTGCTCAAGGAGGCCGCCGACGCCGAGCTCGTCGCCGCGATCCAGGAGGTGGCTCGCGGCGGCAGCTACGTGAATCCGGCACTCGGGGCCCGCATGGTCGCCGCGGAGGCGAAGGAGCGCGCTGCCGCGGAGGCCGACCCGCTCTCGGAGCGCGAGCACGAGGTCCTGCGCCTGCTCGCCCTCGGGCACACGAACCAGGAGATCGCAAAGACGCTCTTCATCTCCGTGCGCACGGCCGAGACGCATCGGGCGCACATCATGCAGAAGCTCGGAATCTCGTCCCGCGCGGAGCTCGTACGCTACGCGCTCGCGCACGGCCTGCTCGACGAGGAGTGAGCCCGCGCCTGCCGGCCGAGGGCCGGAGGCGAAGTGTGAGAGCCGAGCGAGGGGTGGGGCCCCGCCCGGCTCTTTCGTGCGCCCGCTATGCGTGGGCAGGCACGTGCGCGCCGCCGCGAACGACCAGAACCGGCCGGCTGCTCGTGTCGAGCACGCCGTGCGAGACGCTGCCGAGCAGCGCGCGCTTGAGCGTGCCGTGCCCCCGCGAGCCGACGACGGTCAGGTCCGCTGCGACCTCGTTGCCGACACGGGCGATCTCGTCGACGGGAATGCCGGCGATCAGCCTCGCCGAAGCCTCGACGCCCCCGATCGCTGCCAGCTCGAGCGCCTGTGCAAGCACGGGCTCGTGCTCGGGGTCGGGGAGCTCCCTTGCCTTCGGGATCATCGGACCGAACGGGCTCGTGTTGACCTCGAGCGGCTCGACGACGTGCAGGAACGTGACTGCTGCTCCCTGCTCGAGCGCCAGCTCCAGCCCGATCTCGATCGCCTCCTGCGCGGAGGGCGAGCCGTCCGTCGCGATCAGAATCCTCTTCATGATGATCAGTACCTCCTTTGCCCGCAGTGTCGCGTCGGGGCTTCAGGGAGGCGTCGGGGAGCCGCCGGGTCTCGCCTGCGGCTTTCCCACCAGTGCCACCGGCGGGAATGTGCGAACGACGCGGAGCTGCGCTACCTCTTGCTGAAGATCACGAGCACGGCGAGCTGCTCGTACGCAGTGAAGCGGTGCTCGACCCCGGCCCGAACGAAGAGGGCGTGCCCGACATCGATCGGAAGCTGGTGCCCCTCGACCTCGAGGAGACCGGTGCCCTCGAGCCCGATGTAGAGCTCGTCGTCGTCGTGCGGCTGCTGGCGGTCGGGCTCGGGCGCGACAAGCGCATAGACGCCGACCTCGAGACCCGGCGACTCGTGAACGATTTCGTAGCCACCGCGATCGCGAAGGCGGGCGAGCGCGGCGGCTACCTCGATCATGTGCCCCGGAGGGACACTCACCGGCTGTCGTCCTCTGTCCAGCTCAACTCCGAGCGCACGCCCACCACGCCCGGAACCTTACCCGCGAGCGCCGGCAGCAGCTCCGCGTCGCTGCGCCGGTCGAGCGTGCCCTGCAGGATGACCTCGCCTTCGTCGACCTGTACCTGAACGGTGTCTCGGGCGAGCCACATGCTCCGGCCGATCACATCCTCGTGGATCTCGCGGGCGATCTCCGCGTCGGTGCGCGCGAACGCGCGCACGAGATCGGCGCGCGTGACGATTCCGACGAGCTTGCCCTGATCCAGCACCGGCAGGCGGTTGATGCCCTGCTCGATCATCAGCTCCGCTGCGACGGCGACCGGGCGGGTGGACTCGATCGTCACGGGCGGCGAGGTCATCGCCTCCCCGGCGACCCGGGCGTCGAGCTTCAGGCGCTCGACGACGTCGAGCGGGTCGAGCAGCCAGGCGAGCGGGCCGCCACGCGAGCGGCCGGCACCGGCCTCCTTCATCAATACGTCGGCCTCCGAGATGACGCCGAGGACGCGTCCGTCGGCGTCGACGACCGGCAGGCCGGAGATCCGGCTCTCGACGAGCAGGCGTGCGACCTCCTTCAGCGAGGTCCCCGGCTGCACCGTCATCACCTCCGCCGTCATGACGTCCTTGACCTTCATCGCGTACTCCTTTCGGCGTTATGCCGTTACCAGGAGTCTCGGAGCAGCGGTGCTCGCCGCCATCGGGACGGCCGCGGAACCCCCGTGCGGCTTTACCGCACTACCAGCTCTTCGGACGCGTCTCCGCAGCGGCCACGCGGACGCGGACGCGGGCATCGACGGCCACGGCGCGGTCGGGCAACGCCAGTACCGGATTGAGGTCGACCTCTGCCACCTCGGGCAGGTCCTCGCCGAGCCGAGCCAGCCGCTGGACGAGGTCGGTGAGCGCACCCTCGTCGGCAGCTGGGCCGCGGAAGCCGCGAACCAGCCGGCCTGCCTTGCCGGAGAGGACGAGCTCTTCCGCGTCGACGTCTGTCAGCGGTGCGATCCTCAGGTTCGCCTCCCCGATCAGCTCGGCAAGAACGCCGCCGGGGCCGAACGCAACGACGGGGCCGAACATGGGGTCCTGCACGAGCCCGGCGAGCAGCTCGGCGCCGCCTGAGACGAGCGGTTGCACGACCACCGGACAACCGATCCGACTCGCCGCGGCGAGCACCGCCTCCTCGTTGCGCAGGTCAAGGGCGACGCCGCCCGATTCGGTCTTGTGCGCGCCGGCGGCGGCACTCTTGACGACCGCGGGGAAACCAAGCTCGCCGGCGGCCGCCGCGGCCTCCTCGGGGGTCTGCGCCAGCCGCTCCGGCACGAGCGGGAGCCCGTAGGCCTCGAGCAGCGCACGCGTCTCGGCCGGGTCGAGCCAGACGTCGTCGACCGTCGCGAGCGCGCCTGCGACGACGGCGGCACCGGCATGGCGGTCGATCCCCACGAGCTCTGTCAGCGCGCCGGCGGGCCGGCGCAGCCACTCGGCGCGCTCGACCGCCCGACCGAGTGCGCGGGCCGCGGACTCCGGGTAGGGGAACGCGACGAAGGAGGACTCCGGCTTGACCGTCTCGGACGAGACGAGCGCGGCGAGCACGGGCTTCTCGGCGCCGGCGGCGGCCCGGGCGAGCGCGTCGGCAACCTCCTGGGTGCCGGCGCTGATCGGCGGCGTGAAGAGCACGATCACGGCGTCGACGCGCCCGTCGGCGAGCAGGATCGGCACCGCGCGCTCGTACGCGTCGGCGGTGGCCGAGCCGAGCATGTCGACGGGGTTGGCCGCGCTGCCCTCGGCCGGCAGGAACTCGCGCAGCGCCTTGACGGTCTCCTCGGAGAAGGACGGCAGCTCGAGCCCGGCCGCCTCGCACGCGTCGGCGCAGAGGATCCCCAACCCGCCTGCGTTCGTGACGAGCGCGACGCGGCGGCCGCGCGGGAGCGGCTGGCGCGAGAGCAGCGAGGCGATGTCGAGCAGCTCCTCGAGCGTCTCGGCGCGGATCACGCCGGCCTGATGGAAGAGCGCGTCGACGGCTCCTTCGGAGCCGGCGAGCGCCGCGGTGTGCGAGCTCGCCGCCTTCGCGCCCGCGGCGGTGCGGCCGCTTTTCATCGCGAGGATCGGCTTCGAGCGTGCGACCCGCCGCGCGAGCCGCGCGAACTTGCGCGGATTGCCGAACGACTCGAGGTAGAGGAGCACGAGCTCGGTCGCAGGATCGTCCTCCCACCACTCCATGAGGTCGTTCGAGGAGACGTCCGCCTTGTTCCCGATCGAGACGAAGGCCGAGAGCCCGAGCCCGCGGGAGGCGGCCGCCTCGACGAGCGCGAGCCCGAGGGCGCCGCTCTGCGAGGAGAAGCCGATGCTGCCGAACGGAACGGCCCCGCGGGCGAAGGTCGCGTTCAGGCGCGGCCCCGCGACGGCGACGCCGAGGCAGTTCGGGCCGATCAGGCGCGCACCGTGGGCACGGACGAGCTCGAGCAGCTGGCGCTGACGCTCGACCCCCTCCTCGCCGACCTCGGCGAAGCCGGCCGAGATCACGCAGATCGCGCGCACACCGCTGCGCAGGCACTCTTCCGTCGCGCCGAGCACAAGCGCGCCCGGCAGGCAGAGCACCGCGAGGTCGATGTCGTCGGGGATCTCCTCGACGCTGCTGTAGCCGCGCACGCCGGCGACCGAAACGCCGTCGCGGTTGACGGGGAACGCCGAGCCGGTGAAGTCAGCCTCGAGGATGTTGCGGAAGAGCTCGCCGCCGATCGTGCCGCGGCGGGGCGAGGCGCCGAGCACTGCGACGGTCCGCGGCTCGAAGAAGGGCTTCAGCGAGGCGACGACGGAGACGTGGTCGCGCTCGTCGACCTTGACGCGGTAGCTCTCCGTGGGCGCGATCGGGAAGGTGACCTCGAACTCGCCGCCCTCGAGCTCCCGTGTCAGCTTCATCCCGGCGCCCTCGAACACTTGCAGCATCGGCCGGTTGTCGGCGGCGACCTCGGCGACGAAGCGCTCGATCCCGCGCGCGGCGGCGCGTTCGGCCAGCCGCTCGAGCATGCGCGTCCCGAGTCCGTAGCCCTGCAGGTCGTCTGCGACGGCGAAGGCGACCTCGGCCGCGGCCGGATCGCGCAGGCGCGCGTAGCTCGCGAGCCCGACGACTCGCTCGTCGAGCAGCCCGGCGAGCGAGCCTCGATCCTCCCAGTCGGGCTCGAGGAACGGCTCGACGAGGCGCAAGTCGATCCGCGGGATCCCGTGGAAGCGCCGGTAGAGACTGCGCTCCGAGAGTCCCTCGAAGAACGCGAGCAGCGCATCCGTGTCCGCGCCGACCGGCTCCCTCAGCCTGAGGACGCGGCCGTCTCGAAGGATGACGTCGACCGGGGCGAGCAGGCTAATGGCTCATCGTCCCCTTGACGCCGCCGACGTTGAGCAGCCCGACCTCGCCCATGTCGACCGCAGCGAAGGAGTGGCTCACGAACGGGTAGATGCCCCGCTTCATGATCCGAGTCTCGAAGATGGCGCCGCCGCCGGCAGGCACGCCGACGGTCTGAACGCCCGACTCGAAGTGAGACATGTCCCCGTCCACGTAGGCGCGGTCGAGGATCGTGCCGACGATGTGGAAGTCGGTCGTCAGGCTCGGACCAGCGTCGACCACGTAGAAGCGCACGAGGTTGCCCGGGTTCGCCGTCAACGGGTGATCCTTGTACTGATTCGCGTACCCGTTGAACGTGACCCAGTCCGGATGCATCTCGCGTGCCTTCGCCATGTCCATCTGTGCCGGCTGGCCTGTACCCGCCTTGTCGAGATACCACTCCCCGGAGACGAGCACATACTCCTTGTCGGCGTGGCGAAGCGGCGTCTTCGGGTCGACGACGATCGCGCCGTACATCCCGTTGGCGATGTGCATCAGCACGGGCGGGGTACCGCAGTGGTACATGAACACGCCCGGGTCGCCGGCGGTGAAGGAGAACGTGATCGACTTGCCGGGATCGACGCTGCGGAACGCCACGTTCGGCGCGACCCGCGCTGCGTGGAAGTCGATCGAGTGCGGAATCGCCCCGCCGTTCGTCAGCGTGACCTTCACGGTCTGACCCTGGCGCACGTGGATCACGGGGCCCGGTGCACCGCCGTCGAACGTCCACGCCGAGTACTTGACGCCCGGCGCGATCTGGAGGACGACGTCCCTGAGCGTGATGTTGACCGGCACGACCTGGCCCGCGGGGGCCGGCCGTAGCTGCGCCGGGTAGGGGACGTGCTGGGCTGCGAGTTGATCGGAGTTCGCCGGCAACTCGCCCGCGAAGCTGCCGGTCGCCTGGGTACCCGGCGCTGGCATCTGCATCGGCGCCGTCTGCGCGGCCGTGGTGACGGACTTCGAGGTGGTGCGGTTGGCTGCGAAGACCGCCGCGCTGAGCGCGATCACGCCGGCTGCGAGCACCGCGAGCGCGATCGGGATGACGCGGATGCTGTCCATATTCGAATTCCTCCTGACGATGACCTTGTCCGAGGATCGACGGAGTGCCGCGGAGCGGCATCGGTGACTCGGCCGACCGGAGGTGCGGCTTTGCCGCACGTGGCGTATCGTCGGCAGCAGTGACCGACGCGGCGACCGTGCCCGAGGTGATCGCGCGGCTGGGCGCCGCCGCACGGGGCGGCGACGGCGTCGCGGCATTCGCGCGGCTGTACCTGGAGGTGACCGAGGGCATCCAGGCACAGCTCGCAGGGAGCGTGTTCGCGAACGGGCGCTTCCTCGAGCGGCTGGACATCGTGTTCGCGAATCTCTTCTTCGACGCGCTCGACGCCTGGGAGGCGGGTCGCGCCTCGGCGCCGCGTGCCTGGGCGCCGCTCTTCGAGGCCCGCGCACGGCGCGGGATCGCGCCGCTCCAGTTCGCCCTCGCGGGGATGAACGCGCACATCAACCGGGACCTGCCTGTCGCGCTCGTCTCGACCTGCGCCGAGCTCGGCCTCGCCCCGAGCGGCGGCTGCCCGGAGCACGGCGATTTCGAGCGTGTCAACGACCTGCTGGCAACGGTCGAGGCTCGGGTGAAGCGGAGCTACCTCACAGGCTGGCTGGCGGCGGCCGACCGGCTCGTCCACCGTGTCCACCGCCTCGACGACGTGATTGCGATGTGGGACGTCCGCCGGGCCCGCGAGGCAGCCTGGGTGAACGGGCAGACGCTCTGGGCGCTGCGCGCGAACGAGGTGCTGCGGGCGCAGTTTCTCGACGCGCTCGACCGCACGGTCGGCTTCGCCGGGCGGGGTCTGCTGACGCCCGCCGACTCCGCGCTCGCACGGCTCGCGCGGGCGCTGCGCCGCTAGCGCTTCGCCGCGCGGGGAGCCGGCTCAACCCCCGGCGGGCGCCGCCGGGCGCTTCGGCCTCAGGGAGGCGCAGGCCGCGTTGGCCGCCTTGAACTTGGCCGAGCGCGCCGGCGGTGTGCCGCCCCTCGGCCTCTGGCCCGGTGTGAACGTGACGCCGTGCTTCTTCAGGCAGTCCGTGTACTTCTTGAACGCCGCGCCATTCGCGGCCGTGAACGGACGGCCACCGGGGCCCCCGAAGGAACCGCCGCCACCGGTTGGCCGCTGGGCCGCGCATGCTTTGAGCGCCGGCTGGAGCTTCTTCAGCTGGGCTGCCGTCGGCCGCTTGCCGGTGCCGAAGAAGCCGGCGCCGTGCTTGGCCAGACACGCCCGGTACGCCGCGGGCGTCTTCGGGTTCGGCTTCCGAGCCGCCGACGCGGCTGCAACGCCGGCGAGCAAGACGAGGCCCGTGACGGCCACGACCGTGAGCGTTCTCTTGAGCTTCGTCATGCCGCTCACCCGTTCCCGCCGAACAGGCCGCCGCCGGCGTCGCCGAGCGTGATCGAGCTCGCCCGGTAGGTGCCGTTCTTCTGCTTCGCACCGCGAACGACGACCGTGTCGCCCGGGTGGACCGCCCTCACCGACGCCGCGACCGTCTTTGTCACCTTCGAGCCGCGCGTGCTCACCTTGACGATGTTGCCGCTGAAGTCCGTGAGGTAGAGCATCGAGCCCTTGATCAGCGTCACGACGCCGGTCGTGCCCGCCGCGGCAAAGCGGCCGGCGGCGCCCGCAGCGGGGGCGCCGGTCGGGCTACCCGTGCGCCCGCGAGCGGCCGCGAAGCCTGCGAGCCGCGAGTTCGCCGTAGCCGCGTTGCCGTTCGAGGTGGCGCCGCCGTAGTGCTTCTGGATCTCGACGCCCCCGATGAACGCGCCCGCCGCGACGAGCGAGAGCGCGAGCAGCGCGGTCAGGAGCGGCAGCCGCCGGCTCCTTCTGACAGGCAGGATCTCGGTCTCGAACTCGTCGTCGTCCGGTAGCGCGGCATAGCCTGGGTCGATCGATGTCATCTGCTTCTCCTACTCGTAACGAAGGGCTTCGATGGGCCGCAGCGAGGCGGCGCGATTGGCGGGGTAGATGCCGAAGAAGAGACCGACGGCGGTGCCGACGCCGAAGGCGAGCAGCACCGAGTACGACCTCGGCCACCGGCTGCACGCCGACGATCTTGAACCGGCTGCCGATGAGGCCGGCCACGACACCGAGCGCGCCGCCGAGCACCGAGAGCAGCACGGCCTCGGTCAGGAACTGGCCGAGGATGTCGCCTCTGCGGGCCCCGATCGCCTTGCGGATGCCGATCTCGCGGGTGCGCTCGGTGACGGTGACGAGCATGATGTTCATCACCCCGATCCCGCCGACGAGCAGCGAGATCGCGGCGACCGCCGCGAGCAGCACGGTGAAGATGTGCGTTCGTCGACGCGGTCGTCTGCAGTAGCGAGGCCTGGTTCAGCACGCGGAAGGTGGCCGAGCCGCCGCTCGAGTGGTTCGGCGTCAGGATCGAGGTCGCCTCCGCCTCCGCTGCGTCGACGGCGCCGGTCGACTTCGCCTCGACGACGATCTGGCTCAGGCCGGACGAGACGCCGGTGATCAGATCCTGGGTCGTCGAGAGCGGGGCGATCGCGATGTCGTCCTGATCCTGGATGCCGTTCGTGCCCTTCGTCGGCGAGCACGCCCTCGACCAGGAAGCCGTGCGCCGTTGACCTTGACCGTCTGGCCAAGCGGATTCGCCGCGCCGAACAGGTTCAGCACCACGGTCTGCCCGAGCACGATCACCCGGTTGCGGGCGGCCTCGTCCTGCGTGGTGAAGAACGTCCCGGCCTGGGTCGGCGACTTGCGCGCCACCTCGTACGAGGGCGTCGTGCCGATGAACGAGCTCGGGCTGTAGCTCGTGCCGTTGTAGGTGATCGAGACCGACTGGCCGCTCACGACCGGCGTCACCGACTTGACGTCCGGGGCCGCGGAGGCGTCCTCGAGCGCCTTGACGTCCTTCGTGGTGAGCGTCGCCGCAGCGGAGCTCTCGGCCTCCACGCTGCGCGCCGCCGCCGCCGAAGATGCCGAACCCGCCGGGGGAGATCGTCAGCGTGTTCGTGCCGAGATCCTCGATTCGGCTCTGCACGGCGACTGCAGAGCCGTGACCGACCGCGACGAGGATGATCACCGACGCGACGCCGATCGTGATCCCGAGCATCGTCAGGAGCGAGCGCATGCGGTTGGCGAGCACACCCTGGATCGCCATCCGCAGCGCCTCGCGCACGCTCATGCCGACACCTGCTCGCGCGAGACGCCCGGACGGAACCGCGGCGGCAGCGAGCCGAGCGGCGCGTTCCGCGAGTCGGAGACGACGCGCCCGTCGCTGAGGCGGATCACGCGCTTCGCGTGCTCGGCGACAAACGGCTCGTGCGTGATCAGCATGATCGTGCGCCCGGCCACGTTGAGACGGGCGAAGATCTGGAGCACCTCCTCGCTCGAGGCACTGTCGAGGTTGCCCGTCGGCTCGTCAGCGAGGATCAGCGCGGGGTCGGTGACGATCGCCCGCGCGATCGCAACGCGCTGCTGCTGGCCGCCCGACAGCTCCGGGGCCCGTGCTCGGCCCGATCGGAGAGCCCGACGGCGGCGAGCGCGGCGACCACGCGCTGGTGGCGTTCTGCGCGCTTGACCCGCGCGTAGATCATCGGCAGCTCGACGTTGCGCAGCGCCGAGGTGCGCGGGATCAGATTGAAGCTCTGGAAGACGAGCCCGATCTTGCGGTTCCGGATGTACGAGAGGTCGAGATCGTCCAGGCCGCTGACGTCGAGCCCGTCGAGCAGATACCGACCCGAGCTCGGCGCGTCGAGGCAGCCGATGATGTTCATCAGCGTCGACTTGCCGCTACCGGATGCACCCATGATCGCGACGTAGTCGCCGCGCTCGAGCACGAGGTCGACCTCCCGCAGCGCGTGCACCGCGACCGCGCCGGTGCCGTAGCTCTTCGAGACGCTGCGGAGCACGATCGTGGGGCGGCGCCGACGCGGCATCATCCGCCGGGGAATGCGCCGCCGCCGAAGCGCGCACCCCCGCCGCCCCGCGTGAAGTCCGGGCTCGTGCCGGTTCCGCTCGTGGTCGCCGACAGCGTCACGGTCGGAAGAACGACGGTTTCTCCGGCCTTGAGGCCGCTCGACGATCTGGGTCGAGTCGTCGCCCTTGAGGCCCGCGACGACGGGCACGGTCACCTGCTTGCCGTTGCGCAGCACCGTCACGGTCGCGTTCGAGCCGCTGCCGGTCACCGCCGCCGTCTGGACGTGTACCGCGTTGTCGCGCTCGGCAACGACGACGTCGACGTTGGCGGTCATGCCGGGCTTGACGGCGCTCACCTTGTTGTCGAGGGCGAAGGTGACGTTGTAGGTGACGACGTTCGAGACGAGGGTCGACGTCGTGTCGATCCCGATGATGTGCGCCGCGTACTCCTTGCCCGTGAGCGCGTCGACCGTGACGGTGGCCGCCTGGCCGAGGCGCAGCTTCGCGACGTCGGTCTCGCTGAAGCCGGTGACGACCTGCATGCCCGTGAGGTCGGTCAACGTCACGAAGCCGGAGCTCGAACTCGAGCGAGCTCGACGAGCTCGAGGCGGAGCTCGCCGACGACGACGTCCCCGCCTGCTGGCCGACCATGCCGTTGACGGCAGAGACGGTCCCCGCGATCGGGGCGCGCAGCGTCGTCTGGGCGAGCGTCTGCTGGGCGGTCTCGAGTGCGATCCGGGCCTGCTCGATGCTCGCCTCGCCCTGCGCGATCGTGCCGGCCTGCACCGGCTGCCGCTTGACGGCGTTGGCCGCCGCCGCCGCCTTCATGCCGAGCTTGGCGGAGGCGACCTGCTGAGCCGCGGTGTGCAGCGACTGCTGATCCTTGATCACGCCGCTCTGCTGGCTGTTGCGTGCATTCGCGACCTGAATGTCGTCCGCGGTGATCGTCTTGCCGTCAGCCGTGATCGTCTTGCCGTCGGCGTCGATCGCAGACTGGTCCGCGGTCGTCGCGCTCTTCGCGTCGTTGAAGGCACTCGTCGCGTCCGAGACCTTCGAGTTGGCGGCCGAGACGGCCGACTGGTCGTCGAGCAGCGTCTTCGACAGGCTCGTCGAGTTGCTCTGGTCGCTCGCGATCGCGCTGTTGTCCGAGTCCACGGCCGACTGCGCGGAGGCGACGGCCGCCTGGGCGGTCGCCACCGCGGCGGTCGCGTCGATGCAGTCCTGACTCAACGGGTCGGCGCCGCACGCCGTGGTCCGCGTCCCCTGAGCCTGCGTCAGCTGCGACTGGGCGGTAGAGAGTCTTGTCTTGTCGTTCGCCAGGCTGTTGCTGTGCGTGCTCTGTGACGCCGAGGTGTCTTGCTGCGACTTCTGGTCCGCGATCTGCTTTGCCTGCGCGTCGGCGAGCACCTGCTTCGCGGCGGTCAGCGCGTCGGTCGCGGTTGTGAGCGTCGCCTGATCCGTCGTCAGCTGGGTCTGATCGGTCGCGAGCTGCGCCTGGTCGGTCGCGAGCTGCGCCTGGTCGCGCCCGAGCTGCGCCTGCGCCTGGCCGAGGGAGAGCTGGAGCGTCTTCTTGTCCTGGGCGACGGAGCGTTTCTGGTCGGCGAGCGAGGTCTTGGCCGTGGTAACGGAAAAGCCGGCCTGCCGTAGAGTGATCGCGTCCTGCTTGCGCTGTTGGGGCGTCTCGCCCGCGAGCGTCTGCTGGAGCTGAGCCTCGGCGGAATGGAGCGAGGCCTCGGCGGAGGCGACGCTCAGCTGTGCGCTCACCGGGTCGACCCGGCCGAGCACCTGGCCCGCGTGCACGTGCTGCCCTAGCTTCACGCCGACCGCCACGAGCTGGCCGCTCGACTTGAAATTGACCGTGAGCTCCGTAGCCGCCTGGACCGAGCCGCTGGCGGAGACGGAGGAGAGCACGACCCCGCGCGAGGCCTGCGCCGTACGGACAGCCGAAGTGGGCTTCGCTGCGGGACCGACGGTCACGTACGCGACGGCCGCCGCGCCGGCGACGAACGCCGCGAGCGCCGCGTTCACCCACGGCACGCCGAGGCGTCCAAGCCGCCGCGATACAGGCGCGCCGGCGATCGAGCTCATCGCACGCCGGACGTCGCACCGACGAAGCTGGATGGACCGCCCTGCGAGCGGGGCACAGCAGAACTCGGGGCACGGGAGGAGGTTCTGGAGGCAATCGCAGGGCGATCCATGCGCTCACTCTCGGTCGCCCGGCTGAGAGCCGCCTAAGAGGTGGATGAGAAGTTCCTAAGACGTTCGCACGCGCGAGCGCGAGAAGCGCTCGATCGGGGGATAGCGCAAACGGCAAGCGACCGCTTATCTCCGTAGGCGTGCTCTGCGGCGCGTGTCTTCGGACTGATCGACACGAAAGGGCTCTGCGGCCATGTCTGAGATGTCACTTTCCGCGTCCTACGCGACGCCGGTGCCGATCACCGCTCCTGTTCGCTCGACGGGCGAGGTGCTACCGCTGCGGATCGAGCTGACGGATCCGAGCTGCAGCGACGCGTTGCGGTCGTACTTCCTGCGCCTCGGCGCCGTCGCCGTCTCGGGCGACGACGGGTCCGTCGACGCTTATTTCCCCGTCGACGATCTGAACGAGGACATGGACGTCGCGTCATGCCTTCACAACTGGGTCGGGGTCAACGGGGTCGGGGCTCACGTTGTCGGCGCCGTCGCCGAGCCGATCGCTCCAGCTCCTCCGGCCGCAGCGTTCGAGGTCCTCCCCCGGGCCACCCAGCTTCGGCCCGCTCCTCCGCGGCTCGGCGACCTCCTCGTCAGCAAGGGGTACATCACCGTCGGTCAGCTCGCGGCGGCCCTCGTCGAGAGCAAGCAGAGCGGCGAGCTGCTCGGGCGGATCCTGCTCCAGAACCGCTGGGTCTTCGAGCCCGATCTTGCGCGGACGCTCTCCGAGCAATGGGGGCTGCCCTACATCAACATCTCGTTGATCGGGGTCGACCACCGTGCGCTGCGTCTCCTCCCGCGCGAGGTCGGCCTCTCGTTCGCCGCGATCCCGGTGCGCTACCTCGACGGCACCGTCCAGGTGGCCTTCGCCGACCCATCCGACGCGACGGCTGTGGCAGCGGTGCGCGAGCACATCACGTCGATCGAGCTGGCCGTCGCCGAGTTCTCCGACATCGCGTCCGCCTGGCGCACGGCAGTGAGCGTGTGATCGCCTTGGCTGCCCCGACGAAGCACCGCCAGGCTATGGGCGAGATGCTCGTCGAGAACGGGGTGATCACCCCCGAGCAGCTCGTGGGCGCGCTCGAATGGCAGCACGTCCACGGCGGGCGGCTGGGAGAGATCCTCGTCGAGCGTGGCCTGATCGACCGCATGGCAATCGCGAGCGTGCTCGGAAGGCAGTGGAGCTCCCCCGTGCGAACGGAGCCCGCAAGCTCCGCCATGCGGAGCGCGGCGGCACCGGACGCCTACGCCGAAGCGGACACCGGCCGCGAGCGCGAGCAGGTCACCGCGCTGCAGGCTCAGGTTGCGAAGCTCGAAGCGACCGTCTCTCGGCTCCGCGCGGACATCGCGCGACGCGACGACCAGCTCGAGCTGCTCACCGAGATCATCGCCGGCAGCTTCAGCCAGGACACCCCGGACTCGATCCACGCATAACCCGTCCGGCCCCGGCGAGCGAGCCGGCAAGCGGGTGAAGGCCGGCGCTGCAAGCTCGCTCGACGCTACGAGCAGTTCCGCCCGTTCGGCCAGTCGCAAACGCCGTCCAGCCGTCGTAGCATCTGTGCCAGCTGCGGTGCTCCTCTCTGGCATCGCAGCTACTGCGGCCGCCGGCACGGTCCTCGGTGACTCCCCCTCGCCTGAGGCCGAGCCGACGGCTGCTTGGACGCGCCCCACCGGCAGTGCCCGCGGTCGCGAGCACTCCCGGCTCCGGCGCTCACTGCCAGGAAGCCCTTTGTGCGGCGGCGCAGCGCGGGCAGATCGCGCGGGACCGGCGCGACGAGTCGAGCGCGACCAGCGCCGCCCGCGGCACCGGATGCCACTCCCCGTCGATCGAGACCCGCTTACACCAGGCGCACCTTCGAATCAGATCACGAGCTTCGTGCACGGCCAGGATGCGCCGCAGCGCTTCGCCGGTCTCCATGATTTCTCCTCTCGACGCCGCCCGCTTGCCACAGGGGCGTACGCCGTGAATTGCCCGCAGTTTGCCGAGAGCACGTGTCCCGACCCTTCGAAGGAAAGCGACCCGACGCACGATCGAGGCCTCCTGAGACCCTTGCACGCAGAGGGACCACTCCCCGTCTACCTGGTCAACTCTCGCGCGGCCCTTTCGGGTACGGCGTCGGCCTTCCGAGAACGAGCATGCGTTCCTTCCGGCCAGATCGGTGTGTCTGCGCGGCGGGAGACCGTGCACGGGCCGGCTGGATGTCGGGAATCAGAGGCGTTCGGTGAGCGCGAGGACGGTGGCGACGTAGTGTCGAGTCGAGCGGTAGACGCCGTGGTGGCGAACGGCTTCCGGGCCTTGATAGTAGGCGGCGAGCGCGAGGGTGCGGTTGCCGTGGAATCGCAGGAGCAGGTAGTGGAGGTAGGCAACGCCGACCTGGACGCCGCCCTCGGCGTCATGCGCGACCTGGCGGCGGAGGATCCTCTGTTCGACGAAGCTCCAGGTCGCAGGCTGCACCTGCATCGCCCCCTGCGCCCCCGTCGGTGAGACCTCGTGTGGGTTGAAACCCGACTCGTTCCAGGCGACGGCGCGGGCCAGATGGGGATCGACCCCGTAGATCGCCGCCCAGTAGCCGACGGCAGCGCGGACACTCCGCGGCCGCGCCGGCTCCACGAGATCGACCAGCAGGAGACCCAGACCGAGCAGGGCGACCGACCCGACGGTCGCAACGACGAGTGCCGGCGGTCCCAGCCTGGCGCTGCGACGGCGTCGGCGGCGGCTCGTCCTTGCGGCCGGGTATCGTGCAGCCATGGCCACGCGCTTCCCCTTCTGGCCCGGACCTCCTGCCTCGACAACCGTCTGCAGCCAAACGGGATCGGCGCCGCTGTAGGCCTTCAAGCCGAAGCTCGCTGCACCGGGAAACCGCGCGCCGGCTCGACTCGCCGCAGGTGGCGATGAGGCGCCTCCGGTGGGCGACCGTCGTCTGCGTGTGCGCCGCGTTGGCGGGCGGCTCGGGCTCGTTCGCCGCCGGCTCGACCGCTGTGTTCAGCGGCTACGGCTTCGATACGTGCAGCGCTCCTCAACTCTCGGCGCTCGACGCGTGGCGTGCCTCGCCCTACCGCGCGGTCGGGATCTACCTCGGGGGCGCAAACCGCGCCTGCCCGGACGGGAGTCTCTCCTCGTTCTGGGTCGGAGTCGCAGGATCGGCAGGCTGGGGATTGATACCGCTGTACGTGGGCCTGCAGGCACCCTGCGCGTTGCAGGCGAAGCTGGAGAAGATCGACCCGGGTACGGCGACCTCGCAGGGCACCCAGGCGGCGCTCGACGCGTTCGCGCGGGCGGCGTTCTTCGGCATCCCGCCGGGAAGCCCGATCTACTTCGACATGGAGGGCTACACGACGACCGATCCGGTCTGCACGCAGGCCGTGCAGACCTTCGTCGCCGCCTGGGACGCCGAGCTCCGGTCCGCCGGCTACGTCTCCGGTGTCTACGGCAGCGCCGCCTCGACCATCCGCGACCTAGCGGCGATGCCGGCCGAGCTGGCGCCGGATGTCGTCTGGATCGCGAACTGGAACGGCAAGGAGAGCGTGTTCGGAGATCCCTATGTCAGCGACACCCTCTGGCCGAACCACCAGCGGTTGCACCAGTACAAGGGCGGCCACAAGGAGACCTGGGGCGGAGTCACGCTGAACATCGACAGCGACTACCTGGACGGCGCGATCGCGAGCGCCATCGCCCCGCCGGCCGAGCCGGCGCCCGTAACCGCCGGCTCGGTCGGCTCGGGCGACGGCAAGGCGACAGCCGCCTGGCAGGACGGCGCCTTCGCAGCTCCCTCGGCTGTCACGCTGACTCCGAGCCCCGCTCAGCCCGCCGCCGGCTTCGGCTCCCCGGTCTACGCGCTCCAGCTCTCCGTGCTGCAGGTCGACACGAATCAGCCGCCGCCGAGCTTCGCCGCTCCCGTCACGATCCACATCAGTCCGCTCCAGGCCGGCGCCGTGCCGGCCTTCTCCGCCGACGGGACGAACTGGAACGCGATTCCGCGCCTAGCTTCGCCCGCGCTCGCGACCGGCGCCGGCAACGGCTACACCCTCCAGGCCGACGGCTCGATCGACATCCAGACGAGCGTCCCAGGATCCTTCGCGCTCTTCACCGACTCGACCCCTCCCGCCGCGCCGACCACACTCACGGGCCGCTTCAGCAACGGCTCGCTCAAGCTCGCCTGGCACCGCGCAACCGACAACAGCGGCGCGGCGCCTTCTTACCAGGTCAACTTCAGCGGCACACCACTCCTCACGACCCCCACCACGAGCGCCACGATCCACAGCATCAATCCGAGGGCGGCAAGCGTCTACCGCGTGATCGCGCTCGACCCGGCCGGAAACGCGAGCCGCCCCTCGCAACCGCTCGTCGTCGTCCCCAGCCCGCACCCGCACGGTCTACCCCGAACGCTCCCCGCGTGGGCCTGGCAACTCCTCAGGTGGCAGCAACATCAGCGCACGAGCGCCCGCCCCCGCGCGGCGCCGCACACGGCCCCCGGCTGGTACTGGCGCTGGGCGGCCTGGCGCGCGCACCCGTTCCAGATCACCCGACGAGGCTAGGAACTCGTTCGACCGACTCGCGCCTCGTCCGACACGAGCAGCGCGCGGAGGGACGAAGCGAGGTCTCCGCAGCGGGAGTCCTCGCTCCGTCCGGTCCGTCTGCCGCCGTTACGGCGCGGGGACCGCAGTGCGGTTTGCCGGGACGATCTGCTCCTGGAATGCGAAGACGTCACGGCTGCTGGGATCGACGAGCGCCTTCACCCAGTGCATGTCGTTGAGGCCGTTCGCCGCGTTGTCGCCGAACGTCTCCACGCGGGTGAAGTTCTCCAGCCTGCGTCCGCTCGCATCGAGCAGCGGCTTGTCGACGCGGAAATAGTGCGAGTCGCCGTGCACGTAGACCACCGGCTTGCGGAAGGCGACCGTCAGGTCGCGCAGCGTCGACAGGAAGTCCTTGTAGCCGTCGAAGGCTGCGTCGGCGTCGTTCTCCACGAGCGTCTTCGCGTCGCGCGTCGGCGCACGAGTCGCGTCAGACCCGTCGAAGCCGGGATCGGCCTGGCCGATGATCATCACCGCCGCCGAACCCTTTGCGGCCGCCTGGGCGAACGTCTGCTGCAGCCAGGCGATGTCGGCCGCGCTCCTGGCCGCGTACTCCGCGGGATCGGGCGCGGTGTCGCAGAGGTTGTTGCACGAGCCCTGAATGTTGACGGTGGCGTACGTCACGTGTTTCACCGTCCAGCGACGGTTCTCGACGCAGCCGACCTTGCTGCCGCTCGCGCCCAGGCAGAGCGCCTCCGACTGCACCTCCTGTCTCAGCCTGTTCCTGCCGAGCGAGAACGAATTGCTGAAGAAGACCTGCCGTTCGTGGTCGAGGCGTTCGAGCGAGTTGAAGCCGCCGTTCGAGGGCCGGTCGCAGTCCGTCCAGTCGTTGTCGCCCGGGGTGAACATCGCAGCTTCCTTCAGCGTCTTGAACCACCCGAGAGCCTGCGTATACAGCTCGTCGCTGCAGGGAACACTCGGCGGGTTGGAGCTTGCGCCGTTGCCGGCCTTGAGGTCGCCGTCGTGAACGGTGAACTCGAGGTCCTGGCTGTTCATGTCGGCGATCAGATTCGGCACCCCGGTGGTCGCCTGAAGCTCTGAGTACGGGAAGTCGCCCCAAAGCCCGATTGCGTACACGAAGTCCGTCTTGTTCCTCTCGCCCCTGTCGGCGAGCCCTCCCATCGCAAACCCAGCGGTGACCGCGACCGTGAGCAACGCGGCCAGCGTCGGCACGATGAATTTCCGCATCTGTCTCTCCTCTTCTTGGTCGGACCAGCCATGACGTGCGCGACGCTACAGCGCCGTCTAGCGGCCGCTTCATTCGCCGCGCGACATCGAAACGGCGTCGTCACCACACGGCGACAACCAGCCGCGGAGGCCGGGTCAGCGCGGAAATCGATGCGCGATCGCGCGGCGATCGCGAGCAGCACAAGCCGGTGCGGCGCACGCTCGGTCCCGCCTGCAGATCACGATCACCCGCCGGGCTTGCGCTGCGGATCGAGCCTGTTCGCCCCCGGCGCCGTCCGGGCTGCGCCGCGCACGAGCCGTGCGGCCCCGACGGCGCCCCCGAGGTCGCCGAGCGCCGACGGGACGACGTCGGGCGGCAGGTCGTCCCGGAACAGGTGCGGCAGCATCGCCGCCCGCAGTCGATCGACGACCGGCTCGCCGAATCTGCTGCCCAATCCGCCGCCGAGGACGACGGCCTCGACGTCGATCAGGTTGATCGCCGAGGCTGCGCCGGCCGCCAGCGCGCCCAGCGCGCGCGCGACCAGGCGTTCGGCGAGCTTGTCGCCCTGAGTCAGCGCGTCCTGCCAGACGCTGCTCGTCACCCTCGAATGGCCCTTCGCTTCCATGATCTTGAAGAGCGTTGTCTTCATGCCCTTTTCGCGGGCGCGCCGGGCGCGCTGCTCCATCGCGCTACGGCCCGCGTAGGCCTCCAGGCAGCCGCGCCGGCCGCACCCGCAGCGTGCGCCGCCGAGCTTGACGACGGTATGTCCGATCTCACCCGCGCCGCCGCGGCCGAGCCACTGCTTGCCGTTGACGAAGATCGCGCCGCCGACGCCGGTACCCCACCAGAGACCAAGCAGGGAGCCGTAGCCACGACCGGCCCCGAGCGCCACTTCGGCCTCGACGGCGACGCTGACGTCGTTGCCCAGCCGCACCGGTACGCCGAGCGCGCTCGTCAGCGCTGCGCCGAGCGCAAACGGCCCTTGCCAGCCCGGAAGGTTGCCCGCGGCGGCCACCGTGCCCGCCTCGGGATCGACGCTGCCGGGTGTCCCGACGCCGACGCCGACGAGGTCGGAGGCATCGATGGCCGCGGCGGTCGCCGCCTCGCGCAGCGCAATGACCATCTGCTCGGCAACGGCTTCAGGACCGCCCTGGCCGGGAGTCGGCCGCCGCGCCTGGCCGATCACCTGATCGGCGTCGTCGACGATGACTGCCTCGATCTTCGTCCCGCCGAGATCGATTCCAGCGCGCATGCACAAACTGTAGACGTCCGACCATCCGGCGAGGACGCGGCGGGCACGTGCAACCTGGCGCGGCCGGTCGTGTCGAGTGCTGGTTGCGCGCTTGTGGCGTTGTGGTGGCCGAAGCAGGAAGGAAGCGGCGCGGCCGCTACAAGGAGAGTGCAATGTCTGGCGCGCCGAGCCGCTGCGATCTGCACGTGCATTCGGTCTTCTCGACCGACAGCGGCAACTATGCGCTTCGTCGAGCGCGTCTGGGGGAGTCGTACACCGAACCGGGGCGCGTCTATGAGGCCTGCCGCCGCCGTGGCATGACGCTGGTGACGATCAGCGACCACAACACGGTCGAGGGCGCCCTGCGGATCGCTCATCTGCCCGACACGTTCCTCTCGGTGGAGGTGACGACCCGCTTCCCCGGAGACGAGCTGCCCTTGCACGTGCTCGTCTGGAACCTGACAGAAGCGGATCACCGTGACCTCCAGCCCTGGCGGCCGTCGGTCTACGAGCTGGTCGCCTTTCTGCGCGAGCGCGGTCTGACGCACGCGCTCGCGCATCCGCTCTATCGGATGGGTCCTCCGCTGACCGCCGCCCATATCGAGAAGCTGATGCTGCTGTTCGCGCTCTGGGAAGGGCGCAACGGAGCCCGGCCGCGAGAGACGAACGAGCTTGCCTGCCGGCTGGCGGCGGCCGGCACGCCCGAGTATCTGGCCAAGCTGGGCGAAAGGCACCAGCTCGCAGCCGGGCACGAACGGATCAGGCTGACCGCCGGGTCGGACGATCACGGGGCGCTCGATATCGCGACAACGTGGACGGAGGCGCCCGGAGCGACGCCGGCTGAATTCCTGGCCGCTGTCTACCGGGGGCGGGGCGAGGTGCACGGCCAGCACGGCTCGTCGGTCAAGCTCGCCCACGCGGCCGGGGCGCTCTTCCTCAATGCCTATCGCGCCGGAGGGCGGGCGCTCCCCACGAGCCTCGGCGCCGTGGCCGAGCTGTTCGACGTGGATGCCGACGACGCCTCCGAGCGTCACCGCCAGATCGAAGCGGCGACCGCGCTGGCCGTTCGCGGCCTCTCCGCACGCGCCCGCGCGGGCGGCCTCGACCTCGACGCGCTGCCCTCGCTCGGAAGCAGGCTCGGCGCGCTGCTGCTCGCGGGCGGACTCGAGCTGCCCTACCTGGCCGCGGCGCAGCACCAGACCGGAGCCCGCTCCGATCTGGCGGAGCTCGAGTCGAGCTTCTTTCCGTTGGGCAGGCGAGGCGAGGAGCTGCGGACGCTCGTCTTCACCGACACCTACGAGGAGGCGAACGGAGTCGCAGGAACGATGCGCAGACTGGCCGCTGCGGGCGGCGAACGCGTAATGAACCTGAGTGTCGTCGCGGCCTGCGCGGCTACGGTAGACGAGCCGGGTCTGCTCGGTGTCGAGCCCGATTGGTCGGTCGGCCTGCCCGGCTACGAGTCGCTCGAGCTGCGCTTCCCTTCGCTCACGCGCGTGCTGGCCCTCGTCGAAGAGGAGCAGCCGGGGCTGGTGCATCTGGCAACCCCGGGGCCGGTGGGGCTCTGCGGACTGGTCGCCGCCCGTCTGCTGGGCTTGCCGGTCGTCGGCTCGTATCACACCGAGCTCGGCCCCTACGCACTGCAGCTGACGCGGGATGCGCTGGTTGCGGACGCGTTCGGCATCTACGTGGACTGGTTCTACCGACAATGCCAGCTCGTCCTCGCGCCGACCTCGTCCGTGGCGGCGGCGCTCGAGCAGCGCGGCCACCAGCGCGTGAACGTCTGGGGACGCGGCGTCGACGCGGAGCTCTTCAAACCGGACCGGCGACGGGAGCACGTGCGGCGACGACTTCTCGACGGCGGCGACCTTCTGCTCCTCTACGTCGGACGGCTCTCGCCGGAGAAGCGGATCCACGTCCTGCTCGAAGCCTTCGCGAGGCTGCGCGGTCGGCTGCCGGGGCTGCGGCTGGCGATCGCCGGCGACGGGCCGGCCCGGGAGCAACTTGTTGCCGCGGCTCCTGCAGGCGTCCGCTTCGTCGGAGAGCTGCGCGGCCTCGCGCTCGCCGAGCTCTACGCGAGCGCGGACATCTTCTGCTTCCCGAGCACCACCGATACGTTCGGGCAGGTGCTGCTCGAAGCCGCCGCCTCCGGGCTCCCGGCGATCGCCGCAGAGGCCGGCGGCGCCGTGGAGCTGGTGCGCGACGGTGCGACGGGGCCTGCTCGTCAAGGCGGACGATCCGGACTCACTCGCACTTGCGCTCACCCTGCTCGCCGAGGACCCCGAGCTGCGGCGGCTCCTGGGACGGCAGGCGCGGCAGACCGCCGCGACGCGAACCTGGCACGCCTCGTTCGCGCAGCTCGCCGCCGCATACGAGGTGGTCGCCGGCACCGCGCGTCCGGTGAGGCCGCACCAGGTGATCGCCGTCTAGCTCTCCCGGCCCCGCAGCCTTTGCGGCACCATTGGCTCCGTGGCCGCAGAGCATCTGTTCCTACCCGGGTTCGGGGCCTGCGCCAGCCTCTATCGGCGTGGCCTCCCCGCGGGCTGGGTTCCGCTGGAACCGCCCTCGTTCGCTCGCGGCGGCGGCTCGTTCGTCTTCCGGCGCGACTGGCTGCTCGGCGAGCTCGCCGCCCGCGACGGCCCGGTCATGCTCGGCGGCCACTCGATGGGCGCTGCGCTCGTGATCGCTGCCGCGGCCCGCCGGCCGGAGCTCGTGGCGGGCATGCTGCTGATCTCGCCCGCGGGACTTCCGCTGACAAAGGCGATGCGGGAGAGCCTGCGCGACTTCGGGGGCCAGATCGCCCGACGGCGCTATCCACTCGGCGAGCTTGGCCGCTCCGCCAGAGATGTCGTGCGCGCCCCGCGATCAGCACTTCGCCTTGCACGCGAAGTGCGCGCCCTCGACCTGTGCGAGGAGATGCGCGCTCTGCGCGCGGCGCAGATCCCGACCACGGTGGTCGGCTGTGCCTCGGACACGTTGACGAGCGCCGCGCACTGCCGCATGGTTGCACGCTTGCTCGGCGCGCCCTACCGAGAGCTCGCCCTCACCGGAGGCCACATGTGGATGCTGAACCGCTGGACCGAGCTCGAGCGGCAGCTCCTCGCCGCTGACTGAGCCGTCCGGGCCCAGCGCCACAGCTCCGGCGACGCGAGCGGGAGTACATAGAACGCCTATCTCCCCCCGAGGCACTTGACGAACGGCGCGCAGAGTGCGCCTCCGCGCGCCCAGGCCGTCTGACCCATACCCTGCATGTAACCCCGCGCTCACAGAGCGCAAGACAGAAATCGGATCGTGCCCCCCACATCGACGTACAGCCAGGAGCTAGACCGGCGACGGCAGCGCTACCTGAATCGCGAACTGTCTGCGCTCGCCTTCTACGAGCGCGTCTTCGCACTCGCGTGCGACCAGGAGATCCCGTTGCTGGAGCGGGTGCGCTTCCTCTCGATCGTCTCCTCGAACCTGGACGGGTTCTTCATGGTGCGCGTCGCGGGTCTGGTGAGCCAGCTCGGCGCCGGCGGCGTCCGCTCGGCTGATGGACGAACTCCGCGCGAGGCGCTCGCCGAGATTCGCCCGCGGGTCCTGGAGCTCGTTCGCCGGCAGGACCGCCTCTGGCTCGACGAGCTGCAGCCTGCTCTCGCCGCGAGCGGGATCGTGGTCGGCTCGCTCGTCGAGCTCAGCAAGAGCGAACGTGCTCGGCTCGAGCACACCTTTCGGCAGGAGATCTTCCCGATCCTGGCGCCCCTTGCCGTCGGCCCCGGGCAGCCGTTCCCGTACATCTCCGGACTCTCGTTGTCGCTCGGCTTGCTCGCCCGGCATCCGCGGACAGGTGAGCACCGGCTGGCCCGGGTCAAGGTGCCGGAGAGCCTGCCGCGCTTTCTGGCGCTCGGCGAGCCGGGTCTGTTGGTTCCGCTCGAGCAGGTGATCGCAGAGTTCCTGCCCTGGCTCTACCCGGGTGTCGAGGTCCCCGGCTGCGCCGTCTTCCGGGTGACGCGCAACGCCGACTTCACGATCTCGGACGAGGCTGACGATCTGCTCGAGGCGGTCGAGTCCAAGCTCAGACGACGGCGCTTCGGCGATGTCGTGCGCCTCGAGCTGGCCGCGTCAGCGAGCGAGGAGCTGATCGCGCGGCTGCAGCTTGAGCTCGGCATCGGCGGCGACGAGACCTACCTGGTCGAGGGGCTGCTCGATCTCTCGGAGCTGTCGGAGCTCGCCTCCCTCGACAGGCCCGAGCTGAAGTACGAGCCGTGGCACCCGGTGACTCCGCACCGTCTGCGCGGCGAGCCGGAGGAGTTCCTGCCCGAGATCCGTGCCGGCGCCGTGCTCGTCCAGCACCCGTACGACTCGTTCGCCGCGAGCGTGGAGAAGTTCCTGACCGCCGCGGCCGAGGACCCTGCGGTGCAGGCGCTCAAGACGACCGTCTATCGCACCAACGAGGAGTCGCCGCTCGGACCGGCGCTCTCCGGCGCCGCCGAGGCCGGGAAGCAGGCCGTCTGCCTGGTCGAGCTCAAGGCCCGCTTCGACGAGCTGCACAACATCGGCTGGTCACGCAAGCTGGAGCAGGCGGGCGTTCACGTCGTCTACGGCTTCCCGAACCTGAAGATCCACGCCAAGACGACCCTGATCGTGCGGCGCGACCCGGACGGGCTGCGCCGGTACGCGCACATCGGCACCGGCAACTACCACGCGTTGACCGCCGGCCTCTACGAGGACTTCGGCCTCTTCACCGCCGACCCGGAGATCACCGCGGACGTCGCCGATCTCTTCAACTATCTGACCGGCTTCGGCGATCCGCCGCGGTTCCGCAAACTCGTGGTCGCTCCCTGGGGCCTGCGCAGCCGCATCCTCGCAGAGATCGCGCAAACGGCGGACGCGGCCGCGGCAGGACGGCCCGCGCGGATCAGGCTCAAGCTCAACTCCCTCACCGACGACGCGATCATCGACGCCCTCTACGACGCGTCGAACCAGGGAGTCCGCGTCGAGATCGTCGCCCGCAGCATCTGCGCCCTTCGTCCCGGCGTCGAAGGGCTGAGCGAGAACATCACCGTCACCAGCGTCCTCGGCCGCTTCCTCGAGCACAGCCGCTTCTACATCTTCGAGGCGGACGACCACGCGAGCTTCCTGCTCGGCAGCGGAGACCTGATGCCCAGAAACCTCGACCACCGGATCGAGGTGCTCACACCCGTCGAAGACGAACACGCCCAGCGGGAGCTGCAACGGGTCTTCAAGAAGCTGGTCGGCGACACGCGCAGCTCCTGGAGGCTCCAACCCGACGGGAGCTGGCGCCCGAACGCGCCCGTAGACCACCGGGCCCCGCTCTCGAGCCAGCGAACATTCATGCGCCGAGCGACCCGGCGAGCGAGCATCGCCAAGCCGTAGCGGGCGGGCGCGCGCCAGCGCCGGCACGATCCTCCAGCCGACGAGGCGCCCGCTTGTTACAGAGTTGTAAACGAGATCGCGTAGTTGTCCACAACTCGCAATTGGATTGACCACGATGCCGGTCGCAAGACCCGAAGGGAGGGTAGGTCGCATGGGGCCGGAGCCGCTTGTGACCGAGGCGCGAGCGCATCCTCGACGACGTGCTCGATGGCATGGACGCGCGCCGGGCAACGAAGACGTCTCGGCAGCGTGCGCTCCGCGCACGGTGAGCCAGAGGAGACAACGATGAACACACAGGAACTGGAGACCCACACAGAACGAATGCTCGATGCCCTGTGCCGAGAGTTCGCCGAGAACGCTCCAGCGGACGAGGTGACCCAGATCGGCTGGGATAGCTATCGCGAGCTGCTGGCGACCGCCACGATCAACACCTACATCCCGCTGCTCGTGCACCGCCAGACTCGAGAAACGCTCCTCCTCTACAGAGAGCGCAGCGAGCCTCACCCAGCAGTAGCCTGACCCGACAACGCGCACTACCTCCCTTTTGAGCCGGCAGCGAACGCCAGGCCGAGCTAGGCGCGATCGGCCTCGAGGGCTCGGAGGATTCTCGGGCTTGCCGCCCAGCGCAGGACCGCCACGGTAGCCCGCGGATCCGCTTCGCACTCGAGAGCGATGACGCCGCCCTTCTTCAGCTCGAGCTGGAGGGCGCTGCCGTCGCCGGCCAGGAGGAGCGAGGCGAGCGAGGAAAGGTTCGGCTCGTGCCCGACGAGCGCGAGCGAGGTGTTGGCGCTGTGCCCCCGCAGCAGTTCGAGCGCGGCGTCGGGAGAACGCGCCGCCGCAAGCTGATCGCACGGCTCGGGAGCGGGCCAGCCGGCTTCGTCGCGGAGGATCTCGGCGGTCTGCCACGCTCTGGGATAGGGACTCGAGAGCACGCGGTCGACGGTCGGCACGATGTGGGACAGGCCGCGGGCGGCGCGCCGGAAGCGGGCGGCGCCCTCAGCCGTGAGCGGTCGTCTCGAGTCGTCTGGCCAGCGCGCTTCGTCGCGGTTCTCTGCGATCGCGTGGCGGACGAGGTAGACCTCGATCACGCGGTTCCCGCCGGTCCTGTCTCGGCCGGAGCCGGCTCAGAGAGCGGAGCCGGCGCCGGCGGCGCTGGCCGCTGCTCCTCGATCAGCTTGCGGAACGATTTCCAGCTCCGCCCTTTCATCCGCCCGTACGTCGAGGGGAACTCCGCTCGGAGCTCTGCCATGTTCTGCCGGTAGCGCTCGGCGATCTCCCCCATCGCGAAGATCGTCTCGGGTCGGAGCTCCGCGCCGCGCTCGCCGGCGAGGCGCCGAAGCCGCTCGATCGCGACGTCGGCGTCCTGGTGCAGCCCGAGCAGGTCCTGCAGCGAGACGAGCCGCCTGATCACAGGTCGGGCCGCTCCCGGGTAGAGGTCGCCGAGAAACTCGAGCGCGTAGCGGAGCCGCTTGCAGTGGATCCGCAACCGGTGATACTCGGCCGCGGGCGAGGCGGGGCCGATGCGGTTGGCGCCCTTGCGGAACGGAGCCCAGCGCCCCTCGATCAGATCGGGCGCCACGGCCAGCGCCGGCAGCGAAGACGGCCCCGTGCGACGGGAGTGCCGGGCCCGCAACGTGCGGCCGAAGCGGCTGACGAAAGCCTCGTAGCGGCGCGAGTCGAGGGCTTCGAGCATCGCCGCTCGTGCCTCCGCGCGCTGCTCCTCGAGCAGCTCGCGCAGAGCGGCGAGCGCGTCCCGGTCCTCCTCCGGAACCTCGGCCAGCCAACCGTCGAGCTGCTCGAGCTGGACATCGAGGTCACGGACCGCGCCGAGCTGCTGACCGACCCAGCCGAGCTCGTCGCGCAGCTCCAGAGCGGCCGGCGGGAGAACGTCCCTGAACAGCGACAGAGCTGCGCGCAGCCGCCGGCTCGCCACCCGCATGTCGTGCAGCTCCTCGATGTCGTCACCCAGCCGCGTCCCCGGCTCCTTGGTGAGCAAGGCCGAGAAGTGGCGCCGCAGAACCGCCAGCGCCACCGCACCGATCGTCGCGTCTGCGCCGATCTCCGTCGAGCCGAAACGCTCCGGCCTGGGGGCTCGGATATCGGCCGAGAGAAGCCCCGCCTCGTACTTGCTGAGGCCCGCCGGCTGCAGCCCGCAGGCGGTGCGCAGCTCGTCGACGAACGAGCCGAGCGCAGGTAGCGACGCCTCCGGGAGCTCGACCTCGACGCGGCGGAATCGCGCCGGCGGCCCACCATCCGCAGGATGGATCGCGGTCTCGTCGAGCGCGATCTCGCCCGGCACAGATCCCTCCGCCTCCACGGTGAACGTCCGCCGGCGCGTGCGCACCTCGAACAAGGGAAGCAGCCGCTTGCGCCCTGCAACCGCTCGCAGCCGTTCACCGACCGGGCCGGCCGCGCTCGCGAGTAGAGCCGGGTCGGCGCCGGCGAGCCGTTCGGAGACCTCACGGCGGCTGCGCAGGCCCGGCTCGGCCGACGAGGCCGAGTCGAGTCCTTTCAGCGTCGCCTCCGCCTCGCGGCGGCGTCCCACCCGCCGGATTCGCAGCGCATAGCCTGCTCGATGGAAGCGCTGATCGTCCGTGTCGAGGTACAGGTCGGCCTGACTGACGCTGCCGACAGCGGCAACGCTGATCCCACCGCCGTCCGTCCACGCTCCAGAGTTGGCGAGCCAACGGAGGACGGGGCGAAGGTCGAGAGCGTCGAACTGCCACTCGATCTCTCGCACGTCCTTCGCCATCGCTGCCGCCCGGCCGAGCGCTACTTCTTCTTGCCCTTCTTGCCCTTCTTGCCCTTCTTCGCCTTCTTCGTCTTCTTCGCCTTCTTGGCCGTGTCCTTCTGCTTGGCCTTCTTGTCGCCCTTGGCCTTCGGCTCAGACGTGGCCTTCGCGTCGGCTGCCGAAGCCGGGGTCGCGGCGGGCTCTGCCTGCTCGGTCGGGGCGGCGGGGCGCGCAGCCCGCCTCCTCGGAGACTGGGCAGTCGCCGCGGTGCGGCTTGCGCTCGTCCGGCGCGTCGTCGTCGTCGTTCGGCGGCGCGCGGGCGTCCTCTTGGCCGGCGCCGCGGCCGGCGGCGGCGGCTCGGGACTCGGCTCGGCCGCCTCGACCTGAGGGGGCGCCTCCTCGGGCTCCACTACCGGCGACACGTCAGAGTCGCCACCGGCGCTCGGCGCCGCAGGGGCCGGCTCCTCTGAGGCCGGCTCCGCCTCCTGCTCCTCCTCGGGCGCGAGCTCGTCGTTGCCGGGAGGCTCGAACATCTCCCGACTCTACCCGCTCGCGGTCGCGCACACCAGCGGCCTGCGGGTGTAGGTTCGGAGCGTGCTGAAGAGGCTCCTCGTCGACCCCGGCGGACCGGCCAGGCTCTCGGCGCGCAAGACGGACGATCAGCTCGGACTCGATCGAAAGCGAGAAGGGCAGCAGCAGCTCGCGGAGCTGATCGAGCAACTTTCGCTGCTGCACAACCGGCTCTACGCCGAGGCCAGTCGCAGCCTGCTGCTGATCCTCCAGGGTCTCGACGCGTCGGGGAAGGACGGAACGATCCGAAGCGTCCTCACCGGTGTGAACCCGCAGGGCTGCCGGATCGTCTCGTTCAAGGAGCCGGCGGCGACCGAGCTCGCCCACGACTATCTCTGGCGCGTCCACATGGCTTGCCCGGAGCGAGGCGAGATCGCGATCTTCAACCGGTCGCACTACGAGGACGTTGTCGCCGCACGCGTCCGCGGCCTCGTCCCTGGCCGAGTCTGGAAGCGCCGACCGCAGCACATTCGCGAGTTCGAGCGGCTGCTCGTCGACGAGGGAACCGCCATCGTCAAGGTCTTCCTCCACGTCTCGCGGGACGAGCAGCGGGAGCGCCTGCGGGAACGGCTCGTCGATCCGGAGAAGGCCTGGAAGTTTCGCCAGTCCGACCTCGACGACCGCGCGCGCTGGAACGAGTACACGCGCGCGTACGAGGAGGTGCTCGGCGAGACGTCGACCGAGTGGGCGCCGTGGTACGTCGTGCCCGGCGACCGCAACTGGGTTCGTAACGTCGCCGTGGCGCGCATCCTCGTCGAGGCGCTCCAGCGCATCGATCCGCGGCTGCCCCCACCCGCGCCGGGGCTGTCCGAGCTCGCGATCGACTAGGCCCGGTCCGGGCGATCTCGTCGCGCTGATCCTCCTGCGTCAGGACGCGACGAGACGATCGATGTCACGGCAGGCGAGTTCCAGGGCCTCCGCGACACCGGCCCTGCCTGCATAGGCATCGAGGAGCGCTTCCACCCACCGCTCCGCGATGCCGAGGTAGCCCGGAGCCCGTGTGACGAGGACGAACGCCTCGTACCGCGCCGGGCTCGGCGTCGAGGCCGACGCGGTCGCGGCCTTCCGGAGCGGCAGCCACCCCGAGCGCGTGGCGCGCGAGCGCGGCACCGAGCGCGTCGAGAGCGCGTACGAGCAGCTCTAGGCCGAGCGCGATCGGGTTTCGGTTTAAGGGTTTCGTAATCGCGTCCGGCGCAGCGTCACGACTAGCGTCGCGTGCGTACTCGACCGAGGAGGGTTCCGATGGGGAAGCGGCTGGCACTACAGGTCACAGGCTTGATCGCGGGGTTGGCCTTCGCCGTACCGGCTGGCGTCGCCGCCGGGACGGCAATGCACCCGGTCCTCGCCGCGCGGCTTGCAGGAATGGGGGAGCACGGTGTCGTGAACTTGCAGTCGGACGCGACGAAGCGCAGGCTCTGCTGGACGTTCGAGCTACCCACCACGAGCGGCGTCACCGGCGCCTCGATCCGCGCTGGTGCGAAGAACGTGGTTCTCATCCGGCTGGGCCGCTCGTTCGCGCGCAAAGGGTGCGTGAAGGCGTCGGCGATGACGCTCGAGCACCTCGAGGCGGCGCCGCGTTCCTATCGCGTCTGGGTGGACACGAAGGGCCATCCCGGCGACCTGCGGGGAGTCGTGTTCGCTGGCATGGCGCACATGTAGACGGGACCTCTGCTCAGCCTCGGGCACAGAACTCTCACAGACGCCGCGGCGCTATGCAGAGGCAGAGATCAACGCATCGCACCGACGGAGGAACGGGTCGGCGTTCTCGGCGGCGAAGTACGCACGGGCTGCCTCGAGCTGGCCGGTCTCGCCGTGCTCGGCGGCGAGGAGCCGGGCCCACGCCGCGAACAGGCGCGCGCCCATGTCCGCATAGACCGTCGCAGCTCGGACGAAGTCGCCAGAGGCGGCGGCGAGCCCGGCCTTTTCCCACTCGCCGTGCCGCGGCCGGTTCACTGCGGCGTATCTGTCCGCTCGACCGCGCTCGGCGAAGAGCAGCGCCCCGTCGCCGAGGGCGACCGGTTCGATCAGCTCGTCCCCCGCCAGGAGCTCATCCAGGAGCGGGTCCGCGTCTGCGCCGCGCCCGGCGGCGATGAGCACGAAGGCACGCGCGAGGAGGCTCGGCCCCAGGTGCTGCGGGTCCGCGACCTCCCGTGCGCGTTCGAGCGCCGCGGCGGACTCCGCGAGCGCGTCGTCGAAGCGTCCCCACGCCGCGTTCACCCAGGCGCGCATGGCCCGAACCACGTTGTGCACCTGGTCTCGCTCGCCCGACGTCGCGAGCAGATGCTCTGCCGCAATCAGTGCTCCGGCCAGATCGCCGCGGATCACGCGGAGGGGGACCACCTCCATCGTCGCCCAGAGCACGCCGGACCCGCTGCCGAGCCGATGCGCCGCCTCACGGGTCTCCTCGAACATCTCCTCTGCCTCGTCGATCCGGCCCAGCAATGCGTACTGCGTGGCGAGGTTGTTGCGGGACTTGACGATCTCGTCGGTGGCTTTCGAACGGTCGGCGAGCTCCACGCTTCGCTCGAGATCGGCGAGCCCGTGGATGTCGCCCAGACGGGAACGCGCGAGCCCGAGGCTGTTCAGCGCGTCGGAGGCCAGCTCGTCGTGGCGGAGCTCCTCCGCCATCGCGAGGGCCTCGCGGGCGAGCTCCATTCCCTGGCGGGGATCGGCGCCGATCGCCGTCCGCCGCGCCGCCTGTGCAACGGCACGCGCCTTTGCAACCGACGTCGGCAGATCGCGTACGAGCTGCAGCGCCTGCCGGGTGTGCCGCATCGCCGGCTCGCCTTCGCCGAGCCATGAGTACATCCAGCCGAGCAGCGCCTCGCACTCACCGGCACGCTCGAGCGCGCCGAGCGCGAGAAAGCGGTTGCTCGCCGTGCTCGCCAGCTCCGTGTCCGGGCGCCCGTCGAATGCCGTTGCCCGTGCGATTCGAAGCTGGAGCTCCGGCTGCAACCGATCTTCGGCATCGGTCAGCTCGAGCGCCGATCGCGCGAGCTCTTCGGCCGCCCGCCACGAGTTGAGGAGCGCCGCCCGCTCGGACGCCTCTGCCAACGCGGCTCGCGCCGGCCCCCGGAGCGGCGCCGGGTCGATGCCTGCCGCGTCGGCGAGGGCAAGCGCCTCGAGGTAGTGATGGGCGAGCATCTCCGCCCGGTCCTCGCTCCGCGTGGGTGCCAGCGATTCGATCCACTCGGCGGCGGCGCGATGCTTCTCGACACGTCGGGCGCGCGGGATCTGCCCGTAGGCGACGTCGCGGACGAGCAGGTGCAGGAACGCGTACTGCAGCTCGCCGGCGACCGCGGAGCGGCGGTCGCGGCGAATGAATTCCTTGCGCTCGAGCGCGTGCAGCGACTCGTCGAGCTCGGTGTGACCGCCGACCGCGGCGAGCGCCGCTGGCCAGAACACCTTGCCGAGCACGGATGCGTCCTGGACGAGCCCCTTCTCGCCCAGGGTGAGCGCGTCGAGCCGCGCCGCGATCATCCCCTGGACGGTCTCGGGCAGGGGAAGCTCTTCGCTCCGCTCGAGCTGCCAGCCCGACGCGCCGCGGACGAGGAAGCCGCGATCCTGGAGCATTCGCACGTATTCCTCCGCGTAGAGCGGGTTGCCCTCGGCCCGGCGCAGCACCTGCGCCTGCACCTCCGTCGGGAGCAACATCTGCTCGAGCAGCGAGGCGAGGAGGCGCGCGGTCTCGTCCTCGGAGAGCGCGCCGATGGAGAGCGTGGTCGCGTTGCGCTTGCCGCCGCCCCATCCAGGCCGTCGGTCGAGCAGCTCAGGCCGCGCGGTGCCGATGAGCAGCATCGGGACGCCGGTGACCCATTCGGCGAGATGGTCGACGAAGTCGAGCAGTCCGTCGTCGGCCCAGTGCAGGTCCTCGAAGACGAGCACGAGCGGCCGCTGCTCGGTGAGCGCCTCGAGCAAGCGGCGCCAGGCGGAGAAAGCCTCGGCGCGGCGGTCGCCGCCCTCGTCGGTCTCGGTCACGATCCCTGCGAGCGGGCGCACGTGCGACTCGACCCAGCGCCGTTCGTTCGGGTCGGGCACCAGCTCCTCGACCATCGCCGCGAGCTTCTCCGCGGCCAGCTGCGCGTCGTCCGTCTCGAGGATGCCCGCCTGCGCCTTCACGATCTCGCCGAGCGCCCAGAAGCTCTGGCTCTCGCCGTACGGGAGCGAGCGTCCCTGCTTCCACCCGTACACATCCGGCTGCTTGTCGACCGTCTGGAGCAACTCGGCGACGAGGCGGCTCTTGCCGATGCCGGGGACGCCGACGAGCGTGATGAGCTGCGCCGTTTGCTCGCTGCGGCAGCGCGCGAGCGCATCCGTGAGCACCGCGAGCTCGCGTTCGCGTCCGACGAGCGGCGAGCGCTGCACCAGCTCGACGTCGATGCCGAGGCGCGGGCGTGCGGCGACCGCCTCCCAGACCGGGATCGGCGTCGCCTTTCCCTTCGCCGTCACGGACTCCGTCTCGTGGTACTCGATCAGGTGTCGTGTCGCGCGGTAGGTCGCCTCGCCGACGAGGATCCCGTCCACCGGCGCCGACGACTGCAGCCGCGCCGCCGTGTTGACGACGTCGCCCGACGCCATGGCCTCGCCTGCGGCGGGATCCGCGTCGAGCGCCACCAGCGCCTCACCCGTGTTCACGGCCGTCCGGATCTGCAGGTCGGGCGACGACTCGTGCACGGCGTCGCGAATCGCGAGCGCGGTAAGAACGGCACGCAGCGGGTCGTCCTCGTGCGCGACCGGCGCGCCGAAGACCGCCATCACCGCGTCGCCGATGAACTTCTCCACGGTGCCGCCGCGCTGCTCGATCTGCTCGCGCAGCCGCTGGTAATACGGAACGAGCATCGCCCGGACGTCCTCCGGATCGAGGTCCTCTGCGCGGCTCGTGAAACCGACGAGGTCCGTGAAGAGGACGGTGATGACCTTGCGCTCCTCGCGCCCCGGCGCCATGGGCATACGCTAACGCGGCTGGCCCGGCGAGTAGTCGAAGTCACCCCCCACACAACGTTCATCTCGCGCTCGAGGTCGCCGATCGCGGCTAGGTCCTCTCGGACGGAATATGGTGGCGCATAACGACGTGGAGCAACTGCGCGACGACCGGCAGCTGCTCGTGGCCAGCTATCTCGGCGAGCAGACGCACGCCGCCCCCAAAGGAGGACAACCGTGAGCCACCACAGCCTGGAGGACCTGCTCGGCGGCGCGGAGAGCCCGGTCGAGCTGCTGCGCAATTCGCAAGCCGGGCCGAATGTCTATCCCGGCGTGCCGGCCGAGTTCACGAACTGGCGCGAGGAACAACAGGCCTGGCAGAAGACCTGCGTCCTCTTCAACCAGTCGTACCACATGGCCGATCTCGCGGTCGAAGGCCCCGACGCCCTGAAACTGCTCTCGCAGCTCGCTGTGAACAGCTTCGACGGCTTCGTTGCGGACAAGGCAAAGCACTTCGTGCCGTGCACGCCGGACGGCTACGTGATCGGCGACGTGATCCTCTTCGCCCTCGCCGAGAACCAGTACAACCTGGTCGGACGCGCACCGGCCCTCAACTGGATCACCTATCACGCGCAGACGGGCGGCTACGACGTGCACGTCGAGCTCGACCAGCGCACCGCCCTGCGCACCGACGGGAGGCGGAAGTCCTACCGCTTCCAGGTTCAGGGCCCCAACGCGATGCTCGTGATCGAGAAGGTGCTCGGTGGTTCCCCGCCGGAGCTGAAGTTCTTCACCATGACCACCATCCAGATCGCCGGCAAGCCCGTGCGGGCGCTGCGCCACGGAATGGCCGGCCAGCCCGGCTGGGAGCTGTTCGGGCCCTGGGAAGACGGCGAGGCGGTCCGTGAGGCCCTGGTTGCCGCCGGCGAAGAGTTCGAACTACGGCAGGTCGGCGGACGCGCATACGGGACGAACACACTCGAGTCGGGCTGGATCCCCTCACCGCTGCCGGCGGTCTATCAGGGCGACGAGTTGAAGGCCTATCGCGAGTGGCTGCCCGCCGACGGGTACGAGGCCAGAGCGTCGATCGGCGGCAGCTTCTACTCGAACGGCATCGAGGACTACTACTTCACCCCCTGGGACCTCGGCTACGGCAGCTACGTCAAGTTCGACCACGACTTCATCGGCCGCGAGGCGCTCCAGGAGCTGGCTGAAGGCGCTCATCGCACGAAGGTCACGCTCGCCCTCGACGACGAGGACGTGACGCGCACGATCGGGACGATGTTCCGCAAGGACGGCCGCGCCAAATTCATCGACTGGCCCAACGCCGTCTACGCGATGCATCCGTTCGACGACGTCACGGTCGACGGCGAGACCGTCGGCGTCTCCACATGGGTCGGCTACAGCGCAAACGAAGGCCGGATGCTGACACTCGCCGTCCTCGATGCCGAGCACGCAGAGCCCGGCACAGAGGTCACCTTCGTCTGGGGCGAACGAGACGGAGGCTCCTCCAAGCCCACCGTCGAGCCGCACGTCCAGACCGAGATCAGGGCCGTCGTCAGCCCCGTGCCCTACGTCGAGACCGTGCGGACGTCGTACGCGCCAGGAGGCTGGCGAGCGACGGGGTCTTGAGACCTGCGGCGAGCGAGATCGACGTCGCTCTGATGGACCCGTGGCCGCTACTCGCGGTCAGCGAGCGATCGCAGGACCTCTGCCGCGGCCGGGGCGACGCGCGGCTCGAGACCGAGCTCGGCAACGAGCTCCGTCGCGGCCTCCATCTCGTCGACGCGCCGGCGTGCGTGTCGTCGGCTTCCGGCCAGGAGCCGGTCGACGAGCTGGGGGTCGGCAGCGGTGAGGACGGCGTCGATCTCGACTCTGAGCCACGGTTCGCAGCCCGCGGCAGCGGCGGCGCCGAGGCTTTCGATGATCGCGGCCGCAAGGCCCTTCATGAAGATGCTGCGGAGGAGCTTGCGTGTCGCGGCGTCGCCCGGTGCGCCTCCGAGCGTCTCCACCGGCATGCCGAATCCGCGGAAGAGATCCGCGAAGCGCGCGGCGCCGGCTCCCGAGACGAGACACGAGGTGCGGATGCCGTTGCCGGGGACAGGGCCGAGGAGTGCGACGTCGACAACCGCCGCGCCGGACGGGGCAAGCGCGGCGGCGACTTGCCTCTTCACGGCGGCGCTTGCGGTGTTCAGATCCGCGTAGAGCTGCCGCGTCGTGAGCGTCCCGGCGACCGAGCGGGCGGCCGCGACGGCCGCCGCCTGCGCGTTGATGCTGAGCACGACGTCAGCGGTGGCCGCCGCCTCGGCGGCTGAATTCGCCCGCTCGACGCCGTCGACGACCCGCTTGGGATCGGGATCCCAGGCCCGCACCGAGATGCCGAGCGCGACGAGATCGGCGGCGATCGCCGCTCCAGCTTCGCCGAGGCCGAGCAGCGCCACGACCGTCGGCGGCGACTTCGGCTGCTGCTCGATCACGCGGCTCGGCGCTCTAGATTAGGAGGATGGCGGTCGACGCTTACGAGCAGCTGCGTGCTGCGATCGTCACCGGAGGCCTGCTGCCGAACGAGCGTCTTGTCGAGGCGGACCTTGTCAACAACCTCGGGGTGAGGAGAACGGCCGTGCGCGCGGCGCTCGCGCGGCTCGCGCACGAGGGGCTCGTGGAACACGAGCGGAATCGCGGCGCGAAGGTACGGCTGATCGGTGAGCATGAGGCCGTGGAGATCCTCGAGACGCGCGCGGTGCTCGAGGGCCTGGTCGCCCGGAAGGCGGCCGAGAACGCCACGACCGAGGACGTCGAGGAGCTCCGCCAGATCCTCGGAACGATGCGCGCGCTGCTCGATGAGGGCGACCTGCTTGCGTCCTCGGAGCGCAACATGAGGCTGCACGCGGCGATCTTACGCATCTCGCAGCATCGAACGGTCGAACGGCTCGTGTCCACGCTCAACTCACAGCTCGTCCGCCACCAGTACCGCACGATCCTGCAGCCGGGCCGCCCTGACCGCTCGCTTGCGGAGCACGAGGCGATCGTCGCTGCGATCGCCGCCGGCGATGGGCAGGCTGCGGAAGAGGCGATGCGCTGGCATCTCTCGCAGGTCGCCGAGACACTGCGCGCTGTCGCGCTCGCGCCGGTGGTCGCCGGCCGTTCCCGCCCGGCCGGCGGTGCGGAGCGGCCTTGAACGAACGCGTGTGAGTCCGTAACGTGGGAACGCGGATGCGCAACAATATTGTCGCGAATCCCGGGCGGTCGGCGACGCCGCCCGTGGAAGAACCGTCGTCGACGGCCCGGGAGCTGGTGCGCTCGGCGTATGACCTCCACATCCACGTCGGCCCCGACGTGATGCGGCGGCGGATCGACGACGTAACGCTCGCCCACCGGTTCCTCGAGGTCGGCCTCGCCGGCTTCGGCTTGAAGTCGCACTACACCTCGACCGCCGAGCGTGCCCAGGTGGTGGAGCGGGCGGTGCCCGGGATCGACGTCGTCGGAACGCTGACGCTGAACGCAGCTGTCGGCGGCCTGAACCCGCTCGCGGTCGAGATCGCAGCGCGTGAAGGGGCGCGGATCGTCTGGCTGCCGACGGTCGATGCGGTCAACGAGGCCGGGGCGCGCGATCGCGAGTACCCCGTAGGCGTCGCCAAGCCGCTGTGGGCGCGGATCCAGTCGGAGCTGCGCGAGCAGGGAATGGAGGCGGCTCCGGTCGCGGTCGTCGACGGCGGCGGCGAGCCGCTGCCGGAGCTGCTTGCCGTGCTCGCCGTGGTCGCGCGCCACGGGCTCGTTCTCGCCACGGGGCACCTCGGTCGCGACGAGATCTTCGCCGTTGCCGACGCGGCCTTCGCGGTCGGTGTTGTCGATGTCGTGGTCACCCATCCGGAGTTTCCGGCGCAGGACCTCGACGAGGCGGATCAGGTCGCGCTGGCCGAGCGCGGCGCAGTCCTCGAGCGCTGCTTCACGACCCCGCACACCGGCAAATGCTCCTGGGAGCGGGTCGTCGCCGGCATCCGCGCCACGGGGGCGGAGCGCAACCTGCTCTCGACCGACCTCGGCCAGCCCGCGAACCCGCCGGTCGAGGACGGTCTCGCGCTCTTTGCCGATCGGTTGCTGGAGCACGGGCTCTCGGAGGAGGAGGTCCGGACGATGACGGTCGTCAACTCCCGCAGCCTCGCCGGGGTCGCGGTCGCATGAGCCGCCGCCTGCTCGTCGTCGGAGCGCACGCGGCCGACTTCGTCTGGCGCGCCGGCGGGGCGATCGCGACGACGACGCGCGCCGGCGGACACGCCCAGGTGCTGGCGCTCTCCTACGGCGAGCGAGGCGAGTCGGGCGAGCTCTGGAAGCTCGAGGGCCAGACGGTCGAGAACGTCAAGCAGGTCCGACACGCCGAGGCCGAGCGCGCAGCAGGCGCCCTCGGCGCCGAGCTCAAGGCGCTCGACTTCGGCGACTACCCGCTCGAGATCGGGCCGGAACGCCTCGCGCTCGTCGTCGACGCGATCCGCGAGTTCGAGCCGGACGTGATCGTGACCCACACCGACACGGATCCCTTCAATCCCGACCATCCGGTCGCCTCGCTCGCGGTGGCGCGCGCGCGCACGCTCGCGGCCGGCGCCGGCATCAGCAGCGCCTTTCCGACGATCAAGCCACCTGCGCTCTTCCTCTTCGAGCCGCACCAGCCGGAGCTGTGCAACTTCACGCCCACGACCTTCGTCGACATCACCTCCGTGATCGACGCCAAACGCGAGGCAATGGCGGCGATGGAGTCCCAGGTGTACCTGCAGACCTACTACGACCAGCGAGCCGAGCAGCGCGGCAACCACGCCCGCCGTGCCTCGGGCGCCGCCGAGGTTCGCTTCGCCGAGGCGTTCCAGCGCGTGCTGCCGCAGGTGGTGAGCTCGCTTTGAACCCGTTCGCCGAGTTGGGGCGGCTCGGCTCCGCGACGGTCTACGAGGCAGCCGGCCGCCGCGGCCTCGTCGACGCGCCGCTGCACAGGATCGTGCCCGGTTCCCGCGCGGCGGGCCCGGCGCGCACGGTGCGCTGCGGCCAGGGCGACAACCTGATGGTGCACGCCGCGATGGCAGCGGTGGAAGCAGGCGACGTGCTCGTCTTGACGATGCCCGAGCCGGCGGCGGTCGCGCTCGTCGGCGACCTCCTCGCCACCCAGGCGCTCGCGCAGGGCGCGGCGGCGCTGCTCGTCGACGGCGCCGTACGCGACGTCGACGAGCTCGCCGAGCTGGGCCTCCCGATCTGGGCGCGGCACATCTGCATCCGCGGCGCGGCGAAGGACGCGCCCGGCGCGATCGACGTCCCGGTGGAGGTCGGCGGTCAGACGATCGGGCCGGGCGACGCCGTCGTGCTGGATGCGGACGGCGCGGCCGTCGTCCCGAAGGATCTGATCGCCGAGGTGCTCGAAGCCGCCCTCGACCGGGAGCGCCGCGAGACCGAGAAGCGCGCCCGCCTGCGAGAGGGCGCTCTCTCGTACGATCTCGACGGGCTGCGCGAGCGCGTGGAGGGCCACCGGTGACGTTCGGCGACCTCGTGCATCTCGGGCACGTCGAGCTGCTGACACCGGAGCCCGAGCGCAGCCGGCGCTTCTTCGTCGAGGCGCTGGGAATGGAGCCCGAGGCCAGTGAAGGCCAATCGGTCTTTCTGCGTGGCTACGGCGACTACCAGCGCTACTCGTTGAAGCTGACCGAGGCACCCGAGCCCGGTCTCGGGCACCTCGCGATCCGCGCCCGCAGCCAGGAAGCGCTCGAACGTCGGGTCGCAGCGATCGAGGCGGCCGGCCGCGGGCTTGGCTGGACCGGAGGCGACCTCGGCCACGGACCGGCCTACCGCTTCACCGACCCCGACGGCCACCCGCTCGAGCTCTACTACGAGACGGAGCCGTACGAGGCGCCACCGCACCTGCGCCCGACGCTACGCAACCAGCCCCAGCGGTACACGGGCCGCGGCGCGGGCGTCAACCGCCTCGATCACGTCAACCTGCTCGCGACAGATGTGTCCGCATGCCGCGTATTTGCGACCGACACGCTCGGCTACCGCCACTACGAGGGGATCGTCCTCGACGACGGCACTGAGGCGGGCGCCTGGCTGAGCCTCTCGATCGCCGCCCACGAGCTGATCTACGTCGCTGACGCACGGCGGGTGCAGGGCCGGCTGCACCACATCGCCTTCTGGGTCGACACGCGCGAAGACGTGCTGCGCGCCGCCGACATCCTGATCGAGCACCGCGTCCCGATCGAGTTCGCTCCCTCGAAGCACACGATCAGCCAGGGGTTCTTCCTCTACGTCTTCGAGCCGGGCGGAAACCGGATCGAGATCACGAGCGGTGGCTATTTCGTCTACGACCCTGATCGCGAGCCGGTCATGTGGACGGCGGCCGAGCGTGCTCGCGGACAGGCCTGGGAGGTCAAGACCGTCGAGAGCTTCCACTACTACGGCACCCCGCCTGCCAACGACGACGACCGCCGCTACGTCGCTCGCTGCAGCGACTCGATGCCAGCAACGCAAGCGTGACGAGCGGGCTCGAGGGCCGGCGCGCCGTGGTCCGCTTGGCTCCGTGAACGCTCCACGACGTACACGATTCAGAACTGAACTGCTCTCGGTAGAGAGTGGGGCGTCGGCAACGCCGATGGCTCGTCACGACGGTGAACGCCTGAAGGCTCGGGGGTCGCCACCGTGACCGCCTGCCACCCAGCAGGTTCAGCAGGCTGCCGGCAACAAATCGAGGAAGCCGACGCGCGGATTCGAACCGTGGACCCCCTCATTACGAGGACGCTGCGGTTCGAGTCCTCCTCTCAGATTGCGCTAAAGCAGGCCGCAAGTCAGTGTCGCGTGAACCATCGGTGACCCCGATTTGCGGGACCGTGCGACCCTGGTGCGACCTCGTTCCCCAGACCATTCGCTGCCCGGGCAACGAGCCGAAACTCGTTGAGGTGGGCCGCGTCAACGGCGGACTATATGACGGTGAGAGGTAGCTCGAGCTGGGTCTGTGCGTGGAAGCGATGCTGCAGATTTGTTACCAGGCGAGCCAATGTGTTCCCGCAGGTGTGCTGGTCGAGTAGGACTCGAATCCACCGTGGCGTGATCTCGAGACGCAGCGTCTCCCCGACGTGAAGGTCGACGGCGTTTGCCTCCCATTCGCCGGCAGCGACCTCGCGGGGAACCGCCCACAGCCGGAACGGCTCCTTTGCGTTGAAGAGAGCACCAACGAAATGTTCGACGTCCTGCACCTCTGTCGGGAAGTCGATCACCGCCACGTCTCCGTCAAGGACAAGACCAATGTCTTCAACTGGCGTGATGCGAAGCCGGTGTAGGTCCTCGAGCGTCTGTACGAAGCTCTCGTAGCGATCCATCGTCCGCCAGAGCGCTCCAACCACAAGCTCAAAACTCGTTCCGGACGCGACGAACGCCCCCCTGTAGTCACCAACGAGCCGCACCTCGCTACTTTCGTCGTGGAGTATCGAGCCGACCGCGCTCAGTGCAGCCGCCGCGGCATAGCGGGGGTCTTGGCTTGCGAGCGCGAGCAACTCTTCTGGCGCATCACCCTCGACCTGGACGCGCCAGCGTCGAGTGCCGTCCGCGCCTTGGCCGTCGGTGGGCAGCAGAACGTCTGACTCGAACGAGAACCGTATCCAGTGGCGGATGCCTTCGAGTTGGTCGAGCTGACTCTTCGGCATCCAAGCGCTGTCGAGCCGCGAGTCCGTCAGCAGCTCAACCCGCACGAATCGGCGGAGCGCGTCGGCCGCTGACGTGGTGTGGAGAAGCCAGAAGCGTGGGTTCAACGCATCGACGAAGAAGACGTCGTCGCTCCCAAGAAGCACCCACAAATCCTCGTCCACGAGCTTTGGCTTGAGACCGGCGGCGCTCGCCTTCTCAGCGAGAAGCGCGGCCACCCCATCGGATGAGCGCTCCGGTGGATGGGCTTCGAGAAGACGCGACTTGACCTTTCCGTTGCGGACGTGGCCTCCAAAGGCGGACTCATCAGCCTCACCGCGCATCGCGCGCGTCATCAACTCCAGAAAGTCTTGCCGGCCGTCCACAGATGCCATTATGGCGATCCTCTCATTCGCGGCCGATCCCGCCCTGGTCCGCCAGATCTTCGAGCGACATCTGGCCGGGAACCTGCGGCTTCGGACGTCTGTTCAAGGCGCGAGCGGCCCTTCCTTCCACGGCCTGCCACGCCTGAGTCATCCCGCGTGGGTCGCGATCAGCCGGCGTGGCCAAGATGACAACGCGTCCGTCGCTGTGGCCGGTGCGAGGCTCGTAGCGGAAGTCCCGCTTCTGTGGCCCATGCGCCAGCCGGGCGAGGACATCTCCAACTCTGCGCCGGAAGTCGCCGCGAGCACCATCCGGCAAGAGCGCCCACTCGGGGAGCGCCCCGGCGCAGATCTCCTCGAGCGCAAGGAATTCGACCCGCCGGGCTTGAGCCGCTGCGATGATCGGAACGAGCACCTCGGCGATCTCGAGCTCATCGCTCTGGTGATCGATCCTGAACCGCGCGGGCGGCATCCCCCCGATGTGGTGCTCGTCGAATCCGTCGAGTCCCGGCACCTCGCTGGTTCCGCTGAGCCGGACACGATCTCGACCGATCGTCAAGAGTGGCCCGATCACGCCCAGCTCTGTCAGCCCTCGCTCGAGCGACAGCCGCTCCTCTTCAGTTCCCACAAAGAGCGTCCAGACCTCCGCTTCCTTGCCTCTCAGCGGCGGCGGGATCGCGCCGACGCGCCGCAGCTCATCCAGCGTGGTGACGAGATACTTCCCTCGTCGATGTTCCGACCGCTCTTGGCTTCGCAGAGGAGGATCACATTCGGCGCCAGCCTGAAGATCACCCCGTCAGCCCGGAGGTTTCCTAGCGACGAGGCGATTTTGACCTCGAACTGATGGCGGTGCCATCCCTGGTCACGGAGGAACTTCGGCCACTTGTCGTCGCTGTTGCTCAGCAGCGCGATGAGGCCGTTCAGAGGGACGAGCCGTTTGTCCACAAGGAGATTCTCTACGGAGTATCGGCTGCATCGCGAGTCCTAGCCCGATCGAGGGCGCCCGCGTGATGTTCGCTGGCCAACAGCTTGCCGCTTCATCGACGGCCGCCGGCTGAACTCGCTTGGCGAGTCTTGGGGCAACCCAGCGTCCAGACCGTGATGCCGACGAGCCGTAGGCATGACTACACAACCAGGCGGAGGCGGGACACCGACTGGCGCAACTGGCGCAACCGCGTCTTCCAGCCGGCGGCGAAGAGACCAGGGCTCGGCCAGGCCCGGCCCTACGACCTCCGCCACTCGTTCGTCTCCCTGCTCATCGCAGAACGGCGGACGATCATCGAAGTCGCCCGCCAGGCGGGCCACTCACCCCACGATGACGCTCGACACCTACGGCCACGTCCTCGACGAGCTCGAGGACGCCGAACCCGTCTCCGCGGAAGAACTGATCCGCGCAGCACAGGCCGGCGACGAACCCCGTGCGACCCAGGTGCGACCCGAGCGGAGCGTCGTAGGCTCCCGAGCAAACAAACACCCCGCTGAGCGGGGCTTTTAGAAAGCCGACGCGCGGATTCGAACCGCGGACCCCTTCATTACGAGTGAAGTGCTCTACCAGCTGAGCTACGTCGGCACTGGCTCAGATACTAGAGGCTTGATGTGAAACTCGGGTGCGTGCGGAGATGGGCCAGACCAAACATCGGCCTTCGCGCCCACCGACGCAGGCCGTAGGCATCGTCGCGCTGCGGCGAAGTCGCCGCCAGCCGGCGAGCTACGCTCTCGCAATGGCCGGGAATCGCCCGCCGACAGCGCAGACCACGAGCGTCGACGGCGCCCCGTCGGCCGAGGTCGCCGCGCCGCAGGCCGACCGTGCCGGGCCGTCGGTCTGCCATGTGATCCATCACCAGGGCAGCGGGGAGATGCACTTCAGCTCCGAGACAGTCGAGAAGCTGCTTGCGAGCGGCGGAGTTCTTCTGGCTCGATCTCGACCAGCCTGATCCGGGCGACTTCGAGATTCTTCGCGACGTCTTCAAGTTCCACCCGCTCGCCGTCGAAGACTCCGAGCACTTCGGTCAGCGCGCGAAGATCGACGACTACGACGACTTCGTCTTCCTCGTCGTCTACGGCGCTGTCGCCGACGACGACCGCCTCGTCGAGGTGCACTGCTTCTACTCGCAGCGCTTTCTGGTCACCGTCCACCGAGATGACTGTCCGGCCTTCGCCGAGATCAGGCGCCGTTACGCGAAACGAGACGAGCCGATCGACCGACCCTCGCTGCTCTTGTACCGGATTGTCGACGGGCTGGTCGACAGCTTCTTCCCGATCCTGGCCGACTTCGACGACCAGATCGACGAGCTCGAGGACGGCATCTTCCTCAGGCCCGACGACACCCAGCTGCAGCAGATCTTCCAGATGAAGCGTCTGCTCGTCGGGATGCGCAAGGCGATCACGCCGCAACGCGACACCTTCGCACGGCTGATGGGGGGTGTGGCCTCGCTTCCCGGCCTGGCCGAAGAGGACGAGCGCTACTTCCGCGACGTCTACGACCACCTGATCCGGATCTCGCGACCTGATCGATAGCTACCGCGACCTGCTCACCGGCGCGATGGACGTCTACCTGTCGACCGTCTCCAACCGGCTGAACAGCGTCATGAAGCAGCTGACGATCATCGCCACCATCTTCCTGCCGCTCAGCTGGCTGACCGGCTTCTTCGGCCAGAACTTCGGCTTCGAGGTCAGGCACATCGCCGACTGGGGCACGTTCGTCGGTGCTCGGTCTCGGCACCGAATTGCTCGGGCTCGCGGCCCTGCTCGTCTTCTTCAAGCGCCGTGGCTGGTTCTGAGCGAGGGCGTCAGGGATCAGGATCGTGGCTCGAGGTCCCCATTCGCTGTTATACCTCCGGGCAACTGGAGACTCCGAGCGCCTGGCCCGCGCTCGAGGGGGTGACACCAACGATCGCAGGCCCCACCGCGAACGCCGAGATCGCCGACGCAACCGCGTCGGCCTCCGCGTGACGCCGCACCCGAAGCGGCAACAGGAGCCGCGGTAGGTGTCCACGCTGTTCGCAGAGGCCGGAGCCTGGATCGGCTCCGTGGACAGCGTCGACCAGGCCGCGCTCATCACAGCGCTCGGGCGCGACAACTACGGCTGGGTCGTGATCAAGGCTCACCACAGCCTCAAGCTCGAGAACGACGGAAAGCTCGCGGCTGCCGTGGCGGCCTACCGGGGCAGCGGACTCAAGGTCGGGCTGTGGGGTTGGCTCGAAGGCGACCCGGTTGCGGAGGCGACCGCCGCTGCAAATCTCGGCAGGCAATACGCAGCGGACTTCTACGTCGCCAACGCGGAAGAGCCGTATGAGCACCCCGCCAACATGGGGAAGAGCAAGGCGTTCGTCGACGCGTTTCGTGCCGCAATGCCGACGATCCCGCTCGGACTGTCGTGCCTCGGAGGGTCGCTCTGGAAGCGAGAGTTCGACTACGTGCCGTGGCAGCAGGCGGGCGCGGCGTGCCTGCCGCAGACGTACTGGGGTCGTGCAGAGCAGGAGGCGGCGGCCAACCAGGCCGGAGCGGCGTCCTATTTGACGGTCGCCAACTGCGTCCACTGCATGGTCGAAACGGAAGCCGCCTGGCCGAAGGATCGCGTACACCCGACACTGGGCCTCTGGGGAGCCGGTTACCTGCACACCGCGTCGGAATACGCCGCCGACCTTCGGGCCGCGGGGACAGTCGGCTTCAATGTCTTCCTCGCCGACCAGATGGTCGCGGAGGATTGGCACGTGCTCGGAGCTGCGATTCCAGAGCTCGCCGTCGCGCGCGGCGGCTCAGCGCCGACGCCGCCTGCACCGCCTCCTCCTGCGCCGCGCACCAAACCTGCCCGCTCGCCTCTCGTCGAGCGGAACGCGGCGAAGAGCCACCTCGCGCACGCGGTCGACCTCTACCGCCAGGCGGGCAAGTCGGAGGCGACCATCGAGACGACTCGCGTCTACTGGGCCGGACGCCTCCTCACCGCAAGCGACAGCGACTTCGAGGACGCTGTCGCCGCCTTGACCGTCGTCCTCCCGCCCGAGACGCCGCCGAGCTGACTTCTCGAGGCTCTAGTGGAGAGCATCCGGATCGACAAGTGGTTGTGGGCTGCGCGGTTCTTCAAGACCCGGGGTGCGGCTACCGAGGCCGTCAGCGGCGGCCACGTGCGCGTCAACGGCGAGCGCGTGAAGCCAGCGAAGGAGGTTCGCCTGGCCGACACCGTCGAGGTGCGGATCGGCGAGCTGCGATGGACGGTCGTGGTGAGCGGCGTCGCCGACAAGCGGGGCCCCGCTCGTGTCGCGGCGACGCTCTACGAGGAGACCGCGGCGTCGATCGCCGGCCGGGAGCGAAGCGCCCAGGAGCGTCGGCTGGCGCGTCCGCCCGGCGCTGATTCGGGGCGGCGTCCGACGAAGCAGGCGCGCCGGCGCATCGAAGCGTTTCGCCGGTCGCCACGGAGCGGTCGCCGGGACGATCCGTGACGTGGCGGCGCGAACGCTGCCGGCTACGACGACGCCGTTGGCTGCTCGCGCATGCGGAGTGCGGTCAGGAGCTCCCGCTCGATCAGCCGGCGCTGCCGGTGGCTCAGGTCGACTCGATCGAGCTGCTCGAGCGCCCACGCCTCGACGGCGGTCGCGTACTGCAGATCCTGCTCGAGCTCGGCTGTCTGGCTCATGCCCTGAACGGTACGACGCGGGCTGTCCCAGCCGCATCGGCCGCGAGCGCGATCTCGAGTCCTTCTGGAGGATGATCCTCGGCGCGCCCGGCCGGGCTCAGCGCTTCTGCTCGCGCGCCTGGCGCTGCCGCCAGCGATGAAGCTCCTTCGACTTTCCGGCAGCCTTCGGAGCCGTCGGCTCCGGTTTCGGGTCGTGCTCCTCCAGCCAGCGCGCGGCCTCGTCGTCGGGTTCGAGACCCTTTGCGCGCTCGCGCTCGGCAAGCCGGCGAGCCCGTTCGCTACTCAGCGGCCGATTCCCGTCCATCGTGCGCAAGGGTAGCCGGGGTCCGGCGGGCGCGCTCCTCGCAGACCAAGGTGCGCGCGACCGGCGCGGCAGGGCGGGTTGAGAACGAATCCTTGTGGCGGCGGCGGCGCGTGTGCGCGTAGCGTTGGACGGTGCGGGTGGCGAGGCGATGACGAGGCGCGGCTGGCTCCTGTTCGCCGCGATGTGCGTGATCTGGGGATCCCGTATCTCCTGATCCGGGTCGCCGTTCGCGACCTGAGCCCGGCGACGCTCGTGTTCGCGCGAACCGCCCTCGCGGCGCTGCTGCTGCTGCCGATCGCCGCCGCCAGGGGCGACGTGCGGGCCGTGGTGCGGCGCTGGCTGCCGCTGCTCGCCTTCACCGCGGTCGAGATCGCGGCGCCGTGGCTCCTCCTCGCGAGCGCGGAGAAGCGCGTGTCGAGCTCGCTGACGGCGCTGTTGATCGCGGCCGTGCCGCTGACGGGACCGTGATCGCGCGCACGACCGGCGACCGCGAGCGGCCCGGCCTGTCGAGCGCGGCGGGGCTGCTGATCGGTCTCGCAGGCGTGGCGGCGCTCGTCGGCTTCGACCTCGGCGGGACGAGTGGAGTCGGTCTGGCGGAGATCGCCGGAGTCGCCGTCGGCTACGCCGTCGGCCCGATCATCCTCACGCGCTTCCTCAGCGACGTGCCGGGGCTCGGTGTGCTCGCGGTGTCGCTCGGCCTGACCGCCGTCGTCTACGCGCCGATCGCCGCCTTCAGCCTGCCGGCGCACGTGCCCTCGGGCCGCGTGCTCGGCTCGGTCGCCGCGCTCGCCTTCGTCTGCACCGCCCTCGCGTTCCTGCTGTTCTTCGCGTTGATCGCCGAGATCGGGCCTGTGCGGGCAACAGTGATCACGTACGTCAATCCCGCGGTGGCCGCGGTGCTCGGCGTCGCCGTTCTCGACGAGCGCTTCACCGTCGGCATGGGCGTCGGCTTCGCGCTGATCCTCGTCGGCTCGACGCTCGCGACCCGTCCGAACACGAAGGGCCGCGCTTCGCCGCTCGAGGTCGAGCCCGACGCGCTCGCCGCGACCGGCGGCAATCGCTAGCTGGCTTCGTACCGCCGCCCTCTGGGACAAGCTCGATCTCGATCGTCGATGTGCCCGGCGGAGACGAGATGCTCACGGAAGCGGCGCCGGAGACGGGCCCTACGCCGTCGCCGTGCGGGGCCGCTCTGCGGCCGGCTCGGACTCGAGCGCGCCGAGCCAGCGATCGACCGCGACGGCGCACTGCCTGCCCTCGTTGATCGCCCAGACGATCAGCGACTGGCCGCGGCGGGCGTCGCCGGCGGCAAAGACGCCCTCCTCCGAGGTGGCGTAGGCGGCGCGTCGGCATTGCCGCGGGCGTCGCGTTCGACGCCGAGCTGCTCGAGCACGAGCGGCTCGGGCGAGAGGAAGCCCATGGCGAGCAGGACGAGCTCGGCCGGGCGCGCCTCCTCGGTGCCGGCGACCGGCTCGAACGGCGGCACGCCGGTGTTCTGCGACCCAGTGGATCCTGCTCGACGCGGCCGTCCCGACCGGCGAAGCGTGGTCGTCGAGATCGCGAACTCGCGCTCTCCGCCCTCCTTCAGCGCGTAGGAGCTGCGGAGCTTCATCGGCCAGCGCGGCCACGGGGTGACGTCGTCGGGCCGCGGGACCGGCGGCTCGCCGACGCAGCTCGATCTGCGTCACGGACGCGGCGCCCTCGCGGTGCGCGTTGCCGACGCAGTCCGCGCCGGTGTCGCCGCCGCCGACGACGAGCACATGCTTCCCGGCGGCGGTGATCGCGCCGCTGCCGGCGCGCGGGCGCCCGGCACCGGCCGAGCTCGGCGCCACGAAGCGGTTGCGCTGGTAGAGGTAGTCCATCGCGAAGTGCACGCCGTCCAGCTCGCGCCCGGGCACCGGCAGGTCGCGAGGGACGCGCGAGCCGATCGCCACCACGACGGCGTCGTGCGCGTCGCGGAGCTCCTCGGCAGAAGAGATCGACGCCGACGTCGACTCCGTAGCGGAAGCTCGACGCCCTCCGCGACGAGCTGCTGCACCCGCCGCTCGACGATCCACTTCTCGATCTTGAAGTCCGGGACGCCGAAGCGCGACGAGCCCGCCCGCCGCCTCGTCCCGCTCGTACACCGTCACCGTGTGGCCCGCGCGGTTCAGCTGCTGCGCGCAGGCGAGGCCGGACGGGCCCGAGCCGACCACGGCGACGGTCCGGCCGCGTACGGGTCCTCGGCGGGCGCGGCACGATCCAGCCCTCCTGCCAGCGCGCGGTTGACGATCGCGACCTCGATCTGCTTGATCGAGACGGCATTGCCCTCGTCGATCTCCAGCACGCACGCCGCCTCGCAGGGCGCCGGGCAGAGCCGGCCCGTGAACTCGGGGAAGTTGTTCGTGCGGTGCAGCTGCTCGATCGCCTCCGGGAAGCGATCGCGATAGACGAGGTCGTTCCAGTCCGGGATCAGGTTGCCGAGCGGGCAGCCGCTGTGGCAGAACGGGACGCCGCACTCCATGCAGCGGGCGCCCTGCTCGCTGCAGCTCGACGAGCGGCAGGCTCCCGACGAACTCCTTGAAGTCGCCGACGCGCTCGCGGGGATCGCGCTCGGGCGTCTCGGCGCGCCCGTACTTGAGGAAGCCGCGCAGCTGGCCCATCAGGCGCGCCCCTCCGACTCGGTGCTG
>CAVWSR010000005.1:0-906293 GCA_963757725.1 uncultured Actinomycetes bacterium
GGCTCGGCGCGGGTGACCTTCCGCTCGACCCGAATCGACGTGCGGAGATGCCACGCCGAGTCGAGGTGGCGCGCCGGTACCTGAGCGAGGTCGAGCGCCTCGGCCTGTGGCGCCCTCCGACGTCTGTCGTCCACCTTCTCGCCGAGGCGGAGCGGCTTCCTCCGCCCCAGCGTCCCGTCGCGGTCGCCCACGGCGACCTCCACTTCCGCCATCTCCTTCTCCAGGGAGGAGAGATCAGCGGCGTGATCGACTGGGTCGACCTCTGTTACGCCGACCCTGCGGTCGACCTTCAGCTCGTTTGGAGCTTCCTCCCACCCGGCGGGCGGGACGCGTTCATGCGCACCTACGGCTCGGCTTCCGAGGAGCAGCTGCTACGGGCGCGTGTACTCGCGTTCTCGCTGTGCGCGGCGCTTGCCTGTTACGGGCACGAGGAAGGAATGAACGCCGTCCAGCGCGAGGCAATCGCGGGACTCCAGCGCGCAACGATCGACTGACCGCACATCGCCACCGGTAGCGCCCCAACCCGGCATACGACACAGACCTCGAAAGGAGAAAACGCGTGACTCACCGCATCACTCGGCTCGTCCCGCTGCTCGCCCTCACGCTCTCGCTCGCAGCGAGCGCGGTTGCCGCACCGGCGCACGCGAGAGTCGCCGCGGCAACGATCGCGACCGCGACCAGCTCCGACTTCCGCGCCGACCTCGTCGCTCGACGCGCCGGCGGCGGCAGCGCCCCAACCGCAGCCGTGACGCTGACCACCTACCAGCGCGCGGGCGGAGCGTGGCACACGCTCGCGACCAGGCGTCTCCCCGGCACCTTCTTCTGGAAGACGGTCAGCGGCCCCCGCGCGCTCTGTCGCTTCGAGCTCGTGAGCGCCCACCGCCCGCACGTGACTGTTCAGCTGCTGCTGACACCCTCGCTCGGCTGCGGCAAGACGACCACCATGCTGCTGCAGACGCCGTGACCGAGCATGCGGTGGTGATCGCGGGTGCCGGCCCGACCGGGATGATGCTGGCCGCGGAGTTGAGCTTGGCAGGGATCGACGTCGTCGTCGCCGAGCGGCGTCCGTGCCGCGATTTCGCCGGCTCCCGCGCCGGCGGCCTGCACGCGCGCACGATCGAGGTGCTCGACCAGCGAGGGATCGCCGACCGCTTCATCGCCGCCGGAAAGCCGATGCAGATCCAGAGCTTCGCCGGCGTATCGCTCGACATCAGCGACTTTCCAACCCGCCACAACTACGGCCTCGCGCTCTGGCAAAAGGAGTCCGAGCGCATCCTGGCCGACTGGATCGACGAGCTCGGTGTGCCGATCGCCCGCGGCTCTGAGGTGACCGCCGTAACCCAGGACGCCGCCGGCGTCGATCTCCAGCTGTCCGACGGTCGGTTGCTGCGCGCGGGGTACCTCGTCGGCTGCGACGGCGGCCACAGCCTGGTCCGCAACGCGGCCGACATTGACTTCCTCGGCTGGGAACCCTCGGTCACCTCGCTGCTCGCCGAGGTCGAGCTACGCGAAGAGCCCGAGTGGGGAATCCGTCACGACGAGAACGGCACACATGCGTTCAGCAAGCTGGAAGGCGGAAACCGCGCCGGGGTCGTCGTGAGCGAGCGGTACGCCGGCCAGACGGGCGAGCCGACGCTGCAGGAGCTCAGCCGCGCGCTCGTGGCCGCGTGGGGAACCGATTACGGGGTGCACAGCCCGACCCGGATCTCCAGGTTCAACGACGTGACACGCCAGGCCGCGTCCTACCGGCGAGGACGAGTGCTGCTCGCGGGCGACGCAGCGCACATGCATTACCCGGTCGGCGGGCAAGGGCTCAACCTGGGCGTACAGGACGCGGTCAACCTGGGCTGGAAGCTCGCCGCAGCCGTCAAAGGAACAGCGCCGCACCGCCTCCTCGACACCTACCACGCCGAGCGGCACCCGGTCGCTGCCCGCATCTTGCGGACGACGATGGCCGCGACCGCGCTCACCCGCTCCGACGCGCGTCTCGACGCGCTGCGCGACACCCTGTCCCATCTCCTTCGGATGGACGAGCCGCGCAACTACCTCGCCGGGATGATCTCCGGCCTGGATATTCGCTACGACCTCGGCGAGGGCCACCCGCTGCTCGGCCGTCGCATGCCCGACCTCGACCTGATCACCCGCGAGGGCCCGCTGCGTTTCTTCACCGCCTTACACGGCGCCGAGCCGGTACTGCTCAAACTCGACGAGTCCCGCACCTTCGACATCCGCCCGTTGGCAGATCGCGTTCGGCAGATCGACGCGAAGTACACGGGCCGCTGGGAGCTCCCGGTGGTCGGCGCGGTCCCTGCCCCCGCCGCCGTGCTTGTTCGTCCGGATGGATATGTCGCCTGGGCCGGAGACGACCCCGAGGCAGGGCTCTCTGAAACACTGACCAAGTGGTTCGGTCAACCGGCTGTTTCCGCATGACCGTGAAGCGATCGAGTCGCCGCACGCAACACCACGAGCGTTGAAGTGCCTGTCGGCGGCCAGCGGACCGACGGAACTGTCCCCAAAACCTGGTCCTGGATCAGAGGCCACACCAGAGCGGCGATGTTTGCGTTCGCGAATCGCCTTTGTTCAAGCGGCTTCCTACTCAGTGTATGGCGCTCCGCGGCGTGGCGAGTTCCTCCTGCACCAGTGGACCTGACGGACCTTCAACCTGTCCCAAGACGTGTTCCCAGCCTGCCCCCTGCTGGTAGGTGTCGCAGCCCATCCTCCTTTCGCCTAACTCGAAGCTAATGGAACCGGGATCGCGGCGCCGATGCAGGTTCCGGCGCCCGGCGGGCTGTCGATCTCGATCGTTCCCGCGAGGGCCTCGACGCGGTCTCTGAGACCGATCAACCCGGAGCCTCGAGTCGGATCCGCTCCGCCAATGCCGTCATCTCGAATCGAGAGGTTGAGCATGCCATCCTCGACACGGAGAGAGACCCAGGCGCGCGTGGCGACTGCGTGCTTGGAGGCGTTCGTGAGCGCCTCGGACACGATGTAGTACGCAGCGGTCTCGACCGGCGCAGGCAGACGTTGCGGGCATGAAGTGACCTCCACCGGCACCGGTGCACGTGCAGCCAATGCAACGAGCGCCGCTTCGAGCCCTTGGTGGGTGAGAATCGCGGGGTGGATACCGCCCGCGAGCTCGCGCAGCTCCGCGAGCGCCTGCGTCAACTCCTCGCTCGCCACCGAGAGGATCTCGGCCGCGCGCTCCGGGTTCGTGCCTAGCTGGGCCTCAGCGAGCCGGAGTGAGAGGGAGAGCGAAACGAGACGTTGTTGTGCGCCGTCATGCAGATTGCGCTCGATCTGCCGCCGGCTCTCATCCGCAGCGGCGATCACTCGAGCGCGAGAGGCGACCAGCTGATCGCGCATGGTCGCGTTCTGAACCGCGGTGGCGACGAGGTCGGTGAAGCGGGCCAGGCGCTCCTCAGCCTCGACCGGGAAAGCCCGCTCCTCGGTTGAACCGGCATTCACGCTCCCCCAGACGGCTCCGTCGACGACGATCGGCGCACCCAACCCGCACTTGACGCTTCCATTGCGGGCCATGGCGTAGATGTCGAAGGCGCCGGTGAGATCTTCTGTGAAATCGTCGATTCGGACGGGGCCGCCGGTCCTGTAGACCGAGCCGGGGAGACTGGGCTCGTCAAGCGGCCGACGGCTGCCTGACGGGAGCGCGGGAATGCCAAGTGAGCTGAGAACCACCACAGCGTCCTTCTCGTAGCGGCACACCGTGACGATCTGAAGGTTCAACACGCCCGCCACCTCTTCGGCGACGGCCGAGAACACCTCCTCGGCGCTCGCGGCGCGGGCGATCAGTGTCGCCACCCGCCGCAACGCGGCCTGCTCCTGCGCGAGGCGCTCGACTCGCTCGAGGGCCTCGGCGTTTGCGATCGCGGTCGCGACCAGCTCAGTGAAGTTGGTGAGCCGCGCTTCGGTCTCCTCGGGCAGCGGGTCCGGCTCGGTGGAGGAGACGACCATCGCTCCCCAGAGGCGACCCGCGACGACGATGGGGATACCGACCGTCGATCGGATCCCCGCGCGCCGTACACTTTCGGCGATCTCTCCGGTGAGGCCGCTGTAATCGTCGATGCGGGCCGGGTGGCCGGACCGGACGACCTCGGAGACCACGCTGGTGCCTTCGAGTGACCAGCGGGTTCCGGAGCGCAAGCGCCCTTCCACTTCGGAGAAGCTGGCGCGCTCGGTCGCCGTTCCGTCCTGTTCGTAGCGAAGGATGCTCACGAGCGGGACTCGTAAGACCTCGCCGACCTGCTCGGCGACCAGGGCGTATAGCGATTCGGCCTCGGCGCCCTCTGCCGCAAGTGTTGCCACCCGCCGCAGCGCCGCATGCTCCTGGACGATGAATACCCGGTCTAACTGGTCGATCGTTTCCGGCCGCCGCCGCAGCAACCAGATGTACACAACGATCCCGGTCGCGATCCAGACGAGCGCGATCCACGGGGTGTAGCGCGCGGGGCCGTGGAGGGGCGCGATGCCGAGGCCGGCGAAGTTGAGGCCCAGCGAGGCGATCAGCACCGGCACGAAGAACGCGACGCCTGCAACCGGCAGGACGCCGTGCTTGATGACATTGAACTCGTCGCGGTGGTGCCGCCAGAAGTAAAACGGGCAGCTCAGCGCCACCAGCATGTAGATCGGGATGAACAGGAGCGTTACGAGCGCGCCCAGAAACAGCGTGGCGCCCAACGGTTTGGGTCCGCCCATCACGAACCCGAAGGTCAGGGATATGGCGATCGCGACCACAGCCAGTCCGATGGCCGCGATCCAGGGTGTGCGAAGTTTGCGGTGAACGCGCGCGGCGTGCGGCGACAGCAGGTTGACCCGACCCAGCGCGAACGCCAGCCGTGATCCGGCGTTGAACTCGCCGATGAGACTCGCCCACGTGCTGTTGATGACCGCGATCAACACCAGCACCCATGCGCCGCCCCACACGAGGTGTGCGATTCCATCCCACGGATCGCCGCTGTTGTAGGCGACGAACGGGTCCTTGCCGAGGGTGATGTTGTGGGGGCCCCAATACACAACACCGGCGTACATCGCGAGCGTCCAGAAGATTCCGATCAGCACCACCGATCCGACCACCGCACGGCGGACCGCACGCCGCGGTTCTCGCGCTTCCTCCGCCAGGAAGGCCGCGCTCTCGAACCCCGCGAACGCGAGCACCCCGTAGATCATCGCGGCGAAGATCGACCCCCAGCCGTTGGCGTTGCCGTTGTTCGGCGAGAACGCCGACAGCGTGTTGCGGCTTCCAGCCTTGACGATCAGCCAGACCGCCAGCACGCTGAAGACCGCCATCTCGAAGACCCCCATTACGACCTGTGCCTTCGCCGAGGGCTTGATCCCCGAGATCACCAGTCCAGTCGCGACGCATATGCAGAACACCACGATGGGCGCCCACAGCCAGTTCGGCGCGCCCAGCTGCGAGGTGAGGTTGTCCTGCGCGATCAGCCCCAGGAGCAGCACGATCAGCCCGGCGTCGATGATCAGGTACGCCGCCGCTAGCAGCCACGACAGCATGAACCCCCATGCGTCCCCCATCCCCGCCGCGACATACGTGTAGAGGCCGCCCGCCGACGGCAGCTTCGACCCCAGCTCACCGATACTCACCGCGATCAACAAGATCGCGAGCGTCGTCAGAATCGTCGCGAGCGGCGTTGCCCCGCCCGCATACGACGCCAGAAATACCAGCGACAACGCCACCCCCACAGCGGGTCCGGCGAACACGATCGACTGGAATAGAACCGGCACAAAACCGAGCGCTCTGCGCTCGAGGCCGGGACCAACCTCGCCGCTGCTTGCGGTCACGCGGCGGGCCCTCCGCCCGGCGGCCACAACGCCGTCGCGCTGCTGTGGACGTAGCCGAGGCGAAGGCCGACACGGACAGCGCCGTCGTAAAGCAGCCGCTTTCTAAGCGTGCGGCGCTCCTCGAGAAGCATCGCTGCGCTTGTTCGACCCACCCCCCTCCGAGGATAAACGGGATGCGCCGAAGATGCGGGATTCCGGCACCGTCCGGATCTCGGCCTCGCGCGTACGGATAGCCGCACTCCCACTCGCCTGCTCCCCGTATTCCCCGGGCCGGGTGCGTCGAGGCACGCTTGACGCGACGAATACGCCGCGCTCCGTTCGAACGATGTTCGAATTCGAGGGAAGGGGAGAAGCAGCCGATGACACCGACCATCGACGCCCGGGGTCTCGGCCGCGATGGATCGGCACCGCTCCTTCGGCGACCCAGCCGGCCAGGATCTCCTCGAAGCGGCTCTGGGAGAGCCCGAGCAGGTAGTTGTGCCGGCTGGGGAGACCGCTGATGTCGAGCGGAACGCGCGCGAAGGACACGGCCGGGTACCTCGTTCCCTGCGAGACGAACCGATCGGCGACTCCGCGCTGATCGAGGACCTCGATGCGGCGCGCGTGCAGGCCGCGGGCGCGCGAGCCCACGAGGGCCTGGCTTTCGCGCAGCTCGACGATCGCGACGTCGACCCCCGCCAGGGCCAGCTCGGCCGCCAGCATCAGCCCGATCGGGGGCCTCCGCCCGCGATGACGAGGGCGTGCTCTGTGCCAGCTACGCGCTCACCGGTACGTCGACCCGCGATGTACGCATTCACTCGTGTGATGCCGTAGAGGTCGCCCGGCGGGCACGGTAGCGTCGGACGAGGCGCACGATCGGCCTGATGAGAAATGGGATCAGGAGCACCATGGAGAGTCCTTTCGGTCGCACGTCAAGCTGAGCTTCCACGGTGCCGGCATCCGGTTCCTCCGAGCCGTGCGGAAGCCCGACATTCGAAGGTGTGGCCACCCGAACTCGTCCGCCTGAGTGCGCAGGATCTCGGGACTGCCGCACCCCGAGAAGTCGGTTTGCCCCATTTGCCGGCCAGCCGTCCACTGGCAGTCTCAGTCGCATCGGCAATCGAGGAGGCGAGTGATGCACACCGAGGTCGATCTCCCTGGGCTCCACGAACTCGATCAGCGGTCGGGGAACGGTTTGGAGGTGACGCTGCTCTGGAGCGAGCGAACCGGATCGGTATTCGTCTGTGTGGAGGACGAACGGACGGATACGGGCTTCCACTTCTCAGTCGATCCCGCCGACGCACTGGAAGCGTTTCGCCATCCGTACGGCTACAACCGGTGCGGTGGTCGCGCGCTGCCGGCCGCGGCCTGACGCGGGAAGGCGGGCGCTGCTTTCTCGTGCAGAGGCGGCTCGGCAGTCAGGAGTGCGGTTTCCCGCACCACGACATGCCGGGCCGCCCGATTGGCGAGACCCCAGGCCCCGGGGCAGCCTGACCCAATGAGAAACCAGAGGTCAGGAGGCGAGATGAAAGGCAACCTCGCTGCGCGCGCCGGACGGTGGAGCGCGGAGCACTGGAAGACGGCCGTGTCGGCGTGGCTCGCGTTCTGTGTGGTCGCGATCGCGCTCGGCTCGGTCGCGGGCACGCGGATGCTCAAGCAGGCCGACACCGCCGCCGGTGGATCGCACAGGGCCGAGCAGATCCTCAAGCACGCAGGCTTCACCGACCGCGCCGGCGAGAGCGTGCTCGTACAGTCGACGACCCAGACGGTAGGCGATCCCGCCTTCCGCGCGACGGTCGGAGACCTGGTCCGCTCCGTGTCCGCGTCCTGCCGCAGGTGCGGCGTGTGCGCTCGCCGCTCACGCCCGGAAACGGCGGCCAGGTCTCGCACAACCGGCGCTCGGCCCTCGTCCAGTTCGAGATCGCCGGCGACCAGGACAAGGCCGACAAGAAAGTCCAGCCCGTGCTCGACGCGGTTGCCGGTGCGCAGACGAGGCACCGCGGCTTCACGGTGGCGGAGTTCGGGTTCGCGAGCTCGACCCATGAGCTGAACGACACGCTGAACAAGGACTTCAAGCGGGCCGAGTACTCGTCGGTGCCGGTGACGCTCGTGATCCTCATCGTCGCCTTCGGGGCGCTCGTCGCGGCCGGTCTGCCGGTCTTGCTCGCCTTCTCCGGTGTGCTCGCGACGATCGGACTCTCCGCGGCGGCGAGCCACCTCGTCGCAGCCGGCAGCGCGACCCAGTCGGTGATCCTGCTGATCGGGATGGCGGTCGGCGTCGACTACTCGCTGTTCTATCTCCGCCGCGAGCGGGAGGAGCGTGAGCGCGGCCGCTCGCCACGCGAGGCGCTGTTGAATGCAGCAGGCACCTCCGGGCACGCGGTCTTCATCTCGGGGCTGACGGTGCTGATCGCGATGGCCGGGATGCTGTTCACCGGCAACGCCGTCTTCACCTCGATCGCTGTCGGCGCGATGCTGATGGTCGCCGTTGCGCTGATCGGGTCGCTCTCGATCCTTCCGGCGCTGCTCGGAAAGCTGGGTCACCGGGTCGACAAGGGCAGGATCCCACTGCTGGGCCGCCGCTCCGTCGGCGAGTCGCGCGTGTGGGGGTTCGTGCTCGACCGCGTCCTCCGCCGGCCCGCGCTCGCCGCCGCGCTCTCTGGCGGTGCCTTGCTCGCGCTGGCGGTGCCGACGCTGACGCTGCACACGCAGCTGCCGAGCTTCACCGACCTGCCGAAGTCGCTGCCGATCGTTCACACGTACGAGGCGATCCAGCAGGCCTTCCCCGGCGCGCAGACGCCGGCGAAGGTCGTCGTCGCGGCGCCCGACGTGACCTCCCCGCAAGTGCAGCAGGCGATCTCGAAGCTCGAGTCGCGCGCGCTCGCGAGCGGGCAGATGTTCGAGCCGATCTCGACAGAGGTCAACCCGGCGCACACGGTCGAGACGGTCTCGATCGCGCTCCAGGGCGACGGCAGCAACGACAAGTCGGTAGCCGCGCTTCGGACGCTCCGCCAGCAGGTGATCCCGTCGACGCTCGGCAACGTCCACGGCGTGGAGGCGGCAGTCACCGGCGAGACGGCGGGGACGCACGACTTCAACCAGCAGATGAAGAGCCACGCGCCGCTCGTGTTCGCGTTCGTGCTCGCGCTCTGCTTCCTGCTCCTGCTCGTGACCTTCCGGTCGATCGTGATCCCGATCAAGGCGGTGCTGCTGAACCTGCTCTCCGTCGGTGCCGCCTACGGCCTGCTGGTGCTCGTCTTCCAGCACAGCTGGGCCGAGGGGATCCTCGGCTTCCACTCGAACGGCGCGATCACGTCGTGGCTGCCGCTGTTCATGTTCGTGATCCTGTTCGGGCTCTCGATGGACTACCACGTGTTCATCCTCAGCCGGATCAAGGAGCTGGTCGACGGCGGGATGTCGACCGAGGAGGCGGTGGCGACCGGGATCCGGCGGACGGCGGGCACGGTGACGAGCGCGGCCGTGGTGATGGTGGCCGTGTTCGCGATCTTCGTCACCCTGCGCACGCTCGACATCAAGCAGATGGGCTTCGGGCTCGCGGCGGCGATCCTGATCGACTCGACCGTCGTGCGGGCGGTGCTGCTGCCGGCGGTGATGAAGCTGCTCGGCGAGTGGAACTGGTACCTGCCGCGCTGGCTCGAGTGGCTGCCGCGCTTCGACGGCGGCCGGGAGCCGACGCGGCCGCGGACGCGATCGCGCACCGGACGCCGCACCGGCGCTGGAGTCCGACTAATGTGCCGGAAGGGGGTCGGATGAAGGTGGAGCACCGGCAGCTTGTCGAGCGGTTGCGGCCGGCACGGCGGGTGCTCGTCGTCGACGACCATGCGAGCTTCCGCAGCTGCGTACGAGCGCTGCTCGAGTCCGAGGGGTTCGAAGTCGTGGGGGAGGCGGAGGACGGCGTGTCGGCCGTCGCCCTCGCGGCCGAGCTCGAGCCCGAGCTCGTGCTGCTCGACATCCAGCTCCCCGACATCGACGGCTTCGACGTCGCCGAGCGGCTGCTCGCAGCCGATCCCACGGCTGCCGATCGTGCTCGTCTCGAGCCGCGACCGCTCGTCGTACGGACCGCTGATCGAGAAATGCGGCGCCCGCGGGTTCCTCTCCAAGGGGGATCTGTCCGGCGCCGCGCTCGAGAGGCTGCTCGAGTGAACGCAGTCGATCCGAGCGCGCGCCGGCCCGGAGCGCGGAGTCGGAGCGGGCGGTCGCAATGCTTCTTCTGCTCGCGGCCGCCGCGATCGGCGGAGCCGTCTACGTCATCGCCGTCAGCAGGATCGCGCCGAACCCGGTCGGCCAATCTCTGCTGACGGCGGTCGTGTGCCTGACGTTCGTCGGGGCAGGAGTGGCCGCGTTGCGGCTGCGGCCGTACGCGCGCTTCGGCCTGCTGCTCGCGGCGGTCGGTTTCGCCTCGCTGATCAGCGTCCTCCACGAGGCGAACGGCGCCGGCGCTTACACGGTCGGCGTGTTCGCGTCGAACCTCGTCTTCGCGGTGCTCGTGCACGCGCTGCTCGCGTACCCGAGCGGGCGGCTCCGCACTACGGGCGAGCGCTGCATCGTCGTCGCCGCCTACCTCGACGTGGTCGCGCTGCAGGCGCTGGCCGTGATCTTCGACCCGCTCACGCGCTACCACAGCGACCACCCGCGCAATCTCGCGCTGGTCGACTCGCAGTCGGCGCTGGCGACCGGCCTCTACGAGCTGGAAGCCGCCGCCTCCGCGACTGCTGGCGCTTGTCGCGGTTGTGTGCATGGCGCGCCGGGCCCGGGCGGCCACGCCGGCTGCCCGCCGTCAGCAGCTGCCGGTGGCGTCGGAGGGACGGTCGCGCTGCTTCTCTTCTCGCTCGGGCTGGTGCTCGCCCCGCTCTCGTCCCGCGCCGGTCTTCTCGGGTTTCGGGCTCGCCCTGATCGCCGCGCTCGCGCTGCCCGTCGCCTTTCTCGCGACACTCGTCCAGGGACGTCTCTCGCGTGCGGCCGTCGGCGAGCTGCTGCTCGAGCTTCGCGATCCGGCGCACCCGGCCGATCTCGAGGAGGCGCTCGGGCGCGCGCTCGGCGACCCGACGCTCGACTGGGCCGGCTCGCGTCGGACGGCGGCTACCTCGACGGCTCCGGCGCGCGCGCTGGCGCTCCCCGAGCGGGACGCCCACCGCGCCACGACGCCGATCCTGCATCAGGGCGAGCCGGTCGGCATGCTCGTGCACGACCGCTCGCTGCGGCTCCGCCCGGAGCTGCTCGACGCCGTCAACGCCGCGGCCGGCTTCGCGCTTGCGAACGAGCGTGCGCTCCGCGATGCGGCGAGTCGCGGAGCAGAGAAACCGCGCCCTGCTCGACGCGATCCCCGACACGATCCTCCGCTATGGCCGCGACGGCACGTACCTCGACGTTCGGCCGGACTCGCTGACGGCCGAAATCTTCCCCCCGGAGGATTTCCTCGGCCGAAACAGCTTCGACGTCCTCCCGGACGAGCTCGCTCGCACCATCACTTCCGGTATCGAGCGCGCGCTCGATACCGGAAGCATCCAGGTGATCGAGTACGAGGTCACGGTCCAGGGCCAGCCGCATTGGAGAGAGGCGCGGATTGTTCCGAGCGGAGCAGACGAGGTCGTGTCGATCGTCCGTGACTTCACCGAGCAAGCGTCGGGCGGACGCCGAGCTGCGCAGGCTCGCCGAGGAGCAGGCGGCGCTGCGGCGCGTGGCGACGCTCGTCGCGGGCGACGCCCGGCCCGGAGCGGGTCTTCCAGACCGTAACCGAGGAGGTCTGCCAGCTGCTCGAGCTCCGGACTGCCGTGCTGCACCGCTTCGAGGGTGGCGCGACGTCGACGATCGTCGGCAAGTTCGGCGCGCCGACCGGGCGCTTCGAGCTTGGCCACGTCGTCGAGCTCGAGGACCGGGGCCGCGCTCGAGGTGCTGCGGACCGGGGCCTCTGCGCGCGTCCGACTACGTCTCGCTCAAAGGCCCCGGCGCGGTCGAGCTGCGCGCGCTTGGCTTTCGCGGCAGCGTCGGGGTCCCGATCACGCGTCGCGGGCCTCACCTGGGGAGCCCTCGTCGTCGCGCTCCGAGACGACGAGCCCCTGCCGGTGGAGACCGAGCGCCGCCTGCAGGCCTTCGCGGAGCTCGTCGGGCTCGCGGTCGCGAGCGCCCACGCGCGGGACGAGCTCGCCGCCTCGCGCCTCCGCATCGTCGAGGCGAGCGACACCGAGCGCCGCCGTCTCGAGCGAAACCTTCACGATGGCGCCCAGCAGCGGCTCGTCGCAGCTCTCGGTCGGCTTGCGACTCGCGCAGGCGAAGCTCCGCACCTCGCCGGACGAGGCGGAGAAGCTGCTCGAGACGCTTTCGCAAGAGCTCGGCGAAGCGCTGACCGAGCTGCGCGAGCTTGCGCAAGGGATCCATCCGGCCGTGCTCACCGAGCGCGGTCTCGAGCCGGCGCTCGAAGTGCTGGCCGCGCGGGCGCCGCTCATCGTCGAGCTCGACGTCGAACTGCCGGAGCGTCTGCCGGAGCCGGTCGAGACGGCCGCCTATTACACCGTCTCCGAGGCGCTCGCGAACGTCGTCAAGCACGCCGATGCGTGCTCCGGCCGCGGTTCGGGTCGAGTGGCGCGGCGATCAGATCGCCGTCGAGGTCGCGGACGACGGGGCCGGCGGCGCAGACGCCGAGCGAGGGTCAGGACTGCGCGGGCTCCGCGACCGGGTGGAGACCCTCGACGGCGAGCTCCGCATCGACAGCCCACCGGGTCGCGGCACGGTCGTCCGTGCCGAGCTTCCCGTCCAGTCGGCAAGTCTCGCGGCCGTCGGGCCTACAGCATGACGCTCACCTTCTTCTTCAGCGACCTCGAGGACTCGAGCGGCCTCGCCGAGCGCCTCGACGCCGACTACGCGGCCGTCCTCGCCGAGGTGCGCGAGCTTCAGCGCGAGATCGTCGCGCGGGCGGGCGGGGAGGAGGTCGACTGCCGCGGCGACGAGCTCTTCAGCGTCTTCTCCGACGCGAACGCGGCCGCCGCCGCGGCGCTCGAGATCCAGCACTCGTTTGCGGAACGCGTGTGGCCAGGAGGAGAGCGCGTGCGCGTGCGCATCGGCCTCCACTGCGGCGAGGCGGAACGGGCGGCCGGCGGCCTGTCGGCATCGACGTGCATCGCGCCTCGCGCATCTGCCAGGCCGGGCACGGTGGCCAGGTACTTGCCTCGCAGGAGGCGGTGTCCCAGATCGGCGCACCGGCAATAGAGCTCGGCGAGTTCGAGTTCCGCGGGCTGCGCGAGCCGGAGCGGATCTACCAGCTCGTCGCCGACGGCCTGCCAGACGAGTTTCCGCCACTCCGGAACGCGCGTCGGCGCGAGCGCGGCTTGTCCGCGGTGATCGCGGAGGACTCCACGCTCCTGCGCGAGGGGCTGGCGCGTCTGCTCGGAGAGGCCGAGATCGACGTCGTCGGACAGGCCGCTAACGTCGACGAGCTGATGCTCAAGGTGCGCAGCTACCACCCGGACGTCGCGATCGTCGACATTCGGATGCCGCCGACACAGACCGACGAGGGGATCCGGGCGGCCCGCGAGATCCGGGATCGGCACCCGGAGACGGGGGTGCTCGTCCTCTCGCAGTACGTTGCGCACACGTACGCCGTCGAGCTGCTGTCGGACAGCGCGGAGGGGCTCGGCTATCTGCTCAAAGATCGCGTCGCCGACGTCGACGAGTTCATCGCTGCCGTACGCCGTGTCGCCGAAGGCGGCTCCGCGCTCGATCCGCTCGTGGTGGCGGAACTCGTCGGCCGGAGACGCGGAAACGATCCGGTCGATCAGCTTTCACCGCGTGAGCGCGAGGTGATGGAGCTGATGGCAGAGGGCCGCTCGAACCAGGCGATCGGGCAGCGCCTGTTCATCTCGCCGCGCGCCGTCGAGAAGCACGTCACGAGCATCTTCGCCAAGCTTCGCCTGCCGGCGGCCGCCGAGGACCACCGCCGCGTGCTGGCCGTGCTCCGCTTCCTCGGCTCCTAGCAGAGTTCGGGTAGCCGCACTCGCGAAAGCCTCAACGCCGTATCGCGCCGGCCCGGTGCGCAGGCCCATCCTCGAAGCAGATCGTGCTGCCAGAGAGGGGGGACATCGTGCATCCGACACTCACCGAAGAACTCGCGAAGGCCATACAACGTGACCGGCTCGCCCACGCGGCGCTCGCCCGCCTCGCCCGCGAGGCCAGCGAGTCGCGAGGACCCGCGATGGCCGCGTCCCGCTCACATTTCCTGGGGGCGCTGAGGTTGTACCTGCGACGGAGAGGTTCGGCCCGGCACTGGTCCGGCTCCGGCGCCTGGGCAGCGCCCTGGCGCCACGGCAGCTGAGTCTCACACCGCGCCGCGCCCGCCGTTCTGTGCGGAGTTCGGATAGCCGCACTCGCGAAAGCCTGAGCGCCGTACTGCCCAGACCCGGCCGCCCCGCGACGGTTGAGGAACGGAAGCAACCCAACGAAGGAGTCCTACGTGAATACGGCACAGCAGTCCCGGTTCTCGATCTCGCAGCTCCGCGCCGACCTGGCCGGCTCCGTTCTGGGCCCCGGCGATGCGGACTACGACGAGGCCCGGCACGTCTTCCTGGCGTCGGTCGACCGGCGTCCGGCGGCCATCGCGCGGCCCACCGACGCCGGCGAGGTCGCCCGGATCGTCGAGCGCGCGCGGGAAACCGGCCTCGAGCTCGCCGTCCGCGGCGGCGGCCACGGGTACGCCGGACACGGCACGAGCGAAGGCGGGATCGTGCTCGACCTGCGGGGCCTCGACGCCCTCGAGATCGACGCCGGCGAGCGGGTCGCCCGCGCGGCGGGCGGACTCACCTCGGGAGAGGTCACCGGCGCTGCCGCACCTCACGGCCTCGCGGTGGGCTTCGGCGACACCGCCTCGGTCGGCATCGGCGGGCTCACGCTCGGCGGCGGCATCGGCTACCTCGTCCGCAAGCATGGCCTAACGATCGACCACCTGCTCGGCGCCGAGGTCGTGACCGCCGACGGCCGGGTGCTCGAGGTCGACGCCGACCGCGAGCCGGATCTCTTCTGGGCGATCCGGGGCGGCGGCGGCAACTTCGGCGTGGTCACCCGCTTCGACTACCGGCTGCACCCGGTGGACGTCGTGACGGGCGGGATGCTCGCCCTGCCTGCGACGCCCGAGACTCTCGCGGGGCTCGTGGCGGAGGCGGACGCCGCGCCGGAGGAGCTGTCGATCATCGCCAACGTCCTCCGCGCACCGCCCCTGCCCTTCGTCCCGCCCGAGCTCGTCGGCAAGCCGCTGATGCTCGTTCTGCTCGTCCACGCCGGACCGCTCGACGAGGGCGAACGGGCCGTCGCGCCGCTGCGTGCGCTCGCGCCGCCGGTGGCCGACTTCGTCCGGGCCATGCCGTACGCCGAGATGTTCCCGGCGGAGACGCCGGACGTTCCGCCGCGCTCGGTCGTGCGCACACTGTTCTCCGACGCGCTCGACGAGAGCCTCGCCGGCGAGCTGCTCGACCGGCTACAAGCATCGACCGCGCAGGTGGCCGGCATCGGAATCCGGGTGCTCGGCGGCGCCGCGGCGCGTATCCCAGCGGATGCGACGGCATTCGCCCACAGGCAGCGCCGGCTCCTGGTCACGGCCTTCGCCGCGTATGCCTCCCCGGCGGAGGATCCCGCTCACAGGGCGTGGGCCGACGGCGCCGCAGTCGCGCTTCAGCAAGGCGAGGACTCGGCGTACGTCAACTTCCTCGGCGACGAGGGCGCGGAGCGGGTGCGCGCCGCCTATCCCGACTCGACGTGGGACCGGCTCGCCGATGTCAAGCGCCGCTACGACCCCGAGAACCTGTTCAGTCTCAACCAGAACGTCCCGCCGGCGGAGCTGAGCTGAGGCGGCCGAGATGGCGCTGACCGCGAGCAAGAGGGCGCGCGCCGCCCGCGCCGAGCTCCAGGCCTGGTACCTCCACGGCCTGCTGCCGAAGCTCGCGCGAGCGGTGAGGACGGGGGCCGCCGAGCGGGGAGCCGTGAACGCGCTCGACGCCGACGTGCGCGGGCTCCTTGACCTCTCGCGAGAGCGGCGGGAAGCCGCGTGACGACCTCGCGCGACCTTCCGTCCGTAGTCGCGCTCGACGGCGCGCGGCGAGCGTCCCGATGGGGGTGGAGGCGACACTTCTCAGTTGCCTCTACCTCGCGGGGGAGCTCGCGCGCGGCGTCGCGCGCGGCGGCGAACCGAGCGCCGAAGCCGACGCGAGCAGGATCGTGCGGCTCGAGCGGAGCCTGCACGTCTTCGACGAGGCGACGATACAACACGCCGCCGCCCAAGTCGGCGGCCTCCCAACCTTTCTCGGCTACGCATACGTGAGCCTGCATCTAGCCGGCACCGTGGCGGTGCTCATCTGGGTGTACCGGCGACGCCGCGACGCGTACGCGCGTCTGCGGAACACGCTCGCGCTCGCGAGTGGGCTCGCAATTGCGGGCTACGCGCTCTTCCCGACCGCGCCGCCGCGTCTCGCCGGCATCGGCGTCAGGGACACGGTCAGCAGCACGACCGCGGTCGATCTCCACTCGACGCTCGTGTCGAGCCTCTACAACCCGTACGCCGCGGTGCCGAGCGTGCACATCGTCTTCTCGGTCATCGTCGGCGTCGCAGTGGCTCGGCTGGCGCGCCGCCCGCTCTGGCGCGCGGCGGGCGCCGTGTATCCGGTCTTCGTGTTGTTCGTGATCGTCGCGACCGGCAACCACTTCTTCTTCGACGCGGCCGCCGGCGCGGCTGTGGCCGGGATATCGCTCGGCGCGATCGCGCTTGCGCCACGCTTGTCGGCTGCTCTCCGGGTCGGCCGAACGGCGAACGAGTTCGGGTAGCCGCACTCGCGAAAGGCAGGTCGCCGTAGGGCCGCGCACACCGGGCCGCAGGCAGCCTCGAAGAAAGGCATCGCAATGAGAGGGGATGAGACATGACTGCGTTTGCGCGCCCTGCCGACGGGATCGCCCTCGATCGACGGCGCTGGATCGGCCTCGCGGTGATCGTCGCCGCGCAGTTCATGGTCGTGCTCGACGTGGCGATCGTGAACGTGGCCCTGCCGACCATCAAGACCGACCTCCATTTCAGCCAGGAGAGCCTCCAGTGGGTCGTCACTGCCTACTCGATCCTCTTCGGCGGCGTCCTTCTGCTCGGCGGCCGGATGGCCGACCTGCTCGGACGCCGCCGCCTGTTCATGACGGGTCTCGCGCTCTTCACGGTCTGCTCGCTCCTGGACGGGTTCGCCTGGTCGGAGGGCTCGCTGATCGCGTTCCGTTCGCTTGCAGGGCCTCGGAGCCGCGCTGCTCTCGCCGGCGGCGCTGTCGATCCTGACGACCACCTTCGCGGAAGGTCGCGACCGCAATCTCGCGCTCGGCATCTGGGGTGCTGTCTCAGGCAGCGGCGCCGCTGCCGGCGTGCTGCTCGGCGGCGCACTGACCAGCGCGCTGAGCTGGTCGTGGATCTTCTTCATCAACGTCCCGGTCGGCCTGCTCGTGCTTCGCGCTCGCCCCGCGCCTCTTGGGCGAAAGCCGCGCCGACGTCTCCCACCGACACTTCGACGTGCCCGGCGCGGCGTCAATCACCGGCGGACTGATGCTGCTCGTGTATGCGATGACGCGGGCCGCCCAGCACGGTTGGGGCTCGGCAGAGACGATCGTGTTGCTCGCCGCGTCCGGCGCGCTAATCCTCGCATTCGTCGGCGTCGAGCTGCGCTCCACCGCACCGCTCCTGCCGATGCGACTGTTCCGGCTGCGGACGCTCTCCGGCTCGAACCTGTCCGGATTGCTCCTGGGCGGAGCGCTCTTCTCGCAGTTCTTCCTGCTCACGCTCTACATGCAGCAGGTGCTCCACTACTCGGCGATGCAGACCGGGGTGGCGTACGTCGCCCTGACCCTCGCGATCATCGTCCTTCGCGAACGTCTCGCAGGCGCTCGCGTTGCGGGTCGGCATCCGGCGGCTCCTGCCGATCGGGCTGCTGCTGGCGGCGTCCGGGCTCGTGCTCTACGCACAGCTGCCAGTTCGCGGGCACTACTTCTGGGATCTCTTCCCGGCGTTCGTCCTCAGCGGGATCGGCATGGCCTTCGCCTTCATCCCGATGACGATCGGCGCTCTCGCGGGCGTCAAGCACTCCGAAGCCGGGATCGCCTCCGGCCTGATCAACACGAGCCAGCAGATTGGAGGCGCGATCGGCGTCGCTCTCGCCACGACGATCGCAGCGACCTACACGAGTCGCTACGTCGGCGCGCATCCGGGAGCGGTATCGACCGACGGCGCCGCACTCACACACGGCTTCGCGATCGCCTTCTACGTGCTCGCCGGGCTCGCCGCGCTCGCTGCAATCGCTGCAGCGGTGCTCGTCGAGTCCAAGCCCGCACTCGCCGAAGGCGTCGACGAGGAGGCCGCCCTGAGCATGGCCGCGTGAGGCGCAAGGACGGGCGGCGCCGCAGCTTTCCCCAGGGTGCGCGGCGCCGCCCGGCACGACCGACGAGAGAACACGAGAAGAAAGGAGTCGACCCGAAATGCAGAAGCGCTTCCTGACAGTTGCGGCGGTCATTGCCGCAGCCGGCGTCGTCACCGCGACGGCGCTCTCCGGCGCCCCGCCGGTCGGGCCGCTGCCGAAGGGGCCGGTGCAGACGGTGAAGCGGTCGCCGGGGACGATGTTCGTCCTCACCCTGCCGAAACCCGGGGTCGCGGGCCGCAGCTGGCGCGTCGCGCGCAGCTACGACTCCGACGTCGTCCGCCAGGTCGGCGAGGGCACGAAGCGAAGCGGCGACGTTTGGGCGACCTACCGGGCCGTCGGTGCCGGCACGACGCGCATCGTCTACGCGCTGACACGCGGCGAGCGGTCGCACGCGTACGCGTCGCGGACGTTCCGCGTCGTCGTCTCGAAGCCGGCGAGCGCCGCCGGGTGTCCCGATGACCTGCTGCCGCTCACCGCCAACCCGATCGGGCCGGCGGTTACGGCCGCGCTCGTAGGCGACGAGGCGAAGAACCGGCCGCAGGCGACCGCCGCCGCGATCGCCTCGCACGACACGGGACGTGGGCCCGAGGTGAAGGCCGAATGCGGTTCGCAGGTGCAGGCGCGCACCGTCGTCGTCTACATCACCGACCGGGCGCTCCTGCCCAGCCAGAGCGCGTCGCAGCGCGTGCTCTTCGTCGGGCGCACGAGCGCGGGCTACCGCGTGTGGAAGCGCGCCCATTGAGCACGGCGGCCCCGCTGCCATGTCGGACAGTCACGCGGAGTGGCCCTCCCCGACCTCCAGTGGATAGAGGACCGGTTCTGGATCTGGATCCGTTACGGCGCGACGAAGCTCGGGCGAGGCGAGCTCTTCGAGTGCCTGGACCCTGAAGGGTGCGCAAAGTCGGTTTAGGCAGCAAGGCGATATTCGTGGAGGAGTCCGCCTAGCCGGTCTCGGCGCTCGACGACGGCCGTTGGTTGGCGGAGCGCCTGCAGTTTTCGAGTTGTCGGATCGGGCGGCTGCAGGTTGAGCGCGCGGTGCGGCCTGTGCGCGTTGTAGTGGTCGACGAAGACACGTAGGACGCGTTCGAGGTGGCGTCGGTTGAGGATCAGGAGCCAGTCGAGGCACTCTGCGCGGATGGTGCGGACGAAGCGTTCGGCGGTCGCGTTCGCTTTCGGCGCCCGCACCGGCGTCTTGATGATGCGGATGCCTTCGCTGGCGAAGACGGCGTCGAAGTCGCGCGTGAACTTGCGGTCGCGGTCGCGGATCAGGAAGCGAAACGATCCCCGCTGTTCCTGGAGCGTCCAGGCGAACTGGCGAGCCTGCTGGGCGACCCAGGGGCCGGTTGGGCCGGCGGTGCAGCCGGCCAGGTGGACGCGGCGGGCGCCGAGCTCGATGAAGAAGAGCACGTACAGCCGTTGCAGCGCGATCGTTTCGACGGTGAAGAAGTCGACGGCGAGCACGCTCTGCGCCTGCGCGCGTAGGAAGGCACGCCAGGAGAGGCCACCTCGCGCCCCGGCCGGGCCGAGGCCTGCCTGGTGGAGGATCTTCTTCACCGTCGTCGCGGATACCGTCATGCCGAGGCCGTTCAGCTCGCCGACGATCCGCTGGTAGCCTCAGCGCGGATTTTCGCGCGCGATCTGCAGCACCAGCTCGCGGATCTCGCTGCCGATGGGCGGCCGGCCGTTTCGACCACCGTAGGTCCAGCGGCGCGCGACCAGCCGTCGATGCAGCGCAGCGGTGTCGTTGGCGTGACCAGAAAGGACTTCCAGCGCGAGCGCGGCAACAACCGGCTCGCGGCGGCGAGAAAAACTCGATCAGTCGACGTCAGCTGGGGGCGATGCGTCTGTCGACGAAGCACCGCGAGCTGATGCCGAAGCACGACGATCTCCAGCTCCTTGAACTCCCGCGAGCGAGGACGAAGCAAGGCGAGCTGCAGGAAGCAGCGGACCAGCAGATAGCAGAGCGACCGGAACAAGCGGAACTCCTCGGAGTCAGCGGGACGGGGGCGCACGACTCTACGACCAAGGCGTGCGAACCGGGCCCGAACCGAGTTAACGCACCCCACACTCGCATGAGGCGACCGGTGTACTGGACGAGGCGGCCCTTGAACGAGATGGGGAAAGCGAGGAAGAGCGTGTCTAGCTGCGGGCAGTCGAAGCCCTCGTCGAGGTACTGGCCGGTGGCGATGACGACGAGCGGCTCGTCAGCCGGCGTGTTCTCGATCTGGTCGAGTAGAGCGGCGCGGGCGCGCTTTCCCAAGCCTCCCTCGAGCATGAGCGGTGAGATGTCTCTGCTCTGCAGCCGTTCGGCGGGGGCGGCTGCTGTTGGTCTCGAAGGGCATGGTGTGCCTAACTCGTTGCTTTTCCGTGCTGCGACTACCGGCTGAGCTCTTTCGTGTGCGGTGCGGGGAGCCCGTGGCGATCGCTTCCCCGGAGGATCGGGCCTGCGATTGCATCGAGCTCTGGTTGGCGTCCGGCGGCGACGTCCTTTTGCATCGAGCTACGCATCTCGGCCGGCGCGATCTTCAGGATTGCGAGCAGGCCCGCTTCGTTGATGTGTGCGCCTTCGGCGCGGGCGACTGCGAGCGCTTCGCATTGACAGCGCTCTCAGCCACACGAGAAGGACACGCCGTGCCCGAGCGTCCTCCCGTTCGAGCGTCAATGCTGTGGCGACCGCGACGCGCTGACTTATTCGGCGTGATCCATCTGAAGTGAGGTGCCCGGGCCGTCGGTGCTGCGTGGCCACGGCCTGGTCTCGACTGTGGAGCGTTGACATGATCGCCGTCGGGTCTCTAGTGTCCGGGTGGGCGTTGGTAGGTGTTGTCTGCGGCTGAGTGGGGGAGCGGCGAATGCCGTTGTTCGACCGCAGGGCGCCGGTCTGGATCGAGCTCATGTTTGCCGTGGGCGTCGTCGCCGAACAGAGGGACAGATGCTGGTCGTTGGGAGGCACCGGAGGCGGGCGAGATCCTGAGGAGGTAGGCAAATGAGCGCGCAGGGGCAGGCCGAGGCTTTCACCGAGGATGTCGGGAAGAAGGCGGAGTGGTTCTACGGAATTCGCGGACGGCTCTCCGACGCGCAGCTCAGCCGCCGGTGGCAGAAGGCGCTCACGCGGATCGACGTGCTGCGCGAGAGCCGTGCGGCCGATCTCGATCCGGGTGGCAGCGCGGTTAAGGGTGCGTTTGCCGTTGTCCGGGGGGCGAGGCGGGTCAAGGCGGTCGCGGTCGAGAACCCGTACGAGTCGGCGACGGACGGTTTTGCGAGCGGGTGTGTCGATGTGCGCGGCGTTCCGGCTTCCGGCGCGATGCTGAAGCTGAGGCCGCGGCGCGGCGCGGGCACCGGGCTCGACCTGCGCACGGCGAAGGTGTTCTTGTTTGACCCGATGCGGCGCCAGTGGAATCTCGTCGATGCTTCCGGTTACAACGCGCGCTCGAACTACGCGTGGGTGCTCGCCCACCGCGACGGTGTGTACGCCGCGATCGCGCTGCCGAAGGGCCGGCAGGCGGCACGTCGGATTGGGCTCGAGCGTTTCGCCTACTACCACCTCCAGTACGGGATTGAGAGCGGCGCCTTCACGCGCGCCGAGGACTACTTCGACCGGTCCGCGTTCCGGCAACTGGCCGCCCAGGCGCACGGACTCGACCGGTCGTCGACGTCCGGCCGCGCACAGCTCGCCGAGCTCACGAAGCTTTACCAGGAGACCGCCACCCTCAAGCGCGACTGGCGGGGCGCGCTGCCCGGCGGTGGACTGCCGGAGTGGCACCTGATCGAGTATCTCGCCGACCTGCGTCCGGAGCTGCTCGTTTCGGGCCTCGCCGACATCGTCAGGCGCTTCCCGTGGCTCTTTACGTTGTCGAACCGGGTCGGGCGCTGGTATCCGAACGGCCCGTGGAACGTCAATGGACGGGTGAAGTCGCTCGCGATCCACCCCTCGAACGGCTCGATTCTGTACGCCGGCGCGGCGGACGGCGGGGTCTGGAAGACGACCGACGGCGGTGGCAGCTGGCGCCACGTCTGGACGTTCCAGGACTCGATGGCGGTCGGCTCGGTCGCGATCTCCGAGAGCACTCCGAGCACGATCTACGCCGCCACCGGCGAGGACGCGCCGGGCTGGTCGCCGAGCTACGGCGGCGTCGGCGTCTACAAGTCGACCGACTCGGGTTCGACGTGGACGCAGAAGTCGACCGCTGCGGCGCTGGGCGCGCACTGCTCGAAGATCCTCGTGCATCCGACGAACCGGAACATCGTCTACCTGGCGAGCGAGAACGGGGTGCACAAGTCGATCGACGGGGGCGACAGCTGGACGACGGTGCGCGGCGGGCACGCGAGCGACATCGTGATCGCACACGACCACCTGGACACCCTCTATGCGGGGATCTGGAACGACGGCGTCTACAAGACCACGGACGGGGGCGCGCACTGGACGCGGATCACGAGTGACGTCGTCGTCTTCATTGTGATCGCCATCTTCACGATCCCGTTCCCGACCGGCGCCGACGCGGGTTGGATCAAGCTCGCGATCGGCCGCAACGGGCCGTACGGCAGCGAGTTCGTGCTCGCGAAGCTCGGCCCCAACGGCGGCAATACGTACGCGACCTTCGACGGCGGTGCGTCCTGGGGCCCGGCCGGCGGCACCGACGCGGTCGACTACGACGAGTGGACAAGCCTCGTCGCGATCCATCCGAACGACCACCGCAGACTTTTCATCGGCAGCGTCGGCATGCAGTACTCCCCCGACGGCTTCAACTTCCATCCGACCAACGGCACGCACTCCGACCACCACCAGGTCGTCTTCGACCCCGGCAACGCGGATGTCTGCTGGTGCTGCTGCGACGGCGGCGTTTACAGGTCGACCGATCGCGGCGTCAACTGGAGCCTCGCCAGCTACCAGCTCCAGGCGACCCAGCTGATGAGCCTCGGCGTCTCGCGCTCCGGGACGTTCGTCGCCGGCTCGGCGACGCAGGACCAGGGGATCATCCAGACGGACGGCTCGATGAGCTGGAGCGACTTCGGCGGTGGCAACGAGTGGGGGATGTACGTCGTCGATCCGAACGACAGCAACCACATCTACGTCTCGCCGGGCTCGGGACAGCTGCGTCGCTCGAGCGACCGCGGCCACACGTGGGTCAACCCGACGATGGGGCTCACCGACCCGTGGCCGAGCCAGGGCCGCCAGACGCAACCCGCGTCGTTCGCTCACGTCGCCGTTCGGCCCGGCATCTCGAACTTCCTGATCGGCGCCGCTGTCGTCTCCGACCAGGCCAAGGACAGCGCCGGCAACGTCGTCGACACCTACGGGCCGATCCGGCGCCTCTACTACAGCCGCGACTGGGGAAACAGCTGGTGGAACGCACACACGCTCCCCTCAGACCCAACCCGTGTCGCCTACGCGCCAAGCGACGACACGCGCTGCTACGCAGCCACGGTCGACGGCCGCTTCTACCGCAACAACCACGGCGGCGAGCTCGGCTGGTACGAACCCGCCTCCGGCGCGAACAAGCCGCCAAACGGAGTCATCACCTGCATCACCATCGACCCCACCCACGCCGACACCGTCTACATCACCTATGGCAACATCAACCCGCACGTCTACCGCTCAACCGACGGCGGCGCGCACTGGACCAACGTCGCCGGCTCCAGCCCAAGCACTGCGCTCCCGGACATCGCCGTTTCCGCGCTCGACATCGACCTCGAAAACAGCGACGTCCTCTACGTCGGCACCGACATCGGCGTCTTCCGCTCCAACAACTACGGCGTCAGCTGGTACTTCTACAACGACAGCGACGGCGACAACGACCTGCCGAAAGTCGTCATCACCGCACTCGGCCGGCACCCTGCGACGAACCGGCTGTTCGCCTCGACCATGGGCCGCGGCCTGTACTACACCTACACGAGCGGGATCCTCGCGCTGCGCGTGCTCGCGGTCAGCTATCTCTTCCACGGCCGCCGCGAGGCCGGGATCCAGTACCTGCGCTGCACCGACGGCGCCCACGCCTACGTCTTCACGAGAGCCGAGGTGATCCGCCGCATCCAGGCCGGCACCTACGTCTACACCGTCGGCGCCGACGGCAGCCGCGCCGAAGTCCTCGTCATGGAACCAGACGCGACCCACCCGATCGAATATCTGAAAACCAACCCCGACGCGACCACCGCCGACAACCTCGAGTCGCTGCCCCGCTTCTGAGCCAGACCCGATGGGCTGCGAGCCCGTCGTTGTAGTTGGCCACCACTGCGAGTGGGTGCAGGAGCAGGTCAAGCCCAGTCTTGTCGACCGGCCGGCAGCTCAGGCACGGCTGCGCGAGCAGCGCATCGTGTTCGTTGGCGGTGGGGCGGACGAGGCGCCGGAGGTGCACAAGCGCCTGCCGGGGTCCTTGCGGCCCACGGTGACTCGGTGCGCGTCAAGCACACGCTCCGACCGCTCGGCGTTGCGATGGCCGGCCGCGACCTGCACGACCCGTACAAGGACTGAGGGCCGCTAAAGCGGCCTCAGTCGTGCTTGCGATCCTCACCGACCCAGTCGCGATCAAGTGTTTCGCATACGTCGGTCGCGGATGCCCGCGACTGTCCGCCCGCCCCAAAATGTACCCGTCTCGTACCCGCGAGACTGGTACGCGGCGTCAGGGCAGACAACAAAAAGGCCCATTTGCAGGGCTTTCTTTAAGCCCTCTGACGGACTCGAACCGTCGACCCCCTCCTTACCATTCCAGAGGCGGTACTCGCGTACACGCCCGGACATCGACGAGCACCTTTGTCCTGCAAATCGGCCATGCGGCATATGCCGGCAGTGTCCGCGGGTGACCGCACGTGCTCAGGCTCATGTACCCGTCTCGTACCCGCCGCGTGTTGTCTGTTCTCAAAACAAACAACGGAACCGTCGACGGGCTCGACCACCACCGTTCGACAGCGCAGGGGATCCGTTCTTCTTGAGCCGTCCCGGCTCGCCTTCAAACGCCCATGACGTGTCCCCAAAGCCTGTCCCAAAGTTGGCAGTCAGGGAACGAGTTCGAAGGCGGCTGTGTGATCTGGCCGTACGACGCTGAAGTGTCGGCGGTCGAGTGTCGCGAGCGTGCGGAGCTTCATGCGTTCCGCGACGGCGATCAGGCTGGCGTCGGTGCCGCCGAGACCGAGGTCGGCGTAGGTCTCGATGAGCTCGGCGATCCGAAGCGCATCTGCCGGTGTTATCGTCTCGATCTGGAGTTCGCCGTCAGCGACAGCGCGGAAGAATCTCGCTTCTGCAGCCGCTCCAAGTTGACGGCCGATCAGATAGGCGGTCTCGGCGAGCACGAGCGCGGTGGTTACGAGCGGACCCGTGTTCTGGATCGCTTCGGCGCAGGCTTGGTGATCAGGGTCGGCGTCGTCGGCGGCCGCGAGGAGCACGCTCGTGTCGACCACGAGCAAAGCGTCAGTCGCGGCCGAAGCCGTCTGCGAGGAGGTCGTCGGCGTCGCGCGCGTAACGTCCGGAAGTCGAGGCTCCCAGCCCGATGAACGAGAGCTTCCGCTGCTCGCTCGCGGTCTCGGCAGGGAGTGTTTCGGCCAGCTCCGCGATCAACACGTCGATGCTAACGTCACGCCGCGCGGCCTCGGCCCGCAACCGCGCGAGCGTGCTCTCGGAAAGTTCAACCGTAAGCGTCATGCAACCAGTATAGGAACGGCGAGTTGCGGCAAGGTCGCGGCCGGCTCGTTAACGCTGAATCCCAGCCGCTTGTACGTGGCGAGTCGGCGGGTGTGCATCGCTCGGAGCACGGGCACGCGGAGGTCTGCGTAGTCATAGACGCGCACGCTCGTCTTTCCGTCGTGGGCGCGCAGGAGCCGGCCAGTGTACTGGACGAGGCGGCCCTTGAAGGAGACCGGGAAGGCGAGGAAGAGGGTGTCGAGCTGTGGGCAGTCGAATCCCTCGCCCAGGTACTGACCCGTCGCCACGACGTGAAGGGCGCGGAAACTCTGACGCGGACGGCCGAATGGGGTGTTCCGTAGGATCGTATGGTGCTGTTGTTCTTGATTCACTTGGTGGTGCGGCGCCTGTTGCGCGTGATTGTCGGGAGCTCGGCGGTGGCGGCGTTGGAGGTGGAGAATGCGGTGCTCCGTCACCAGTTGTGTGTGCTTCGGCGAACGGCGAAACGGCCGCCGCTTGAGAGGCGCGATCGGCTGCTGCTTGCGGCTGCGAGTCGGCTTGAGCCGCGGGATCGTTGGGCGGTGTTTCTGGTGTCGCCGCAGACGCTGTTGCGTTGGCACCGTGAGCTGGTGCGGAGGAAGTGGAGTTACCGGCACCGCTCGCCCGGTCGGCCGCCGCTTGATCCCGCGGTGCGGGACCTGGTTCTGCGGTTCGCGCGGGAGAATCCGCGGTGGGGTTGTGTGCGGATCCAGGGCGAGTTGCGCAAGCTCGGTGTCCGGGTGGGCGCGACGACGATCAGGTCGGTGCTGAGGCGTTCGGGTCTCGGTCCGGCGCCGCGCCGTGGCGGCCCGTCGTGGGCCGAGTTCCTGCGCGCCCAAGCGCACGGCATCGTGGCGTGCGACTTCTTCACGGTCGAGACCGTGTGGCTGCGAACGCTGTATGTGCTGTTCTTCATCGAGCACGGGTCGCGACGGGTGCTGCTTGCGGGTGTGACCGCGAACCCGGACGGTGTTTGGATGCGCCAGCAGGCCCGCAATCTTGCGATCGAGGAACGGCTCGACAACGTGTGTTTTCTGATCCACGACCGGGACGCGAAGTTCTCGGGACCGTTCGACGAGATTCTGCGTGGGGAGGGTGTGCGTGTGATCAAGACGCCGGTGCGGGCGCCGAGGGCGAACGCGGTCGCCGAGCGATGGGTGCGCAGCGTCCGCGAGGAATGCCTGGATCAGATGCTCGTGTTCGGGCGCCGCCATCTCGACCAGATCCTGCGCGACTATCTGACCCACTACAACACGGAGAGGCCGCACCGCTCGCTGGCGCTTGCCGCTCCAGGCGGAACGTTGCAAGAGGTGCGCGGGTCGCCCCCGGCGGAGATCTGCCGCCGGGACGTGCTCGGCGGGCTGATCCACGAGTACTCCGCTGCCGCATAACTGGTGACCGCGCGCCGTCTGTGTTCGTCGTGGCGCGTAACCCGCAGGACGACAGCAAAGCTTCCGTATCTGCTGCGGCTGCCGCTCGGGGGCGGGTCAAACGCGGCGGCACCAGCAGTCGAGCCCAGGCCCAAATCGGGATTTACGACCCCTACAGGGCCGGGTGGCCGCATCTCGGGGCGGTTGGCCGGCGAACTCGCCGCGGCCGAGATACCACCGCGCCCAACCCCAGAACCAGTGCGGCAACGGGACGGGCCAGGCCACCGCGCCTGACGTCGCGGACGCCGCGGTCGCGGGCGCGGTCTGCCACGCCAGAAGCAGGGCAAGCGCGACGGCTGCGGTCACGGCGAGCTTCCGAAGCAGGCGGAGGAACCGGGGCATCGGTCTTGCGCTCAGGAAACAGGTCCTGCGCCAGGACCGGTCACGGCCATAGTGGCCGACAGGCCGTGATCATCGCCGCTGACCCCAGCGCCACGCGAGGAAGAAGATCATCGCAATCGGGATCGCGATGACGATCCATTCGCTCAGGTCCATCGAAAGAATCACCGGCTTTCTGAAGGCTGGTGGGCGTCGCGCTTGGCCGCGTGGGGTCGTTGTGCGGCCGGCTTGAGTGAGCCGAGGACGCTGTCGACGACCTGTTCAGCGTAAGTCTGGTCGAGGGGGCGGCCGCTGAGTAGCAGGCGGTGGTAGACGGCTCCGAAGAGGAGGTCGTGGAGGAGTTCGGGATCGACGTCCGCGCGCAGGTCGCCGCGCTCTGCTCCTCGCGCGATCAGATGGCGTATCTCCTTCAGGCGGAGGGCGACGACGCGTTCGCGAAACGCGTGTGCGAGCGCGGGGTCGGTCGCCAGGTCGGAGACGAGACCTTTTATGACGCGTCCCATCAAGGTCGTTTCGAGGATCTCGATTGCGCGGTTGACGAGGGCGACGAACTCGGCGCGCGTTTCGCCGAGTTCGGGGCCTTCGACGACCTGCTCGGTCATCTCGAGTAGGACTGCGAGTGCGAGCTCTTCTTTCGAGCGCCAGTGGCGGTAGACGGTCGTCTTGGCGACGCCGGAGCGGGCGGCGACGCCATCGATCGTCAAGCCGTGGACGCCGCTCTCGGCGAGGAGTTCGCGCGATGCCTGAAGGACGCGCTGGCGCGTTGGGCTGTGCGGCCGTGGCTCACGTTCGACGACTTCGTCCGCTTTTCCTGGGCTTGTGTTCTCCACGACGCTACGGAGCGTAGCGACGCAAGGGCTCGTGCTATCCTGGAACGACACGATACGGAGCGTAGCACTATCAGGTGCGCGCTCGGCGAAAGGGGGTGCGTTGCGACGGCGACGCAGTGGCTGGAACGTGAGCAGGGCCGGCTTGCCTATAGCGTGCAGGGTGAGGGGCCGCTGGTTGTCTGTGTGCCTGGGCTCGGCGACCTGCGCGAGGAATATCGGTTTCTGACTCCGGCGCTCGTTGCCGCGGGCTTCCGGGTGGCGGCGCTCGATCTTCGCGGCCACGGCGAGTCGAGTACGGGCTGGGGCGACTACTCGGCGGAGGCGATCGGCAGCGATGTGCTCGCCCTGACCAGGGCGCTCGGAGCGAGCCCGAGCGTCGTCGTCGGCGCGTCGATGGCCGCGGGTGCCGCGGTCTTTGCCGCCGCGGAGGAGCCGGAGTTGGTCGCGGGGGTGGTGCTGATCGGCCCGTTCGTGCGCGACGTCGGCTCGCCCGCGCTGCAACGCGTGCTTCAGACGGTTTTTCGCGTCTTGCTTGCGCGGCCGTGGGGCGTCCGTTTCTGGATGCGCTACTGGGCGAGCTTGTTCCCGACCCGCAAGCCGGACGACTTCGACGCCTACGCCGCGCGGCTGCGCGCGAATCTCTCCCAGCCGGACCGCTTTTCGGCGCTGCGGGCGATGATGCTCGGCCCCTCGCGTCGCGCGATCGAGGCGCGCCTCGACCGGGTCGACCAGCCGGCGCTCGTCGTGATGGGAACGAAGGATCGCGACTTCAAGGATCCCGCCGCCGAAGCCGAGCTCGTCGCCGCTCGCGTGGGCGGCGAGGTCGAGCTGATCGAGAGCGCCGGCCACTACCCGCACGTCGAGTTCGCGGAGCAGACAGGGAAGCCGATCGTCGACTTCACGCGCTCCGTCCTGCACGATCAAGCGCACGGCGTCTTCGCGCAGACGATCGCCGTTGGCGAGGAGCACGTGCGATGACCGACTTCACCGCAACCTCAACTATGCGCCGCCGCGGCGTCGAGCACGCGCACGCCGCCACACATCATTCAGTCTTTGCGGCGGCGTTTGTGCTCTCCGGTCTGTTCTTCCTTCTGTATCCGGCGATCCGGCCGTTCTCGAGCGAGGTTGGTCTCGACGGTGCGCGCGCCTTCGGCTCCGCCTCCTGGGTCGTCGCCCACTCGCTCGGGATCGGCGCCTTCATCCTGCTCGGCCTCGGCAGCCTCGGCCTCTACCTGCGCCTCCAGGCCACGGCGGTCGGCGGCCGCATGCTCGCCGCGCTCACCCTGATCTGGATCGGCGTCGGGCTGACCCTCCCCTACTACGGCGCAGAAGTCTTCGGCCTGCACGCCGTCGGACAGCGCGCACTCGCCCAGAACCAGCCGGGCCTCGTCAAGCCGCTCACGCACGCGATCCGCTGGGAAGCCGGCATCTACTTCATCCTGCTCGGGCTCGTGCTCCTCGCCCTCGCCGCGATCCTCGTCGCGCTCGCCGTCTGGCGCTCCGGCACCCTGAACCGCTGGAGCGCAGTCCCGCTCGCGGCCGGACTTCTGCTCTACATCCCGCAATTCAGCGGGCCGCAGGCACTCCGGATCGCACACGGAACGCTGATGCTCATCGGCTGCTGCTGGCTCGCCTGGAGCCTCGCCGCAGCGCCGAGGAGGCAGTGATGGCGCCCGCGCAGCGGCTCCTCCTCTTACTCAGGGTGCTGATGGAGATCGGCGTCGTCGCCGCGCTCGCCTTCTGGGGCGTCCACCTCGGCGGCAGCACCGCGGCGAAGATCGCGCTCGGGATAGCGGCACCGGCGCTCGGCTTCGGCTTCTGGGGCGCGATCGACTTCCATCAGGCCGCCCGTTTTGCCGAACCGCTGCGGCTCGTGCAGGAGCTCACGGTCTCGCTGCTGGCTGCCCTCGCCTGGTACACGGCAGGCTGGCACGGCCTGGGCGTTGCGCTCGGCGGCCTCTCGATCGTCTACCACGCACTCGTCTACGCCACCGGCGAACGGCTCCTCAAACCGAACCCCAAGCCGGCCCGCACGCCACAAGCCTCCTATCGCGAGCCGGCACGGAGCTGACGCCGATCCGAAAGCGGCTCACCGGAGCACTGATCGGCGCCGTCTTCGGCCTGGCCTTCGTCGTCGCCAACGCCAACACGCCGCTCGGACCGACGGCGACCGTCGTCTTCCGCATCCTTGGCGTGGTCGGCCTCATCCTGGTGCTGGTCGCGTGGCGTCGCGCTCTCGGCGGGGCACACGCCCGCCTGTCAGGCCGCCCCGACGCTGGGCAAAACCTGTTCGGACGCCGCTATTGGGTGATCGTCGCCGCCGAGGCCGCTTTGCTCGCGATCGGGTTCATTGCCATCTGGGGCATCGGTGCTCCATCGCAGACCTACCTCGCCTGGATCGCACTGATCGTCGGCCTCCACTTCATCGCCTTCCGCCTCACAGGCGTTTGGCGCGGCGGCATCACGGCGCCGGCGGCGCTGCTGATCCTCTTCGGCGTTGCGGGGCTCGCCCTGGCCACATTCGCCGCGGACTGGATCCCGCTCGTCAGCGGCGTCCTCTCGGGATTCACCCTTCTCGCCGGAAGCTTTTCTGTCGCTGCGCGGGAGGCCTGGTCGCGGCCAACGGCGTCTCTCCGACGCGACGGCACTCGCCCACGAACGGGTGCGACTGCCGCGAGACATCCGCACGTGCGATAGCACCCCAAGGGCTGATCAGGTCGAGGTAAAGCCAGACCACCTCTCATTGAGAGAGGTGGTCTTCGGGTTCTGATTCCTCGATCTGTTGTCGATCGAGGAGGCTCGTGATGATCCAGCAGGGTCAGGTGTTCAAGCTGAAGGCGAGAGGTGTCGACGGTCAGCCGCTGTCGGCGTATCGGTATCGGCTGGAAGGCCGGGCATCACTGCGGCCGCAGGTGGGTGGGTTCGCGAGCCGACGCGGCGCGCAGAAGGCGTTGCACAACGCGCTCGATCGGGTCGGCCCCGGCCGCGGCGGTGCGACGACAACGCCGTCTGCGAAAGCTTCTTCAAGACGCTCAAGACCGAGCTCATCAGCCGTCGCTCCTGGCCTACCAAGGCCGAAACGCGGGCCGTCTTCGACTTCATCGAGACCTTCTACAACCGCCGCAGACGCCACTCAACGCTCGGCTACCTCTCACCCGCCGAGTACGAAAAGATCACCCACCGAGACGTAACCCAACGGTGTCCACCAAACCGGGGGAACTCCAATCTGCTGATGGCCATCGTCTACGGCGAGATGGACAGCCATCGCTCATCCTGCCTTGCCGTGATGGGTGGCCTCGACACAGACTGCAATGGTGCAACCGCAGGCTCAATCACAGGCGCCGCAGCAGGCTACGAGTCGCTCGACAAGCGCCTCATCGCGCCTCTCAACGACACGATCAAGCCGCGCGTCTTTGGCTTCCAGGAAACCAGCATCCGAGAACTCGCTGAACGGCAACTCCACGTTTTCGCGCGCGCGCGGGTGTAGCTTCGTCTGGCGGCTGCGAGACGCGATGAGCTACTCCGCGTAGCGAGCGGCGCCCAGCAGCGCTGCGTCCTCAAGCCGTGTCGCGACGACGATGTCGACGGGCGCGTGCGTGAGCACGGCTCCGAAGTGCCGCCACGCGCGCGCGATCGACCCGCCGACGACGACCAACGACGCGCCGAAGTCAGCGCACCACGGCGCGAGGAGTTCCGCGAGGTCGTCGCCGACCTGCGCGAGCACGCGGCGCGCAAGCGGATCGCCGCAATCCGCTTGCGCTGCGATCCGGTGGACTGCGGTCGCCCCGTCGAACCGCGCACAAATCGCCGGCCCGGAGATCGCCTCCTCAACGGGCCGGCCCCGGAAGGAAGTCAGGTGCAAGTTTCCCTCGGGCGGGACACCGGGGCCTTCGCGAACGATCTGCCCGTCCGCGAGGAAAGCCGAGCCGAGGCCGGTGCCGAGCGTGATCCCGATCACGCGCGCTTGGCCGCACGCTGCTCCCGCCCATGCCTCACCGAGCAAGAAGGCCTCGGCGTCGTTGAGGAAGACGATTGCCTCCGCCGACGCCTCCTCGAAGACCTGCGACAGCTCGAGTCGCATGTCGACACCGAGAAGTCCTTCCAGCTTCCCGACGCCTTCGATCGTGCAGATGCCGTTGGCGTAATCGAACGGGCCCGGCGCCGCGACTCCAACGCGCGTGACACCGTCGGCAATCGCCCGCGCGGCGTCGAGGATCGGTGCGAGCAGGTCGGCGCGAGATCCGGCCGGGTCGAGGGGAAACCGCAGCGCGTTCTCTACGGCAGCGCGCTCGAGGTCGATGCGCGCCGCGGAGACGTGGCTGCCGCCGAGCTCGAGCGCCCCGACGATCATGGGATGAACGCCTTGATCGCCTTGCCCCGGCCTCGAATGCGGTACCCGCCCACCGCGGCCGGAATGACGATCGACTCCGCGTACGCAAGCGTATGCACGTCGCCGGCATCCGTCTCGATCGTCACGGGGGCATCGCCCTCGACCAAGTTGAGCGCGTGGAAACCGCCCGCGGTGTCGTCGGCGATCTGGTTGTCGAACTCCAGCCGATGGACGGCGAAGAACAGCTCGTCACGGCGACCGAGCTCGAGCTCCCGCCAGCCCGGACCGGAGCGAATGGGGCGCGGCGTGGGGATCAGGTCGTTCACAACCGTGGCGCCGCGTCGCTCGCGATCGAGATTCGCGAACGCATGCTCAAGATGGACCGGCCGCAGCTCGCCCTCCGCGTTCGCGCGCAACCAGTCGTAGAAGCGAAGCGTGTAGAGGTACGGCGTCGCACTGATCTCGAGCACGACGTTCCCCGCACCGCTCGCGTGCGGAGTGCCCGCCGGGATCAGGTAGAGCTGATGCTGCGCGGCATCCTGCGCCTGGAGATACCGCTCGGGATCGAAGGCACGACCGTCCAGCGCCGACCGCGCGTCCAGCTCGAACTCGGCCACGTCGGCATCGTCGCGGAGCCCGAGGAAGACCTTGGCGTTCGGCGTCGTCTCCATCACGTAGTACGTCTCGAGCTGCGTGTACGGCAGGCCGAACACTCGAGCCATGTACTCCTCCGTCGGATGGCACTGGATCGACAGGTGCCCACCCTCGAGCGTGTCGAGGTAGTCGAAGCGAATCGGGAACGAGCGGCCGAAGCGCGCAGCAATCTTCCGGCCCAGGACGCGCTCACTCTGCTCGGCCATCAGCCACTCGAAGCCGATCTCGAGCGAATCGATCAAGATCCCCGCCTCCGGCGTGATCAGCTCGTACGACCACGCCAGGTTTGGCGCATCGGTCTTGATGCCGAGCGTGCGTCGAAGCCATTGGCCGCCCCACGGCCCGGGCAGGAACGTCGGGCGTGGACGGAACGGCCTGCTTGCGAGCGCCGAGAGCGTCGCGCGAATTGCGTCTCCGGAGAGCGAGCGCGGCTCGGCGGGATCGGTCAGGTCGAGGTACCGGTCGATGCGCGCCAGCAGCGCCTGCCGGTGCCGGTCCTCGAGCGGCCAGTCGACGTAGAGCAGCTGTCGCTCCGTGCCCCGGCTTCCCACCGGCCCACCGAGGTTCGCCGCGTTGCCGCGGCGCATGGCCTCGAGGGCGAGCCGCTTCGGGATGTCGGCGTACCAGAGCTCGTCGTGCGGCAGGAGCGCGCTCCCCGGCCCATAGACGATGGTGCGCCCGTGAACGGATGGAAGCTCGGGGAGCAGATCCGCGAGCGACCCCTCGGGCACGCGCGCAAACGCAGGATCATCCGGATCCGTGTCGCGCAACGGGCGCGTGTGCTCGCGCACGTCGAGCGTGCGAGAGCCCGGGAACGCCGCCACGACCGTCGACCACGGAAGCGCGGCGGGACCATCGATCGCGAGCACGCCGCCGCGCTGAGGTGGATAGCCCCGCTCGACCGAGCCGCCGACGGCGGGGTAGCGAGGCTCTGGGTCGTAGCTACGCACGATCGACGGGCACCGTGACGTAGTCGCCTGCGCGAATCGTCAGACGCTCGCCTGCGACGTGCACCTCGACGTCGGCGTCGGCGTACGACTGCAGATGGACGATGAAGCCGCGCTCGGTGGCACTGATCAGGGCGACCTCGACGCCGGGCGCGTCGATCTCACAGAGCGCTCCGGCGGGATCATCGCGCTCGCCCCCGAGCACGCCCACGAGCGGCTGTGTCAATGCGGCAGCGGTCGCGATGCCCAGGGCGTGCGCGTCAGCGTCCGGGGGCGCAGCGGAGACGGCATAGGAGAACGTCGTCTCACCGCCTTGCAAGAGCGGGAAGTTCGTGTCCCAGACGTCGTTCATCGTCCAGGAGGCGATCGTCCCGCCGCGGCAATCGTCGACCGTCCGCGGATAAGGCGGGTACGGCAGGAACAGATTGCCGAGCTGCACAAGGGGGGCCTCGAGCGTGCTCCAAGCGATCGTGCGCGACGGGTCTTGCAGCGCGACCCAGTGGCGCACCGCGTGGAAATGCTCCGCGCCACCGGGCACGCGTACGCCGCCCCCGACGCCGCCCGTGAGCTCGTACGTGACGCTCGGGTCGTCGAGTCCGAAGGGGAAGAGGACGAACAGGCCTTCTTTGTCCACCGTAGAACGCTTCGAGAGACGGCAGGTGACTGCGAGCCGCCGAACGCCGTGCACGAGGCCGTATGTCGTCTCGATCCAGTCGCACCCGGCGCCCGTGACGCGAACCGTCGCACGCTCCTCGACCGCGTTTGAGACGCGCGAGACGACGACGCCGTCCTGCGGTGTCGTTCGAGAGGCGATGGATACGTCACTCGCCGAGCCGTCCGCGGGTGTGACTTCCGCGCCTCCCGGCCGAAGTCGCATCGTCGCCTGCAATGCACTCGCATAGCGATCGTGGACGACCTGGCCGAGCCCGAATGTGCTCGTCGCATCGACGAGGTCGAGCCCGAGCGCCTTGTCGAACACATGCAGCGCATACCCACCCTCGACGTCGAGCTCAACGCGGTATTGATCCGTCTCGACCTCTCCCGCCGCCCGGTTGGGATCGGCCGCACCCCCGGCGACGAAGTCATAACGCCGGTATCCGACCGCGGGGACGCGCTCGGCGACGAACGAGAGCGTCCGGCCGCGAGGCCGGTTGCGCGCGGTCTCGGGCGGCGCGAGCGCGTGCGCGACGCGCTGGCCGGTCTCCGCATCGACGACGGTGAACGCCCACCCCGGCTCGACGCGGCTGACGGGCAGGAAGACAGACACGACGTCGGTGCGTTCGAACCCGCAGGCGTTGAGGACGAGCACCGATGTGCGCCGCTCCGGCGAGCGGAAGCGCGCGACCGCGGCGTCGAGGAGGAATTCGGCGCGGTCGAGCGCATCCGCGGCAAGTGCCGCTTTCGCCTGCCACTGGAGCAAGCCCGACTCCCGCCCCGCCAGGGCATCGCCGCCGGGATGGGCGGCGCACCACGTGTGCTCGTCGAACAAGCTCATGCTCTCGTAGACGCCGTCGGTGTCTGGGGCGTGCTCCGTTCCGGGGCCGGCGAGTGTCTGCAGCGTCTGCGCCGTCCGGACGATCGCCTGTGCGCGTCGGTTGAACCCGACCTGGCGCGCCGCCGAGCCGAGCCCGTCCGCCCACCAGTCCGCCCAGTCCCCTGTGAACGTCCGCAGTCCATCAGTGGGAAGCGCTTCGAAGAAGTCGCGATTCGTCGCGGTGCAGAGCCGCGGGTAGGCGTAGTGCTCGTTCCACCGCCGGGCGATCTCGGCGGGCACGGGGCTCGGCGCTGCATTGTCGGCGTTGACGCCCTGGACGCGGAGATGGAGGACGTCGTGTGGGTACGGCTCGCGATCGACGGGGACGCCGAGCGCGCCGGTGTACGGATGACCGCGCGTACTGAGTGCGGCGAGGTACTCCGGCAGGAGCTCGCCGGCCGCTTCGTGCGATTCTGCAAGTCCGAGCAGGTTGCCTTCGAGGTACGCGATGCCGTGAGGGCTGTCCGTGTGCCAGACGAGGACCTGCTTGCCCGCGTCGGTCCGCCAGTGGAACGCGCGCGGGAGCTCCGCCCCGCCGGTCAGGTAGGGCGTCGCACGACCCGCCCAGTTGTGCGCGACGGCGAGATACGGCACATGCGCGTCCGCGAGCACCAGCGGCAAGCCCGGCGGACCGCCGGGAACATCGGTCTGCATCGCCGAGACGACGTCGACGCCGTACCGGTCGCGGAGCTCGTGCGTGAACCGAAGCTGCCGCGCGAGCTCGTCGATCGAGCAAGCCTCGGCATGCATCGTGAACGGCAAGGCGCACACGTCGAAGCGGCGCGTACGCAGCAGCTCCAACAACTCCTCCCGTGTCGCCTGTGGTCGGCTTGCAAGCCAGCGCTCGAGGACCAGGTTGCTCTCGATCGTCCAGCGAAAATCGTCGTCACGTGCGGCGTAGTCGAGTGCGGAGTCGAGATAGGCGAGGTGCTGCCGCAAGACACGCGCCTGAGGGTCCGTGTAGCCGATGTCGAGGTGCGAATGGTGGACGACGAAGATGCGCCACCGGCGCTGGGGCTTCACGACGAGCGTGTCGACTCGGCGAAGTCCCCCGGCAAGCTCGATCTCGAGCTCGACAGTCGCCGCTTCGTCGACGGCTGGAACGAAGAGATGCACCCGCGCCGAACCGACGCGGGTCTCGAGCGAGGCGGAATCGACCCGCGTCCCGGCAACGACAGCCGAGAAATGGGCGACTCCGCGGTCGCCGTCTGCGGAAACGGCGAGCCGTAGGCACTGGCGCAGTGCTCCGTTCTGCTTGCGCAGCAGCGGCAGGTCGCCTGCGCGGATGACGACACCACCGAGCTCCAGGTCGACGCCCGTGGTGCCGGCGCGCAGCTCGCTGCGCGACTCGTCAGCGAAGCGGGTCTCTGCAAGTGAGACGCCAGCCGAGATCGCACCCGTGCGGCTCACGACACTCCGAGCTGGCCACAGAGAAAGTCCTGGACGTGCTGCGAGGCGTCGACACCGTGCACCGCCCCCTCGATCACTTCGAGCCGCGCGCTCGATCCCGCCTTCTGCCAGCGTCGGGCGAGGCCGACCGAATCCTGGAGCAACGGATCGAGCGATCCGACGACGAGGAGTACGGGCGGCAGATCGCGCAACTCTGCGTTGAGCGGCGAGAGTTGCGGGTCCGAGCGAGACGTGCCGCCGACGTAGTCCTCGATCAGCGGCTCGAGCTCCTGGCGTGTCAGTGGGCCGAGGCCGATCTCGGCAAAGGCGCCGAGAGCGAGGTCGTAGACGCCGGAGACGAGCGCCGCCGCACGCACCTGCGCGACTTCTCTGCGTCCACGCAGCCGCAGCATCGTGACGACAGCGAGATTTGCGCCCGCGGACTCGCCGACGATCGCAAGCGTCCCGCCTGCGGCAAGCTCGCGCACGACTGCCTCGCAGTCGTCGGGTGCGGCCGGGTAGGGGAACTCGGGCGCGAGGCGGTAGTCCACGCTCACCACCGTCGCGCGGCAGGCGACGGCGAGCTCCTCGAGCCGCTCGTCCTGTAAGCGCGCCGAGCCGTAGACGAACCCTCCTCCGTGAAGGTACGCGACCGTCGCAAGGGGCCGATCGGGTGTGAAGAGACGAACCGGCACGCCTGCGATCTCCGAGTCCTGTGCGAGAGAGGAGACTGCGACCGGCTGGGGCAGCAGGTCGCCACGCCGCCGCGCTCGCCGTTCTTCCGCGCCGCTCACAGCGCCCGTCCCGTCATCATTCGTGCGACCGTAACGCCTCGCCGCCGTCGACCGGTCCGACGGTCAGGCGAGGCACCACCGTCCGCGCGAACGCCAGGTCGCGAGCCACGAGCTCGGGCGGCCCAGGCTGCGTCTCGAGCACGATCCAGCCTTCGTACCCAACCTCGTCCAGCGCCTTCGCGCTCTCGACGAAGTCGACGCGTCCTTGGCCGAGCGGGACGTCGCCGACCTTGACGCGCGCATCCTTGAGGTGGATGCGGCGGACGAGTTCGCCGAGCGCGCGCAGCTCGGTCGCCGTGTCCATGCCTCGCACGACGACGTTTGCGTAGTCGAAGTAGCAGCCGAACGCGGGCGACTCGACTCGAGCCGCGAGCCGCCGGATCGACTCCGCGGGGAGCGTGCCTTCGTACAGGAGCGACACACTGCGCTCCGCCGCGACCTCGCAGAGCGGACAAAACGCGCCGGCTGCTCGCTCGAGGTCAGCGTCGTCTCGGAGCTCGGCGCGCCCGAAGAACGGAATCAGCAGCGCATCGGCGCCGAGCCTCGCCGACCAGTCGAGGGCGAGGCGGATGTCGTCTGCCGCCCGCGCGGCGACGACCGTGTCGGCATCGGCGATCCCACCGAGATCGCTGTGCTCGCCGAGCACGAGACTGGGCACCGCGAGGCCGGTCTCCCGCTGTGCCGCGAGCACGCTGTCGATCCGGCCGGGATCGGCGCGGGCGACGATCACCTCGACGCCGGCGAAGCCAAGGCCCTGCGCGCGCTGAAAGAGCTGCCTATCGTCGGCGCTCGGCAGCACGTCGGTCATCACGCCGGCGAGCCGCGTCACAGCAACACAGGTGCGCCGTCGAGATCCGCCGAGCGGCACGCAGCGAGCGTCAACTCGAGCGAGAGCAGGTTGTGACGCGCGGAGTTGTAGGGCTCACGGTCCTCCGCGACCGCAGAGAGGAGCTCGCCGAGCGCACCGGCAAAGCCGTCGGGGAACCAGGCACCTTCGAGCTCGAGCGACGTCAGCTCTCCGTCGCGATCGAGCTCGAGGAATTCCGACCCGAGCAGGACGCTTCCGCGAATCGTCCCTTCCGTGCCGTGTATCCAGAACGGCGCCCCCGGTCTCACGGTGCGCGCGTCGCCGACGGTGCGGATGACCACGTTGGCGCCGCTCGCGTAGCGAATCTCCACCATCGCCGCACAGGCATTGCGCACGTCGGCGGGCTGGTCTGGTGTGCGGTAGTCGGCAGCGCGCACGTCGATCGGCGTGTCACGCTCGAGCCAGCAGCGGCTGATGTCGATCCAGTGGACGTCGTAGTCGTAGAGCACGAAATGGTCGAGATCGTCGAAATGTGTACCCGCAAGCGGGGGCAGCCCTTTGTCGTGGAGGTGCGTGACCGCGAACGGACGGCCGATCGCGCCCGACTCGATCAGCCGCGTCGCAGCGCGCCACTGGGGCGCCCAGCGACCATTCTGGTTGACCGCGAGCTGCACGCCCTTTTCATCCGCAGCCGCGATCACGCGCTTCGCCGCGTCGAGGTCGGGCGCGAGCGGCTTCTGCGCAAGCACGTGCTTGCCCGCGTCGATCGCGCGTAGGATCAGCTCGGGCCGCTCCGCGGGCCGCGTCGCGATGTCGACCGTGGCCACCTCCTGGTCGGCGAGGAGCTGATCGAGGCTCGCATACACCTGGCGCACGAACGGGAAGCGCTCCCGTATCCCGTCGGTGGCCGCAGGCGCGGAATCGTAGACCCCGGCGACGTCGACCCCCCAGGCTGCGTAGGCCGGGAGGTGGAGGTCCTTCGCAGCCGTCCCGCAGCCGACGACCGCGACGGCATACTGCTCTGTGGGGAATGTCGGGCGGTAATCAAGCGGAGCGTCTCGCTGCTTCGTCGCGTCTGTCATCCAGCCGGTGTGTGGACCGCGTTGCCGGTCTCGCGGTCCATCCAGCGGATTCGCGCCTCGTCGAACCCGAGCCAGACGTCGCTCCCCGCTTCGGGGAACACGTGCGGCTGCGTCGACACTTTCAACATGTCGTCGCCGAGCCGGACAGTCAGGAGGTTGTGAGATCCAAGCGGCTCGATGACAACGACCTGGGCGCGGACGAGTCCATCGCGCGCCGCCGTCTCGACGACGATCGCCTCGGCACGCACGCCCAACGTCAGCAGACGGTTCGTCAGGCCGGCCGCGCCGCCGGAGAGAGGAAACGATCCGCCCTTCAGTTGCACTGTGGCCCGGCCGTTCATGTGGATCTCCGCATCGAGGAAGTTCATCGGCGGCGTGCCCACGAACCCGCCGACGTAGGTGTCGGCGGGGCGGTCGTAAACGGCGAGCGGCGTGTCGACCTGCGCGATCACGCCCTCCTTCATCACCGCGATACGGTCGCCCATGCTGAGCGCCTCCACCTGGTCGTGCGTCACGTAGATCGTCGTCGTGCCCAGCTGCTTCAAGAGTGCCTTCAGCTCGGCGCGCATCTCCATCCGCAGGAGCGCGTCGAGGTTCGAGAGCGGCTCGTCCATCAACAGCACGTCGGCTCTCGTCGCCATCGCGCGCGCAAGGGCGACGCGCTGTCGCTGCCCACCGGAGATCTGGGCCGGGTAGCGGTCGAGCAGGTTCTCGATGTGCACGAGTGCGGCGACCGACTCCACCCGCTCCTTGATCGTGCTCTTGTTCTCCTTCTGCATCTTCAGACCGAAGGCGATGTTGTCGTACAGCGTCATGTGCGGGAAGACCGCATAGCTCTGGAAGACCATCGCGATGCGGCGACGGCCGGGCGCCACGCCGGTGACGTTGCGATCTCCGATGAACACCTGTCCTGCATCGACCGTCTCCAGGCCCGCGAGGCAGCGCAACAGCGTCGTCTTCCCGCAGCCCGACGGTCCGAGCAAGACGACGAACTCACCGTCGGCGACCTCGAGACTCACATCGTTGGTTGCGAGAACCTTGCCGAAGATCTTGCTTACCGATTCGAACCGGACGCCTGCCATCTATTTCACCACCCGTCCCCACATCGAGAATAGATACTTGCGGATCGCGAAGATCACGACGAGCGAGGGCGCGAGCAGGAAGAAGGCGGCTGCGACCCGGTAGGGAAGCGGGGATTCGCTCGCGGTCGTCAGGATCTGAGCTGGCAGCGTGCGGTGGCGGAGCGTGAGCACCGACGCGGCGAAGACGTCGTTCCAGGAGATGATGAAGACGAAGATCGCAGCCGCCGCGAGCCCGGGCAGCGCGAGCGGCAGGATCACTCTCCGCACCGCGCCGAGCCGGCTGCAGCCGAGCGTCATTGCGGCCTCCTCGAGCTCGTCCGAGATCCCGGCGAACACGCTCGAGGTCGTCAAGACGGCGAACGGGAGCGCGAGCGCGGTGTGCGCGATCGCGACGCCGAGCACGCTGTCGTCGATCCCCCAGCGAATAAAGGTGACCGAGAGCGGGATCGCCAGGATCACGATCGGGAAGGCGCGTGTCGAGACGATCGTCAGGCGGAATGCATCGGCACCGCGGAAAGCAAAGCGTGAGAGCGCGTAGCCGGCGGGCGTGCCGACGGCCAGAGAGAAGCCGAGCGTGATCGCCGCGACCCAGACGCTCCGCTCGAGGGCGGGGATGACGCCGTCCGAGTGAAGGAAGAAGCGCAACGTCGCGGTCGACAGATGGTGCGGCCACAGCTCGCGCGGATACGCGTAAACGGAGTCCGGTGTGGAGAACGCGCCGATCGTGATGAAGTAGACCGGGACAATCACCCACAACGCCATCCCGAAGGCGAGCAAATACAGCAGCGTGCGTGAGACGAGCGGTGCGCGCAGCACGTTCATCGCAACAATCGCTCCCGCGGTGTTCGCAGCATCCGCACGACAAGCCCGGCTGCGACGAGCGAGAGAACCATGATCAGAAGGGCGTAGGCAGCGGCGACGTGGCTGTCGAGATATTCGCCCTGCCAGCGAAGCGCCTGGCCCGCCAGCGTTGTCTTCGTCCTACCCGTGATCGCGATCACGCTGGCGAACACCTCGAAGGCGAAGATGATCCGGAGCAACAGTGCGACCTGCAGCGCCGGCTTCAGCATCGGGAGGACGACGGTTCGAATCCGCTGGAAGAATCCGGCGCCGAACACCTCGGCCGCCTCGTTGAATTCCTTCGGGATGCCCTGGAGGCCGGCGACGAGAATGACCATGATGAATGAGGTCGACCGCCACATCTCGGTCAGCACGACCTCACCGAGCAGCCAGTTGGAGTGCGAAGGATCGATCCAGATCTTCGGTTGGTCGAGCACCCCGATTCCCTGCAGGACAGTGTTCAGGTACCCGTGGTCGGTGAAGATCTGCTGCCAGACGAGCCCCGCTGCGAGGTCCGACACGGCGAGCGGGAGGATGAAGATGAACAGCACGATGCCGCGCCCGCGCAGCTTCGCGTTGACGACGAGCGCCATCACCAGCGCGAGCACGAACTGCAGCGGGACGATCACGACGACGAGCAGAAGCGTGAATCTCAGCCCCGGCCCGAAGTCGGCGTCGTGGTACATGCCACGAACGGGGGTAAAGCTCCAATTGCCGCTCGCGTCCTGGAAGGCCAGATGGAACGACTGCACCATCGGCCACGCGAAGAAGACGCCGAGGTAAGCGACGGTGGGAAGGATCAGCCAGTACGGCAGTCCCTCCCACCGTCTCCGCCTCAGTGCGACCACTGGACGCTCGGCGATCGTCGTCGTCATCGGCGGCTAGTTGGTTCCGATCGCTTCTTAGTTGTTTCCGACCTGGCAGGTGCCGCTGCTCGGCGGATCGGGCTTCCAGCACGGAGCACCGGCCGTATTCAGCACTGCCTGGAGCTTCGTTCCCTCATCGGCCAGGACGGTTGGAATGCTCTCGTGATTGAGCACGATGCGCGAGAACGTATCGGTGAACACCTTGTTGAATGCGCCACCCTGGGCTCCGAGGCCGACTGGGAGCAGCGACGGCAGCGCGTCCTTCGACCGCGTCTGCAACTTGACGCCGGAAGCGATCTTCAGGAGTCCCGGCGGGAGACGCTTGGAGAGCTTCTGGGCGACCACCGGGAAGAAGCCCTCAGTGGACAGCGTCCGCGCCTGCGCGCTGATTCCGTCGAGCCACGTGATGAGTTGCTTCGCACCGGCGACGTTCGGCGCCGTCTTCGGGATTGCGAGGCCGGCGAGCACGGGCAGGAACGCCCGGCCCTTCGGACCGGCGGGAGCCGGGAAGACGACGTAGTCGTTGGGATGGTTGCGGAGTGCGTCACCCATTCGGGCGACGTGCTCCCAGCCGACCATGATCTCGCCCGCCTGCAGAGGATCTTGGAGGAAGTTGTAGGTCACCGACTGCGGATGGACGTACTTCCAGAGCGCGTTCATGTACTCCCAGGCGGCGACCGCCCACTTGCTCTCGAACGAGGTGTTGAGGTGGCCCGTGAACGCGGGGAGCAGATACCCCTGGATGAACCGGGGCATCAACCCTGTCGGTCCGGCTGGGAACCCGACTTCGGGACGGCCGAAGTGCTGGTTGAGGGCCTTCGCCCACTGGAGGAACTGGCCGTAGGTGAGGGTGTTGAGGTTCGCGCCCTTCGGCAGGTACGGCAGCGCCGCGCGATTCGCGACCATCAGATAGGTGGCCTGCATCCACGGGATGTAAAGCTGCTTCGTCGTTCCGAGCTTGCCGAGCTTCAGCAGTTCGGCCGGGATGCCGGCGGCCTTCAGTTGCGGAGTGAAGCTCGTGAGGTCGGTCAGGTACTGCGGGATCGTGGCGAAGTCGCCATGCAGCCCGCCGAGCAGGCTGATCGTGCCCTTCCCCGAGTCCGATTCGGCCTTGACCCGGTCGAAGAAGAACGTCGCGTTCCCAAGCGGCACGTCGATCTTCTGCACGCTGCCTGGGAAGCCCTTGACGAGAACATTGCGAAACGCCTCGCTCTCGGTGATCGCGTTCAACTGCGTCGACAGGAAGACGACGTTGCCTGCGTCGGCCTGCCGACTTGTCCTCGCGCCACTGGTCGTGGCCGCACATAGAGCGAGCAGTGCGGTCGCGACCACGATGACGCTGATCAATCCAAGCCGCTTCGAAACCATGCTCAAAGTCCTTTCTCCACTGCGGGGCAATGCATGACGTGTTCTCTGCTCCTCACGCTGGGTAAGCGAGCAGAAGGTCGAGGACGATTGCCGCGGTCCAGGACAGGTGCTCCGTCCCCTGTCCCTCACCGGTGCGTGCGTTGTAGTGCTCCCAGAACCCGCCATGACGCGCGAGCTCGATTTGTGCGCCGCGGAGTTGGTCTGCCTCGCCGTCGAACCCGTGGCGGCGCAGCCCCAGGTAGACGACCCAACTGATCATCGGCCACACGGGCCCACGCCAATATCGAGCGGCGTCGAAGGTCGGATCCTCCGGCGCGACCGACGCGACCGCCCAGCCGACGCCGTCGAGCTCGACGGCGAACTCGTGCACGGTCCCGACGAGTCGACGAGCACGCTCGTCCGACGGAACTCCGCCGTACAGCGGCGCAAGGCCGCCCCACGTACGCGCGGCGACAGGGGCGTCCGCGCGCAGGTCGTAGTCGAGGTAGATCCCATGTTCCTCGTTCCAGAGTTTTGCGTCGAGGCCGACCTGCGTGCGCGCAGCCCACTCCTCGAACTGCGCCGCGTCCTCACCGAGCACACGGGCGATCTCGGCGAGATCGTGGTTGGCCCGCACGAGGATCGCGTTGAAGAGCACGTCCTGGATCGCGAAGGGACACTCTTCCCGGATGCGCGCCTGGTCGTACCCGACGTCTCGGTAGCACTTGACGAGGTACGCATAGCGGTCGTACTCGGCGTTCGTCGGACGCTGTGCGGAGTCGACGACCTCGGTGTCGACCCGCTGGTAGTCGGGGATCTCGGCTTCCGGGGGGACGATGCGGCCCAATGCTTCGTCCCAGAGCGGCGAGTTGTCGGTGCCGGACTCCCAGGGGTGCCAGAGTTCGACCAGCCCCTCCTGGTCGCGCGTGCGTTCGCGGTAGAGGTAGTCGTGCCAGGCGACGAGCTTGGGCATGAGCTCACGGAGAAAGCTCTCGGCGCGGTCGCGATCGCCGGCGTTGCGATAGAGCTGCCAGACGGCCGTCGCGTGGACCGGCGGCTGCACGATGCCCGACGTGCGCGGGCTGGCCGGTGCGTCCGGGGAAAGCTCTGTCTGCCAGAACTCTGGACCGGGAAAGTAGCGCGCGCCGTCAGTGAAACGGATATGCGGGAGCAGGCCGTTTCGCCACTGGCCTTCGAAGAGCGACCGGAGCTCCGTCTCGGCGCGCTCCTGGTCGAAGTGCGAGTACGCGATCGCGATGCACGCGGCGTCCCAGCTCCACTGGTGCGGGTAGAGCCGCGAGGAGGCGCGAGTCGCGTGCCCGAGCCAGTTCTCGTCGAGGATCGCGAGCGCCTGGCGAGCGAGCACCGCATCATTCGCGACGAGCCCTGCACCCCGCACTCCCAGGCCGAAGACCTCCGTCAAATCTGCTCCTCCGTCATGTCTATTTGACGTGCGGATGTATCAAATGAGCAAAACCGAGTCAATCCAAATGAGCAAAACCGAGTCAATCCGCGTCAATAGCGTCTCAATCCAATTGCTACGGTCGAGAGGCAAACGAATGTTGACCGCGCGCCCAGACTTCCGTCGTGCGTACCTCGCGAACGGCGTGAGTCAGCTCGGCGACTCGTTCCAGTTCGTTGCCGTGGTCTGGCTCGCAGTCATCACCGGCGGCACGTTCGGCGTGATCGCCGTGCGGCTCGCGGACGGCCTGCCGGGCCTTCTCCTCGCGCTGCACGGCGGGTCGTCGGCCGACCGTCGCGATCGCCGGCGGACGATGGTGACGGCCGACCTCGTCCGTGGCGCCGTCCTCGCACCGGTCGCCGTGGCAGGGCTGACCGGGCACCTCTCGATCTGGGCGGTGGCCCCGGCCGGATTCGTCGTGGCAAGCGCGACGAGCTACTTCCAGCCGGCGTTCGGCGCTTCGCTCCCGGTGCTCGCCGGACGCGAGAATATCCAGCGAGCGAATGGGCTCGTCAGCGCAACCAACAGCGCGTTGATGGTCACCGGGCGCGCCGTCGCCGCTGCCCTGCTCGCGCTCATCTCGATCGGCTCGTTCTTCGCGGTGAACGCCGCGTCGTTCTTCGTCTCGGCGGCCCTGCTCGCGCGGGTGCGGATCCCGCGCGAGCCTCCGGCCGACGGCAAAGTGCAGCACGTCGCGGTGCGCGCGGGTTTCGCCGCGCTCCGTGTGCGCCCCGGACTCCGCGTTGCGATCGCGATGCTCGCGGTCGGCACCGCGGTCATGACGGGGGTGTGGACCGTCGGCGTGGCTGAGCTTGCACGAGACCGATTCGGTCATGGTGCTGCGAGCCTGTCGCTTCTCCTGACAGCGACCGCGATCGGCTCCGTTTCCGTGGGGACACTCCTCGTGCGTCGGCCGATGCCGATGCAGGTTCGCCTGAGCTGCGCCGCATGGGTGCTCCTGCTGCCCGGCTATGTGCTGCTCGGCACGGCGGGATCGCTGCCGCTCGCACTCGCGGGCTCGTTCGTCGTCGGCGTGGCGAACGGCGCCGCGCTCGTGCTCGTTACCACCGCGGCGCAGCAGTCGGTGCCGGACGAGCTGCTCGGACGCGTGATGGGAATCGTGTTCCTCGCAAACGTCGGTGCGAAGCCCATCGGCCTCCTGCTCGTCGCTCCGCTCTACACCCTCGTCAGCGTGCGCACGATGTTCGTGACAGGAGGCATCGTCGCTGCCCTCGCCGGCACGGCGGCGATGTCGGCAGTCGTCGCGGCGACGCGCGCCGCACACGCGGCGCGCGGCACCGCCTAGACGCTGGCGACGACCGGCACCGGGTCGGCGAGGGGCTCGCGAAGGATCGGCAAGCCGGTGATCGCCTCGATCAGGACCGCCGCGTGACCCGCGGCCTCGGCCGGCCCGAGCCGTCCGGTGAGCACCGCTTCGAGCATCGCCTGCAGCTGCGTCGAGACACGGGGATAGAGCGGGATCGTCGGTCGCGTGACTGCGCTCCGGAGGATCTCCGCCGACTGCGACAGGAACGGCAGATCTGGCGCGGCGAGCTCGACGGCCGAGCGGCGCGCGGGAACACGCCCCGTTTCCTGCGCGACGTGCGCGAGCGCGTGCGGCGCGACGGCGTTCTCCAGCACGCGCATGGCCAGCTGCGGCTGCGGCGCCTGCCGGAAAATGGCGTAGCTCATCGATCCGGCGACGCTTGCCGGATGGCCACGCGGACCCCCGGGAACCGGAATGAACCCGACGTGCTCCCAGAGCTCGCGCATCGAGACGTCGAACGCCGCCGCAAGGGTTTGCGCCTCGTAGCTTCCGCCGACGCTCAGCGCGGCCTTGCCTTCGGCGAACAGCTTGATCGGGCGCGTCCATTCGTAGCCGACGACCTCCGCGTCCATCACGCCGTCCTCGATCAAGCCGCGCAGGAAGGCGAGCGTCTCGGCGGTCTCTTCGGAGGCGATGCTGACGCGTCCTGCGTCGAGCACGCGTGCGCCGTTCGACGCGAGGAACGCGATCAGGCAGTACGCGGTCGTCTCTCCGCCCTTCGATCCTCCCGGCATCACGAGGGGATCAGGCATCCCGCCGGCGACCAGCGCCTTCGCGACGCTGCGGAGCTCCTCCCACGTGTGCGGCGGCTCGAGACCGAGCGCCGCGAGCTCACGCCGCCGGTACCAGACCCCGGCAACGGATCCGAACGCCGAGACTCCAAAGGTCCGGCCGCCGGACCGGTTGGAAGACACCAGCGGCTCGAGGAAGTCGACCTCGTGTTCGTACCGAACCCAGTGCGCGTCGATATCTTCGAGCGCATAGAGAAAGCCTGCCGCTGCGAACTCGGCGATCCAGACGGAGTCGAGGATCGCGAGATCGGGCGCGCGGCCCTCGGCGACGGCATGCGTCAGCACGTGATGCAACTCGGGCAGAGCGACGGTGACGACGTTCACCTGGATGCCGTCCGGCGCCGCGTCGCGGATGACCTGCCCCCAAAGGCGCTCCGAGACGACGACGCGCACCTCGGGCTGATCCGGCCGTCGGCGCATCCAGTGCGGGTTGACGAAGGTCCCCCGTCGGCGATGCCGGAGCACGACTCCTTCGACTGCCAGCTCCGACAACGCGCGACTGACCGGGGTGCGGCTGATGCGAAACCGCTCGCACAGCTCGTGCTCGGTTGGCAGCCGGCCCTCGGGGCCGTAGCGACCCTCGATGATCTCTTCGAGCAACAGCGTTTTCAGCTGGAAGTAGATCGGGATCGGCTGGGTCGGATCGAGCGACATCGCCTCAGCTTAATCCTGCGGATGCGATACGAATGCACGATTGCCCCGTGAGCTCATCGTCACCGGCCCGAGGACAGTCGAACTCGTCGAGCGCGACGAGCGAGCACCGGCCCGGGGGGAGGTACGTGCCACCGCGCTCGTGAGTGGGATCAGCCAGGGCACGGAGCTCCAGCACTGGCGCGGCCTCTCGCCGTTCCAGGGCAAGCGCTTCGATCCCGAGCTCCGTCTCATGGTCGCGCGTGACGCGGACGATGACTACCCGGTGCGGATCGGCTACGAGTGGGTCGGGCGTGTGGAGGAGATCGGCGCGGGAGTGACGGGTTTCGAGCCGGGCGCGCTCGTCCACCTGCCCCGGCCGCACGGCGAGTCGCACACGATCGCCGTCGACGAGCCGGCTGGTGGACCGTTTCGCCTGCTCGCGGAACTTCCTCCCGAGCGGGCGACGTTCCTCCAGACGACCACGATCGCACTGCAAGCAGTGCACGATGCGTCTCTGAAGTTTGGCGACCGCGTCGCGATCTTCGGCCTCGGCACCTTCGGCCTTCTGGCCGTGCAGCTCGCGCGGCTGAACGGCGCCGAGTGGATCGTCGCCGTCGATCCGCTTGCAGCGCGGCGCGCGCTCGCCGAGCAGTTCGGCGCTGACCTCACACTCGACCCGACGGTAATCGACGTCGGCCTCGAGACGCGGCAGCTGGATGGTAAAGGGGTCGACGTTGCGATCGAGTTCTCCGGCAGCGTCGCCGCGCTGCAGCAAGCGATGCGAAGCGTCCGCGTGGGCGGAACCATCGTGGCGGCCGGGTTCTACGCGGCGGGCGAGCTGCGCCTCGGCGAGGAGTTCCACCACAACCGGCTCACGCTCATCGCCTCACAGGGGGGCTGGAGCAACGCGCCCCGCGAGCCTCGTTGGCCTCGTGTGCGTGCGCGGACGCTCGCCGCGAATCTCCTTGCAGCCGAACGCGTGCAAACGGACGAGCTTCTCACGCACCGGTTCCCCTTCGCGGACGCTGCCAGTGCCTACGAGCTCATCGATGCGCAGCCCGCCGAGGTGCTGCGCGTCGCGCTGCACTATTCGTGATCCGCGCCCACGGTGCTAGTAGCCGACTTCTTTGACGAGGGGCGATGCGTTTGTCTCGGCCCGGCGGTCGCTGTCCGCGAGCGACAACGAAGGAGGAACCGACTTGCAGACGATCATCACCTGCCGATCGAGGAGCGCGCCCGGGCGCTCGCTTCTACATCGACGCGCTCGGACTGGAGCCTGTGGGAGAGCCCGGGAAGGACGGCATACGGAGCCGCTTCAGTTCAAGCTCGGCGACGGAGTCAATCTGATGTTCATCCCGCGTAAGGGATTCGACTCAGGAAGTTCCTGAAGCCCTCTGACGGACTCGAACCGTTGACCTGAAGGGTGCGCAAAGTCGGTTTAGGCAGCAAGGCGATATTCGTGGAGGAGTCCGCCTAGCCGGTCTCGGCGCTCGACGACGGCCGTTGGTTGGCGGAGCGCCTGCAGTTTTCGAGTTGTCGGATCGGGCGGCTGCAGGTTGAGCGCGCGGTGCGGCCTGTGCGCGTTGTAGTGGTCGACGAAGACACGTAGGACGCGTTCGAGGTGGCGTCGGTTGAGGATCAGGAGCCAGTCGAGGCACTCTGCGCGGATGGTGCGGACGAAGCGTTCGGCGGTCGCGTTCGCTTTCGGCGCCCGCACCGGCGTCTTGATGATGCGGATGCCTTCGCTGGCGAAGACGGCGTCGAAGTCGCGCGTGAACTTGCGGTCGCGGTCGCGGATCAGGAAGCGAAACGATCCCCGCTGTTCCTGGAGCGTCCAGGCGAACTGGCGAGCCTGCTGGGCGACCCAGGGGCCGGTTGGGCCGGCGGTGCAGCCGGCCAGGTGGACGCGGCGGGCGCCGAGCTCGATGAAGAAGAGCACGTACAGCCGTTGCAGCGCGATCGTTTCGACGGTGAAGAAGTCGACGGCGAGCACGCTCTGCGCCTGCGCGCGTAGGAAGGCACGCCAGGAGAGGCCACCTCGCGCCCCGGCCGGGCCGAGGCCTGCCTGGTGGAGGATCTTCTTCACCGTCGTCGCGGATACCGTCATGCCGAGGCCGTTCAGCTCGCCGACGATCCGCTGGTAGCCCCAGCGCGGATTTTCGCGCGCGATCTGCAGCACCAGCTCGCGGATCTCGCTGCCGATGGGCGGCCGGCCGTTTCGACCACCGTAGGTCCAGCGGCGCGCGACCAGCCGTCGATGCAGCGCAGCGGTGTCGTTGGCGTGACCAGAAAGGACTTCCAGCGCGAGCGCGGCAACAACCGGCTCGCGGCGGCGAGAAAAACTCGATCAGTCGACGTCAGCTGGGGGCGATGCGTCTGTCGACGAAGCACCGCGAGCTGATGCCGAAGGACGACGATCTCCAGCTCCTTGAACTCCCGCGAGCGAGGACGAAGCAAGGCGAGCTGCAGGAAGCAGCGGACCAGCAGATAGCAGAGCGACCGGAACAAGCGGAACTCCTCGGAGTCAGCGGGACGGGGGCGCACGACTCTACGACCAAGGCGTGCGAACCGGGCCCGAACCGAGTTAACGCACCCCACAGGAGATCGTTGCCGGCTTTGCGGCCTTTCAGAATCACTTGAGCTATCTGCCGTTCAGCGGATCGGTCCTCTCGCAGTTTGCCGCCGAGCTGGCTGGCTACACGATGACGAAGAGCGCCCTTCACTTTCCGATGGATCGCCCTTTGCCAAAGACGCTTGTGAAGAAGCTGATCAAGGCGCGCCTCGCGGAGCCGGCCCGGCGCACGCGTCAGCGCGGGGCGACGCGCCCGAACACGCACACGCCCGCAAACGCACCGTCAACCCACACGGCCTCACGAAGTGTCCCCTCGTGAACGAAGCCAGCGCGCTCAGCGGCCCTCACCATGCCGACGTTTTCGCTGATCGTCTCGAGCTGTAGCCGGTGCAATCCCCGGATACCGAAGCCGAAGCGGCAGAGCACGTGGAGGACGTCTTGGCCGAGTCCACGTCCGCGGAACGCCGGGCGCAGGGCAAGCCCAAGGTGGCCGGCCCGGTTGTGTGTGTCGATGCCCCAGAGGATTGCTTCACCTGCGAGATCTCCTGACGCCAACTCGATCACGGAGAAGCTCGCTGCGTCATCCGTCGTCTCGATGCGATAGGGCGAATCGGCGAGCGCGTCGGGCGAGAGTGGCCGCCAGGCGCGCGTGTCGGCGCGAATGCGCGCGGCGATGTCGTCGTAGAGCTCGGACTGCAGAATCGCAACATCCGAGTCGCATCTCGCTCGCAGCTCGACGAGCTCGCCGCGAAGCGGGTTCGTGTCCTGATCGCTCACACCGAGGCTGCGGCCGGCAGGGCGACGCGCGTCGAGATGTCTGCGAGCTGCGACAGCGTGATGTTCCCGCCGGTACAGATCAGCGCCACCCGTTTCCCGGCGAGGTGGTCGCGCAGTCTCAGCGCGGCCGCGAGCGGAGCGGCACCGGCGGGCTCGACGAGGTTCCGCGTTCCCTCGATCATCTGCAGGACGGCATGGCGAATCTCGTCGTCGCTGACGAGAACGAACGTCTCGAGCAGCTGCCAGATGATGCGCTGGGGAAGCTCGAAGCCGACTCGCGTCGCGAGCCCCTCGGCGAACGTCGCCATCCGGTCTTCGACCAGCCTCCGCTCGCGCCAGGAGAGGTAGGCGGCCGGCGCCGCCGCCGACTGAACCGCGATCACCTCGACATCGTTGGAGGACGCCTCCGCGACGATGCAGGCGCCGGCGGCCCCGCTACCGCCGCCGACCGGTACGACGACGACGACGATGTCGGGCTGCTGGTCGAGGATCTCGAGCGTGATCGTGCCGACGCCCGCGATCAGCTCGGGCTCGTTGCCCGAGTGGACGTAGCGGTAGCCGTGGAGCGCGGCGAGCTCGGCGCAATGCTCGCGGGCCTCGTCGAAGTCTCGGCCGTGCTCGACCAGGTCGGCGCCGAGCGAGCGGATCGCGTCCACCTTGACCGGATTGGCGTGCGCGGGCACGCAGATCGTCGCCTTGACCCCGAACAGCCGGGCGGCGTAGGCGATCGACTGGCCGTGGTTGCCGGTCGAAGCCGTGATCAGCCCTCGCTCGCGCTCTTCACGATCGAGCTGCGAGACGAGGTTGACGCCGCCGCGCACTTTGAACGCACCGACCGGCTGGTGGTTCTCGTGCTTGACCCAGATCTCGGTACCGACGAGGTCCGACAGCATCGGGTAGGGGTAGAGCGGCGTCGGCCGCAGGTAGCGGGCGATGCGCTCGGCCGCGGCTTCCACGTCGGCGACAGTGGGAGCAGAGACCGCCTCGGTGCGACTGCTCATGTGGACGGGAACAATGCGTGCCACGCGCGCCTTTCGCAAGGGTGCCGTCCGAGCTCAGTCTGCCGCGGGCAGCGGTAATGCGCTGCCGGTGTCGAGGGGCTTGTCGTGGTGCAGGTTCGCGCTCGGAAGCCAGCTCAGCGACCGTGGCAGGTACCAGTTCCAGTCGCCGAACAGCTTCATCGACGCGGGCAGCAGCACGCCGCGGATGACGGTCGCATCGAGCAGCACCGCGACGGCCAGGCCGACGCCGGCCTGCTTCAGGTCGAGCGCGCTCGCCGTGCCGAAGAGCGAGAACACACCGACCATGACCAAGGCTGCCGCGGTGACGACGCCCGCGGTCTTGGTGACGCCGTGGCGGAGCGCCTCGTCGGTGCTCATCCCGGCGTCGACCCCTTCGCGGACGCGGCTGAGGATAAAGACGTGGTAGTCCATCGACAGCCCGAAGAGGACGACGAAGAGGAAGACCGGCAGCCAGGAGATGATCGAGCCGACGGAGTGGAAGCCGAGGATGCCTTCGGCCCAGTGGCGCTGGAAGACAAGCACGAGCACGCCGTAGGAGGCGGCGACGGACAGGAGGTTGAGCACGATCGCCTTGATCGGGATGACGAGCGAGCGGAAGGTGACGAGCAGGATCAGGAAGGCCAGCGCGAGCACGAAGCCGATCACGTAGGGCAGGCCGTGCGTCATCTGGCGGGTGAAGTCGAGGTCGCGTGCGGTGTCGCCGGTGACCGCGGCCTGGACGCCGGGCACACGGCCGAGCGTCTGCGGGATCAAGATTGAGCGCAGCGTCTCGACGGAATGCTTGCTGGCGCTGTTGTTGCCGAGACCCGACAGCGGCAGCTCGATCGTGCCGACCTGTCCGTCGCGGCTGCCGCCGACGCTGAAGGGCCGATGGGCGACACCCTGCGCCGCGGCGAGCGTCTCCAGGTGAGTGGCCGCCTGCTTCACCTGCGCACGCTCGCTCGCCGGAAAGGAGAAGACGACGAGCACCGGTACCGAGGCTCCGGGGAAGTCGCGGTTGATCTGCGACTGCAAAGCGGTGGGAACTTGCGGGTTCATCGCGTTCGAGCTCGGGTAGGCGGCGTGGAGGCCGAGCGCAGGGATCGCCAGCCCGACGAGCAGCGCCACGGAACCTGCGGCCCAGAGGACGGGGCGGCGGAGGACGCGGTCGATCAGGGCCGGCCAGAAGCGCGACTCGGAGCTGTTCGCGTGCAGATGGGGGAGGAAGGGGATCTCGCCGCGGTCGATGCGCGGGCCGAGAAGTTCGAGCAGTGCGGGAAGGACAGTGATCGAGCCGGCGACCGCGCAGGCGATCACGGCGATCGTGCCGCTGGCGATGCCGTTGAAGATGCTCGAGCCGATGGCGAACTGGCCGGCCATTGCCATCGCGACAGTGGCGCCGGCGACGAAAACGGCGCGTCCGGAAGTGCGGGCGGTCCGCTCGAGCGCCTGGTGAGAGCCGAGTCCGCGGCCGCGTTCCTCGCGTGAGCGAACGACGTAGAAGAGGGCGTAGTCAACGCCGACCGCCATCCCGATCAGCAGCACGACCGTCTTGACACTGCTGTCGAGCGGGAAGACCTGACTGATCGGCCCCATGAGCCCGAAGGCAGCAACGACGGCGGTCGCGGCGAGCAGTACCGGCACGAGCGCGGCGACAAGGGCGCCGAAGGCGATCAGCAGCACGAGCAGCGTGACCGGGATCGAGAGCCGCTCGGCACGGGAGAGGTCGTTGTTGCCGCCGTCGCGGCTGTTGTCGTCGAGCACGGCAGTGATCAGCGGGCTCGACGCCTTGACGACGGCGGCGGCGAGGGCGTCGGTCGAGAATCCCCGGCCGATCGGCCCGGAGACGAGAACCGAGTGCCCGCCATCGGCGAGGCGCGTGGCCAGCCGTCCGCCCAGGGCTCGCGCCATGTTCTGCTCGACAGAGGCGATGGCGGCGCGGAAAGCCGGATCGCCCGCCCGCAACGAATTGCTGTGGAGGTAGGCGCTCTCGCTCTGGGCCGGACGTGACTCGTGGAGCTTGAGCATCTGCTCGGCCTGCGCCGAGTTACCGGTCGCGCCGCTCGAGAGGCTCTTCGATCCGGTCATCGACAGGGCGGCGACGCAGGCGGCGACGAACGCCAGCCAACAGACGAGTGCCCACCGGGGATGACGGATGCTCCAGCGAGCGATCGCCGTGATCGCACCGGAGCGGTCGCGAGTAGTTGAGCGTCCACTGATCATCACCGCACCTCCGATGCGGTCCGAGACGTGATCGGCTCAAGGCGCAGACAATCGGCAACGGCGAGAAGCGAGACGGCCAAAAGCGCCGCGGAGGCGACGATGGCGACCAGGAGGCCATTGCCGACGGACGCGTCCGCGAGCCGGAAGCCGTGAACAGACGAGAAGGCGCGCCCGACCTCGTGATACTTCCTGGTAGTGAGGGCAAGCGCGCCGCTTGCGACGAGCGGAAGAAAGTAGGCAAGGCGCGAGAACCACAGCACCGCAGCGGCAGCCAGGACCGCTCCAGCGACGGCCAGCCCGAGCGTGAGCCGCCCTTCGCCGAAATGCACGCCGGTGTACGAACGGCTGAAGACGACGACGTGGACGTCCGCCCAATCCATCAGGCAGGCCACGACGAGAACAAGGCTCGCGACCGCGGCGAGCAACGGGCCGCGCAGCGTCGGGAGAGGCCGACTTGACGTCGGAGTTGCGGATGATCTCTGCCATGCATCGAGGCTAGGCGCCGCCGTTACTCACCCGCCTCGGACGAAGGTCGGAGCGCGGCGTCATCCGATAGGCGGGTTCGGCGAGAGCAGCGAGACACGCAGACGCACCGAAACGTACGGTCGACCGGTTCGGGAGCGGGCTACTCGCTGCGCAGGAGCGGAAGTTTGACTGCCACGCGAAAACCGCCGCTGCCGTTGCGACCGACCTCGACGTCGCCGCCATATGCGGCGGCACGCTCGCGCATCCCGATCAAGCCGCGCCCTTGGTCGTTGCCGTTGACCTCGGCGGAAGCGTGACCGTCGTCTGTCACCTCAACCGTCAGCGTCTCCGCGCCGAACTCCAAGCTGACGTTCGCGTGCGGTGCGTCGGCGTGCCGCAGGGTATTCGTCAAGGCTTCCTGAACGATGCGGTACGCGGAGAGCTCGAGCCCGGGGGCAAGCTCGACGCGTTCGCCCTTGACCTCGAGATCGACTGCGAGGCCAGCGGCCCTCACCTGCTCGAGCAGTATGTCGAGGCGTTGAAGGGTCGGCTGCGGCGCCAGATCGTGCTCCTGCTCGCCGATCCGCCCGAGCACGAGCCGCAGCTCGTCAAGCGCCGTGCGAGCCGTGCGCCCAATCGTGCGCAATGCGGTTTCTGCGTCGGCTGGATCGTCGGCGAAGACTCTCTCGCCGGCGGTTGCTTGCACGATGATGACGCTCAGGTTGTGCGCGACGACGTCGTGCACCTCGCGCGCGATCCGCGCCTGCTCTTCGGCAGCCGCGCGGCGCGCGTTCGCCTCATGTTCGCGTTCGAGCTGCTCTGCCCGTTCCTCGACGGCCCGGACGTACGCGCGACGGGTGCCGATGTTGTCTCCGAGGAGCCAGGCTGCAATCAGGAGCGCGTACCGTCCGGCGACGAGGGCGAAGGCATGCCAATTGAGCGGGCTCCAATGGACGCGGTAGCTGATCGGTACGGCAAGGACGAGCAAGGCCAGGCCGCCGGCGATGATCGCGGTGCGCCTCGGGCAGTGGGCGGCAACCGTGTAGAGGGCGACGATGACCGCGAACGGCCACCAGCCGTTCACGTAGCCGACGCCGACGACCGTCGCCATCGCGACAACGACGACGAGGACCGGAATCGGATAGAGACGCCTGAGCGCCAGCGGCAGGGTGGCGGTCGCGGCAAAGACGACGATCAGCCACGGGCGCGGGCCGCTATACGTCGAAGCCGCGGTGAAGCCGGCGACCGCGACCGCGGCGGCGAGCAGGGCGTCCAGGGTCAACGGATGCACGCGAGCCGCTCTGACAAGGCCGGCACGGAGGGTCACGGGATGGAAAGTACTCCTCGCCAAGCCCGGTGACCTCATGCGAATGGATGAGATCGCCGTCCTGCGGCTGCGCGGCCGCACTCATCCTTTGGTCGGATGACGTCGCTCCGCTCGCGGCGTAGCCTTGGCGAAGTGAGTGCCGGTCTATTCCCGATGCGGACGATCCGCGTCCTGCTCGTCGACGACCAGGAGCTTGTCCGCGACGGCTTCCGCATGATCCTCAATCACGAGGACGACATCGAGGTCATCGGGGAAGCGGGCGACGGGCGGCAGGCCGTCGACCTAGCGAAGCGGCTTCTGCCGCACGTCGTCTTGATGGACGTCCGCATGGATGTGATGGACGGGCTCGAGGCGACGCGGCGGATCATGCAGAGCGGCGTCGAGACGCGCGTGCTCATCCTGACCACCTTCGACGTCGACGAATACGTGTACGAGGCGCTCCGCGCTGGCGCCAGCGGCTTCCTGCTCAAGGACGTCAGCGCCGCCCAGCTCGTCGACGGCGTTCGTGTGATCGCCGGCGGCGAGGCTCTGCTCGCGCCGACGGTCACGCGACGGCTGCTCGAGCGGTTCACGCCGGAGCTTCCGTCCGTCGACCGAAGGCTCGCGGCCGCGATCGAATCGCTCAGCCCGCGCGAGCTTGAGATTCTGCGGCTGCTGGCGAGCGGCTTCTCGAACGCCGAACTCGCCGCCCACTTCTTCGTCAGCGAAGCAACGGTGAAGACCCATTTGACCCACGTCTTCCGCAAGCTCGGAGTGCGGGATCGCGTCCAGGCCGTGATCGCGGCCTACGACGTCGGCCTGGTTCGTCCCGCTGCGCATGCGGACCGGTCGTAGCGGCTCGACGCAGGCACGCCCACAGCGCTGTTTGTCGGAGCGATGATCCGACTTCCGTCGGAGGTGGCGCTCTTGTCCGCACACCTAGCCTGGAGACGTGGCCCTCGCCGGCGGAGACCTACTACTGGTTCTGGCGCTGCGCCACGATGACGCCGGCGTGCCAGCCGGGGGCGCGTCCGCCGGCCGGAGGTTCGATCGCGGCACCATTGATGCCGCTGCGGGTGAGCAGCCAGGCGATGATCGAGTTGGAGTTCCACATCTCGCCGGTGGCCAGCTCGTCGCGCCCCCAGACCGGCGTCGGCACCTGCGGCACAAGATCGAGCAGGCGCTGCGCCTGCAGCGGATCGTCGCTGAGGTGTCGCGGGCTTTCGACCGCCTCAGCGATGTCGGGTATGACTCCGTCTTGCCAGCGGCGGATCTCGTAGCGGAAGAGTCGAAATCGGCCTGCTGCACGCGAGCCGACCGCGCCTTCGGCGACGACGCCTCGCGCTGCACCGTCACCGGGCCGGATCGGCGCCTGCTCGATCACGAACTTGCTTTCGGGGACGTGCACCTCGAGCGCCGAGTGGTAGAGGTCGCAGCGGTCGCGATGCGCGAGGCGGGCTGCGACCCTTTCGAAGATGCGGCCGTTGAGGCGGACGGAGTGTCCGCCGGCGCCGAGCGGGAGCCAATAGAGGTCGATTCCCGGCATCCTGAAGTAGTACCCGCGATGGGTGGTGCGCCAAGGAGTACATCGCACGCCGCGTCTCGGGCCAACTGTTGATCGCGTAGTTGTCGCGCGTTGACTTTCATGGACGGGAATCGGAGACTTGGTACGTAGCGCCGCTGCTGCTATCGATTGCAGTGATTTTCGGCGTCCGCCGCCCGCGAAAGGAGTGATAGTGTCGATTCGTCTTTTTCTCTCCTTCGGACTGATGCTATGCGCTGTCCTGGTGGGCTCCGTGACGCCTGCCTCGGCTCGCTCGGCGGGGGCATGCGGCACGTTGAAGGCCGCTAACGCCTCCTGGTCGATCACGACCATCAACGCGTCCTGCACCGTCGCGAAGGCCGCGCTCTTGAAGCTGGTTGCCGAGAAGCCATACGCGCGGAAGGCGCGCGGCGCTCTGATCAAGCCGCCGAACGCCTGGAAGGCCTGCCAAGTGTCGTTTGGCAGGTCGGGAAACAAGATCGTCTTGATCGAATGCTCGAAGGTGGGGACAGCCCTGATCTTCCAGCGCAAATAGAAGAACCGATCGGAAGCGACAGTTCCGGGCTCAAAGAGCCGTGTTCTCGGCTGCTTACTCGGGGCCGCGCTGGCTCAGACGAACGAGGCGAAGGTGCGCAAGTTCAAACCCTTCGTCATGCCACGGCAATGAGCGCTTGCGTGTGCTGATCGGTCAGAACAGCCGCACGCGCAGGTGTGTACGTCCCGCCTTCTCCGGGAAGCGCTTGAGCCCGACGCCGTCGGTTTCGCCCGTCACGCGGCTGAACGTCCTTGCGGCGCTCCAGTACGAGTAGCAATCGAGGACGAAATTCAGGGTCGGACTACGACCGGTCACCCTCTTCACTCGAGAGGGGGTCGCACTCTCGCCTCTCGAGGCAATGGTCAGCGGCCGTTTGCAGGGCTTTCCCGGGAGTGCGCACCGACGCTGCTCTCGTGACCCGTGTCGGAAGGCGTCCCGAGACGTCGCGATGCGCCGCGCTTACCAGCGATGTACCCGCGGTGTACCCGCGTGTTGCATGATCAGACGACAACAAACGCCTATTTGCAGATCTTTCGTGGAAGCCCTCTGACGGACTCGAACCGTCGACCCCCTCTCTATGAAGAAGGGCCGTGTGTCAAGTTGTTGTGTTCGTGCATCGCCCGGTCAGGGCGGTGCTGGTGGCGGTTGTGGGTGGTGGGCGGTGCTCATCTCTCTATCGCCTCCTAGTAAGAGGACAAGGCCGATGGGAGTTCGCTCCGGTGGCGCATCTCCTTAAGGACCGTCAGGCGGCCAGGGGGTCGGTGGCGCCTTTGGGAGCGAAGGGTTGCTCGCGAGTGAGCATGTGCCAGATCGCTTCGGAGAGGCGACGCGCGAGGTCGATCTGGGCGACCTTGGCGCCGCGCTGCTTGCCGATGCGGGCTTTCGTTTGCTGGTAGCGGTCGCGGTAGACGGGCGCGGTGCAGGCGTGGGTGGCTGCTTCGACGAGTGCCCAGCGCAGGTAGCGCGGGCCTTGCTTGGAGAGCGGACCGCGCAGGTCGCGCTCGCCGGATTGGTAGACGCGCGGGCAAAGCCCGGTATAGCCGGCGAGCTTGCGCGGGCTGGGGAAGCGGTTGATGTCGCCGATCTCGGCGGCGATCGTGTAGGCGAGCACCCAGCCGATCCCGGGCACCGTCAGAAGCAACGGGACGTACTGGTGGTCGGCGCCGAGCCGGCGCAACTCGCGTTCGCACTCGCCGATCTCACGGTCGAGCTCGTCGATCAGCCGCAGGCTGGCCTCGATCGTGCCCTGCCATGGCTCCGGCAGCCCGAGCCGGGCGAGCAGCTGACGGCCGCGCACGCCGAACAGATCGGTGACCGGGCACGGTTTACCGTGCGTGAGGAGCACCGCGTGCACGCGCTGCTTCAGGCTCGAGCGGTGCCGGACGAGGTGCAGTCGCCAGCGTGCTCGTTCTCGTTCGGCACGCACGCGCGGATCGGGCAGCCAGATCGCGGGCACGAGATCGCGGCGGCAAAGCTCGGCCAGCACCCAGGCGTCGATGCGGTCGGTCTTGCAGGCGAGTGGTGCGAGTCCTTTTACTTTCTGCGCGTCGGCGATCTCGACCTGCCAGCCGTGAAGCTCGAGCCGGTCGTGCACGAAGCGCGCGCCGTTCATCGACTCGATCGCCGCGTGGATCGGCTCGCGATGACGATCGAGCCGCCGGGTCAGGCCGAGCAGCCCGTCGGCATCCCGCGGCGCGGCACCAACCTCGACAGTCGCTCCCTCACTGTCAAGCAGACAGAAATCGAGACGCTTGCGGCTGAGATCCAAACCGGCGTACAACATTGCTTGGGGCCTCCCTTCGTCTCTCGAGGACGCGCGGAGCATGACTCCGCGGGAGGCCCTTCTTCATGGCATTCCTTACCATGCGCTCCGAAACGGTTGCCGTGGGTTGCCACCGGTTGCCGATTGGCCTATTTGACTGTTTTCGGCGCCCTCCCATTTGCGACCGGTTTCCACCGGTTGCGCCCGCTCGGCTCCATAAATGCTCCATTCCGGGGCCGGGGCCGAGGCCGAGGCCGAGGCCGGCGATGGGCAACGCATTCCGACGGCCCGCATGTGCGGCGTCGAACGTTGAACCGTCCTCAGACTGGCGGAGCGTTGTCGAAGCTCGGGGTCACGCATGCTTTGTACGCGGCGTCGCGCGGACGATCATGCGCTCGCCGTGTGCGCCATGCAAGCTCAGGATCTCGATCGGCTCGTCGCCGGCAGGCCCAAACCAGTGCGGTAGCCGGATGAGATCGAGAGGCCGTGCGGGGGTGGCGGCGTTGAGCAAGAGCGTCTTGTCGCCGTGTGGCGCTGTTGAGCAGCCCGCTTCGGTGACAGGCCGAGTCGGGCATGACGACGCGCCGCGATGATGTCCTCCGAATTGCCTTATCTTCCGTGTTTCTTGCGCTGAGCCTGACTGGCTTCGCATCGTTGAGCCAATCGCCCCACCGACGTTTGGGCCACGAGTGGGCCACGAAATTGTTGTCAAGCGTGACTACCAGATCTACTCAACCGCAGGTGGAGGATGTTGGCGCGAGACCGACCTCATCTGGCCGGTTCGTCGAGCAGCACGCAGCCTGCCCCAAGGCTGACCGCGACTCGGCGCGGCGTCGTCGTTCAGGCGGACGTGGGCCGGCGGGCGGTTCGATGCCTTGCCCAGACGGCGGCCAATCGTTCAACAGGCTCCTAGAGCGTCGTGCCCGCTCCCAGGCGGGCGACCGCGTCGGGGTCGTGCGTCGGCAGGTAGATCGTCGGGTGCTCCGCAGCGTAGGCGAGGATACGGTCCATCGTCTCCACCTGGATGTCCGGGTCGGGCGTTATCGCGTCCGCCCGCCGTGCGTGCAACTGCTCGAGCGTGTCCGTCGCATCGCCGGCGAGCAGGACGTGCCGCCCGTCGTCGTCGATGGCGACGACGGAGGCGTGGCCGCGGGTGTGTCCGGGGGTCGAGACCAGGCGGACCCGGCCGTCGGTCGTCAGCCGCCGGCTGGCGGCGAAGGCCCCGAACGGCCCGTCGTCCAGCGCGACCGGCCGGAAGTCGATCCGGCCCGGCAGCGGGACGCCGCTGAGCCGTTGGAGCACCCGGCCGCGCAATGACGTCGCGTCGGTCCACTCCGCCTCATCGACCATGACTGGGATCGTGAGGTGGACGGCGCCGTGGAAGTGGTCTGGGTGCAGATGCGTCACGACGGCGGTGGTGACGTCCTGGCACGCCAGGCCGACGGCGCGCAGGGCGAACGGCAACTCGTCATGCGGCGTGACGGTGTGGCGCGCGAAGGGCGCGTCCTTGACGTCGGCGGTCTCACCCATGTCGATGAGGATGCGCTCGTCACCGTGCTCGACGAGCCAGGCGCGGAGCGGCATCGGCTCCGACCATTGGCCGGGCAAGAAGAGATCGAGCCGCCGCCGGAGACCGGGCCGAGCATGCAGGAATGACCGCTTGAGCACTACATGGCCCAGCGGAAGCACGTGGATCCTCATGCCGCCACCAGTTGGGCGAGCGTGCGGGCAAAGAGGCCGGAGTCGACGGATTCGGGGTCGGCGATGTACTCCATCGCCAAGCCGTTGGACAGCGCCATGGCCACTACCGCGAGGTCAGCAGCGGGAGCCGGCAGCGCGTCGCCCGCCGCGGCCGCGTGGCGCTCAAAGAAGTCGGCGATCACCGCCCGCGCCGCGCGCCGCTGGCGCGCCCATTCTGCGCGCCGTTCCGGATCGCGCACCGCACGGGCCCAGCACTCGATAAACAGCAGGTGCCAATCACGCTGCGTCGTGAACAGCGCCGCCAGGTCGTCCTCGGTGTCGTCGAAGAGCTGTCGCAGGTCGCGCCGGCCGTCGGCGGCAGCAGCGACGACCGCGAGGCGCTGGTCCAGCCGATCGGCGACCAGAGCGAAGAACAGCTCGTCCTTGCCTGAGAAGCTCGAGTAGACGGCACCCTTGGTCAGTCCCGCGGCCGCGGCGACCTGATCAAGCGATGCGCCGTCGTAGCCGCGCAAGGTGAAGACCTCGCCGGCGGCGTACAGGATGCGCTCGCGCGTCTCGGCGCGGGTGGGGCGAGTTCGGATAGCAGCCATGATTCGATACTAGCAGTATTCAATATCGGTGGTATCAGGAACCGTCTGCTGGCAAGAGACGACTCATAGCCACGCGGCTGAGGGTAGTGACGGAAGAAGTTGGTTAACTACATGTCGCTGATCGACTTATAGTGGCCCGATGGAGTTCCGGACGCCGAGCTACTTCGCCCTCGCGACGCTGATCGACGGGCCGCTCCACGGCTACGCCATCGTCAGACGTGCCGCCGAGCTCTCCGGCGGGACGGTGCACATCTCGACCGGCACGCTGTACGCCTTGCTCGAACGGGCCATACGCGACGGACTCGTCGTTGCCGGCGCCCCCTACATCGAGCGGGGGCGCCGCCGGCGTGACTACACGTTGACCGACGAAGGTCGCAGCGCCTTGCGGACCGAGTCCGAGCGCCTCGCCCAGGCCGGGCGGACGGTCGCGCGCCGGCTTCGTGCCACGGCAACGGTGGCGCCACGATGATGCGCGAGCGGATCGCTCGCGCCGCACTGCATGCTTTCCCGCCCGCGGTCCGCTCTGCACGCGGCGAAGAGATGTTCGACACCCTGCTCGACGTGAGCGCGGGCTCCCGCCTACGCTATGCGCGCGAGATCGTGGATCTCGTGCGCTCCGGACTTCGCGCACGCGCAATCCAGACGGTCGAGACCGGCGCGCTGCGACTGGTCGCAGACGGGTTCTGCGTCGCCGCAGTCTGGCTGCTGACGCTGTTCCTCGCGAGCGACCTCGGGAACAGGATCCGCGGCCCGCTCCCCGGCTACCCCTGGGGTCCGCTCTCACCGCTGTCGCTTGCAGCGCTCGGCGCCGCGCTCGCGCTCGCTCTGGTCGGCTACGACAGGCTCGCCGGAGCGACGGCGCTTGCGTTCGTCGCGACCATCTTCGCCGATCCTGCCCGCCACGACCTGACGAACACCGATCGCATCCCCCTCGTCGTACCGATCGCCTGCTTCGCTGCGCTGCTGCTTGCTCCGCGACGGCGCGAGCCCGACATGCGCCGGCTCGCCTGGCTCGCATTCACCGCGGTGCTCGCCGTCGCCGCCAGCACGAGCGACGACACCACCGCCTTCGTCTTCGTCTTCGCGTTGATCTTCCTCGTCCCCCCGTCGGTCGGACTGATCCGCACCGACCCGCGGGCTGCGCTGGCGTGCGCACTGTCGGCCACGTACTTCGGGATGCGGATGGCGCAGGATCGCGGCGGCCCCGGCCTGCCGGGGCTCCTGTTCCTCGCCGCGGCGCCGCTGGTTCTCACCGTCGTGATCGCACGCACGCGGTTCATGCAGGCGCGAATACCGCTATAGAGCTGCGTCGGCCGCGGGCGCGACCACGTTAAAGAAGCACGGTCGGCCTCGTGTCACGGTGGGTTGACGGCGTGCAGCGAGGACCAGGATCGACTCGGGAGATAGAGCGGATCTACCGTCCGAGGCTGCGGGAGCTGCGTGTAGCGATGCGCAAAGTCGGTTCATGCTGCGACGTGGTACTCGTGAATGAGTCCGCCGAGGCGGTCGCGACGCTCGATGGCCGCGAGGGGGACGGTGGAGGCGCGTGCACGTTCGCTGCAGTCGGTGCTGGAGGCGTTGGGTTTAGTGAGCGGTGCGGCCTGTGCGTGTTGTAGTGGTCGGTGTAGACGCCGAGCACGCGCTCGAGGTGGCGCCGGTTGATGATCAGCAGCCAGTCGAGGCATTCGGTGCGAGCGGTGCGGACGAAGCGTTCGGCGAACGCGTTTGCTTTGGGCGCCCGTCCCGGCGTCTTGATGATCTCGAATGCCCTCGCCTCTGAAGATCGCGTCGAAGTCGCGGGTGAACTTGCTGTCGCGGTCGCGGATCAGGAAGCGAAACGATGTTTGCTGCTCCTGGAGCGTCCAGGCGAACTGGCGCGCCTGTTGGGTGACCCAGGGTCCGGTCGGGTTGGCGGTGCAGCCGACCAGGTGGACGCGCCGGCTGCCGAGCTCGATGAAGAAGAGCACGTACAGGCGTTGCAGCGTGATCGTTTCGACGGTGAAGAAGTCGACCGCGAGCATGCTCTTTGCCTGTGCCCGTAGGAAAGCTCGCCAGGAGGGCTCGGATCGCGAGCCGACCGGGCCGAGCCCTGCCTGGCGCATGATCTTCTTCACCGTCGTCGCCGAGACCGTTAGCCCGAGCCCGTTGACCTCGCCGACGATCCGCTGGTAGCCCCAGCGCGGATTCTCCGCGCGCGAGCCGTAGCACAAGCTCTCGGATCTCGTCTCCGATCGGTGGTCGGCCCGTCCGACTCGGGTATGTCCAGCGGCGAGCGACCATATGGCGGTGTCAGCGCAGCAGCGTCGTCGGCGTGACCAGAAACGATTGCCAGCGCGAGCGCGGCAACACTCGACTCGCCGCTGCAAGGAAGACCCGATCGCTGGTAGTCAGCTGTGGCCGACGCGTCTGCCGACGAAGCACCGCCAGCTCATGGCGAAGTACGACGATCTCGAGCTCCTTAAACCCTTGCGAGCGAGGACGCAGCAAGACGAGCTGAAGCAGGCAGCGCAACGCCAGGCAGCAGAGCGACCAGAACAAGACCCAACTCCCTCGCATTCAGCAGGACGGGCGAACGACTCTACGGGTGCTCATGCGCCTCGAAACCGAGTTAACGCACTCCACACGGTCGCTCGGGGGACACGATTGGCCTGCAATTCACGGCGTTCCGCATGCCTTGCATTGCCGCGCGTGACCGCGCGTGCTCGGTCTCGTGTACCCCTCTCGTACCCGCGGTCTGTACCTATTCAGAAACAGACTACGCAGGGCTCCGTTCTTTGAGCTGTCCCGGGTCGCCTTCAAACGCCCATGACCTGTCCCCAGACCTTTCACCACCCACCAGGCGCGGCCACAACGTCCCGCGACAGGACAGTTAGCGGGCGGTCCAGCCGAGATCGAGCACGAAGGGCGTGCCCGTCACGGCGCGTCCGTCTGGCCCGAGGAGCCACGCCGCCGCGGACGCCACCTCGGACGGCTCGAGAAGGCGCTTGACCGCCTGGGGCGCGAGCAGGTCGTCGAGGCTCCGCGACTCGAGCTGTCGCTCGACGATGTCCGTGCGGACGTACCCGGGACACAGCGCTGAGGCGGAGATGCCGACGTCGGCGCCCTCGAGCGCGAGCACCTTCACGAGGCCGACGACGCCGTGCTTCGCGGCGACGTAGCCGGCCTTGAACGGCGACGCGACGAGCCCGTGCACGGACGCGACGACGAGGAACCGGCCGTCGCCGGACGCGGCGAGCGCGTCCCACGCGTACTTCGCGAGCAGGAACGGGCTCGTGAGGAGTAGCGCCTGTAGGCGCTCCCACTCGTCCTCGGGAAGTCGCGCACCGGCGCAACGTGCTGGAAGCCGGCGTTTGCGACGACCGCGTCGAGACGGCCGTCGAAGCGGTCGAGCGCGGCGTCGACGGCCGCGCGGTTGCCCTCGCGCGTCGTCAGGTCGCCGTCCTCGAGATCGACCGCGTGCACGTTCCAGCCGTCGGCGGCGAGCCGCTCGGCGATCGCCGCGCCGATACCCCGCGCCGCGCCGGTGACCAAGACGTTCACCGGTAGCAGCGGAACGCGAACTCGGCGGCGCAGACGGGCTGGTCTCCGCCCTCAAGCATCGCCCCACCGTACGACACTTGCGGCCCACGTGTAGCCGGTGCCGGCGGCGAGGAGGAGGACGAGCTCGCCGTCGCGCAGCTCGCCCTCGCGCGCCGCGCGGTCGAGCGCGAGCAGCGGGTCGACGCCGCTCATGTGCCCGGTGTCGTCTAGGTACGCCGCGCGCGACTCGTCCACGCCGAGCTCCGCGAGGAGTGCGCGGTGCATCGACGGCTTCATGTGGATGCCGCACAGGTAGCCGATGTCCCCGAGCGTCGCGCCGCTCCGCTCGAGCGCGCCTTCCGCCGCTGCCACGAAGTTCCTCAGACTGACGCGGTCGAGCGTGTGCTTCATCGCGGACGGGTCGTCGACGTCGAGGAAGCGGTAGCCGCCGTTCGGCGACACGCTTCCGCCCGACGGAACCTTCACCTGGAGCGAAAGCGAGCCGTCGGTGATGCCGTGGCAGCCGAGGAGCTCGTTTCGGCCCCCGTCCTTGACGAGCAGGCCGGCGACGGCGCCGTCGCCGAAGTTGAACATGAAGCGCGATCGTTCGTTCGCGTAGTCGATGAGGTACGACTCCCGGCACGCAGCGACGACGAGCACCGTCTCGAGATCGTCCTCGGCGAGGAGCATGTCGCGCGCGACGCGCAGCGCGACCGGCGTTCCGCACGAGACGTTGTCGTACTCGACCGCATATGCGCGCGTCGCGCCGATCCGGTGGGCGATCCACGGTGCCGCTTGCCAGACGGAATAGTCCTTCCACATCGAGCCGAAGTACATGACGACCTCGATCGTCGCCGGGTCGACTCCCGCGTCGCCGAGCAGGCGCTCGGCCGCACGGACCGAGAGATCGCTGACGTGCTCGTCCGAGGCCGCGATGTGCTTGCCGCGCAGGCCGAATTTCTCGACGATCACGTGCTCGGGGATCGAGCTCCGTTCGCCGACCTCGGCCGCGGTCATCCAGCGCTCGGGCAGGTACGACGCCGTCGCCGTGAGCGAGATCGACGTCACGCCGGCGGCTCCAGGACGCGGCGGATGATCCGGCCGAGTTCCTCGACGACGTTCTCCGGCACGCCGCCGTCGCCCCAGACGATCCAGCGCATGCCGACCATCTCGCCGATCGCCATGAGCGCCCACGCGGTGACATCCGGGTCGATCGCGCCCGCTTCGCCGGCAGCCACTGCGTCGCGCAGCGCTCGCGCGTATCCCGCCCAGATCCGCTCGTAGTGATAGAGGAACGTCTCCGGCGAGACGAAGGCGGACTGGCGGATGATGCTGTACAGGTCGGGGTGCGCCGATGTGAACTCGAAATAGCCGCGGAAGCCGAGCAGCTCGGCCTCGATCCTGTCCTTGCCCTGCGACGATGCCTCCTTCATCGCGTGGCGGATGCGGCGGTTCAGGTCGCGGACGAGCTCGTCGAAGATCTCCTTCTTCGACGCGAAGTAGAGGTAGAACGTGCCCTGGCCGACGCCCGCCGCCTCGGTGATCTTCACGATCGACGCGTCGTAGAAGCCGAGCTCGCCGAAGATGCGCTCCGCTGCGTCGAGCAGGCGCTGCCGCGTTTCGACTCCCTTGCGCGAGAGCGCGCGGCCGCTGACGCCGGTGACGACGTCGCTCATCGTGAAAGCTCCATCTCGCGCAGCTCCTGCTTCTGCACCTTGCCCATGCTGTTGCGCGGGATCTCGGTGAGGAAGTGGATCGACCTCGGAACCTTGAAGCGTGCGAGCCGCGCCTCGCACCATGAGAGCAGCTCGTCGGCGGTCACACCGTCGGCGACGACGTACGCGGCGCCGATCTCGCCCCAGCGCTCGTCGGGGACGCCGACGACCGCGGCATCCGAGACACGCGTGTGGTCGTGCAGCACCGCTTCGACCTCGGCCGGATACACGTTCTCGCCGCCGGAGATGTACATCTCCTTCAGGCGGCCCTTGATACGGTAAAAGCCCTCGGCGTCGCACTCGGCGATGTCGCCGGTGCGCAGGCGGCCGTCGGCGGTGAACGTCGCGGCGGTCGCCTCCGGGTTGCGCCAGTAGCCGGGAAAGACGTTCGGCCCGCGGACCAGAAGCTCACTGTCGTCGGAGAGCGAGACGTCGACGAACGGGTACGGCTTCCCGGCGAAGCCAAGCTTGCGCGCGGCGTGCTCGGGCGGCAGGCAGAGCACGTTCGGCGCGGCCTCGGTGAGCCCGTAGCCCTGCACGACGATGATGCCGCGCGCGGCCCACGTCTCGAGCAGCGACTCCGGCATCGGTGCGCCGCCGACGACGGCGCGGCGCAGGCTCGAGAGGTCGGCATCGGCGAAACGGGGATGCTGCGCGAGAAAGAGATAGATGGCGGGGACGCCCATGGTCGTGGTGACACGCTTGCGCTCGATCAGGTCGAGCACGTGTTCCGGATCGAAGCCGCGCTCGAGCACGACGCACGCTCCCTTCCACCACGCGAGCAACGGCTGCACGTTCCAGCCGCCACAGTGGAATTGGGGGAGGACTGGAGGACGACGTCGTCCTCTGCCATCGGTGTCGTCAGATCGAGGCTGAGGTTGGTCCAGAAGCAGTTCGCCGTGCGTGAGGACGGCGCCTTTCGGCTTGCCGGTCGTGCCGGAGGTGTAGATGAGGAGAAGGCCGTCGGCGTCGGAAACCGGAACATCAGGCGACTCCGCGCCCGACCGGCCCGCGGTGGCCAACTCCTCGAACGCCCAGCCTGTCGCGGCGGCCAGATCTCGATACTCGTCCTCCACCAGAAGCAGCGCGGGATCCGCGTCGGTCAACTGGTAGACGATCTCCGGCGCTGCCAATCGCCACGACAGCGGTACGAGCATTAGCCCCGCTTTCGCGCACGCGAAGAAGACCTGCACCTGCTCCGGCGTGTTCCCCGTCAGCGTTGCCACGCGGTCGCCGCGCCGCAGCCCGGCCTCGTGGAAGCGCGCCGCCCATGCATTCGACCCGGCGTCGAGCTCGCCGTACGTTACGAGCCGTCCGTCGTAGTCGATCGCGATGCGATCGGGTGTCGCGCGTGCTCGATCGCGAGCCCACCGTCCCAGTGTGTGTATGCCTTCGCCGCTCACGACCGGAGGAACTCTCGCACGATCGGCGCGAGCAACTCCCCCTCCTCCCAGATGACGAGGTGGCCGCGCTCTGGAACGACCTCGAGCCGCGCGCCGGGGATTCGTTCGACGAGCAGCTCGGCGTTGCGCGGATCGATCACCGTGTCGTCCCCGCCCTGGATGACGAGCGTCGGCGCGGAGATCCCGGGGATCCGCTCGTACGCGTCGAACGTCACGCCCGCGTACGCCTGCGCCTGCCACCCGGCGAGCGTCGGCGCGCGGTCCAGGCGGTAGCGGTAGATCTCCTCGACGAGCTCCGGCCGCTTCTGCACCCCGTGGTCGCCGAGCGAGTTCTCGACCATCAGGCGCAGTCCGGCCTCGCGTTCCATCGTCGGAAAGCGCTCGAACGCCTCGACGCCGCGCGCCGGCATCGGGTAGCTCGGCGGGATACTGCCCGCCGCAGTCGAGCAGAGCACGAGCTTGCGCACCCGCTCGGGATGCGCAAGCGCGAGCTCTTGCGCGATGAAGCCTCCGAGGCTGACGCCGAGCACGTGGGCGCTCTCGACGCCTGCGGCGTCGAGGACTGCGACCGCGTCGGTCGCGAGCTGCGTCACGGAGTACGGCCCCTCCGGCACGTCGCTGTCGCCGACTCCGCGGTTGTCGAAGACGATCACCTGGAAGTCCTCCGCGAGGAGGTCGGGTAGCGGCCCAAAGCCGTTGCGGTCGTAGCCGAGACCCTGCACGAACAGAAGCGTGTCGCCTTCGCCGCGCTCCTCGTAGGAGAGCCGGACTCCGTCGCTCGTTGCGTAGCTCGTCATAGCTCCTCCTGCGGTGCGGTGACGGTGGCCTCGGGGCGGATCGCCTCCTGCAGCCGCCGCAGGCCGCTCGGGCGGCCGTGGGCGGCGATGCCGGTGAGGCCACCCGGCAGGAAGAAGACGATCAGGATGAAGATCACGCCGAGCAGGAACAGCGGCTGCTCGAGCGGTGTGCGGAGCGCGTGCGGCAAGCCCTCGATCGTGGACGAGCTACCGACCGCGACCAGGCGGTCGTTGAGATACGTGTAGAGGATCCCGCCGAGAACCGCACCCCAGCGCGATCCTGCGCCGCCGATCACGACCATGAGCAGCAGCGTGAGCGTGAAGTTCGGAGCGGTGACGAGGAGCGTCGATCCGCTGTACAGCAGCATGTAGACGATGCCTCCGGCGGCGGCGAGCGTCGACGACAGGACGAAGGACTGGAGCTTGTACACGCGAGGCCGCATGCCGAGCACCTCAACGCGCAGCTCGTTTTCGCGGATCGCCTGCCACACCCGACCCGGAGACGACTCGACCGCCCAGCGGACGACGAAGAAGACGACGGCGAGGAACGTGAGCGCAAGCCAGTAGAGATTCTTCGTGTTGAGGATCCCGACGAACGCGTGCGGCAGCTTCGTGTAGTCGGCGCCGAGGCCCTCCTCGCCGTGCGTCCAGTGGTGGGGGTCTTTCAGTGCAAGCACGGCACCCGCTTGTGCGAAGGCGAGCGTCACCATGGCGAACGCAATCCCGCTCACGCGGAGGCTGACGAAGCCAAGCACGTTCGCGAGCACCACCGCGACCGCCATCGTGAAGAGAATCGCGACCCAGAAGTTCCAGTGCCAATCAGTGATCGCGATGTTCGACAGGTAGACACCGATCGCGATGTACAGCGCGTGGCCGAACGAGAGCAGGCCGGTGTACCCGAACTGGAGGTCGTATGTGAGTGCGAGGCCGCCGAACAGGACGCATGCCGCGAGGAGCTGCAGCGTGCCCGGGCTCGAGATCGGCTGGTCGAACAGCTTCGGGATCGAAACGTTCAGTGCCGGCACGACGGCGAGCACGCCGAACACGGCGAGCGGCACGAACCAGTCGGAGAGGAGCTGCCTGCGTCTCATGCACGCGCTCCGACGGCGGAGCCGGCGAGTCCGCGCGGGCGCGCGAGCAGGACGAGGCCGAGGAGCAGCACGACGACCATGTCGCCGACGCCCGCCGACGCGTAGTAGTTCGTGTACTGCTGTGTCAGCGCGACGACGACTGCCGCCGCGGCGGAGCCGCCGATCGAGCCGAGGCCGCCGATGACGACGACGATGAACGCGAAGATCAGGAGGCTCGTCCCCTGTTCTGGCCCCACGACGTTGAAGTAGATGCCGCTGAGCACGCCGGCGACGGCGGCGGCGACACCTCCGATCGCGAAGACGAGGGTGAACGCCTTGCGGACGTCGATGCCGAGCGCCTGGACCATCGCGCGGTTCTCGACCCCGGCGCGGATGATCAGCCCGTATCGGGTCCTGCGCAGGAAGAGCTGCAGCAACCCGAGGACGACGGCGGCCGCGCCGATCTCGACCCAGCGGTCGTTCGGGATGCGAGCGCCCGCGATGGTGGTCGTCTCGTGCAGCCACGGGGGGACGGCAAAGACCTTCGCGTCCGTCCCCCAGATCCCCCGGACAAGCGCGACGAACGCGATCGAAAGGCCGACCGTGACGAGTACTTGCTCGATGTGTCGGTTGTACAGCGGCCGGATGAGGATCAGCTCCACGAGAGCGGCGAATACTCCGCCGACGACGAGGCCCATGAGCGCCGCGAGCAGGAAGCGGAGCACCGTCGAGTGCACGCCGGAGAAGAGATGCGCCTCCATCCACCACGTCGCGTAGCTGCCGACGGTGATGAACGCGCCGTGGGCGAAGTTGAGGACGCCCATCAGGCCGTAGATGAGGGACAAGCCGGACGCGATGAGGAAGTACATTGCGCCGAGCCCGAGCCCGGTGATCGTCAGCAGCAGGAGGGTGCTCATGCGCTCACGCTCAGTAGCCGCTTGACGAGCTCCGGCTGCTCGAGCAGTTCCTTCGCGTCGCTCGTGTACACGACTCGGCCCTGGTCGAGCACGATTGCGTCGTGCGCGAGGCGCCGCACGACGCCGAGGTTCTGCTCGACGAGCAGAACCGTCGTCAGCTCGGCGAGCCGCTCGAGCACGCGCGCGACGTCTGCGACAAGCGCGGGAGCGAGCCCCTTCGTCGGCTCGTCGACGAGCAGGACGCGGTTGTCGTTCAGCAGCGCCCGCGCGATCGCGAGCATTTGCTGCTGGCCGCCCGAGAGCGTCCCGGCGCGCTGCGCGCCTCGCACCTCGAGATCCGGGAAGAGGTCGTACACGAGGTCGTAGCGCGGATCCGCGTCCCGCTCGGCGAGCCGCAGGTTCTCTGCCACCGTGAGCCCGGAGAAGACGTCACGGTCCTCCGGCACGTAGCCGACCTTCCGGCGCACGACGCGATGTGTCGGTAACGACGTCAGCTCCTCGTCGTCGAGCCGCACCGAGCCGCGACGGCCGACGAGGCCGAGGATCGCGCGCAGCGTCGTCGTCTTGCCGACGCCGTTGCGTCCCAGCAGCGCAGTGACGCCGCCCTCCCGCACGTCGAAAGAGACGCCCTGGAGGATGTGCGACTGCCCGAGGTACACGTGCAGGCCCTGCACCGAGAGCAGCGTCCTCGTCGCGACCGCGCTCAGAGTGCCTCTCCGAGGTAGGCCGACTGGACGGTCGCGTTCGCCATCACCGCAGCCGGCGTGTCGCACGCGAGAAGCGCGCCGTGGTGCATGACCGCGATCCGTTGTGCGATCCCGGTGACCACCTCCATGTGATGCTCCACCATCAGCACCGTCTTCCGCTCCTCCGCGTGCACCGAGCGGATGAGCTCGACGAGTTGCGGCACGTGCTCCGCCGAGAGGCCCGCCATCGGCTCGTCGAGCAGCAGCACCGGCTTGTCCGCTGCGAGGAGCATCGCGATCTCCAGGCGGCGCTTGTCGCCGTGCGAAAGACCGCCGGCAGGCTGCGCGGCCTTCGACTCGAGTCCGACCCGCGCCAGCGCGAGGCCGGCTCCCTCCATCGCCCGTCGCACGCCGTACGCCCGCTGCCAGAGACGAAGCGTCCCGCCCAGCGCCGACTGCGCGGCAAGGCGGACGTTCTCGAACGCTGTCAGGAGCGGGAAGACGCTCGACACTTGGAACGTTCTGCCGATCCCCTCACGCGTTCGTAGGAATGTGGGCTGGTGCGTGATGTCGACGCCGTTCAGGTGAATCGATCCCGACGTCGGTCGGTACAGCCCTGAGAAGAGGTTGAACAGCGATGTCTTGCCTGCGCCGTTCGGCCCGATAATCCCGAGGAGCTCGCCCTCTGCGACCTCGAGGCTGACATCGGCGACGATGGTCGCGCCGCCGATGTCAAGCCCGAGGTTTCGCGTGGCGAGGATTGGAGGGGTCACCTGTGATCCGCCGGTGCCGCTCCTACTTGAACGGCGTGACCGGAGGTTGGACGTTGCCGGGGGAGATGGTCTTCAGCACCTTGGCGGCGAAGTGTCCGCCGTTGCCGGGGACGAGCTGCACCTGGAACATCGGCTGCAGCATCGCGTGGTCGGCGGCGCGGACGGACTGCTTGCCCTTCGGCGCAAGGAACTGCCAGCCTTCGAGCGCACTGATCTGCTTCGACGTGTCGGTCCCGCCCTTCTGCAGGGCCCGGCAGATCATCTGCGCAGTGACGAAGCCGTCCGGCGCGAACAGATCCGGCACCTGGTGGCGGTTCTTCGCCATCCACTTGACGAGATACGTGTTCGCGGCGTTGTGCGGCGCCGTGTAGACGTAGTGCGAGAGCAGCGTCACGCCGGGAACCAGCGGTCCCAGCGCGTCGTAGCTGGCGCGGTTCGCGAGGCCGGTCACGAGTGTCAGCTTCTGCGCGACACCCTGCTGCTGCAGGGACTGCCACATCGCGGCGGCGGTCGTGGTGTTCGCCCACGCGATGAACGCTGCATCTGCGCCGGAGTTCTTCAGTTGCTGTGCGTACGGCGTCAGGTCGGCCGCACCGAAGGGAGAGAGGATCTTGGAGACGGTGTGACCCTTGCCGCCGAACACGAGCGAAACGGCGAGAACGTTGCCGGCGCCGAATGCCGTGTCCTCCGCGAAGACGACGATCTTCTTGCCCGTGCTCTTCGGCGGGAAGATGTTCGCCGCGTCGAGGACGTCCTGCAGCGTCTGTCTCCCGGCCCGGAACGTGTTCCGGTTGAGGCCGGTGATGGCGTCCGCCGCCGCGGCCCCCGCGATGTAGAGCACGTTGTTCTGTGCCGCGAGCGGGCCGAGCTGCAACGCGATGCCCGACGAGCCGGTGCCGGCGATGATCTTGACGCCCTGGCCGACCTCGCTCTTGAACGCCGCGACCGCGGTCGCCGGATCGGTGGCGTCGTCGATGAACGTCGGATTGACGGTGTAGCCGCCGCACTTGCCCTTGACGTAGTCAAGGCCGGCGTTGAAGCCGTCGAACTCCTCCTGCCCGAAGGCGGCGAGGCCGCCGGTCTTCGGATAGATGAACGCGACGTTGACGGTTCCGGCGGCATGCGCGCGCGCTGCGGCGCCCGCCGTGGCCGCGAATGCGGCGCAGAGCGCGGCCGCCCCGACGAGCGGCAAAGCCCGCTTCCAGCCTCGTGCCATTGTGACCCTCCGCTTCGAGAGGAAGGTCTCATACCCACGCGGATATGAGACCCGATTCAGGTGTCTTAAATCATGGGATCCGAGACATGTCAAGACGCACTCGAAAAGCTCGGGCGACTTGGGAAGCGCCAGGAAGATGGGGTCCATCGGCGCGGGCCATCCGCATTGCTCGGCACAGGTAGGGCCACTCCGTGCGAGCTGCGATGCATCTCAGTTGTTTTCCGGCCGTCGCGGACATGGTGATCAAGCCGAGCAGTAGCGACACCAGCACGCTCTACACCGGCGCGGCATCCTCGCCGTCGCCGTTCTCGCAGCAGTGGCGACAGCGTTGCTTCCAACCGCTTCCAGCCAAGAGCTTCCTACCTCTTCGCGTACGCCGCGGCGCAGGCCCGAGGCGTCGCGGATGCCCGCGGGTGTCCGCCACAAAACAGGCAACGCAGTGAAGCTCGCGTTCGCGGAAGCGGCCCTCAGTCGTTCTTGCGATCTTCACCGACCCCTTCACGGGCCTAGGCGGGTTCTGCGCCGCGCCGGTGCAGGCAACGGAGGAGCTGCGAGCGATCGGTCTCAATGTCGCCGGACTCGAAGTTGCACGGACACTGCGGGCTCGCAATTCGGTCGGGATAGAGCGCCTGCTCGCCAGGGCTGCTGCCCTCGCGGGCCAGACGGGTGTCCAATCGACCCCGACGTTTGCGGTCGGACGCACCGGCTCGTCGCTCACGATCGTCCGCGTCACGTCGCTCACCGCGAAGGGTCCCCGTTAGGCGTCTAGCTGCATAGAGCACCTCCGTGGAATGGAGGTTTCGGGGCGGTACTCGGGTGCACGGCCGGGCATCGAAGATCGCGTTTGACCTGCAAATCGGCGCGTTGCGGCCTGTCGCGCGTGTCCTTGCGTACCCGCGCGTGGTCGACCTGAAGTACCCGTCTCGTACCCGCGCTCTGTTGCCAGTTCCTAAAACAGACAACGGCGAACCTGGATGAGACTGATCACCGCGATGAACTTGTGCCTGTTCTTCGTGCGGTGCGTGGGTAGCTGGGTGTCGTGTCGGTCGTGCCGCGTCACGAATTCGGCGGGGCTACTCCGGCGGTCTACGTGGGTTCCGGCGGGTTCGGGACGGCGATGGGCGAGGCCGTCGAGGATGATCGCCAAGTAGCGCCGCTACCGCTCGGGTTCATCGGACTGAGTCTCGCGGATCACGGCCGCGAGCATCGTCTGGATCATCCTGATCTCTCTTGACTCGAAGTCTGCGGGGAGTACGCCTGCGGCCTTTGCGCGGTCGACGATCTCCTGGACAGGTGAGGCGAGGCGTTCGCTTGCGCGGGCGAGCCGCCGTCGCCCGCGCACGGGAGGCGCTCATAGCGGCCTTGACGCTCGCGCAGCTTGTCCGGGCTCTCGGGCCCGCCCAGGTGCTCGGTCATGCGCGGGTCGCACATCAGCCGCTCGAGTAGCGGCAGGTCGCTGCTGCCCAGGGCTCGAGGGTCACCCTCACGCTCACTCCGCGCAGCCTATTTGGCGTCCATCGCCGCTCTCGCCGCACCTTAGGCGACCAGCAACGATGAACTCGGCGGCCGGGTAGAAGTTCGTCCGCGCTTCGCTCTCGTGCATTCGGGCGAAGCGACGTCGTCAAGCGGCTTCCGCTGCCTGAAAGACGCCCTCCCTTTCACGGAGGTGCTCGATGAGCCTCAAAGCACCTGTTCAAGCCAATCGCCGCAGGATCCGCCGATGCTGGAGACAGATCTTGGGGACAGGTTAAAGGACGCTCGAGCAATGTACGGACGGCGTTGTGGCAACAAAAAGGCCATTTGCCGGCCCTTTGTGAAGCCCTCTGACGGACTCGAACCGTCGTCCCCCTCCTTACCATGGCAACCGTCGCCAGGAGATTTGGCTCGTCTAGTCCGTTGTCGTCGCCGCCGTCCTTGCACCCGATTGCCGCCAATTGCGTCCGCTGCCCCATGAGTGCTCCACCCCGAGCGAGTAGAGCGCGGGCTGATTCACACATCGCACGCGCGGCCTGAGTGCCTTGGAAGTCCAGGGCGCGTCGCCGGGGGCCGGGCGCCCTCTCGCCGCCGCCGCTGCGGTTGCGGTTGCGGTTGGAGAGCGATCTCAATCTCCGGGACACGCGACCGCCGCCCAGAACATCGCGGCTGCGCGAGCACCCGCGTCGGGGTGCCCGAGAACGCGGTCCGGCGCGCGGGCTGCGCGACCGTGGCGCGGCACGAGGGACGCCGTCGCGTCGGCTCCGGCTGCAGCCGCCTCTGCGGCGCCTCGTAACGCCGCGCCGAGGTCGCGGTCACGCGACGCTGCACGGAGAGCGACAGCGGCCGGCGCCATGGCGTCCACGGCCGTCCGGTCGCCTCGCTCGCAACGACCCCGCTGACACATCCCTTCGACTGCCGCCTCGGCAGCGTCGGCGATTCTTGCGATGCTGAGCTCGGGTGCGTCGCCGAGGGCGCGTCCCGCGTAGAGGAGGGCCGTTCCCCAGAGCGGTCCGGCCGAGCCGCCGACGCCGGCGAACGCCTGTGCGGCGGCCCGCAGCACGGCGCCCGGCGAGTGAGAACGCGCAGCGGCAATCGCGTCTGCGACGGCGCGCCAGCCGAGCACCATCGTGACGCCGTGATCGCCGTCGCCGGCGAGCGCGTCGAGCTGGTCGAGCTCCTCTTGTCCGTCCTCGGTCGCCTGGAGCGCGCGCAGGAGTGCCGAGCGGACCGCTGTCGCGTCTGCGCTCACCATGGCTCGTCGAGCGGCGGCGCTGCGAGCGCGCGACCCGGCGCGTCCATCAGCCGGCGAAGCTCGTCGTCGAGGGCCATGACCGTGAGCGAGAGGCCCGCCATCTCGAGCGACGTGACGTACTCGCCCACGCGTGCGCGGTGGATCGGTACGCCGAGCTCGCCGAGTCGGTGCGCTACGCGACGCAGTACGACGAGTCCTTCCATGAGCGGCGTGGCGCCCAGGGTGTTCACGAGCACCCAGACGGACTCGCTCGGTGCGGGCTGGAGCTCGCCGAGGATGAGCTCGAGCAGCTCGTCGGCGACGTCGTCGGCGGGCGCGAGTGGACGGCGGGCGAGGCCCGCCTCCCCGTGCACTCCCATGCCGACGTCCATCGTTCCCTCCGGGAGGTCGAATGTCGGTCGTCCTGCCGCTGGGACCGTGCACGGCCCGAGGCCGATTCCGACCGTTCGCGTGCGCGCGTTCGCGTGCGCGCCCGCCGTATGCACCTCGTCGAGCGAAGCACCCTCGTCGGCTCTCGCGCCGGCGACCTTCAGGACGAACACGTCGCCGGCGACGCCACGCCTTCGCCCGCGCTGCTCCGGCGGCGCCGACGCGAGGTCGTCGGTCACCGTGAGGTGGAGGGTGCGGATGCCGCGGTCGGCGAGCAGCTCACCCGCCATCTCGAAGTTCATCACGTCGCCCTCGTAGTTCCCGTAGAGGAAGAGGACGCCCTCGCCGCGGTGTGTCCGCTCTGCGACCTCGACGATCGGCGTCGCCGGCGGCGACGCGAAGACATTGCCGAGCGCGGCGCCGTCGGCGAAGCCGGGGCCGATATAGCCGAAGAAGGCTGGCTCGTGTCCGGAGCCGCCGCCGGTGACGACGGCGACGCGGCGGGTGTCGGCGCGCGCGGTGGAGACGATGCCGCGCCGCGTCCCGGTCACCTCGATCTGTCCCTGGAAAGCAGCGGCAAGCCCGTCGACCATCTCGTCGACGACGGCGAACGGGTCGTTGAGCAGCTTGCGCATTGGACGCCTCCGTCAGCCGCCGGCGGACTCCGGCAGGCCGAGCACCTGGCCGCCGTCGGCGTGGATCACGTTTCCAGTCGTCCACGCGCTCTCGGGGGCGCTGAAGTACCAGACCCAGACGGCGATGTCCTCAACGACGCCCATCCGGTTCAGCGGCACCCGGCGAGCGAGGTCGGCATACGTCGCGTCCAGGTCGTCCGAGTACGTCGCGTGAATTGCGGTTGCGACCGGTCCGGGGGCGATGCAGTTCACGCGGATGCCGTCCCCGGCGAGCTCGTACGCCCACGCGCGCGTGAGGTACTCGAGCGCCGCCTTGGACGACCCGTAGAGCATCGTGCCCGGCTTGACCATCGAGCCGACCGACGAGCTGACGTTCACGATCGCCGCGTTCTCGGAAGCGCGCAGCGATGGCAGCGCCGCCTGGACGAGGAAGAATGGGCCGGCGACGTTCACGGCGTAGTGCCAGTCGAACAATTCGCGCGTGAAGAAATCCAGGGGGCCGTTCCTGATTACGGCCGCGTTATTCACGATCACGTCGATCCGGCCGAAGGCAGCGAGGGTCTCCTCGACGATCCGCGCAGGCGCTTCCGGCTCGCCGACGTCGTGCGGCAGGGTGAGCGCGTGCCCGCCGGCTGCCTCGATCGCGGCGCGGACCTCGTCGAGCGGCTCGCGGCGGCGCCCCACGAGGGCGAGGTCCATTCCCTTTTCCGCGAGCAGCTTCGCCGCCGCGGCGCCGATGCCGGTGCCGCCGCCCGTGACGATCGCGACGCCACTCACCGTGTCACCTGCCCGTAGTCGCCGCTCTCGAGCCGGAGGAGAGCGACGTCCTCGTTGCGGAGCTGCGCGTGTGGGACGCCGCTCGGCTTGATCGCTACGACGCCGCCTTCGCGAGCGACGGCGCTCACGTTTGCGAAGCTCGCGTGGACGAGCCCGCGCGCTGCGAGCTCGAGGTTCGCCTCGAGGACTTGCCCTCTCAGTTCGTTCCGCACGGCCTACGGATACGTGTAGTCGGGCACGAGGTCGATTGCGTGTCCGGAGCCGGATTCGAGGATGATCTTCAGCGACGGCTCCGTGTCGAGGTAGAAGAACTCGATCGTCTCGCCGATCCGCCCGCCCATCAGCACAGGCGAGCCGATGCGGGCGAACCGCTTCTTCAACTCCGTCGACTCGTCGAAGTCGTGCAGCATCACGGCGACGTGATGAAGGCCCTCGCCGTGCTTGTCGAGCCATTCCTTGTAGATGCTCGGTCCCTCGAGCGGCTGGAGCAGCTCGAAGCCCAGGTCGCCGACGTGCGTCTCGGCGCCGAGCATCGTGTAGTCCACGTGCTCGCCGCGGACGACGGTGTCGTGCAGGCGCGGCGGCTCGTGCCGGTACACGTTCCACGGGCCCCAGCCGAGCAGCGTCGTGTACGTCTCCATTGTCTTCTGCAGGTCGTGGCAGACGACCGCGATCTGGGAGATCATCAGCGGCCGGCCGAGAATGCCCTGCAACGCGGATTCGGCGGTTTGCTTCTCGCTCACGTCGTCACTCCTTGTTGTCGATGCGGACTGTCTCGTACGGCGCGAGCTCGATCATCCTGGTGGCGAGCGGTTTGACGCCGTCGTTGCGGAAGCGTGTCGGCTCGAGTCGGGCCTGCTCCGCTGTCTCCTCGTTCAGGCGGCGGACGGTCGCGTCACCGTCGAGCCCGGTGAGCTGCACGGTTTGCGTCGTCGGAGAGAGGTTGGCGAGGAGCACCGTCGTGCCGCCGTCGTGGCGGGCAGCGAGGCCGGCGAATGCGAGCGGCCTGCCGCTCGTGCATGCGAGGATCTCCGCGCCGCGAAGCGCGCAGACGTCGGCGACGGCGTGGTAGAGCGGGAACGCCTCGCCCGCGTTCGCCGGGAACTCGGCCGGGAGCGACGGCGGCTTGTCTCCCTGGACAACGCCGCGCCAGCCCGTGGTCTCGAAGTACGTGATCGCGTCTGCACCTTCCTCAGCGAGGTGTTTGGCGCTCGCGATCGTCCAGGCTGCGCCGAGCAGTGAGGCCTGACGCGGGTCGACCGAGTCGGGCAGCGTGCCCGCGACCTCCTCCTCGGCGACGGTCGCGTTGACGTTGTAGCGGCGCTTCAGCGTCACCGGGCCGACGAAGACGCGCTTGCCGGACACGAACGCCTTGGCCGCGCGCACCTGCTCACCCTGCGCCTCGAGCGTCTCGAGCAGCGAGATGTCGTCGAACGCGTGCACCTGCGGGTTGATCGACCAGAAGATGCCGTCCATCGCGGCGACCTGGGGCTTCGTGCGGTTCAGCTCGCAGAAGTACATGTCTGTGCCGCCGGCGATCGGAACGGCGTCGAACGCCAGCCGCTCGCGGACGAGCGCTACGAGCTCGGGCGGCGTCGTCTCCTCCGTCGTCACCGTCTGCGCGCCTTCCGGTACGACGAGCACGCGCGCGATCGTCGCTCCGGCGAGCCCGTCGCGCAGCTCGTCGAGCGCCGCCCCGTCCTCCGGCCGGAGAAAGAGTGCGAGCTCGAGTGCGGCTGCGGCCTTGCCGCAGGCGTCGAGTGCCCGCGCGAGCAGCTCCCGCCACGCCGGATCCGCGAGGTGGACGTTCGCGCGCAGGTGCGCGGGGGCGAGTGCGGCGAGCAGGGCCGCCTCCGCCTGCGATGGGCCGGCGGCCGCGAGCCCGAGACCGACCGCGGGAACGCGGACGCCCGTCGGGAGGCCGACCTCGAGGCGCGAGCCCGCGGACGCGCCGTCGGCCTCGAGGCCTTCGGCGTGTACGACCACCGTCTGCGTCAGCGTCTGGCCCTGCTTCAGCTCGCGCGGGAAGCCGAGTGCGAGCGGCGTGCAATATGTCTTGAACGAGGCGTCGCTCCAGTTCCGTTGATCCTCGGTCTCGAAGAGGTCGCCCTCGAACTCGAATACGGCGACGGGCCCGGCGGCGAAGTCGATCTCGAGACGGCTCACGGACGGGAAAAGGGGCACGTAGACGCCGTTCTCGAACCGCTGTGGGCCGACAAGCTCCGGCAGCGTGCCGCTGACGGGGCCGTCCGGCGTCACGCCGCGGAAGGGCCGGCCTGCGCCTTCGCGCCAGGGCTGGAGGACGCAGAAGCCGATGCGGTTGTAGAGGAGATCCCGCTCGCCGCGGCCCTCCATCACGAACTTGATGTGGCCCTCCGGCGTGCCGGAGATCGTGCCCTGCCAGGAGAAGTCTGTGTCGTTGCTCGTGTGGCGCATGGAGAAGCGGACGTCGAACGAATCGGGGTGTTCCTCCACCTCGAGCCCGGAGACGACGCCTGGGATCGTGTTCCAGTTACGGTCGCGCAGCGCGACGTAGATGCGGCGCGCAAGCTCGACCTGGTCGAGCTTGATGTAGCGCAGGTCGACGCGGTCGAGTGCGACCATCAGCGGGCCGGCGCGCAGCCAGCGCAACTGCTGCAGCGGCTCGTTGCGGCCGTGGACGAGTTCGAGTGGGGAGATCGTCCGCATCGCGTGCTCCTTCCGAGAATCGCCTAGATCGCGGTCATGCCGCCGTCGGCCGACCAGACCGCCCCGGTCGTGTACGGCGTGCGGTCGGAAGCGAGGAACGCGATCACTTCGGCGACCTCCTCCGGTAGCCCCTGCCGGCGCAGGGGAATCGTCTGCAGCAACGCCTCGTGCGCCTCGGGCGTCACCCAGTCGACCATCGGGGTCTTCGTGTAGCCCGGAACGACGCCATTGACGCGGATGTTCTCCGAGCCGTAATCGGCGGCGAGCACGCGCACGAGCCCGTACACGCCGGCCTTGCTCGACGAGTACGCGTCGTACGCCGGCGCACATCCGAACAGGCCGGTCGGCGAGCAGGTGAGCACGACTGTGCCCCCGCCGCCCGCGAGCAGGGCACGGATCCCGTGCTTTGCGATGAGGAACATGCCGGTGAGGTTGACGTCGATCACGTTGCGCCACACGTCGACCGAGAGCCGGTCCGCGCGGTCGTCCTGGCTGAGCTGGATGCCGGCGCAGCCGATCACGCAGTCGAGCCCGCCCCAGGCGGCGACCGCCGCAGCCACAGCCGCGTCGACCTGTGCCTCGTCCCTCAGGTCGGCGACGAGCGCGAGCGCCTCGCCGCCCTCCGCCTCGACCTCGCCGACCGTGCGTTCCGTTGCCAACCGGTCGACATCGAGCACGCCGACGCGCGCGCCCTCTCGCGCACACACCTTCGCCGTCTCACGGCCGATGCCGTTGCCGGCACCGGTGACGACGGCCCGCTTGCCTGTGAGCAGCGTCATGTATCCCCCTCGTGCTGATGCGCCGCGAGCGGTTGGGTGATCGCGGCCGCCCCGGAGACCTGGATGTCGATGCGCGTGCGGTCGGTCCGCAGCCAGGCGCGGTAGCAATCGAACGGAACCATGTCGTTGTCCCAGCCGACCGACTCGATGAACGCGACCGGAGCGCCCGGCTCGAGCTCGAGTAGCTCGGCGAGCATCGGCTCGGCGGCGACCGCCTCGAGCGTGCGGCGGCCGCCGTGAGGCGTCACGCCTGCGCGCTCGCGCAGGCGTCGGTACAGCGACTCGTTCGGGTTAGAGATCGCAAGCGCCGCGTCGGCGAGCCGTTCCGGCAGGTGGTTGACGACGTAGAGCGCGACGAGCCCGTCGACGGAGCGCAGCCGCTCCAGCGTCGCGCCGTGCGCACCGTGCGCGAGCTCGAGCGCTTCGCACGCCCAGACGGGCAGCGGCGTCCGCTCGGCGCGCACGATGCGCGAGGTCACCTGCCGGCCGGTGCGGTCGATCTCGTCCTGGAAGAAGCCGTCCGAGGACTGGAGCAGCCACATGCCGGGCTCGCCGCCCTGGACGAACGTGCCCTGGCCTTTGCGGCGGTCGATCAGCCCGCGCTGCTCGAGCCGGGCCAGCGCCTGCCGGATCGTCGTGCGGGAGAGCCCGTATTGCTCCCCCAGCTCGGGCTCCGACGCGATCTTGAAGCCGGGCTGCCAGCGCCCGCTCGTGATCTCCTGCTCGAGCAGCTCGGCAAGCTGGAAGTAGAACGGAACCGGCGATTCGCGGTCGATGACGATGTCGGGCAGCCCGGTCATGCCGGCACCGCCTGCCGGTGCGCTGCCGCAGCCACCATCGCGTCCGGAGTATGGCCAAGGTCGTGGATGCGCTGTTGCTTCTCGGTGAACACGAGCTGCGCCTCCGGCCAGGTGGGCTGTGTCCAGAACGCGCGCGGATCGGGTTGGCGGCGGGGCAATTCGCGCCCGCCGAGGATCGTCACCGTGTTGCGGAGCAGCGTGGGCGACGTCCGAGTCTCACCCGCGATGTCGTAGAGCGGGAACTCGCCGTCGAGCAGCGTGAAGAGGCCGACGTCGGCGCGGCTTCCAGGCCGTAGTGACCCGACCTCGCGGTCGAGGCCCAGGATCTCCGCCGGCCGCGACGTCGTCGCGCGGACGACCTGCGGCAGCGGTATGCCGAGCGCGAGGAACTTCGTCATCGTCGTCGGCAGGTCGAACATCGGCCCGTACACGGTCTGCTGGTGCATGTCGGTGGAGATGGTGTCCGGCTGCACGCCCTGGGCGAGCAGTGCCTCTGCCGTCGCGAACGCGAACGAGCCCGTTCCGTGGCCGATGTCGAGCAGGACACCGCGGTCGAGTGCGCGCCGCGTCGAGTCGCGGAGCCGACCTTCGTCATCGACGATCTTCATCGTCAATCCGGTGAAGGAGTGCGTGCAGATATCGCCGGGCCGCAGCAGGTCGAGCACGTCGTCGATCGAGGGCGGCCCCATTGCGATGTGCACCATCACGGGGAGCTCGCAATCCTCGCCCGCCTGAACCGCGCGGCGGAGCGACTCGACGCCGGTGTCGCCCACGGTCGGAGTCCCGATGCGCACCTTGATCCCGAGCACGAGGTCGCGGTGGCGGTCGACGGCGCGGCGGAGTAGGCCGATGTCGCAGTACTCGAGATTCGCGGTCTCGAAGTTCTCGCCGACGAGCCCGATGTTGGCGATGTTGATGTAGGTCGTGATCTTCACCGCCGCCTCGTCGACGATGTGCCGGCGGAAGCCGTCGATCGTCAGCGCGCCGGGCGTGCCGGCGTCGTTCCAGGTCGTCACGCCGGTCCGGGTGGCGATCGGATCCGGGTCGACGCCCCAGAAGCTGAAGCCGTGGAACGTGTGCGTATGGAGGTCCACGAGCCCCGGCAGGACGAGCGAGCCGCGCGCGTCGACGACGCGGAACGCGGACTCCTCGGGGATGCCGGTATCGACGGCCGCGATGCGGCCGCGGGCGACGGCGACGTCGAGCAGGCCGTCGTAGCCGGCAGCGGGGTCGAGAACCTCGCCGCCTTTGATCAGTAGGTCGTAGTGCATGCCCACACCTTCTCTCACAGGTTGCTCCACGAGCGTTCGAGCAGTGGGCGGTCGTCGATCGTCACGCTGCCCCAGTACACATTGTGATCCCGCCAGGCGCGGCTGCGAGCCCGAACCTCGACGTGCTCGCCGGCGGCGAGGTCGATCTCGATCGTCACGTCGGCCTGGACCGAGGCCCCTTCGGGATGCGCCGCCTCGACGCGCGCAGTGGCGCCCTGGCGGAACTCGAAGCGACCGCCATCCGGAAGCCTCATCGTCTCGCCGCCGCCGAGGCTGACGGAGACCGCGTCGCGGACGACGTCGTGCTCGATCGTCCACGCGGGCGCGCCGGCGACCGTCCAAGGCGAGCGCTCCGCGGCGGGCACGGGGGCGGGGCGAGGCGGCTTGCACGGCTCGCCGATGCCCGCCGGGACGACCGGGAGCACAAGCTCGGAGCCGGAATGACGAAGACGGATCCGGGGCCGGACGGCGTCCGGCCATGCGCGCGGGAAGTCCGCACACGAGATGCTCAGCCGCAGCCGGTGGCCCCTCGCGATCGCCCAGGCGGTCGCCCAGAGCTCGACGCGTTGCGCCCCGGAGCCGGCGGTTCTGAGCCAGCCGGTTGTGACGAGCTCGGCGCGGCCGTCGGGTGCGACGTCGACGAGCTTCGTGACGAGGTCGAACGGCCCGTCGGCGTCGAGGCGCTCGACGTCGAGGTGCGCTTCCGGCGAGCCTGCGAGCTCCAGCGCAGAGTCGAACGGCGCCGACGTGTACGTGAGCGAAGCGAGGTCGTCCGGGCCCTGGTCGAGCGGGTACCCCTGGCCGGTGCCGAGCGCGTCCCACTGGCCACTCTGGACGCCGACGAGCGGCGATGCCTCGTAGTCGGCCGCGCCGTCGCCGGCGCTCGTGTCGAGCAAGCCGCCGGCAGCGGGCCGGAGCGCTCGGGTCTCGACGCCCGCCGGGGGCCACGTCTCGAGCGCGCGCCAGCCGCCGCCCTGCACGAAGACGAACGCAGGCGGGTCGTCGGGCGCGTCCGCGCTCCGGAGCGTGTGCTCCCAGAAGCGGAGTAGGAGCGGCAGCCAGTCGACCGGCTCGAGCGCCGCGAGGTCGGGCTGGACGTGCAGCCACGGGCCGAAGAGCACGCGCTGCGGAGCTCCGACCTTTGCCATCGCGTCGTGCATCGCCTGGGGGAAGAGGTCGCGCCAGCCGGCGACGAAGAACGTCGGCACCTCGATCCGTTCCAGCGGAATGACGCGCTCGTGCCAGTAGTCGTCGTAGTCCCGATGGTCGGGCCACCGCAGCGACCACGGGCCCTCGCGCTCGAGCCGCTCGAGCCGTGCCCGCCACACCTCGAGCCAGCGTCCCGCCGCATCCTGGCACGTCGGCGGCGCGAGCTCCTGCGCCAGCATCACGCATTCGCGCGCATGCAGGCCGAGCATGTTCGGGCAGCCGCCGGGCGAGACGAAGTCGCGGTAGATGTCCCAGAAGCCGTACACCGGCGCGACCGCACGCAGGTGCGGCGGTCGTTCGGCAGCCGTTGCAAGCGCCATCAGGCCGCCGTACGACACACCCCAGATCCCGACGGCGCCGTCGCTCCACTCCTGCTGCGCGGCCCACTCCACGCACTCGGCCCCGTCGCGACCCTCCGGCACCGGGTTCATCGATTCGACCCAGCGCCCCGAGGAGCCGCCGCTGCCGCGCACGTCGACCAGGAGGTGCGCGTAGCCGCGCTCAGCGAACCAGCTGCGCGCGTACGCGGCGAACGAGCCGATCACGTCGTCCTTGCGGTACGGGTAGAAGCTGATCAGCGTCGGGTGGGGCCCGGGCGAATCGGGCAGGTGCAGGTCGGCGGCCAGCGTCTCGCCGTCGGATAGCGGAATGAGCACGTTGCGCACGAGCGTGGGCATCTCAGCTCACCGGTCCTTCGCGCGCGAAACGGCGGAGTACGTTCTCCGTGATTCGCGATACGTCGTTGTTGCAGTCGTCGTCGAGGAGCGCGCCGCACCACGCGATCGAGCCGGTGGAGAAGACGGCCCCTCCGTTCCGACCCTCGTAGAACACCATGTCGGCGCGCACGAGCGGGCTCACGGTGCCGCCCTGCTGCGAGTCCGAGGTGAGGACGTCCTCGGACGTTCCCTGGTACACGTCGCTGAAGCCGCGCGCGACCGCGAGGACGAGGGCGTGAGGCGGCGTACCGAGTGCGACGTCGACCCGGTCGAGCTCGAAGCCGGCGGCGCCGTGCAGAACCGAGCCGTGCGCGCCGAACTCCTCCGCTTCGACGCCGTCGAAGATCCAGGATGCACGGGGGTCGCGCGAGCCGTGCTCGCGGCGGTAGGGGAGTGACTCGTCGAAGCCCTGCGCGGTGAAGCCGATGCCTGCAACCCGTTGCGGAGCACGCCCGCGGAAGCGCCACAGGCCGCCCGGTTCGCCCGTCGAGGCGTGGTGCACCTCGCCCGGCTCCGAGCGCCAGACGCCGGTGCCTGCGTGGCCGCGCCGCACCTCGATCACGTGCGGCCTGTCCGGGAACACCGACGTGACCCAGTAGAAGCCGTTCCCACCGAGGTACATCAAACGGCCGCCGCCGTCGAGCCACTGCTCGAGCGCGTCGAGCATCGGCGCCGTCCAGTACTCGGGGTGCGAACCGGTCACCAGCACGCGGTAGGGAGCGAGCAGTCCAGCCCGCTCCGCGTGCAGGTCCTCGTCGGTCAGGACGTCGTACGGAACCTGCGTGCGATCCAGCCAGTCGAGCAGCTCCACGTCGGCCGGGAACTGGTGCGGGCCTCCGAGCAGCAGCGGCATCCGGTAGTCGGAGCGCAGGTTCGCGATCGGCCGGAGACGCGACGAGTAGGCGACCCCGCTGCCGTCGGTGTGCAGTTCGTAGATGCTCTTGAGGCGGGCCTCCGCGACGTAGTGGTCCCGCTCGCCGACCGTGGCGAGGATCAGGTCGAGGCCCGGTGTGGCGGGGATGGGGTTGGCCCAGGAGTTGTGCTCGTTTCCGTACGCGAGATAGCTGAACGTCGGCATGAGCACGGCGACGTCTGCACGGGCTCCGCTGCCGCGGGGCGGCCGCACGAAGAACGGGATCTCGTCGTCGGCGTCCTCGGTTGCGAGGCGGATCGCGTAGACGGCGCTCGGCAGGTCGTCCGGGACGCGCAGCTCGAACGACGGCTCCCAACCCGCGTCGTCGAGGTCGTCGTCGTGGAACCAGATCGCCGCGTACTCTCCCGGCGCGGCTGCCGCCTCCGTCGTCTCGCCACGCCAGGCGCGGCCCGTCACGGCGCGCATCGGCAGGTTGACGCAGCGGCCGTGCGCACCGACGGTTGAGACGTCGGCCACCACGTCCGAGGCGAAGTCGCCGCCGAAGTCCCACGCGGCGAGCACGTTTCCGGCGCCGTCGAGCAGCCGCGGCGCCTCGAGCTTGCCGTTGAAGTGCGCGTCGGCAGGATCGCCCCAGGCAGCGAGCAGGAACGGTGCGGCCGCCTCGTCCCACGGCCCCGCCTCCTGCTCGCCCTCCGCACGGACGACCGCCTCCGGCCACTCCTCGAGCGGCTCCTGGACGATCCGCGCAAGGCGCGTGGCCGGATCGTATGAGGCCTCGAGCCGGTGCCAAGCGCACCGGCGCAGAGGCGCACCGCTGCTCACGACCGTGACGCCCACGGCGCCGCCGAGCCAGAGCGCCGCGCGGCCGAGGTCGTCGATGCCGAGCGCGAAGCCGCGCGCTCCGTCGAACCGGCCGGCCACCGCCTGCGGATGCGCTCCCGGCGCAGACGGCCAGACCCAGGCCTCGAGGACGAACGCCGCGCCGCCGGCAGGCCCGGACAGGGCGTCGACGGTGACGTACGAGCCGGGACGGAGCGGCTGCTGGACGCCGGCGTGCTCGCCGTCGACGGCGCTCTCGAGCGCGGCCGCGCCGCCTGCACCCGCGATCCGCGCGAGCGAGGCCTGGAACGACGCGGCCCGCGTGCTGACCATGAAGCGAACGGTGTCGCCCGGCGCGGCGGAGAGCGGATCGCTATAGCCGACGATGTCCACGCTGCGCCCTGCTCAGGGCAACGCCTTCGCCGCGGACGCGTCGCCGGCGGCCGCACCGGTCATCAACCCAACGAGCTCGCTCGCCTGCGTCGCCTCGCCGACCTCGAAGTCCGCCACCTTCCGGCCGAGGAAGAGCACCGCGATCCGGTCTGCGACCCGTAGCACGTGCTGCATGTTGTGACTGATGAAGAGCAGGCCGACGCCGTGCTCCTTGAGCTTGTTCGCGAGGTTCAGGACGAGCTCAGTCTGGCGCACGCCGAGCGCCGCGGCAGGCTCGTCCATCAGCACGATGTGGCTGCCCCAGAGCACCGCCCGCGTCACGGCGACCTGCTGTCGCTGCCCGCCGGAGAGCGCCGCCACCTTCGTGCGCAGAGGCGGCAGCGTGACGCCGAAGCGCTCGAACCCCTCTTCGACGTTCTTGCGCATCGCGCGCTTGTTCATCCGCCGCAGCGCGTGCGCGACCGGGCCCGGTCCACAGTCCTCCCGGCGCAGATAGATGTTCTCCCAGATGTTGAGCGTCGGGATCAGGGCGAGGTTCTGGAAGACCGTCTCGATCCCGGCGGCGCGGGCGTCGGACGGGTCGGTGAAGCTCCGCTGCTCGCCGTCGACGATCACGCGTCCTTCGTCGGGCCGGAAGGCGCCGCAGAGGATGTTCACGAGCGTGCTCTTACCCGCACCGTTGTCGCCGATCAGGCCGACGACCTCGCCCGCGCGCACCTGGATGCTGACGTCGTCCAGCGCCATGACGGGGCCGAACCGTTTCGTGACGTGTTCGATCTCGAGAACGACCGGATGCTCTTCGGCCATGATCAGTCTCCCGCTTCGGGCGTCAGCGTCGCTTTGACATCGCGTTTCTCTTTCGTCTCGTCGATCCTGACGGGCATACGCTCGAGCCGCCGGTAGAAGGCATCCGCGCTCGCGGCGAAGACGAGGACGCAGCCGACGGCGAGGTTCGCGTAGTACGGGCCGACGTTCATCAAGACGAGGCCGTTGTCGAGGATGCCGACGAAGAAGACGCCGAAGAGCACGCCCCAGAGCGAGCCGCGGCCGCCGCTGAAGGCAACGCCCCCGAGCAGGATCGCGGTGAGGACCTGAAGCTCGAGCCCGATGCCGATCGAGATCGAGGCGGCGTCGAGCTGTGAGCAGAAGATGAGCCCACCCGCCGCGGCCGCGAGCCCGGAGGCGGTATAGAGCACGAACGGGATCTTCCGCACGGAGACGCCGAGCGCGCGGGCAGAGTTCTTGTCCGCGCCGATCGACGTCATGTGCCGGCCGACCGGCATGATGTACCAGACGTATGCGCCGGCGAGGAAGAGGAAGAGGAAGATGACGCCGGGGTCGGGGATGCCGAGGAGCGTGCCGTTTCCGAGCTCGGCGAACGAGCTTCCGAAGCCGAATTGCGTCGTGTCGTGCGTGATCGCCTCGGCCGCGCCGCGGGCGCCGGCGTAGCCGCCGAGCGTGACGACGATCGGCGAGAAGTCGAGGTACGAGATGAGGAAGCCGTTCATCAGGCCCCAGCCGACGCCCGCGGCGAGCGCGACGATGATCCCGACCGCGATCGACTGGTGGTTGATCTTCACCATGTGGCCGAACACCGCAACCGCGAGAACCGAGACCGAGCCGACCGAGAGGTCGACGTAGCCGGAGAGTACGAGCATGGACCCGGGGACGGCGACGATGCCGACGATCGACACCTGGAGCAGGACGACGAGCAGGTTCGACTTGGTGAGGAAGTTGCCGCTCTGGGCGGTGAAGAAGATTCCCAGGAAGATGAGCGCGACGAAGAGGCCGCCGCTCTGATAGGCGGCGAGGCGGCCGGCGACTTGACGCGCGCTGCCGCTGGGGAGGTTGCGGGGCGCCTGCGGTTGCAGGCGCCCCGTCGTCCGACGTGGGACCATCGGCTCCGGCGGCGCTAGCCGGTCACCGCCTTGTACCGCTTCAGGTAGCGCTTGGCGACCTTGAGGCCCGCCGAGGACTGCGCCGCGAGCGTGTACGGGTAGTTGATCTTCGTCGGCTGCTTGCCCTCGATCGCGTTGATCGTCGCCTTGACCGATGCGGCTCCGATGCCGATCAGGTCGAGCGCGCCGGTCGCCCGGATCACGCTCCCGGAGACGATCTTCTGGAACACGGGCACGGTTCCGTCGAAGCCGACCATCGCCATCTGCGCCTTCCGCGCCGCGGACGGATGCGTCTGAAGGAACGCCTGCTCGGCGCCCAGGCAGCCGTCGTCGGCGATGCAGATGAAGACGTTGAGGTCGGGATTGGCTTGGAGGATCGACTGCGCGACCGGCAGGGCCTGCGCCGCGAGCACCGCCTCGTGGCGGGCGACGACCTTGGCTCCCGGGGCGACCTTTTGCATTGCCGCGACGCATCCGTGGATCCGGTCGCGCCCGGTCTTCTGGATCTCGTGGGTCAGGAGGGCGACCTTCGCCTTCCCACCGAGGTTCTTGTTGATCCACCCGCCGAGCCAGACCCCCGCGAGCTTGGCCCCGCCGAGGTTGTCGAAGATGACCCAACCGTCGGTTCCGGGCAGTGCGTTGTCGGAGTAGTCGAGGAACTTCACTCCGTTCGTGTGTGCCTTCTTGATCAACGGAAGCATCGCGTTGTTGTCGAGCGGTAGGACGATGACGCCGCCGATCTTCTGCGCGATCCAGGTGTTGAGCTCGCTCACCTGCGCGGAGAGCTGGGCGTTCGCGTGGCTCTCGAGGAGCGTGTAACCGCGCGACTTCGCCTGCTGCTCCGCGCCGTGCAACAGCAGCGGATAGCCGGCGAACGAGGTGTCCGGCTGGGCGAACGCGACCTGTTTCGAGTTCGAATGATGTTCGACCGCGCCGAACGCGGTGCCGCCACGTCCGAGAGTCAGGGCGCCGACCGTTCCTGCGGCTCCGGCGACGAACCCCCGGCGACTCACGCGGCGAGCGATCTGCTGCTCGAGCGGAGTCTCGTTGTTTTCTGGCATGGAACCCTCCGAATCGAAGGACTGGGGCCGCCGCCGGCTGGCTTGCCGTCGCGACCTCCAGGGGAACGGGCGAACGTGCGGGCTGCGCCGGGTGTCACCTCCCTTTGTTTGCGATGGGACTGGCGGGCAAGGCTTCTCCTAGAGCTCCGGCAGCAGCTGCTGCTGGGGGCGGATGACGATCTCGCTCACGGCGACGTGCTCCGGCTGCTGGTACGCGTAGACGACCGCGCGTGCGACATCCTCTGCCGTGAGCGGAGCGATCGCGTCGAGCAGCGGTCGGATCTTCGGGTTGTCCCGGGTGAGGGGCGTGTCGACGAGGCCGGGCTCGACGATGGTCACGCGGATTCCGTGGGGCAGCAGCTCCAGGCGCAGCGCGTGCGCGAAGCCGACCTGGCCCCATTTCGTGGCGATGTAGACGGGCTCGCCGACGTAGGTCTCTCGGCCCGAGACCGATGACATGATCATCACGTGGCCCGAGCCTTGCTCGAGCATCGTCGGCAGGACCGCCCGGCAGGAGTACATCACGCCGAGCAGGTTCGTCTCGACGACGGTCCGCCAGCGCGCCGGATCGCCGTTGGCGACCCGGCTCTGGTCGGCTACGCCGGCGTTGGCGAGCAGGAAGTCGATCCGCCCCCATTCGTCGAGCGCACGCTGCGCGACGCGCTCCTGCGCCTCCGGGTCGCGCACGTCGATCGACTCGAGCAGCGCTTCGCCTCCGGCCGCTCGCACGCGGTCGACGAGCGCCTCGCCGCCCGCGAGCGAGCGTGCGACGAGCACGAGGCGTGCTCCGAGGCGGCCGAACTCGACAGCCGAGGCGGCCCCGATCCCCTTCAGGCCCCCAGTGACGATCCCAACCGGACCTGCCGGCACAGCGTCCTCCCGGCTCCCCTTGCCCGTTCGCGGCATCCTTGTTGTACGGACAGGATGACGTTATTCTCATGGCGCCGCCGCTGTCAAGAAGGCGGAGGGTCCGCATCCGAAACGGAGGCCCGATGAAGGACGAATCGGACGGAGGGGTCATACGAGAGAGCCGCTCGTCATGATCGTTCGGCGGACGCAGCCCCCACCCCCGACCCCGAAAGGGACGCCATGAAGATCCTCGCAGTCGGCGACTCGTACATGCCGCCGCGCTATTTCCAGGAGGCGTTCAGGGTGCTCGAGGGCGCACACGACGTCGAGTACTTCCAGGTCGACGACACGCAGCCGTTCACGCCGACGACACCCTCGGAGCTCCGGCTGAAGGAATACCAGGGCTCGCCTGCAGAGATCGTCGCGCACATGGACGCCGTCGAAGTCCTCGTCGTGCAGGGCGCGCCGGTCACCGATGCCGTGCTCGCCGCCTCGCGCGAGCTGCAGCTCGTCGGCTGTGCGCGCGGCGGGCCGGTGAACGTCGACGTCGCCGCCGTCACCGCGTGCGGGCTGCCGCTCGTGAACACGCCGGGTAAGAACGCCGACGCGGTGGCGGACATGACGCTCGCCTTCCTCGTCATGCTTGCGCGCGGCTTCCCGAAGGCGCAGCGCTTCCTCGAAGAGGGGAACCAGCTCAAGGACAACTGGGAGGGCGCGAAGTTCATCGGCAGCGACCTGCGCCGCCATACGCTCGGGCTCGTCGGTTACGGGCAGATCGGACACCGCGTGGTGCCGCGTGCCGTCGCGTTCGGGCTGGCGGTGATCGTCTACGACCCGTTTGTCGACGTCCCGCCGCACCCCGGCGTGGAGCAGGTCGACACGCTCGACGATCTCCTCGCGCGCGCCGACTTCATCTCGCTGCACGCACGCGCGACGCCGGACAACGCGAACATGATCGACGCGCGCGCATTCGCGGCGATGAAGCCCGGTGCGTACCTCGTGAACACCGCACGCGACACGCTCGTCGACGAGGATGCGCTCGACGCGGCACTCGCCTCCGGGCGCCTCGCCGGCGCTGCGCTCGACGTCGTGCGCATGATGGAAAAGCCGGAACGGCACAGGCTGCTCCGGCACGAGAACGTCGTGCTCACGCCGCACATCGGCGGCGCCACACACGAGACACTGCTCCAGGGTGCGGAGATGATCGCCGCCGAGATCCTCCGCTTCGTTGCCGGCGAGCCGCTCGTGAACCAGGTCAACCGGGCGGCTGCAGCCGCATGAACGACGATCTGCTGCTGGCGATCGACGCCGGCACCGGCAGCTGCCGCGCCGTTCTGTTCGAACTTGACGGGTCGCAGGTGGCCATCGGCCAGCGTGAGTACTCGCACCCGGAGCTACCGGGCCATCCCGGCTCGCAGGTCTTCGACACCGGTGCGAACTGGGAGCTCATCTGCGCCTGCGTCCGCGACGCGCTCGCCGGCGTCGAGGCGGACGCGGTGCGGGCGGTCAGCGCGACGAGCATGCGCGAGGGGATGGTGCTCTATGACGCGCGCGGACACGAGATCTGGGCGTGCCCGAATGTCGACTCGCGCGCCGGCGCGGAAGCGGAAAAGCTCGTCCGCTCCGGGGCGGCGCAGGAGATCTACGACCACGCGGGCGACTGGGTGGCGATCACCGCTCCTGCCCGGTTCCTCTGGATTGCGCGCAACGAGCCCGAGCTGTTCGCGTCGATCGCGCACGTCGGCATGCTCGGCGACTGGATCCTGACGAAGCTCTCCGGCGAGTTCGTCACCGACCCGTCGCTCGGCTCGAGCTCGGGCATGTTCGAGCTAGCCGGCCGTGACTGGTCAGACCGGGTGCTCGAGATCTGCGGACTCGACCGCTCCGTCTTCCCCGCAGTCGTCGAGCCTGGCACGATCATCGGTCCGGTGACCGCACGGGCAGCGGCGGAGACGGGCCTGCACCAGGGCACGCCGGTCGTCGTCGGCGGCGCCGACACGCAGCTTGGTCTGCTCGGGCTGGGCATCACCGAGCCCGGGCAGTTCACCGTCGTCGGCGGCAGCTTCTGGCAGAGCACCGTCGTGCTCGACGAGCCGCTGATCGACCCGCAGGCGCGACTGCGCACGCTCTGCCACGCGGTGCCGGAGCGCTGGATGATCGAGGGAATCGGCTTCTACTGCGGCATCGTGATGCGCTGGTTCCGCGACGCCTTCTGCGAGCTCGAACAGGCGGAGGCCGTACGGCGCGGCGTCGACGTCTACGAGCTGCTGGAGAAGAAGGCGGCGGCGTTGCCGCCGGGGTCGCACGGAGTCTTCGGCATCTTCTCGAACCTCATGCAGGCGAGCCGATGGGTGCACGCGTCGCCGGCGTTCGTCGGCTTCGACATCGGCAATCCTTCCCGCGCGGGCCGCACCGAGTGCTTCCGCGCGATCGAGGAGAGCGCCGCCTACGTCGCGCGCGGCCACCTGGGCATCGTCGAGGAGATCGCCGGCATCGAGGTCGAGGACGCGGTGCTCACCGGCGGCGCGGCGAAGGGGATGCTCTGGCCGCAGATCGTGGCCGACGTGCTCGGCGTGCCGGTGCGCGTCCCGGTCGTGAAGGAGTCGACGGCGCTCGGTGCCGCGATCTATGCGGGAGTCGGAGCCGCATTGTTCGACGACGCCGTCGAGCGGCCCGCCGAATCGTTCGCTTCGAGCGCACATACGGGCCGGACACGCGTCGCAAATGCCGCCTACGCAGATCTGTACGTGCAATGGCTCGAGCTGTACCGCCGTTCGCTCGAGCTCTCAGAAGCCGGACTCGTGCGCCCACTCTGGCGCGCGGCCGGCACGTAGACGAAAGGACGGCACCGCAATGCCTGAGGCCGACACCAGAGACGACAAGCGCTTTTTCGAGGACATCCCGGCCCCCGACCAGGGCTTCTTCCTCAAGGGCAGCGGCGCCTACGACTGGGGCATGAAGAACCGCCTCGCGCGGATCTTCCGGCCCGAGTCCGCGCGCACCGTGATGCTCGCCATCGACCACGGCTACTTCCAGGGCCCGACAACCGGGCTCGAGCGCATCGACCTCAGCATCGTTCCGATTGCGCCGTACGCCGATGCGCTGATGCTCACGCGCGGGATCCTGCGCTCGACGATTCCTGCGTCACACCGCGGCGGGATCGTGATGCGTGCGAGCGGCGGGCCGAGCATCCTCAAGGAGCTCTCGAACGAGCACATCGCCGTCGACATGGAGGACGCGGCGCGGATGAACGTGCACGCCGTCGCCGTCCAGGTGTTCGTCGGCGGAGAGTTCGAGACGCAGTCGATCGAGAACCTGACGAAGCTGATCGACGCCGGCTACCGGTACGGCATTCCCGTGCTGGCGGTGACGGCGGTCGGCAAGGAGATGGTCCGCGACGCGCGCTACTTCGGGCTGGCGACACGCATCTGCGCCGAGCTCGGCGCACAGATGGTGAAGACGTACTACATCGCGGAAGGGTTCGAGAAGGTCACGGCCGGCTGCCCGGTGCCGATCGTGATGGCGGGCGGCAAGAAGCTGCCCGAGCTCGAGGCGCTGGAGATGGCCTACCGCGCCGTGCAGGAGGGCGCATCCGGCGTCGACATGGGCCGCAACATCTTTCAGTCCGAGTCGCCGACGGCGATGATCCAGGCCGTCGGCAAGGTCGTGCACGACGGTCTGCGCCCCGCGGAGGCGCACGAGCTGTTCCGCGACCTCGCCCGCACCGCAGAGCTGGAGCCGGCGGGCCGATGAGGACCGCCGCCGCCGAGCTGATCGCGCAGGCGCCCGGCGTCAGCGTCGGCATGCTCACCGCCGACCTGCTCCGGCTCGGCGAGGAGCTCGAGGCGCTCGACGTGGCCGGGATCGGGCTCGTCCATGTGGATGTGATGGACGGTGTGTTCTGTCCGATGACGACGGTCGGGCCGCCGATCGTGAAGGCGCTGCCGGACCGCTACGTCAAGGACGTGCACCTGATGATCGACGAGCCGCTCGACAAGGTGCACGCCTACGTCGACGCCGGCGCCGGGATCATCACGTTCCACGTCGAGGCCACGCGGCATCCGCACCGCGTGCTGCAGAGCCTCGCAGACACGGGTGTCGTCCGCGGCGCCGCGTTGAATCCGGGTACACCGCTGCCCGCCGTCGAACCGTTGCTGGACGAGCTCGAGTTGCTGCTTGTGCTCGCCGTCAATCCGGGCTGGGGCGGGCAGTCCTTCTTGCCGTCGACCGAGCGCCGCCTCGCCGAGGCGCGCGCACTCGTCGACGGCCGCGAGATCGTGCTCGCCGTGGACGGCGGGATCACGAAGGCCAACGCCGAGCATGTGGCATCGCTCGGAGTCGACCTGATCGTCACCGGGAGCGCCGTCTACGACGGCGTAGCCCCGGCCGACAACGCGCACGCCATGCTCGAGGCGGTCCGGCGGGCGCGCGGATCAGGCGGACCGCTCGCTGATGCGACCAGTCCGGCGGTAGCCGGAGTCGACAAGGAGGCGTGATGGCGGATGCACAGACGGGTGCCGCGGGAGGCCCGACAGCCGGGGAGCGGCACACGGTTGCGCAGACGGACCTGAAGGCGGGCGCGATCGGACTCCCCGGCGTGCTGATGCAGGGCGTCACGGCGATCGCGCCCGCGATCGCCGGCATGTTCACGATCCCGTTCATCGTCTCGAACGCGGGCATCACGGCGCCGCTCGCGTATCTCGGCGCGTTCCTGATCGCGCTGATGCTCGGGTACGTGCTCGCGCAGTACTCGAAGTACATGACGTCGGCAGGGACGTACTACACGTACGTGAGCAGGTCGCTCGGCGGCAGAGCAGGCTTCCTCGTCGCCTGGGTCTATCTGCTCTTCTACCCGGTCGTCGTCGCGCAGGTCGGCTCGTTCATGGGCTCCACACTGCAATCGACCTTGAAGGCCGAGTATGGCTGGACCTTCAAGTGGTGGTGGTTCATGATCCTGCTGATCGTCTTCGTGGCGTTTACCGCGTATCGCGGCATCGAGCTCTCGACCGGTGTCGTGGTCGTCCTCGGCGTCATCGAGACGCTGATCGTGCTCGCGCTCGCAATCTCTGGCTTCGCCGATCCGGGCAAGGGCGGAGTCAACGTGCACTGGCTGAATCCCGGCAACGCGCCGAGCGGGCACGCGCTCTTCCTCGGCATCGTCTTCGCAATCTTCGCGATCTCGGGCTGGGATGCCGCCGCTCCGATTGCGGAGGAGTCGGAGGATCCGAAGAAGACGGTCCCGCGGGGCGTCATGGGCTCGATCATCATTCTCGGCGTCTTCCTCGTGTTCGTCTCGTGGGGCCAGACGGCCGGCTGGGGCACGAATGACATGAAGGGCTTCGCCGGCTCGTCCGAGCTGCCCGCGTTCGTGCTCGGGCACAGGTTCTGGGGCGGCGCATGGGTGATCGTGCTGATCGCGTTGCTCAACTCCGCCGTCGCCGTCGCGATTGCGACGACGAACGCGGCGACGCGGTTCATCTACGGCATGGCCCGCAGCGGTGTCCTGCCGCATCAGCTGACCAGAGTGCACCCGAGGTTCAAGACGCCGACGTTTGCGATCGGCTTCCAGACGATCGTCAACATCGCCCTGGGGCTGATCCTGCCGATCGGGGTAGGCGTCGCGAACGTCTACAACATCACGGGCACGTGGTTCACGTTCGCGCTCGCCCCGGTGTACGCGGCCGCGAACGTCGGTCTGTTCGTCTATGTGCGCAAGCAGCATCCGCAGGACTTCAACGTGTTCAGGCACGCGCTCGTGCCGCTTGTCGGAACCGTCGCGCTCGGATTCGTCGTGTACTACTCGCTTAATCCACTGCCGGCGTGGCCGATCAAGCTCGCTCCGCTCGTGGTCGTGGGTTGGCTCGGCGTCGGTATCGCGATGCTGGTCGTCATGATCGCGAGTGGCAAGGAATCGCTTCTGGCCCGCGCAGGCGACGCGGTCACGGAGCGAACGGAGACGGACGAGGAGCATGCTGCTCGGCTCGAGTTCCTCTAGCAGCGAGTCCCTTCCGCGGGGCGGCTCCTCGTGAGCCGCTTCGCGGGCAGGGCCGCGGTCGTCACCGGCGCGGCGCAGGGAATCGGCCGCGGCATCGTGGAGCGCCTGCTCGAGGAGGGTGCCGCGGGCGTCGTCGCGTTCGACGTGAACGGGCCGAGGCTCGAGGCGGCCCTGGCGGAGATCGGCGACGATCGCGTGCTCCCGTTCGCCGGTGACGTCACGCACACGGACGACGTCGTCCGCGCCGTCAACCTCTGCGTCGAGAGCTTCGGCAGGCTCGACCTGATGTGCGCCCACGCTGGAATCGCCGAGCCGCAGCCGCTCCTCGAGACGACGGACGAGCACTGGCGGCGCCACATGGCGATCAATGTCGACGGAGCATTCGCCTGCCTTCGCGAGGCGGCACGGATCATGGTCGAGCGCGGGACCGGGGGCGCGATCGTCGTCACGTCGTCGATCAACGCGTGGCACGTCGAGGAGACGATGGCTGCGTACAACGCGACGAAGGCCGCGTGCTGGGCGATTGCCCGCTCGGGCGCGATCGACCTCGGCCGCCACGGCATCCGCGTCAACGCGGTCGCGCCGGGAGTCGTCGACACACCGATCGCCGAGCTCGTTGTGCACAACCCGGAACTGGCACCCCTGTATCTGAAGACGATCCCGCTCGGCCGCTTCGGGCAACCGCGCGACGTCGCGAACGCGGTGCTCTTCCTCGCCTCGGACGAGGCGTCGTACGTAACCGGACACATGCTCGTCGTCGACGGCGGCCAGACGCTCGGCATCACGGGCGATCTCGAGACCGCCGCAGCCTCGACGGGCGAGGGAGGATGAGATTGAGCACTCTGCAGTCGTCACGCAAGCTGTTGGCCGAGCGCTATCGCGACCAGGTCGGCCGCCCGCGGGCGGAAGTCACCACGCCGGCGCTCATCCTCGACCTCGACAAGGCAAGAAGGAATATCGCCACGATGGCCGAGAAGTTCCGGCAGCTGCCGGCGGAGCTCCGCCCGCATATCAAGGTGCACAAGAGCCTCGAGCTCGCCCGGATGGAGATCGAGGCCGGCGCGATCGGCATCGCCTGTGCGACGGCCTGGGAGGCGATCGTGATGGCGGAAGGCGGGATCGAGGACGTGCTGATCGCGAACCAGCTTGTCCAGTGCGACAAGGTCGCAGCCGTAGCAGCGGCGGCACGGGAGCATCGGATCACCGTTGCAGTGGACGACGTGAAGAACGTGGAGCAGCTCTCGAGGGCTGCGACGGAGTCAGGCTCACGCTTCGAGCTGCTGATCGAGATCGACGTCGGCATGGGTCGGTGCGGCGTCCGCACGAAGGAGGAAGCCCTTCCGGTCGCGGATCGGATCGCCGAGCTGCCGAACGTGAGCTTCCGGGGAATGCAGGGCTACGAGGGCCACTGCATGCTCGAGCCCGACGTCGACAAGCGCTACGCGGACGCGCACGAGGCGAACGAGAAGCTCGTCGGCGCGGTCGACCATCTCGCCGCGCATGGGCACGCGTCAGAGGTCGTCTCGGGCGGCGGCACGGGCACGTACTTCATCACCGGCGCGCATCCGCGCATCACCGAGGTGCAGGCGGGGTCGTACACGCTGATGGACTGCTTCCACGGCACCCTCGTCCCGGGCGGCTTCGAGGTGGCGCTGACCGTGCTCGGCACCGTCGTCTCGCGTCAGGGGAATACCGTCGTGCTCGACTGCGGCCGCAAGTGCGTCGGGATCGATTTCGTGACCCCACCGCTCGTCGCGTACCCGGAGGGCGAGGTGCGCTACTACGCCGAGGAGCACTGCCTCGTCGACTTTCCCGGGACGCCGCCGCTCGATCTCGGCGACACCGCTGAGGTGATGGCCGGCTACGGGCCGACCACGGTGAACCTGCACGACGTGTTCCACGTCGTCGAGGGCGGCGTCGTCACGGACATCTGGCCAGTCAGCCCGCGCGGGCCGGGCCGGCCGTGAACAAACCGCCCTGCCGGTGGACCGGCCGAAACCTCGGCTAGGCTCGCGAGTCCGAGAACTTCACGGCGCTGAGATCGCCTCCAGCGATCTCGAACATCCGTCCGAAAAGCCCTCCCGTCTCGAACATGAAGAATCGTGTCCCGCCGACACGACCGCTCAGTACGAGCTCCGCACTTGTCTCGGCAACACGCCGGGCAGCCGTCTCCGCCTCCTCCACCGTCAGGTGATACGAAACGAAGTGCCAGTACCCGTCTGCCAAACCGGATGCCCATTCGACAACGTCGTCCGAACCCCCCCGCACTTCGAGCAGTTCGACCGCCAACGGCCCGACTTCCGCCATTGCGGCGCGCCAGTGAATGTCGGCTGGGCGGCCACGGAACTCGACGTCGCGGACGAGAGGCGCCTTCAGCTCGGCGATCTTGAACGGGCCGAGCTTGTAGTCGCGCGTGTACCGGTCGATGGCCGAGTCGAGATCTTTCACCCAGTGGTCAGTGACGATCTTGGCGATGGGCGTCGTCGTGCGCAGCCAGTCGTTCACAAGGTCTCTTCCTCCTCTGCCTGGGATGCGCGCGGGCGCTCGCGTGGGTCGATGATCGATCTTCGTCGGTACGTTCCGGTGAACGGTTGGCCCATCACCGTCACTTGACACACCTCATCGGGCGAGGATAACGTCGTGCTGTCCGTACAACAAGGGTCGGCGGAGAGAAAGACATTCTGAGTAGCGAGTTACCGGACGTCACGATCGACCGGACGTCACCGGTTCCCTATTACTTTCAGCTGGCCGAACTCCTGGAGCAGGAGATCGCGAGCGGCCGCTGGTCGCCCGGTATGCGGCTTCCCTCCGAGCCCGGCTTCTGCGAGCACTACTGCCTCTCTCGGACGACCGTCCGTCAGGCGCTCGCTCGGCTTGAGCAGGAAGGCCTGATCAGACGCGACAAGGGGCGCGGTACATTCGTTGCGAGTTCGAAGCCCCGCTCATGGTTGATCCAGACAACCGAGGGCTTCTTCCACGAGGAGTTCGTCCGGACCGGCCATCGTGTGACATCCCGCGTTCTTCGGTTCGAGCGGCTTACGTTGCCGAGCTGGGCGTGCGATGCCCTCGGGCTACCGCTCGAGAGTGAGGGTGTTCTGGTCGAGCGTGTCCGTGCCGTCGACGGGCTTGTCGCGCTCTACGTCATCAATTGCCTGCCTGCTGTCGTTGCCGACGTCGTTTCGGGTCTGGGCCCGGACGAGTCCCTGTATCAGCTGCTCGCTGTCAAAGGCGGGGTGGAGGTAATCGGCGGTCGGCGGACGGTTGAGGCGGTCATCGCCGGTGATCGCCTAGCCGCACTGCTCGAGGTCAATCCCACCGACGCTCTCTCGTACATCGAATCGGTCTCATGGGCTGCCGACGGGCAGCCTGTGGATTGCTACCGAGCATGGCTTCGCACGGATCGGATGCGCATCGACCTCGGCGTTTCTGCGCGGCAGCGGGAGGGCGAGCAACTCCCGGATGTCCTGGCGGTCGACGGGGTGCGCTGACCTTCCTCGAGCCGCCTGATCATCACGGCTTGACGTCGTCCTGTACGGACGAGGCCTTGACTCTGGGAACTCCACTAGTCAGTATCGCTCCCTGTTACTACGTCATGTCATCTTGTCAGGCGGACTGCAGAGCGGCTGCTTTCGATGGGCCAGGCAGGAGACCGGAAGCGGATGGATCAGCGAGGACTAGTGGAAAGAGATCGTGGACGCTGAGACAACCGGCCGGTCACAGGCGGCCGGCAGCGCCGCGCCGCTGGTGGAGCTGCGCCGGATCACCAAGCTCTTCGGCGCTGTCGCCGCGCTGAAAGGCGTCGACTTCGTCGTTGGGCCCGGTGAGGTCGTCGGCCTCGTCGGCGACAACGGGGCCGGCAAGTCGACCCTGATGAAGGTTCTCGCCGGCGCGATTGCGCCGGACGAGGGTGAGATCCTCGTCGGCGGTGAGCCGGTCCGCTTCTCGAGCATTCGGGGCGCTCGGTTGCACGGAATCCAGATGGTCTTTCAAGACTTGGCGCTTTGCGATGACCTCGATGTCGCCGCGAACTTCTTCCTCGGACGTGAGCCAACGCGCGCCGGAATCGTCCGGACGCGGCGGATGCACGCGGCAGCTCGGGCTCACCTCGAGGATCTCGGAATCCGGCTGCCATCGACTGCTCGGCCGATCCGTCTCCTGTCGGGCGGTCAGCGTCAATCGGTCGCGATTGCTCGAGCCGTGTCGCTTGCCCCGCGTCTGCTGATCCTCGACGAGCCCACCGCTGCCCTCGGTGTTCGTCAGTCGGGAATCGTGCTGAAGCTGATCCGCGAGATCCGCTCGAAGGGCACGGGCGTGGTCTTCGTCTCGCATCGCATGAACGACATCCTCGCCGCGTGCGACCGCATCGTCGTTCTCTTCGAAGGATCGAACGCGGCGAACCTCGACGCCACGGTCTCGGTCGACGATCTCGTTCGGCACATCGTCACCGATCCCCTCGCGTCGGCGGCGTCATGACAGACCCCGACGTCGCTTCGCAGTCGTGGTGGTCCACTTCGCGCTCCGTTCTCGTGAACACAGCGAGACTCCAGGACTTGCCGCTCCTCATCGTGCTTCTCGCGATGATCGGCGTCGTCTCGTGGTTCCACCCGGAGTACCTCCATCATGCGTCGCTCATAAACCTTGGTCGCGACGCTTCCTATTTCGGGACGATGGCGTTCGGCATGGTGTTTCTGCTCTCCATGCGCGAGATCGACCTGTCCGTTGGGGCGATATTCGGTCTCTCGATTCTGGTCGCGGCGAAGCTCATGGAACACGGGACGAATCCGTGGATCGCAGCAGCTCTCTCGCTCGGCGTCGGCGCGCTGCTTGGGGCTGTCAACGGACTCATTGCGAACCTCCTCAACGTGCAGACGATCATCGTCACGCTCGGCACCCTCTCGATGTACTCCGCGCTTGCTCTGATCATTGCCGGAGACACAACGGTTGTCGATCTCCCGACAAACAAGCCGTTCTTCACGAGCTATGGAGGTGGCTGGCAGGGAATACCGACGTCGATCTGGATGGCAATTGGTGTTGGTGTCTGCTCTCAGGTCGTCTATCGCTACACCCGCTTCGGATACAGGGTTCGTGCGATCGGCTCCAACCCTGAGGCGGCACGACTCGCAGGGATCTCGATCGCCAGAACTCGACTCGAGGCGCTGACGTTGCAGGGCTTCATCTGCGCGTTGATTGGCACCACGACGCTCGCGTATATCGAAGCGGCGGATCCGAATACAGGTCAGGGCTACGAACTCAGCGTCATCGCGGCCGCGATCATCGGTGGGACAGCGCTCTCGGGCGGATCGGGATCGATTCCGGGAGCGATGATCGGCGCGTTGATCATTTCCACCATCTCGACGGGCCTCGTCCAGTTCGGGATCTCTGCCGACTGGGGCGATTTTGCGACAGGTGGCGTCATCGTCGCCGCCGTGGCGCTCGATACATGGCTGAAGCGGCGGCGCGGACACGTCGCGGAGGGCGCGGGGCGGAGGGCGCTTCTTGCGTCCCTCCGAAGGGCCCCGAGCAACACGAGCCCAGATCCGGGCTCACAGGCAAGAGAAGACGCTGCTCAATCCGAGCCGCAGAGCAGCCGGCGTTAGTGCATCTGTCCAGCAGGAGATGAGGAGGTGCGTAGGTGAGAATGCGAAATAGGCGGCTTACGATCGCGGTTGCTGCGAGCGTGCTCGTCGCGGCCGTGGTACTCGGAGCCGCGCAGGCGAGCGGTCAGGCCTCGAAGCCGAAGATCTCGTTCGTCTATCAGGTCCGGGTTCCGGCCGTTGAGATCGCAGGTTACGGTGCCCAGACGGCCGCAAAGCAGCTCGGCTTCTCGGTCCATACGGTTGGGCCGGTCGCGTACGACGTGCTCAAGCAGGAGACGATGTTCAACTCCGAGTCAGCTGCCGGCGCCCAAGGGATCTCGACGGTCGTGCTCGAGCCCAAAGCGTGGCAGCGCACGATCTCCGCCGCTCTCGCGAAGGGCATCAAGGTCGTCGACTTCGGTGTATACACCGGCCCGTTCGTTGGAAACAAGACCCCGATCTATGTGGGACCTGATGACCACGCATACGGGCGTGCCCTGTCGGCGCTCCTGATCAAAGCACTCGGACCGAACGCAAAGGGTCAGGTCGTGATCACCTCGTGCGCGCCTTCGGTCCAGGAACAGCAGCTGCGCGTAACCGGCGTCCGGCAGGCGCTCAAGAAGCAGGAGCCTGGTGTGACGCTCCTCGGTCCGTACGTTCAGACCGACAATGCCACGCAGGGTGTGCTCGACGGCCAGCGGATCGTGCTTGCGCATCCGAACGCGCTCGCGTTTGTCGGCCTGTGCAGCACGGCCCCTGCAGCCTTCGCGAAGGTAAAGAAGGACACCAACGCAAAGTGGCTCGTTTCGGGCGGCGAGCTGGACCCAGGAAACCTGCAGGGAATCAAGCAGGGGTTGATCATCGGCGTCGTTGACGCCAGCCTCTGGCTCCAGGGCTACATCAGCGCCCGCCTTCTCTACGAGCAGATCGTTCACCCCGGATCGGTCCCGACAACAGGATGGCTCGACTCCACCGTTGAGACCGTCACGCCCGCGAACATCGACCAGGTCATTGCGCGGCAGTCGTCACTTGCCAATCAAGCGAAAGCGTACCTCCCGACGGTGAACAAGATCTTTGCTCACCTGAAGGCGAACATCAAACCACTCAAGGCGTCACAGAACTGAGGCTCGAAACGACAGTCGCTCGCCCTGGCGTCGTGGTGACGCGCCAGGGCGACCGACTAGTGCGATCCATCCCATGGCGACATTTGCATTCGTTCACGGAGCTTGGCACGGTGATTGGTGCTGGGCGCCACTCTCAAAGCGCCTCGCGGCGGCCGGCTATGCGAGCATTGCAGTGAACCTTCCGTGTGACGATCCGAGGGCCGGATGGGTTGCCTACCGCGACGTAGTTCTGCGGGATCTCGCCGGCGTCGATGACGACATCATCTTGGTTGGTCACTCTCTCGGTGGCTGCGTCGTTCCACTCGTCGCTGCGGCGCGCGACGTCTCGAAAATCGTCCTCCTCTGTTCGTTCCCGCCGGCACCCGGAGAGAGCCTCGACAATGCTGTCGCTGACGCGCCGCAACTGACGGACTCGCGTGCAGCCGTCTGGCGAACGTCTCGCGATGCCCTCGACAGGCATGTGTGGCCCGATTTCGACACCGCCTTCTTCGCGATGTATCACGATTGCGACGAAAACGAGGCACGTCGGGCCTTCGATCGACTCCGGCCACAAGCTCACACTCCCTTCGCCGAGCCGTGGCCCATGGACCGGTGGCCGAATGTCCCTGTGGCGTCCATCGTGTGTTCGGAAGATCGAATGGGCAACGCGGCACTCCTAAGCCGGGTCGCCCGCGAAACGTTCGGTATCGAACCGATTGAACTCCCAGGCAGCCACTCGCCGTTCCTCTCCGAGCCCGCTGCCCTAACGGACGCACTCATCGGCCTCAGCATGTGACGTGCGGCGAATCTCGTGTCGCTCGCAACCCCGCAAAGAAAAGCGAAAGGATGACTAGGTGCCCAGACGCGTGATCGAGACTGGCATCTCCTGGGGGCCGTACTCGCCCGCAATCGTTGCCGGAAACTTCTGCTACGTCTCCGGACAAGCCGGGATCGACCCGACGACGAACCAACCAGTCGGCGGAGGCATCGAGAACGAAACCAGGCAAACACTCGAGAACATGAAAGCGCGTGCTCGAAGCGGCAGGATTCACACTCGCGGACGTGGTCAAGGTGAACTGCTACCTCCGCGACAACGACGACTGGGACGCGATGAACTCCGTGTACGCGCAGTTCTTCCCAACAGATCCGCCAGCGCGCGCGACTGTCGAGATCGGCAAGATGGCGCCTGGGCTTCACCTCGAGATCGACTGCGTCGCTTGGAAGGAGTCGTGAACGACGTCGTGACCACCCCGTCGTCACAGCGTCGCTGCTCGTAACGCCTGCCAGTCGAGAAAACCACCCATAGAGGAGAGCAGCATGGACAAGCGTGCCGTATCGACGCCCGAAGTGCCAAGCCCGGGCGTCGGGGCGCCGACCCCCGGCGTGGGCGTCTACAGCCTTGGCATCGTCGGCGCCGGTTTGGTCTTTGTATCGGGTCAAGGAGGGATCGATGCGCAGACAGGTGCCGTCGTGGATGGGATCGAAGCCCAAACCGAGCTTGCATTGGCGAACATCGAAGCGATACTCCACGCTGCCGGGAGCTCACTTGACCGAGTGCTCAAGTTCGGAGTCTTCCTCGCGGACATCAATGAATGGGCGGCGATGAACGCGGTCTTCGAACGAGTTCTCGAGAAGCCGTATCCCGCTCGGATCACGGTTCAGGCGGTGCTGGCGGACGGGATGAAAATCGAGGCCGACGCGATCGCGCTCGCCTAGACGCTATGGCGGCTGGGTGGCCGTGAGTGTGTGAGGGCCGGACCCTGCCGGTTACAGATCGGGGGTTTGTCTGGCCGGAGACTGGCTCCGGCTGACCCCATGTAACGAAAGGAGGGTCCGGCCGTGATCGAAACGATGACGTACGTCGGCTTGGATGTCCACGCTCGTTCGACCCATGCCGCCGCACCTGAGCGCCGAGCGGCGCGAGGAGTTGATCGCGGCTTGGCATGCCGTACTCGCCGACTGCCGCAGGACATGAATTGAACGTAGCCCAAGATCCTCGCCCGGGCTCGAACCGTCGACCCCCTCTCCTGCGAAGGGGTAGTCATCGTCGTGGCGCTGGTGTCATTTCTCGATCTGGTTGTCGATCGAGGAGGTTCCGAGGTGATCCAGCAGGGTCAGGTGTTCAAGCTGAAGGCGACGTGCGCGGATGGGGAGCCGTTGTGGGCCTACCGGTATCGCATCGCGGGCCGCGGTTCAGCGAGGCGGCAGGTGGGTGGGTTCAGTAGCAAGGCCGAGGCGCAGCGGGCGCTGCACAACAAGCTAGCCCGGCTCGTGCCCGGCGGCCGTGCGGCGAGGCTGACGCTCGGCGACTGGGTCGAGGAGTACTTGGATACGCATCAGGGTGAGCGCGTCACCGTCGCGAAGCTCCGCTGGCTGCTCGGGAAGGCGACCGCCGGCCTGGGTGAGGTGCGCCTTGCCGACCTCTCGCCGGAGCAGGTCTGCGCGTGGCGGCTGACCGTTCCGGAAGGGCACCGCTTCGAGGCGACGCAGGCACTCCGCCAGGTGCTGAATCGAGCGGTTGCGTGGAAGCTGATCGACGAGAACCCGGCCAAGCATGGAGTGCCGAATCCGCGCCGGCGCTGCCGCGAGCAACGGCCGTTCGATTCCTGGGCGCAGATTCGCTCGCTCACCGACCAACTCGGGCCGATGTTCGGGCCGATGGTGTTGTTTGCGGCCGCGACCGGGCTCAGGCCATCGGAGCTGTTCGCGCTCGAACACAGCGACCTCGATCGTGACGCCGGCGTTGTCCAGGTTCGGCGGGCGTACGCGAACGGACGGGTCAAGCAGACCAAGACGCGACTGAGCAGACGCGCGGTACCGTTACAGGCGATCGCGTTCGAGGCGCTCGACCAGTTGCCGCCGCGGAACGACAGCCCGCTGTTGTTTCCAACCACACGCGGCGGCCACCTCGACTTCCGCAACGTCAACCGACGCCACTGGAAGCCCGTCCAGCGCACAATCGGGATCGAGCCGCTGCGCGACCTCTACGACCTGCGCCACACCTACGCCACCTTCGCACTCCGCGCGGGCGTGCCGGTGTTCGCACTCTCGAGGTTCATGGGCACAAGCATCGCGATGATCGATCTTCACTACGGCCACCTCGCAGTCGACAGCCATCAGCACGCCGTCTCGCTCCTCGACGCACTGGCCCTCGAGCGGGCCGTGGACGCTGGGTGGACACCGGCCCGCAGGCCCGCAAAACCACACCACGACACGGTTTCCAGGCCTCCCGGGAGGCGTTCCCAGCAGGCCGTGGACGCTCGGTGGACGCCGATGTCTGAGGCCCCCGCCACGAGTACCGTCAGAACCCGCTGATTAGCAGGAACTTCCCAAAGCCCTCTGACGGACTCGAACCGTCGACCCCCTCCTTACCATGGAGGTGCTCTACCAACTGAGCTAAGAGGGCGAGCCGCTCGATTGTAGCCCGGCCCCGGCGGACTGGCGAAGGCGGTAGGGGGAAGGTTTGGTGGGGGCGGGAGGATTCGAACCTCCGTAGGCTGAGCCGACGGGTTTACAGCCCGTTCCCTTTGGCCGCTCGGGCACACCCCCGGAGCGCCGGGATTGTAGCTTTCCGGCGTGACCTCGTATGACGCGATCGTCGTCGGCGCCGGGCCTGCAGGTTCGACGGCCGCCTACCGGCTCGCCTCGGCGGGGGCCGCGGTGCTCCTGCTCGACAGGGCGCGCTTCCCTCGCGACAAGCCGTGCGGGGGCGGCGTGACCGTACGCGCGCTCCGGCTCCTGCCGTTCGGGATCGACCCCGTCGTCGAGGGTGCGGTCGACCGGTTCGAGCTGCGGCTCGGGCACCGCCCCGGCTTCGCGCGGCAGGCGCACGCGCCGCTTGCGCTGATGACACAGCGGCGCCGGCTCGACCAGTACCTCGCCGAGCGCGCGGCCGGCGCCGGCGCAACGTTTCGTGACGGTGCGCGCGTGACCGCGGTGCGCCAGGGCGAGGTCGACGTCGACGGCGAGACGCACACGGCGGCCGTCGTGATCGGCGCCGATGGGGCGAACGGCGTCACGGCGCGCTCGCTCGGGCTGCGCGTCGAGCGCGATCACGGCGTTGCCCTCGAAGGCAACCTCGGCTACGGGCCGGTCAGCCGTGACCGGTACGCGCGGCGCCTCGTGCTCGAGTTCGGCACCGTCCCCGGCGGCTACGGCTGGGTTTTCCCGAAAGGCGATCACGTCAATTTCGGCGTCGGCGGCTGGGAGAGCGAGGGGCCGCGGCTGCGCGAGCACCTCCGCGCGCTCTGCGACGCGCACGGCGTGGATGTCGGCGCGCTGACCGAGGTACGCGGGCACCGACTGCCGCTGCGCAGGCCCGGTTCGGCGCTCGCCTCCGGCCGGGTTGCGCTCGTCGGGGACGCCGCCGGACTCGTCGACCCGCTCTCCGGGGACGGGATGTACGAGGCGTTTCTCTCGGCGAAGCACGCCTGCGAGCACGCGCTCGCCGTCCTCGCCGGGGAGCGCGACTCGTTCGACGAATACGCGGCAGGGCTCGAGGAGCGTCTCGCCCCGCTCGTGCGTGCCTCCTGGGGTGCGAAGCGGGCGCTCGACCGCTACCCGCGCCTCACCTACACGATCGCGCGCGAGCCGCACCTCTGGGAGCTCGTCGTACGGCTGATGCGGGGCGACGTCGCCGCACCGCGGGACGCACGGGGACCGGTGCGCCTGCCGCTCAAGGTGCTGAAGCGGATCGCGCAGGCTGCGACGGCCTGACGTCTGCGGCGGACATGGCCGGGGTCAGACCCCAGGCATGGCCATTAGGAACGAAGATGACGACGGTGCGGAGCGCGAGGGCGAGGCCCGGTGCGCTCTCCACAGAGCGCGAATAGCCAGGTCCGGGGTCAGACCCCTGGCATGGCTCGCGGGGCCGTGTTCCTAAAGCCCGCGCGGCGGCAGGCCGATACGGACCGTGCCGCAATGACGATCAACGATCTCCTGCGGGCGGCCGTCCACGCCGGCGCCTCCGATGTCCACCTGAAGCTCGGCCAGCCGCCGATCCTCCGACGCGACGGCTCGCTCGCGCCGCTCGAGGGGTGGCCCCTGCTCGACGAGACTGCGCTCGCGAGCTTCCTCGAGACCGTCGGCAGCACCGCGCCGCGGCGCCTTGCGCTCTTCCATGAGGCCGGAGACATGGACATCGCCTACCAGGATGAGGACCTGCCGCGCTTCCGGGTCAACGCCTACCGCCAGCGAGGCGCCACCTCGTTCGCCTTCCGCGTGATCCCGAAGATCGTCCCCACCTTCGACGACCTCAAGCTGCCCGCGGGCGTCCGCCGCCTGGCCGAGGAGCACCGTGGCCTGATCCTCGTCACGGGCGCGACCGGGTCGGGCAAGACGACGACGCTCGCCTCGATGATCGACCACATGAACCGGACGCGACGCCAGCACATCGTCACGATCGAGGACCCGATCGAGATCCTGCACCCGGATCACAGCTGCATCGTCAACCAGCGCGAGGTCGGGCTCGACACCGAGTCGTTCGGCCAGGCGCTTCGGCGCGCACTCCGCCAGGACCCCGACGTGATCCTGATCGGCGAGCTGCGCGACATGGAAACCGCACAAACGGCGCTGCAGGCGGCCGAGTCGGGCCACCTCGTGCTCTCGACGCTGCACACGATCGACGTCGCCGAGACCGTCGGCCGGATGATCGAGTTCTTCCCGGAGGCGAAGCAGCAGCAGATCCGCTCGGTGATGGCGGGCGTCCTCAAGGGCGTCGTCTCCCAGCGCCTGCTCCCGCGCGTCGGCGGCGGCCGTGTCGCCGCGGTCGAGGTGATGGTGATGAACAACCGGATCTCCGACCTGATTCGCGAGAACCAGACGGAGATGATCATCGAGGCGATCGAGGACGGCGACTACTTCGACATGCAGTCGTTCACGAAGGCGCTGATCGAGCACGTGATCGCCGGCCGCGTCGACAAGGAGACGGCGGCCAACGCCTCGTCCAACAAGCACGACTTCCTCGTCTCGCTCGAGCAGGCCGTCAAGCGCCAGTCCTACGACGAGAAGACGGCCGCCGCGCAGGAAGAGCACCAGCGGCGCGAGGAGCTGGGCGAGAACCTGCCCGAGCTCCGGCTGGCATGAAGCGCCTCGCGCTCGTGCTCGCCCTCGCATTCGCGTGCGTTGCGGCGACCGCGCGAGCCGACACGTTCGTCGTCGTGCAGGCCGACGCGCCCTCGGCCGCGACCGCATTCACGCCGAACGCTCCCGGCTCGATTGGACTGCCGCTCGCCCTGAGCTCACCGCCGGAGCAGCCGCAGCAACTCTCGGATGCCGACCTCACGGCGCTCTGGCAGCAGGCCGGCGCCGACTACGGGATCCCGTGGCAGGTGCTCGCCTCGATCAACAAGATCGAGTCGAACTTCGGCCGCAACATGGGCCCGAGCTCGGCCGGCGCGGTGGGCTGGATGCAGTTCATGCCGTCGACCTGGCTGCGCTGGGGCATCGACGGAAACGGCGACGGCGTCGCCGACCCGTGGAACCCGCAGGACGCGATCCCCTCCGCCGCCCGCTATCTCGCTGCCGCCGGGGGTCGAACCGACCTGCGCCGCGGCGTCTACGCCTACAACCACGCCGACTGGTACGTGAACGAGGTGCTCGCACTCGCGCAGACCTACTCGGGCGGCACGCCCTTCCAGCTCGACGGCATGCAGCAGCGGCTGGACGACGCGCGGCTCGCCGTCACCGCGGCGAACGAGGGTCTCGTCGGCGCCGAGCAGGTGCGCAGCGGCTTCGCCGGGCAGCAGGACCGCTGGCTCGCCCGCGCAGCGACCGCCGAGCTGCTCTCCGATCGCCTCGCGGCACAGAAGCAGGCGACGCTGGCGGGCGTGAAGCTCGACGGCGCCGTGGCGGCGATCGCGGAACTGCACGGCCGCCTCGACCAGGCGCAGGCCGAGCTCGACGGCGCGCGCTCCGACGCGCAGGCCGCTTCGTTCGATCACGGCGCGGGCGCGCTGCTCGGGGCGCCGATCACGCAGGGCCGATACGTCTTCCCGGTCGGCGGCGGTCCGGGCCAGGTCTCGGTCTCGCACACTCACCACGACTATCCCGCCGCGGACATCGCGGCGCCGGAGGCGTCGCCCGCCTATGCGCTCGCGGACGGCACCGTCGTCCGCGCGTGGCGCGAACCCGACCCGCTCTGCGGCATCGGCCTGACGATCCAGACCTTCGACGGCCTCGTGTGGACGTACTGCCACCTCGCATATCTCGAGCCGTCGATCGTCGAGGGTGTGCAGCTCCAGGCCGGCGACCGCGTCGGGCTCGTAGGCCAGACGGGCGATGCGACCGGGCCGCACCTGCACCTGCAGCTCCAGCCTGCGACCGAGTACCCGCAGGACCAGCCCTGGTTCCAGTCGTTCGCCGGCGCCGCCTTCAGCTGGCAGGACGGCTCCTCCGGCTCCTCCTTGCCGGACTCGGGCCGGACGCTCGCCGCGGTCGACTCGGCTCCGGTGCCGGCCGGTGCTCCGCATCCGGTCTTCTCGCTCGTCCCGGAGGCGAACACTGCCCCCACCGGCGACGTAGTCGGGTTCACGATCCGGGGTTAACCCCGAGGCCCTTTCTGCCGATTCAGTTGCCATGAGCGTTCGCCTTCCCGCGCTCGTGCTCGGCGTCTGCGTGCTAGTGGGTACCGCGACGGCGCTCACGTATGCGGCCAATCAGACTCTGAACACGGCGCCCGCTGCGGTGTCGCCGCTGCGGGCCGCCGCGCCCACGCTCGTCGTCCCGGACGTCCAGCACCAGGCCTACGTGTTCGCCAAGGGGATCCTTCAGGACTCGGGCTTCGCCTGGCGCGTCGAGGGCGGTGTGCGCGGCTTCGCCGCGAATGTCGTCGCCTCGCAGTTCCCGCCGGCCGGAACCCGCGTGGTCGACAACGGAGCGCCGACGGTCCGGCTGACGCTCGCGCGCAACAGCAAATACCAGCAGAGCGGCTCGCCGCAGGATGTCGCGCCCTACGCCGGGACCGCGATCCGGCCCGCGGATCTCGCGGGCGTGCCGACGACCAAGTCGACTGCCCCGGCAAAGACCGTCGCCGCTGCGAAGCCCGTGACCAAGCCCGCCCGCAAGGTCTCGAAGGCCGCGCAGCCGAAGAGCCGTCCCGCTGACTTCGCCGTCGCCGGCGCCCCCAGGGAACCGCTCGACGAGCTGCCGCTCCCCGAGCGCGCGACGGTGCTCGGCCGCTGGCTGGCCGCCCATCCGAGCCCGACCGACGCGAACGTCAAGCATTGGCTGTTCCAGCACGAGTGGGTCGTCCAGGGGGCGAAGTTCGGCTGGTGGCACGGCGCCGAGGCCCTGCGGATCCTCGTCCAGGACGACCGTCGTGCCGAGGCTGTCTGGGGAATCGGCGCCAGGAGCGGGCAGGTAGCCCGGGCGACCCTGGCAGAGCTCGAGGCGAGGAAGTCGTGAGCAGGCTCCGGGACGAGCGGGGATTCTCGCTCGTCGAGATGCTCGTGGTGACGGTGATCCTGACCATCGTCATGGGCGGGATCACGACCGTGTTCATCCAGGGCTCGAACGCCGAGATCGACATGAACAGCCGCTTCCAGGCTCAGGTGGGAGCGCGGGTCGGCCTCGACAAGCTGCGCCGCGAGCTTCACTGCGCGAGCGCGGCGTCCGTCACGAACAGCGGCGCGACGCTGACGATCACCGACCCGTGCATCAATGCGACCAACAACAACGTCGCCTGGTGCACCTCGGGCTCCGGCATGCGCTACGGCCTCTATCGGGCGACGGGGAGCCCCGCCGTCTGCTCGTCGAGCTCCACGAAGTACGCCGACTACCTCACGAACACGAGCGGCTATGTCTTCTGGTACGACGGCGCCTGGGTCGGGAGCCTGGGCAAGGTCACCTTCGATCTGAAGATCAACGTCAAGCCGGCACGGACCGTGAACCTCTACGAGCTCTGCGACGGGATCGTGCTGCGCAACGCCACCGGTGTCGTAACCAGCGCGCCGGCGACCTTTCCCGCCACGACCAAGCCCTGCTGATGCTGCGCGGGGGACGCCCGCGTCTCGATCACTCGCATGAGGGGCTCTGCGCAGGGCCGCTTCGGCCGATACATGGCTACGCGGCGGTGAGAGCTCTGAACCCACACCTGGACGGCACGACCCCTCGCGGCGAGCGCGTGCTCGCGCGCGTGCGCGACGAGCGTGGGATCACGCTCGCGATGGCGCTCGGCGTGATGGTCGTGCTGACGATCATGGGCACCGCGATCGCCTCGTACTCGACCAGCAACTTCCACGCCGCGCACCAGAGCAAGGCGAACACGACCGCCTACAGCCTTGCGGAGGCCGGGATCAGCGACGCGATGTCGAAGATCTACGGCCAGCTGAACGTCGACGGGTCGGTCAAGAAGACCACCGACAACCCACCCGCCTCCTTCAACGGGATTTCCCCGACGTCAGCGTCGCTCTTCTCGACGCCGACGACACTCACGTATCCGAGCCTGAACGGGTCGGTCACCTACACAGGCACTTTGAATACGACGACCTGGGTCTGGACGATCAAGGCGGTCGGCAAGGTCAAGAACAGCGGCCAGACGCAGACGCGCACCGTGACGAAGGCGCTGAAGGTCGTAGGGCTGAACGACGGCTCCGACGGGATCGCCTGGAGCCGCTTCTACCAGGACTATCCGGGCAAGTGTCTGACGATCGACACGGTCACCTGGCCGACGTCGGTCTCGACCCGCGGTGACCTCTGCCTGGCCAACGGGGCGACGATCACCGGCGCGACCACCAACGTCGAGGTAGGCGGCAACGTGATCATCACCGGCCCGGACACCGACTCGTCGACGCGCGGTGGCACCGGCGTCAGTTCCGGCTCGCCTGCCTGGCTCAACCCTGGCAACACCAGCACGAGCAACAACGGCTACACGACGAGCACGATCGTTGGAGCCGGCTCGAGCGGCACGCTCGACGTCAAGAGCTTCGGCTTCACCAGCGCGATGATCCCGGCCAGCGCGATCATCCGCGGGATCACGGTCTCGATCGAACGCAAGGCGGCGAGCTCGAGCCGGCTCCGCGACTCCCACGTCTACCTGTTGAAGGCGGGCGCGGCGGCGGGCACAGACGACGCCTCGGGCAACTACTGGTCGACGACGGACGGTGCTGCCAGCTACGGCAGCGGCAGCGACCTCTGGGGCACGACCTTGACCGCGGCGGACGTGATCAACAGCGGCTTCGGCGTGCGGCTGGTCGCCCGCAACACGAGCGGGACGAGCGTGGTCGGCTCGGTCGACTACGTTTCGATCACGATCACCTACACGGCCGACGTGGGCGGGATCGGCAGCTCGGGCGCGCCGGTACAGAAGGTCGACGTCCACGGGACGTCGGGATGCAAGTACAACGCGAACACGGCGCACACCCCCTGCGGGACGGCGGACAAGGTCTACCTGCCGAACAACGCCGCCGCGGGCACCGGCCTCGATCCCGGCCTGACGATGCCGGACGTCGACTACGACTACTGGTGGGCGAACGCGAAGCCGGGCCCGAAGTTCCCCTGCACCGGCGCGGACAAGGTGGGGACGCCGCCTGCCTTCGACAACAACGCGGCCTCGACGAGCAGGCCCGATGCCAGCCTCAACGCGGGCGGCGCGGGCAACTTCGAGGAGATCGCACCGAACAACCGCAGCTACACCTGCCGGGTGAGAGACACGAGCGGCGCGATCGTCGGCGAGCTGTCCTGGAACTATCAGACCCACGTGCTGACGATCGCCGGCACGATCTTCATCGACGGGGACTTCCGCTTCGACGTGGACGGCGAGGTCGTCAACTACTTCGGGCGCGCCGACATCTTCTCGGCCGGCAACGACGAGATCGACGCGATGGTCTGCGCGGGCGGCAGCGGCACGACGCTCCCGACCAGCTGCGCCTCGAACATGAGCGGCTGGAATCCGAAGCAGAACATGCTCGTCCTGCTCTCGATGCTCGACAACGAGTACGACCAGGGCGGCTCCGGCTGCAGCCCGTACCCGTCCTCCAGCTGCATCGGCGGCCATCCGATCTCCGGCTTCCAGGGCGTCCTCTACTCGAAGGGCGACTGCCTGATCCACGAGAACTTCAAGGACAGCGGGCCCGTCGTCTGCAACACGATCACGCTGCCGAAGGAGCAGGACGGCTTGCCGACGTACTACCCCTACCCGGCGTTGACGGACCTGACGGACGGGCAGAAGTTCTCCGACACGGCGACCGCGACCAACTTCGAGCTCGACCCCGGGCAGCAGACCGGCTAGAGCCGGCGCAAGCTCGCGCGGCTTCAGTACGCGGGCGGATCGGCCGATAGGGGGATTGTGGTTCTCGCCGCCTTCTTCCTCGCTCCCGGGCTTGCGCTCGGCAGCTTCCTGAACGTCGTCGCGGCACGCGTCCCGCTCCGGCGCTCGATCGTGCGGCCCCCGTCGGCATGCATGTCCTGCGCGCGGGAGATCGCGTGGCACGACAACGTGCCGCTCCTCTCCTGGGTGCTCCTACACGGCCGCTGCCGCAACTGTGGCGTTCGAATCTCCGCGCTCTACCCGGCCATCGAGCTGCTCACCGCACTGCTGATCGCCGGCTGTGTCTGGAAGTTCGGCCTGTCCCTGGAGGCGATCGTCGCGGCGTCCTTTTGCGCTGCACTCGTCGCGGTGTCGGCGATCGACCTCGAGCACAGGATCGTGCCCAACCGGATCGTGGTGCCGGGGGCCGTCCTGGTCCTCGTCGCGCAGACCTTGATCCACCCGAGTCCCGAGTGGGCGATCGGGGCGCTCGGCGCCTCGGGCTTCCTGCTCGTCGCTGCGCTCGCCTACCCCGCGGGCATGGGCATGGGCGACGTCAAGCTCGCCCTGCTGCTCGGCGCGATGCTGGGACTGGACCGTTGCGCCGGGGATGCTCATCGGGATGCTGGCCGCGCTCGTGCCGAGTGCGGTGCTCTTCGCCCGCCACGGCGCGGCTGCCCGCAAGATGGGCCTCCCGTTCGCGCCGTTCCTCGCCTTCGGTGCCGTCGTGGCGTTGTTCGCGGGCGACGCGATCCTGCACGCGTATCTGACGCTCGTGCACTAGCTCGGAAGTTCACTCGATCGAGGCAGAGGGGTCCTCCTCCGAGGCGGGAAATCACCTGCTCCGGATGTCAAGTCGGGGCTAGCTCCTGCCGATACCTCGAACGAGGGATATGGACAACTTCGATCCGCCGCCACAGCTCCGGACCGTCGGACCCGAGACCGGCGTTCCGGCCGTGCCCGGGAATCCGATCCAGAGTCCCTTCGCGATCAACGAGCTCGCCGAGCTCGTTACCGACCTGATCTCCGCCACGGGCCTCCTGACGCCGGACAAGCTGACGCGCGTCCGTGCGCGCGGCGGGCAAGGCTCGCTGGCCCAGGCGATCATCGACGAAGGGGTCGCCTCGAGCGAGGGGATCGCGCGCACGCTCGCCGGCCGGCACGGTCTGCCGCTGATCGATCTCGCGTTCGTCGAGGTCGACGACGAGGCGGCGAAGGTCGTACCGCTGCACGTGCTCGAGCGTGTCGTCGCGATGCCGTACGCGCTCGCAGACGGCTACCTGAAGATCGCGATCGCCGATCCGGGCAACATCCACGGGATCGACGAGCTGCGGCTCGCCACCCGCTACCCGCTCGAGCTCGGCGTCGCCTCCCGCGAGGACGTCCTCGTCGAGATCAAGCGGCTCGTCCGTGCATCCGAGGCCTTCGGCGCACGCGCGGCCCTCGACGATCCGGCGCTCGCGGAGGAAGAGGAGGAGGCAGACGACCTCGAGGCCGAGGACGGCATCTCCGACGCGCCGCTCGTGCGGCTCGTCAACTCGATCATCTTCCAGGCCGCCGAGGACGGCGCCTCGCGACATCCACTTCGAGCCCCAGGAAGACGCGCTGGTCGTCCGCTTCCGCGTCGACGGCGTGCTCCAGGAGGTGCAGCGGATCCCGAAGCGGATGATGCCCGGGGTCACGACCCGCCTGAAGGTGCTCGCAAAGCTCGACATCGCCGAGCGGCGCAAGCCGCAGGACGGCCGCATCTCGCTGAATGCCGCCGCCGCCGGGCGGATGCTCGACATCCGCGTCGCGACGCTGCCGACGGTCGAGGGCGAGTCGGTCGTCATGCGTCTGCTCGACAAGTCGAAGAAGCCGCCGACGCTCCAGGAGCTCGGCCTCTCCGACGAGATGCGCGGCCGCCTCGCCGAGCTGATCCAGCGGCCAACCGGCGCGCTGCTCGTCACGGGGCCGACCGGCTCCGGTAAGTCGACGACGCTCTACGCGTCGCTGAACGAGATCAACCGGCCGGAGATCAACATCATCACCGTCGAGGACCCGGTCGAGTACCGGCTCGCCGGAGTCAACCAGGTGCAGATCAACGTCCGCGCGGGACTCACCTTCGCGTCGGCGCTCCGCTCGATTCTGCGTTCCGACCCGGACGTGGTGATGGTCGGCGAGATCCGCGACGGCGAGACCGCGAAGATGTCGATCGAGGCCGCCTTGACCGGCCACTTCGTGCTCTCGACCCTGCACACGAACGACGCCCCCGGGCGCGCTGACGCGCCTGAACGAGATGGGCGTCGAGCCGTTCCTCGTCGGGTCGGCCGTCTCCGGCGTGCTCGCTCAGCGCCTCGCGCGCAAGCTCTGCTCGCACTGCTGCGAGATGTACCAGCCGTCGATGGAGGAGCTGATCAGGGCCCGCGTGTCCCCCGACGTCGCCGCCGCCGCGGACGGGATGTTCTTCTACCGGAAGCGCGGCTGCCCCCGCTGCAACCAGACCGGCTACAAGGGCCGGATCGGCGTCTTCCAGCTGCTCGAGATGAGCGAGCAGCTCGAGAGCCTCGCCGTGCAGAAGGCGAGCCGAGAGGAGCTCGAGCGCGCCGCGATCTCGGAGGGCATGCGGACGCTGTGGGACGACGGGATCGCCAAGGTCGCCGCCGGGCTCACCTCGGTCGAAGAGCTCGCGCGCGTCTCCGTCTAGCACCGGCCTGACGAGCCGCCTCCGGCGTCAGGCACGCCGACGTGTCTGGTCAGACCTGCCCCCCGGCGGTGATGATTGAGGGCGGATGACGCTCTCTGCCCACGACGCGCTGCTGCTGCTCGCCCTGCTCGCCGCCGGCGTCGGCCTGCTCGTGCTCGCTCCGACGCTGCGCGTGCCGTACCCGATCCTGCTCGTGCTCGGCGGGCTCGCACTCGGGTTCGTACCCGGGATTCCGCATGTGCGGATGCGGCCCGAGATCGTGCTCGTCGCGATCCTGCCGCCGCTCCTCTACTCGGCCGCGTTCTTCACGTCGCTTCGAGATCTGAAGCGGAACGTGCGGCCGATCTCGCTGCTCGCGCTCGGGCTCGTGCTGGTCACGACCGTGGCGGTGGCGGCGGTCGCGCACACGCTGATCCCGGGGCTGTCCTGGCCGGTTGCGTTCGTCGCGGGCGCGATTGTCGCCCCGACCGACCCCGTCGCGGCGACGGCCATCGCCGAGCGGCTCGGGATCCCTGCGCGGATCGTCACGATCGTCGAGGGCGAGAGCCTGATCAACGACGCGACGGCGCTCGTCGCCTACCGGTACGCGGTCGTGGCGGTCGTCACCGGCAGCTTCTCGCTCTGGCATGCGGGGCTGCGTTTCGTGGTCGACGTGCTCGGCGGCATCGCCGTCGGGCTCGCGGTCGGCTTCCTGATCCGGCAGGTGCGCAGGCGGCTGCACCACTCGCCGACCGAGATCGCGATCGCGCTCTTCTCCGGCTACTTCGCGTATCTGCCGGCAGAGGCGCTGGGCGTCTCTGCGGTGCTCGCGGCGGTCACGGTCGGGATCTACGTCGGCTGGCACACTCCAGAGCTGACGAACGTGCAGACGCGCCTTCAGGGCGACGCGGTGTGGGAGATCCTCGTCTTCCTGCTCAACGCGCTGCTCTTCGTGCTGATCGGGTTGCAGCTGCGGCCGATCCTCGACGGCCTCGCGGGGCGCTCAACGGCCTCGCTGCTCGCCGACGGGGCGATCGTCAGCGGCGCGGTGGTGCTGACCCGCATGCTCTGGGTCTTCGCGGCCACCTACGTGCCGCGCCGCCTGTTCCGCCGCGTTCGCGAGCGCGATCCGGCGCCACCCTGGCAGGTTCCGGTCGTGATCGGGTGGACCGGCATGCGCGGCGCGGTGTCGCTTGCCGCCGCACTCGCGCTACCGCTCTCGACCAACGCGGGCAGCCCGTTCCCGGACCGGGACCTCGTCGTGTACCTCGCATTCTCGGTGATCGTCGTCACACTCGTCCTGCAGGGGCTCAGCCTGCCTTTCCTGATCCGCGTCCTCGACCTTCCCGACGATGGCAAGGAGGGGAAGGAGGAGACCAAGGCGCGCATCCGCGCGGCGGAGGCCGGGCTCGCGCGACTCGAGGAGCTGATGGGCGAGGACTGGGTGCGAGACGATACGGTCCAGCGGCTCCGCGGGCAGTACACGTTTCGCCGCAACCGGTTCGCCGCACGGTTCGACGGCGAGGACGACGGCAGCATCGAGCGGCGTTCGCAGGACTTCCAGCGCCTGCGCCACGAGCTGCTCGACGCCGAGCGGCAGGCGCTCGTCGAGCTCCGCCGCCAGGGCACGATCAACGACGAGGTGATGAACCGCGTCCAGCGGGAGCTGGACCTCGAGGACGCGCGGCTCGACTCGTAGGGGGTTGTCTCCGACCAGGCCGCGCTACTGGGCCTGCACGTCGCAGCCGAGGTACATCAGCGCCTCGACGGCCTCCGTCACGAATGCGGTCGCCTGCCGGGCGTCGGCGAAGGTGTACGGACCAGGGCGAACCGGCGTCGTGTTCGGCGCGCCGACGGGGAAGACCTCGGCCTCGACGACGCATGACGCGCCGTAGTCGACCGCCCGCATGATCGCGACCGAACGGCCGTCCTTGCGCGCATGGCGTACGAACAGCTCGCGCGGCGCCGAGCCCGGTGTGGCCGCGAAGGGGGTTTCGTCCGGCCCGCGCAAGAGGCCGTGTTCCGGGAGCGCCTCGCTCACGGCTTTGCGCTGGAGGCTGCCTGGGCGACCGTCTCGCGGTCGGCGAAGCCGTCGATCTTGAGCACGAGCGTGTCGGGCCGACGGAAGATCAGGAGCGCGGGGTCGGGCAGGACTCCGAGCTTCTTCGCGAGCGGCTCGGCCTCTTTCCGCGAGAGCACGCTCAGGGGCAGGAAACCGACCCCGGCCAGCTTGGCACCGGCCATCGCCTCACCGACCGAGGCTGCGTCGACGTCGGCCTGGGGGTCGTAGAGCGAGACGACCACGACCTCGTTTTGCGCGAGCGCCTGGTTGAGGGCGACCGGCAGGCCGTTCGCGGGTAGGCCGGAGATCGGGTCGAGCGACGCATTCGCCTTCACGATCGCCTTCGGCTTGGCGACGTGCTTGGGCTTGGCGACGTGCTTCGCTGCGGGTTTGGCCACGGTTGCAGCGTGCGGCTTCGCCTTCACGTGGGTCTTCGTCACGGCGTGCGGCGTCGCCTTCGCAGTCACGCGCGCGGGCACACGCACCGGATGAGCCAGCGCGTCGGCCGTGGCGGAATCCGTCGTCGAGCTCTTGCCGAGCAGCATGAAGGTGCCGAGCAGCGCGACGGCGCCGAGGAGCCCGGCGAGGGCGAGGATCTTGATCTGGGGGCTGAGTGTCAGGCTCATCGCAATGTCTCTATCGGCAGTGGGGGCGGTGCGCTTGACGGGAGAACGAGGAGGGGCGCGGTCTTCCGCGCCCCTCGCCGTTCGATTCGTCGCGTCTGGGGTCTACGGGCAGGCGCCGGAGACGATGTCGCCGGACGGGCCGGCCTTCTTGTAGGTCACGGTGCCCGGGACGGTGTTCTGGATGCAGTAGCCGCCGACCGTGGCGGCCGTGATCGTGATGTTCTTGATGCCCTGGTCGTACGAGGCCTGCAGCTTCGCCAGGGTGGCGCCGGTGTAGCCGGTGTTGTGGTCGGCTGCGAAGCCCTCCATGCCCGGGACGGCTGCGCGCACGTTGGCCTTCGCGGCCGAGACGTTCGCGCGGCCGCGGAAGCTCAGGTAGGAGGGGACGGCAATCGCGAGCAGGATGCCGAGGATGATGATCACGACGAGGAGCTCGATCAACGTGAAGCCCTCTTCATCGCGGGCCAGGCGGTGCCTGAGCGTGGCGATCATTCTGTGTGACTCCTTAACGGTGGGAACGGGAACGAACGTGAACCAGGAGGTGAAGCTGGTCACCTTCTTGTTCATCGGGAACCGGGCGGCTCCGGTGCATGACTCGAACGAGGGACTGCCCGGGAACGAGGAGGGGCGCGGTCTCCCGCGCCCCTCGCCGTTCGATTCGTCGCGTCTGGGGTCTACGGGCAGGCGCCGGAGACGATGTCGCCGGACGGGCCGGCCTTCTTGTAGGTCACGGTGCCCGGGACGGTGTTCTGGATGCAGTAGCCGCCGACCGTGGCGGCCGTGATCGTGATGTTCTTGATGCCCTGGTCGTACGAGGCCTGCAGCTTCGCCAGGGTGGCGCCGGTGTAGCCGGTGTTGTGGTCGGCTGCGAAGCCCTCCATGCCCGGGACGGCTGCGCGCACGTTGGCCTTCGCGGCCGAGACGTTCGCGCGGCCGCGGAAGCTCAGGTAGGAGGGGACGGCAATCGCGAGCAGGATGCCGAGGATGATGATCACGACGAGGAGCTCGATCAGCGTGAAGCCCTTCTCATCGCGAGCCAGGCGGTGCCTGAGCGAAGCGATCATTTCTATGTGACTCCTTAACGGGTCGTTACGGGAACGAACGTGAACTGGGAGGTGAAGCTGGTCACCGTCTTGTTCATCGGGAGCCGGGCGGCTCCGGTGCATGACTCGAACGAGGGACTGCCCGGGAACGAGGAGGGGCGCGGTCTCCCGCGCCCCTCGCCGCTCGATTCGTCGCGTCTGAGCCTACGGGCAGGCGCCGACGACGATGTCGCCGGACGGGCCGGCCTTCTTGTAGGTCACGGTGCCCGGGACGGTGTTCTGGATGCAGTAGCCGCCGACCGTGGCGGCCTTGACCGTGATGTTCTTGATGCCCTGGTCGTACGAGGCCTGCAGCTTCGCCAGGGTGGCGCCGGTGTAGCCGGTGTTGTGGTCGGCGTTGAACGCCTCCATGCCCGGGACGGCTGCGCGCACGTTGGCCTTCGCGGCCGAGACGTTCGCGCGGGTGCGGAAGCTCAGGTAGGAGGGGACGGCAATCGCGAGCAGGATGCCGAGGATGATGATCACGACGAGGAGCTCGATCAGCGTGAAGCCCTCTTCGTCGCGGGCCAGGCGGTGCCTGAGCGAAGCGATCATTCTGTGTGACTCCTTAAACGGTGGGAACGGGAACGAACGTGAACCAGGAGGTGAAGCTGGTGAACCGTTTGTTTATCGGGAGCCGGCCGGCGCTCCCGCATGGCTCGAACGAGTGACGCGTGTAGCAGACCAGGGGCGCGGCTTCCCGCGCCCCCCACCGCCGATCGTCGAGTCGGCCTAGGGGCCGTCGCCGGCAGGGCCTCCGTCGGCGCCCGGCCCGACCTCTCGGAGGTCACGGGTGCAGCACGACGAGGAGCTCGATCAGCGTGTCGTTCCTGTCCTCGCGCGCGTACTCCGGTCGCCGATACTCAGCGGCCCTCTTTCGGGCGTTCGTGAACAGCGACGCCGGGGAGCGATCCCGGTCGGCACCGCCCCCAGCGGTCGCACACTCGATTGGGGGATCGGACTGCGATCGAACTCGCCTGTAAAGGAAGCGCACACGGCTGCCGATTAGCTCGTTCGAGGGAGCATGCCCGAACTGACCTACTCCATAGACGATCTGCTCGAGCGGATGTTCGCTTGCGGCGCCTCGGACCTCCACGTCACCGTGGGGACGCCTCCTGCCATGCGGGTGCGTGGAACTCTCGAGCGCATGAGCGAGGTCGCGCCCCTCGTCCCCGACGATACGCAGACGCTTCTGTACCGCATTCTCAACTCCGAGCAGCAGAAGCAGCTCGAGATCAAGCGGCAGCTCGACTTCGCCTACTCGGTCCCGGGCCTGGCCCGTTTCCGCGTCAACGTCTTCTTCCAGCGTGAGTCGCTCGGAGCGGCGTTCCGCGTCATCCCGCACGAGATCAAGACCCTCGAGGAGCTCGGCCTGCCGTCCGGCCTGCATGTGCTGACCGAGAAGCCGCGCGGCCTCGTCCTCGTCACGGGCCCGACCGGCTCGGGCAAGTCGACGACGCTCGCGGCGATGATCGACGAGATCAACCGCACGCGCCACGAACACATCCTCACGATCGAGGATCCGATCGAGTTCGTGCACCGCCACAAGGGCTGCATCGTCAACCAGCGCGAGATCGGCCCGGATGCGACCTCGTTCGGTGATGCGCTCCGCGCCGCCTTGCGCCAGGACCCGGACGTGATCCTGCTCGGAGAGATGCGCGACCTCGAGACGATCTCGACCGCGCTGACCGCCGCCGAGACCGGCCACCTCGTCTTCGGGACGCTCCACACCCAGAGCGCGTCCTCCACGGTCGACCGCATGATCGACGTCTTCCCGGCCGAGCAGCAGGAGCAGGTGCGGATCCAGATCGCCGGCTCGCTTCAGGGCGTCGTCACACAGGCGCTCCTGCCGACGGCCGACGGCCAGGGCCGCATCGCCGCGCTCGAGATTCTGTTTCCCGACGATGCCGTGCGAAACCTGATCCGACAGGGCAAGGTCGAGCAGATCTACTCGATCATGCAGACCGGCACCGCGAAGGGCATGCAGACGATGGAGCAGTCGCTCGCGGAGCTCGTGCAGCGCCGGATCGTCGATCCGGGGCTCGCTCTCTCCCGCTCGAGCCGGCCCGACCAGCTGATCGGGATTCTGGAGCGCGTCGGGTTCGACCTGAGCGCCCTCGAGCCCGAGCCGGTGGCGCTGCTGCCGTCGCTCGGCGACCTGCGACTTGCGGGAGCCTGACATGGTCGACTGGAAGAAGGAGGTCAAGCTCTCGGACCTGTTCGGGGGCAAGCGGGGGGCAGACCCTGAGGCCGCGCCCGACGTGCAGGCCGCGCCCGACGTGCAGCCTGCGCCCGAGGCAGCGCCGACGTCGCTGCTGAAGAAGGAACTCCATCTCTTCGGCGGCGCGAAGAAGCACGCCAAGCACCCGGACGACGAGACTCCGTCGCTGTGGAAGAAGGAGCTTTCGTTCGGCCGCAAGAAGCCTGCGTCCACGCCTGTGCCAGCTGACGACGACGCCGCCGGCGAGCCGTCGACGCCCTGGTACAAGAAGGAGCTCTCGCTCGGCCGCAAGCCGAAGGTCGAACAGGAGCCGGTCCCGAGCGCCGGGGTCGACTTCCGCGAGCCGGAGCGCGTTGCCGCCACGGAGGTGGTCGTCGCCGCGGAGCCGATCGTCATGCCGGAGCCGATCGCCATGCCCGAGCCGGTCGTCGTCGCCGAGCCCGTCGCACCTACGCCGGAGCCCGTCGTCGTCGCCGAGCCCGTCGCCTTCGCCCCGGAGCCGGTCGCGCCCGCGCCGGAGCCCCTCGTCGCATCCGCTCCCGAGCTCAGCGCGCCCGAGCCGGAGCCTGCGCCTGTATCCGACGCCCTTGCGCCCTCCCCCGAGCTTGACATCGTGGCGACCGAGATCGTCGCACAGGCCCCGGAGCCCGATCCCGTCGCGATCCTTCCCGAGCCCGGGGCCCTGACACCCGAATCGATCGCGCCCGCACCGGGGCCTGCGCTCGACTTCGTTCCGCTCTCCCCCGAGTCCGACGCGCTGGCGCCCGAATCTGTTGCGTTCTCTCCCGAGCCCTTCGTCGAGCGCGAGCCTGCGAGCGCCGCGCCCGTGTTGCCGCCGCTCTCTGAGCCCGAGGCGCCCGCCGTCTCGTGGGTCGACGCCGTCCTCGAGGGCCGTGAGTACCCTGCGGAACCCGAGCTCGGCGCCGACGCGCCGCCGGTCTCCGCCGCGCTTCCAGAGCCGCTCGCCGAGATTGAGCCGCCGGCGGAGGTGCTGCCCGAGCCGGCGGCTTCCGCCGAGCCGGTCGCCCCGGTCGCTCCGGTGTCGGTTGCCGCCGCCTCTGCGGGGGAGACGCCTGACCCTGCTCCGGTGCCCGTTCCCCCGCAGCTTCCACCGGCCGCCTCGATTCCGGAGCCCGAGCTGCGGGAGGTCCACCCGCCGGTCCGCGCAGACGAGCTGCCGCCGATCCCCGACGAGCCGTCGCTCCCCTGGTACAAGCGGGAGCTCTCCCTCAAGCGCAGCCCCAAGCAGCCGAAGGAGCAGCGGGCCGTCGCCGTTCCCTCCGCGGCCGCGGAGAAGCAAGCCACCGCCAAGGCCGGCCCGTTCTGGAAGAAGGAGCTCTCTTTCGGGCGCGGGCCGAAGCAGCCGAAGGCCGCGGCCAAGCAGCAGTCCTCGCCCACGCCCGCCGAGTCCGCGAACGCGGCCGACGGCGGCGCGCCGCGGAAGGCGATGACCGCGGAGCCCTTCTGGAAGCGAGGTGTCTCGCTGCCCACGTTTACACTGCCTTCGTTCGGGCGCGGCGGCGGCCACGGCAGCCTGCCGAAGCAGCTCGTCGGCCTCAAGGTCGGCGCGTCCCAGCTCGCTGCGGCGCGCGTCAGCAACAACGGCTACGCCGAGGTGCTCCAGCTCGCCCGCGAGTCGCTCGACGCCGGCATCGTGGTCGGCGGCGAGCTGCGCGACCCCGACGCGCTCGCCGAGGCGCTGAAGCTCTTCTTCGCGCGCCACAAGCTGCCCAAGCGCGGCGTCCGCCTCGGAATCGCGAACAACCGCATCGGCGTCCGCACGTTCGACATCGTCGGCATCCACGACCCCAAGCAGCTGGCCAACGCGATCCGCTTCCGCGCGCAGGAGGCGCTGCCGATTCCGATCGAAGAGGCGGTGCTCGACTACCAGGTGCTGAGCGAGAGCGTGAACGAGGAGGGCGAGACGGTGCGGAGGATCCTGCTCGTCGTCGCCTATCGCGAGCTCGTCGACCGGTATCTCGCCGCGTGCAAGAAAGCGGGGATCCAGCTCGTAGGGATCGATCTCGAGGCGTTCGCGCTGCTCCGTTCGCTCGCCGCGCCGCCGGAGGGCGACGCGCCGAGCACCGCCGCGCTCGTCGCGGTGGCCGTCGGCCACGATCGCTCCACGTTCGCCGTCTCGGACGGACGCGTGTGCGAGTTCACGCGCGTGCTGGAGTGGGGCGGCCAGAATCTCAGCGTCGCGATCGCCCGCACGCTCGACATGACGCCGTCGGAGGCCGAGCCGATCAAGCGCTTGCTCTCGCTCGACGACGGCCCGGCGCCGCCCGGTCTGACCGAGCAGCAGTACGCCGCCGTGAAGGAAGCAGTCGTGCGCCAGGTGCAGACGTTCGCCCGCGAGCTCGTCTCGTCGCTGCAGTTCTACCAGTCTCAGCCGGGGTCGCTCGGGATCGGCGAGATCGTGCTCACCGGCGGCACGGCGCACCTCGCCGGCTTCGCTGCCGAGCTGCAGCGGGTGGTCGGCGTGCGCGTCCGTGTAGGTGATCCGCTCGTCCGCGTCAAGGTCGCCAAGCGCATGCGCGAGCCGGAGCAGCTCGGCTCGCTCTCCGTGGCGATCGGCCTGGGGATCGAAGACTGATGCGTGCCGTCAACCTCCTCCCGCGCGACGACGCCAAGCGCACCAAGACCAACATCCCGGTGCTCGCCGGGGTGATGGGAGCCCTCGTCGTCACCGCGATGCTCGCGATGCTGTTCCTGTCGGCGAGCGGCAAGGTGCACGACGAGCAGGCTCAGCTCGCGGAGATTCAGACGTCGCTCGCCGCGATCCCGCCGCCCCCGCCGACCGACTCCGCGGGCGATGCTCTCGCCGCTCAGGAGAAGGACCGGCTGACCGCGCTCGGCACGGCGCTCCAGCGTCGTGTGGCCTGGGACCGCGTGCTCCGCAACCTGTCGCTCGTCCTCCCCGACGACGTCTGGCTTTCCGACCTGACCGCGACCTCGCCCGCCTCGCCCGGGTCGGCGGCGCCCCTGGTGACGCCGTTGCCGGGCGCAGCGCCGACGCAGTTCCTGATGAACGGGTACACGTACTCGCAGGCGGGAGTCGCGCGGTTGCTCTCTCGGCTCGAGCGCCTGCCTGACCTCTCGGACGTGCAGCTCCTGAACAGCATGCGGTCGACGCTCGGCACGCAGACGATCGTGCAGTTCTCGCTCGCCGCCAACGTCCGCACGGGAGCTCCGGCCTCGTGAACGCCAAGCAGCGCATCCCTCCGGCCGCCCAGATCGCGCTCGTCGTCGTGGCGCTGATTCTCGTCGCGCTGGCCGGCTGGTTCGCGCTCGTCCGTCCGAAGAGCGCGACCGCCAAGCAGCTCACCACGCAGATCGCGTCCACCCAGACGCAGCTCGATCAGGCGCGGCTCGAGGCAGCGGCGGCGAAGCGCCAGGTGCCGATTCGCGTCGCGAACCTGTTCCGCCTGGTCAAGGCGATGCCCGATACCCAGGACATGTCGGGGATCCTGCTGCAGCTGAACCAGGTCGCCGAGGACTCGGGCATCACCTTCGAGTCGCTCGCGCCCACCACCGCGGTAGCGCTCGGCAGCTACGTGGCCGTGCCGATCACGGTGAACTTCACCGGCACGTTCTACAACCTGTCCGACTTCCTGCTCCGGCTGCGCGACCTCGTCGTGGTGCGCCACGGCGAGCTCCAGGCAACCGGCCGCCTGTTCGCGGTCGATACGTTCAGCTTCGGCCAGGCGAAGGACGGCTTCCCGCAGATCGAGGCCACGCTGACCGTCGATGCGTTCATCTACGGCAGCACCGCTCCGGCAGTGCCGGAGACGTCCTCGCCGCCCGCCACGACCGATTCCACCGCGACCACGAGCGCGGACACCTCGACGCCGACCGGCGCGAACGCGGCAGGAGTGACCCCCTGATGTCCAAGAAGCAGCAGAACCTCCTCAAGGCCAAGCAGAAGAAGCAGAAGATCCTGATCGTGGTCGGCGCCGTGCTCCTGCTCGCGCTGCTCGCCTTCCAGATCCCCCGAACGTTGAAGACGATGAAGCCGATTGGCCAGGAGGCGACGACGGCCGCAGCGGCGACGACGCCGGCTCCGGCCGCCGCGACGCCGCCGGCCGACGGCTCACTCACCCCGCCGACGCTGCAGGGGTCGGCCCCCGCCGGCACGACCACCTCGGCGACAGGCCTCGCCGACAGCGAGCCGCCCCCGACGGCCGGAGACGGCCACCTTGTCGCGTTCGACCGCTTCGTGGCCAAGGATCCGTTCAACCAGCAGATCAAGACCGACCCCGCTTCGAGCGACGGAGCGTCGCTCCCGGGGGCCGGCACCGACACGACCTCGACGCCTGCCGGTACTGCTCCGGCGCCGACTGCTCCGCCGGCGACGACTGCTCCGCCGGCGACGACTGCTCCCCCGGTGCCGCCGGTGGCGAAACCGACCAAGGCCAAGATCTCGATCAACGGCGTCCCCGAGGACGTCGCGATCGGCGGGACCTTCCCCGCCTCGGCGGCTCAGCCGTACTTCCTGCTCAAGTCACTGGACCAGACGTCGGCGCGGATCGGAATCGCCGGAGGTTCCCTCGCCACCGGTGCGCCGACCGTCACGCTCGTGAAGGGCACCAAGCTGACGCTGATGAACACAGCCGACGGCACGCGCTACGAGCTCCTGCTCGTCTCCGTGAGCTAGAGAGTCAGAACTCGTTTCGAATGAAGCCTTGAGCCGTCGGGACGCGCTGCGCACGCGCGCTGCTTCGTCCTCGGTCGCCCCGATAGCGCTGCTATCGAGGCTCCCTGCGTCCTCGCATCGCACGCACCCATCGCGCCCCGCCGACGAAGCGTCATTCTGAAACGAGTTCAGACCTCGACGACGAGTGTGTCCCAGGCGAACTCGACGGCGCCGTCGAGCCGCCGTCCGAGCTCCTGGAGATCGTCGTGCGAGAGCGCGTCGAGGTTCTCGATGTGACTGAGCACGGTTCGTCCCGCGCCGAGCCGCTCGGCGATCAGGAGCGTCTCGGGGAACGTCGCCTCGGCCGCGAGCACCGGATGGTCGGCCGGAATCTGCCGCTCGCCGGTGAAGGGGTGGAGCTCGCAGATGCCCATCGGCAGGATCGCGAGGTCGACGCCGCGTAGCTCCTCGGGCGGCTCCCAGCCGTTCAGCTCGTCCATCACGACGAGTGCACGCTTGCCGTCGGCGCGGAGCTCGAAGGCGTAGACGTAGTCCTCGGCGAGCCGCAGCGGCCGGATCGAGAGTCCGTCGAGCTCGACCGTCTCGCCGTCTTCGAGCACGTGCACGCGGACGACGCCGAGCCGCCGCTCGAGGAACTCGAGGTGCGCCCAGGAGCCGAGCCAGGTGCGGAAGTCCGCAGCGACCTGCTGCGGCAGGTAGACGTCGGTGACGTTCCGCGGCCGTCGCGGCCAGGCACGGAAGTCGAAGTTCAGCGTCTCGAAGACCCGGCGGCCGAGCACGTGGTCGGGGTGCCAGTGCGAGTACAGGCAGGCGTCCACCCGCGTCACGCCGGCGCGTACGAGCTGGTGCTTGCTCTCCTCCGGTGTGTCGAAGAGCAGGTTCCAGCCGTGCAGGAACAGGCTCGGCCCGGTGCGGCTGTAGGGCACGCCGCGCTCGCGCGCCTCGGCGCAGACACGGCAGTCGCAACCGGGGCGGGGCGTCGTGACGGCGCCGCCGCTGCCGAGGAACTCGAACCGCACAGGGGTGAGCTTACGCGCCGGTCGCCTGGTCGAACAGCGAGCTCTGGCGGGCCCAGGTCTGGCCGGAGAGAACGTCGCGCACGGAGACGCTGACCTTCAGCTCTGCGCGCCCGTTTCCTGCCGCTGCCGCCGCCACGATGTAGCTGTCGATCTCGTACCTGCGGTGGTCAGGCGACGCCGCCGGGAGTTGCTTCGCCGTCGACGCGATCGCGTCGACGTTCGAGCAGGTAGCGCCCGCCGGCTGCGGCGTCGTCACCTGTGCCGCGTTCCAGAAGCCCTCCGCCGTGCCCGACGTCACGTAGATGCCGCTCGCCGGAATCGACGCCGAGGTCAGGTAGATGCAGGCGTAGGGGAGCGCGCGGTAGTGCTCCATCTGCTTGTCGGCGAGCACCGAGGCGGTCGAGACGTGCGCCGAGCGGGCGAGCGCCACGATGCCGGAGTTGAACGATGCCACGAGCGCGAGGATCGCGACGTTCAGCACCACCATCGAGATCAGGAGCTCGATCAGGCCGAAGCCGGCCTCGCTCTTGCCGCGGGTCTCCACGTCTCACTCATCGGCATGTCCGCGCCATCCCTCAAGCGGCTCTATCCCTCTGCCGATACCGCATTGAGATGGCTGCGTTCAACTTCATCGCGATCAATGCGGACGGCCTGGTCTCGACGGGGAACATCCACGCCCCGGATTTCGGCGCCGCGCGTGAGCAACTCCGCCTGCGCGGGCTGCTCCCGGAGCGGCTCGAGGAGCTGCCGGCCGAGGGCGAGCAGTCGGTTCGCACGACCTTCAAGGCGATCAAGCCGAAGTCGCTGCAGATCTTCTCCCGCCAGTTCGCGACCATGATCGAGGCGGGACTCAACGTCGTCGCGGCGCTCGTGATCCTCGAGGAGCAGACGGACGACAAGTACATGTCCGCGGTGATCAGGGAGCTGCGCGCCGACGTCGAAGGCGGGCTGCTGATGTCGCAGGCGATGTCGCGCCACCCCAAGGTGTTCTCGCGGCTGTACGTCGCAATGGTGGAGGCGGGCGAGGCCGCCGGCATCCTCGACCAGGTGCTCGACCGCGTCGCCTTCCAGATCGAGAAGGAGACGCAGATCAAGCGGCGCGTCAAGGGCGCCATGATCTACCCGACGATGGTGCTGATCTTCGCCACGCTCGTCCTGATCGGGATGCTGCTCTTCCTCGTCCCGATCTTCGTGAAGATCTTCGCCCAGCTCGGCGGCCAGCTGCCGACGCTGACGCAGTACGTCGTCACGGCCTCGAACATCATCCGCAACGACTGGTACATCATCTTCCCGGTCTGGTTCGGCGCGATCTGGGGCTTCTTCAAGTGGAAGAAGACCGAGTCCGGCCGCAAGCTCTGGGACCGCTTCAAGCTGAAGGTGCCGATGAAGATCGGCGACACGGTCCACAAGGTGACGATCGCCCGCTTCTCGCGCACGCTCTCGACGCTCGTCGGGGCCGGCGTGGACATCATCAAGGCACTCGAGATCACCGGCACAACGTCGGGCAACTGGGTGATCGAGGAGGCTCTGAAAGAGGTCAAGGAGAAGGTGCAGCAGGGCGTGCCGATCGCCCAGCCGCTGATCGAGAACGAGGCCTTCCCGGCGATGGTCAGCCAGATGGTGAAGATCGGCGAGGAGACCGGCGAGCTCGAGAAGATGCTCTCGAAGATCGCCGACTTCTACGAGGACGAGGTCGACGCGGCCATCCAGTCACTGACCTCGATCATCGAGCCGCTGATGATGATCGGCGTCGGCATGATGGTCGGCGTGATCATCATCAGCATGTACCTGCCGATGTTCAAGATGCTGACGCTGATCAAGTGATCATCGGCGGACGTTTGCGCCTGGGATTGCGCTCCGAGCTGGTTCTGACGCGTTCGATCGACTCGAGCCACTCGACCAACGTGCCGCACGTGCGTCGCGCCTGAGCAGCTCGCGCGCCAGAACGCACGCCTGCCCTCAGAGGCCGTCGGTCGAAGGTTGAAGGAGTTCTGGCAGTGAGCGAATGATTCGATCTGGCCGCGTGGTCGTGCCGGGCGGCAGCCCGCGTCCGTGCTTGTCGAGCCAGATGCCGCGAATCCCGACCGCCTCAGCGCCGGCGACGTCCCATTCGAGGTTGTCGCCGACCATCCACGTCTGCTCGGCAGCTACGCCGAGGCTGCGGAGCGCGGTCTCGTATGAGTCGCGGTGCGGCTTGCCAACGCCGACCTCACCTTCAATTCCGATGTAGGCGAAATGCCCGGCAAGCGCAAACCGTTCGATCTTGGCGCGCTGGCCTTCGCTACCACCGTTCGTCAGCAGGCCAAGCGTCAGTCCAAGCGACTTCAGCCGCCTCAAGGTCTCGACGGCACCAGGGAGCGGCGTGATCGCCGCCTCGCGCAGCTCGAAATGACGATCGCCGATGATCGCGCCGAGGTCTGGATCATCGACGCCGAGATTGGCGAGTGCCTCTGACGCGATGCGCGCCCAGGCTTCACGCATCTTCCGACGCCACTCTCGGTGTCGATCCGAGTCACTCCAGAACACGTCCCGCACTCGCTCGACCTCTCGCAACAGAATCTCGAGATCGAGAACGGGACGAGCTTGGGCCGCCTCGTCACACGCAATCCGCCAACACTCGTCTCGGGCTCCCGTGTCGTCGAGGATGGTGTCGTCCAGATCGAGAAGCAGCACGGCAGGTAGAGGTCGCATCTACCCCAGCAGACCAAACGGCGACCCGCTCAACGAGCCCGCCGGTCTTGCCAGGACCCGTATGCGCACAGTCACATGACGGGTGCTCCTCGACCACGCGGTGTCACTGTGAACGGAGTGTCTACGAGTGAGATAGTCCTTGCTCATCCTCGAAAAGGAGTTCCAGTGTCAGCAGATGAGAACACTCGCCTCGCCCAGAGTGGGTATGAGGCTTTCGGTCGGGGCGACATGGCGGCGCTTGCCGAGGTGATGGCGGACGACATCGAGTGGGTGATTCCCGGCGATCCTGCCGATGATCCGAACGCCGGAACGTTCAAGGGCAAGGAAGCCGTCCTGGGCTGGTTCGGTGGTCTTGCATCGAATCTCGACTTCACGACGTTCGAGCCACGAGAGTTCATCGCCCAGAACGACAAGGTGGTGTCCCTGGTGTACGTCGAGGCAACGGTTCGGGACACCGGCCGCGCGGTTGTCAATCATGAGGCACATGTATGGACGTTCCGGGATGGGAAGCTCGCCCGATTCCAGAACTATTTCGACACCGCAGCGGCGGCTGCCGCTCACCGCGTGGAATAGCCCTGCGCGGGGAACCAGCGGATCGCAAGTGCGGTTGCCGATCTCACTCATGGCGTTGCCGTCCCCGGCAGTTCCGTCTGGGCCGGGTTGTAATCAGTCACGTGGGCGAGCGTTGCTGTCGTCCAAGCGTGGAGTGTCCGCCGAGCGTGCGCAGTTCTACTCTCCACATGAACGATGTCCGCGACCCGCGATACCCGGCGCACGCCCTGGCCCTTCAGCTCCGGCGCGACTGGCAGCCACCGACAGCGCGTCGGAATCGTCGTGGCGAACTTCAACACTCGCCGCCTGATCGCTCAGCTCGTCTTCTCGCTCTATCGGCTGCTTGGCCGCAGCGAGTTCGCGCAGCTCATGGTCGTCGATAACGCCTCGACGGACGGTTCGCGCGAGCTGCTCAACGCGCTGCGCGACGCCGGCCTGATCCACCTCATCCGCAATCGGAGTCAGCGCTACCACGGGCCCGCCCTGACACAAGGGATCTCCTGGCTCGCGCGCCGCCAGCGCAATGTCGGCGAGCTCGATCGGCTCGATTACGTGTGGGTACTCGATTCCGACGTGATTGTGCTGCGTCCCGACGCCGTCCGCGACGCGCTGGAGGTCTTCAAGCACTCCGGCGCAGCGGCAGTCGGCCAGAAGATGGGCGATCCGGCCTACAACCGCTTGTTAAGGCACAACCAGGAGATGCTGGATCCCTGCTCACTGATGCTCGATCCCGCCCGGATCTGGCGGCAGCCCATCCCTCCCTTCCTTGAAGACGGTGCGCCGGCGACGGCGCTCCAAGTTGGCGCCGACGAGCGCGGCCTCCGCCTCGTCGGGTTCCCGTTCATCGAGGACGGCTACCTCATTCACCTCGGCCGCGGCACCTTGCGCGAGGTGGCGGACGCGGGCGACACGAGCAACCGCTACTACGACTGGGCCGTCGATCACCGCGAGTACCACTTCGCCGGTCAAGCGGACGGCACCCAACTCCTCCGTGCCATTTCCGACCTCTTCGATGCCGAGGTCGGCGGTCTCAGCCCCGAGCATCTGGTGGCCGCGTGCCTTCGGCCGTACCTACTGACGCTCGCCTAGCTAGATAGGTTCTGCACCTCGAGAGGCGGCAGCCGCCGCGCATCGGCTGTTCCGGGCGCGTACGGCTGGTACCACGGCTGGGTCGTGCTGACGGCGTAGTCGCCGCAGGCCTGGGTCAGTGCGGCCGACCGCAAGGGTCGTTCTCCAAACCGCAACCTGACTGATCGCTGCTATCCACAGCCACGGCCGTTCGCCGTCGCTACGCGCGTGCCGGCTCGTGCCGGCAGGGGCCAGGAGCTTCCCGCTCCCGCGCGATCGCGCCTGGGCGGTCAATCCTCGTCGAGCGCCGAGCGCGCGGCGGCGTCGAACGAGGTCAGGTCGATCGGCAGCAGCCGGCGGATTCGGTCGTCCCGGACGACGGTTTCGGTTCGCAACCCTTCGATGAGCGGCCGCGCCACTCCGGCGTTCACCGGCGTCACGAGGTGAAGCCAGCAGCGAGGAGATGTACGGCGTCAGCACGGGTACCTCGAAGATGAAGGGGTGCTTGCCCCGCAGGCGGGCGATCCGCTCGATCATCTCTCGGTAGGTCATCACCTCCGGGCCGCCGACGTCGTAGCCGGCGCCGAACGCAGGCTCCAGCCCGCACACGCCGGCGAGATATGCGACGACGTCCGCCAGCGCGACAGGTTGCGTCCGCGTCGAGACCCAGCGGGGCGTCAGCATCGCAGGCAAGCGGTCGACGAGTGCGACGATCGTCTCGAACGCGGCGCTGCCGCGGCCGACGACCATGGCCGCGCGCAGCGTCGTCACCGGAACGGACGTAGAGGCCAGCCGCAGTCCCGTCTCGCGTCGGCTGCGGAGGTGCGGGGACAGGTCGGCCGAGTCGTCGCCGAGCCCGCCGAGGTAGACGAGTTGACGAAGACCGGCGCGTTCCGCCTCGCGCGCGGTTGTCTCGGCAGCCCTGATGTCCTCCGTCTCGAAGTCGGAGCTGCCGAGCGAGTGGACGAGGTAGTAGGCGATATCGGCGCCTTCGAGCGCGCGCGCGACGGCAGCGCGGTCGGCGGCATCCGCGACCTTCCAGGTGACACCTCCGCCGTCGCGCTGCTCACGGCGCGAAACCGCGATGACGTCGTGCACGCGGGCGAGCTCGGCGAGCAGGGGCCTACCGATCGTTCCCGAGGCCCCGAAGACGACGACCTTCATCTGCGGGCGTCCGCGATCAACCGTGCGAAGTAGCGGCGGCTTACCGCGATGTGGATCCGGCTCTGCACCTGGCTGTAGAGCGCCCCGGTCCAGTCCGGCCTGCCCTGGCGCGCGGCCAGGCTCGGAAAGAAGCCCCGAATGGTCGAGCGGACGGCCGGCGCTCGGCCGCCGACCTGCGCGAAGACGATCTCTCCAGCCGGACGCCGAGCAAGGAGGCCGCCCTCGATCGAGTAGCTGCAGACTGCGAGCGCGTCCGTCGCCTCGACCGTCGGTCGGCCGAACCGAAGGAGCGTCGGCCCCTTTCCGAACAGGCGGAGCTCGAGCGAGCCCGTCTGTTCGTGCGCACGGACAAGGCGCCGTGTGACTCGCTCGACCTCGTCCCAGTACGCACGACCCAGATGCTCGGCACCGGCCGCCGAGAACTCGACGACCGGGGCGGAGAGCGCCATCCGCTGCTCCGACTCGACCGCGCCGTCGTCCGTCTGACGCTGCCACGCCACCCAGCCATCCACCGTCCGGTGCGCCTCGGGCTGCTCAGGAGCCGTCGCTGTCGCCGAGCTGGATCAGCTCCGCGTCAGCGGGATGGATCTGGCCGAACGCGAGGAACTCGAGCCCCTCGTCGCCTGCAGCGAAGGCGCGAGCGACCGGTCCCGCGACGTGGACGACGTCCCAGGTGGACAGAGGATGCTCGTCGCCGTCGACGCTGATCGTGCCGCTGCCGGCGACGACCACGTACAGCTCTTCGGGCTGCTCGCTGTGGCGATGCGCGAACGGCGAGCGCTCGCCGGGGCCGATGCTCTGCAGGCTCACCCCGAGCTCCTGGGCCTCGAGCGATCCCTTCGCGAAGTGAGCCTCGAACCCCGCCGGCAGCCCGAACTTCGCGGCGGCGTTCTCCACATCGCTCCGGAGATTCGTGATCGAGAAGTCACTCATAGGCGTCGGGATACCCTGCTTGCTCGTTCTTACACGGCCTTTAGGCGGTCCTGGTTGGATCTCGGTCGTGGGGGCGCGAATTCGCGCGATACTCGTGGCGGGGCTCGCCGGCTCGATACTGCTGACGGGCGCCGCTCCAACAGGCGCGGCGCGGCTCGCGGGCCCGACGGTCTCGGTGGCGCCGGTTGTCGTCGGGATCGCGCGGCAGGGCGCGAAGCTGGCTGGGGCACCCGGATCCTGGGCCGGCGCCGGTGCGATCACCGAGGCCTATCAGTGGTACCGATGTGATGTCTCGGGCGCCCACTGCGGCTCGATTCACGGCTCGACGAAGGCCACGTACACGCTCGTCGCCGCCGATGTCGGCAAGACAATCGGACTGACCGTGAAGGCGACCGATCCGAGCGGGACGACAAGCGCCTATGCGAGCCTCGTCGGGCCGATCGCCCCAGCTCCGACCCGGATCAGCTCGACCGTCCAGCCGTCGATCGTCGGTGCTGTAGCCCTCGGCAAGAAGCTGACCGTGGGCGCGGGCGTGTGGAGTACGACGCCGGGCTCCCTGCGCTACGCCTGGCAGCGCTGCAACGTGAACGGGCGCGTGTGCGCCCCGATCGCGGGTGCGACCGGCGCCGTATACACGGTCGCCGCAGCCGATGCAGGCCACGCGCTCGTCGCGCTCGTTCAGGCGAGCGCCGGTACGGTGACGCAGGCTGCACTGAGCGCCGCCGTCGTCGTGAAGGGCGGGGTTGCACCGCCCGCGCCGGTCGCTCCGGCTCCCTCGTCCGGCGTGCCGGTCGTGTCGGGGATGCTCAGGCTGGGCGAGCGGCTGAGCGCGTCCGGGACGACCGGCACGCCGGCGTATCAGTGGTATCGCTGCGACGAGAGCGGCGCGCGTTGCGGGTCGGTGCACGGCGCGACGAAGGCCACATACACGCTCGTCGCGGCCGACGTCGGCAAGACGATCGGCCTCACGGTGAAGACCACGGACGCTGCGGGGGTGGTCACGAGCACGTACGCGAGCCTCGTCGGCCCCGTCGCGCCGAAGACCATCCAGCTCGCCTCGACCGCCCGGCCGACGATCGAGGGCACAGCGGCCAAGGGCCAGTCGCTGAAGCCGAGCGGCGGCACGTGGACCGCGACGCCGACCTCGTTCGGCTACGCCTGGGAGCGCTGCAACGCGAACGGCAGGATCTGCGTCCCGATCGCGGGCGCGACCGCAGAGTCGTACACGGCGAACGCCGACGACGTCGGCCACGCGCTCGTCGTGATCGTCCAGGCGACCGGGTCGGCCGGGATCACAACCACCTGGAGTGCCGCGACGCCGGCCGTCAAGGCGGCCATCGGCCCCACGGTGACGAAGGCCCCGACCGTCGCCGGGACCGCCCTGCAGGGCTCGAAGCTCGCCGCTGCGGCGGGAACCTGGTCGGGTCAGGGCGCCGTCACGTACGCCTACCAGTGGTTCCGCTGCGACGCCGTCGGTGCGCACTGCAACTCGATTCACGGTGCGACGAAAAGCACGTACACGCTCGTCGCGGCCGACGTCGGCAAGACGATCGGCCTCACCGTCCGCGCCACCGATGCGACGGGGACGGCGCCCGCCTATGCGAGTCTCGTCGGGCCGATCGCAGCCGCTTCCGCCCCGGCGAGCTCGACCGCGCAGCCGTCGGTGCAGGGCGACGCCGTGCAGGGCGCGGCGCTCGAGGCCGGCACCGGCAGCTGGAGCTCGACTCCGACCTCGTTCTCCTACCTGTGGCTGCGCTGCAACGCGAACGGCCGCATCTGCAGCCTCGTCACCGGTGCTACGGCAGCCACGTACACGCCCGTAGCGGCGGACGTCGGCCACGCACTGCTCTCCGTCGTCGAGGCCTCGATCGGCGGCACCGTCCAGACCGCTTTCAGCACCGCTTCGGCGCCCGTGCGGGCCACCGCGACCACGCCGTAGCCAGCGCTAGATGGTTGATGCCACGGAATCGTTTGTTCCGGGGCGTGAGCTGGTCGCTCTGGGGCGCCGCGGCGTGCCGGCGGCGATGGCGGAGCCATCGGGGCCGGTGCGACGGGGCGAGGCGGACGGCCGGTGGGGCCCGGCTCCGCCGGGCCTTGCCGGCCGGGAGCGGCCCAGACCGGCCAGATCGCGCAACCGGACACGCGAGAGCGTGGCATCAACCATCTACACGTGATCCTCGTCGAGGTCGAGGGCGTCGAGCGCCGCGCGTAGGTGCGGGTAGTCCTGGACGCGTGCGATCCGGCCGTCGCGCACGGTCACGATCCCGCAGTAGTGCGCGACCGTGAAGTAGCGGCGCGTCTGAAGCGGCCGGTTGTCGGTTTCGTCCTTCTGGACGCCCGAGGCGCGAAACGCGACGAGCACCTCGTCGCCCTTGCCGATGCAGCGCTCGAGCTCGACCCGCAGGTCGTCCTCGAGCCGGTCGCTCAGCATCCGCCGGACCGCGTCGAGGTCGGCCGGCCAGTACTCGCCGTCGACGCCGTGCCACTCGATCTCGGGATCGAGCAGCTCGCCGACCGCCAGAAGGTCACCCGCGACGAAGGCCTGGTAGCCGCGGAGGACGAGCTCGACGTTCTGCCTGCTCACCGTGTCAACGCTACAGCGTCACGTCGGCCCGATCCGCGAAAGCCGCTCCAGCCAGAAGCTTGGCTCGCCCGAGCGCTCGCGGTTCGCCTCGATCAGACCCACGCATTCGTCGCAGAGCCTGCGGGCCGCCGCGGTCGCGCTGGCGACGAGCGCGTCGCTCGTGGCGCGGTCGACCTGCGCGACGTCGTAGTCGTCGAGGAACCTGCCCGTCGCCGCGAGGGCGGCCTGGTGCGACTGCGCCGACACCAGCCAGTCGACGTCGAGGCTGAGCTGCTCGAGCTGCATTCGCTGGAGCGGCGTTCGCGCGGCTTCTGCCCGGCTGTGTCCGCTTCGGTTCGAGAAGGCGAACAACAGCACGAACATGAACACCGCGACGAGGGCGTAGGCGAGACGCGTGGCGGATTGGCTGCCCCCGGTGGAGGTCGGACGGACTATCTGCACCAGACACTCGACGGTAGTGGCGCCGCCGAGCCCGGCGCGTCGTCCGCCCGGGCGATCCGGCGTCATCCTCGAGGACGACTAGGCGGCGAGGCGGTGGCGGCGGGCGCGGCGTGCTGCTTCGCGCTCGGCCTCGGTGCGCGGCTGCGGGCGTCGGCGCGGGTGCGCCGAGACGACGAGGTCGGCGACGGTCTTCAGCGCGAGCGCGACGAGCGCGAGCGCCAGGACGACGGCAGCCGTCAGCTGCGCGTCGTGCGTGGCCGCCTGGACGACGAGCCCGATCGCCGAGCAGAGGAGCAGCGTCGTGACGGTGAACGGGTGGCGCGTCAGCGTCGCGAGGGCGACGACGACGAGGCCGAGGAGGAGCAGGAGCACGAGGCCGAGCACCATGTTGCCCGGACTGTAGGTCCTGGACCGGATGGAGCGGACCCCTCTGGGGTATCAGTTGCAACGATTAACGATCGCAAGGCACGACGTACAGGTCAGCTGCGATAGGCGACCGTGGCGCGCGCGCCGTCGGCGGCAGAGCGGACGATCGCGTCGCAGACCTCGGCGGCGCGGTAGCCGTCCTCGAACGTCGCCCCGTGCGGTGCGACCTCGCCCTTGCCTGCGATCGCGCTCAGCAGATGGCGGAGCTCGTGCACGAACGTGTCTCCCCAGCCGATGATGTGCCCGGGTGGCCACCACAGGTCCAGGAAGGGGTGGTCGGCCTCGGTCACGAGCACGCTGCGGAAGCCCTTCGTGCCCTCGCTCACCTGGAGCTCGTTCAGCCGCTCCATGTCGAAGGCGATCGAGCCCTTGGAGCCGTTGATCTCCCAGCAGAAGGAGTTCTTGCGGCCGGGCGCAAAGCGCGACGCCTCGATCGTGCCGACTGCTCCGCTCTCGAAGTCGGCGACCGCCTCGAAGGCGTCGTCAACCTGACGGTCGGGATAGAAGGTGCGCATCGACGCGCTCACGGCCACGATCTCGCCGGCGAGATAGCGCGCGAGGTCGATCACGTGCGCACCGAGATCGCCGAGCGCCCCCGAGCCGGCGGCATCCCGGTCGAAGCGCCAGACCTCGGCGTCGGTGGAGCCCCATTCCTGCAGGTAGCGCCCGCGGAAGTGGTACATCTCGCCGATCTCGCCCGCGTCGATCAGCTGCCGCGCCAGCCGGACGGCGGGGACGAAGCGGTAGTTGAACGCGCACATGTGCTTGACGCCGGCGGCGTCGACCCGCTTCCAGATCTCGTGGCTCTCGTCGGCGGTGCGGCCGAGCGGCTTCTCGCAGATCACGTGCTTCCCCGCCTCGGCGGCGGCGATCGTCGGCTCGGCGTGGAGGTTGTTCGGCCCGCCGTTGTCGAGGAGCTGTACCTCGGGGTCGGCGACGAGCTCGCGCCAGTCCGTCACGTAGCGCTCGAAGCCGTAGCGCGCCGCGGCCTCGGAGACCGCCCGCTCGTCGCGGCCGGCGATCGAGACGAGCCGCGGTGCGAGCGGCGGCGGCCACGCCATGTACGCGAGCGTCTTGTAGGCGTTGGCGTGCGCCTTGCCCATGAAGGCGTAGCCGAGCATGCCGACGCCGATCGGCGCGATCTCGCTCATGCTCCCGCCTTCTGCATCGCCGCGTCGAAGGCCAGCTCGGACGGTGCGAAATCGGTGCTGCGGACGAACGCGAGCGCATCCCGGGCGCCGTACTCGCGGTCCATGCCGCTGTCCTCCCATTCGATCGAGAGCGGCCCCTGGTAGCCGATCCTGTTCAGAGCACGGAAGAGCTGCTCGAAGTCGACGTCGCCGTGCCCCGGCGAGACGAAGTCCCAGCCGCGCTGTTCCTCGCCGAAGTTCAGGTGCGAGCCGAGGATCGAGCGGCGCCCGTCGAGCCGCTTCTTGGAGTCCTTGACGTGCACGTGGTAGATCCGGTCCGGGAACTCGAGCGCGAACTGCGCCGTGTCGAGGTGCTGGTGCGCGAAGTGGCTCGGGTCGAGGTTGATCCCGAACGCCTCGCGGTTGCCGATCGCATCGAGCGTCTTGCGGGTCGTCACGAAGTCGTAGGCGATCTCGGTCGGGTGCACCTCGAGTCCGAACTTGACACCCTCCTGGTCGAACACGTCCATGATCGGCCCCCAGCGCTCGGCGAAGTCCTCGTACGCGCGGTCGATCTCCGCGTAGTCGTTGGGCGGGAACGAGTAGATCAGGTGCCAGATCGCCGAGCCCGTGAAGCCATTCACCTGCGTGACGCCGAGGCGCGCCGCCGCGCGCGCGGTGTCCTTCATCCGCTCGGCGGCGCGCTGCCGCACCCCTTCCTGCTCGCCGTCGCCGAAGATCTCGGGAGGCAGGATCGCGCGGTGGCGCTCGTCGATCCGGTCGCAGACCGCCTGGCCGACCAGATGGCCCCCGATCGCCCAGACGTTGAGGTGGTTGCGCTCGAGGATCTCCTGCCGCGAGCGGCAGTAGCTTTCGTCGGCGAGCGCCTTGTCGACCTCGAAGTGGTCGCCCCAGCAGGCGAGCTCGAGGCCGTCGAAGCCCAGCGAGCCGGCCTTCGCGGCGAGCTCCTCGATCGGCAGGTCGGCCCACTGGCCGGTGAACAGGGTGACGGGGCGTGCCATTGGCCTCCTTACGCGTAGTCAGAGCCGGCTACTGGCGGAGCCGGCGGCGCAGGGAGTCTAGTACGCGCCGGCTCCTGGATCTGACCGTACGCGGGGCCCGGAGCAGCGAGGCGCCCGGACGCGCCGGCAGTGGCGCGTCCGGGCTGGGAATCGGCCTCGGTCGGCTAGCAGGGACCCGGAGTCGCGAGACCGCGAGCTACGAGGTTGTCGGCTGCGACCTTCGGCAGCCGGAGGGTGACGAAGATGAACGGATGCCTCGGCGGCACCCGCAGGCACACGAAGACGAACTCGACGTACTGATGGTGGGAGGCGTTTTCGTGTTCGTGCGACCGGGAATCGTCGCCTCGGCTCGAGTCTCCGCGATCCGAGCCTTGGCCGCCGGACTGGTGGTCGTTCCTGGCCTCGCTGCCCGACGTGCGTGAATTCGACGCGGACGCGGTGGCATCGTGGCTGGCCTGCGCGCGGCTCTCGCTCGTGCTCGCGGAGCTGAAGACATGCGCGACCGTCTTCACGGTGTGCGTGCTCGCAGTATTCGCGTAGTTGAGGCCACCGGAGGCCGCGGCCGCTACACCGAGCAGGCCGGTGACGGCGGCGGCGACGGCGACGCGGTACCGCAGAGCAGGACGATGCGGAGCGGTGATCTTGTCTTGCTGCAGCTGCGCCGCCACGGTCTCGACGTACTCCGGGCGCGGGCGTGGTCGCCTGCGGCGAAGCTCCCCTTCGAGCTGATCGAACTCGCTGCGCTGCTTCCAGAACCTCTGCATCGTCCGCCTCCCCCTTCGCGGAATTCGTTTCCTTTACCCTCCTACCGCGGAAAGGGCGCGTTTCCTTACACCGGGTGGCGGATCAGCTTTCGGTGGACGAGTCCGCGAATCGTCGGATCGCGAGGGTTGAGACGCACCGCCGTGGCGAGCGCCCGACGCTGCTCCGCGCCTGTGCTGGCGATGCCGAGGTCGACCCAGAGCTCCCAGTCGTGGGGATCCTTCGCGACGGCGGTCCGGAAGCTCCGCCGGGCGGTTGCGATGTCCGCCTGAGCGAGCTGAGCCTCACCGAGCAGGCGCCAAGGCTGCGATGACCACGGAGCCCAGCGCTTTGCCTTGCGTGCATCGGAAGCGCTCGACGCCCAGTCACCGTTGGCCGCGGCGGCCTGTGCGGAGTTGAGCGGGACGTTGGCCATCACGCTTGCGAAGGCGAACGAGGCCAGCACGAGCAAGACGGCGGCCGCGGCGATCCGGCCCGGCAAGGCGAGCCGAAGCTCGAACGCACCGGGGCTCGCAGAGCCGACGAGTGCGACGGCGCACAGAAGTCCCGCCGCGCCGACTCCGGTGAGCTGCCAGTCCCAGTCGACGCCGCCGTGGACGAGGAACGCGACATATGCACCGAACGCAATCGGAACGAGCGGCGTACGCCGGGCCTTCGCCGGCCGCGACCAGGGGCGCTACGAGTGCGATCAACAGCGCGGCCAGACCGACCACCCCGAGCTCGCTGAGCGTCTGCAGGTAGAGGTTGTGAGCGTCGAGAGCCTTCGACGCGATGGGTCGGTGCGCCGCCCAGGACTGCTGGTACGTCCCTGCTCCCTTGCCTCCGAGCGGGTTGGACGTCACGTCGTGCCACGCGACTCGCCAGAGCTCGACCCGGCCGTTCGAGGAGAGGTCGAGGAGACGGTGCGAGAGGTTCGCCCCGGTGGACTTCGGCGGCGCGAGGAGGGAGTCGTACGCCTTCCTCGCGAGTGACGGCGGCGAGCCCCACTGCGCCCAGACGAGGGCCAGCCCGACGACGGCGACGAGCGCGAGCGCGCCCGCGAAGGCTCGACGCGCCGATCCAGGGACCTCCACGCGCGGCTCGAGGAGCCCGAGTGCGAGCCCTACGGCTGCGGCGGCGAGCGAGAGGAGGACGATCCACAGGGCGAGTCGGTGGCCCTGGTGCGAGGCGGAGGCGAGCGAGGCGGTCGTCGTCGTCAGCGCCTTGGAGCGGTAGGCGAGGAAGGCGGCGAGCGCCGGCCACGGAGCAAGGGCGACGAGCGCGGCCAGCAGCTGGAGCCGGCGCGGATCGAGGGCGCAGGCGGCCAGGAGTCCCACCACCAGCGCGATCCAGGCGCCGCGGCTGAACGTGAAGAAGAACGTCGCCATGAGCAGCGGCAGGACGGCCGCCGAGAGCGCGCGCGACGCGGGGCGAGCAGCACGAGCGGCGAAGCCGGCGGCGAGCACGAGACCGATCCCGGAGAAGATCCCGAGGCCGTTCCAGTAGCCAACCGGTGTGGTCAACCGGTAGCCCGAGAGCGGGTCGAAGCTCCCGAGGCGCTCAGGAAGGAGTCGGGTGGCGAGCGCGTAGGCGCTGACGAGCGTGATGCCGGCGAGGACACCGGCGAGCAGCTGGGGCGCGCTTCGTCGCTTAACGACAAGCAGCGCCGCCGGCACGATTCCGACGTAGACCAGCAGCTTCTGGACGTCGAGCATCGTCAGCGTCACCGACGTGGTCCAGAGAAGGGACAGCGCGCTCCAGCCGAGGAGGAGCGCGAGCCCGCCCGTGAGGAACAGGCTCGGAGCGCCGAATGAGACCTCCGTCCGGAGGACGAGCGCCAGGAGCGCGAACCAGAGCACCCCGAGCGAGGTCCACGCGCAGACGTCCGGGAAGTACCCGCCGTCCGAAGCGGCGACGCCGCCTACGATCGCTGCGCCCAGGAGAACCGGTAGGGCCTCGAGGCCGCGGGCGGCGAGTGCAAACCTGCCGCGGTCCGACTCCGAGTATCTGAGCTCGCCCTGCGCGCTCGTCATAGGGCTGGACGATAGCGCGAGGCAGAGGCGCGCTCGACGAACCGACCGCGGGCGTGCGGTGAGCGGTGAGATCCGGCTGCGCTCGGCGCAGCCCACTCCCAGGGGCCGTCCCTGGCCGGCCATTCCCCCGGCCAGGGACGATGTCGGAAGGGGTTCAGGGGCCGTCGCCACCCGGTTCCGGCGCAAGTCTCGTGTCTGCCGCGAAGCCATGAGCGCCCGCCGGGTGGGGCGCGCGGGCCGAAGCGAAGTCACGAGCGTCATGGATCCGGAACGGGGTGGCATCGAACCCTGCGAGGCCGGCTGCCGGCGGCGATCCCGCGGCCGCGGTCGAGGGCGCGGCGGCGGCAGTCAGGCTGCCGCCCCGCTTCCTCTCGCTCGGCGTTGCTCTCATCGCTGGCATCCGACCTCTATCCCCTTGCGTGGCTAAATCACCAGTCCGAAGCGGATCTGGCGATTCTCGTTGCCGTTGACGGCGCTACCTCCCGTGGTATTGCCGTTCCCGTTCTCGCTGTCGATCCACTTCTGATGGTTCGACGCGTCGGTGTTCGTCGACGTCAGCGTCTGCACGGACGTCTGCGTCACCTCGGCGACGTTGGTGAGGACGGCATCGCCGCTGACCGCGGTTCCGCCGGACGCCCAGGCACCGCCGCCGTTCGCCGAACCGCCGTTCGCGTTCGCGTTGCCTGTGTTGCTCGCGACGGTGGTGCTGCCGGCGCCCGCGTTACCGCCTGCGGCGATTGCGTTGCCGGTTGCGTTCACCGCGCCGACCGTGTCGCCGCCGTGGCCGCCCACTGCCGGCGACGTGTTCGTCGTCGACGCGGAGGCGTTGGCCGATGCGGACTGGTTGCCGGTGTTGCCGCCGGCACCCGTCGAGCCGCCGGCCGAGACCGCGGTCGGGTCGTTGCTGGAGCTGTCCATCGCGGTGCCGCCGTTCCCGCCCCTCGTCGTCGGGGCCGAGACCGTCGCTCCGCCTGCTCCTCCGCCGCCGCCGTCGCCGGAGATCGCGAGCGGAGAGCCACCGTCGCCCGAAGACGAGGAGGCGTTGCCGCCGCTGCCGCCGGTGCCGCCCGTGGAGCCGGACGAATCGGCGACGTTGACGTCACCGAGGCCGCCGACGCCGTCGCCGGCAACCGATACCGGGACGCTGTCCGCCGAGCCTCCGGCGCCGCCGCTGCCGGTGTTGGACGCCGAAGAAGCGCCACCGTCACCGGTCGTGGCCGGACCGCTGCTACCGCCGCCGCCGCCGTTGGCGCCGTTGGCGCACCCACCACAGCTGTTGTGGGCGTTCCCGCCGTCCGCCGACTGGTCGCCCAGCCTGGTGGTCGCGGCGACCGCCGGGCCGGCGTTTGCATTGCCGCTGCTGCCGCCGGCCTGGCTCTGGTCGTTCGAGCCGCCGTTGGCCTCCGTCCCGGTGATCGTCGCAGCATCGCCGCCGCTCGAGTTGCCCGAGGACGACGTGTTGCCGCCGTCGATCGAGCCGCTCGTCGACGTCCCGTTCCCCGCCACGGCCGTATTGGCACCGTCACCGCCGATGGCACCGCTGTTCGCGAAGCCACCGTCGGCGGCGCCGCCGCTGCCACCGGTCGCGGCGCCACCGTTGGCGGTGGCCGGACCGGAAGTTGCCGTGCCGCCCTGCGACACGACGGCCGACTGGACGGTCGACTGGATGTTCGCGTTCAGGTCGCTTGCCGAGAGGCCGCTCCAGCTGCCGTCGGCGAACGCCGATGCCGGCAGTGCGAGGGCTCCCGCAATGACGCTGAGAATCACGAGCTTTCGTGCTGACACGCTTTTCACTCCCTTCGTTGCATTCGAATTTCAAGCTCGACGCGCCGGGCCCGGACCCGACGCGGCAGCGGATGCAACGAGGGCGCTACCCGGGTTTCGGCAGCCTCAGGAAGAAGAGCGATCCAGACCGCCTGACGGCCTGGCCGGCGTTCATCCACCAGCTCTCGGGAAGCACCGGATCGGCGGGGTGGGCGGCGATCCACGCCGCGCCACTTCCTCCGGGCGATGCTTGAGCTGGGAATGCGGCCCCACCGAGGAGGCCGGGCAACCAGAGGAGCGACGGCTCCTGCTGGTCGTGCTCGGCAACCGACCCCGCGTGACCGCTCGGCGAAGCGGTCACGGTCGGCACCGAAACCTTGGAGAGCTCGAAGCGCGCGCCTGCGACGCTCCCGGTCGCAGGCAGCACGAGCGCCGGAACGTGGGCGGCGCGGGCGACGGCAACGCCGGTGAGCCGCCCGGGACGCGTTTGTCGCGGGGCCGGCAAGGCCCGCGGGGCGGCCGGGGACGGCGCGAGCTGCGGGCCGAGCGGGCCCGGGATCAACTGCGCGGCGCCGGCCGCGGCAGCCGCGGCGGCGGGAGCAGCGGCCTTCGGCTCTTCCGCAGGTAGCGGCGCCCAGCAGAAGTCGGACAGGTCGGTCGCCGATGCAGAAGCAGGTGCGTCGAGGCCCTGCGCAGATGCCTGCTCGACCGTCGTGCAGTTGACGGCCCGGGCGTGTCCGCCTGTGCCGCCGAACGAGGTCGAGGTCGCCTGGGCGCGTTGCTGAGCGAAGACGTTCTGCGTCAGATCCTGAATGCCGATGCCCCCGGTGACGACGAGATTCTGAACGGCCAGCTCATCGATCAGCGCTGCGTCGGTGGCGCCCGCGTCGCTCGACGCCCGACCCGTGGGGAGGCCGGAGAGGCCGTCCTGCGTCGACGCGCCGGCGGCCGCGAGCTGGTCGACGATGATCAGCTGCCTGACGGTCTGGGAACCGAGCCCTGCGAGGCCGACCGCGGTCTGACGCGACGACTGCTCCGAGATCGAGACGGCCGTCCCGCTCGAGACCGCCTTCGCGGTACCGCCGTTGTGCAGCCCGTGCTGGCCGGTGTGTGCGATGGCCCCGACGGACTGGGTGACGTCGGTCAGTTCGCCGACCCACTGCTGCACGGCCGCTTGCCCCGCGAGCGCCGCCTGCGCTGCATCCTGGCCGGCGAGGGCGGCGGCGACGGCCGCTGCGTCTGCGGTGCCGGCGTTCGTGCCGATCGCCTGTGTGTTCCGGGCGCCGGTCTGTGCCCCGCTCGCCCCGGCGCTCACCCTCTGGTCGAGGGTGATCTGCTGTCCCGACCATTGCTCCGGCGCGACGCTGTCGTTCGGGTCGTCGACGGCGACCCGCTGCGAGACGGCTTGCTCCGTGTCGGCCGCTGCGGCGGCGGTCACGACGGCTGCGATCGCGTTCGACTGGATGACTCGAGCCGTTCCGGCGGCGAGGTTCGCGACGTCACTCTGGAGCGCGGAGGCGTCTGCGTCGACCGTCTGGCCGACGGTTGCGAGCTGGCCCGCGAACGCCGCGTCGGAGCCCGGGTCCTGCGACGCGGTCTGAGCGATCGAAGCGTCCGCCGTCGCGGAGGCGGCCGCGGCGGCCGTGTTCGACTGCGTGATGGTGGCAGGCGCGCTCGTGGACGTTGCGGCCGGCGGCTCCGGGGTCGGTGTCGACTGGCCCGTCCAGGTCCAGTCCCAGGTCCAGACCCAGACGCAGCTGCAGTCGATCGTCGTCGTGCGGCTCCAGCTCCAGTTCCAGCCCGGCTGATCCGGCCGATCCCAGACCCAGTTCCAGACGAGCGTGCCCGGCTGGGACGGGCTCGCAGCCGCGGGCTGTGCGGCGCCGGATTGTGCTCCCCAGCCCCAGTTCCAGGACGAGGCGTCCTGACTGTCCGGGTCGGCTGCGACCGTTGTCGGTGGCGGTACGGTCGATCCATCCGTCTGCCAATCCCAGGTCCAGTCCCAAACCGCCGGGTTCCCGTCGGCGGCGTCCGTCTGCGGCTGCGTAACCCATTGCCGGGGACAGTCACGCTGACGTTCGTGTCGAGGCCCGTCGCGTCGACGCTGACGGTGGTGCCGAGAGGGTTCGAGGCCGCGGCCGTCGAGGTCGATCCCTGCGAGACCGGCCCCTCGACGCCGTCGCTCGCGACGCGGATCGATACGTTCGTATTCTGAGCGCCCGTCTGCGAGGCCGTCGCGGTTGCGGTCGAGGCGCCGGCGGGCCCCTGAGCCGTCCCGACGGCGTTCGCATCGTTCGACTGCCGAACGGCCCCGTCGTCACCCGGCGAGAAGACACGGAGCGCGACGTTCGTGTTCGTGGGACTCGTCTGGGTCGCGATTGCCGTCGCAGCGGAGGCCGCGTTGGCCACGGCCTCGGCCGCGGCTGCGAGCGCTGCGTCGATCCGACTCTTTGCGTCCGCTCGGGCCGTGTTCGCCTGAGCGACTGCCCCGATCGACCCGGGGCTGTTCACCAGCACCGAGACGTTCGAGTTCGACGCCCCTACCTGCGACGCCGAGCTCGAGGCAGCCGCGTGCTCGCAGACGCTGAAGGCGCCCGGCAGCGGATTCGATCCCGGCGGTACGACAGCCGCGGCCCCGGCGGGACACGCGCCTCCCGGCTCGCCCGAGGTCGCCCCCGAGGTGGATCCGGCCTGGTCGACGGCGGTGGTGGCCTGCGCCGACGCACCCGCGGCGGTGGTGTTGGACTGGGCGACGCTCGGAGCCCCTCCCGGGCTGTCGACGTTCACCACGACGTGGTCGTTGCTCGCGTTGTCCTGAGCGGCACCCGCCGCTGCGCTTGCGTCCTGTGCTGCCTGTGCCCCCTGATCGCTGCTTGGGCCGGTCGTCGGTGTGGCGTTCGGCGGCGTCGACGCGGCAGCCTCGCCTCCGCCGGTGCTCGTGCCGCTCGCGGCGGGGCTCTGGTCCGGCGTCGTCGACGGTGCGGCGCTGTCGCTTCCGTCGGTGCTCGTGCTGCTCGCGGCGGTGTTCTGGTCCGGCGTCGTCGACGGTGCGGCACCGTCGGTTCCGGCGGTGCTCGCCCCGCTGGAGCCGGGACTCTGGTCCGGTGCCGAGACGGTGCCGTCACCCGGCGGCGTGCCGGGCTGGGCGGCGGCCGAGCTCGACGGGTCAGCCGCGGCCGGCGGTGCTCCGCCCCCGGGATCAGTCCGGCCGATCGGCGGGAACGCAAGGACAAGTGCGATGGTGAGCGCTCCGACGAACACAGGGCGTCGCCAACCTACACCGCGTCCCGGCAAGCACATCGCCGCAGTGGTCAGAGCTCAGCCCTCTGAACCACCCTTATCCCCCCTTGCAAGCGTGCGGCTGAGCGAGCACCGCGCGCAGGACATCTCTAGAACAGCGGAGAACTTAACGCGCTTTGCAGAGGAGGTCAACCCCAAGGGAAACGGAGGGGAACCACCTTTCGAACACCCCTGCCCTGCGCCGACTCCTGCTCAGGGCGCGAGCTTCGGACGGAAATGCGGAGCTCGTGCTCTCGACGCCGCTGCGCTCGAGTTCGCGACGCAGCGCGATCAACTCACGGTCGCCGCTGGCCGAAGAGCCGATTCATGGCGACGTCTTCGGCCGAAGCGCGCCGCCGGATTCGGGCTGGTCCTGTTCGAGCTCACGGCGAAGGCGCCCGAGAGCCCGATGCAGGGCAACCTCGACGGCGTTCGTCTTCATCTCGAGCTGGGCGGCGATCTGCTTCGCGGTGAGGTCGGCGCCGTACCGCAACGCGACCAGCTCGCGGTCGCGCTCGTCAAGTCGGTCGAGCGCCCGCGTAAGGTCGATTCGGACTGCGGAGTCCCGATCGTAGGTCGGCTCTTCCGGCGGTTCGGCCAGCAGAGGCGTACGTGCTGCGAGGATCTCGTCCACGGAGCGTCGTGCGATCCCGATCATCCAGGCTGCCGGTGTCCCCTTGCGAGGATCGAAGCTGGAGCGGTAGCGCAGTGCCCGCTCGAAGGCGTCGGAGGTCGCGTCCTCGGCATCAGGCCCGTCGCCGAGGCGGTAGGCGGCGTATGCGTAGATGCGCCTGATCAGCGCCTCCGGGTTGGTGAGTGGGTCACGCCCTGGCATTACTGCATCAGCCGGTTCTCGATATCACCGCTCGACAACCCTGCCTTGAGGTTCTCTTCGACGTTCGAGGCAGCGGTGAAACGTTGCGGCCATCCCGGCAGGGTGCCACGGGCTGCCGCGATGTGCGAGGCCGACGGCAAAATCGCGGTGGCACGTCCGAGGAGCATGCCGTCGAACTCGACGGGGGTCGCGGCGGGTGGCAGCTGCCAGAATTGCTCGCTTAGAGCTTGATGCAGTCGTGGATCGGTCGAGATAGGAGCCCGTACCGGCGGACGGTCTGAGCACCGACCTCGCCGACGAAGTCCACTCGGCGGACCTGTAGACCGGCTGCAGCAAGACGCTCGTCGATGTCGCGCCCGTACACCCGGGCGTGATCCTCTTGACCGAAGAGGCGCTCGCGGTCCCGCTCGTTCGTCACGGTCGGATCTTCGAACGTGTGTGGTCGGTTGTAGTCGACGGGATGCTGCATGATCGCCCGGCCACCACGTTTGAGCACTCGCTGAAGCTCCCGCATCGCTTGCGTGTCGTCGGGCACGTGCTCCAGGACGTGGTTGCAGAGCACGAGGTCGAACGATGCGTCGTCGAACGGCAGATCCGTCACGTCGATCCGCAGTTCGTCGTGATGACGCGGCTGCAGGTCACCGCAGATGTACTCCACATTCGAGAGGGCTTTCAATCGATCGCGGTAGGGCCTCTCCGGCGCAACGTGCAAGACGCTGACTCGTTCAGTCCACAGCGGGGTGCGCTCGCGTAGGTACAGCCAGATCACCCTGTGGCGCTCGAGCAGCAGGCAGCGGGGGCAGCGGGCGTTGGGTCTGCCCCGGAAATCAACGAAGCTGCGGAACCTTCCCTCGCAGATCGGACATTCGACGGCGTCGCCCCGGTAGACGATCGGCAAGACAGCGCGCCGGGCCACTCTTGCTGCCGGCCGCAGGCGCGCTCGTAGGGGTGACATTCGCTGAGCCTAGTCGATGTCTCGCAAGGCGACGGCTGCTCCACGAGGTGCAGGGTCTTCTTGCATTCCGGTGCACTCCTGGTCCGTCAGGCGCATGTTCGCGCTGCCACCCAGCACTGGCTCCCCAAGGCCCGGCCTCCCAAGCGCCCGAGCTTGAGGTCGATCGCCCAGACGAGGTGGCGAGGCCTGCGTGTCAGCTTGTCGCCCGTCTGAGACCAGATCGTCCACACGGCTCCGAACGGGAAGACGGTCACGTCACGCCAGCAGCCATCGAGGGCTCGCAGTTCCCCGAGCGTAAGCGGATCGTCGGTCCCGCGGTCAGCACGCAGCGCCGCTCGGCGCAGGGAAGTGAGCCGGTAGAGGGGCCAAGATCGGTACGACTCGATGAGCAGCATCACACCGCCCGGGCGCAGCACTCTTGCGATCTCTGGGAACACCCGCCGGCGGTCAGTGTGGTGCACGGTGGAGCGGCTGAATACGACGTCGAAGGTGTTATCGGCGAACGGAAGCCACTCGGCCGCAGCGGTGTGAAACCAAACTCGCCCCTCCCAGGCCGGCCAGTCGCGGCGGAGGTTGGCCATGGCTACGGCCTGTGAGGCTGGAGAGACTTCGAGCTGATCGACGCGTGCTACGCCTGATCGCAGGAACTTCGGCGCGTCCATGCATGTGCCGCCGATATCCAGCACACGCTTCCCGGTGAGGCTCGTGAGCTCGGGGAAGGCCTTCAGCAGAGGCCGGTAGACGCGACTGCCTGACAACCAGCCACGGATATCGGTCTCCACAGGACGCCGGCCCTCCGCGCGCGCAGCCCATGTGTCCCACCTGGCGGTTTCCGCGTCGACTCGCCGACGCAGCTCGGCGGGCATCGGCACGAGCCACTGGGCGCGTGGCCCGTGGATGGTTGCGAGTCGCCGCCGGCAGGCAGCGCACCGGATCTCTCGGACGTCGACCTGACCCGATCCGCCGCAGTAGACACACATCGTGCCGTCGGCGATTCCCATGCTCCCGAATCGTAGGTGGTGTGCCGTCAGCGCGCGGCGGCGAGTGATGATCGGTCGGGGACGGCGATACGGCCTCGGGTGGACCGATAGAACTCGTGTGATCCAGAAGACGCGGAGGCGTCGCGCAATGACACAAACCAGACCCAAGACGATCCGCATCGGCTGCGTGCTGCCACGCTTTCCGATCCTGTCCGAGAGCTTCGTCACGGGCGAGGTCATCCGGTTGAAGCGGGCCGGGCTGGCGATCCAGCCAGTTGTCTTGGACAGGTCTGGCTCGGCCGACGCCGCGCCGCTCGCCGCGGTGCGCGCCGAAGGGATTGCTCCGATCTATCTGATGGATTCACCCGTTCGGCTGGCGCTGCGCGTAGGAATCACGATCGCACGTCATCCCCGGTTGGCACTCGCGGCGTGGCTTCTGAACGCGAGAACGCCGATACCGAGCCATGCATCGCGGCTGGGTCGCTGGCTCAAGACGATGGCAGTGGTCGAGCTCGTGAACCGCCTGAGGCTCGACCGCCTGCACGCGCACTGGACGCTTCCGAGTGACATCGCGCTTCTGGTGCACAAGGTGGCTGCCGTTCCCTATGGCATGAGCGCACATGCCACCGATATCTATGGCGATGACGCGGGCTCCGACGAGGTGGGCCGTCCGGGCAGCCTGATGGAGAAGATCGAACAGGCAGACTTCGTCGCCACCTGCACCGCGCGCAATCGCGAGCACCTCCGAGCATTGGCGCCGCGGGCCGCGAGCCGCGTGCACCTCGTCTACCACGGTGTCGATCTCAGCCGCTTCGACGGCGTGAGGCCTGAACCGGGAGCGCGCTCGTTGATCCTGAGCGTCGGTCGTCTCTTGCCCCTGAAGGGATTCGCGACGCTGATCCGAGCATGCGCATCGCTCCGTGATGCGGGTCTCGACTTCGAATGTCAGATCGTCGGGGAGGGTCCTGAGCGGGATGAGCTCGAGCGCCTGATAGCCGAGTTGGAGCTCGGAGCGACCGTCGAGCTGGCCGGCGCGAAGAACCATGATGAGGTGCGCGACCTGCTCCGCCGAGCCGCGGTCTTCGCGCTCTGCCCGGAAGCCGAGCAGGGTCACTACGGCATCCCCAACGTGCTCTTCGAGGCGCTCGCGATGCGCGTCGCGACGGTGACGAAGCGCCTGCCTGGGCTCGAAGAGGAGCTCATAGACTCGGGCAGGAATGGGATTGTCTTCGACCACGACTCTCAGCTCGTCACCGAGCTCGAGCGACTTCTGCGGGATCCGGCTGAACGGCGGCGGCTTGGAGATGCTGGTCGCAGCACGATCGAAGAGCGGTTCGATGCGGACCGGACGATCCAGCAGCTGGTGGATCAGCTCGTCGCCCGCTGAGCGGTCCGGGCGGCGGCGTCGGGGGCCGACGAGCGCCTCCTATCGACCGTACGAGAGGGCGTGACTGCATGCGCGTCGCGCTCTGGGCCGACCACATCGCCGACTCGCAGTTCTCCGGCATGGGCTACCACCAGGTGGAGCTGCTGAAGGCGCTCGACACGTGCGCCGGGGAGGATGAGCTGACCGCTTTCTACACGCCGCGGCGGCTCGGGCAGACCGTCGACGACCTTCCCTTGCAGCGCATTCGGCTGCGAGGGCTTCCGGGGATCCGGCACGCCTGGTACCCCGCCTGGCACTGGTGTCGCGCTCCCGCCGTCGACCGATGGCTCGCCCCGGTGGATCTCATCCATCTGCTCCACGCCAACGTCACGGTGCCGACCAGATGTCCCACCATCGTCTGGGTCGTCGATCTCGCGTCGAAGCGCCTTCCCGAGACGTTCCCGGCGCGACGCCGTCGCTTCAAGGACGTCGCGATCCGAAGGGCGGCGACGAACCCGCTCGTGACCTTCACGACCAACACCGAGTACGTGAAGGATGATCTCTGCGAGCTCTACGACATCGACCCGGCAAGGGTGACGGCCGTTCCGCTCGGCGTGAACCGCGGGCGCTTCTCGGCCACGATCGGAGAGCGTGAGTTGGCGCGGGCGCGAGAGCGCTACGGCCTCGATCGACCGTATTTCCTGTTTGTCGGGCTGCTCTCGCCGCGCAAGAACGTCGACGCGTTGATCCGCGCCTTCGAGCGCTTCCGCAGCCAGGCTGGAGACGAATACGCGCTCGTCCTCGCCGGCGCGCGCGGCTGGCAGTACGACGCGATCTACGAGTCGGCTCGGTCCGTGCCGGGCGTGTCCTTCACCGGCTACGTCGCCGATGAGGATCTGCCCGCGCTGTATTCGCTCGCAGACGCGTTCGTCTTTCCGTCGTCCTACGAGGGCTTCGGACTCCCGTTGCTGGAGGCGATGGCGTGTGGCACTCCGGTCATCTCCACGGCTCTCACGGCGATCCCGGAGGTCGTCGGCGACGCAGCGATCCTCGTCGAGCAGCCGCGCGCCGAGGAACTCGCCGCCGCCATGGCCCGGATCGTCGACGACGCCGATCTGCGCGAGCGCCTCGTCCGGAGAGGCTTGGCTCGAGCCGAGTCGTTCACCTGGAGCCGTGCGGCCGAAGCGTGCATGAAGCTCTATCGGGAGCGCCTGGTCGTTTAGCGAGGCGGGCGGCCCTGAGCCTGCCCGCGGCCGGTCTCGTCGTTGCCCTCCAAGACCTCCGCGGCAAACGCGCGCAGGCCGAAGACCCAGCCGATGAACAGCCACAGGATGGCCTTCATGAAGAGCGCTTCGCTGAAGTACTGGTCGGACCACGCGAGAACGACGCAGCTGGCCACGGCTGCGCTCAGCCCAATCGCGGGCATGGCCGCAAGTCGCTCGTTCCGGCTCAGGCCGGCTCCGAGCGCCATCGCGCCGACGAGGAAGCCCACGAGCAGGATCCCGGCGGCGATCCCGTGGTTGTAGATCTCTAGCAGGATCGAATTCTCCTTCGGGAGCCCCTCGCTCAGCCGAGCGACCTCATCGCTCGACAGGGTGGTGCGGTCGAGGATGTCGCTGGTCGCGAAGCCACGGCCGACGATCGTCTCCGGGCCGCCAGTGGCTTGGGCGGCCAGGAAACGTCCCGGCTGCGCCAGGCGGTCGCTGATGTTCTGGCGGGCAGTTCCTGCGCCCGAGAATCGGCCCGAGAGATAGGTGGCGTTCAGCGATCCGGCGACCAACGCTCCGACGACGATCGAGGCGGCGATGAGAACGACGACGACTCCGGGCGCGAGCACGCGGGGACGGAGTGCGACGAGCATCAGCACGCCGACGGCCAGGGCCGGGACCCATTGTCGGCTGTAGGTCGCGATCAACGCCGGAGCGATCACGATCACCGTGACGAGCGCGAGCCTCCTCACGCGCCCGGGATAGACGATGGCCAGCCCGGCGGCGAAGACGGCCATGACGGCAAGGAAGCCGGCGAGCGCGGTCGGCGCCTCGAAGAACGCGAAGGCGCGATTCGGATAGCGCTGATAGCCGTGGGCCGCGAACGTCGGCGAGAGAGACTCGAGGAGTTTCCGCACGAGACCGGAGGTGGCGGGGATGGCCTGGCCGAGGGTGATCACCGCCGTGAGCGCTGAGCCGAGGCAGAGCGTCACACCGGCCCGGCGCCCTTCGTCTGGGTGGGTCCCCAGCCATGCCCCGATCAGGAACACCGAGACGGCGAGTGCGTTGCGGCCGAACCCGTACACCGAGTCGAGCACCGAGCCGAGGGTGAACCACTGGTAGACGAGCGCGGGAACCCACGAGATGAGATAGACGCCGAGCCACACCCGTGCCGGGGGGCTTCGCCAGCCGGATGCGAGGAGGGCGATCACCGCGACCACGATCAGGATGTCGCCGAAGTACACCGGCACGGGGCCGGCCACGACGCGTCCCACGGGATACACGGTGAGGAGCGCGACGACGGCGACTACGCTCGCCCCCGGCCGCCGTAGAAGTGCGGCGAGCAGCGCGATGCAGGCGAGCGCTCCTAGAGGCGCCGCAGTGGCGAGCGCGCCCTTCTCGACGAGCAGATAGGCCATGCCAAGACAGACGGCGGCCACGGCACCGCCGAGCACCATGGGCGAGGGCTGCGTCCTGCGTTGCGAGGATGTGAGCGTGGCCAGGCCGTTCATCGTCTCTGCGTACGACGGGTCGCGGGCGGGTCTCCGCTTGGTCGGTATGGTGCCCGTCCATGCGGGTCTTCGTTGCCTCCGCGGCCAAGACCTTGACGGACGTTCAGCCGAATGGCGAGGGGCTGATCGCCTGGGAGGCGCTGTGTGCGCTCGCAGAACGCGGTCACGAGCTCACCGTGTGCGCCCGCGAGCTCGACCTTGTGGCGGAGCCTCCGTTCCGCGCGTTCGCGCTCGGCCGGACGCTTCCCTCGAACGGTCTCGATCCCATCGCGCACGCCGTCAAAGCCGCCCGCCTCTTTCGGAGACTCGGTGGCTGCAGTGCTTTCGACGTCGTGTACTGGCTGCGGCCCATCGACCCGCCCGCGCTGCTCTTCCCCACGGTCATGCTCTCGCTGCTTCCCCGCAAGACGGCTCTTGTCGTCGGGCCGGTTTCGTTGCCGTGGCCGGCGGACGCCGTGGGGCTCGGGCGCGGCGTGACCGAGCACCTTCTGCCCCGAGCCGCGATTGCCTGCCGCGGCATGACTCGACGGCGCATGGGCGACGTCGTCGTGCTCACCTCGACGCCCGACGTCGCCTGCATCCTGCCGGTCAACTGGGCTCGCCGAGCGCGAAATCTCCCGATCGGAATCGACGAGCGCCTCTTCGCGCCGTCGCCGATTCCGCAGCGACCTCGAGCGCTCTTCCTGGGCACGCTCACCCGTTACAAGGGTGTCCCGGAGCTCCTCGACGCGTTTGCGCTCGTCCATAGGGACGTTGCCGGGGCCGAGCTCGATCTCGTCGGGGACGGGCCCGAGCGGGAGGCAGTTGCGAGGCGGATTGCCGAGGCCGATCTCCGCGGCTCGGTACACCTCCGCAGCGCGGTGCCTCACGACGAGACGCCGGCGCTGCTCAGACGGACGCGACTCCTCGTCTCGGCATCTCACGGAGAGCCGTTCGGTCGGGTACTGCTCGAGGCGATGGCGAGCAGCAGGCCGATTGTCGCGGTTGGCGAAGGAGGCCCCCGCACGCTGGTCGCCCCCGGTGAGGGCGGCTTTCTCGTGCCCCGCGGAAACGTGGGGCAGCTCGCATCGTGTATGACGAAACTTCTTCAGGACGACGATCTCTGTCGCCGGATGGGCGAGTTCAACCGAGGCAGATTCGAGCAGCGATACACGCTGCGCGCCATGTGCGACGGGCTCGAGCAGGCGTTTGCGGATGCGGTCGCTCATCGGACCGCCACCCTGCGGTAGACGTCGAGTATCGACAACGCTGCAGCGTCCCAGTCCCGCGACAGCGCCCGCCGGCGGCCGATCGTCCCCATAGTTCGCACCGGTCGGGATCGCCGATCAGCTGGAGCAGCGCTTCGGCGACAGCGTCGGGGTCGCGACCGATCAGGATGCCGGCCTCGTCGTCGCCGATCAGCTCACGCACGCCGTCGACGTCCGTGCCAATCACGGGCAAGCCAGATGCTGCGGCCTCGTAGGCGGCGATGCAGAACGTCTCGTAGAGCGTCGGCAACACGAACGCGTCGGAGGCCTGGCAGAAGGCCGCTACGTCGGAGTGGTAGCCGAAGAACCGCACCTGATCGGCGACGCCGCGCAGTTTCGCGACTGCGGTGAAGCGCGCTTCGTCGCCACGACCGACAACCCAGAGCCGGACGTCGGCCGACGCGCGTGCGCGCAACCGGGCGAGACCCTCGATGGCGACGTCGAGCCCCTTTCGCTCCCAGTCGGTCCCGCAGAACAGGACCACGAAGGCGTCGGCGGGCACAGCCTCTGCACTGCGCACCCGGGCGCGCGCTGAGCTGTCGGGCGCGAACCGGCCGGTATCGCAGCCGTTTGGTGTGATCGCGATCTCGATCCCGGGGAAGACGCGTTCAAGCTCGGTTCGCTGACCTTCGGAGACGGCGGCGATCGCGCGCGTGCGAGCGGGTCGCAGACACCAGAGCTCGGCGAGCACACCAAGCGCCCGACCGGTGGCGCGGACCGCGCGCTTCAGCCCGTGAGTGCCCGGTGGGGACAGGCGCCGACTCCGACGCACGTAGCTGCGGTGGCTGAATTGCAGCGTCACGAGGTCCCACCGGTTCGGCGCGAAGGCCCCATACGCGTGGCGTACATCGGCTTCGATACTGCGCAGCGCCCATCCACACCGGACGAAGAAAACCGCGAGGCGTAGCGCGAACGGCCCGCGCGGAACGGGGACGCGGCGCCAGTCGACGAACTCCTCCAGCGAGGGGTCGATCGTGTCGGAGAAGACGGTGAAGTGCACCCGGCCCGCAAGTCGGCGCATCACCTCGCCGGCGGCGATCTCGGCGCCGCCGACGGTTGCCAGGTCGAGGCTGACGACGACGACGTGCGGGATCTCGGCGGACACCGGCACGTCCGTTCTCGGCGGGATCGCTCTAGGTTCCATGTTTCCCGAACGTCGGCGACGACGTGCCGTTGAACCGGAGCCGGCGTCGCACGGGCCCACACCAGGACCCGTTCGATGGCGGAGAGCGGGAGTGACGCGAGCGCGAGCGCCGGTCCAGCCTGCCGGCGGGCGCGGCCGCCCGGCAGGCGCGACCATGCGATGTAGTCGTCGGCGGAGATCCCGGCCGCTCTGGCGAACCGGAGCCGAAGGGAGCCGAGACCTCGCCCGTCCATGATCCGGGTGTCATGCTCGACCGAGAGCAGGTTCAGCCGCGTTTCGGCGGCGTAGCGCCGCAACGTGCGCTCGCGTGAAGAAGTAAAGATGTCTGGGAACGTCTTCCTGGCGAGCGAGTCGGGAGAGCGGGCTGTTCAGATTGGGGACGTGGATGACCAGCCTGCCGCCCGGCCGCAGGTGGTCACGGCATTGCTGGAACGCGGCCCGAGGGTCGTGGAGGTGCTCGAAGACGGACCACGCGGTGATCACGTCGAACGGCTCGGCGTCGCGTAGACCCTCCCATGACTCGACGATCTCGAGTCCCGGGTCGATGCGGGCCGGGGCGTGCGGCTCGAGCCCGGTCACGTCCCAGCCGCGGCGCCGCATGTAGAGGATGAACTCGCCCCCGGCCGCGCCGACGTCGAGCAGCCGCCTGGGGCGACTGTTTGTCACGTACTCGGCCTGAGCGGTGAGTCGCTCGCCTGCGACGTCCTCCGCACGTTCGCGGTAGTAGACCGCCGGGTAGTAGCGGCCGATCGACGCCGGCGTCGGCCGGGGCGCGAGATAGCCGAGGCCGCAGGCCTGACAGCGCACGACCGCGTACCGGCGATCGTCGACCCGGAAGCGCCAGTCGCGTGCGGTGTACGGGACCTCGCGCGCCGTCGAGCCGCAGAGGTTGCACGGGACGAGCTCCTCGTCGGTCTCGGGAGAGCGAACGACATGCTCCGCCGCACCAATCACACTGGCCGTGCTCGGAATCATGCGCGACTCGCCACCGGCTGATCGCGCCGCTCGAGGCAGCGCCTGTACACCTCGTCGACCCTGGCTGTGACGAGTTCCTCTCGGAAGTCGCGGGCGACCCTCTCTGCCGCCGCGCGTGCGAGGCGCCCTCGGAGCTCCTCGTCCTCGAGCAGCCGGCTGAGCGCGCGAGCGAGCTCGGCCACATCGCCGAGCGGTACCAGCAGTCCCGTCCGATCGTGCTGGACGAGCTCCCGCGTCCCCACCACGTCGGTCGCGACCACCGGGATGTGCGCGGCCATCGCCTCCATGAGCGAGCGCGGCACGCCCTCCCGCCGGGACGCGAGCGCCACGACGTCCGACGCGTGCAGCAGCTCCGGCACGTCCGCGCGCTGACCCGCGAACACCACCCGGTCGGACAGCCCGCGTTCCTCCACTCGGGTCCGGAGTCTCGGGTTCGTCGCGGCCTGTGCCCACGAGCAGGAGGCGCGCGGCCGGGCGAGCAGCCGAGACGAGCGCCACGGCGTCGACGAGTTCCGCCTGCCGCTTGCGCTCCTCGAGACGGGCAACGCACGTGATCACCTCGGCCTCGCTCGGGATGCCCAGGCGACCGCGTACGGCGCGACGATCTTCGCCGGGGCTCGCGTAGCGTCCGACCTCGATGCCGTTTCCGATCAGAACCGCCTGCCGGAGCGGCACCAGCTTGCGGCGGACGGCCTCGTTCAGATCCTCTCCGTTCTGGAAGAGCACAGCGCGCCCGGCGCGGGTGGCGAGTGCCTCGATCGCGCCGAGGAGGAGCCGCCCGGGGACGGTTGAGGACGCGTCGATGGGGCTGTAGCGCCACGTGTGGACAGCCGGAATGCGAAGCATCGCCGAGACGGGGCGGCCGACCGCGCCGTGGTGGGCGTTGTGCGTGTGCACGAGGGCGGGGCGCACGCGCCGGACTGCCGCCCAGACGTCTTGCAGGCCGCGGGCCATCTCTGTGGACGACGGCCTGGCCCCGATGCCGATCGGCTCGATCTCGAAGCCCTCGCGCCGCAGAGGCTCGGCCCACTCGTCCTCACGGCAGGCGAGGACGATCGTCCATCCCAGCTCGCGCAGACCCCGAAGCTGGTCGAGAACGACGCTCGCGAGAGTTTGTGTGGCGCCGATGTGCAGGATCGTCTGCGCGCGCGGCTTTTCGGGAGCCGCACGCCAGCCCCGCGAGGCTGCGAGCCTGTCCACTTCGAGCATCGCTCAGCGTCTCCGCGCGAAGGCGTTTCGGAAGGTGACGACGCCGAGCCTGCGCGCGACGAGGATCGTGTACGCGACGTTCATCGCCACCAGGCTCACGGTCATCCCGATCGCCGCCCCTTCGGCGCCGAAGCGAGGGATCAGCGTCGCGCAGAGAGCGAGATTGAGAGCGGCGGCGGCGACGGCCGTCGCGGTCACGACGCGCTCGTGGCCGGTCATCAGCAGGGCCGTGCTCACCGAGCCGGTCGCTGCGTTGACCAGCTGGCCGGCCACCAGGATGAGCAGTGCCGCCCGGCCCCCGCCGAAGCCGTCTCCGAACGCACCGAGCACGTCCGGGGCGAAGATCGCGACGCCGACCGTGGCGGGCAGCCCGGCTGCGAGAGCGGCGAGCGATCCGTGCGTGAGCAGGCGCTCCAGACCGTCGCGATCGCCGGCGCGGTGGCGTTCGACGATGCGCGGCGCGAGGACCGCGTTCGTGGCTGCATAGCCAAGTACGACGAGCGCCGCGACCCGCGTCGCGGCCGCGAATCGACCAGCGTCCGCGGCGGTGCCGAGCCAGCCGAGCATCAGGATCCCCATCTGGGTGTTGAGCATCACCACCACTCCGAGTGCCGCCAGGACCTTGATCCCGGCGGTCCAGCGTCGGTGGTCGTACTCGATCGGAGTCCGGCGGGCGTCGGACGGTAGGACCCGGCGGAGAGCGAAGCTGCCGACGCCGATCGCGACAATCACGGCTGCGACCTGCGCGGCGACCGCTTCGGACGCGCTGATCGTATGGTCTTCGGTGGTCAGGATCGCGATGGCCGAAAGGATCAGGATCAGGGAGACCGCACGCACGGTGGACTGTGTGAAGAGCGCCAACGTCGCCCGCTTCAGGCCCTGGAGCGCCGATAGCCGGACACGGGAGACGGCGCTCACGGGCATGAGCACGAGCAGGCCGACGACAACCGCCGTGCGGCCGCCGGGCCTGGACATCGGAACTGCGATGAGGAGTGTGCCGAGACCAAGGACGAGCGCTCCGCAGAGCGCGACCTGATTTGCCCGCCGCAGGAGCCCGCGTACGAGCCCCAGTCGCTCCGCCTTGCGATACCAGGCCAGCTCGCGGACGAGAACCCGGTCCAGCCCCAGCACGGAAGGGGAGGTCAGTAGAGCGCTCCAGCCGAGGGCGATCGAGTAGTACCCGTAGCCGCTGATGCCCACGAGCCGCGCGACGATCACGTTCGAGACGAAGCCGAGCCCTATGCTCGCGATCTGCAGGAGGAAGGAGCCGACCGCATCCCGTCGTGCCCCGTGCGCCGCAGCCAGCCTCAGCCGCGGGAGGCGACTGACGCTGGGTTCTGCTGAGGTACGTTCGACGGCGCCGATGGTCATCTCTACTGGGTCAGGATCCGAGCTTCGAAGCGGCGTGACGAGCCTGCACGCTGTTCGGACGATGAGCTCCAGATCGAGCGCCGCAAGTCACCAGTGGGCGACGGTGACGTCGGGCCGGATGCCTCGCGCTCGAGAGATCGACTCGCATCAGTACGCGTCCGGCCTCACGAGGGTACGCAGCGTCTTGACCAGGATGTTGACGTCGAGGCCCAGTGACCAGCCGCTCACATAGGCGAGATCGAGCCGGACGCGATCCGTGTAGGAGAGACGTGAGCGCCCGTTGACCTGCCAGTAGCCGGTCACGCCGGGGCGAATCGCCAGCAGCGCGTCGACCGCGTCGCCGTAGCGGGCGAGCTCGTCCCGCGTGACTGCCCGCGGCCCGACCAGGCTCAGATCGCCGCGGAGGACGTTGATGAGCTGAGGCAGCTCGTCGAGGCTCAGCCTCCGAAGCGTCTGCCCGACCCGTGTGACTCGCGGGTCGTCCTTCAACTTGTACGTCGCCTCGAACTCGTCGCGACGCTCGGAGCTCGCCAGCAGATCCACGAACATCCGCTCGGCGGTCTCACCGCCGTAGCGCTCGCCCCTGCAGGCGTCCGACCGCATCGTCCTGAACTTGAAGATGTCGATCTCCTTCCCGCCCTTGCCGACTCGGCGGTGCCGATAGAGGACGGGTCCCCTCGAATCGAGCTTGACGACGACGGCGATCACCGCGAGCACCGGCGCGAGGCAGAGCAGCGCGACCGCGCTGGCGATCAGATCGATTGCGCGCTTGACGAGCCTCGACGATCGCGAGAGCCGCAACGGGGGCAAACCGAGGAGCGGCAGCCCCTCGATCAGGTGGACGTGGACGTTGGGCGCGACGCCCTCGAACAGACGCGGAACGATGTCGATCTGGACGTCGAGGGGCGAGAGCTCCTTGACGACGGACAGCAGCTGCGTGTGCTGCTCCCCGGAGAAGGCGATCACCACACGCTCGACGTCGAGCAACCGGGCGAGCGCGGGAATGTCCTGGCAGGTGCCGAGAACCGCCAGCGACTCGAGATCGGCCTCGCGGCGCCTCGGCTGAGCGTCGATGAAACCGACGAGATTGAGCCCGTACTCGGGATGGGCGAGCAGCTTGCGGGCGAACAGCTGGCCGACCTTGCCGGTGCCGACGATGAGCGTGTTCTGGAGGTAGGTGTCGCTCAGCCGGCAGATGCTCCGGGCGACTCCCCGGAAGCCCGCGACCGCCACGACGGCGAGGCACCAGAACGTCAAGAGCTTCGGGACGGAGGGGTGTGCAAGCCGGGTGAGATACGAGCCGGCGAACAGGATCCAGGTGCCGACCGTGACCAGGTGAAGGACCCCGACCACGTCGTCGGCCGTCGAGTGATCCGCGCGCTCCTCGTCGCGGTCGTAGAGGCTGTAGAGCTTGGCGACGACGACCCAGAGCGGCAGGGTCAGGAGAAACAGCATCACCTCCACCGTCGGGTTGAGCTGGTCGCGCCCGGCGCCGGGTACGAACAGCGCCTCGGTGATCCCGAACGCGAGGCAGAGGCCGAAAAGGTCGGCGGCGAGCAACGCCCGCCGCACGAGCCAGCCACGCGTCCGCGCACCGCCAGAACGTCGCCGGTGCTCGATCATCTCGAGCGTTCGATCGTCCACCGCAGACCGCAGTTCAGCGAGCTGGTCCAGCTCGTCAGCGGTCATTGTCGCTTCCCCCCTCGTATCTATCTGCTCCCCGCGGTCGTGGTGCGAGCGGCCACGCCGGGTGCGCCGTGGTCGGCGCCGTTGCCTCGGCCGGTGAAGGCCTCGGCATGCCGGGCACGCAGCGACTTCATCTCGCGGCCTTCGCGTGTCGATCTGTCGTCGTGCCGGCGTTCGAGCCTTGGTCGTAGCCGCGGTGTCCGTAGCCGCCGTACCCGTAGCCGTAGCCGTCCTCGCTCTCGGCGCCGGTGACGAGGAAGCCGAGCTTCCGCGCGGGGCTCGAGTCGAGCAGACGCCGGAGCTCGTTCAGCATCGGCCGGCGAATGACGTTCATCCGCGTGACGACGATCAGGGCGTCCATGTTCGGCGAGAGGGTCATCGCGTCTCCGACCTTGAGCGAGGGTGGGGCGTCGATCAGGACCGTGTCGAAGTGCTCGCGAAGCTCGCTCAGGATCTCCGCGAGCGCGGCCGAGCCGACGAACTCCCCGGGATTCGGCGGGATCGGGCCTGCGACGAGCACGCTCAGGCTGCCGGCGTGCGCCGACGGAGACGGCGTCTTCACTGCCGCGCGCCCGTTGCTCGAACCGGACGGCGACGGGAGGCCCGGCCCATCGGTGACGTCGCCGACGGGGACCGGGATCAGCGCGTCTTCCAGTCGCGCCTGGCCGATCGCCACCTCCGTCAGGCCCGGCCGGTGGCGGAGGTCGAAGAAGCGATCGAGGAAGGGCCGTCGCAGGTCGAGATCGACGAGCGCGACCCGCTGCCCGGCTCGAGCGAGCGCAACAGCGAGGTTTGCGACCGACGTCGACTTGCCCTCCTGCTCGACGGCGCTCGTGACCAGGATCGTCTTGACGTCGTGGTCGAGTCGCACGAATTCGAGGTTCGTGCGCAGCATCCGGAACGCCTCCGCGCCGTTGCTGCGCGGGTCCGCGAGCATGACGAGCTGCTCGTCCTTGCGCAGGCGCCGTGCCGGCTCCGGCAGGCGTGCGAGCAGCGGCAGCTCGAGCCGCTCGCCGATCTCCTCGGCGCTGCGAACGCGGGTGTCGAGCGCCTCCCAGAGGAACGCGAGCCCGAGGCCGAGGACGAGCCCGAGCACGAAGCCGAGGACACCGTTGCGGACCGGCCGAGGCTGCACCTTTGCTGCACCGCCCGCGTTCTCGACCACCGAGGCGTTCGAGGTCTGGAGCGCCTCCATCGTCGCCAGCTGCTGGTCCTTCTCCACGAGGCTCTGGTAGAGCGAGCCTCTCTTCACCGGCAGCTCGTCGATCCGCTGCTGCACCTCGGAGCGCGCGCGCTGCAACGCGCCGGTGTCGAGCTGCTGCCTGTAGAGCACGAATTGCGCGGCGTACGCCGTAGCGAGACGGGTTGCGAGAGTCGGGTTGTGATCGGTGACCGAGAACTGGAGCAGGTCGGCGTTCGTCTTTGCGCTCACGCTCGAGTGCGCGAGCAAGGCGGCGGGCGAGCGCCGAAGCCCGACGGCGGCGACCGTTCGCTTCGCCACCTCGGGAACCCGCGCGAGGTCGGCCTGTGTCTGCGCCACGCGGTCGGCCTGGAGGCTGACGCCGGTCGACTGCTGCGTGCCGGTGAGGACGCTCGCAAGGTTCTGATTGCTGAGCAGCACCTGCGACGACGCCCGGTACATGCGCTGCTGGTGCAGCGAGAAGAGGACTGCGGCCAGCGTGACGAGCACCACGGCCTCGAGGATGACCCACTTCCGGCGACGGACCACGCGCACGTAGTCGTGAAGCGTCGACCCGTGGTGGAGACCGGCGGTATTGAGTTGTTCGGTCCTGATGGCTCCCCCCGAGACCCGTGGATCTAGCAACTCCTGCTGCTCGTGAGCCTGCCGCCGGGCCGCCGGCTGCCGGGTTCACGAACGTCGAGCCTTTCCGTCGTTCCAATAAAAAAACGCCCTTGGAAGCTCAACAGCTCCGCAGGCGTCAACGTCCTTCACGTCACACCCGATCGTCCGGGTGTAACCGATATCGACCCTACCACAAACCAGTATCGCCGTTGTTCCGGTCCCGGCCGGGACGATCGAGTGCGACGTTAGACTCGTATTCCGATGAGGTCTGACCTCTTGCAGCGCTTCGCGGCGGCGGCGGCGACGATCGGTGAGCCCGAGCAGTTGCGCACCTACGAGTGCGACGGCCTGACCGGGCGCCGTGTCGTGCCTGCGCTCGTGGCGCTCCCCGCGAATGCAGGTGAGGTGCAGGCGGTCGTGCGGCTCTGCCACGAGGAGGGGTTGCCGTTCGTCGCCCGCGGCGCGGGCACCGGGCTCTCGGGCGGCGCGCTGCCGGTCGCCGAGGGCGTCGTCATCTCGCTCGCCCGGCTGACGGCGATTCTCGAGGTGAACGTCGACCAGGGCTACGTCGTCGTCGAGCCCGGCGTCGCCAACCTCGACGTCACGAAGGCGGTTTCGGCGCAGGGCTTCTACTACGCGCCGGACCCCTCATCGCAGCAGGTCTGCACGATCGGCGGCAACGTGGCAGAGAACTCGGGCGGCGCGCACTGCCTCAAGTACGGCTTCACCGTCAACCACGTGCTCGCCGCCGAGGTCGTGCTGCCGGACGGCCGGCTCGTCGAGCTATCGGTGTGGGACGAGGGACCCGACCTGCTCGGGGCGTTCATCGGCTCCGAGGGAACGCTCGGGATTGCCACCAAACTGACACTGCGCGTTCTCCGCGCGCCGGAGGCGGTGCGCACCTTGCTCGCCGGCTTCGCACACACCGACGAGGCGGGCGGCGCCGTCTCGGGGGTGATCGGGCACGGCATCGTGCCGGCTGCGATCGAGATGATGGACGCCGTCTCGATCGAGGCCGCGGAGGCCGCGGTGCATGCGAACTACCCCGAAGGCTGCGGCGCCGTGCTGATCGTCGAGCTCGACGGACCGACGGCGCAGGTCGAGGAGGACCTCGCCCGAGTCGAGCAGATCTGCGCCGAGAACGGCGCCGTCGAGGTCCGGGTCGCATCCGAGCTCGACGACCGCGCGAAGGTCTGGCGCGGTCGCAAGGCCGCGTTCGCCGCCATGGGCCGGATCAGCCCCGACTACTACGTACAGGACGGCGTCGTGCCGCGAACGAAGCTCCCCGCCGTGCTGCGCCGGATCGACGAGCTCTCGCGTGAGCACGGCCTGCGGGTCGGCAACGTCTTCCACGCGGGCGACGGCAACCTGCACCCTCTCGTCCTCTACGACGGCGCCGTCGAGGGGCAGGCGGAGCGGGCCGAGGAGCTCGCGCACAAGATTCTCGTCGCCTGCATCGACGCCGGCGGCTCGATCACCGGCGAGCACGGCGTCGGCACCGACAAGGCCTGTTCGATGCCGTTGATGTTCGGCGAGGACGACCTCGCCGCGATGCAGCGGCTGCGCCGCGCCTTCGACCCGGAGGGGCTCGCGAACCCGGGCAAGCTCTTTCCGACCCCGCGCCTCTGCGGCGAGGTGCCGGGCCCCTACCGCGTTCACGCGCTCGAGCAGGCAGGCCTTGCCGAGCGGCTCTGAGATCCTCGAGCACGAGCCCGGCGACCTCACGTGCATCGTCGAGGCCGGGGTGCGGCTCTCGGATCTGCAGGACGTGCTGTCCGTCCACCGGCAGCGCTTCTCGCTCGACCCGCCGGGCGACCCGACTCTCGGGGAGTGCCTGCTCGACAACCTCTCGGGGCCGCTGTCACACCGCTTCGGGACGATGCGCGACCTCGTGATCGGCGTCTCGGTCGTGCTTCCGGACGGCCTGCGGGCGAGCTCCGGCGGCAAGGTGGTCAAGAACGTCGCCGGTTACGACCTCGGCAAGCTCTTCTGCGGCTCGCACGGCCGGCTCGGCGCGGTCGAGCGGCTCGCGCTGCGGCTGCACCCGCTGCCGGCGGCGGCGCGCACGGCGGTCGTCGACGGCGAACGCTGGCTCGAGCTCCACCGCTCGCACGCTCGTGCCGAGCGCCGTCGACCTCGCCGACGGGAGGTTGCACGTCCTCTTCGAGGGGAACGAGCGGGCGGTCGACGCCCAGGTGTCCGCACTCGGCGGCGAGGAGGCCGATCCCTGGGACGACCTCCGCGCGCTGCAGGCGCGTCTCCCGGGCCGCGCGCGCTGGGACGGCCAGCGGGCGCAGCTCGTCCGCCCGGGCCCGCGCGTCGCATACACGTCGGACGCCCGGGAGCCCGCGTGGAGCCCGCTGGCCGAGCGGGTCAGGGAGGCGTTCTGCAGCGCGAGCTGATCGCGGACTGCGTGCACTGCGGCTTCTGCCTGCCGACCTGTCCGACGTACGGCCTCTGGCACGAGGAGATGGACTCCCCACGCGGCCGCATCTACCTGATGAGCGCCCTCGTCGAGGGGACGCTGCCGCTCAGTGACACGGTGGTCGAGCACTTCGACCGCTGCCTGGGCTGCATGGCCTGCGTGAGCTCGTGCCCGTCCGGCGTCCAGTACGACAGGCTGATCGAGCAGACGCGCGCGCACATCGAGGAGCACCATCGGCGCGGGGCGCGCGATCGCTTCCTGCGGGCCCTGATCTTCGCCGTGTTCCCGCACCGTCGGCGGTTGCGGGCTGCGCTCGCATTCCGGAGGCTGCCTGCACCCGGGCCGTTTGCGCCGTTTGCGGCGATCGCACCGCCGTGGGTCGCGACCGAGTGGCCGCCCGAGCGCACGCCGGGGCACGGCGCCCGCGTCGCGCTCGTTGCCGGCTGCGTGCAGAGCGTCGTGTTCGGCGACGTGAATACGGCGACGGCGCGCGTGCTCGCCGCCGACGGCTACGACGTCCACGTCCCGAGGAGCCAGGGCTGCTGCGGCGCGCTCGCGATCCACGCCGGCCGCCACGAGGACGGCCTCGCGCGCGCGCGCGACTTAATTCCGCAGCTCGAGGACTATGAACTCGTGGTCTCGAACGCCGCCGGCTGCGGCTCGAACCTGAAGGACTATGCGCACCTGCTCGCCGACGACCCGGGCTGGGCCGAGCGCGCCGCTGCGTTCTCCGCCAAGGTACGCGACGTGTCGGAGCTGCTCGCCGACCCGCTCGTCGCGCGTGCGGAGCGCAAGCCGCTCGAGCTGCGCGTCGCGTTCCAGGACTCGTGCCATCTCCGCCACGCCCAGCGTGTCGCCTCCGAGCCGCGCGCCGCGCTGGCTCAGATTCCGGGCCTGACGCTGCTCGAGCCGGCCGAGCAGGAGATCTGCTGCGGCAGTGCCGGGATCTACAACCTCGTCGAGCCCGACGCCGCCGGTACGCTCGGCGACCGCAAGGCCGGGCACGTGCTCGCGGTCGAGCCGGACGCCTACGCGAGCGGCAATCCCGGCTGTCTCGTCCAGGTCACGGCGGCGCTGCGGCGCGCCGGCCGGCCGCTACCCGCCTTCCACCCGGTCGAGCTCGTGGACGCTTCGATCCGTGGACTCGACCCGCGACAACTGCTCGAGGAGGCCCGACGGTGAACGACGTACTGACGCCCGCTGCGACCGAGTTCCTGCACCTGCTCCAGCGCGCGTTCGGCGACGAGCGCCGGGCGCTGCTCGACGCCCGTCATGCCCGCGCGCAGCGGCTGCGTGAGGGCGAGCTGCCCGATTTCCTCGAGGACACGCGCTCGGTGCGGGAGGGCGACTGGCAGGTTCCGCCCGCGCCCGCGGACCTCGCCGACCGGCGAGTCGAGATCACCGGGCCGACCGACCGCAAGATGGTGATCAACGCGCTCAACTCGGGCGCGAAGGTCTTCATGTCCGATTTCGAGGACGCGAACTCGCCGACCTGGGAGAACATGGTCGACGGGCAGCGCAACCTCTCGGACGCGATCGACCGGACGATCCGCCTCGAGCAGGGCGAGAAGGTCTACGAGCTGAACGACGAGGTGGCGACGCTGCTCGTGCGGCCGCGCGGCTGGCACATGGTCGAGCGGCACTTCGAGGTCGACGGGGCGCCGATGTCGGCGTCGCTCTTCGACTTCGGCCTCTATCTCCTGCGCAACCACGAGCGGCTGCGGGGGATCGGCAGCGGGCCGTACTTCTACCTGCCGAAGCTCGAGTCCCATCGCGAGGCGCGGCTCTGGAATCGCGTCTTCGAGCTTGCGCAGGACACGCTCGGGATCCCTCGCGGCACGGTGCGGGCGACGGTGCTGATCGAGACGATCCTGGCCGCGTTCGAGATGGACGAGATCCTCCACGAGCTCGGCCCGCACGCGACCGGTCTGAACGCAGGGCGCTGGGACTACCTGTTCAGCGTGATCAAGAAGCTCGGCCACCGGCCCGAGTTCGTGCTGCCGGACCGCAATTCGGTCGGGATGGGCACGCCGTTCATGCGCTCGTACGCCGAGCTGCTCGTCAAGACCTGCCACCGGCGGGGCGCGCACGCGATCGGCGGCATGGCCGCGTTCATCCCCTCACGCCGCGACGCGGAGGTGAACGCCGTTGCGCTCGCGAAGGTGCGCGAGGACAAGGAGCGCGAGGCGGGGCAGGGCTACGACGGCACCTGGGTCGCCCATCCGGATCTCGTTCCGGTGGCGCTCGAGATCTTCGACCGGGTGCTCGGCGACCGGCCGAACCAACTCGAGGTGCTGCGCGAGGACGTGGACGTCGGCGCCGCCGAGCTGCTCGACGTTGCCGCGACGCCGGGCGAGATCACCGAGGACGGGCTGCGGAACGACGTCTCGGTCGGGATCCAGTACCTCGCCGCCTGGCTCCAGGGCTCGGGCGCCGTCGCGATCTTCAACCTGATGGAGGACGCCGCGACCTCGGAGATCTCGCGCTCGCAGGTGTGGCAGTGGCTCCATCACGGCAAGGTCGCGCGCGAGGACGTCGAGCGCATCACCGAGGAGGAGGTCGGCAAGCTCGGCGAGGGCTACGACGAGGCGCGGCGCCTGTTCGAGCAGGTCGCGACCGGCGACGAGTTCGTCGAGTTCCTGACGCTGCCCGCCTACGATCACCTCGCCTGAGCGCCGAGGGGCGAGGCCCGGTCAGGCTAGGCGCGCAGCGATGCCCACGGCTCTTCGCCGGAGACGTCCTCCAGGCCGTAGCCGGTCTCGCCGCCGATCGACGGGCCGATCACGACCTGCAGGAGCGCGGTCTCGTCGCCGTCGTTGAACGACGCGTGGACCACGCCCTCCGCGAGGTAGACCGAGTCGCCGGGCCCGAGCGTCGTCGATTCCCGCTCGATGTACTGGACGATCCGGCCCTGCGTGACGATGATCATCTCCTCCTGGCCGGGGTGGCAGTGGAAGTCGTGGCCGCCGCCCGGCTCGAGCGTGACGTCCATCACGACCAGGTGCTGCGAGCCGGACGCCGGGACGAGCCGCCAGCCGATCACGCCCCAGTCGAACTGCTCCTGACGGACGTCTGCCTGCTTCACGAATGTGCTCACGGGAGTCTCCTCACTGGATTGGAATTGCCTTGAAGCGGCGCATGTTCTCGGTCATCGCGATCTCGGTCGGCAGGCGCTCCATCGAGGAGGCGCCGAAGAAGCCGACGACGCCCTCGGTGTGCGCGAGCACGTAGGCGGCGTCGTCGGGCTCGGCGATCGGGCCGCCGTGGCAGAGGACGAGGATCTCGGAGTTGACCCGCTTCGCCGCGTCGTGCATGGCCTGCACGAGCTCGACCGACTCGTCGAGCGTCTTCGCCGACTCGGCGCCGATCGCGCCTCCGGTCGTCAGGCCCATGTGCGGGACGAGCACGTCGGCGCCGGCCTGCGCCATCGCGGTCGCCTCGTCTTCGTCGAAGACGTACGGTGCGGTCAAGAAGTCGCGCTCGTGTGCGAGCCTGATCATGTCGACCTCGAGCCCGTAGCCCATGCCGGTCTCCTCGAGCCCGACGCGGATCGTGCCGTCGAACAGGCCGACGGTCGGGAAGTTCTGGACGCCGCTGAAGCCGATTCGCTTCAGCTCGTCGAGGAACACCGGCATCAGCCGGAACGGGTCGGTGCCGCAGACACCCGCGAGCACCGGCGTCTCCTTCACGACCGGCAGCACCTCACGCGCCATGTCGACGACGATCTCGTTCGCGTCGCCGTAGGGGAGCAGGCCCGCGAGCGAGCCGCGCCCGCCCATCCGATAGCGGCCGGAGTTGTAGATGATGATCAGATCGGCGCCTCCGGCCTCGGCCAGCTTCGCCGAGAGGCCGGTGCCGGCGCCCGCGCCGATGATCGGCGTACCCGCGTCGACCTGTGCCCGCAGCCGTGCGAGCGCCTCGTTCCTCGTCATGTCGCCTCCTGGATCAGCTCGTGCAGGCGATCGGCCATCGCGACCGCGAACCGGTCGTCGTTGATGTCGAGCTCGAGCTCGTGCGACTCGACGCCGGCGAGCGTCTCGTGCAGCCCTTCGAGCAGCGCCGCGTCCGCCTCGGCGTCGTGGAAGGGCTGCCCCTCGACGGCGATCATCGAGACGCCGCGCAGCGGCACGTAGAGGGCCGTCGGCCCGGTCGCCGCGGCGAGCTTGCGGCCGAGCTCGCGGCCGAGCTCGCGGCACTCCTCGGGCGTCGTGCGCATCAGCGTCACCGTGGGGTTGTGGACGTAGAGATTCCGGCCCTCGAACCGCGGCGGCACGGTCTCGCGAGGGCCGAAGTTGACCATGTCGAGCGCGCCGAGCGAGACGACCTGCGGCAGGCCGACGCCGCCCGCGGCGGTGAGCCGCTCCGGGCCCGCCGAGAGGACGCCGCCGACGAGCTCGTCCGCCAGCTCGGTGGTCGTGGCGTCGAGAACGCCCGCGAGGAAGCCGCCCCGGGCGAGCGCCTCCATCGACTGGCCGCCGGCGCCGGTCGCGTGGAAGACGAGCACCTCGTAGCCGAGCTCCTCGAGCCGCTCCCGGGCGCGTGTGACGCACGGGGTCGTGACGCCGAACATCGTCGCGGCGACGAGCGGCCTCGCCTCGAGCGCGGGCACGGACGCCTTCGCCATCCCGGCGGCGGCGCCGGCGGCGTTCGCCATGATCCGCGCCGAGATCGAGTTGACGCCCGCGATGTCGACGACCGAGTACATCATCGTCACGTCGACCGCGCCGACGTAGGGACGCGTGTCGCCGGAGGCGACCGTCGAGACCATCAGCTTCGGCACGCCGACCGGCAGCGCCCTCATCGCGGCGGTCGCGATCGACGAGCCGCCCGAGCCGCCGAGCCCGAGGACGGCGTCGAGCCGGCCCTCGCGGTGAAGGCGCACGACCACCTCGGCGGCGCCGCGCGCCATCGCCGTCACCGCAGCGCCGCGGTCGTTCGCCGCGGCGAGCGCGGCGACGTCGGCGCCCCCTGCACGCGCGACCTCGTCGCGCGAGACGTCCGGCTCGAGCTGCGGCTCGAAGATCCCGGCGTCGACGAGCAGTACGTCGACCCCGTGCTCGCGCACGCGGTCGCGCAGGAATGCGTACTCGTGCCCCTTCGTGTCGAGCGTCCCGACGAGGACGACGGTGGGCATCGTCACCGCTCCGCCGCGAGGGGCTCGACGCCGAGAAAGCGGCGCTGGGATTCGGCGTCGGTCGACAGGACGGCGGCGGTCGTCTCGGTGAAGATCCGGCCCGCGACCATGACGAGCTGCCGCTCGGCGATCGAGGTCGCCATGCCGAGGTTCTGCTCGATCAGCAGGATCGCGAGGCCCTCCCGATCGAGCTGCTTGAAGGTCTCGATCAGGTGCTCGATGATCGCCGGCGCGAGCCCCTCGGAGGGCTCGTCCATGATCAGGAGCGTCGGATTCGTCAGCAGCGCGCGCCCGATCGCGAGCATCTGCTGCTCGCCGCCCGAGAGCTGGGCGCCGCCGTTCCGCTTCCGCTCGCCGAGCCGCGGGAAGAGCTCGTAGACGCGGTCGGGCGTCCAGCGCTTCGAGCCGCCGCGCGGCGAGATCATGCGCAGGTGCTCGTCGACGGAGAGCGACGGGAAGAGCCGCCGACCTTGCGGCACGTAGCCGATTCCGGCCTTCGCGACCTTGTACGACTGCCTGCCGACCAGCTCTTCGCCCTGGAAGCGGATCGAGCCGTGCACGCGCGCCGGCGGCACTCCCATGATCGCGTTGCAGAGCGTCGTCTTGCCCATGCCGTTGCGGCCGACGATCGAGACGGGCTCGTTGCCCATCTCGAACGAGACCTCCTCGAGCGCCTGGGCGCGGTTGTAGAACGCGCTGACGCCCTCGACGACGAGCAGCGGCTCACTCATCGGGCTGGTACCCGCGGCCGAGATAGAGGTCGTGCACGGTCTCGTTGGCCCGGATCTCGTCGGGCGTGCCCTCGACGATCACGTTGCCGTCGTGCATCATCGTGACTCGGTCGGCGACCCGGAGCGCGACGTCCATGTCGTGCTCGATCAGGATCAGCGTGATCGACGCCTCGAGCGTCAGCAGCAGGTCGGTCAGTGCCACGCGCTCTCCGCGGGACAGGCCGGAAGCCGGCTCGTCCAGCATCATCAGCTTCGGATTCGAGGCGCGTGCCATGCCGACCTCGAGCTGGCGCTGCTCGCCGTGGGAGAGCGAGCCGACGAGCGTCCCCTCCCGCCCTTCGAGGCCGACGGCCGCGGTGAGCTCGCGCGCACGCTCCCGCAGCCCGCGGTCGAGCCGCGGCAGGACGACGGGGCGGAAGTGCCCGCCGCGCACACCGAGGACGGCGAGGTAGAGGTTGTCCTCGACGGTCAGACCGAGGAAAAGCCTGGACTTCTGGTACGTGCGGCCCATGCCCAGCTTCGCCCGCGCGCGCGGCGGCAGCGTCGTGACGTCCTGGCCGCCGAAGTCGATGCGGCCGGAGGTGGGCGGGAAGTCGCCCGAGATCAGGTTGAACAGGGTGGTCTTGCCTGCCCCGTTGGGCCCGAGGATCGCCCGCCTCTCGCCGTACGCGACGTCCAGATCGACGTCGCGTACGGCGTGGAGGCCGCCGAACCGCCGGCCGATCCCCCTGAGGCGGAGGATCGGCTCGGCGTGCTCGGGTGCTGCTGCCTCGGTCACGTAGGTGCGTTTAGCCCGTGACCTTCGGGTGCTGGGTCTTACCGATCCACGGCAGGCTCCGCTTCACGCACGCCGGCGAGTTGCGTCCCGGCGCAGGCGTGGAGCTGGAGAAGGTGCCGCCGAACGTCTGGTCGACGTTCGGGATGTAGCCCATCGTCTTGACGGCCAGCTTGCCGGCCTTCTGGTAGAGCTGCTGGTAGTAGACCGGGATGATTCCCTGCCGGTTCTTGTCCAGCTTGATCGGGCCGTAGCCCGTGGCCAGCGTCACCTTCGCGAGCGCCTTCTGCAGCGCCTTCTGGCCGCCGGCGAGGTTGCCGCCGACCGCCTGCAGGCCCTTGATCAGGCCCCACGCGTTCACGAAGTAACCGTAGGTGAAGGTCGACGACGCCTGCGGCGCTGCTGCGCCGAACGGCGGGATCGTCTTGAACCACTTGCCGATGATGTTGGCGTAGCTCTTCGCAGCCGGGGTCGCGAGATCGCCCGCCGTGCCGGCACCGCCGACGTAGGCGCCGACGACGCGCGTCGAGAGCTGCTGGAACTGCCCCGGGGTGCCCCAGAACAGGTTGCCGATGAACTTCTTCCCGTCGATCGGGCCGTGAGCCTGCTCGTAGGCCTTCAGGAACGGGATCAGCCCGGCTCCGCCGATCGCCACGAAGGTGCCGTCCACGTTGGTCGGCATCTGCTGGGCATACGACGAGTAGTCGGTCGTGTTCAGCGGCGGGAACACCCGCTTGGTCACCTTGCCGCCCACCGCGCAGAACTCGGCGATGAACCCTGCCGCCGACGTCCAGGCGAACGAGTAGTCGTCCGCGACCACGGCCGCGGTCTTCCACCCGAGCTTGTGGTAGGCGAGATCGCCGAGGCCGGCGTTCCACTGCGCACCGTCACCGTTGAAGCGGAAGAAGTTCGGCGCCCGCACCTTCAGTGTCGTGTCCTGCGCACCGGCAGAGCCGTCCACGAAGGTCTTGGTCGGGTGCTGCTTCGCGTAGTTGGCGACGGCGATCGACTCGTCGCCGGACAGCGGGCCGATCATGACGTCCGCACCGAGCTGCTCCATCAGGCGCTTGGTCTCCTTGATCGCCGTGTCTGCACGGTCGTTCGAGCAGCCGATGCCCACGAGCTTGAGCGGGTGGCCGTTGATGCTGCCGCCCGTCCAGCCCTTGCGCGGGTCGTTCGGGTTGACCGGCTTCGCGCCGGCGTACTGCGACATCGCTGCGACGACGCCCGCGAGGTCCTGACCGTCGAATGAGCCGAACGCGCCCTGACAGTCGGACAGGACCCCGACCTTGATCGTCGACGCCGTCTTGGCGGTCGTCGCCGCGGACGCGGCGACTGCAACCACCAGGGCGGCGATCGCGAGGAGAGGGAACAAGAGGTTCCTTCTCCGCTTCGTAAAGGCAATCATGCCTTAGCCCTCCTCCTTTCGAACCAGTTGTGTTTCCGGAAATCCTGGGCGGATCTCTTCTGTGGGCACATCGAGAGCGTCTGTGGCTGCAGGCTCCTTTCGGTCTAGACGCTGGACTCGGCCGTTCCGACCTCGACCGGATTCCGGTCGCGGGGGCCACGGCGAGGCCCGGAGAAGAAGGCGGCGGCGCGCTCCCAGAGGCCGACGAGCCCGCCGGGGGAGACGAGGACGATCACGAGGAAGATCGCGCCGATCAGGGTGTGGAAGCGCGGGCCGATGAAGCCGATCCGCTGCGAGTAGTTGTTGATGATCACGAAGAAGAGCGCGCCGACCCAGGCGCCCTCGAGCCGGTAGAGCCCGCCGACGACGGCGATCACGAGCACGTCGATCGTGGCCCCAAGGTCGATCGACGCCGGGTCGATGTGGCCGTTCCACCACACGAAGAGCACCCCGCCGATCGCCGCGATGAAGCCGGCGAAGGCGAACGCGATCGTCCGGTGCAGCGCCACGTTGTAGCCGAGCGAGCTCATCCGCACCGGGTCGTCGCGGAGCCCTTGCAGCGTCAACCCGAACGGCGTCCGAACGAGATAGCGCAACAGGACGTAGACCGCGAACGCGACGACGAGCGCGACGTAGTAGAGCCGGTTCTGGTGGGCGTCGACGGAGCCGATCCAGCTCGGCGCGGGGATGCCGCTGATGCCGCCGAAGCCGGAGAGGTCGGTCACCTGCCCGAAGAACAGGTTGGCGATCACCGAATAGGTGAGGGTGATCATCAGGAAGTAGATCCCGACGCTCCGGCTCGAGAGGGCGCCGAACAGCAGCGCGACCGCGACGGCGATCGCGATTCCGAGCACGATCCCCCACCACGGGCTCCAGCCGAGATTGAGCCCCTTCGTGTTGCCGTTCGTGGTCGCGTTGCCGAGCACGAAGCCGGCGATGCCGTAGACCGCCACCTGCGCCAGTGACACCATCCCGCCGTAGGCGGAGAGGAAGATCAGGCTCGCTGCGACGATGCCGAGAAAGAGCATCTGCGTCAGCAGGGCGGAGACCCAGTACGCCGGCAGGAAGAACGGCGCGACGACAGCGACGACGAGCGCGGCGACGCCCACCACGCGGTCAGGCGTGACGGCGACCGCCCTCACGCGGGCCTGCCGAACAGCCCGAGCGGCCGCACCGCGAGCACGACGGCGACGAGCACGAAGGTGAAGATGATCGAGTAGTACGTGTAGTTCGACGGCAGGTAGGCGGCCGAGAAGTTGCTCGTCAGGCCGAGCAGGAGCGAGCCGATCGCCGCACCACCGAGGGACCCCATGCCGCCGATGATCACTACGACGAGCGAATAGAGCAGCCAGTTGGCGTCGACGCCCGGCGCCAGGCTCGCGAACGAGCCGCCGATCACGCCGCCGAGGCCTGCGAGCGCAGAGCCGACGATGAAGGCGAGCGCGAAGGTGAGCTGGATGTTGATCCCGAGCGCCGAGACCATTGCCCGGTCGTCGACGCCGGCGCGGATCACCATGCCGGTGCGTGTCCGCTTCAGCCAGAGCCAGAGCAGGATCCCGATCGCGAGCGCGATGCCGAGGATCACGAGGCGGGTCAGCGTGTACTGGATCCCGTAGGCGTGCAGGTTGACGAACTTGTCGAAGTGGCCCGGCCAGGCGATGTCCTCCGCGATGCCGCCGAAGTGTGCGAGCATCTGGTCGGCGAGGATGATCGAGATCGCGATCGTGATCAGCGCCTGGCGCAGGTCCTGGCCCTGGTTCCAGCGCAGGAAGAGCTGCTGCATCAGGAGGCCCGCCGCGGCGACGGCAAGGGTGCCGACGATCAGCGGCACGAGCCAGTTCTTGAGGTTCACCTGCGCGCTCGTGAGGCCGAAGGCGCCGCCCTCGCCGACGAAGTTGCGCTGGAGCTTGAGAGCGATGTAGCCGCCGAGAAGGAAGAAGGCGCCGTGCGCCATGTTGACCACGCGCATCAGTCCGAAGATCAGCGTGAAGCCGCTCGCGACGACGAAGTAGAGGCCGGCGGCCGTGACCCCGTTCAGACTTGTGATCAGGAAGTCCTTCGGATCGTGCACGGCGGAGCCGAAGGTCGTCCCGTACTTGCCCGTGGTGGGAGCGGCGAAGAGCACCCAGGCCAGGCCCAAGAGAGCGAGGACGGCGATCAGACCCCACCCGATGATCGCTCCGAGGCGCCCGTGGAGGGCGTCGAGCCGCAGCCGCCCGCCGGCGGGCTCCTGCGCTCCGAGGGCGCTCAGGCGATCACCTTCGCGGGCTCGAGATAGAGCGCCGCACCCTCGGAGTCGGGCCGCTGGGGCACGTAGTCGCCAAGCCGTCGCAGCTCCGGGTAGCGGCTGCGATCGAGCGTGTCCCCATCGGGCCAGTTCAGCTCGATCAGGTTCCCGGACGGGTCGCGGAAGTACAGCTGGACCTGGCGTGACGGGAGCTCCACGAGCCGCCAGCCCCACTCGTCGTCGACGTGGTTGCGGACGGCGTTGTAGGCAGCGTCGAAATCGTCGACGGTCAGGCCGAGGTGATGACGCGGACTCGGCTCGTCGTCGGACTGGAAGAGGTGCAGCTGCAGGTTGCCGACGCGCAGCCATTGCACGGGTGTGGCGAAGGTGGGGGTCGGGATGCGCTCCAGGCCCAGCACCGTTTCGTAGAAGCGCGTCGACTCCGCGAGATCCACCGCAGAGATGCTCACGTGGTTGAGCCCCGTCGCCCGCACCGCCCGGCCATCTTCGACTGCCGGGCCACTATAGGTCAAATAGGAAAACAGGACAAAGGCGATAGGATTTGCCTATGAAGCTGCAGCAGCTCGCCTGCTTCGTGGCCGTCGTGGAGGAGGGCTCGTTCACGCGCGCGGCCGAGTCGCTCGGGATCGCCCAGCCGTCGCTTTCGCAACAGATGCGCGCGCTCGAGCTGGAGCTCGGCACGACCCTCGTCGAGCGGCTCCCCCGCGCGATCGCGGTCACGCCGGCGGGGCGGGCGCTGCTCCCCGAGGCCCGCACTGCGCTCCGCGCAGCCGAGCGCGGCGCCCGTGACGTGCGGTCCGCGCTCGACCTCGAGGGCGGCGAGCTCGAGATCGCGACCGTCCTCTCGCTCGCGGTCGGATTCCTGCCGCGCACGATCCGGGTCTGGCACGAGCACCACCCGAGCGTCTCGATCCGTCTGCACGAGTACCGCCACCGCCGCCAGCTCGAGGACGCCGTGGAGGCGGGCGTCGCCGATCTGGCGATCGGCCCGATGCCGCTGCGGGAGTGGCCCGGGCCCCTCGAGCGCGTTGCCTGGGAGGAGTTCGTGATCGTGATTCCGCGCAGCGACCCGCTGGCGGGCCGCAAGAGCGTGCGCCTCGAGGAGCTCGCCGACCACGAATGGGTGCTCTACCACCCAGACCACGGTCTCGCGGGCATCGTCGAAGAGATCTGCCGACGGGCCGGCTTCAGCCCGCGGGGCACGGTGCGCACCTCGCAGGCCGAGGGTGCGGCCCGGCTCGCGGCGGCCGGACTGGGGCCGACGCTCGTGCCGGACAACATCGTCCTGCCGGGTATCGACGGCGCCGTCCTGCGGCTCGAGCCCCGGATCGTGCGCGAGGTCGTCGCATACACGCGCACCGAGTGGACGTCGACCGCCCACGCCTTCGTCGGCCTGCTGCAGATCGGTCCGCCGGAGTCGCCGCCGCGCGGCGCGATTACGATACGGCTCTAGATGGTTGATGCCACGAAATCGTTTGTTCCGGGGCGTGAGCTGGTCGCTCTGGGGCGCTGCGGCGTGCCGGCGGCGATGGCGGAGCCATCGGGGCCGGTGCGACGGGGCGAAGCGGACGGCCGGTGGGGCCCGGCTCCGCCGGGCCGTGCCGGCCGGGAGCGGCCCAGACGGGCCAGATCGCGCAACCGGACACGCGAGAGCGTGGCATCAACCATCTAGTAGTACGCTGGCCTGACCAGTCGACGAGGAGGACTTTGGTGTCTGAGACCTATCGGGCAGTGATCCCCTACGAGTCGCTCGACCCGCTCACGATCGGATCGGCGGACGACGAGTCGAAGGTCTATCGCGACGAGCTGATACTCGAGCTCCCGGAGGCGAACCTGCTCGCGGCGGTCTATCCGGACGAGCCGGACTTCCTGCCCGACGCGACGCAGGCTGCCCGCGAGGCGCTCGAGAGCCCCGTCGCCGGGCCGAGGTTCTCCGAGCTGATCTCCGGCGGCAAGTCGGTCGCCGTCGTGATCGACAACCAGTTCCGGCCGACGCCGCAGTCGAAGCTCTTGCCGGCCGTGCTCGACGCGCTCGAGGCCGCGGGGACGACCGACGCCTGCGTGATCTGCGCGAACGGCAAGGTCTTCCCGATGTCCGAGTCGGACATCGAGATGAAGATCGGGCGCGAGAACCTCGACCGGATGGAGCGCCTGGGCATCCCGTTCTTCCAGAACGAGCCACGCAACGCCGAGGCGTACACGTACGTCGGCGTTTCGTCGCGCGGGACGCCGGTGTGGTTGCACAAGGAGGTCGCGCGCCGCGACGTCACGATCACGATCGGCCAGGCGCAGGCCAACCACTGGGGCGCCGGCGGCGGCGGCAAGCTGATCCTGCCGGGGGTCGTCTCGGACGAGACGATCGAGTCGAACCACTGCGCGTTCGTCGTCTCGCCGCAGACCCACTACGGCGCGGTTGCAGGCCCGATGCGCTCCGACATCGACGAGGTGGCCGAGCTGTGCGAGCTCGATGCGACGCTCAACGTCGTGCTCGACACGCACGGCCGTGTGATCTTCGTCAACTTCGGCGCCCATCCGATGGCGCACCGCGAGGCGATCGAGTACTTCAACTCGCTCTATGCCTACGAGAGCCCGGTGCCGGATCACGGCCAGGCTGACATTGCGATCTGCGGCGTCTTCGCCCCGACAGACCACCTGTTCTTCCACACCGGCTGGGGCTGCATGTCGGCGGATCTCGTGCTGAAGGACGGCGGCACGATCATCTACTGCTCGCCCTCGCCGGGTGTGCACACAGAGGTCGGCGACTTCCCGGGGCTCGCATTGATGGACTTGATGAAGCCCTACATGCCGCCGACGCAGCAGAACTACGAGCGGATCCTCAAAGACATCCACGCCCGCCAGATCCAGATGTGGGCGGGCTGCATCTGGGTGCCGATCTACGAGGTGATGACCCGCAAGCACCTGAAGCTCGTCACGCTCGAGGAGAACCTGGCCATGGCGGCGGACATCGGCATCGACGCGACAGCCTCGCTCGACGAGGCGTTCGCAGAGGCGATGGCGAAGCACGGGCCGGACGCGAAGGTGATCGTGCTTCCGTTCGCCCGCTACCAGCTGCCGCGCAACGCGATCCGGATGCACGCGGAGCCGCTGCACACGCCGGCCGGTGCCCAGGCCTGACACGATCCGGGGATCGACGACGATCGTCGAGCTGCTGCGCCTCTTCCCCGCAGGAGAGGCCGCGCTGCTCATGTCGCGGCTCTCGTGGCCGTGCGCGCACTGTGGCGGCGCCTTCCACGAGCCGCTGACGCTCGCCGCGAAGCGGCACGCGAACGACCCGCGTGCCGTGCTCGTGGCGTTCCGCGCGCTCGCCGCCGGCGAGCTGTGCGACGAGCTCGTGGAGACGGCGCGGCGGAAGGTGACGGCATGACCCGGGCAGCAGCGCAAAGCTGGGTAGGCCGAAGCGTTCTGCGGGTCGAGGACGAGGCCCTGCTGCGCGGCCGCGGCCGCTACCTGGACGACCTCGATCCGGTGCCGCACGCGCTGCACGCGGCGATCGTGCGCTCGCCGTACGCGCACGCCAGGATCAACTCGGTCGACGTCTCGGCGGCGCTCGACCTGCCCGGAGTCGCCGGGGTCCTGACCGGCGAGGACGTGGCTCGGCTGTCGCGGCCGTTTCCGGCCGGTGTCGAGCACTCGGTTCCCTACTACGCGACCGCGGTCGAGACCACGCGCTACGCCGGCGAGCCGGTCGCCGTCGTGGTGGCGGAGTCGCGCTACCTCGCCGAGGACGCGGCCGAGCAGGTGATGGTCGACTACGACCCGCTCGACGCCGTGCTCGATGTGCACGCCGGTGAGATCGTCTCCGACCGTTCCTTCTCGTACGGAGCAGTCGACGAGGCGTTCGAGGCCGCAGACGTCGTCGTCACGGGGCGGTTCCCGTTCCCGCGCTGGACGTGCGCGCCGGTCGAGTGCTACGGCGTGATCGCCGACTGGCAGGGCGACGCGCTGACCGCCTGGGCGAACTTCCAGGGTCCGTTCACGCTCCACTCGGTCGCGGCGGCGGCGCTCGGGTTGAAGGGCTCGAAGCTGCGCCTGATCACCCCGCCGGACTCCGGCGGCTCGTTCGGGATCAAGTCCTCGGTCTTCGTCTACGTGGTCCTGATGGGCCTCGCCTCGCGCGCGCTCGGCGTGCCGGTGCGCTGGACCGAGGACCGGCTCGAGCACCTGAGCGGGAGCGCGCACTCGACAGCGCGTACGACCGACCTCGAGGCCGCCTTCGCAGCGGACGGCGAGCTGCTCGGGCTGCGCTACGACGTGGTCGAGGACGTGGGCGCCTACGTGCGTGCGCCCGAGCCGGCGACGCTCTACCGGATGCACGGCTCGCTCTCGGGCGCCTATCGCGTGCGCAACGTCGCGGCGCGCAACCGCGTCGCGCTCACGAACCGGCTCCCCTCGGGGCTGAACCGCGGCTTCGGCGGGCCGCAGCTCTACTTCGCGCTCGAGCGGGCGATGGCGGTCGCGGCGCGACGGCTCGGGATCGATCCGGCGGAGCTCGCGCGGCGCAACCTCGTCGGGCCGGAGCAGTTCCCCTATCGCACACCGACCGGCGGCTTGTACGACTCGGGCGACTACGGGGCCTGCCTCGACGAGGCGCTCGAGCTCGTGCGCTACGACGAGCGCCGGAGCGAGCAGGCCGCCGGGCGGCGGATCGGGATCGGCCTCGCGTGCGTCGTCGAGCCGTCGGTCTCGAACATGGGCTACATCACGCTCGCGCTGACGCCGGACGAGCGGGCGGCGGGTCTGCCGAAGTCCGGGAACGCCGAAGGCTGCTCGATCTCGATCTCGCCGCTCGGCGGAATCACGGTCCGGCTGTCGACGACGCCGCAGGGGCAGGGTCACCGCACGGTCGCGGCGCAGATCGTCGCCGACCGGCTGGGCGTGACGCCGGAAGACGTCGACGTGTTGTCCGAGCTGGACACAGCCACCAACGCCTGGACGGTCGCCTCCGGCAACTACTCGTCGCGCTTCAGCGGCGTCGGCGCCGGCGCGGTCGCAGCGGCGGCCGACAAGCTGGCCGAGAAGATCGCGGCGATCCGCGAGCACGTCGGCGAGGACGTCTCGCTGCGGCGCGTCGCCGGGATGTGCCACTGGAATCCGGAGTCGCTGCCCGACGGAATGGAGGCGGGCCTCGCGGCGATCGCGTTCTACTCGGCGCCGAACCTCGAGCCGCCGGACGAGGACGACCGCGTCGCGTCGTCGGCGGCCCACGGCTTCATCGTCGACGTCGCCGTCGTGGAGGTCCAGCCCGACACGGGCCAGGTGAAGATCCTCGACTACGTCTCGGTCCACGACGGCGGCAGGCTGCTGAACCCGCTGATCGTCGACGGGCAGATCCGCGGCGGCTTCGCGCACGGCGCCGGCGCAGCGCTCTTCGAGCGGATCGTCTACGACGAGGAGGGGACGCTCCTGACCGGCACGTTCATGGACTATGTCTGCCCGACCGCGCCCGACCTGCCTTCGCTGACGATCGCGCACCGCGAGACGCCTTCGCCGTTCACGCCGCTCGGCGCGAAGGGCCTCGGCGAGGGCAACACGATGTCCGCGCCCGTCGCGATCGCAAACGCGGTCGCCGACGCGCTGGGGGTCGACGACGTCGAGCTGCCGCTGACCGCTTCGCGGGTCTGGGAGCTGATGCGGAGGTGAAGCCGGCGCCCTTCCTCTACGAGCGGCCCGAGACGGTCGAAGAGGCCTCGGCGCTCCTTGCCGAACACGGCGACGAGGCGAAGGTGCTTGCCGGCGGGCAGAGCCTCATGCCGGTGCTGAACTTCAGGTTGCTGCGCCCGTCGGTGCTCGTCGACGTGAACCGCGTCGAAGGGCTCGATCGCATCGAGGCCGGCCGGGTCGGCGCTACGGTCCGCCAGCAGGACTTCCGCGGCAACGCGCTCGTCGACCTGGCGATGCCGTTCGTCGGGCACTTCGTCACGCGCAACCGCGGCACCGTCGGCGGTTCGGTCGCGCACGCGGACGCGAGCGCGGAGCTGCCGCTCTGCCTGCTCGTGCTCGGCGGCTCCGTGATCACGTCGAAGGGGCGCGAGCTCCCGGCAGAGGAATTCTTCGTCACACATTTCACGACTGCGCTCGAGCCGGACGAGTTGCTCGTCGAGACCGTCTGGCCCGAAGGCGGCTCGGTCGCCTTCGAAGAGCTTGCGCAGCGCCACGGCGACTTCGGGCTCTCGGTCGCCGCCTGTTCGCTGCGGGTCGACGGCGGGACCGTGCGTGAGGCGCGCGTCGGCGTCGCCTCGGTGGTCGACCGGCCGACGCTCCTCGACCTCGATCTCGACGGTGCGCCCGCGACGGCCGAGACGGCCCGTGAGGCGGGCGCGAAGGCGGCTGAGCAAGTCGATCCGCCCGGCAACCTGCACGCCTCTGCGGCCTATCTGAAGCACGTGACGGGCGTGCTCGTCGAGCGCGTGCTCGCGAGGGCGTTCGCGGCGTGATCGAGGTCGCCGTCAACGGCGCTCTGCGTCGCGCGGAGGCCGAGCCCCGGCTCCTGCTCTCGGACTTCCTGCGGCACACGCTCGGTCTGACCGGGACGCACGTCGGCTGCGAGCACGGCGTCTGCGGAGCGTGCACGGTGCTCCTCGACGGCGTCTCCGTTCGCTCGTGCCTGACGCTCGCGGTCCAGGCCGACGGGCTGGAGGTGCGGACGGTCGAGGGACTCGAGTGGGGGCCGCTGCAGGAGGCGTTTCGCAGGCATCACGCCCTCCAGTGCGGCTTCTGCACGCCCGGGATCCTGATCGCCGCGAGCGACCTGCTCTCGAGGAAGCCGCCGCCGACCCGCGAGCAGATCGTCGACATGCTCTCGGGCCAGCTCTGCCGCTGCACCGGCTACGAGCCGATCGTCGACGCCATCGCGGAGGTGGCGGGCGCGTGAACCTCGCGCTCTCGCTGCTCGCCGCCGCCGAGCGGCACCCGGAGGCGGAGGCGCTGCCAGGTGTGAGCTATCGAGAGCTACGGAAGCGGGCGGCGCGGATCGCGGGCGGGCTCGACCTCCATCCCGGCGAGCGGCTCGCGGTCGTGCTCGACAACCGCGTCGAGACGGCTCTCCTCTACTGGGCGGCGCAATGGGCCGGCGTGGTCTTCGTGCCGCTCTCGTGGCGGCTCTCCGAGGCGGAGCTCGGCTACTGCATCGAAGACTGCGGCGCCGCGCGTGTGCTGCGCGAGGCGGACCCGCTTCCGGACGGCGCCGAGCATCCGGGCGCGCTCGACCTCGACGAGCGCGAGCCGAGCCTGATGCTCTACACCTCGGGCACGACGGGGAGGCCGAAGGGCGTGCCGCGCTCGCACCGCGCCGACCGCGCGGGAGGGCTCTCGCAGGCGCTTCAGCACGGCTATCTCGCAGGCGACCGCACGCTCGGCGTGATGCCGCTCTACCACACGATGGGCATCCATTCGCTCGTCGCGATGCACCACGTCGGCGGCTGTTTCGTGTCGCTCGCGCGGTGGGACGCCGCCGAGGCACTGCGGCTGATCCAGGAGCGGCGGCTCACGTCGCTCTACCTCGCTCCGACGCTCTTCCACGACCTCGTCCACCACCCGGGGCTCGGCGGCTTCGACGTCTCGTCGGTGCGTGCGCTCGGCTATGCGGGCGCGGCGATGACCTCGGCGCTCGTCGAGCGCTGCGCCGCGGTATTCGAGCCGGAGGTCTTCGTCAACCACTACGGCTCGACCGAGGTCTACACGTTCTCGATCGGCGCCGAGCAGCGCCGCAAGCCGGGCTGCGCGGGCCGGCCTGCCCTGAACGCGCGGCTGCGGCTCGAGGACGGCGAGATCTGCTGCGCGCTCGACTCCGACGAGGCCTTCGCCGGCTACTGGAACCGCCCCGACGCCGACGCGAAGGCGATCCGTGACGGCTGGTACCGCACCGGCGACCTGGGGAGGATCGACGCGGACGGCGAACTGTGGGTCGAGGGCCGGGTCGACGACATGATCATCTCGGGCGGCGAGAACGTGTACCCGCTCGAGGTCGAGGACGTACTCGCCCGCCACCCGCGCGTGCGCGAGGTTGCGGTCGTGGGCTCGGCGGACGACCGCTGGGGCCAGCGCGTCGTCGCGGTCGTCGTCGGCGAGGCGAGCGCGGAGGAGCTCGACGCGCACTGCCTCGCCTCCGAGCTCGCCCGCTTCAAACGGCCGCGCGAGTACCGCTTCGTCGCCGAGCTGCCCAAGAGCCCGAGCGGCAAGATCCTGCGCCGCGTGCTGCGGGATGAGAGGGTCTCCGCGTGAGCGGGCACGACGGCTTCCGGGTCGAGCGGGGCGGGGACGTCGCCACGGTCACGCTCGACGTCCCGGGTAAGTTCAACCGCGTCTCGATGCTCGCCCGCGACCAGCTCCGGCGCGTCTTCGAGGAGCTCGACGGCGACGAGTCCGTGCGCTTCGTCGTCCTGGCCGGCGCCGGCGGCGCCTTCACTGCGGGCGGGGACATCGCCGGGTTTCTGCAGAAGTCCGCCTGGACCGTCTCGAAGCTCGCCGAGAACGTGGCGGCGCCCGAGCGCTGCTCGAAGCCGGTGATCGCGGCGCTCTCCGGCTACGTCTTCGGCGTCGGGCTCGAGCTCGCGCTCGCCTGCGACTTCCGGCTCGCCGCGGCAGACGTCCAGCTTGGCCTGCCGGAGGTGACGATCGGGATGATCCCCGGCTCGGGCGGCACCCAGCGGCTCGCGCGGCTCGTCGGGCTCGGCCGCGCCAAGGACATCGTGATGCGGGGACGGCGCGTTCAGGCCGAGGAGGCGCAGGCGCTCGGGCTCGTGACGGAGGTCGTCCCCGCCGACCGACTCGATGCCGCGGTTGTCGCGCTCTGCGACGAGCTGCGACGGCTCTCGCCGCTCGCCCTCGCGATGGCGAAACGCGTCCTCAACCATGCCTACGACGGCCCACTGCACCTGGGCCTCGAGGTCGAGGGCCTCGCGTACGGGCTGCTCCGTCAATCGCACGACTTCCGCGAGGGCGTCGAGGCGTTCGTGGAGAAGCGACCCCCTAGCTTCACCGGCGAATAGCAGCTAGAACCTGACGCGTGACGACGCTCGGTGCGCCGCTCGATGCGGTCTTGCAGCTGTATCACGTGGTGCCCGACGGCGGCGCCGGAAGAGGTGCAGTCCTACCTGCGGGAGATCCTCCACGACCCGTCGCTCGAGCTCGTCTGGTGGGACTGGGAGCACGACCGCTACGTCGACGCCGGCTGGGAGACGTACGAGCTCGCCGAGGAGACAGGCCGGGTCGTCACGCTCGTCGACTCGATGCCTTTCTGCCGGCGATCCGGATCGCGATGGAACGCGACCGCCTTCGCCGGGAGCTCGTCGAGAAGATCGAGCAGCTGCAGGCGTCGCGTCACCGCATCCTCGAGGCCGGCGACACGGAGCGCCGGCGGCTCGAGCGCAACCTTCACGACGGGGCGCAGCAGCGGCTGGTCGTGGTGCTGCTCGCGCTGCGCGGGCTCGAGAAGCGCGCAGGCTCCGGGTCCGAGCTGGCGCCGCTGCTGGCGCGGGCGCGCGCGGAGCTCGAAGGCGCGATCGAGGAGCTGCGCGAGCTCGCGCGTGGCCTCCATCCGCCGCTTCTCGCCCAGCGCGGTCTTGCCGCGGCGATCCGTGCCGGCGCGGCGCGCTCGGCGCTGCCGATCGACCTCGAGCTCGACCTCCCGGACGAGCTGCCGGCATCCGTCGAGGCTGCGGCGTACTACATCTGCGCCGAGGCGATCACGAACTCGGTCAAGTACGCGCAGGCCTCCCGGGGGTGGATCCGGGTCGCGTGTGCCGGCCACGTACTCGAGGTCGAGGTCCGCGACGACGGGATCGGCGGCGCGGCGCTCGACGGCTCCGGCACCGGCCTGCCCGGGCTGATCGACCGCGTCGAGGCTCTCGACGGCACGCTCGAGCTCGTCAGCCCCGTCGGGCAGGGCACGAGGCTGCTCGCCCGTTTCCCCGTGTAGCTTCGGGACCCGTCCGGGGTCAGACCCCTGTCATGTCCCGAAGGGACACACACCTCGCCTTTTCCGCCGTCTCCTTCGTGCCAATTGTGCCACGGGACATGTCCGGGGTCTGACCCCTGCCATGTCCTGAATGGGCTGACGCTCCTGCCGTACGGCCGCGTCCTTCGTGCCGAGATCGTCCCGCCGTGGCGTTACGACGGGCCCTGCGTCTCACCGGCGGGGTCAGACCCCTGCCACGTCCCGGATCGACGAGACTGTGTGGATGAGCGTCAAGGTCAACCTCGCCGAGAAGCTCGCTCTCGTGGCCGAGCACTTCTCGCCCCGCACGGTGGCGACGATCAACGACTACAAGGTGCAGATCGTGAAGGTGCGCGGCGAGTTCGTCTGGCACAGCCACGCCGACACGGACGACTTCTTCCTGGTTCTGAAGGGCCAGCTCGAGATCCAGCTCCGAGACCGCACAGTCGTGCTCGACGAGGGCGAGCTGTTCGTGGTGCCACGCGGCGTGGAGCACTGCCCCCGGGCCCGCGAGGAGGCGCACATCCTGCTGATCGAGCCGCTCGGCACCGTGAATACGGGCGACGCCGTCGGCAGCGACCTGACGGCCGTCGAGCGCGCGGTCTAGGAGGCGCGCTCCCAGGCTAGCCCTGCGGCGAGCACGGTCTCGTCGCGCGGCGCGACGAGCTGCAGGTCGCCGATCGCGAGACCGGCCCAGCCGAGCACGTTGAAGGGGCGCAGGAACGCGGACACGGTGATCCGCACCGTCAGCTCGTCGCAGTCCACGGGAGGCAGCTCGGCGCCCACGCAGGGCGCGACGTAGAGGTCGACCGGAGGCCGGTATTCGCGCCAGCGCCGCACGGCGTCCCGCGCGAGCTCGACCTCGGCCGGGTCGATCGTCGCCGCCAGCTCCAGCTTGCGGCGCACGTTCTCGCCGTATTCGTCGGCGCGGTCGGGGAAGGTGGCCCGGTGCGACGCGTGCGCCTCGTGGAAGAAGAGCGGCCACGTATTTGCGGGAGGCCCCGGGATCTCGGTCTCGACGACGCGTGCCCCGAGTGCCTCGAGCTGCTCGACGTAGCGCTCGGCGGCTCGGTTCTCGGGCAGCGACTCACCGTCCACGGACGGCGGTCTCGTCAACAGGCCCACCGTCAGGCCCGCGAGCCGCGGCTCGGGCATCGGCTCGCCGGCGAGCACCGACCACAGGAGCGCGCAGTCGGCGACGCTCGTCCCCATCGGCCCGACGGTGTCGAAGCTCGGACAGAGCGGAAAGACTCCCTCGGTCGGGATGCGGCCCCACTGCGTCTTCAGCCCGACTGTGCCGCAGCACGACGACGGCAGGCGGACGGAGCAGCCGGTGTCCGTGCCGATTCCGATGTCGCAGAGGCCCGCCGCGAGTGCGGCCGCGTTGCCGCCGGACGACCCGCCGGTCGTCCTGCCGGGGTGGCGCGGGTTCTGGACCGTGCCGTACCACGGGTTCTGGCTCGTCACGCCCCAGGCGAACTCGTGCAGGTTCGCCTTGCCCACGATCACGGCGCCTGCGTCGACGAGGCGCTGGACAGCGGGCGCCGTCCGCGTCGGCACGTGGTCGGCGTAGATCTTCGAGCCGTACGTCGTCCGGATCCCGGCCGTGTCGAACAGGTCCTTGACGAGCAGCCGCTTCCCGTGCAGGGGACCTGGCTTCGCGGGCGCCGGCTCGACCTCCGTGATCACTGCGTTGTACGGATCGCTCACGGGAGTTGCGCCACCGCCTCGATCTCGAGCCTCGCGCCCGGAACGGCGAGCCGGCTCACCTCGATCAGCGTCGAGGCGGGCCGTGCGTCGCCGAACACTTCCTGGCGCACGGGGTTGATCCGCGCCCGGTCGTCGATGTCGACCAGGAACACGGTCACCTTGACGACGTCGCGCAAGGACGCGCCGGCGGCGGCGAGGATCGCGCCGATGTTCCGGAACACCTGGCGAGCCTGCTCGACGACGTCGTCGCCGCCGACGAGCTCGCCGCTCCCGTCGACCGGCACGCAGCCCGAGACGAAGAGCAGGTCTCCGGCGCGCACGGCGTCGGTGTAGTGGCTGAGCGGCTCGGCCTGGCCGGCGACGCGGTATTCCTGGCGCTTGCCCATCACGGCTGCGATGATCGCAGAATGGCCAGTCCACAGTTCCTCAAGCTGTCCGACGTGAAGGCCTTCGAGCTCGCCGCCGGGGTGACCGGTCGGCCGCTCTTCGGCGAGGGGGCGATGATCAACCTGATCGAGTTCGAGCCCGGCTCCGTGGTGCCGTTGCACAGCCACCCGCACGAGCAGCTCGGTCTCTGCCTGCGCGGCACCCAGGTGCTCGTCGTGGACGGCGTCGAGCACGCTTGCGGGCCGCTCGACGGCTACGTGATCCCCGGCGGAGTCGAGCATTCCGCGCACTGCGGTCCTGACGGCGCGACCGTGATCGACGTCTTCCAGCCGGTGCGCGAGGACTACCGCACCCGGCACGCCGAGCTCGCCTAGCAGTCTCCGCCGGTGCCTGGCGCGTAGCCCGCGAGCCCGGCCCAGATCGTCGCCGAGGATGTCGCCGCGTCGTAGACGCTCGTGCCGAGCGCGCCGCAGTTCGTCGCGGCGCCGAGGAAGCTCGTGAGCGCGGCGGCACTCGTCCTGTTCGCGATCCCGCCGACGACGTGGATGGGCACCTCGGGATTGCCCGTCTGCTCGCGGATCTGGCCGATCACGTCGCGCGTATAGGCGTACACCTGAGCCGCGGTGCGCGGCTTGTAGGTGTAGTACGCCATCGGCACGAACACCGCGTAGCGCTGGGCGAGCTCGGCCCAGGGAAAGCCGGGCCAGTAGGTGGGGTGGATCTGCATGCCGACCGGCGACGGGACGATCGCCCCGAGGGCGTATCCGTCCGGGAGCTCCGTGCGGAGCCCGTCCGAGAGCGTCAGCAGGCGGGTGTTCCGGAGCGCGACGCTCTTGACGGTGCTCGACTCGATGTCGAGCGCGAAGCCGTCGAAGCTCTCCGCGGCGGGCGAGCGGAAGTCGATCGCCGCCCGCGACCGGCGCAGGTCGACCACGGGCGCGGTCAGTGTCGGCAGGTACCACGCGACGATCGTCAGGTCGTAGGCGTGCGCGGCCTCGACGAAGCGTCCGAGCGCGGCCGCGTCGACGAGGTCGGCTTTCTGGTTCGAGTTCGACGTCTCGAGGAAGAGCGTGCGCACACCGTGCTCTGCGAGTGCGGCGACCGCGCTCTCCGGATTCTTCCAGGCGGCCTTGTCGTAGAGGTCGATCCACGAGCCGAGGCCGCCGTACGGGCGGAGTGACGCTGCCGCGCGCGAGGCTGCAGCCAGGCTCGCCCGCCAGCTGCGCCACTGCCAGTACCAGGTGGGAAGCCGTTGCGGCGCCGCGGGCCGCGCTCCGCGGCTCGCGGCGGGGGCCTTCTGCCACGTGTAGACCGACCACGCCCACGCTGGCACCGCGCGCGGCACGCCGGCAGGCCGAGGCGGCGCGGCGGCGGCCGCGGTGCCGGCGGCAAGCGACGCGGCGAGCAGGACGCAGATGATCCCGATCCGGCGCATCCGCGGCCGAGGCTACCGCGCCCGCACCGGCAGGACGGGATCGCTTACGAAAGCCTTACCCGGCCGGTGCGACCACGCGACCGTGGATCTCCTTCGTGAGTTCCTCGACCTGCTGGGTCAGCTTCGTGTTCTCCTCGAGCAGCGTCTTCAGCAGCTCGATGCCGAGCTCGCTCTCCTGCTGGCGCTTGATCGCGAACTGTGCGAGCTCCTCGCGGTGCTGGGCGTCCGCGTCCGCGTGAGCCTTGTCGCGGTCGGCCTGGCGCGTCTGGGCGAGCAGGATCAGAGGCGCAGCGTAGGCGGCCTGCGTCGAGAAGGCGAGGTTGAGCAGGATGAACGGGTAGAGGTCGAAGTGAACGAGGCCGGTCGCGTTGACGACGATCCAGCCGAGCACGACGAGCGTCTGGGAGATCAGGAACTTGGGCGTGCCGAAAAAGCGCGCGAACGCCTCCGCCCTCGCGCCGAAATCACCGGCTCCGAACGGCGGGGCCAGGTGTTCGAACTCGTCGAGGAAGCGCCGGTAGTGATCCTTCCCGGGCGGGATCGTCGTCATCGGTTCGGCTCCTCTTCCCGCCTGCCGTAGCGGACGGCAAGAGCCTACGGGCCGGCCCGGCTGGCGGCCGGCGCGCCGCCGGGCGCTCCTGCGCCCGGCGGCGGGGCGGCTGACCTGGGCCGAAGTCGCTCTCCTAGAAGAATCCGAGCGGCTTCGGGTCGTAGCTGACGAGCAGGCACTTGGTCTGCGTGTAGTGGTCGAGCATCATCTTGTGGGTCTCACGCCCGACGCCCGACACCTTGTAGCCGCCGAACGCGGCGTGGGCCGGATAGAGGTGGTAGCAGTTCGTCCACACGCGCCCGGCCTCGATGCCGCGGCCCATGCGGAAGGCCCTGCTCGTGTCGCGCGTCCACACCCCGGCCCCGAGGCCGTAGAGCGTGTCGTTGGCGATCTCGAGCGCCTCCTGCTCGTCCGCGAACGTCGTCACCGCGAGCACGGGCCCGAAGATCTCCTCCTGGAAGATCCTCATCTTGTTGTGGCCCTTGAAGACGGTCGGCTCGAAGTAGTAGCCGCCTTCGAGCTCGTCCTCCAGCACGTTCCGGTGGCCGCCGATCAGGAGCTCGGCGCCCTCCTCGAGACCGATCGCGACGTAGCGCTCGATCTTCTCGAGCTGCTTCGCCGAGACCTGCGCGCCGAGCTGCGTCGAGACGTCGAGCGGATTGCCCTGGCGGATCTTCGCGATCCGCTCCAGGCAGCGCTCCATGAACTCGTCGTAGATCGACTCCTCGATCAGAGCCCTCGACGGGCACGTGCAGACCTCGCCCTTGTTGAAGGCGTAGAGCACGAGGCCCTCGATCGCCTTGTCGAGGAACTCGTCGTCCTCGTCCAGCACGTCGGCGAAGAAGATGTTCGGCGACTTGCCGCCGAGCTCGGTCGTCGACGGGATCACGTTCTGGGCGGCGTACTGCATGATCAGGCGCCCGGTCTCGGTCTCGCCGGTGAAGGCGATCTTCGCGATCCGCTTGTTCGACGCGAGCGCCTTGCCGATCTCGGCGCCCGGGCCGTTGACGACGTTGATCACGCCGGGGGGCACGATCCCCTGGATCAGCTCCATCAGCTTCAGGATCGACCAGGGAGTCGGGCTCGCCGGCTTGAGCACGGAGCAGTTGCCCGCGGCGAGCGCGGGAGCCAGCTTCCACGCCGCCATCAGCAGCGGGAAGTTGAACGGGATGATCTGGCCGACGACGCCGAGCGGCTCGCGGAAGTGGTACGCCACCGTGTCCTTGTCGAGCTCCGAGATCGTCCCCTCCTCGCCCCGGATCGCGCCGGCGAAGTAGCGGAAATGATCGGCTGCGAGCGGGACGTCCGCTGCGAGAGTCTCCCGCACCGGCTTGCCGTTCTCCCAGCTCTCCGCGACCGCGAGCTGCTCCAGGTTGTCCTCGATCGCCTGCGCGATCGCGTTCAGCACCTTCGCACGCTCCGTCACCGAGGTCTCTCCCCACGCGACCCTTGCGGCGTGCGCCGCGTCGAGTGCGAGCTCGATGTCCTCGGGTGTCGAGAGCGGCACTTCCGTGAACGGCTTCCCCGTCACCGGGGACACGTTCTCCGTGTAGACCCCCTGTTTCGGCGCGACCCACGCGCCGCCGATGAAGTTCTCGTACCGGGGCTTCAGCGAGACCGGACTGCCGGTACGGCCTGGAGCCTCGAACGAGACGGTCTGCTCGAGAGTGGCCATCTTCCCCTCCTTCCAAGGGATGACGCGGACGCCTCCGCGTCTGTGCCGCCAGCGTCCCGCACGGCGGGCGGCGCACGCATCGGGGCGACCGCTGCTCCGGCCTCGGGGGAAGTGCTGAGTCAGCAGATCCGGGGCAGAGGATCGCCGACGAGCATGTCGACGATCCGGCTCCCGCCGAACGTCGTGCGGAGCAGGACAAGACCCTCCGGCGCGGCCAGCACCTCGCCGACGATGCGCCGCCTCGGCCCCGAGCGGCTCGGCCCGCAGGGCGGCGAGCGCGGCGTCGGCGGCCTCGGGGGCGACGACTGCGACGAGCTTGCCCTCGTTCGCGACCGTGAGCGGGTCGATGCCGAGGATCTCGCAGGCTCCCGACAACCTCGCGCCGCACCGGCAGCGCCGGTTCGTCGAGCGCGACGGCAAGGCCGGCCGCCTGCGCCAGCTCGTTGAGCGTCGTTGCGAGCCCGCCGCGGGTCGGGTCGCGCAGGAAGCGCAGCGCCGGCGCCGAGCTCGAGCAGCCGGGCGACGAGCCCGAAGAGCGGCGCGGTGTCGCTCTCGAGCTCGTCTCGAGCTGGAGGCCGCCGCGGGCGACCATGACCGCCATCCCGTGGTCGCCGAGCGTGCCCGAGACGAGCACGCGGTCGCCGGGGCGCACCGCCGCCGGCGCGAGGTCGACGCTCGTGCTCGATCGCGCCGATCCCCGCGGTCGTGACGTAGAGGCCGTCGCCCTTGCCGCGCTCGACCACCTTCGTGTCGCCGGTCGACCACCGGAACGCCCGCGGCCGTGGCGGCGGCGCCCATCGAAGCGGCGATCCGCCGCAGGCCGGCGATCGGGAAGCCCTCCTCGACCACGAAGCCGGCGGACAGGCGCAGCGGCCGCGCGCCCGCGATCGCGAGGTCGTTCACGGTCCCGTTCACGGCCAGCTCGCCGATATCGCCGCCGGGGAAGAAGAGCGGCTTGACGACGTACGAGTCGGTCGTGAACGCCGAGCTTCCCGATGACGGCTGCGTCGCCCAGCACGGCGAGCGCCGGATTGTCGAGCGCCGGCAGGAACAGCCCTTCGACAAGGCTGTGCGTCGCCTTGCCGCCCGCGCCGTGGGCGAGTGTGATCGACGTCGTCAGCGTGCCGCGGCTCAGCGGAGCTCTGCGCCGCCCGTAGTCGTAGTAGGCGGCGCAGGCGCCCTCGCTCGAGACCATGCAGGTGCCGAGCGGCCGCTCCGGCGTGCACGCCGTGCCGAAGACCTTGCACTCCCAGGGCTTGATCGCGCCGACGAGCACCTCGCCGCATTGGCAGGCCTTCGGGTCGGGGACGCGCTCTCCCGGGAAGCTCGAAGCGCGCCTCGGCGTCCCACTCGGCGAACTCGTCGCGGAGCCGGTAGCCGCTCTCGCGCGATCCAGCCGAGCCCGCGCCACTCGAAGGTGTCGCGCAGCTCCATCGTCTCGTCGATCGCGGCGAGCGCGCGCGGGATTGCCGTCGCGCCGGACGACGCGCGTGTACTGGTTCTCGACCTCGCAGCGGCCCTCGCGCAGCTGGCGCAGCGATCAGCACGACGCGCCTGGAGGATGTCGAGCGGCTCGAAGGCGGTCACGACCACGGGGCGTCCGTACTCCTCGGCGATGAAGTCGGTACGGCGCGGTGCCGATCACCGTCGAGACGTGGCCGGGCCCGATGAAGGCGTCGAGCCGCAGCGCCGGGCGAGTCGAGGATCGCGCGCAGCGGCGGCACGATCGTGACGTGGTTGCAGAAGACGCTGAAGTTGGGGAGCCGCTCGGTACGGGCGCGCAGGAGCGTCACCGCGGTCGCCGGCGCGGTCGTCTCGAAGCCGATCCGAAGAAGACGACCTCGCGGTCGGGCTCGCGCCGCGCGAGGTCGAGCGCGTCGAGCGGCGAGTAGACCATGCGCACGTCGGCGCCGCGCGCCTTCGCCTCGAGCAGCGAGCCGCGCGCGCCCGGGACGCGCATCATGTCGCCGAAGGTGGTGAAGACGACCTCGGGCCGCTCCGCGAGGGAGATCGCGTCGTCGACCCGGCCCATCGGGATCACGCAGACGGGGCAGCCCGGCCCATGGACGAGGTCGATGCCCGGCGGCAGCAGATCCTCGAGTCCGTGCTTGACGATCGCGTGCGTGTGCCCGCCGCAGACCTCCATCACCTTGACGACGCCGTCGCCGGGCAGCAGGGCAGCAAGCTCGTGGATCAGCCCGGGCACGAGCTCCGGCGCACGGAACTCGTCGACGAACCTCATGGCTCGACCTTCTGGAGGGCGACGCCGCCGTGGCAGAGCACTCGCTCGCCGACCTCGAGCGGGGCGACGAGCTCGACTGCGATGCGCTCGAGCCGCTCGCCGAACGAGACGAGCGCGGCGCTCTCGTCGAGCGCGATCACGAGCCCCTCGTCGAGGGCGTCGCTGCACGTGAGGCAGCGCTCCTCGCTCATTGCACGCTCCGGCGCAGCTCGGCGGAGCTCCTGCTCGTACGGCTCGCCGATTCGCTCGAGCAGCGCGATCGTCTCCCGGGCCTGCTCCTCGTCGATCTTCGAGAGGGCGAAGCCGACGTGGACGAGCACCCAGTCGCCCGGCTTCGCGTCAGCTCCGGGCGAGCGCGATGCTGACCGAGCGGCGCACGCCCGAGATCTCGACCTTCGCGAGCCTGAGCGTCCTCGTCGAGCAGCTCGATCACCTGCGCGGGGATGCCTAGGCACATGACAGCCTCCGCGCGGCGACGGCCGCCTGGCCGTAGCTGATCCCGCCGTCGTTCGGCGGCACGAGCCTGTGGGTGAGCACGCGGAAGCCGCGCTCCTCGAGCAGGCGCCGTGTCGAGCCGAGCAGGCGCAGGTTCTGGAAGGTGCCGCCCGAGAGGACGACGGTGCGCGGCCCGCGGCCTCGCGCGCACGCCTCGGCGGCTGCGGCGGCCGCGACCGCTCGTGGAAGGCGGCCGCGATCTCGGCCCGCGGCCGCCCGGCGTGGAGGTCGTCGTGGACGGCGCGAACGAGTTGGGGGCCTCGGATCACGCCGTCCACGACCTCGCAGGCGTACGCCGGGGCGCGTATGCGCCTGCGAGCTGCTCGAGCTCGATCGCCGCCTGACCCTCGTACGAGACGGTCTCGCGCACGCCGAGCAGTGCGGCGACCGCGTCGAAGAGGCGGCCCATCCCGCTCGAGAGCGGCGCGTTCGAGCTTCAGGCTCTCGCGCACGAGCGGCCAGCGCTGACACGGCACCGGCAGGCCGAGCCAGCTCGAGAGCGGACGGCGGCGGTGCGCCACGGCTCGCGGATCGCGGCCTCGCCGCCGGGAAGCGGCACGGGCTCGAGCTGGGCGAGGCGCTCGTAGCCTGCCGAGGTCGCAGCGCAGGAGCTCGCCGCCCCAGAGCGTCCCGTCCGTCCCGTAGCCGGTGCCGTCGAAGACGAGCGCGAGCGCTGGGCCTTCGCTCGCCGTGCTCGGCGAGGCAGGCGGCAGCGTGGGCGTGGTGGTGCTGCACGCTCGACGAGCTCGAGCGTCCTGGTCGAGCGCCCAGTCGGTCGAGAGGTACTCCGGGGTGGAGGTCGTAGGCGACCGCCTCGGGCCGCGACGCCGAGCATCTCGAGGTACAGCGCGAGGTCGGCGCGGAAGGCGCGGTACGCGTCCTCGGTGTCGAGGTCGCCGAGGTGCGAGGAGAGGAAGGCCTCGCCGCCGACGCGCGACGCAGAAGGTGCTCTTCAGCTCGGCTCCGGCCGCGACGAGCGGCGGCGGGCGGCGGGCAGCGCGCAGCGCGCGCGGGCGCATACCCGCGCGAGCGGCGAATCGGGAACTCGACGCGCACGACCGAGTCCTCGCAGCGGCGGTGGATCGGCCGGTCGTGCGCCGAGGAAGGCGTCCGCGATCCCGCCGAGCCGCTCGCGTGCCTCGTCGTCCTCGAAGGCGATCGGCTCGTCGGCGCGGTTGCCGCTCGTCAGCACGAGCGGGCCGGCCGAAGTCGGCGCAGAGCAGGTGGTGGAGCGGCGTGTAGGGCAGCAGCACGCCGAGCCACGAGCGTGCCGGGTGCGACCGAGGCGCCGACGGGCGCGCCGGTCAGCGCGCGCAGCGAGCACGATCGGCGCGCTCGGGCGAGTCGAGCAGCGCGCGCTCGGCGGCGCCGAGCCTCGCCGAGCGACTCCGGCGCCGCGCGTCAGACAGCGCGAACGGCTTCTCCTCGCGATGCTTGCGCGCCCGGAGCCGCGCGACGGCGTCCTCGTTCGCCGCGTCGCAGGCCAGGTGGTAGCCGCCGAGCCCCTTGACGGCGACGATCAGGCCGGCGCGGAGCTGCTCGACCGCCTCTTCGAGCGGCATCGAGAGCCGCGGCCCGCAGGCCGGGCAGGCGATCGGCTCCGCGTGGAAGCGGCGGTCGCCGGGATCCTCGTACTCGCGCCGGCAGTCGGCACAGAGCGGGAAGCCCGCCATGGTCGTGTTCGCGGCGGTCGTACGGGACGGCGCGGACGATCGTGAAGCGCGGACCGCACTGCGTGCAGTTGAGGAACGGGTAGCGGTAGCGGCGGTCGGCCGGGTCGAAGAGCTCGCGCAGGCAGTCGTCGCAGGTCGCGACGTCGGGCGGGATCGCGGCGCCGGCCGCGGCGCCGTCGCTGCGCTCGATCGAGAACGACGCTGCCGCCGACCGGCGGTACGGCGATCGCGCTGACCGACGCGACCCGGGCGAGCCGCGGCGCGTCGGTGACGAGCTCGGCCGTGAAGGCGTCGAGCTCCGCCACCGGCGCCTTCGACCTCGATCTCGACGCCGGCGCCGTCGTTCAGCACGAAGCCGGCGAGCCCGTGCCGGTGCGCGAGGCGGTAGACGAAGGGCCGGAACCCGACGCCCTGGACGATCCCCTTCGCACGCAGGCGCCGGCGCTCTGTCGAAACGGTCTCCACGTCCACAGCGTCGCTGCTGCCAGGCCCCCGGCCATCGGGGGGCTACCGGCAGGCACCTGCGGCATTGCCGCAGGCGATTCGGGCGAACCTCCCGATGCCCCGAAACGCTGCGTCGACGAGGCTCGTTGCGATGACCTCGGTCGCGCAGACCCGCGCGGTGATCGGGCCCGAAGGGCTCGAGGACCTCGTTCTCGCGCTGACCGGGCGGGGATACCGGGTGCTCGCGCCGCTCGTGCGCGAGGGCGCGATCGTCTACGACGCGATCGACTCCGCCGCGCAGCTGCCGGCCGGGTGGACGGAGGTGCAGGACGGAGGCACCTACCGCCTCGTGCAGCGTGACGACGAGTCGCGCTTCGGCTACGCGGTCGGTCCGATCTCGTGGAAGGGGACGCTGCTGCCGGCGCGGATCCGCCTCTGGCGCGCCCGCAAGGACGGCGCCGTCGTGGAGGAGCCGCACGACGACACGCGCTACGCGCTGCTCGGCGTCCGGCCCTGCGACCTGGCTGCGATCTCGATCCAGGACCGCGTGTTCCTCGAGGGAGGCTACGCCGACCCTGACTACGCCGCCCGCCGCTCGGGGATCTTCGTCGTCGCAGTCAACTGCGGCGAGCCGGGCGGAACCTGCTTCTGTGCGTCGATGGGCACCGGTCCGAAGGCAGGCGGCGGCTACGACCTCGCGCTGACCGAGCTGCTGGACGGCGGGCACCGCTTCCTCGTCGAGGTGGGGAGCGAGGAGGGGGCCGACGTCCTGGCCGCGCTGCCCGCGCGCGACGCCGAGGCGGAAGACCTACGCGCCGCCGACGCGGTCGTCGAGCGCGCCGAGGGCCTGATGGGTCGCACGCTCGACACCAACGACATCCGAGACCTGCTGGCCTCGAACCTCGAGCACCCGCGCTGGGACGAGGTCGCCGAGCGCTGCCTCAGCTGCGGCAACTGCACGCTCGTCTGCCCGACGTGCTTCTGCACGACGCTCGAGGACACGTCCGACCTCGCCGTGGGCGAGGCCGAGCGCTGGCGCACCTGGGACACCTGCTTCTCACAGGAGTACTCGCACATCCACGGCGGCGCCGTCCGCGCCTCGGTTCGCTCTCGCTACCGCCAGTGGGCGACGCACAAGCTCGGGACCTGGCACGACCAGTTCGGGAGCTCGGGGTGCGTCGGCTGCGGACGCTGCATCACCTGGTGCCCGGTCGGAATCGACATCACCGAGGAGGTCGCCGCGATCCGCGGCGGAGAGGAGGCACGCGATGGAGACGCTTGAGCGCATCGTCACCGGGATCCCGCTGTTCGCCGGGCTCGCCCCTGCGCAACTGGAGCTGCTGACGGGTTGCGCCGCGAATGTGCGCTTCGCGCAGGACGAGCACCTGATGCGGGAGGGCGACCGACGCCGACGTGTTCTTCCTGCTCCGCGAAGGGAGCGCCGCGCTCGAGACCTTCGCGCCGGGGCGCGGCAGGCTGATCGTCGAGACCCTCCATCCGGGCGAGCTCGTCGGCTGGTCCTGGCTCTTCCCGCCCTATCGCGCGCACTTCGACGTCCGCGCGCTCGAGCCTGTGCGCGCGCTGTCCTTCGACGGCGCCTGCCTGCGCGGCAAGTGCGAGACCGACCACGACCTCGGCTACGAGCTCCAGCTGCGCTTCTCGCAGGTGCTGATCGAGCGCCTGGATGCGACCCAACTCCGACTCCTCGATCTCTATGGCAGCCGACCCCGCGAGCTGAACGAGCGCCGATGGCGCCGGTGCCCTACCGCGTCTCGCGGCGGACCCGCGAGACCGCCGACACCTGGACGCTCGAGCTCGAGCCTGCAGTGCGACCCGATCGCGACGCCGGGGCCGGGGCAGTTCACCATGCTCTACGCCTTCGGCGTCGGCGAAGTGCCGATCTCCTCGAGCGGCGACTCCACCGGCCCGGGCCCGCTCGTGCACACGGTGCGCGCCGTCGGCGCGGTGTCGCGGGCGATCTGCGCGGCGCGGCCGGGCGATGTGCTGGGCGTTCGCGGCCCCTTCGGCAACATGTGGCCGCTCGAGCCGGGCGGGGACGTCGTGATCGTCGCCGGCGGGATCGGGCTCGCGCCGCTGCGGGATGCGATCCACCACGTGATCGCGAACCGCCATGAGCACGGCGAGATCTCGCTCCTGTATGGCGCCCGCACGCCGGAAGACCTGCTGTACAAACGGGAGCTCCAGCGCTGGCGCGCCCGGCTCGACATCGACGTCGAGGTGACCGTCGACGGCGCGGGCCCCGGCTGGCGCGGGCGGGTCGGCCTCGTCACGAAGCTGATCGAGGGCGCGCGCTTCGACCCGGCCGCGACGCGGGCGCTCGTCGTCGGTCCCGAGGTGATGATGCGCTTCGTTGCTGCCGCCCTGCTCGACCGCGGGATTCCCGCCTCGGCGATCTACGTCTCGATGGAGCGCAACATGCGCTGCGGGATCGGGCTCTGCGGCCACTGCCAGCTCGGGCCGACCCTGATCTGCCGCGACGGCGCCGTCTACAGCTGGGCGCAGATCGAGCCCTGGCTCGTGGTGCAAGAGCTGTGAGCGCTCGGTCCCCCAGGCTCGCCGTCTGGAAGTTCTCCTCCTGCGACGGCTGCCAGCTGAGCCTGCTCGACTGCGAGGACGAGCTGCTCGAGCTGACGGGCGCAGTCGAGATCGCATACTTCCTCGAGGCCTCCAGCGCGACCCGACGCGGGCCCTACGACCTCTCGCTGGTCGAGGGCTCCGTCACGACGCCGCACGACCTCGAGCGGATCCAGACCGTGCGCAGGCAGTCGAAGCACCTGGTCACGATCGGGGCCTGCGCGACCACGGGCGGGATCCAGGCGCTGAAGAACTTCGCAGACGTCGACGAGTTCATCGACGCCGTCTACGCCACTCCCGCCTTCATCTCGACCCTCGCCACCTCGACGCCGATCTCGGACCACGTGCAGGTCGACTTCGAGCTCCAGGGGTGCCCGATCAACAAGTACCAGCTGCTCGAGGTCGTGACGGCGCTGCTCGCAGGCCGGCGCCCGAACATGCCGGCGACGAGCGTCTGCACCGAGTGCAAGCGGCGCGGCACGATCTGCGTGATGGTCGCCCACGGCACCGCGTGCCTCGGGCCGGTCACGCACGCGGGCTGCGGTGCGATCTGCCCCTTCTACAACCGCGGCTGCTACGGCTGCTACGGGCCGAAGGAGACGCCGAACACCGTCTCGCTCGCGCACTGGCTCGGCACGCTCGGCGCCGACGAGCCGGCGCTCGTCCGAGCCTTCCGCACCTTCAACGCCAACGCACCGGCCTTCCGGGAAGAGAGCCTCCGCCATGAGTGAGACGCGCGCGAAGACGCGGACGATCAAGACCGACTACCTCGCGCGCGTCGAGGGCGAGGGGGCGATGCGCGTGCGGATCGAGGGCGATCGCGTCACCGCCGTCGAGCTGAAGATCTACGAGCCGCCGCGCTTCTTCGAGGCGCTTCTGCGCGGGCGGCAGTTCACCGAGGCGCCCGACATCACGGCGCGGATCTGCGGCATCTGCCCTGTCGCCTATCAGACGAGCTCCGTGCAGGCGCTCGAGAACGCCTGCGGCGTGGAGGTTTCGGACGAGGTACGCCTGCTGCGCCGGCTCCTCTACTGCGGCGAGTGGATCGAGAGCCACGCGCTCCACGTCTACATGCTCCACGCGCCCGACTTCCTCGGCTACCCGAGCGCCGTGCACCTGGCGCACGACCACCCCGAGATCGTCGCGCAGGCGCTCGAGCTGAAGAAGACCGGCAACGAGCTGATGACGGTCGTCGGCGGCCGCGAGGTGCACCCGATCAACGTGCGCGTCGGCGGCTTCTACCGGGCGCCGACAGCGGTCGAGCTGGCGCCGCTGCTGCCGAAGCTCGAGCGGGCCCGGCAGATCGCGGTCGACACCGTCGCGCTCGTCGCCGGCTTCGACTTTCCGGAGTACGAGCGCGACTACGAGCTGGTGGCGCTCGGCGGTGCGCCCGAGTACCCGATCGAGCGCGGGCGGATCGTCTCGAACCGCGGGCTCGACATCGGCGTCGAGGAGTACGACGACCATTTCGTCGAGGAGCACGTCGCGCACTCGAATGCGCTCCACTCGCGGCTGCGGGCTCGCGGCTCGTATCTCGTCGGGCCCCTGGCGCGCTACGCGCTCAACGAGCATCTGCTCTCGCCGCTCGCGAGGGCCTGCGCACAGGAGGCCGGCCTCGAGTCGCCGTGCCGGAACCCGTTCAAGAGCATCGTCGTCCGCGCCGTCGAGCTCGTCTACGCCTGCGATGAGGCGCTGCGGATCATCCGCGACTACGTCCCGCCCGACCCGCCCGCCCTGGAGGTCGTCCCGCGCGCGGGCGTCGGCTACGGGATCAGCGAGGCGCCTCGCGGCATCCTCTACCACCGCTACCGGATCGACGCCGACGGCACGATCCTGGATGCGCAGATCGTGCCGCCGACCTCGCAGAACCAGAAGGTGATCGAGGAGGACCTCACCGGCGTCGTCGAGCTCTACAAGCACCTTCCCGACGCGGAGCTGGGGTTGCGCTGCGAGCAGACGATCCGCAACTACGACCCGTGCATCTCGTGCGCGACGCACTTCCTGTCGCTCGACGTCGAGCGCACATGATCCTGATCGGCGTCGGCAACGAATTGCGCGGCGACGACGCTGCCGGTCTCGAGGTCGCGCGCCGGCTCGGCGCGCTCGAGTGCGAGGCCGAGCCGACCGCACTGATGGCGGCCTGGGAGGGCGCCGAGGACGTCGTGCTCGTCGACGCGCTCAGCTCGGGCGGAGAGCCGGGGACGGTGCGGCGCTTCGACGCATCAGCCGGCGAGCTGCCCGAGGGCTTCGCGGGCGCCTCGACGCACGGCTTCGGGCTCGGCGAGACGATCGCGCTCGCCCGCGCGCTCGCGACGCTGCCCGCGCGTGTCGTCGTCTACGGAATCGAGGGAGCCGACTTCCGGCAGGGCGCCGGGCTCAGCCCCGCGGTGGCCGCGGCGGTCGACGAGGTGGCCGCACTGATCGAGCGAGAGGAGGAGCGATGCACGAACGGGCGGTTCTGCAAGACCTGATCCGCGAGATCGAGAGCGTCGCCCGGGCTGAGAGCGCGAACCGCGTCGCGTCCGTACGCGTGCGCGTGGGTGCGCTCTCGCACATGACTCCGGAGCACTTCCTGGAGCATTTCGAAGAGGCCTCGCTGGGGACGGTCGCCGAAGGGGCTGCAGTGGAGGTCGAGGCCTCCGACGACGTGTACGAGCCGCGCGCCCAGGGTGTGGTGCTCCAGAGCGTCGAGGTCGAAGTCACCTAGAGCTTGATGCTACTCTTTCTGGAAGCCCTTGTCGTTTTAGCGTATGTGTTCGCGGATGAGTATCCGGTCGCTGCGCGGCCGGGGCCGGCTGGCGAAGATCGTCGATGCGGAGCTGGTGGCGCTGGCGGTCTGTCAGGCGGCGATGGGGATCAGCTCTGACCGGCAGTTCCTCGGCCTAGTCGGCTACCGGCTGCCGGGCTGGTTCCCGCATCTGCCGTCGCAGTCGCAGTACAACCGGCGGTTACGCAGGCTTGACCGGGCTGCTCACGGTCGTGCAGCAGCGGCTGGCGCAGGCTGCTCGACAGTCGGCGGCCCGCGCCTGGCTGACGGGACGCTTGATCGGTGTCGCCAACTACGCCGGCTGCGCCAGGCGAGAGCGAGTTCGCGGGCAGCCGCCGCCTACGGCTACTGCGCCGCCAAGAGCGAATGGGTCTGGGGTATCCGGCTTGGTCGCTGCGCGCCGACCGGCGCGGAGTGCCGCTCGCCTACACCTGGGTGCCCGCAAACGAGCACGAGTACGAGCCGCTGCTCGACCTCGTCGAGAGCGGCGAAACGGTGATCGCCGACAAGGGCCTGTGGGGACGCGCCTACAACGAGCGGATGGAGCTGCAGCGAGGTCGAGCTGCTCACCCCGGCGCGCGAGCGAACCGCCGCCAACCGTGCCCGCGAACACGCGCTCGCCTCGACACGGCTCGTGATCGAGAGCGTCTTCGCGAACCTGAAAGAGCAGATGCGGCTCGAGCGCCACCTCGCCAAAACGCCACGCGGACTGGCCCAGACGGATCGCCCAACGCCTGCTCGCGCTCACGCTCGGCATCCTGCTCAACACCCTCGCACGGCCGCCCAGCACGCGCACTCGCCGCCTACGACGGCCGCTAACCCACATAGGGGATCGCTGCCACGGCGCGTGGCTCGCCGGCTACACCGCCGGGTCGAGGATCTCGGCGTGCTCGTGCTCGGGCGGGGTGCCGTAGGCGTAGACGACAAGGTCCTGGTCGCCGTGGTTCACCGTCTGGAGCGGTGTGCCTGGCTCGACGTGGACGAGTCCGCCCGTGGGCACGTCCTGACGCTCCGGCGGCTCGCCGAGGTACATCGACAACGTTCCCGCGAGCACGACGAACGTCTCCTCCTGGAGCACGTGCCGGTGGCGGCGTCCCTTGGCGCCGGGCTCGTAGCGCCAGACGTTCGCGCGGGTGTGGGCGAAGCCGGCCGGCTCGCTCAGCTCGGCGACGTGGCGCGGCGCCTCCTCGGGCTCGTGCGGGCGCGTCGTCCACTCGAGCTCGTCGGGACGGATCACGCGAAAGGCCACGCCGGCAGCCTAGAGGCTGGAGTCGTCGTCGAGCGGCGCTGCGAGAGCGGCGAGCGCCAGCAGCGCGACGATCACGAGGACGGCGTACAGGATCACGGCGGTACAACGGCCGCCACGTCTGCAGAGTTACGCCGGCCGCAGAAGTGGCTGCCGGGTGAGCTTCAGCGCGACCACCGCCGCCGCTCCCAGGCACGCGATCACGATCGCCATCGGCAGCGCTGAGCGCGTGCCGTCGAGGCCGACGAGCGGCGCCGCCAGCGCGCCGGCGAGAAACTGGATCACGCCGAGAATCGCCGAGGCGCTGCCGGCGATGCGCCCGTGGCCTGCGAGAGCGAGGGCGGTCGCGTTCGGCAGTACGAAGCCGAGGCTCGCGACGACGACGAAGAAGCAGACGAGGACGCCGCCGAGGCCGAGCGCGCCCGTCGCCACGACGACCAGGGCCCGCTCCCGCCGCAGGCCGCGGCGACGAGGCCGGCCGCGAGCAGCCGGTGCAGCGACACCCTGCCGACGAGTGCGCGGTTGATCTGGCTGCACGCGACGATCCCGAGGGCGTTCGCGGCAAAGACGATCGAGTAGAGCTGCGGGGAGACACCGTGAATGTCCTGGAGCACGAACGACGAGCCGGCGATGTAGGCGAACATCGCGCCGAAGCCGCAGCTGAGCGCGAGCGCGTAGCCGACGAACGTGCGGTCGCGGACGAGCAGCGCGAAGGTCGCACCGGTCTGGCGCAGGCCGCCCCGGTGGCGGTCCTCGGGGGCGAGCGTCTCCTTGACTCCCAGCAGCGCTCCGAGCCAGAGCGCTGCTCCGATCAGCGTCAGGGCGACGAAGATGCCGCGCCACGAGGTCACGCGCAGCAGCTGGCCGCCGATGATCGGCGCGAGGATCGGGGCGAGCCCGTTGATCAGCATCAGCAGCGAGAAGAAGCGCGCGGCCGCCTCGCCGGCGTGCAGGTCGCGCACGATTGCGCGGGCGATCACGATTCCGGCCGCGCCCGCAGTGCCCTGCAGGAGGCGCAGGCCGACGAGCGCGTAGACGGAGGGCGCGAAGACGCAGAGCAGCGACGTCGCCGCGTAGAGCGCGATGCCGGCGAGCAGCGGGCGGCGGCGCCCGAGCGAGTCACTCAGCGGGCCGGCGACGAGCTGCCCCAGCGCGAGACCGGCGAGGCAGGCGGTCAGAGTCAGCTGCACCACGGAGGCGCCTGCGTGGTAGTCGCGGCCGAGCTGCGGCAGCGCCGGCAGGTACATGTCGATCGAGAGCGGCCCGAACGCGGACAGACTGCCGAGGATCAGGACCGAGCGGAAGCCCGTCACGCGCCGGCGCGGAGCTCGGTCAGCGTCGCCTGAGGCGTGATCGCCTCCGGGTCGACGCGGAGCTCGAGCAGCGCCGGCCGCCCGGTGGCGAGCGCCCGCTCGAGCGCGTCCGGGAAGTCCGCGGTGCGCTCGAGCGCTTCGCCGTGTGCGCCGAACGCCTGCGCGTAGGCGGCGAAGTCGGGGTTGCGCAGCTCGGTGCCGACGACCCGCCCGGGATAGTGGCGCTCCTGGTGCATGCGAATCGTCCCGTACATGCCGTTGTTGACGACGAGGATCAGGATCGGCAGCTCGTACTGGACCGCGGTGGCGAGCTCCTGGCCCGTCATCAGGAAGTCTCCGTCGCCGGCGAAGCAGACCACCGTGCGGTCTGGGCAGAGGGCCTTCGCCGCGACGGCCGCGGGCAGGCCGTAGCCCATCGAGCCGCTCGTCGGGGCGAGCTCGCTCGGGTAGACGTGATAGCGCCAGAAGCGGTGCACCCACCCGGCGAAGTTGCCGGCGCCGTTGCAGACGATCGTGTCGGCGGGCACGCGCCCTCGCAGGTGTACGACGCAGTCGGCGAGGTCGAGCGCGCCGCGGGGCGGAGCGGGCAGCTGCCATGCTTCGTAGTCGGCGCGGGCCCCGGCGGCGCTGGACCGCGGCTCGAAGCGCAGGCCGCGGATCGCGGCGCAGAACTGGGGGAGACCCGAGACGATCGGCAATGCCGCCTGGTAGACGCGCCCGAGCTCCTCAGCGCCGGGATATACGTGAATCAGCGTCTGCGACGGCGTCGGCGGCGTCAGCAGCGTGTAGCCGGAGGTCGTCATCTCTCCGAGCCGCGGCCCGATCGCAAGCAGCACGTCGGTGTCGCGCACGCGCGCGGCGAGCTTCGGGTTGATCCCGATCCCGACGTCGCCCGCGTACGAGGGCGAGTCGTTGTCGAGCGCGTCCTGGCGCCGGAAGGCCGTGCCGACCGGGAGGTCGTTCGCCTCGGCGAAGGCGCGGAGGTCGACGGAGGCCTGCGGCGACCAGCCGCCTCCGCCCGCGAGCACGAAGGGCCGTTCGGCGCCCGCGAGGAGCACGCGTACCCGGTCGATCTGCTCCGCGGAAGGATGCGCCTGCGCGGCCTGGTACGGCCGCGCGTCCGGCACGTCGACCTCGGTGCGCAGCATGTCCTCCGGCAGCGCGAGCACGACGGGCCCCGGGCGGCCGGAGGTCGCAGTCGAGAAGGCGCGCGCCACGTACTCGGGGATCCGGTCGGTGCGGTCGATCTGCGCCACCCACTTCGCCAGCGGGGCGAACATGCGCCGGAAGTCGATCTCCTGGAAGGCCTCTCGCTCCTCCTGGTCGGAGGCGACCTGGCCGACGAGCAGGATCAGCGGCGTCGAGTCCTGGAACGCCGTGTGGACGCCGCCCGAGGCGTGCGTCGCACCCGGGCCGCGCGTGACGAGGCAGACCCCGGGGCGTCCGGTGAGCTTGCCGTAGGCGTCCGCCATGTTCGCGGCGCCCACCTCGTGCCGGCACACGATCAGCCGCACCGGCGAGTCGAAGAGCCCGTCGAGCACCGCGAGGTAGCTCTCGCCGGGGACGCAGAAGGCGATCTCGGCCCCGTGCACGGCGAGCTGGTCGACCAGCAGCTTCCCGCCGTGGCGGGTCACAGGGCGATCGACCGGTCGAAGAAGACGGTGGGCCGCTGCAGCTTCGGCTTCTCCTCGTCGGCCGGGTCGACGTACGAGATCGTCCGCTTGCCCTCCCAGGCGCGTGGAAGCAGCAGCACCCGGACGAACGCGGAGTCGACGTGCTCGTCGGCGGCGGCGCGGACCGGCTCCGGGCCGCTTTCGAACCACGCGCCGCCGGGCCCGAAGCGGTGCACGGACTCGGCGGTCTCGATCCGGATCGAGCCGAACAGGAGCCGCCGGATCCCGGGGCCGGGATGCGTATGACGGTGTGCGACGCCGCCGGGCGGAAAGTCGATCCGGTCGCAGCGCATCAGCCAGCCGACGGCGGGGTCGAGCTTCACCTCCGCGCTCAGCGTCGCGTTCTCGGCGCCGTACTCGGACAGCAGCCAGACGAGCGCGGGCCCCTCCGTGGAGGCGTTGCCGAAGTGGGCCTCGTTCCGGTCGATGTCGTAGACGACGCGGTGCCCCGGCAAGGATGGAGCGCCCTCGGGGAACTCGAACAGGGAGAGGATCAATGGAAGGTCTGGCCGCCGTCGATGACCATCGTCTGGCCGGTGATGAAGGCGGCGCCGGCTCCGGCGAGGAAGACGACGGCGCCGACGACGTCCTCGGGCAGCTGGTCGCGCTGGAGCGTGCGCGCGGAGACGGAGACGTCGCGCAGCTTTTCGATCACCTCCGGATGGGCCTCGACGCCCGCGCTCATCGTGAAGCCGGGTGCGACGCAGTTGACGAGCACGCCGTCCTTGCCGAGCTCCTTGGCGAGGGCGCGCGTGAACGCGACGATCGCGCCCTTGGAGGTCACGTAGTGGAGCAGGAACGGCACGCCGCGGAACGGCGTCCCGGAGGAGATGTTGACGATCCGGCCGCCGCCCTGGCGGCGCATCACCGGGACGACCGCGCGGCAGGTGAGGAACATCGAGGCGACGTTGACGTCCATCACCAGGCGCCACTCCTCGAGCGGGATCTGCTCGAACGGCCGCATCTCGAGCGAGGCGTAGAGCCCCGCGTTGTTGACCAGGATGTCGATCGAGCCGCAGCGCTCCACCGTCTCGTCGGCAAGGCGCTGCACGTCCTGCTCGCTCGCCACGTCGACGGTCAGCCCGACGCCGTCGGGAAAGGCCCCGGCGGCCTCCTCCGCACCCTCGAGGTCGGCGATCACGATCCGCGCGCCCTGCTCCGAGAGCCCCTCGGCGATCGCGCGGCCGATTCCCTGCGCGCCGCCGGTGACGATCGCGACCTTGCCCCTCATCGGATCGGCGAGAAGGACGTCGGCACGAGAATGCGGTTCTGCTGGGTGTGGATCAGCGGCTGGATCCGGGCCAGGAACGCCTTCCAGCTCTCGTCCGCCTGGAGCTTCGCCCGGCGCTCTTCGCGCTCGGCGAAGCTGTCGTAGCCCCACATGCTCGTGTAGGTCGACAGCGCGCCGATGTCGGTCGTGAAGACGCCGAGCAGGTTGCCGAGGTGACGCTGCTGGAGCTCGATGCCCCCGCTCGCGTACAGCTGCACGAGCTCGTTCAGCTTGCCGGTGATCACGTGGTAGTCCCGCTGCTCGACGATCACGGGTTGATGCCGCCCATGCAGAGGTACTTGATCTCCAGCCACTCCTCGATCCCGTACTTCGAGCCCTCCCGGCCGATCCCGGACTCCTTCAGGCCGCCGAACGGGACGACCTCGCTCGAGATCAGGCCCGTGTTGATGCCGAGGATCCCGTACTCGAGCGCCTCGGAGAGCCGCCAGATCCGCGCCATGTTCTGGCTGTAGAAGTAAGCGGCGAGCCCGTACGGCGTGTCATTCGCCTGGCGGATCGCGTCTTCCTCGCTCGTGAACGCGGCGATGCCGGCGACCGGGCCGAAGGTCTCCTCGCTGCTCATCGCCGCGTCGGCGGTGACGCCTGTGATGATCGTCGGCTGCCAGAAGAGCCCGCCGAGGCCCGCGCCGCCCGTGACGAGTTCGCCGCCGCGCTCGAGCGCGTCGCCGACGTGGCGCTGCACCTTGTCGATCGCCGCCTGCTCGATCAGCGGGCCGACGTTCGTCCCGGGCTCGAGGCCGCTGCCGACCTTCAGCGCCACGACGGCGTCGGTGAGCCGCTGCACGAACTCGTCGTAGATCCCCTGCTGGACGAGGATCCGGTTCGCGGAGATGCACGTCTGGCCGCTGTTTCGGTACTTGCAGATCAGCGCGCCGGCGACGGCCTCGTCGACGTCGGCGTCGTCGAAGACGAGAAACGGCGCGTTGCCGCCGAGCTCGAGCGAGACCTTCTTGACCTGTCTCGCGCACTGCGCCATCAGCAGCTTGCCGACCTCCGTCGAGCCGGTGAAGCCGAGCTTGCGGACGATCGGGTTCGAGGTCAGCTCGGCGCCGATCAGCGGCGCATCCTCGGCGCTCCCGGTGACGATTCCGAGCACGCCCTCGGGGAGCCCGGCCTCGCGCGCGAGCTGCGCGACCGCGAGCGCCGTCAGCGGCGTCTGCTCGGCCGGCTTCAGCACCATCGTGCAGCCGGCGGCGAGCGCCGGCGCGGCCTTGCGCGTCGGCATCGCTGCGGGGAAGTTCCAGGGTGTGATCCCTGCGGTGACGCCGATCGGCTCCTTGATCACGACGATGCGCCGATCGCTGGCGTAGGTCGGGATCGTGTCGCCGTAGACGCGCTTTGCCTCCTCGCCGAACCACTCGAGAAACGAGGCTGCGTAGTCGATCTCGACGCGTGACTCGGCGAGCGGCTTGCCCTGCTCCGTCGTCAAGAGCGCCGAGAGCTCCTCGCGGTGCTCGAGCATCAGGTCGTGCCAACGGCGCAGGATCTGCGCCCGCTCCTTGGAGAGCCGCGAGCGCCAGCCGGGGAGCGCTTCCTGGGCGGCGAGAATGGCGCGGCGGGTCTCGGCGGCGCCCATCCGCGGAACCTCGGCGATCGTCTCGCCGGTGGCGGGGTTCTCGACGGGGAAGGTCTCGCCCGAGTCGGCCACGAGCTCGAGCAGCGGCAGGTCGGTGACGGCGCTCATGGGCGCGATTCTACGACTGGTGGTCAGGCCACGCGCGCTCGAGCGGATCGGCGGGACAGGTCGGTCCGAGCCATGCCCGGGGTCAGACCCCCGACATGGCTCGTCGGGACCTGACAGCGGCGAGTCGCGGCCGGACTGGGCGGTGGGTTCTCCGTCGCGCATGTCCGCCGGCGGCGCAGGGCCGCGGCTCGACGGGACGCGTCCGGGGTCTGACCCCGGGGTGGTTGCTACGGAACGACCAGCACGCGGCCGGGCGAGCCCGCGAGGCTCGCCCGGAACGCCTCGTCGGCCGCCTCGAGCGGATAGCTCGGTCCGAGCAGCGACGCGAGCTCGAGCCGGCCCTCGCGGACGTCGTCGAGGAGCAGTGGCAGCGCGACGGCGGGGTCCTCGGAGCCGTAGATCGTGCCGGTCAGCGTCTTCTCCCGGTTGGTGAAGTCGAACGGGTCGAGGTCGAGCCGCGCGCCCGTCGGCGGCATGCCGACGAGCACGCACAGACCCGTGCCGCGCGTGTGGCGGAGCGCGAGCGCGCTCGTGGCCGGCAGGCCGACTGCGTCGTAGGCGACGTCGGCGCCGCCCTCGAGCAGCGACGCCACCTCGTCCGGGTGGCCGACCCGCGTCGCGCCGAGCTTCGCGGCCTTCTCGAGCCTGCCCGCGTTCGGGTCGACGCAGACGATCTCCCCGGCGCCGGCCATGCGCGCGCCCTGGACGACGAACTGGCCGACGCCGCCGGCGCCGATCACCAGCGCCGTCTGCCCGGGTCCAAGCGACGACGCGTAGCGCACCGCCCCGACCCCGGTGAGTGCGGCGCAGCCGAGCAGCGCCGCCTCGTCGAGCGAGATCCCCTCGCCGAGTGGCAGCGCCGCGTTCGCCTGCACGACCACATGCTCGGCGAGGCAGCCGGTAGCGGCCATCCGGTAGACGGTCTCGCCGCCGAGGGACATCCGCGTCGTGCCGTCGAGCATCGTTCCGGCGCCGATCGCCGCGCGCAGCGGCTCGCAGGCTGCCGGGCGGCCTCGCAGGCACGGCCCGCAGACCCCGCACGCCGGCGCCCAGCAGATGACGACCTGGTCGCCGGCCCGAAGCCCCTCGACCCCCTCGCCGAGCGCCTCGACCACGCCCGCCCCCTCGTGGCCGAGCACCATCGGCGTCGGCCGCGGCCACTCGCCCTTCAGCACGTGCAGGTCCGAGCCGCAGACCCCGATCGCCGCCATCCGCACGAGCACCTCGCCCGCGTGCGGCTCCTCGAGGTCGAGCTCGACGGTCTCGAGCGGCTGCGCCGGCGAGCGGAAGAGTGCCGCCCTCGTCTTCACTCCAGCGCCCCGATCACCTCGTCGACCGTGGCCCGCGTCGCAACGGTCGTGAGCCCGTAGTTCAGCGCCGCGTCCTGGAACTCGGCGGAGATCGTCGCCGTGCCGTCGGTGACGACGATCACCTCGTAGCCGTGGTCTGCCGCGTCGCGGCACGTGTGCTCGATCGCCCAGTTCGTCCAGGCGCCCGCGACGATCACCGTCTTGCAGCCGAGCCCGCGCAGCTTCGTGTCGAGCGTCGTGCAATTGAAGGAGCTCATGCGCTGTTTCTCGACGACCGCGTCGCCCTCCTGTGGCTCGAGGCCCGGCACGGGTTCGGAGCCCCAGGTGCCGCGCACGAGCGCGTCGGCCTCCGCAATTCCGCGAAAGAGCTCGGCGTTGCGGGTGGAGTCGCGGTGTCCCGGCTCGTCGACGTGCCAGACATGGATCACCTGGAGCTCCGCCTGGCGGCAGGCCTCGACGAGCCGCATCACGTTCTCGATCACGCCGTGCTCGCGGGCGAATGCGGCCGCGCCGGAGCCGGCGAATGCGCCTTCGAGGCCCACCGTGTCGTTCTGGAGGTCGATCACGAGCAGCGCCGCCGGCGGTTCGAGCTTCATCCGCGCAGCGCGCTCGCGATCTCGGAGCAGCTCGCCACCGTGGCGACGTTCTGCATGGCGTAGTTCAGCGCCGCGTTCTGCCACTCCTCGCCCGTCGTCGAGGTGCCGTCGGAGGCGACGACCGCGCGGTACCCGGCGTCGGCGGCGTGGCGTGCGGTGTGCTCGATCGACATGTTCGTCCAGGCGCCGGTGATCACCAGCGTCTCGACTCCGAGCCCGCGCAGGAGTATGTCGAGCTTCGTGTCGTAGAAGCCGTTCATCCGCATCTTCTCGACAACGTGATCGCCGTTCTGCGCCTCGAGGCCGTCGACCGCGGCGGCGCCCCAGCTGCCTCGGACGAGCGCGTTCGCGTCCTTGACCCCCTGGAAGAGCGGCGCGTTCTGCTTCAGGCCGGCCGCGCCGGGCTCGACGACGTACCAGACGTGGATCACGGGCACGCCGGCCTTGCGGGCCGCCTCGGCGAGACTCTTGACGTTCTCGACGACGTTCTGGCTCGTCGCGTGCGCGGGCGCGCCGGACTCGGCGAAGGCGCCGCCCTCGGTGATCACGTCGTTTTGCAGATCCTGGATGATCATCGCCGCGGACTTGGGGTCGATCCGATCCATCTCGCCACCTCCTCTAGCTCATGTAGCCGAGCTTGTTGCCGGCCACGTTCAGGCGGACGCGGTAGACCGACGTCGACGCCGGGATGTACAACGAACTCCAGTCGGAGTCGCCCCAGTTGATGTTGCCGACGCTCTCCGGGACCCCGATCACGCCGAGGTGCTCGCCGTCCGGGGTGAATACCCAGACGCCGTCGGGCCCGGTCACATAGACGTTGCCGCGCTCGTCCGCCTTCATCCCGTCGACGAGGCCGCCCTTGGCGAGGTCGCCGTCGCCGATGTGCTCGGCGAAGACCCGTCCGTTCGAGAGGGCGTGGTTTGGTCCGACGTCGAAGACCCGGATGTGTGCGTGATCGGTGTCGTTGATGTAGAGCAGAGACTCGTCGGGCGAGAAGCAGAGCCCGTTCGGCTGGCCGAAGTCGTCGACGAGCAGCTCGAGCCCGTCTCCGCCGGCCGGGATGCGGTAGACGCCCTGGAAGTCGAGATCCTGCTCGCGTTCGAGGCCGAACCCGGGCATGCGCCCGTAGGTCGGATCGCTGAACAGGATCGAGCCGTCCGACGCGACGACGACGTCGTTCGGGCTGTTCAGCTCCTTGTCGCCCCAGTGGGTCGCAAGCGTCTCGCGGCCGCCGTCGGGCGACTCGCGCACGACGGAGCTCGTGACGTGCTCGCAGACGATCAGATTGCCCTCGTTGTCGAGCGTCATCCCGTTGCACTTGTTGCTCGGATCGCGGAGTACCTCGACGCCCTGCTCCGGGTGCCAGCGGCGGCGTTTGTCGGCGGGCATGTCGCTGAAGTGGAGCGAGCCGTCCGGCATCCAGATCGGCCCTTCCGTGAAGGTGAATCCCGTCGCGATCTGCTCGACCTGGGCGTGCTCGTCGACGAGTTCGTAGAGCTTGTCCGAATGCGCGGCGATCGCCATCTGGCCCTCCCTTTTGACTCGGCCTCGGTACATCGGGCGTTACCGCGGGCGACCGTAACAGGGTCGCAGGGGAGTTGCCAGGCCACTCGGCCGGGCCCGGCCGGTGCCCGCTTCGGCTACGCCTCGACGTGGATGCGGCCTGCCGCGGTCTTGAGCGCCGTACCGGGGCGGCCCGCTCGAACGGCGAGCGCCTCCGCCAGGATCGAGAGCGCCGTCTCGGCGGGCGTGTCCGCGCCGACGTCGAGTCCCGACGGGCCGTGGATGCGCGCGAGGTCGGCCTCCGCCACGCCTGCTTCGAGCAGCCTCCCGCGCCGGCGCTCCTGCGTCCGCCGCGCGCCGATCGCGCCGATGTAGAACGCGTCCGTCGCGAGGGCCGCCTTCAGCGCGGGGATGTCGAACTTCTCGTCGTGGGTGAGGACGACGATCGCGCTGTCATGATCCGGCCGGATCTGCGCGAACGCCTGCTCGGGCCACTCGACGACGAGCTCGTCGGCGCTCGGGATCCGCTCCGCGGTCGCGAACTTGGCTCGCGCGTCGACACAGATCGTGCGCCAGCCGAGCAGCCTCGCCGCAGCGCAGAGCCCCTCCGCGGTGTCGACGGCGCCGACGACGACGACGCGCGGCGGCGGTCCGAACACCTCGGCGAAGACCTTCAACCCCTCGTGCTCGACGAGGCCGCTGCGCCGGAGCTCCGGCGCGAGCGCCGCGAGCGCCGCCGGCGCCTCGCCGACCGTTTCGCCCCGCTCGAGCAGGACGAGCAGCTTCGCACCGGGCTTCGCCCCGTCCAGGACCGTGAACAGGACAGCGCGCTCGTCGCTCCCGGCGAGCTCGATCAGCAGGTCGCCGACGCCGGTCGCGCTCACTCGAAGCGCTCGACGAAGACGTCGATCTCGCCGCCGCAGGGGAGGCCGACGCCGAGCGCGTCGTCGTCGGAGATCCCGTAGGTGAGGAGCCGGGGCTCGCCGGTGCGCAGGACCTCCTGGGCGTGCTCGAAGACGTCGCCCTCGACGCAACCGCCCGAAACCGAGCCGCAGATCTCACCGCTCGAGGAGACGGCGAACTTCGAGCCGACGGGGCGCGGGGCGGACAGCCGCGTCGCGACGACGGTCGCCACTGCGACCTGCTCGCCCTGCTGCCGCCAGCGCTCGACCTCGTGGACGATCTCCTTCACGCTGCATGCCTCCTCTCGATCCCGCCGAGCACCGCGGCGAGCCCCTCCAGGCTCGCGACGTTGTGCCCGGCGAGGAACCGGTCGACGTGGGGAAGAGCCGCACGCATGCCGCCGGCGAGCGGCTGGTAGTTCGGGTCGCCCTTCAACGGGTTCACCCAGACGACGGCGAACGCCTGGCGCGCAAGCCGCGCCATCTCGCGCTCGACCAGCTCCGTGTCGCCCCGCTCGCAGCCGTCGGAGAGGATCACGACCACGGCGCCGCGGGTCAGCGCGCGGCGGCCCCACTCGTCGTTGTAGCTCTTCAGCGACTCGCCGATCCGCGTGCCGCCGGACCAGTCGGCGACGCGCTTGGCCGCGAACGCGAGCGCCGTCTGCGGGTCGCGCGTCTTCAGCTCACGGGTCAGGCGGGTCAGGCGCGTGCCGAAGGCGAAGGTCTCGACGCCCTTGCCGGAGCCGAGTGCCGCGTGCAGATAGAGCGTGAGGCCGCGCGCATATGCCTCCATCGAGCCCGAGACGTCGAGGATCAGCACGAGCTTGCGCGGCGCCTCGATCCGGCTGCGGAAGGCGCGCTCGACGGGATCGCCGCCGGTCGCGAGCGAGGAGCGGACGAGCCTACGCACGTCGAGCGCGTTTCCGTGCGAATCGGGGCGCAGGCGCCGCGACCGCCGCTGCGGCCTCGAGGAGGCGATCGCCCTGATCAGCTTTCGTGCCCGTTCGAACTCCTCGCGGGACATCTCCCCGAAGTCCTTCTGGCGCAGGAGCTCGTCGTAGCTGAAGCCGCCGCTCTCGGTCTCGCCTCCGTCGAGCTCGGCCCCGTCGCCGGGCACGGCGCCCTTCCGGCGCTGGCCCTCCTGCTTCCGGCGCTGCTCGGTCCCGTCGCGCGACGGCGCCCGCACGGCGGCCCCCAGGAACCAGGCCCAGAAGGCCCGGTCGAAGATCTCGATCTCCTCCCGCTTGGAGACGATCGTGGTGCGCAGCGTCCAGTAGACGTCGTCCTGGCTCGTCAGGTCGACCGAGTCGAGCCCGCGCAGGGCATCCGCGATCCGGCCCGGCCCGACCTCGAGCCCGGCCTCCCAGAGGATGCGCCCGAACGTGACCACGTGCCGGACGAGCGCGCTGCCCGGCGCCTGCTTCGCCGGGAGGAGCGGGCTACCGGGCACGGGCTTCGGCGACGAGCCCCGCGAGCGTCTCGTCCCGGACGGACTCGATGTCCTCGTGGTACTTCAGCACCGACCCGAGCGTCGCCTCGACCGTCTCGACGTCGAGCTCCTGCGTGCCGAGGGCCGTCAGCGCGCGCGCCCAGTCGATCGTCTCGGCGAGCCCCGGCGGCTTCGCGAGGTCGAGCGAGCGCAGCTGCGCGACGAAGCGCGCGGCTTCCTCGGCGAGCCGCTCGGCCACGTCCGGCACGCGCAGGCGGACGATCTCGATCTCCCGCTCGAGCGACGGGTGCCCGATCCAGTGGAAGAGGCAGCGGCGCTTGAGGGCGTCGTGCAGCTCGCGCGTCCGGTTCGAGGTCAGGATCACGTACGGCTTCCGCTCGGCGTGGATCGTGCCGAGTTCGGGGATCGTGATCTGGAAGTCCGAGAGCGTCTCGAGCAGGAACGCCTCGAACTCCTCGTCGGCGCGGTCGATCTCGTCGATCAGCAGCACGACCGGCTCCTCCGCCTCGACCGCCTCGAGCAGCGGCCGGCGGATCAGGAAGTCCTCGCCGAAGAGCTCCGCCTCGTCGACGGTGCCCTCCTGCGCGGCGCGGATGTGCAACAGCTGGCGCGCGTAGTTCCACTCGTAGACCGCGTGCGCGACGTCGAGGCCCTCGTAGCACTGGAGCCGGATCAGGCGGGCGCCGAGCGCGATCGCGACCGACTTCGCCGCCTCGGTCTTGCCGACTCCGGCCTCGCCCTCGAGCAGGAGCGGCTTCTCGAGCTTCAATGCGAGGTAGAGCGACGTGGCCAGACCTCTGTCCGGGAGGTACGAAGCCTCCGAGAGGGCGGTCTCGAGTTCGTCGACCGAGTCGAATCGCATCTCCGGAGTGTATGCAGAGACCGGCGCGCCGACCCGGGCTCGAATCCGGTGCGTCCCGGCAGTGTCCGATTTGCAACCGACAACGACCACGATTGAAGGCGTTTGACAGTCCCGCGGGCCGCCAGGGAGAATCGCCCGACAATGGTCAGGCCAAATTCGGAAGTCCTGTTCCCCTCCTCCGGCGAGGAGGCGGTGTCGCTGTACGGCGACGGCGCCGGCGTGACCGTGTTTGCCGGCGGCACGATTCTGATGCCCGTGCTCAACTCCGGGCGGCTCAGCCCGGCCAGGACGTTGCTGCTCGGCCGCAGCGGCCTCGACGGAATCACGACCGAGGGCGGGACCGTTCGTATCGGCGCGATGACCCGGGTCGCTGCGCTCGCGGACGCTCCCGCGAGCATCCTCTCGCAGGCAGCGGCGAACGTCGGCGATCACGAGGTTCGCGCGCAGGGCACCGTCGGCGGCAACCTTTGCGCGCCTGCCGGCAGGGAGGTGCCACGCGGCGACCTGCAGGCACCGCTGCTCGCGCTCGGCGCCGAGGTCCGCTCCGCGGGGGCGGGCGGCGAGCGGGTCGAGCCGCTCGAGGAGTTCCTCGCCGGCGACCGCGCCTCCCGGCTCCTGCTCGACGTCTCGTTTTCGAACCCGGGCCGCGCGCAGGGCTATGCGGCGCTCGGCCGGCCGCACGCTCACTCCTACACGATCCTCGCGGTCGCAGCCGCTCGCGACGACGGGGGTCTGCGGATCGCCGTCGGCGGCGCCGGGCCCACGGCGGTGCGCTGCTCCGCCGTCGAGGCGAGCGGCGATCCGGATGACGTCCACGACGACGTCGCCCCGCACGACGACGCGCTCGCGTCCGCCTGGTATCGCGGCCGCATGCTCCCGCTCCTCGTCCGCCGGGCTCTCGACCAACTCGGACAGGAGCGCGCATGAAGCTCACGGTGAACGGCGTCGAGCACGAGCTGACGAGCCCTCCGCTGACGGCGCTCCTCCACGTCCTGCGGGACGAGCTCGAGCTGACGAGCGCGAAGGCCGGCTGCCAGCAGGGCGGGTGCGGCACCTGCACCGTGCTGTCGACGGCGAGCCGCGCCGCTCGTGCCTGACCGCGCTCGCGACCGTCGACGGCGCGCAGGTGACGACGCTCGAAGGGCTCGGCGAAGCCGGACGAGCTCTCGCCGGTCCAGGCCGCCTTCCACCGCCACTACGCTGCCCAGTGCGGCTTCTGCTCGCCGGGGATGATCATGGCGTCGACCGCGCTGATCGAGCGCGCGGGCGGAGAGGTCGACCGCGAGCAGGTGCAGGAGGCGCTCGCCGGCCACTACTGCCGCTGCACCGGCTACGTCAAGATCATCGACGCCGTCGTCGCAGCCTCCCGGGGCGAGTCCGAGGCTCTCGCCGAGGGGAGCGCGGCATGAAGGCCGTCGGCGCCCGCCTTCCCCGCTACGACGGTGTCGGCCACGTCACCGGCCAGACGCAGTACGTCGACGACGTCCGGGTCTCGGGCACGCTCTGGGCGAAGGCGCTCCGCTCGCCGCACCACCACGCGGCGATCAGCCGGATCGACACCTCGAAGGCCGAGGCGATCCCGGGCGTCCGCGCCGTCGTCACCTGCCGAGACGTCCCGAAGAACGTCTACGGCCACCTCGAGGCGCTCGGCGTCCCGGCGGACGAGCCGCTGCTCGCCGACGGCGAGGTGCGCTACAAGGGCCAGCCGATCGCCGCGGTCGCGGCCGAGTCGGAGGCAGATCGCGCTCGACGCGGTCGGGCGATCGAGGTCGACTACGAGGAGCGCGAGCCGCTCTTCGACATCCGCGAGGCGCTTCGACCCCGACGCGCCGCAGATCCACCAGTGGGGCAACGTCTATCCGCACTACGGGCCGTACAACCATCGCCGCGTTCGCAAGGGCGACATCGACGCGGCGTTCGACCAGGCGGACACGATCGTCGAGGGCGTCTACCGCCCTGCAGCGATCGAGCACGTGCCGCTCGAGACCGCAGGTCGCGCTCGCCGTGCCGGAGCCGAGCGGGAAGTTGACGATCTACTCGTGCACGCAGGCGATGTACTTCTCGATGGGCGTGGTCGCGGCCCACCTGGAGTGGCCGCTGAACAAGCTGAAGTTCGTCGGCGGCACCGTCGGCGGCGGCTTCGGCGGCAAGGTCGACACGGCGGCGGAGACGATCTGCGCGCTGCTCGCCCTGAAGAGCCGCCGGCCGGTCAAGTGGCGCTGGACGCGCGAGGAGGAGTTCCTCTGCTCGTCGACTCGCGCCCCCTGGCACATCGAGATGCCGGACGCGGTCACGAAGGACGGCTGGATTCTCGGCCGCAGGATGCTGACTCTGCACGACTCGGGCGCCTACTCGCGCTTCTCGCCGTACGGCCTGACCAAGCACGCGTTCCACCACACCGGCGCCTACACGATCCCGAACCTGCGCTTCGACGGCTTCGTCGTCTACACGAACCGCGTGCCGACGACCGCGATGCGCGGCTTCGGCGTCACCTCGGTCTCGTTCGCGACCGAGACCCACCTCAGCGGATCGCCGAGGTGCTCGGGCTCGACCCGTGGGAGATCCGGCTCAAGAACGCGAACCGGATCGGCGACACGACCGGCAACGGCGTCGTCATGAGCGATCCTTCGACGGTGACGGTCGACCCTCGCGGCCGCCGAGCGCGTCGGCGTCGAGCTCGGCGCGCAGTACCGGGACGATGACGAACGAGCCGCGCTCCGGCGACCTGCTCCCGGAGCATCTCGTCTCGCAGCAGCGCTCGAACGGAGAGGGGCACTGATGGCCAAGCACCGCGGCCGCGGGTTCGCGACGATCGAGTACCCGACCGGCATGAACCAGAACGGCGACCCGAGCCAGGCCTGGATCAAGCTCAAGCCGGACGGGCGCGTGGACGTCTTCTCGGGCACGGTCGACATCGGCCAGGGCTCGAAGACCGTGCACACGCAGATCGTCGCCGACACGCTCGGCGTCCCGTACGACTGGGTGACGATGGACAACACGAACACGGACTCCTCGCCCGTCTGCACGGGCACCTTCGCCTCCCGCGGCACGTTCATCGGCGGCAACGCCGTGCGGCTCGCCGCCGAGCGGGTGCGCGAGCGGATTCTCGACATCGCCTCGAAGGAGCTGGAGATCGACCCGGCGGACCTCGAGATCGAGGACGGCGTCGTGACCGCCAGAGGCGCCCGCAGAAGCAGATCAGCGTCGCGGATGTCGCCGGTGCCGCCACCTACAACTACGGCGAGCTGATCAGCGGCTCCTCCACCGCGCTGAAGCCGTATCGCCACGGTCGACGACTCGAACGGCCAGGTCGAGATCGAGCCGCACTCGGCGATCTCGTACGCGGCGTGCGTCGCCGACGTCGAGGTGGACGACGAGACCGGCGAGGTGACCGTTCTGAAGCTCGTTCAGGTCTACGACGTCGGCCGGGCGATCAACCCGACCCTCGTCGAAGGGCAGATCGAGGGCGGTGCCGTGATGGGCCTCGGGCTCGGGCTGCTCGAGGCCTGCTACCCGTTCTATCCATCGGTCGAGCACCGCGGCGGCGAGTTCGGGGCGTACCTCGCGCCGTCGATGGAGGGCCTGCCCGAGCTCGACAACGTGATCATCGAGAACCCGTCCGCGGACGGGCCCTTCGGCGCCAAGGCGATCGGCGAGATGGCGAACAACGCGCAGCCGCCGGCGATCGTCGCCGCGATCCACGACGCCGTCGGCGCGTGGGTGACGGAGCTGCCGGCGACGCCGGAGCGGGTGCTGCGGGCACTCGAGGCGAGCAGCGGAGCCGCGCCGCGACGGGAAGCGAGTGATCTTCGACGAGGAGCTCGCGCTCGCCACCGTGTCGAAGGACGGCGGCGCGGGCTTCTGGGGCGTCGATGCCTGAGTCGCCGTTCCGGACCTGGAACGGCCGCGACTGCATTCGAGCTCGTCGACGGCGTGCACCTGCACGCGATCGGCGGCGACCAGGTCCTGCTCTGCCGGGTCCAGTACGAGCCCGGCAAGCAGGTGGCGTGGCATGCGCACGAGCACACAGAGCAGGTGATGTTCATCCTCGACGGCGCGGTCGAGCTGACGATCGAGGAGGAGACGCAGACCCTGCGCACGGGCGACGTCGTCGTCGTCAACCGCGGCCTGCACCACAAGCTCTACTCCGAGGAGGGCGTCACGTTCATCGAGGCGCTCGCGCCGGTGCCGCTCGACCACGTGCCCGACCGGACGCTCGATCTCGTCCTCGGCACCGAAGGCGGCTCTCAACACGTCGAGAAGTAGCGTCGCCCTCGTCACCGGCGCAAGCCGGGGCATCGGAGCGGCGATCGCCGCGCGATTGCGCGGCGACGGCTGGCTGGTCGAGACGGCCGAGCGCGCGAGCGGCTTCGACCTCGCCGTACCGGCCGAGGCGGTCCGTGCGGTCGAGCGCCACGAGCGGCTCGATGCGCTCGTCGTCAACCACGGCGTGATCGTCCGCGGGCCCGCGCTCGAGCTCCCGCTCGACGAGTGGCAGCGCGTGATCGACGTCAACCTCACGTCCGCGTTCGCGCTCGCGCAGGCGGCGGCGCAGCGGATGCCCGACGGCGGCTCGATCGTCCTGCTCGCCTCGCAGCTCGCCTTCTTCGGCGGCGTCAACACCGCCGCCTACGCAGCCTCGAAGGGCGGGATCGTCCAGCTCGCCAAGTCGCTCTCGAACGAGTGGGCGGGACGCGGGATCCGCGTCAATGCGGTCGCACCCGGCTGGATCGAGACGGACATGACGCAGGACCTCGACGCCGAGCGCCGCGCCGAGATCGACCGCCGCATCCCGGCCGGCCGCTGGGGCCGCCCCGAGGACGTCGCCGAGGCGATCGCCTGGCTCGTCTCACCCGGCGCTGCCTACGTCACGGGCGCTGTCATCCCCGTGGACGGCGGCTATCTCGCGCGTTAGGTTCGACCCTCACCACCGAGGAGGTCTGACCAATGCCGCTCGTACGCGTCGAACTGTTCGAGAGGCGCCTGAACCCTGAGCTCGAGGCGAAGCTGATCGAGCGGTTGACCGAGACGCTGCTCGACGTGCTCGAGGCTCCGGAGCTCAAGGAGCACACGTGGGTGATCGTCGAAGGCCACGACGCCCACCGCTGGGGGCGCAACGCCAAGCCGTGGGACGAAGGAGGTAGCTGAGATGCCGCTCGTCGAGGTGAAGCTGTACGACACGCGAGTCACGGAGGAATCGGTGCCGAAGATCGTCGAGGCGATGACCGACGCGCTCGCGGAGTCGTCGGGAGCGAGCCGCGAGCACATCTGGGTGATCGTGGAGGGCGTGCCCGCGAAGCACTGGGGCATCGCCGGCAAGCCGGGGGCGTAGAAGCTACCGAGCCGGGATCAGCGGGCGCGCCGTTGTGGCGCGTCCGCACGGCGGCGCACGCTCGCGGAGGGAGGTGAGGCCCCATGCGGGAGCGCACACGGACGGAGCACGCGCAGCGGCACTCGAAGCCGCGCCGCAGGGAGGTTCTGCCGCCGGACTACAAGCGGCTTCGTCACGCCGGCAGGGCGCCTGCACAGAGCGTCTTCCTGCCGCGCCGCCGCGAGCGTTGATCGTCTAGTCCGGCCCGCCTGAGCCGGGGAGACCATCCGGGGGCGGCGGCGGCGCCACGACCGGCAGCCCCGCCGCCTTCCAGGCTCGGAAGCCGCCGACGAGATCGGTCGCCCGCGCGAAGCCGAGTGACCGAAGCCGAGCCGCCGCGAGGCTCGACGAGTAGCCGTCGCTGCAGACGACGACAAGCTTGCGCTCGAGCCCGCCGACGTGCGGGTTGGCCGTCTCCGAGTCGGGGTCGGCGCGCCACTCGAGCACGGTGAGCGGCAGGTGCAGTGCGCCGGGGATCGCGCCTTCGTCGAGGCGGTCGTCCTGCTCGCGCGTGTCGATCAGGAGCGCGCCTTGCTCTGCCGCTGCGAGCGCCTCGGCGGGCTCCAGGCGCCGAACGCCCTCGCGTGCGGCGGCGAGCAGCTGCTCGACGTTCTTGCGGGTCACACGCCCGCGGGCTCGTGGACGAGCGCGAGCTCGACCGCAGGTGCGCCGCGCACGACCTCGGCGGTCTCGCGCGCGTGCAGCAGGGTCGTCTTCACGATCAGCTTCGCGCGCGCGAAGTTGTCGAGCGCCGTCGGTACGGGGCCGACGGCGTGCCCGAGCGCGTAGCCGGCGGCGTTTCGGCCGATCTGCCGGTAGGAGTCGAGCGTGAGCGACGGCGCCATGCCGAAGAGCTCGAGGTTGTCGAGCGGCTGCAGGTCGGCACGGTGAATGACGGCGGTGCCCTTCGACTGGATCCCGACCGCGACCCCGGAGCCGGAGAGCACCGCGCCGTCGTGGCCGATGAAGGCGACGTCGGACGAGCGGCGCACGCGCACGAGCCTCGGTCGGCCGCCGCCCTCCCGCACCCCCTCGAGCAGCGCCTCGAGCACGTCGCGGTGCTCGATCCCGCCGATCGTGGCTCCGAGCGCGTCGGCGAACGCAGGCCCGACCGCCACGACGACCTCGTCCGGTCTGTCGCCTAGACTGGCAACATGAGTCTCTTCCACCGACTTGCGGCCGTCCGCCGCCGCCCCGAGCGTGCGGGCATCGAGCTCGTGCGGCAGCTTCTGCAGCCGCTGCCAGCGCTCGCCCTCCAGGCGGTAGCCCGTGCCCGGGCCGCTGTAGCGGTTGCCGTCGTTCACCGCCGAGACGACCGTGCCGTCGGCAGCGATGATCGCCGAGGTCTGAAGGTAGTCGGCGGCGACCTTCTGCCGCTGCATGCCGAAGACGGCGGCTGCAACCTCGTCGAAGCCGCGCCCGCGCAGTGCCCGCGCGACGTCGAGGCCGCTGATCCCCTCGTCGAGCACACGGTCGGCCGCGGTCACGTCCGCGGCCCGGTCGCGGTCCGGCAGATCGCGCGAGTCGATGCAGGTCGTCGCGAGCCGCACCTCCTCGTCCGTGACCGGTGGGAAGCCGAGCACGTCGAAGACGGCCTGGATGGCGCGGGCGGCCCGCTCGCGCACCGCGAGCGCGTCGGCTTCCGCGATCGGCTCGATCCCCGCGTCGACCTGCCAGTCGCGCTGAATCGTCATCCATTCGTCGAGATCGTCCGAGTCGTAGTTGCCGCCACCGAACATGTTGTCGTAGCGCGGCATCGCCGAGTAGCCGCTCGTGACGAAGTCGGTGCCCGGCAGGAATTGCCCCATCAGCTTCGCGGTCTTGCGGATTGCCGAGTGCGAGGCGATCGCGTCGTTGCCGGAGGCGACCTCGAGGTCGAGCCACGCTGCGAGCACGTTCTCGGCCAGGATCTCGCGCGTCCCCCCGGGCACCGAGAGTACAAGGGCGACGCACGAGATCGAGCCGTTCTGGACGCCCTGCGAGCCCGCGGCCCGCACGAGCGAGAGGCAGCGCGCCTCCAGGTAGAGCATCGACTTGCCCTCCGACTCGCCCATCAGCGCCTCCGAGCCGCCTCCGGAGGTGAAGCGCACCTTGACCCCGCGGGAGGCGTAGGCGGCGCCGAGGAACGCCTTCGACCAGGGTGTGTCGTCGCCGTCCACGAAGACCGCCTCCGTGCCGTAGACCGAGAGCGTCTCGGCGTAGGTGACGAGCCCCTGAATCGCGAGGCGCAGATTGAGCCGTTCCTCGACGGCGCACTGGGTCATCACCCCCGGCCGGCCGCTCTGGGAGCCGACGAGGATCGCGATCGCGTTCAGAGGCGCATACCGCGAGACGCCCACGGTCGTCTCGATCTCGGCGAATCCGCGCGCCGCCGCCTCGGCGGCATCGGCAGCGAGCAGGGCCGGGTTCTCCTTCAGGTTCGTAACGTGCGCCTGGTTCGCCGGGGCGCGGCGGGCGCGGAGCTTCTTGAGCGCGAACATCAGCTCGACCGGGTCGAGGAGCGCGACGATGCGCGCGAGCCGAGCAGGCGTGAGCCCTCGCGAGAGCCGTACGAGCTCGGCGCGCGCGACGTCGACGTCGACGAGCTTGTGCGCCAGCTCGAGGTCGGTCAGCGAAGCGGTCTCCCGCGCGACCTCGATCTCGAGCCCGTAGCGCGCGACGAAGTGGTCGAGCGCGTCCCAGTCGTCGATACGGCGACCGTCGAGCTCGACGATTCGGCCTGCCTCCACGACGAGCGACGGCTCGGGGTCGTTGGGCCCGTCCATCGCCACGAGCCCGAGCTCGGCGAGCGGCTCGATCAGCGTCTCGCGCCGGAGCTCGCGCTCCTCCCGCTTGACGAAGCGGTCAGACCGCAAGGAGGCCTCGCTCGGCGTAGACCTGTGCCGCTTCGCGGACGAACGCGGCCGTCGCAGGGGCGTCCCAGTCGTCGAGCTTCGCCGCCCACGACTCGAGCTCCGCCGCGCTCGAGCGGCGCGGCCGCAGCGCGGTGTAGATCTCGAGGATCGTCTCGTCCGCGATCGTGGCCAGCTCCGCGGCCCGGAGCAGGTTGTCGGCCAGCTGGGGCCGCCCGGCCGCACGCGCGACCTCGGCCTGCAGGCGGAGCGTCGCGGGCGTCGCCCGCAGGTCGTGTGCCTGGAGCGCCTCCGAGTCCAGGCTCAGGGCGGCGAGCGGGATCCCGCCGGGGGTCGTGACGAGCTCCGGCACCGTGCTTCCGAGCGGGTAGTCGCGGCCAGGCTCGAACCCCATGCGAAAACCGTATCGGAATGGCCAGGCAACCAGTGCGCGCCCGCTGCGATGGCACCTCGGGGAACGGTTCTGGTCCGGGCAGAGGGCGACCCGAGGCTCGCCGCACGCCTGCTGAGGAGCGTGCGCGGGAGCGGCAAGCCGGCCGCTCCCCGAGGCTCGTCGTCGAGGCCAGGACTCCGGCTGCGCGCCCAGCCGGGCCCGAGCCCGACGTTATCAAAAGGAGGACCGGCTCCCGGGAGCTCCAAGCTTGGCGAATTGGCCAGGCCGGTTTCCCCACACATCTCGCTCTGGGTCGTATAGAACTGCCTGGTGGCCAACCACTACGACTTCTCGGGGCGGGTCGCGCTCGTCACGGGTGGGGCGAGCGGGATCGGCGCGGCCACGGTCGAACGGCTCCGATCGGGCGGGGCCGAGGTGCACGTCTTCGACCTCGCGAATGGCGACGACGTCCGCGACTCGGTCCAGCTCGACGCCGCCGTCGCCAGGCTCCCGAAGCTCGACGTTCTCGTCTGCTGCGCCGGGGTCGGCGGCGAGTCGTTGCACACGGTCGAGGTTCCCGATGACGAGTGGAAGCGCGTCCACGCGATCAACCTCGACGGCGTCTTCTGGGCGAATCGCGCCGCTATCCCGAAGCTGCTTGCGAACGGCTACGGCCGGATCGTCAACGTCGCCTCGATCGCCGGCAAGGAGGGGAACCCGATGGCGGCGGCCTACTCCTCCTCGAAGGCGGGCGTGATCGCCCTGACCAAGTCGATCGGCAAGGACCTCGCCGGCAGCGGCGTCCTCGTCAACTGCATCGCGCCCGCTGTGATCGATACGCCGATCCTCGACCAGCTGCAGCAACACCACATCGACTACATGGTCGAGCGGATCCCGCTCGGGCGGATCGGCGAGCCGGCGGAGGTGGCGGCGCTGATCGCCTGGCTGGCGAGCGAGGAGATGAGCTTCTCGACCGGAGCCTGCTTCGACATCTCGGGCGGGAGGGCGGTCTACTGAGGCGCTTCGTCCGGATCGGAACGGCGGCGGGGCCGCGCGTCGGCCGTTTCGACGGCACGGGGGTGGAGGTGCTCGATCACGACGATCCGCTGGCCGCGCTGCGGGGCGAGGGTGTGGTGATCGATCGACTCGACGACCCGGAGCTTCTGGCCCCGATCGAGGCGCCCGAGCTCTGGTGCGCCGGGGTCACCTACGAGCGCAGCAGGGACGCGCGCCTGGAGGAGTCGCAGACCGAGGCGCGCGACGTCTACGCCCTCGTCTACGACGCCGCGCGTCCCGAGCTGTTCCTGAAGGACGCACAGATGCGCCGAACTGTCGGGCCCGGCGGGACGATCCGCGTCCGCTCGGACTCGCGCTGGACGGTGCCGGAACCCGAGCTCGGACTCGTGCTGGGCGAGCATGGCGAGCCGGTCGCGTTCACGATCGGCAACGACGTCTCGAGCCGCGACATCGAGGGCGAGAATCCGCTCTACATCCCGCAGGCGAAGATCTTCGCGGGCGCGTGCGCGATCGGCCCCGCGCTTGCAGTGCCGGACGACTGGGACGCGCCGCTACCGATCCGCCTGCGGATCACGGGCGCCGACGGAGCCGAGCTCTTCGCCGGAGAGACGTCGACCGCGCGGCTGAAGCGCTCGCCTGCCGAGCTCGCGAGCTGGCTCGTCCGCGACAATCCAGTTCCGGCCGGCTCGATCCTCCTCACCGGCACCGGCGTCGTGCCGCCCGACGACTACACGCTTGAGCCCGGCCACACGGTCGAGATCGAGATCGAGGGCATCGGCACGCTGAGAAACACGGTCGCATGATCGAGGGCATCGTCCCGGCGATCCTGACGCCGTTTCGACGCGGCAAGGTCGACCACGGCCTGCTGGACGAGCACCTCGCGTGGCTCGCGACGCACGGCATCGGCTGCGTCAACGCCATGGGCACGACCGGCGAGGGCGCCTCGCTCTCGCTCGCGGAGCGCAAGGCGCTCGTCGAGCGGGTCGCCGCGGGGCCGCTCGACTTCATCGCCGGCACGGGCTGTACGAGCCTCCCGGAGACGATCGAGCTCTCGCGTCACGCGCTCGCGCACGGCGCGCTCGCCGCCCTGATCGTGCCGCCGACCTACTACGAGCCGCAGGACCTGACCGGCTGGTACACGGCGATCTTCGAGGCGCTTCCCGACGACGGGCGCATCTTCCTGTACCACATCCCGAGCAGGAGCTACGCCGTACCGGACGAGACGATCGACGCTCTGCGGGGGCGCTTCGGGCCGATGCTGGCCGGGATCAAGGACTCCTCCGGCGACCTCGAGCACGCACTCGGCTGGCTGCGCGCCTACCCCGACCTGACGGTTGCGGCCGGCGACGACGCGCTCGCCGCCGGGTTCTTCGGCACGGGCGGGACGGCGATGATCACCGCCGTCTCGAACATCCTGCCGGCGGAGCTCGAGGCGATCCGCGCCGGGAACGCGCGCCTGCAGCCCTACGTCACCGCCGTCAAGGAGCTCGCGCTGCGCGTGCCGCGCGAAGCTGCTTTGAAACTGCTACTCCATGAGGTCAGCGGCATCGCGCGCTCCGAGGTCAGGCCGCCGCTCGCCGCGCTCGACCCTGACCAGGAGCGCCTCGTCGCCGAGACGTTCGCCCAACTGAGGAGTGAGAACAATGTCGGAAGTCGTTGACGCGCCCGCTCGCCCGGCCGGCCTGAACTATGTGGGCGGGGAGTGGCGCCCCGCCGCCTCGGGCGAGACCTACGAGAAGCGCAACCCGATGCGCCCGTCCGAGGTGGTCGGCGAGTTCTCCTCCTCGAGCGAGGCGGATGCCGGCGCGGCGGTCGCCGCGGCGCTGGCCGCGTTCCCGGAGTGGGCGAAGCTGCCGCTCGCGAAGCGCGGCGCGTTCCTGAACGCGACCGCCGCTGCTCTCGACGCGCGCACCGAGCAGATCGCGCAGGACATGACCGCGGAGATGGGCAAGCCGCTGCGGGAGGCGAGAATGGAGGCCGCCCGCGCGGCGCAGATCCTGCGCTACGCCGCGAGCGAAGCGTTTCGCCCGGTCGGCGAGCACTTCGAGCAGTCCGCGTCCGGTGCCCAGGTCTCGACGCGCCGCCGGCCGCTCGGCGTCGTCGCGCTGATCACACCGTGGAACTTCCCGTGCGCGATCCCGGCCTGGAAGCTGGCACCGGCCCTGATCTACGGCAACACCGTCGTGCTCAAGCTCGCCTACGAGTCGCCGCTCACGGGTCTCCACATCGCCGAGTGCTTCGCCGAGGCCGGCCTGCCCGCCGGCGTCCTGAACGTGCTCACCGGCCGTGGCGCCACGGTCGGCGCCGCACTCGTCCAGGACGCGCGCGTGCGCGCGATCTCGTTCACCGGCTCCGTCGCTACGGGCGCCTGGGTGCGCGACGAGGCCACGAGGAGCGGCAAGCGCGTCCAGCTCGAGCTCGGCGGGCACAATCCGATGATCGTGATGGCCGACGCCGATCTCGATCGCGCGACCGAGGCGGCCTTCGCAGGCGCCTTCTGGTCGGCCGGCGAGAAGTGCACCGCGACGCGTCGCATCTACGTCCAGGACACCGCCTACGACGCGTTCAAGGAGAAGCTGCTCGCGCGGATCGAGCGCGGCAAGGTCGGCGACCCGAGCGACCCGGAGGTCGAGGTCGGGCCGATCGTCAACGAGCAGCAGTTCGACGAGGTGATGGCGGCGATCGAGCGCGGCAGAAGCGAGGGCGGCAGGGTGCTCGCCGGCGGCGAGCGCGGCGACGCCGAGGGCTACCTGATCCCGCCGACGGTGTTCGAGGGCGTCGCGGACGACGCCTTCCTCTCCTGCGAGGAGGTCTTCGGCCCGGTTACCTCCCTCTACCGGTTCTCCAGCCTCGACGAGGCGATGGAGCGGGCGAACGGCGTCGAGCTCGGGCTCTCGTCGGCGATCTTCACCTCGAGCCTGGCCGCCGCGACCCGCTTCCAGAACGAGTCGCAGGCGGGCCTGATCCACGTCAACTCGCAGACGGCGGGCGCCGAGGTGCACGTCCCGTTCGGCGGGATCAAGGGGAGCGGGTTCGGCCCGCACGAGCAGGGCCGCGCCGCGATCGAGTTCTACACGGATACGGTGACGGTCTACGTCGACGCGTGAGGCTCGCGGACGATCACCACGGGACAGGGTGCGTGGTGGACGCACTGCTGTCCCGTCGAGCCGAGCAGCAAGCCGGCGAAGCCGCCGAGTCCGCGTGAGCCGACGACGAGCAGGTCGGCGCCCTCGGCCGCCTCGACGAGCGCTGCGGAGGCGGATCCGGACGCGGTCACCCTTTCGATGGGGACGCCGGGATCGTCGCCGAGCACCTCCGCGACGGCCGCCGCTGCGAACTGCTCGGCGTCCGTCCGGATTGCATCCCAGTCGACCGGCACGGGCGCGATCGCCCCGAGTGAGGCTGCCTCGAGCGGGTACGACCACGCGTGCACCACCCGGAGCCCGGCCTTCCGGAGCCGCGCCTCCGCGGCCGCCCAGCGCAGGGCCGCCTTCGACGAGTCCGAGCCGTCGACGCCGACGACGATCCGGCCGCTCACGACCGCGCCCTCAGCTGTCCGGCCCGAAGTCGAACCGGCCGACCTCGGCCGCGAGGGTGCGGGTGAGGTCGAACGTCGAGAGGACGCCGACGGGATGCTGGGTTGCGGGGTCGACCACGACGAGGTGGGCGGTCGCGTACTCGATCATCAGCCCCGCCGCTCGCTCGAGCGGCGCGTCCGGATCGATCGAGACGACGGGACTCGCGGCCGTGGTGCCTGCCGTGCGGTCGTCGATGTCTCCGGCGCGTGCGGCCTCGATCAGGTCGAGGTCGGAGACGATGCCCCAGATCGCGTCGGCAGCGAGATCGGCGCGGGTGGGCGGTGCGTGGACCGCGATGCAGTGGACGCGGTGGGTGCTCATCAGGCGCGCGACCGTGCGCAGCCCGGTCTCGGGCGGGCACGCAATCACGCCTAGGGTCATCGCGTCGCGGACGCGCGCGTCGGTGAAGCTGGGTGTGATCTGTGACGCAGTCGTGTCCATGGCTTGAGCATCCTGCGCGGGCGCCCGCAGCGCATCGTAAGCGCCGCTGATCGCCCGTGCGGGCAACTACCGACGACACGGAGGCGACGCATGGTACGGCGGTGTCCGGTGCCTGACTCGGGTCAGGCTCGAGGCCGTGTCCTGAAGGTGAGAGGATGCCCTGCCGTGAGCGACGACCGCTTCCTCGTCACCGGCGCCCTCGGCTGCATCGGCGCGTGGACGTGCGCCGCGCTCGCCGACGAGGGAGCCTACGTCGTCGCCTACGACCTCGGCGATGACCCGAGCCGCCTGCGGCTCGCGACCGCCGCGGAGATTCCGATCGTGCAGGGCACCATCACCGACCGCGAGACTCTCGGGCGCGTGCTCGACGAGCACGGGATCACGCACATCGTGCACCTTGCAGCGCTGCTGATTCCCCAGATCAAGGCAGACCCGCCTTACGGCACAGCGGTCAACGTCGGCGGCACGGTGAACGTGTTCGACGCGGCGAAGACGCGTGGGATCCAGGTCTGCTGGGCCAGCAGCGCCGCCGTCTACTCGCAGCAGGACGACACGGGCGCCCCGGTGCCAAACGACGCGCCCGGGCACCCGGTCAGCTTCTATGGCGTCCACAAGCAGGCGTGTGAAGGGCTCGCCCGGATCTTCTGGCAGGAGGAGGGCGTTGCCTCGATCGGCATCCGGCCCTTCGTCGTCTACGGCCCCGGACGCGACAACGGGCTGACGGCTTCGCCGAGCCTGGCGATGGCCGCCGCCGCGCGGGGCGAGGACTCGACGATCGCCTTCGGGGGGCGCACCCAGCTCCAGTTCGCACCGGACTCCGGCCGGGTCTTCGTCGCCGCCGCCCGGGCGGCCACCCAGGGTGCGCGCGTCTTCCACCTCGGCGGCCCGGCGGAGTCGATCGCGGACTGCGCCGCCGCGATCGAGGAGGCGGCAGGGGTGAGCGTCCACGTCGACGAGGAGACGATCTTGCCCTTCCCGGAGGAGTTCGACGGCGCTGCGCTGGAGGACGCGATCGGCCCGATCAGCTGGACGCCGCTGGCAGAGGGGGTTCGCCGGACGATCGAGCGGCTGCGAGCCGTGCAGGGCTGAACGACGAACCCACCAGCGCTTGCGCGGCGGCGGCGCCGGCGAGCACCCAGAGCACCGCGTCGAAGCCGCCGGAGAGATCGCGCACGGCGCCGAGCAGGAGCGGCCCGCATGCCGAGAGGGTGTACCCGAGGCCGAGCATCATCCCCGCAAGCGCAGCGACCTCGGCCGGCCGCTCCGCCGCGTCGAGCGGCAGCGTCATCGTCAGCGGGAAGAGCGGCCCGACCGAGACTCCGAGCAGCACCGCCCAGAACCAGCCTCCACCCGGCAGCAGCACGATTCCGAGCAGCCCCGCGAACTGGAGGGTCGCCGCGCCGCCGAGCCAGAGGCGGCGCGTGCCGACGTGGTCGGCCGCCCACGCGACGAGAAACCCGCACGGGATCGTGACCGTGTTGAGAACGGCGAGCAGCGCCCCGGCGGAGCTCTCGCTCCACCCGCGCTCGACGTACGCGTCGGGCAGCCACGAGTTCAGTCCGTAGTAGACGAACGACATGAAGAAGAACGCCGCGACGAGTCGCCAGGCGAGCGGGTTGCGCAGCGGCAGGCGCAGCGGCCGCAGGTCGGTGCGGAGGTGCCGGGGCGCGCGTCGCGTCAGCCAGAGCCAGAGGGCCGCGAGCGCCGCCGAGACGGCGCTGAAGCAGAGGAGCGGCGTCCGCCAGCCGCCTGCGGCGTGCGCGAGCGGCACCGCGACCGCCGCGGAGACGGCCGACCCGACCGTGATCCCCATGGTGTAGACGCCTGTCGCGAACCCGGGCCGGTCGGCGAAGCGCTCCTTGACCGCGACCGGCAGCATCGCTCCCGCGAGCCCCATGCCCATCCCCACCGGGAAGGTCAACAGGACGACGCCCGCCGCGCCGGGAACGAGCGTTCGGGCGATCCCGAACGCCCCGATCAGTCCGAGCGCCGCCGCGATCGCGTGGCGCGAGCCGATCCGCCCCGAGAGGAACGGCGCCGGCGGCGCGAACAGCCCCATGCAGAGCACGGGGATCGTCCCGAGCAGCCCGGCGACGGCGTGCGAGACGCCGAGGTCGTCCTGGATCGACGGGAGGAGCGGCCCCACCCCGACGAGCTGCGGCCGCAGAGCGACCGCGGCCAAGAACAGCGCGACGAGGAGGGGCGCCCGCCTCAAGGGCAGATGGTTGATGCCATCTAGATCGTCTCGTAGAAGTTTCGCTCGCGCGACTCCATCAGCCCGAAGAGCTTCCCGGCCGCGAGCCGCTGGAAATGCTCGCTCGCGCCGTGCTCCTCGAAGGCCGCCCTGTCGCGGTACTGCTCGTAGAAGAGGAACGAGCGCGGGTTCTCCGGATCCTGCACCGGGATGTAGAGCTCGCACCCCGGCTCCTGCCGCGACGCCTCCGTGAGCTCGCGCATTGTCGCGAGCGCCTCGTCCTCGTTGCCCTCCTGGACCGTCATCCGCACCACTAGCACGAAGCTCATGCAGCTCTCCTTCTCAGTTGTCATTTGGCGGATCACCGAGTCGCGCCACGGACGCCCCTTGGCCTACCCGGCGACGACTGGGTTCGTGATCGAGCCCAGCCCCTCGATCTCGATCGTGATCTCGTCGCCCGGTTGGAGCCACACCTTCGGGTCGCGAAACGCTCCAACGCCTGCGGGTGTGCCCGTGATGATCAGGTCGCCCGGCTCGAGCGTGATCGCCTGTGAGACGAACGAGACCACGTCGGCGACGCCGAAGACCTGGTTCGACGTATTCGAGTCCTGCATCGTCTCGCCGTTCAGAATCGCGCGAATCGGCAGCGCCTGCGGGTCCGGCACCTCGCTCGCCGGCACGAGCTCGCTCACCGGCAGAAAGGTGTCGAGCGACTTGCCGCGCACCCACTGGCCGTCCGAGAACTGGAGGTCGCGTGCGGAGACGTCGTTCGCCACCACGTAGCCGCGGACGAAGTCGAGCGCGTCGTCCGTCGAGACGCGGCTCGCCTGCCGCCCGATCACGACGCCGAGCTCGGCCTCGTAGTCGGGGTGCTTGCAGATCGGTGGGATGCGGATCGGGTCGCCGGAGCCGATCAGCGTGTTCGGCCACTTCGCGAACAGCAGCGGGCGGTCGGGCAGATCGACGCCCTGCTCCTCGGCGTGATCGCGGTAGTTGAGGCCGATGCAGACGATCTTCTGGGGAAGGGCGATGGGCGTCATGACGCGACCTTATAGGGTTGGAAAGTCGTGAAGCACGTCCAGCTGTTTGCCACGTGTCTTGGTGACTTGGCCTTTCCGGAGGCGGTTGCCGACGCCGAGTCGCTGCTGCGCGAGGCGGGCTTCGACGTCGGGTTCCCGGCGGGTCAGGTCTGCTGCGGGCAGCCCGCGTTCAACTCGGGCCACCGGGCGGCCGCGCGCCGCGTGGCACGGACCTTCGTGAGGGCGTTCTCGCGCGAGGCGCCGATCGTGACCCCCTCCGGCTCGTGCGCGACGATGATCTCTCACTACCTGCCGGCTCTGCTCGACGTCGAGCCGTTCGAGGTCTGGGAGCTGTCGGCGTTCCTCGAGCGCGAGGGCGTCACCCCCGCCCGTCGCAACGAGGGGCTCGAGGTGAGTTACCACGACTCGTGCCACATGCTGCGCGAGCTCGGGATCCGCGAGGCGCCGCGGCGGCTGCTCGAGGCATCCGGCGCGACCGTGCGTGAGCTGCCGAGACCGGATCTCTGCTGCGGCTTCGGCGGTACCTTCTGCGTGCGCCAGCCGGAGATCTCGCTCGCGATGGCCGACGACAAGCTCTCCGGCGCGGCGCCGGTGCTCGTCACCTCCGACCCCGGCTGCCTGATGCACCTGCGCGGGCGTGTCGAGAAGGCCGGCTCCGGACCGCGTCTCGTTCACCTGGCGACCGCGCTCGCGCGCGGCGTGGGCGCATGAGCAAGCTCGCGCGCCCGGCGGGGAGCTTCCGCAAGACCGCGCGCGGAGCGCTCGCGGACGCCCACATGCAGGGCGCCCTCGATCTCGCGACCGCGCGCCTGCGCGGCGAGCGTCTCCACGCATGGGCGCGCCTCGACGACGTGGAGACCCTGCGCGAGCGCGGCCGCGTTGCCCGCAGCCGCGCGATCAAGGAGCTGCCGCACTACCTCGACGAGTTCCAGCGCAACCTGGAGGCGCGAGGTGGGCGGGTGCACCGGTGCGCGAGCGACGCCGACGCGCGCGCCGCGGTCGTCGAGATCTGTCGCGCGGCCGGCGCGAAGCTCGTCGCGAAGTCGAAGTCGATGGCGAGCGAGGAGATCTCGCTGAACGGCGCGCTCGAGGCGGAGGGGATGACGGTCGTCGAGACCGACCTGGGCGAGTACATCGTCCAGCTCGCCGGCGAGCATCCGGCCCACATCATCGCGCCGGCGATCGAGAAGACGGCGCAGGACATCGCCACGCTGCTTTCGGCTGTGGACGGCGAGCCTGTCGAGCCCGAGCTCGAGGCCCTGACCGCGAAAGCGCGCCGTCAGCTCCGCGAGGTCTTCCTCGGCGCCGACGTCGGCGTGACGGGCGCCAACTTCGCGGTGGCGGAGACGGGCTCGATCTGCCTCGTCACGAACGAGGGCAACGGCCGCCTCGTCTCCTCGCTCCCGCGCGTGCACGTGGTGATCCTCGGCATGGAGCGGCTGGTCGTCGGCACGCAGGATCTCGCGGTCTGTCTGCAGCTCCTCGCGCGGAGCGCCACCGGCCAGCGGCTCTCGACCTACACGACCGTGCTGACCGGCCCCCGCCGCGAGGGCGAGCCGGACGGGCCCGAGGAGCTGCACGTGATCGTGCTCGACAATGGACGCTCCGCCCTGCGCGGGACGCGTTACGAGGAGATGCTGAACTGCATCCGCTGCGGTTCCTGCCTGAACGTCTGCCCCGTCTACCGCAAGGCAGGCGGCGCGGCCTATGGGCCGGTCTACTCCGGACCGATGGGCGCCGTGCTGATCCCCCTGCTCGCGAAGGCGCCCGATCTGCCGCACGCGTCGTCGCTCTGCGGCGCGTGCACCGACGCCTGCCCCGTCAAGATCCCGCTGCACGAGATGCTGCTCGAGCTGCGGCGCGATCTCGTCGCCGACCGCGTCGCCCCGTTACGGGAGCGGGCCGCGTTCGCGCTCTGGTCGATCGCCTGGTCGAGCCCGTTCGGCTATCGCGTCACGACCGCGCTCGCACGGGTGGGCCAGTCGCTCGCGCCGCTCCTTTCACGGCGGTGGGCGCAGGGCCGCACGCTGCCGCGCCTCGGGCGGAGGTACCGCGACCGGTGAGCCTCGTCGAGCGCTTCGTCGACAACGCGCAGCGAGCCGGCTTCGTCGTCCACCGGGGAGACGAGGAAAGCTTGCTGTTCGAGTCGGAGCCGTCGCGCGCCGCCTACGGCCTCGCCGACACGGGCTCGGTCGTCCTGCTCTCCTCCGACGAGCCTCGCTCGCGCTCGCTGCTTCCGTTCGTCCATCACACGTATCTCACCGAGAGCCGGATCCTGCCCGGTCTCGCGGAGCTGTTCGCGCAGCTCGGTGACGACCTGCCGAGCTCGGTCGTGATCGTCACGGGCCCGAGCCGAAGCGGCGACATCGAGCAGAAGCTGACGGTCGGCGTCCACGGGCCCGGTGAGGTGCACATCATCCTCGAGTCGTAATGGCCGAAGGAGTCACGGCCGGGGTCAGACCCCTGCCATGGCTCGATTGGGCGACGGGAGGCGAGCTCCAGAGCCGATTGTGGCCTCCGCCTTGCCCAGAATCGCGTATGAAAGGGGTCAGACCCCAGCCGTGGCCGTTCGGTGCTGGTCCGGCCCGGCTTTCTCCCGTCCGCGTCGCACAGGCTTCAGGACGTTCCGCCGAAGTCGACATCCTTGGTCTCGACCGTTCCGGCCGTCCGCCCCGGCGCCGTCTGGTAGGTCCAGTACAGGTTCGTGTGTGCGATGACCTGGTCCGGCGGCGGCGCCCCCCATGCCGTCTGGTCCTCCGTCGTGTGGGCGTCGCTGACAAGGGTCGCGTCGTACCCCCTGACGAACGCGCCGTGGAGCGTCGAGCGGATGCACGCATCGGTCTGCGCGCCGACGACGACGAGCCGCCCGACTCCGAGGCCCGACAGCACGGTCTCGAGGGTGGTGTCCTCGAAGGAGTCGCCGTAGTTCTTCTCGACGAGCGGCTCGGCCTCGCCCGGAGTCAGCTCGGGGACGATCCGCCAGTCGTCGCTCCCCTTGGCAAGCTGCTCGTCGGAGTGCTGGACCCAGACGACGGGGACCCGTTCCCGCCGCGCCTTCTCGACAAGGCTGCCGACGTTCGCGACGACCGCGTCGCGCTCGTGAGCCCCCTCGACGACGCCGTTCTGCACGTCGACGACGAGGAGTGCGGTGTTCGGCCGGTTCTCGAGTGTGGTCATGGTCTCTCCTTGCTCACGCCGGGCTCCTGTAGGTCGATACTAGATCGTGCGAACGACCTCACCGAGCGGCCTGCGGTTCGCGCGCTCCGACCACTCCCGGGCCGGGCGCGCGGCCGGGTCGCGGCCGCCGGCCGGGTAGCCGAACGAGAGGATGATCGCAGGCTCGCCGCCGAGGATCGCGCCGGCGGCCCCCTCGTCGGAGATCCCGTTCGGGCACGAAGCGACGCCCTCGTCCCACGCCGCGAGCATCATGTTCTGCGCAGCGCGGCCGACGTCCAGACCGGCCTTGCCGAGGATCGCGATCACGAGCGCCGCCCCGACCAGGTTGGCCGGCTCGTAGACCGCCTCCGCGAGCGACGACGGGTCGGACACGACCACGAACTCCCACGGCTGGCGGTTGCGTGCGCTACCTGCGAGCCGGCCCGCGTCGAGGATGCGCTGCAGCGTCTCCGGCGGGACGGGCCGAGCTGCATAGCGCCGCTCGTCGCGCTTCGAGGCGATCGCGGTGTAGACGTCCACCCCGGGAGCGTACTAGCGCAGGCTGTTCGTGCTCAGCCCGACAGCGCCTCCCGCACCCGGTCGGGCACGGGCGCTGCGCGACCGCTCGCGTCGACGTGGACGACGATGTGGCGGCCTGCGATCGCGAGCTCGCCGTCCCGCGAGACCGTCCAGCCGTAGCCGATCGACGTCCTGCCGACCTGCTCGACCTGCAGCCGCACCTCGATCGCGTCCTCGAAGACGAGCACGCGCCGGTACTCCGCCTCGACGTGCCGGCGCGGGTAGTCGCCCCAGGACTCGAGCAGGCCGAGCCGGCGGAGCAGCCCCGTCTCCGCCGTCTCGGCCCAGCGGAACGCCGCGGTGAAGTGGATTCGGCCGCCGGCATCCGTGTCGACCCAGGCGACGCGCAGGTGCTCGATCTGCTCGACCAAGAGCGTGAGGCTACCGCAGCGGCGCGCGCCGCTCGCAGCGCGACAGAGCCGTCGCGTCGGAGGTGCGGACGATCGGTGTCGCGACGAAGGCGGGGCGGCCACGGAGCCGATCGGGTACGGCCACGGGCGATTCGCTACACTCTCTGCCCGCGCGGCGGCGTAGCTCAGTTGGTTAGAGCAGCGGAATCATAATCCGCGTGTCGCAGGTTCGAGTCCTGCCGCCGCTACTCGAAACCACCAGACTTAGAAGGACACGATGGCAACCGGAGTCAGAGTCGCAATTACGCTCGCCTGCACGGAGTGCAAGCGCCGCAACTACCAGACGAACAAATCCAAGCGGAACACGCCTGACCGCGTGGAGTTCAAGAAGTACTGCCGCTGGTGCGGCCGTCACACCGCCCATCGGGAGACCCGCTAGTGGCGCGACAGACCCGGCAGCAGCGCCGCGAGCGGCGCGCGCAGTCCGAGGGATCCGGGTCGGGCGGGGGCCACGTGCCGCCTCGCCCGGTCCGGCTGTCGCCCGAGCCCGCACCGCTGGGACCGACTCCAAGCTCGGCGCAGCCGCGGCGCGCTCGCGGTCGCTTCCTCGCAGAGTGCGTGGCCGAGCTCAGGAAGGTCGAGTGGCCCCGGCAGCAGCAGGTGATCGCGGGTACCGTTGTGGTCCTCGTCGCCTGTGTGATCGTCGGCTTCTATCTCTGGGGCGCCGACCAGGTGTTCAAGAGGCTCGTCGAGAACGTCCTCCTCAAGTAGCAAGGTAGCCATGTTCCTCTGGTACGTCATCAACACCTATTCCGGGCACGAGAACAAGGTCAAGGCCAATCTCGAGCACCGCATCGTCTCGATGAACCAGGCTCCCCGGTTCCGCCGCGTCGTCGTCCCGACCGAGCAAGTGATCGAGACCAAGGACGGCCAGAAGGTGCAGATCGAGAAGCGGGTCTACCCGGGCTACCTGCTCGTCAACATGGACCTGAACGACGACGCCTGGTCGGTCGTGAAGAACACGCCCGGCGTGACGGGTTTCGTCGGCGCGGGCGCCAAGCCCGTGCCGCTCTCGCAGGGCGAGGTCGACAAGATTCTGCACACGGGCACCGCGACCGCCGAGCGCCCGCGCACGACCGTGGAGTTCGCGCTCGGCGAGACCGTCAAGGTCACGTCCGGCCCGCTCTCCGACTTCGACGGCGAGATCGTCGACGTCAACCCCGATCAGCAGAAGCTCAAGGTGCTCGTCGACATCTTCGAGCGCCAGGTGCCGGTCGAGCTCGCGTTCGACCAGGTCAAGAAGCTCGACTAGGAAGAAGGCATGGCGAAGAAAGTCCTCACATTGATCAAGCTCCAGATCCCGGGCGGCCAGGCCAACCCGGCGCCTCCCGTCGGTCCCGCACTCGGCCAGCACGGCGTCAACATCATGGAGTTCTGCAAGGCCTTCAACGCGCAGACAGCGCAGGAGAACGGCCGCATCATCCCGGTGGAGATCACGGTCTACGAGGACCGCTCCTTCACCTTCATCACGAAGACGCCGCCGGCGGCCGTCCTGATCAAGGAGGCGCTGCGGCTCGAGAAGGGCTCGGCCGAGCCGAATCGGGACAAGGTCGGCCGCCTCACGAAGGCTCAGCTGCGACAGATCGCCGAGGCGAAGCTCGTGGACCTGAACGCCCGCGACGTCGACCACGCGATGCTCGTGATCGCCGGCACCGCCCGCTCGATGGGTGTGGAGGTCGACGTCTGATGGCCCGTCACGGCAAGGCGTACCGCCAGGCGAAGGCAGCCTTCGACCGCGAGCACGAGTACACGCCGCTCGAGGCGATCCGGTTGCTGAAGGCGATGCAGACCGCCAAGTTCGACGAGACGGTGGAGATCCACTTTCGCCTCGGCCTGAACGTCCGCCACGCGGACGAGCAGCTGCGCGGCACACTGATGCTGCCGCACGGCACCGGCCGTGACACGCGCGTCGCCGTGTTCGCCGAGGGCGACAAGGCCCGCGAGGCCGAGGAGGCCGGCGCCGATGTCGTCGGCTCCGCCGATCTCGCCGCGCGCATCGAGGGCGGCTTCACCGACTTCGACGTCGCAATCGCCACGCCCGACCAGATGGGCGTCGTCGGCCGGCTCGGCCGCGTGCTCGGCCCCCGCGGGCTGATGCCGAACCCGAAGACCGGCACGGTGACGATGGACGTCGGCAAGGCCGTCCGCGACGCCAAGGCCGGCAAGCTCGAGTACCGCACCGATCGTGGCGCGTGCGTGCACGTCGCGATCGGCAAGAAGAGCTTCGACGAGCGGCAGCTGCTCGAGAACTACGCCTCGATCGTCGAGGAGATCGTTCGTGCGAAGCCGGCCGCGGCGAAGGGGCGCTACATCAAGCAGATCACGCTCGCTTCCACGATGGGCCCGGGGATCCGCGTCGACTCGGCGAGGACGCGCGGGATCACCGAGGAGCTCGAGGAGAGCCAAGCCGTAGCCGTATAGTCGACAACGCCCGTCGCCAGAGACAGCCGGCAGTGGGGGACGCGCGTCCCCTGCAGAAGCCCGGCCGAGGCGGACCGGTCAGAGAGGAGGCGCTCGTCGCCGTCCTCGCTTTCCGAGCCCGCCCATGTGCGGGCTCGATCCGTTCGAGGAGGTGATTTCGATGCAGAAGGAAGACAAGGAGAAGGTCGTCGCCGAGTTGACAGAGCGGCTTCAGGCATCCACGACGCTGATCGTGGCCGACTACCGCGGCCTGTCGATGACGGAGATCGACGCGCTGCGCGGCGAGCTGCTCAAGCACGGCGCGCGGTTCTCGGTCGTCAAGAACACGCTCACCCGCAGGGCCGCCGAGGCGGCCGGCGCGGAGGCACTTCTCGCGCTCCTGGAGGGGCCGAGCGCGATCGCGTTCCTGGAGGCCGGCGGAGACCCCGTCGCCGCGGCGAAGGCGATCGCCGACGCCGCCCGCACGACGAAGATCCTCACGATCCGGGGCGGTCTGCTCGAGGGCCGCGCGATGAGCGGCGACGAGGTCGAGAGCCTGGCGAAGCTACCGCCGGCGGATGTCGTTCGCGGCCAGGTGCTGGGCGCGATCATCGCGCCCGCTGACCACGATCGTCGGGTTGTTCAGCGCCCCGCTGCAGAACCTGATCGGGTTGATCGACGCCCGGATCGAGCAGCTGCAGGCCGAGGGGGATACCTCCGCGGCCGCCGCGGAGCCCGCCGCCGAGGAGCCGGTCGCGGCAGAGCCCGCAGCCGGACCGGCGGAGCCGGAGGAGCCGGCACCCGAGCCCGCGGCAGCGGCGGAGACCGCCGAGCCGCAAGCCGAGGCGACCACCGAAGAGACAACTGACGAACCTGACCAAACGGAGGAATGACGATGGCTGCAACAGGAGTCGACAAGATCTTCGACGAGCTCGGCAAGATGTCGGTGCTCGACCTCGTCGAGTTGAAGAAGAAGATCGAGGACGAGTGGGGCATCACCGCTGCTGCCCCGGTCGCCGCGGCGGCGCCTGCCGCCGGTGGCGGTGGAGACGGGACGGCCGCCGAGGAGGAGAAGACCGCCTTCGACGTCGTGCTTACGGGTGCGGGCCAGCAGAAGATCCAGGTGATCAAGGTCGTCCGAGCCGTCACCGGGCTCGGCCTGAAGGAGGCCAAGGACCTCGTCGACGGCGCCCCGCAGGCCGTCAAGGAGGGTCTCGCCCAGGATGAGGCCGATGCGATCAAGGCGCAGCTCGAGGAGGTTGGCGCCTCCGTCGAGATCAAGTAGCGCCGGCTCCGGGCGCGGCGGATTCGAGGGCGGCCTCCGGGTCGCCCTCGCCGTTTGCCGGGTCATCCGGAACGGTGGTCTTGCCAGGCGCAGCGCAGGTCTTGCGCCGCTCCGGCGTCAGTTCAGATGACCCCTCTACGAAAGGCAGACCCAAGAGATGAAGATCAAGCTACTGCTTGCCGGGCTGTTCGTGGCGGGCCTCGCGTCCGCGCTGGCGTTCGCAGCCCCGACTCGCGCGGGCTCAGGCACGACCACCGGTGCGACGACGACCACGTCGTCCCCGACGACGACCACGAGCACGTCCGAGACCGGACGCCATGGCAAGCGCCACGACGACGGGCACAAGGGCCGCAGGCACGAGGGCGACCGGCCGAAGCCCATGCCCAAGCCCGCCTGTCAGAACGTCGTCCTGATGGGCTCGAACGGCTCGGGCAGCGTCGCGCTGACCGTCTCCAGGGCGAGCCACAACGGCGCTTCGCTCGTCGGCAAGCAGGTCACGCTGGCGATCCCGGCCGGTGCCCGGGTGAACGCCTTGGCCTGCATCGACAGCGCCGGCGCACTGACGCTCCGCAGCGTCCGCGTCCAGGTCCCCAAGCCGCCGCCGACCACGACGACCACCACGACGACGGGCTCCACCACCACGACCGTGCACGCCTAGCTCTTAGCTCGCGGGAAGGGCGTCCGAGCGGGCGCCCTTCCCTTTCTGTTCCAGTCCGCTACAATCCGGCGTGATATCGGGCGGTTTCCGCGGGGCGACTCTTGCGCGGGGACCTGTGTGTGCGCTACCCTTCAGGGTTCCGCCTACGTTCCGCCTGTCCGATCTCTGACGCCGCGTTTTCTAAGGGAGGCTGTATCACTTGACCAGCAGGGCTGCTGCGCCACGCGCGCGCTCAAGTTTCTCACGACTAAAGCACGTTCTTGACCTCCCCAACCTGATCGACATCCAGAAGGCCTCGTTCGACTGGTTCCTCCGCGAAGGCCTGCGGGAGACGATCGACGACATCTCACCGATCGAGGACTACACCGGCTCGCTCGCCGTGGAGTTCGGCAAGTACGAGTTCGGCGAGTCGCCGTTCTCGATCAAGGAGTGCCGGGAGAAGGATCTGACCTACCAGGCTCCGCTCACGATGATCGTGCGGTTCGTGAACAAGGACACCGGCGAGATCCGCGAGCAGAAGGTCTTCATGGGCGACTTCCCGATGATGACCGAGTGGGGCACGTTCATCATCAACGGCACGGAGCGCGTGATCGTCACGCAGCTCGTGCGTTCGCCGGGCGCGTACCTGATGGAGCCGAAGGATCCGACGAAGCAGGTCTTCACGGCGAACCTGATGCCGAGCCGCGGGTCGTGGCTCGAGCTCGAGATCGACAAGAAGGGCATCGTCTACGCGCGCATCGACCGCAAGCGCAAGCTGCCGATCACGACGCTCCTGCGCGCGCTGCCAGCCGAGGACCCGACGACCGGGTTCGCGCTCGACACGACCACGAACGAGGCGATCCTCGCCCTGTTCGACAACTCGCACTACATCGTCAACACACTCGAGAAGGATCCCTCCACCCGCGAGGAGGAGGCCCTGATCGAGGTGTTCAAGAAGCAGCGCCCCGGCGAGCCGCCGACGCTCGACAACGCGCGCAACCTGCTCCGGGCGCTCTTCTTCGACCCGAAGCGCTACGACCTGACCAAGGTCGGCCGCTACAAGCTGAACCAGCGGCTGGGAGTCGCCGTCCCGGACGACACGCGCGTGCTGACGACGCAGGACATCCTCGCGCTCGTCCGACGGTTGATCGACCTGCCGACCAAGCTCGGCGTGCCCGAGGACTCGAAGGACTTCGCAGCGGACGCGTACCAGATGAACCGCGACCCGATCCGCAGCGAGCTCGACGAGTACGAGCACTTCGGCAACCGGCGCCTGCGCACCGTCGGTGAGCTGATTCAGGAAGCGTTCCGCGTCGGCCTCTATCGCATGGAGCGCGTCGTGCGCGAGCGGATGACGACCGAGGACGTCGACACGATCACGCCCCAGACGATCATCAACATCCGTCCGGTTGTGGCGGCGCTGAAGGAGTTCTTCGGCTCCTCGCAGCTGTCGCAGTTCATGGACCAGACGAACTCGCTCTCCGGCCTCACGCACCGCCGTCGCCTCTCGGCGCTCGGCGCCGGCGGCCTCACGCGCGAGCGCGCCCCGATCGAGGTGCGCGACGTCCACCCGACCCACTACGGGCGCATGTGCCCGATCGAGACGCCTGAGGGCCCGAACATCGGGCTGATCGGCTCGCTCGCCTCGTACGCGACCGTGTCGGAGTTCGGCTTCATCCAGACGCCGTACCGCAAGGTCGTCGGCGGCAAGGTGACGGACGAGATCATCTATCTCGACGCCGCCGAGGAGGCGCAGTACACGATCGCCCAGGCCTCCGAGCCGGTCGACGACAAGACGGGCAAGTTCCTGCGCGACAGCGTTCTCTGCCGCTCGAGCCTCGGCGAGGCCGTCACGGCCGCGCCGAAGGAGGTCGAGTTCATGGACGTCGCCCCGGCCCAGATCGTCTCGGTCGCGACGGCGCTGATTCCGTTCCTCGAGCACAACGATGCGAACCGCGCGCTGATGGGCGCGAACATGCAGCGTCAGGCGGTGCCGCTAATGATCACGCAGGCGCCGCTCGTCGGCACCGGCATCGAGTACCGCGCCGCCGTGGACACGGGCGACGTCGTGCTCGCCTCACATGCCGGCACCGTCGTCGACGTCGACGCCGATCGTATCGTCGTCGAGACGAAGGACGGCAGGGACGACTACATGCTGACGAAGTTCATGCGCTCGAACCAGGGCACTCTGATCCACCAGAAGCCGATCGTGGCGCTGGGCGAGAAGATCAAGGCCGAGCAGGTGCTCGCAGACGCGAGCTCCACCGACGAGGGCGAGCTCGCCCTCGGCGCCAACCTGCTCGTCGCCTTCATGCCGTTCGAGGGCTACAACTTCGAGGACGCGATCGTGCTCAGCGAGCGACTCGTCAAGGACGACGTGCTCAGCTCGATCCACATCCACGAGTACGAGATCGACGCCCGCTCGACGAAGCTGGGCGACGAGGAGATCACGCGCGACATCCCGAACCGCTCGGAGGAGTCGCTCGCGAATCTCGACGAGCGCGGCGTCGTGCGCATCGGCGCCGAGGTCGGCTCCGGCGACCTGCTCGTCGGCAAGGTGACGCCGAAGGGCGAGACCGAGCTGACGGCGGAGGAGAAGCTGATCCGCGCGATCTTCAAGGAGAAGGCGCGCGAGGTCCGCGACACGTCGCTCAAGGTCCCGCACGGCGAGGGCGGCAAGGTGATCGACGTGAAGACCTTCGCGCGCGACCAGGGCGACGACCTCCCGCCGGGGGTGAACGAGCTCGTGCGCGTGTACGTCGCCAAGAAGCGCAAGATCGCCGAGGGCGACAAGCTCGCCGGCCGCCACGGCAACAAGGGCGTGATCTCGAAGATCGTGCCCGAAGAGGACATGCCGTTCCTCGAGGACGGCCGTCCCGTCGACGTGATCCTCAACCCGCTCGGCGTGCCGAGCCGGATGAACATCGGCCAGATCCTCGAGACGCATCTCGGCTGGGCGGCCGCGCACGGCGTCTTCGCCGAGGACGGTGCCGTCTGGAACGGCAAGCGGCGCCCGATCAACGCGCCGAATCCCTTCCCCGTGGCGACGCCGGTGTTCGACGGCGCGACCGAGCACGACGTCGACGACGCGCTCGCCAAGTGGGCCGAGTCGCCCGAGGCTGCACCGATCAAGATGCTCGTCGACCGGAAGCGGCCCGAGGGCCGCGTCTGCTCGGGCAAGGTCCGCCTCTACAACGGCAAGACGGGTGAGCCGTACGAGCAGAAGGTGACCGTCGGCTTCATGTACATCCTGAAGCTGCTGCACCTCGTGGACGACAAGATCCACGCTCGCTCGACCGGCCCGTACTCGCTCGTCACCCAGCAGCCGCTCGGCGGCAAGGCGCAGTTCGGCGGCCAGCGCTTCGGCGAGATGGAGGTGTGGGCGCTCGAGGCCTACGGCGCCGCGTACACGCTCCAGGAGATGCTCACGATCAAGTCCGACGACACGGTCGGGCGCGTGAAGGCCTACGAGGCGATCGTCAAGGGCGAGAACATTGCCGAGCCGTCGATCCCCGAGTCCTTCAAGGTGCTGCTGAAGGAGATGCAGTCGCTGGCGCTGGACGTGCACGTGATCAGCGAGGACGGTGGCGAGGTCGAGGTGCGGGAGGAGGAAGACGAGCTCCTGCGCGCCGCCGAGGAACTCGGCATCGACCTGTCACCGGGCTCCCTGCGGGCTGCCGCCCGGCCCGCCACGGCCGAGGAGGTCGAGGAGGGCGCCGAGCGGGTCGACCCCGACGGCGAGCTCGCACTCCCGGTCGACGAGCAGCTAGGCGACCTCGACGACGTCGTGCTCTCGGGCGACGACGCTCCCGAGGAGGAGGCGGAGGCCCAGGCGGGGCCGCTCGCCGACGAGGTCATCGACCTCGAGCTCGACGACTAGTTCAAAGAATCGAAGAACCGACTAGCTAACGGAAAGAAGGCGCGAGAGCACTTGGATATCAACGACTTCGACGCGATTCGAATCGGGCTTGCGTCCAGCAAGCAGATCCGCGACTGGTCGTCCGGCGAGGTCACCAAGCCGGAGACGATCAACTACCGCACGCTCAAGCCCGAGCGCGACGGTCTCTTCTGCGAGCGCATCTTCGGTCCGACCAAGGACTGGGAGTGCTACTGCGGCAAGTACAAGCGCGTCCGCTACAAGGGCATCATCTGCGAGCGCTGCGGCGTCGAGGTGACCCGGCAGAAGGTGCGCCGCGAGCGCATGGGTCATATCGACCTCGCCGCGCCCGTCTCGCACATCTGGTTCTTCAAGGGCGTCCCGAGCCGCATCGGCTACCTGCTCGACATCGCCCCCCGCGAGCTCGAGAAGGTGCTCTACTTCGCGGCCTCGATCGTGACCGCGGTCGACGTCGAGAAGCGCGCTGCCGATCTCAACGAGCTCGAGGACAAGGTTCGCGCAGAGGCCGAGCGGATCCAGGTCGACCGCGAGGAGGCGCTCGCCGCCCTCGAGCAGCGCCTGGCCCGCCGCCGCGCGTACTTCGCGAAGGGCAAGGACAAGGACTTCGACGAGGACGACGACTTCTGGGCCCGCGGGCTCTCGAACTGGGCCGAGGAGGCAGGGCTGCCGCCGCTCGACGAATCGCGCTCGCTCGTCTCCGGCATCTTCGCCGACCTCTCGAATTCGATCTCGACAGAGGACTCGAAGAAGGTCCGCGAACTCGTCCGCAACGCGGCGATCCGCGACGACCGCAAGCTGGCGCCGCGCGAGCTCGAGCAGGTCGCCGTGGCAGCGGAGGAGATCCGCGCCGCGCTCGCCCCGCTCCGCAATGAGCTCGAGACGGCCACCGGCTCCAAGAAGGGCGCGGTCACCAAGCACCTGAACAAGCTGGGCGAGGCGCTGCTCGCCGGCACGACGGCCGACCTCGGCGACGAGGACAAGCAGCTGCTGGCCGGCGTCGACGCGAAGAATCTCGACAAGGCGCGCGAGCTCGGCAGCGGCCTCCTGAAGGACGTGCTCGAGACCGCCGGCGACGAGACCGACCTCCGCGAGCTGACCAACGACCTCTGTCTGCGCACGGACGGGAAGATCTCCAAGGAGGACCTCGACGCGATCGTCCAGTGGTCGCTGAAGGTTCGCGAGATGTACCTCGACATCGAGTCGAGGCGGGAGGACGCCCGCGAGGCGGCCGTCGACTCCGTGCGCCGGCTCGAGTCGGTCTGGCAGCTCTTCCGCGAGCTCGAGCCGAAGCTGATCGTCAACGACGAGCAGATCTTCCGCGAGCTCAAGGACCGGTTCGGCTCGCCGTACGGGTTCGGCGTCTACTTCCGCGGCGGCATGGGAGCGGAGTCGATCCGCGACCTGCTCAAGGATCTCGACCTGAACGCCGAGGCCTCGATGCTGCGCGAGCAGATCCGCACCGGCAAGGGCCAGAAGCAGCAGCGGGCGATCAAGCGGCTGAAGGTCGTGAACGCCTTCCTGACCTCCGAGAACAAGCCCGAGTGGATGGTGCTCGAGGCAGTGCCGGTGATCCCGCCCGAGCTGAGGCCGATGGTGCAGCTCGACGGCGGCCGCTTCGCCACGAGCGACCTGAACGACCTCTACCGGCGCGTGATCAACCGGAACAACCGCCTCAAGCGCCTGCTCGACCTCGGCGCGCCCGAGATCATCGTCAACAACGAGAAGCGCATGCTGCAGGAAGCCGTCGACGCGCTGTTCGACAACGGCCGCCGCGGCCGGGCCGTCACCGGCCCGGGCAATCGCCCGCTCAAGTCGCTCTCGGACATGCTCAAGGGCAAGCAGGGCCGGTTCCGCCAGAACCTGCTCGGCAAGCGCGTCGACTACTCGGGCCGCTCGGTGATCGTGTCGGGGCCGAAGCTGAAGCTGCACCAGTGCGGCTTGCCCAAGCTGATGGCGCTCGAGCTCTTCAAGCCGTTCATCATGAGCCGGCTCGTCGAGCGGAAGTCCGTCCAGAACATCAAGGCGGCGAAGAAGTACGTCGAGTCGATGACGCCCGAGGTGTGGGACGTCCTCGAGGAGGTGATCGCCGAGCACCCGGTGCTGCTCAACCGCGCGCCGACGCTCCACCGCCTGGGCATCCAGGCGTTCGAGCCCGTGCTCGTCGAGGGCAAGGCGATTCAGGTGCACCCGCTCGTCTGCCACGCCTTCAACGCCGACTTCGACGGCGACCAGATGGCGGTCCATCTGCCGCTCTCCGCGGAGGCGCAGGCCGAGGCGAGGATCCTGATGCTGTCGTCGAACAACATCCTCTCGCCGGCGCACGGGCAGCCGCTCACGACGCCGACTCAGGACATGGTGCTCGGTTCCTACTACCTCACATATGCGCCCAACGATCTGAATGGGGTCGATCCGGCGACACTCGACCCGCGGCCGAAGCGCTTCCAGAACGAGGAGGAGGTCGAGTTCGCGGTCGAGGCCAAGCAGATCGGGATCCAGGAGCCGATCGAGTACCGCTGGCACGGCGAGTTGATCCTGACCACCCCGGGCCGCGTCGTCTTCAACACCGAGGTCGAGCGCACGATCGCGTCGCAGACCAAGGACGGGACGGCTCGCGAGCACAACTTCATCAACCGGACGCTGTCGAAGAAGGCACTCGGCGACTTCATCGCCGAGCTCGTCGACAAGTACGGCGCCCATTCGCTCGCGTCGGTGCTCGACACGATCAAGACGCTGGGCTTCCTCTGGGCCACGAAGGCAGGAATCACGATCTCGAAGAACGACATCGTGATTCCTCCGAACAAGGAGGCGATCCTCGCCGACTACGAGGCGCGCGTCTCCAAGGTCGAGCAGGAGTACTCACGCGGTCTGATCACCGAGGACGAGCGGCACGAGTCGATCGTCAGCATCTGGACGGAGGCGACGGACACGGTTGCCGACGCGATGGAGGAGACCTTCGACGAGCTGAACTCGATCTACATGATGGCCAACTCCGGTGCCCGCGGGTCGTTCAAGCAGATCCGCCAGCTCGCCGGCATGCGTGGTCTGATGGCCAACCCGAAGGGCGAGATCATCGAGCGCCCGATCAAGGCCAACTTCATGGAAGGCCTGTCGGTGCTCGAGTACTTCATCTCGACCCACGGCGCCCGCAAGGGCCTCGCCGACACGGCGCTCCGCACGGCCGACTCGGGCTACCTGACGCGGCGTCTCGTCGATGTCTCGCAGGACGTGATCATCCGCGAGGAGGACTGCGGCACGAGCGAATGGCTCACGCTGCCGCTCTTCGCCGAGGACGGTCTGAACAAGACGCTGCTCGGACGCGTGCTCGCAGAGGAGATTCACAAGCCGCTCGCGAGCGGCAAGCCGGGCAAGACGGTGATAGCCGAAAAGGGCGCCGTCGTCACCAACCCGCTGCTGCGGGAGATCGCCGACGGCCTCGAGAGCTTCGCCGACGAGGCGCTGATCGGCGTCCGCTCGGTGTTGAAGTGCAAGGCCGAGAGCGGCGTCTGCCAGGCTTGCTACGGCGTCTTCCTCGCCACGGGCGGGATGTGCGAGATCGGCGACGCGGTGGGGATCATCGCCGCGCAGTCGATCGGCGAGCCGGGCACGCAGCTGACGATGCGGACGTTCCACACGGGCGGCGTCGCGGGCGCGGACATCACCCACGGCCTGCCGCGCGTCGTCGAGATCTTCGAGGCGCGGAACCCGAAGGGTGCCGCGAGGCTCGCCGAGGCGGGCGGCCGCGTGTCGATCGAGCAGACCGAGCGGGGCCCGCGCGTCACCGTCCAGCCGGACGGCGTCGACGAGGCCGGGGAGCCGCTGCAGCCGCAGGAGTACGCGCTGCCGCGCCGCACCCGCCTGCTGGTCACGGACGGCCAGATCGTCGAGCCGGGCGACCCGCTCCACGGCGGCTCGATCGGGCCGGCCGAGCTGCTGGCGCTGCACACCTACGCGGGGAAGGGCTCGACGCCGACGGAGCTGTACCTCGTCGGCGAGGTGCAGCGGGTCTACAAGTCGCAGGGCGTCGACATCCACGACAAGCACATCGAGCTGATCGTGCGGCAGATGCTGAAGAAGGTCCGGGTCGAGAACTCGGGCACGACCGACCTGCTGCCGGGCCAGCTCGTGGACAAGGTGGTGTTCGAGCGCGAGAACGGCAAGATCAAGAAGGGCAAGGGCGAGACGGCGACGTTCGAGCCGTTGATCCTCGGGATCACGAAGGCATCGCTCGCGACCGAGTCGTTCCTCTCCGCCGCCTCCTTCCAGGAGACGACGAAGGTGCTGACCGACGCGTCGATCGAGGGAAAGATCGATCGTCTGCTCGGCCTGAAGGAGAACGTGATCATCGGCAAGCTGATCCCGGCGGCGACCGGCCTGAAGCGGTACCGCCAGATCGACATCGCTCCGGCGGTCAAGATCCCCGCCGCCGCGTATGCGCGGCCCGAGTCGGAGGCCGAGCTGCTGGCCGCGCTCGAGGAGATCGGCTCCGCCGAGGGCGACGGCGGCCTGGATCTCGAGGCGCTCGGCCTCGAGTCCTTCGGCGGCGCCCCCGGTGCGGACGAACCGCTGTCGCACGAGGCCGGCGAGGCCGAGGAGACCCCCGAGGTCGACTCGCCCGTCGACGGCGACTAGGAACCGCTGACCGCGCTCGACGAGGAGGCCGGGCGAGAGCCCGGCCTCCTCGTTTGCTACAACCAATCGGGGTCGAGATGAAGAGGACCGCAGTCGTGATCGCCGTGGTCGCCGCCGCCGCGCTGCTCGGATCAGGCCGCGCGCAGGCGGCAGCCAACCCGTGCGGCATCCCCGGCTACGCCACCCTCTGGATCGACTACGCGGACGGCTCGGTGCCGTTCTGGCAGCAGATCTTCGCCCACCCGGGAATCATCGGGGCGGTCGCCAACACGGCGTCTCCGCCGGAGCTCCGCGCCGCAGGCGCGCTCACGGTCCACTGGGACATGTATCTGAACAATCGAGTCGGCAGGCCCGACAAGCCCGCCGATCCGGCGACGATCGTCGCCCGCGCGGACAAGCTGTTCGACTATGCAGTCTCGACCACCGGCTGCGCGACGCCGTGGATCGCCGAGAACGAGCTCTTCGGCGCCGGGCTCGTGACCCCGTGGTCGAACAGCAACGCGCAGTACCGCGCCAACGTGCTCACCTATCTGCAGCGACTCGCAGAGCGCGGCGCCCGTCCGTTCCTCCTCGTCAACTCGGCTCCCTACACCGACGGCGGGGCGGGCGACTGGTGGCGACAGGTGGCGCAGGTCGCGGACATCGTGCGCGAGGTCTACTTCCCCGCTCCGACCGTCTGGAAGAACGGCCCGATCCTCGGCCCGCGCCTGGTGCGCAGCGCGTTTCGCACGGCGCTCGACGATTACACCGCGCTCGGCATCCCCACGTCGAAGCTCGGGCTGATGCTCGGCTTCCAGACCCAGCCCGGCAAGGGAGGCCGCGAGGGGCTCGGGCGCGAGCAGTGGTACCAGACGGTCAAGTGGCAGGCGCTCGCGGCCCGGCAGGTCGCCGAGGAGACCCGTGCGGCGACGATCTGGTCGTGGGGCTGGGGCAACTACGGCGTGAACGGTCTCGACCCGGACAAGCTGGGCGCCGCCTGCGTGTACCTGTGGGCGCGCTCGCCCGAGCTCTGCGACGGTCCTGCCGCCGCCGGGGCGGGCTTCGACGCCTCGCGTCAGGTCGGCCCGATCCGGCTTCCGGTGGGAGTCCGCTGCACGATCGGCACGAAGCGGATCGGCCAGGGCGAGCTGGCGGCGCTCGAGGCGCTGACGGGCGATCGCGAGCTCGCCTCCACCGCGCTGCTCGAGCGCTCCGCCGAGTCGCGGTTCGCACCGGTGAGCACGGCAGAGGTGCTCGCCGCCGAGCGCTGGGTGATCGCCGCTCGCTTCAGCGGCAGCCGCGGCGCCTATCTCGGCGCGATCGGGCAGGCCCACACGACGCTCACGGTCGCCCGCGGCGTGCTGGCAGACCAGTTGCGCCGCCTCGCGATCGAGCCGAGGCTCTCGGCGCCTGCGCCGCGCGCCTCCGAGATCGCCACGTTCTATCTGGCCTATCCCGAACTCCTCGCCCGTGCCGTGCAGGCGAAGCCCGCCCCCTGGTGGCTCGGAGGCAAGACAAGCGGCTGGGCGCTCTCGGAACTGGCGCCGCAAGGGCTCTTCGAGCTCGCGACCGGCGGCAAGGGCACGTTTGCGACGCCCTCGGGGCGCTACAGCGTGAAGGCCGTCGGAGACGCGCTCCCGCTCGGCGCGCTGCCGCTCGGTCAGGCGCGACCCGCGATCGCCGCCGCGCTGCAGTCGTTCTCGCGCGGCCAGGCCTTCGAGAGCTGGACGGTGGCGCGCCAGAACGGCTTCCTCGACTCGGCCGTGTGCGCGAACGACGATCTGCCGCAGCCGGGTGCCGTCGACCTCTCGACCTTCCTGCCGTTCCTGTCTCTGATCGCGTGATCCGGGCGGTGTCTCGAAGCATCGCCTCCCAGCTCGAGCCACGAGGTCCGTCAGGCGGTGGCGCCGACGACGACGCCCTTCCCCGCTTCCTTCGCCCGGTAGAGCGCGTCGTCTGCGCGCTGGAAGATCGCGGCCGCGTCGTCGCCGCCCTTGAGCTCGGCGATCCCGGCGGAGAGTAGAAGCCGGCCCGCCTCGCCCAGGGGGCGCGAACTCACCACCTCGAGCAGCCGGCGGAACAGCTGCTCGGCGTCGACGAAGCGGGACTCCGGCAGGATGACTGCGAACTCGTCGCCGCCGACGCGGCAGGCGATGTCGGCCGAGCGGACGACGCCGCGGATGCGCGCTGCCGTCTCGGCCAGGGTGGCGTCGCCCGCCAGATGGCCGATCCGGTCGTTGACCGCCTTGAAGTCGTCGAGGTCGAGCACGATCAGCGCGAGCCGGCGGCCGTAGCGGTGCGCGCGGGCGCATTCGCGCGCGAGCGCCTCGTGGAAGTAGCGCCGGTTGTGCAGCCCGGTCAGCGAGTCGAGGTCTGCGAGCTGGCGCGCGTCGCGGAAGCGCCGGGCGTTCTCGATCGCGGGCCCGGCCCGCCGTGCGAGCGTCTCGAGCTCCAGCACGTCGTCGTCCGAGAACTCCTTTGCCGCCGACCGGGTGAAGACCGTCAGCCAGCCGAGCTTGCCGAGCTCGCTCGTGAGCGGCACGGCGAGGCCGCAGTGGATCGCATCCGCATCGCCGAGCGCATCCTCGCTTCCGTAGCGGTAGCGCATCGCGATCGATCGTGCGGATCGCCCGTCAGGGGGGTCCGCGACCACCTGCGACCGGGCCTCCTCCTGCGAGAGGCCGAGCGTGGCGACGAACGGTTTGCCCTCGTGGGTCGTCAGCGAGATCACAGCGGCGTCGGCGCCGTTGAGCGCGCCGGCGGCGTCAAGCGTGCGTGCGAGCACCTCGTCGAGGTCGATCGAGCTCGCGAGCCGGTCGAGCACGCGGTCGCGTCGCCCTTCCCGGTCGGCGCGCTCGAGCGCGGAGGAGAGTTCCTGCTCGACCGACTCCAGCTGGGCGTTCAGATCGTCGACCACCGAGGCGATGCGGGCGTCGCGGTTTCTGGCGGTGCGCCGCGTGGAGAGCAGGGCGACGAGCGCCACGCACGACGGCGCCGATGCCGGCGGCGAGCACGGTCGTCACCGATGACCTCGGAGGATTGGCAGCAGGGTGATCACGGCGGCAGGAAGACCAGACTGGGCCTGCATTCCTCACTTATCGGGCGGGGACGGGTTTTCCATGACCGGTTCCGTTTGCGGGGGTCTTGATCGTTCGCTACCATTCCACGTCCGGTTGGCAGGGCCACGGCCCCGCCGACCGTTGCTGTGTGAGTCGAGGTTTTCAGGAGACACGTGCCAACCGTGAATCAGCTCGTCAGGAAGGGTCGGAAGGCCGCCCAGGCCAAGACCAAGACCCCTGCGCTCCGCGGTGCACCGCAGAAGCGCGGCGTCTGCACGCGCGTCTACACGACCACGCCCAAGAAGCCGAACTCGGCTCTGCGCAAGGTCGCGCGCGTCCGCCTGACAAACCAGATGGAAGTCGGGGCCTACATCCCCGGCGAGGGGCACAACCTCCAGGAGCACTCCGTGGTGCTGATCCGCGGCGGCCGCGTCAAGGATCTGCCGGGGTTCCGCTACAAGGTGATCCGCGGCGGCCTCGACACCGCCGGCGTCGGCGATCGCCGCCAGGGCCGCTCCAAGTACGGCGCCAAGAAGGGCAACTGATGCCCCGTCGTGCAGAGATCACCCCCCGGGTTCCCGAAGCAGACCCCGTCTACAGCTCCGTCCTCGTGACCCAGCTGATCAACCGCGTGATGAGCGACGGCAAGAAGTCGACGGCCGAGAAGATCGTCTACGACGCACTCGAGCAGGTCGGCTCGAAGACGGGCAAGCCGCCGGTGGAGGTGCTCGAGCAGGCGATCAAGACCGTCACGCCGGTGCTCGAGGTGCGCAGCCGCCGCGTCGGCGGAGCCAACTACCAGGTGCCGATCGAGGTGCCGCAGCGCCGCGCGCGCACGCTGGCGATCCGCTGGATCGTCACCTTTGCCCGCGACCGCCGCGAGAAGCACATGGGCGAGAAGCTCGCGAACGAGATCATGGATGCGCTCAACCAGCAGGGCGGCGCGTTCAAGAAGAAGGACGACATCTACCGCATGGCGCAGGCCAACAAGGCCTTCGCGCACTACCGCTGGTAAGGAGACTGAAGGAATCTTGGCAGTAGCAACGCAAACGGCGCTCGACCGCGTCCGCAACATCGGGATCATGGCCCACATCGATGCGGGCAAGACCACGACGACCGAGCGGATCCTCTATTACACGGGCCGCACCCACAAGATGGGCGAGGTCCACGAGGGCGCGGCCACGATGGACTGGATGGCGCAGGAGCAGGAGCGCGGCATCACGATCACGTCTGCGGCGACGACTGCGGCGTGGCGCGAGCATCGCATCAACATTATTGATACGCCCGGGCACGTGGACTTTACGATCGAGGTCGAGCGCAGCCTGCGCGTCCTCGACGGCGCGGTCGCCGTCTTCGACTCCGTCGCCGGCGTCCAGCCGCAGTCCGAGACGGTGTGGCGCCAGGCCGACCGCTACGGCGTTCCGCGCATCGCCTTCATCAACAAGATGGACCGGACGGGCGCGGACTTCGTCAACGCGGTGCAGACGATGCGCGACCGCCTCGGCGCGACGGCGGTTCCGGTGCAGCTTCCCTTCGGTGAAGAAGACAAGCACGTAGGCGTGATCGATCTCGTCGAGATGCGGGCGATCGTCTACCACGACGATCTCGGCATGACCTTCGACGTGCTCGAGATCCCGGCCCAGTACACCGACGCCGCGAACGAGGCGCACCACGCGCTGATCGACTCGATCGCCGAGTTCGACGACGAGCTGACCGAGGCCTATCTGGACGACGAGGGCAGGGTGACGCCCGACATGATCCGGCGTGCGGTTCGCGTCGGCACGCTCCAGAGTGCGATCACCCCGATCCTCTGCGGCTCCGCCTTCAAGAACAAGGGCGTGCAGCCGCTGCTCGACGCCGTGGTCGACTACCTGCCGAGCCCCCTCGACGTGCCGCCCGTGCAGGGCATCGACCCGAAGAGCGAAACCGAGTTGACGCGCGAGGCGTCGCTCGAGGCTCCGTTCTCGGCGCTCGTCTTCAAGGTCATGTCCGATCCGTTCGTCGGCAAGCTGACCTATTTCCGCGTCTACTCAGGTCAGGTCAAGGCCGGCCAGCGCGTGATGAACACGACGAACGGCAAGACCGAGCGGATCGGGCGCATCCTCCAGATGCACGCGAACCACCGCGAGGAGCGCGACGAGATCGGCGCCGGCGAGATCGCCGCGGCGGTCGGGATCAAGAATTCGACGACGGGTGACACGCTCGCCGTCGAGAGCGCGCCGATCGTGCTCGAGTCGATGACCTTCCCCGAGCCCGTGATCTCGGTCGCGATCGAGCCGAAGACGAAGGGCGACCAGGACAAGCTCGGTGCCGGCCTCCAGCGGCTCGCCGAGGAGGACCCGAGCTTCCGCGTCCACACCGACGACGAGACCGGCCAGACGATCATCGAGGGCATGGGCGAGCTCCACCTGGAGATCATCGTCGACCGCCTGATGCGCGAGTTCAAGGTCGAGGCGAACGTCGGCCGCCCGCAGGTCGCCTACCGCGAGACGGTGGGCAAGCCGGCGGAGAAGGTGCAGGGCAAGTTCGTCCGCCAGACCGGTGGGTCGGGCCAGTACGGCGACGCCGTGATCAACCTGCTGCCGCAGGCTCCCGGGGTGGGCTACGAGTTCGTCGACAAGATCGTCGGCGGCAAGATCCCGAGGGAGTACATTCCCGCGATCGACGCCGGCATCCAGGAGGCGATGGGCTCGGGCATCCTCGCCGGCTACCCGGTCGTGGACATCAAGATCGAGCTGATCGACGGTTCGTACCACGACGTCGACTCGAGCGAGCGCGCGTTCAAGATCGCCGGCTCCATGGCCTTCAAGGAGGCGATGAAGCGCGCGAAGCCGAAGCTGCTCGAGCCCGTGATGGCCGTCGAGGTCGTCACGCCCGAGGAGTACCTCGGCGACGTGATGGGCAACCTCAACAGCCGTCGCGGCCGTGTGGAGCATCTCGAGCCGCTCGGCAACGCCGGACAGTCGATCAAGGCGAGCGTCCCGCTCGCGGAGATGTTCGGCTACGCCACCGACCTGCGCTCGATGACGCAGGGTCGGGCAACATTCACCATGCAGTTCGACCGGTACGAGGAAGTGCCGCAGTCGATCGCGAGCGAGATCATCGGGTCGCAGGACAGCTAAGGAGACAAGAGAGAATGGCCAAGCAGAAGTTCGAGCGCACGAAGCCGCACCTCAACGTCGGCACGATCGGGCACATCGACCACGGCAAGACGACCCTGACCGCGGCGATCACGAAGGTGCTCGCCGAGAGCGGCACCGGCACCGCGATCCGCGACTTCTCGTCGATCGACAACGCTCCCGAGGAGCGCCAGCGCGGCATCACGATCAACACCGCCCACGTCGAGTACGAGACGGAGAACCGCCACTACGCGCACGTCGACTGCCCGGGTCACGCCGACTACATCAAGAACATGATCACGGGCGCCGCCCAGATGGACGGCGCGATCCTCGTGGTCTCGGCCGCCGACGGCCCGATGCCGCAGACGCGCGAGCACATCCTGCTCGCGCAGCCAGGTCGAGGTGCCGTACATCGTCGTCGCCCTGAACAAGGCCGACATGGTCGACGATCCCGAGCTGCTCGAGCTCGTCGAGCTGGAGGTGCGCGAGCTCCTCTCGAAGTACGAGTTCCCGGGCGACGACGTCCCGGTCGTGACCGTCTCGGCGCTGAAGGCGCTCGAGGGCGACGCGGAGTGGACGCCGAAGATCATCGAGCTGATGGAGGCGGTCGACTCGTACATCCCGGAGCCGGTGCGCGACGTCGACAAGCCGTTCCTGATGCCGATCGAGGACGTGTTCACGATCACCGGCCGCGGCACCGTCGTGACCGGCCGCATCGAGCAGGGCAAGATCAAGGTCGGCGACGAGGTCGAGATCGTGGGCATCCACGAGAAGATCGAGAAGACGGTCGTCACCGGGCTCGAGATGTTCCAGAAGACGCTCGACTTCGCGCAGGCCGGCGACAACGCGGGCGCGCTGCTCCGCGGCATCAAGCGCGAGGAGGTCGAGCGCGGCCAGGTGCTCGCGAAGCCGGGCTCGATCACGCCGCACACGAACTTCAAGGCCGAGATCTACGTGCTCTCGAAGGAGGAGGGCGGCCGCCACACGCCGTTCTTCAACGGCTACCGGCCGCAGTTCTACTTCCGCACGACCGACGTGACCGGCTCGATCGAGCTCCCGGAGGGCCAGGAGATGGTCATGCCGGGCGACAACACGAACATGGAGATCGAGCTGATCCAGCCGATCGCCATGGACCAGGGTCTGCGCTTCGCGATCCGCGAGGGCGGCCGCACGGTCGGTGCCGGCGTCGTCACGAAGATCATCAAGTAGGAGAGACGCCGGTGCCGCAGAGAAGATCCGCATCCGCCTGAAGGGCTACGACCACCAGCAGCTCGACAAGTCTGCGCGCCAGATCGTGGAGACGGCCCAGCGCACCGGCGCCACCATCACCGGCCCTGTGCCCCTGCCCACCGAGAAGAACGTCTACTGCGTGATCCGCGTCGCCGTTCAAGGACAAGGACTCGCGGGAGCACTTCGAGGTGCGCACGCACAAGCGCCTGATCGACATCCACTCGCCGACCCCGAAGACGGTCGACTCGCTGATGCGGCTCGACCTCCCGGCCGGCGTCGACATCGAGATCAAGCTCTGATGAAGGGGATCATCGGCACGCAAGCTCGGCATGACGCAGATCTTCGACGCAGGAGACCGGCGCCGTCACGCCCGTGACCGTGATCGAGGCGGGCCCGTGCCCGGTCGTCGCAGGTCAAGACGGTCGAAGTCGGACGGCTACGAGGCCGTCCAGGTCGCCTACGAGCCGGTCGCGGAGCGCAAGGTGACCAAGGCCCGAGCTCGGGCACTCGGCAAGGCGTCGCGGCGGCCACATCGCCATCTCGTCGAGTTCCGCGGGCTCGACCGAGGCGATCGCAGGGCGAGACCGTCACCGTCGAGGCCTTCGAGCCCGGCGACAAGGTCAAGGTCTCCGGGATCGGGATCGGCAAGGGCTTCGCCGGGCACGATCAAGCGCCACAACTTCAAGCGCGGCCCGAAGTCGCACGGCTCGCACAACATCCGCAAGCCCGGCTCGATCGGCGCCTCGGCCACGCCGTCGCGCGTCTTCAAGGGCATCAAGATGGCCGGCCGGATGGGCGGCAAGCGCGTCACCCAGGTCGGGCTCACCGTCCACGCGGTCGACCGGAGCGGAACCTGCTGCTCGTCAAGGGCGCCGTGCCGGGCCCGAAGAACGGCGATCGTCGAGATCAGGGAGGACAAGACACGCTGTGGCAGCTCCTAAGGCACCCGTGCTCGACGGCACCGGCAGAAGACCACGGAGCTGACGCTCGAGGAGGCCGTCTTCGCCGCCGAGGTCAAGCCGCACCTCGTCCACGAGACCGTGCGCGCCGAGCTGAACGCCGCCCGCGCCGGGGACCCGCGGCGGCGAAGAGCCGCGGCCTCGTCTCCGGCGGCCGCTCGAAGCCGTGGCGCCAGAAGGGCACCGGCCGCGCGCGCCAGGGCACGATCCGCGCGCCGCAGTTCACGGGCGGCGGCGTCGCGTTCCCGCCGAACGACGCGCAGCTTCGACGTCAAGGTGAACCGCAAGGTCCGCCGCGCCGCGCTGCGCGGCGCGCTCTCCGCGCACGCGCAGGCCGGGACGCTTCGGCGTCCTCGACGCCGGCGCGTTCGACGCGCCGTCGACGAAGGCAGCGCTCGGCGCTCGTCGCGGCCTGGGGCAAGGACGTCGCCGCTCGTGCTCGTCGTCGCGCGAGGACGACGAGAGCGCTGATCAAGTGCGTTCCGCAACCTCGAGCGCGTGCTGTCGTGACCGTGCCGGCCGAGCTCGAGGTCGCCGCCAGGTCGTCTGGGCGCGCTCGCTGCTCGTCACCGAGGCCGCGCTGCCGAGCTCGTGCAGGGGAGGGCTGCGATGAGCCTGCATCCGAGCCAGGTCCTGCTCGCTCCGGTCGTCTCGGAGAAGAGCTACGAGCTGATCGAGCGAGCAGCAAGTACTCGTTCAAGGTGCACCCGGACGCGCACAAGACGCAGGTCCGGCAGGCCGTCGAGGAGCTCTTCGACGTCAAGGTGATGGCGTCAACATCGTCAAGGTGCAGGCGAAGCCGAAGCGGCGCGGCATCCACAAGGGCATGCAGCCCGGCTGGAAGAAGGCGATCGTCCAGGTCCGCCGAGGGCGACACGATCGAGATCTTCGAGGGGGCCAGGTCTAGATGGCGATCCGCAGAGTACAAGCCGACCTCGCCCGGCCGCCGCTTCATGTCGGTCTCCGCCTTCGAGGAGGTCACGAAGACCGAGCCGGAGAAGAGCCTGCTCGAGCCGATCGAAGAAGAAGGGCGGCCGGAACAACGTACGGCCGCATCACGACGCGCCACCAGGGCGGCGGCCACAAGCGCCGCTACCGCATGATCGACTTCAAGCGCCTGAAGGACGGCGTCCCGGCGAAGGTCGCCGCGATCGAGTACGACCCGAACCGGTCGGCCCGGATCGCGCTGCTGCACTACGCCGACGGCGCGAAGGCGTACATCCTCGCGCCCGCGCGGCTGCAGGTCGGCGCGACCGTCGAGTCCGGCCCGACCGCCGACATCAAGCCCGGCAACGCGCTGCCGCTCGAGAACATCCCGACCGGCACGCTCGTCCACAACGTCGAGCTGAAGCCCGGCAAGGGCGGCCAGCTGGCGCGCAGCGCCGGCTCCGGCGATCCAGCTCGTCGCGAAGGACGACGGCTACGGCGTCCTGCGGCTCCCCTCGGGCGAGATGCGCCGCGTGCCGCTCACCTGCCGGGCGACGATCGGCCAGGTCGGCAACGTCGACCACGAGAACATCACCGTCGGCAAGGCGGGCCGCAGCCGCTGGCAGGGGAAGCGTCCCACGGTCCGCGGCTCGGCGATGAACCCGGTCGACCACCCGCACGGAGGCGGCGAGGGCAAGTCGAAGGGCGGCCGCCACCCGGTCACGCCGTGGGGCGTGCCGACGCTCGGCAAGCGCACGCGCCGCAAGCACAAGGAATCCGACAAGTTGATCGTCCGCGGCCGCCGCCGCGGCAAGGAGAAGCGCTGAGTGAGCAGATCGTCCAAGAAGGGGCCGTTCGTCGAGGAGCGGCTGATGAGCCGGATCGAGGCGATGAACGGTCCGCGCAGCGAAGCGGATGATCCGCACCTGGTCGCGCGCCTCGACGGTCTTCCCCGAGATGGTCGGGCACACGATCGCGGTCCACGACGGGCGCAAGCACGTGCCCGTGTTCGTCTCCGAGCAGATGGTCGGCCACAAGCTCGGCGAGTTCGCGCCGACGCGGACGTTCCGCGGCCACGCCGGCGACCGCAAGACGCAGGTGAAGAGGCAGTAGTGGCGGCTGAGCAGACAGCAGGCGGCAGCGAGGTTCGCGCCGAGGCCAAGTGGGTGCGCATCTCGCCGCGCAAGGCGCGGCTCGTCACGGACCACATCCGCGGCCGCTGCGTGCCCGAGGCACGCACCGTGCTCGCGTTCACGCCAGCGCGCCGCCGCGCGCGAGATCGAGAAGGTGCTGCGCTCGGCCGTCGCGAACGCGGAGGCCAACCGACTGCCTGGACGGCGACGACCTGGTCGTCTCGGCCTGCTACGTCGACGAGGGCCCGACGATGAAGCGCTGGCGCGCCCGCGCGCGCGGCCGCGTCGCCCGCATCCGCAAGCGCACCTGCCACATCACGATCAAGGTCGCCCAGAGCCCGAGGCTCGAGGCCGCGACGCGGCAGCCGGCTCCGCCGCCCGCGAGCGCGAGGCCGCGAAGCCGCAAGCGCGCGCCGAGGCGAAGCAGCGCAGGGCCAGCCGCGAAGAAGCGCCCGCAGAAGAAGGAAGGACGCGCCTGATGGGTCAGAAGATTCATCCCGGCGGGATGCGCGTCGGCGTCATCCACGACTGGAAGTCGAACTGGTACACGGGCACGAAGGAGTTCCCCGGCTACCTGCTCGAGGACATCAAGATCCGCGAAGCACATCTACGGGCAAGCTCGCGCACGCGGGGCTCTCGGACATCCTGATCCGCAAGGACAAGCAGCGGATCACGATCGACATCTACACCGCGCGCCCGGGCATCGTGATCGGCAAGTCCGGCGTCGAGGTCGACGCGCTCCGCAAGGAGATGCACGCGCATCACGAAGAAGAACGTCCACATCAACATCAACGAGATCAAGCGCCCGGAGCTCGACGCGAAGCTCGTCGCGCAGTCGATCGCCGAGCAGCTCGAGAACCGCGTCTAGCTTCCGCCGCGCGATGAAGCGCGCGCTCGCCTCGGCGATCCGCTCCGGCGCCGCACGGCGTCAAGATCGCAGTGCGGCGGCCGGCTCGGCGGCGGCGAGATGAGCCGCTCCGAGACCTACTCCGAGGGCCGCGTTCCGCTGCACACGATCCGCGCCGACATCGACTACGGCTTCGCCGAGGCGAAGACGACCTACGGCCGGATCGGCGTCAAGGTCTGGATCAACAAGGGCGAGATCATGCCGGAGGGCTTCGAGGGCATGGCGTCGACCAGCGGACGTGCGGCTCGGCGACCAGGACCAGGCCCGCCGCGCGCGGCGGCACCGCCGAGGGCCTCGGCGCGTCGCGTGAAGCGCGGCCGCGGCCGCGGCCAGACCGCGAGGGCCTCGGCCCGGTGCGCCAGCGCCGCCGCGGACCCGGCGGCGGCGGTCGCCCGGCGGCGGTCGCGCGCGGCCGGGCGGTCGACCGAGCGGCGCGCGGTCGCAGGCCAGCAGGCCGAGCGCCCGCGCACCGACGAAGAGGCACGACCGTCGGCCGAGGGACGCCGAGCAGCCGGTGGTCGAGCCGGAGACCCAGGCTGACCCGGAGCCCGTCGCCGAGGCGCCGGACACGACGACGCCGAAGACGCAGGTCGAGGACCGACGAAGTCGAAGCCTCGGGAGACGGGGCCGAGGAGAAGTCAAAGCCAAAGCCGAAGCGTAGCAGAAGACCATGCTGCTGCCCCGAAGAAGACGAAGTTCCGCAAGTCCAGCGCGGCCGCCGCCGTGGCACTCGCCAAGGGCCAGACGACCGTGCAGTTCGGCGAGTACGGGCTGAAGGCACTCGAGGCCGGCTGGATCACCAACCGCCAGATCGAGGCCGCCCGAATCGCGATGACGCGCAAGATCAAGCGCGGCGGCAAGGTCTGGATCAACGTCTTCCCGGACAAGTCGTTCACGCAGAAGCCCGCCGAGACCCGCATGGGCTCCGGCAAGGGCTCGCCAGAGGACTGGGTCGCGGTCGATCAAGCCGGGCCGGGTGATGTTCGAGCTCGCCGGCGTGGACCCGAGCCGCTCGCCAAGGAGGCGCTGCGCCTCGCGGGCCGGAAGCTGCTCGATCAAGACGAAGGTCGTGACGCGGGAGGCGGATCTCTTTGAGAGCTAGAGAGCTGCGCGACCTGACCGACGAGGAGCTGGAGCACCAGCTGCACGAGGTCGCGCCAGGAGCTGTTCAACCTGCGCTTCCAGTCGGCGACCGGCGCGCTCGAGAACACGGCGCGCCTGAAGCTCGCGAAGCGCGAGATCGCCCGCATCCTGACCGTCCGCAACGAGCGCGACACGCGAGTCGAGAGGTGAGACAGATGGCCGACGAAGAAGAAGCAGCAGGACGACCAGGTCGAGGAGACCGCGGCGGAGGAAACCCGGCCGAGGAGGCTCCCGCGGCAGAGGCGAAGCCCAAGCGCTCGCGCGCCAAGAAGACCGAGCCCGTGGCCGAGGAGGCGGCGGCGCCGAAGCAGCCGCCGACGAGGCGCTTCCAGAGCCCGTCGCCGCTGCGCCGTCGAGGCTGAGGAGGCTGCTGTCGCCGAGCCCGAGGAAGCCGCCTCGTCGAGCCCGTGGCGGAGGAGCCGGTCGTCGAGGAGACCGTGGCCGAGGAGCCAGTCGCCGAGGAGCGCCCGTCGAGGAGCCCGTCGCCGAGCCCGAGGAAACCGCGCCTGTCGAGCCCGTGGCGGAGGAGAGCCTCGCGAGGAGGCGCCCGTCGCGGCGGAGCCCGCGCCCGCCGCGGAGGCCCCGCCCACAGCGGAGCCCGCGCCCGTCGCTCCTGCTCCGCAATCCGGCCCCAAGCTGAAGAAGAAGCGCCTGCCGCGCTCGCTGCGCCCGCAGAAGACGCGACCGCAGCGCGAGAAGCCGGCCGAGCCGCAAGCCGATCGTGCGCCTGCCCAAGCCCGAGCACGAGCGCGGCCGCCGCCAGGAGCGCCGCGGCGTCGTCGTCTCGAACGCGATGGACAAGACGATCGTCGTCAAGGTCGACACGATCAAGGCGCACCCGCAGCTACAAGAAGGTCATCCGCCGCTCGACCAAGTTCCACGCGCACGACGAGCAGAACGCGGCGAAGGTCGGCGACCTCGTCCTGATCGTCGAGACGCGCCCGCTCTCGAAGACGAAGCGGTGGCGCCTGGCCGAAGTAGTCGAGGCGGCGAAGTGATCCAGCAGGAATCCAGACTGCGCGTCGCCGACAACACCGGCGCGCGCGAGATCCTCTGCATCCGCGTGATGGGCGGCTCGCCACCGCCGCTATGCCCGGGTCGGCGACATCATCGTCGGCACCGTCAAGACCGCGAGCCCCGCAGGGGACGATCAAGAAGGGCGAGGTCGTGAAGGCGGTCGTCGTCCGCACGCAAGAAGCCGTACGGCCGCGACGACGGCACGCTGATCGCGTTCGACGAGAACGCGGCTGTGATCATCGACAGCGCAGCGCAACCCGCGCGGCACCCGCATCTTCGGGCCGGTCGCGCGCGAGCTGCGCGAGAAGAACTTCATGAAGATCGTCTCGCTCGCCCCGGAGGTGCTCTGACATGGCACAGACGATGAAGATCAAGAAGGGCGACGTCGTGCAGATCCTCTCCGGCAAGGACCGGGGCAAGCAGGGTCGCGTGATCGAAGCGCGTCCCGAGCGACCAGAAGGTCGTCGTCCAGAACCTCAACATGGTCAAGCGGCACCAGAAGCCGCGCCCGCTCCGCGATTCCAGCCGGATGGGCGGCCCGACGATCCAACCGGGGGGCGTGATCGAGAAGGAGGCGGCGCTTCCGGTCGGCAACGTGATGGTCGTCTGCCCGGTCTGCAAGCGGCCGACCCGGATCGGCACCCACGTCAGGGTCGTCAAGGGCGAGACGGTCCACGTTCGCATTGCAAGCGCGAGGACTGCGGCCAGGAGATCGATCGGTGATGGCGGCGACCGAGACCTACACTCCGCGCCTCAAGCAGCGCTATGCCGACGAGCTCCGGGCACAGCTCCGCGACGAGCTCGGCCTGAAGTCGATCATGGAAGCGCCGAAGATCACCAAGATCACGCTCAACATGGGCGTCGGCGAGGCCAAGACGGACGCGAAGCAGCTCGACGCCGCGATCGAGGAGCTGACGATCATCGCCGGCCAGCGTGCGCAGGTGCGCAAGGCACGCAAGTCGATTGCGAGCTTCAAGCTGCGCGAGGGCATGGCGGTCGGGGCGCGCGTGACGCTCCGCGGCGACCGCATGTGGGAGTTCCTGGATCGGCTCGTGACGATCGCGCTTCCTCGCATTCGCGACTTCCGCGGCCTCAGCCTGCAATCCTTCGACGGGCGGGGCAACTACTCGCTCGGGATCCGGGAGCAGGTGATCTTCCCGGAGATCGACTACGACTCGATTTCCCAGGTCCGCGGCCTCGATGTCGCGATCACGACCTCGGCGAAGACCGACGACCAGGCGCTGGCGCTCCTGCGCGGTCTCGGCCTCCCTCTTGCGACGTTGGAAAAGGAGCAGTAACCAGGTATGGCCAAGAAGTCACTCGTGATCAAGGCCGCTCGGACGCCGAAGTTCAAGACTCGGGGCTACACGCGCTGCAACCGCTGCGGCCGTCCGAAAGCGGTCTTCAAGAAGTTCGGACTCTGCCGGATCTGCCTGCGAGAGCTCGCCCATCAGGGCGTCATCCCGGGCATGACGAAGAGCAGCTGGTAGGGGGTGCGAGATGCTGACTGATCCTGTCGCCGACATGCTCACGCGGATCCGCAACGCCAACAAGGCGCTGCACGAGACCACGACCATGCCGACCTCCCGGCTCAAGGTGGAGATCGCCCGCATCCTCAAGGAGGAGGGCTACATCAAGGGCTACCGCGTCGAGCAGGGCGAGTCCTTCGATACCCTGGTCGTCACGCTGAAGTACGGCAAGAGCCGCGAGCGGGTCATCACCGACCTGAAGCGGGTCTCCAAGCCGGGTCGCCGCGTCTATGCCCGCAAGGACCGCCTGCCGCGCGTTCTCGGCGGGATGGGTACGGCGATCCTGTCCACATCGTCAGGCCTCGTCACGCAGCGCACCGCCCAGGAGCGCGGCGTCGGCGGCGAGGTCATCTGCTTCGTCTGGTAGGCAATGAGTCGAATCGGTAGAAAGCCAATCGAGGTCCCTGCGGGGGTCAGCATCGCGATCGATCCCGGTCGCGTGATGGTCAACGGTCCGCTCGGCGAGCTGCAGCAGCAGGTCTCCACACGGATGAAGATCACGCACGACGACGCGACGATCACCGTCGAGCGCCCGACCGAGCGCGGCCCTGACCGGGCGCTGCACGGCCTGACGCGGACCCTGATCGCGAACATGGTCGAGGGCGTGACGAAGGGGTTCGAGAAGCGCCTGGAGATCCAGGGTGTCGGCTACCGCGCCGCTCTGCGCGGCACCGACCTCGAGCTCAGCGTCGGCTACTCGCACTCCGTCGTGATCAAGCCGCGCCCCGGGATCAGCTTCGACGTGCCGGTGCCCACCCAGGTCGTGGTCAAGGGCACGGACAAGCAGATGGTCGGCCAGACCGCCGCAGAGATCCGCCAGGTGCGAAAGCCGGAGCCGTACAAGGGCAAGGGCATCCGCTACGAGGGCGAGTTCGTCCGCCGCAAGGTCGGCAAGAGGGCGTAATGGCGACGATGACCAAGCTCCAGGCGCGACAGCGCCGCCAGCGCCGGATCCGCGGCAAGGTCCGCGGCTCCGCCGAGCGTCCTCGCCTGTCGGTATACCGGTCGAACACGGGCATCACCGCGCAGCTGATCGACGACGACTCGGCGCGCACGCTCGCCGCGGCGAGCTGGCAGCACCTGAAGAAGTCGTTCAAGGGCAACAAGACCGAGCAGGCGGCCGAGGTGGGCAAGCTGCTCGCCGCCACTGCGAAGCAGGCCGGCATCAAGCGCGTCGTCTTCGACCGCGGCGGCTACCTGTACCACGGCCGCGTCAAGGCGCTCGCCGATGCCGCGCGCGAAGGAGGACTGCTGTTTTGAGCGAGTACGCTGAGACCCGTGAGTTGAAGGAGCGCGTGGTCGAGATCAACCGCGTCGCGAAGGTGGTCAAGGGCGGCCGGCGCTTCTCGTTCACGGCGCTCGTCGTGATCGGCGACGAGATCGATCGCGTCGGCGTCGGCTACGGCAAGGCCCGCGAGGTTCCGCTCGCGATCACCAAGGCCGTCGAGGACGCCAAGAAGAACCTGTTCACCGTGCCGAAGCACGGCAACACGATCACGCACGAGATCCTCGGCCGGTTCGACGCGGCGCGCGTCTTCCTGCGTCCCGCCAGCGAGGGCACCGGCGTGATCGCTGGTGGCGGCGTCCGCGCGGTGCTCGAGCTCGCCGGCATCCGCGACGTGCTCGCCAAGAGCCTCGGCACGACGAACCCGATCAACATGGCCAAGGCGACCGTCGACGGGCTGAGGCGCCTCCGCCGGCCCGAGGACGTGGCGAAGGCGCGCGGCCTGACGATCAACCAGGTGCTGCCGGTCAGCGCGAAGAAGCACGCCGAGGCGGTCGCGGCCGCAGCCGCGACAGAGGCAGAGGTGGTCGGCGTTGGCGAAGGTTAAGGTCACGCAGGTCCGCAGCAAGATCGGCCAGACCGAGCGCCATCGCGGCACGCTGCGCGCGCTCGGGCTCGGCACCATCGGCGACACACGCGAGCACACGGAGAGCCCGCAGCTCGCCGGTATGCTGCGAAAGGTCCGCCACCTCGTGAGGGTGGAGGAGCAGTAGCCGTGGCCGATCAGCTGAACCTCTCGAATCTCCAGCCCGCCCAGCCGCGCAAGGACCGTAAGCGCATCGGCCGGGGCATGGGCTCGGGCAAGGGCCGCTACTCCGGCCGCGGGATCAAGGGCCAGAAGTCGCGCTCGGGCTCGCATGCGATGCGAGCGGGCTTCGAGGGCGGCCAGATGCCGCTGCACATGCGGGTCGGCAAGCAGCGCGGCGCCACGTCGAAGGACGCGATGCCGATCGGTCCGTTCCGCACGTACACGCAGCCGGTCAACGTCGCCGCGCTCGAGGAGCGCTTCGACGCCGGCGCCGAGATCACTCCGGAGGCGCTCGTGGCCGCCGGGCTGATCAAGAACACGAAGACCGACATCAAGATCCTCGGCAACGGCGACCTGAGCAAGAAGCTGACGGTCTCGGCGCACGCCTTCTCCAAGAGCGCGCGCGAGAAGATCGAGGCGGCCGGCGGCACGATCAGCTGGCTGCGGGGCGAGCCGGTCGTCAAGCGGCCGAAGCATCACAAGGCAGCGGCGCCGGTTGCGGACGGAAGCGGCGAGAGCGAGGAGCCGACGGACGAGGTCGCTGTCGAGTCCGAAGGCGGAGCCGAGGACTCGGAGGCGTAGTGTTCAGCTGGTTGTCGAACGCCTGGCGGGTGCCCGAGCTCCGCAGGCGTGTGCTGTTCACGGCCGGGGTGCTCGCGCTCTACCGGTTCGGCTCGTTCCTGCCCGCGCCGGGCGTCGACTCCCAGCAGATCCAGGACTACTTCAACGGCGGCGGCCGCGCGAACGGCATCTTCGGACTGCTGAACACGTTCAGCGGCTCGGCGCTCTCACGCTTCTCCGTCTTCGCGCTCGGGATCATGCCCTACGTGACGGCGTCGATCATCCTGCAGTTGATGACCGTGGTGATCCCGCAGCTCGAGCAGATGCAGAAGGAGGGCGAGGCCGGCTACGCGCGGATCAACCAGTACACGCGCTACCTGACCGTGGCGCTCGCCGCCGCACAGTCGACGGGCTACGCGTTCCTGTTCCGGCGCTCGCACGTGCTGAACGCGAACGCGGGGCGGTTGGTGCTGATCATCCTGACGCTGACCGCGGGCACCGTCTTGCTGATGTGGCTCGGTGAGCTGATCACGAAGCGCGGGATCGGCAACGGGATCTCGATCCTGATCTTCGCCTCGATCCTCTCGTCGGCCCCGAGCGGGATCAGCGCCTGGGCGAACGGCGCTCCGCTCGAGAAGCTGTTCCTGCCGATCATCGCGATCGGCGTGATCGTCGCGGTCGTGTTCATCCAGGAAGGTCAGCGCAAGATCCCGATCCAGTACGCGAAGCGGCAGATCGGCCGCCGGATGACCCAGGGCGGCGCCACGTACATGCCGCTGCGCGTGAACATGGCGGGCGTCATCCCGGTGATCTTCGCCGCGGCCGTGCTTGCTTTCCCGCCGACGCTCGCGAGCTTCTTCCCGGCCACGCAGAACTTCATCAACCATCACTTCCAGTACGGGAGCGCCCAGTACCTGGTGATCGAGGCGGGGCTGATCATCGTCTTCACGTACTTCTACACGGCGGTCCAGTTCAATCCGGTCGACCAGGCGGACAACCTGCGGAAGAACGGCGGCTACATCCCGGGAATCCGCCCGGGTCCGCCGACGGCGCAGTATCTCGACCGGGTCCTGACCCGCCTGACGTTGCCCGGCTCGCTCTACCTCGCGACCGTGGCCGTGCTGCCTGGCATCTTCATCTACTACTTCAACTTCTCGCAGGCGACCTCGCGCGCGCTCGGAGGCACCTCGATCCTGATCGTGGTCGGCGTGGCGCTCGACACCATGCGGCAGATGGAGTCGCAGATGATGATGCGCCACTACGAAGGCTTCTTGAAGTAGCGGTGCTCGCCGAGGGACACCGTTAGTGCAGGTCCTGTTGCTTGGTCCCCAGGGCTCGGGCAAGGGCACGCAGGCCAAGCGGATCCAGTCCGAGTACGGCCTCGCTCACGTGTCGACCGGCGACATCCTGCGCGCCGCGATCGACGAGGGCAGCGCGCTCGGGCGGCGCGTCGAGCCGATTCTCGAGGCCGGCGAGCTCGTCCCGGACGAGTTGATGATCGACCTGATCCGCGAGCGCCTTGCCCGCGACGACGCGCAGGCCGGCTTCGTCCTCGACGGCTTCCCGCGCACGCTTGCACAGGCCGAGGCGCTCGACGCGGTGCTCGCCGAGATCGGGCGGCCGCTGTCCGCCGTGCTGGAGCTGCACGTCCCGCGCGAGGTCGCGATCGAGCGCCTGCTCGGCCGAGCCCGTGATGAGGGCCGCCCCGACGACACGCCGGAGGTGATCGGGCGCAGGCTCGACCTCTACGACGAGCTGACGGTGCCGGTGGTCGACCACTACACGGTGACCGGAAAGCTCGTCCGGATCCACGGCGACCGTTCCGTCGACGATGTCTGGGCCGAGATCTCACAGACGCTCGAGACCGTCGAGGCGCGCGGATGATCATCAGGAAGTCGGCGCGCGAGATCGAGCAGATGGCTGCGCGCGGGCGCACTCGTCGCCGAGACGATCGCAGCTCGTCGCCGAGCGGAGCTGGCGCCCGGCGTCTCGATGCGCGAGCTCGACCACCTCGCCGAGGAGCACATTCGCTCGAAGGGCGGCGTCCCGACCTCGAAGGGCTACAAGGGCTTCCCGGCGACGCTCTGCATCTCGCCGAACGCGATGGTCGTGCACGGGATCCCGACCGACTACCGGCGCGGTCGAGGGCGACATCATCTCGATCGACCTCGGCGTCACACTCGACGGCATCGTCGCCGACAGCGCCGTCGACGTTCCCGATCGGCGAGATCTCGGCCGAGGCGCAGCGGCTCCTCGACGTGTGCCAGCGAGGCGCTCGCCGCCGGCATCGAGCAGGCGCGCGCCGGCAACCACCTCTCCGACATCTCCCACGCCGTCCAGATCGTCGTCGAGGCGGCGGGCTTCTCGGTCGTGCGCAGCCTCGTCGGCCACGGCGTCGGGCGCCACTACCACGAGGACCCGCAGATCCCGAACTACGGCGCCCCCGGGCGCGGCCCGATGCTCGGCGAGGGGATGACGCTCGCGATCGAGCCGATGATCACCGCCGGCGGCCCGGAAGTCGTGCGTCGCACGCCGACGAGTGGTCGATCTCGAGCGAGTCGACGGCTCGCTCGCGGCGCACTTCGAGCACACGGTCGCGGTCACCGCGACGGCGCCTCGCATCCTGACGGCGGTCGGAGCCGGTTTGCTACGATGAGCGCCTTCGCGCACGGCTCTGCCGTGCGCGTGCACTCTGACGACCCTATTCGCTGAAGGGAATTTGCGGTCAAGGAAGAGAAGATCGAGGTGGAAGGCGAGGTCGTCGAGGCGCTCCCGAGCACGATGTTCCGGGTGCAGCTCGACGGGTGGGCCACACCGTCCTCACGACGATCTCCGGGAAGATGCGCAAGCACTACATCCGCATCCTCCCCGGCGACAAGGTCAAGGTCGAGCTCAGTCCCCTACGACCTCAACCGCGGCCGAATCACCTACAGGCACCGTAACGATGAAAGTACGCCCGTCCGTCAAGCCCATGTGCGAGCGCTGCCGCGTGATCAAGCGGCACGGCACGACCATGGTCATCTGCACCAATCCCCGGCACAAGCAAAGGCAGGGCTAAGCCCATTGGCACGCATCGCCGGAGTCAACCTCCCGAACCAGAAGCGGCTCGAGATCGGGCTGACCTACATCTACGGGATCGGCCAGCCGACGGCGCGCAAGATCTGCGCCGAGCTCGGCCTCAGCGCGCGACACGAAGGTCAAGGACCTGACCGACGAAGAGGTCACGAAGCTCCGCACTACATCGACGCGAACCTCGAGGTCGAGGGCGACCTGCGCCGCGAGCGCAGCAGGCGATCAAGCGGCTGTCGGAGATCGGCGCCTACCGCGGCATCCGCCATCGGCGCGGCCTGCCGGTCAACGGCCAGCGCACGAAGACGAACGCGCGCACGCGCAAGGGCCCGAAGAAGACCGTCGGACGCGGGAAGAAGGCGAAGTAGGTGGCACCTCCCCGTCGTCCTGCGACCAGCGGGTCGCACGCGTCGCCGCGTCCGCAAGAACATCGCGATCGGCCAGGCGCACATCAAGACGAGCTTCAACAACACGATCGTCGCCCTGACCGACAGGGAGGGGAACGTCATCGCGTGGGAGTCGGCCGGCTCAGCCGGCTTCAAGGGCTCGCGCAAGTCGACGCCGTTCGCCGCGCAGGTCACCGCCGACGCATGCCGCGCGCAAGGGCATGGAGCACGGCCTGCAGAAGGTCGAGGTCTTCGTCAAGGGCCCGGGCTCGGGCCGCGAGACGGCGATCCGCTCGCTCCAGGCTGCCGGCCTCGAGATCCTGTCCGTCAAGGACGTCACGCCGCAGGCGCACAACGGCGTCCGGCCGCAGGAAGCGGAGGCGCGTCTAGTGGCCCGCGACGTCGGCCCGAAGTGCCGCGTCTGCCGCCGCGAGGGGATGAAGCTCTTCCTCAAGGGCGAGCGCTGCCTGACGGAGAAGTGCGCGATCGAGCGCCGCATCTATCCGCCGGGCGAGCACGGCCGCGGCCGCATCAAGCAGAGCGAGTACCTGCTGCAGCTGCGCGAGAAGCAGAAGGCGCGCCGCTACTACGGCCTGCTCGAGAAGCAGTTCCGCATCTACTACGAGAAGGCGACCAAGCGCTCCGGCGTGACGGGCGAGGAGCTGCTGCGGATGCTCGAGACGCGGCTGGACAACGTCGTCTACCGGCTCGGGTTCGCGGCCTCGCGCGCCCAGGCGCGCCAGCTCGTCCGCCACGGGCACTTCCACGTCAACGGCCGGCGCGTGAACATCCCGAGCTTCCAGGTGCGGCCTGAACGACATCGTCACCGTCAAGCCCGAGCTCGTCGGCGCAGCAGGTGATCCGCGACGCGACCGATCTCGATCGCGTCCGTCGCCCCTGGCTCCAGGCCGACCACGACGGGCTGACCGGCAAGGTCCTGAAGCAGCCGGAGCGCGACGAGATCGACACGCCGGTGCAGGAGCAGCTGATCGTCGAGCTCTACTCGAAGTAACGGAAAGAGGGAAGATTCTATGGCGACACGTACGAAATGGACTTCCAGATCCCGAAGATCGTCCACGAGGAGATGGACGAGCACCGCGGGGTCTTCCAGATCGAGCCGCTCGACCGCGGCTTCGGTCACACGTTCGGCAACTCGCTGCGCCGCGTGCTGCTCTCCTCGCTGGAGGGCGCCGCGGTCACCTCGGTGAAGATCGAGGGCATCGCGCACGAGTTCACGACCATGCCGGGCGTCCGCGAGGACGTCACGGACATCATCCTCAACCTCAAGAACCTGATTGCGATCCTGCACGGCGAGTCGCCGGAGATCGAGGTGCACATCGCGAAGAAGGGCCCCGGCGTCGGTCACAGCCGCCGACATCGAGGCGCCCGCCGACCTCGAGATCCTCAACCCGGAGCTCGAGATCGCCAACTTGTCCGACAAGGGCAAGCTGGAGATGACGCTGACGATCGGCCGCGGCCGCGGCTACGTCCCCGCGGAGCTGAACCGCGGCGCCGAGCAGGCGATCGGCGTGATCCCGATGGACTCGATCTTCTCGCCGGTGCGTCGCGTCGCCTACGACGTCGAGGCCGCCCGCGTCGGGCCAGCGGACGGACTACGACAAGCTCACACTCGACATGACGACGGACGGCTCGATCGACGCCGCAGGGACGCGATCGGCCAGGCGGCGGAGATCCTGATCCGCCAGCTCGCGATCTTCACCGACCTCGACCGGATCGAGGGCTTCGGCGAGGCCGCGCAGGTCGAGGCGGCCGGCGGGCCCGAGGCGGCGCTCGCCCACGGGATGGAGAACTTCCCGATCGAGGAGCTCGAGCTCGGCGTCCGCTCGTACAACTGTCTCAAGCGCGTCGGCATCGAGACGATCGGCGACCTCGTGATGAAGACCGAGCAGGAGCTCGCCGCGATCCCGAACTTCGGCAAGAAGTCGATCGAGGAGGTGCAAGCGAGACGCTCGCCGCCGCACGGCCTGACGCTGCGAGGCGACGAGGGGTCGTAGCGATGCGCCACGCACCGCGCAGGGAAGAAGCTCGGGCGCGACTCCGCGCAGCGCAAGGCGCTCTACTCGGGTCTCGCGGGCGCGTTGATCGAGCACGGGCGGATCAAGACGACCGAGGCGAAGGCGAAGGCCGTCAAGCCGGTCGCCGAGCAGATGATCACGCTCGGCCGCCGCGGCGACCTCGCCGCGCGGCGGCAGGCGGTCGCGTTCCTCCGCTCCGCCGACGTGGTGCACAAGCTGTTCGACGACGTCGGGCCCGCGCTTCGCGGAGCGGCCGGGCGGCTACTCGCGGATCGTCAAGCTCGGGCCGCGCCCCGGCGACGCCGCGGAGATGGTCTATCTCGAGCTCGTCGACCACCAGCCGTAAGCGGGACGACGGCAGAAGATCGGCACGAGGGAGGCGCAGACATGCGCCTCCCTCTGCTGATGCCATGATGGGTGCTGCAGCAGCGACGGCGGCCGCAGCTCGTGCCCGCGCGGCCGGCGGTGCCGACTAGCGGCGAGCGGAACGGCACAAGCAGGCGCTTGGGCCCGAGCCGAGCCCTCGAAGGGTGCGCGGACGGACGATTCGGATCCGTGCGAGCATCTCTGGCGAAGATCGTGTGGGCACTCCTTCCATGAGGCCGGAATCGCGCCCGCTCGTCCGCCTGGCGAACGGGGTGATCGGCGCGGCCGTAGGCATCTATGCGTTTCTCGACGACCTCTTCCTCGGCCCGATCCTGGTCGGGTTGGCGGTGTGGCTCCCGTGGTACCTCACGTTCGGCGCCGCCGCCGGGTTGCTCACGTCCGTCAACATCGCCTGCTGCAACTGGGTGCAGCGAGGCTGGGACAGCTGGATACACGGACATGGGGCGAGGCTCGAGGCGAGGCTCGAGAGGCTGCGACGGGTCCGCCTGCTGCGGCACCCGCTCGGCTGGATCACGCGAGATTCGGACGTCTTGCTCACGATCGCGGCTGGGCTGATCGGGACGGTCATCGTCGTCGCCGTCGCTCGTGTCGCCGGCAGCAAGCCGGTCGGCCAGCGTCGAGTCGTGTTCGCCTCCGTCGCATACTCCGTCGGCTTTGCCGCCACCTACACGGGTGTGGGCGTTGGCATCGGCGACCTCCTGCGGGTCATCTAACGAGACCCTCGCCTCCTCGCACCCTTCGCGACCTCCACCAGCGTCGCAGGCAGCAGCGCGAGCCCGACCGCCACGAGGGCGGCGGCCGGGCCAAGCGACACGGTCGAGAACGCGTCCTGCGTCGCCGGCAGGTAGACGGCCGCCGCGACGAGAGCGACGGAGCCGGCGACGCTCCAGTTCAGCCAGCGGTTCGCGGGCAGCCGCCATGCGGGCTCGCTGCCCGAGCGGATCGCGAACACGAGCACGAGCTCCGAGAGGGCCAAGGTTGCGAACGCCATCGTCTGCGCACCGCCGCCGTCGAGCGCGCGGCCGATGCCGAAGGCGGCGAGCGTCGCGCCGCCGACGGCAGGGCCGATCAGTGCCAGTGCGAGCCAGAGCCGGCGGCCGAGCAGGTCGGCGTCGCGTCGCGGCGGCGAGCGCATCGTCCACGGATCGGCGGGATCCTGGGCCAGCGCGACCGCGGGCAGGCCGTCGGTGACGAGGTTGACGAGCAGCACCTGGACGACTGCGAGGGGTGCGCCGAAACCGGCACCGATCGCGATCGCGAATGCGAGCACCTCACCGAAGTTCGCTGAGAGCAGGAAGGCGACGAACTTGCGGATGTTGTCGCCGATCCGGCGGCCCTCCGCGACGGCGGCGACGATCGTGGCGAAGTCATCGTCTGTGAGAACGATGGCCGCGGCCTCGCGCGCCGCCTCCGTGCCCGACCTGCCCATCGCAACGCCGACGTCGGCGCGGTGGAGCGCGGGCGCATCGTTGACGCCGTCACCGGTCACCGCGACGACCTCGCCCGCCTGCTGCAGCTGGGTGACGAGCGCGAGCTTGTCGGCCGGCGTCGCCCGCGCGTGAATCGCTTCATCCGACAGGCCGATTGCCCGTCCGATCGTCCGAGCGGTCGCCGGATGATCGCCGGTCAGCATGCGCACCTCGATCCCGGCCTCTCTTGCCGCGGCGATCGACTCGGCACTCGTCTCGCGCAAAGGATCGTGCAGCGCGACGATCCCCAGCAGCGCCCCTTTCGTCTCGACGTCCTCGTCGAGGGCCGCCTCCGCTTCGAGCGGTCTCGCCGCGACCGCGAGCACGCGGAAGCCCTCGCCCCGCCCAGTCGGCGGCCGTCGCCAGCAACGCATGCTCCGGCTCCCCAACGAGCGCGGCGACGATCTCGGGCGCGCCCTTCGTGTACACGTCCCGGCCCTCGCCGCCGCCCCAGACGTGCGTCGTTCGCTTACGGTCGGAGTCGAACGGCAGCTCGTAGACGAGCTCCCGGCCCGCGGCGAGGCCCTCACGGGTGACGCCGCGCTCGATCCCGGCCCGGAGCAGCGCCGTCTCGAGCGGGTCGCCGACGAGCTCGTCGCCGACCATGTGCCGCCGCCGACGACAGCACCGCGGCCTCCAGCAGCGCCTGCTCGTCGTAGCCTTCCGCAGGCACGAGCTCGGCGACGCGGATCCGGTTCTGGGTCAGCGTGCCGGTCTTGTCGGTGCAGATGACCGTCGTCGCTCCGAGCGTCTCGATCGCCGCCAGTCGCCGCACGATCGCACCCCGGCGCGCCATCGCCCGCGCGCCGAGCGCCAGCGCAGCCGTGACGGTCGCCGACAGCCCCTCCGGCACCGCCGCGACCGCCACGGCGACCGCCGTCAGGAACGCCACGTGCAGCCGCTCCCCGCGCAGCAGCATCACGCCGCCGAGCAGGACGGTGATCGCGACGCCTGCGACGACCATCTGGCGGGCGAGCCGGCCGAGTCGCTGCGTCAGCGGCGTCGGCGGCGGCGGCGACTCCGAGGCCAGCACCGCGATCTGGCCCAGCTCGGTCGCCGACCCGGTCGCGCAGACCGCGCCACGGGCATGGCCGCGAGTCACCCCCGTCCCCGCGTAGAGCATCGAGCCGCGCTCGGCGAGCGGCGCGTCGGCAGCGACCGGCTCGGCCCGTTTGGTGACCGGCAGCGACTCCCCGGTCAGCGCCGACTCGTCCACCTCGAATGCGCGTCGCGTCGAGGATCCGCGCGTCGGCCGCAACCCGGTCGCCCTCCCCGACCAGCAGCAGGTCGCCCGGAACCACCTCTTCCGCCGCTACCGTCGCCTCGAGCCCGCCGCGCACCACGACCGCCGTCTGCGTGAACGCCTGCGAGAGCGCGCGGACCGCCCGTTCAGCCCCCGCCTCCTGCCAGAAGCCGAGCGCTCCGTTGAGCACGAGGATCGCCGCGATCGCCGCCCCCTCCACCGTGTCGCCAATCGCCATCGAGACCGCCGCCGCCACGACCAGCAGCGCCACCAGCGGATCGAGCAGCTGACCCAGCGCGAGTCGCAGATACTCAGGCCGTCGCACAGGCCGCGGCCGATTCGGCCCGTAGCGGGCAAGCCGCGCCGCCGCCTCCTGGCCGGTGAGCCCGCGCTCCGGGTCGGTTGCCAGCGCGGCGGCAACCTCCTCCCACTCGAGCGCGTGAGCAGGCTGGTCACGCAGCGGCGCTGACGTGACAGGAGCAGCCCGCGGCACCGCTACAGCACGTCCCCCATTTGCCGGCGGCGCAACGGCGTGCTCGCGAGCGTCCTCACGAACCGCGCTCTTTCGCAGGCGAGCGCGCGGCTGGAGACGGCCTGCGCGACCGGTGGGATCGACATCAGCCGGGCGGCTGGCGGACAACCAGCACGGAGCACGCAGCCCGGTGCGCGACGCGCTCGCTGACGCTTCCCAGCGCCGGCAGTCCGTGGAGGCCGCGGCTGCCGACGATCAGCAGATCCGCGTGCTCGGAGGCTTCCACGAGGGCGTCGACGGGTCGTGCCTCAACCGTCTCGGCGTAGGGCGTCCGCAGGCGTATGTGGGCGAGATCGACCTGCTTCCCGCCGGCCGCGACCAGGATGCGCAGCGGTGCGTCGAAGCGGCGGCCGAGTTCTTCGGCTGTCGCGAGCGCGATGTCGCTGTGCGGCGATCCGTCCACGCCCACGACGATCGAGGTCGGGAAGGTCGACTGGGGAAGCGAGGAACGAGCGATGAGAACAGAGCAGGCAGCTGTGTGCAAGATCTCGCCGGCGACACCGCCGATCAGGATCTCGCTGGCCCGGCTGTGGCCGTGCGTGCCAAGCGCGATCAGCGTCGCATGCTCCTGCAGGGTCTGTTCGAGGAGGACGTGGCTCGGCGAGCCGTTGACCAGCCGTGAGCTCGCGCGGGGACCGGCGATCCGAGCCGCTGCGCCGAGTGCCGCCTGTGCTTCGCGTTCGAGCTCGGCTGCCACGCGAGGGGCCGAGAAACCTGTGCGGGCGGCCACGGCGAGTTCGACTGCGGTAACGAGCTCGACCCAGCTGTCAGGCTCGACCAGCCGCAGGGCCTGACGGCACGCCACCAAGCTCGGCTCGGAGCCGTCGATGCCGACGACTACGCGTGCGAAGACGGATCTCGCGTGGTCGCTGCGTTCGTCTGCCGGGGTCGAGATGGTCACGCTGGAAGGGTCGCCCGCGGGCTCCAATGACACATCTGTAGAAGGGCGCGGAACCGTTGCGCACTTTCGCCGACGCCTGAGTCTCGACGCTCGCGTCTTCTTGACCGTCGCGAAGACACGGCGAGGTCCGCCACAGGTGGCGAGGCCGTGCAGCGGCATCCGGGCGTAGCTTCCACCGATGCGCCGTCCTCGGCCGGCTCCGCGGCGGCGATGCTCGCAAGGCGCCGCTGATCATCGCGGTCAGGCGGCCGAGCCGAAGGCTGCACTGACAGAGGCGATGATCACGCCTCCGAGCGTCACCGTTGCGAGCGCGCGGACGAAGCCGACGTTGAAGAAGCGCCAGCGCATCCAGGCGAGCACGAGCAGCTCGAATGCCACCACCGCGATCGCCGAGTAGAGCGCGACGGAGTAGTGGGGAATCAGGAACGGCAGCGTGTGCAGGATGCCGCCGAGCAACGTGCCAACCCCGGTGATCGTGCCGCGGACGACAGGGTTGCCCCGCCCCGTGAGGTCGCCCGTATCAGAAAGCCCCTCCGAGAACGCCATCGAGATGCCGGCCCCGAACGCCGTCGCCAGGCCGGCGATGAACGCGTAGTGCGGCTTGTGCGTCGCGATTGCGACCGAGAAGATCGGCGCGATCGTCGACAACGAGCCGTCGATCAGGCCGACCATCGCAGGCTGCACTCGCTGGAGCAGGAAGTAGTGCTCGGTCTGGGCGCTCATCAACTAGATTATAACAAAGCATGCGCAAGTCACTAGAGCATAAGGATAACCTGACAAGTGGAGTCAGGGGTGCCTGACGTGCGCTTGAGACTGACGATCGAGTACGACGGCACCGCCTTCCACGGTTGGGCCGCGCAGCCCGACCTGAGGACGGTCGAAGCTGTCCTCGGAGCGGGCTTCGATGCTGTCTTTCCAAGCTGGAGCGGCCTCGCCGTCGCCGGGCGCACCGACACCGGGGTCCACGCGCTCGGTCAGGTGGCGAGCCTCGATGCCGAGGGAGGGCCGCCGATCGAGCGCACGGCCGCCGCCCTCAACGCCGCGCTGCCGGACGACGTGGCGGTGCTTGCGGCGGTTGAGGCGGCGTCAGGCTTTCACGCCCGCTTTTCCGCGCGATCGCGTTCGTACCGCTACCGGATTCACCGCCGGGCCACGCGCTCGCCGTTCGAGCAGCGCCGCTCGTGGTGGATTGCGCGGCCCATCGACGAGGACGCGCTTGCCGACGCGGCCGCGCTCCTGCTCGGAGAGCACGACTTCCGGGCTTTCACGCCTGCAGAGACCCAGCACGAGGCGTTCGTCCGCGTGGTGGGCGAGGCGAAGTGGCACCGCCGCGGCGACTTCCTCGAGTTCGAGATCACCGCCGACAGCTTCCTGCGCCACATGGTCCGGACGCTCGTCGGCACGATGATCGAGCGCGAGGGCGAGGGGTTCGCGGAGCTGCTCGAGGGCCGGCCGCGCTCGGAGGCGGGCCGGACCGCACCGCCCTGGGGCCTCTACCTCGTCGGAGTCGCCTACTGACCTCTCGGCGGGCTGGAACCCAGCCCCGAGCCCACCGGCCTGCGAGCACGGCGACGACGGGGCGCGTCGGTACGATCGGACGCGTGAGGCTCCCGGTCGTCCTCTTCGATCTCGACGGCACCGTGATCGACTCCGGCGGGATCATCCTCGCTTCGATGCGGCATGCGGCGACGACCGTGCTCGGGCGCGACTTCTCCGACGAGCAGCTGCTCGCGGCTGTGGGCGGGCCCGGCCTCGAGCACCAGATGCGCGCGCTCGATGCCGAGCGGGTCGACGAGCTCGTCGACGTCTACCGGACGCACAACGAGCCGCTGCACGACACCCTCGTCTGCTGCAGCGGGATGGATGTGGCGCTCGCGCGCCTGAAGGACGACGGTCGTACGCTAGGGATCGTGACCGCGAAGCGCCGGCTCACGGTCGAGCTCGCGTTCGAGCATGTCCCGTTTGGTCATCTCTTCGACGTGGTCGTCGGCGGCGACGAGACCGAGCGCCACAAGCCCGATCCACAGCCGGTGGAGCTCGCTCTCGAACGTCTCGGCGTCGGCCCGGAAGGCGCCGCCTACGTGGGCGACTCTCCGTTCGACATTGCTGCGGGGAAGGCCGCCGGCCTGTACACGGTGGCCGTCACCTGGGGCAAGATCCACGGCCGCGAGCGTCTCGAGCCCGAGCGCCCCGACGCGATTGTCGACACGGCGGAGGAGCTGCTTGCCGCCCTCGCCTGAGGCGCGCGTCCGCGAGCTGGGCGAGCTGCTGGCTCGCTACGCATACGCCTATTACGTCCTCGAGGAGCAGGAGGTCGAGGACATCGTCTACGACACGCTCTACGACGAGCTCGTCGAGCTCGAGCGAGCCCACCCCGAACTGATCACGTCCGACTCGCCCACTCAGCGCGTCGGCGCGACGCCGTCGGAGAAGTTCAGCAAGGTCGAGCATCTCGCCGCGATGGGCTCGCTCGAGAAGGTCACGACTGAGGAGGCCGTGACGAAGTGGGCCGAGGACGTGCGCAAGCGCCTCGACTCGGACGAGCCGGTCGCGTACGTGCTGGAGCCCAAGATCGACGGCTCCGCGATCTCGCTCGTCTACGAGAACGGAGTCTTCGTGCGTGGCGCCACGCGAGGCGACGGCACGCGCGGCGAGGACATCACGGTCAATCTGCGCACGATCAAGTCGATTCCACTGCGGATCCACGACGAGCATCCGCCGGCACTGCTCGAGGTTCGCGGAGAGGTCTACATGCCCCTCTCAGGATTCGGCGCTTCAACGAGCAACTGCTCGCGGAGGGCAAGAAGACGGCTCCGAATCCTCGCAACGCAGCGGCGGGCTCGCTGCGACAGCTCGACTCGTCGATCACCGCTGCGAGGCCGCTCTCGATCTGGGTCTACGGCTCGGCGGTCGGCGTGGAGGCGGAGACGCACTGGCAGACGCTCGAATGGCTGCGCGGGCGAGGCTTCCGCACGAATCCGTACGCCGAGCGGCTCGAGACGATCGACGATGTCTATGCGGCGTGCCGCGAGTGGGAGCTGAGACGCACGGAGCTCGACTACGAGATCGACGGCGTCGTGATCAAGGTGGACTCGCTCGACCAGCAGCGGCGGCTCGGCTCGCTGCACGAGCGGCCGCGCTGGGCGCGCGCCTACAAGTGGGCGCCGATGACCGCGCAGACGACGCTGCTGAAGATCGCGATCCGCGTTGGTCGCACCGGTGCGCTCAACCCCTGGGCGATCCTCGAACCGGTCGAGGTCGGCGGCGTCACGGTCTCGCGCGCGACGCTCCACAACGAGGAGGACATCAACCGCAAGCAGATCCGCGAGGGCGACCTCGTGATCGTGCAGCGGGCAGGCGACGTGATCCCGCAGATCGTCGGCCCGGCCGGCGAGCACCGATCCGGCACGAAGGAGTTCCGGATGCCGGCGAGCTGCCCGCTCTGCGGGTTCGACGTCGTCAAGCCGGAGGGCGAGGTGATGCACCGCTGCCCGAACCGCGCCTGCCCGTCGCGGGGGCTCGAGACGCTGATCAATTGGGTCACGGCGGCGATGGACATCGAAGGCGTGGGGGAGCAGTTCGTCCGCCGGCTCTGGGCCCTCGGTCTCCTGCGCTCGATGCCGGATCTCTACCGGCTCGAGCGGACGCAGCTGGCCGAGCTCGAGGGGTATGGCGAGATCTCGGCGGGCAAGGCTGTCGACGCGATCGCGCTCTCGAAGCAACAGCCGTTCTCGCGAGTGCTGTTCGGCCTCAACATCCCGGACGTCGGTTGGGTTACGGCCCAGAATCTCGCGCGCCACTTCGTGTCGGTCGAACGGCTGCTCGAGGCGAGCCAGGAGGTGATTCAGGAGGTTGACGGGATCGGGCCGGACCGGGCGGAGTCGATTGCCGACTGGTTCTCGGACGAGCAGAACCGCGCGCTCGTTCAGGAGTTGCGCGAGCTCGGCCTCCGCTTCGAGGCCGGCGAGGAGGAGCGTCCGAAGGAAGGCCGACTGTCAGGCACGCAGTACGTGATCACAGGCACGCTCGAGAGCTACACGCGCGAGGAGGCGAAAGCGGCGCTCGAGGAGCTCGGTGCCAAGGTCTCGGACAACGTCTCGAAGAAGACGACCGGCGTGGTGGTCGGCGAGAGCCCGGGGTCGAAGGCCGCCAAGGCCGAGCGGCTCGGCGTGCCGATCCTGAGCGAAGCCGACCTCGTTGCGCTGCTCTCTCAGGGCGGCCAGAGCTAGACGCGCGCACGGGTAACGGGAGCCCCACCACCCGCCCCTCTGGGCTCGACCCTACCGGCGGACGCACGCCGTGTCTGTGCCGGTTTCGTGCCGAAGGTGCGCCGTCCGCTGCTACCGCGCCGCGAGCAACGCCGCGAAGCGATCCTGCGCCTGTCGGGCCCACCAGTAGGGAAGCGGCGACCCGTTCTGGAGCACGGCGAAGGCGTACCGGCCGTTCACGTAGCCGGCGAGGGCGGATGCCTGGCTGGTCGTCCCCGTCTTGGCGACGACGGCACCGCGCGCCGGCGCTCGGCGCATCCGATGCTCGAGCGTGCCGTTGACCCCCGCAACGGCCAGAGACGCGACGAGGGTGGCGTGTACATCGGGGTCGTCCCACGCGGCCTTCAGGATCGCGACCAGCGCCCCGGCGGTCAGCCGGTCGAGACGCGAGAGCCCCGAGCCGTCGACGATCCGCACTCCCTCCATCGGGACGTCCGCCGCGGCCAGTACGCGGCTGACCTCGGCGGCGCCCGCGGCCGTTGTGCCGCGGTCGACGGTGAGGGCGCCGAGCTGCTTCAACAGGAGCTCCGCGGTGAAGTTGTCGCTCTCCCGATCCATGAAGCGCACGATCGTCGCAAGCGGCGGAGACGAGATGGTCGCGAGCGGAAGCGCCGTGGCGGCTGCGGAGCCGGTGCGGGAGCCGCCGGCGACCAAGACGCCCTTCGCACGCAGAAGCTCCACGAAGCGCGCTGCCGTCGCCGCCGCCGGGTAGCGCGCGAGGGTTCCTCGATAGCGACCACGGTCGACGGACAGGGCCGAGAGCGGCGGCGACTCGTCCATGTAGAACCGGTACTTCCAGCCCGGCGCGACGCGGTGGCTGTCGAAGAACGATTCGTCACCGATCACGGCGCCGCTCACCCGGCTGATCCCAGCCTGACGGAGCTGCCGGGCGAGCCGCGTGAGCCCGCTGCTCTCGAGGGTCGGGTCGCCGAAGCCCTTCAAGACGAGGTCGCCGCGCCAGACGGCGCCCCGCTGCTCGCCCTCTCCGAACACGGCCGTCTCGATCCGGAACGCCGGCCCGAGCTCCTGCAGCAGCGCGTAGGTCAGCGCGAGCTTCTCGTTCGAGGCCGGCGCGAGTGACAGACGCTCGTGCCGGGAGAACACAGCGGTTCCGGACGCGAGGTCGACGGCCAGAGCGGCTGACCGCGCCGGGTTGACATGCGGTGCGACGAGGGCGTCCTCGAGCAGCAGCTGCAGCGGCGCCTGTGCGGCCTCGCCGCTCGAGGCGGCAAAGCCCAGGACAACGAGAACGATCACCCCCCGGTGGAACATCCGGCCATTCTTCGGCCAGCCTCGGATGTCGTCAACCAACGATGGGTCTTGCGCGCGGAAAGATGGGCCGCTCGGCCCATGGGCCGGGCACACGCTCGTCGCGATAATCCGTCGGCTGTGTCCGAAGCGCTACTCACCTTGACCGCGGAGATCTGCGCCCTGATCGACGAGCCCGCCGCGCCGTTGAAACTGCTCGAGGACACACTGACGACGGGGTACGCACACGCACTCGAGCTCGAGGCCGAGCGGGGCCGGCTCGAGCGCCGGCTCAGCGCCGTCGCAGCCGAGGGCGACGGAGCCCGCGCGCAGCAGCTTGCGGCGTGCGTGACGTCGACGGACCAGCACCTCAAGCGCCTGCGCGCCCTGCTCGGCCCGCTGCGCGAGCGCACCTCGCGCGCCGCCCGCCGTCTAGACGAGGCCGGATCGGACCGCGTAGACCGCGGCCTGGATCCGGTTCTGGATCTGCAGCTTCATCAGGATGTTCGAGATGTGATTCTTGACCGTCTTCGGGCTGATGTGGAGCTGCCCGGCGATGTCCGCGTTGTCCCGTCCGTTCGCGATCAGCTTCAGCACCTGGATCTCGCGATCGGAGAGCTCGGTGCGGATCTGCTTGGCGATCTCGGGCACCGGGCTCGCCGCACGCACGCGCTGGAGCACCTTCGAGGCGATGGTCGGGGAGATCAGCGATTCGCCAACCGAGGCGGCACGGATCCCCTGCATCAGCTCGCCGATCGAGGAGTCCTTCAGCAGATAGCCGCACGCGCCGGCGAAGATAGCGTCCATCACGTCGCCGTCCTGATCCGAGATCGTGAGCACGAGCACCCGTGCGAGCGGAGCGACGACGGCGATCTGGCGCGTCGCCTCGACGCCGGTCATTCCGGGCATGTTCAGGTCCATCACGACGACGTCGGGCGCAAGCTCCTCGACCATCCGGAGCGCCTCTGCGCCGGTGCCGGCCTCGCCGACGACGACGACGCTCTCTTCCTCGAGCAGGTTGCGCAGCCCGGTCCGGAACAGGTCGTGGTCGTCGACCAGGAGGACGCGCAGATCGTCGGCCTGCTGCATTTCTGTGTCCCCGGCCGCTTCGCTCATGCCACCCCTCGTCGGCGTCTGCGCGCGCCAGTCTAACCGCTAGTGGAGCGCGATCGTGACCGTCCGCCGCCCCCACGCGAACGCCTGGGCGGTCGTCGGGAACCAGAGATCGATCATCGGCCCGCGCACGCCGTTGCCGGTATCGGCTGCGACGCCTTCGCCGTAGCCCGGAATCGTCAACCTCGTTCCGAGCGGGATGAGGCTCGCGTCGACGGCGACGACCCCCCAGCCCGTCGGTATGCCCGTCGAGGTGTGGCCTCCGAGCGAGTAGCCCGTGGCCAAAACCGTGATCGTCCGAGCCCCTAGGGGCACCGGGGCCGAAGCGAGCTCGGGCGGGTCGACGGCGCCCGGCGGCGAGCCCTGTTGAATCGTCAGCTGCGCGGCTTTCGCCTCGACCACCTGGGCCTGCACCGCGAGCGCTCCGATCTGCTCGGCCGTCAGCCGCCGCTCGCTCCCGAGCCGCGCTACGTATGCCTGCCGCGCGGCTTGCGCCCGCCCCAGCGACGACGCGCGTTGCTGCGCGGCGGCCTGCAGCTTCGCAAGCTCCGCTTGGTGCTCCGCCAGTGCCCGCGAGAGCACGGCCAGTGAAGCACGTGCTCTCCGGGTCTGCTCGATCACGGACCGGTTCTGGCTCGCGAGGCGGTTCAGACTGTCGATTCCGGTCATCGCCTCTTCGAGCGAGCTCGCCCCGAGCACGATCTCGAGCGGATCGACGGACTCCTGCTCGTACAGTGCGCGTAGCCGCTCGGCGAGCTGCTGCTGCGAAAGGTGGAATGCGCGCACGGCGATCGTGAGCCGGGCGCGGGTCGCAACTCGCTCGCGCCGGAGCTGTCCCGCCTGGGCTTGGAGCGCCGCGAGGTTCCCGCGCGCACGGTCGAGGCTCGATTCGACCGCGTAGAGACCGAGGAGCGCCGAGCGGGATTTCGAGGCGAGGTCGGCCTCTCGGAGGCGCAGACGATCGGCGCTCGGGCCCGCGCCGGACGCCAGCGGAACGAGTAGCAGGATGGAGGTGCCGAGCGCCGTGGCAAGCGCCCACAGACTGGGGGTGCGCCCTCGCACGAGGCGAGGACCGTAGCACACCAGGACGGGCAGAATCGCGCTAGTAGCTACATATTTCATACGGTTTGAGATAGATTTGGTCCGCTAGGGATTGCACGCGTCCGAAACGATTGGTAGGGTGCCGGACTTGTGACGTTCCGGCCTCCCGGTTCGCACGCCCGTACCCGACACTCGGAGCGGCGTATCAGTCCGAGGAACAGACAGGCGCGCGGCATCGTCATCGTAGTTTCGGCGGCTTTGCTGGCCGCGGGCGCAGCAACCGCCGATCCCGGCACGGTCGCGGCGAAACGGGCTCAGGCCGACCAGGTGCTCAGCCAGATCAACCAGATCGACAGCTCCCTCGAGCGCGCGATCCAGGCGTATGACGGCGCGAACTACCACCTTGCGCAGATCCAGCGCCAGCAGAAGGAGAACCGCCACGAGCTGAAGATCGCCACGGGAAACCTGAAGCGCGCCCAGGCGATGCTCTCGACGCGCCTCGTCGCGATCTACATGTCCGATCAGAACAACTCGACGATCGACGTGATCCTGGGCGCGAAGAGCCTCGACGAGATTCTCACTCGAATCGACACGGCGAACCGCGTCTCGGCGCAGGACTCGCACGTGATCGGCGAGGTCACGTCGTTCAAGGCGCTCGTGAAGCGCGAGCGGCTCCAGCTACGGCAGGCGCGGGCCTCTCAGGAGCGGATCGTCGCCGAGCGGCGGGCGCACAAGGCGAGCATCCAGGCCCAGCTGCGGCAGCGTCAGGCGCTGCTCGCGTCGATCAAGGGCCAGATCGCGCAGCTCCAGGCGCGAGAGCACGCGCGCCAGCTCGCGCTCGCGAGCGCCGCCCGTTCCCGCCTCGACTCGCAGCCGACGCCCGATCCGGTTCTCGGCCTCGCGGGGGCTACTCCCGAGGGCGCCACGGTGGTCCCGCCGTCGCAGTACACGGGTGTGGTCGGGATTGCGATGCAGTACCTCGGGACGCCCTATGTCTGGGGTGGAGCCTCGCCGGGCGGCTTCGACTGCTCGGGGTTCGTCGCCTATGTGTACAGCCAGGTCGGCGTCTCGCTGCCGCACTACAGCGGCGCCCAGTTCGGGGTCGGCACGCCGGTCTCCCGCGACCAGCTCGAGCCCGGTGACCTCGTCTTCTTCGACGGGCTGGGCCACGTCGGCATCTACATCGGAGCCGGGCAGTTCGTCCATGCCCCGCACACCGGCGACGTGGTCAAGATCTCCTCGCTCAGCGAATCCTGGTACGCGGCGACCTACGTCGGCGCCCGTCGCATCTAGCGGGCCCTCCGCACCACCGAGAGCGCCAGCAGCGCGGCGACGCTCAGCGGGAGCAGCCACCACGCTTCGATCGCCGCGGTGACCGCGAGCGCGGCGATCACGCCGGCGGCGATCCGCCAGTCATCACCGACGACGAAGTCCCAGAGGAAGAGCGCGAGCGCCTTCACGCGATCGCGACCTGCCTGCGCCGCACGTAGGTGACGAGCCCGAACGAGAGCAGGAGGACGAACGCGAGCACGCCGGGGAGCGAGGCGTCGCCTCCGGGCCAGCGGGCTCCGGCGCCCTCGGCCGACCAGAAGGTGCCGAACGTGGTCAGCATCACGCCGACCGCGAACTTCAGCGTGTTCTCGGGCACGCGCGCGAGCGGCGCCCGCACCACCACGCCGGCCGCGGCGACAAGTACGACCGCCCCGGCCGCGCCGAGCGCGGCAAGCGGAATCGAGCCCTGCGCCGAGCCGAAGGTCAGCACGATGAACGCGACCTCGAGCCCTTCGAGGAAGACACCCTTGAACGAGACGACGAAGCCGAACCAGTCGAGCCCGGCGCGGAGCTCCCGGCCCGTCGCCTGCGCCTCGGCTCGCTCACGCTCGAAGATCGCCGCCTCGTCGTGCAGCGGCAGCGAGCCGGACGCGCGCAGGATCGCCTTGCGCAGCCACTGCAGGCCGAACACGAGGAGCAGAGCGCCGACGACGAGCCGCAGGTCGTCGAGCGGGATCGTAGTCAGGGCCGGGCCGAGCGCCGCGACGACGGCGGCCAGCGCGAGCACCGCGGCGGCGACACCGGTCAGAGCGGAGCGCCAGCCGCGCGTCGTGCCCATGGCGAGCACGATCGTCAGCGCCTCCACCATCTCGACCGCGCTCGCGAGAAACGCGGACGCGACGAGAAATCCCGCGGTCATTCGTACAGCTTGTCGATGTCGTCCTGGAAGTGACGCTCCGCGACCCGGCGCTTGAGCTTCAGCGTCGGGGTGATCTCGCCCTCGTCCGCCGAGAAGTCGCGGGGCAGGATCCGGAACCGCTTCACCTGCTCGAAGCGCGAGAGCTCCGCATTCGCATCGTCGACGACCCGCTGGATCGCCGCGTGCGCCTCCGCGGAGCCGGGGTCGAGCCCGGCGGCGGGGTCGAGCGTGATCAGAGCCGTGACAAAGGGGCGGCGGTCGCCGAGGATCAGCGCCTGCGAGACGAGCCGCGAGAGCTTGAGCAGGTTCTCGATGTTCTGCGGCGCAACGTTCTTGCCGCCGGCGGTGACGAGGATGTCCTTCTTGCGGTCGGTGATCGTCACGAAGCCGTCCGCGTCGATCGAGGCCACGTCCCCGGAGCGAAGCCAGCCGTCGTCCGTCAGCACCTCGCGCGTGGCGTCAGGGTCCTTCAGGTAGCCGGCGAAGACGGTGTCGCTCTTGATCAGCAGCTCGCCGTCCGCCTCGAGTCGCAGCTCGAAGCCGGGTAGCGCCGGGCCGACCGTGCCGAAGCGGTAGCGGTCGGGCCGGTTTACGGTCGCCGCGGTCGTGCACTCGGTCAGGCCGTAACCCTCCAGGATCAGGATGTCGATCGCATGGAAGAACTCGGCGATCTCCCTTGCCAGCGGCGCTCCGCCCGAGATGCCGACGCGCAGCCGGCCGCCGAGCCGGCTCTTCACCTTCGAGAACAGGAGCCGGTCTGCAAGCCGGTGCTTGAGCGCGAGCCCGGCGGGCACTGGCTCGTCCGCCTGGCGCAGCCGGCTCACGCGGTAGCCGGTCTCGAGCGCCCAGCGGCCGAGCTTCTGCTTCAGCCCCGTCGCCTCGTCGAGCTGGGTGAGCACGGCTGCGTGAACCTTCTCGTAGACCCGTGGCACGCTCGGAAAGACGGTCGGCCGCACCTGGGGCAGCGCCTCGGCGGCGCGCAGTGGATCGGCGAGGTGCGCGATCGTGAAGCCGATGTACGGCCCGGCGAGGTGCATCAGCCGCCCGAAGTTGTGCGCGAGCGGCAGGTACAGCAGCATCATGTCGCGGGAGATCGCGAAGTTCGGCAGCTGGTCGACCACCGCCACCATGGCGTAGTAGTTGCGGTGCGTGATCATGCAGCCCTTCGCCGGTCCCGTCGTCCCCGACGTGTAGATGTAGGTGAAGAGGTCGTCCTCGCCGATCCCCGCAATCGCCGCGTCGAGCGCGCCCGGGTGCTCGGCGGCGTAGATGCGGCCCTTCGCCGCCAGCTCCTCGAGGTCGTCGTAGCCGAAGACGTATTGCAGGTCGAGCCCTTCGAGCTTCGCGCGCTGCTCGGCGTCCTCGACGAGGACGCCGATCGACTCCGAGTGCTCGACCACGTAGCGCGCATCCTTCGGAGAGCTGTTCATGTAGACGCCGACCCCGATCGCGCCGACACAGGCGAGCGCGAAGTCGAAGAGCGACCACTCGAGACGCGTGTTGCCGAGGATCGAGAACGTGTCGCCCTTGCGCACGCCCAGCGCGAGCAGGCCGTTCGCGAGGTCGTCCACCCGCTCGGCCGCCTCGGCCCAGGTGACGGCGTGCCAGTGTTCGCCGTGCTCGACGAGGTAGGCGGGCCACGATCGCTCCTCACTGACTGCATCCCGCCAGAGTGCAGGGATCGTGCGCGTTCGCGTCGTCGGTGCTGCGACCGTCTGGCTCACGTGTCGAACTCTACGCACGGGAAGGAGCTGCCGGGGGCGAGGCGAACATCGCTGGTCCCTCTACACTTGAAGGAGCGTGCCCAAGGCGATGCGGACGAACTGGAACGGCTCGATCAGCTTCGGGCTGGTCAACATCCCGATCGGCCTGGTCCTCGCCACCGAGGCGAAGGCAAAGGCGTCGGATGTCTCCTTCAAGACGCTCCACCGCGAGTGCGGTACGCCGATCAAGCTGAAGCGCTGGTGCCCCACGCACGAGCGCGAGGTCGACTCGTCCGAGCTCGTCAAGGGCTGGGAGGTGTCGAAGGGCCGCTTCGTCCCGATCGAGGACGCCGACCTCGAGGCGATCCAGCTCGAGAGCTCGCAGGCGATCGAGATCGAGCGCTTCGTCCGGCTCGAGGACGTCGACCCGATCTACTTCGACCGCACCTACTACCTGGCGCCCGCGAACAACGCCGCCGCGCGCCGGCCGTACGTGCTGCTCCTGGACGCGATGCGCGAGACGAACATGGCCGCCGTCGGGCGCTTCGTCCTGCGCGGAGCCGAGAAGGTCTGCCTGATTCGACCCTACGGCGATGCGCTTGCGCTCGAGACGCTCTTCCTCGCCGAGGACATCCGCTCGAAGGCGGAGATCGAGGAGGCGGCTGCCGGAGTCGAGGTCAAGGACGCCGAGCTCGACCTCGCGCGGCAGGTGATCGCGAGCCTCGCGGCTGATTTCGAGCCGGAGCAGCTCGTCAGCGAGTACCGGCGCAACCTGCACGACCTGCTCGAGGCAAAGCTGAAGGGCGAGGAGATCGTCGTGCCCGAGCCGCCCGGCGACGAGGCGCCGGTCGTCGACCTGATGGAAGCCTTGCGGGCCTCGGTCGCAGACGCAAAGAAGAAGCCCGCGTCGCCGAGGGCGTCACGGGCTTCCTCGAAGAAGACTCCGGCCAAGCGCGCCGGCGCGCGCAAGTCCTCGTAGCCGTCTGGCTAGTGGTGCTGCGGCATGGCTCCGAGCGCCTCGAGCTGCGCCTGGAACAGCGTCTTGTCGATCTTCCCCTGATAGATCGGTACGCCTTCCTCGACGCAGAGGCGGATCACTTCCTGCCTGTCGATTCCGAGCTCCTTCGAGAGCTCGTCAGGCGTGAGGTGGTTTGCCATGACGCTCCTGTTCCGGAGCAACAAAAAAGCCCGGCGGCGCTGGGCGCTGCACGGGCTCGATCGAAGCTCCCTTGTGATTGTCGGCGGGAATCAAAGGGCCCGCCCTCCCAAATCATTCATTACCCGCAATGTACTACCGGATGAGGACGCTGTCCAAACCATTCGAGGAGCGCTTCGCCGAGATCGGCGGAGCGCGGCTCCGCTACCTCGTCGGCGGCGACGGCCCACCGCTCGCGCTGATCCACGGCCTGGGCGGCGCGGGATCGAACTGGATCGAGCTCGCGCCGCTGCTGGCCCGGCGCTTTCGACTGCTGATCCCCGACCTGCCGGGCCACGGGCACTCTGCGGTCATTCCTGCGGCGCCCTCGCTCGATCCGTTCGCGGAGGGCGTCTTCGCGCTGCTCGAGCTCGAGGGGATGCTGCCGGCGGCCGTTGCCGGCCACTCGCTGGGCGGGACGATCGGGCTGCGGCTCGCTGCACGGCGGCCCGAAGCCGTGTCGGCACTCGTGCTCGCCTCGCCGGCCGGGATCACCTCGTCGACGACGCGAGCCGCGCACGTGCTGACGATGCTGGTGATCGCACGCCCGGGGCGGCTCGTGGCGCCGTTCCGCCGGATCGTCGCCGATCGGCGAATGTTGCGCTACCCCGTGTTCTGGCGGTGGCAGGTCTCGGACCCGGCGGCGATCACTCCAAGCGTGGTCGAGGGCTTTCTGGAGGGCCCGGGCCTGCACCGTGACATCGAGAGCGCCGGACGCACGCTGATGAGGTACGACGCGCGCCTGGAGCTCGATCGGATCCGCTGTCCCGTGCTCGTCCTCTGGGGCGCGCGCGACCTGCTCGTACCGCTCGCCGACGGCTATGAGTTTGCCCGGCGGCTGCGTGCGCCGATCCGCGTGATCGCCGACTGCGCGCATCTGCTGATCGGCGAGCGCCCCGACGCGTGCGCCGATGCGATCGGCGAGTTTCTGGGGGCGGGGCCGATCGGCTGAGCTCTGCAGCGTCCCGCGCCGGGACCTCGCTCGCGCGGCTCAGACCGGGTTCTCGACCTCGACGAACTGCCAGTCCAGCCCGAAGTGCTCGGCAAGGTGCAACGCGAGCGCCTGGACGCCGAGCCGCTCCGTCGCGTGGTGGCCGCCGGCGATCAGGGTGATCCCGAGCTCGCGCGCCGTGTGGAAGCTCGGCTCCTCCGGCTCCCCGGTGACGAAGGCGTCGTAGCCCTGGTGTGCGGCGTCGATCAGGTCGTAGCCTGCTCCTCCGCTCGAAACTGCGACGCGCGTCAGCGTCTCGGGCCCGCCCGGCAGGACGAGTGGCTCACGCCCGGTGATCCGTCGCACGCGGTCGACGAGCTCGGCCAGCGCGAGCGGGGCAGGCAGGACTCCGCCCCTGCCGAGCTCGCCGAAAGACCGGTCGACCTCGACCCCGAGCTCCGCCGCGAGGCGCGCATTGTTGCCGAGCTGCGGATGGGCATCGAGCGGCAGGTGGTACGCCGCCAGCGTCACCTTGGCGTCGAACAGGATCTGCAGCCGCCCGCGCATCCGGGCGTCGATGAGCTGCGGCTCGGTGCGCCAGAAGATGCCGTGGTGCACGAGCACGAGCTGTGCTCCCGCGTCGCGCGCGCGCTCGAGCAGCTCGCGATTCGCCGACACGCCGCACGCGATCAGCTCGACCTCGTCGGCGCCGAGAACCTGCGCGCCGTTCGGCTGCGCATCACGGAATCGCTCGATCTCGAGCAGCTCGTCGGTGTAGGCGAGGAGCTCGTCGCGGTGCACAGCCATAGGCCGCGATCTTATGTCGCCACGGCCGCCTCGAAGGACGCCTCCTCCTCGCGCGGCCCCGACAGGAACTGCACGCGGTTTGCGACCACCTCGACGGCGCTGCGGCGCTTGCCCTCCTCCTCCCACGAGCGGCTGCGGAGCCGACCGTCGACCGCCACTCGACGGCCCTTGGCCAGGAACTGGGCGCAGGCCTCCGCCTGGCGGTCCCAGGCGCTGACTCCGACGAAATCGGCGCCGGCATCCTTGCCCGGCCGGTCGACCGCGAGTAAGAAGCTCGCGACCTTCTTGTCGGCGCCGACCTCGCGCAGGTCGACCTCGCTGGCGAGATTGCCGATCAGCGTCACCACGTTCACAGCTCCACCTCCGTTGTCTATGCTGGCAACTATAGCGGCCGGAGTGTCACGCGTGTGTGCCGGGTCGGCTACGATCTTCGGTCGCTCGGGGTGTGGCGCAGCCTGGTAGCGCGCTCCGTTCGGGTCGGAGAGGTCCCCAGTTCAAATCTGGGCACCCCGATGAACAGAGGGCTCCGGCGCGACTCGCGCCGGAGCCCTCGCACGTCTAGGCCGTTGAAGCGGGCCGCGTGCGGCCGAGCGTCGTGATCACGATGCCGAGCGCGAGGGCGATCAGCGCTGCGCCGACGCCCCACCAGAAGCCCGAGATGTTGTCATCCCAGTGAATTGCGCGGTCGAGCGAGAAGCGGCCTGGTCCGATCGCCGCGACGGCGACCGCGGCGGTCGCGAGCGCGAGGTTGAACTCGTAACCGCCGTTCCCGTTGAAGAATCCCTTCGAGACGTGCACCGTGATCACGGCATTCACCATCACGGTGATGACGGCGAGCGCGGCGAGCGGCGTCGCGAGGCCCATTGCGAAGGCGAGCCCACCGAAGAACTCCGCGCTTCCGGCCATCAACCCCATCAGCATCGGCGCCCGGAAGCCGAGGCTCTTCATGAAGCCCGCGGTGCCCCTCGGCCCGCCGCCGCCGAAGCTGCCGTACAACTTCTGGCTACCGTGCGCGGCGAAGGTGAGTCCGACGACGAGCCTCAGCAGCAGGAGACCGGCATTCATGTGCCCCTCCCGAGGTCGATGATCGACCCGTCAAAGACTACGGAACGCGACGGCGATGCACGCCATTGCGTCGTGGCGCGCGGGCGCCGAGGATCTCGGCAGTCGCGCGCGCATCAGGCTGCTGTTCTCACCGAGCGGTAGGCGAGCGGCACGAACCAGAGCGAGCAGCCGATCGCGCCGCCGACGGCGATGATCGCGGTGGGCGAGAAGAGGCCGGCGATCACGCCCGCGATCAGGTAGCCGATCGGCGTCAGCCCGAACGAGCCGAAGACGTCGAGGCTGATCACGCGCGAGAGAAAATGCTCCGGCACGAGCTCGGTCAGCATCGTCGTCCACATCGAGAGCCCGATGCCGATCCAGAAGCCGCGCCAGACGGCGGCTCCGGCGGCGAGCGGAAACCACGGTGCGAGCGCGAGCACCACCATGCCGGCGTCATTGATCCCGAACGCGCCGAAGCAGATCAGGACGCGGTGGCGGCGCGGGTTCCAGTGCGCGTACAGCACAGAGCCGGCGACCATGCCCACCGCCATCAGACTGAACAGCAGCCCGTACGAGCCGACGCCGCGGCCGAAATGCTGCTTGATCAGCCGCGGGAGCAGCGCGTTGTAGGGCGCCATCGCGATCATCAGGATGAAGGTCGCGATCGCGATTCCCGACCAGATCCAGGGGACGCTCAGCACATAGCGGAACCCCGCCCGCAGCTCTCGCATCGCGCCCTCCCGGGGCGCGGTGTCGACGAGCCGCGGCCGCGCCCGCCAGAGGAGCGCGGCAGACACGACGAAGGATGCCGCGTCGATCGACCACACCGTCGTCGGGCCGAGCGTGCCGTAGAACGCCGCGGCGAGTGCGGGGCCGACGATCAGGCTCCCCTGCCGTGCGACCGACATCATCGAGTTCGCCGACGCGAGCAGCGGCTGCTCGACGATCAGAGGCACGATGCCGCCGAACGCCGGGTGAAAGAAGCCGTCGGCAAAGCCGACTGCGGTCGCCAGCGCGAGGACTGACGGATACGAGAGGTGCCCGGTTGCCTCGACTGCGGCAAGGATCGCGACGAGCACGAAGCGTGCGAGGTCGGAGCCGATCATCAGCAGCCTGCGCGAATGCCTGTCGGCGAGCACGCCGCCCCAGAGCAGCGTGGTCAGCATCGCTGCCGACTGGAGCGCCAGCACGAAGCCGAGCGAGCCGGCCGAGCCGGTCATCGTCGTGACGCGCCAGCCGATTGCCACGAGAAAGGCGGCGTCGCCGATGAACGAGACGGTTTGTCCGCCCCAGATCAGGCGAAAGTCGCGGCTGCCGAAGGCGGCGAGTGCACGCGGGCGGTCTACGGGGGCGATCGCGGCCGGCATCTCGCCAAAGCTATCGTCCCTGTGTGGACGAGCTTCGAGCAGTGCTGTTCGACGTCGACTTCACGCTCGTCCGACCGGGACCCGAGCTCGGACCGGAGGGCTACCGGCGGCTCGGCGCGCGGCACGGGCTGACGCTCCACCCGGAGTCCTACGACGCGGCACGGGCAACCGCTGTCGCCTCGCTGCGACGCCACCCCGAGCTGCTCCACGACGACGAGATCTGGGTCGTCTTCACCGAGGAGATCGTCCGCGCGATGGGCGGCGACGCCGAGGGCGCGCGCGCCTGTGCGGAGGATATGACCGCCGCGTGGGAGCAGCACCACAATTTCGAGCTGTTCGAGGATGTCTTCCCCGTGTTCGAGGAGCTGCGGGGGTACGGCCTCAGGATCGGGCTCGTCTCGAACACGGGGCGGGACCTCGATGCATTCGTCGTCCATCACCGGCTCGACGTCGACGTCGCGATCGGCTCGCGCGCGCACGGGAAGACGAAGCCCGACCCCACCATCTTCCGCGCCGCGCTCGAGCGCCTCCAGGTCGAGCCGGCGGCGGCGGCGATGGTCGGTGACTCGCTCGAGGACGACATCGAAGGCGCAGCTGCGATCGGCCTGCGGGCGATCCTGCTCGACCGCGAGGGCTTCCATCCGGAGTTCATGCCGCGGCTCGAGGACCTGTACGGGCTGCCGGCGGCGCTCGGGCTCGTTCGTCCCTAGAGGCCGAGCTCCGCGCGCCAGGCCGGTGTGTGCTCGCCGAGCCCGGGCCCCTTGCCCGCCGCGGGCGCCCCGACGTCGCTTGCAGCCTCCGCGGGAGTCGCTACGGGGCCGGCGCAGACCTCCTCGCCGTCGAAGAGCTCGAGCCACGCTGCGAGCGGACGCTCGCGCAGCCTCGTCTCGAGCTCCGGCAGCCGGTGCGCGAACGCGTCCAGCTCCGGCAGGCCGACGAGCTCGAGCAGGCGCCGCCAGAATCGCGGCTCGAGGGCCGCGACGGTGAGGAAGCGCCCGTCGGCGCACACATAGATTCGATAGCAGGCCGCAGCGCCAGTCAGGAAGGGCGGCGCGTGCAGGCGGTAAGCCTCATGCACCATCGAGATCTCGAGCCGCCGGCCACGGCCCGTGCGGCCGCGCTCGATCAGCGCCGCAAGGATCTCCCTCACCGCCGCGAACGAGCCCGTGAAGTCGGCGACCGGCACCGGTGGGTTGGCGGGCGCGGTGGCGGCGAGCACGCCCGCCCAGCCCAGGTAATTGAGATCGTGGCCCACCCGCTGTGCGTGGTGCCCGGCGCTCCCGAAGCCGGTGATCGCGCACCAGACCGTCCGCTCGCCCGGTCCGAGCCGGAGCCGCGTTGCGACGCCCGGCCGAAACCCCTCGATGACGACGTCGGCCCGCACGCACAGTGCGCGGGCGAGCTCCGGGTCTGCCTTCAGGTCGCAGACGACCGACTCCTTGCCCGCGTTCAACTCGGCGTCCCAGGCAGGGGCGACGGCGCGCATCGGATCGCCTTCGGGCGGCTCCACCCGCACCACCCGTGCGCCGAGCCGCAGCAGCTCCCGGCTCGCAAACGGCCCCGGGAGGTATCGCGACAGGTCGACGACCAGCAGACCCTCGAGCGGTTGCACCGCGCGCGAACCTATCACTACGATGACCGAACGTTGACTGACCGGTCAATCGCCTCCGAGGAAAAGCGGCGCCTGATCCTGGACGCCGCAGTTCGGGTCTTCGCCCGCAGGGGCTTCCACACGTGCCGCGTCGGCGACATCGCCGAGGAGGCGGGCGTCGCCCACGGCCTGCTCTACCACTACTTCAGCTCCAAGGACGAGCTGCTCGAGACGGTCTTCCGCGACGCGTGGAGCGAGCTGCTCGCGGCGATGCACGCCGTCGAGGACTCCGACGAAGCCGCGCCCGAGCAGCTGCGGAAGGTCTGTGCGATTCTGCTGCGCACCTGGCGCGACCGGCCGCAGGTCGTCACCGTGCTCGTGCGCGAGATCGCCCGCAGCGGCGAGCTGCAGAACCGGCTCGAGGACGTGCGCGAGGCGTTCCGGGTGATCGAGCGGATCGTCGCCCACGGCCAAGCCGAGGGCCGCTTCCGCGAGGAGCTCGACCCACGGCTTGCGAGCACGATCGTCTACGGCGCGCTGGAGGAGATCCTGACCGCCTGGGTGCTCGGCCAGCTTCCCGACGGGGACGAGGAGGTGGCTCGCGCGGAGCGCGCGGTCGTCGACGTCCTCGTCGGCGGGCTCGCGCGCGAACCGGCCCGGCTGGCAAGCTAGGGCGATGGCGGATCTGGCGACCGTCGATCGCGGGCCGGCGATCAAGATTCCACGCGGCCTCGTGTGGACGCTCGGGCTCGGCGCGTTCGGGCTCGCCTTCTCGATCACGACCACCGCGGCGTACCTGCCTCCGTTCCTGAGCAAGTTCACCGACTCGGGTGGGCTGATCGGGCTGATCCTCGGCGCCGAAGGACTCTTCGCGCTGACGCTCCCGCTCGTGATCGGGCCCTGGAGCGACACCTTCCACACGCCGCTCGGACGCCGGCGGCCGTTCATGCTCGTCGCGCTCGGGCCGATGTGCTTCTGCCTGACGCTGATGGCGTTCATGCCGACGCTCTGGCTGACGACGCTCGTCGTGCTCGCGTTCTTCTTCGCCTACTACGTCTACGAGCCCCCCTACCGCGGCCTCTACCCCGACCTGCTGCCGGAGTCGGTCTACGGGCGCGCGCAGTCGGTACAGCACGTGCTGCGCGGCTCGGCGCTCGGGCTCGCGCTCGTCGGCGGCGGCTTCCTGTTCAAGCTCTGGCATCCGTCCCCGTTCCTGATCGCGGCGGTGGTCACGACCTTCGCCTGCGGCGCTGCGATCGTGTTGACCAGCGAGGACGGCGGCCACGGACGCGAGTTCCTCGGCGTGCGCAAGTACCTGAACACGAGCTGGTGCATCCTGCGCGAGGAGCCCGACGTGCGTCGCTTCCTGCTCGCGAACGCGGCGTGGGAGGGGGCGTTCGCGGCGGCCCGGACGTTCGTCGTCCTCTACATCACGAAAGGGCTCGGCCAGCCGATCTCGACCTCGTCGGCGGTGCTCGGCACCGTCGCGGTTGGATACGTCTGCGCCGCGGTCGTCTCGGGTCCGCTCGGCGACCGCTTCGGGCTCGCACGGGCGATCTGGCTTGCATCGTTCCTCTACGGCGGCGGTTTCGTGCTCGCCGGGATCGCCCGGGTCTGGCACGACTGGTACTACGGGCTGATCTTCCCGGTCGCGTTCGCCGGAGGCGTCGTGATGACGCTCTCCTGGGGCCTCCTGTTCAAGCTGATGCCGCCGCGGCACCGCGGCGCGATCTCGGGGCTCGCGACCTGGACGAAGGGCTTCGGGCTGATCGTGGGCGCGCCGCTCGCCGGCGGCCTGATCGACCTCGCCTCGCCATGGCTGAAGGCGACCCACGGCTATCAGATCCTCTGGCCGCTCTGCGGCATCCCGATCCTCGCGGCGATTCCCGCGGTGCACCGGCTGATCCGGGTCGAGGAACGCGCTGCACCGGTCGCGTACGCGGAGGCTTGACTAGCGACAGCTCGGGATGCCGGGGCGCGCGAGGCCGAAGCCCCAGAGCCGGCCGTCGACGACGTAGAACGCGCTCACCGCGCCCGGGCTCGGGCGGACCAGCGCGGCGTAGTTCTCACAGGCGACGCTGCGGAGCGGGCCGTAGACGGCAGTGATCCGTGTCGTGTCGTCGCCGAGTGTCAGTCCCTGCGGCGTCGCCCAGCCGGGCGGCGACCAGAGGGTGAACAGCGCCACGACCCGCCCCCGGGCGAGTTGGACGCCCGCGCCCTGGGCGGCGAATCTCACGTACGTGAAGTACCAGGTCGGGTTCGCGCAGCCGCGGCAGAGGCCGTGGTCGCGGCCCCACGCACGCTCGACCTGCGCCGCCGTCATGCCGAGCCGCAGACCGCCGAGGCTCTTCCCGGGAACGAATGCGCCCGACTTCGGCGGTGCCGCGACGGCGGGCGCGGCGAGGAGCACGAGCGTCAGGATGGTTGCGGCGGCGGTCCGCATGTCGATGGCATACTCGCCGAGATGGCGGTGTTCAACATCTTCAACGGGCCGCTGGACGTGCCGCCTGACCCCGACGACCCGCCCGGGTACGCGGGCAGTGCCGTGCGTGTGGGCCCGGTGATCGGAGCCAAGCGGCTCGGGATGAGCATCTACGAGCTGCCGCCCGGACAGGCGATCTGTCCGTATCACTTCGAGTGGACCGACGAGGAGTGGCTGATCGTGGTCGCCGGTCGGCCGACGCTGCGCTCGCCCGAGGGTGAGCAGGAGCTCGAGCCCGGCGCAACCGTCTGCTTCCCGATCGGGCCGGACGGCGCCCACGCCGTCCGCAACAGCGGCGAGGAGACGGCGCGCGTGGCGATCCTCTCGACGAAGAACGACGTCGGGATCGCCGAGTACCCGGACAGCGACAAGGTCGGCGTCTGGGCGGACGGCACCCACTACATGCTGCGCCGCTCGGAGCACCTCGACTACTGGGACGGCGAGCGCTGAGCCTCTGGGAGCGCCTCGCGGAGCTCCCGGTCGAGATCGAGTCGCTCACGCTCCAGCGGCGCGAAGTCTCCGTCTCGAGCGGCTGGAGGCGGGTCACGACCGGCGTCGTCCTGCACGGAGGCGGCGCGACCGGCGAAGGGGAGGACGTCACCTACGACCCGCTCGGCCACGACGGGTTCCCGCAACCCGACCTGGCCGGCCGCTGCAGGCTCGGCGAGTTCTCGCTTCTGCTCGACCGCGAGCAGCTCGACGGAGGCGAGTTCCGTCGCTGGGCGTTCGAGAGCGCCGCGCTCGACCTGGCGCTCCGGCAGTCCGGAACCTCCTTCGCGGCCGCGCTCGGGCGCGAGCCGCGGCCCGTGCGCTTCGTGCTCTCGGCCCGCACCGGAATCGACGAGTGGCGCTCCCTCTACCCCGGCGTCGAGTTCAAGCTCGACGCTCAGGCGGCGTGGGATGCAGCCGAGATGGAGCGCCTCGCCGCAACTCATGCTGTCGCGACCGTCGACCTGAAGGCCTACTACGACGGCGATTTCGCCGACTTTCCGCGCGATCCCGGGCGCTACCGACTCGTCGCGGCGGCCTTCCCCGACGCGGTGCTGGAGGATGCGTGGCTCGACGACGGCTGCAGCGAGGCGCTCGAAGGGGCGGAGAACCGGCTGAGCTTCGACGCGCCGATCCACTCGCTGGCGGACCTCGACGCGCTGCCGCTCGCCCCGGGTTGGCTGAACGTGAAGCCGTCGCGCTTCGGCACGCTGCAGCGGCTGCTCGAGTGCGTCGATGCCTGCGAGGCGAGGGGTATCCAGATGTACGGCGGCGGCCAGTTCGAGCTCGGCCCGGCCCGCCGGCAGATCCAGACTCTCGCGAGCGTGCTCTACGCGAACGGGCCGAACGACGTGGCGCCCGCCGAGTACAACGTCGGCGGCCCGCGGCCGGGACTTCCCGCGAGCCCGCTCGCGGCACAGAACCACGTTGGCTTCTAGCCGCAGCACCGTGGTCGACGAGCGGCTGGCGGCGCAGCTCCTGTCGGGGCCGCCCGCGCGTGATCCGGTCGCCGTCGCCGAACGTCTGCTTGCGGTCCAGGCTCAGGACCCGCGGGGTGCGCGCCTCGCTGTGCGAGCGAGGACCAAGGGGCTGTCGGCCGCCGACGTCGACCGCGCCCTGACCGAGGAACGGTCGTTGCTGATCACCTGGCTCAACCGCGGCACTCTGCAGCTCGTGCGCAGCGAGGACTATCCGTGGTTGCAGGCGCTGACGACGCCGCCGCTCCGCACCGGCAACGCGCGCCGACTGGCGCAAGAGGGCGTCACGCCGGCTGCGGCCGACCGCGGCGTCGGCGTGATCGAGCGCGCCCTCGTCGAGGAGGGACCCCTCACCCGCGCGCAGCTGCGCGAACGCCTGGCTGCGGCGAGCGTGCGCACGCAGGGGCAGGCGCTCGTGCACATCCTCATGCTGGCCTGCCTGCGCGGAGTCGCCGTCCGCGGGCCGATGGTGGGAGGGGAGCAGGCGTACGCGTTCGTTCACGACTGGCTCGGCGAGCCACGCGCCGTCGACCGTCCCGCGGCGCTCGCGGAGCTTGCTCGGCGCTACCTCGCGGGCCACGGCCCTGCTGATGCCCGCGACCTCGCCAGGTGGGCGGGTCTCCCGCTGCGCGATGCCCGTGCCGGACTCGAAGCGATCGCCGCCGAGCTTCGCGAGCGCGACGACGGTCTCGTCGACCTCGCCCGTCGCCGCGGCCCTGCGAAACTCCCGCCGCCGCGTCTGCTCGGTCCGTTCGAACCCCTGCTCCTGGGCTGGATCTCCCGCGAGCCGCTTCTGGGCTCCAACCACGTCGTCGTCACTGTCAACGGGCTCTTCCGCGCCTTCGCGCTCGTCCACGGTCGTGCGGCGGCAATCTGGAGCGTGAAGCGCGGCGTTCTCGAGCTGAAACCGTTCGGCCGTCTTGCTCGTGCGGACATCGCCGCGCTCGAGGTCGACGCCGCCGACGTCGCGCGGTTCCTCGGGGAGGCCGGCACGCGTGGTTGAGCACGGCTGGATGGCGCTTCTCCGGATGTGTCGCCAGATCGTCTCAAGGTTGTAGGAACTGACGTCTTCCTTCGGTACCCAAACGGAGTGCAGGGCGCGCGGCTGGCCGGCGCGCTCCTCGAGCGTCACGTCGGTGTCGCGGCCACCATGCGCAACTGGAGGACCGTCACTCGTCTGGCCGGGCCGGCGGAGGCGGCGGCGTCGCAGTAGCGCCGCAACGCCGCCGCTCCAGGTGAGCCACGACGGCTCGTCTGCTTCGTTCAGCGGCTCTCGACGCCGACGACGTCGAACTGCTTGTCGACGTAGACCGTGACAGGCGATCCCGCAGCGCTGGTCATGTGCGCCTCGTAGGCGGCATGGCCGTCGGCGTCCGTTTCGACGCGCACGATCATGCCTCCAGGAACCTTCGCCTGCGCGAGCTGGGTCACCTTGGCCAGCGCGTCACCGCTCAGCGGCGTCTCGTCGCTTCGCCGGCCGCCCCAGGGCTGCTGCGCGTCGCGCGTACCGGCGGCGGGCGGAGCGGTTGCGCTCGGCGCGGGGGTCGTGGTCGCGCCGGATCCGGTCGCGGCGGTCGCGATCCCGTAGCTGCCGCCGGCGAGCCCGAGGGCAACCGCCGCGACGACGATCGCTCGCGGCATGAACCTCTGGTGGGTGTTGTCCATGGATGTCCTTTCACTGAGTCGTTCGTCGCCCTGGATTGGGGACTCTTCGAGGATCGCCCCCGCGGCTGGCAATCACCCGCCAGCCCGCTGAGAATCCGCTAGGAACTCGTTCTAAGAGCGCGCTCGCGCCTGCCGCCGCCTGGCGGTTCCGCATGCGCGCTGCCTCGACCGCAGAGGTCACCCTTTGGGGGGACGCACTCGCACCGAGACGCCGGTTAGCTGAGGCACAAGCGGCTCTGCGGCCGTCCCTACCCGTAAAGGTCAGGACGAAAATGAAGAAGTCAACTCTGATGCGACTCGCCGTATTCTCGGCGTTGGTCGTTGCGGCTTGCCTCGAAGGCGGCCTGTTCGTCGTACGTGCTTTCGCCTCCTGGAACTAGTCCGGGGACGAGGCTGCGTTTGCGCCATCCTGCGTGAGTCCGCTCGGCTCGGGGCTTGCGCGGGATGAACCGCAGCGTCGGCGACCGCTCTAGAAGAGGGCGCGCTCCAGTGCGTCACGGTCGGTCGACGGCCGTGCGTCGGTAGCACGAGCTCGACAGGCAGGTCGAGCAGCGGCCGACCGCGGTCGACCGCGGTCGATCAGCGCTACGCGCGCGCGGGCTCGGGCTGGCCTGCGGGGCGCCAGGCGACGAGCGGCGCCATCTCGCCCGTGTGACCGTTCAGCTTGCGCAGCCCGAGCGCGTGCTCTGCCTGCATCAGCTTGTGGATCTGCGTCGTGCCCTCGTAGATGATCGGCGCCCGCGCGTTGCGGAAGTAGCGTTCGATCCCGTACTCGGCCGAGTAGCCGTACGAGCCGAAGACCTGAATCGCGAGGTGCGCCGCCTCGAATGCCGACTCGGTCGCATGCCACTTGGCGAGGGAGGTCTCGCGCGTGTTGCGCCTACCCTCGTCCTTCATCCAGGCGGCCTGCATCACGAGCAGCTTCGAGGTCTCGTAGCCGAGGACCATCGTGGCGATCATGTCCTGCACGAACTGGTACTTGCCGATCGGCTGCCCGAACGTCGAGCGCTCGTTCGCGTACTCAGTCGAGCGCTCGAGGCAGGCGCGGATCACGCCGACGGCGCCCGCTGCGACCGTGAAGCGGCCCTGATCGAGGCCGTACATGGCGATCTCGAACCCCTGGCCTTCGTCACCGACCAGGTTCTCGGCCGGCACCTCGACGTTCTCGAAGAAGAGCTCGCCGGTCGAGCCTGCCCAGACGCCGAGCTTGTTCTCGGTATCAACCGTCGTGAAGCCGCGCGTTCCCTTCTCGACGATGAAGGCGGAGATGCCCTTGTGCTTCGCGGCCGGATCGGTCTTCGCGAACACGAGCGCGTGGTCGGCGACCGACGCGTACGAGATCCAGTTCTTCTGGCCGTTGAGGACATACGCGTCGCCCTCGCGGCGCGCCGTCGTCCGCATCGCTGCGACGTCGCTTCCGGCGCCGGGCTCCGTCAGCCCGAAGCAGGCGAGCTTCTCGCCCTTGGCCTGTGGCACGAGATACTTCTGCTTCTGCTCCTCGCTCCCGTACTTGAGCAGCGTGCTGGAGTTGAGGCCGACGTGCACCGAGATCAGCGTCCGGAAGGCTGCTTCGCCGCGCTCGATCTCCTCACAAGCGAGCGCCTCCGAGACATAGTCCAGGCCCGCACCGCCGTAGGTCTCCGGGATGATGATCCCGAGGATGCCGAGCTCGGCCATGCCGTCGATCAGGTCCCGGTCGAGCTTGTGGTTGATGTCGTTCTCGACGGCGACGGGGAGGACGCGCTCGTCCACGAATTGGCGAACGGTGTCCTGGATCAGACGCTGCTCTTCGCTCAGGTTGAAGTCCATCCGAGGAGCCTACCGCCCCGTGTGCGAGGCTGACGGGGATGCCTCGCGTTCCACGCCGTGTTCTGGGACGGGCCGCTCGGTCTGCGACGGCGGGACTCTATGCGGTCGCGGCGGTCCTCATCGCCGTGCTCGCAAACGGTCTCGCGACGGCGGCCGTGCACCGCTCCTCCCACGTCGCCTTCGCGGCAGCGGCGGCCGCGTTCGCCGCGGTGGCGTGTGCGTTCTGGGTCAGCTCGCTCGAGCTCCGCCGGCTCTCGATGGGGAGGCGGCTCGGCTCGGCGGCATTGCTCGCGGCGGCGATGCTTCCGTTCGCAGCCTTGCTGGGCGCGCCGGCAGTGCTGATCGGGATCGCGTTCGGGCTCGGCGCGCTGCGGGCCGGCAGCCGCTATCCGTGGGGCGCGCTTGTTCGCCCGAGGCGACGCCGCTAAGCTTTGACTGACTAGTCAATCGAACCAGAAGGACCGGTGTGCAGTGGCCGCAGTCGAGCAGGGAATTGGCGTGTCGTTCGAGCTGACCGACGAGCAGAAGGCGCTGCGCGAGCTTGCGCACGAGTTCGCCGAGAAGGAGATCCGGCCCCGGCAAGCCGATTACGACGAGCACTCGACGCACCCCGCTGACGTGATCGCGAAGGCGCACGAGGTCGGCCTGATGAACCTGCACGTGCCGGAGGCCTACGGCGGTCTCGGACTCGGCTGTTTCGACGGCATGCTGGTCGGCGAGGAGCTGAACTGGGGCTGCTCGGGAATAGGCACCGCACTCGCGTCGAACGGCCTGGGCGCCGGCCCGCTGATCCTGTTCGGCAGCGAGGAGCAGAAGCGAACGTGGCTCACGCCGCTCCTGGAAGAGCCGCTCCTCTGCTCGTTCGCCCTCACCGAGCCGAACGCGGGCTCCGATGTCTCGGGGATCCAGACGACCGCCGTCCGCAGGGGCGACGACTACATCCTCAACGGCTCGAAGATGTTCATCACGAATGCGGGTCACGCTGCCTGGGCCGTCGTCTTTGCGAAGACCGACCCGGGCGCCGGGCATCGCGGACTCTCCGCGTTCGTCGTCCCGACGAGCCTCGAGGGCTTCATCCACGAGAACCACCTCGACAAGCTGGGCCAGCGCTCGACCGATACATCGGCGATCGCGTTCCAGGACGTCGTCGTGCCGGCCGAGAACCGGCTCGGCGAGGAGGGCGAGGGCTTCAAGATCGCGATGACGACCCTCGACTTCACGCGGCCCGGTACGGCGATCGGCGCCGTCGGCGTTGCGCGCGCCGCGTTCGAGCACGCGAGCAGGTACGCGGTCGAGCGTGTCCAGTTCGGGATGCCGATCGCGATGAACCAGGGCGTCAACTTCCTGATCGCGGACATGGCTACGAAGATCGAGGCGTCGCGCCTGCTCTGCTGGCAGGCTGCATGGATGATCGACCAGGGCTGGGGACGCAAGGCGACGCTCTTCTCGTCGATGGCAAAGCGCTTCGCCGCCGACACGGCGATGGAGGTCACGACCGACGCCGTCCAGGTCTTCGGCGGCTACGGCTACATGAAGGAGTACCCGGTCGAGAAGCTGATGCGGGACGCCAAGCTGTACCAGATCTACGAGGGCACCTCGCAGATCCAGCGGCTCGTGATCGCCCGCGAGCTGCTAATGCCGAAGGGCTAGCGAGGGCGTCGCCCTGAGCCTCGAGATCGATCTCTCGGGCCGCGTCGCGCTCGTCACAGGGGGCTCGCGCGGGCTCGGCCGTGCCGACGCTCTCACACTGGCGCGGGCGGGGGCGGATGTGGCGATCGCGGACATCCTGCTCGAGTCGCAGACCTCCGATGAGACGGACGACTACGGGCCGCTGGCGACCGCTGCTCGGCAGCAGGGGCTCGTCTACACGGAGTCGACCACGGAGGAGATCCGTGGGCTCGGCCGGCGCTCGCTCGCGCTGCGCTGCGACGTCACCGATCGGCGCGAGGTCGAGGCCACCGTCGCGCGCGTCGTCGACGAGCTCGGCTCGGTCGACATACTCGTCAACAACGCGGCGACGCTCGACCATGTCGGCCGGCTCGCCGACCAGCGGCCGGAGCTGTGGGAGCGGGATCTGCGCGTGAACCTGACCGGCGCTTTTACGTGCGCGCAGGCGGTCTGGCCGCACATGGTCGAGCGCAGCTGGGGCCGGATTGTGAACATGGCGTCCGTCGCGGGGACACTCGGCGGCTTCGGCCAGGCCTCGTACTCGACCACGAAGGCTGGGATCCTCGGGTTGACGAAGACGCTCGCGATGGAGGGCGCACGCTACGGGATCACCTGCAATGCGATCGTCCCCGGCGTGATCGGCACCGAGGCGTTCCATTTCGCCAATCCCGCCACCAATGAGCGGATCGTCGCGCGCACAGCCCTCAAACGCCCGGGTGAGCCGCAGGACGTCGCGAACGCGATCGCCTTCCTCTGCTCCGACCTCGCCGGCTACGTGACCGGGATCGAGCTGAACGTCAGCGGCGGCGTCGAGCTCTTCGTGTTCTAGATTGACGCGTGAACACGGGAAACCCACCTCCCGCCCCGTTGCCGTCCAGGCTATCGTCGCGCGGCACACCCGTGGGTGACGACTCCGTACCGGAAGTGTGACCACGGCCGCCGACCACGGCTCTGGGATCTCGTTCGCGCTCACGCCCGAGCAGCGCGAGCTCCAGGCGCTCGCGCACGAGTTCGCCGCGCGGGAGCTTCGCCCGCGCGCGGCCGAGTGCGACGTGCGCAGCGAGTTCCCGCCGGAGCTCCTGGGCAGCGCAGCGCTGCTCGGCCTGACCTCCTATGCGATCCCAAGCGAGTACGGCGGCGGCGGTGTCGACGCCGTCACAGCGGCGCTGATCGCGGAGGAGCTCTCGTGGGGTTGCGCCGGCCTTGCGGCCACGATCCAGGCGACGATGTTCCCCGTCCGGCCGCTGCTCGTCTTCGGCACCGAGGAGCAGCGCAGGCGGTACCTGCCGAAGCTTGCCTCCGGCCGGGGGTGCCTCGCCGCGATCGCCTTCACCGAGCCTGAGGCCGGCTCCGACTTCGCGGCGATCCGCTCGACCGCGCGCCGCGACGGTGACGAGTATGTGCTCGACGGCGAGAAGTGCTACGTCACAAACGGGGGTATCGCGGCGGTGACGCTCGTCTTCGCGAAGCTCGACGGCGCGATTACGGCGTTCGTCCTGGAGGAGGGCGACCCGGGGGTCGAGACCGGCCGCAAGGAGGACAAGCTCGGCCTGCGGGCGTCGTACACCGGATCGCTGATCCTCGACAGGGCGCGGATCCCGGCGGGCCGCCTGCTGGGTGAGCCGGGCGGCGGCTTCGCAGTCGCGATGGATTTCTTCACGGTGTCTCGACCCCAGGTCGCCGCCGGGGCCGTCGGCGTTGCGAGGGCCGCATTCGAGCACGCGACCGCCTACGCGCGCCAGCGAGAGGCGTTCGGCCGACCGCTGATCGCCAAGCAGGGTGTCTCGTTCAAGCTCGCCGAGATGGGCATGTCGATCGAGGCTGCGCGGCTGCTCGTCTGGCGCGCGGCTGCCGCAGCAGACTCGGGGGTGGACGCACCTCTCCTCGGCTCCTACGCCAAGGCCTTCGCGGCCGACACCGCGATGCGCGTGGCGACCGACGCCGTGCAGGTGCTTGGCGGGGCGGGGATCATGCGCGATCACCCCGTCGAGAAGTGGCTGCGGGACGCGAAGGTATTCCAGATCGTGGAGGGCACCTCCGAGATTCAGCGCGAGATCGTCGCGCGCCTCCTCGGCGCGGGCTGACGAGGGGATTCGAGTCAGGATGATGCACGCCGACAGTGGGGCGTCGGCGGGCCCTCCAGAGGCCTCGCTAGAATCGATCGTCTCATGCAGGTCGAGGCATCTCCTTCTGCGGTCCGCTCCAGGCGCGGCCGCGCACGCTGGACGCGGCTGCTCGTGCAGCGCGCGCTGCCTGCCGTCGCGCTCGTCGGCGCGATCGGGCTGCTGATCGGGCTCGCGTTTGCCGGCTCGCCGTCGAAGCTCGCCAACGGAGTCAGCATCGCGGGCGTCGATGTCGGCGGGTTGACCCCGCGCCAGGCGAGGAGACTGCTCGAGCGCCGCGAGGTGTCGCTTGCGCGCGTGCCGGTCGAGTTCACGGCGGGAACGAGGATCTGGAAAGTCCGCCCGGCGCAGCTCGGCGTGACCGTCGATTGGGGCGCCGCGGTCGCCGCCGCCCGGCGCGAGGGCGAGGGCTTCGGCCCGTTTCGCGGCTTCCGGCGACTGAACGTCCGCTTCTTCGGCGCCGACGTCGCGCCGCCGACCCGCGTCTGGAGCCGCGCACTCGATCTCGAGCTCGGCCGCCTCTCCGGCGCGATCGACCGTCCCGCCCAGGAGGCGTCGATCCAGCTCCACGGGCTCCGGCCCGTGATCGTTCCGGGTCGGACCGGGACAGTCCTCGACAGCAAGGCTGCAGCATCCACGCTCGTACGTGCGCTCGCCTCGTTCGCGCGAGGGCCGGTCGGTCTGCCTGTTCGCGTCCAGGCGCCGCACGTGCACGCCGCCGACCTCGCTCCTGCGGCGGCGCGGATCCGCCTGGCTCTCTCCGGGCCCGTCCGCCTCCGACTCGGGCCGACGCGCTGGCGCATCAGCCGCTTTCAGCTCGCGAAGCTGCTCGAGCCGCCGCACGGCGGCACGCTCGAACCGAAGCTCGCTGGTGCGGCCGCTGACGCCTGGTTCGTCAAGCTCGCCGGTGCCGTCGATCGTGCTCCCGTCGACGCCGACTTCGCCGTCACGACCAAGGGGATCAGGATCATCCCGGCGAGGCCGGGCCTCGCCCTGGACGTGCCCGCAACCGCGAAGAACCTGCTCGCGGCCGCGTTCGTCCCCGCGCCGCGAGTCGCGGACGCCGTCGCCGCCGAGCAGCAGCCGGCCCGCACGACGGCAGACGCGCACGCGATGGGTATCACGGATGTCGTCTCGAGCTACGAGACCACCTTCGGCGGGATCGCGAACCGGATCCACAACGTGGAGGTCGTCTCGCATCTCGTCGACAACCAGCTGATCCCGCCCGGCAAGGAGTGGTCGTTCAACGGCGCCACCGGGGCGCGCACCGCCGACAAGGGCTTCCTGGAGGCGCCCGTGATCATCAACGGAGAGCTTCAGACGGGCCTCGGCGGCGGCGTCTGCCAGGTCTCGACGACCGTATTCAACGCCGCTTACGAGGCGGGCCTGAGGATCACCTCGCGCACGAACCACGCCCTCTACATCAGTCACTACCCGCTCGGACGCGACGCGACGGTCGACTATCCGAGTGTCGACCTCAAGTTCGTCAACGACACCGGGCACTGGCTGCTGATGCGAACGTTCGTCACGTCGAGCTCGCTCATCGTCAATCTCTACGGTACCCCCGCCCACCGGCGCGTCGAGTCGACGACGGCGCCGCTTGTCGTCACCGGCCCCGCGCCCGTGAAGAAGGTGAAGGACCCCACCTTGCCGAAGGGCAAGACCAAGGTCGATCAGTCGGGCGTGCCCTCACAGGCGACGAGCGTCGAGCGCAAGGTCTACGCGGCCGACGGCAAACTGCTCTACGACGACGTCTTCCGGTCCTCGTACCGGGCCGAGGCGGCCGTCGTTCGTGTCGGCACGCTGAAGAAGAAGCACCAGAAGAAGCCGGTCGACACCACGGGGACGGCGACGACGCCGACGGCTACGGCGCCGACCGCTACGACGCCGACCCTGCCGCCGACGACTCCCGCGCCTCCATTTCCGCAGCAGTAACGCCGGCGGCGAAGAAGTCGGGTACGCGCACGGGCCGGAAGGTCTGCGCATCGACGACCGCGTGGCCCGTCCAGCCCGTTGCGAGAACCGTCTCGTCCTCCCGCTCGACGAGGTACTCGTACCGGAAGCGCGCGCCCTTCACGTCGACGCAGCGGGCATGGATCCGGATCAGCTCGTCGAAGCGGGCCGACCCCTTGTAGAAGATGTGCGTCTCGGTGACGAGCGCCTCGAAGCCGCGGTCGCGGATCGACTGGTACCCGCCCATGTAGCGAGCGAGGTAGTCGACGCGCGCGACCTCGAACCAGACGATGAACGCCGTGTTGTGCGCGACGCCCTGGGCGTCGGTCTCGGCGAAGCGCACCTTGATCGTCGTGTGGAAGTTGAAGCCCTCGGCCACGGCGGAACTCTACGGCCCACCGGGGAGCCCGGCCGTCGGTGGGGTAGGCTCGGGCGCGTGACGGTGGACGCTCTCGCGGCGCTCGTGCGCGAACACCAACCGTGCGTCGTCCTCACAGGGGCGGGAATCTCGACCGAGTCGGGGATCCCCGACTTTCGCTCGCCGACCGGGCTCTGGTCGCAATTCGATCCGTACGACTACGGCTCGATCGAGTCGTTCCGCGCCGATCCGGCCCGCGTCTGGAGCTTCTACTCCTTGCGTATCGAGATGCTCGCCCGCGCGCAGCCGAACGCGGGGCACCGGGCGATCGCGGAGCTCGAGCGCCGGGGGCTCGTGCGCGCCGTCGTGACACAGAACATCGACATGCTCCACGAGCGGGCGGGCTCGCGCGAGGTCGTCGAGGTACACGGGTCGGTCCGGACCTCGTCGTGCCCGACCTGCGGGCGCCGCTACCCGGTCGTGGAGGTGCTGAGGCTCTTGCCCGTCCCGACCTGCAGCGACGACGGAACGGTGCTGAAGCCGGATGTCGTCTTCTTCGGCGAGCTGCTGCCCGCCGGTGCGATGGAGCGCGCCCTGGCGCTCGCGCAGGCCGCGGAACTCGTGCTCGTCGTCGGCTCGACGCTCGAGGTGCAGCCCGTCGCCGGCCTGCCGCTCGAGGCTTCGCGCTTTGCAATCGTCAACCGGGGGCGCACGGCGCTCGACGGGCGTGCGGCCCTGCGCATCGAGGGCGGTGCCGGCGAGACGCTCGCGGCACTCGCCGAGGCGCTCGCGTGAGGGGCTTCGACGTAGCCGTCGTCGGTAGCGGCTTCGGCGGCTCGATCGCCGCGCTGCGGCTCGCCGAGAAGGGCTACGGCGTCGCCGTGCTGGAGGCGGGCCGGCGCTTTGCGCCCGAGGACTTCGCGCGCACGAGCTGGAACCTGCGCCGCTTTCTCTACGCGCCGCGACTCGGCTGCCATGGAATCCAGCGGATCACGCTGCTCCGCGACGTCGTCGTGCTCTCGGGCGCGGGCGTCGGCGGCGGCTCGCTCGTCTACGCGAACGTCCTCTACGAGCCGCCGGTCTCCGTCTGGGACGACCCGGAGTGGGGCGGGGAGCTCAAGCCGCACTACGAGACCGTCCGCCGCATGCTGGGCGCGGCGGAGGTGCCGTTCGAGGGGCCTGCCGACCGCGTCCTGCGAGCGGTCGCCGAGCGGATGGGCAAAGGGGAGACCTACCGGCCGACGACGGTTGCGGTCGACTTCGACACCTGTGTCCGCTGCGGCGGTTGCATGGTGGGCTGCCGCTACGGCGCGAAGAACACCCTCGATCGGACCTACCTGCGCGACGCCGAGCGCCTCGGCGCGCAGGTCTTCCCCGAGCACGAGGTGACGCGCCTGCGCCGGGACGGCGGCGGCTGGATCGTCGAGACGAGGCGCGAGCTCTTCGGCGCGGGACAGGTCGTGCTTGCGGCCGGCACGCTCGGGACGCTCGAGCTGCTGCTGCGCTCGGGGCTCGGCGGCGAGCAGGTGGGTGACCGCGTGCGCACGAACGCCGAGGCGCTCACGGGAGCGAGCCTGCGCCGTGCCACCGAGGACTTCTCCCGGGGCGTTGCGATCGGCTCTTCCTTCGAGCCCGAGCCCGGCACGCAGATCCAGGCCGTTCGCTATCCGCGCGGCTCGAACGCGATGGGCCTGCTCGGACGCAGTCTGCCCGGCGAGGGCGCGGCGAGCCTGCTGCGCAGCCTCTCCGTCCGGCGCTGGGCGGAACGGACCGTGATCCTGCTCACGATGCAGGCGCGCGACGTCGCACTCCAGGTTCGCTGGACCGGCAGGAGGCTGACGACCCAGCAGGTCGACAATCCGCACCGGCTGCCGGTCGCCGAGCGTGCGGCGCGGATCGCCGCCGAGCTGATCGGCGGCGAGCCCGGGGGCCCGCTCCTGCCGCGTGCGATGACCGCCCACGTCCTCGGCGGCTGCCGCGTCGGCGAGGTCGTCGACCGCTGGCACCGCATGCGCTCGGAGCCGGGGCTCCATGTCGTCGACGGCAGCGCCGTGAACGCCAATCTCGGCGTGAACCCCTCGCTGACGATCGCCGCGCAGGCCGAGCGCGCTCTCGCCCACTGGCCGCGCAAGGGCGAGCCCGACGCTAGGCCGCCGCGCGCCTGACGGGCCGCTCGTCGAGGACGCGCTTGCACGCCCTGCAGACGGTTCGGGCCACCTCGTACGGGATGCCCTCGCGCTGCCGGATCGCGTGGGTGACGACGGGCGTATGCGTATGTCCGTGCGAAACCTGCATCTGCCTACAGAGTAGGACGGAAAGCGGACACCGCGGGTTGGCGTGGCAGGACTGTGACGAGCCGTACACCAATTCGTGCCACGTCGGGAGGCCTGTCATCATCGTCGCGTGAAGCGCCTCGCCGCGGCCGTCGCCGTCCTCGCCCTCGGCGCGGGGGGCGCAGCCGGGTACGTGGCGACGCGTCCGAACCCGCAGACCCAGGCTCAGGCCGACGGGTGCCCGCGCGATCTGCCGGCCCTGTTCAAGCGCGAGGCGCCGACCTGGGTCTACGTGGGCGACAAGGATTATCCGGCGACGGGCCCGGCCCCGCCCGCCCGCTGGGTCTACGGAGTCGTCGACGCAGGCGGCGGCAAGGCGTATCTCGGGAGCCACCCCACGCAGGTGGACGACCCGGTCTCGCACGACTCGTATGACTTCCTCGTCAACATCAAGCCGGACCCGCAGTACGCGGAGCTGCTCGGAACGGGCAACGACGCGGGCGACGACGAGGAGTCGGCGCGCCTGCACACCGAGCGGGAGTCGCTCGACCTGCCGACCTTCGCCTGGCCCGAACCGGGCGACCGCGTCGCCGAGCTCGGCTCCTGGGTCTGGGACTGCGGCCATTTCGAGGACGCGGACGCAAACGGCGGGGAGCGAACGGAGTTTCACCCCTACCGTGCGCTGTGGGTGCAGCGGCGCTTCTCGCCGACGAGCAAGACCGGCGAGAGCGAGGGCGATCTCTTCGTCTCGACGGAGGCAACGCCGGCAGGGGTCTCGGCCGAGTGCGCGCACAACACCAAGGGTGACGCGGTCGCGTTCAAATCCTGTCTCGGCACGGCGCCTCACTGGCTGGACGTGAGCGGCGACTACTCCTTCACCTTGCCCGCCCCGCCGCGTCCTCCCGGGGCAGGGCCGCTCGCCGTGCGCGTCGTCGACGCGGGCGGCGGACCGCAGCCGACCGTGACCGTGAAGGGCGGCGTCGCGACGGTCACGCTGCAGCTCGCGGTGGTGCCCGGCCAGAAGCTGGTCGTCGCCAAGCAGGTCTTTCTCGGCTGGACGCGCGTTCCGGCTGCGGCATTGCCCCAGCACCTCCGTGTACGGCTCAAGTCACTGCTGGTGCGCCGCGCCATGGATCCCGATCTGCCGGCCGAGACGACGCGGCGGGGTCAAGTGACGAAGGGTCCCACGGGCGAGTGGACGCTCTACTGGGACGTCGCCGGGGTCTGGTGGATGTGGCCCGGCACCTTGCACGTGCGTGACGGCCAGGTCGTGCGTGGGACACGGGCCGTCGACGTCTACATCCCACGCCGCACGAAGTGGCGCGTCTTCGCCTTCGCCCGCGAGTGCGACTTCGGCTCCCTCGCCTTCTCCGACCAGCGCAAGGCGTTGTGGCCTTGCCCGGCGCAGAACGAGTTCGGGAACGCGCAGGGCGACGACGACCCGGGCGTCGTCGTGCAGACGTTCGCTTCGCCCGAACAGGGCATCGGCTTGCACCGGGGCGTTCCGCTTCCCACCGATAGCACCTGCCCGCGCGCGAACCCGAAGGGCTGCTACGAGCTCGACTACGTGGTCACGCGGGTCGACGACGCGAGGAAGCGGGCGGCCCGTTAACGGGTATCGTCAGCTCGACGACGACGAAGGGGGACGACGTGGCGCAGCAGCAAAAGGATCTCCTCTCGAGGCTGGCGGACGCGGGCGAGGACGCGATCCAGCGCCTCGCGAAGGCACCCGGCGGCAAGAGCATGCTCGACGCGATGAACACGACGCGCGAGCGGCTCGACGACCTGCAGAAGAAGGTTCGCGGCATCGATGCGCTCGAGAAGCGGGTCGCCGAGCTCGAGCGGAAGGTTGCTGCGCTCTCGAAGCCCAAGCCGAAGCCCGCGAAGCCGCCAAAGCCCGCGCCACCGGACTGAGAGCTACGCGGCCGGAACCCGGACGCGCAGCGCGCCCGGAACGACCTCGAAGCGCGCCGGCGTCGTCCCCGGCTGTTCGCCGTCGAGCTCGATCGGCAGCGGCTCGTCCGCGTCGACGGTCACGAATCTGCCCTGCAGCAGCTCTCCCTTCGGATGAGGCAGGTGCGTTCCGCGGTAGAGCTTCGGCATCGTCGTCAGCAGTTCGCGGCGGCTGAGGTCGCCGATCAGGAGCACGTCGAGGAGCCCGTCGTCCGGCTCGGCGTCCGGGCAGATCTTCATCCCGCCGCCGAAGTAGCGGCCGTTCGCGACGACGACGTCCTGCATCCTGCCCCCGCGGATCTCGCCGTCGACTGCGACCCGCACCTCGCTGTTCCGCCACTGCGCGAAAACGGCGAGAGTCGCCCACGCATAGGAGATCTTGCCGCCGAGCGCCTTCGTCGTCTCGTTCGCCCGCTGCGCAATCGCGCCGCTCATGCCTGCGCTCGCGATGTTGGCAAACCACGTCGTCGTCTCGTGACCAGCCCACGTGCGGTAGGTGACGCGCCCGAGGTCGATCGTGCGGGTTGCGCCGCCGAGGGCGACCGCGGCTGCTTCGGAGGGTCGCCGCGGGATCCTGTAGGTGCGCACGAAGTCCCAGCCGGTACCCCGCGCGAGCACCGCGAGCTCGACGCCGTCGACGCCGGCGATCCCGTTGGCGACCTCGTTCACCGAGCCGTCGCCGCCGATCACGACGAGCAGCGTCGCGCCGCCCGTCGCCGCGCGGCGGGCGAGCAGGCCGAGCTGACCGGGCCCTTCCGAGAGCAGGGCATCCCCGTTCAGCCCGGCGAGCGCGAGCTCGTGCGCCAGCTGCGGCCAGCGGCGCCCGGTGGCGCCGTTGTCCGAAGCCGGGTTGACGAGGAAGACAACGCGCTCGGCAGCGCGGAGGTCGCTTCCCGGGCCGCTACTGCGTGGCAACGTCGAGCGCGACGCGGGTCATCCGGTCGACCGCGCTTTGCATGTCGTCGTCGGAGATACGCTTGAACTCGCCCTCGACGACGATGTCCGAGACGACGAGCAGGCAGCCGGCCTGAACGCCGCGGATCGCGCCGATCGTGAACAGGGCAGCCGCCTCCATCTCCACGGCGAGCACGCCGCGCTTCGACCAGCGCTCGTACTGCCCGTCGTCGGGGTTGTAGAAGAGGTCGCTCGAGACGATCGGCCCGACGTGGAGCTCCTGGCCGATCTCCTTGGCTGCGTGCACCGCGCCGTGGATCAGCTCCCAGCTCGCCGTGGGACAGTGAGGCTCGTTCTGAACGAGGTGCATCGCCGTCGAGTCGGCCGGAACCGCCGAGAGCGCGACGATCACGTCACCGAGCTGGTGGTGTGCCTGGAGGCCGCCGCAGGTGCCGACGCGGATCAGCTTCTTGACTCCGAGCTGGACCAGCTCCTCGAAGACGATCGTGGCTCCGGGGCAGCCCATGCCTGTTCCCTGCACCGAGACGGGCTTGCCGCCGTAGGAGCCGGTGTAGCCCAGCAGGCCTCGCTCGGAATTCTTCTGCTCGACGTTCTCGAGGTACGTCTCCGCGATGTACTTGGCGCGCAGAGGGTCGCCGGGGAGGAGGCAAGCCTCGGCGTAGTCGCCGGGCTCGGCACGGAGATGGATAGGCATGGCCGGACCCTACCTCTACGATCTTCGCGATGCTCATCGAGCCGCGACTCGGTCAGATCCTGAGTTTTTGCGAGGACGAGCCGGTCGAACGGGTCTTCCTCGAGGACGTTGCCCGACGGGGGCTCGGCCGTTTCACCGCGGTCGCACGGGGGACACGGCTGTTGGCGCTCTGCCACGTGGGAGCGAACGTCGTGCCGAGCGGCGAGGGTTGCGCTGCGTTCGCGGACGCGACCGTGCGAGGCCGGGCGCGAATGATCATCGGGCACGAGCACGCGGTCGGCGAGCTCTGGGAGGCGGCGCGCGCGCGGATGCCGCGCCCCCGCGACGATCGGCCCGGCCAGCCGGTCTTCGAGATCGCCGAGGCGCCCGAGCCCGGCGGAACAGCGCTGCGTGCAGCGACGATGGCCGATCTCGACCGGCTCGTGCCCGCCTGCGCGGCCGCGCACCGAGAGGAGATCGGGATCGACCCGCTGAAGCGCGACCCTGACGGTTTCCGCTGGCGCACCAGGGCACAGATCGAAGAGGGGCGCTCGTGGCTCTGGAAGGAGGACGCGACGATTCTGTTCAAGGCCGAGGCGTCGGCGTGGACGCCGTCGGCGGTGCAGCTGCAACAGGTCTGGGTCGACCCGTCGGAGCGGGGACGCGGGAACGCGCAGCGGGGGATGCGCGACCTCTGCCGGCTGCTGCTCGCGCAGGTGCCCACCGTCTGCCTGTTCGTACGGCCCGAGAACGCTCCAGCGTTGCGCGTCTACGAGGCGATCGGCATGCGCCGGCGCTTCAACTATCGCAGCCTGATCTTCTAGTCCCGAGAAACTAACCCGTTCTGGGGATGTGGCTACGCACTACTGTTGCCGAAATGACGTAGGTCCCCTCCCCCAGAAGGGTGCTCTACCCCGATCATGTGCAGGCTTGTCCTCATCGTGGCTTTGCTGGCGCTCAGCGCTGCGCCCGCGCTTGCCCAGGATCCGCCGGGGAATGGGCTCGAGCCGATCGCCATCGGGGTCGGCTGCAGCGGTTCCTCGTTCGTGGCAGGCCACTTTGTCAGTGGAACGGGCTCCGGCGTGACGTTGTCCGTCGAGGACGGAAAAGGGCCGGCGCTCGCGTTCATGGGAGCCAGGCTTCTCCTGCCGGTCGCGTCGAACGCCAACGGGATCCGGGTCGGCTCGCTGCGGCGCGGTCAGTGGATCCGGCTCGAGGTGACGAGCTGCCCGAACGCCGAGGGCACGACGATGAGCATGGTTGCCGGCCGTATCCTCACCGGCGGGGCCGCGGGCGAGACCAAGACTGTGGTCAAGCGCCCCGCCGCCCGCTCGAAGTCGAAGAAGCGCTGAAACCGCCCGCGCGCAGGCTACGCGCCCGTCGCTAGCCTGCCGTCGATGAGCGACCGTCACATCGTCGCGATGGGAGGGCTCGAGGAGTCCTGGGCGTACCTGCTCGAGGACTTCGTGCTCGACCTGACGGGCAAGACGCGGCCGCGGATCGTGTTTCTCGGCACCGCGAGCGCGGACTCGGCGGACTACACCGCGGGCTTCTACCGGCGGCTTTCGGGCCGTGCCGAGGTCTCCGACCTGCAGCTCTTCGTGCGCGACACGACCGACCCCCGCGCACAGATCGTCGCCGCGGACGCCGTCTTCGTCGGCGGCGGCAACACAGCGAATGCGCTCGCGATCTGGCGCGTCCACGGGATCGACTCGGCGCTGCGCGAGGCCTGGGAGCGCGGTGTCGTCCTTTCGGGCGTCAGCGCGGGGATGATCTGCTGGTTCGAATGCTCGGTCACCGACTCGTTCGGGCCGCTCGCCGCGCTGCACGACGGGCTCGGCTTTCTCCCCGGGAGCGCCTGCCCGCACTACGACGGCGAGGCGGAGCGGCGGCCGACCTACACGGGGCTCGTCCGCGAGGGCTTTCCCGCAGGCTACGCGGCCGACGACGGCGCTGCGCTCCATTTCGCCGGCACGGTGCTTGCGGAATGCGTGACGGCACGCGAGGGCGCGTGCGCGTACGCCGTCGGGCCGGACGGTGAGTCGGCGCTCGAGACGCGCTTGCTCCTGCGATGAGGACGGCGATTCTCGTCCGCCACGCGGAGAGCGCGGCGAACGTGCGCGGCGTCCTGAACGGCGACGCGCGGCTCGACGCGGGGCTATCGGAGGCGGGCAGGGAGCAGGCGAGAGCGCTCGGGGCTCGGCTCGGCGAGGTCGGGCTCGCGGTCACGAGCTCGTTCAGGCGCACGGCGGAAACGGCCGCGATCGCCTGTCCCGGGGCGCCCGTGCTCGAGCTGCCGGAGCTGGGCGAGATCCACTTCGGCAGCTACGAGGGCGGCGACTTTCCCGCCTACCGGGAGTGGGCGGTTGCCGCCGGCCCGGCCGAGGCCTGCCCTGGCGGCGGTGAGAGCCGGGTCGAAGCGGTGCGTCGCTACGTGCGCGGCTACCGCTTCGTGCTCGCACGCGAGGAGAGTACGGTGCTCGTCGTGGCCCACGGACTCCCGATCCGCTACGCGCTCGACGCGCTCGCCGGCTGTCCGCCGCGGCCGCTGCTCGACGACGTGCCGTGTGCGGAGCCGTTCGAAGTAGCCGCCGTGGACCTCGACCGTGCGCTCGACCTGCTGGCCGCGTGGGCGCGGGAGCCACGCTGGTGAAGCTCAGGCGAGTCGCGACGGTGCTGCTCGCCGCGCGGATCGCGCGCTGGCTCGCGCTCGAGCTCGCCTCCTTCGCCTCACGACGTCGGCGCACGTCCACCTGAACGAGTGATCCCGGCCGATCGCGCGTGCGGCCGATACAGCGTGCAGTGCACATACGCGGCCTTCTTGCGGCCGGTCTTTTGACCGGGGTCGTGTTGCTGGCGTCGGGTTGCGGCGCGCGGGCAACTGCGGCTGCGCATGTCTGCTCGCCGACCGATCGGGCCTTCATCAACACGGCCCAGCTGAACATCACCTCGCTCGGGCTCTGGGCAGACGACTACAAGTCGGGTGACGCCAAGGCGCCGCAGGTGATCGGCGAGGCTCACGATGCCGCCAGGACGATGCTCTCGACCGCTCCAGCCGACCCGTCGCTCCGTGAGACCCGGGCGTTGATGAACTCGATGTTCAACGAGTACGCGCGCGCGGTGTGGGCGCACTGGAAGAACGAGGACGCGGCCCCTCACCTCGTCCGCGCCTACGGGCTCGCAAGCTTTGCCCACGACGTGCTGGTCGAGGCGCAACCGGCGTTGCAGGCGCACGGCTGCGACGTCAGCCCGCTCCTCTAGCCCACAATGCTCACGTGGACGGCCTGCTCGCGCGGATCGAGGAGCACGTTCGCCGGCACCAGCTGATCGCCCCCGGCGGTGAGATCCTCTGCCTGGTGTCGGGCGGCGCCGACTCGACCTGTCTCCGGCACGCTCTCGACGCGCTCGGCTACAGCGTGTCGTCGTTACACGTCAACCACGGCCTGCGCGGGGCCGAATCGGACGAGGATGCGCGCTTCTGCCGCGAGGCGCTCGGGGCGGAGGTGGTCGAGGCGCGCGGGACGACCGAGGCCGAACTGCGCGACCTCCGCTACTCGTTCGCGACCGACCGTCTGCGCGCAACGGGCCACACCGCTTCCGATCAGGTCGAGACGATTCTGTACCGCCTCGTTACGAGCGGCCGAACGACCGGGATCAAGGCGCGGCGCGAGGACGGCGTCGTCCGCCCGTTGCTCTCGCTCTGGCGCGAGGAGACCGAGGCGTACTGCGCGGCGCACAGCCTCTCCTTTCGCAGCGACTCGTCGAATCCCGACACGGTTCGCGGGCTGATCAGACGCGAGATCCTGCCCGCGCTGCGACAGATCCATCCCGCCGCCGACGAGAACGTGCTGCGCGCCCTCGAGGAGCGCCGTGAGCTGCCCGCCGCGCTCGCCGATCTGCTCGACGCGCCGCTCGGCTCGAAGCGGCTCGACCTCGGCGGCGGCGTCCAGGTCGTGCGCGAGCACGAGCGCGTCTGGCTCGAGTCCGGCCCCGTCGCGCTCGAGGGCGAGGTGCGCTGGGGTGCGTGGACCATCCGCTCGGAGCTGAAAGGCCTTAAGGTACGAGGGTGGCGGCCCGGAGACCGGCTCGCCGGACGTTCCAAGAAGATCCAGGACGTGTTCGTGGACGCCAAGATCCCACGCTCCGACCGAGAAGCCTGGCCCCTGGTCGTTCGGGGAGACGAGGTCGTGGCCGTGCCCGGGATCGTCGATTCCGAGGGAGTGGAGGCAGTGCGTGCAGATGACTGAGCTGGAGCGGGGCGTAGGGGAGATCCTGATCACCGAGGACGTGCTCCAGACGCGCATCCGGGAGCTCGGGACCGAGATCTCCGCCGACTACCAGGGCCGCGACCTGCTGCTCGTCGGCGTGCTCAAGGGCGCCGTCTTCTTCCTCGCCGACCTGATGCGCCATCTCACCGTGCCGTGCGAGATCGACTTCATGGCGATCTCGAGCTACGGCGCCTCGACGGATACGTCCGGAGTTGTGCGCATCCTCAAGGATCTCGACATCAACATCGACGGCCGGCACGTGCTCGTCGTCGAGGACATCATCGACTCGGGCCTGACGCTTTCGTACCTGATGCGCAACCTCGAGTCGCGCGAGCCGGCCTCGCTCGAGATCTGCGCGCTCCTGACCAAGCCCGACCGGCGCGAGATCGATGTGCCCGTGCGCTACACCGGTTTCGAGATCCCGAACAAGTTCGTGATCGGCTACGGGCTCGACTTCGCAGAGCGGTACCGCAACCTGCCGTACGTCGGGGTTCTCCACTCGGATCTGCTGCCCGAGGGCGCGTAACCAAATCCGGGCGCGGCGAGGTTCGACCCGATAGCAGGCTGCTACCCTCCCTGCAGGAGATCCCGTGAATCGATTCTTCCGTAGCGCCCTCTTTCCGCTGATCGTCATCGCAGCGCTCGTCTGGCTCGCGACGCAGACGCTCGTCAGTCGCGGCAAGAAGCCCGAGAAGCAGACCTACTCGCAGCTGATCCAGACAGTTCAGACGAGCCCGGGCCAGCTCGCGGAGGTCGTCTTCAATCCCAGCAAGCGCGAGATTGCCGCGACGAGGGTCGACAACACGAAGATCGTCGTCCATTACCCGAGCGACCAGTCGCAGGCCCAGTTCCAGACCCTGTTGCAGAAGCAGAAGGTCAAGTTCGACTCGAAGGGCACCGGCTCGTCGCCGTGGTGGTCGATCCTCACCTCGCTGCTGCCGTTCGTGCTGCTGTTCGGCTTCTGGATCTTCCTGATGAACCAGGTACAGGGCGGTGGCTCGAAGGTGATGAGCTTCGGCAAGTCGCGGGCGAAGCGGATGACCCCGGACTCGCCCAAGATCGGCTTCAAGGATGTCGCAGGCGTCGATGAGGCCGTCGAAGAGCTCCAGGAGATCAAGGAGTTCCTCGAGAACCCGAAGAAGTTCCAGGCGCTCGGCGCACGGATCCCCAAGGGAGTTCTGCTCTACGGTCCTCCCGGCACCGGCAAGACGCTGCTCGCGCGCGCCGTCGCCGGCGAGGCGGGCGTGCCGTTCTTCTCGATCTCCGGCTCCGACTTCGTCGAGATGTTCGTGGGCGTCGGCGCCTCCCGCGTGCGCGATCTGTTCGAACAGGCGAAGCAGGCTTCCCCGTGCATCGTCTTCATGGACGAGATCGACGCGGTCGGCCGCCATCGCGGCGCCGGTCTCGGCGGAGGCCACGACGAGCGCGAGCAGACGCTGAACCAGTTGCTCGTCGAGATGGACGGCTTCGAGATGAAGGACAACATCATCCTGATCGCCGCCACGAACCGCCCTGACATCCTCGACCCGGCGCTCTTGCGCCCGGGCCGCTTCGACCGGCAGATCGTCGTCGACCGGCCTGACCGCAACGGCCGGCGCAAGATCCTCGAGGTGCACTCGAAAGGCAAGCCGCTCGCGCCCGAGATCGACCTCGACGCACTCGCGGCAGGCACGCCGGGGTTCACGGGCGCCGACCTCGCGAACCTCGTCAACGAGGCGGCGCTGCTCGCGGCGCGGCGCGGCAAGAAGACGATCCAGCAGGAGGAGCTCGAGGAGGGGATCATGCGCGTGATCGCCGGGCCCGAGAAGAAGGCCCGCCTGCTCAGTGAGCAGGAGCGCAAGATCACGGCATATCACGAGATGGGCCATGCACTGGTCGGCCACTACCTGGAGAACACCGATCCGGTGCACAAGATCACGATCGTCTCCCGGGGCCAGGCGCTCGGCCTGACGATCTCGCTGCCGACCGAGGATCGCTACCTGACCACGAAGTCGGCGCTGATGGACCAGCTCGCGATGACGCTCGGCGGCCGTGCTGCGGAGGAGCTCGTCTTCCACGAGGTCACGACCGGCGCCGCGAACGACCTCGAGCGTGTGACCGCGGTCGCCAAGCAGATGATCATGCGCTTCGGGATGAGCGAGAAGCTCGGCCCGCGGGTGCTCGGCCGCAACCACGATCAGCCGTTCCTCGGCCGTGACATGGGCAACGAGCCCGACTACTCCGAGGAGATCGCGCGCGAGATCGACGACGAGATCCGCCGCGTGATCGAGGAAGGACACGAGGCCGCGCATCGCGTCCTCAACGAGCACCTCGACCAGCTGCACCAGATCTCGCAGATCCTGATCGAGCGCGAGACGATCGACAAGGATCAGTTCGAGCGCCTGCTGGCGGGCGAGGACGAGTCGACGGTGTTCCCGGAGGAAGCGGTCGATACCAAGCCGGATGCGGCGCCCGAGGAGAAGAAGCGCGCCCCGCAGCCGAAGCCGCGCCCGTTCCCGCTTCCCGGCTCTGCGATGCAGGGCCCGGACCCCGAGCCCTCCGCGTAGGGGCCGCGGCCTGCGGCCGCCAAGATCGGCTCGGGGTACTCTCGGGCTCGTGCTCCCGCTCGCGCAGCGCTTCCCGCGGCCTTCCGTGATGGGCATCGTCAACGTCACGCCGGACTCGTTCTCCGACGGCGGCGCGCACCTGGAGCCCGAGGCGGCAGTTGCCGCGGCGCGGGTCATGGTGGCCGACGGCGCCGCGCTCGTGGACGTCGGCGGCGAGTCGACGCGGCCCGGGGCGGACGCCGTGGCGCTCGGCGAGGAGCTACGCCGCGTCGTGCCTGTGCTCGAGCAGCTCGGAGGCCTGCCCGTCTCGATCGACACCGCCAAGGCTGAGGTGGCCCGGCGCGCGCTCGAGCTCGGGGCCGAGCTCGTCAACGACGTCACCGCACTGCGGGGGGATCCGGGGCTCGCGGACGTCGTTGCGGAGTCCGGCGCGTACCTCTGCCTGATGCACATGCAGGGCGAGCCGCGGACGATGCAGAGAGAGCCGCGGTACGACGACGTCGTGTCGGAGGTCGCGGCCTTTCTCGAGGAGCGCCTTCGCTTCGCGGTCGACGCCGGGATCGCGGAGGAGCGGATCTGCCTCGATCCCGGGATCGGGTTCGGCAAGACCGTCGAGCACAACCTCGAGCTCCTGCGCCGGCTCGGTGAGATCGCCGCTCTCGGCCGTCCGCTCGTCGTCGGGCTCTCGCGCAAGAGCACGCTCGGGCGGCTGCTCGGCGATCCCGACGCGACGACGAGCTCGACCGCCGCCAGCGTTGGCGCTGCGGTCGCCGCGTTCGAGCGCGGGGCGACGATCCTTCGCGTCCACGACGTGCGTGAGCACGTCGAGGCGCTGACCGTCGCGGCGGCTCTGTGACGGTCGTCGAGGTCGCCGGCCTCGAGCTGCACGGTTACCACGGCGTGCTCGACGAGGAGCGTCGCGTCGGCCAGCGGTTTGTCTACGACCTCTGGCTCGACGTCGGCGATCGGGGTCTCTCCGATCGGATCGAGGACGCGGTCGACTACCGCGACGTCGTCTCGTGCGTCCGCGAGGTGAACGAGCGCCCCCACCGTCTGATCGAGGCGCTCGCGGGCGCACTTGCCGACGAGCTCGTCGCGCGCTTCGCGCTCGCCCACGTGCGGGTGCGTGTGCGCAAGCCCGAGGTGCAGCTCGGCGCACGCGTCGAGTTCTCCGCGGCGACGGCCGAGCGCCCGTGACGATCGCGTACGTCGGTCTCGGCGCGAACCTGGGCGATCGCGAGACGACGATCCGGCGTGCCGTCGAGCTGCTCGGCGCGCAGCGCATCTCGACGCTGATCGAGACCGAGCCCTGGGGCTATGCCGATCAGCCGAGCTTCCTCAACGGCGTCGCCGAGGTCGAGACCGAGGAGGGGCCGCGCGCGCTGCTCGAGCGCCTCCTCGAGGTCGAGCGCGGGCTCGGGCGCACGCGAGAGGGCCCACGCTACGGCCCGCGCACGGTCGACCTCGATCTGCTCCTCTACGGCGACGAGCTGATCGACGAGGCCGGCCTGACCGTGCCGCACCCGCGCCTCCACGAGCGCGCCTTCGTCCTCGAGCCGCTCGCCGAGCTTGCTCCCCAGCTCGTCGTCCCCGGCCGCGGCCGGGTGTCGGTGCTGCTCGCGGGGCTACAATCATCCTGATGTCGCACATCGACGAACTCGACGAATTCGAGGCGGACCTCGAGCTCCGGCTGAAGCGGGAGTACACAGCGGTCTTCCCGCTCTTCCGCTACTGCGTGCTGACCCAGGACTTGACGTACCTCTGCAACAAGCTCGAGCTGAAGCCGATCCTGCAGCCGAACTACCCGTTCTTCCAGCTGCAGATGGAGGACGTCTGGGTCTGGGACAAGAACCGCCCGACGCGGATGATCCCGCGGGTCGAGGTCTACACGTCGACCGACGTCACCGTCGAGGAGCTCCGCGGCGAGGGCGACGAGCCCAAGCTGACCGCCGAAGCGCTCGCCGAGCGGATCGGCGAGTCTCTGCCCGGCGACGACGACCTCACCTAGGCGCATGCTCCTCGCGGTCGACGTGGGGAACACCCAGACGGTGTTCGGGCTGTTCGACGGCGAGTCGCTGGGCGAGCACTGGCGCGTCGCCACCGAGGCGCACCGCACCGGCGACGAGCTCGGTGCGCTGCTCGAGCGCTTCCTCGTCGGCTCCCGCGTCTCCGGGATCGTGCTCTCGTCGACGGTGCCGGCGCTCGTCCGCGAATACGAGATGCTTGCCGAGCGCTGGGCGAAGGCGCCGCTCCTCGTGCTCGGCCCCGGGACCCGGACCGGGCTCCCGATTCGCTACGACGACCCGCGCGAGGTCGGGCCTGACCGGATTGCGAACGCCGTCGCGGCGCTGGAGCGCCACGGCGCTCCCTCGATCGTGGTCGACTTCGGTACGTCGACGAACTTCGACGTCGTCTCGGCGGAAGGCGAGTATGTGGGCGGCGTGATCGCCCCCGGGATCGAGGTGTCGATGGACGCCCTCTTCGCCCGCGCAGCCCGCCTCGTCAAGGTCGACTTCGTCGCACCCGAGCGTGCGATCGGCAAGACGACTGCTTCCGCCCTGCAGTCCGGCGTCGTCTACGGGTTCGCGGGCCAGGTCGACGGGATCGCAACGAAGATCCGCGAGGAACTGGGTCACGAGGCTCCCGTGATCGGCACGGGCGGGCTGGTGAGCCTGATCGCGCCCCATTCGAGGACGATCTCGACGATCGACCCGTTCCTGACGCTCGAGGGCCTTCGGCTCGTCTGGGAGCGCAACCTCGGGTCGTAGTGAGACAGCCGACGAACCGACGGGATTTCGGCACGAAGCCGTCGCCCACGCGTCACGAAGTCGTCGCTAGGCTGATGCCATAGGGGCGGGAGGTGGGGGGTTCCCGGGTCTGACGCGTGTAACGAGTTGTGGCGGCTCAGCCGCCGCCGTAGATCGAGATCGGCATCCGGTCGAGCAGGACCTCGTCCGCGTCCGGCAGCTCGTCCTGCAGCCGCTCGGCGAGCAGGCGCGCGCCGGGGGCGGCGGCCAGCAGGCGCCGCTCGACCTCGGCGAGATCGTCGATCTGCGTCAGCTCGGCCTTGAAAGCGCGCGGGAAGCGGCCGCGACCGAGGTACCAGCCGTAGAACTTCTTCAGGAAGCCGCTCGCCCTCCGCTCGCCGAGCTCGCGCACCGTCTCGCGCATGAAGAGGAGCAGTTCGGCGACGACCTCCTCGCGCGTCGGTTCGGCGGCGTCCTCCTCGAGCAGCTCCCGCAGCACCCAGGGGTTTCCCTGCGCGGCCCGGCCGACCATCACGGCCGCTGCGCCCGTCAGCGCGAGCACCGCCTGGGCGCGGGCGCGCGACACGATGTCGCCCGAGGCGATCACGGGCACCGAGACGCGCTCGACGAGCTCCGCCGTCAGCGAGTGATCGGCCTCACCGGTGTACATCTGCCTGGCCGAGCGCGGGTGCAGGGTCAGCGTCGCAGCTCCCGCCTCGACGAGCCGGGGCCCGACCTCGAGGCAGGCGCGTGAGCCGTTCTCGAGCCCGCGGCGCATCTTGACCGAGACCGGCACCGACACGACGCCGGCGACCGCCGCCACGATCCGGCAGGCGCGCTCGGGGTCGTCGAGCAGAGTCGCTCCGGCGCCGGTCTTCGTGACCTTGCGCACGGGACAGCCGAAATTGATGTCGACGAGGTCGGCTCCTGCCGCCTCGACCATGCGCGCGGCCTCACTCATCACCGCCGGGTCCGAGCCGAAGATCTGGATCGCGAGCGGATGCTCGTCGGAGGCGACGCGCAGGTAGCCGAGCGTGCGCTCGTTGCGATGCTCGATCCCCGCGCACGAGACCATCTCCGAGCAGACGAGCCCCGCGCCAAAGCGCCGCCCCTGCCGCCTGAACGCCTGCACGCTCACGCCGGCCATCGGCGCGAGCACGATGCGCGAGGCGATCTCGACGTCTCTGATCCACCAGGACGTACGCAGGTCGAGCGGCATCGCGCAATCGTAGCCGGGAGGTCTTGACGGCCGTCAGCGCCCGCAGGTACTCTTCCCGGCCGCGTTGGCGCCGTGGCGCCGCCGCTTTTTCTTTCTCAAGGCCAGGAGGCCGGTTCACGTGAAGGACGTAATCCTCACTCCAGAGGGTCACGAGAAGCTCAAGCAGGAGATCGAGTACCTCTCCACCGAGAAGCGACGCGAGGTCGCTGAGCGGATCAAGCACGCTCGTGAGTTCGGCGATATCGCCGAGAATGCCGAGTACGACGATGCCAAGAACGAGCAGGCGATGCTCGAGCACCGGATCGCGCAGCTGGAAGAGCGGCTTCTCGCCGCTCGCGTGATCAACAAGAAGGACGTGGCCAAGGACGTCGTCTCGATCGGCTCCCATGTGCGCCTCAAGGACATGGACGCCAACGAGACCGTCGAGTACCACATCGTCGGCTCCGCCGAGGCGAATCCGTCGGAGCGCAAGCTCTCGAACGAGTCTCCGGTGGGCAAGGCGATCATGGGCAAGAAGAAGGGCGAGGTCGTCGAGGTCGCAGCACCCCGCGGCTCGCTCAAGTTCAAGATCCTCGAAATCAAGGCCGCGTAGTCCGTCGCACCGCGCGGAGTCGCGCGAGCTGGTCGACGCTCACGCCCGCGGCGCGCGCGGGACAGACGACGCTGCATCGTGCACCCCCCGGGGCGCCCTCCCGACGTCGCGGTTAGCCTTCGTGCCGTGACCGCGAAGCGCTTTCCCGACCGGGACCTGATCGAGGCCGTTCGCGCCGAAGCGACCGACCTCGAGCCCGGCGGCGAGTCGGAGGCGAAGCGCCGTCTGGCCGGCCGCGTACTCGCGCGCCGCGACATGGGGAAGCTGACGTTCCTCGACCTCGTCGACCGCAGCGGCCGGATCCAGCTGCTCTGCCCGGCGAACCGAACCGGAGAGGTCGACGTGCACCTCGGCGACATCGTCGCCGCGATCGGCTCTCCGGCCCAGTCGCGCCGGGGTGAGCCTTCGCTGATGGTCGACGAGCTCGAGGTATTGAGCCGGATCCGGGCGCCGCTGCCCGACACCTTCCACGGGCTCACCGACGTCGAGCTCCGCTATCGCAAGCGCTACCTCGACCTGCTGATGAACGAGGAGACGCGGAGGGTCTTCCTGCTGCGCACACGGATGGTGGGAGCGGTGCGTCGCGCCCTCGACGGCGACGGCTTCGTCGAAGTCGAGACCCCCGTCCTGCAGCCGCGCTATGGCGGCGCCTTCGCGCAGCCGTTCGTGACGCACCACAACGAGCTCGACCAGGATCTCTACCTCCGGATCGCGACCGAGCTCTACCTCAAGCGCCTGATCGTCGGCGGTCTGGAGCGCGTCTACGAGCTCGGCAAGGACTTCCGCAACGAGGGCGTCTCCTTCAAGCACAACCCCGAGTTCACGATGCTCGAGTGGTACGAGGCGTACGCCGACTACCGCGACACGATGGCGCGCGTCGAGCGGCTCGTCGAGCGTGTGGCGCAGGAGACGCTCGGCACGACGATCGTCCAGTTCCGCGGCCACGAGATCGACCTGCAGGCACCGTGGCGCAGGATCTCCTTCGTCGACGCCCTCCACGAGCAGGGCGTCTGGTCGGAGGACGAGGCGGAGCTGCGGCAGCTGCTCGAGGGGCGCGGCCTCGACGTCGCGAAGGATCCGACCTGGTCGAAGCTGATCGACCATGCCCTGACCGCCTACGTGGAGCCGAAGCTGATCCAGCCGACGATCCTCCACGACTATCCGATCGAGCTGTCCCCGTTCGCTCGGGCCACCGACGAGAGCCCGCGGATCGTCGAGCGGTTCGAGTACTTCATCGGCGGCATGGAGCTCGGCAACGCCTTCACCGAGATCAACGACGCGGAGGAGCAGCGGTCACGATTCACGATGCAGCAGGCCGACCGTGCCGCCGGCGACGTCGAGGCGGAGGAGGGCGATCCGGACTACGTCGAAGCTCTCTCGTACGGGATGCCTCCGACGGGCGGCCTCGGGCTCGGGATCGATCGGCTCGTGATGGTGCTCGCGGGCGTCGACTCGATCCGCGATGTGATCCTCTTCCCGGCGCTGCGCGAGCGGAGCTGGAGCAGGTCTCCTAGGCCGGGACGACCGGCGCTTGCCGGAGGTGTTCCACGACGTCGTCGAGGATGTCGTCGAGCGAGCAGGTCGGCTGCCAGCCGATCGCGGCTTCGATCTTGTCGGTGTCGGGGATGCGGTGCAGCATGTCCTCGATTCCCTGGCCGTAGACCTCGTCGAATGGAACGTATGCGAGGGTCGAGCCCGAGCCCGTCGCCTCGACCACTCGTTCTGCCAGGTCGAGGATGCGGATCCGCTCCTGCGAGCCGATGTTGTAGATCTCGCCCGAGGTGGCGCTCGACTCCATCAGGCCCTGGAGCGCCCGGATCGTGTCTCGCACGTGGCAGAAGCAGCGCGTCTGCCGGCCGTCGCCGAAGACCTCGAGCGGCTGCCCCGCGAGTGCCGCACCGACGAACCGCGGGATCACCATCCCGTACTGGCCGCTCTGGCGCGGCCCGACCGTGTTGAACAGGCGGGCGATCACCGCGTCGAGGCCGCGCTCCTGGTGATAGGCGAGGGCGAGAAACTCGTCCATCGCCTTGGAGTCGGCGTACGCCCAGCGGCGCTGCGTCGTCGGTCCGTAGATTCGGCGTGCGTCCTCGGCGAGCGGGATCTCCTCGCGGTGGTCGCCGTAGACCTCCGACGTGGAGGCGACGAGGACGCGCTTGTCGAAGCGGTTGCACTCCTCGAGCACGTTCTCGGTGCCCTGGAGGTTGACGACGAGCGTCCGGACAGGCTGCTCGACGATCAGCCGGACGCCGACCGCGGCGGCGAGGTGGTAGACGACGTCGCACTTGTGCACCAGCTCGTTGACCACCGAGCGCGACAGCACCGAGTCGACGACCAGGTGGTAGTCACGTCGCTCCAGCAGGTGCTCGACGTTCGAGCGAGATCCGGTCGAGAGATCGTCGAGGGCGTAGACCTCGTGGCCGTCGGCGAGCAGGAGTTCGGAGAGGTGCGAGCCGATGAAGCCCGCCCCGCCGGTGATCAGCACCTTCACGGACTCCGACACTACCGGGCCGGGTGGAGGCCGCCCGGGAGACGCGCTGCCGCCGCGCCAGCCGTGTCCGTGCCCGGCGTCGATCGAGGAAAGCCGATCCGCGGCCGATAATGGTCTCGTGCCTCGTTCTCGGAAAGGGACGCTCCTGCGGGTCTGGGGGGCCGTCGCGGTTTTCTCGGCCCTTTGCATCGGGGGCGCCGCCGCCTACGTCGCATCCGCGCCGAAGCGCTACGAGGCGCGAGCCACGGTGCTCGTGACGCCGGTGGCTGCGTCGGATCCGCGCTACCTCGGCCTACCGGTGCTGCGTGACACCCGCGGGCGGAGCGCAGTCCAGACCGCGGCGCAGCTCGTGACGACGAGCGAGCTCGCCGAATCGGTGCGCGCGCGGCTCGGCGTGCGCACGAGCGTCGCAGACCTGCTTGCGCGTGTGCGTGCCCGGCCGGCCGGCGCGAGCTCCGTCGTCGCGATCACGGCGCGCGACCCCGACCCGGCTGTTGCGGCAAAGCTCGCCAACTCCTTCGCAGAGCTGCTCGTGGCCGAGCGGACGGCGACGCTCAATTCGGCAATCATCGACGCGACCACGCGAACCTTGCAGCAGCTGCTGGCGTTGCCCGCGAAAGGCAAGGCGAGCACGCGCGGCGCCGTGCTGCGCACGCGGCTCGCGCAGCTGCGCTCGCTCGCCAGCTCGAGCGACCCGTCGCTACAGGTCGCAGGGCGCGCCGTCCCGCCGCGCAAGCCGATCCGGCTCGCGGAGCTCCCGATCGTGCTCGGCGCTCTCGGCGGAGCGCTGCTGCTCGGCGTGGCCGCCGGACTGCTCGCCACAGGCAGGCGCGGACGCGAGGCGGCGCTAGCCTCGGACTATGATCTCGCCGTGACCGACCGCCTCGTCGCGCAGCTCGAGCAGCGGCTCGCCGACAGGATGGAGGCGCTGCTCGCCCAGCAGAAGAAGCTGTCCGCCCGGGAGGCGGAGTTGAACGCGCGGGAGCAGGCGCTCGAGGCGGCGCCGCTGGCCGGGCTCTCCGAGCTCGCCGAGCGCGAGCGCGCGCTCGCCGAACGGCTCACGACCCTGACCTCGCGCGAGCGGGAGCTGATCCGCCGCGCCGGCGAGCTGGCCGCCCGCGACCGGGAGCTCGCGACGCGCGAGGAGGAGCTCGAGGCGCGGGCCGAGGAGATCGCCAAGCGCGCCGACGAGCTCGAGGAGCGGAGTGCCGCGGCGGCGACGCCCGAGCCGGAGCCGGAGCCGGTACTCGCCGAGGCGCCGCCGATCGCGGCGGCGCCTCCGCCTGCCGCGAGCGTCTCCGAGCTGCCGCGACAGCCCGGCCGCTGGAATCTCAGCGAGCTGAGCCGGATCGTCGAGGAGCGTGGCCCGGAGTTCCCGGACCGCCACGATGAATGGCTCTCGTACCTCTTCTTCCTGCGCAGCTACGCCGAACCGGATGGGACACTCCCCTCGTCGTTCGACTGGCTCGTCGAGGAGACTTTCACCGAGCTGGTCGGCGCGAGCACCACGGCGCGCTAGGTCGGCGCCGAGCCGCGAGGTGTCAGGCGCGCGGCCTCGAGTCGACGCGCTCGATCCACGCTGCCACGCGCGGGTGTCCTTCGAGCGGCAGGTTGTCCGCGAGCACCTGGTGGAAGAGCTCATCGTCTCCGGCGGGCAGCCCCGTCGCATATCTGAGGAATGGAAACGCCGTCACGTCGGCGAGCGAGTAGTCGCGAAACAGGAAGTCGCGGCCGTGCAGCAGCGCCTCGAAGACGTCCAGCGAGCCGCGCAGCTCCGCGACGAGCGCGGGATCGGCGTCGCCCTCGGCGATCCGGTTCGGCGGGCGCTTCCAGACCCGATTGAACCAGTCGCAGAAGACCTCCACCTCGGCGCGTCGCGCCGGATCTGCAGGCAGGAGCGGCGGTTCGGGCCAGCGCTCCTCGATCCAGCGGAGGATTCTGGGCGAATCACTCAGAACATGACCTTCGTGGACTACGACCGGTACGAGGGGCTGGCCGCTCACCTCGACGACCGGGGAGCGGTCGTTCGCGTCGACCTCGACCCACTCGCAGGCGACGCCTTTGTGGCCGAGCGCGAGCGCCACACGCTCGACGTTCGTCGAGAACGGAATCCGGTAAACCCTGAGCACGTCGGAGACGATAAGGATTGTGTCAAGCGTCCGTGCGCGGCCACGGAGACCGGCACGCAGGGGCTAAGATGGCCTGACCTCGACCCGGGAGCCCAAGGCGCTCACGGGAAGTTCTAAGGAAAGGAGGGTCGAGGGTTGTTCGAACGCTTCACAGAAAGGGCTCGCCAAGTGGTCGTCCTCGCACAGGACGAGGCGCGTGCTCTCAAGCACAACTACATCGGCACAGAGCACATCCTCCTGGGCTTGCTTCGTGAGGAGGAAGGCCTTGCCGCACGCGTCCTCGAGTCCCTCGACATCACCGTGGAAGAGGTGCGCGCGCAGGTCGCCCGCATCGTCGGCCAGGGCGACGAGGTCACGACCGGGCAGATCCCGTTCACGCCGCGCGCGAAGAAGGTGCTCGAGCTCGCGCTGCGCGAAGCGCTCTCCCTCGGCCACAATTACATCGGTACGGAGCACATCCTCCTCGGCCTCGTCCGCGAGAACGAGGGTGTCGCCGCGCGCATCCTGCTCGACTTCGACGCGGACGCCGAGAAGATCCGCAACGAGATCATCCGCATGCTCTCCGGCCCGGGCCGCCGCCAGCAGGGCGGAGGCGGCGCCGCCGGCGAGAAGGCGAAGAGCTCGAAGCTGCTCGACCAGTTCGGGCGCAACCTGACCAAGCTCGCGGCCGAGGGCAAGCTCGACCCCGTCGTCGGTCGCCAGAACGAGATCGAGCGCGTGATGCAGATCCTGTCGCGCCGCACGAAGAACAACCCGGTGCTGATCGGCGAGCCGGGCGTCGGCAAGACCGCCGTCGTCGAGGGGCTCGCTCAGCGCATCTCGTCCGGCCAGGTGCCCGAGCTGCTGAAGAACAAGCAGATCTACACGTTGGATCTCGCAGCGCTCGTCGCCGGCTCCAAATACCGGGGCGAGTTCGAGGAGCGCCTGAAGAAGGTGATGAAGGAGATCACCCAGCGCGGCGACATCATCCTGTTCATCGACGAGCTGCACAATCTCGTCGGGGCCGGCGCCGCCGAGGGCGCGATCGACGCCGCTTCGATCCTGAAGCCGGCGCTCGCCCGCGGCGAGCTGCAGACGATCGGCGCGACAACTCTCGACGAGTACCGGAAGTACCTCGAGCGCGACGCAGCGCTGGAGCGGCGCTTCCAGCAGATCCGGGTCGAGGAGCCGTCGGTCGAGGACACCGTGCAGATCCTGCGCGGTCTTCGCGACCGTTACGAGGCCCATCACCGCTGCAAGATCTCCGACGACGCGCTGTTCGCGTCCGCGTCGCTCGCCGATCGCTACATCCAGGACCGGCAGCTGCCGGACAAGGCGATCGACCTGATCGACGAGGCAGCCTCCCGGCTGCGCATCCGCTCGATGTCCGCTCCGCCGCGCTACCGCGAGCTCGAGGAGGAGATCGAGAAGGTGCGCAAGGACAAGGAGGCCTCGATCGAGGCGCAGGAGTTCGAGAAGGCCGCCTCGCTCCGCGACAAGGAGCGCAAGCTGACGCAGAAGAAGCGCGAGCTCGAGGAGAGCTGGCGGCAGAGCGAGGGCGCGGAGGAGCAGCCCGAGGTCGGCGAGGAGGAGATCGCGGACATCGTCTCGATGTGGACGGGGATCCCGGTCTTCAAGCTGACCGAGGCCGAGTCGCAGCGCCTCGTCAAGATGGAGGACGAGCTGCACAAGCGCGTGATCGGGCAGCACGCCGCCATCGAGGCCGTCTCGCGCTCGATCCGCCGCGCCCGCGCGGGGATCAAGGATCCGAAGCGCCCGACCGGTTCGTTCATCTTCCTCGGCCCGTCAGGGGTCGGCAAGACGGAGCTCGCCCGCACGCTTGCCGGCTTCCTGTTCGGCGACGACGACGCGATGATCCAGGTCGACATGTCGGAGTACATGGAGAAGCACTCCGTCTCCCGGCTCGTCGGCTCGCCCCCGGGCTACATCGGCTACGACGAGGGCGGCCAGCTGACCGAGGCCGTGCGTCGCAAGCCGTACTCGGTGATCCTGCTCGACGAGATCGAGAAGGCGCACCCGGACGTGTTCAACATCCTGCTCCAGATCCTGGAGGAGGGGAAGCTGACCGACTCGCAGGGACGCAAGGTCGACTTCCGGAACACGATCGTGATCATGACCTCGAACATCGGCGCGGCGGCGATCTCGAAGAACCAGACGCTCGGCTTCACGCTCGGCGAGGAGCAGGGCCTCTCCTACGACGACATGAAGTCGCGGGTGATGGGCGAGCTGAAGAAGGTCTTCCGTCCGGAGTTGCTGAACCGCATCGACGAGGTGATCGTCTTCCACAAGCTCGCCAGGGAGGAGATCAAGCAGATCGTCGACCTGCTGATGCAGCGCCTGCGCGAGCAGATGGTCACCCACGAGGTGTCGATCGAGCTCACCGACGAGGCGAAGGACCTGCTCGTCGAGCAAGGCTACGACCCGGCGATGGGCGCCCGGCCGCTGCGCCGCGCGATCCAGCGCCTGATCGAGGATCCGCTCGCCGACTTCGTGCTCGGCCGCACGCTCGAGCCCGGCTCGACGATCCTCGTCGCCCGCAAGGGAGACGAAGAGGGCGTCGACATCACGGTCGTCCCGGGCGACATCTCGCCCGAGCGCGTGACCGTCCCACCGGACGACGAGGGCGAGAGCCACGAGCCCGAAGGCTCGGGCGACGAGGAGTAGCGCTTCGAGAGGCGGCCGCGAGGCCGCCTCTCTCGTTCCTTCGGCTAACTCAGCTGCCAGGCGTCGTCGCGGATGATCGGCGTCGCGCTGCCGCCTGCGTCGAGACCGTCGACCTCCACGGCCGGCCCGCCGATCATGAAGTCGGTGTGGATCGCCGAGCTGTTTACCCCGAGCTCGCGCCTCTCCTCCTCGTTCTTGCCCTCGACGCCGTCGACGACGAACGAGATCCCGTCGCCGTAGGCGATGTGGCAGGTTGCGTTCTCGTCGAAGAGGGTGTCCATGAACGTGATTCCGGTCTGGCCGACGCGCGAGGTGCCGTCCACGAGCGCAACCTCGCCGAGGAAGGACGCGCCCCCGTCGGTGGCAAGCTGTGCACGGACGACGTCGGCGCCCGACGAGGCCTTGACCTCGACCGCCTTGCCGCCTGCGAAGCGGAGCTCGAGGTCGCGCACCATCGAGCCGATCAGGCCGAGAGGTCGCGTCGAGCGCACGGTGCCCTCGGTGCGCCGGTAGTCCGGCGTCGTGAAGACCTCCTCGGTCGGCATGTTGGGCACATGCTCGAGACCCCAGGCGGTCTCGAAGGCGGCCGCCTTCCAGACCGAGATCGGCAACAGCCCCACCGTCAGATCCGTCCCGGGTCCGCGGAAGCGGACGGCGTCGAATCGCCGCTCGTTCAGCGTCCGGGCCCGCTCGGCCAGCCTCGCCATGTGCTCCTTCCACGCCGCGACCGGATCGGCCTCGTCGAGCCGGGTGGTGAAGGCGACGCTCCGCCAGAGCCGCTCGACGTCGGGCTCGCCGAACACGGCCTCCGCCCAGCCCTCGTTCGGGTAGGCGACGATCGTCCAATTCGCAAGCCCGTCGTTCACCTGGCGCGAGTGCGCCTTCGCCAGCTCCACCGGCCGGGTCCGCCCGACGCGCTCGCCGTCCAGGTCGGCGAAGAGCTCGGGCTCGGGGTCGCCCGCGATCGAGACGAGGGCGCTTCTGCGGTCGTTGAGGTCGTGGAGGCGAGTCAGGAGCCACGGAGGCGTCCAGGTGAGCGCCTCGTCGGGGCCGTACTGGATCAGCGCGCGCTTCACGCGCGGGTCCGAGTAGAGGACGTCGACGTAGCTCGCGCCGTGGCGGTAGGCGGCGTCCGCGATCGCGCGCACGAACGGCGCGTGGGCGGGCAGAGCGAGGATTCCGAGCTGCTGGCCGGCCTGGAGATTCGCGCCGACACGGACCGTCAGCTCCGCATAGCGCTCGAGGCGGTCGTCGGCCGGCGTCACGATCTCGGACTCTATACACGGGTGCGCGTTTCGGCTCAAAGGCGGCACAGAGCCGCGTCAGGTCCCCCTCGTAGACTGGTTCGATGGCAAAGCCCGCAGTCAACTACGCGTGTACGGAATGCGGCTACAGCGCCGGGCGCTGGTTCGGGAAGTGCCCGGGCTGCAATGCCTTCGGCACGCTGCTCGAGGAGCGTGTCGCCGAGGCGCCGGGAGCCACGGCGCGCGGCGGCAAGGGCTCGGTCGGCACCGCGCGGCCGCTGCTCCGCCTCGTCGACGTCGAGGTCGAGGAGGCGGCGCGGATCACGACCGGGGTGGCGGAGCTCGACCGTGTGCTCGGCGGGGGGCTCGTACCGGCATCGCTCGTGCTGCTCGGGGGCGAGCCAGGCGTCGGCAAGTCGACGCTGCTCCTGACCGCGCTCGCGGCGATCTCGAAGGACCGGCGGGCACTGCTCGTCACCGGCGAGGAGTCCGTCGCGCAGGTGAAGCTCCGCGCGGCCCGGCTCGGCGGCGCCGACTCTGTCGAGATCCTCGCGGAGACGGAGCTCGAGGCGATCTGCGCGACCCTCGAGCTCGAGCAGCCGGACGTCTGCGTGATCGACTCCGTGCAGACGCTCTACTCCTCGGACATCGGCTCGGCGCCAGGCTCGGTCGCCCAGGTGCGCGAGGCCGCCGGCCGGCTCCTCCGCGTCGCGAAAGAGGTCGGCGTGGCGACGATCCTGGTCGGCCACGTGACCAAGGACGGCTCGGTCGCAGGGCCGCGCGTCCTCGAGCACCTGGTCGACTGCGTGCTCCAGTTCGAGGGCGACCGCTACCACGCGCACCGCATTCTGCGGGCCGCCAAGAACCGCTTCGGCTCGACGAACGAGCTCGGCGTCTTCGAGATGACCGGTGCAGGGCTCGTCGGCGTGCCGGACCCGTCGGAGCTCTTCGGCCGTTCGGTCGCGGGCGAGGTCGGCGCAGCGGTTGCCTGCGCGCTCGAGGGAACGCGCCCGATCCTGCTCGAGATCCAGTCGCTCGTCTCGCCGACCGACCTGGCGATGCCCCGCCGGGTCGGCACGGGTGTCGATCCGAAGCGGCTCGCCATGATCGTTGCGGTGCTCTCGCGGCACGCGGGCGTGGCGCTCGGCTCCGCCGACGTGTTCGTCAACGTCGCCGGCGGCGTCAGGATCGACGAGCCCGGAGCCGACCTGGCGATCGCGCTGGCGATCGCCTCCGCCGCGCGGGGCGTACCCGTGCGCGAGCAGCTTGCGGCCTTCGGCGAGGTCGGGTTGACGGGGCGCCTGCGCCCGGCGGCGCAGGCAGAGCGGCGGCTCCAGGAATGCGCCAAGCTGGGGCTCGTCGGCGTCGTCGCGCCCGCGGGTACGCCCCCGCAGGGCAAGCTCAGAATCGAAGCGGCGGACACGCTGCGCGGAGCGCTCGCGGCGGGCCTGGAAGCCCGCACCAAGCAGGCTTCCTAGCCAAATCCCTCCATTTCATGCGGTTTTGCGCTATGATGTCGGCCGTTCGCCGGCGTGATCACCTGCGCCGGCGTCTTGGCGACTACGAAAGATACGGAGGGCTGGCTTGTTCGACGTCGGCGACAAGGTGGTGTATCCGCACCACGGGGCAGGCACGGTCGTGAAGAAGGAGACCCGCGAGGTCCTCGGGGAGAAGCGGGAGTACCTGACGATCCAGATCCTCCACAACGACATGACGGTTCAGGTTCCGGCGGACAACGCCGAGAAGGTCGGTCTGCGCTGGGTGATCGACGAGAAGATGGTCGAGGTCGTTGTCAAGGCGCTCACCGGCGGCTCCACCGAGATGCCGAAGAACTGGAACCGGCGCTTCAAGCACAACCGCGACAAGATGAAGACGGGCGACATCCTCGAGCTCGCCGAGGTCGTCCGGAATCTCTCTTTGCGCGACCATGAGAAAGGCCTGTCGACGGGCGAGAAGCAGATGTTCGTGAAGGCGAAGAAGATCCTCGCCTCGGAGCTGATGTACGCAAAGGACATGGACGAGGACGAGGCGGCCGAGTGGCTCGACGGCGTCCTCGACGGCGTCGGCAACAGCAACGGCAAGAAGAAGACGTCCAAGGCCAAGGCGGCCGCGGCAACAGCATAGTGTCCGTCTGGGCCGTTCTCGCCGCCGCGGGCAGCGGAGAGCGGCTCGGAGCCGAGCAGCCGAAGGCGTTTGTCCGGTTGGGCGAGCTGCCGCTGCTCGCGGCGAGCCTCGGCCGGCTCGATGAGTCCGACTGGATCGATCAGATCGTCGTCGCGGCTCCTCCCGGTTGGGAGGAGCCGGCGATCCTGCTCGCGGAGGAGCTCGGCTGCTCGAAGTGCGCCGCCTGCATCACGGGCGGAGCGACACGCTCGGAGTCCGTCCGGCTCGCGCTCGCAGAGGTGCCCGACGACGCGGCGGTCGTGCTCGTGCACGATGCGGCGCGGCCGCTCGTCTCGGAGCTCGTGCTCGAACGCGTGCTGACGGCGCTGAACGAGGGCTGGGACGGCGCGGTGCCGGCACTGCCGATCGCCGACACAGTCAAGAGAGTCGAGGGGCAGCGCATCGTCGAGACCCTCGAGCGCGCGCAGCTTGTGACCGTGCAGACGCCGCAGGCCTTCCTCGCCGACGTGCTGCGTCGCGCCGTGCAGCTCGGCGAGGGGACGGACTGCTCGTCGCTCGTCGAGCGGGCCGGCGGTCGCGTGGCGTGGGTGCAGGGAGATCCGCAGCTGCTCAAGGTGACGACGCCGGCCGATCTCGATCTCGTCACCTCGTGGCTCTGATCCACGTGGCGGGACCGTCGGTTGCCTCTCGGGCGGCGGTCGCGCCGTGGTGAGAGCTGTCGTTTTCGACGTGGGCGAGACACTCGTGAACGAGGAGCGCTACTGGCGCCTCGCGGCGGAGCGCGTCGGCGTCGAGCCGCATGTCGTCTGGGCGGCGCTCGGGGTGACGATCGCGCGCGGCGAGAGCCATCGGCGGCTCTACGACCATCTCGGGGTCGAGCCGCCGGAGGGGCTGACCTACTACGATCGCGACGACTTCTACCCGGACGCGCTCCCGTGTCTCGCCGAGCTGCGCCGACGCGGACTTTACGTGGGGATCGCCGGCAATCAGAGCCGCGAGCTCGAAGGGTGGATCCGCGACCAGGAGCTCGAGGTCGAGTTCGTGGCTTCGTCCGCCCGCTGGGGTGTCGAGAAGCCCTCGCCGGCGTTCTTCGAGCGGATCGTCGCCGAGTCGGGCTTCACGCCCGAGGAGACCGCCTACGTCGGCGACCGGGTGGACAACGACGTGCTTCCGGCCCTTCAGGCGGGTCTGGTCGCCGTGCATGTGCGGCGCGGGCCGTGGGGTTACCTGCAGGGCGGCGCAGACGTCGCGGCGATCAGGCTGCGCTCGCTGGCCGAGCTGCCTGACACACTCGCCGCGTATGTCTGAGCTCCGCGTCGGGATCGGCGTCGACGCGCACGCCTTCGAGGACGGCGCGCCGCTTGTGCTCGGCGGCGTGCCGATCGAGCACCCGCGCGGCCTCGCCGGTCATTCCGACGGCGACGTGCTCGCCCATGCGCTCACCGACGCCGTGCTCGGCGCCGCGGGGCTGGAGGACATCGGCGCGCTCTTCTCCTCCGCTGACCCCGGCCTGAAGGGTGCCGACTCGGTCGAGTTGCTCGCCAGCGCGTGGGCGCAGGTGCGTGCGGCCGGGTGGCGGGTCGTGAACGCGGACGTCGTGCTGATCGGCGAAGAGCCGCGACTCGCGCCGCATCGCGACGCGATGCGCGAGCGGCTGTCCGCGGCGCTCGACGTCGAGCCCGCACGGGTCGCCGTGCGTGCGACGACGACCGATCGCCTCGGCTTTACCGGCCGGGGGGAGGGCCTCGCCGCGCACGCCGTGGCCCTGCTCGAGCGCGAATAGGCACGAACTCGGCGCACACACGTGCGCGCCCGCCTGTCACCATTGCACCACCCCGCGGGTGGGTGGGGGATTGGGATGGGACCGCCTCGGCGAGACGCGAGCACCCGGCTAGGTCTAGGCGGGCAGCGCGACGAGTCCATCAGCGACGTGGACGAGGCCGTCGCGGTGGAGCGCGTCGACGGCCTCGGCGTCCAGCTCCGCGAGCGGCCGCGCTTCCGCCGCGACGAGGCGCAGCGTCGCGGCGCGCCGCTGGCGGAACGAGCCCTCGAAGCGGCCCTGCTTGCGCTCCGGCTCGTAACGCTGCCCGCGCGAGGGGCAGGCAGGGGCGAGTGGGCAGCGTTCGCAGCGCGGCACCCGGGCGAGGCAGATCGTCGCACCGAGATCCATCAGCGCGCTTGCCTGCTCCGGCGAGAACTCACCGCCCGAGCGCTCGAGAACCCGGCTCACGTTCACGTCGACCGGCAGCACTGGCTCGCCGAAGGCGAAGTTGCGCACCGCAGCCGCGGTGTACCGCCCGACTCCGGGCAGCGCCGTCAGATCCGCGGGCCAGCCTGCCGCCGCGATCCGCCGGGCCGCACCGTGCAGCGCGAGCGCGCGCCGGTTGTAGCCGAGCCCTTGCCACTCGCGGATCACGTCGGCCGCCGGTGCCGCCGCGAGCGACTCCGGCGTCGGCCAGCGCTGGAGCCACGCCTGCCAGCGGGGGATCACCCGCTCGACCTGCGTCTGCTGCAGCATCACCTCGCTGACGAGGATCGCGTACGGGTCGCGCGTCTTTCGCCAGGGAAGATCCCGTCCGCTTTCCTGGAACCACGCGGAAAGCAGCTCCGCGAGGGTCACGGAGTGCGCTTGGCGCGGACGGGCGCGACGCCCGAGAGCGACGGCATGTCCCAGCCGAGCGTCTCCTGCAGGAACTCCGCATTGTGATCGCGGAGGGAGCCGAAACCGCTGCGGAAATACAGGAGCGGCCGCCGGCCGGGCGCCGCCGTACAGCTGCGCACGAGCCCGGTGAAGATCGAGTGGTCGCCGCCGGGGAAGCGCTCGTGCAGGTCGCAGACGAACGTGGCGATCGCGTCCTCCAGCACGGGCAGCTCCGAGTCTGCCTTGAGGGGGACGCCGGCGAACTTGTCGGGGGACGGCCGTGCGAAGCGGAGCGCCAGCTCCTCCTGGCCCTCGCCGAGCACGTTGATGACGAAACGCCGGCTCCCCTCGATCGCGTCATGTGTCGGCAGCCGGTTGTTGATGCAGACGAGCAGCAGCACGGGGTCGAGCGAGAGCGATGCGACCGCGCTCGCGGTCATCCCGGCCGGCTTGCCCTCGTGCAGCGTCGTGATCACCGTGACGCCCGTGGCGAAGTGCGCGATCGCCTCGCGGAATGCGACCTCGTCGACCGCCGCTGCGACGGGCTCGGCCGCAGGCTCGTCCGCACCGCCGAGGCCGGGTTCCATGGCGCAACGCTACCAGCGCGTGCGACCGGGCGAGCCTCCGCCGCCTGTGGGCCGCGCGGCGCCCGCTTGACCTGGACCGGTCCAAGAAAATAGAAGTACGTGCCAGCCCGCCGAGCGGTTTTCGGCGGCTCTGACCGGGGCGGCGAAATCCCGACCGAATCGATTCGACCGGAGGGACAAGATGACCGACGACCTGATCGTGACCGGTTCCGTCTTCGATGAGCGGATCGATCGCAGAAAGCTGCTCAGGCGGGCCGGCGCTGCGAGTCTGGCGCTAGGGCTCGCGCCGTAGGTCGCGACGTCGCGCGCGTTCGCCGCGAGCCGGACGATCAAGATCGGCTACGTCACGCCGAGGACGGGCCCGCTCGCTCCGTTCGGCGTGGCGGACACTACAGCATCGACCAGATCCAACAGGTGCTCCACAAGGGTCTACGCGTGGGCAAGAACACCTTCCCCGTGCAGATCCTGGCGCGCGACGCGCAGTCGAACTCGAACCGCGCCGCCACCGTCGCCCAGAGCCTGATCCTCGGACGACAACATCGACCTGATGCTCGTCGGCGACACGCCCGACATCACGAACCCCGTCTCCGACACGTGCGAGGCGAACGGAGTCCCGTGCATCTCGTCGCTCGCGCCGTGGCAGCCCTGGTTCTTCGGCCGCAAGGGCGACCCGGCGAAGCCGTTCAAGTGGACGTACCACTTCTTCTGGGGACTCGAGGACATCATCGCCGTCTTCCTCGACATGTGGTCGCAGATCCCGACCAACAAGCTCGTCGGCGGCGATCTGGCCCGAACGACCCCGACGGGAACGCGTGGGGCGACACGAAGCTCGGCTTCCCGCCGCCGCTCAAGAAGGCCGGCTACACGGTCATCGATCCGGGCCGCTTCCCGGACCTGAACGACAACTTCTCGAGCCAGCTCGCCAAGTTCAAGTCGCGCAAGGCGCAGATCGTCACCGGCGTGCCGATCCCGCCCGACTTCACGACCTTCTGGACGCAGGCCCTGCAGCAGGGCTTCCATCCGAAGATCGCCTCGGTCGGCAAGGCGCTGCTCTTCCCCTCGTCGGTCGAGGCGCTCGGCACGCACGGCGAGGGCATGTCGACGGAGCTGTGGTGGAGCCCGTTCCATCCGTACAAGTCGTCGCTGACAGGGCAGACCGCGGCGCAGCTCGCCGCCGCCTGGGAGAGGAAGAACGGCCAGTGGACGCAGCCGGTCGGCTTCGCTCACGGCCTCTTCGAGGTCGCCGCCGACGTCCTGCGCCGCACGAAGAACATCGACGACAAGGCGTCGATCGTCGACGCGATCAAGGCGACGAACCTCGACACCGTCGTCGGCCACATCTCGTGGAAGAACGGCCCGGTGCCCAACGTCGCCAAGACGCAAGCTCGCCGGCGCCCAATGGCGCAAGGGCAAGAAGTACAAGTACGAGCTCCAGGTCGTCAGCAACAAGCGGGTGCCTGGGCTGAAGAAGACCGCCAAGCTGATTCCGATCCCGTACTCCTGAGCAGAGGTCGCGCCTGCCCGCCCTGGTCGAGCTCCACGACGTCTCGAAGTCCTTCGGCTCGTTGCCGCGCCCTCCAGGCAATCAACCTGAGGTGGCGGAGGGCGAGGCGCTCGGGATCGTGGGCCCGAACGGGGCGGGCAAGACGACCCTGCTGAACGTGATCGGCGGCAGCCTGCGCGCCGACCGCGGCCGCGTCGTCTTCGACGGCCATGAGATCACGCGGCTGCCGGCGCACCGTCACTGCCGGGTCGGGATCGGCCGGACGTTCCAGATGCCGCGCCCGTTCGGCGGCCTCACCGCCTACGAGAACGTCCTCGTCGCCTTCACCTACGGCCGCGCGAAGGCCGGTGAGGACGCCAAGTCGGTCTGCGCGCCGGTGCTCGAGCGGGTCGGCCTCCGGGCCAAGGCCGACACGCCGGCCGCGTCACTGACGCTACTCGAGCGCAAGCGGCTCGAGCTCGCCCGCGCGCTCGTGACCCGACCGCGCGTGCTGCTGCTCGACGAGGTCGCGGGCGGCCTGACCGAGCCCGAGGTGAACGCGCTCGTCGAGACCGATGAAGGCCGTCCGCGCCGAGGGCGTCGCGATCCTCTGGATCGAGCACATCGTCCACGCGCTCCTCTCGGTGGTCGACCGCATGCTTGCGCTCGCCGAGGGGCGGAACGCTGATCGAGGGCACGCCGCAGGAGGTCATGGCGAGCCCGGAGCTCCGCGACGTCTATCTCGGACGAGAGCTCTAGCGGCCGATGCCTGCTCGAGCTCGACTCCGTGGACAGCTTCTACGGCGACTTCCAGGCGCTCTTCGACGTCAGCATCGAGGTCGACGAGGGCGAGACGCTGGCGATCATCGGCGCGAACGGGGCCGGCAAGTCGACCCTCCTCGGCGACCGCGGCGGGGCTGATCCAGCCGGCGCGCTCGGGCGAGGTGCGGTTCGACGGGGCGCCGCTGCACCGGCTGCCCGCGCACCGCCGCGTTCCGCTCGGGATCGCGCTCGTGCCGGAGGGCCGGCGGATCTTCCCCAGCCTGACCGTCGAGGAGAACCTGCGCGTCGGCGCGCGGGTCGGCCGCCCGGGGCCGTGGACGCCTCGACAGGGTCTACGAGCTCTTCCCGCTCCTCGCAGCCGCTCGCCGGCGCTGGGGCGGCACCCTCTCGGGCGGCGAGCAGCAGGCGCTCGCGATCGGGCGGGCGCTGATGAGCAACCCGCGCCTGCTGCTGCTCGACGAGCTCTCGCTCGGTCTTGCGCCGGTCGTGATCGACGCGCTCTACGGCGTGATCGGCGAGATCGGCGCGCGAGGGTACGACGCTCGTCCTCGTCGAGCAGGACGTGAGCGGGCGCTCGCGGCCGCCGACCGCGCGTACTGCCTGCTCGAGGGGCGCATCTCGCTTCAGGCGCCCGCGTCCGAGCTGGCGCGGGAGCGAGATCGTCGAGGCCTACTTCGGCGTCGGTCTGATGGTCGTGGGTCAACGCGATCGTCCAGGGGAGTCCTGCTCGGGGGCTTCTACGCGCTGTTCGCGGCCGGGCTCTCGCTCGTGTTCGGGGTGATGCGGATCGTCAACCTCGCTCACGGCGACCTCAGCGTCCTCGCCGCCTACATCGCCGTGCTGCTCGCCGACCATTTCGGGCTCAACCCGTTCGTCTCGCTCGCTGGTCGTCATCCCGGCGATGGCGGCCGGCGGCTATCGTCCTGCCAGCTCGGGCTGCTCAACTTCACGCTCGACAGCGGGCTCGCGCCGCTGCTCGCCACCTTCGGGCTCGCGGTCATCATCCAGAACGCCCTGCCAGCAGGGGTTCTCGGGCAACGCGCAGGCGCTCCACGCCGGGCGGCGATCGAGACGGAGAGCATCCACGTCACGAGCCAGATCTCGATCGGCTGGTTCCCGCTGATCACCTTGATCGCCGCGGTCGTGGTGCTCCTGGGCCTGCAGGTGCTCCTCCGCCGGACCGGTCTCGGCCGCGCACTGCGTGCGACCTCGGACGACCAGCAGGGCCGCTCAGCTCGTCGGGATCGACAACCGGCGGCTCTACGGGATCGCGATGGCGATCTCGCTCGCGACCGCTGCGGTGGCCGGGATCTTCCTCGGCGTCCGCACGATCTTCACGCCGAGCGGCGGGGCCTGTGCGGCTGATCTTCGCGTTCGAGGCGGTGATCATCGGCGGGCTCGGCTCGCTGTGGGGAACGCTCGTCGGCGGGATCGTCCTCGGGGTCGCGCAGTCGGTCGGCGCTCAGATCTCGCCCGGCTGGGGCGTGCTCGCGGGCCACATCGTCTTCCTCGCCGTGCTGCTCGTCCGACCGACCGGCCTGTTCGCGCGGACGGCACCCGCATGAGCCGCGACCGGGCGCCAGCTGCTGTGGGCGACGGCGTTCGCGGCGGTCGTCGGCGCGCTCGCGAGCCGGGCCGTGGTGGCTCGGCGAGGCCGATCTCCAGCAATCTGGTCGAGTTCTTCGGCCTGCTCACGCTCGCGCAGATGTGGAATCTGCTCGCCGGCTACGCAGGGCTCGATCTCGATCGGGCAGCAGGCGTTCATCGGCATCGGCGGCTACGCGCTCTTCGTGCTCGCGGACAAGGCGGGCGTCGCAACCGTTCTGGTCGGTCGCGCTCGCCGGCCTCGTCGCGGCGGCGCTCTCGCTGCCGACTGCGGCGCTCGCATTCCGCCTGCGCGGCGGCTACTTCGCGATCGGCACCTGGGTGATCGCGGAGGTCTTCCACCTGCTGGTCGTCAACTGGGGCTACGTCGGCGGCGGCGACGGCGAGTCGCGATCCTACGCGGCAGCGCAGATCGACCGCGAACGCGCGCGCGCACGGCACCTACTTCTGGGCGCTCGGGGTCGGCGCCGGCTCGGTGCTCGGCACCGTACCTGCTCCTGCGCTCCCGGCTCGGGCTCGCACTGACGGCGATGCGGGACGAGGAGACAGCGTGCGCGCAGCGTCGGGGTCGACGTCCTGCGGACGAAGGTGATCGTCTGGGTCGTCGCGGCCTTCGGCTGCGGGCTCGGCGGGCGCGGTCGACTGCCTCGAACCTGTTCGCGTCCAGCCCGGACGCCGCCTTCGACGTCAACTGGACGGCCTACATGATCTTCATCGTCGTGATCGGCGGCATCGGCACGATCGAGGGGCCGATCATCGGCGCGATCGTCTTCTTCGCGCTCCAGCAGAAGTTCTGCGCAGTACGGGCACCTGGTATCTGATCATCGTCGGCAGCGTCGCGGTCGCGCGGCGGTCTGGATCCGCGGCGGGATCTGGGGCGTCGTCGGCCGGCGCTCCGGCCTGCGCCTCTTCCCGGTGCAGCGCCGTGCTCGAGTCGCCGACGTCTAGTCGAGGCCGAGGAAGCGCTCCCAGTCCGCCGTGAAGCGAGCCTGGTAGCGCGACGGCGGCTGCGGGCACCTGCGTCTCGAGCCAGCGCACCGCGCCGTCGGAGCGGTTCGTGAGCGCGTGCATGTCGCCGACGCCGCTCCAGCAGTAGTCGCCGGCGCGCAGCGTGTGCGTCTCGCCCGTCGAGCTCGGCCTCGATCTCGCCCTCGAGGAAGAAGAAGCCCTCCTCGAAGGCGTGGTCGTGCGTGGTGATGAAGCCGCCCGGCGCGTACTGGACGACCATCAGGTTGAGCTGGCTCGCGCCGCGTGTCGGGACCGACGAGGATCTTCAGCGCCGCACCGCCGACGTTCGCGGCGCCGAAGCCCGCGAGCCCGATCGCCGCGCTCGGCGCCGGCAGCGCGGCGGCGTCGAAGTGATCCTTGCGATACGGCGTCTCGAGGCCGTCGGGCAGCGGGTGGTCGTCGAGCGAAGACCGTGTCCTCGAGCGCTGCGCCGGGCTGGGGCGCGGCGACCTCGAGCCAGCGCGCCGTGGCGGCCGAGTCGTTGCGGAGCGCGTGCAGCGACGCCGCGGTCGACGAAGACGTAGTCGTCGGCGGCGAGCTGCTCGGTCGCGCCGGCGGCCTCGAGCGTCAGACGCGCCCTCGAGCACGTAGAACGCCTCCTCGAACGCGTGCAGGTGCGGTCGACCGCGCCGAGCGGCTCGAGCTCCGCGACGACGACCTCCTGGTGCACCGATCCGCCGTCGCGCTCGATCAGCACGCGCCGGAGGTGGCCGCGGGCTGTGGCCGGCGTAGCGGCCCGCGTCGGCGGTCGTGTCGGAGAGGCGGCCTCGATGGTTCACAGGGTCCTCCGCCGGTGGTATCATCGCAGCGACCGGTATCATCGGCAACATCGACTCGGCAGGCGCAATCGACGGAGGCGTCGTGACGGAGGCGTCGGCAGGAGACCGAGCGGGCGGGCGACTCGCCCGATGACCGGAGACGAGTACCTCGAGAGCCTGCGCGACGGCCGCGAGATCTGGATCTACGGCGAGAGGGTCGACGACGTCACGACGCATCCGGCCTTCCGCAACGGCGCGCGGAGCGTCGCGCGGCTCTACGACGCGCTGCACGACCCGGCGACGAAGGACGTGCTCACGGTCGAGACCGACACGGGCAACGGCGGCTACACGCACCCGTTCTTCAAGGCGCCGCGCTCGGCCGAGGACCTCGTCCGCGGGCGCGACGCGATCGCCGCCTGGCAGCGCCTCACGTACGGCTGGATGGGCCGCAGCCCGGACTACAAGGCCGCCTTCCTCGCCACCTACGGGCCGAACGCCGACTACTACACGCCGTTCGAGGAGAACGCGCGGCGCTGGTATCGCGAGTCGCAGGAGCGCGTCTACTTCATGAACCACACGCTCGTCAACCCGCCGGTCGACCGCAACCGGGAGATCCACGAGGTCGAGGACGTCTTCATCCACGCGGTCAAGGAGACCGACGAGGGGGTGGTCGTCCGCGGCGCGAAGATGGTCGCCACCGGCTCGGCCTTCTCGAACTACAACTTCGTCTCCTACCACGGCTCGACGCCGATCAAGAAGGAGGAGTACGCGATCTCCTTCTTCGCGCCGATGGACCTGCCGGGCGTCAAGCTGATCTGCCGGCCCTCGTACGAGTACATGGCCGCGACGATCGGCAGCCCGTTCGACTACCCGCTCTCGAGCCGCTTCGACGAGAACGACGCGGTGCTCGTGTTCGAGGACGCGCTGATCCCGTGGGAGAACTTCCTGATCTACGGCAACCTCGAGATCGCGAGCACCTACCACCTGACCGGCTTCATCTGGCGGGCGCTGCTTCCAGGGCTGCACGCGCCTCGCGGTCAAGCTCGACTTCCTCGCCGGCCTGTTCATCAAGGCGGTCGAGGCGACCGGGCACGCTCGAGTTCCGCGGCATCCAGGCCTCGATCGGCGAGATCCTCGCCTGGCGCAACATGTTCTGGGCGCTGACCGACGCGATGTGCCACAACCCGGTGCCGTCGGCCGAGCGGCACGGTGCTGCCGAACATCGAGGCCGCGTCCGCGTACCGGATCCTCTCGAACCAGGCCTACCCGGCGATCAAGTCGATCATCGAGAACCAGACCGGCGGCGCGCTGATCGTCCACCCGTCGAGCTCGCGCGACTGGAAGAACGCCGGAGCTCCGGCCGCTCGCTCGACCGCTTCTACCGCGGCTCGAACGGCTACGACGCAGTCGACAAGATCAAGCTCGTCAAGCTGCTCTGGGACGCGATCGGCAGCGAGTTCGGCGGCCGGCACGAGCTCTACGAGCGCTCGTACTCGGGCAGCCACGAGCTGACGAAGCTCGAGTGCTACTGGATGGCGCAGGGCGACGGCACGGTCGACCGGATCAAGGGCGTTCGTCGAGCAGTGCATGGCCGAGTACGACCTCGACGGCTGGACGGCGCCCGACCTGATCAGCCCGGACGACGTCAACATCCTCGGACGCGACTGAGCGTCTAAGGGCACGCAGACGGCCTGAGGAGTCGCCGGAGCCGCGGGCGCGCCAGTCGCGGCGCTCTATTCGCGCGTGCGGAGCGGCAGTATGGTTGTCCGCAGGCGACGCAGGGAGGTCGGCGTGGCAGGTCCGATCGTCAGCGGCCAGGAGGTGGTGGAGCTCCAACGAGCGCTGGCGGAGCTCGGCTACGGATCGGGTGTCATCGACGGCAAGCTCGGACCGGCGACCGAGGCGGCGGTGCGCAAGCTGCAGCGGGATCGGGGCCTGCCGGCGGATCGGGAGCTCGACGAGCTCGCCGTCCGCGAGCTGATCCGGGTGATCGCCGCCGGGACTCCGCCCCCCGGGGCTCGCTCCGCCGTCTCCAAAGCATCGCCGCCGATCGACCTCCCGTCCTCCAGCGAGTCGCTGCCGCCGGTCGAGGTCCCGTCGCCTGGCGAGTCGTCGTCATCGGTCGAGCAGCCCTCGGGTCTCGAGGAGACGTTTGCGGGCCTGCCCGGGCAGCTCACCGCGTATCAGATCGCCGATGAGGTTCTCTTCCAGGGGCGCAAGGTGCTTGCGGCTCCGCCCAACGCGCCGTCCAAGCCCGCCGACGAATGGCTGCTCGAGATTCGCCCGCTCTTCGACATGACCGTGCTGCCGGTGCCCGACCCGTCCCACGTTGCGATCGGGCTGGCGCTACTGGACGACCGCCTCGCCGCAGCCGTCGGTGTCCCGGCGCTGCTCGCCGCTGCGCAGTCGCTTCAGCCGCCGATCCTCGCCGTGCTCACGCCGGAAGCCCGGGCGCGCTGGCAGGCGATCGCCGCCCGCGACGACGCCGCGACGCACTTCGACCGTCCCGCGACCGACGACCAGCTCGGGCGGCTGACGTTCGCGCGCGTGCTCGGCCTGCGGTTGCGCGAGGTTCGAAACGCCTACTACGGCCGGGACGGGAAGACGGTGCCGCCTCCGTCTGCGGGGCCGTTCGTCCTCCACCTGCACGGGGCATGGGGGAGTGGGAAGTCCTCTCTGCTCGGGTTCGTCGCCGAGGAGCTCCGCCGGCCGACGATGTCGGGCCCGGACGGACGGACGCCGGTGCCGTGGATCGTGGTCGAGTTCAACGCCTGGCAGCACCAGCGAATCGCGCCGCCCTGGTGGTGGCTGATGTCGTGCGTGTATTTGAGCGGAAAGCGCGAGCTGCGAGCGCAGTCGACGCACCGCTGGCTCGCCTTCCAGGCCAGGGATTTCGCGTGGCGCGCGAGGCAGGGCTGGGTGAATCTGCTCGGCGTGCTGATCGGCCTCGCCGCCATCGGTGGAGTCATCTGGGCGGGACGGTCGATCGTCGGCTCCGATCCCGGTGCCGGGCTCAAGGCGCTGGCCACGCTCGCGACCTCCGTCGGCGCGATTCTCGGGGTCGCGCTCACGGTCTGGGGCGTCACCCGCGGCATCCGCGACTGGCTGCTCGTGCGCTCGGCGGCCGGGGCGAGGTCCGGTCTCGCGCGGAGCCACGATCCGCTGGCGACGGTCAAGAGCCGTTTCGAACAGGTGGTGCACGCGCTCGGCCTGCCGCTCGCGGTGGTCGTCGACGACCTCGACCGCTGCCAGCCGAACTACGTCGTGGAGCTGCTCGAGGGAATCCAGACGCTCTTCGCCGCCGCACCCGTCGTCTATGTCGTAGCGGCCGACGGGCGCTGGGTCCGCGACAGCTTCGAGGAGGTCTACAAGACGTTCCTGGACATGCCGAGCGAGCCGGGGCGGCCGCTCGGCTATCACTTCCTGGAGAAGACCTTCCAGCTCTCGGCCGACGTGCCCCGGCTGACCGACCGGCTGCGTGAGCGGTATTTCCAGAGCCTGCTCGGCGTCGACCGCGCACCCGACGTTCCGGTCCAGCCGGGTCCGGCCGCGCCCACCGCCGGCATCGCTGCTGCCCGCACCGAGGAGGAGCTGCGGGCGGCCGTGGCCGCGACCAGCACCCCCGAGCAAGAGGGAGCCGCCATCGAGGAGGCGCTCATTCGGGCGCAGTCCTCGGACATCCGGGCGCACACCGAGCACCGTCTGCAGGGCTTCGACCATCTGCTCGAGCCAAATCCGCGCGCGATGAAGCGGCTCGTGAACGCGTACGGCCTCGCACGGGACGTCGAGCTCGTCGAGGCCGGCGCCAGCCTCGCGCACGGCCCGGAGGCGATCGAGCAGCTCGCGCTCTGGACGATCCTCCGGCTTCGCTGGCCGCTCCTTGCTCTCCACCTCGAGGCTCACCCGGCCGACGTGGACAAGGTCGGCAAGCGAACGACCGCGGCGACGATCCCGGCCGATTTGTGGCCGCTGTTCCGTGAGCCCGAGCTGATCGACGTCGTGCGCGGCGCCGGCGTCCACGCGCGGCTGGACGAGGCGACGGTCCGGCGGATCGTGGGGAGAGTCCGCCGCCCGTAACGGCCGCTGGTCTGGCCGCCTGCCGGCCGACCGTTGGTATCGTCGGACGACGATCGATGCGCCGCGCCCCGCGGCGCATTTCGTCGTGCAGCGATGACCGAGAGACACAATCCCGTCGACCCGCCAGACTTCGCCACGTGGCCCACCGCGCGGCGGCTCCTGCGCCTGTGGCGCGAGCAGTGGCGCCTGGCCTCGTTCGGGCTCGCGTGCGCCTTCGTCTACAGCCTCCTCTCGCTCGCGATCCCGCTGCTCGTGGCGCGGGCGATCGACCGCGCGATCGTGCACCACGAGCAGCGCCTCTGGCCGATCCTGCTCGTGATCCTCGGCCTCGCGACGGTGCGGCTCGCGGTCAACTTCTCGCGCCGCTACGCGACCGCGCGCGTCGGCGTCCGCCTCGAGGCGCGGATGCGCGAGCTGCTCTACGGCGCGTACCTCGGGTTCCCGCGCGCCTTCTACGACCGCCACGCCACCGGGCAGGTCGTCTCGCGCGCGACCAACGACCTCTACCCGATCCGCTACTTCATCGGCTGGGGGATGGTGCAGGGCGCGCAGAGCGTGATGATGATCGTCGGCGCCGGGATCGTGCTCGTCGTCGTCAACCCCGTGCTGGCGCTCTACACGGCGATCTCGATGCCGGCGATCGGGATCGTCGCGTGGCTGTTCGCGCACAAGGTGTTCCCGATCTCCAGGCGGGTGCAGGAGCGTAAGGGCGACGTCACCGAGGCCGCCGACGAGGCCGTGGTCGGGATCGAGATGGTGCAGGCCTTCGGGCGCGAGGACGACGTACGCGGCCGTTTTGCCGACAAGGCGGAGGCGGTGCGCGACATGGTGCTGCGCCAGGCGGGCGTCGAGTCACGGCACCTGCCGGGGCTCTTCTTCCTGCCGACGATGTCGGTCGCGGTCGTGCTCTGGTTCGGCGGCAAGCGCGTCGTCGACGGCTCGCTCACCTACGGCGAGTTCGCGCTCTTCATCCAGCTCCTGCTCCAGCTCGTCTGGCCGCTCGAGGCGCTCGGCTGGATCATCAACCTGGCCCAGCGCGCCCTCGCCTCGGCGAGCCGCAGTTTTGCATGGCTGGAGGGGATCGAGACGCTGCCCGAGCCGGCCGAGCCCAAGCGCTTGCCCGAGGGGCCGCTGGCGGTCCGGTTCGAGCACGTCCACTTCTCGTATCTCGGCGGCAAGGAGGTGCTCTCGGGCGTCGAGCTCGAGGCCGCGCCAGGGGAGCTCGTCGCCGTCTGCGGTTCCACCGGCGCGGGCAAGACCTCGCTGCTCAACTTGCTGCCGCGCTTCTACGACCCGACCGAGGGCCGCGTGCTGGTCGGCGGCGTCGACCTGCGCGACGTCCCGATTGCCGACGTGCGCGGCGCCGTCGCGATCGTGACCCAGCGGCCGATTCTCTTTTCTGTGCTCCTGCGCGACAACCTCACGGCCGGCCGTCCCGACGTGCCCTGGGACGAGGTGCTGCGCGTGTGCGAGGTCGCCGGCGTCGCGGGCTTCGCCGCGGAGCTCCCGGAGGGCTACGACACGCTCATCGGCGAGCGCGGCGTCAACCTCTCCGGCGGTCAGCGCCAGCGCGTCGCCCTCGCACGCGCGCTGCTGGCCGGCGCGCGCGTGATCGTGCTCGACGACCCGCTCTCCGCGATCGACACGACCACCGAGCGCCTGCTCGTGCGGCGGCTGCGCCCGGCGCTCGCGGGCTGCACGGCGCTCGTGGCCACGCAGCGGCTCTCAACCGTTGCGCTCGCCGATCGCGTCGTCGTGCTGGAGGGCGGTCGGATCGTCGAGCACGGGACTCCGGCCGAGCTGCTCGGCCGCGCCGGCCCGTTCGCGGCACTCTTCGGGGACGAGGTCGTTGCCGCGTAGGAAACGCACCGGGCTCTCGCGGCTGACCCGCTACCTCGCGGGCCGCCGTGCGTGGGTCGCCGTGCTCCTGCTCGCGGCGACGGCCGAGGCTGCCGCGCAGACCGGCGGCTGGCTGCTCGTCCGCTACGCGATCAACCGCGGGATCGTCCAGCGCGACGAGCACTTCCTCGCACTGATCGTGGTCGCGTATCTCTGCCTCAGCATCGCGGGCTGGCTGTTGATGGGCTTCATCATCCGCGGCCTCGCCGGCGTCGGCCAGCGGATCGTGCTCGGCCTGCGGCGCGACCTCTTCGACCACCTGACCTCGCTCTCCCTCAAGTACTTCTCCGAGCAGCGGGCAGGCTGGATCATCGCCCGGCTGACGAGCGACGTCGACGCGCTCTCGGACGTCCTCTCCCAGGGTCTGCCCACGCTCGTGATGAACGCGGTCCTGCTCCCCGCTGCGATCATCGCCCTGTTCGTCAACGACTGGCGGCTCGCGCTCGTCGCGCTCGTGATCCTGCCGCCGACGCTCGTGCTGACGCGGTGGTTCCAGGTGCGCTCCGCCGCGGCGCAGCTCGAGGTCAGGAACCGGATCTCTGCCGTCACCGCACAGCTCGCCGAGTCGGTCTCGGGGATGGCGGTCGTGCAGGCGTTCAACCGTGAGCGCAGCTTCCAGGCCGAGTTCGACGAGTTGAACGGCGCGAACCGGACGGCCAACATCTACGCGCAGAAGATCTTCTCGTTCTTCTTCCCGGCGATCGAGCTCCTGGGCGTGATCTCGACCGTCGCCGTGCTGATCGTCGGCGCGCACGTCCTGCCGGCGACCCAGATCGGGACGCTCGCCGCGGCCTACTTCCTGCTCCAGCTCGTCTTCCAGCCCTTGCAGGAGCTCTCGGACGTATACGGGCAGCTGCAGGCGGCCGCCGCCGCGATGGTGAAGATCAGCTCCGTGCTCGACGCCGAGCCCGAGATTGCCGATCGGCCCGGCGCGAGGGAGCTGCCGCGGATCGAGGGCGACGTCGAGCTCGACCGCGTCGTGTTCGCGTACGGCGCAGAACCGGTGCTGCACGGGATCGAGCTGCGGATTACCCGCGGCGGCTGCGTGGCGCTCGTCGGCGAGTCGGGCGGGGGCAAGTCGACGATGGCGAAGCTGATCGCGCGCTTCTACGACCCGCTCGACGGCGTCGTCCGAGTCGACGGCGTCGATCTGCGCGAGGTCGAGCTGCGCAGCTTTCGCCGGCAGCTCGGCGTCGTGCTTCAGGATCCATTTCTGTTCTCGGGAACGATCGCGGACAACATCCGCTTCGCGCGGCCCGAGGCCACCGACGCGCAGGTCGAGGAGACGGCCGCCGCGATCGGCGTCGACCGGGTGGCGGCGCGCTTCGAGGAGGGGCTCGACCACGTGGTGCGCGAGGGCGGCGCCGGCCTCTCGGCCGGCGAGCGTCAGCTGATCTCGATCGCCCGGGCGCTGCTCGCCGATCCGCGCATCCTGATCCTCGACGAGGCGACCTCGAACATCGACCGGCCCACCGAGGTGTTGATCGAGCGGGCACTCGACCGGCTCCTGCACGGCCGCACCTCGGTGATCATCGCCCACCGGCTTTCGACCGTGCGCCGCGCGGACGAGATTCTCGTCGTCGAGCACGGCCGGATCGTCCAGCGCGGGCCTGAGCGCGAGCTGCTCGCGGTCGACGGCCCGTTCCGGCGGCTGGCCCGGGAGCTGCACGATGTCGAGGCCGTGGCGTGACCCGCGTCCGCTTCGCGCCGAGCCCTACCGGCTCGCTCCACGTCGGCAGCGCGCTGTCGGCGGTCGCGAACCGCAACTTCGGAGGCACGATGCTGCTGCGGATCGACGACACCGACGCCGCGCGCAACGTGACCGGGGGCGAAGAGGCGATCATCGCCGACCTGGCATGGCTCGGCATCCGCTGGGACGAGGGCCCGGTCCGCCAGAGCGAGCGAGCCGAACGCCACCGCGAAGCGGCGCGGGAGATCGGCGCCGAGGACGGGGAGGGGGCGATTCGCTTCGGCCGCCTCACGCTGGTGCGTGGCGACGGCAGCCCGACCTACCAGCTGGCGAGCGCGGTCGACGACGTCGACTTCCGCATCACACACGTGATTCGCGGCTCCGACCACCGCGACAACACGCTCGTCCAGACGGAATTGATTCGTGCGCTCGGCGCCGAGCCCCCCGAGTTCGTCCACCACGGCCTGATCCTCGGCGAGGGCGGGCAGAAGCTCTCCAAGCGCGAGGGGTCGAGCTCGATCGCCGACCTCCGCGAGGCCGGCATCCCCGCGGAGGCGGTGCGCCGCTATCTCGACGAGCTCGACCTGCCGAAGCACGACGTCCACCTCGACCTGAAGCGGATTCGCCGCCTCGCGGTCGACGTGATCGCCGAGCTCTCCGACGAGGAGCTCGCCGCCCGGGTCGGCGCGCCCGTCGAGCTCGTGCCGGCACTTCGCGGCGCGCGCGACCTCGTCGAGGCTCGCGACTACGCGACTCAGATCCTCGAGCCGCTGCCTGTGCGGCTGCCGCCCGAGGCGCGGCCGACGCTCGAGCGGTTCAAGGAGATCGCGGGCGGCGACGGACGCGACGTCGTGGGGGAGCTGCAGGCGGTGCACGCCGACCTGAAGGCGCTCAGGCTGGCGCTCACCGGTCGCGACCACGGGCCGCAGCTGGCGTCGATCCTCGCGGCGCTCCCCTCCGGCGAGGCGCTACGCCGCGTGGATGCGGCGCTTGCCGGAATCGACTAGGGCGTGCGCGGGTCGAGCTCGGACGCGATCTCGCCTGCGCGCCCGTCCTTCTCGACCACGATGTGCTCGCCCTCGCGCTCGACCACGACCTCGATGTCGGTGTCGGCGTGGCCGGGGGCGAGGACGAACCTCGTCCCCTCGGCGCGAACGTGCTCGTACTCGCTTGCCGTCAGCTGGAGCCGCTCCGTGCAGGCGGAATCGGAGCACTCGCAGAGGAACGCGTAGGACTCGTCGCCGCCGGCGAGCGTGTTCGCGACGTCTTTGATCCGCTCGTTCACGTCGCGGAAAAACGCCTCGTTCCGGGCCAGACGCTCCTCTCGTGCGACCATCGCCGCCGCGAGTCTAGCCGCCAACGGCCAGGCGGGTTCGTGCGGCGGCGCCCGATACGCTAGAAGCCCGTGAGGCTCTACAACACGCTGACGAGACGGCTCGAGGAGCTGCCGGCTGCGCCCGGCCCGATCCGCATGTACGTCTGCGGGCCGACCGTCTATGCGCGCGCCCATGTCGGCAACGCGCGACCGTTCGTGCTCGGGATGTGGTTGCGCAACTGGCTGCAGGCGCGCGGCTACGAGGCGACGCTCGTCCACAACATCACGGACATCAACGACAAGATCTACGCGGCCGCGCCCGGAAGGAGCGCTGAGCTCGCCGCGCAGGCAACGCAGTGGTATCTCGAGGACACGGAGGCGCTCGGCCTCGGAATGCCCGACCATCTGCCGAAGGCGAGCGACTCGGTGCCTGGGATCGTCCACTTCATCGAGGAGCTGATCGCCGGGGGCTTCGCCTACGCGGCGGAGGGCGACGTCTACTTCCGTGTCGCACGCTTGCCCGGCTACGGGCGTCTATCCGGGCAGCGCCCGGACGAGGTCGAGGCCGACGAGGAGCCGAGCCCGCTCAAGGAGGATCCGCGCGACTTCGCGCTCTGGAAGGCAAACAAGCCGGGCGAGGACACCTCCTGGGCCTCTCCCTGGGGCCGCGGCCGCCCGGGCTGGCATATCGAGTGCTCCGTCATGGCCGAGGAGCTGCTCGGCCCGGTGTTCGAGATCCACGGCGGCGGGCTCGACCTCGTGTTTCCGCATCACGAGAACGAGCTCGCGCAGTCGAGTGCGCTCGGGCGTGAATTCGCAAGGATCTGGATGCACAACGGCATGCTCCGCTTCACCGGCGAGAAGATGTCGAAGTCGGTCGGCAACGTGATGACGATCCGCGAGGCGCTCGACGAGTACGGGCGGGAGGCGCTGCTCCTCTTCTTCCTCACGGGCCACTGGCGCAAGCCGATCGACTTCTCCGAGGAGACGATGGCGCAGGCGCAGGCTCAGGTGGACTCGTTTCGCAACTTCTTCCTCGAGGCTGACCTGAACGGGAAGGCCGACGAGGAGCGGCTGGTCGCTGCGCTGGACGGCGACTTCAACACTCCGGACGCGCTCGCCCTCTTCCACGAGTGGCGCGCGGCGGGAGACGCCGCGTCGCTCAGGTACGGCCTCTTCGTCTTCGGGCTGGGTTCGATCGCCGACAGGCTGGTCGTGCCGACCGAGCTCCTGCAGCTCGCCAGAGAGCGGCAGGAGGCCCGGGCGCGGCGTGATTTCGAGGCAGCCGACCGTGTTCGCGCGGAGATCGACGCCCGGGGCTGGGAGATCCGGGACGTCGCGGAGCCGCCGGGGTTCCGGCTCGTCCCGAAGTCGTGACACGCGACCTGATCTACGGCCGTCGCGCCGTCCGTGAGGCGCTCCGCGGCCGCCGCCAGGTGCTCGAGCTCTGGGCCGGCGAGCGTGCCGCCGAGACGGTGCCGTGGTTGCAGGAGGCGGGAGTACGCCTTCAGGTGAAGCCCGAAAGAGACCTGGCTGAAGCTGCCGGCTCGCGCGATCACCAGGGCTCGTCGCATGGGCCGAGCCGTACCCCTACGCCGACGGCTACGAGCTCGCTGCGACCGACCGGCCGCTGATCGTCTGCCTCGACCAGGTCTCCGATCCGCGCAACCTCGGCGCAGTCTGCCGCAGCGCCGAGGGCGCCGGCGCGACAGGCGTCGTCGTGCCCGCGCACGGCTCGGCAACCGTCACGCCGGCGGTCTGCAAGGCCTCTGCGGGCGCGGTCGAGCACCTGCCGGTCGCGGTCGTGACGAACCTGGCTCGCTACCTGAACGAGGTCAAGCGCGGCGACCTCTGGGTCTACGCCGCTGCTGCGGACGCCGAGCAGACGCTGTGGCAGGCCGACCTGTCGGGCGGCGCCGCACTCGTGCTCGGCGCCGAGGGCAGGGGCCTGCGCCCGCTCGTGCGCAAGGCGTGCGACGCGGCGATCTCGATTCCGCTCGCGGGGCGCGTCGAGTCGCTCAACGTCAGCGTCGCCGCCTCGCTGCTCCTCTTCGAAGCGCGGCGCCAGCGTGGCTGAGCCGACGCTCTACCTGTTCGACGGCTACAACCTGCTGCACGCAGGCGCCTTCGAGGATCCGCGCCAGCTCCGGGACGTGCTCGCGAGTTTCGTCGCGCTGAAGGGAGCCCGCGGCGTGCTCGTCTTCGACGGGGTCGGCAGGGACGAGACCATCGGCCCGCTCGAGATCCGCTACGCCGAGCAGGCCGACCAGTTGCTCGAGCGGCTCGCCGTCGAGCACCGCAACGAGCGCCAGGTCTGCGTCGTCTCCTCCGACGCCGCTGTTCGCGGGACCGCGGGGCGAAAGGTGCAGACGCTGAGTTCGCAGACCTTTCTGCACGACCTCGCGCCGGGCGAGGTCGGTCCCGAGCGGCCCGGGCAACTCCGCGATCGCCTCGACCCCGAGACGCGCGAACGGCTCGAGCGCCTGCGCCGCGGCAAGTAGGCGGGACAGGCCTGACGACCCTCAGTCGGGGCGAACGCACGTTCGTATCACATTGGGTCCATTGCAAAGGACTTGTATATTCATGGGACCACTGCTATGTTCTGGCTCAACCTCAGGGTGAGGCTTGGGTAGAGCGACGGCCTCGGCCAACACCGCAACGGCCCAGCAAATACCGGGAGAACCCCATGGCAGCACTACGAGCGACCGCGATCTATTCGCCGCAAAAGGCTCAACGAGAACTTGAGGATCTCCAGCTCGTCCTGAAGGCTCGCAACGGCGACGGTGTCGCGATGGACGCCCTCGTGCGCCGGTACCACGGTTTTGTGCGGCTCAAGGCGAGCTCGTACTTCCTGGCAGGAGGAGATTCGGACGATCTCGTGCAGGAGGGGCTGATCGGTCTCTACAAGGCGGTTCGCGACTACCGCACCGACAAGGAGACCTCGTTTCGCAGCTTCGCGGAGCTCTGCGTGACCCGCCAGATCATCACGGCGATCAAGACGGCGACCCGTTTCAAGCACCAGCCGCTCAACGCCTACGTCTCCTTCAGCCACACCCCCTCTGGCCAGGACTCGGACAGCGAGTGCACCCTCGGCGACGCGCTTCCCGGTTCCGCGGTCAACGAGCCGTCGACCTGCGTGATCTCGACCGAGGAGCTACAGAGCCTCGTCTTCTGCCTCGGCACCGGGCTCTCGTCGCTCGAGTCCGACGCTCTGCGCCTCTACCTCGAGGGGAGCTCCTACGAGGAGATGGCCGAGGAGCTCGGTTGCGACACCAAGACGATCGACAACGCGCTCCAGCGGGTCAAGCGCAAGATCCTGATCCACCAGAAGTCCCGCGAAGTCGCGGCGTAGGCCGCTCGCGGCTCGCGCGCGGGACCGATGAGTCCGCACGCGCGAGCCGTGACGGCGGTGGCTAGGCCGACTGGGCGAGCTCGCCGTCGTGCTCGAGCTCGAGCCGGTCGCGCAGCCGATGGGCCAGGCGCGCCATCGCGTCGCGCTCGAGCTGCCGCACGCGCTCCCGCGTGAGGCCGAGCTCCTCGCCGATCGCGTCGAGCGTCCGGGGCTCGGCGCCGTCGAAGCCGAAGCGCAGGTAGAGGATGCGCGCCTCGCGCTCGGGCAGCTCGTCGACCGCCGTTCGAACGGTCTGGCGGCGCATCGACTCGCCGGCCTCTTCGAGCGGGTCGACCGAGCTCGTGTCGGCGAACAGGTCGCCGAACTCCCCGTCGCCGTCGGTGCCGATGGTGCGGTTCAGCGAGACCGACGCCTCTGCCGCGTCGAGCGCCTCCTCGACGTGCTGCAGCGGCAGCTTGGTCGCGTCCGCGAGCTCCTCGCGTGACGGCTCGCGGCCGAGCTTGACCTCGAGCTCCGCACGCGTGCGACCGAGCTTCTGGCGCCGCTCGTGCACGTGCACAGGCACACGAATCGTCTTCGCCTGGTTTGCGACCGCACGCTGGCAGGCCTGGCGGATCCACCAGGTCGCATAGGTCGAGAACTTGTAACCCTTGCGCCAGTCGAACTTCTCGACCGCCCGGTTCAGGCCGATGATGCCCTCCTGGATCAGATCCAGGAACGGCACGTCGTGGCCCTGGTACTTGCGGGCGATCGAGACGACGAGGCGGAGGTTCGAGTTGATCATGCGCTCCTTGGCGCGCGGGTCGCCGCGCTCGACGCGCTTGGAGAGCTCGACCTCCTCGGCGGCGGTGAGCAGCTTGTGCCGGCCGATCTCGTTCAGGAAGAGCTGCAGCGAGTCGGTGACGTGGGTCTTGCCGGGCTCGTGGCGCACAGGCAGGCGCACGGCGACGCCGCGCACCTCGAGCTCGCGGCGGAGCTCCTCGATCTCGCCGTCGCCCAGCTGCTGCTCCCGCGCGAATGTGACGAGCTCGTCTTGCTCGATCTCCCCCCGGGCCTCGATCTCCTCGAGAAACATGTTTGTGTCATTCACTGAGTTCAGAATGCGTCCTTTCGTTCAGCAGGGTGTTAGCTCCGGCCCGCGAGGGCACGGCGCTGTTCGAAACGCTCGATCCGGCTGCCGGTGACGGCCCGCCGCTCCTCGCCGGTGTAGACGGGGTGACAGCTGGAGCAGACGTCGAGCTTCAGCTCGGGTCTCGTCGAGCGGATCTCGTAGCTCGAGCCGCACGACACGCAGAGCGCAGTCGCACGCACGAGTTCAGGGTGGATTGTCGTTCGCATGAAATCCTTTCCAGCGGCGGCCAGGCGGCCACGCGCCGTCGTATAGACATGAGTCCAGGCCGGCTGCAGGCGTCCGAGGGCGCGCTGCCGGCGTCAATTAGGTGAACGATACGCGATCTACCCGTATTCCGCGTCACTCAACCGGACTACGTGCAACTCATCGCCGTGGCGGGCGGAGAAGCCGGAGGCGGGACTCGAACCCACGACCTAGCGCTTACAAGGCGCTTGCTCTACCAGCTGAGCTACTCCGGCGACGCGCTCTCAGGTTAGTCGACCAGTGCGGCGCCCGTCCCTTCCGGAGTCTCGTCGTGGAGCTCGGCTTCGACGTTGAGGTTCGGCAGCCACTCGAGCCAGCTCGGCAGATACCAGTTCCAGTCGCCGAGCAGCTTCATCGCGGCCGGCAGCAGGACGCCGCGGACGAGTGTCGCGTCGAGCAGGACCGCGACGGCGAGCCCGACGCCCATCTGCTTGATGTCGAGCGTGCGCAGAGAGGCGAAGATCGCAAAGACCGCGACCATCACGGCGGCGGCGCTCGTCACCGTGGACGCCGTCGTGCGAATCCCGGTCGCGACGGCCTCGTCGGTCGGCACGCCCCGGTCGACGAGCTCCTTGATCCGGCTGAGGATGAACACGTGGTAGTCCATCGAGAGCCCGAACAGGACGGTGAACAGGAACAACGGCAGCCAGGTGACAACAGCGCCGTTCGAGTGGAAGCCGATCAGCCCCTGCAGGTGGCCCTCCTGGAAGATCCAGACGAGCACCCCGTAGGCGGCGCCCACCGAGAGCAGGTTGAGGATGATCGCCTTGATCGGGATCACGATCGAGCGGAACGTCAGCAGGAGGAGCAGGAAGGCGAGCCCGAGGACGAACGCGAACACGATCGGCGCCCGCTGCTTCATCGTCTGGTTGAAGTCGTGGGTGCCCGCCGTCTCGCCGGTCACGGCCGCGTCGGCGCCCGGGACATGCGCGACGAAGGCCGGCAGCACCTGCCGGCGCAACGTCTTCAGCGCCGCGACCGAGACGGCGTTGTCCCCGGTGCCCGCCAGCGGGATCTCGATCCGGGCGACGGTGTGGTCCGGGTTCGCGAACATCTTGATCGGCTCCCTCATGCGCCCGGTCGCGAGCGCGCTCCGGCGCAGGTCCTCGAAGGCCGTGCGGAACGCGGGAGTCGTCACGTCCGGCGCCTTGACGACGACCTGCGCCGGACTCTGGGCGCCGGGGAACGCCGCCTGGATCGCCTCGTACGAGCGCACGATCTTCAGGCTCTTCGGCAGGTCGGTGAAGCTGAGCAGCTTCGTGTGGATCGAGAAGACGGGCAGCGCGAGCACGATCATGATCCCCGCCGAGACGGCCACTGCGAGTCCGGGCCAGCGCATCGAGCGGCTGAGGACGACGTTCCAGATGCGCGATTCGTGCCGGTTGCCCTTGAGCTTCTGCAGCACGGTGCGCGTGTCGCGGGCCCAGACGAGCCAGCGGGGCTGCAGCTTCAGCGGCCGCAGCAGGCGCAACACGGTCGCAGCGAGCACCTGGCGGACGCCGCGCTCGATCCGGTCGCCGAGCTTGCCGAGGAGCGCCGGCAGCACGGTCAGCGAGCCGACCATCGAGGTGAAGACGACGAGCATCGCCCCGATCCCGATCGAGACGAAGATGCTCGAGCCCGCGAGCAGCAGTCCGGCCATCGCGATCAGGACGGTGAAGCCGGAAATCAGCACGGCCTGCCCCGAGGTGGCCGCCGCGCGGAAGAGGCCTTCATGGCCCTCGTGGCCGGCCTGACGCTCCTCGCGCTCGCGCTTGAGATAGAAGAGCGAGTAGTCGACGCCGACCGCCATGCCCATCAGCAGCATCACGGACTGGGTCGCGTCGGAGGCGTGGGCGACATGGCTGACGAGCTCCGAGAGGCCGATCGAGCCGAGCACCGCGGAGAAGGCGAGCAGGACCGGGATGCCTGCGGCCACCAACGCGCCGAAGGCGAAGAGCAGGATCAGGAACGTGATCGGGACCGAGAGCTTCTCTGCCTTCTGGAAATCCTTGCCGATCGTGTCGTTGAGCTCGTGGGTCGCGCTGGCGACGCCGAACTCGGCGATCGTGAGGCTCGGGTGGGAGGCCTGGAGACCGGCGATCGCGTCGAGCAGCGGCTGCACCTTCTTCTCGGCCTTTTCCGCCTTGCCGGTCATGTCGAACTGGACGAGCGCGGCGTGACCGTCCTTCGAGATCTGGCCGGCGGCATCGCGGGCGAGCGGCGACTGGAGGTTCGTGACCTGCGGGAAGTCCTTCAGCTTCGCGAGCACCTCGTTCACGGCCGTCCGGAAGGCCGGGTCCGTGGCGCTCAGCGACGTCGATTTCACAAGCACGCTCTCGCTCGCGGGCTGCTTGAAGCCGGCGTCGGCGAGAATCGTCTGGGCGTGGGCGGTCTCGCCCGTACCCTGCTCGGCGTCGGTCAGCTTCTTCGTGCCGACGAGTGTGCCGAGCGCGATCGCGACAACGACGAACGTGAGCCACGCGAACGTGGCGATCTTCCAGTGGCCTGCGCTCCACCGACCGGCGCGCGCGGCAAGATTCTGCCTCTGCATCTGCTGTGTCCCCCTAGCGAGCTACCCGAGCGTGTCGGGGGATTGTGTCACAAAGTTCCGCCCGCCTGACGGGTCTGGCGATCGCTTTTGTTACGAAGTTGTGGCAGCCCTCAGGCGGCTCGCGAGGCCAGCGCCTGCGCTGCTTTGACTGCGAGCCAGAGCTCCATTCGCTGCTGCGGGCGATCGGGATGGCGGCCGGTCTGCTCGGCGAGCCGCTCCATCCGGTAGCGGAGCGTGTGCCGGTGGATGCCGAGCGTGTCCGCGGCCTCGCTCCAGCGGCAGCCGGATTCGAGCAGCGCCGTCAGCGAGTCGAGCAACCAGCCGTTGTGCGCCGCGGCGCCGAGCACGCGGTCGACGTAGGCCTCGAGGGCTGCGTCGGGCAGCCCGAGCAGAAGCTCGAGTGAGCCGAGGTCGCGGTACGAAGCGACGCCTTCGATCCCGGCGTCGAGCGCCGCGCGCGCCTCGAGCAGGCTGCGGCCCAGCCCGCGGCCGGTCGCCGGACGCCCGATGCCGACACGCGCGCCGTCCAGCCTGGTCGCGACTGCCGCTGCGAGCCCGAGCGCCTCGTCCTCGTCCGAGGCGCCGACGAGGAACGAGGCTCGGTCCCGTCGCGCGGCGGAGAGATACTCGAGCGCGCGGGTGTCGAGCTCGGCCGCGACCGTATGGCGCAACGTCTCGCCGCTGCCGCCGCTGACGGGCACGGCGAGCAGCGCCGCGTAGGCGCGCGTGGGGTCGAGCCCGAACGCCGCGATCCGGCGCTTCACCTCGCGGTCGTCGAGCCGGTCGTGCTCGAGGTCCTCGAGCAGGTCGCCGGCAAGTCGCAACTCCGCGGCCGAGACGGCGCGGCGGCGGGAAAGCTCGAACGCGAGCGCGGTCTGCCCGTGGTGGAGGACGAGCCGGTCGAACTCCGTCAGCGGCGCGCCGTCGCGCAGCGCCTTCAGGGTTGCCGTATCGCCGCCTGCGACCACCGGCAGCTCGATCGAGCCGGTGAAGGGCAGGCGCTTGCCGACGTGGCGTTCACCGACCACGCGACCGTTCTGGTCGACGAGGCACACGCTCGCTGCTAGACGCTCGCTCAGGATCGCGAGCAGCGCCTGGACGCCGCGGCCGTCGAGCACCGTCTGCGCGAGCCGCTCGTGTACCTCGAGCGCGTTCGTGACGTCGTCGAGCTGCTCGCTCGCGAGGTACGTGAACGCCGTCTTCGTGATCGCGATGAACGGCGTGTCGTAGGGAACGGAGATCACCGGAAAGCCGAGCCGGTTCGCCTCCTCGACGATTGCGGGCGGGACCTCGGCGAAGCCGAAACCGAGTCCGAAGCCGAGCGCTGCGACGCCGTGCCCGCCGAGCCGCTTCACGTACGAGCGCTGTGTCGACGACAGGTCGCCGACGCCGAGGCCGGTCGTCAGGAGGAGCTCGCCCCCCTCCAGCCATGCGGTCGGGTCCGCGAGCTCCGAGACGTGGAGCCAGCGCACCCGGCGGGAGAGGCCCTCGGACCCGGCTGCGACGCCCAGGCCGAGGCCGGGCAGTCCGGCTATGTCCCGCACGGTCAGCATTGGACGCTCTGGCGAAAGAGGCTACGACGAATGCAGGAAGATTGGCAAGTCATTGGCCGCTGTGGCCAAGGCGGCCGGAGCCTCTCGTTCGTTCGGTCCATTGCGCCGGACACGTGAGCCGCTCGATAATCGCCCCGGTGGCACTCCGGGAGGAAACGGCCGCAGCTGCTCTGCTCGAGGCCAGGGCACGCTACGTCGCACGGGGCGTGTCGACGCCGCGACTCGTCGTCGCCCGGGCCGAGGGCGCCTGGATCGAGGACGTCGACGGCAACCGCTTCCTCGACTTCGCGGGCGGGATCGCCTGTCAGAACCTCGGGCACGGGTTCGCGCCTGTCGTCGCGGCGGTCCACGAGCAGGTCGACCGCTATCTGCACCAGTGCTTCATGGTCGGGAGCTACGAGCCGTACATCGAGACCTGCAGACGGCTGGCCGAGCTTTCACCGTGCGGGGGCGGCGAGCAGCGCTCGCTGCTCCTCAACTCCGGCGCCGAGGCGATCGAGAACGCCGTCAAGATCGCACGGGCCGCGACGGGGCGGCCCGCGGTCGTCGTGTTCGACGGCGCCTTCCACGGGCGTACGCTGCTGACCATGGCCATGACGGCCAACGTCAAGTACAAGCACGGCTTCGGGCCGTTCGCGCCCGAGATCTACCGGGCGCCCGTGCCCCATCCCTACCGCGGCGTCTCGACCGACGATGCGATCGCGGGCCTCGAAAGGCTGTTCACGACCGACGTTTCCCCCGACGAGGTGGCGTGCGTCGTGCTCGAGCCGGTGCAGGGCGAGGGCGGCTTCGTCCCGATGGAGCCCGACTTCGTGGTGCGGCTGAAGGAGCTCTGCGTCGACCATGGGATCCTCTATGTCGACGACGAGGTGCAGGCGGGCATCGGCCGCACCGGTCCGGTCTGGGCGATCGAGCACTACGGCGTCGAGCCCGACCTGCTCGTGGCAGGCAAGTCGATCGGCGGTGGGCTGCCGCTCGCGAGCGTGACCGGCGCGGCAGCCGTGATGGACGCGCCGGCGCCCGGCGGGCTCGGGGGCACGTTCGGCGGCAACCCGGTCGCGTGCGCCGCAGCGTGCGTCGTCCTCGACATCGTGTCGGGGGCCGAGTTCCAGGAGCGGGCGCGCGCTCTCGGCGAGAAGCTGACCGAGGAGCTCCAGCGGATTGCGGGCCGCGTCCCGGCGGTCGGCGAGCACCGCGGGCTCGGCCCGATGCGCGCGCTGGAGCTGCGGGAGCCAGGGCCGGCGCTCGCAGCTGCCGCGGCCGGCTTGGCGTACGAGCGCGGCCTGCTCGTGCTGACCTGCGGCACCTACGGCAACGTGCTCCGGCTGTTACCGCCGCTCTCGATCACCGACGAGGAGCTCGAGCGCGGGCTCGAGCTGCTGGAGGAATCGCTTGTCGACGCAAGCGCACGCGCCACCTGAGGTGACCGGGTCGCGCGCGGTCGAGCTGGACGTTCGCTGCGCCGGGATCCGCAAGACCTACGGCGAGGTGGTCGCCGTGGAGCACGTCGATCTCGAGGTGGGGCGGGGGGAGTTCTTCACGTTGCTCGGGCCGTCCGGCTCGGGCAAGACGACGACGTTGCGCCTGATCGCCGGCTTCGAGCGGCCGGACGCGGGCCGGATCGAGTTGCGCGGCGTCGACGTGGCGTCCAAGCCGCCCTACGAGCGGCCCGTGAACACGGTCTTTCAGGATTACGCGCTGTTTCCGCACATGACCGTGGGCGAGAACGTCGCGTACGGGTTGCGCGTCCGCGGCGTCGGACGGCGGGAACGCGCACAGCGCGCGGACGAGGCGCTCGATCTCGTGCGCCTCGCGGGTTACGGCAAGCGCAAGCCCGTGCAGCTCTCGGGCGGGCAGCGCCAACGTGTCGCGCTCGCGCGCGCGATCGTCAACCGACCGGAGGTGCTGCTGCTCGACGAGCCCCTCGGCGCGCTCGACCTCAAGCTCCGCCAGGAGATGCAGATCGAGCTGAAGCGGATCCAGGGCGAGGTCGGGATCACCTTCATCTATGTGACGCACGACCAGGAGGAAGCGTTGACGATGAGCGACCGGATCGCGGTGTTCAGCCGCGGGCGGATCGAGCAGGTCGGCGCGCCCGCCGAGGTGTACGAGCGGCCCGCGACCGAATTCGTCGCCGGTTTCGTAGGGGTCTCGAACCTGCTCGAGCGTGACGGCCGCACGTTCACGGTGCGGCCAGAGAAGATCCGCCTGCTCGACGAGGGAGCTGCGCCCGGCGAGCCCGGCACGGTCCGGGACGCGGTCTATGCCGGCATGGTAACACGCTACTACGTGCAGCTCGATGCGGGGGGCGAGCTCCAGGTGGTCAAGCAGAACCTCGACACCTCTCGCATGAGGACGTCTCGAGGGCGAAGGGGCAACGAGTCCGGCTCGACTGGAGTCCGGAGAACGTGTTCGAAATCACCAAGGAGGATCTGTGAAGAAGCTGACTGCGCCGCGGCTGCTCGTGCTCGCGGCAATCGCCGGGGCGCTCTCCGTCCCGGCAGCGAGCTCTGCGGCCGGCTCGGCTCTCCCGACCGGGATCGGCAAGGGCGAGGGCTCACTCAACCTCGTTGCCTGGGAGGGCTACACCCAGCCTCAGTGGGTGAAGCCGTTCACCAAGGCGACCGGCTGCGTCGTGCACGCCAAGTACGCCGGCTCCTCCGACGAGATGGTCACGCTCATGCGCCAGGGCGGCGGCGGCCAGTACGACATGGTCTCGGCCTCCGGCGACGCGAGCCTGCGTCTGATCTACGGCAAGGACGTCCAGCCCGTCAACCCGGCTCTGATCCCCGACTTCAAGAACTTCATCCCGGCGTTGAAGTCGCCGCCGCACAACACCATCGGCGGGAAGCACTACGGGATCTCGCTGCAGTGGGGCCCGAACACGCTGCTCTACAACACCGCCAAGGTGAAGCCGGCCCCGACGAGCTGGGCGGCGCTCTACGACTCGAAGTACAAGGGCAAGGTCACGGTTCCCGACAACCCGATCCAGATCGCGGACGCGGCGCTGTACCTCTCGAAGACGCAGCCGTCGCTCGGGATCAAGGATCCGTACGAGCTGAACTCGAAACAGTTCGATGCGGCCGTGAGCCTGCTGAAGAAGCAGAAGCCGTTGATCAAGAAGTACTGGGCACTCGCGTCGGACGAGATCGACCTGTTCAAGAACGGCGACGTCGTCCTGGGGGCCTCGTGGCCGTACCAGACGAACACGCTCAAGGCGGCGAAGGCTCCGGTGGCGGACCTGATTCCGAAGGAAGGCGCGACCGGCTGGGCCGACACGTGGATGCTGTCGGCGAAGGCGAAGCATCCGAACTGCGCGTACCTGTGGCTGAAGTGGGTGTCCACGCCGAAAGTCCAGGCCCAGCAGGCGATCTACTTCGGCGAGACGCCCGCCAACACGAAGGCGTGCGCGATCATGGACAAGCTCGCCAAGGGCTCGTGCGCCCAGTACCACGCCGATGCGCCGGCGTCGTACTTCAACTCGATCAAGTTCTGGAAGACGCCGATTGCAGATTGCGGCAACGGCACGAAGGACTGTATGGATTACACGAAGTGGCAGCAGGCCTGGCAGCAGCTCAAGGGCTAGCCGCCTCGAGTGTCGGCCGTACCTGACGCTGCTGCGGCAGCGGGCTCCCTCTCCGGGATACGGGGAGCCCGCCGCCGCCTCTCGGCCGTGTTCTGGCGGCGCCCGTGGCTGCGCGCGGTCCTGCTGCTCCTGCCGCCGCTCGGCTGGCTCGCGCTGATCTACCTGGCGGCGCTCGTGGTCCTCTTCGTGTCGGCGTTCTGGCAGGTCAACCCGTTCACGACCGAGATCGAGCACGTCTGGAGCTTCGGCAACTTCCGGACGATCTTCGAGTCCTCCGCGTACCGGACGATCGCCCTGCGGACGATCGGAATCGCTGCGGCGGTCACGGCGGCGGACGCGCTGCTCGCGTTCCCGTTCGCCTACTACATGGCTCGCGTTGCGAAGCCGCGCGGGCGCGCGCTGCTGTTCGTGCTGATCCTGCTGCCGCTCTGGTCGAGCTACCTCGTGCGCGTCTACGCGTGGCGGCTGATCCTCTCGAACGACGGTGCGCTGAACTGGGGGCTGCACAAGCTGGGGCTGCCGTCGGTGGGGCTCGCCTACACGAACTGGGCGGTCTGGATCGTCTTCTCGTACGTCTGGCTGCCCTACATGGTGCTGCCCGTCTACGCTGCGCTCGAGCGGATCCCCGACTCGATGCTCGAGGCGTCAGCCGACCTCGGCGCCCGCGGCTCGACGACGCTGCGGCGGGTGGTGCTGCCTCTCGCGCTGCCGGGCGTCGTGGCGGGGTCGATCTTCACGTTCTCGCTGACGCTCGGCGACTACATCACCCCGACGCTCGTCGGCGGCTCGTCGTCGCAGTTCATCGGCAATATCGTCTACGGCTCGGTGGGGATCGCGAACAACGTGCCGTTCGCCGCCGCCTTCGCGACGATCCCGCTCGTCGTGATGGCTCTGTACCTCGTCGCGGCGCGCCGGCTCGGCGCGTTCGAGGCGCTCTAGTGGAGACGCGGACGGTGCGGGGTGCGCTACGCGTGTGGCTCGCGCTCGTGCTCGCCTTCCTCTACGTCCCGCTCGTGATCATCATGGTCTACGCCTTCAACAAGTCGAACGTGCAGAGCTGGCCGATCGCCGGCTTCACGACGCATTGGTTCTCGGCCGCCTGGGACAACCACGAGGTCCGCGACGCGTTCGTGCTGTCGCTGAAGGTGGCCGTCGTCGCCGTCGCAGCGGCGATCGCGCTCGGGACGGCCGCGGCGTTCGCGATCCACCGCTTCAGCTTCTTCGGGCGCGACCTCGTCTCGTTCGTGGTGATCCTGCCGATCGCCCTCCCCGGGATCATCACGGGCATGGCCCTGAACTCGTTCTTCCTGAACAATCCGGTGCACGGGCTGACACCTTCGCTCTGGACGATCGTGATCGGGCACGCGACCTTCTGCGTCGTGATCGTCTACAACAATCTGCTGGCGCGGCTGCGGCGCACGTCGGCGTCGCTGATCGAGGCGTCGATGGATCTCGGCGCCGACGGCTGGCAGACGTTCCGGTTCGTGACGCTGCCGATGGTCGCGACGGCGCTCGTCGCCGGCGGACTGCTCGCCTTCGCGCTCTCCTTCGACGAGGTGGTGGTGACGTACTTCACCGCGGGCGCACAGAACACGCTGCCGTTGTTGATCTTCGGCTATATCCGCCAGGGCTCGGAACTGCCCGTCGTGAACGTCGTCGTCTTCGTCGTGATCCTGCTGACCATCGTGCCGGTCGCCGTCGCGCAGCGCCTGACGCAGGACAGCGGCATCCTGCGGCGTCGCTAGTCGCCCGGCTCCTGTGAGCGGCCGAGGACGGCGGTGACGCTGTTGTGGAGCTCCTGCGGACTGAACGGCTTCGTGATGTAGAGGCTCGCTCCCGCCTCGAGGCCTTCGGCCCGGTCGGCGGGCTGTGTCCGCGCCGTCAGCAGGATCACCGGGATGTGCTTCGTCGCGGGGTCGCGCCGCAACTCGCGCGTGACGGCGTAACCGTCCATCACCGGCATGGTCACGTCGAGCAGCGCCAGGTCGGGTATCCATTCGCGCGCCGCCGCCAGGGCCTCGGCGCCGTCGCGGGCGACCACGGTGAGGTAGCCCGGCCGGGTGAGGAGAAGCCGCACGAGGCCGAGCACGTCTTCGTCGTCGTCGGCGACGAGCACGAGGAGGGGCTTGCTCATCGCGAGAGCCCGGTCCTGAACTCAGGCGGCGAGAAGCCGGCACTCGAGATACGCCGTGGAGGCACAGTTGTGCAATCGGCACTCATGTACCTGGGAACAATCGCCGAAAACGCGCGCGGGTGCTGCCCAAACGTGTGATCTGCTCTCGACGCGGTCACGGGTTGCCGCCGTCCCTGGAGACGGTGAGCTTGCGCTCGAAGTCCTCGCCGGCCGCGGCGTGGAGTGCGTCGAGAAGCGCCTCGAGCTCTGCCCGGTCGAGCTCGATCGTGTCGTCCGGGGATGTTCCGTCGCGCGGGCGAGAGCGGCGCGGTGGCTCCATCGAAGCTTGTGCCGGGACGGCCACTTGGCCTCCTCCTCCGGTCGCGGGATCGTGTTCGGCCGGCGCGGGGGGTGGTCGTCGCTGCGCCTTTGGCCCGACCGTATACCCGCCCACCGGAGGTGTCGAAACTTCCGCGCGAGTTGCGGTCGGAAACGGCTCAGACCTGCGCGAGCGCCTGCTCGAGGTCCGCCCAGAGCTCGTCTGGGTCCTCGAGTCCCACGCTCAGACGCAGGAGTCCCTGCGGGATTCGATCGCCCTCCCAGCGGTACCGCGACTCCATGGTCGACTCCGTGCCGCCGAGCGAGGTGGCGTTGCGGATCAACCTCGTGGTGGTCTCGACCCCGCGTGCGTCGCCTACGTCGAAGGACAGGAGGCCGCCGAAGCCTGCGTAGCGGACATTCTCGACCTGCGGGTGCGTTGCGAGCCGCTCGGCGAGGATTCGCGCAGACTCGGTCTGGCGCTCCACGCGGACGCGCAACGTCTTCAGGCCGCGCTGCAGCAGCCAGGCGACGTCGGGGGCGCAGACGGTGCCGGTGCGCTGCCGGAAGAGGCGGAGCTGCTCGTGGTCTTCCGGGCGCCGTGAGACGACTGCGCCGACGAGCGCGTCGTGGTGGCCTGCAAGGTACTTCGTGCCGCTGTGGAGCGCGAAGTCGCAGCCACGCTCGAGCGGGCGCAGGTAGACGGGCGTCGCTGCGGTGGAGTCGCAGACGACCGGAGCCGGGTACGCGGCAGCCGCTTCGAAGTCGGGCATCGTCAACAGCGGGTTCGACGGCGCCTCGAGCCAGACGAGCTGCACTCCGTCGGGCGGTGCGCCGGTCTGGTCGAACTCAACGTGGCGAAGGCCCCAGCGTGCGAGCTCGGAGAAGATGACGCCTGTGCCGAAATACGCGCCGGCAGCGAGGGCGATCGTGTCGCCGGGCTCGAGCAGCGCGAGCACGAGCGACGTCACGGCGGCCGACCCCGATGCGAAGAGGAGCGCCTGTCCGGCCGGGGCGCCCTCGAGCTCCGCGAGTTCGCGCTCGGTCTCGACACCGGTCGGGTGCGCGTAGCGCGTGTAGAAGTACTCGGCGGGCTCGCCGTGCTCGTCGTAAGGCCAGATAGTGCGGCGGTCGATCACCTCGGCGAGCCTATCCGTTACTCGCGCACGTGTATCTCGGTCCCAACCCACCCGCCTGCCGAGGCTCAGCCTACTGGCGCAGCGATCGCGGCGCATCGTCCGATTCGTGTCGAAAGCGTGACGATCGCTCAACAGGCGCGGCGAGCCTCGAGCGCGGTCGAGCTGCCCGGCCATTGGACGCTCGTCCGAGTGCGGCTGCAGCCGCTCCTCTCCTCGGTCTGCGCGCATCGCCGCCGGCGGCAAGCGCCGGCAGCCCGCGAATCGAGCCGCATCTCCCACAAACCTGCGGCAGGAGCGCCGATCACCGGCGACGATCGCTCCGCTCGGCGTTAGGCTCCCGCGGAATGGCCGACGCGCACGAGACGACCGAGCAGAGACTCGCCTGGTTGCAGGAGTTGCGCGAGCAGGCATTCCATGCCGGCTCGGAACAAGCGATCGAGAAGCACCTCGCCGAAGGCAAGCTGCTCGCGCGCGAGCGGGCTGAGCGGCTGTGCGACCCCGGCTCCTTCGTCGAGCTCGATCGCTATGTGCGACACCGCGAGCCCAACTTCGGGATGCTCGAGCGCCGCCCCTACGGCGACGCGGTCGTGACGGGCTACGGGATGGTTCTCGGGCGTAAGGTCTTCGTCTTCTCGCAGGACTTCACCGTCTTTGGCGGCTCGCTGAGCGAGGTCTTCGCCGAGAAGATCTGCAAGGTGATGGACCTTGCACTGAGGCTAGGCTGCCCGGTGATCGGGATCAACGACTCCGGCGGCGCCCGGATTCAGGAGGGCGTTGTCTCGCTGGCAGGCTACGCGGAGATCTTCTGGCGCAACGTGCAGGCCTCCGGAGTGATCCCGCAGCTCTCGCTCGTGCTCGGACCCTGCGCGGGCGGCGCGGTCTACTCGCCGGCGATGACGGACTTCGTCTTCATGGTCGAGGGCAGCTCGTACATGTTCATCACCGGGCCCGATGTCGTGAAGACGGTCACCGGCGAGGAGGTGAGCTTCGAGGAGCTCGGCGGCGCGGAGACGCACGCGGCCAAGTCGGGCGTCGCGCACTTCAGCGCTCCGAGTGAGGAGGTCTGCCTCGAGGAGGCGCGCTATCTGCTTTCGTTCCTGCCGCAGAACAACGTCGACCCGCCGCCCTTCGCGCCCCCGACCGATCCCGCGGACCGCGAGGATGCCGAGCTCGACACGCTGATCCCGGATCAGGCGAACAAGCCGTACGACATGCACGACGTGATCGGTCGCGTCGTCGACGAGGGCCGGTTCCTGGAGGTGCACGAGCGCTTCGCCGAGAACATCGTCTGCGGCTTTGCCCGGCTCGGAGGCCATGCCGTCGGCGTCGTCGGCAACCAGCCGCGAGCGCTCGCCGGAGTGCTCGACATCGATTCGTCGGTGAAGGCGGGCCGCTTCGTTCGGACGTGCGACGCGTTCAACATTCCACTGATCACGTTCGTCGACGTGCCGGGCTTTCTCCCCGGAACCGCGCAGGAGTGGGGCGGGATCATCCGCCACGGGGCGAAGCTGCTCTATGCGTACGCCGAGGCCACCGTGCCGAAGCTGACCGTGATCACTCGCAAGGCATACGGCGGCGCGTATGACGTGATGAGCTCGAAGCACATCCGTGCCGACTTCAACTTCGCCTGGCCCACCGCAGAGATCGCCGTGATGGGCCCCGAGGGCGCCGTCAATGTCATCTTCCGCAAGGAGCTCGCCGACGCCGTCGACCCCGAGGCGCGGCGCGCGGAGCTGATCGCCGACTACAAGGAGCGGTTCGCGAACCCCTACAGCGCAGCCGAGCGCGGCTACGTCGACGACGTGATCGAGCCGCGGCGCACCCGTCCGGTCTTGATCGACGCGCTCGAGACTTCGCTGACCAAGCGCGAGGCACGGCCGAAGCGCAAGCACGGGAACATCCCGCTCTAGCTCGGCAGCTCCGGCGCGGGTGAGTCGGTGGGCGGACCTACGCCGCGCCGGCCGTCTCGAGCTCGGCGCCGAGCTCCGACGCGAGCGCGGCCACGACGCCGGGATCGAACTGGGTACCCGCGCAGCGCAGGAGCTCGGTCATCGCCTCGTCCTCGCTGAGGCGCGGGCGGTAGACACGGTCGGAGGTCATCGCGTCGTAGGCGTCGGCGACGAAGATGATCCGCGCGCCGAGCGGGATCTCGTCTCCCGGAAGACCATCCGGGTAGCCGGTTCCGTCCCAGCGCTCGTGGTGGTGGAGCACCCACTGCGCGACGGGGTCGACCCCGAGGCTCTCGAGCATGCGGAAGCCGATCTGGGGATGACGCTCGAGGACGAGCCGTTCCGACTCGGTCAGCGAGGTTGGCTTGCGCAGGATCTCTTCGGGGATCGCGAGCTTGCCGAGGTCGTGGAGGCTCGCCGCGAGGCGTGTCAGTTCGATCATCTCCGCGTCGACCGCGAGACGTTGGGCGATTCGGGCCGCGAGCTCGGAGACCCGCTCGGAATGACTGCCCGTATACGCGTCGCGCGCGTCGACAGCCTTCGCGAGGCTTGCGGCAGCGCGATAACGCGCAGCGCGGTCGGGGCCGGCCGCGAGCCGCTTCAGCTCTGCGAGCTCGACGACGTCGGGCCGCGAGACCCGCACCCGGTTCTTGCCATGCTCCTTGGCCCAGTAGAGAGCACTGTCGGCTAGCCGAATCAGCTCGTCCCGGCCGACGCCCTGGTACGGATAGGTGGCGACGCCCGCCGAGACGGTGATCGACCCGACCTGGTCGAGCGCGACGCTGCCGATCCGCTCGACGATCGACTTCGCGATTGTCAGCGCCGCCCGCTCGTCTTCGCCGGGGAGCAGGACGGCGAACTCGTCTCCGCCCAGGCGGAAAGCCTCGCCGCCCTGGCGCAGCCGTGCCGCGATCTGCGACAGGACGCGGTCGCCGGCGGGGTGGCCGAAGCGGTCGTTGATCTGCTTGAAGTCGTCGATGTCGACGAGGCAGAGCGTGACGGGCGCGCCGAGTTCCTCCGCGTCGAGCAGCTCTCGCTGGAGGCGCTCGTGGAAATGCCGGTGGTTGCCGAGACCGGTGAGGGGATCCGTGAGCGACAGCCGGATCGCTCGCATCGCCCGCACCGTCGAGCGCTGGTAGAGCGCGATCGCGAGCAGCGGGCCGATCAGTGCCAGCGAGAGCCCCGGACCCCGCTGCCAGAGCACGACGAGGATCAGCGCCGCGGAGGCCATCAGCGTGAACGGCATGATCGTCGCCCGCGCCGTCGCGACCAGTGATGCGAAGAACGCTCGCTCGCTGCTGATGCAGACGACCGCGGTCGTGAGCACCATGTTCACGAGGTAGTAGGCGGCGGCACAGATCGCAACACGCGCCACGATGCCCTCTGCTCCCTGCGAGTCGACGAGCGCGGCGAGCACGCCTGCCGCACCGGCGGAGAGCGCGAACGTGCAGGAGTTGTAGGCGACTCGGACGAACGGGCGGTGCTCGACCAGCCCGACGACGAGGGGCGCGACGAATACGACGAGCACGCCGGCGGCCGAGCCGAACAGAACGACGGCGGCGACGCCGAAGACGAACATCAGCGTCACGCCGCTGGCTTCCGCATCGATGTGCAGCGGCACGGGGAATCGCTGCGCGAGCGCGGAGGCGAGGCAGAGGCCGGCTACGCCGACGAGTGCGGTCGCGCTATGCGGATCGCGCCAGTAGGCCAGCGCCGCGGCCCCAAGGACGGCGAAGCCCCCGGCGCACACGGGGGCTATCAGAACGAGGAGCCGCGGCGGGATGCCCGCCCTGCTGCTCACGGCAGCGGCTTACCAGTTGTAGCTAGCGAGGAATCCCCACCAGCCGTCGAGGCTCGCGACAACCGCAGCGAGAGTCACGAGGGTGATGAGGACTGCGTGCCGAGAACGCCATTGCAACATCGTCGAGTTCCTCTCCGCGCCTACACCAGGACCAACGGATTCTCCTCGGTCACCGCCGCCGTCAGTATCCCCCGTAAGAGTGAACTTGATCGATGCGCTCAAAGCCGCATGGCTACAGGCTCGAGCCGCTCTCTGCGAGTGGGCGACGCGCCCAGGCGAAGGTCGACCGGTACCAACCGTCGAGCTGCGTGACGGTGACGCCCTGTCCCGACGAGTGGACGAACCAGCCGCTGCCGACGTAGATGCCTGCGTGGTCGACCTGCGCGGGCTTCGACTTGGCCCCCCTGGCGCCGAAGAAGACGACATCGCCCGGCTCCAGGTCGTCGAAGCCGATCCGCTCCGCCACCGGGACCTCGCCGCTCAGCTGGTAGGTCGTCCGGCCCTTCAATGTCGTCCCGAGCGTGGGTGCGCCGGGATACCTCTCGAGTTTGTAGACGCGCCAGATGAAGCCAGAGCAGTCGAAGCCCCCGCGGGCCTCGACGCCGTACGGCGCCTCCGCCGTCTCGCTCGTCCCGCCCCACACGTACGGGAATCCGACGAGGGAAAAGGCGGTGGTCAGCACGCGCTTCTGCAAGGGGGCGAGCTGCGGCAGGACGAACGTTGAGGCGACATCCTGGGCCCACAGGGTCTCGTCGCCGGTGAAGGCGAGGATGCGCGCTGTCGAGTAGGCGGCCTCCGCCCGGGTCGCAGGGTCGCCGGGAAGGAGCTCCAGGTCGTCGTGCCCGGCAGGATGGTTGAGCCGCAGCCCGAGCAGACGCGCGACGATCTCCGTACCGAAGCGCGCGGGCACGGAGATCCCGGCTGCACGGGCACCCCCGACGAATTGCCGCGCGGCCGAAGCAAGGCCGAGAGCGCCGACGAGCTGGAGGTCGAGGCCCGCCAGCGTTACCGGCCGTGAGGCGAAGGCGGCCGTCACGGGCTGTTCAGTGAGCCCTCCGACCAGGTCGGCGAGCTCGGCCTGCGTGATCGGATCGTCCGGCCGGAAGCTCGCGACGTCGGGTGCCATCAGCCCCGCCTGTACGACCTGAACGATCTGCGGTTGCGCCCACGAGCGCGGCGAAGGTGTCGCGCCGGCAGCCGATGTGACGACGAGCACGAGTAGGGCGGCAGCGAGTCCGGAACGACGCATCAGCGCACCTATCGTCGGCTTTGCAAGTGACCTTTAATGAGAGTGATGGAGCTCGAGATCAGACCAGAGCCGGATGAGGCCGAGCGCGAGGCAATCGCCTTGGCGCTTGCCTCGGCGCTTGCTGCGGAGCCGGATCCGCCCGGGCCCTATGGGAGCGGCTGGCGGCGGGAGGGTATCGAGGAGGCGCTCGAGCAGTAACTTCCTGCCCGCCGCGCCCGTTGACCGGATGTGATGTGCATTCGGTGTCAGCAACGTCAGAGCTTCGGCGAGCGCGGCTACTGCATCACCTGCGTCTGGGCCGTCCAGGTGGAGATCGAGCAGGGGATGAGCCGCCTGCAGGAATACCTCCGAAACTGGGCCGCCTTCGGCGACTGGTGCGTGACGCGCGGCCTCGCTCCCATCTAGAAGCGGTCGGTCTAGGCCGTCGCGCCGCGCCCTCGCAGGAGGCCCGGCGCGACCCGTGCGTAGTCAAGGCCCGAGACCCACGTCAGTACGACTGCGACGAGCAGCGCCCACCAGCCGATCCGGTCGGACCAGGCGCCCGCGGCGGCGAACCCGCCGAGGGCGGCGGCGACGGCTTGTGCCCAGGTCTTCAGCTTGCCAAGGTCTCGCGCCTGGATCACGACCCCGCGCTCGAGCGCCGCGAGCCGCAGCCCCGAGACGAGGAACTCACGCGCGACGATGGCGGCGACCATCCACCCGGGGAAGATTCCCTGGTCGATCAGGACGACGAGCACCGACAGGACGAGGATCTTGTCCGCGATCGGGTCGAGCAGCGAGCCGAACGCGGAGGTGTGCCCGCGTCTGCGCGCGATCCGGCCGTCGAACCAGTCCGTCGCCATCGCCACGACGAACAGCCCCGTCGCCCAGTAGTCGTGGCCCGCGAAATCCCAGACGTAGAGGACGACGACGAGGGGCACCGAGACGATCCGCGCGAGGGTCAGCTGATCGGGGAGGCCCACGACTCGACAGAATACGGCCCCCGTGCCTCCGTTCTCGAAAGTGTTGGTGGCGAACCGCGGCGAGATCGCGGTTCGGATCTTCCGCACGCTGCGGGACATGCACATCGGCTCCGTGGCGGTCTACTCCGACGTCGATCGTCCGGCGCTCCATCCGCGCTTCGCCGACGAGGCGTTCGCGCTCGGCGGCGCCACCGCAGCCGAGAGCTACCTTGTGATCGAGAAGCTCCTCGACGTCGCGCGGCGGTCCGGAACGGAGGCGATTCATCCCGGCTACGGCTTCCTCGCCGAGAACCCCGAGTTCGCGCGGGCGTGCGACGAGGCTGGGGTCGTCTGGATCGGCCCTCCGGCCGAGGCGATCGAGCTGATGGGCTCGAAGACCTCGGCGCGGCAGGCGATGGAGGCGGCCGGCGTGCCGATCATCCCGGGGACGACGGACGCGGTCGGCTCGGCGGAGGAGGTGGTGGCGCTCGGTGAGCAGCTCGGCTATCCGCTCCTGATCAAGGCGGCGGCCGGCGGTGGCGGCAAGGGTATGGAGGTCGTCCGCAGCGCCGACGAGGCGGCGCGCGCGTTCGAGACGGCGCAACGCCAGGGGCTCTCCTACTTCGCGAATCCGGATGTCTACGTCGAGCGCTACCTCGAGGATCCGCGCCACATCGAGGTGCAGGTGCTGGCGGACGCCCACGGAAACGTCATCCACCTCGGCGAGCGCGACTGCACGATTCAGCGGCGCCACCAGAAGCTGATCGAGGAGACGCCCTCGCCGGCGGTCGACCCCGCCCTGCGCAATCGGATCGGGAAGATCGCAATCGACGCGACCCGGGCGGCGGGCTACTGCTCGGCCGGGACGATCGAGGGCCTGCTCGCCCCGGACGGCTCGTACTACTTCATGGAGATGAACACCCGGATCCAGGTCGAGCACACGATCACGGAGATGGTCGCGGGGGTGGACATCGTGCGCGCCCAAGTGCAGATAGCCGCTGGGGAGCGGCTCGAATTCACGCAGGACGAGATCCGCCTGCAGGGCCACGCAATCGAGTGCCGGATCAACGCCGAGGACGTCTCGAAGGGCTTCCTGCCCGCGCCCGGGACGATCACGGTCTATCGTGAGCCATCGGGCCCCGGGATCCGCGTCGACTCGGGGGTCGCCGCAGGCTCGGAGATCTCGCCGCTCTACGACCCGATGGTCGCGAAGCTGATCGTGCGCGGCGCCGACCGCGAGCATGCGATCGGCCGCATGCTGCGCGCTCTGGACGAGTTCGAGATCGAGGGCGTGAGGACGCTCGTCGGCTTCCACCGCGCGCTGCTGACGCACCCATGCTTCGAGGCCGGCGAGACGTGCCGCGGCATCGTCGAGTCGCAAGAGCTTGCAGAGCGCGCGGAGGAGTTGTCTTATCAGACAACAACGATAGCGCCGTCGTCGGATGGCGCCGGCCGCCTCGACCAGCGGCTGCGGCGGGTGGAGGTCGACGGCCGCAGCTTCGACGTTCGGCTGCTCGAGCCCGAGGCCCCGTGGGCGGAGCTGGCGCGCCGCCATGCCGGGCGCGCGCCGGGAGGCATGGCGGCGAAGGAGGAGTCCGTCGTCAGCCCGATGCAGGGCACCGTGCTGAAGGTCGAGGTCGCCGACGGCGACGACGTCCAGCCTGGACAGGTCGTCGCGGTCGTCGAGGCGATGAAGATGGAGAACGAGATCGTCGCCCATCGCGCGGGGACGGTCTCCGCGCTCGCCGTCGAGCCGGGTCAGGCGATCACGGCCGGCCAGGAGATCTGTGTGATCGCCTAGCCTAGAGCGTGCGCTGGTACGACCTGAACGTCCAGGTCGCCAGTGCCGCGGTCACCGCCGAGAGCCCGAGCAGGAGCGCGAGGTAGAGCCCGACCGACCCCCAGTCGGTCCCGGGGAGCACGACGGCGCGGGCGGCTTTGACCCCCCAGTCGACCGGGTTGAACCTCGAGGCGACCTTGATCCAGTGCGGCATCTGCGCGCTGGCGAGCAGCGTCGAGGACAGGAAGAGCAGCGGCAGGCCGATGAAGTTGGCGACCGCGATCATCGTCGCCTCCCGCCGGGTCAGGAGGGCGATCGCCTGCGAGATTCCGGCGAAGGCGCTGTTCACGAGGATCCCGGCCGCGATCACCACCAGCCAGCCGAGCGCGCCCGTGTGCACGCGCACGCCGAGCGGCAGCGCGACGATCAGGATGATCAGCGCCTGGATCGCCGCGGTCAGCGCCGAGCGGACGATCTGCGACAGCACGAGCGAGAGTCGTGAGGCGGGCGTCGCGAGGAACCGCTCGACGACCTTGCGGTCCAGGTCGGCAATCATCCCCATCCCGCTCCAGGTCGCGCCGAAGAACGAGTTCATGACGACGATCGCGGGCGTGAGGAAGGTCACGTACGACGTCGTGCCGAAACCGCCGAGGCGGGTCACGTTCTTGAACAACTGGCCGTAGAGGATCAACCAGACCATCGGCTGGACGAGCAGGAGCACGATCCAGATCGGCTCGCGGGCGAGGTTGCGCGCCTGGCGCGCGACCATGTACCAGGTGTGGCGCAGGGCGGTCACTCGCCACGATCCTCCGACGCGAACTCGCGGCCCGTGTAGTGCAGATAGACGTCGTCGAGCGACGGCCGTGAGACCGAGACGGATGCGACCGCGATCCCGGCGCCCTCGAGTGCCGAGAGCAACCCCGGTAGCGCCCGGCCGCCGTTCTGCACGCGCGAGACGAGCGTCTTGCCGTCGATCACCTGCTCGGGCGCGGCGTCGAGGTCGGCGAGCACGCGCCGGGCCTCCTCGACCTGGCCGTTCTCGAGCTCGACCTGGACGGCGTCGCCGCGCAGCCCCGCCTTCAGGTCGCTCGGCGCGCCCTCGACAACGACCCGTCCCTGGGAGACGATCGCCAGCCGGTCGGCAAGCTCGTCGGCCTCCTCGAGGTAGTGCGTGGTGAGCAGGATCGTCAGGGACTCGGCCTCGGCGAGGCGCGTCACCTCGGTCCACATCGCGACGCGCGCCTCCGGGTCGAGGCCTGTCGTCGGCTCGTCGAGAAAGAGCACGCGCGGGCGGTGGACGAGCCCGAGCGCGATGTCGAGGCGGCGCTTCATGCCGCCGGAGTAGCCGCCGACGACCCGGTCGGCGGCGTCGGCGATCCCGACCAGCTCGAGCAGCTCGTCGACACGCCGGCGGAGCTCGTGCCCGCCCATTCCCTGGACGCGGCCCTGCAGCAGCAGGTTCTCCCGGCCGGTGCCGTAGCGGTCGACGCCGGACTCCTGCGGGACGTAGCCGATCGACCGGCGTGCGGCATTCGGCGCGCGGAGCACGTCATGCCCCGACACCTGCGCCGAGCCCTCGTCGGGGATCGTCAGCGTCACGAGCACGCGGACGGTCGTCGACTTGCCGGCGCCGTTCGGTCCGAGCAAGCCGAAGATCTCGCCCTCGCGTACGGCGAAGGAGACGCCGTCGAGAGCCTGCACCTTCCCGTATCGCTTTCGGAGTCCCTGGACCTCGATCGCTCCCACGAGCCTCGATGCTAGTCAGAACCTCCAGGGCCGGTCGGTTGACCGGCTCCGCTCGACAGCGCCCTCGGTAGAGTCGGCCCCGCCCAGATGGATCTCTACGAGTACCAAGGCAAGCAGCTGTTCCGGAAGTTCGGGATCCCGGTCTCGGACGGCGAGCTCGTCGCCGACGCGGCCGACGCGGCTCGTGCCACCCGTGAGCTCGGGGGCGGTCCCGTGGTCGTCAAGGCTCAGGTCCTGACCGGCGGTCGCGGCAAGGCCGGCGGCGTCAAGCTCGCCGAGGATCCCGCGGACGCGCAGGCGAAGGCCGCGGCGATCCTCGGGCTCGACATCAAGGGTCACGTCGTCAACAAAGTCTGGATCGAGCAGGCCTCGCAGATCGCCAAGGAGTACTACCTCTCGATCACGTTCGACCGCGGTGAGAAGAAGCCGCTGTTCATGTTCACGACGCAGGGCGGCGTCGAGATCGAGCAGGTCGCCGACGAGAGCCCGGAGGCGTTGATGCGCCTGCACGTCGACCCGCTCGAAGGGTTCCAGCCCTGGCAGGCGCGCACGCTGATCTTCGGCGCGGGCGTCACCGACCCATCCGAGCAGAAGCAGCTGCTCTCGATCATCGGGAAGCTCTACGAATGCTTCGTCGCCAGCGACGCGATGCTGGCCGAGATCAACCCGCTGATCGTCACCCCCGAGGGCGAGGTCAAGGCGCTCGACTCGAAGTTCACGGTCGACGACAACGCGCTGTACCGGCATCCGGAGATCGCAGCGATGCGCGACACCGCGGCGGCCGACCCGCTCGAGACGTTCGCCCGCGAGCGTGGCGTCACCTACGTGAAGCTCGACGGCGACGTGGGCATCCTCGGCAACGGCGCCGGCCTCTCGATGTCCACCGTGGACGTCGTCGCGCACGTCGGCGGCAGGCCGGCGAACTTCTGCGATCTGGGCGGCGGCGGCGACGCCCAGGGCGTTGTCGACGCGCTCGAGGTGATCACGCGCGACCCGCAGGTGAAGTCGATCTTCTTCAACATCTTCGGCGGCATCACGCGCTGCGACGAGGTGGCCCGGGGGATCCTGCAGGCGCTCGACCAGCTGGACATGTCCGCGTACCCGGTCGTGGTGCGCCTCGACGGCACGAACTCGTCCGAGGCCCGGCAGATCCTCGCGGAGGCCGGCAGGAAGAACATCTATCCCGAGGCGACCATGCTCGACGGGGCGCGGCGCGCCGTGGAGCTCGCAACGTGACGAACCTCTGGGACGACCGCGCACAGGCCTACGTCGAGTCGGACGCGCATCGAGGCGGCGACGACCTCGAGCAGCTCGTGGCCTGGGCGGCGGGGGCGCGCACTGCACTCGACGTCGCGACCGGCGGCGGCCACGTCGCGCGGCGGCTGCGCGAGGCCGGTCTCGAGGTCGTGACCTCGGATCCTTCGCCGGGGATGAAACCGGACGTGATCTGCGCCGCCGAGGAGCTGCCCTTCGCGGACGGCTCGTTCGACGTGGTCGCCTGTCGCACTGCGCCGCACCACTTCGCCGACGTGGCGGCGGCCGTCGCCGAGATGTCCCGCGTCTCCGGCGACCGAGTGCTGATCGTCGACACCGAGTTCATGGGCGAGGATGTCGAGCGCGCCGAGGCGCTGCGCGATCCCACACACGTTCGCAACTACGACGAGCGCGAGTGGCGCGGCTTCGTCGGGCAGGCTGGGCTGCGCGTCGAGGACCTGCAGCATTTCGAGCACAGCTTCGACCTCGAGGCCTGGCTCGCCCGCACCGGCTGCGTGGGCGAGCGAGGCGGCGCGGGCCGTTGCCCTGCTCGGTGAGCGGGCAAAGGACGGGCGCCTCACCCTCGCCAAGATCGCGATCAAGGCGGTGAAGGGCTAGTGGCGATCATCGTCGATCTGGAGACGCGGCTCGTCGTGCAGGGGCTGACCGGCTCGGAGGGCCGTTTCCACGGACTGCGGAACCGCGCATACGGCACGCAGCTCGTCGCCGGTGTCACCCCCGGCAAGGGCGGCCAGGACGTCGAGGGTGTGCCCGTCTACAACACCGTCGCCGAGGCGGTGGAGCGGGACGGTGCCAACACGGCGATGATCTTCGTGCCCGCCGCCTTCGCCTCCGACGCCGCCTATGAAGCAGCCGACGCCGGGATCGGCACGATCGTCTGCATCGCCGAGGGCCTGCCCGCCCACGACATGCTCCGCTTCTACACGTACATGCGGGGCAAGGGAATCACGATGCTCGGCCCGAACTGCCCGGGCGCCCTCTCGCCCGGCAAGGCGAACGTCGGGATCATCCCGGCCGAGATCTTCCGCGAGGGCTCGGTGGGACTCGTCTCCCGCTCGGGGACGCTGACCTACCAGATCGGCCACGAGCTGACTCAGCTCGGGCTCGGGAACTCGACGATCGTCGGGATCGGGGGCGATCCGATCGTCGGCTCGTCGTTCATCGACGTGCTCGCGAAGTTCGAGGCCGACCCCGAGACCGAGCTGATCGTGCTGGTCGGCGAGATCGGCGGCGACGAGGAGGAGAAGGCAGCACGCTACGTCCAGGAGCAGGTGAGCAAGCCGGTGCTCGCATACATCGCCGGCTTCTCGGCGCCGCCCGGGAAGACGATGGGCCACGCGGGGGCGATCATCTCCGGCTCCTCCGGAACTGCGCAGGGCAAGCAGGAGGCGCTCGAGGCCTGCGGGATCGCGGTCGGCACAACGCCCACCGAGGTCGCGAACATGGTCGCCGAGCGGCTGCGCGGCTAGCCCGACATCGTCACGTCTGATCGAGACATGGCAGGGGTCTGACCCCGGACGCGTCCCTTCGCGCCACGACTTGGGCCGGCGCTGCGCCGTCGCTCGCGCCGTTGCAGAGCTGCTCGGCCGGAGCCATGCCTCGTCCGGACACGACCGGGGTCTGACCCCGGGCGTGGCCGCTCGCGACGTGTCGATATCCTCGCCGCATGCTGGTCGTCAACCGTGACCGTGACGCCGCGCCGTTCATCACCAAGGACGGCTCGACGATCCGCGAGCTGATGCACACCGACGCGCAGAGCCTCGCCGAGGCGACGCTTGCGCCGGGCCAGCAGACGCAGCGCCACCATCACGCGCTCTCCGAGGAGCTCTACTTCCTTCTCGAGGGCGGCGGCGAGATGGAGATCGACGGCGAGACGCTCCGAGTCGGACCCGGCGACACCGTGCTGATTCGGCCCGGCGCGCGGCACTCGATCACGGCCGCCAAGAACGGCGCACGCTTCCTCTGCTGCTGCGCGCCGCCGTACGCCCACGAGGACACCTACGTCGACTAGCTAGGCTTCGGTCATGGCTCCGATCTCACTGGCCCGCGGCGCGCCTGCGCCCGAGTGCCTCCCGGTGGAGGAGCTCGCCGACTGCGCGAAGGCCGCGCTCGAGCGGGACGGCGTGACAATTCTCTCGTACGGTCCCGGCGGCGGCTATCCGCCGCTGCGCCGCTGGGTCGCCGAGCGGCATGGCGTCGACCCGGCGCGCGTGCTGCTCACGAGCGGCTCGCTCCAGGGCTTTGTCTTCCTGGCGGAGGAGCTCGTCCGGCCCGGCGCGCGCGTGCTCGTCGAGGCGCCCACCTACGACCGGCCGCTGAAGATCCTCGACCGCCTCGGCGCGCGCGTCGAGGCGCTGCCGATGGACGAGGAAGGGCTCGACCCCGACGCGCTGGAGCAGGCACTCCGGTCCGGCGAGCGCCCCGCGTTCCTCTACACGATCCCGACCTTCCAGAATCCGAGCGGCCGCACGCTCTCGATCGAGCGCCGCCGCCGGATCGCCGAGCTTGCGCGCGAGCACGAGCTGCCGGTGCTCGAGGACGATCCCTACGGCCTCGTTCGCTACGAGGGCGAGGCGCCGCCGTCCCTCTTCGAGCTCGAGGGCGGCGAACTCGTCACCTACTCGTCGTCGTTCTCGAAGACGATTGCGCCCGGGGTCCGCGTCGGCTGGTTCGTCCTGCCCGAAGCGCTCGCAAAGAAGCTCGAAGCGCTCGCCGTCTCGACCTACATCTCGCCGCCGTTCGTGGCTCAGGCCGCCGTCCACGAATTCATCCGGCGCGGCAACTTCGAGCCGAACGTCGCCCGCGTCTCCGCGCTCCTGAGGGCCCGTCGCGACGCGATGCTCGCCGCGCTCGAGCAGCACTTCGCCGGCGCCGCCTGGAGCCACCCCGAAGGCGGCTACTTCGTCTGGCTCGACCTCGCCGCGGAGGTCGACACCGCCGCGCTGCTCGAACGCGCGACCGAGGCGGGCGTCACCTTCGTCGCCGGAGCCGACTTCTTCCCGGGCGGAGCCGGCGGGCAAAGCTCGCTCCGGCTCGCGTTCAGCTTCGTCTCGCCGGAGGAGATCGGCGCCGGGATCGAGCTGCTAGCCGCGTGCGCGGCTGCGGCGGTGCCGGTATAGCTGCGAGGCGACGAGCCCGAGCAGGAGCCCGATCACGAGGCTCAGCAGGATCACCCAGATCAGCGAGACGTTCGTCGTCGTGACCACGAAGTGGACGTTGACGTGCTTGGTGTTCTCGGCCGCGAAGGCGACGACGTAGGCGACCGCCAGCGAGAGGACGATCAGCCTGAGCCAGAGCTTCGGTTGGAAGCTGTCGCGGATCTCCTGGCCGTCGACGTTGGGTCGGCGGAAGCGCATGCCCGGACTCTATGCCCCGGCGTGGGCCGGAACCAACCCTCGCGGCACGAGGATCGGCTGCCGGGGCGGCGCCAGCGTGCCCGTGGCGTGCATCCGGAACGTCGGGCAGACCTCATTCCCTGGAAGGGCGCAGAGACCAGCCTGCCGGAAGAAGCAATCATTGCACGTTACACAACCCTTTTTGCTCATAGCCCCTTTTTGTTCGCCCTCTCGCCCGCTCCCCGCCTGGACGCCATCTTGCGCCGCCACCATAAGGGCGCGCAAGAGTTTTCAGTGCAGAAAACTAACCATTTTCCGGGCTTTTTCGGGCCGCGAAATCAAGGGGTTCCTAGCTCTTCGGGGGTAATGTTGCCAGCGCGCGCAACGCCTGTTGAAAACTCCGCACAGCGATCACGCGCACCTTGCCCGCGTGGCGGAGCGCCTCCCGGGCGTTATCCCCAGCGGGGACGAGGAAGACGTCGATGCCGCTGCGCTTGACCCCGATCGTCTTCTGGAAGACCCCGCCGATCGGGCCGACGGAGCCGTCGAGTCTGATCTCGCCCGTGGCGGCGATGCGGTAGCCGTGATCGACGTCCCGGCCGAGTTCCTCGAGCACGTCGAGCGCGAAGGCGAGGCCGGCCGAAGGACCGCCCACGTCGCCCGCGTCGATCTTCACCCTGAGCGGGAGGACGATCTTCGCCGCCTCCTCGGCGAGCACGCCGATCACCGGCATTCCCCCCTGCCGCGGGTCGGCGACCGACTGCACCGACACCTGCTCGAGCGAGGGGCCTCTGCGGACGCCGATCTTCAGCGTCGCTCCGGCGGGTCTGGCGCGGACGAGCCGCCGCAGGTCGGCCACGGTGCGGACCGGCGAGCCGTCGATCGAGACGATCACGTCGGTCGGCTGTAGCTTCCCCGCCGCCGGGCGGCTCGGGTCGACCTGGTCGATCAGGGCGCCCTGGGAGAGCTTCTCGACCTTGTAGCCCGCCGCTTTCATCGCGACGTACGCGGCGATCTGTTGCGACAGGCTCATCTGGCGCAGGTCGGCTTGCCGTCGCTGCGCGTCGCTCTGACCGGGCGCGCGGAGCGCGCTGGGAGGGACGAGTTCCGCGCCGTCGTGGATTCCCGGCCACAGCCGCTCGAGCAGCGTGGCCTTGCGCACCAGGATGTCGACGAAGTAGATGCCGCCGGGCTGCGGCGCCGGATGCTTGCCGGCGATGCTCACGAGCGGCTCGACGCGGCGCGCCTTGTCCGGCAGGAAGATGTACTGGTTCGACGGCGTCAGCCAGAGGACGAGCGCGACGATCCCGAGCAGGGCGGCGCCGGCGCCGGCCAGCCGGCCGGGGGAAAGATGCCTCACCTGGCGCGGCCTCGGAGAACCCGCGTCGACGCTGTCCGCGGGAGCGGCACTCCTAGAGGATGCCCCGCGTCAGCCCACCGTCGACGGCGAGCGTCGCGCCGGTCACGTAGGCGCCGCGGTCGGAGGCAAGGAAGCAGACGACGTCTGCGATCTCGCCTGGAGCGCCGAGACGGCGCAGCGGGATCGCCGCAAGGTCCGCCTCGGTCGGCCCGTCGGGGTAGACCTCGCGCAGCCGTTCCGTGTCGATCCGTCCCGGTGCGATCGCATTGACCGTGATCGCGTCCGGACCAAGCTCGCGCGACAGCGTCTTCAGCCAGCCGATCAGACCCGGCCGGACGGCGTTCGAGAGCGCCAGGCCGTCGATCGGCTCCTTGACGGAGCTGGAGGTGATCGCGACCACCCGCCCGCGCCCGCTCGTGCGCAGGTGCGGCAGGCAGAGCCCCACGAGGCGGACGGACGAGACGAGCAGCAGCCGTACCGCGTCCTCGACCAGCTCCTCGGTCAGGCCGACGGCGGTCGCCCGCGGCGGGCCGCCGCTGTTCAGCACGACGACGTCGATGCCGCCGAAAGCAGCGAGCGTTCGCTCGACGAGTCGCTCGAGGTCGGCGGGGACTGTCACGTCGCCGCGGACGGCGAGCGCACCGATGCGCTCCGCCTCGCGTTCGAGCACGTCGCGCCGGCGCGCGAGCATGGCGACGTTCGCGCCCTCAGCGGCGAGACCCTCGGCGATCGCGAGGCCCATTCCCGACGAGGCACCGCAGACGATCGCCGTCCGTCCCTTCAGGCCGAGCTCCATCGACCTCAGCTTAGGCGAAGCGCACAGGTCGAGCCGGAGCTAGAGGCGCCGGCCGGCCGGAGCTCGGCGGTCGGAGACCCCTAGATGGTTGATCGGTAATTCACGGCTGAGGCCGTGAGTGCTGGGGAGCAGGGACCGAAGTTGAGGGTGTCGAAGGTCGGCGGTGTCAATGCTCCGTCGACCAGGAGGCCTACGTGCGCGCCGACCTCGACACCCTCGTGATCGCGCTCTATTGCGCTGCCTGTGCATTGTTTCCTTCCCAGCGGACGCCTCGCCGCGGCCGCCCGGAGCTGATCAGCGACAACGAGCTGCTGGCGGTGATGGTCGCCCAGATGTTGCTTCAGTGCCCGAGCGACCGGGTCTTCCTGCGCCGCGCCCGCCGCCGGCTCGGCCACCTGTTTCCCTACCTGCCGTCGCAGTCGCGCTACAACGAGCGTTGCCGGGCGCTGGCGCCGAAGCTGGTGCTGCTCTGGAAGGCACTCGCCGCGGAGACAGCTCGGGGCCAGCGACGAAGCTGCGGCTGCTCGACACGACACCGCTTCCCTGCGGCCAGTCGATCGAGACAACCCGCCGCAGCCAGCTCGCGCCCTGGGCCGGCTTCGGCTACTGCCCGGCCCACTCGCGCCGCTACTGGGGCTTCAAGCTCGTGCTGCTCTGCGCCCCCGACGGCACGATCGTCGACTTCGACCTCGTCGCCGCCAACGCAGCCGAACGCGAGGCGGCGCTCGCGCTGCTCGAAGCCAACCCGATCGAAGGCGCCACGATCATCTGCGACAAAGGCTTCGCCGGCGCCGACTTCGAAGCCGCCGTAGCGCGAGCTGCGCGCACTGCTGCTGAGGCCGAGCAGCGCCGACGAGCCCGACCGGCCCAACCCGCCGATCGGCTGGATCCGGCAACGGATCGAGTCGATCGTCAACAGCCTCAAAGACCAACTCCAGCTCGAACGCCACGGCGGCCGCACCCCCGCCGGCCTGCTCACCCGAGTCACCGCACGCATCCTCGCCCTCTGCGCCGCCATCAACCTCAACCAACGCCTCGGCCTCCCCAGCCGCGAACTCACCGCCTACGCCGATTAACCGCGCTCTTCAAGACAGCGACGACGTCGCGGACGGCGCCGGCGGAGTCCTTCAGCATCTTCTTCTCGGCGGCGGAGAGCTTCAGCTTCACGATCTCCTCGATGCCCGCCTTGCCGAGCTTGACCGGGACGCCCATGTAGAGGCCGTCGACGCCGTACTCGCCCTCGAGGTAGGCGGTGCAGGGGAGCACGCGCTTCTCGTCGAGCACGATCGACTCGACCATCTGTGCGACGGCCGCGCCGGGCGCGTACCAGGCGGAGGTGCCGAGCAGCTGCACGATCTCGCCGCCCCCCTTGCGCGGTCCGCGTCGACCATCTTCGCGATCTTGCCCTCGGCGACGAGCTGCTCGAGCGGCACGCCGCCCACGGTGGTCGCCGAGACGACGGGCACCATCTGGTCGCCGTGGCCGCCGAGCACCATCGCCCTCACGTCGCGGACGGAGACGCCTGTCTCCCAGGCGATGAACGCCGAGAAGCGGGCGGTGTCGAGGATGCCCGCCATGCCGAAGACGCGCTCCCTCGGGGAGCCTGGAGACGGCCTTCGCGACGTGGCACATCGCGTCGAGCGGGTTCGAGACCACGACGATGATCGCGTTCCGTCGAGCGCTTGACGACCTCCTTCGTCACGGAGCCGACGATGTTCTCGTTCGTCGTCACGAGGTCGTCGCGGCTCATCCCGGGCGAGCGCGGCATGCCGGCGGTGATCACGACGACGTCCGAGCCGTCGGACTCCTCGTAGCCGTTCGTGCCGACGATGTTCGGCTCGTAGCCGAGCACTGCGCCGGCCTGGTTGATGTCGAGCGCCTTGCCCTGCGGGAAGTTCTGGATGATGTCGACGAGGACGACGTCGGCGAAGTCGCGGCGCGCGAGCTCCTGGGCGCACGTCGCGCCGACGTTGCCCGCGCCGACGACGGTGACCTTCGGCTCTCAAACTCGCACTCCTCAGCTTGTCGATGATCGCGTCCGCGTACTCGGCGGTGCCGACCGCGGTCGGATCGTCGCGGGACGGCTTCAGGTCGTAGGTGACGCTCTTCCCCTCGCGGATCACGGCGGCGACGGCGGCCTCGAGCCGCTGCGCCGCTTCGCCCTCGCCGATGTGGTCGAGCATCAGCTTCCCGGAGAGGATCATCGCGGTCGGATTGACTCTGTTCTGGCCCTTGTACTTGGGGGCCGACCCGTGCGTGGCCTCGAACACCGCCGCGTCGGCGCCGATGTTGCCTCCCGGGGCGACGCCCAGGCCGCCGACGAGGCCCGCGGTCAGGTCGCTGACGATGTCGCCGTAGAGGTTCGGCAGCACGAGCACGTCGAACTCCTCGGGGCGCTGGACGAGGCCCATGCAGACCGCGTCGACGAGGTTCTCCCACGGCTCGATCTCCGGGTAGTCCTTCGCCACCCCGCGGAACGTGTCGAGGAAGAGGCCGTCGGTGAACTTCATGATGTTCGCCTTGGTCACGCACGAGACGCGCCTGCGGCCGTGCTTGCGCGCGTAATCGAACGCGTAGCGGACGATCCGCTCGGAGGCCGCGCGGCTGATCGGCTTGATCGAGAGGCCGGAGCCGCTCTCGATCTGCCTCGGCTGCAAGGCGTTCAGCTCGGCGATCACGTGCTCGGCCTCGGGCGTGCCGGCCTCGTACTCGATGCCGGCGTAGAGGTCCTCGGTGTTCTCGCGCACGATCACGAGGTCGACGTTGTCGTAGCGCGAGCGGACGCCCTCGTAGGTCTTGCAGGGGCGCAGGCACGCGTACAGGCCGAGCTCGTGGCGCAGCGCGACGTTGACCGAGCGGAAGCCGGTGCCGATCGGCGTCGTGATCGGGCCCTTCAGCGCGACCGCGTTCTCCTTGATCGACGCGAGCGTCTCGTCCGGGAGCGGCGTACCGAATTCCTCCAGCACGTCGACGCCGGCGTGGCGCACGTCCCACTCGAACTCGACGCCGGTCGCCTCGAGGACGCGCCGCGCCGCCTCCGTCAGCTCGGGGCCGGTGCCGTCGCCGGGGATCAGGGTTACACGGTGGGCCACGGCGGCGCACTCTAGCGAGACGGCTGTACAGTTCGCGCCAGGTATGGCGAAGAAGTCCGTCGAGCCTCTCCGGCGTCGTCGTCGCCCAGTCGGGGATCTCGTCGATCGATCCGGACGAGGGCGTGCTGATGTACCGCGGCTACGACATCGCGGAGCTCGCCGAGCACTCGACGTACGAAGAGGTCTGCTGGCTCCTGCTGCACGGCGAGCTGCCGGGGGCGGAGGCGTTCGCGGCCTTCGACGCCGAGCTGGCGGCGCAGCGCGAGTTGCCGGCGGAAGCGGTCCAGGCGGTCGACCAGGCGGCCGGCGTCTCCTCGATGGAGATGCTGCGTACCGTCGTCTCGGTGCTCGGCTACGGCGACCCGGACACGGGCTCGAACGAGCACGAGGCGAACCTGCGCAAGGCCGGCAGGCTGATTGCGCAGCTCCCGACCGCGATCGCCCGTCACGAGCGGCTGCGCCGGGGACTGCCGCCCGTCGCGCCGCGGGCCGAGCTGGGCCTCGCTCCGAACCTGCTCTTCATGCTGCGCGGCGAGGAGCCGTCCGAGGACGAGGCACGCGCAATCGACGTCGCGTTCGTCCTCCATGCCGAGCATGAGATGAACGCATCGACGTTCACCGCTCGCGTCGTCGCCGGCACCGGAGCCGATCTGCACTCGGGTGTCGTGGCCGCCGTCTGCGCGCTCAAGGACCTCTCCACGGAGGTGCCAACGAGGCCGTGATGGCGACGCTCGAGCGGATCGACTCGCTCGACCGGGTCGAGTCCGAGGTCAAGGGGATGCTCGAGCGGAAGGAGAAGCTCTCCGGCCTCGGCCATCCGCTCTACCGGGCGATGGACCCGCGCGCGCCGATCCTGAAGCGGATCGCCGCCGAGCTTGCTCCGGACGGGGACGAGGGGAGGTGGTACGCGATCACCGAGCGCCTGGAGGAGGTCGCCCATGCCGAGAAGGGTCTGTGGCCGAACGTCGACCTCTATTCCGGCTCCGTGTACCGCTTCCTGGGGATCGCGACCGACCTGTTCACGCCCCTCTTCGCCGCCGCCCGCGTCGTCGGCTGGGCGGCCCACATCGACGAGCAGCACCGCGACAACCGGATCATCCGTCCGAGTGCCGAGTACAACGGTCCCGCTCGTCGCCCGTTTCCGGTTCCTGCTCGGTGACTCTCGCGGAGGCTGCAGCCCGCGCCGACGAGCTCGCCGCCGCGGGCGACGAGCGCGGGCTGGCCGACCTGCGCAAGGAGTGGGCGGACGAGCTCGAGGGAGCCGCGCGCTCGGCGGATTACCGCGAGCGCGCCGTCGCGTATCGCGCACTCGGTCAGTTCCGCTTCCGCCAGAAGACCGCGCTCCTCGCGCGCGGGCTCGACGACGAGAGTCCGGCCTGCCGCGGCTCGGCGTTGATCTCGCTCGAGCTCCTGTCCCGCGATCACCCGGGCGTGGTGAACTCCGAGCGCCCGCTGCTCCACCGGATGATCGCCTCCGCCGACGAGAACACGGCGGTGCGGCGTCTCGCGATCGTCTGTCTCAAGAACGGCTCGTCGCAGCGGGAGACGATCGTGCTGCTGAACGGCCTCGCCGAGGACGACGAGCAGGCGAACGACCTGCGCCAGTCGGCGCGCAAGGTGGCCGAGCTCCTGCGCAAGCGCGCGAACCAGAAGTAGGGCTATCGGGGGCTGCGGCTAGACGCTGCAGCGACACCGGGCCCCACGGAGGACGCGGCCGCACGATGGGCAGGTCCGACGGCGGCGCTTCCATTCGAGGGCGCTCTTCTGCACGCCCGCCTGAGTCATCAGCCAGCCGGCGCCACACGTCGCGACGGCGAGTACGAGCACGTGCGGGTCCACAGTCATGATCGTTCCGGGGCCTTTCGTTGACGACGTGCGTGTGGGTGTGCCCCGAAATACAATTCGCGACGCCTCAGATCGGATACGTGGGTGTAGAGCTCCGTCGTCGCGAGGTCGGCGTGGCCGAGGAGCTCCTGGACCGTGCGCAGGTCTGCGCCGCCTTCGAGCAGGTGCGTGGCGAACGAGTGGCGGAGCAGATGCGGGTGGACGCGGCCCGGCTCGAGTCCGGCGACGTCGGCCAGCTTGCGCAGGATCAGGAAGGCGCCGGCGCGGGTGAGCGCGCCACCCTTCGCATTCAGGAACAGCTCCGGCCGGTGGCGCGAGTCCAGGAACGGTCGGCCGTGCGCGAGGTAGCGGCGCAGCGCCTCGGTCGCCTCGTGTGCGAGCGGGACGATGCGCTCCTTGTTGCCCTTGCCGACGACTCGGACGAGCCGCTGGTCGAGATCGACGCCGTTCTTCTCGACGGCAAGGGCCTCGCTCACGCGCAGCCCCGCGCCGTAGAGCAGCTCGACGAGCGCGCGGTCGCGGAGCGAGCGGGGAGTCGTTCCCGGCGCGGCGTCGATCAGGCGCATCGCCTCGCCCGGAGAGAGGGTGCGCGGCAGCTTTCGCCGGCGCCGCGGTAGCTCGAGCTCGGCGGCGGGATTGTCAGCCCTGGCGCCGAGCAGCACCTGGTGCCGGTAGAAGGAGCGCAGGGCCGCGGTGCGGCGCGCGATCGTCGAGGGGGCGAGCCCGCGCGCGCGCAGGTCTGCGAGGTAGCGCTCGAGGTCGTCGGTCGTCGCCTCGCCCGGGCCGTGGCCGAGGAAGGACGTCAGCGCGGCGAGATCGCGTTGGTACGCCTCCACCGTCCGCGGCGCGAGGCGGGCGGCGGCGAGCGCGAGAAAGCCCTCGACCTCGGTGTCAGTCATGGGCTGGACCTGTTCGCGCCGGCGGGGCTAAAGCCTGCGCCGGGAGGCCGCGGCGCCGACGGTGTTGCCCTTGCGCTCGAACAGCTCGATCGCCTGCCGGACGCATGCCGCCGCGCGCTTCTTGTCGCCGGCGAGGGCGATCACCTCGCCCAGGTCGAGCAAGGCGGTCGCCTGCACGTTCAGGAAGTCCGTCGGCTGCGCCAGCAGGACGCCCTCCTGCGCGACCTGCAGCGCCTCCTCGATCCGCTCCGCGCGGGCGAGCGCCTTGGCGTGAGGGCCGCGCCACTGGATCTGCGTGTGGAGGTCGTCCGCGCCGGCGCCGGCGCGGCTCTCCTCGGTGACCCCGAGCGCTTCCTCGTAGCGGCCCTGCGCGCAGAGCACCTGCGCGAGGCCGGCGGCGAGCGTTGCCGCGGCGGTGACGTCTCCCATGACGCGGAAGCTCTCGAGTCCGTGGCGGTACTCCGCCTCGGCGGCGTCGAGCCGGCCCTCGAGGGCGAAGACCCAGCCGTAGATCTCGTCCGCGGCTGCGGCGGAGATACGCAGGCCGAGCTCCTCGAGCAGGGCGCGATCCTCCGCAATCAGCGCGTGGGCATCCTCGAACCTGCCCCGCATCGCCTCAACCCCTGCGAGGGCGCGCGTCGCCGAGGCCACGACGCGCTGGTGGTCGGCGTAGGTCGCCATCACGGCCCGGCACCGCGCGGCCGCCTGGTCGGCCGGCGTCGGGCCGAACAGATGGGCGCCGACCAGCAGGTGGATCGCCTGGGCCTCGGCCCGGGAGCCGCCGCTGCGCCGCGCGTGCTCGACCGAGCGGCCGAGTGCACGGACGGCGTCGTCGGCCCGGCACGCAAGCCAGGCAACCCAGCCCACGAGGTGCCAAGCCTGCGCGAGTCCGGTCTCGTCGCCCGCCTCCTCGAAGACGTCGATCGCCTGCCGCAGCCGCGGGCTGACCTCGGCGGAGGTCAGCTCGAGATCGGTGAAGAGACGTATCCGGAGGCGCGCGACCGCGACCTTCTCGAGCACCAGTAGGTCGCCGGCCTCGCGCGAGAGCTCCTCCGCCTCGTCGAGCCGTTCCTGCGCCGGTTGGAAGCCGCCCGCGTCTCGCAGAGCTTCTGCGAGGTCGACGAGCAACCGCGCCCGGGCGGTCGGCGTGTCCTCCGAGAGCGCCGCAGCGCGGCCGAGCAGCTCGGCCGCCCGCGGCGCCTGGCCGCGCTCGTGCGCGCGTCGGCCGGCCCGCGCGAGGTGAAACGACGCCCGCTCGCCGAGCGTGCCGCCGTCGATTCCGAGCTGCGCGCTCAGCTGCGCCGCCTGCTCGAGGTGATAGCCGATCGCCTCGTCGAGCTCCAGCGACTCGTCACGCGCGCTCCGCTCGAACCACGCCGCCAGCAACGCGTGGAGTTCGGCGCGCGTCCGCTTCGGGAGGCTGTCGTAGGCGACCTCGCGGATCATCCCGTGGCGGAAGCGGTACGACTCGCCGCCGAACGTCGCTGTGATCGCTTCGATCAGATCCTTGCGCTCGAGGCTCTGCAGCTCCGCGGTCACGTCGTCGTGCCCGAGCAGGCCCGCCACCGCGTTGCGGGCGAACTCGCGCCCCGCGACGGCCGCACGCTGCAGCAGTTCACGCTCGGTCGCCGGCAGCTGGTCGACGCGCGCCTCGAGCAGCGCGTGGATCGACGGCGGCATCGTCAGCGTCTCCGGCTCGCCGGCCTCGGTCGCAAGCGCGAGCACCTGCTCGATGAAGAGCGGGTTGCCTTCGGCGGCGTCGACGATCCGGCCGGCGAGCCCGAGCGGCGTGCGCTCGTCGATCGATTCGACGAGCTGTAGAGACTCGACGGGCCCGAGCGGCTCGAGGCGCACGACCCTGCGGCTCCAGAGGGGCCCGAGCTCGAGCAGCTCGGGCCGTGCAAGGCAGACGATCAGGAGCGGCGCATCCTCGATCGCGTCGGTGAGGTGCTCCACCAGGTCGAGCAGCGTCTCGTCCGCCCAGTGCATATCCTCGAGCAGGAGCACCGTGGGCTGGCGCCGCGCGATCGTCTCGAACAGCCGGCGGAAGGTGGGGTGGAGCTCGACTGCATGATCGCCGCCCCTGCCGCCGAACGCGGCGACGACCCGCCGGGCGACCGCGGCGCCGTCCGGCTGGTCGCTGAGCAGCGCGGTGACGGCATCGACCGAGACCTCGCCTGCGGCGGCCCGGACCACCTCGTAGAGCGGCCAGAGCGTCGCCGGCTGGGCATGCGAGTGGCAGCGGCCGGAAAGGGCGAGCGTGTCTGCGTCGAGCCCGCGGCGCAGCTCGCTGGCCAGACGCGACTTGCCGATTCCCGCCGCTCCCGCGACGGTGATCAGCCGGCAGCTCCGCTCGCGGACGACAGCGGCGAGCGCTCGTCGCAGTTGCGCCAGCTCGCGTGAGCGTCCGACCATCGGCCGGTCGAGCGTGCGCGAGATCGGCTCCGCGTCCTCGTCGAGCCCGACCAGACGATGGGCCGTGAGGGCCCCGCGCCGGTCGTTGAAGGGCTCGGTCGTCGCTCCACTGCCGAGATAGGCGAGCGATTGCTCGCTCAGCAGGATTGTCCCCGGCGCCGCCGCGCGGGCGAGCTCGGACGCGTGCCGGACGACACCGCCTTCGGCGCCGTGCGCCTGGTCGGCGAGCATCTCGCCGCTCGCCACGCCGAGCTTGATCTCGGTGCCGTCGGTCGGGAATGCGAGCACTTCGCGGGCCGCACGCGCCGCCCGCAGCGCGTCGTCCTCGCGGACGCCGCGGACGCCGAAGAGCGCGATCACACCTGCTCCGGGCGCGGGGACGAGCTCGCCGCCGTGCGCCTGGAGGGTCGCCGCGACCGGTGCGACCGCCTCGTCCAGCCGCGCCTGTGCGATCTCGGGGTCGTCACCGAGCACGTCGGGTGCGACGCGCGCGAAGATGACGGTGACCGTCTTGCGACCCGGTGGAGTCGCGGCTGTCTCGACCCGGTCCGGCTCACCGGCGCGGCGCAGCGACTCGTCCTGGGCCAGGATCGCGCGCTGGAGCTCGCGCAGCCGCGGCCCGGGCTCGACGCCGAGCTCCTCGACGAACGTGGCGCGCGCGCGGCCGTAGGCCTCGAGCGCATCGGCCTGGCGACCGAGCCTGTACAGCGCCGTCATCAGCTGGATCCGGAAGCCCTCGTGCAACGGGTTGGAGCGGACGAGCGCCTCGAGCCCCGGAACGGCCTCCGCCTCCTCGCCGGCCTCGAGCCGAAGCTCCGCCCGCAGCTCGAGTGCCGCGAGGCGCAGCTCCTCCAGGCGGCCGATCTCGCCGGTTGCCCACGTGCCGCGGAAGTTGCTGCCGGCGAGGACGTTGCCCCGCCAGAGTGCGAGGCCCTCGTCGAGCCGCTCGGCAGCGCCGCTCGAATCGCCCGCGCGTCGCGCCTCGCGCGCCGCGTCGAGGTCGTGTTCGAAACGATCGGCGTCGAGCGCAGGCGCCTCGATCGCATAGCCGTCGGGATGCGTGCCGAGCGCATCCTCGGGCAGCGTCCGCCGCAGCTGCGAGACGTGCACCTGGAGTGCGTTTGCGGCGGACTTCGGCGGGCGTCCGCCCCAGAGCTCGGCGATCAGCAGCTCGGGCGAGACGGGACGGCCGCGCGCGAGCAGGAGCAAGCCGAGCAGGTCGCGCTGCTTGCCGGTGCGGACCGTGACGGGCGCCTCTGTGGCGAGCACTCGGAGCGGGCCCAGGATGTCGTAGCTCGGCTGCGGTTTCTCGCTGGTCAAGGCGCCGAACCTACCATTGTGCCCGGCGTGCGCCTTGACTCGTTGCCGATGGGCAACGATGCTGCCGGAAGGGAATGGGGGCGGGGTCTCACACCTTCTTGACGAGATTCGGGCCGCTGAGGAGTCGGGACTTCCGGATCCTGTTCGCCGCGCAGACCGTCTCGGTCGTCGGGGACGCGCTGCTTCCGGTTGCCCTCGCGTTCGCGGTGCTCGATCTGTCGAACTCCGCCTCGGCGCTCGGCCTCGTACTGCTCGCGAGCTTCGTGCCGCGGGTCGTGCTGATGCTCGTGGGCGGAGTCTGGGCGGACCGGCTGCCGCGGCAGAAGATCATGATCGCGTCGCACCTGCTCCGCTTCGCCAGCCAGGGGGCGCAGGGCTGGCTCCTCGTCACCGGCCGAGCGAGCATCGAGTCGCTGGCCCTGTTGCAGATCCTGCGCGGAACCTGCTCGGCCTTCTTCGGGCCGGCAGCGGCCGGGATCGTCCCCTCCCTCGTCTCGCGGCGCGACCTACAGCCGGCGAACGCGCTGATGTGGATCTCGGCGAACCTGGCCGGGATCATCGGGCCGGCGATCGCCGGCGTGCTCGTCGCAACCGTGGGCGCGGGCTGGGCGGTTCTGGGCGACGCGGCGAGCTTCCTCGCTGCAGCCGTGCTGCTGCTGTTCCTGCGGCTGCCGGGCCGGGCGCGGATGGCGGCCCCCGCGAGCTTCTGGCGCGACTTCGCGGCGGGCTGGAGCGAGGTTCGCTCGCGAACGTGGGTCTGGGCGAGCATCGCCTACTTCGCGAGCTTCCAGCTCGTGTATCTCTCGTCGTTCTCGGTGCTCGGCCCTGTCGTTTCGAAGCGGTCGCTCGGCGGCTCGACCGCCTGGACGACGATCGCGGTCGCGGCGGCGGCCGGTGCGCTGCTCGGAAGCGTCGCGGCGCTCCGCGTCAGACCCTCGCGGCCGCTGCTCGTGGCCTTTGTCGCCGGCTTCGCTGCTGTCCCTAGCCTCGTCCTGCTCGGGATTCCGGCGCCGACCTACGCGATCGCGGCTGCGGAGCTCGTGGCCGGCGGCGTGATCGGCGTCGGCACGACGCTCTGGGAGACCACGCTTCAGCAGGGAGTCTCCGGAGAGGCGCTCTCGCGCGTGTCGTCGTACGACGCGATGGGCTCGATCGCATTGCGACCGATCGGACTCGCCCTCGTCGGACCGATCACGGTCGCGATCGGTGTGCGCGGCGCGTTGTTCGGTGCTGCCGCGATCGTCGTCTGCACCACGGCGGCGATCGTCTCGTTGCCGAGCATCCGCCGGATGCGTCGCGCGGATGCCGAGTCGTCTGCGCCCGCTCTGCAGCTGCGGGCCGACGCTTAAGCCCCCCTGAAACGCTCCCCGCGCTGGACCCGGTGGCATGCTGCTCCGCGTATGAATGGGCGTGCCGCACTTATGCGGCGCCAGATCGAGCGCAACAGGGAGGTTCCAGATGACTCGCAACGGTTTTGCAGACGGCCACCAGCCGACGACTTTCGGCGGCTTTTCCGACGGCAGCTAGTCCCGATCTCGTGAGGACACCAGCCGGCGCGCCCTCCTGCGGCAGGGCGTACGCCGCTTCTTCCGGCGGCTAGCCCCGGCAGGGGTGGGTATCGCCTCCTCGGCAACGACCGAGGAGGCGGGCTAGCGACAGACACGCAGAACAGCCGACGCAGTACCTGTCCGACACGTCTCTTCGACCGTGCGGCTGCGGCCGTATTTCGAACGAGTCAGCGTCGGGTGAACCGGTCTCGCGGGTGTGCCCGGTCGTAGACAGCGCGTAGCCGCTTGCCGTCGACGTGGCTGTAGACCTGCGTCGTCGAGAGAGAGCTGTGGCCGAGCAGCTCCTGGATCGTCCGCAGGTCGGCGCCGCCTTCCAGCAGATGCGTGGCGAAGGAGTGGCGCAGCCGGTGCGGGTGCGCCACGACGCGTCGAAGCGTCGAGGTGTCGAGTCGCCGCCCACGCGTGGAGAGGAAGAGCACGTCGTTTGCACCGTGCGCGAGCTCGGGTCGCGCGTCCTCGAGGTAGCGCCGCAGCCAGTAGGAGGCCTCCTCGCCGAGCGGCACGACGCGCTCCTTGCCGCCTTTGCCCCGGACGTGGACGAGTTCCTGCTCGAAGTCGACGTCTGCGAGCTCGAGCCCGACCGCCTCGGCGCTGCGCAGGCCCGCGGAGTAGACGAGCTCGACGAGCGCGCGGTTGCGCAGCGGCAGGGGCCCTTCTCCTTCGAGTGCTCCGAGCAGCGCGTCGACGTCGGCGGCCTTCGGCGCCTCCGGCAGGCGCCGCGGCTTACGCGGGCTGAACGGCGTCTCGGGCACGCGGGCGGCGCCGAGCGCATAGCGCAGCAGCGAGCGCACCGAGGCGAGCTTGCGCGCGAGCGTCGCGGGCGCGAGCCTGTTGCCTCGCGCGAGCTCGGCCACGTAGTCGGAGAGCACCCGCACGTCGACCTGCTCGAGCTCCAGCCCGCGCGCCTCCAGCCAGGCGCCGAACGGCTCCAGATCGAACCGATACGCCCGCCGCGTCGATTCAGCGAGTGATGGGCTCGCGAGGTACTTGTCGATGAGGGACGTCGTGTCCACCCCGCGCAGTTCCCCACGCGGCGGGCGGGTTCCTGCCGGGTACGGTGGCCAGGTGGTGCTCGAGACGGGTGCGGAGCTACGGGTCACGAACGGATTGCACGAGCGGATGGTCGTGTGCGTGAACGGCGGCCAGGGCGGCGAGGCCGACGGCACCTGGAGCGCTTCGCTCGAATGGCTCGTGCGCCGGCTCGCCCCGCGGTTCCCGGAGTTCGGCTTCGCCGAGGTCAGGTATCGGATCAAGTCGTGGAAGCGCCTGGACTGGTGTATCGAGGACGCGCGCGCAGCCGTGCGCGAGGCCCGTGCCGAGCGGACGCTGCTGCTCGCGTTCTCGATGGGCGGCGCCGTCGCGATCGGCTCGGCGGACGAGCCGACCGTCGAGCGGGTCGTCGGGCTCGCGCCATGGATCCCCGACCGCCTCGACGTCTCGAAGCTGCGCGGCAAGCGCCTCGACGTGCTGCACGGATCGCTCGACGGCTGGCTGCCGGGGATCCCGGGCGTCTCGCCCGCGAGCTCGCGCCGCGGCTACGAGCGGGCGCTCGCCGCGGGCGCCGCGGGGAGCTACACGCTGATCCCGGGCGCGTTGCACGCGATGGCGCTGCGGGCGCTCCGGAGCCGCCCGCTGCCGCTGCCGCGCGCGCACCGCTGGGCGGAGCTGATCGCCGAGCAGCTCGTTTCGTTCTGAGGTGTCCCGCCGCCCGGCTGCAAGCCATGCCCCTCGAGCGCGACGTGCGAGGGCGTTGCGCGCAGTTCGGGACGCCGGTCAGTCGGCAGCGCGGGCGGGAGCTGCGCGTTCGACTGCCTCGACGAGCTGCTGCGGCAGGATCGGGGCCGTGAGCGCTACCGAGTCGCCGATCGCGTCGCTCTCCTTCTCCAGGTCGGAGCTCGTCCCCTCGACTATCAGCGCCGGGGATTTTCTGGCGCTGAGAGTCGCGAGGATCTCGCGGCTGTCGGTCAACTGCGTCGTCGAAACCACGACGTCGGCTCCTTCGACGAGAGGACAATGCCCTTCCGCGACCAGCGGGCAGACCGTCCGCTCCTCGCGAACCGCCGGCTCCGGATCCGCCCAGAACAGGCGCCGGAACCACGGACGGTGCTCTGCCTCCGCGGTTGGTCCTACACATTGGGCGACGTCGTAGCCTGCCTTACGCAGGAGATCGGCGTGCGCCCACAGATCGGCCCTGTCTGGATTCTCGATCAGCACTCTGGGCTTGCCGCTCGGCTCCGGCCACTCGCCGGGGTGGATCGCGCGCGGCGAGCTCTTGCGCCGGAACAGCGGCCTCCCTTGTGCGACTCCGCTCATGGTCCTCACGCCGCCTAGGTTCAACGTCCAGCGACCTCCCGAAATCGGGGGTTACCCTGATCTTGGGCCGCGGAGTTCCCGCGGTCGTGCTCGCGGCAGGTCGTCTGCATCAAACCGTTGTGGGAACTTCGATCCTTGCCCGCGAACACGTCGAGCGTCCGGCTCGACCCAGTTCAGGCCAGGCGGCGGCGTTCGAGTTGCCGTGCGTCCGGGACCTTGACGTCCCAGACGAGGCGCAGCTTCTCGAGCCCGCGGATCACGAGCCACGAGAGGTCGACCTGGAAGCGGTGCAGCCCGTGGCGCGCCGAGGCGGGGAAGGCGTGGTGGTTGTTGTGCCAGCCCTCGCCGAAGACGAGCAGCGCGACGAGCCAGTTGTTCCGCGCCTCGTCGCGCGAGCGGTAGTCCTGGCGTCCGAACATGTGGCAGATCGAGTTCACGCTGAAGGTGGCGTGCTGGTAGAGGAAGATCCGGACGAGGCCGCCCCAGAGCGAGCCCCTCGAGCCCCGCGCTGCCACGTGCCGCCGATCGCGTAGCCGATCGCGAACGGGATCCCGAGCGTGAGCGACGACCCAGAGCAGGTACAGCGCGGTCGATCGTGCGCAGCAGCCGGTCCTCGTAGAGGTCCTTGCCGTACTCGCGGCCCTGCTCCATGCCGAGGTTCGTGAACATCCAGCCGACATGGGCGTGGACGAAGCCGCGGAGCGCGCCGAGCGCGCCGTCGCCGTGGCCGACGTGCGGCGAGTGCGGGATCGCCCGGCTTGTCGGAGAGCGCGTGGTGCTTGCGGTGGTCGGTCACCCACTGCGTGAGCGGCCCCTGCATCGTCATGCAGCCGAGGATCGCGAGCGTCGCCTTCACCGGGGTGCGCGCCTCGAAGCCCCTGTGCGTGAAGTAGCGGTGGAAGCCGATCGTCGTCCCGAAGGCGCAGACGACGTACATGCCGGCGAAGATCGCGAGGTCGCTCCAGTGGAAGCGCGACGTCCCAGAGGAGGCCCATCGCCGCGAGCAGGCCGAGCGGCGGGCACGACGACCGCGACCAGCGTCACGACCTGGCTGATCCGGCTCGTGCGCTCGCGCACGGACGCGTGGCGATCTCCGCGTGCTCCATCGGCGCGCCAGTCTAGTAGGCTCGCATCGGCAGTTCGTCGTGTCCGCTTCGCGGTTCAGCGACCTCGACGACGGACGGGTCTTGACAACCGATTCGCGACGCCGGCGAATACGGTTGATGCGGATCGCGGTCGTCGGTAGCGGCATCTCGGGGCTCGGCGCGGCCTACGTGCTCTCGCGGGCGCACGAGGTCGAGGTGTTCGAGCGGGAGGGCCGCGCCGGCGGGCACGCGAACACGGTCGTCCACGACGGGCTCGCGCTCGACACCGGCTTCCTCGTCCACAACGACGCGCAACTATCCGCTGCTCTGCCGGCTCTTCGGCGAGCTCGGCGTGCCGACGCACGAGTCGGAGATGTCGTTCTCGGTCAGCTGCGCGGCTGCGGGCTCGAGTACTCGGGCCGCCGGCCGTTCGCGCAGGCCGCGCAACGCGGCGAGCCCGCGTTTCCTCGCGCTGCTCTGGGAGATCGGCCGCTGGCTGCGCACGCGCGGCGCCGTCGCTCGAGCGACGCCGACTACGAGAGCGCCTCGCTCGCGGAGTACCTCGACGCAGCACGGCTACTCGCAGCGCTTCCGCGCGCACTTCCTCGTCCCGCTGACCTCGGCGCTCTGGTCGACGGCGCCGGGGCGTGCGCTCGAGTTCCCGGCCGCCTATGCGATCCGCTTCTTCGAGCAACCACGGCATGCTCGGCTTCGGCCGCTTCCGCTGGCGCACGGTCACCGGCGGCAGCCGACGCTACGTCGACGCGATCGCGCGCGCGGCTCGACGTGCGGCTGCAGCTCGGGCGCGGCGCGCGCTCGATCCGCCGCGACGCGGACGGCGTCGAGCTCGCGACCGAGCGACGGCGAGACGCGCCGCTTCGACCACGTCGTGGTCGCGACGCACGCCGACCAGGCGCTCGCGCTGCTCGAGGATCCGACGCGCGGACGAGCGGCGCGTGCTCGGCGGCTTCGCCTACACGCGCGAACGAGACGGTGCTGCACACCGACTCGTCGTTCCTGCCGCGCCGCGCGCGGCCCGCGCCTCGTGGAACTACCGCCTCGGCGACGACGGGCGGCCGACGCTCACCTACTACCTCAACCGGCTGCAGCGGCTCGAGGCCGACGCGCGACTACTGCGTCACGCTGAACGAGGCCGTGCCCGAGGAGCACGTGCTCGCGCGGCTCGTCTACGACGCACCCGCTCTACACGGTCGCGACGCTGCGCGCGCAGGCGCGAGCTGCCGCGGCTGTCGGGCCGGCGGCGCACGCTGGTACGCGGGCGCGTACCTCGGCAACGGCTTCCACGAGGACGGGCTCGCTCGCGGCGTCGCGCCGCCGCGGGCGCTCGGGGTCGCCTGGTGAGGTCGGCGCTCTACACCGGGACGCTGATGCACTCGCGGCGCACGCCGCGCGCGGAACGTCGTTCCGCTACCCGGTCTCGTACTGGCTGCTCGACCTCGACGAGCTGCCCGAGCTCGAGCGGCGGCTGCGCGCTCTTCTCCGTCAACCGGCGCAACGTCGTCTCGCTGCGCGACGCGCGACCACTTCGACGGCGAGCGCCGCTCAAGCAGGCGGTGATCGACTTCGTCGGCGACCCGTCGATCGAGCGCGTGCTGATGCTGACGCAGCTGCGGGTGCTCGGCTACGTCTTCAACCCGGTCAGCTTCTACTGGTGCTACCGCGGCGACGGCTCGCTCGCGTGCATGGTCGCGGAGCTGAACAACACCTTCGGCGAGCGGCTGCCCGAGGTGCTGCGCGGCGCCGGAGCTGCGCTACGAGCACGCAAGCGGCTGCACGTCTCGCCGTTCTTCGGCCTCGACCAGACGCTACGAGTACGCGTTCTCGCAGCCGGGGGACGAGGTCTGGGCGCGGATCCACGTGCGCGACGACGAGCGGCGCCCGGCCGCTGACGGCCGTGCTGCACGGGCGCCGGCGCGAGCTGACGAACCGCGTCGCTCGCGCGGGCGCTCGCTCCGCTACCCGCTGCAGCCGCTGCAGGTGATCGCGCTGATCCACTGGCAGGCGCTGCGGCTCTGGCTGAAGCGCGTGCCGTTCCACCACAAGCCGCCGTTCGCGCCGGGCGAGGGGTCGTCGAAGGCATGAGCACGCTGGAGCGCACGCTCCGCGGCGAGCCGCCGCCGGCGCGCGGCCGCCTGCTCGAGACGCGCCGCGCTCGGGATCCTCGAGCGCGCGCTCGCCCACCTCGAGGGCGGCACGCTCGAGGTGCGGCTGCCCGACGGGGCGACGCGCCGCTTCGGCGACGGGCCGCCGTCGTCCGGATGGAGATCCACGAGCTGCGACCTGTTTCGCCGGCTCGCGACGCGCGGCAAGCTCGGCCTCGGCGAGTCGTACACGGCCGGCGAGTGGGACGCGCGACGACCTCGTCGCTCTGTTCGAGCTGCTGCTCCGCAACGCCGACGCCGCGCCCGCGAGCGCCACGCGCGCCGTGCGGCGGCTCCTCGAGCGCGCGCCCGCGCCCGAACCGCGCGCAACGGGCTCGCTGCGCGCGCGCCGGAACATCGCCTACCACTACGACCTCGGCAACGACCTCTTCGCGCTGATGCTCGACGAGACGATGACCTACTCGTGCGCCGTCTTCGAGCAGCGAAGACGAGCCGCTCGCCGAGGCGCAGCGGCGCAAGTACCGGCGGATCTGCGAGAAGCTCGAGCTCGGCCCGGGACGACCGCGTGCTCGAGATCGGCTGCGGCTGGGGCGGCTTCGCGCGCTTCGCGGCGACCGAGTACGGCTGCCGCGTCACCGGGCTCACGATCTCCGCGCGCGCAGGCGGCGCTCGCCCGCGAGCGCACGCGCCGGGCTCGCCGGTCGAGATCCTCGAGCAGGACTACCGCTCGCATCGAGGGCACGCTACACGAAGGTCGCCTCGATCGAGATGCTCGAGGCGATCGGCGAGAAGCAGTTCGGCACCTACTTCGCGACGATCGACCGCGTGCTCGAGCCCGGCGGCGCGCGCCTGCGTGCAGACGATCCTCGTGCCCGACCAGCGCTGGGAGCGCTACCGCAAGACCCCGGACTGGATCGAGCGCTACGTCTTCCCCGGCTGCCTGATCCCGTCGCTCGACGGCGCTGGCGAACGCGGCGACGCGCGGCTCGACGCCTGATGATCCACGGAGGTCGAGGAGATCGGCGTCGCACTACGCCGAGACGCTGCGCCGCTGGCGCGCGAGCTTCCACGAGCAGATCGAGGAGGTGCGCCGGCTCGGCTACGACCGGCGCTTCGAGCGGACGTGGGACTTCTACCTCGCGTTCTGCGAGGCGGCCTTCCGCACGCGCGCGCTGCGCGACGTCCAGCTTCGGATCGCGCGCGCGGCCGAGTGAGGCGTCCTCCGCTCTACACGCTGCTCGAGTGGATCGGCTTCCGCTGGTTCTTCGGGGCGCTCTACCGTCTCGAGCTGTACGGCGCCGAGCGGATTCCTGCGAGCGGCCCCGTGATCCTGGTCGCGAACCACGAGTCGATCATCGACCCGTGGATCCTCGGGCTCGCCACGCCGCGGCCGATCCGCTACATGGCGAAGTCGGAGCTCTGGGGGATCCCCGGTGTGCGCTTCGTGATGGAGAAGTTCGGCACCTTTCCGGTCGAGCGCGGCGGCGGCGACGCGATCGCGATCTCCCGCGGCGCGCAGCTGCTCGAGCAGGGCGAGGTGCTCGGGATCTTTCCGCAGGGCACGTGTCTGCCGTACCGGCACCGGCCGTTCCGGCGCGGCGCAGCGCGGCTCGCGCTCGCGACGGGGACGCCGCTCGTACCCGTTGCGATCGTCGGCACCGAGCAGGCGTTGCGGCCAGGGCGCTTCAAGCTCGGATTGCCGCGGGTGAAGGTGCTCGTCGGCGAGCCGATCCCGGTCGAGCAGACGCCTCCGACGCCCGTTGCCGCCGGTGCGCTGACCGAGCGTGTCGAGCGGGAGATCGCCTCGATGCGCGCACCGTACGGCGAGCCGGCGCACGCGTGGTTCGACTAGAGCCCGCCTGCGGAGCCACGAGTAGAGCGCGAAGTCGCGGCTCTTCGGGTGCCGTCTTCACGCGTCGGCGGCACAACTGCTGCCTGGTCCGTGCAGCGCGTCATACGATGTGCGCGCGGTACCTGACCATCGCCATGGCACGCCACGGTTTCCGAGCGACGAAGGAGCTATCGATGGCCACGACGATCGACGAGGGGCGTGTGAATCTCGGAGACCACGGGATCCGTGCCGGCGGCCGCGTGTTCAGGAATCCGACCACCTCGCTGCTGTACACCCATGCGCTCTCGCGTGGCGAGGGCCGGCTCGCCGAGGGCGGCCCGCTGGCCGTCGACACGGGCAGTCATACCGGTCGCTCGCCGAAGGACAAGTTCGTCGTCGAGGAACCCGGCTCGCAGGACCGGATCTGGTGGGGTGACGTCAATCAGGCTCTGCCTGAAAGCAAGTTCGAAGGTCTGCGCGAGAAGGTTGTCGCGCACTTCGAGCGTGCCGGCACGCTCTATGTGATCGACGCCTTCGCGGGTGCCGATCATGCCCATCGGATCTCGGTTCGGGTAGTCACCGATCGCGCCTACCACGCACTGTTCGCGAAGACGATGTTCATCGAGCCGGAGCAGGACGAGCTCGAGGGCTTCGAGCCGCAGGCGCTGGTCCTGCACGCTCCGCAGGTCGAGGCCGACCCCGAGGCCGACGGTGTTCGCAGCAGCACGTTCGTCGTCCTGCATCCGACGCGCGCCGAATTCGTGATCGGCGGCACCTTCTACGCGGGCGAGATCAAGAAAGGCATCTTCACCGTCATGAACGACCGGCTCCCGCTCGAGGGCGTCCTGCCGATGCACTGCTCCGCGAATATCGGTCCGAACGGGGACGTCGCCATCTTCTTCGGCCTCTCGGGCACGGGTAAGACGACGCTCTCGGCCGACCCGTCGCGCTCGCTGATCGGAGACGACGAGCACGGTTGGGGGGACCACGGCATCTTCAACATCGAGGGTGGCTGCTACGCGAAGGTGATCCGTCTTTCGCCGGTCGCGGAGCCGGAGATCTACCGGACGACCCGTACGTTCGGCACGATCCTCGAGAACGTCACGATCGACGAGCAGGGCGTACTCGACCTCGACGACGAGTCGAAGACCGAGAACACCCGCTCCGCCTACAAGCTCGAGCAGATCGCGAACGCACTGCCCGAGAAGCGCGCGGGGCACCCGCGGAACGTGGTCATGTTGACCGCGGATGCCTTCGGAGTCCTGCCGCCGATCGCGCGGCTGACCACCGATCAGGCGCGCTTCTACTTCCTCTCGGGTTTCACCGCCAAGCTGGCCGGCACCGAGATCGGCGTCACCGAGCCGCAGCCGACCTTCTCGGCCTGTTTCGGCGCACCGTTCCTGCCCCAGCCGCCGGCGGTCTATTCGAAGCTGCTCGGCGACAAGCTCGCAGAGCACGGCTCGGCGGTCTGGCTCGTGAACACCGGCTGGACGGGCGGCCCGTTCGGCAAGGGCGAGCGGATGCCGATCGCGGCGACCCGCGCGCTGCTGCACGCCGCGCTCGAGGGCTGGCTGGACGGCGCCGAGTATCGCCTCGACCAGGTTTTCGGCTTCGAGGTGCCGGTCGAGGTGCCCGGAGTCGAGTCAGGCCTGCTCGACCCGCGCTCGACCTGGTCTGATCCGGCCGCCTACGACGAGCATGCGCGGGAGCTCGCGTCGATGTTCCGCAAGAACTTCGAGAAGTTCGCCGACTCCGATCCGGAGATCGCCGCTGCAGGGCCGGGCGCCGGCTGACGGCCAACTGACGCCGCGCCGAAGTCCGTTGCGATAGCGTCACCCGGGTGGAGGCAAAGCACGACGTACTCGTGATCGGGGCAGGCTGCGCGGGTATGCGCGCAGCGATCGCCGCACATGATGCAGGCGCTGACGTGGCGATCGTCTCCAAGCTCCATCCGACGCGTAGCCACTCGGGCGCCGCAGAAGGCGGGATCAACGCGGCGCTCGGCAATGCCGCCGACGACAGTCCCGAGACGCACGCCTTCGACACCGTGAAGGGTTCCGACTACCTCGGTGACCAGGACTCGATCGAGGTCTTCACGCGCGAGGCGCCGGGCGACATCTACCAGCTCGAGCACTGGGGCGCCGTCTTCTCGCGTGCCGAGGACGGCAGGCTCGCGCAGCGACCGTTCGGCGCTGCCGGCTCGCCGCGCACGATCTTCGCGGCCGACATCACCGGCCATGTGCTGATCCAGGTGCTGTACGAGCAGCTCGTCAAGCGCGAGATCAAGGTCTACGAGGAGTTCTTCGCCTGGAAGCTGATCGTCGACGACGACCGCTGCCAGGGCGTGATCGCCTGGGATCTCCTGGACGGCGGGCTGAAGGCGATCGGCGGCAAGACCACCGTGATCGCCACCGGCGGGGTGGGGCGGATCTACCGCGTGACGACGAACGCCTACGCCTGCACCGGCGACGGGACGGCGATGGCGCTCCGTGCGGGTGTGCCGCTCAAGGACATGGAGTTCATGCAGTTCCATCCGACGACGCTCTACCCGTCCGGGATCCTGCTCACGGAGGGCTGTCGCGGCGAGGGGGCGTATCTGCTCAACAAGGACGGCGAGCGCTTCATGGCCAGGTACGCGCCGAATGCGCTCGAGCTTGCCTCGCGCGACGTCGTCTCGCGTTCGGAGCAGACGGAGATCGACGCGGGCCGCGGGATCAACGGCTCGGTGATGCTCGACATGCGCCATCTCGGTGCCGAGAAGATCCTCGACCGCCTGCCTGGCTCGCGCGAGCTTGCGATGACGTTCGCCGGCGTCGACCCGATCTACGAGCCCGTCCCCGTCCGGCCCGGCGCCCACTACCACATGGGCGGCATCGAAACCGACACGGACGGGCTGACCGAGCTGACCGGCCTGTACGCCGCAGGAGAGGCAGCCTGTGTCTCGGTGCACGGCGCCAACCGTCTCGGCGGCAACTCGCTGATGGAGACGATCACCTTCGGCCGGCGAGCGGGTACCTCCGCGGCCGAGTGGGCGCTCACGCACACGACGATCGCCGAGGCCGACACGCAGCTGCGCGACGCCGAGCGCGAGCTGAAGACACTGCTCGACCGGAGCGGCGGCGAGCGCCCGTGGCAGATCCGTGAGGAGCTCGGCTCGTCGATGTTCGAGAACTTCGGCATCTTTCGCGACGAGGAGCGCATGTCGAGCGAGGTCGAGGTGATCGACGGTCTGCGCGAGCGCTATCAGAACGTCTACGTCGAGGACAAGGGCGAGATCTTCAACAGCGACCTCACCCAGGCGCTCGAGCTCGGCTCCTGCCTGGACCTCGCCGCGTGCATGGTGCAGGCGGGCGTCGCGCGCAAGGAGAGTCGTGGCGCCCACTCGCGGCCGAAGGACTATCCGACGCGCGACGACGACAACTTCATCAAGCATTCGATCAGCCGCTGGAACGTCGACGGCGACGCGCCCGAGCTGAGCTACAAGCCCGTACGGTTCACCAAGTACCAGCCTCAGGAGAGGACCTACTAGTGCTCGTTGCGCTCAAAGTCTGGCGCTACAACGCGAAGACCGGCGACCGCGCGCTCCAGGAGTACGAGATCGACGCCCCTGAGGAGGCGACGCTGCTCGACTGCCTCGACATCGTCAAGGAGAAGCACGACGGGACGCTCGCGTACCGCAAGAGCTGCAGGATGATGATCTGCGGGTCTTGCGGGATGCGGATGGACGGAGCGGCGGTGCTCGCCTGCAAGACGCGCATGTTCGAGCTCGCCGAGTCAGGCCACGTACCCGTCATCTCGGCGATGGGAAACCTGCCGATCGTCCGCGACCTCGTCGTGGACATGGATCCGTTCTGGCAGAAGTTCAAGGCGATGAAGCCGTACCTGCAGCCCGGCTTCGCGGAGCCTCCCGACGGCAAGGAGTACATCGTCAAGCAGCGAGAGATGAACGTGATCCACAAGGAGTCGCTCTGCATCAACTGCGGCTGCTGCGTCTCGGAGTGCAACTCGATGGAGTCGGACCCGGACTTTCTCGGCCCGCAGGCGCTTGCCAAGGGAATGCGCTTCGTCGGCGACCCGCGCGACCACGCCGAGGTCGAGCGGCTCGAGGAGTACAACTCCGAGCACGGCATCTGGGACTGCACGCGGTGCTACATGTGCAACGAGCGCTGCCCCAAGGGCGTCGACCCGCGGGACGCGATCGCGAAGCTCGGCGCCGAGTCGATCAAGCTCGGGATCGACCGCGACATGGGCGCGAAGCACGCGAAGTGGTTCGTCACCTCGGCGAAGACGACCGGCTGGCTGCGCGAGACCGAGCTCGTTCCGAAGACGCAGGGGATCGTCTCCTCGATCAAGCAGATGAAGTTCGCGATGGGGCTCGCGGTCAAGGGCAAGGTACCGCCGCCGTTTCCGCCGCACGTCGCCGCGGACGTCAAGGAGTCGCGGGCGCTCTACAACATCGTGCAGGCGCAGGGCCGTGGCGGCTCGGCGGGCATCGTCCAGGGCGAACGGGCGCTCTCGCGTCTCGAGCATACGCACGGCGGCGGCGCGGAGCGCGAGCCGAGCACGTTCCCGCAGCCGTACCTGCCGGATGAGGCGCCGGCGCCGGCCGAGGAACCGACGAAGAAGCCGGGAGGCGGAGCGTGAAGAAGGTCGCGTACTACAAGGGCTGTCTGGCCTCGCTGTCGGCGAAGGAGCTGGATACCTCGACCCGGGCGCTCGCGCCGCTGGTCGGGCTCGAGCTCGAGGAGCTCGAGTCGGTCACCTGTTGCGGCGCCGGAGACATCCACGAGGCCGAGCCCGACTACTACCTGCACCTAAACGCCCGCATCCTCGCCTACGCGGAGGCGACCGGCGCGGACACGCTGCTGACGATCTGCAACGTCTGCACGCTCAACCTCCGGCAGGCGAACTTCCAGCTGCAGGGCGACGAGGAGCTGCGCGGGCGCGTCAACGAGAACCTGCGCTCCGTCGGCGTCCCTGCCTACAACGGCACGGTGGACGTCCAGCACCTGCTCTGGCAGATCGCGGACGGGCCAGGTTACGAGCTGCTGAAGCAGGCGGCCCACCGCGGGCTGAAGGGCCTGAAGATCGCGCCGTTCTACGGCTGCCAGATTCTGCGTCCCTCGAAGCTGAACGGCTTCGAGGATCCCGATCGTCCCTGGTCGCTGGAGCGGATCATCGAGGCCTGCGGGGGCGAGGCGATCGACTATCCCGCCAAGATCAAGTGCTGCGGCTTTCCGATCATCCAGGCGCGCGAGGAGACGGCGCTCGGCGAGCTGATCCAGCCGATCGAGCAGGCCTACGAGGCCGGCGCGGATGCGATCGTCACGCCGTGCCCGCTCTGCCATCTCTCGCTCGATGCGTGGCAGTCGAAGCTGAAGAAGGCGACCGGCAAGGACTTCGCGATGCCGATCCTCCACCTCTCGCAGCTCGTCGGTGTCGCCGCCGGGCTGCAGGAGTCGGAGCTGAAGTTCAAGCGGCACGTGGTCTCCGTGCAGCCCGTGCTCGACAAGCTCGAAGTCTGACCGCACATTTTCCATCGGCGCGGCGTCGTTCTGGATGGCGGGGCGGTATGCCGGCGTGATGGGCTCTCGAGTCCGTCACGCGGGAGCCTTGTCGGGCGGGACTCTCGGAGCCGTGGCGATGGGTCTCGCCTGGGGCCATTTCGAGGCAGGGTGGGTCCGTCTGCGCGAGCTGGAGGTGCCGCTCGCCGGTCTGCCGCGGGAGCTCGACGGCCTACGCATCGCGCACCTGTCGGACTTCCACCTCGGAGTACCCTCGCGCGGTGGGTTCGCCGTCGATCGGGCTGCGGCGTGGGTCGCTGAGCGGCAGCCCGACCTGACGCTCGTCACGGGCGACCTGCTCTCGCGACCGGGCGGCGAGCCGCGGTTGCGGCGGGCGCTCGAGCGGCTGCCCCGCTGCTACGCAATTCTCGGCAACCATGACCTCGCGGTCAGCCGCGATCCGTTCTCGCGCCGCGCCGCGCTGAGCGAGCTCGGGCCGGCGACGCTGCTGTCCGACTCCGGCGCCCTTGTCGAGCTTCGCGGCAGGCGCATCTGGGTTGCGGGTGCCGATCCGCGCTCGCGCTGGGTGCGGAGCAGGGTTCGGCCGCAGCAGCTCTCGGCGGAGGGCGTCGACCTGCGCATCCTGCTCCTGCACTATCCGCAGCTCGCGGCCGGGCTGTCGGCGGACTCGTTCGAGCTCGTGCTCGCCGGGCACATGCACGACGGTCAAATCTGCATCCCCTACCCGGGCGGCAAGCTGCGGCTCGCCCATCTGCACGCGCACTACACGCGCGGCCTCTACGAGCTCGACTGCGGTGCGGTGATGCATGTCTCACCCGGACTCGGGACGACGTTCGTTCCGTTTCGGTTCTGCGCGCGCCCCGAGGCGACGGAGCTCGTGCTCCGCTCGGCGTAGGCACAATCCGGACGATGGAGGGCAACGCTTCGATCTCGCCGGAAATCCTCACCAGCTACGCGGCCGACGCCGCGCGCGAGGTCGCTGGTGTGCGGGGGCTCGTCGAGGGGCACCGGTATCGCAACCACGGTGTCCGCATCGTGGGTGGCGACGACGGCGCGCTTCGATTCGAGCTGCACGTGGCGGTCGAGTGGGGCGTCTCGATCCCGGCCCTCGGCCGCAGCGTCCAGGAGCGCGTGCGTGAGTACGTCGGACGGATGACCGACCTGCGGGTGGACGCTGTCGACGTGGTCGTCGACGAGATCGGCGACTAGTGGCGACACGGCTCGTCGGCCTGACCGGCGCGACGCTCGAGACCGGCCCAAGCGTCTGCCATGACTGCGCCTGGTGGCAGTCGCGGGGCGGCCGAACTGCCAACAAGTCGCGCTGGATCGAGCGGGTCGAGGAGAACTGGGGCGCTTGGGGGACGCTCTACTACGACGACGACGGGCGGCTGCTCGGATCGATGCAGTACGGGCCGTCGCAGGTCTTCGCGCGCGCGGCCGATCTGCCGGCCGGCCCGCCCTCGGACGACGCCGTCCTGATTACCTGCGCGTATCTTGTCGCTCGCGCGAGCCCGTGGGTGCTGCAGTCTCTCTTCCTGGCCGCGATCGGTGAGGCGAGGGACAAGGGCGCCGTGGCGCTCGAGACGTTTGCGTACCGGTTCCCCGAGGGGGAGTCCGCATACGAGCGCTTCCAGGTGCACAAGACGGTCTTCCCGCGTGATTTCCTGTCGGACTTCGGCTTCCAGACGGTGCGGACGCTTGGCCGCGTCGAGCTTGTTCGGCTCGAGCTCGGCGGCCTGCAGGCAGTCGCAGAGGGGTCGCGCGCGAAGGTGCTGCGCCTGGTGCGCGAGGCGTTCCTGCCCGAGCCCGCCCCGGCGCCGCCGCAGCCGTAGGGGGCGGCCCCTTGTCACACGTGGCTCGATGCGCCATGCCCGGGGTCAGACCCCTGGCATGGCCCGAAGAGGCATGTGTGCGGCGCGACGCGTCCTCGCCGAGGTGCGTTCGAGCCGGCTTCGGGGTGTGGGGCGCGGCTGCTTTCGCCATGTCTGGGGTCTGACCCCGGACGTGGCCCGATGAGACCTACGCCGCGACGCGCTGGCGGTCGAGCAGCAGCTCGGCGATCTGGATCGCGTTCAGCGCAGCGCCCTTGCGCAGGTTGTCGCCGACGATGAAGAGCGCGAGTCCGTTCTCGGCCGAGCGATCTGGGCGGATGCGCCCGACGAGCACGTCGTCGCCTCCGGCCGCTTGGCCGGGGGACGGAAAGTCCAGCACGCGCACCGAGGGCGCCACCTCGAGCAGTCGGCGCGCGTCCTCGGCGGAGAGGGGCTGCTCGGTCTCGATCCAGACGGCCTCGGCGTGGCCGACCATGATCGGGACACGGACGCAGGTGGCCGAGAGCGGCAGCTCCGGAAGCTCCATGATCTTGCGGGTCTCGGCCCGGAGCTTCGACTCCTCGTCGAATTCCTCGCCGTCGAACTCCCAGTCCATGCGGAGGTCGTGCGAGTCGCTGGGCTCGTTTCGCAGCCGCTCCATTGCCTGCGCACCGGCGCCTGAGACCGACTGGTACGTCGCGATCCGCACGCGCGTGAGCCCCGCCGCGTCGTACAGGGGCTTGAGCACGCAGGTGAGCGGGATGGTGCAACAATTCGGGTTGGCGACGATGCCGTCGTGTTCGAGCGCACGGGCGCCGTTCACTTCCGGCACGACGAGGGGGACGCCCGGCTCGAGGCGATAGGCGGCAGACTTGTCGACGCAGACCGCGCCGCCGCGGACGGCGTGTGGGACGAGCTCGCGCGATGCCGACGTGCCGACCGAGAAGAGCGCGAGGTCGAGTCCGCCGGCTTCGAGTACCTCGGGCGTCGCCTCCTCGACGCGCTTCCCGTCGAGCTCCGTGCCGGCGGAGCGGGCGGACGCGAACAGACGCACGTGCTCGTAGCCGCGCTCGCGGAGCAGCCCGACGGTAACGGTGCCGACGGCGCCGGTTGCGCCGACCACGCCGATTCGAGCGGAGCTAGCCAAGGTCGAATGCCTCGTGGAGGGCCGTGACGGCGCGGTCGACGTCGCCCGTCGCGACGTGACAGGCGATCTTGATCGGCGAGGTGCTGACGACGGCAGGCTCGATCCCGGCGGCCTCGAGTGTCGCGAACGTCTTCGCGGCGACGCCCGGATGGCTCTTCATCCCCGCGCCGACGACACTGACCTTGCCAAGGCCCTTGCGGGCCGACCACGTGACGCCCATCCCGTCGAGCGTTCGCTCCACGGCGCCTCGATCCTCCGGCGGAGTCGAGAAGACGATCTCCTCGGAGCCGGTCTGGACGATCGTGTCGACGTTCACGGACGCTTCGGCGAGAGCCCCGAACAGGCGCGCGGGCGCGACGCCGTCGACGTAGTAGACCGTCTCCTCGCGCTGATGCACGACTCCGGAGATCAATGCCTTCTCGAGCAACTCGTCCTCCTCCTGGATCCAGGTCCCCTCCTCGTCGCTGAACGTGGAGCGGATGTGCAGTTTCACATTGTGGCTGCGCGCGATCTCGATCGAGCGGGCCATCATCACGCCGGCGCCGGAGGACGCCATTTCGAGCATCTCCTCGTAGCTGAGCACGTCGAGCTTGCGGGCGCCCGGGACAAGCCGGGGATCGGCGCTGAAGACCCCGGGCACGTCGGTGTAGATCACGCAGTCGGCGGCGAGCGCCGCCGCGAGCGCGACCGCCGTCGTGTCGGAGCCGCCCCGCCCGAGCGTCGTCACCTCGAAGGCGGTCGAGACGCCCTGGAAGCCCGCCACGAGAACGATACGGTCGTCGTCGAGCGCCTCGTGGATCCGCCGAGCCCGCACCTCGACGATCTTGGCCTTCGTATGCACGGTGTCGGTGACGATTCCGGCCTGAGAGCCGGTGAGCGAGATCGCCTTGTGGCCGAGGTCCTTGATCGCCATCGCAGCCAGGGCGCAGGAGATGCGCTCGCCGACCGACTGGAGCATGTCGAGCTCGCGCGGGTCGGGTTCTGGCGAGACCTGGTGCGCGAGGGCGATCAGCTCGTCCGTCGTGTGACCCATCGCGGAGAGCACGCCGATAACCCGGTTCCCGGCTTCGTGCGCCTGGACGAGCCGGCGCGCGACCGCCCTCAGTTTTTCGGGGTCGGCGACCGACGTGCCGCCGAACTTCATCACCACCGTGCCCGCGTGCCGCGCCGGGTGGTCAGCGTCGACTGCGGGAACGGCTTCATATCCGACGGCCGTCACCCCGCCGATCGTAGCCCACCTGACGGGTACAACTAGGAGTCATGCCGTCACGGCGCAGAGGTGCGAACACGCAGCCGTCGGCCCTGCCGGGGCGCGGCCTGGCCTGGCGCTGGGCGCTGCCGGTGCTCGCGACGGTCGCCGTGCTCCTGTTGCCGTGGACAGCGTGGCTCACTGTGACGCTTCCCTCGCGGCACGTCTCCGAGCACTGGGACACCGCCTGGGTCGGCTTCGACCTCGCCGAGTTCATCACGCTCGCTCTGACGGCATACGGGGTCTGGAAGCGGACCTCGTGGCTCCAGGCTGCGGCGGCCGCTGCGGGCACGCTCCTCCTCGCGGACGCATGGTTCGACGTGCTGCTCTCGGCGGGCGGCGAGAAGTTCTGGGTCGCGGTCGTCGAGGCGTTCGTCGCCGAGTTGCCCCTCGCCGCGCTCTGCTTCGGGATCGCTTACGACGTCTCGCGCTTCATCGCACGCTGGCGCCACCTCGTCGAGCTCGCGCCGCCGTCCATGCGCGAGCGCTGGCTACATCTCGCGGCGACCGGAGAGCGCGCGGCCGAGCGTGACCTCGTCCGCATACTCGAGGTCGCCGCCGACAGGGAGTCCGCTGGCGAGGCGGGTGACCCGGACGCGCCCGCGTAGCCGATCGGCGAGGTAGGCCGCCGTCGCCTCGCCCGTCATGTTCGGATTCGTCGCCAGCACGACCTCCTGCACCCCGTTTCGCTCGACGCGTTGCAGCAACTCGGCAATGCGTAGGTTCTCGGGCTCGACCCCGTCGAGCGGTGAGAGTGCGCCGCCCAGGACGTGGTAGAGCCCGCGATACTCATGCGTGCGCTCGAGCGAGACGAGGTCGACGGGCTGCTCGACCACGCAGATCAGGGAATGGTCGCGGCGCGCGTCGAGGCAGATGCCGCAGACCTCCTCCTCGGTCAGGTTCCCACATTCATTGCAGAACCGGACGCGCTCCTTCACGTCGGCGAGCGCGCCGGCAAGCGCGAGCGCCTCGTCCTTCGGCACCTGGAGGATATGAAAGGCGAGCCGCTGTGCCGTGCGCTGCCCGATCCCAGGCAGGCGCGTCAGCTGCGCGACGAGGTTGTCGACGGCGGGCGAGAGCACCGCGCCATTGTGCCTGTCCCCGTCGGACTACCAGGCAGCGATCGGACGCCGCCAATTGGTACTCGCGCGAGTAGATCGGGTCCCAACCCACCCCCTGCTCGGGTCCAGCCTAACGCCCCGCGAGCCGGGACGCATCGTCCAATTCGTGACGGAAGCGTGTCATTTCGTCCACACGTGGGTGCCGCCCCAGCCGGCGCGCGCAGGACGTTCCTCGGGCGGTCTAGAGCCCCGGCAGGCCGAGTCCGCCGAGGCCGCCCATCAAGCCGCCGAGCTTCGACTGCATCAGGCTCTCCGCCGTGTCGATCGCGTTGTTGACTGCGGCAAGCACGAGATCCTCGAGCGTCTCCGGATCGTCGGGATCGATCGCCTTCGGATCGATCCTGATCTCCGTGATCTTGCCCGCGCCGGTCGCCTTGACCGTCACGACGCCGCCGCCCGCTGAGCCCTCGACGATCTGGGCCGCGGCCTCGTCCTGCGCCCGGGCCAGCTCCTCCTGCATCTTCTGAGCCTGCTGCATCATCTTGTTCAGGTCCACTACTCCTCCACTTCCCGGGCGTCGAAGGTGTCCTTGATCAGCGAGACGAAGTCCTCTTCGCTCTCGATCTGCGGCTCCGGCTCGGCCGCCCCCGCTTCGCGAGACTCGTCGCCGAGGGCGAACGTGAGGGCGAGCTTGCGTCCGGTCACCTCGTACAGCGCCTCCTGAAGGATCGTGGCGTTCTTCGTGTCCTCCGCGAGCCCCAGGTGGAAGGAGGCGGTCGGTGCGAACTCGACGATGACCGTTGAGCCCGCGAGCTCGGAGGGGCGCGCTTCGCCCAGGATTCCGGCGAGCGGGATCGAGCGCCGGCGCACTGCCTCGAGCACGCCGCGCGTCCAGGCCTGTTGGAGCTGCTCGAGCTCGAGCGCAGGCGGCTCGGCGCCGGGGCCGGCGGGAGCGGCCGACGCGGGAGGCTGCGCCACGACCGGCGTCGCCTGCTCGACCGGGGTGGCGGCCGGAGGCGGGGGAGCGTGGCGCTGTTCGAGCTGCTCGAGCCGGAATGCCACCGACTCGCTCGACAGGTCGGCCGCAGGTCGCGTCACCTTTACGAGTGCGAGCTCGAGCGGGAGCCGCGGGTCGCCACCCTGACGCAGGTCCTCGACCGCGACAGCAAGCAGATCGCACAGGCGCAGCACCGTCGGCTCCCCGAGCTGGTTGGCCTGGGCGCGAAGCCGCTCACGCGCCTCCTCGGTCAGCGGCAGCGACTCGGGCACCTCGCCCATGTGCTGGACGAGCAGCAGTTGGCGCAGGTGCTCGAGCAGATCGGTCACGAGCCGGCCGAGATCCTGACCCTGCTCGGAGAGTTCCTCGATGGACGCGAGCGCGCCGGCGGTGTCGCGGTCGAGGACGAGGTCGCAGATCCGGAACAGCGCATCCTCCTCGATCGCACCGAGCAGCTGAAGGACGTCCTGCACCGTGATCTCGCCCTCCGTCGCCGCGGAGAGCTGGTCGAGCGTCGAGCCTGCGTCGCGGAACGAGCCGCGCGCGGCGCGGGCGATCAGGGCGAGCGCCTGGTCGGGTGCGTCGAGCCGCTCGCCCTCGCAGATCCAGCGCAGGTAGCGCAGCAGGTCGGGCAGCCGTGGCCGCTGGAACTGGAAGGTCTGGCAGCGCGAGCGCACCGTGGCGAGCACCTTCTGCAGGTCGGTCGTGCAGAAGATGAACACGAGGTGGGGCGGCGGCTCCTCGATCAGCTTCAGGAGGGCATTCCACGCGGCGTCCGTCAGCTGGTGCGCCTCGTCGAGGATGTAGACCTTGCGTGCATTGGGACCGCCCGCCGGCTGCAGGACGACGCGGTCGCGGATCTCGCGGATGTCGTCGATCCCGCGCTGCGACGCAGCGTCCATCTCGATCACGTCGAGCGAGGTGCCGCTCGCGATCGAGACGCAGGACTCGCAGGTCTTGTCCGGCGTCGCCGTGGGACCGGCGGCGCAGTTCAGCGATTTCGCCAGGATCCGCGCCAGCGACGTCTTGCCGGTGCCGCGCGGGCCTGCAAAGAGATACGCCTGCCGCACCTGCCCGTTCGCGATCGCGTTCTTCAGCGTGCGGACGACCGCTTCCTGGCCCATGACCTCGTCGAAGTCCTGTGGGCGGTACTTCCGGTAAAGCGCGGCCACTGGGAGCGATTCAAGCAGAGAACCGCGGCACCTGGGAGCGACTCCTTAGCGCTGCTTCCTTCCGGACCTGACGCGGTTCGGATGCCCCCAGTGCCGCGGGCGCGACCAGCCTACCAGGGCTAGACTTGCCCGCACGGGCGCGTAGCTCAGCGGGAGAGCACTCGCTTCACACGCGAGGGGTCGCTGGTTCGATCCCAGCCGCGCCCATCACGATGAACTTGGGGACTTGCCTGCAGCCCCCCTCCGGGACAAGCCTCGGGTTTATGGCACCTGCCAGGCGATACCGCAGGTCGGCGGCAGGAGCTGCGATGGTGGCTGTTGCGGCCGCGGCGCTTTCGACGAGCAGCGGAGCGGCCCTACGCGGACCCGCGACCAGTCAAGCGTGCCCGGTCGACCCTGTCCCGAGTAGCAGCGCTGTCGAGGCCATGGAGGCCGTCAAGAAGCTCCTGATCGACGGGCAGACAATCACCGCGGGAGGGATCACGCGCAAGCTCACAACCAAGAACACCTTCGTGTACGCCATCGTGCGGCTCGCACCGGCGTCAGACCCGTACGCTGGCCCGGTCGCTGGCGCGGCCACGCTCCGCGCGGTGGCGAGCAAGCGCTGCGGTGCAAAGCTCGCGGCCCAGAGCTGGGGTGTCGAGATGTACTACAGCGTGGTCAATATGCTGAGCGCTAGTAGAGGCCGTTCCTTCGTGGTCAAGACACGCCACGGCTGGCGCGCCTACTGAGGAGCGACAAACATCAGGGGCGTGTCGCTACAGAACCCTTCCCTGCGCGAGTGTTCGTAAAGACACTCAGACGATCCGCGTGTTAGCGCGGCCCTTCGAGACCTGAACCCCGCGCGAGTCGGTCACGGTGAGCCTAGACTCGCCAGGTGGCCCCTTCAGTCGGGACGCGGTTCGTGGACGCGGTCGCCGCTCAGGATGTCGCGGCGATTGCGGCCTGCTTCACGCGCGATGTCGAGTTTCGGGCGCTCGTCCCGCCGGGCCTCCGCGAGCGCACCGGGGCAGCGGACGCCGCGGCGCTAGTCGCGAGTTGGTTCGCTGACTCGACCGAGCTCGATCTGGTCGACTCGCGAACGGAGGAGGTCGGCGACCGGCTCCATGTCGCGTACAGGTTCGAAGGCGTGGAAGACGGCGAGCCGTTCGTCGTCGAGCAGCACCTTTTTTGCATGCTCGCCGGCAGCGTCATCGAACGCGCCGATCTGCTCTGTTCCGGCTTTCGGCAGCGCGACCGGAAGTGAGGACGCACGCCTGACCGAGCGTCCTCTCGCTCGATCACCCTCTGCGACATCCTCAAGGTCGAGCGGTTCCCCCTCAACGTGGGGTTGCACTAACCGCAGACCCAATGCTGCCTGGATCTCCCTCTTCTGCGATGGCTGCGTGGTGTACGGCCGTCGCGCCGCTCGGCGTGACGCTCCTCATGGAGTTCGCCGGAGCAGCTGCCGGTTCCGGCCGTAGCGGAAGACCGTCATTCTTCATCGAAGCCCACGGGGAGCCCGTGCGGGGTCGGCTTCACATCGCCCTGAGGGCCGACAATCGCCCGCAAGTCGACGCCTTCCACGCGGCAGCAATCGAAGCCGGCGGAACCGACAACGGCGCGCCCGGGGCCCGGCGATGTACCACCCCGACTACTGCGGCGCGTACGTCCTCGACCCCGACGGCACAACATCGAAGCGGTCTGCCACCAGCCCGAGTAGGACGCCCGCCCTCGCGAACATCCTCGCTCGATCACCGGTTCCGAGGATGCTCGAGATCGAGCGATCCGGCGACAACGTGGTTTGTACAACGCCAAGTTGGGTCCATCACCATCACTCAGCGTCGTGTTGAGGCTCGTACGAAGTGCAGAGCATTGCTTCCACCAACCCTCGCAATGCGTCATTGCAAGACGCAGGTACGCGATCCAGCGCACGCAGAACTGCACTGATCGCCCGCTCGTACGTGGCGAAGGTAGGCGAGAATTGCGCGGCGTCGCCCGCCTGTCCCGACCGCACCGCGCCGCGTCGATGCCATGGCTCGTCTTCCGCGCCGTCGCGGAGGTCGTCGCGAATCTGGTAGGCGACGCCCAGCTCCGTTCCGAGCGTTGCGAACGTGGCCGATTCTTCGTCACCGGCTCCAGCAACGAGCGCGCCCAGAGACGCCGCCACGGAGAAGAGCGATCCCGTCTTCTTCGCAACGACGTCGAGATAGTGCTCCTCCGAACGCACGTGAGTATGCGGATCGAGCTCCTCGAGCTGCCCAGAGCAGCACAGCTGCGCGCCGTTGCTCAGTGCGTCGATGCTGCGGGCGAACACCTCGGCCGGTACTGCAGCTCGCACCTGGCTCATCACGCCGAAGGCCGCGACGATCAGCAAATCGCCGACGACGAGCGCGCGATTGCGGCCTACCGTGACATGAAGTGCCGGCACACCACGCCGCTCGATCGCCTCGTCGATGATGTCGTCGTGCACGAGCGACGCGAGATGGAGGAGCTCGATCGAGACTGCGGCAGGTATGAGCGCAGAAGAGGAAGCTCCGAGCGGAGCCCCCGAGGCGAGGACGAGAGTTGCGCGGAGCAGCTTCGCCTCGCTGACCATGGCTGCGACCTGCGCCCCGCCACTCTCGGATGCAACGTCTCGAAGTTGCTCGCGACATTCGGCAAGCTGAGATCGGTAGAGGACGAGCGGCAAGGCGCCGACCGCACGCGCGGCTCCTCGTCGACCCGCTCCGGCTCAGCCATGCGACGCCTCGCCGGCCAAGACGCGGATGCGACGACACGACCTGGGCGATCGTTTGCTTGCCGCAGCAAATGTCGAGCCACCAGCAAGCATCAGCAGAGCCCCGTCGTCGGTAACGGCGATACCTACCGGGGGTGACCATACCAAGTCAACTGCCTCGGCGCGCGTTGCCGTGCGGCGTCCCCCGCGCGTAGTCTGGGGAGTCCAGCAGCGGAAGGTTCGCTTGTTTCCACGATCCGGACGGCAAGCCTACCCGGCATGAGGCGAGGCCGCATCGCAGCGTCGCTCGCGCTGGAGCGCGGGACGCGATTCGTGCTTGCGAACCAGGGCCGTGATGGCCTCTGGCGAGATTTCCTCACTCCCGCTGGAGAGGCCTCAGGTTGGCCGACCGGTTTCATCGCCACCGCCCTCCACGTCGCCGGAGCCGAGGCGAGCGCGCTCGAGCGAGCGGCCGACACGCTCGTCGTCAAACAAAACGTCGACGGCGGCTGGGGCTACAACGAGAGCGTTCCCAGCGACGCTGACTCGACGGCGTGCGTGCTGCTGTTTCTCGCGCTCATGGGGCACCGAGGGAGCACGTGCCGACGCGCGGCTTCGTGTCTGGTCAGGCACCAGCGGAAGGAGAACGGCGGCATCGCGACCTACAGCGAGCCCGGTCCGATTCGCCGGTTCATGGGCGTGGGCCGGTGGATGCGCTTCGACGGCTGGTGCCGTCCGCACACCGAGGTGACCGCGATGGCAGGTCGCGCGCTTGTGGCCCTCGCGCCGAACAACTCGCAGCCCGGAGGCTGATGCGGCCTGGCGGTATGCCCGATCGCGGCAACGTGCTGACGGCAGTTGGAGCTCGTACTGGTGGACCTCACCTCACTACACCACCCTGCAGGCGGTGGAGCTTGCGCTGTCGCTGGGCGATCACGACTCCGTCAGTCGCGCAGCCGAGTGGGTGATTCGAAGCCAGGCCGAGGACGGCGCCTGGAGCGCGCCTGGCGCCGCGACCTCCGCCTTCGCAACCGCACTGTCTCTGTCGGTCCTCCTGAATGCGAGAGCGAGCCGCCAACCAGTTGAGCGTGCAATCTCGAGACTCGCCGCCCTCCAGGACGGCGATGGTGGCTGGCCCAGCCATCCGATCATGCGGATTCCGCTGCCCGGAGACGTGGATCCCGATCGGCGGCGCCGCTGGCGCTTCGGCGGGCTTGGCCGCGGTCTCGTCATTCGGGACCAGCACCGCACCTTCACGTCGGCCGCGTGCGTAGCCGCGCTGGCGCGGGCGCGAGAAGCGACGGGCTAGCCTCGAACGGCGCTCGTGCCGCAGCCAGCCCGCCGTTTTCGAGGGGCCCAACGTCGCTGTAGGAAGCGGAAAGTCGGGCGCCGGCTCAAATTGACAGCATGCCTTGCGAGTATTAGCGTCGCGCCCAAATCGAGCGGAAGGGGGACCCGGAGGTGTTGGACGATTTCAAGCAGGCGCTTGCTCGCGTACAGAGCGACTACGGCTTCTACATCGGCTGCCAGACGAATCCCGCCCTGGCCCTCGCGGGCTACAACTTGAGCCCGGACGAGCGGTCGGCGCTGAGCGACCCCGAGAAGCTGGCCGACGTCCTCAAGGGAGGAATCGGGGTCAGTCGGCTCCCGAGCATCACGATCAAGATCTCCGGAAAGCACGACTGGGTCAATAGTGCCGCCCAGATGACGGCGATCGAGAAGGCCGATCGCGACGCGAAGGTCGCGCTCGAGGTCGAGGAGATCGAGCGGGCGAGCACGGACGCGGAGCGCACGGGGGCGGTCGTCAGGTTGATGGAACTGATCGGTTGAGCGACTCTGATACGGCCGTTCAGGCGGTCTGGCCGTTCGACATCGGGATCGTCGGGACGGGGATCGTCGGAACGCACCAGCTCACGCGAGAGGCGGAGGAGGTGATCCGCCGATGCAGCCGCACGTTCGTCATCGACTCGGGATACGGCATCCCGGAGTACCTGGAGACCCTGTGCGCCGACGTGACGGAGCTCGGGACCCTCTACGAGCCTGGCAAGGACCGCCTGCCCACCTACCGCAGGATGGCCGCCGAGGTCGTATCGGCCGCGGTCGCGGACTCTCCTGTGTGCCTGGCGACATACGGCCATCCCTGGGTCTACTGCTATCCGACCACGCTGATCACGCGTGCTGCGCCGTTCCTGGGTCTGCGCGTCGAGGTCTTTCCGGGCGTTTCGTCGTTCGACACGCTGCTCGTGGATCTGGGGACGGACATCGCCCTCAACGGCATCCAGATGTACGAGGCCACCGACCTCCTGTTGCGGAGGCGTCCGATTCAGAACGATGTGACGTGCGTGATCTGGCAGCCGACCGTCGTCGGCGATCCGACGTATCGGGCGCAGCCGTACACCGCCGAGCAGTTCAAGCCGCTTCAGGAATACCTGTTGCGCTTCTACCCTGCCGATCATGAGGTCGCGATCGTGACGACCAAGACGTACCCGCTGACGCGCTCGGTCGTGCAACGCCTGCAGCTGGACGATTTGGCGGTGGAGCTCGAGCGTGCGCCGCAGGTCGGGACGCTCTACATCCCGCCGCTCAGCGAGCGACCGGTCGAGGACGCCGAGCTGTTGGAGGTGATGCTTACGGCGGGGTCGGAAGCCGTGGCCGAGTCATGACATCTGACTGGGGCGATCCCGGCATACCGTTGGATGAAGTGCAGGAACGAGGCGGTGCGCTGATCCTCGGGGGTGTCGCGGCCACCGCCGGCAAGCCGCAGCCCGGCTAGCAGCCGTTCGGCCGCCTCGGTGGCCGCGCAGGCGATGTCCGTCGAGTCGAGCAGGCGCTCGAGGGCAGGCAGGAGATCGCGCTCTCCGGGAGGCCCGGCGCCCGTCGTAGCGCCGAGCAGGACACCATTGAGCGAGCCGCTGCGCGCGTCCTGGCAGAGGTCGACGAGGTCATCGATCCGCCACATTGCCTCACCGAGCAGCGTCCCCGCGGTCGGCTCGGTGGGCGCATGGTCGCCGCGGGCGAGGGTCTCGATGATCTCGAAGGGGAGCACCGACGTGAGGCGGGAGCACTCGATCAGCTGCTCGCGCGCGGTCTCGTCCGCCGACCCGATGACAGACCGGCGCTCGGCCTCGAGCGCGGCCCCCAGCTGCGTGCCGACGCCCCGACGCTGTTGCAACCACGCGTCGTCCGGATACACGGAGTGGAGCGTCTCGAAGAACGCCTCGATGATCTCTACCGTGAACGCCACCGTGTGATCGTTCGCCAGCGCCGTCGGTAACGTGGCGCGAAGCCAGCCGCGCTCCCGAGGCTCCTCGGCAGTCTTGACCAGATCCTGCGCCTGTACGAGCTCGAGCAGGGCCCCACCGGTCTCGGCGTCTGCGTCGCACAGGCCATCGACGAGGCCGATGCCGAGGTTGAAGATGGCGCACAGGAGCTCGACCGAGTCCGTGAATTGCTCAGAATCGCGCGTGCCCGGCACGAGCACGCGCGCGGTCACGGCGCCGAACGCGAGCGCTGCTTCAAGTCGCGCCGCAACCCGCTCGCTCTCGAACTCGAGCGCGACCGCCTGGCCGTCCTGCCGACTGGTCGGATAGCACCGGTGAATGGTGCACGTCAGCAGTCGCGCGCCACGCTGCGCCACCTCGGCCTCTGCCGCCGCGAGACCATCGGCTGCGAGCAGCAGCCCGCGGTCGCCGAGCTCGGTTTCGAGCTGTCGGGCGACCGCGCCGCTGACCGCCTGTTCGATGCGTGCTGGGATCTCCACGGTGCGTCGGCGCTGCTCCTCACCGGCGGTTGCGGGCCTGCTGAACGATCTTGGCACGTGTCAAGCGCCATCGAAAGTGTCGTAGACCCGAACCCGCTTGAAGTGCAGGCTAGAGCGCGACCGGTTCGCGCCCGACCTCGACCGGCGGGCAGCCGGGCCGGCGAACCAGGGTCGGCTCGTCCGCAGAGGCGAGCGTGCGGCCGTGCTCGAAGCGCAGCTTGACGCGGGCGCCGCGGAACTGGACGGTGAGCCCGAGCGCCTGCCAGTGAGCCGGCAGCTTCGGGTCGAGCTCGAGGCAGTCGCCGGCCGGGCGCAGACCGGCGAAGCCGTACGCGAGTGCCAGCCAGACGCCGCCCTGGGTGGCGGTGTGCTGGCCGAAGCCGCTGGAGCCGTTGACGTTGGCGAGGTCGAAGCGCGCCGCCAGCTCCAGGTAGCGCTCAGCCTGCTCGAGCCGGCCGGCGCGGGCGAGCAGCAGCGCGTGCATCGCCGGTGAGAGCGAGGAGCCGTGTGTGGTGCGCGGCTCGTAGAAGTCGAGGTTCGGCTCGAGCGAGCCCGGCTCGACCTCGTCTGGGACGAGCTGGTGCAGCAGCAGGACGTCGGCCTGCTTGACAAGCTGGGAGCCGCGGACACGGGCGAGCGGCAGCAGGCTGTCAGCGGCGAACGGCCGCTCGGCGATCTCGGTTGCGAGCAGCGGCTCGAGCCGGTGGAAGCCGGCGAACTCTTCGTACAGGCCGGTGGCGGGGTCGTGGCCGTCGACAAGGCAGTCGGCCAGGCTCAGCCAGTGCTCGAGCTCGCCCGGCGGCACGTCCTCGCCCGGCTGCTCGCGGGCCGCGCGCGCAGCCCGGCGCAGGTTCCACCGCGTCATCACGTTGGTATAGGCGGAGTCGTCGACCGGCTCGTGGTACTCATCCGGGCCGATCACGCCGTAGATGTGGCCGCGGCCCTGCCGGTCGAGTCGGATCCGGGAGGCCCAGTAGCGGGCGGTCTCGATGAACAGTGGGCGCGCTTCGGAGGCGAAGGCGGGATCGCCGGTCCAGGTCAGGTAGCAGTCAGCGGCCCAGGCGACGGCGGCGGTGATGTGCTCCTCGTGGCTGCCGGTGCGGATCGGCACGAGACGGCCGTCCGGCCCGTAGTAGTGCGGCGGAGTGACGTCGAAGCCGGAGCGTGTCGACTCCCAGGGGAAGCGGGCGCCTTCGCGCCGGGAGCGCTGAGCGGCGCTGCGGGCGGCTTCGAGTCGATTGAGCCGGTAGCGGAGCATCGCGAGAGCGGCGGCGGGATGGGTGGCGGCGAAGAACGGCAGCGCGTACACGTCGGTGTCCCAGAAGACGTGGCCGCGGTAGCCGGGGCCGGACAGCCCGCGCGCGCCGATGGCGGCTTCACCGTCGTCGCCGGCGGCGATCATCAGCCCGAACAGGTTGAAGCGGACGGCCTGTTCCAGCTCCGGTGCGCCCTCGATCGTGACCTCGCAGTCGCGCCAACGCTCACCCCAGCGGGCGCGCTGGCCGCTGTAGAGCCGCTCGAAGCCCTGCTCGCGTGCCGTCTGCAGGCCGGCACGCGCGCCGGGCTCGTCGGTGGCATAGCAGGCGAGCCGTTCGAGCGTGTCCTCGGAACGCTGCTCGCAGGCGGCGGCCACGACCCGTTCGACGTTCCGGCTTTCCGCGATCGTCACCTGGCCGACCTGGGAGACGACCGTCTGCGTGCCGGGCTGCTCGGGTGCGGCCAGCGGCGCCCGTGAGGCGAGCAGTGCGGGCTCGTCGGAATGGGCGCGCAGACAGGCGGTGCCGGGATGCTCGAGCGAGAGAAAGAGCAGCGCCTCGAGCGTCGAGCCGTCGCTGTCGCGCAGTTGGTGGCGGAGCGTGCCGGTCTTCAGGTCGAGCACCCGGCGGAGCGTGGCGCCGCGCGCGCCGTCGATCTGGTTCCAGACCGGGCACGCAAGCAGCTCCTCGTTGGTGCCATTCCCGGCGTAGCGACCGGCGGCGACGACCTTCTGACCGCCGGCCTCGTGCAGAGCGGCGCCGCGGGTGCCGTAGCGGCCGTCACCGAGCGTGAGCACAGTCTGGCGGAGCGGCTCGTCCGCGCCGCCTTCGCCGTCGAGGACGATCTGCCAGCCGGGATCTGCGCAGAAGCGCGGCAGCTCGAGGGCCTCGCGGCGGCGCAGCTGGTCGCCGAGCAGGGCGAGAAAGCGCTCCGGGCCGCCCGGCAGGTGCAGCACCCCGTCGGGAACGCCGTTTGGCTCCGGGCCGACCGAGACACAGACCGCGCCGGCTGTCTCCGGGAGGAGCATCAGCGAGTCGGAGCCGGCGCAGCCGCCGAGCGGTCCCAGCTCGTCGCCGACGATCAGCGCCTGCTCGGGACGCACGCCGCGCTGAGCGAGCCACTTGAACACGTAGCGGGCCGCGTGCGTCTTGTCGGTCAGGCCGATCTCGGCGTACTTGGCGTCGGAGGTCACACGTGGATCTACGAGGCCGACTTCGCGCGCGCAGGCTACCGCCAGCTCGACCGCAGCGGGCAGGCCGCCAACGATCCCCGCCCCCTCGAGCCTGCTTTCGACTGCAACCAGAAGCTCCGCGAGCTGCGCTTTCGGGGGCTCGGCCCATTCGGGCAGCGGGATCAGGTCTATCTTCCGACGGTTCAGCCGATCGGCGACGAGGCCGGTCTCGAGTCCGCGCTCGGCGAGCCGTTCGCGCAGGAGCGCCGCGGCGGCGTCGAGCAGCTGCTCCTCCTGAGCGGAGGCGTTGTAGCGGTAGCGCAGGTTCGGTCCGTCGGGGCCAAGCTCGTACACCTCGGCGCCGCGGTTGACGCAGACCAGCATCCGGCCTGGCCCGTGCGGGCGCAGCTGAAGCTGGCGGTCGACGTTGTCGACGTTGGTGCCGGTGATCACCGCCAGGTCGAAGCCGGCGGCGAGCAGCGAGGAAAACACTGTTCGCGCGGGCAAGCCGTCCGCGGCGCGGCTTGCCACCGCAGTACCGTCCCAGTCGAAGACGGCGGCCTCGAACCGCTGGTCGGGCACGCCTCCGGGCGGGAGGTCGACGCCGGGGGCGCGCCGCACCAGACGAAGCGGCTTGCGTTTGCCGGCGCTGCGTAGCCGCTGCCAGGAGCGATCGAACGCCGACAGCCGCGGGTCGGGTAGGACACTCATTGGTATCTATCTCGGCGGCGCCGCTGCCGCCTGGATAACCCCGATGGTTGTTCGTGCTCCACCAGCCGGGGCGGCAAAAGCGCTATTCGCTGCTGCTATGTGGGGGAAAGTGACGCCGGGTCATCCTCGTACAGTCTCTCGCCATGGTGGAGACGACGCGCGATCTCGAACGTTTGACGCTGTGAGCGAGTCGTGGTGGCGTGCGCGGCGAGGTAACGCGCGGCGGCGAGGAGCGGAAGTGCGTCGTCGTCGGTGCCGGCGAGGAGCACGTGCTGGCGGACGGCTGCCTCGACGCACTGGATCGTGTGGAAGTTGCGGTTCTCGCGGGCGAGCGCCGAGCCGAGCGCGGCGACGAGCCCGGCGGGGGCGCCTCCGGCCCCGAGGAACGAGGCGACGAGCTGCCCGGCCTCGTCGACCTGCTGCTGCCGGTCGAGCAGGCGCGGCAGCTCCTCCAGCAGCGAGGCTGGGTCGGCGGCCGGGTCGGGTGTCGGCAGCCGTGCCGCCGGGACGTTGAGGAAGCGGTCGAGGTGGACGCTGACCGCGGCGTCGAGTACGCCGCGCAGGAGCTCGACCGACGGCGAACGGCGCAGTCCCTGCTCGACCGCGTTCGCGAACGTGAACGTGTGCAGGGCGGTGTCCCAGTCGCCGAACTCATTGCTCGTTGGAAAGCGGGCGATCCGGGTCGCGGCCGCGAACGAGACGGCCGAAGCAAGTTCGACCTCTGCCGCACCGTCGCGCAGTGCCTGGAGCAGCGCCTCCAGGACCGAGGGCGCCTCCTCGTTGAGGATCGTCTCGACGAGCGCGATGCGCCCATGCCAACCGCCTTGCGTTCCGGCGCCGGTGGAGAGCGCCTGCGGAAGCTCGGTGAAGGCGTGCTCGAGCAGGGCGACCAGATCGACCGGGTTCCGCCAGGCGTTCGCTTCCTCCATTCGCTCAGCGCCCGCAAGCTGCGCGGGCAGCGACGCAAGCACCGCCTCCGCGTGGTCCCAGCCGGCCAGATCGAGCGCTTCGAGCGCCTTGTTGACGAAGTCGAGCGTATGGCCGCCGTCGAGGTAGCGATGGTCGGTCGCGGCGGCGAAGAGCAGGTCCGCGAGGGCGCCCGGCGAAGCGCCACTGCGGACGGCGGATGCCAGGGCGCGCTCGGCGCCCTCGGCGTCGCGGACCTCGATGAAGCGGCGGAACCAGACCGCCAGCCGCGCCGCGTCGGGCGCGGCGCCGGGGAGCGGCTCGAGCGGGAAGCGCGGCGGTTGCAGGTCCGAGTCGGCGGCCACCTCGGCGAGCCCGTGATAGAGCGCAGCCGCCCGGTCGCCCGGCTCGAGCCGCGGCACCAGGTTCATGAAGCAGGTCAGCGTCGTCAGCCCTCGGAACCAGCCGCCGCCGCGGCGGAGGACGCCGAAGTCGAGGCCGGCGCTGAAGACGTCGGCGCCGCTCGGCTCGGCCTCGAGAAGCGCGATCGTCGCCTTCGCCAATACGAGCGGGATGTCGCGCTCGAGTCCGTCGCGCAGCCGCTTGCGATGGTGCGCGACGGGATCCTCCGGCGGGCTCACGTCGACGAGGATGGCGTCGCCGTCGAGTTCGACCGGGAAGCGGCGCAGCTCGTCCGCGAACTGGTCGAAGGTGCCGCCCGTCGCGAGGTCGAAGCGGGCGTGATGCCAGTGACAGGTGAGGATCCCGTCGCAGACCGTCCCGCGATGAAGCGGAAAGCCCATGTGCGGACAGCGGTTGTCGACCGCATACACCTTCTCGCCCTCGGCGAACAGGCAAAGCGTGTGGCGATCGAGGTGAACGACCAGCCGTCCCGCCGCGCGCAACTCCGCAAGCGACGCGGCGAGGACAAGACGTTCGCGAGCGACAGCGCTCATCGGCTCCTCCTTCTCTCGGCAGGCGGGGATCGTCGGCCATGCGCCAGAGGCTAGAACCTCAAGTATTGTTGAAGTCAAGTGCCGGACGAGCTGACCATCGGCGAGCTTTCCGTCCGCAGCGGCGTCGCACCCTCCGCGCTCCGCTTCTACGAGAGCCAGGGCCTCGTCACCGCGCATCGCACCAGCGGAAATCAGCGCCGCTACGACCGCGCGACCCTGCGGCGGATCGCCCTCATCCAGGCCGGCCGTGCCGCCGGGATCCCTCTCGTGCGAATCCGCGCCGCGCTGGGGACGCTCCCCTCCCATCGCACCCCGACCCGCCGCGACTGGGAGCGGCTCTCCCGCGGCTGGCGCGACGACCTCGATCGCCAGATCGCCACTCTGCAAGCGCTTCGCAACCGGCTCACAACCTGTATCGGCTGCGGCTGCCTCTCGATCGACGCCTGCGGCCTGCTCAACCCCGACGACGAGGCCGGGAAGCGGGGCTCCGGCCCGCACTACCTCAGTCGCAACCCGAGGAGTTGACGGCTCCCCGCGGATAGGTTCACCCCGGGCTGCCGGGAAGGCTGCAGCGGGCGCTCAAGCCGGAGGGAGGCAGAGCGCCCGCTTCAGCCGGTCACGGTCGAGGGAATCGCTCGCCCAGCACCTCGGCCGCAACGTCGTGCCGTCCTAGAGCGCCGAGCGGGCGCTCTGCGACGGAGTCAGCGTGATCGGTCAAACGTGCGCGGGCGTCTCCTCCTCGACCACCGGAGCGTGTGTCACCGGCTCCGCCTCGAGCACGACCTTGAGGGCGTGCGTCTCCGCTGCGGCGGCGAAGGTGTCGTAAGCCGCCATCGTCTCGCCGAGCGGGAAGCGATGAGTGGCAAACGGGGTCGCGTCGAGGCGGCCGCCTGCGATCAGCTTCAGAAGCTGCGGCGTCGTGAACGTGTCGACGAGACCGGTTGTGATCGTCACCCCGCGGATCCACAGCTTCTCGAGGTGGAGCGTCACCGAATGGCCGTGGACGCCGACGTTGGCGACCCGTCCGCCCGGCCGCACGAGCTCCGTGCAGAGCTCGAAGGTCGCCGGTACGCCGACCGCCTCGATCGCGACGTCGGCGCCGAGACCGTCCGTCAGCTCCATCACCCGCTCGACCGCGTCCTCGGTGCTGTTGTCGATCGTCACGTCGGCGCCGAACTCGCGCGCCTTCGCGAGGCGCGACTCGGCGAGGTCGATCGCGATGATCCGGCCGGGCGTGTACAGCTTCGCCGTCAGGATCGCCGCGAGCCCGATCGGGCCGGCACCGACGATCGCAACGGTGTCGCCCGGTCGAACGCCGCCGTTGAGGACGCCTACCTCGTACGAGGTCGGGAGGATGTCGGCGAGGAAGAGCACCTGCTCGTCTGTCAGCTCTTCAGGCACCTTGTACACGGACGTGTCGGCGAACGGCACGCGCGCGTACTCGGCCTGGAGGCCGTCGATCAGATGGCCGAAGATCCAGCCGCCTCCGCCCGTACAGAGGCCGTAGCGGCTCTCCTTGCAGAAGCGGCAGCGGCCGCACGAGCTGATGCAGGAGACGAGGACGCGGTCGCCGAGCCCGAGCGTGCTGACTGCGCTGCCTTTCTCGACAATCGTGCCCACCGCCTCGTGGCCGAGGATCGTCCCCGGCTGCACCGCGGGCACGTCACCCTTGAGGATGTGGAGGTCCGTGCCGCAGATCGTCGACGAGTCGATGTGCACGACGACGTCCGTGGGCTGCTCGACCGTCGGGTCAGGGACGTCCTCCCAGGCCCGCTGGTTTGGTCCGTTGTAGACGAGTGCTTTCACGGCGAGTCTCCTTGAGCTGCGGCTGCGGCGGTGGCGCGAATCTCGTAGTCGTGGCCGTTGTAATGGACGTTGGTATGGGGGAGTCGCGCCGAGTGGAGCCAGCGGTCGAGGAGGGCGAGGAGCTGGAGTGCCCAGGGTTGGTGGCGGGGGGGATGGAGTCGGACCGTCCAGGTGTTGTCGGAGATCAGCTCGGTTGTGAAGAGAGGGCTCGCGTACTCGAGCAGCAGGGTGGTCGTGTAGCGGTCGGGGGCGGTGATCTCGATCGGCTGGGGGTGGGGTCGGGCCTGAGCCTCGTCCGTGGGGGGTTTTAGCCGGCCGGGGCGGGCCTCTGGCTGGTTGCCGGCCTGTTCGCGGAACGGCCAGGCGAATGCTTCGGTCATCGGTCCTCCGGGGCGGGGCGGGATCGCCGACCAGGCTGCTTGCGGTCGGCCAGGACAAGCTGGCTCCAACCCGCGACGCCTGTGGGGAGGACAGTTCGCCGGGCCACGCGTCTTTGAGGCCCGGCGGGGGTGGTTCGCGGCGGCACAGACGTTTACGGCACCGCCAACAGGGACGATACCAGCTGCGGCCGCCGGCGCCCGCCTTTGGAGCTAGAATCGAGGGTGTTGCTGCCCCGGACAATGGCAGAAGGCGATGGCCAGCAGCTGCGCGTCCTGATCGCGAACGAGAAACGCGACCGGCTCGAGCTGCTCGCCCAGGTCGTGCTCGGGCTCGGCCACGACGTGATCGCCCGCGAGATCTACGTCAAAGAGGTCGGCGCCGTCACCGCCCGCGAACACCCCGACGTCGCCCTGGTCGGGCTCGGCTCCAGCTCCGAACACGCGCTCGAGCTGATCAGCGAGATCGTCCGCGAAGCCGCCTGCCCGGTGATCGCGATCCTCCACGCCGACGACCCCGCCTACGTCCACGAAGCCGCCAAACGCGGCGTCTTCGCCTACATCATCGACGGCAGCCCCGAAGAACTCCAAAGCGCGATCGACATCACCCTGCAACGCTTCAGCGAATACCAAAACCTGCAAGGAGCCTTCGGCCGCCGCGCCCTGATCGAACAAGCAAAAGGGATCCTGATGGCCCGCCACGCCATCAACGCCGACAAAGCCTTCGACCGACTCCGCGACCACTCCCAACACACAGGCCGCAAACTCAGCGACGTCGCCGCCGCCGTCGTCGAAAGCCACCTCCTCCTCCTCCCCCCAACCCAACCAACACCCCAACCACCCCGCGCCTGACAACCACGGAGCCAAGCTCGCACCACCGGGCTCACCCAGGGCGCGGCTGCGGGTGAAGCGCTGGGTTGCTGCAGTGGTTGCACACCCGGAGCGCGAGTCCTGAACCTTCGAGGGGCGCGGAGCTTCGAAGGCGGCATCTACCTTGACGCTGTGGGCCTACGGCACCTTCTCTGCGTTCTCGCTGGGCACAGATACGAGCGGCGGTCTCGTGTGCCCGGCGTGGAGCTGCGGCAGTGTCGGCGCTGCACGCGCGTCGAGCCCGGCTTACACCACATCCGGATCTAGATGGTTGATGCCACGCTCTCGCGTGTCCGGCTGCGCGATCTGGTCGGTCTGGGCCGCGGAGAGCCGCCACGGCCCGGCGGAGCCGGGCCTCAGCGGCCGTCCGCTTCGCCCCGTCGCACCGGCCCCGATGGCTCCGCCATCGCCGCCGGCACGCCGCGGCGCCCCAGAGCGACCAGCTCACGCCCCGGAACTGACGACGTCGTGGCAACAACCATCGAGATCTGGTTCCTCGCTGGAGGCTGAAAGCCGCCGCGAGCTATCGGCAAGGATCCGCAGGGCGTAGGGGGCCGGTTCACTTGCGGCCAAGTGAAATCCGGCCCCACCATAAGCCCGCAGACGCCTCGGGGGAGAGCTGCGCCTGAACTCCGGGCCGCCTAGGCCGCAGAATGTTGCCATTCCGCACCCGGCTTCGCACCGGATGATCGAGCAGGTTCGGAGGACGTTGCGGCTAGACAGACGAGCGGGGTTTCTCGGGCAGAGCTAGACCGCCGAGAGCAGCTCGAGAGCTACCTCAGGGTGGGCTTCCCACCACGAGACGAGGAGCTCGATCGTTTCGGCGTGAGCGGTGTCGCCGGACTCGATCAACTCGATCGTCTCCGGCCGGTCCTCGTACGCGATGTGCCCGGCGCTCCGGAGACAGCCGACGAGCGAACCGGTGGGCTCCGCTTCGGAGAGTTTGATTCGCATCTCCCATGTCTGATCGTCAAGCCCGTGCACTTGACTCATCCCCTTTCAGGGATTGACTGCACCGCTTCTCTTTTCGCCGCTTGGGGCGCGCCGTACTTGACATCCATAGATGTTTGTCGATACATTGATGATCGTCGATGCGAAAGGTGGTCGAGATGCGGGTCGAGAACGGTGTCGCGCCCCGGCTGGGTGAGACGCCGACAGCGGTGGCCTGCTGCGGCATGCTGGGAACGCCCACGCTCTCCGGGTCGGAAGCAGAGGCGACTGCCGAGGTCTTCAGGGCGCTCGCCGATCCGGCACGCGTACGGATCGTGAACATCCTGGCGACGACCGGCGCGCCCGTGTGCGTATGCAACCTGACCGAGCCGCTCGGTCTCTCGCAGCCGACGGTCTCGCACCACCTGAAGAAGCTGCTCGAGGCCGGCCTCGTCGGTCGGGAGCAGCGGGGCAAATGGGCCTACTTCAACCTCGAGGCAGACGCGGTGGCGAAGCTTGCCGCGGTCGCCGATCTGAAAGGAGCGTGTTGACGATGAGCGCCACTGCCGACGCCCTGCGGGAGGAAGTTCGAAAGCGCTACGCGGAAGCGGCGCTGGCGGTGTCGGAGGGCGCCGGCTGCGGCTGTGGAAGCGGCGATTGCTGCGAAGAAAGCGCGAGCGCCGCGTTCGGCGAGTCGCGGTACACGGTCGAGCAGCGCGGCGACCTGCCGGACGCTGCGGCCCTCGCCTCGCTCGGGTGCGGGAACCCGACTGCGGTCGCCGATCTCGGTGACGGCGAGGTCGTGCTCGACCTTGGCTCCGGCGGCGGCATCGACGTGATTCTGTCGGCTAGGCGGGTCGGGCCGGCCGGTCTTGCGTATGGCCTCGACATGACCGACGAGATGCTCGCGCTCGCGCGTGCGAACGCGGAGGCGGCAGGCGTCCGCAACGCGATCTTCCTCAAGGGCGTAATCGAGGAGATTCCGCTCCCGGCCGACTCGGTCGACGTCGTGATCTCGAATTGCGTGATCAATCTGTCCGTCGACAAGGCGGCCGTGCTGACGGAGATCGCCCGCGTTCTGCGGCCGGGCGGCCGGATCGGGATCAGCGACATCGTCGCCGAGGATCGTCTGGCGCCGGAGGAGCGTGCCGCGCGCGGAAGCTACGTCGGCTGCATCGCCGGTGCGCTCTCGAGAGGGGAGTACGAGGCGGGCCTCGAGGCGGCCGGCTTCGAGCAGATCGGCGTCGAGTTCACGCACGAGGTCGCGGACGGCATGCACGGCGCGATCGTCAAGGCGGTGAAGTCGTCGGAACCCGAAAGAAAGGGTCTGCCGGTGGTACAGCCGGCGGCGAGCGCAGGCTGCTGCTGATGACGCCTCCCGGCGACTCGGCGCGCCGCCCGTGAACGTCCTCTTCGTCTGCGTCGCGAACAGCGGGCGTTCCGTGTTGGCGGAGCGGCTGTTCCGCGCCGCGGCCGGCGGGCGGCACGCGGCGCGTTCTGCCGGCAGTGCGCCGGGCGTGCAGGCGCAGCCGCAGGTCGTCGACGCGCTTGCCGAGCTCGGGCTCGACGCGAGCGACCACGTGCCGCGCCTGCTCGACGACGAGGCGGTCCGTTGGGCCGACGTGGTCGTTGCGACCTGTGACGACGCGTGTCCCTACGTGCCCGGGAAGCGGTACGTCAACTGGCAGCTCCCCGACCCGAAGGATCAGCCGGCCGAGCGAGTGCTCGAGCTCCGCAATGAGATCGGACGACGCGTCGACGCGCTGCTCCGGGAGCTCGACGCCGGATGAGCGCCACGCGCGACGAGGCGGCGGTGCTCGGCAGGCTCTCGAGGCTCGACCGTTTTCTGCCGCTCTGGATCGCGCTCGCGATGGCGGCAGGTCTCGGGCTCGGGACGCTCGTGCCGCGTCTCGACGACGCGCTCGACAGGTTGCGCATCGGCACCGTCAGCCTCCCGATCGCCGCCGGGCTGCTGCTGATGATGTACCCCGTGCTCGCGAAGGTGCGCTACGAGGATCTGGGCCGGATGAGCCACGACGGCGTCAGCAACCGCCGCTTTTTCGGCGTCTCGCTCTTTCTGTCGTGGGTCGTCGGCCCGGCGCTGATGTTCGCGCTCGCCTGGCTGTTGCTGCCGCATCAGCCGGCCTACCGGACCGGTGTGATCATCGTCGGCCTCGCCCGCTGCATCGCGATGGTGCTGATCTGGAACGACATCGCGAAGGGCGATCGCGACCGCGCCGCCGTGCTGGTCGTCTTCAACGCGCTCTTCCAGGTCGTCGCCTACTCGCTGCTCGGCTACTTCTACTTGACCGTCGCACCGGGTTGGCTCGGCCTCGACACGCAGGGGTTCGAGGTCGGGATCTGGGAGGTCGCCCGGACGGTGCTGATCTTCCTCGGGATCCCGCTCAGCGCCGGTTACCTGACCCGTCGGCTCGGTCTCCGCCGTCGCGGCCGCGACTGGTTCGAGCAGCGGTTCATTCCGCGGATCGCACCGCTCACTCTCTACGGGCTGCTGTTCACGATCGTGCTGCTGTTCGCGATCCAGGGCGACAGGATCACCGCGCAGCCGCTCGACGTGGCACGGATCGCGCTGCCGTTGCTCGTCTACTTCGCGCTGATGTGGGCCGCCGGCTTCGGCGCCGGGAAGCTGCTCGGGTTCCCGTACGCGCAGACGGCGAGCCTCTCGTTCACGGTGGCGAGCAACGACTTCGAGCTTGCGATCGCGGTCGCAGTCGGCGTGTTCGGCGCGGCCTCCGGCGAGGCGCTCGCGGGCGTAGTCGGGCCGCTGATCGAGGTGCCGGTGCTCGTCGCGCTCGTCTACGTGGCCCTGTGGGCGCGACGGTACTTCCGCGATCAGCAGCCGGCGCCCCCTTCCAGGGCCCGCCCGACGGCTGCGAGCCTGTAACCCGCGGTCGATGACCGTGCGCTAGCTTCGGATCAGTCGCAGCGTCCAGCGCGTCAGCCCCCGCTCCGGCGGGCGTACGTGGCGGGGCTCCGGAGCTGCCTCGAGTACCGCCTCCTCGATCTCGCGCTCGGACGCCCCTTGCCGCTGCAAGCGCTCGATCATGATCCTCAGGTGGTGGTCGTGATGATGGTCGATCATCGTCGTCGCCTCCGCTGTTGCCCCCCGCGGCGAGTTGCGCCGCCTTCGATTCGAGCGTAGAGGCCGGCGCGCGGCCGCCGGGCGACGGTCCCGCGACGAGGCGGCGTCGCTCCGGTGAACGCCGCATTTCCACCGCCGGCCGGCGCCTGTCGGCGGCGGCCGGCCAGAGGAGTGGACCGATTTACGTTGTGGTCGCGCGCGTGACCACGGCGGCGAGGCGGCGCTTCACGTCCGCCGCGATCGGGCCGAGGCCGTCGTTGCCCACGATCGAGAGCATCCGCTCCGCGTCGATCGCGGCGACGTGGGTCTCGCCGCTCCGCTCGTAGACGACGACGTTGCACGGGAGCAGGACGCCGAGCTCGGGCTCGGCTTCGAGCGCCTGGTGGGCAAGCGGCGGGTTGCACGCGCCGAGGATCACGTAGGGCTCTCCCTCGACGCCCAGCTTCGCTTTCATCGTCGCCTGGACGTCGATCTCGCAGAGGACGCCGAAGCCGTCCGCCGCGAGCTCGTCGCGCACGCGCTCGACGGCTTCCGCGAACGGGAGCGGCGTCGTGGCGCTCAGTGTGTAGCCGGTTGCGAGCATTCGCATTCCTCCTCCAGGTAGCGGCGGCGGGCCTTCGCCGCCTTGAGTCGATGTGCCTGCGCCTCCTGCGGCTCGGCGATGCGATCGTCGAGGTAGGCGCGGATCGCGTCCTCGCCGACGACCGCCGACCCGTCTTCGAGATTGAGGGCGGGGATCGTGCGGCCGCCCGTTGCAGCGAGCAGGGCGCTGCGGGCCTCGGGATCCACGGGCACCTGCCGCGTCACGTAGTCGACACCGAGCTCGGTCAGCCGCTCGCGTATCCGGCGCGAAGCCGGGCACCACTCGGTTTGCCAGAGCTCGAGCATCACGAGTGGCCGAAGCGAACGTCGGGAAGGATGCGGTCGAGCCAGCGCGGGAGGGCCCAGGCGTAATGCCCGAAGACGCGTAGCAAAGTCGGGATCAGGACGAGGCGGACCAGCATCGCGTCGAGCAGGACGGCGACGCCCAGGATCACGCCCATCTCCTTCGGCGGCAGCGGGCCGGAGATCGCGAACGTGAAGAAGACGGCGACCATCACAGCGGCGGCGGCGAAGATGACGCGGCCGGAGTGGGCGAGGCCGGCGATCGACGCTTCGCGCGGGTCGCCGGTCCGGTCGTAGTGCTCCTTCGCCGAGGAGAGCAGGAACACCGTGTAGTCCATCGAGATCGCGAAGATCATCGCGAAGAAGAAGACGGGTGCCCACGCGTCCATGAACCCCTGCGGTTCGAAGCCGAGGAGGCCTGCGCCGTGGCCGTCCTGGAAGATCAGGCGGCCTACCCCGAAGGCGGCGCCCGTCGCGAGCAAGTTCGTCAGCACGCCGAGGGCGGCGATCAGCGGCGCCTGCAACGCGACGAGCAGGAGCAGGAAGCCGAGTGCGAGGACGACCCCGATCACGAGCGGCGTCCTCGCGGCGAGCGCGCGCTCGAGGTCGTGGTTCTCGGCCACTGCGCCGCCGACGAGCACGGACGCCGGCAGCGTCGAGCGGAGCCGGTCGATCGTCTTCCCCACCGAAGGACTCGAGGGATCGGAGCGGGGGATCGCCTGGATGAGCGCGAGGCCGCCCGCGCCGGGCTGCGGTGTCGCGACGCGTGCGATGCCGGGATCCCGGCGTGCGCTCGCCGCGGCTGCGAGGGCGGCGCTGCGCGGGGCGACGAGCTGGAGCGCGCCCGGCGCCCCGGCCCCGAACGCCTGCTGGACACGGGCATAGCCGACCCGCGAACTGTCGTGCGCGGGCACGACCTTGATCGACGGCATCCCCGTTTTCAGACCGAAGACCGGCAGCGCGAGCAGCACGAGGACGATCGTCGCCGCCGGGCCGAAGAGATGCGGCCGGCGCCAGAGCAGCTCGCCCCAGCGGGCGAAGCGCGCCGAGCGGTGCTCGCCGGAGTGGACCCACCTGAGCGCGAGCGCATCGACCCGGGGGCCGAGCTTGGCAAGGACGGCGGGCAGGAGCGTCAGGGTCGCCGCGAGCACGAAGACGACGCTGAGCATGATTCCGAGCGCCATCGAGCGGAATGCGGGGCTCGGCACGAGCATCACCGCGGAGAGCGAGATCAGCACCGTCGCCCCAGAGAACAGCACGGCCTTGCCGGCGGTGTCCATCGTGATCGCGACGGCGTCGTGCACCGGCAGCTTCGAGCCGAAGAAAGCGCCGCGGAAGCGGTGGACGATGAAGAGCGCGTAGTCGATCCCGAGCGCGAGCGCGAACATCAGCGCGAAATTCATCGCCCAGATCGAGATCTCGAAGCCGTGGGTCAGCACGGCGAGGAGTCCCGCCGAGGCGACGAGTCCGAGGATCGTCAGCATCAGCGGCAGCCCCGCCGCGACGAGTGACCCGAATGCGAGCACGAGGATCGCGAGTGTCACCGGCCAGGAGTAGAGCTCCGACTTCATCATTGCCTTGCGGTTCGCGGTGTTGAAGTCGCTCCACATACCCGAGGCTCCGGTCAGGGAGACGCTGATCCCTGGGGCGCCGGCGGCGGCGAGCTTGCCCTTGAGGCTGTCAGCCGCGGCGACCATCGCCGTCGGGTCGCTCCGCGCACCCGCGGTCACGAGCGCGGTGTGCCCGTCTGCGGAGATCGACGCGCCGGGCTGCGGCGCCTGAACGGAGGCGACATCCTTGCTCTTGCGGAGCAGGGCCTCGACGCGGTCGACCGTCTGGGCGAAGCCGGGATCGCCCGTCGTCAGCCCCGGCGAGTGCACGACGACCATCAACGCGGAACTCGAGAGGCCTGCGAAGTTGCGGTCGATCAGTGTCCGAGCCTGGACCGACTCGGAGCCGTTTGCCTGCCAGCCTGCGCCGGAGAGGGCGGTCTCGACCTTCGGTGCGAAAGCCGCCAGGGCGACCGCGACGATCGCCCACGCGATCGCAACCGTGCGGACGTGGGTCGCGGTCCACCGGCCGAGCCGCCCGATCGGCCCGACCAGCGCGGCGGGGCCGGGATCGGCGATAGGCACAGGGCTTCGCGCCGTGGGCTCGACGACAGTCAACTCCGTCTCCCTTCGCCTCTAAACATCTGTATAGTTGTATAGCAGTTATTGCTGTGCAACCGCAACAAGGAGCGAGCAGAATGGATGCGACCATGGACAACGGCACCTCCACGGCTCGTCCCGCAGGCACCGTTCGCGCGAAGGAGTTCCATTTCCCGGTGGCGGTCGATTGGGTGGCCGGAAGGCGTGTCACCGCGCGTGTCGAGGGCAAGCCTGCGGTCGACGTGGCACCTCCGCCGGTGTTCCGCGGCACCGACCCAGACGTCTGGAGCCCGGAAGACTTCTTCGTGGCCGCCTCCGCGTCCTGCCTCGCCGTGACGTTCACCGGCCTCGCCGAGCGAGCGGGTCTCGTCTTCGACCGGCTCACGGTCTCCGCCGACGGGGTCGCCGGGATGCGCGCCGACGGCAGCTTCGGGTTCACCCGCCTCCAGCTGCGGCTCGAGATCGACGTGAGCCCGGGCGACGAGGCGCAGGCGCGCGAGCTCGCGCAGCGGGCCGAGGAGACCTGTCTCGTCTCCGCGTCGCTCGCCCTTCCGGTTGAGACCGCGATCGAGGTGCGAGCCCACGAGCAGGCGTAGGGCGAGCTCGTCTAGCTACGCCGCCGTCGCGCCGCCCGCGATCCGGTGCAGCCGCTCGAGCCGCTGCTGCACGCTGCCGCACACGTCCTCGCAGAGCGTGAAGACGCCGTCGTCTGCGATCGAGTAGTACGAAAAGTTCCCAGCCTTGCGGCGGCCGACGATGCCGGCCTGCAGCAGCACCCCGAGATGCTTGGACACGTTCTGCTGTGTCGATCCGGTGGCGTCGGTCAATTCCTGGACGCTCGCCTCTCCCTGGCGAAGCCGGTCGACGAGCTTGATCCGCATCGGTTCGCCCAGGACGCGGAAGCGGGCGGCGATCAGCTCGACGAGGTCGTCGGGGAGCGGGTGGGTGAGTGCCATGGAACCTCCTCGAGTTCGACATCCGAACAACTAGGCAGTTGTACGATAGCGCACCCCCGGTAGTTGTCCACCCGTCGCCTGCAGGGCGACGGTCGACACGTTCGGCTCGACGATGGAACGACGAGCGCCCCGCCGGCGGCGAGATCATCTTCACCTAGGGTTAACGCCGCGCCGACGGCAGTTCGACGCGGGCGCGGCTACGATGGCCAGGACGGGTAGACGCTGCCGGGCGCGGTTCGGCGACCGGCGGTGGCTCCTCTTCCTCTCACAGCACGCCTTCTCTATCGTCCGGCTCCCGCGCCCCCCGGAGCCGTGGAGGAAGGATCGTCAATGAGCCCCATGCACAAGCTGGTCAACCTGATCGGCATCGGCCTCCCCTTCGTCGGCCTGGCCTTTGCGATCCAGCTTCTCTGGGGGCACGGCGTCGGCCCCGCCGAGCTCGGGATCATGGTCGTCGGCTACCTGCTGACCGGGGTCGGGATCACGGTCGGCTACCACCGCCTGTTCACCCATCGCTCGTTCGAGACCTATCGCTTCGTGCGGTACACCTTCGCCGTGCTCGGCCAGATGGCCGTCGAAGGCGACGTCGTCACCTGGGTCGCCGACCATCGCAAGCACCACCAGTTCTCCGACCAGGAGGGCGACCCGCACAGCCCGCATGCGGGCTACGGCAGCGGGCCGCTGGAGGCGCTCAAGGGCCTCTGGCACGCGCACACCGGCTGGATGTTCTCGGCGGCCGGGCGCGCCGATCGCGCGCGCTACGCCAAGGACCTCGTCCAGGATCGGGGCCTCCGCGTGATCGCGCGGCTGTTCGTGCCCATGGTGCTCTTCTCGCTGCTCGTCCCCGGGCTCGTCGGCTGGGCACTGATCGGCGGCTGGTACGGCTTCCTGGCGGGGTTCGTGTGGGGCGGCGCCGTCCGCATCTTCCTGCTGCACCACGTGACCTTCTCGATCAACTCGATCTGCCACTTCGTCGGCCGGCGGCGCTTCGCGTCGAACGACGAGTCCCGCAACGTCTGGTGGCTCTCGTGGATCTCGTTCGGCGAGTCGTGGCACAACAACCACCACGCCTTTCCGACCTCGGCGTTCCACGGCCTGCGCAAGCTCGAGCTCGACCCGGGCGGGATCGTGATCTGGACGCTCGAGAAGTGCGGGCTCGCCTGGCGCGTCGTCCGGATCGCGCCGGAGAAGCAGCAGACCCGGCTGGCCGCGTAGCGCCGAATCGACGACCGTCCTCGTCGCCCGCGTCCCCGAGCGTGGAGAGGACGGTGTGGCCGAGCTGCCTGTGAAAAGGGCCTAGAAATGCCTAGTCCCTACGAACCCGAGGGCCCGCAGGGACTTGGCAAGCTCAATCTTTCACGGCCGGCAGCCCGTGTCAAGCGGGGTCAGTCGGCGGCGGCGAAGTCCTCGGGCAGGTGATCCGGGACGAGGCCGAGGCCGCGGCGCAGCGTCTCGACGAGCGCGTGCGCCTGCTCGAGCAGGCCGGCGAGCGCGAGCAGCTCGTGCTGGGGAAGGCGCACGGTCAGCCGCAGCGGTACGCGGGCTGTCGAGCTGAGCAGCAGCTCGCCGTCCTCGCCGGCGACCACGGTCAGGTCGAGGTACTCGTCGCGGTAGGTGCGGCGCGCGCGCATCACTCCCGCCGAAAGCGCAGCCTCCGCCTGGCGGATCCGTGTCGCGAGCTCTGCGCCGTAGTGGCCGGGCAGGCGCACGATCGCCGCGCCCTGGTCGAGCGCGAGGCAGACGCCGAAGCCGGTGAAGCCCTCGTCGGCCCGGTCGTCACGGCGCACCTCGACCCGCACGCCGCCGCTCTCGCCCACGGGATAGATCTCCATCCGAGCAGCCTAGACGGTCGCGGCGCCTCAGTGGCCCGTGGCAGAGAAGTGCTGGTAGTCCTTTTCGCCCCTCCACGTACCGCCCCAGCGCCAGCCGACGCCGGCGAACGCCCGTACGACGGCGTCGCCCGCGTGGATCACTCCTCGCGACCGGCCGGAGCGGTCGGCAAACCGCCTGCCGGCAGGCGGCGAGACGTCGGCTCCGACGACCCATGGGTTCTCGACCGGGTTGATGTCGATCGCGAGGCCGTAGGCGTGCGCCGACCAGCGGCTCGTCCCGGAGACAGGCCGGCAGTTGAACGCCGAGGTGTTGTCCGCGGCCATCGAGCGGCGGTCGTCGGCGCCGTACGCGTCGACGAGCCTCATCCGGCGGATCGGATAGCGCACCTGGTAGAGCGAGCGCATCGCCGCGAGCACGTTGCGCGTCTGCGCTGCGCTGACGATCAGCTGCCCCTCGTGCGGCCGCCCGTCGAAACCCCAGTAGTCGAGGGTGAGCAATCGCAGGCCGGTGAGCGGCACGGGGCAGCCCGTGTGCCACGAGGGACGAGGCCCTGTGACGGGCGCCGCCGTCCCGTGGAACGGCGGCACGGCGAGTCCCGTCGCCACGGAGAGGAGCGCGAGGAGCCTCACGTCGACATCTTGCGGGATCGGACGAGCAGGCAGCCGCGACCTCACGACTTCTTAACGCACGCATGACATGCGGATTGCAGGGCCGGGTATCCCAGAGTCGACAAAGAAGGGGGGAACGATGAAACTCGCAAACAAGCTCGGCACGCTGGCAGGGATCGCGGCTGCGTCGCTCGCGGTCGTCGGCGGTGTCGCTCTCGCGGCGTCGAAGGCCGCGCCTTCGAACACGTCGCTCCCGTCGATCTCCGGCGCGGCCCGCGACGGCTCGACGCTGACCGGCTCGAACGGCGGCTGGAACCACAACCCCAGGTCGTTCAGCTACGGCTGGCAGCGCTGCGATTCCGACGGCGGCAGCTGCCAGGCGATCGCCGGCGCCAACAGCAGGCACTACACGATCACGACCACCGACGTCGGCCACCGGCTGCGTGTCGTCGTGACCGCGACCAACGCCGACGGTTCCGGCGACGCGACCTCGCGCCCGACCAGCGTCGTCTCCGCAACGGGCTCCGCGCCCGCCAACCGGTCGGCACCGTCGCTGTCGGGGAATGAGAAGGAGGGCGAGACGCTGACCGTCAACCGCGGCAGCTGGAGCGGCAATCCGGCCCCGACGTTCACGTACCAGTGGCAGCGCTGCAACCCGACGGCCGGCGGCGGCTGCGTCGACATCGCGGGCGCGCAAGCCACCACGTACAAGCTGGCCGCGGCGGACGTCGCGCACACGGTCAAGGCCAACGTCAACGCGACGAATCCGCGCGGCTCGACGCTCGCGGCCACCCCGGAGTCGGGCCTCGTTGCACCGGCCGTCGCGACGGGAGGCGGCGGCGGGAACGCGGTGCCGGTCACCCAGGTCTCGCTCCCGCAGCGGCTGATCATCGACAACGTGAAGTTCTCGCCGACCGTTCTGCAGTCGCGCAGCCCTGTCGTGGCACGCTTCCACGTCTCGGATACGCGGGGCTTCTCGATCCAGGGTGCGCTCGTCTTCGCACTCGGCCTGCCGTACGGCTGGACGCGCAACGCTCCGGAGACGCCGACCGACTCGACCGGCTGGGCGACGGTGACGCTGAGCCCGACCGCGGCGCTACCGCTTCGCCGCGGGGCGCTCGTCGTGTTCGTCCGGGCCCGCAAGCCAAGCGACAACCTGCTCGCCGGCGTCTCGACGCGGCGGCTCGTCCAGGTGTCGATCCGGTAGGCGGCCGGTAGGCGGCCGGTAGGCGGCCGGTAGGCGGCCGGTAGGCGGCCGGGGGCTACCCGTCGACGAGCAGACCCTGGAGCGGGCCGAGCAGACGGCTCGACCGCTTCGAAACCCGGGGGAGTCGCACGAGCCGGTGCTCGAGCGGCTCCCCCGACTCGTGCCGAGCGAGCTGGGCTTCGGCGAGGGGGCGCCACAGCTCGTCAACCACGCGCGCCGGGTCGCCGTCGACGTCGTCCCGCTCGAGGTGCTCGCGCCAGAGGCGCAGCCGCGCGCTGCGTGCGGCCTCCGGGTCGTGAAGCACGAGATTCAGCTCGGTGTCGTTGAAGAGGGAGTGGTCGTTGAGGTTCGCCGAGCCGACGGTGAGCCAGCGGTCGTCGACGATCCCGATCTTCGCGTGCACGTACACCGGGCACGCGCCGGCGCCTTGCTGGTGCAGTGCGCAGGCGAGAATTCGCCCTCTGCCCTCGTCGGCGTCGAGGAGGCGTCCGATCTGCCCCCGGGTGTCGTCGGCGCCGTCGTTCGCCTTCATCGGCAGCACGCAGACCAGCCGGAAGTCGTCGTGCGGCGGCCGGCGGAGCTTCTCGGCGAGAACCTCGACGATCTCGGGCGACCAGAGGAACTGGCTCTCGAGGTAGACGAGGCGTTCGGCGGAGCGCAGCGCACGCCGGTATGACTCGAGGATCGAGAATTCCCCCCGCGGCAGCGCCGTGTAGACGCGCTCGGGAACCGTGCGGACGACCTGGAGCTCGATCGAGCCGGCAGGATCGGGATCGGCCGGTTCTGGAAGCGGCTCGCGCGCGGTCTCGCGCCAGCGGAGCGCGAAGTGCCGCGCGACGTCGCCCACCGCGGGCCCCTCGATTCGCGCTGCCGCGTCGTGCCACCCCAGCTTGCCGCGGGCGGGATGAGCAGGATCGTCGTAGCGGGCGCCCGCGAGGTCGGTCAGATCGATCCCGCCGACGAAGGCGACGCGGTCGTCGACGATCACGAGCTTCTCGTGGTGGCAGTGGAGCGGGCGCTCGCGCGCGTCGAGCGCGACGCGCACGCGGCCGCGTCGCAGCAGCCGCGCGGCGTCCCGCACCTGGCCGCGCGAGGGCCGAAAGAGCGGCAGCGGCGCACCGGCCCAGACGAGCACCCGGACGTCGACCCCGAGCGAGTCGAGCAGCTCGGCGAGCGCGGGCGCACCGGGCTCGAGCCGGAAGGCCGGGTCGACGTGCCACCCCGCGATGTGAACGTGCGAGCGCGCGCCGCGCAGCGCCTCCGCGATCCGCGGCAGCGCCTCGGCGCCGTCGACGAGCAGCTCGAAGGCGTTGCCCCTCCGGGGCGCGCTTGCGCTCGCCGCCCAGCCGGCCGCCGGTGGGTCGTACGCAGCGGCGTGTCCGAGGCGCGTCAGACGCCGACGGTGGTGCGTGCAGAAGAGCCGGTCGATCCCCTCGCCGGCGGCCCGGTCGAGCGCGTCGAAGAGCACGGGGCCTAGCGGCCGATCGAGATCACCTTCGCGCGCCAGGAGCCGCGCGGAGCCTCGATCTCGACCTCGTCGCCGACGCGGGCGCCGAGCAGCGCGCGGCCGAGCGGCGAGTCGGGCGAGACACCGCCGACGCTCGAGATCTCGACCTCCATCGCGTCTCCGGACTCGTCCTCGATCGCAACCTTCGAGCCGATCTCCACGGCATCGCTTGCCGCGGCTGCCTCCTCGTCGATCAGGACCGCCGTCTGCAGCCGCGCGCGCAGGATCGTGATCCGCCGCTCGAGCAGGGCCTGCTCGTTCTTCGCCGCGTGGTACTCGAAGTTCTCCGACAGGTCGCCGAAGCTGCGTGCCGTCTTGATCGCCTGCACGACCTCCTCGCGCCGGGGGCCCTCGAGCTCCGCCAGCTCGCCCTCGAGCTGCTCCTTCTGGGCACGCGTGAAGTGTTCGACCTTGTCAGCCACGAGACGGCAGGGTAACGAGCGCGCGCAGCTTCCGCGCCGCGAGGTGCCGGCGCCGCCCGGGGTGGAGCTCGGTGCACAGCACCGCCGAAGCGGCGGGGCCTCGGACGCCGTAGGCGGCGGAGTCGTCCTCGCCGGCACGCCAGCCGTCCGGGCCCGCGACGTAGAGCTCCTGGTCGTAGACGTAGAGGTCGGCCTCGGCGAAGAGGCGGTTCCACCCGTCGCGGTCGTGCTGGACGAACCAGCCGTGGTCCTCCGGGGCGCCGCAGGGGACGGTGACGAGAGCGCGGCCCGCCGGGGAGAGCACCCGGTGAAACTCGGCCAGCGCCTCCGCGATTCCCGACTCGCCACGTTCGGCGTCAACGCCGTAGATCTCCTGGTCGCCGCCGACGTGCTCGAGGGTCGAGATGCAGAGGATGACGTCGATCGAGCTCGCCTCGACCGGCAGCCGGCGGACGTCGCCGACCAGCATCCGCAGACCCGGCACGTTGGCCTCGGCGAGGTCGATGCCGAGCGCCGGCTCCGTGGCCGCCGCGGCAAGAGCGGCGAGGTAGGCGGGCTCGCCGTTGGCCGAGCCGACGTCGAGCACGCGCGGCTCGCCGCGGTAGCGAGCGAGCACCCACGGGACCTCGATCACGCGTTCGTCGGTGCCCGCCGGCCCGACCAGCTCGTGCGGGCGCTCTCCGGCTAGTCGCGCCTGTGTGGCGAGGGCGATTCCGTCGTCGAGCGCGCGCACGCGCGCAAATTCGTCGCTCGCGACCAGCTCGGCCAAGAGGCCGGCCTCGGAGAGCGTTCCCTTGCCCAGCCGCGCCGCGATCGCTGCGCGGGCCTCGGGATCGGGCTCCCGCCGCAGGACGAGGCGGTAGAGCCGGGCGACGGCCTCTTCGTCCATCGGCCGATCCTACGGCCGTGGTACGTTCCCCGCCGTGCTGATCGCGGGACTGTCGACGGGGCACAAGGTCGGGCTCGGGCTCGTCGCGCTCGCGTTCATCGCCTTTGCGCTCGCCTCCGCGTTCCTGCTTCCCCGCTACCGGCCCCAGTTCCCGGGCAAGGGCGGCGTCGCAGGCTACGCCGCGATCAGCGTGCTCTTCTTTGCCGCGATGATGTCCGCGGTCTGGTTCTTCGGCAAGGAGCCGAAAGAGGCCGAGGCGGGCGCCGCAACCACGGCGCAGACCACCCAGTCGCAGCCGGCCACGACGACTGCACCGACCACGACGCAGGCGCCAACGACCACCGCTGCGCCCACGACCACCGCTGCGCCGGCGACCACGGCCGAACCGGCTCCTGCCGCGGGCGACGCGGCGGCCGGCAAGGCGCTGTTCGCGGCGAACGGCTGCGCCGCGTGCCACACCTACAAACCGGCGGGCTCGAGCGGCACGGTTGGGCCCGACCTCGACAATCTGGCCGCCGACGCCCAGAAGGCGAACCACGGCGACCTCGCCCACTACATCGAGGAGTCGCTCAAGGATCCGGGTGCCTACGTGGTGCCCGGCTATCCGAACGGCGTCATGCCTCCGTTCGCCTCGCTCGGCGACCAGAAGATCGGCGACCTCGTCGCCTTCCTGACTCAGAGCTAGCGGGCCGGGCGGCGGATCGTCACGTCGCTGCCGGGATAGAAGGCGGCGCTCTCGTGGCCGTCGTCCCACTGCACGCGGTAGTGCTCATGGCCGGGCGTACCGAGCACCTGCACGATCTCGCCCAGGCGTGCCCGCTCGCCGACGCGATGGCCGGTGACCTCGAGCATGTCACCCACATGCGCACGGACCTTCACTGTCTTCTTCATCGTCGATCTCCTCGGGTCGCTCGCAGCGTCAGCCTCCCTCCGGAGCCCCGAGGCGACATCGGGGGAAGCCCGGATTCCTGGCGATGACGCGCCGAATAACGGTCGTCGGGCGCGCTGTCCCGAGCGAAGGCGATAGCCTCGACGAGCGTGGCGCCGCCGCCGATCGCGCGCCACCGGCGCCCACCGCGCGCCTCGAATTCGACACTCACCACCTACTTGCGCTGCGGAGGCGGTTGCGTGTCGATGCGGATGGCTGTTCTCCGGTCGCCCCGTGAGGATGATCCCGATCCGCGGCAGAAACGGTGAGAGCCGCCCGAAGCGGCTCTCATCCTTGCTGTGCGCTCTGACCGGAAGCTCTGGGGCAGCTCCGTGTACGCATCGAGCGGAGAGGGCGGGATTCGAACCCGCGACCCACCTTTCGGCAGGTACGCGATTTCCAGTCGCGCTCCTTAGGCCAACTCGGACACCTCTCCGAGACGGCCCGACTGTAGCGGAGTGGAGAAGGCGAGCCGGGCGGACTGCGGCCTTTCGCCCGACTCACCTGCCGCCGCCGCCGGCGCACGCGCCGGGGCAGTCACCTGTTGAGATGCCGCTCCGGACACCTTCCAGTACCCCGTTCGGGTGATCTTTCGAATGGATCGCGAACTTCGGCACTACAACGAGAGTGTCGTATTGCGGACCGAAAGGACGACGAGATGACTGCGGTAGAACTGCGGCGCAAGCTGCGCAACTTCCCGGCTGCGAACCTGCAGCTTCGCACGGCCTAGGGTCAGCGCCGGGCCGCGCGCGCCCGGTTCGTGAACACGTTGTCGAGTGCCGAACGGCGCCCGACCGCCAGCGCGCCCGTCAGCACCGCGGCCTCGCCGAGGCTCGAGACCTCGACGCGCGGGCGAAAGGGCAGGTCCCGCTCGAGGATTGTGCGCACGGGCTCGAGCAGCAGGTCTCCGTTCGCGCCGAGGCCGCCGCCGAGCACGACGAGCTCGACATCGACGACCGCGGCGACCGCGACGACGTGGAGCGCGATCCGGCGCGCCACCTCGACGACGGCGCGCCGTGCAAGTGCGTCGCCGCGCCGGGCTTCGGCGAAGATCCCGCGCGTGTCGTAGGGCGCGGCAAGCGACGTCTCGACTCCGGCCTCGCCTGCGAGCCGCGCGGTCAGGGCTCTGGCGGCCTCCGCCGACGGATCGACCTCCCGCTCGAGCCCGACGAAGGCGTAGTCGAGCTCCCCGGCGGCGCCGTGATGGCCTCGGTGCAGCTCGCCGCCGAGCACGAGTCCGGCGCCGAGACCCGTGCCGACGGAGAGAAAGACGAAGTCGTCGATGCCGCGCGCGATGCCCTGCCAGCGCTCCCCGAGCGCGGCGAGGTTGACGTCGTTCTCGATCGTCACGGGCAGCTCGAGGCGCTCGCCGAGCTCGGCGCCGAAGCGGCGGTCCTCGAGGCCGCTGACGTTGAGCGCGAGGCTCACCCTGCCGGTTGCGCGGTCGACGACGCCGGGGACGCCGACGACGACGCCGTCGAGGGGCCTGCCGGCAAGTCCTGTCGCCTCGATGAGCGCGTCGCGCAGCGACGCGATCACGTCCAGCACCGCTTCGGCATCGGCGCCGTCGAGCTCGACGTCCTGCCGGGCCCGAACGCGGCCGCCGAGATCGCAGATCGCACCGCGGAGGAAGCGGGCGCCGAGGTCGAGCCCGAGCACGAGTGCCGCCTCCGGCACCGGTTCGAAGTAGACGGCGCCGTAGCTCGGGCCGTCGCCGTCGTGCGCGACCTCTCGGACGAGGCCGCCCTCGAGCAGCGATTGGAGCGCCAGCGAGACGGTCGGCTTCGAGATCCCCGCACGCCGGGAGATCTCGGCGCGGGAGATCGGCGCAGCGGCGCGGATCGTATCGAGCACGGTGCGCTCGTTCAGATCCTTGAGCAGCGGCGGGATCGCCCGGGTTCGCGACATTTCGGCAAGAATCCTAACGAAAGTATCAGGCAGATCGGCTTGACTCGCCGCGGATTCCGGGTCTACAGTTGCATCTCGTAAGGTTTATTAACGAGAACTGCTCTCGGAGGAGGTCCGATGAGACGTGTTGGGACGGCATTCGTGCTGCTCGTGGCGCTTGCGCTCGCGGCGGCCGGGGCCGCGACGAGCTCGCGCGCAGCCGCGCACGCGCCCACGAAGATCACGATGTGGGTCGGGTGGAGCGCACGCGAGCTCAAGGTCTTCAAGAGCGTCGCGGCCGAGTACGACGCGAAGCACCCGAACGTCGTGGTCGACGTCGTCGGGGGCATCAACGACAACAAGATCGTGGCGGCGATCCGCGCCGGCAACGCGCCGGACGTGGTCAGCTCGTTCAACTCGTACAACGTCGGCACCTACTGCAGCTCCGGCGGCTGGATCGACCTCGGACCGCTGCTCAAGCAGGACAAGATCGACGCGAACAGCTTCCCGGCAGCGCCTCGCTACTACACGCAGTACGGCGGCAAGCGCTGCGCCCTGCCGCTGCTCGCGGACGACTACGGGCTCTACTACAACAAGGCCATGTTCAAGGCGGCCGGCATCGCCCACCCGCCCCGGACGATCTCCGAGCTGACGACGGACGCAAAGAAGCTGACCAAGCGGGGCGCCGACGGCTCGATCAAGGTTGCCGGCATCGACCCGTTCATCGGTTTCTACGAGAACGTGCCCGAACGCTGGGCGACTTCGTTCGGAGCCCAGTGGCTCAATTCCAAGGGAAACTCCAACCTCTCGAAGGATCCCGCGTGGACGAAGCTGATGAACTGGCAGAAGAGCCTGATCGACTGGTACGGCTACGACAAGCTCGTGCGCTTCCAGGCCGGGCTCGGGGACGAGTTCTCCGCGTCTCAGGCCTTCGAGACCGGCAAGCTCGCGATGAACCTCGACGGTGAGTGGCGTGTCGCCTTCCTCGCGGCCGAGCATCCCGAGCTGAGCTACGGCACCGCGCCGATGCCCGTCGACGACGCGCATCCCGAGCTCTACGGCTCGGGCTACATCAACGGCACCATCGTCGGCATCCCGAAGAACGCAAAGCACAAGACGGAGGCCTGGGACCTGGTCAAGTACCTGACGACGAACGACCACGCGCTCGCCGAGCTGTCGAACGGGATCCGCAACGTCCCCACGACGCAGAGCTCGCTGACCTCGAAGGAGATCAAGCCGGACGCGCACTTCGCGGCGTTCCTGAAGATCTTCGGCAACGCGAAGTCGAGCACATCACCGATCATGGCGTCCGGAGTGGCGTACACGAACCTCGTCCAGAGCTTCTTCACGAAGTGGCAGGCAGGCAGGGTGAAGGACCTCGCCGGCGGACTGAAGGACGTCGACAAGCAGCTCGACGCCCAGGTGAAGCAGGCCAAGGGCGGCGGGGTGCCGTGAGCCTGACGCCGGTCGCCGAGGCGAACCTCGCCGCGGCCGTGCCGGCGGCGGCTGATCGCCGACGGGCCAGGAGGCGGGCGGACTGGCGCCGCCGCCGTCTGGTTCTGCTCCTCATGAGCCCCTGGCTCGTCGGCTTCACCGTCTTCTTCGGGTACCCCCTCGTCTTCAGCGCCTACCTGTCGTTCAACCACTACGACTTGCTCTCGCCGCCGCGCTGGATCGGGCTCGCGAACTACCGGTACCTGTTCACCATCGACCCGCAGGTCTGGACCGCCGTGCGAAACACGCTCTGGATGATCGTGGTCGCGGTGCCGCTGCAGGTGCTCTTCGCCTTCGGGATCGCGCTGATGCTCGCGCGCGCACGCCGCGGCGTCGGCATCTTCCGGACCGTCTTCTACCTGCCCGCGCTGGCGCCTCCGGTGGCCGCGACGCTCGGCTTCGTCTATCTGCTCAACCCGGCGACGGGGCCGCTGAACACGGTGCTCGCGAAGATCGGCATCCAGGGGCCGCTCTGGTTCAACTCGCCGACCTGGTCGAAACCCTCGCTCGTCGCGCTCGGCCTCTGGGGCGTGGGCAACACGATGATCATCTTCCTGGCGGCGGTGCTCGACGTCCCGAAGCACCTCTACGAGTCGGCCGAGCTCGACGGCGCCGGCCCGCTGCGGCGCCTGCGCTACGTCACCCTGCCCACGATCAGCCCGGTGATCCTCTTCTCGGTCATCCTCGGCGTGATCCAGGGGCTGCAGTACTTCACGCAGGCATACGTCGCGGCCAACATCGCGGCGGGCCAGGCCTCGCAGGCAGGCGACACCGTCAACAACCTCGGCTACCCGCAGGACTCGACCCTGTTCTATCCCATCCTGCTCTACCAGCACGGCTTCACGGACTTCCAGATGGGCTACGCGTCCGCGATGGCGATGCTGCTGCTCGCGGTCGCGTTCGCCGTCACACTCGTGATCGTCCTCAACTCGCGCCGCTGGGTGCACTACCAGGGAGCGGGACGCTGAGCGCCGTCGCCGTTCCCGAGCCGCTCGTGCGGCGCAGGTTGCCGCGCGAGGTGCGGCGGCGGCGCTTCCTGCTCGGCGTCGCGAACCACAGCCTGCTGATCGTGGCGGGAGCGATGTTCCTCGCACCGTTCCTCTTCATCACGCTGACCGCGCTGATGACGAACGAGCAGGCGCTCTCGTCGCACCTCTGGCCCCGCCCGTTCCACTGGTCGAGCTTCCGCGACGTCTTCACCCAGGCGCCGCTCTGGCGCTGGACGTTCAACACGCTGATCTACTCGGTGCTGGCGACGATCGGGGTGGTCATCTCGAGCGTCCCGGTCGCCTACGCGCTCGCCCGCCTGCGCTGGCGGGGCCGTGACGCGATGTTCCTCGTCGTGCTTGTCGCGCTGATGCTGCCGCCGCAGATCACGGTCGTGCCGCTTTATGTGATGTGGGCGAAGCTGCACCTCGTTGGGACGCTCTGGCCGCTGATCGCGCCGAACTGGCTCGGCGACGCGTTCTCGATCTTCCTGCTGCGGCAGTTCTTCCTGACGATCCCGGAGGAGTACATGGACGCGGCACGCGTGGACGGCTGCGGCGAGCTGCGCATCCTGACGACGGTCGTGCTGCGGCTCGCCAAGCCCGCGATTGCTGCGGTCGCGCTTTTCTCGTTCCTCTACACGTTCAACGACTTCTTTCTGCCGCTCCTGTACGTGGGCGAGAGCCCGCATCACTGGGTGCTCTCGATCGGGCTCTCGGAGTTCCGCTCGCTGCACCAGGTCCAGTGGAACCTGACGATGGCGGCGACGCTGCTCGTGATGGCGCCGGTGATCGTGATCTTCTTCCTCGCGCAACGGGTGTTCGTCGAGGGCGTCACGCTGACGGGGGTGAAGGGGTGAAGGTCGCGGTGATCGGAGGCGGCTCGACCTACACGCCCGAGCTCGTGTCCGGGCTCTCGCGCCTGCAGGTCGGCGAGTTCGTGCTGCACGACATCGACGCGGAGCGACGCGAGGTCGTCGGCGGGATGGCGGCGCGGATGCTCGAGCGCCAGCGTTTCGCGGGCAAGCTGCTCGTGACGGGCGAGCTCGACCGCGCGGTGGACGGCGCCGACTTCGTGCTCGTGCAGATTCGCGTCGGCGGCCAGGATGCACGGCTGCGCGACGAGACCGTGCCGCTCGCGTGTGGCTGCATCGGCCAGGAGACGACCGGTGCCGGCGGCTTCGCCAAGGCGATGCGAACGGTTCCCGTCGTGCTGGAGATCGCCGAGCAGGTGCGGGGGCGAGCCGCAGACGGCGCCTGGATCGTCGACTTCACAAACCCCGTCGGGATCGTCACGCGTGCCCTGCTCGACGCGGGGCACCGGGCCATCGGCCTCTGCAACGTCGCGATCGGCCTGCAGCGCTCGATCGCACGGCTGCTCGGCATCGAGCCTGCGCAGGTGCTCGTCGACCAGGTCGGGCTCAACCACCTGACGTGGGTCCGGGCCGTCCAGGTCGAAGGACGTGATGTGCTGCCCGAGCTCCTGGCCGCACACGGCGAGCGCTTCGCCGAGGAGATCGGGCTGCCGCCGCGGCTGCTCGACGAGCTCGGCGCGATCCCCTCGTACTACCTGCGGTACTTCTACGCGCACGACGCCGTGCTCGACGAGCAGCGCGACGGCGTGCCGCGGGCCGCCGAAGTGGCTGAGATCGAGCGCGAGCTCATGGACCTGTATCGCGACCCGGCGCTGAGCGAGAAGCCTCGGCTGCTCGAGCGGCGCGGCGGTGCCTTCTACAGCGAGGCCGCGATCGGCCTCGTTGGCTCGCTCGCCTCGGGCGACGGCGTCGTACACGAGGTCGATGTTGCGAACGACGGGACGCTGGCGGGGCTCGCCGGCGACGACGTCGTCGAGGTGCCCGCGCGCGTCGATGCGTCCGGGACGCACCCGCTTCCCCAGGCGCCGCTCGCCCCGGAGCTGCTCGGGCTCGTCCAGCATGTCGCCGCGTACGAGCGGCTGGCCGTCGAGGCGGCCGTCACGCGCGATCCCGTCGTCGTCCGCAAGGCGCTGCTCGCACATCCGTTGATCGGACAGGTCGAGCTCGTCGACGGGCTCCTCCAGCACCTGCTCGCGCCGGAGCCGGTCGCGTGATCGTCGCCGTCGACGGAGGCAACTCGAAGACCGACCTTGCGCTCGTGCACGCCGACGGTGCCGTGCTCGCGCTCGTGCGCGGGCCCCAGAGCTCGCCGCACCACCTCGGCGTCGACGGCTGCCTCGACGCGATCGAGACCCTGCTCGCCGAGGCGGAGGCGAAAGCGGGCGTCTCGAGACCCGGCGAGGTCGCGGAGCTGCTGCTTGCCGGCGTCGACTTCCCCGCCGAGGAGGCGGAGCTTGAGCGGCGCGCCGGTGCCCGCGGCTGGGCGGCTCGCACCGTCGTGCACAACGACACCTTCGCCGTCCTGCGCGGGGGCACCGACCGCGGCTGGGGCGTCGCGATCGTCTGCGGTGCGGGGATCAACTGCATCGGCGTCGCGCCGGACGGGCGCCACGCGCGCTTTCCCGCGCTGGGCGCGATCAGCGGCGACTGGGGCGGCGGCTATGACATCGGACTCGCCGCCGTCGCGGCCGCGGCGCGCAGCGAGGACGGGCGCGGTCCGAGCACGACGCTCGAGCTCGCCGTGCCCGCGTTCTTCGGCCTCGCCACGCCGGGCGAGCTCGCGGAGGCGATCCACCTCGGGCGGATCTCGCAGCGGCGCGCCGTCGAGCTGGCGCCGCTCGTGCTTGCGGAGGCCGCCGACGACCCGGTCGCCGCCGGGATCGTCGACCGCCTCGCCGCGGAGGTCGTCGCGCTCGCCCGAGCCGCCCTCGCCCGGCTGAGCCTGTCGGGCGAACAGGTCGAGGTGATCCTCGGCGGCGGCGTCCTGCGCTCGCGCGACGAACGCCTGCTCGGGGAAATCGCGCGCGGCCTGGGGGCGATCGGGCCCGGGATCGAGGCGCAGATCTCGGCGTCGCCGCCGATCGTGGGGGCGGCGCTCCTCGGTCTCGACGAGCTCGGCGCAGGCCCGGCGGCTCACGAACGGCTGCGCGGTGAGCTCGAGCAGGCCGCTGCAGCCATAGAGTTCCCCGAGGCGCTGGAGGCGAGCAGTGGCTGACGTCCGCTTCGACCGCGCGACGCGCGTCTACCCCGGCACCGACGTGGCCGCCGTCGCCGGTCTCGACCTGCACGTCGACGACGGCGAGCTGCTCGTGCTCGTCGGTCCCTCCGGCTCCGGCAAGACGACTGCGCTGCGAATGCTCGCCGGCCTGGAGGAGGTGGACGCAGGCTCCGTACTGATCGGCGGACGCGACGTCACCGACCTGCCGCCGAAGAGCCGCGACGTCGCGATGGTCTTCCAGAATTATGCGCTCTACCCGTATCTGACAGTCGCCGCCAACATCGCGTTCCCGCTCAAGATCGCGCGAGTCAGCAGGAAGGAGCGCGACCGGCGCGTCCGCGAGGTCGCCGAGCTGCTCGAGCTGACCGAGTATCTCGAGCGCAAGCCCGGCCAGCTCTCGGGCGGCCAGCGGCAGCGTGTCGCGATGGGGCGCGCGATCGTCCGGGAGCCGAGCGTCTTCCTGATGGACGAGCCGCTCTCGAATCTCGACGCGAAGCTGCGGGTGCAGATGCGCGCCGACATCGCCGCACTGCAGTCGCGGCTCGGCGTGACCACGCTCTACGTCACGCACGACCAGTCCGAGGCGATGACGCTCGGTCACCGGGTTGCGGTGATGAAGGACGGTTACCTGCAGCAGTGCGACGCGCCGCGCGCGCTCTATGAGCGGCCGGCGAACACGTTCGTCGCCGGCTTCATCGGCTCTCCGTCGATGAACCTCTGCACGGTGCCGGGTGGCGCGAACGGCAGCGTCTCGCTTGGCGGCGTCGCCGTCCGCCTGCCCGACGCGGCGCGCAGCCACGCCAGCATCGTGCTCGGCTTCCGGCCCGAAGGGCTCGAGCTGGCGGCCGAGGGGATCGCCGCCGAGGTCGAGGTCGTCGAGGAGCTCGGCGCCGACGCCTACGTCTTCTGTGCGTCCGAGGTGGCCGGCCAGGCGACCAAGCTCGTCTGTCGCTGCGACTGCAAGGTCGCACCCGCGCGCGGCGAGCGCGTCGCGCTGCGGCCCCGCGAGGGCGAGGCACACGTGTTCGACGCCGAGACCGGCGCGAGCCTCGCCGAGCCGGCCCGTCCCGAGTTGCGAGGTCAGGGGCGCTGATGGCCGCGGGCGAGAGCTTCCTCGCCGAGATCCGCGAGCAGCCGGCAGCCCTCGAGCGCCTGCTGGCCGGGGAGGAGGCGTTCGCCGATGCGGCACGCCGGATCGCCGAGCGCGCGCCGGCGGTCGTCCGCCTGGTCGGCCACGGCAGCTCGGACAACACCGCCTCGTACGGCGTCTACGCCTTCGGGCTCCTGCCCGGTTGGACGGCCCTGCGCGACTCGATGTCGCTCACCGTCTACTACAACGCCGACGTCGACTTCTCGAGCTCCGTCGTGCTTGCGCCCTCGCAGTCGGGCAGGACGCCGGACGTCGTCCGGTACGTCGAGCTTGCGCGCGAGCGCGGCGCGCTGACCGTTGCGCTGACGAACGACCTCGCCTCGCCGCTCGCCCAGGCTGCCGAGCTGGCGCTGCCGCTCTCCGCCGGCGAGGAGCGGGCGGTCGCCGCGACCAAGACGTACGTGAACTCGATCGCCGCGCTGCTGCTCCTGGCAGCGGGCGTCGCGGGACGCGGACAGGAGCTCGTCGAGGGACTCCACCGCACCGCCGAGCTGCTCTCCGACTCGTTCGAGGCGACGCGTCGGGCCGTCGCGGCCACCGTGACGCCGTTCGCCTTCGTCGGTCGCATGTACGTGATCGGACGTGGGATCGAGTTCGCCACCGCCCGCGAGATCGCGCTGAAGCTCAAGGAGACCTGCCGGGTCGCGGCCGAGCCGATGACGGCGACCGACTTCGCGCACGGGCCGATGGCCGTCCTCGACCCGCTCTTTCCGGTCTGGGCGATCGCCTCGCGCGATGCCAGCCTGCCCGCCGTCGTCTCCGCTGCGCGCCGGGCGCGCGAGCGCGGCGCCACGTTGATCGCGAGCGGCACTGCGGCTCTCGAGCTGGAAGGCGCAGCGTTCCTGCTGCCGGTGCCCGAGGCGCCTCACCCGCTGCTCGCGCCGCTCCTCTCGATCCTGCCGGGCCAGCTCTTCGCCTCCGCGCTCGCCGCTGCGAAGGGCCTCGACCCCGACAGCCCGGACGGCCTGACGAAAGTGACGCTCGCGCTCTAGCCCTTCGGCAGGACGAAGAACGCCACAGCCACGTACTGGCAGGCGACGGCGACGATCACGAACGCGTGGAAGACCTCGTGATAGCCGAAGGTGGAGGGCACGGGGTCGGGACGCCTGACTGCGTAGACGACCGCGCCGAGCGTGTACGCGACGCCACCGACGAGCAGCAGCGTCGTGCCGCCGGCACCGATCCGGTCGAGGATCTGCGGGAAGACGATCACGCCGACCCAGCCGAGTGCGATTCCGAGCGCGGCGCTGATCCACTTCGGCGCGTCGACCCAGAGGAAGCGCAGAGCCACTGCGACCGCCGCACCGCTCCAGACGACGATCAGGATCGGCCAGCGCCAGCCGGCGCTCAGCACGATCAGGCCGAACGGCGTGTACGTGCCGGCGATCAACGTGAAGATCATCGCGTGGTCGAGCCGCCGAAACCACGGGCGCAGGCGCGGCCGCCAGAGCACGCGGTGGTAGAGGGCGCTCGCCCCGAACATGGCGGCGACGCTCGCGGCGAAGGCGATTGCGCCGGCGCGGGCGGAGGCGGTGTGCGGGGAGAAGCCGAGCACGATCCCGATCGGGATCACCGCCACGAAGGCGAGGAGATGTGAGACGCCCCGGAAGCGCGGCCTCAGGTCGGGTAGATCACCGTCGAGGGTCTGGCAACGGATGGCTGCACAGTAGCGCCGCCGCGCGATCTCTGCAGGCGCGTGCTACCGTGCGTCTCAGGAGCGGCAATGGGCCGCCCGTGAGATTCATCTTTCTCGTTCCTCTTTGGCGGTTTCGGGTGGGGGGATCTCGAACCGCAAATCAAGGAGTAGAACAACTTGTCTCAGACTTTCCGTGCGCTCGGCGTGAGCGCAGACATCGCCGATGCGCTCGCTGCGCGCGGCATGGAGTCCACATTCCCGATCCAGGAGCTCGTGCTCCCGGTGGGTCTGGAGGGCTCCGACATGCTGGCGAAGGCGCCGACGGGCTCGGGCAAGACGCTCGGCTTCGCGCTGCCGATCGTCGAACGAACCGACCCGAAGGCGAAGGGCCCTGCTGCGCTCGTGCTCGTGCCGACCCGCGAGCTCGCCTCGCAGGTCGCCGAGGAGCTCGCCACGCTCGGGCGGCTCCGCGGCCTTCGCGTCGTCGCCGTCTACGGCGGCGCTCCGCTGCCCGCACAGGCCCGCGCCGCCAAGACCGCGCAGATTCTCGTCGCGACACCCGGCCGGCTCGAGGACCTGCTCAACCGGCGGATGATCACGATCGACGGCGTGCGCATCCTCGTGCTCGACGAGGCCGACAGAATGCTCGACATGGGCTTCAAGCCCCAGGTCGAGAAGATCGTCCGCCGGCTCTCCGCAGACCGCCAGACGATGCTCTTCTCGGCCACGCTGGACGGCGAGGTGGACGAGCTGGCGCGGAACTACACGCGCAACCCCGCCCGCTTCGAGGCAGCGCTCGCGATCGAGCAGGAGCAGGGCCCGGTCGACCACAAGTTCGTCTCGGTCACCGCGGACGACAAGGTCGAGAAGCTCGTCGAGGAGCTACAGGCCGAGCGTGGCCTCGCGCTGATCTTCGTCCGCACCAAGCGCGGCGCCGAGCGGCTCACGCAAAAGCTCGGCCGCGCCGGCGTGGACGCAGTCGCCATGCACGGCGACATGTCTCAGAACGCCCGCGAACGCGCGCTTCTGCGCTTCCGCTCGGGCAAGGTCAAGATCCTCGTCGCGACGGATGTCGCAGCGCGCGGGCTCGACCTCGACGACATCACGCACGTGATCAACTTCGATCCGCCCGAGGACGACAAGGGTTACGTGCACCGGATCGGTCGCACCGGCCGCGCAGGACGCAGCGGCAGCGGGATCACGTTGGTGCTCCCGGAGCAGCAGGCCGATGTGAGCCGCGTCGCCGCCCGGCTCGGACATCGTGAGCAGTTCGAGCAGGAGGGCATGAGCGTCGCCCCCGCTCGGCGCGTCTACACGAGCCGTCGCGGCCGGAGATCTCGCTGGTAGCAGCGTCGACCGTGAAAGCGGCGCCCATCGAGGGCGCCGCTTTCGCACTCGCCCTCGCGAGGTCCCAGGCGGCGCGGTAGGGGTGATCATCGCGGTGGCGGCGGCCTGGTCGCCGTCACCAGCGCGCGCGATCGGCCGGGACCGCCCGGCGATGCCGCCGGCGAACGCGGGGCGCCGCGGGCCGGTTGGCGGAAGCCGCCAGGTGTTCTAGGCGGAGAGGCGGATGCGTGCGGAGACCTGGCGCGGGGCGCCGGCGGCGACGCGGCAGAACGTCTCGACGATCTGGGGATCGAACTGGGTCCCGGCTCCGGCGCGCAGCTCGGCAGCGGCCTGCTCGTCGCCGACCGCCTCGCGGTAGGGCCGTTCGGAGGTGAGCGACTGCCAGGCGGTGCAGACGGCGACGATTCGCGCGGCAAGCGGAATCTCCTCGCCGAGCAGGCCGTCCGGGTAGCCGGTACCGTCCCAGCGCTCGTGGCTGGCGCGCACGATCGGGGCGACGCCGGCAAGAGCCGGTGCGGCGGCCACGATCCGCTCGCCGATCGCCGGGTGCTCGCGTACGAGCGCCCATTCCTCCTCGTCGAGCGGGCCCGGCTTGGAAAGGAGTGCGTCTGGCACCGCGACCTTGCCGATGTCGTGGAGCTCGGCCGCCTGACCCAGCCGCTCGAGCTCGACGCCGCGCATGCCGAGTTCCGCGCCGACGAGCTCGGCGAGGTCGCCGACGTCTGTGAGGTGCTCGACGATCCGCGGGTCGCGCGCCTCGAGGGCGCCGAGCAGCGCGTCCGCGCTGCGCCAGCCGACCGAGTTGTGGCGCCAGCCGCGCTGCAGCGTGAGCCGCTCCTCGGCGAGTGCCAGTGCGGCCTCGGCCGTCGGCGCGTCTGCCGGCACGCCGGCGAAGCCGATGCTGGGCTCGACCAGGAAGGCCCCGCCGCTCTCGGTGAGCGCATCCTTGACGTTGGCGATCACCCGCGCGGTGTTGCCGGCGCTGATCAGAAGTGCGAAGCGGGCGTCGCCGACGTGATAGGCGCGGCCGGGCATGGCAGCTCTCGTGACCCGGTGGGCGAGCCGGTCGAGCAGGGTGCGTGCGGCCTCAGGACCGAAATCGTTGGCGTAGGCATCGAGTCCGTCGACCTCGGCGAGGACGACGAGCAGCGGCTCGCCGGCATGCGGGAGGTCGCGGGCGAGTTGCTCGGCGCCGCCGGTCTCCTGCGCGAGCGCCGGCTCGGCGCGACGCCGGCGGGCGGGCAGGTGCGTCGCGGCGAGTAGAGCGGCCGCTGCAAGCGCGAGCGCCGCCGCGGCGTCGACGGCAAACGGCACCGAGGCGCCGCGGGGCCTGACGAGAAGCTCGATCGTTCCGCCTCCGGGCACGTCCGCAGCGAGCCGTGTGCCCTGGGGCAGAGGTTTGGCGAGGCCGTTCGGGACGGGCTTTCCGCCGTCGACCCGCGCCCGCACGGTGCCGGCGCCGTCGACGACCCGCGCCGAGAGGATCGTCGGGTTCTCGAGCTGGAGCGAACGCAGCGTGGCTCTGATCCAGTACGCGGCCGACGGCGACGGGGCGGACTGGAGGATCGGCGCCTGCGCGGTCGTGCGCGCGGCGGCCCGCGCGCGATCGAGTGACTCGGCGGCGGCGCGCTGCGTCAGCTCACGATGGGCGATCAGCGCCACCGCGAGGCTGAGGGGGACGAGCGCCAGCGCCCCGGCGATCGCGATCTTCTTCGAACGGGACATCGGTATTCGGATCGGCATCCGGACGAGATCCCACAAGGGTGAACAGGGACCCCCCGAAACCGCGTAGTTCTGGCCTCTACGCGTTCGTGTGGTTCGCGTGCGCGACTACACGGTGCGAGGCAGTCGGCTTGACGGACGCCAGGGAGCGTGTGGGCGCAGCCGCCAGCTCCGGGCGTCCGAGCGCCGCGGCGAGCTGGGCCCGGAACTCCGCCGGAGGTAGCGCGGCCGACTCGTCGTTCTGGCCCGCGGGGCGCATCGAGTTCTGCGCCGATGGCCAGTATGCCCACGCGAGTGTCGACGCGAAGCGCTCGGAGGCGAGATCGCCGTGCTGCAGTTCGGCGCTCGTCTGCCACCAGCTCGAGCCGCCGAGGCGGGACTGCAGCGCGGCCCGCTGCATGTCGTCGAGCATGAAGAAGTCGAGCTGGTGCGCATACTCGTGCTGGATCGTCCCCCAGGCGAAGGCGCCGGAGTCGAGCAGGTCGGCATCGAGCCAAATCGCGCCCTTGAGGCCGAACGAGTCGATCCCCCGGGCCACGTGGATCGAGATCTGCTGCGGCACGACGCTCCAGGGGAAGGAGCTCGCGTCCAGCGCTGCCGTTACCTGCGCGCGCTCGACCGGCGTGCCCCCGTCGACGACGTAGTTGCCGCCCCCGGCGAGAGCGGGAGCAGCGAGCACGAGGCTCGTGGCGACTGCCACCAGGAATGCGCCGCATCTCACACTCCATTGATCGCGCATTCGAGCATCGCCGGACATTCCACCTTTCGTGAGAGTCGAGTCCTCGCTCCGCCGCCTGCGGCGGCACTCAGGTGAGGTTGGCACTACGCGTAAACGGGGAGGGTGATCGCGCGGAACCGACGAGTCACGGCGCACGTTCACTTCTTGTAGGCCTGCCGATACTTGAGTCGATGCCATTTGTGCGCTCGCCGGGAACCGGAGGGCCGCGCGCCCGAGAGGAGACACAAACTGCGCGTACTGCTGATCGAGAATTCGGCCGCGGATGCAGAGCCGGTGGTGACCGCTCTCGCCGCCTACGGCTTCGAGCCCGAGCCGCTCGTCGTCGGCGATCGCGCGGGGCTCGAGCGCGCCCTGGCCGAGTCGGTCTGGGACCTCGTCCTTGCGGAGGCGACCGTTGGAGACCTCACCGGCCTCGACGCCCTCGAGCTGGTGCTCGAACACGCGCCCGTGACGCCGTTCGTGCTCCTTTCAGGCCCCCGCGGCGACGACATCGAAGTCGCGGCCATCAAGGCCGGCGCGCGCGGCTGCGTCCAGAAGGACCGTCTCGGGCTGCTCGCCCCGGTCGTGCACCGTGTGCTCGTGGAGGCCGTCGTGCGCCGCCAGCACCTCGAAGCCGAACGCGCCCTGCAGGAGAGCGAGGAGCGCTACCGTCGGCTGGCGGAGAACGCGCCGGACATCATCTTCCGCTACCGGCTCAAGCCGACGCGAACCTACGAGTACGTGAGCCGGGCGATCGAGCGCATCCTGGGCTATACGCCTGCGGAGTACCAGGGCTGGGGCGATCCCGTGGAGAACGTCGTCGAGCCGGACGACCTGGGCCCGCTCCGGAGCTGGCGCGCTGCGATCGAGGGCGGCGAGACGCCCGTCGAGCCTCTGCGCATTCGCTTCAGGCACAAGGACGGCCGGCTGGTCTGGACCGAGTCCCGGGAGGTGCCGGTCTTCGACGAGCAGGGCACCGTGATTGCAGTCGAGGGGATCATGCGCGACGTCACCTCGCGTCACCATGCCGAACGAGAGCAGGAGCTGCTCGCACGCCAACAGGAAGTGATCGCCTCCTTCGGCCAGCATGCACACGCCGCCAAGGAGCTGGTGCCCCTGCTCCAGGAGGCAACGGAATTGATCGCCGACGCGCTGTCGGCCGAGTTCGTCAAGTTCGTCGAGCCGGACCCGGACGGCGGTCGCCTCGTGCTACGCGCCGGCGTCGGCTGGGAAGGCGACTGGATCGGCAGGGCCGTTGCGTCGATCGATGACGCCAGCCCGGCCGCGCGGGCGCTACGGGCGAACGAGGATGTGATCGTCGTCGATCTCGACTCGAGCGGCGCCGAGGTGACCGAGCTCCTGCAGCGACACGGTGTCGCGAGCGGTGTCGCCGTTGTCGTTCCCGGCGAAGCTCGGGCTCTGGGCATCCTCGGCGCGTACAGCCGACGCCGCCGGGTCTTCACCGGCATGGACGTGCATTTCCTCCAGGCCGTCGCCCACATGATCTCCGAGGTCGCCGAACGGCTGCACGCCGAGCAGGAGCGCCTCGTCAGCTACGATCTGCTGCTCCGCAGCGATCGCGCCCGCCGCCATCTGTTGGCGAGCCTCGTGCGTGCACAGGAGGAGGAGCGCCATCGCATCGCCACCGACATCCACGACGACTCGGTCCAGGTCCTGACCGCGCTGACGCTGCGCCTCGGCATCCTGCGGCGCCGCATCGACGAGCCGGAGTTGATCGAGCTGGTGGGCGAGATCGAGGAATCCGCGCAGCTGTCGATTGCGCGGCTTCGCCATCTGATCTTCGAGCTCCACCCGCCCGCGCTCGATCGCAACGGCCTCGAGTCCGCTCTTCGCCTCTACCTCGAGCAGGCGCGGGTAGACTTCGGTGTCGACTACGAGCTGCGCAGCGTGCTCAAGCAGGAGCCGACGGTAGCGGCCCGCGCCACCGCCTACCGGATCGCCCAGGAGGCACTGCTCAACGTGTGCAAGCACGCGGGCGCGAAACGCGTCGAGGTCGACCTCTCGACTCGCGACGACGGAGTACTCGTCGAGATCGCCGACGACGGCATCGGCTTCGAGGTCGACGAGCTCGACGGCGCGACCCCGGGCCACATCGGGCTCACCTCGATGCGCGAGCGCGCCGAGATGGCCGGCGGCTGGTGGTCGATCGAGTCGCTCCGAAGCGGCGGCACCACGATCACGTTCTTCATTCCCGAGCAGCTCATGCCCGAGCCCGTGGCGGGCGGATCCGCCTCGCTCTCCGACTCTGCGCCGAAGGAGGAATATGCAGCCTATCCGGGTCTTGATCGCTGACGACCAGGAGCTCGTGCGCGATGCGCTCGCCGATCTGATCGGGAGCGAGAAGGGACTCGAGCTCGTAGGCGCAGCGGTCGATGCAGACAGCGCCATGGCGCTCGCAGCGAGCGCCCTGCCCGACGTGGCGCTCCTCGACGTGAAGATGCCAGGCGGGGGGGTCAGCGCGGCGCGGGGCATCCGTGCCTGCTCGCCCTCGACCCAGATCGTCGCGCTGTCCGCCTACGAGGATCGCGGCAGCGTGCTCGAGATGGTGCGGGCCGGCGCGATCGGCTACCTCGTGAAGGGCACGAGCGGCGACGAGATCATCCAGACGATCCACCGCTCGGCGCGCGGGGAGTCGCGGCTGTCGAGCCAGGCGACGAACGACGTCGTACACGAGCTCGCCACGCGGCTCGAGCGCCAGGAGGACGATGAGGAGCGCCGCCGCGCGGCGGTCATCCGGATTCGCAAGGCGATCGACGAGTCCCGGATCGCCTTCGCCTTGCAGCCGATCCTCGAGCTCGACACGCGCCGCTGTGTCGGCTTCGAGGCGCTTGCACGCTTTCAGGTCGAGCCGCATCGGCCGCCGAACGTCTGGTTCCGCGAGGCCGAGGAGCTCGGGCTGCAGTCGGAGCTCGAGCTTGCCGCCGTCCAGCTGGCGCTGCCGCTGCTGAGCCAGCTTCCGTCCGATTGCTACCTCTCGATCAATGTCTCGCCGGGAGTGTTGACGCTGCCCAGCCTGCTCGACAGCCTTGCCGCATCGGAGCCCGAGCGAATCGTCGTCGAGCTGACCGAGCATGCAGCCGTGGAGAACTACGACGCGCTCAATCAGGCGCTGCTCGAGCTCAGGGCCTGCGGTGCGCGGATCGCGGTCGACGACGCGGGGGCCGGCTTTGCGAGCCTGCGGCACATCCTCCGGCTCTCGCCGGATCTGATCAAGCTCGACGCCAGCCTGACCCGCGAGCTCGAGTCGAGCCGCGGCGCCCGGGCGCTTGCTGCCGCGTTGATCTCGTTCGCCGACGCGATGGGCGAGTCGATCGTGGCGGAGGGAATCGAGAACGAGCGAACCGTCGAGCTGCTGCACGGGCTCGGCGTCCGCTACGGGCAAGGCTCCCACCTCGGCGAGCCCGCGATCGGGAGCGCATGACCAGTCCGATCACCTGCGTCGTCGCAGACGACCATCCCGCGGTGCTCGACTCGCTGGCGCGCGTTCTGCGCGAGCACGGCTACGACGTCAAGGGCGAGGCGCGTGACGGCCAGGCCGCTCTCCAGCTGATCGAAGAGCATCTGCCCACCGTCTCGATCCTCGACCTGCGGATGCCGAAGCTGAGCGGGATCGCGATTGCCCGTGTCGCCGCCGAGAAGACCGCGATCATCCTCTACACGGCCTACAGCGACCGGGCGCTGCTGCTCGAGGCGCTCGACGCAGGCGTCCGCGGCTTCGTGCTCAAGGAAGCGCCGCTCCCCGATCTGATCAGGGCCGTCGAGACGACCGCCGCCGGCTCGGTGTACATCGACCCGGTGCTCGCAGCGGTGCTCGCGAGCGGCGCCGCGACCGGCGCGCTCAAGATGCTCTCTCCCCGGGAGCGGCAGGTCCTCCGTCTGCTCGCCGACGGCGCGCGCAACGACGAGATCGGTCGGACGCTCTCGATCTCGCCGGAGACGGCTCGCGCTCACGTTCAGAACGCGATGCGCAAGCTCCAGGCCGATACACGCACGCAGGCCGTCGCGGTCGCGATGCGCCAGTCGCTGATCGAGTAGCGAAGGGGCGCGGGCCGGCGGAGAGGCGCGCCGGCAACAGTGGCCGGCGCACCCTCGCGACCACCGGCTAGCCGCCGTGGACGAAACCGAAGCTGCCAAACTTCATCTTGCCGTACAGAGACGCAACAACGGCGAGGAAGAGCAGTGCCGAGATCGCGCGCGAGCGGTTCGTTCCGTCGGTCTTCATGTGATCTGCCACCTCCTTTCCGGTCTTGATCAGAAGTGCACGAGTTGCAGTGCTTCGGCGGCATCGCGATAGAGGTCGGCCGCACGGTCGAGGTCGCCGGTGCTTCGGGCGATGTCGCCGCGGGCGAGCCAGGCGTTTGCGGTGTGGCTCGTCGAGCCGAACAGCCGGAACGTCTCCTCGGCCCCGGCGCACGTTGTCTCGGCCTCGAAGAGGCGTCCCTGGGCGAGTAGCGCGCGCGCGAGGATCAGCTGCGCGTTGCCGAGCTCGTTCAGGTGGTCGGCGCGGTCGCCGAGCAGCTCGAGCGCCCGCCGTGACTCGGTCTCGGCCTCCCCAGGCTCGCCGCTGCGCAGATGAACCTGCGCGAGCGAAGAGAGGGCGTAGCCGGTGTAGAGGTCGCTGCCCTGCGCGGTGGCGAGCTCGGCGGCACGGTGGAGGCAGTCGACCGCACGCTCGGTGTCGCCGAGCAGGAAGTGGATGCCGCCGAGGTTGTTGAGCACCTTCGCGAGCGTGAGCTCGTTTCCCTCGCCCGCGAGAAGGTCGCGAGCCTGCTCTGCATAGCAGCGCGCGAGCAGCCACTGGCTCTCGCGCTCGGCCACGATCGAGGCCTGGAGGTAGATCAGTCCGGTGGCGGCGTCGTCGCCGATGTCCTGCACGAGCTCGAGCGCTCGCTCGACGTCGGCACGCGCGGCCTCCCAGTCGTGCTGGCGCTGGTAGCAGCGGGAGCGCCAGTCGAGGATCTGTACGCGCAGCCGGTCGCACGGGGCGGAGGTGTGGTCGCAGAGGTCGAGCGCGAGTGTCAGCAGTGAGGCGGCATTCGAGGCCGCGCCGAGCGAGAAACGGCAGCAGCCGAGCCGGAAGAAGACCTCGGCGCGATCGGTGTCGCTGCAGTGCACCTGCTCGGAGATCGTGCGCGCCCGTTCGAGCAGCTCGAGTGCGCTGTGCGTTTCGCCGAGCTGCATCCGGGCCCAGGACTCGACCACGAGCGCGCGCACCGCGAGTCGCGGCGAGTGCACGGGTGAGGGATGGACGCCGTCGAGCAGCTCGAGCGCGTGCTCGAACTCGGCGGCTGCGAGGGCCTCGTCGGCCAGTTCGATCTGGCGCTCCCACGGCCCGGGGGTCTCGCTGAGCGGCGGAGCGAGGGAGAGGGGCGGGACTTCGGAGGCGCGGCCGGGCGCGTCGAAGTCGAGCAGTGCCGAACTGGATCTCCGCCGCAGCCATGTGCCAGCATCATCGGGCGCGGCCGGGTCGCGCTCTATTGCAGCTTTCGGGCGAGCGATATTCCCGTTTCCGGGTAGCGGCGCTCGTCTTGCGGCCGGTCGGCGGGCCCAAAAGGGTGTGGCGGTCGTTCTCGGGGCCAATTTCCCCGCACCAGGCCCGAAAACAGAGGCGGCCGGTGCCCCTCGACCTGCGCGGGTAGCGGGCGTTCCGGTCAGGCAGCGCGGCAGTCGTCGCAGGCGCCGCGTAGGAGGACGTCGTGGCTGGCCACCGTGAATCCGGCGCCCTTCTCGACGCGTTCCAGGGCCGCTTCGAGCTGATTGTCGGAGAACGGTTCGACGCGACCGCACTCGTTGCAGACGAGGTGATGGTGGTGGTCGGCGTGGTCGATGCGCTCGTAATGGGCGCGATCGTCGCCGAGGTCGATCTTCTGGACGAGTCCCTTCTCGACGAGGAGATCGAGGATGCGGTAGACGCTCGCGGTCCCGACCGTCTGGCCGGAGGCGCGGGCTGCTTCGATGATCTCGGGCACGCTCATGCAGCAGTGCTGGCGGGCGAGCACGGAGACGACGATCCTGCGGGCGCGGGCCGCCCGGTAGCCGTCCCGGCGGAGGAGCTCGATCGTACGCTCGGCCCATGTCTGGCTCTCGCTCACATCACGATGATAACCGTTCTCCATTGGCAGATGAGAATGAGTATTGTTCCCAGCCGTGTTCGAGCCGTTCCATTACGCGTTCGTCCAGCGCGGGGTCTGGGAGGTGCTGCTGCTCTCGATTGCAGCCGGTCTGATCGGCACCTGGATCGTTCTGCGCGGACTGGCCTTCTACTCACACGCGGTCGGAACGGCTGCCTTCCCCGGATTGGTGGTCGCGGACGGGCTCGGCTTCTCGGCGCCGCTCGGCGCGTTCGGCGCCGCGCTCGTGTTCGCACTCGCCGTCGAGCTGCTCGCTCGGGCCCGTCGTTCCGAATACGGCAGCTTTACCGCGCTCGTGCTCGTCGGCGCGATGGCGTCTGGCGTGATTCTGGCGAGCGACGTCTTCCATTCCGGTGCCAACGTCGAGACGCTGTTGTTCGGCAGCCTGCTGCTGATCGGAACGCGCGAGCTCGCGCTCGCCGCGGTCGTGAGCGCTCTTGTCCTGCTCAGCTCGATCCTGCTCGGCCGCCGCTGGGTCGCGGTCGGCTTCGACGCCCGCAACGCAGGGGCGCTCGGCGCCCGTTCACCGCTTCCGGACGCGCTGCTCCTGCTGCTCGTGGCCGCAGCGGTTGTCGCCTCGCTCTCGGCGCTCGGCGCGCTGCTCGTGACCGCCCTCCTCGTCGTCCCGGCGGCGACCACTCGGCTCTGGACGCAGAATCTCCTGCACTGGCGGCTCTCGTCTGTTCTGCTCGTCGTGCTCGAGGGCGTCGCCGGGCTCTGGATCTCGGTCGAGGCGAACGTGCCTCCGGGTGCGGCGATCGCGGTGCTCGCGGGCGGCATCTTCGCGCTCGCTGCGCTCGCACGCCTGCTTCCGAGGCGGGGGGTTGCACTTGCCGGCGCAGCGCTCCTCGCCACCGCGTTGGTGAGCGGCTGCGGCGGCGGCGCGGGTGAGGGTGCGTCCGGGACGTTGCGTGTTGTTGCGACGACGACGCAGATCGGTGACTGGGTGCGCGAGGTGGGTGGCGCGGGCGTGCGCGTTCATCAGATTCTGCAGCCGAACACCGATCCCCACGAGTACGAGCCCAGGCCTGCCGACGTCGTCGCGGCGAGCGGAGCCAAGCTCGTGTTCGAGAACGGCGACAACCTCGACCGCTGGATGGGCAAGGTGATCTCGGAGGCCGGAGGCCATCCCGAGGTGATCGATCTCGGCGCCTCGGTACCGGTGAGACTACCCGGTGAGTCCGCCGGTCCCGAAGCCTCGCGATTCGACCCGCACTGGTGGCATGACCCCCAGAACGCCGAGGCTGCCGTGCGAGGGATCAGGGCCGCGCTCGTCGGTGCCGATCCGAATCATGCGGCGATCTACGGCCGGAACGCGGCTGCCTACCTCGAACGGCTCCGTCGGTTGGACGGCGCAATCCGCACGTGCCTCGACCGGATCCCGGCGGTCGAGCGGAAGCTCGTGACCGACCACGACGCCTTCGGCTACTTCGCCAAGCGCTACGGGATCAGGATCGTCGGCGCTGTGATCCCCTCGCAGACGACGCAGGCGCAACCCTCGGCGGGCGCGACCGCGAAGCTGATCGCGCTCGTCCGACGCGAGCACGTACGCGCGATCTTTCCGGAGAACTCGATCAACCCTCGCCTCGCGCAGACGATCGCCCGCGAGAGCGGCGCGACCTCGAGCTACACGCTCTACGGCGACACGCTCGGGCCGAGCGGGTCGACCGGGGAGACCTACCTCTCGATGGAGGCCGCGAACGCCGGCGCGCTGGCGCGCGGCTTCAGCGGCGGGACAACGGCATGCGCCTCGCCGCGGAACTGACGCTCGTCGCGGTCGAAGGGCTGACTGCCGGTTACAACGGCAGCCCGGCGCTCGAGGCCGTGTCGTTCGATCTGCGGCGAGGCGAGCGGATCGGGGTTCTCGGTCCGAACGGCGGCGGCAAGTCCACCCTCTTCCGCGTCCTGCTCGGGGAGCTGACGCCGAGCGGCGGGCGTATCTCCGGCGGCGCTCGGTTCGGCTTCGTTCCGCAGACGGAGCGCTCGCGGCTCGACTACCCGGTCAGTGCGCTCGACGTCGCGCTGATGGGGACGCTGTCACGCGTTCCCTGGTGGCGCCCGGTCGGACGTCACGACCGGGAGGAGGCCCTGCGCGCGCTCGACCGCGTCGGCCTGCGCGAGCTTGCAGACCGTCAGTACGGAGAGCTGTCCGGCGGGCAGCGCCAGCGCGTGCTCGTCGCGCGGTCACTCGTGCAGGAGGCACCGGTGCTGCTGCTCGACGAGCCCTTCACCGGCGTCGACCGCCCGAGCGAGGAACTTCTCACCGGGCTGTTCGAGGCGCTCGCGCGCGAGGGTCGGGGTCTCATGATCTCGACACACGACATCGACCAGGCGCGCTCCTGGGACCGGGTGCTGTGCCTGAACCGGCGCGCCGTCGCCTTCGGCCCGCCCGAGCAGACGCTGACCCGTCGGGTGATCGAAGAGACCTACGGTGCGGCGATCGTCTCGCTCCCGGGCGAGACCCTCGGGATCCTGCCCGCCCATCATCACTGATGCACGCGCTCGTCCATCCGTGGAGCCACGGCTTCATGCAGCGGGCGCTGCTCGAGCTGGTGCTGCTCGGTGTGATCGGCGGCATCGTCGGCTGCTGGATCGTCTTCTACGAGCTGGCCTACAGCGCCGAATCGCTCGCGCACGCACTCTTCCCGGGACTCGTCGGTGCGGCGCTGCTCGGGCTACCTCTGCTTGCCGGCGGCGCGGTCGGCGTGCTCGCCGCCGCCGTGGCGATCGCGCTCGTCGGAAGAACGCCGCGGATCGGAAGCGACACCTCGGTCGCAGTCGTGATCACCAGCCTGTTCGGGCTCGGGGTGCTGCTCGCGCTGACGCCGGCGACGCCGCCCGGCCTCGACGGGCTCCTCTTCGGCGACCTGCTCGGCGTCTCCGACGGCGATCTCGCCGTCTCAGGCGCCCTCGCTGCGCTCGCCCTGATCGCGCTCGTCGCGCTTCACCGGCCCCTGCTTGCCGTCGGCTTCGACCGCTCGACCGCACGTGCCTACGGTGTGCGCCCGCTCTACGTCGACCTCGTCCTCCTCGCCCTGCTTGCAGTCGCCGTCGTGATCGGCGTGCGGGCCCTCGGCAACCTGCTCGTCGTCGCGTTGCTCGTCGGCCCGGCCGCGACCGCGCGACTCCTCGCACGCCGGATGCTGCGGCTGATGCTCACCGCCGCCGGCCTCGCGGTCGCAGCTTCGGTGGGTGGGCTCTACCTCTCCTATTACACGAGCCTTGCAGCCGGTGCTTCGGTCGCCGCCACCATGGTAGGCACGTACCTGAGTGCGCTCGTCGTCGCGCTCGCCCGCCGTCTGTCGCGGCGCCCGGGCGACCGGGAGCCCTCCCAGGCTCAGGCCGGGCACGCGCACTAGGGGTAAGAGTCTGGTTGTGGTGGGCCGGGGTGGTTTCGATCCCGATCCTCCCCGTAAAGAGCGGGGCGCTCTGCCACTTGAGCTACCGGCCCAACGGCAACTCTCAGCCGCTGCCGCCGGCGCGGCATCAGTGGCTACGCCGATTCAACGCCGGGGAATTGAATTACCTCGGGTGCGGCTGTCTCATCGTGCCTTCATCCGCCGCTGCTCAACTGTCGGGGTGCTCGAGACTTCGAGGCAGCAGTCGACGGCGCAGCGCTGGGCTGCGCTCGTCCATGGCGGCGATCGCCGGCTGGCGGCTCGGTAGCCCTCCTTGTCCCAAGTGCTTCTCATGGGATCTTCAGCCTCTGCTGCCGGAATGGGCGCCCGATGACCGAGCTCGGCCGCGTGTCGCCGTTGCCCGCGGCCACCGCGGCGTCCATGCCTGCCGTGGTTTCGGCGCGGCTTGCCCGCCGCCGGCTCGTCCGGCTCGCCCTCGTGTGGGCGATCCTGCTGGCGAACGGGGGCGTGATCGTCTTGCTGTGGGTGCACGGTGGCAACCTGACCGACAGGACGACGGGCGACCTGCTGACGAGCGTCGCCCGGATCACCGGCCTCCTGAGCGCCTATCTGGCGTTGATCCAGGTGATCCTGCTGGCGCGGCTGCCCGCGCTCGAGCGGCTGGTCGGCTTCGATCGGTTGAGCGTCTGGCATCGCTGGAACGGTCACGTGACGATCGACTTGGTGATCGCACACGTGTTCTTCAGCGTCTGGGGCTACTCGTTACTGGACAAGCTCTCGATCGGCAAGGAGCTCTCGACGATGCTGGGGGGCGGGATCTACCCGGGCATGATTACGGCGACGATCGGAACCGCATTGCTGATCGGCGTCGTAGCCACCTCGCTGGTGATCGTCCGCCGTCGTCTGCGCTACGAGTGGTGGTATGCCGTGCATCTCCTCGCCTACGCGGGCATCGCGCTCGGCTGGTTTCACCAGATCCCGACCGGGAACGAGCTCGTGCTCAACAGGGTCGCGGCCGACTACTGGCGGGCGCTCTATGCCGCGACGCTCGCGCTGCTCGTCGGCTTCCGCCTGATCGCACCGGTCCTGCAGGCGTTTCGCTATCGCCTGCGCGTCGCGGCGGTCGTCGAGGAGGGGCCAGGGGTCGTTTCGCTGTGGATCGCCGGCCGCCGGCTCGAGCGTCTGCGCGTCCGCTCGGGGCAGTTCTTCCTCTGGCGCTTCCTCACCCGCGGCCGCTGGTTGATGGCGCACCCGTTTTCGCTGTCGGCGGCGGCGGACGGGCGGTCGTTGCGGATCACGGTGAAGGCGCTCGGCGACCACAGCGCACGGCTCGCCGAGATTCCGGTCGGCACGCGCGTGCTCGCGGAGGGCCCGTTCGGCGTCTTCACCGACGCGACCCGACGCCGGGAGAAGACGCTGCTGCTCGCAGGCGGGATCGGGATCACGCCGGTGCGCGCGCTGATGCAGGAGACGCGCGGCGACGTTGTTGTCGTCTACCGCGCCCTCTCGGAGGAGGATCTCGTCTTCCGGTCCGAGTTGGACGAGCTCGCGTGCGCGCGTGGCATCGAACTGCACTACGTCGTCGGCGACCATGCGGCGCCCGGCGGTGAGCGCCTCCTCTCGCCTCTGCATTTGCGGGAGCTCGTTCCGGATATCGCCGATCGCGAGGTCTACGTGTGCGGGCCGCCGGCCATGACCGACGTCGCCGGGAGGCACGTTCGCGCGGCCGGCGTGCCGCGCCGCTATATCCACACCGAACGCTTCGCGCTCTGAGGCAAAGGAGATCCGATGCAACGCAGGCTCGCAGCACTGATCGGCGCCGGGGTTCTCGTCGTCCCGGTCGCCAATGCCGCCGGCGCGACCCGGGCCGCGGCCGTGACCTCGAGGACGAGCGCTGTCCCGATCAAGAAGGTCACGACGAAGACGTTCGCAGGGATCACGGCGCAAGCGAACCAGTGGGGAACCGTCCAGGTCACGATCACCGTACGCACGACGACGATCAGGACGGGTACGCGGAGGAAAGTGACCCGCAAGTACACCGATTTGGGCGGCCACTACTCGTATCACACGGGCCGTTCCCAGTACATCATGTCGCAGTCCCTGCCCTACCTGCGCCAGGAGTTCCTGCAGGCCCAGAGTGCCGACATCCAGATGGTCTCGGGCGCGACCTACACGAGCGATGCGTTCTTGCAGTCGCTCCAGTCGGCGCTGCTGCAGGCGAAGAAGGTCTGATGTTCGCCGCGCTGCCCGGTCTCCGCCGGGTCGAGCACCTCATGGGCATGCCGATCGTCGTCGACCTGCGCGACGACGTCGACGACGTTGGCGTTGTCGAGGAGATGTTCGCCTGGTTTCGCTGGGTGGACGCGACCTTCAGCACGTACAGGGAGGACAGCGAGATCAGCCGCCTCAGCCGCGGCGAGCTCGCGCTCGACGACGCGCACCCCGATGTCGGCTGGGTACTCGCGCGCTGCGACGAGCTGCGTGTCGAGACGGAGGGGTACTTCGACGTGCACGCGGGTTCGACCGACACGCTCGACCCATCCGGATTGGTGAAGGGCTGGGCGGTGGACCGAGCGGCGGCGATCCTCGACTCCGCCGGTCTTCGCAACTATGCGATCAACGCGGGCGGCGACATCCGGCTGCGCGGGCGCGCCGTCCCCTCGCCGGCCTGGCGGGTTGGGATCGAGCACCCGCTCCAGCGGGACAAGGTCGCGAAGGTCATCGAGGCCACCGACCTGGCGGTCGCCACTTCCGGCGAGTACGCGCGCGGCCAGCATGTGCTAGATCCGCACACGCGCCGCGCGCCGAAGGGGATCCTCTCCGTCACGATCACCGGCCCCGACCTCGCGACTGCCGACGCGTACGCGACCGCCGTGTTCGCAATGGGCGGAGGCCGCGCGCTCCACTGGACGGCGCTGCTACGCGGTTACCAGGCGCTGACGATCCTCATCGATGGGCGCGTGCTCTCGACCCCCGGGTTTCCAAGCGCAGGCGGCGAGCTGCAGCCGAAGGCGAAAGACCGCTTGCCGCGAGCCGAGCCGGAACGGACGTAGGGGCAGGACGACGGCCGGGACCCCGGGGTGTCGAGTCGTGGGCTGCATCTTTGTGACGGCCGTGTGCCTCGCCGCGGCCGGAGTGGGGGGTGCGCTCGCGGCCTCGCCCGTTACACGGCTTGGCTCTGGAGCCGACGAGGTCTGGATCCTGCGGCCGCAGGGCACGGTGAAAAGCGTCGTCGTCTTCGGCCATGGCTGGAGCACCCCGTTTCCCTCCCAGTGGGCAGCGTGGATCGCGCACCTGCGGGCGCGCGGCAGCGTGGTCATCTATCCGCGCTATCGAGTGAGCGCAGGCGACGCCGCGGGCGCGGCGCTCGCGGCCTTCCGCTCAGGGATCGTGGCGGCGTTTCGGTACCTCGGCCCGATGCACACGCCGGTGATCGCGCTGGGGAAATCCTTTGGTGGGAGCGCGATCTTCGACTACGCGGCTGAGGCTCGCCTGTGGGGCGCTCCGGCGCCGGCTGCCGTGGTCAGCATCTTTCCCGCTCTGCCGATCAACGGTCTGCCCCGGCAGGCGCTTGCGGCGGCTGTGGACGTGGAGATTCTGGTCGGCGACCGGGACACGGTTGCCGGCAGCGGTGGGGCGGACGCGTTCTGGAATTGGTTAGCCGGTCACCCAGCATCACGAAAGCGCTACATCGTCATCCGGTCGCGTCCCGGTCTCGCGGCGACCCACGACTCGCCGCAGCGAAGCGACCCGATCGCGCGCGCGGTTTTCTGGAGCCCCGTCGACGCGCTGATCGGGCGACTGCGGCGAAGGCATGCGAGCGCATGAGCCTGGCGTGCTACGGCGCGGCAACCGCCGGCTCGGCTAGTGCGGGAGCGTGAGGAGGAAGCGCTGGACCACGAGTCCCGCGCGCCGGCAATCGAGGACGGCGCTCACGGCTTGCGGCTCGGGCCCGAGTCGTGGACGGCGGGCGCGGCTTGGCACGCTGGGCCCCTGCGATCAGGCGGTCGAGCGGCGTCCAGAAGGCGCGGCGGGCGGCGGGGGTGGCGGACTTGGGTGCCGCGTGCGTTGCGGCGAGCAGGGTTGTGGAGCGGACGAGTTGATAGTGCTTTTGTGATGCTGGGTGACCGGCCAACCAATTCCAGAAGGCGTCGGCGCCGCCGTGGCCGGCCTCGGTGTCTGCATCTCCGACCTGGATCAGCACGTCCACCGAGGGGGCGAGGCGTGGGAGCGGCGCGCCGGCGATCGTTCCGGCCGGGAAGACCGCTTGAACTGCGCGCGGCCGCGGTAGCCGCCAGGCGCCTGCGTTGGCGGCGTAGTAAAAGGCGAGGGTGGCGCCGAAGGAGTAGCCGACCGCGACGAACGGCAGCTTGGGTTGCCCGAGCCGCCGGTAGCCGGTGCGGATGCCGGTCGCGAAGTCGCGCACGCGCCCGCTGTCCTGGGCGTCGCCGGTTCCGAGCTGGTAGCGAGGGAAGATGATCGCGCTGCCGCCTGCGAGGAGATGGTCGAGCCAGGGCTGGAACTGGCCGACCCAGGGGTAGGCGGGGGAGGGCGGTGCGAGCTTCCAGCCGTGCCCGAAGACGACGACGTTGCGGATCGGGCCGTGCGGGCGCAGCAGCCAGACCTCCGCTGCGCCGCGCCCGAATGGACCGCTGAGCGTGCCGGGCAGGCGGGCGTGCGCGGGCCGCGGGGTCGCCGCGAGGGCGATGGCCAGGAGCGCGACCGACACGTAGCGACGCGGCATCCCGCTCAGCGGAAGGGGACCAGAGGGCCGCCGCCCGGGCGGGCGTAGACGGCGAAGAAGTCGCGATCGTCGGGAGAGAGGTAGCGGCTGTCTTTCTGCTGGTTGTTCGGGACGAGCTTGAGCGGGTCGCGGCCGCCTCGCCCGCGGTAGCCGATGAAGGTCGGCCATTCGGCGTTGATGTCGAGCTCGATCGCGCGGACGGCGCCGATCCGGATCATCAGCTGCGCCAGCGAGCCGACGGTCTGGTCGTTGGCCGCCGCGTAGAGCAGGTTGCCGTACCGGTCGACGCCGACGGCTGAACGCCAGACCTGGATCGCGTTGCCGAGCGTGGCGCCCCAGGCGGGGCTGTTGCTGAGGTCGGGGTTCGCGCGACCCCGGGCGACGATCAGGGGCAGGTTCTGGCGGGCGAGCACGAGCGACGGCACTCCGTTCGGGCGGCCGTGCCAGGCGGTGACGTCAACGCGTCCGTCGCGGTAGGCGACGACCGTCCCGAGCCCGTCGCGGAGTGGCTCGTAGACGCGGTTGTCGACGAGGAAGCCCCCGTGACCGTCCCGGTACGTGAAGCCGCTGTTGAAGGTGGCAAGCAGCCGCCATCGCTCGCCGAAGGGCACCTGCACCGGCCCGCGCGGGCTCCCGGAGGGCGGCTCGTAGCGGCCCGGGTAGAGCGCGAGCCTGGTGTTGGCGTGATTGATCCAGGCCGCGTAGGCGAGCAGGCGCGGATACTCGGGCTGCGGCCGGAAGACGGTGACCAGCACGGCCGGGGCGCCCCCAACCGCCGGCGCGATCGTCTGCCAGCGTCCCTCGCCGGGAAGCGCCGGCCTGATCGCAGGCACGATCGGCAACGGCAGTCGCACCGCAATTCGCCGCAGCCGGGCTACGCGGGCGCTCGCTCGCGCGGGCGCAATCCCGACCGCCGGCAGCTTCCGCAGCCCTGGACCGCCTCGCTTGGGTGCGTGCCAGCGGTACCAGACGTTTTCGACGTCGTTGACGAACCATGCTCCCCCGTTGCTGCGGACCCACTCGATCGTGCGGATCGAGAGCGGCATGCTGGAGGGCCGCAGCATCGCCCTCGTGTACGCCGCCGCGAGGCCGAGCAGCGAGGCGAGGGCAAGCAGAAGCACCAGCCGGGCCAGGCGGCGGCTGGCGCGCGCTCGCAGCGGCCGCCGCCGTCCGGTCGGGAGGGCCGGGAAGGAGGAGCTGTCAGGTGTGGACATGGATCAGCCGACCTCCAGCACGAGGCCGAGTACAACAGGAGCGGATGAGGCAGCGATGAGAGCCGGCCCGCCGGCGGCCCGGATGGCAAACGCCTATCGAGGCACGACGACGTTACTGCTCACCCTGGCGGGCGGGCGACACGCATGCAGGCGCTGGTGCGATGCCTTCGAGGTGCGCGACTTCTCTGCGCCGCGTCTACGATCTGCGGCGCTCCCTTCGACATCGAGAAGACGTTGAGGCGGGGAGCCGGCGCGGGTTATCGAAGGACGATCGCCTTGTAGTAGAGCGTGGCGTGGTGGTCGTAGCCGGACGTGCCGTCGTTCTCGTCGTAGTAGAGGAGGTCGATGATGCCGGGGTTCGTGTCCCGGAGCGGATGAACCGGATCGAGGCGGAGCCGTCCAGACCGGGGGCGCCGGCGGTGGTGTTCGACTGATCGCGCGGGTCGAGCCGGGCGTACGCGCTCCAGCTCCCTCCCGGCCCCCCGAGCTGGTACTGGTAGCCGCCGGGCGAGATGCTGGAATCGTGCCCGAGGAAGACGAAGTCGTCTCCGGCGGCTGACACGTAGTTCTGGGGTGTGTGGGCGTACCAGGTGCCGGCCGGGTTGCTTGCGCCGCCGGCGCCGCCGGGCGGGGTGTTGTCGTTCCAGCTGCCTCCGCTGGTGCGGTAGCGCATGCGGACGTAGTCGTTGCTCCCGTTCGCCGTACCGTCCATGTAGAGGACGTGGGGGCGATTGGAGGGATCGGTGGCGACGCTCGGGCCCTGGTCGTCGTCGGTGTTGTTGAGCACCACGGCGTCACCGGAGCTGACCGTCTCGGGGGCGCTCCAGCTGCCGGAGGCGTAGCGGGCGTATTTGATCGCCGCGTGGGCGGCGAGCGAGTTGTCCAGCCAGGCGGCGTGAAGGACGCCGTCGAGGGAGGTCGCGAGTGAGGGATGCATGATGTTGGTGCCGGTGGCGACGACGACCGGCGTCGACCAGCTGCCCCCGGCTCGCCCTGTGTATCTGAGCGAGTTCGCCGTGCCGGAGGTCGCGTAGAGGACATGGGGGGCGTCAGCGGCGTCGAGAGTGAGGGCGACCTGCCCGCCGCGGGGCCAGCCGGAGCCGGAGCTGGTCTGTGCGCCGGTGGCGATCGTGGTGCGTGGACCCCAGCGGTCGGTGGCAGTGGAGAAGGTCTGGTAGTAGACGCCGCCGCTGCTGCCGTCGATGTAGGCGAGGTGGATGGTGCCGGCTGCGTCCAGGCGGCTATCGGGGCTGAGCAGGACCGAGCCGACGCCTCCCGCATAGATGCAGCTGCCACGGCCGGTCGAGATCGGATGCCCGGCGCTGTCTTGCTCGGCGAAGCCGGTTGGGACATTCGCGTTGCCTGCCTGGGCGCCGGTTCCCTTCCAGGCCCGGATGACGCCGCTGCCGCCCGTCTGGCAGGGACTGTCGTCGGCCGTGATCACGTAGACCGTGCCTCCGCTGGTACGCAGGAGCTGACGGGCTGAGGCCTCGACGAAGCCGGGGCCCACGGTGACGCCGGGTAGGTTCGCGGCCGGTACCGGGGTCGGGACGGACACACCACCGCCGGCAACCGTGGCCGTCGCCTCGGCGGATGCGAGGCTTTCGTTGCCGGCCGCGTCACGGGCCGTCACTCGGTAGTGGTAGGTGCCCCCGGCCAGACCTGCGTCCGTATAGCCGGCCGTGGTCGGCTGGGCGATCCGGTTGCTCGGCGAGGGCGTGAACCCGGTCGTCGTCGCGCGGTAGAGGTTGTAGCCGGTGACGGCGGTGTTGTCGGTGGAGGTTGACCAGCTGAGGGTGAGTGAGGAGGGGGTGGTGTTGGTGATGGTGAGGTTGTTGGGTGTTGTGGGGGCTTGGGTGTCGGGGGGTGGGGGTGTGCCGTTGGTGGTGATCACGAGTTGGGGTGCGGTGGCGCCGGCTTCGCGTGCGGAGAGTGAGATTTCCTGCCAGTAGGTGCCGACGAGCGCGAAGCTGTAGGTGCCGTCGGCGGTGATCGCGGGGGTGACGTCGAGTGAGATCCAGCCGGTGAGGTTGCCGGAGGGGAAGCTGCCGAGTTTGGTTGCTCGTGCGGGGGCGTTCTGGTAGGTGAGTGCTGTCTCGGTCCAGCTGGAGCTGGTGGTGTAGGCGTCGAAGCCCCAGTTGAGGCCTGAGAGCGCGTTCACGCGCAGGGTGGCGCTCTGTACGGCGCCGCTGAGGCCGCTGACGTTGAACTTCAGATAGCTGGTCTCGGTGGGGGAGGAGGGCTTGACGCGCAGCGTGCTTGCGGTGCCGTGGTTCTGATTGCTGGTGCCGCCGACCACATACGCGTCAGCGACCGCCGTGAAGGTCGCCGAGGAGGGCCCGCAAGGAGCTGTGCTCGCGGTCAGGGTGGGCCGGCCGGAGATGTTGCCGGCCGCGTCGAAGGCCTCGACCGCGAGCGTGTAGCTGGAGCCGCAGTTCAGGCCGGAGTACGTGTACGACGGCGAGCTCGCGGTGCCGGCGGTGACCGCGTCGCGGTAGAGGTTGTAGCCGCTGACGGCGACGTTGTCCGTGGAGGCTGACCACGAGAGGGTGAGTGAGGAGCCCGTGGAGCTCGTGATTGCGAGATTGCTCGGTGCCGACGGCGCTTGGGTGTCGGGGGCGCACGCAGCCGTCGTCGCGATGGCAGCCGTCTGAGCCGAGCGGTTGCCTGCGGCGTCATAGGCGTCGACTCCGATCTGGTAGCTCGTGCCGCAAGCCAGACTCGAGATTGTGGCGGTGGTGGCGGCAGCCGAGCCTCTTGCGCTTCCGCCGACGTACAGGCCGTAGCCCGCGACCCCGACGTTGTCGGTGGCAGCGTCCCAGGAGAGCGAGACGCTCGAGCTCGAGCTTCCGGTCTGAACGAGCGTCGTGGGGGCGGTCGGCGGCTGCGTGTCAGGACAAGCGGCGGTCGAAGCGTCGAGTGTCGAACGCGAAGACACATTGCCGGCGGCATCGTAGGCCTCGACGCCCAGCGTGTAGCTGGAGCCGCAGCTCAGACCGGTGTAGGTGTACGACGGGGCGCTCGCGGTTCCGGCCTTGACTGCGCCGCGGTAGAGGTTGTAGCCGGTGACGGCGGTGTTGTCGGTGGAGGTTGACCAGCTGAGGGTGAGTGAGGAGGGGGTGGTGTTGGTGATGGTGAGGTTGTTGGGTGTTGTGGGGGCTTGGGTGTCGGGGGGTGGGGGTGTGCCGTTGGTGGTGATCACGAGTTGGGGTGCGGTGGCGCCGGCTTCGCGTGCGGAGAGTGAGATTTCCTGCCAGTAGGTGCCGACGAGCGCGAAGCTGTAGGTGCCGTCGGCGGTGATCGCGGGGGTGACGTCGAGTGAGATCCAGCCGGTGAGGTTGCCGGAGGGGAAGCTGCCGAGTTTGGTTGCTCGTGCGGGGGCGTTCTGGTAGGTGAGTGCTGTCTCGGTCCAGCTGGAGCTGGTGGTGTAGGCGTCGAAGCCCCAGTTGAGGCCTGAGAGCGCGTTCACGCGCAGGGTGGCGCTCTGTACGGCGCCGCTGAGGCCGCTGACGTTGAACTTCAGATAGGCGGTCTCGGTGGGGGAGGAGGGCTTGACGCGCAGCGTGCTTGCGGTGCCGTGGTTCTGATTGCTGGTGCCGCCGATCACATACGCGTCAGCGACCGCCGTGAAGGTCGCCGTCGATGAAACGGCAGCGCCGCCGCCCGAAGCACCGAGTCCGAGAACGGCGACGATCAGCAGGAGACCGATCCCCCGGATCGACCTCCGCCCCAGAAATCCGCTGCGAATTCGTTCCCGAATGTACGAGTAGTACCCGCGCATCATATTTGGATAAACCATGCGAATTCGTACTCCGACTACAAACCCGACTGCAGCGAGCCCCCAGCAGACCCGCTCACCATGCCCGTCGACGCCGGACCGGCTCGAGTCGCGGCCTGACGGGAGGCCGACTCCCGCTCAACGGTGCGGGATTCGGCCTGGTTGAGCGGAGGGGGAGGGATTTGAACCCTCGACGAGCCTAACGACCCGTAACGGTTTTCGAGACCGCCGCATTCGACCGCTCTGCCACCCCTCCGAGCCGCGCCCGAGGACGCCGGCGGAGGTGCAAGGTACCGGAATTCGTGCCCTGCGACAGGACGAGAGCCCGCCGGCGCGGGCTCTCGTGAGGCGGAGAAGGAGGGATTCGAACCCTCGATGGGAGCATTCACCCCCATAACGCCTTAGCAGGGCGCCGCCTTCAGCCACTCGGCCACTTCTCCGCGCCGGGGAGCGGAGGATAGCGTACTGCCTTTCGCGCAAATCCCCCTTCGGGGGGAAGATCGTCCGCTGCGCCTGTGCCAAGTTGGGCCTGCCGGCTTCCCCTCATACCTCCCCCGGCAACTGCGGCGAAGACCTCCACCCCCGGAGGTTTTCGTCATTCTGGGGGCGGTTGCCTCGTGGGAACCGGCGCCCTGCCGAGCCTCAACTCTCCCAAAGGGGTCTGACCCTTTTGCGAGGGTTGTGAGCATTGAGCAGGCTCCGCACCGTTAGGACATGGCCGCCCAGGACGATTGAGGCTGTGCTCGAGCTTTAGTCTGCGACGCGGGCGATCAGCTCTTCGCGGCGGAGCAGCTTCACCGCAGTGGCCGCCGAGGCGGACGTCGTAGCCGGCGCCGCGCGGATAGAGCACCTTGTCGCCCGGCTCGACACCGGTGACGTCCGGGCCGGCGGCGGTGACGATCCCGCTCCGGCAGCTTGCGCCTCCTGACGCTCGCCGGGAGGATCAGCCCGGAGCGCGTCTCGGCCTCCTCGTCCGTCGGCTGGACGATCACGAAGTCGTCGAGCGGCTCCAGGTTGAGATCGAGCGCGTTGCGGGTTCTCGAGCATCGCGTTTCAGGATACTTCCGACATGGCCGTCGCCGTTCGTCGAGCTCGAGGTCGGGGAGCGCACCGTCAAGGTGACGAATCCCGGACAAGGTCTTCTTCTCGCGCGCGCGGCGAGACGAAGCTCGACCTCGTCCGCTACTACCTCGCGGTCGGCGACGGGATCGTGCGCGCCCTCTACGAGCGGCCGACGCAGCTGAAGCGGCATCCGGACGGCGCCGAGGGCGAGGCGATCTACCAGAAGCGCGTGCCCGAAGCACCGGCCCGACTGGATCGAGACGGCGACGCGTGACGTTCCCCTCCGGGCGCACACGCCGACGAGCTCTGCGTCACCGAGCTCGCGCAGGTCGCGTGGGCGGCGAACCTCGGCACGATCGACTTCCACCCCTGGCCGTCGCGGCGCCGCGACGTCGAGCACCCGGACGAGCTCCGGATCGACATCGACCCGCAGCCCGGCACCGGACTTCGCGCGAGGCGAAGCGGGTCGCCGCGATCGTGCGCGAGGCGCTCGACGAGCTCGGCTTACGTCGGCTGGCCGAAGACGTCCGGCAACCGCGGGATCCACGTCGCGTGCCGGATCGAGCCGGAATGGGGCTTCCGCGAGCGTGCGCCGCTGTGCGCTCGCGTTCGCGCGCGAAGTCGAGCGGCGCGCTGCCCGACCTCGTCACGACCGCGTGGTGGAAGGAGGAGCGCGGCGAGAAGGTCTTCATCGACTACAACCAGAACGCCCGCGACCGGACGATCGCCTCGGCCTACTCGGTCGGGCGCGCGCCCGACGCGACCGTCTCGGCGCCCGGTCGAGTGGGACGAGCTCCCGGAGGTCGAGACCGAGGACTTCACCATGGCGACCATGCCGGGGCGCTTCGCCGAGCTCGGCGACGTCCAGGCCGGGATCGACGACGCCGTCTGCGACCTGCGCGCGCTGCTCGAGTGGGTCGAGCGCGAGGAGGCGCGGGCATCGGCGAGGCGCCGTATCCGCCGAACTTCCCGAAGATGCCGGGCGAGCCGCCGCGCGTGCAGCCGTCCCGGAAGAAGAAGAGCTAGCGTCTAGCCGGCGAGCAGCCGCTCGAAGGTCAGGTCGTCGGGGCTCCGCGGCGGGCGCAGCTCGCGCCACGTGCACTGCTCCGGCTGCTTGTCCGGGCGGAAGCGCAGCAGCTTCGTGCCGTGGCGGAAGCGGTTTCCCTGCACCTTGTCGTAGCGCACCTCGACGACGAGCTCCGGGCGCAGCGCCGCTTCCTCGAGCTCCCCCGAGCCCCAGCGGTTCGGCTCGGAGAAATGCCGCTCGGGAGCGGCCTCGAGGAGCGGCGCGACGAGCTCTGCGATCTCCGGCTCGAGCTTCGCAGCGACCGCGGCCGAGCCGACGTAGTCGAGGTGACCGTCATCGTCGTAGAGGCCGAGCAGCAGCGTCGCGATCGTGCGCGACGCCCTTCTTCCAGCGCACCCCGGCGACGACGCAGTCGGCGCTCTTGTGCTCCTTGACCTTGACAACGGCCTCGCGCGAGCCGGGAAGGTACGGCGAGCCGAGCCGCTTTGCGATCACGCCGTCGAGGCCCGCTGCGTCGAGCTGGTCGAGCCAGCGCTGCGCAGTTGCGAGCTCGCGCGAGGCGGGCGAGAGCCGGAACCCCTCGAGCGCCTCGACGCGCGCGCGGCGTTCCGCGAGCGGCAGCTTCCAGACCGGCTCGGCGTCCCAGAGCAGTACGTCGAAGACGACGAAGTCGGCGGGGATCTCCGCGCTCAGCCTGCGGATGCGGCTCTCGGCCGGGTGCAGGCGCATCTGCATCGAGTCGAAGTCGAGGCGGCCGTCCCGCGCGATCACGATCTCGCCGTCGAGCGCGGAGTGGGGAGGCAGCAGCTCGCCGAGCGGCGCGAGCTCCGGGAAGTACCGCAGCAGTGGGCGCTCGTTGCGACTCCAGAGCGCGAGCTCGCCGCCGTCGTTCTCGAGCACACCGCGGAAGCCGTCCCATTTCGGTTCGTACTGCCAGTCGCCGGCCGGCAGCTCGCGGACGAGCTCCGCCTCCATCGGCGGGAAGGGGACATTTGGGCCCGGCATCGGTCAGAGGCTAGCCGTCTGGCGTACCATCAGATCGACGAAGGGAGTTTGCGTGAAGGACTGGATCGTCGTCGGAGTCCTCTACGTGCTCGGGATCGGCATCTTCCGGCTGTTCGGCGGGATCTCGGCTGCGGGTGAGGCGCTGCAACGGTGGGGCCGCTCCAGCTCGAGTGCGCGGCAGGCGCACGGCTCCTCGGGCTCGCGCTCGCCGGGCTAGACGGCTGGCGTCGGCATCCGCTCCACGCCGAACCGCTCGACGAGGTCCGGCCGCTCTTCCTGCGCGACGCCGCAGAGCTTGGAACGGCTCGTGGTTCTGACGGCACTGGACAATCGAGCGGCGGATAGGCTTGGCGCGTGCGACGGGTCGCGGTCACCGGTCTGGGAGCGGTCACGCCCCTCGGGAACGACGCGCGCTCGACCTGGGAGGCCGCGGTCGCCGGCCGAAGCGGCATCGACTTCATCCAGGCGTTCGATCCGGGCGAGTTTCCGGTCCGCATCGCGGCCGAGGTGAAGGGCTTCGAGCCGGTCGGCGTCTCGCCGAAGGAGGCGCGCAAGCTCGACCGCAACGTTCTGCTCGCCGTCGCCGCGGCCGGCGAGGCGATGCAGGATTCCGGGCTGGAGGTGACGGACCCGGCACGCGTCGGGGTCGTGGTCGGCTCGGCGATCGGCGGCTTGATCGGGATCACGGAGCAGCACTCGGCGCTGCTCGACCGCGGACCGGACCGTGTCGCGCCCTGGTTCATCCCGAGCGTGCTCGTGGACACCGCATCGGGCCAGATCGCGATCGCGCTCGGGCTGCGCGGGCTCAACTACGCGCCCGTCTCCGCGTGCGCGACAGGGTCGCACGCGGTCGGCGAGGCGGCCGAGATCATCAAGCGGGGGGATGCCGACGCGATGATCGCGGGCGGCACGGAGGCCTGCATCCACCCGCTGATCCTCGCGGGGTTCTGCGCGATGCGCGGACTCGCCGCCGAGGACGAGCATCCCCCGCGAGCGTCACGCCCGTTCGACGCGACGCGGGCCGGGTTCGTGATGGGCGAGGGGGCATGCTGCCTGCTGCTGGAGGACCTGGAGCATGCGCAGGCGCGCGGCGCGCGGATCTACGCCGAGGTGCTGGGCTACGGTGGCTCCAACGACGCACACCACCTGGCGCAGCCGGACCCCGAGTCGGTCGGCGCCTCCGAGATGATGGTCTCGGCGCTGAGCCGAGCCGGGATCGCACCCGAGCGTGTCGGCTACATCAACGCTCACGGCACATCGACGCCGCAGGGCGACGCGGCCGAGACGCGGGCGATCAAGCAGGTCTTCGGCGAGCATGCGTACGAGCTCGCCGTTTCGTCGACGAAGTCGGTGACCGGTCATTGCTTCGGCGCGGCCGGCGCGGTCGAGGCGATGATGTGCGTCCTCGCCGTCCACCACGGGATCCTCCCGCCGACGATCAACTACGAGCATCCCGATCCGGAATGCGATCTCGACTACGTCCCGAACGAAGCGCGGCGGGTCGAGGTCGAAGTCGCGCTGTCGAATGCGATGGGCCTCGGCGGCCACAACGGCTGTGTCCTGATCGGCCGAGCCGACTAGGGGCGCGCCCGCATGCCGATGCGGGCACGCTACTGGAGAGGTACGACCGCGTCGCCCGCGCGAAGCGCGCCGCCGACGAGGATCTCCGCATTCAGGCCGGCCCGATGGACCAGCGCCTTGACGACTCCCGGCTCTGTCATCGACTCGAGGTGCACACACGGCTCGCAGAGCTCGACGCCCCGGCACTCGACCTCGCCGATCCTGAAGCGCTTGCCGACGAGGTTGTTCAGCCCGATTCCGCGCGTCAGTACGTTCCGGCGCGACGCTGCCGCGCTGAGGTCGATCGCATGCTGCCGGTGCAGCTCCGCGAGCGCCTCGGCCTCGATTAGCGTCAGCTGTGACTCAGGAGTGCCCTCGTCGTAGTAGCGGTTGCCCTCGAGGCCCTTGCCCGCGATCGCGGTCACCGAGTCGACTGCCTGCGGCAACTCGCCGCGCTCGGCGGAGATGAAGATCGCCTCCACGCGTCCGTCGCTCATCGCCCCTCCAGTATGTCGGGTGAGAGCGACGACACGCTGTCGAGCAGAATGTCGGCGGCGGCGAGCGCCTCCTTGTCGGGCGGATAGGTCGGATTCGGGATCGCGACGACGAGCATGCCCGCGGCCTTCGCCGAGCGGATGCCGCCGTGTGAGTCCTCGATTGCGGCGCAGTTCCCCGAAGCGACGCCGAGCCGGCGCGCCGCCTCGAGATAGACATCGGGCGCGGGCTTGCCGCGGGCCACCTCCTCCGACGACACGGTGACCGCGAAGCTCAGGGATAAGCCGGCCGTCTCGAGCACGGTGTCGATCAGCTCGCGGTTGGAAGACGACGCAAGCCCGAGCGGATAGCGCTCGGCCAGCCTGCGCACGGCGCCGTCGGCCCCGTCGATCAGCGGCAGCTCACGGCGGTACGCGGCGAGCATCGCGCGCACGACGTCTGCGTTGATCGTCTCCGGGGACTCGGCTACGCACGCCTGCTCGTGGAGATAGCGCGACCACTCCGGCGAGCTCATGCCCATCATCGCGCGCTGAACGACCTCGTCGTAGCGACCGCCGTGCTCCCGGACGTAGGCCTCTCGTACGGCGTCCCAGACCTCCTCCGACTGGATCAGAACGCCGTCCAGGTCGAAGACCACCGCCTCGATCACAGCGCGCGAAAGCCCCCGCTCACGTAGACGAGCGGCAGGGCGTTGGCGCCGAGCTCGGCGGAGAGCGCCTCGCCGACGAACAGCGTGTGGTCACCGGTCGCGTGCTCGGCGACGAGGCGGGCCTCCAGCCAGCCGAGCGCTCCCTCGAGCACAGGCGCGCCGGTCTCGGGGCCTGCGTGCCGCTCGATCCGCTCCCACAGCGCGATCGGAGGCACACCGCGGGCGAAGTGCTGCGCGAGCGCGTCCTGTCGGGCGCCGAGCAGACTCGCCGCAAAGGAACCGGCCTCCCGCAGCAGCTCGTGCAATGCCGCGTCGCGGCGGATCGAGACACCGACGAGCGGCGGCTCGAGCGAGAGCGACAGCAGCGTCCCGACCGTCAGACCCAGCTGCTGTCCGTCGACGTCGACGGTGACGACGGCGACCCCGGTCGGGAAGAGGCGCATCAGCTCGCGCAGCTCAGCCATTGCGAACCCCGAACGGCGTTGCGACGAGAGCGACCCCGAGCGCCAGGTGGAGCCAGTTGTCGGCGTTGTCGAGCGAGAGGGCGGCGTCACTCGCCGCTAGGCCGTAGACGAACAGGACGAGCGAGAGCGCGCCGGCTCCGAGCAGCGCCTCGCGCGCGCGGGTGCGCGCGAGCGCGAGTACGCCCAGGCCAATCGCCATGCGCACCGCGTTGAGCAGGATCCCCACCGTGAACACGCCGAGGAGGCTCGCACCGGAGCCTCCCGCGAAGGTCATCTGCCCGTAGTGCGTGACGATGCCGGGGACGAACCCGGCGATGCCGAGTGCGAGGAACGTGCCGCCGGCGGCGAGCGCCGCGGTCTGGAGAGAGGATGGCCGCTCGTCCACGCGGCCGTATTCTCCCTGGCCGTGGCTCACCGCGTCGTGGCTGCAGTCCGGAGGAGCCGGAAACCATCGATCGCAGGTTGAGACAGCTCGAGGCAGCTCGAGTCGTCCGAGGGAGCCGATCGAATCTGCGCGAAGCTTCGGACCCTCACGCCGGGGTCTGACCCCTTTGGGAGTGTTGAGGGTCGACGATCCGGCCGCTCGAAGCGGGATGCCCGGGCCGGGCTCGGGCTACGCCGCGCCCTGGAGCGGCGAGCCGAGCTGCTTGGCCCACCAGTCCGACTCGCGCCGCTCGAGCTCGTCCTGCACCTGGCCGACGTACGTGCCGAGATCACCTTCCCGCCGGCGCAGCTTCTGCTCCTGCTCCGCGATCACCGCCTCGCGCCGCTCGAGCTTCTGCTCGCGGATGTCCTCGTCGGCCTCGAAGCGCGCCTCGCGGAGGGCGAGCTCGCGCTCGCGCTCATCGAGTGCACGCACGCGCGTGAGCACGTGCTCCTCGCCGACGACCTGGACGGCCGGAGCCGTCTTCGCCGCGGCCTCGGCCCGAGCGAGTCGCAGCTCGAGTCCGGCGATCGAGGCCTCCCGGGACGCAACGGCGCTCTCGCGCTCCTCGAGCTGCCTGCGCTCGGCCTCGAGCGAGGCGACGTCTCCGACCTCCGCCGCAGACCTCTTCACGGTGGCCTCGAGCCGGTTCACCTCGGCCTCGCGCGAGGCGATCGCAATCTCCCGCCGGTCGAGCTCGGCCTCGCGCGCTGACACCGACTGCGCCTCGCGCCCGGCGGCATTCGACGCGATCTGCTCGCGTGCGACGAGCTCTGCCTCGCGGGCGGCGAGTGCGACCTCGCGCTCCTGGATCTCGACGAGGCGGCCGAGGCCGTCCCGCTGGTGCTCGAGGGCCCGCTTGACCCGTTCCTCCTGGGCACGCAGCTCCTGCTCGCGCCGCTCCAGCTCGGCGAAGCCGGCGAGGCTCGAATCGAGCTCTGTCTGCCTGCGCTCCAGCTCGGCCTTGGTCTGCACGGCCGAGCGCTCGCGCTCCTCCAGATCGGCCAGCCGCTCGAGGCCGACCTCGAGCTCGCCCTGACGGCGCTTCTGCTCTGCTTCCGCCCGCGCCACGATCCGCTCCCGCTCGGCTGCCGAGCGCTCGCGCTCTTCGAGCTGCGACAGCCGCTCCTGACCGAGCTTGAGCTCGGCCTCGCGCCGTGTCAGCTCGGAGTGCTCCTGCTCGAGCGCACGCTCGCGTTTCGCCACCGCGGCCACCCGCTCGGCGAGCTCTGCCGCGGCGCCCGCACGTGCCTCGTCCGCGGCTTTCAGCGCGGCGGCCTTCGCCTCGATCTCGCGGTCCCTCGAGGCGGAACGCGTTTCGCTCTCGCCGAGCATCGTCTGCTCGGACGCGATGCGCTCGCGGAGCGCGTCCGCTTCCGCGATCTGCTCGGCCGCCGCCCGCTCGCGCGCCGAGACGGTCGCTTCGGCCGCCGCGAGTTGCGCGTCGCGCTCGTCGAGCTCCTCTGCCCGCCGCGTCGCCTGGCGCTCGAGCTCCTGCACCTGCGCACCCACGGAAGCCCGTAGCTCGCGCTCCCGCTCGAGTGACGCCTCGAGCTCGGCGCGCAGCTGTGCGGCGGCGCCGTCCTGCGCCGGCGCGACGGCGGCGACCGCTTCGCTGACGGATCTCGGCTCCTCCGGCTCCGGCTCGGGCCCACTCTGCTTGCGCTCGAGCTGGGCCCGCAGGCCGGTGCCGAATCCGTGCTCGGTCGGTGCGGCCATCTAGATCGAGAACAGCTTCGAGAGGTTGAGGAAGGCCGGCCCGAGGATGACGATGAACATCGCCGGGAAGATGAACGCGACGGAGGGGAACAGCATCTTGATCGGCGCCTTCATCGCCTTCTCCTCGGCGGCCGCCTGTCGCTTCAGCCGGGCACCGTTGGCCTGCACGCGCAGGGTCTTGCCGAGCGACGTGCCCATCTGGTCGGCCTGGATCACCGCGCGGACGAATGCCGAGACCTCGGGCGAGCCGATCCGCTCGGCCATCCGGCGCAGCGCGTCGGGACGGCCCTCGCCGACCCTCATCTCGCCGAGCGCGAGGCTCAGCTCGTCGATCAGGGCGCCGTTCATGTGCTCGGTCAGCTTCGTGATCGCGCCGTCGAAGCCCATGCCCGCCTCGACGCTGACCGAGAGCAGGTCGAGCGCGTCGGGCAGGTCGGCCTGGATCACGTCGCGGCGCTTTCTGGCGCGCGAGCCCACGACGACTCCGGGAGCGATGAAGCCTCCGGCGCCGAGTGCGACGGTCAGCATCAACCCGGCCTGCACCCCGGAGGCGATGCCCATCAGGATCCCGAGCAGGACGCCCGTGCCCGAGAGCAGCGCCTTCGCCGCGAGGAACCCGCTCGGCGAGACGGTGCCCATGCCCGCTGCAAGCAGCCGCAGGCGGACGTGCTCGAGGTTCTCACGTGGGTTGAGCTTCAGCATCCAGCCCGCCATGCGGGCCGAGACGGGGAGCAAGACGCGCTCGCGAAGGGAGAGCCGCTCGCGCGTGGGGGCGGCGACACGCACGGCGCCGTAGTGGGCGGCGCGCCGGACGAGCGCACGCCGGTCGCGCTCGGGCTCCGTGACGAGCTCGCCGATGACGTACGACGCGACGGCAAGAAGTGCGCAGGCAACGATCAGGATCAGCATGGGTTCACCCTCTGAAGGAGACGATCTTCTTGAGCAGCAAGGATCCCAGGGACATCATCATGAGCATCCCGCCGAGCAGGATGTGTCCCGAGTGGGTGTGGTACAGCGGGCTCATATAGCCCGGGGTTCGTGACCGTGATTGCGAGTGCCACGAAGAACGGCAGGCCGACGAGCACGTAGGCGGACATGCGGCCCATCGCGGTCAGGCCGCGGATCTTGCGCGTGAACTGCTGCCGCTGGCGGACGGTCTCGGCGACCATCTCGAACAGGCCTGCGAGCGAGCCGCCGACCTGGCGCTGGATCGTCACGGCGGTGATCGCGAAGGCGAAGTTCTTCGAGCCGGTGCGCTCGGCCATCTCCGCGAGAGCGTCGTCCATCGGCCGGCCGAGGCCGGTCTCGGTGAGAACCCGCTTGAACTCGACGCTCGCCGGCTCCTGGGCCTCGTCGACGACGGCCTGAAGGCCTTGCTTGAACGAGTGGCCGGCCTTCAGCGAGCCCGCGATCGTGCTCAGGATGTCGGCGAGCTGGTTCTCGAACGCGCGCGCGCGGCGTTTCACCTTGAACGAGACGATCAGGTACGGCACGGCGGTGCCCGCGAGCATCAGGACGACGACCAGGATCGGTGGGATGCCGAGCACGCCCGCGAACAGCCCGAGCACGAGGCCGCAGCCCACGCTCGCCCAGAAGAACTCGACGGTGCGCAGCGGCAGGTCGGCCCGCTCGAGCAGCTTCTGGACCGACCGCCAGTGCCGCCAGTGTCCGAAGGCCGACTCGGTCGTCCGGAACAGCGACGCCATGAACGAGAGCCGCTCCCGGGCGGTGCGAGGCCCGCGACGGGCGATTCCGACGTGCGGCGCCAGTCGTTCCTTGACCCAGCTGCCCCGGGTGGCGCCGAGGAGGAGCCACACGGAGCCGAGCACGAGCACGCCGAGGATCAGGGCGAAGAGCACCGTGCCGAGCAGCGAGAACGCGGGGGCGGGGAGCGACGAGCCCGCCGCGCCGGTCACGCCATCGCCGCCGGGGAGCTCGAGCGTCGCCTTCGCAGTGCCCTCGGCGGGAACCGACGCGATCGAGCTCCAGCCGGTCGCCCGGGCGCCCCGAGGTCAGGTAGGTCAGCTTCCAGGTGCGGCTCAGCTCGGCCGCGATCGATCCGTAGACCGCGCGCAGCACCGCGCTCGACGCGGCCTCGTGATACGTGCCGTTCGTCGCCTCGGCAAGCCGGCGAAGCGGCGTCGGGTCGAAGTCGGTGCTCGAGATCGCGATCGGGTAGATCGACACCCGCGCCGCCCGGGCGGCCGCCATCGCGTCGTCCAGACTCGCCGTGCTCGAGACGTCGTGACCGTCGGTGAGGACGATCAGCACGCGCGCGGCCAGCGGCTCGTGACCGAGCGACCGGGCGGCCTCGACGACGGCGTCGTAGAGGGCCGTCCCCGGCCGCGAGTCGACCGGCAGGCTCTGGAGCGCGATGTTGGCATCGCCGGCGTCCGTGGAGAAGCCGGTGAGCGTGACCGCTCGACGTCCAAAGCCGACGATCTGGATCCGGTCGGACGCGCGTTTCGCGTCTGCGAACGTCCGCGCCCCGGCCGTCGCGTCGAGGAGCGACTTCCCGGCCATCGAGCGGGAGCGGTCGACTGCGAGCACGATGCTCTTGGCGCGGCCCAGGTTCACGCCCTCGAGGCCCGTCACCGGAACCCCGTTCTCGGTGAGTGCGGGCATCGCTGCGCCGGCCTGCGACGCGACCACGCTGACCGACACCCTCGGATAGGCGCTCGGGTCGAGCGTGCCGATCCGGACTGGTCCGCCGGGGGCGGCGCCCGCCGCTGAAGCGGCGAGCGTCAGGCCCGCGACGGCCAAGGCGGCTGCGAGGGAGCAGGACCGCCTCACTGGAACGCTCCGTTGAACCCGGCCGCGACGAACGCGGGCCTCGGGGCCGTCGACGCGTCGCTTTCGTCGCCGCCGAAGAAGCTCGGCGGCAGGACGACGCCGTTCGCCGCGAGCTTCTCGAGGAAGTGCGGCTTCAGCCCGTTGCACTGGAGCGGCGAGAGGAGGCCGGCGCGTCCGGTGGTGCCGGGGCGCCGCTCCTCGTCGGGGGGCTTCGCGACGAAGATGTCCTGGAGCGTGATCACGTCGGATTCCATGCGGAGGACCTCGGTGATGTGGGTGACGCGGCGGGAGCCGTCGACGAGGCGTTGGATCTGGATCAGCAGGTCGAAGGCGCTGGAGGTCTGTTCCCGGATCGCTCGCAGCGGCAGGTCGACGCCTGCGGTGAGCACGAGCGTTTCGAGGCGGGACAGCGCGTCGCGGGGCGAGTTGGCGTGGATCGTGGTGAGTGAGCCTTCGTGGCCGGTGTTCATCGCCTGGAGCATGTCCAGGGTCTCGGCGCCGCGGACCTCGCCGACGATGATCCGGTCGGGGCGCATGCGCAGGGCGTTGCGGACGAGCTCGCGGATGCGGACCTCGCCCTGCCCCTCGATGTTCGGCGGTCGCGACTCGAGCGCGATCACGTGCTCCTGCTGGAGCTGGAGCTCCGCCGCGTCCTCGATCGTCACGATCCGCTCGTCGTCGGGCACGAACGCCGAGAGCGCGTTCAGCATCGTCGTCTTGCCGGTGCCGGTGCCGCCGGAGATCAGGACGTTCAGCTTCCCGCGTACGCAGGCGGAGAGGAACTGAGCCGCCTTGCCGGTGATCGAGCCGAAGCCGATCAGGTCGTTCATCGTGTACGGGTCGCGCGAGAACTTGCGGATCGTCAGCGTCGGGCCGCGCAGGGCGAGCGGCGGGATGATCGCGTTGACACGGGAGCCGTCCGGGAGCCGGGCATCCACCATCGGCGACGACTCGTCGACCCGGCGTCCGACCTGCGAGACGATCTTGTCGATGATCCGGAGCAGGTGTGCGTTGTCGACGAACGCGGCCGTCGTGCGCTCGAGCTTGCCGTGCCGCTCCACGTAGATCCGGTCGTGTGCGTTGACCATCACCTCGGTCACGCTCTCGTCCCTGAGGAGCGGCTCGAGCGGCCCGTAGCCGAGGATGTCGTCGGTGATCTCGCGGACGATCCGCCGGCGCTCGTCGCGGGTGAGCGGCGTGCGGTCGAGCGCGAGCTGCTCGGTGACTGCGCGCAGGACGCGCTCGGAGAGGTCCTCCGTCGACCTCCTTGCGATAGAGCTCCGCCCCGAGCGTCGCGATGCACGCGTGGTGGATGCGGGTCTTCAGCTCGGCGTACGGGTCGGCGCGCCAGCGGGCTCGCCGAGACTCTGCGACGAAATCGCCGAGACGGGAACCTCCGGCACGTCGCGGTTGAGGCGGTCGTGGAGACCCATCTCAGGCCTTCGCCAGGCTCGGCAGGAACTTGCGCGACGGCTGCTTCTTCTGCTCGCCGTCGGCGACGGTCTTCGCCATCTGCACGACCGCCTTCGCGAAGTCGGAGCCGGCCTCGGCGATCACCGCGGGCTGGCCGCGGTTGACGGAGAGCGGCACCGCGCGGTCGGACGGGATCTCGTAGCGCACCTTCTGCTCGAGCGCCGCCTCGACCTCGCGCTGCTTCATCCCGACCTTCGAGTTCGAGCGGTTGAGGACGATCCGGATGCGCTCGAGCCGGGAACGAGAGCAGCTCGAGCGTCTGCAGCGCGAGCTTGACGTTCTTCAGCGTCGGCACGTCCAGGCTGCAGAGGAGCAGCAGCTCGTCGGTGCGGTCGAGCGTCGCCAGCATCGGGCCGTGGAAGAACGGCGAGGTGTCGACGACGATCGCGTCGTAGCGACCCGCGCCACCTCGAGCAGGCGGCCGAGCTTGGCCTCGGTGACGAGCTCGGCGTCCTCCGGGCGCAGCGGCGCCGGGAGGACGTCGAGCCCGCAGGGGTGCTTGGTCGTGTAGCCGGCGAGCTTCTCCGGGTCGAGCTCGCCCGGCGCGGTGACGAGGTCGAAGATCGTCTTCTCCGGCTCGATCCCGAGCATGATCGCCGCGTCGCCGAACTGGAGGTCGAGGTCGAGCGAGCAGCGTCTTGCACCCGTCGCGCCGCGCGAGCGCGGCCGCGAGGTTCGTCGCGATCACGGTCTTGCCGGTGCCGCCCTTGGGCGAGAACACCGTCACGATGCGTCCCTGGTGCGGTGCGCCGTCTCGGCGACCCGGCGACCGGCGTGCGTCGCCTTGCGGATCGCGAAGACGACGTTCTCGGTCAGCTGCGGCAGCAGCAGCGACGTCGGCGACGTCCGCGCTCGAGCGCCTCGTCGAGCAGCGCGGACGACTCGCCCGACGCGACGACGAGGATCGGCACCCTGGACTGCTCGCGGATCGCCGCCAGGTCGTGTACGGGCAGGGTCGGTGAGGCGGTGCCGTGCAGGATGCAGTCGAGATGCCCGCCCGAGAGGGCCGCGACGGCGGCGGAGACGTGCTCGCTCGCCCCGACGATCTCGAGACCGGGCAGTTGCCCGAGCGCGTCGCGGAGCTTGTCGAAGCCGTCGCACGCGCCCGTCAGGTAGATGCGGATGTCGGCGCTCATCGGGAGGCTCCGTCGGTGGAGAGCCGGCGCAGGAGCAGCGCGTGGTCGACCCCGTCGGAGACGAGCGTCCCCGAGGTCTCGACCCCGGCCGGGCTGTCGGCGGACTTCAGGGGCGGCCTGAGCACGAAGTGCCATTTGGCGTTCTCCGAGGCCCACTCGAGCTTCTGCGACTGCGTGTCGGTGAGCGCCAGCTGCGCCGAGAGCAGATCGTTCGCCGTCGTGGCGAGCTTCGACTCGACCCCGTTGCCGGCGGGTGCGGCGAGCACGCGCAGGTTGCGGAGGATCACGCGACTCACATGCGTCTGGCCCCCCTCCGGGTATGCCCAGGTTGCGACGACGTCGACTCGGTCGCCGGAGCGCAGCGTCCCGGCGAGCAGCTGGTGCTGGTCGCCTGCGAGCTCGAACGCGCGGTAGGTGCCGGTGAGCAAGGACCGAACGCCCCGCTCCGCCGGAGTGCCGAAGCGCCGAGCCGTGACCTGCTCCCCGGCGTAGACGACCTGATTCGAGATCAGGCCGCTGAGCTGGGCAGCGCTCGAGATCGCGCCGGGAACGACTTCGCGCCTGGCCACGCTCGTGTTCGTGAGCATGTGCTGGGCGATGACGTCGGCCCCGGGCGTGCCGGCGGGGATGTCCTTCGCGGCGACGAGAACCGTGACGGTCTGCTCACCGCGCTGCACGTGGCGCTTGTAGTTTGCGACGTAGAACGTCGTCAGGGTGATCGCGAGCACAGCCAGTCCCAGCGCGATCGCGATGTTCCAGAATTTATGTGCGGTTGCGTGCATTTCTCCCTCGCATTTGGTCGGCGATCGTGGATCGCTGGACTCATTCGACTCGTTCAGTCGTCGTGCTCGTGATCACCCCGGACTTGACGATCAGTCCGAACAGGTTGATCGAATAGGGGTAGGTGGCCGTGACCTTCACGTCGTCGCCGTGGTTCCAGCCGGAGGCCACCGTGACGACGACCTTCGTGGCGTCCAGGTCGCCCGAGGCGTCCTTGACCTTCTGGATGGCGAGTCCGGTGGGGTCGGGAGTGAGCCGGGAGACGGCGGCGACGCGGGCGCCGGCGCGAACGGAATCGGTCAGTGATACATAGTTGTTGAAGAGAACTCCGAGCTGGATGATCGCGAAGATGATCAGGGCAAGGACGGGGAGGACGATGGCAAATTCGGTCATCGCCTGACCACGCTGATTTCGGATGTCGAATCGCCTGTTCATTCCCCTCGTCTCCTCTGCCGGGGCGGGCCCGGCTGACCGGACCCGCCCCGCCCCACTGCTACGGTAGGAGGCCCGTCACCTTTGCAATCGAGGCGGAGATCCCGCCGGACAGCACCGTGAAGACCGCCACCGTTGCGACGGTGATCACGGCAAGGACGACGCCGTACTCGGCCATCGTCTGACCCTCTTCGCGGCGGCGAAGCATCCCGAAGAGGTATTTCGCATCTGAGATCGTCAGCATCGCTTGTAGCTTCCTCCGTGTTGAAGCCGGGCTGTTACGGCAGCAGTCCGGTGACCTTGGTGATCGACGCCTTGATCCCGCCAGAAAGCGCGGTGAAGGCCACCACGGCGGTGATCGTGATCACCGCGAGGACGACGCCGTACTCGGCCATCGTCTGGCCCTCCTGCTTCCGCCACATCACGCGGGCGAAGTCGAACCATTCGGAAATCGACTCGAACATTCGGTTTACCTCCTCTCGAGCATTCGTGGGGCGCCTAGGGGCGACGTGCACGCCGGCGAAACCGAAGGGAGGTGAAGCGCGAACCGGAGATTCCAGAACCGATCGGTCGGTGCGATGGAAAAGGCCACGCTCTATTCCTTTCACGATTCGTCGGCGTGGCCGCGCCGCCTACTTGGTTCTTGTAGCCGAAAGCATCGTTATCTGGCACGACAATCAAATCCCCCGAAATAGTGAATGTGTGGGGCAATATCGGGCAGAACAAGAGTCAGCACGTTTGCTCGAACGCATGCCGGCGCCCGGCCCTCTCGGACCGGGCGCGCTTACCGATCGGAAGTCGTGTGCTAGGGCGTGTTGTCGTTGATCAGGGCAGCCGTGCCGCGCGAGATGTCGGCTGCGATCTGCGTGTAGATCGTGTTCAGCTGCCCGGGAGTCGGCTTGTTGTAGAAGTCGCCCGCCGAGCTGGCCATGCCCTGCATGGCGTCGTAGACCGTGATCACCGGCTTCTCGGCCTTGCCGGTGTAGGAGGTGCAGCCGCCGGTGTCGTCGTCCAGCGCGTAGCCGATCGTGTAGACCAGCGCGCCCGAGCTCTTCGAGTAGCCCGCCGACGACACGCCCTGGTGACAGGGCTGGGTGCGGTAGGCCGACGTGATCGGGTAATAGGTCGGACCGAGGTTCGCCGCGCCGTCCGACAGAAACACGATCACGTCCTGAACGGCGGGACGACCATGAGCGTTGAGCTCGCCCTGCGCAGCCTCGATGGCGTTCGCGTAGGCCGTGTTCCCGGCGCCCTTGACGCAGTCGAGCGTCGTGATCAGGTTCGAGGACGAGTTCAGAGCTCCGCTCTTGAACTTGTAGTCCTTCGAGAGCGGCACGAGCACGTACGGACTCCCCGTGGAGTTGTAGTTCGACGTCGCAGGGGTACTGCACTTCGCCCCGAGGCTCGAAGCAGGCGGGAGCACCGCGAGGCCGACCCACTCGGTGGCAGGGTCGAGGTAGCTCAGGAACGTCTTGATCCCGGTGCGCGCGTTGTTCAGGTCCGTGCAGGCGGGATCGGAGCCGCCCGAGCTGTTCTGGCACATCGAGCCGGTGCGGTCGAGAACCACCATCACGTCGAGCGGCTTCACTCCGCACGGTGAGCACGCCGTCGACCGGGCGTGGATCTTGAAGCTCTTGAACCCCAGTAGCTGGGCGAAGTACGTATCGACCTGAGCCGTCTCGTCGACCACGACGGTGTTGACGGGGTTGCAGCCCGGCACCGTGGCGATGCACTTCGTCGTCACCAGCTCGGTGATGCTCGTGGCGCGGGTGTTGGCATTCTTCGCCGTCGGGCCCGTGCCGTACAGCTTCGCCACCGCGGCGCTCACCGCAGGATCCGGCAGCTGCTGGGCTCCTGCCAGTGCCGCGGCGTCCGCGGATGCCTGCAGCGAGCGCTGCGTGAAGTAGGCGTAGCCGATGTCGATCACGAAGGCGGCCATCCCCAGCAGCGCCGCGAGTGCCACAACGGTGAAGACGATCACTTGTCCGGATTGCCGGCTGGCGTCGCCGGCTCGATCGCGGTTCGAAAACATCGTTCGCACACCTCCCGTGTTCCGGGCGTGCCGCGTCGCCGGTCGGAATCCTGATCCGTTCCTGTGCGCGGAATCATCGCCCCGGTGCGCGGTGCGACCATCCCCCCAACTAGTGATTCGCATGAGGTTTCACTAGATCAAGGGACTGCAATCGAGGCGAATCGAACGATAAGCGTCCAAGTCCCGAGCGGCCGCGGACCGATGTCGTCGTAGTTCCGCGGAGGAGCGCGCACATGAGCGTACGGCTCGAGAGGCAGGACGGAGGAACAGTCTGCGAGCGCTGCACGATCGCCGAGCGGCCGCTTGCACGAATGCGTGGACTCCTCGGCCGACGGGCGCTCCCGTCCGGCGAGGGCCTGCTCCTGCGCCCGGCCGGCTCGATCCACACCGCCTGCATGCGCTTCCCGATCGATGCGGTGTTCCTCGACCGCGAGCAGCGGGTCACGAGGGTCGTCGAGCACATGGCGCCGTGGCGGGTCGCGGCGAGTCGCGGCGCGCGCGCCGTGCTCGAGCTCCCGGCCGGCGAAGCGGCGCGGCGCGGTCTGCGTCCCGGCGACCTGCTGCGCTGTGAGGAGCCGTGAAGCCGGACCGGAGACAGCGTGTCGCGCTCGTGCAGGGCGTCGCGGTGTTCGCCTGCTTCATCGCGGTGCACGGAGCGCATGCGGCGCCCGGGGCGGTGACGACCCCGGCGCGATCTGCAGTGGGCCACGTGTCGGCCGCTGCTCCCGGGTCGGCGCCTTCGCTCTCTGTCCATCGCTCTCGATAGCGTGCTCGCGCGACGCGCGCGGTCCCCGTTTCGAGCGCGCCGTGTCGGGCAATACACCCGCCGTGCCGATCGCGACTCTCTGTAGCGCTCCCGGTTGCACAACAGTCACCGTCGGCTCGTTCTGCGTCGCACACGACCCGCCGGTCGGCGCAGAGTTCACGAGGGGTAGGCCGTTCAGGCCGCCGCAGCGTGTCGAGCCTGGCACCCAGGCCTCGGGAGCAGCTTCGTCGAAGCGGGCATACACCGGCCGCAGCGTCGCGTAACCCCGCCGGGCGACCGTGCAACTCCTTTCGCCTGCGGGGAGCCGCCGCGCTCGCGCTCGTTCGGGTTTGACGTGGCGGGATTCAGGAGAATGCTGCAGGTGTCACAGGGCTAGCGAAGCGAAAGGAGTTCAACATGGTGAAACGTCTTGCCGGGCTCGTAGCTACCGGCACCGCGTTTGTTGCCTGCCTTGCAGCGAGTACGGCCGGTGCGGGGAACAACAACAACTCGTTTCTCTGCTACTCGAAGACCCAGGTCGATCCGGAACCCTGGGCGATCAGCGACCCGAACACCGGCAACACGGACGCTACCCACCTGTTGGCGGCGGGCTACTGGCTGCCCTATGCGGAGAAGTCGGTTCCAACCGGCACACAACTTCCGGGCGGCTGGTACCTCATCTGCAACCTCAAGTCCACAGAGGCGGCTGTGACCGGCGGCGTCGTCGGCGGCGCAGGCGAGATGATTACGGACCCGACGTTGGGAGGTCTCCCGGGGTATTACCCGGAAGCGACGTAGCGACGGCCCTTGGCGCAGTCGAGAGAGGCCCGGGGGGCGGACCGGGCCTCTCGTCCCTGACGGCGCGGGCGCCGTGTCCCTAAGACCGGAAGGAAACCCCATGCGCTCGAGGATCACCCCATCACTTGTCGTCTCCGTCGTGGCGTTGTTCTTCGCGCTCGGCGGCTCGGCGTTCGCGCTGCGTGATGCCAAGCCCAAGCCGGCGCCCGTCTGCGTTCAGGGCACCGCGCGCGCGATCGCGTACGTGACGGGTGCGGTGCGCCGGGGATCGCCAACCTCCCCGACGGTTGGTCGGGCGACGCCGGTCTGTTTGGCTATCGCTGGGCGTGCAAGGGCACCGTCGAGGTGCGCAAGGCCGCGGAGGCCGGTGGCGGGTTCGATATCCGCTTCCCCGCCAACCCCGGCAGGTATCCGGTTGCGACCCCCGTGTATCCGACAGCCTACGGGCTCTCAATTGCGCCGAACACCGACGGCTCGTTCCACGTCACCGAGGCGGGCAACGCGCCGGGTTCGAGCTTCCCGGCGCGCTCGGACGCCTCCTTCGTAATCGTGCTGTTCTAGCTCCGAGAAGAAGAAAGAGCCGCCTGGGCCGAGAGAAGTCCTGACCTCGCTGCGACCAGGGGGTCCGAGGAAGACTCTGCCCTGGCGGCTCTGGTTTCCGTGTGCGCAGATGCTTCTTCGGCAGTTGCGGTCGCCGACCTCACTGGCCGAAGGTCCAGTCTTCGCTCGGCGGGCGAAGCGGTGGGCCGGTACGAGCCTCGATCGAGGGATCGACGGCGATCGGATCGTGACGGATAGTTCGTTCGCGGCACCTGTTCCACCTGCGGCTATGCGGCTTGACCCGAACACTCACGCGTTCGTTGTGGCGACGGCGTTCCTGACGTCGGTCACGTTCGCGATCTTCGCGATGAACCTGCTCGCGCTCGTGCTGAGCCGCATGCTCGGCTGACGAGCGCCGGCTGTCTCCGCGGCGTGAGCCGGGCGGGAAGGACAACGCCCCCGCCGGGGGAAGCTCAATGGCGGTCGGGCGTCAAATCGGGTCGCATGTGCTGGCCGCAGTCGTGCGCGCCCGTGCGGCGTCCGGCCCATTTCTCGCTCCTCGGAGACCCGCCGGGGCTGCGATCGCGGCCGGGCATAGGTGCTCAGAGGGCCGCCTCGAGCACCGAGGCCTGCACTCGCCGAGCCCAGTCGGACTCTCTGCAAGTAGACCCCTTCACCCGGCCGCGCTCGCACCGTACCCACAGCGTCGACCCGTCAAGCACGCGAGCTCTGACTTGGGCGGGTGTCGCGAGACCGTCTCAGGGTCTGTTCAGGGTCATTCCGGATAGTCGTGTCCGCGTCGCGCCGCGATCCTGTGCACATGACAGAACACACAGTCGAGCAGCCTGCCGTCAAGCGCCTCGAGCGCAGCCGGTCGGACCGCATGCTCGCGGGAGTCTCCGGGGGCCTCGCGCGCTACTTCGACATTCACCCCGCGTTCTACCGCGTCGGCTTCGTCGTCCTCACCCTGATCGGCGGCGCCGGCATCCTCATCTACGTTGCCGCGGCCCTCGTCATCCCCGACGAGGGCAAGGAGGACTCGATCGCCTCGGCCGCACTCCGCGAGCGGCGCGACCGGCCCTGGCCGTTGATTGGGCTCGCCCTCCTCGCGGTCGCCGGCGCCGTCCTGCTCTCGCGCGCCACGCTGTGGCCGCACGGCGACGCCGCGTGGATCCTGCTCCTGCTCGCCGGGGCGACGATCCTCTGGCTCACCCGGCGTCACCCGTTCGGGAGGCGGGGCGACAGATCTGTGCCCGTGGCGGGCGCCGACGCCGATCCGAGCGCGCTCGCCGCGGAGGACTCGCGGCAGGTGCGACGCGTTGCCAGGGCGATCATCATCGCGGTCGGCGCGTTTGTCGCCGTCATCCTGGTCGCGGCCGCAGTCCTGGCCGCGGTGCTCCCGGTCCATCTCAGCCACGGCGTCGGCGACCGCACCTACAACGTCTCCAGCGCCGGCGACCTGCACCGCAGCTACACGCTCGGCATCGGCGCCCTCCGCGTCGACCTCGGCGACGTGCAGCTGCCGGTCGGAGAGACCCGTCTGACGACGCGGGTCGACATCGGCCGGCTGACAGTGATCGTCCCCGCGAATGCCGCGCTGCAGGTGCACGGCGACGCGCAGTTCGGCGAGGTGAACCTGCTCGGAACCTCGACCGACGGCCATCACGCGGACACGACGATCAAGGAGCACGGCGACCGAGTGCTCGTCCTCGACAGCCACGTGGGTGCGGGCAAGCTGGTCGTCGTCCGCGCCGTACGATGATGAGTCGTGCCGGTGCCGACCTTCGCTCCTCGCTCTGACGAGCGCGTGATCGCGGGGGTCTGCGCGGGGATCGCGCAGGCCCTCGCGGTCGACGCCACGCTGGTGCGGCTCGTCTTCGCGCTGCTGGCGCTCGCCGGCGGCGCCGGCATCCTGCTCTATCTGGCGCTCTGGGCGTACGGTGGCTCGGGGCACCTCTGGTGGGCGGTGGTCCTCGTCGTGATCGCGGGCTCGGTGCTGCTCCACGCCGTCGGCCTCTCCGATCGCTCGGTGCTCGGGATCGCGCTCGTAGCCGCGGGGCTCGGAATCACCTGGCGCCGCGGTGGCAGCTTCCGCGCCGACGCGCCGCTCTCCTACGGCGGCCTCGCGCTCGTCGCGGGCGGCGCGGTGCTCCTGCTCGCGGGCGGCAGCCCGAACGCGACGCTGCTCGCGCCCGGTGCGATTGCGGGCGCGCTGCTGCTGATCGCCGGCCCCTGGCTCTGGCGGCTCGCCCTCGAGCGCGACGCCGAGCGCGCCGCGAGGATCCGGAGCGAGGAGCGATCAGAGGTAGCGGCGCGCGTCCACGACTCGGTGCTGCAGACGCTCGCGCTGATCCAGCGCCACGCGCAGGAGCCGCGCCGGGTCGCCTCGATCGCGCGCCGGCAGGAGCGCGAGCTGCGCGGCTGGCTCTACGGCGACCACCCGCTTGGAGACGAGGCGGCGTCGCTCGTCACGGCGCTTTCGACCGCGGCTGCCGACGTCGAGGAGCTGCACGGCATTCGCATCGAGCTCGCGAGCGCCGGCGACTGTCCGGTCGACGAGGCGGCACGTGCGCTCGTGCTCGCCGCCCGCGAGGCGATGACCAACGCCGCCAAGTTCGCAGGCGTCGAGGAGATCGACGTCTACCTCGAAGTTACGGACGACGCGATCTCCCTGTTCGTCCGCGACCGCGGCGCCGGCTTCGACCGCGCAGGCGTGCCGGCCGAGCGGCGCGGTCTCGTCGAGTCGATCGAGCGACGCCTCGAGCGGGTGGGCGGCAGGGCCACCGTCGTGACCGCGCCGGGCGCAGGCACCGAGATCGAGCTGCAGCTGCCGAGGAGCACATCGTGAAGCGCCGCGTCGTCCTCGTCGACGACCACACGCTCTTCCTCGCAGGCGTGCGCGTCGAGCTTGGTGACGCGGTCGAGGTCGTCGGCGAGGCGGGGAGCGTGGCCGAGGCGGTGCCGCTGATCAAGGCACTCGATCCGGACGTCGTGCTGCTGGACGTGCACCTCCCCGACGGGAGCGGCGACGCGATCATCAACGCCGTCGCCGCTGACCGGCCCGGTGTGCGCTTCCTCGCGCTCTCCGTCTCGGACGCGGCCGAGGACGTGATCGCGGTGATCCGGGCCGGCGCGCGCGGCTACGTGACGAAGACGATCTCGGGCGAAGAGCTCGGGGCGGCGATCGAGCGGGTTGCCTCCGGCGACGCCGTCTTCTCGCCGCGTCTCGCCGGCTTCGTTCTCGACGCGTTCCGCGCGGGCGAGCAGCTCGGCGGCGACGCCGAGCTCGACGAGTTGACCCCGCGCGAGCGCGAGGTGCTGCAGCTGATCGCGCGCGGCTACATGTACAAGGAGATCGCCGCACGCCTGCATCTGTCCGTCAAGACGGTCGAGAGCCACGTCTCGAATGTCCTGCGCAAGCTCCAGCTCTCGACGCGGCACGAACTGACGCGCTGGGCCACTCAGCATCGGTTGGTCTGACCGGGCCCCGCTGCGCATAGTCGTCCCGGCCGGCCGGAAAGGTTTCGTACCCTTCGTGGTCTTGCGAGATCTCGGCGATCCACATCTGCTCGAGCGGCCGACCCTGGACGGCGACGTCGGTGGAGCGGCAGGTGCGCAGAGCTGCCGTCGTGGCTACCTGAGCGGTGCGATCGGCTGCCTGCTGGTCGCGCTCGCAGCCTCCGGCTGCGGCGGCACGACCACACTGAGGACGCCGTCCGAGGTGGTGCAACGCAATGTCGCCGGGCGCTTCGCCGCCGCCGTTCTCCGCGGCGACGCCGCAGGCGCCCGAGCCCTGCTCGTGCGTGCGGACGAAGCGGCTCTCGTCTTCCTCGTGCAGCGGGCCGCGGCACCGTGGAGGATCCAGCACGCGTCGATCCGGCTCCCGGCTCGGCGCACCGGCAAGCACTGGACGTTCAGCTACGTGGGCAGGCGGACACAGAGCGACGGGAGGTTCGAGACGCAGAGGGGAGATCTCGTCGTGGTCGTTGCGCCGTCCGCCGCCGGGGGAGGCGTTCAGTTCTTTGCGTTCAGGCACGTCCGCACGCGCTTCAGCACCCACCACGACTCGCAACTGCTTCCGTCCAACCGGTAGCGCGGCCGGTAGCGCGGCCGGTAGCGCGGCGGGAGCGCGGCCGGCAGCCGCGGGATCACCGTGTGCGCCGTTGGCGCCGCGCAGGCGAACGGGTGCCCGGATAGGCCGGGAGCTCGAGGTAGCTGCGGCTCTACCTCGAGCTCCCGAGGCGCCGCAGCCTCGAACGGTGGAGAGCCATCGCTGACCGTCCGCCACGTCCAGGAGGCCGAGGATGACAGGCCGCTGCATGTGCATGCAAGCTGATTCCCAGGTTGAAACCACTCTCGCTCCAGAGTGAAACCACGGTTCGTGTCCCACGGGCGGCTCACACCGCAGCTACGGCCCGACCTGGCCGAGCGCCTGGCGCTCGACGGGGGTGAGCGGTCGGGAGCGGCCGCTCTCCGGATCGCGGGCGACGAGCACCGCTTCCGCCTCGGCCGCCACCTCACCCGAGCGAGTCAGGACTTGCTCCAGCGTCCGGATACTCGAGGTGCCGATGCCGCCGAGCCGGCAGCGGGCGACGACGACGTCGTCTGCGAGCGAGACCTCGCGCCGGTAGTCGATCGCGACACGCGCGACGACGTAGTTCCAGATCTCGGCGGGATCCCCGAGCGAGCGGCCGAGCCACTCATCTCGCGCCTCCTCCAGATAGGTGAGGTAGACGACGTGGTTGACGTGGCCGTAGACGTCGAGGTCGCGCCAGCGAATCTCGATCTCCTTCTCGTGCTCCATCAGCTGCCGCCGAACTCGTCGGCTGCGGCGCGGGCGTCGGTCGTCTGCGCGAGGAGGCCGTACGCGAGCCGCTCGATCAGGATCGCCGCCTCGCGCGACGCGTCCGGAGCGGCGTCGATCGCCTGCTTCGCGACGGCGACGGCCGTCGCGGGCAGCGCGGCGAGCGCGCGAGCGAGCTCGACCGCCCGCTCCTGTGCGGCGCCAGCGGCCACGACCTCCGTGACGAGACCGACCTGGAGCGCCTCGATCGCGGTGAGCCGCTCGCGCAGGAGGATCAGCTCCTTCGCGCGCGCCGGTCCGAGCAGCCGCGTCGCCCGGTACGTCCCGCCTGAGCTGGGCAGGATGCCGAGACCGACCTCCGGGAAGCCGAAGACGGCCGTCTCGTCGGCGATCCGGAAGTCGGTCGCGAGGGCAAGCTCGAGCCCGCCGCCGAGGCAGTAGCCGTGGATCGCGCTCAGCGTCGGCTGCCGCAGCGCCGCGACCTGCTCGTAGACGTTCCCCGTCGCTCGGTAGTAGGCGAGCACCGCCTCCGGCGTGTGCTCGGCGAACTCGGTGATGTCCGCGCCGGCCGAGAATGCACGGCCGCTGCCGGCGAGCACGACGCAGGAGCTCGTGCGCACGGCGTCCGACGCGAGCGCCTCCTGGAGCGCCCGCTCGAGCGCGCTCGAGAGCGCGTTGAGCTTCTCCTCGCGGCGCAGGAGCAGGACGCACACCGCGCCGTCGCGCCGAGCCTCGATGAGCGGCGCGCTCACCGGAGCAGCTCCCTGATCTGCTCGGCCGCCGCGTGGGTCAGCCGGCCCACCTCCGGCAGGCGTTCTCGCGCCACCCGGTGCTCCGGCCCCCAGACGCTCACGATCGCAAACGGCCGCCCCTGCTCGGTGAGAACCGCCGTCGAGGCGCCGAACAGCGACTCCTCGAGCTCGCCGACACAGATTGCGTAGCCGTCGCGGCGTACGGCCTCGAGTTCGCGCTCGAGCGCACGCCGGTCGGTGATCGTCGACGTCGTGAAACGCTCGAGCCGGTCGCCCAGCACCGCGTTCCGTTCGTCCTCGCCGAGATGTGCGAGGAAGGCCTTGCCGCTCGAGGTCGCGTGCAGAGGCACGACGCGGCCGAGCCAGCTGGGCGCCATGATCTGTGGCGGGTCGACCTGGTCGACGTAGACGAGGTTGAAGCGCTTGACGATCGCGAGATTGACGGCCTCGCCGGTGTCGAGCGCCAGCCGCTCGAGTACGGGCCGCGCCCGGCGGACGACGGGGTCGTGCTCCGCCGCCGCCGCGATGCGAAGAAACGCGTAGCCGACGCTGTAGCGCTGGCTGACCGGGTCGCGCTCGACGAGCCCGTGGCTGTCGAGCGTGGCGAGCAGGCGCCAGGTCGTGCTGCGGTTGAGGCCGCAGATCCCGGCCAGCTCCGCGACCGTCGGCGGCCGCGGGCTGTCGGCGATCTCCTTGAGGAGCGCCGCGGCGCGGTCGACGGACTGAATGGTCCGCGGCCGGCTCGAGGGGACGTCGATGCTCGTGGCAGGCAGGTTCATGATCGGGCAGGCCTCTGCACGGTGCGAACCGCTGCGCCGGATTGTCCCGGAGCGTTCGGATGCGGACAGGCCCGCCGGGTCATGCGAGCTGAACCACCTCGCGCCGGAACGGCACGGCGTCGCCGAGCGGCGGCGCGTCGAGCTCCTCGGCGTAGCGCCTCCCGTCCCAGACGGCCGCCGCGATCGTGCCCGGGCTCCAGGCATCGCCGATCGCCTGCACCGTGCGGAGGCCGGCGGTCTTCCACTCGCCGGCGCGCCGTGCGAGCTCCTCCGCGAGCGTGTCGTCCGGTAGCCGTGCGGTGACGAGGATGAGCGCGTCGCACGGCGCCTCGCGCTCCCGCCCGGTGTACGTGCAGGCGATGCGCGCCGACCCGGAGGCGCCCAGCAGCTCGTGCCCGGTCACCACCTCGACGCTTCGCTCGAGCAGGCGCCGCTGGATCCTGTGCTGCTCCATCGTGTTCGTCGTCCACTCGGAGATCCGCGGTGCGGGCGTGACGAGCGTGACCGCGAACCCCTCCCCGGCGAGGAGCTCGGCGAGGGCGCCGCCGGTGTAGTCGTGGTCGTCGTCGTAGAGGACGATCCGCGCTCCCGCCGGCCGCCCTCCGGCCGTCAGATCGTCCGGCGTGAGCACCTCGACGCTGTCGAGCGGGAGCGACGAGGTGCTGCGGCGGCCGACGCCGTCCCGGCGCCAGCGCGCGCCGGTGGCCACGGCGACGTGCTCGAAGCCGTAGTCGAGGATCTCAGCCGCGGTTACCTCGCTCTCGAGCGCCTGCTCGACGTTCTTCAGCCGCGCGAGCTGCCCCTTGCGGTAGTCGACGACACGGATCCAGGCGGCGAGGCCCGGGAGCCGAGCCTCGCGCAGCACCCGGCCGCCGAGCTGGCGCTTCGCCTCCGCGAGCACGACTTCGTAGCCGCGCTTGCCGAGCATCTGCGCTGCCTCGAGCCCTGCCGGCCCGGCGCCGACGACGAGCACGCGGGCGTCGCTCTGTTTCGCGCGGATCCGCTCCGGATGCCAGCCTCGCCGCCATTCCTCGCCCATGGAGGGGTTCTGCGTGCAGCGGATCGGCACCCCGGTCCAGTCGCCGGTGACGCACACGTTGCAGCCGATGCACTCGCGGATCTCGTCGTGCCGTCCCTCCTCGAGCTTCCGCGGCAGGAACGGATCGGCGATCGAGGGGCGCGCCGCGCCGATCAGGTCGAGCACACCGTCGCGAACGAGCCTCACCATGGTGTCGGGCGAGGTGAAGCGGCCGACGCCGACGACCGGCTTCGAGGTCAGCTGCTTGAGCCCGCGAAAGTGCGGTTCCGTCCACGCTTCCTCGCCGAAGCGCGAGGTGATCGAGTCGTCCTCCCAGTAGCCGACCATCAGGTCCCAGACGTCGGGGAGCTCGCCGACGAGTCCCAGGAGCTCCTCGGTCTCGGTCCGGGCGATTCCCGACGCGCCGCGCAGCTCGTCGACGACGAGGCGGCACGCGACGGCAGCACGCCCGTCAACCTCCTCGAGCGTGTCCTCGAGGATCTCCCGGAGCAGGCGCGCGCGGTTGGCGAGGCTGCCGCCGTACTCGTCGGTGCGGTCGTTCGTGCGCCGCGAGAGGAAGTGCTGGATCGTCGTCAGCCCGTGCGCGGCGTAGACGTACACGAGGTCGTAGCCGGCCCGGAGCGAGCGCGCGACGGCCTGACGGTGCCGCCGGCGCAGATCGGCGACGTCCGCCACGCTCATCCGCCGTGCCTGCACCGGTTCGTAGCCGGGCACCGGCAGGTGCGCCGGGCCGAGCGGCGTCATGCGGCCGTAGAGATTCGCCGAGCTCATGCCGTTGTGCACGAGCTCGATCCCGGCGAGCGCGCCGTGCTCGTGCACCTTCTCGACGAGCCGCTCGTGCGCCGGCAGGTCGGCATCGTCCCAGAGCCGTCCCTCGATGAAGCCGCCGACGTCGGAGCGAGGGATGGATCTCGACTTCCTCGGTGCAGACCACGGCCCAGCCGCCTTCCGCCTTCACACCGCGCATCCAGGCGTGCGCGGTCGGGTCGCGGTGCCCCATCCCGTTGCAGTGCGGAACCTGGAAGAAGCGGTTGCGCGCAGTCACGGGTCCGAGCCGCACCGGCTCGAAGAGGACGTCGAAGCGAGGCTCGCGCACTAGCGGAACAGGCTCCGCGCGATCACGAGGCGCATGATGTCGCTCGTGCCGTCCCAGATCTCGTCGAGCTTCGCCTCGCGCAGCCACTTCTGCACGGGCGAGTCGCGGATGTAGCCCACGCCCGCGAGCGTCTGCGCCGCCGCCCAGGTCGTGAAGCAGGAGGCCTCGGAGGCGGCGAGCTTCGCCATCGCGGCCTCGGTCGAGAACGGCGCGCCCGCATCTGCGAGCTCGGCCGCGTGCCGGGTGAGCAGCCGCGCCTGTTCGAGGCGGAGCTTCGCATCGGCGAGCCGGAAGGAGACCGCCTGAAACTCGTGAATCGGCCGGCCGAACGCCTCGCGCTCCTTCGCGTAGGCGACGGCGTGCTCGAGCGCGGCCCGGCCGATCCCGAGCGAGTGCGCCGCGAGCTGGACGCGCGCGACGTCGAACACGCGCATCAGCCCGCTGAACCCCTGGCCCTCGGCGCCGAGGCGGCGGTCCTCGGGCACGAAGCAGTCCTCGAAGTGGAGCTCTCCCGCCGGGAAGCAACGGCCGCCGAGCTTCGGCAGGCGCTCGCCGCGCACGAAGCCGGGGTCGTCGCGCTCGACGACGAACGCGGTGATGCCCTTCGAGCGCGACCCCGGCGCCACGGTCGCGAAGACGACGCAGACGTCGGCGATCGGCGCGTTCCCGATGAACTTCTTGTGGCCGTTGAGGACGTACCCGCCGTCGGCGCGCACCGCATGCGTCGCGATCGCTGCGGAGTCGGAGCCGACCTCCGGCTCGGTGATCGCGACGGAGCATGCCGGCGGCGGCACGGCGCAGAGCGGCGGCAGCCACCGCTGCTGCTGCTCCTGCGAGCCGAGGGCGAGCACCGGGCCCGCGAAGAAGCCGCCCTGCGCGATCACCCACGTGATCGGCGAGTCGCCCCAGGCGAGCTGCTCGATTACCTCGCAGGCGACGCGCAGACTCTCGACCCCGCCGCCGCCGTAGGCTGCAGGGAGGTCGTAACACGTAAGGCCGAGCTCTGCGGCGCGCTGCAGCGGCTCGGCGGGAAACTCCTCGCTCTCGTCATAGCGAAGCCCGACCGGGCGCAGCTCCTGCTCGGCGAAGGCGCGCGCGGTGGCCAGGAGGCCGTCCGCGTCGCTCGATCCGTTCATATTACGAACGTCCTTCGAGCATGGCGCACCCTAGACTGCCGCCGCGCCGGCGGTCAAGCGGCCGTTGACGCCGTCCGCGCCACCGCCTAAGCTGGACTCTCGGCGTTCGCTATGTGCAATGTACGTTCGTATCTCGAACAAGGCGCCACCACGTGAACTGGGAGGTCTTCGTCACGTGCGCGGTGACGGGCGCAGGCGACACGACTGCCCGCAGCGAGCACGTGCCGGTCACGCCGGCGCAGATCGCCGAGTCGGCGCTCGGCGCGGCCAGGGCCGGAGCCGCCGTCGTCCACATCCACGTCCGCGATCCGGAGACAGGACGCGGCGCCCGCGATCGCCACCTCTACCGGGAGGTCGTCGAGCGGATCCGCTCCGCCGGCGTCGACGTGGTGCTCAATCTGACGGCGGGCATGGGCGGCGATCTCGTGCTCGGCGGCGAGGAGTCGCCCCTGCCCCCGGACAAGGCGGGGACGGACATGGCGGGCGCCGCGGAGCGGCTCGCCCACGTCGAGGAGCTGCTGCCTGAGATCTGCACGCTCGACTGCGGCACGATGAACTTCGCCGCGGGCGGCGACTACGTGATGGTCAACACGCCGGCGATGCTCCGCGCGATGGCGCGCCGAGTGCAGGAGCTCGGCGTCCGCCCGGAGCTCGAGGTCTTCGATACGGGCCACCTCGTCTTCGTCGAGGAGCTCGTGCGCGACGGGCTGATCGACGACCCGCCGCTGATCCAGCTGTGCACTGGGATCCCGTACGGCGCGCCCGACGACCCGGCGACGCTGCTGGCGATGGTGAACCGGCTGCCGCCGGATGCGGTCTTCTCGACCTTTTCGATCGGTCGCATGCAGCTTCCGTTCGTCGCGCTCGCGCCGCTCGTCGGCGCCAACGTGCGCGTCGGTCTCGAGGACAATCTGTACCTCGAGCGCGGCCGGCTCGCGACGAATGCCGAGCTCGTCGAGCGTGCGGTCGCGATTCTCGAGGCGATGAACGTCCGCGTGCTCGGCCCGGCCGAGGTGCGGGAGCGGCTCGCGCTGCGCCGGCATGACTGACCGCCCGGCCGTGGTCGCGCTGCTCGGCGGCGGCGTGATCGGGGCGGGCTGGGCCGCTCGCTTCCTGCTCAACGGCGCCGACGTGCGCCTGTTCGACCCCGATCCCGACGTCGAGCGGAAGGTGGGCGAGGTGCTCGACAACGCGCGCAGCGCCTACGCGCGGCTCACGCTCGCGCCGCTGCCGGCGGAGGGCGCGCTCGCATTCGCGGCCTCGCCGGAGGAGGCCGTCGCCGGCGCGACCTTCGTGCAGGAGTCGGCGCCCGAGCGGCCGGAGCTGAAGCAGGAGCTGCTCGCGGCGGCCGATCGTGCGGCACCGCCGGAGGTCGTCGTCTGCTCTTCGACGTCGGGGCTCCGGCCGACCCTGCTCCAGGCGGGCCTGCGCCGGCCCGAGCGCCTCGCGGTCGGCCATCCGTTCAACCCCGTCTACCTGCTGCCCCTCGTCGAGGTGTGCGGCGGCGAGCTGACTGCGCCCGAGGCCGTCGAGCGGGCGGCGGCCGTGTACCGCTCGGTCGGCATGCACCCGCTCGTCCTCAGGCGCGAGCTCGACGGCTTCGTCGCCGACCGGCTGCTGGAGGCGCTCTGGCGCGAGGCTCTGTGGCTCGTCCACGACGACGTCGCCACCGTCGCCGAGGTGGACGACGCGATCCGCTACGGCGCCGGCCTCCGCTGGGCGTTCATGGGCACCTTCCTCACGTATCGGATTGCCGGCGGCGAGGCGGGCATGCGCCACTTCATGGCGCAGTTCGGGCCGGCACTCCAGTGGCCGTGGACGAAGCTCGTCGATGTACCCGAGTTGACCGATGAGCTCATCGACAAGGTCGCGGCGCAGTCCGACGAGCAGGCGGCAGGGCGCTCGGCTCGCGAGCTCGAGCGACGGCGCGACGACTGCATCGTCGCGATCCTGCACGGGCTCCGCGGCGAGGATGCCGGCGCCGGCGCGACGCTCGCCGCCTGGGAGCGGGGCCTGCTCGACGGCGGCGCCACAGATCTCCCCGGCGACGAGCCGGCCCTGCATGCGGCGCGCGTCCCGGCGGCGTGGGTCGACTACAACGGCCACGTGCACGAGAGCCGTTACCTCCAGCTGTTCGGCGACGCGACCGACGCGCTCCTGCGCCGGCTCGGCGTCGACGCCGCGTACCTCGCATCGGGTGGCAGCTACTTCACGGTCGAGACGCACCTCTCCCATCTCGGCGAGCTCCACGCCGGCGATGCCGTGCACGTGACCACCCAGGTGCTCGGCTCGGACGAGAAGCGGTTGCAGCTATTCCACACGCTGCGCCGGGACGGGGAGGACGCGCCGCTCGCCACCGCGGAGCAGATGCTCGTGCACGTCGACTCCGCGACCGGGCGTGCGGGCCCGGTCGGCGCCGGACTGCGCGAGCGCGTCTCGTCGCTCACCGAGGCCCACGCGGCGCTGCCCCGGCCGGAGCGGGCGGGACGCCGGATCGCGCTCAGTGCCCGTCGCGAGCGGCGAGGTAGCGCCGGTTGAAGGCGAGCGGAAGCTCGTCCTTCTCCGCGTAGACGCCGTGCGTGAACGCGCGCGAGCGGACGCCCTGCTGGACGCGCTCGCAGACGACGTAGTCCTGGTGCGCGACGAGCTCGGTGAACTCGACGATCTCGGTCGGATCGAAGCCGGCTCGGCGACCAGCTCGGGCCGGAACAGGTATTCGGCGACGATCGTCGTCTGCTCGGGCCCGCGGGGATGCAGGCAGGTCGCGACCACGCTCGTGCCGCTGATGTCGAGGAACATGTTCGGGAAGATGTTCGCGCGCGTAGATCGACGTCGCCTCGTGCACGGCGAAGCCGGGCATCACGGGCAGGTCCGACTGACCGGTGAGCGTGAAGCTCGTCCCGTCGCCCGCGATCCCGACGCCGCCGTCGTCGCGGCCGCTGCTCGATCACCTCGCCGCGCCGGTAGGCCGGGACGACCGCGACCAGCTCGGGGTGCACCGTCGGGCAGTGGAGGCACTCGTTGTAGTTCTCGACGAGGATCTTCCAGTTCGCGGCGACGTCGATGACCGTGCGGAGGCCGACCCGCAGCTCGCCGAGCGGCCCGAAGCGCTCGAACGGCAGCGGCGACTCGTACTGCGCGGCAAGCGAGTCGGCGAGCGGCTGGCGGGCTCTCCGCGAAGGTGACGAAGAGAAAGCCGGCCCACGTGTCGACGACGACGGGCCACAGCCCGAGCGACGCACGGTCGACCTCGTCCTCGGCAACGAGCGGCGTCCCGATCAGCCGGCCGTCGAACGAGTACGTCCACGCGTGGTACGGGCACTTGATCGCGCCGCGCATGTGCCCGCTGCCGGCATCGCAGAGCCTCGATCCTCGATGACGGCAGACGTTGTAGAAGCCGTGCAACGTCTCGTCCTTGGCGCGGACGACGACGATGCTCTCGCCCGCGACCTCGACTGCGACGTAGTCGCCGGGCGCGGCGAGGTCGTCCGCGCGGCCGAGGTAGTACCAGTGGCGGAAGAAGATCCGCTCGCGGTCGAGCTCGAACACCTCCGGCTCGAAATAGTCGCTGCCGGGAAGCGTGGTGCGGGTCTCGGTTGCCATCGCTCGCCGCGGATTCTACAAGCGGCTCGCCTCGAGCCGGCCCGGGCGCTAGATGGTTGATGCCACGGAATCGTTTGTTCCGGGGCGTGAGCTGGTCGCTCTGGGGCGCCGCGGCGTGCCGGCGGCGATGGTGGAGCCATCGGGGCCGGTGCGACGGGGCGAAGCGGACGGCCGGTGGGGCCTGGCTCCGCCGGGCCGTGCCGGCCGGGAGCGGCCCAGACCGGCCAGATCGCGCAGCCGGACACGCGAGAGCGTGGCATCAACCATCTAGGCGATCACGTCCGCCGCCATCTCCTCGAAGACGGCGACGAATGCGTCGCAGTCGTCGAGCGAATGGGCCACCGACAGCGTCCACTCCTCCTCGCGCCCCGGCGTCATGAAGACGCCGCGGTTCATGTTGTAGAGCCACGCGAGGTCCGCCAGCTCGACGTCCTGGTGCGCCTTGAACGACTCGTAGTCGACGATCCGCTCGGGCGAGAAGGTGACGCACCCCTTGGCGCCGATCCCGACCGAGTAGCCCGGCAGCCCATGGCGGTCGAGAACGGCCTGGCAGCCTTCGAGCAGACGGTCCTCGAGCGCGTCGAGGTGGCGGTAGGCAGCCGGTGTCAGCACCTCCTCGAGGCTCGCGCGGGCGGCCGCCATCGAGAGCGGATTCCCGTTGTAGGTGCCGACCTGGTAGACGGCGCCGCTCTCGACGACCTCGAACGCCTCGTCGCTGCCGCCGATCGCACCGCTCGGCAGACCGCCGCCCAGCGTCTTCGCAAGCGTGACGAGGTCGGGCGTCACGCCGAAGCGCTCGGTCGCGCCCCCGGCCGCGACGCAGAGGCCCGTCTTGACCTCGTCGAAGATCAGCAGCACGCCGAGCCGTTGTGTGAGCTCGCGCACCGCCTCGAGGTAGCCGGGCTCGGGCAGCACCACCCCGAGGTTCATCATCGCCGGCTCCATGATCACGCAGGCCGGCGGGCGGCCCTCCTCGAACAGCCGCTCGATTCGACGCTCCATCGCGGGCGCGTCGTTGAACGGCACGGGCACGGTGAGGTCCGCGACCGTCTGAGGGATGCCCGCTCCGTAGGGCAGCGACGCATAGTCCTCGCGGTCGCCGATGCGCTCGTACGGCACGCCGATCGAGACCATCACGTAGTCGTGATGGCCGTGGTAGGAGCCGAAGATCTTGACGATCGTGTCGCGTCCCGTCGCGGCGCGTGCGATCCGGATCGCGTCCATCGTCGCCTCGGAGCCCGAGTTGACGAAGCGCCAGCGCGGCAGGCGAAACCGCGTCGAGAGCTGTTCCGCGACGACGATTCCATCCTCGGTCGGCGCGGCGAAATGCGTCCCGAGCTCCGCCCGCGCCTGGATCGCCCGCACGATCGCCGGGTGCGCGTGACCCTGCACCATCGAGCCGAAGCCGTTGTGGAAGTCGATCATCTCCGTTCCGTCGACGTCCCAGACGCGAGAGCCGAGCCCGTGGGAGAGATAGATGGGCCACGGCTCGCGCTCCTGGTACGCGGACGAGACTCCGCCGGCCAGTGTCATCCGCGCGCGCTCGAAATGCATCCGGGAGGCGTCGGTGCGCTCGTCGAGGCGGCGCTGCTCCCGCGCTGTCAGCTCGGCGATCCGTTCACGGTCGAGCTCGGCTGTCGTCTGTGTGCTCATGGTCGTCCCTGCCTTCTCCTCGCGTCACGCATTCTCGTGCACGCACCGATGGGATGATGCGGCAGATGTCGGCTCGGACGGTACGCGATCTCAGCGCGCTCTTCGAGCCGCGCTCGGTGGCCGTCGTCGGCGCGTCGAACGATCCGGCGAAGTGGGGCCAATGGCTCGCGCGCGGAGCGCTGCGAGGCGAGCATCGTCGCGCCGTGTACCTCGTCAACCGCTCCGGCGGCGAGGTGCTCGGCCGGCGGGCGTACCGGTCGCTCGGTGAGCTCCCGGAGGCGCCCGAGCTCGTCGTGCTCGGTGTCCCCGCAGCGGCGTTCGAGGAGATGGTCGACGCCTCGCTCGCCGCCGGCGCACGGGCGATCGTCGCGATCGCCGCCGGGCTCGGCGAGACCGGCGAGGACGGGCGCCGGCGCGAGCTCGCCGTCGTCGAGCGCGTCCGCGCCGCGGGGGCTGTGCTGCTCGGCCCGAACTGCCTCGGGGTCTACGACGCCGCCGCAGAGCTGGATCTCGGCACCGGCGAATTCGATCCGGGTCCGATCGGCCTCGTCTCGCAGAGCGGGAACCTCGCGCTCGAGGTCTCGCTGCTCGCGGCGGAGGTCGGTCTCGGCGTCTCCCGCTTCGCCTCGCTCGGCAACCAGGCGGATCTCGAGGCGGCCGAGCTGGTCGCGGCCCTGGCGGCGCACGACGCGACGCGGATCATCGGCATCTACTGCGAGGACTTCCGCGACGGCCGGGAGTTCGCGCGGGCCGCCGGCGCGGCGATCGAGGCCGGCAGGCCCGTGCTGCTGCTCACCGGAGGAACGAGCGCCGCCGGTCTGCGCGCCGCCCGCTCGCACACCGGCGCGCTCGTCAGCGAGTCGGTCGCGGTCGACGCCGCCTGCCGGGCGGCCGGGATCGTCAGGGTCGCGAGCCCGCGCGAGCTCGTCGAACGGGCGCAGATCCTGCTCGCGGGCCGGCCCCGCGGCCGCCGGCTCGCGATCGTCTCCGACGGCGGCGGCTCCGCCGTCATCGCTGCCGATCTCGCGAACGGGCTCGGTCTCGAGCTGCCGCAGCTCTCGGACGAGCTCTCCAGCAGGCTCGCGGCGGTGATGCCGCCGACGGCGACGACGACGAATCCGGTCGACTTCGCGGGAGCCGGCGAGCAGGATCTCCGCTCGTACGAGCGCATCCCGCGGCTGCTGCTCGAGTCCGACGAGGTGGACTCCGTGCTCGTCAGCGGCTATCTCGGCGGCTACAGCGTCACCGCCGAGGAGCTGCGAGGGCCGGAGACCGATGCGGCGCGCGGGCTCGCCCGCGCCGCCGCCGAGACGGGGCGTCCGGTCGTCGTCCAGACGATGTACTGGCAGGAGCCGCCTGCTGCAGCGCTGCGGGCGGGCGGCGTCCCCGTGTACCGGGACATCGAGGCGTCGCTCGCGTCGCTCGCCTGCGCGGTCCGCGTCGTCGAGCGCCCGGGGACCGGTGTGCCCGAGCTGCCGCCGGCCGCGCCGCCGCTTTCGACCGACGGCTACTTCGAGGCGCGCGAGCTGCTCGCGGCGGGCGGCGTCCCGTTCGCCGAGGCGGCCCGCGTCGAGACCGCGGAGCAGGCGGTCGCCGCGGCGCATGCGCTCGGCTATCCGGTCGCGCTGAAGGCGCTCGGGCTCGTGCACAAGTCGGATGCGGGTGGCGTTGTGTTGGGGCTCGAGAACGACGCCGAGCTCGCGGCCGCTCTCGCCGCGATGGCGTCCCGGCTGTCGCCGCCCGGCTATGCCGTCGAGTGCATGGTCACCGCGCCCTGGTCGGTCGAGCTGATCGTCGGCTGCCGGCGCGACCCGCGCTTCGGCCCCGTGCTGCTCGTCGGTTTCGGCGGAATCCTCACGGAGGTGCTGCGCGACACGGCCGTCGCGCTCGCGCCGGCAGGCGCCGACGAGGTCGAGACGCTGCTTCGCGAGCTGCGGGGCGCGGCCCTGCTCACGGGTGTGCGCGGCCGGCCGCCGCTCGCGCTCGGCGCCGCCGCGGGTGTGGCCGCCGCACTCTCCCGCGTTGCCGCCGCCCACCCCGAGCTCGGCGAGCTCGAGTTGAACCCGCTGCTCGTCACGCCCGACGGGGCGGTCGCGCTCGACGCGCGGTGCGTCTACTCCCAGCCGAGGTAGGGCGCGGCGCCGCGCTTGAAGAGGCCCCGCGCGATGATCAGGCGCTGGATCTCGCTCGTCCCCTCCCAGATGCGGTCGACGCGCAACTCGCGGAAGTGTCGCGCGGCCGCGCTGTCGATGCTGTAGCCGCGGCCGCCGAGCACCTGGACCGCGCGATCGGCGATGCGGCCGGCCGTCTCCGACGCGAGCAGCTTCGCCATCGAAACCTTGCCGTGGACGATCTTGCGATCTGCAAGCGTGTCGAAGGCGTGCGCGGCGTGATACGTGAGCAGGCGGGCGGCGAGCAGCTCCGTCAGCGAGTCCGCGAGCGGGAATGACACGCCCTGGTAGTCCGCGATCGGCGCTCCGAACGCCTTGCGCTCCTTCGCCCAGTCGCTCGCGAGTTCGAGGAGCCGTGTCGCGGCACCGCAGCAGCGCGCGGCGATGAACAGCCGCTCGACGAGGATCCACTCCTTCGCGCCTTCGTCGCCGCCGGCGAGGATGCGGTGCGCATCCGGCACCCGGCAGTTCTCGAGCACGATCTCGGGGTGGTGGTCGACGTACGGGTCGTGCAGGAAGCGCGGGGTACGCACGATTCGCAGCCCCGGCGCGTCCGGCTCGACGAGGAACAGCGTCTGCTCGCCGTCGGCCACGGCTGCGACGACGTAGACGCCGGGTGCGCCCTCGCTCGTCACGAACCACTTCTCGCCGTTCAGGAGCCAGTCGCCGCCGTCGCGCACGGCGGTCGTCGTCAGTCCGGACAGGTCGGAGCCCGCGCCCGGCTCGGTGAGCGCCCACGCCTCGCGGTACTCGCCGCGAATGATCGGCGCGACGAACCGTGCCGCCTGCTCCGCGGTCGCCAGCTCGAGCAGCTCGCGCGGGCCGCGCTCCACGACCGCGAAGCCGAGCCCGTTCGTCGGCTTCCCCGCCTCCTCCTCGAGCGCCACCTGCCCGACCATCGACAGGCCGGCGCCGCCGTGCCCGGGCGGCATGTTGAGCATCGCGAAGCCCGCGTCGCGGGCGCGCCGGCGCAGGACGTCGACCTCCGCCTGGTCAATCGAGCCGCGCTCCGCGATCCGAGCCTCGAGCGGGTACGCCTCCTGCTCGACGAATCGAGCCACCCGCTCCTTGAGCTCGGAGATCTCTGCAGGAAGCTCTGGGACGATCACGGGCGGCCGGAGCCTACGCGAAGACGTTGCGGGCCGCGAGCGTTCCCTCGAGCACGGCCTCCTCGAGCGATCTCGGCGACCGGCAGTCGCCCGCCTCCTCGACCCTGATCCCGTGCGCGGTGAGCGCGGCGGCCGGCGACTCCTCGGGTGCGCGGCCGAGCGCGAGCACCACCGCGTCCGCGCGCACCGTCTCGATCCGTTCGGGTGCGAAGACGTTGCGCAGCCGGGCCGCGTCGCCCGTGACCGACTCGAGCTCGAGGTGGTGGAGGATCGTCACTCCGGCGCGGTAGAGCCGTTGGAGGTAGAGGTTGCGCCGGTACTGGTGCACGGCCTCGCCCACGGCGAGCGAGGCGACCGCGAGGGTGACGCGCCTGCCGGCGGCGGCGAGCACCTCCGCGGCGTCCAGTCCGCCCGGGTCGCCGCCCCAGTCGGCGACGAGGACGCTGCTCCCGGCGGGAAGCCGCCCTTCCAGCACATCCCAGGCGCCGAGCAGCTCGGCGTCGCCGACCGGAAGCGCGTCGTCCCGGTACGGTCGCGCGCCGGTCGCGACGACGACGGCGTCCGGTACGAGCGCGCGCACTACCGCCGAGTCCGCGGGCGTGCCGAGGCGAACGTCGACGCCCGCGCCCGCGAGCCGCCGCGCGGCGTTGTCGAGGAACGCGGCGGCGAGGCTCGCACCGCCGGGCGCCGCCCCCGCGAGTGCGATCTGCCCGCCGAGGCGCGTCCCGCGCTCGAGCAGCACGACCTCGTGACCTGCTTCGCCTGCCTCGGCTGCCGCCGCAAGCCCGGCCGGACCGCCGCCGACGACGACGAGCCGCTTCCTCGACTCCGCGCGGGTGGTCGGCGCGAGCCGGGCCTCACGTCCCACCGCCGGGTTGACCGCGCAGGCGATCGGGGTCCCGGCGTGGTAGTGCGCGATGCAGGCGTTGCAGCCGATGCAGCGGACGAGCTCGCGCAGACGTCCGCCGCGCACCTTCGCAGGCAGCTCCGGGTCGGCGATGAGCGCGCGCGTCATCCCCACGGCTTCGGCGCCGCCGCTCTCGAGCAGGCTCTCCGCCGCAGCAGGGTCGACGATGCGGGAGGCCACGATCCGCGGCGGAGCGTCGGCGAACCTCTGCGCCGGCTCCGCGATCGCTCCTTCGGCGAGCGGCGGCGGCGGCACGATCCCGATCGAGCCGAGATAGGTCGACGAGTCGCCGAGCGCGAGCGAGACGTAGTCGACGCCCTCCGCAGCGAGCAGGCCGGCGACTCCGAGGGCCCGCTCCGAGTCGGCGGAGAGGCGGACGCCGATGCAGAGCTCCGGCGCGGCCCGGCGCACCGCTCGGAGCACGGCGGTGAGGAAGCGGCTTCCGTCGCTCCACGCGTCGTCACGCCGGTTCAGCGCCGGGTCGAGGAACTGCTCGATCAGGTAGCGGTGCGCCGCCGAGATCTCGACCCCGTCGAGTCCGCCCGCCGCGGCGAGGGCGGCTGCGTGGGCGTACCCGCCGATCATCTCGTCGACCTCGGCCGCCGTGAGCGCGCGCGGCTCGACCCGGAAGCGGGCGCTCGGAACCGCCGAGGGGGCGAGCGCCGGCGCCCGCGGGGGTGTGCCGATCTGCTCGCGCCCGCCGTGAAAGAGCTGGACGAACAGGCGCGTTCCGTACGGGTGAACCGCCGCGGCGACGCGCTCGTACCCGGCGGTGATCTCCGGCAGGTAGCCGCCGAGCGTGTGCGGGGTGAGCAAGCCGGAGGGGTGCACCGCCGTCGCCTCCATCACGATCAGGCCGGCGCCTCCGCGTGCGCGGGCCGCGTGGTAGGCGACGAAGTCGTCGGTCGGCAGATGGTCGTGGACGAGCGTCGTCTGGTGCGCCGTCGAGACGATCCGGTTGGGCAGCTCGACAGGACCGAGCGCGAGCGGGCGGAAGAGGTGCTCGAGCGGGGGCACTACGCGCGCGATCCTACTGCGGTGCTCGCTCCGACTTGACTTGTGCTTTGGCACCACGATTCAATCGCAGCGGGTCGCATGGATCATCCCAAGGACCGCTCCCGGATCAGCCGGCGGCAGTTCGTCCGCTATGCGGCCGGCTCCGCGGCGGGGCTTGGCGCCGTGGGGGCCCTCGCGGGTTGCGAGAACACGACGACGCCGATCGGTGCGAATGCCGGCGGCCCGACGGGCGCGGCCGCCGACCTCGTCGTCACGAAGCCCACTCGGGCCCGGGGGCCTGCCGCTGCCGCGCCCGGACAACGCCGTCACCTGGGCGATCACCGACACGAACCAGCCGATTGCCGACGGGCGCCCGACCGAGAGCGGCCCACTGCGCGTCTACAACTACGCCGACTACATCGACCCCGCGCTCGTCAAGCGATTCCAGAAGCAGTATTCGACCTCCGTCCAGATCGCGACCTACAACTCCGCGGACGAGGCGATCGCCAAGCTCGCGTCCGGCGCGGTCGGCTTCGACGTGATCATCGGCCTCACCGGCTCGAACATCGTCGACCTGATCGCGCAGAAGCTGCTGCAGCCGCTGAACCACTCGTACCTGCCGAACCTCGCCAAGAACATCTGGCCGGAGCTGCAGGATCCCTTCTACGACCGCGGCAGCCGCTACACGGTGCCGTACGTCGTCTGGCTCGACGGCATCGGCTGGCGCAACGACGAGGTCAAGGAGGACATCGCCGGCATGGACGTCCCGTGGGACGTCTTCTGGCACGCGCAGGCGTATCGCGGCAAGGTGGGGATCCTGGACGACAGGCGCGACGCGCTCAGCATGCCGATGCAGCGCGACGCGATGCGCGCCGGGGTGCGCCCCGACCTCAACACCGAGAGCGCCGCCGTGATCGACCGGGCCGAGAGCGAGCTCGCGGAGCTCGGCGCGATCTGCAATCCGAAGATCACGATCACCGACTATCAGACGCTGCCGGAGGGGAAGACGGTGCTGCACCACTCGTGGTCCGGCGACCTGCTCAGCGCCGCCTTCTACTACCTGCCGAAGGGGGTCAAGGCGGACGTGCTCTCCTTCTGGGGCCCGGAGCAGAACGGCGTCGTCCAGAACGACTTCCTCTGCGTCGGCCGGGCGGCGAAGAGCCCGGTGCTCGCGCATCGCTTCATCGACTACGTGCTCGACGAGAAGAACGCGTACTCCAACTTCGTCGACTTCACCGGTTACACGCCGCCGCAGAAGGCGATCGACGCCGAGGTGCTGATCAAGCGAGGGCTGATTCCGAAGAGCCTGACGAGCGCGGTCGTGCACCCCCAGCAATTCGCGGCCAACCAGGAGCTACTGCAGCTGAGCGTCGTGGGCGAGCGCCTCTGGGACAACGCCTGGTCGAAGTTCAAGGCGGGCTAGTGCATTCCCGGTGGACATGGCGCTTGCTGGCGCTCCCGGGCGTTGCGTGGCTGTCGATCTTCTTCCTCGTCGCGTTCTACGCGGTGCTCTCGGTCGCGTTCGGAAACCAGGACACGCTCTCGCTGCCGGTGCCGTTCTGGAATCCACTGGACTGGAACGTGGGCTACGTGCTGGACGTCCTGCGCGACCTCTGGCACGGCGGCCCGTTCCGCACCGTCTTCCTGCGCACGATCATGTTCGTGGTGATCGCGATGGGGCTGTCGCTCGCACTCGGCTATCCCGTCGCGTACTTCACCGCCCGGCACGCGGGGCGGTGGAAGGGGATCGTGCTGCTCGCGCTGATCGTGCCCTTCTGGATCAACTACCTGATGCGGATGCTCGCGTGGATCAACCTGCTCGCGCCGGACGGCCTCGGCACCAGGTTCCTGCACGATCTCGGGATCGAGCGCGTCTTCCTCTGGGTCGGCCTGCTCGCGGAGCCGGGAGGCTGGCTGAACGGACAGCCGACGACCGTCATCCTCGCGCTCGTCTACGGCTACATCCCGTTCCTGATCCTGCCCCTGTTCGCCGCGCTCGACCGCATCGACCAGCGCCAGATCGAGGCGGCCCGCGATCTCGGCGCGAGCCAGCTCAGCGCGTTCCTGCGCGTGACGCTGCCGCTCTCGGTGCCCGGCATCCTCGCCGGCACGGTGCTCGTCGCACTGCCGATGTTCGGCGACTACTACACGGCGGACCTCGTCTCGGCCTCCACCCAGACGAACATGATCGGAAACCAGATCGACGAGTTCATGCGGCAGGGCTCGGAGAAGGTCACCGGTGCGGTGCTGACGATGGTGCTCGCCCTGCTGCTGCTCGTCCTGATGTTCTACTACCTGCGCTCGACCCGCCGGGCGGGCGCGGAGGTGTCCGCGGCATGAGCTGGCTGCGCAATCCCTGGGGCCGTCCGCGGGTGCTCGGCCTGGTGACCGTCCTCTACATCGTCTGGTCCGTGCTGCCGGTCGTGCTGGCGATCGCGTTCGCGTTCAACCACGGCCGCTCGCGTACGACGTGGCAGGGCTTCTCGTTCCGCTGGTTCACCGGCTCGACGGGCAGCGTGTTCCACGATCCGGCACTGCAGGGGGCGCTCAAGCACACGCTCCTCCTGGCCGTGATCTGCGTCGCGGTGGCGACGCCGCTCGGCGTCTCGCTCGCGCTCGGCCTGCAGCGCTGGCGGGGGCCGGGGAGCGGCACGGTCAACACGCTGATGCTGCTGCCGCTCGTGACGCCGGAGATCGTGATGGGCGTCGCGCTCCTCCTCCTCTTCCTGCGCATCTTCCCCGAGATCGGCCTTGGCACGACCGCCCAGGTGATCGGCCAGGTGACCTTCACGCTGTCGTACGTGGTCGTGATCGTCCGCGGGAGGCTCACGTCGATCGGGCCGGAGTACGAGGAGGCGGCGGCCGACCTCGGCGCGCCCCCGCGCGACCAGCTTCGCCGCGTCCTCCTGCCGCTGCTTGCGCCGGCGATCATTGCCAGCGCCGCCGTCGCGTTCGCCGTCTCGATCGACGACTTCGTCGTCACGCAGTACCTCTCGAGCGACGCGAGCACCACGACCGTCTCGATGCTGCTCTATGCGAACGCTCGCGGCGCGCCGACCCCGGCGCTCAACGCGATCGCGACGGTGGCGCTCGCGATCACGCTGGTGACGCTGACGCTCGCGTTCCTCGTCTACCGGCGGTTCGCGGGCGGCAGTGAGGCCGCGACGCTCGCCGCACTGGAGGTCTGATGCAGGGCGAGATCCGGCTCGAGGAGCTGACGAAGGCGTTCGCGGGCGTCGTGGCGGTGGACGGGATCGATCTGGACATGCCGCCGGGCGAGTTCTTCACGATGCTCGGCCCATCCGGCTGCGGCAAGACGACGACGCTGCGGATGATCGCCGGCTTCGAGCGTCCGACGAGCGGCCGGATCATGCTCGACGGCAGCGACGTCGCGCGCGTGCCGCCGCACAAGCGGAACGTGAACACGGTGTTCCAGAGCTACGCGCTCTTCCCGCATCTCGACGTCGCGGGCAACGTCGCCTTCGGTCTCAAGTACCACAAGCTGAGCAAGGAAGAGAAGGTCCGCCGGGTCGGCGAGGCACTCGAGCTCGTCAACCTGGGCGGCCTCGCGGGGCGGAAGGCGGCGCAGCTCTCCGGGGGCCAGCAGCAGCGGGTCGCGCTTGCGCGGGCGCTCGTGCTCCGGCCGCGCGTGCTGCTCCTGGACGAGCCGCTCGGCGCGCTCGACGCCCGGCTGCGCAAGAACCTCCAGGTCGAGCTGAAGGCGCTGCAGGCGGAGCTCGGGATCACCTTCGTGTTCGTCACGCACGACCAGGAGGAAGCGCTCACGATGAGCGACCGGATCGCGGTGATGAACGAGGGCTCCGTCGAGCAGGCTGGGCCTCCCCGCGAGGTCTACGAGGAGCCGCGGACGGTCTTCGTCGCGGACTTCCTCGGCGTCTCGAACCTGCTCGCCGCCGAGGCCGTCGGGCCCGACGGCGACGCCTGCGCCGTCCGCGTGGGCGACCGCACCTTCCGCGCCCAGCAGGGCGCCACCGAGGCGCGCGGCGAGGTGAAGGTGATGATCCGGCCCGAGCGCATCGCGATCGAGCCGCTCGCGACGGTCGGCGACAACCGGCTCCCAGGTTTGGTGGAGCGGGCCGTATTCCTCGGCGGCGCCCACGAGGTGCACGTGCGCGTGCTCGGCGGCGAGCTGCTCAAGGTGGCCATCGCGAACGACGGCAAGCGGCTGGCCTTTGCGCTCGAGCAGGGCGAGGCGGTGAGCGTGTACCTGCCGCCGGACGGGCTGCGCGTGCTCGCGTCCAGCCAGCCGCGGGCGGAAGCCGCCGCAGAGCCCGAACCCTCGTGACGGCTGCAGAAAGGAAGCGCGCCGCAGAGCTCAGCTCGGAGCTGAGGAGACCACAGTCCGGCTCTGCTCGCGCATGAACTGCTGCACGTACCAGGGGCCGAGGCCGCCCTTGCCGGTCAGGCCGCTCGACTTCCAGCCCGGGAACGACTGGATGCCGGGCCAGGCGCCTGTCGTCGCTCCCGCGCGCCGGTTGACGTAGACGACCCCCGCCTCGATCTCGTCGAGGAAGCGCTCGACCTCCGCCGCAGCTTCGGAGAAGAAGCCCGCGGTCAGCCCGTAAGGGACGGCGTTCGCCTCGGCGAGCGCCTCGTCCAGGCCGGAAACGCGCACGACCGTGAGGAACGGCAGGAAGAGCTCCTCGCGTGCGAGCCGGTGGTCCGCGGGCAGCTCCGCCACGATCGTCGGCGCGACGAAGTAGCCGCCCCCGCCGAGCAGCTCGCCTCCGGCGGCGACCGTCCCGTCGCGGCGGGCGTCCGCGACGGCGCGCTCGAAGCGTGCGACCGCGGCGGCGTTCGCGACCGGGCCGGTCGAAGACTCGCGGTCGGCAGGGTCGCCGACCCGCATCCGGGCCGCCTGCTCGGCGAGCCGCTCGACGAGCGCGTCGTGCACCTCTGCGTCGACGATTGCCCGCGAGCAGGCGCTGCACTTCTGGCCCGAGAAGCCGAACGCGGCCCGCGCGATCCCCTCCGCCGCTTTGTCGAGGTCGGCCCTGGCGGTGACGATCGCCGGGTTCTTGCCGCCCATCTCGGCGAGTACCGGTCGCGGGTACGGTCCCTCCGCGAGCTGCCGCCCGATGGCGCGGCCGATCTCGGCCGAGCCGGTGAACGCGATCCCGTCAACCGCTCCGGCGGCGAGCGCCGCACCGGTCTCGGGGCCGCCGTGCACGAGGTTGAACACGCCTTCCGGGAGGCCCGCGTCGAGCAGCGCCCGGCCGAGCCCCGAGCCGGAGAGTGGCGTCTCCTCCGACGGCTTCAGCACGACGGTGTTGCCTGCGACGAGCGCGGCGGAGGTCATTCCGGCCGCGAGCGCGACGGGGAAGTTGAAGGGCGCGATCACGCCGAAGACGCCGTAGGGGCGAAGGACGCTCCGGTTGTGCTCGTCCGGGACGAGCTGCCCGAGCTCGTGCGCGAAGCCGCCGTGTTCCTCGATCTGGGCGCAGTACGCCTCGATCAGGTCGACCGCCTCCTCGACCTCGGCGATCGACTCCGTCCGCACCTTGCCGATCTCCAGGCTGACCGCCGCCGCCAGCTCGAGCCGGCGCTCCCCGATCAGGCGCGCCGCCTCGCGAAGCAGCCGGCAGCGCTCCTCGTAGGGGAGCCCACGCCACGCGGGCTGTGCCGCGCGGGCACGCGCGAGGGCCTCGGAAACGACCTCCACGCCCTCGTGGGCGCGGCTCGCCACGGCGTCCGTGCGGGAAGGATCCTCCCGCTCGAGCACCGCGCCGTCGTCGCGCGGCTGCCCGCCGACGAGGTGTGGCAGCGGTGCGGCGTCCGCGGCGCGCGCTGCTGCGAGGGCGGCCTCGAAGGTCGTGTCGAGCTCGGCGCTCGGCGCGCCGGTCGTGTACGTCATCCGTGCGGCCACCCCTTCCTCCTTCCCCCGCTTCGGCAATCCTAGAGCGGCGGTCGTCGTAGGATGGGGCGGTGCTTCGGATCGTTCTCGCCGAGGGCGCGGCCGCCGACCGCGGCAGGACGATCGGCCGCGAGCTCGGCGACCTGATCGGCCGCAGCCTCGCGTTCTACCGCGAGCTCTTCGCCCGGCGCGGGATCGACGAGGCCGCGCTGGCGCGGCTCGTTGCGCCCTACCGCATCGCGGCAGCGGTGCTGCCGGAGCAGTCGGCGCTGCTCGACGCGATCGCCGCAGGCGCCGAGGTGAGCGCCGACGAGCTGTGGGCGGTGAACGCCGTCGAGGAGCTCGCGCCTGTTCTCGAAGCGGCAGCGCCGGGTGTCGAGCGCTGCTCGACGTTCTCGGCCCTCGCACCGGGCGCGACGATCCTCGCCCACAACGAGCAGTGGCTCGCGGGCGACGCCGGCAACCTCGCCGTCGTGGTCGAGGTCGGCCCCGGCGGCGTCCGCCTCGCCTCGCCGACCGTCGCGTGCTGCCTGCCCGCGGTCGGGCTCAACGGAGCCGGGCTGGCGCAGGGGATCGACTCGCTCTCCGCCCCCGACGACCGGGTCGGCATCCCGCGCGTGCTCGTCTCGCGCCACGCGCTCGAGGCGGTGTCCGCTCAGGATGCAACCCGGCGGGCCGCGTTCTCCGGCCGGGCGGGCGGCTACGCCCACGTCTTCGCTCTGCGCGGCGGCGACGCCTTCACGGTCGAGACGACCGCTACCGAGGCCGCCGTGCTCGCCGGGCCGGGCGCGCACACGAACCATTACCTCGCCCCCGAGCTCGCGCGGCGCGGCTCCGCGGCGAGCGAGGGCAGCCTCGCGCGCCACGAGCGGCTTGCGGCGCTGCTGCGCGAGCGGCCGCCGGCCACCCCGGAGGACGCCATGTCGCTGCTGCGCGATCACGCGTCACGGCCGCAGGCGATCTGCGAGCATGCCGATCCCGGCGACGGCGACGAGGCCTCGGTCGTGCTCTTCTCGATGGTCTGCGAGCTCGAGCTGGGGCGCATGTGGGTGGCGCCCGGGAATCCCTGCGACACGCCCTATGAGGAGGTCGACGTCACCGATGTGGTCTAGCCCGCTGCTGTACGAGCGCCTCTCCTGGCCCGAGGTGCGCCGGGCCGTCGACGAGGACAGGGTCTGCCTCATCCCGGTCGCGACGCTCGAGGACCACGGTCCGCACCTGCCCCTCGACACCGACCTCCGGCTCACGGCCGAGATCGCGCGCCGAACGGCGGAGGCCGCCCCCGGCGAGGTGCTGCTGCTGCCGCCGATCCCGCACGGCTACTCGCCGCACCACATGGACTTCCCGGGCACGATCACGATCGGCTGGGACACCTTTACCCGCTACTGCACCGACATCGGCACCTCGCTCGCCCGGCACGGCTTCCGCCGGCTGCTCTACCTGAACGGGCACGGCTCGAACCAGAACCTCGTCGAGACCGCCGCCCGGCTCGTCGGCGTCGAGTACCCGAACGTCCTCTCGGCGGCCGCGTTCTATCTCTCCGGCCGCCGCGCGCTCGAGCGGATCGGCGAGCTGCGCAGCTCCGGCCGCGGCGGGATGGCGCACGCGTGCGAGCTCGAGACGTCGATGTACCTCGCGATCGACCCCGCTGCGGTCGAGATGGAGAAGGCGGTCGACGAGCGCAGCTACCCGGCAGGAGAGCATGCCTGGATGGACTGGGCCGACGGACCGCTGAAGCTGATGCCGTGGTGGAACGCGTTCTCGCGCACCGGCGTTCAGGGTGACGCGACCGCCGCGACTGCCGAGAAGGGTGAGGCGCTGCTCGCGTCCGCCGTCGAGGAGTGCGTCGAGTTCGTCCGCGAGCTGCGCGCGAAACCGCTGCCCGAGCGTCTGCCGCCGCGGGAGACCGCGGGCTGAGCGCGGCGATCCCTTTCATCAAGGCGGCGGGCACGCACCGCGAGGCGGGTCGCCGGATCGGGGCGGCTACGGGCGATGCGGTGCGCCGGGCTGCGCAGACGCCGGCCGATGCGGCGCTTGTCGAGGCGTACCGCGCCGTCACCCTCGAGCAGCTGCCGTGGGTCGTCGAGGAACTCGACGGGGTTGCGGAGGGGGCCGGCGCCGACCCGCTTGCCGTCTTCGCCGCCTCGATCGAGGAGCTCGAGGCGGTGTCGCCGGCGCCGGAGCGCTGCACCGACCTCGTCGTGCTGCCCGAGGCGACGGAGGACGGACACCTGCTCGTGGCGCACAACAACGACCTGCACGCCTCGGCCGGGTCCGACGTCGTCGCGATCGAGTGGCGGATCCCCGGCGAGCCCGTCTGCTTCACGCTCGGGATCGGCCCCTGGATCAGCGTCGGCTGGAACGACGCCGGGCTCTCGGTGACCGGCAACGAGCTCGCGCCCGGCGACGAGCAGGTGGGGATCCCGCGCCTGCTGCAGATGCGGGACGTGCTCACCCGGCGAACGCTCGAGGACGCCGTCCGGGCGGTGCTCCACCCGGCGCGCGCCTCCTCGTACAACTGGGTGCTCGCGCACGCGGACGGCCGCGCCGTCAACGTCGAGGGCACGGCCCGGCGGGCAGAGCTGAGCGAGCCCGTCGCGGGCGTGCTCGCACACACGAACCACTACACGCACCCGGCGCTGCTCGCGCTCGAGCGCAGCACGCGGGTCGCCGGCTCGGCCGCGCGCCTCTGCCGCGCCGCGGAGCTGCTCGAGCAACGGAAGACGGCGTGGACAGCCGACGCGCTCGTTGGCGCGCTGTCCGATCACGAAGGGGCGCCGGACTCGCTCTGCCGGCACGGCGACGCCGAGGGCACGAAGACGGTGTTCTGGTGCGTCGCCGACGTGACCGCCGGCAAGATCCGCTACGGCGCGGGCCCCCCTTGTGAATCGCGGTCCGTTTTGTATGGTCTTCCGTCATGACGGCGGCGACCCGGTTCGGCAAGCCGCTGCCGGACGGGAGGGACGATCGGCGTTCCTGCTCCAGCGAGCGGCTACTTCAACCGTTCGGAGGTGCTCCGCGGCGTCGAGTGGTGGGAGGCGGAGGGCTACCACGTGAAGCTCGGCGAGCACATCTTCGACCGTGACGACTATGTCGCCGGCGACCCGCGCGACCGCGCCGCCGACGTGATGGCGATGTTCCTCGACCCCGAGGTGGACGTCGTCCAGAGCTTCCAGGGCGGCTACGGCTCGGCGCAGACGATCCCGTTCCTCGACTTCGACGCGATCGCCGAGCATCCGAAGCCGTTCCTCGGCTACTCGGACATCACGGCGCTGCACGTCGCGCTGCGCCAGCTCGCCGGGCTCGGGACCTTCTACTCGTACGGGCTCGCCGGGATGGGCGACCGGGAGACGACCGACTTCAGCCGCAGGCGCCTGCTCGAGGTGCTGCGCGGCGGCGGCGCCGGCGAGGTGCCGCGCGATCCCGACGACCCGTACGTGCGGGTGATCGCGGCGGGTCGGGTCACCGCGCCGCTCGTCGGCGGCTGCCTCTGGCTGCTCCTGCAGACGATGGGCACGCCGTGGGAAGTCGACCTCGACGGCTGCATCTTCTTCTTCGAGGACTACGACGCCCCGGCCTGGTACGTGGACGGGATGCTCACGCAGCTCGCCCACGCCGGCAAGCTCGACGGCGTCGTCGGGGTCGTCGTCGGCGACATGGAGCGATGCGAGTGGAGCGAGCGCAAGCCCGAATGGCCGCGGACGCGGTCGATCGAGGACGTGCTCGAGCTCCACCTCGAGCCGCTCGGCGTCCCGGTCCTCTACAAGCTCCCGCTCGGCCACGGGAAGCACCTCGCGGCACTGCCGCTCGGCGTCGTCGCGACCCTCGATGCCGACGCGAAGAGACTCACCAGCGACCAGTCCGGTCTCACCGACAAGGGAGGGACATGTCATGACGCTCTGCACGCGCGCACGTACGGTCGCCGCCGTGGTCGCGGCGGTCGCGCTCGCTGCAGCGGCGGCCGGTCGGGGCGGCGGCCACGCGCGGCGCCGCGGCTCCGGCAGTCGCGAACGCAGGGGGTAGCGGGATCCTGCGGGTCGGCACGACGAACTACATCGACTCGTTGAACCCGTTCAAGTACATCGAGTCCCAGGCCTACAACGCCATGGTCATGATCTACCCGCAGCTCGTCCAGTACGCGTACGGGAAGTCCGGCTACGCGATCGAGGGCGACTGGGCGAAGTCGTGGACGAACTCGGAGGACGGCAAGACCTGGACCTTCAGCCTCCGCTCGGGCACCAGGTGGTCGGACGGCAAGCCGATGACGGCCGACGACGCCGCCTGGACGATCAACACGATCGTCAAGTACGCAGAACGGCGCGACCGCCGTCGCCGCGCCCGCGCTCGCCACGTGAAGAGCGCGACGACTCCGAGCCCGACCACGCTCGTCATCCATTACACGGCGCCGGTCGGCAACGTGCTGGCGCAGCTCGAGCAGCTCTTCATCGTCCCGAAGCACGTCTACCAGCAGTACGCGAGCACGCCGAAGGGCAAGGGGCTCGAAGACCTACCACCCGGAGCTCCACCTGCCGATCGTCACGGGCGGCGCCTACACGGTGAAGTCGTACGCCAAGAAGGGGACGACGGTGTTGATCCCGGACCAGAACTTCTGGGGACCGCCGTCGCACGCGGACGCGATCGCGCTCACGTACTACACGAACGCCGACTCGATGATCGCCGACCTGAAGCAGGGCAACCTCGACTGGGTCGACCAGGTGCCGTTCAACGCGGTCAGGCGTCGTCGCGAAGACGAAGGGTGTCGCGCTGGACACGACGCCGGGCTCCGAGACGTCGAACATCACCTGGAACTCGAATCCGCGCAAGCCGAAGAACCGTGAGCTGCTCGACCCGCGCGTGAAGAAGGCGCTCTCGATGTGCGTCGACCGGCAGCGGATCCTCTCGGTCGTCTTCCAGGGGCACGCCTCCCTGGTCGAGAGCCTCGTCGGCCACATCTCGCCGCTCGAGAATCCGCGGCTCGGACCGCTGAAGCTACGACTGCAAGGCGGGCAACGCGATCCTCGACAAGCTCGGCTACAAGCGGGGTGCGAACGGGATCCGCGTCGCGCGCGCGACGACCGGCAAGTACGCGCAGCCGGCGCACCCGCTGAAGTACAACGTGATCACGCCCACCTCGACCGATTTCAACGTGAACCGCGAGTTCCAGATCGTCCAGGAGGGCTTCGCCGCGGCGGGCGTCAAGCTGACGCAGCAGGTGGGCGGCGACTCGACCGCATCGTACGCGCTCGAGACGGGCTCGAAGTGTGACACGGGAAAGAGCGTCGGCTACACCGGCTTCGACCTGGCGATGTGGGACTGGGCCGGCTACGTCGACCCGGACTTCATGCTCTCGGTCGTCACGAAGGCCCAGTGGTGCTCGTGGAGCGACACCGGCTGGGACAACCCGGCCTACGACAAGCTCTACGTGCTCCAGGGCGAGACGGTCGACCCGGCCAAGCGCAAGCAGATCGTCTGGAAGCTGCAGCAGCTGATCTACGACAACGTCGTGTACACGCAGCTCGCGAACGAGCAGCTGATCGATGCGCACTCGACGAAGTGGAAGGGCTTCCGGATCGAGCTCAACGCCTACTCGAAGCAGTACTACACGAGCCCCGGCAAGGGCTAGAGACACGGTGAAGGCGGTCGCGGCGGAGGAGCTCTGACGGCGTGAGCGGAACCGATTACGTCCTCAAGAGGTTGCTCTTCGCCGCCGCGACCGTCTTCGTCGCGATCACCCTCAACTTCGTCCTCTTCCGGGCGATCTCCGGCGACGCCGTCTCGGCGCTGCGCTGCCGGCAGTGCACGCGCGCAATTCAAGGCGTACGAGCGCAAGCAGCTCGGTCTCGACCAGTCGAAGTGGGAGCAGTACTGGCTCTATCTCGGCAGCCTCGCCCACGGCGACCTCGGCAACTCGCTCCGCACGCAGGAGGCAGTCGCAGGGGCGCTCTGGGAGCCGATCAGGAACACGGTGCCGATGGTCGCGCTCGGGACGCTCTTCTCGATCGTCCTCGGGATCGTCACGGGGGTGATCTCCGCCTGGCGGCGGGGCACGGCGGTCGACAAGGCGGGGCTCTGGGGCAGCCTCGCCTTCTACTCGATGCCGCCGCAATGGCTCGGCTTGCTCGTCGTGCTCTTCGTCGCCGGCGCCGTCGGCCTCCCGACCTCGGGCGTCAAGGACCCGACGCTCGGGATCCTTTCGAACCCGTCGACGTGGACGATCGTCATCGACCGGCTCAAGCACATGCTCCTGCCGGCGCTGACGCTCGGGCTCGTCCTCTACGGCGAGTACACGCTGATCGTGCGCTCCGCGATGCTCGAGACGCTCGGCGAGGACTACGTGCTGACCGCGCGCGCCAAGGGCCTCTCGAACTGGGCGACGGTGTGGAAGCACGGCCTTCGCAACGCGATGCTGCCCGTGATCACGCTCGTCGCCCTCTCGCTCGGCTTCATCATCGGCGGCTCGATCACGATCGAGTACGTCTTCTCCTACCCGGGCATCGGCCTCGAGATCGTCGAAGCGATCGACCAGCGCGACTACCCGATCCTGCAGGGGGCCTTCCTGCTGCTCAGCCTCTCGGTCATCTTCTTCAACCTCGTGGCCGACCTCCTCTACTTCAAGCTCGACCCGCGGGTGACCGAATGAGCGCGGCCGACCCCGCCCTCGGAGCGCCGCCGGCGGCGCCGGTTCCGCGCCGCAGGCTGCGGCGGCTGCTCGCGAGCCCGGCCCTCGCGAACCCGCAGGCGCTCGTCGGTCTCGCCGTCCTCGCTGTCTTCGTGCTCGTCGCCCTGATCGGGCCGCTGCTTCATCCACGGCGACGCCAGGGCGAAGGTCGGACCGGTGTTCGCGCCGCCGAGCTCGCGATTCTGGTTCGGCACCGACGGCGGCGGCGCCGACATGGTGAAGCTGCTCGTCGTCGGCGCCCGCGTCTCGCTGCTCGTCGGCTTCGCCGCCGCGGCGGTCTCGGCGGCTGATCGGCGGGACGGTCGGCTTGCTCTCGGGCTTCTTCGGCGGCAAGACCGACATCGTGCTGATGCGGATCACCGACTACTTCCTCGTCATCCCCGACATCCCGCTGATGATCGTCGTCGCTGCACTCTTCGGGCGCAGCCTGACGAACATCATCCTGATCATCGGCGTCATCTACTGGACGTCGACCGCGCGGCTTCTGCGTGCGCAGACGAAGAGCATCCGCGAACGCGTCTACGTGCGGCGCGCGCGCTCTCTCGGGGTCGGCAACACGCGGCTGATCCTCAGGCATGTGCTGCCGCACGTAACGCCGCTGCTGATCGCCAACACCGTCCTGCTGATCGCGTATGCGATCTTCGCCGAGACGTTCATCACCTTCCTCGGTCTCGGCGATCCGAGCCTCGTCTCCTGGGGCCGCCTGATCGAGAACGCCTTCAACGACGACGCGATCCTCAACAACGCCTGGTGGGCGATCGTGCCGCCGGGTCTTGCCGTCACGATCGTCGTGCTCGCCTGCACGATGACCGGGCAGGCGATGGAGGACGCGCTCAATCCGCGGCTGCGCTCGGGCCATCTCTCGGTGCGCCGCTTCCGCTGCGCCCGCTGCCGCCGCGGGCTGACCGATGAGCGGCGCGCTGCTCGAGGTCGAGGACCTCCACGTCTGGTTCGAGCTCGCGCACGGGCGGGAGCTGCACGCCGTCCAGGGCGTCTCGTTCTCAGTGGACACGGGGCGAGCGGCTCGGGCTCGTCGGCGAGTCGGGGAGCGGCAAGACGACGACGATCCTCGCCCTGATGGGATTGCTGCCGCCGACGGCGAGTGCCGCCGGCCGCGTGCTGCTGAACGGCGAGGACGTGCTCGCGCGCGGCGAGCGGACCGTCGCTCCGCATCGCTGGCGCGACGTTGCGATGGTCTTCCAGGGGGCGATGAACGCCTTCAACCCGGTGAAGCGCATCGGTGACCAGATCGTCGAGCCGATGGAGCTGCACGGCATCGCGAGCGGGGCGGCGGCGGAGCGGCGCGCCGGCGAGCTGCTCGAGCGCGTCGGCATCTCGGCCGGCCGGGCGAAGAGCTACCCGCACGAGTTCTCCGGGGGCATGCGCCAGCGGGCCGCGATCGCGATGGCGCTCGCCTGCGAGCCGAAGCTGCTGCTCGCCGACGAGCCGACGACCGCGCTCGACGTGATGGTGCAGGCGCAGATCCTCGAGCTGCTGATCGCGCTCGCAAACGACCTCGGCCTCGCACTCGATGCTCGTCACGCACGATTTGCCGGTGGTGGCCCAGACGTGCGCGGCGGCGGCGGTGATGTACGCGGGCGAGATCGTCGAGACCGGTCCGATGGACGCGCTCTACCACGCGCCGCGGCATCCGTACACGCGGCTGCTCTTCGCGCGCGACGCCCGATCTCGAGTCGCGCGACGCGTCGTCTCGATTCCGGGCACGCCGCCGCCGCTCGACGAGCCGCTCGTCGGCTGTCCGTTCCAGCCGCGCTGCGACTCGGCCTTCGAGCGCTGCACCGCGGTCCGGCCCCTGCTGCGGCGGGTCGGCGGCGGGCACGAGGCGGCTTGCCATCTCGCACGGAGAGCCGGTGTGAGCGCGAACGGTGAGCACCGCGGCGCGCCGCTGCTCGAGGTGGACGGGCTCGTCGTCCGCTATCCGGTCGCACCGCGGGCTCGCGGCGACGCTCGCGCGGCGGCCGAAGCAGCTCGTGCACGCCGTCTCGGGCGTCTCGTTCGGCGTCGCGCGCGGCGAGATGGTCGCGCTCGTCGGCGAGTCCGGCTGCGGCAAGACGACGACGGCGCAGGCCGTGCTGCGGCTCGTGCGGCCGGAGGGCGGCAGCGTCCGCTTCGACGGCGATCGACGTCGACCGCTGCTCGGCGCGCGCGAGCTGCGGCGGCTGCGCCGGCGGATGCAGATCATCTACCAGGATCCGTACGAGTCGCTCGATCCGCGCTTCCGTGTCGAGCGACGGTCGCGGAGGCGCTCGTCGTGCACCGGCAGGGGACGCGCGGGAGCGCGGCAGCGGGTCGTCGCGGGCGATCGACGCAGGCGGGGCTCTCCCCGGCGGAGCTGTACCTCGGCCGTTACCCGCACGAGCTCTCGGGCGGCCAGCGGCAGCGCGTCGCGATCGCGGCGAGCCTCGCGCTCGGGCCCGAGCTGCTGGTCGCCGACGAGCCGGTCTCGATGCTCGACGTCTCGGTGCGGGCCGGAATCCTCGCCGATCCTCGACGAGCTGCGCGACCGCGGGCTTGCGGTGCTGATGATCACGCACGACCTCTCGACCGCGGCGCGCTTCGCCGACCGGATCTGCGTCATGTACCTCGGCCGCATCGTCGAGGAGGGGCCGGCGGGCAGGTGATCGAGGATCCACAGCACCCGTACACGAAGGCGCTGCTCTCGGTGGTGCCGCGCCGCGACCCCCGCCGCCGTGTGCGAGCCCCAGATCCTCCGCGGCGAGGCGCCCAATCCGATCGACGTGCCGTCGGGCTGCCGCTTCCACCCCCGCTGCCCGGTCGCGGTCGAGGCGTGCCGCACGATCGATCCGGAGCTGCGTGCGCCGGCGGGCGCGTCGGACGGGCACCGCGCCGCCTGCCTCCTCGTGCGCTAGACGCGCACCCGCACGCGGCCGTCGGCGATCTCGACGGCGTAGACGGCGGCGCGCATGCGCTCGTCGTCGAGGCACCGCCCGCTCTCGAGGTCGAACTCCCAGCCGTGCCAGGGGCAGCGGAGCACGCGCTCGCCCGCGAGCGGTAGCCGCCCGGCGGCCCGGACTCGCGGTCGCGGACGCGGCCGAGGCAGAGCGGCGCGCCGTGATGTGGACAGCGGTTGCGGACGCCGTGGGCGGTGCCGCGCTCGCGATCCCAGACGACGCCGACCTCGCGGCCGCCGACGCGCGCAACGAGCCGTCCGGCGGCCTCGAGCTCGGCGAGCGAGCCGACCTCGATCCACTCGCTCATGCCGTCGGCAGGTGCAGCCGCTCGCCGTAGAGCGCGGCGGCGTTCGCGTGCAGCACCGGCTCTCGCCACGCCTCCGGCAGCCGGCGCATCATGAAGGCCGGGTCGTCGAAGTCCCAGTGCGGGTAGTCGGACGCGAAGCAGGAGCGTGTCGGGCGCGCCGACCGCCTCGAGCATCGCAAAGAGCAGCTCGTCGCGGCCGTCCGTGTGCTCGAGCGGCTGCGTCGTGAAGCGGACGTGCGTACGCGCCACCTCGCTCGGCTGCGGTCGAGCCACGGCACCTCGCCGCGCAGCGCCCGCCAGTTCGTGTCGAGCCGCCAGAGGATCCCCGGCAGCCACGCGACGCCGCCCTCGAGCAGCACGACGCGCAGCGCCGGCAGCCGCTCGAAGGTGCCGTGACAGAGCAGCGAGACGAGGTGTGCCATCGTCGAGCAGGCCGAGCCGAGCGTGTGCCACTCGATGTAGAAGGCGCCCGGTCCGGCGCCGCCGGGGGAGGCGGCGATGCCCATTCCCTCGCCGCCCGAGTGGATCGCGACCGGCAGCCCGTACTCGGCGGCCGCTTCGAAGATCGGCAGGTAGCGGGGCTCGCCGTACGGCCGCTCGGAGCCGCCGCAGAGCAGGACCTGCACGAAACGCTCGTCCACGGCGCAGCGCCGGATCTCCGCGGCAGCCGCGCGCGGGTCCTGCGCCGGGCAGATGATCGAGGCGCGCAGGCGCGGGCTCGGCGTCGAGCCAGCGCTCGCGCAGCCAGTCGTTGTGGGCGCGGGCGAGCGCGGCCGCCCGGTACGGGCTCGGGATCAGCGAGACGAGGATCGCATCGTCCGCGTTGAGCACGCCGACCGCGGCGCCGGTCGTGTCGAGGAGGTCGCGCGCGACCGTGGCGGCGTCGGCACCGGGGACGCGGCCAGGCTCGGCGACGTCCTCGCGAAACCAGGAGGTCGGGTGCGCCCACGAGTAGCCGGGCAGCCCGAAGTACACCTGGTCGCGGAACCACTCCCGCTGGCCGGCTCGACGAAGCCGATCAGCTCCTCCGGGTCGCCGATCTGGGGGTGGACGTCGCAGTCGATCACGGCGCGATCCTAGACGTGGTCGCGCGGGAAGCGGTGCTCCCAGGCGCGCGAGAAGACGGGCTCGCCGTTCTCGAAGGCGGTCAGCTCGCTCGTGACGTGGAAGGCCTCGGCGTCGGCGCGCATCGAGCTGTCACCTCGGCTCGGCCGCTCCAGTCGCCGCGGGCGATGCCGCGTGGTGGCGTGGAAGGAGACCGCAGCCGAGAGCGGGTCGCCCTCGACGATCGAGTAGACGCTGTGGTTCGTGTCCTCGGAGACGAGGTCGATCGGGACGATGCGCACGGTGCCGCCGACGTCGTAGTCGAAACGCTGCTCGAGCAGCCCGCTCGCCGAAGTCGCGGCGGAGCGAGCGGCCGTCCGGCGTCTCCTCGGAGCGCACGATCTCGAGCCGGCGGCGTGTGCTCCGGCTCGGCGAACGCCGGCAGCTCGGCGTCCGCCGGCCGGGGCGGGCGGACGGGCAGCTCGAGCGTGCTCGCCCCGGCGAAGAGCGTCAGCGTCACCGGCTCGGGCGAGGGCCAGGCCCAAGGCCAGTACGTGGACGAGACGGCGACGCGGAGGCGGTGTCCGGCCGGAAACGCGTACGCGATCGAGTCGAGCTCGACCCGCACGCGGTAGCGGCGGCCCGGCTCGAGCAGCTGCGGGTGCTCGTGCGAGTCGCGGTGGGTGAGGTTGAGCAGGCCGCGCGTGACGAGCGCCGAAGTGCCGTCGGGCGAGACGTCGCAGAGGCGGACGCAGACGAGCGCGCTGCGGCCGGTCGGCGGCGAGCTCGAGCTCGACCGCGGGCAGGCCGAGGATCTCGAAGGCCTCCGCGAGCGGTTCGAAGTCGAAGGCAGGCCGAGAGCGCGTCGTCGGGGCGCTGGTCGCCGGCGAGGTCGGCGGGCTGGCCCTCGGCGCACCAGACGCCGGCCTCCGCGCCGAGCGTCTGCACCGGCGCGTGCACGAGCGTCCGTTCGCCGGTCTCGAGCGGGAGCGCGCGCCAGCTCGAGCCGCGGCGACGGCCACGCCTCCTCGGCGGCCCAGCGGCCGGGCCGGACGTCGTAGCTCGCCTGCGGCGCACCGAGTCCAGCACGTAGACGCGCAGCATCGGCTCGTCCATGATCCCGGTCTCGCGCCCCTTCAGCCACTGATCCCACCAGCGCACGCGCTCCTGCAGCCAGCCGATGCTCGGGCCGGGAGCGGCGTCGTCGGGGAAGCGTGCGCCCAGGGGCCGACGAGCCCCTTGCGCGGCGCCGTGAGAGCCCGGCGAGCAGGCGGAAGACCGCGTTCGTGTAGCCGTCGGCCCAGCCGCCGATCGCATAGACGGGGCAGCGCGATCGCGTCGTAGTCCTCGCAGACGGAGCCGTGCCGCCAGTAGGCGTCGCGGCGCTGGTGGGCGAGCCAGTGCTCGATGTACGGCGGCGTCCGTTCGAGCCGGTCGAGCCAGACCTCGCGCCACGTGTCGGGCAGCAGCAGCGGGTCGGGCGGCCGCGCGTTCCAGGTCAGCATCGACGAGGCCCAGTGGAGCATGTCGGTCGCGAGCACGCAGCCGCCGCGGTAGTGCACGTCGTCGGCGTAGCGGTCGTCGGTCGAGCAGAGGGTGACGATCGCCTTCAGCGCCGGCGGCTGCAGCGCCGCGAGCTGGAGCGCGTTGAAGCCGCCCCAGGAGATGCCGATCATGCCGACCGCGCCGGAACACCAGGGCTGCGCTGCGAGCCATGCGATCACCTCGAGCCCGTCGTCGCAGCTCCTGCGCCGTGTACTCGTCTTCGAGGATGCCGTCCGACTCGCCGCGTGCCGCGGATGTCGACCCGTACGGCCGCATACCCGTGGCCCGCGACGTACGGCTGGCGGACGGCGTCGCGGACGACCGTGCCGTCGTGCTTTCGGTACGGGAGGTACTCGAGCACGGCGGGTACCGGGTCGGCCTCCGCGTCCTCCGGCAGCCAGATGCGCGCGGAGAGGCGCGTCCCGTCCGCGAGCGGGATCCACGTGTGCTCGATCTCGGACACGCGACGGGGGAGGCGGTCGAAGGGAACGACGGCGGCAGCCACAACCTTCACACGGGGCGATCTGTTCGTTGGAGAGTGGGTCTTCGAGGCTCGTCGCCTCTGGGGTGTAAACCTATCGCTCTGCCCGTGGATCCCTGACTCGGGGGCGCTTCCTTCTGTACGCCCTTATCGCCGAGGTCGGAGCAGGTGCGTGGCGGGTGCAGCGAACACCGTGGCCACCGGAGCAGCGAATGTGGTCGCGGCGGCCAGCAGGATCGTGAGAAGCCTCTTCATGCTCTTGCCCTTCGTTTCGAGTGATCGCCTGGGAAGCCGGTCGCACATGACGAGGGGCCGCGCGCAGGTCGTTTCCGCGTGTTTCAGTCGACAGCAGGCACATCGACACAATGCGATTTTCCTTGAGGGTTCACGTGTCGGTCGTGAGCGGAAGCTGGGCGACCAGGCGAGAGCACGCTCGCGCCCGAGACTGTGTGAGGATCAGCCCGTGATCGTGAGACCGCAGCGGAGCGAAGACTACGAGGCGGTTAGGTACATCTACACCGAGGCTTTTCGGCGGCCTGAGAACCCTGACTCGGTCCCGCCGGAGGTCCCGCTGTTCGAGGCGCTGTGGGAGGCGGGCGACGCCCTCCCCGAGTTCTCGTTCACGGCGCAAACCGAGAGCGGGGCGGTCGGGCACGTCACGGCAAGCAAGGCGACCGTCGCCACCGACTCAGTTGTTGCCGTAGGACCGATCGGCGTCCTTCCGGAACATCAGGGCATGGGCATCGGGAGCGCCCTGATGGACGCGCTTCTCACCGCTGCTGACGTCGCGCATGTGCCACTGATCGTTTTGCTCGGCTCACCGCAGTACTACAGCCGCTTCGGGTTCCGTCCCGCAGAGCAGCTGGGCGTCGACACCTCCCGCAAGCAGGATGGGGAGAGGCCTTCCAAGCTCGACCTCTGACCGCCTACACATCACTCGTCGCGGGACCGTTTCAGTACGCGCCGGCCTTCTCACCCTAACCTCTCGCTCGGAGCCGAGTCCGTTCCGGGATTCCGACTACACAAGGAGACAATGGCGTGAGGACGGTGATCTACTCGTTGGGCGTCTCGCTCGACTGCTACATCGCGGGACATGACGGAAACGATTGGGCGGCCCCCGATGCCGAGCTGCACCGCTTCCACAACCAGCAGACAAGCGAGCTCGGCCTCCATCTACTCGGACGAGCGCCTCTACGAGGTAATGGCCTTCTGGGAGACCGCCGAAGAACGCAACCCCTCCGCCCTCGACTACCAGCTTGAGTTCGCGCGGATCTGGAAGCAGCTACCGAAGCTCGTCTTCTCGAAGTCGCTCGAGGCAGTCGAGGGAAACGCGCGCCTCTCCCGTGCCGATCCTGGCGCATGCCAGACTCGCTCTGCTTCCGATGCTTGCCTTGAAGAGAACCCGGGCTTATGCTCGCGCGCACGCGTAGATATCCGTGGTGAAAGGAGCGTTTCGATGAGGCGGAGCCCCTGGCTGTTGGCGGCGGTGCTTGCGGTTGTTGCGGTGCTCGGCGCGACGTCGGTCGCGAAGGCGGCCGCGCCCGCAAAGCAGACTCCGAAGCGCCACTCGACGCTCGCCGGGACATGGTCTGGGAAGTACAGCGGCGCTTTCTCGGGCAGGTTCACACTTCGCTGGACGCAGTCGGGGTCGAGTCTGCGCGGATCGATCACGCTGTCGAACCCGAGCGGGAAGTACGGAATCAGCGGTAGCGTGCGCGGCCGCGCGATCAGATTCGGGGCCGTTGGTGCGGGCGCCACCTACACTGGCTCATTGTCGGGCAAGTCGATGTCGGGCAGCTACAAGAGCCCGCAAGGCGGCGGCACGTGGAGCGCTCACAAGACCTCCTGACGGATCGCGTCGCTCCGTCGCCCCACTCGAAGCAAGCAGCGGCAAGCACCGCCGCCAGCGACAGTCGCGAGCGGTTTCCAGCGTTCCCAAGCGGATAGTTGATCCGCAGCGGAAGCGGCCGAATTCCGCTCAACCAGTGCGGCACCAGGCTCGTCTCAAAGCGGCGGGGGTGGGATTCGAACCCACGAGGGTGTTGAGCCTAGCGGTTTTCAAGACCGCCCCGTTCGACCGCTCCGGCACCCCGCCGCGGCTTGGGACGCTAGCGCGAGATCCGGGCGGGCGCGCCGAGCTGCTGCAGCACGTCGGGGACCTCGCCGCGGAAGTTCTCCAGGATCGCGAGCAGCCAGCGGTCGGTGACGGCGGTGCCGTTCAGCGTGTGCACGAACTCGGTGCCCTTCTCGCCGGCGGCGGTAGCGGATGCCGAGGCGCCGGGCCTGGAAGTCGGTCGTGTTCGAGGTCGAGGTGATCTCGCGGTAGCGCTGCTGGCGTCGGGAACCACGCCTCGATGTCGTACTTCTTCGCCGCCGGATGCGCCGAGGTCGCCGGCGGCGACGTTGACGACGCGGTACGGAAGGCCGAGCGCCTGCACGAGCTCCTCCTCGATCGCGAGCAGCCGGTCGTGCTCCTCGCGCGAGGCGGCCGGCTCGCAGAAGACGAACAGCTCGACCTTGTTGAACTGGTGGACGCGGAACATGCCGCGCGTGTCCTTGCCGGCCGCGCCCGCCTCGCGGCGGAAGCACGTCGAGAAGGCCGCGTAGCGCAGCGGCAGCTCGTCGAGGATCTCGCCCATGTGGAACGCCGGCGAGCGCGACCTCGGACGTGCCGGTCAGGTAGAGCTCGTCGCCCTCGAGCGCGTAGATGTTCGAGTTCTCGGTCGGGAAGAAGCCGGTGCCGTACATCGCCTCCTCGCGGACGAGCACGGGCGGCAGCATCGGCACGTGGCCGTGCGCGAGCGGCGCGGTCGAGCGCGAAGCGGTAGAGGGCGAGCGCGAGGAGCGCGGTGTCGCCGAGCAGGTAGCCGAAGCGCGAGCCGGAGAGCGCGCGCGGCGCGCTCCATCTCGAAGCGGCCGACCTCGGTGTGCTCGGGGCCCGTCCGGCTGCCGGCTCGCCCACGCGGCGGAGCTCCTCGCGCGTCCTCGTCGGTGTCGCCGTCGGGCGCCGAGCGGATCGGGCGGGTTCGGCACCTGCTCGAGCAGCGCGTCGCGCTCGGCCTCGGCGGCCGCGAGCTCCGCCTCGACCGCCCGCAGCTCCTCCTTGACGCGCGTCAGCTCCTCGAGCTGCTCCGGCGTCGGCTTGCCCTTGAGCTTCTGCCGGCCGCGCAGCTCGTCGACCCGCGGCACGAGGGCGCGCCAGCGCTCGTCGGCGGCGAGCAGCGCGTCGAAGCGGCTCGGCGGCGCCCTTGCGCGCGAGCGCGGCGCGGAAGGCGGCGGGGTCGTTGCGGGCGGCCCTGAGGTCGATCACGAGCGAGAGTCTAGGTACGCGCTCCAGGGATACGAGCTAGGCCTCGATCTGCGCCACGCCGTCCTCGCGGGCCGGGGCAGACCAGGTCGGCGCGCCGCCTTCAGGCGGTGGTGCGCGTTCTCGACCGCGACGCCGTAGCCGGCCCACTCGAGCAGCTCGACGGTCGTTCTCGCCGTCGCCGAACGCCGACCGTCGCGCGCCGGCGCGAAGCCGAGGTGCTCGGCCAGGAACGTCGAGCCCCGAGCCCTTCGTCACCTCCGGCCGTCGCGAACTCGAGGAAGTACGGCAGCGACTTCGAGATGAACATCCGCCCGATCCGAAGCGCTCCTCCATGCGCACCTCGAGCTCGTCGAGCGCGCCGGGGTCGCCGACCACGACGAGCTTCGTCGGCGGCGCGGTCGAGCCAGGCGAGCAGGTCGCCGACGGCGTGCACGTCGAGGTGCTGGAAGCTCGGCGTACGCCGTCCGACTCCGGCGTGTGCTCGGCGACGTAGAGCTCGTCGTCGACGTAGCAGTTGATCGGCCAGCCCTCCGCGGCGAGCGCCGCGATCGCCTCGCGCGCGAGCTCGAGCGGGATCGGCACGTGGCGGAGGAACTCGCCCGTAGCCGGGTCGGCGACGACGGCGCCCTGGTAGCAGACGACGGGATCGTCGATGCCCAGCCGCGCGCACGTACGGCGCGGACGGACTGGAACATGCGTCCCGTGACGACGACGAAGTGGATCCCCGCGGCGTGCGCGGCGCGCGATCGCCGCGATCAGTGCGCGGTCGCAGCTCGCGCGTCCTCGGCGATCAGCGTCCGGTCGAGATCGCAGGCGAACGCCTCGACCCCGCGCGGGAATCCGGCGGGGAGCTCTCAGCTGCCCTGCGTCAGGAACGCGACGAGATCGGCGAGCTGCTTGTCGGTCAGCGACGCGAATGTCGGCATCACGCCGTTTGGGTAACCGGGGACGACGTAGGCGCCGGGGTTCCTGATCGAGTCGGCGGTGTACTTCTGGAGGTCTCCCTGGTTCGCCTTTTTCGCGTCGGCGGCGAGGTTGTCGAGGTTCGGGCCGACCTTGCCGGCCGAGCCGGCGGGCGTGTAGACGTGGCAGCCGCTGCAGCCGTTCGAGGCGAAGACCTGCTTCCCCGCGGCCGGATCGCCCTTGGTTACAGGGGCGGCCTGGGGAAGCGAGCCGACTACGGTCTGGGCGGTCGGCGCGACCACACCCTGGCCGCCGCAACCGGCCGCGACGGCGGCCACAACGGCGAGAACGACGGCGAGGACGGCGGCGCGGCGCATCGAGGCGCGAGTCTAACCAAGGTCCAAACGACTGCGCACGACAAAGCGCCGAAGCCGATCACGTCCGAGGCGGTGTCGTTCACGAGCAGGGAGACGGCGAGCGCGACGAGCACCGCGTCGAGCTCGCGGGAGCGCGGCCGCAGCAGGCTGAACATGGCGAGCGCCGCCAGGGTCAGCCCTGCGATCAGTGCGGCGTGGCCGGTCGCGGTGACGCCGTCCCACGAGGTGTGCCAGCGGTGCGTGAAGGCGTGCGCGAGGCGCACCGGATGGAAGATCGTGTGGGTGACGTGGCTCGAGCCGCCGAGCGCGGCGTCGATCCCGACCAGCCCGACCGCGAGCGCGACCGCGCCGAGTAGGAGCTTCAGAGAGAGCCGTTGCAGCCGCAGCAGCAGCAGGGCGACCGCGAAGACGACGAGACCGCCTCCGTCGGCGCCGGCACGGCTCCAGCCGACGAGCGCGAGGGAGAGTGCGGCTGCCGGTACGAAGAAGCGGCGGGCCGCGAGCACGACGGGGACGAGCAGCAGGGTCTCGACCTCGTTCGTGACACCGTAGAAGCGACCGCCGCCGTCGGGGTGCGGCCCGACGATCGCGAGCGAGTTCGCCTCGGGCCACACGGTGAGGACGACGAGATAGCCCGCAAGGAAGAGCAGGAGCAGCGGCTCGAGTGGGAGGGGCGAGAGCGCGAGCGCGACGCCGAGCGTGAGCGCCGCGAGCGCAACGAGCGCCACGGTCGGCTGGAAGCCGCCGAGCGCGCTGAGAAGAAGGGCGGCGGAGAGCGACGCCGGAATCGAGAGCGCGGCCGCGCGGGCGAGGAGCCGCGAACGAACGAGCAGCGCGGCTGCGCAGAGCGCGAGCGCGCAGAGCATCACCGTCACGGTCGCCCAGTTGCGGGCGTCGTGAGCTCGCGCCAGCCGGTGGTCGAGCCGCCGCAGCGTCGCCCCGGGGTTCGCGTCCGCGCGCGCGCGGAGCCCGTCGAGGTCGGCGATCGAGACGAGCCCCGGGATCCGCGTCGCGCTCGAGGTCAGCAGCCCGTCGAAGCCGGGGCCGACGACCGTGACGGGGTAGCGACGGACGTTGTGCGTCTCGCCCGGCGGCGGCAGGGTGACGTAGACGGTCGCCCCGGGCGGCCCCGTCTGGCCGTCGAGCGCGCGCAGCGCCTCCGCGCGCGTGACGAAGGCGCCGTGGCCCGGTACGAGCAGGCCGGCGGCGCCTCCCGGCCCGGGCGGCGGCCCCACGACGATTCCGGCGGCTGCGGGCCCCGCGAGCACGAGCGCGCAGGCTACGATCAGCTGACTCTCAAGGAGGCTGATTCTCGATGAAACGGAAGGCTTACGGTCGCGACGCCGGTCTTTCGCTGCGGATGCTGCTCACGGAGCCCTGCTCGGCCTGCTCTACGTCGATCTTCGCGGTCGTCCTCTTCACGTCCTCAACGTCGGGCTCGTGCCGATGGTCGTGATCGTGGTCGGGATCGCGGTCTTCCAGTACTTCACGTCCGACAAGCTCGCGCTCGCCGCCTCCGGGCGCGAAGGTCGTCACCCGACGAGGCGCCGGAGCTGCACGCGATGGTCGAGCGGCTCTGCGCGATGGCCGACCTGCCGAAGCCGCGGGTCGCGATCGTCGACACGGACGTGCCGAACGCCTTCGCGACCGGCCGCAACCCGAAGCACGCCGCCGTCGCGGTCACGCGCGGGCCTCTGGCAGCGGCTCGACCCGCAGGAGATCGAGGGCGTGCTCGCCCACGAGCTCTCCCACATCGCGAACCGCGACGTGCTGATCATGACGCTCGCGAGCTTCTTCGCGATGCTCGCGGCGCTCCTGACCCGCTTCGGCCTCTACGCCGGCATGTTCGGCGGCTTCGGCGGCAACCGCGACAGCAACAACAACTCCGGTCCCGGTCTGGCTGATCGTCCTGGTCGTCTCGGTCGTGACCTACGCGGTCTCGAGCTGCGTCCTGATCCGGACGATCTCGCGCTACCGCGAGTACGCCGCCGACCGCGGCTCGGCGCTGATCACCGGCGCGCCCGAGAACCTGATGAGCGCGCTGCAGAAGATCTCCAGCCAGATGACGCTGATCCCCCAGCGCGACCTGCGCGAGGTGGCGGGGATGAACGCGTTCTTCATCATCCCGACGCCGGTCAAGGCGGGCGACAGCCGAGCTGTTCATGGACCACCCGCCGCTCGAGAAGCGGCTCGCCGCGCTGGCCGAGATCGCTCGCCAGATGGGCGGCCGGTCGCTAAGCGGTTCGTCCGGAGCCTAGGTGGGCCTCCGCGACGTCCTCTTCGGCCGCAGCAAGCTCAAGGGCCCGGCGCGGGAACGGCTCTTCGCCATCTCGACCGCGCGGATCACGCTCGAGATCGAGCTCGGCCTGAAGCCGTCGCGGCGCGGCCGGGGCGCTCGCTGTCAAGCCGCTCTCCGCCGGCGAGTTCGTACGCGCCGAGAACGATGTCCGGCGGCTGCTCGACGCGGCCGCGAAGGAGCAGGCCGGCACGAAGGTCGAGCGCAAGAGCGACGAGCTCGGCTTCGAGTGGCTCGTCGTGCGCGACCAGGACTTCGAGGACCTCGTCACGACCGTGCAGCCTGATCGCGTCGCGAGCTGCAGGACCGCGGCTTCGGCGCGCAGCTGCTCGCCGCCGTCTTCCGCGTTCGAGGGCCCGCGCAAGGAGCGCCGCGTCTACTGGATCTACGGCTACAAGCACGGGCAAGTTCTGGCCGTTCGTCCCGACGGGCAAGGGCCAGAAGCGCGACAACGCCGCGGAGCTGGAGCTGAAGGCGAAGCTCGAGGGCGAGCTGCCGATCGAGGGCGACCTGACGCGCTGGTTCGGCCTGTTCGGCGCTCCGATCTAGCGAGAGGGCGCCTCCCGGCGCCCACTCGCTCTACTGCGTGGTCTCCTCGGGCTGAGGCTCGGCGTCGGCCTGCGGCTCGGGCGCCGCCTCCGGCTCGGGCTGAGGCTCGGCTCCGGCCTGCGGCTCGGGTGCAGCCTCGGCCGGAGCCCCGGCTGCGAGCTGCTTGGGGTCGTCCCCCGAGCCGAGCTCGGCCTTCAGCTTCGCGAGGTCGGAGTCGACCTGCGACTGCGACGAGATCGCCCCGAGCTCCTGGTCGAGCTGCGTCTGATCCGAGGTGTAGTCCTCGAGCGTCCCCGACGCGATCAGCTCGTCGACCGCCGAGGCGCGGGCCTGCATCTCCTCGGTCTTCTCGCTTGGCGCGCTGGATCGCAAGGCCCGTGTCGGCCATCGTGCTCGCCGATTCCGGTCGCGGCCTCGCCGATCTTGACCTGCGCCTCGGCGGCCGAGTACTGCGCCTTGATCACTTCCTTCTGGGTCCGGAAGGCCTCGATCTTCGCCGAGAGCTGCTGCTCGGACGAGACGAGCTTCTGCTGCTGCGCCTCGAGCTGCTGCACCTGCTGGTCGAGCCCCTGCAGCTGCTGCTGGATGGCGGCCTTGCGCTCGAGCGCCTGGCGCGCGAGATCCTCGCGGTTCGCACCGAGTGCCTGACGCGCCTGCGTCTCGAGCTTGACGACGCTCTGCTCGAGCTGCTGGGTCTGCATCTGGAGCCGCTTCTTGGACGTGACGACGTCGGCGATGCCGCGCTTGACGTTCTGGAGGAGCTGAAGCTGCTGCTCGTAGGAGTAGTCGAGCGTCTCGGTCGGGTTCTCCGCCCGGTTGAGCAGCTTCGAGATCTTCGCCTTCGTGATCAGCGAGGCGCGTTGACATCAGGCCGGCCATCCGTCCTCCTCTTCGGGGTCTCGCCGCTTAGGGTACCGCGCCCGCGCACGGCTGCCGGGACACGTCGGAACGGGCGCCTGGGAAGTAGACGGCTAGAGGCCCGGCGGCGGCTCGAGGCCGGCGGCGCGGATCGCCGCGACGGCGAGCTGCTCGTCCACCTCGCCCGGGAGCCCGCTGACGCCCACGGCTCCGACGCGCTTGCCGCCCGCGAAGGCTGCGACGCCGCCGAGGAAGAAGGTGAAGACGGGATCGAAGCTCGCCGGCTGCTCGCCCTTGCCGGCCAGCTCGCGCGTCGTCGAGGCATCGCTCCGAGCGGCCGTGTATGCCTTCCGCTTCGCGTTCAGCATCGTGTCGAGCGCCGCGCCGTCCATCCGCAGCGCCGCCACGACCTCCCCGTGATCGTCGGCGGCCACGACGCTGACCGCTCCGCGGTCTGCCGCGACGACCGACTGAACGATCGCGAGCGCCTGCTCCTCCGTCACGACGCGTTCATACCATGCCGCGGGCCGATACTGCCGAACCGGCACCGCGGCGAGCCCGGTCGCGTCGACTCCGGCGATCGCGGTCGAGGCGCGGCTACTCGACGACTGTCAGTTTCAGCAGCTCCGGCCGGTGGTAGTGGCCGGCGGGGTCGAAGCGCTGCCGCTCGGCGGCGAGACGGGCAGGATCGAGCTCGGCATAGAGGATCCGCTCCTCGCCGTAGAGCGGGCCCGCGAGGTACGTACCGTCCGGCGCGAGGATTGCCGAGCCTCCGCGGCCGATCACGTCGATCCCGGCGAGCTCCTCGGCGAGCGGGAAGTCCGCGGGATAGGCGGATGCACGCTGGAAGTGGCAGGGCGCGATCACGAACGCTCGTGATTCTCGCGCGAGGTGGACGAGCGTTGCCTGCCACGCGTCGCTGTCGTCCGCGGTCGAGGCGACGTAGAGCTCCAGACCGGACTCGTAGAGCGCGAACCGCGCGAGCGGCATGTAGTTCTCCCAGCAGATCAGCCCGCCGAGCCGGCCGAGCGGGGTCTCGATCGCGCGCAGGCCGCGGCCGTCGCCCTGACCCCAGATGAGCCGCTCGTGGTTTGTCGGCACGAGCTTGCGGTGGTGGAGCGCGAGCGAGCCGTCCGGTGCGTGGTAGAGCAGCGAGTTGTAGAGCGTGCCGCGGTCGAGCTCGTTGACTCCCGTGACGAGCCAGACGCCGTGCTCGCGTGCGATCTCGCCCAGGCGGTCGGCGGCCGGGCCCGGCACCTCGACGGCGTTGGCGCAGATCCGGGCGAAGACGTCCTTGGCGCGCGGGTCGGCCCAGCCGGCAAATGCGCGCGCCCAGAGCGAGGACGGGTAGACGGGGATGAACGTCTCGGGAAAGACGACGAGCTGAGCGCTCCCGGCCGCCGCTTCTGCCGTCAGCAGCGCCAGCTTGCCGAGCGTCGCCTCGCGATCGAGCACGACCGGCTCGGCCTGGATACAGGCGACCTTCACGGGCTCGCGCATCGTCCGCGGAGCCTAGCGAGCAGCAGTCGAGCCCTGTGAGACAGGAGGCGGCATAACCGAACTTGTGCGCCGCAGCGTGGGCCATGAACTCGACGCTGTCCGTTTCGGCCACGTCCGGTTCGGCCAGTACCGTCGCGCCGTGCGCCTGATCGTCGCCCGCTGCGAGGTCGTCTACACCGGCCGTCTGACCGCCTTCCTGCCGGAGTCGATCCGGCTGCTCATCTTGAAGGACGACGGTTCGGTGCTCGTACACGCCGACCAGGGTGGCTACAAGCCGCTGAACTGGATGACCCCGCCGACGGTGATCGAGGAGGGCGACGGCTTGCTCGTCGTCCGCAAGCGCGCCGGCAAGACCGAGGATCGCCTCGAGATCCGGATCGCCGAGGTGCTGAGCGAGGTCGCGCACGACATGGGCGAGCCGGCCTCGCTCGAGAAGGACGGCGTCGAACGCGATCTGCAGCTCGAGCTCGCCGCACAGCCGGACGCGCTCGAGGACGAGCTGCGGCTCGTCCGGCGCGAGTGGCCGACCGACATCGGCCCGGTCGACCTGATGTGCACGGGCGCCGCGGGGGACTGGGTCGCGGTCGAGATCAAGCGGATCGGGACGATCGATGCGGTCGAGCAGCTGACCCGCTACCTCGACCGCATCCGGCTCGACCCGGCGAAGGCGGAGTGCCGCGGCATCCTCGCGGCGCAGAAGCTGAAGCCGCAGGCCGTCACCCTGGCCGAGAGCCGTGGCATCCGCTGCGTCGAGGTCGACCTCGACGCGCTGCGCGGCGAGCGCGAGCCCGAGCTGACGCTCTTTGCCGTCTAGATGGTTGATGCCACGGAATCGTTTGTTCCGGGGCGTGAGTGGCCCAGACCGGCCAGATCGCGCAACCGGACACGCGAGAGCGTGGCATGAACCATCTAGGGCCGGACGGCCGCCTTCAGATAGCCCTCGGGCGGGCCGGCGAGAAGCGCGGGGAGGCCCTCCAGCCCGACCTCGTGCGTGATCAGGCGCTCCCACGGGCGCGCGCCGCTCGCGAGGAAGGCGAGCGAAGCCTTGACCGACCGCGGCGTGTGGTGAAACGCGCCGCGAATCGTCAGCTCCTCGTAGTGGAGACGGTAGGCGTCGATCGGTGGACGAGCTTCGCGGGGCAGGCCCCCGAAGAACACGACGGTGCCGCCGGGCCGGACGAGCCGGACCGCGTCGAGCCAGGCCTCCTCCGTGCCTGCCGCCTCGATCACGACGTCCGCACCGGCTCCGTCCCCCGGCTCCGCGCCGAAGTGCGGGCCGAGCTCGCGCCGGGTCCGCCTGCCGCCGACGAGCACGGGCCGCCCGCCGAGGTCGGCGATGCAGGCGCAGAGCATCAGCCCGATCGGCCCGGCGCCGAGCACCGCGACCTCACTGCCTTCCTGCACGCCTGCGCGATCGACGCCGTGCAGGCAGCAGGCAAGCGGCTCGACGAGCGCGGCGACCTCCGAGCTGAGCCGGTCGGGAACGGGGAGGAGGTTGGCGCTCGCGATCCGTTCCGGCACGACGAGCAGTTCGGCGTAGGCGCCGTTGAGCAGCGGCAGCAGGTTCTCGCAGAGCGTCTCGTCGCCGCGGCGGCACGGCGAGCACGCGCCGCAGGGTGCGGAGTTCGCGGCGACGACGCGCCGGCCGGTGGCGACGTCGATGCCGCAGAACTCGTGGCCGAACGGGCTGGGCGGGTCGGAGAGGAGCAGCGGGTGCCCGCGCCGGAACGCCTTCAGGTCGGTGCCGTCCGTGAGCGCGACCTCGACCTGGACGAGCACGTCGCCCGGGCCGGGCTCGGGGTCGGGCACCTCCTCGACCCTCACGTCGCCGGGCGCGTAGAAGCGCGCCGCCCTCACGGGACGAAGACGACCTTCAGCGCGTCGCCCCGCCGGTACAGGTCGAGCCCCTCCTGGAAGCGATCGAGCGGTAGCACGACGGGGGCGGGGAGATCGAGCTCCGGGAGCAGGCGCACGGCCTCCGCCATTGCAGCGGGTGTCGCCGAGCGTGATCCGGTCAGGGTCAACTCGCGCCGGTAGACGCCGTCGAGGTCGATCCCGCCGCCGGGCGCGAAGACGAGGAGCGTGCCACCGGGTTCGAGCAGCTCGAGCGCCGCATCGCCGCCGGCCGTTGCGCACAGCACGGCCGCGCCGACGCGCCCTGCCGGCGCGGGCGCGCAGCGGCGGTCCACGCGCGGCTCGAGCGCGAACACCTCGTCGCCCCGGTGTCGCAGCACGGCGGCGAACAGCTGCCCGACGAAGCCGCAGCCGACGACGAGCACCCGCCCGCGCGGAACCTGCTCGAGCGCGCGCAGCACGCAGGCGAGCGGCTCGACATACGTCCCGGTGGCGTCGCCGACGCGGTCCGGCAGCTCGACGCCTTCAGCCTCCTCGACGAGCTCGGCAAAGCCGCCGGGGACGATCGTCGGAACGGGAAACCGCTCGCAGGTCGACTCGTGTCCGGCCAGACAGCGCGCGCACTCGCCGCACGGCGAGTGGTGGATCAGCGCGAGCCGCCGGCCTGCGGCGCGGACGACGACCTCGTGCCCGAGCACCGTGCCGGGCGGCGCGCTCCCGAGCTTCTCCAGATCCGAGCCGCAGAGTCCGCAGGCGAGCACAGGCACGGCCGAGGCGGGAGCGGGCAGCTCCGCCAGCTCAGGCCTGCCGGCCGGATCTAGGACGACGGCGCGCACCGGCGTATCGTAGGGCGGTCGGAACTCGAGACCGGGAGGTCGGGGATGGCGGTCAAGCTCCACCGTTGCAGCAACATGTGGGTCAAGGTGCGGGGGCACCCGTGCTGGAAGGTGCAGTCGGCCCTCGACGAGATGGGGATCGACTACGACGTCGTGAAGGGCCCGGTCCGCCGCGGCAAGCGCGACACGATCGCGGAGGGCACGGGTCAGCGCCTCTATCCCGCAATCCAGCTCGAGGACGGCAGCTGGTATCGCGAGGAGTCGAAGGCGATGGCCGAGCACATCCGCGCCGGCAAGCTGCAAGCGCCTTCAGGCGAAGCGACCACAGCGAACTCTGGCTAAACTGGCGCTCGCACGCGGGGCTATAGCTCAGCTGGGAGAGCGCCTGGATCGCACCCAGGAGGTCGGCGGTTCGAGCCCGCCTAGCTCCATCGACGAAACCCCTGCTAGCGCCGGGGTTTTCATATCCGGTCGTTGCGTCGCCCGTGGGCTCAGAGCAACTCGAAGTGGCGGTGATACTGGTCGAGAGTATGTGCGCACGCCTGGTGTCCGCGCCGACGACGAGCACGCTGTCCGGTGAGATACTCGCGCGGTGACTGATTGGAGCTGCGGCCGCCTCAGTACTGAGCAGATCGCTGAGCTCCTGGCAGACATTCACGCGACGAGCGATCGAGATCGCCGTCTGAAGGGGCAGGCCCGCGCCTGGTTGGCTGCCCGCGACGTCGCTCGTAGCCCCCGCCCAGCGGCACCGCTCACCGTCCGTCTTTGCGGGGGGAAGTAGCTAGACTCGTCGAGCGGTCGAGTCCAGTTGGCGCGCGCCACGAGGAGGTAGGGAGTAGTCGTGTTGGGCAAGGGGAAGCTTCTGCGCGACGGCGCGCCCATCGACGGCGTGGTGGTGAGTTCCGTTGGGACCGACACCTACAACAACGGCATCGCCGACGCGTATCGGGTAACCGTGCGGGTCCAGTTCGATGACGGATCGTCCGCCGAGATCACGCGGAAGCTTCACCGCAGCGAGGTCGGCTGGCAGGCCGAGGGTGCGATCGTGCCGCTGCGCTACGACCCGTCGGACCGCTCGAAGCTCGAGCTCGACGAGCCGGCGCTCGTCGCCCGGCACGCTGACCGCGCGTCCGCAGCGCACGACGCCGCGGCCGCGCGGATCGCGCAGGCCGAAGTGCGGATCGAACACGGCTTCCCCACCGCACCGGCGGCGCCCACGCAAAGCGGCGACCCCCGGCGCGACATCCTCGAGCTGAGCATTCGCCGTGCGCAGCAGCGCGGCGACGCTGCAGAGGTGGCGCGGCTGACCAGCCAGCTCGAGTGCATCCAGGGGTAGCTCGCCTCAACCAGCTACCTGCGCCCAGTCGCCGCGAGCAGCAATCGTCGGACCCCGAAGAGGCTGATTGCGGCGCGCCTCGCGGAAGCCGCTCGGGGCTCCCGCTAGCTGACGTGCCTACACAGGTTGTGAACGGCTGAAGGGTTTCGTCCGGCCCTCCTTTGAGGCTGTGGGTCTCGCCAAAGACCTGCTCAAAGGAGGACCGGATGTGTCTGCACGCTAACGCGAGGCTCGGACTGGCCGGGCGGTTCGCGCTCGTCCGTGCGATCGAGGATGGCCGCTCGTTGAAAGGCGCCGCGCTCTGCTTCAACGTCGTTTCGCCGGCGACCGCGCATCGTTGGTGGCACCGCTGGCTTGAAGCCAATCAGCCGTGGCTCGCCCCGTGCCGTTGCCGCACCGGGTAGCACCGTCGCGGCCGTTCTTGAAGTGATGGATCGTCCCCCAGAGGTCGTGCTGGAGCACGTAGGGGTCGTTAATCATTCGTCCAGCTCCTCGTCGAGCAGGGCCTCGGTAGTAGCAGCGCCCGAAGCGCCCGCGGTGTTCGGCTCGCCACCCGGCCCCGGCCTATTCAATCATCCGGGGGAACTCCACAGCGCGTCCTCATGTGTTCGAATGGGAGGGTGGCAAAGCCCGATTCACGACGAGTATGACCGGCGCGCCTACGAGCGTCTTCGGGACGAACTGAGCCAAGGACCATCAGCCATCAGAAGGGCTTCGGGTCGAGTGGGTGGAGCAGTCGGGTCCGCCGCTCAGGCCGCCAGCAGGCGGCTCCCGCCATCGATCAATGATGGCGCCGAACAGGCGTTTCGGCATGCATTCTCGGGGCTGCGGACGCTGACGCTTGATCCTGCGATGCGGGAGCGTGTCGATCGAGAGGGTGCTCCGCAACTACCGACGGGCTGGCTACGCCGTTTTGACCATGGACGACGTACAAGATCTGCCGCTTCGCGCCATCGATGACGTCATACCTGGTCTCCGCTGGCGGTACTCGCTGGTCGCCGGCGTTGAGGGCGCCGGCGCCGGAATCGTCATCACTGGTGGAGAGCTCGTCGCAGTGTTCGGCAGCGTCGCCAGCGCGGGTGCGGCCTCGGCGCCCGGGGCAGGGACCGTGATCGGCGCGATGGAGATCGACGCGGCAACGGTGCTCGCTGCCTCAGCCCGCGTCATCGCGCACACTGCGGCCTACTACGGCTACGACGTACACGTCCCGGAGGAAGAGTTGTACGCGTTGGCGGTCATCAACTGCACGCCGCGTCTCGGGCCAACTGTTGATCGCGTAGTTGTCGCGCGTTGACTTTCATGGACGGGAATCGGAGACTTGGTACGTAGCGCCGCTGCTGCTATCGATTGCAGTGATTTTCGGCGTCCGCCGCCCGCGAAAGGAGTGATAGTGTCGATTCGTCTTTTTCTCTCCTTCGGACTGATGCTATGCGCTGTCCTGGTGGGTTCCGTGACGCCTGCCTCGGCTCGCTCGGCGGGGGCATGCGGCACGTTGAAGGCCGCTAACGCCTCCTGGTCGATCACGACCATCAACGCGTCCTGCACCGTCGCGAAGGCCGCGCTCTTGAAGCTGGTTGCCGAGAAGCCATACGCGCGGAAGGCGCGCGGCGCTCTGATCAAGCCGCCGAACGCCTGGAAGGCATGCCAAGTGTCGTTTGGCAGGTCGGGAAACAAGATCGTCTTGATCGAATGCTCGAAGGTGGGGACAGCCCTCATCTTCCAGCGCAAATAGAAGAACCGATCGGAAGCGACAGTTCCGGGCTCAAAGAGCCGTGTTCTCGGCTGCTTACTCGGGGCCGCGCTGGCTCAGACGAACGAGGCGAAGGTGCGCAAGTTCAAACCCTTCGTCATGCCACGGCAATGAGCGCTTGCGTGTGCTGATCGGTCAGAACAGCCGCACGCGCAGGTGTGTACGTCCCGCCTTCTCCGGGAAGCGCTTGAGCCCGACGCCGTCGGTTTCGCCCGTCACGCGGCTGAACGTCCTTGCGGCGCTCCAGTACGAGTAGCAATCGAGGACGAAATTCAGGGTCGGACTACGACCGGTCACCCTCTTCACTCGAGAGGGGGTCGCACTCTCGTCTCTCGAGGCAATGGTCAGCGGCCGTTTGCAGGGCTTTCCCGGGAGTGCGCACCGACGCTGCTCTCGTGACCCGTGTCGGAATGCGTCCCGAGACGTCGCGATGCGCCGCGCTTACCAGCGATGTACCCGCGGTGTATCCGCGTGTTGCATGATCAGACGACAAAAACGCCTATTTGCAGATCTTTCGTGGAAGCCCTCTGACGGACTCGAACCGTCGACCCCCTCCGTACCATGCTCAGTTGGCCGAGTCGCTTTTCGCCCGCGCAGAGCTCCCGCTCGGCGTGGACTGAACCCGCTCCAAAGCCAGGAGCGCTAGCCCTCGCCCGTTCTACTGTCGGTTCTACCGAACTGAGATGATCTGACCTAAGCGAACCGATCCAAGATCGCTCAACGATGCGCCAGAACCGCTCACAGGTGTGCATCGGTCGTCATCGCACCCAGGAGGTCGGCGGTTCGAGCCCGCCTGGCTCCATCGAGTCTCACACCGGACAGGCCCTACGCGAGGGCCTCGCGCACGTCGTACTCCCAGATCTGCTGTCGCGGCCCCCAGGGCTGCGTCTCGTGCAGCGTCGCGTACGCCGTGTCCCGTGCGCGCTGCTCGTCGCCGTCCGGGAGGTAGAAGACGTTTGCGGCCGTGTGGGACGACGCCTGCAGTTCCTCGGCCCGAGCCATCCGGATCGCCTCGTAGCGCGCGAGCGCGGCGACCGGCTCGTCCGGCTCCGCGCCGAGGCACTCCGTGAGCACGTAAGCGTCCTCGACCGCCTGCGCCGCGCCCTGCGCCTGGAACGGCTCCATCGCGTGCGCCGCGTCGCCGAGTAGCGTCACGCGTCCGTACGACCAGTGCTCGAGCGGCCGCCGCACGAACACCGCGCCGCGCAGCAGGGTCGGGCAGCGGCGCATCCGCTCGAGCAGCGGCATGTGCCAGCCCGTGAAGTAGCGGAGCGCCTCCTCGACCGGGGCCTCGAGCGTCCACGACTCGTCCGACCACTCGGCCCGTTGCACCGCGCAGTTGACGGCGAGCAGCTCGCCCCCGGAGATCCAGTACGAGACGCCGTGCCGGTACGGGCCGAGCCAGTAGTAGTTGACGTGGTCGGGGTGGAGCTCGGCGACGTCTTCGCGGCGCGCGACGCCGCGGTAGACGACGGTGCCGGAGAACAGCGGGTCGTCGGCGCCGGCGAGCTGCTGCCGTATCGGCGAGCGGATGCCGTCGGCGGCGACCGCGACATCCGCGCGGACACGCGTCCCGTCGGCCAGCGCGAGGGTGACGCCGTCCGCGTCATGGTCGACGCCGAGCACGCGTGCGCCGAGCCGTAGGGCACCGGGCGGCAGCGCGTCGACGAGCAGGCGGTGAAGGTCGGGCCGGAAGAAGTCGAGCTGCGGGGCGCCGAAGTACTCCTCCATCGCCGGACCCAGAGAGGTGCGATGGAGGAGCGAGCCGTCGTCCCAGCGCACGAACTCGACCGCGTCGGGCAGCACGCCGATCCGCCGCAACCCGGGCAGAAGTCCCAGCTCGCCGAGCAGTCGCAGTGCGTTCGGCCCGAGTTGCAGCGATGCGCCGATCTGCGCGATCGCCGGCGCCTGCTCGTAGACCTCGACGTCGATCTCCTTGCGCGCGAGCGCGAGCGCGGCCGTGAGGCCGCCGACACCGCCGCCGACGATCGCCACCTTCATCGAGCTGGACTCTGCATGCTCGGCCCGATTGGAACAAGCGGCGGTGTAACGTCTGCACGTGCCACGCATCGTCTGGCAGGGTTTTACGAGCCCGGTCGCCAACAAGCCCTACGTCGACCGCCTCGTCGCCTATCTCGACGAGATCGCCGACCCCGGCTTCGAGTTCGCGTTCTCCGGGATCGATCCGCCCGACGTCCACGTGCATCGGCTCACCGAGCTGCGCTGCTCGGCTCAGGCGCTCGTCGCGGCGATCGAGCTCGAGCGCGAGGGCGTCGACGGAATCGTCTTCGGCCACTTCCAGGACGCGGGGCTCTGGGAGCTCCGCAGCGCGCTCTCGATTCCCGTCGTCGGGCTCGGCGAGTCGTCGCTTCTCTACTCCTGTCAGCTCGGATTCCGCTTCGGCCTGATCACGATCCATCCGAACTTCGTCGAGTGGCACGAGGAGCAGCTGCGCCGCTACGCGCTCGCCGGCCGCTGCGCGGGCGTCCGTGCGATGGCAACGAGCGTCGAGCTCTACATGCGCGCCTTCGCCGGCGACGAAGAGGCGGCGGCGTCCGTCGAGACCCAGTTCGAGCAGCTCGGCCGCGAGCTCGCCGCAGCCGGGGCGGAGGTGCTCATTCCTGCCGGCGGCCTACCGGCGCTCCTCCTCGGTACGCGGCACGGCTACGCGGTCGACGGCGCCGTCGTTCTGAACGCGAACGCGATCGCGGCGAAGCTGGCTGAGGTGGCCGTGAAGATGCGGGCGATCAGCGGCACGGAGCCGTGCCGCACGGGGACGTTCAGGCGGCCGCCGGCGGAAGCGATCGACGAGTTCGTGACGCTCGCCCGCCCGGTCGGGTGAGCTCCGCGCGGATCGTCGGCGCAGCCGAGTCGCCGTACACGCGGCACCCCGGCGAAGAGGTCACGACGGAGTCACTGCTCGCCGACGCGTTCGTGCGCGCGCTGGCGGCGGCGAGCATCGGGCGGGAGGAGGTCGACGGCCTCGGCGTCGCCTCCTTCACACTTGCACCGGACCGCGCGATCGACCTCGCCTGGCGGCTCGGCGTGCGACCGCGCTGGCTGATGGACGACGGGAACGGCGGCGCTTCGGGCATCCAGCTCCTCCAGCACGCCGTGCGGGCGATCGAGGCCGGGGATGCGACGACGATCGTCCTGCTCGCGGGCGACCGCCTCGATCGCGATTCTTTCCGCGCGCTGGCCGACGGCTACAACCGCGCGACCGAGCGCTACCTCGCGCCGATCCCGACCGGCGGCCCGAACGCGCTCTTCGCGCTGCTGACCAGGCGGCACATGAATCTGCACGGGCTCGAGCGCGTCGACTACGGGCGGCTCGTCGTCGAACAGCGCCGTCACGCGGGTCGCAACCCGGGCGCGGTGTACCGCGAGCCTCTGACGCTGGACGAATATCTTGCCGCGCCCGTCGTCGCCGAGCCGCTCCACCGCTACGACTGCGTGCCGGTCGTGAGCGGCGCGGACGCGCTCGTCGTGGCGCGGGCCGAGCGCGGCGTCGCCGTCCGGGCGCTGCGCGCGCAGCACAACCGCGACGGGCAGGAGGCCGACGGCCTCGTCACGGGCCTCGCCGACGTCGCCGCCGCGCTCTGGGAGGAGGCAGGCGTCGGCCCCGGCGACGCGGACATCGTCTCGGTCTACGACGATTACCCGGCGATGGCGCTCGTCCAGCTCGCCGACCTCGGCATCGCCCCTGATCCGCAGCGCTTCCTCCGGGAGCAGCTCGACGACGTTGCGCTCAACACGTCCGGCGGCCAGCTCTCCGTCGGACAGGCGGGCGCGGCGGGTGGCATGCACGGTCTCGTCGAGGTCGTGACGCAGCTGCTCGGACGAGCGGGCGAGCGGCAGGTGCCGAACGCGCGGCTCGGCGTCGTCAGCGGCTACGGCATGGTGCTGTACCGCTACGGCGCGTGCGCGAACGCGGTCGTGCTGGAGCGGACGTGAGCCTGCCGGTACCCGTCTGCTCGGCGTGCGGCGCTGCGAGCTTCCCGCCGCGGGCGCTTTGCCCACGTTGCGCGAGCTCCGAGTGGAAGGAGGAGTCTGTCGCCTCGGGCATCGTCGAGGAAGTGACGGAGCGCGACGGGACGCGGATTGCAGTGGTGCGCACGCCGCTCGGACCGCTCGTCGTGGTGCGGCTCGCCGCCGACGCACGTGGCGGCGACGCCGTCTCGCTCGGCATGATCGGATCCGTTCCGACCGCGTTCCCGAGCTGAGGAGGCAACGTGCCCCGCGAGATCCTGAACCCCGCGCAGATTCATCCACCGCCCGGTTACAGCCACGTGGTGAAGGCGACCGGCTCGCGGCTCGCATTCGTCGCGGGCCAGGCGGCGATCGACCGGGACTTCAACGATCGTCGGCCAGGGCGACCTCGAGGCGCAGACCCGCCAGGTGATGGTGAACCTGAACCACGCGCTCGACGAGCTCGGCGCAACCTGGCAGGACGTCGTCAGCGCGACGGTCTACACGACGCAGCCGACCGAGTACGAGACGATCGGGCGCGCTATGAGCGAGGGCATGGGCGGTGCCGAGCCGCCCGCGCAGGTGATCGCCGGCGTCACGAGCCTCGCCCTGCCGGAGCTCCTGATCGAGATCGAGCTCGTCGTCTCACTGCCCTGACGTGCGCGCCGTCCGGATCCACGCGCACGGCGGCCCGGAAGTGCTCCAGGTCGACGAGATCCCCGAGCCGACGCCGGGACCCGGCGAGCTGCTCGTCCGCCTGCGCGCGACGTCGGTCAACCACCGCGACATCTGGATGCGCCGCGGCCACCCGCACCCCGCGTACCAGGTCCGGCTGCCCGCGATCCTCGGCATCGACGTCTGCGGCGAGGTGCTGGACGCGGGCGACGAGATCGAGGGCTTCGCTCCAGGCGACCGCGTCACCGCGAACCCCTACATGGAGTGCGGCCGCTGCGAGGCCTGCGTGCGCGGGCGATTCCAGTACTGCGCGCGCTTCAGCGTCTACAGCGGCACGTACGCAGAGCAGTTCCTCGTGCCCGCCAGGTTTGCCGTGCGCGTCGACCCAACGGTTCCCGACGAGCACGTGGCCGCCTTCCCCAACACGTACATCACCGCCTGGCAGATGCTCGTCGGCAAGGCGGAGCTGTCGGCGGCCGACACCGTCTTCGTCTGGGCCGGAACGAGCGGGCTCGGCAGCGCCGCGATCGACATCGCGAAGCTGGCGGGAGCCACCGTGATCACGAGCGCGGGCACCGAGGAGAAGCGCGAGGTGTTGCGCGCCGGTCGCGCCGACCACGTGCTCGACCACCACGCCGCCGACCTCGTCGAGCGCGTGCTCGAGCTGCAGCCGCGGCGAGGGCGCGTCGATCGTCTTCGAGCACATCGGGCAGGCGACGTGGGAGCGCTCGCTCGAGCTGTGTGCACCGGGCGGCACGATCGTCAGCGCGGGGGCGACGAGCGGTGACGATGCGCGGATGAACATCACCTACATGTTCGTGAAGCAGGTACGGATCCTCGGCTCCCGCCTCGGCACGATGGCCGACGCGATCGACGCGGCCCGGCAGCTCAGCGCGGGACGCTTCGCGCCGCTGATCGGCATCGTGCTGCCGCTCGAGCGCCTCGCAGAGGCGCATGAGCTGATGGATCAGGGTCGCGTGATCGGCAAGGTGATCGTCAAGCCGGACGCCTGACGAGCTCGACGCCGGCGGCCTCCCGGTCCCACGTCCGCTCCGTGACACCGCGTTCGCGCAGCCGGTACTTCTCGATCTTGCCGTTCGCGGTGAGCGGCAGCTCGTCGAGGAGCTCGACGTAGCGGGGAATCGCGAAGTACGCGAGACGCGGCTCGCAGAAGCGCACGAGCTCCGCGGGATCCAGCGACGAGCCTGGGCGCGGCACGACGCAGGCGAGCACCTCGTCTTCGCCGAGCTGGCTCGGCACGGGCACCACGGCCACGGCCGCGACGTCTGGATGCGTGGCGAGCGCCGCCTCGACCTCGTACGACGAGATGTTCTCGCCGCGGCGGCGGATCGAGTCCTTGAGCCGGTCGACGAACCAGAACCAGCCGTCGCCGTCGCGCACGACGCGGTCGCCGGTGTGCAGCCAGAGGTTCCGCCAGCTCTCGAGCGTCTGCTCGGGCAACCCGTGATAGCCGTTCGCAAAGGCGTACGGCTCGTCGGACCGGACGACGAGCTCGCCGGGCGTGCCGGGCTGCACCTCCTCGTCGTCCTCGTCGACGACGCGAGCGTCGAAGCCGGGCGTGATCGCACCCATCGAGCCGGGCGGCGCGCCGCCGACTGCGGTAGCGAGCACGACGTTCGCCTCCGTGGAACCCCATCCGTCGACGAGCTCGATGCCGAAGCGCTCCCGGAACGGCTCGTAGAGCGCCGCCGGGGTTGCCGGCGCGAGCGCGATCCGAACGCGGTGCGCCCGTTCGTAAGGGTCGGGTTCGCGCTTCGCGAGGATGTGCACCATCGCGCCGAGCAGGTACGTGACGGTCGCCTGGGACTCGGCGAGCCGCCGCCAGAGCAGCGAGGCCGAGAAGCGCGGCCCGGGAACGAAGATCGCGCCCGCGACGAGCGCCTGGACGAACGTGTTGAGCGCGTTCGTGTGGAAGAGCGGGAGGCAGGTGTAGAGCACGTCGTCCTCGGTGACACCGAGGATCTCGCCGGTCGCGACTCCCCACCAGTACCACTGCGCGTTCGGGCAGAGAACGCCCTTCGACGGCCCGGTCGTGCCGGAGGTGTAGAGGATCGTGCACGTATCGCCGGGTCGTGCCTCCACGGGCGGAACCGGCTCGAGAGGGCCGGGGTATTCGTCGAAGCGCCAGACGTCCTCGAGTGCGGGGAGGTTCTCGCGAACCGCGTCGAGCACGGGCAGCAAGTCCGGCTCGACGACGAGCAGCCGTACTCCCGCGTCGCGCAGCACGTGGTGGAGCTGGCGGTCGCGCAGGGCCGTGTTCACCGGCACGTAGAGCGCGCCGAGCCACGTGCAGCCAAGCCAGAGCTCGAGCAGCTCGACCCGGTTCTCGCTCATCGCGGCCACCACGTCGCCGGAGCGGATCCCGGCAGCCGCGAGCCGCCCGGCGGTCCCGGCCGCGGCGTCGCGCATGGCAGAAACGGTCCGCTCGACGCCGTCCGCACGGACGAGCGGCCGCGTGCCGTGACGCCCTGCCTGGAGCTCGAGCAGCGCCGGCAGTGTCCGCCGGCTCGGCGGCAACCCGCGCAGCGGCGAGACCGTCGTCATCGGTCGGCTGCGCCCAGGCGCGCGAGCTCGTCGCGCACGATCTCCATGCTCTCGGAGGCTCGCGGGAAGCCGACGTAGACGGCGAGGAGGGTCACGAGTGCCTCGAGCTCCTCACGGCTCGAGCCGTGGTCGATCGCCCAGCGCACATGCCCGCGCAGGCGTGCCTCGAGCCCGCCCTGTGCGACGAGCGCCGCGACCACGACGAGGCTCCGGTCGCGAAGGCTGAGGCAGTCGTCCACCCACGCGCCCGCCGCGACGTTGATCGCCTCGGCGCCGAAGCGCTCGCCCATCCGTTCGGCGAACCACGCCGGGACATCCTCGCGCGGGATCCCGAACTGGCTTGCGTACGCGTCGAGTCCTCGCTCGTAGCGTTCGTCCACGTCCGCTCGTCTATCACATAGCATCGAAGCCCCCAAACGAAACAGGAGAGAGGTATGTCCGAGGCCGAGACGCAGGACCCGCCAGCGCCGCTGGTCACGAACGCGCCGACGGAGATCGCGGACGGCGTCTACGTCATCCCGGACGGCCGCGTCCCTCTCGTCCCGAACATCGGGATCGTCCTCGGCACGCGCGCGGCGCTCGTCGTCGACAGCGGCATGGGCCCGCGCAACGGCGCCGTTGTCCGCCGTCACGCGGACGAGCTCGCCGACGGCCTGCCGCTCTTCCTGACGATCACGCACTTCCACCCCGAGCACGGTTACGGCGCGCAGGCGTTCGACCCCGGCGCGACGATCGTCTACAACCGCGGCCAGCTCGCAGAGCTGCGGGACAAGGGCCAGCCGTACCTCGAGATGTTCAGGACGTTCGGCACGGCCATCGCGGAGCAGCTCGATGGCGTCAAGTTCGTCGAGCCGCACGTCGTCTACGACGGCACCGCGGACCTCGAGCTCGGCGGCCGCACCGCCCAGCTCCGGACCTGGGGCCTCGCGCACACGCAGGCCGACCAGGTCGTCTTCCTGCCCGAGCAGCGGATTCTCTTCACCGGCGACCTCGTCGAAAGCCGCTGCTTCGCGATCTTCCCATGGTTCCCGCCGGATGACGTCGACGTCGACGGTGACCGCTGGATCGCCGTGCTCGAGGAGCTCGAACGGCTCGAGCCCGCGGTCGTCGTACCCGGGCACGGCGAGATCGGCGACGCCGGAGTCGTCTCGACCGCCCGGGAGTACCTCCAGCACCTCCGCGCCGAGACGCGCCGGCTCGCGGCCGACGGCGTCTCGGAGGACGACGCGGTGGCCGAAGTCGACCGCTCGATGCGGGATCTCCACCCGGACTGGGATCAGCCCGAATGGATCTCGTACGGGGTGCGTTGCTTCTACACGGCCTTCGCGCGTGAGGGGCTCTAGGACTTTCGGGCGGCCCCGGTGCAAGCAGGACTTGATTTTTGATCAGATCCTGTGGTTGCATCATCCGCGGTGGATGCGTCCGTGCTGACGCTGGGCTTGCGTCACGTGCCTGACGGCATCCGAACCCCCGTCTGTCCGAAGGAGGGCAAGGTGACCGGAAGAACTCGAGGCGTGGCCCTCGGACTGGTCGCGGCGGCTGCCGTGCTCAGCGTCTTCGTTGCGACCGCGGCGGCGGCGCCGCAGGGCGTTCCGGTGCCCGCGGGCTACAACGGCCCGGAGGCCACGCTGCCGACCGCGTACCCCACGCCGGCGAAGAAGGCCGGTACGAAATGCACGATCGGCTTCCAGAACCCGATCGCCGCGAACGAGACGCTTGGCTTCTGGCAGAAGGGCGTCGTGGCCCAGGGCAAGGCCCTCGGCTGCAAGGTGATCACGCTCGACGACAAGCTGAGCCCGGACCAGCAGGTCACGAACATGCAGCAGCTGCTCGCGCAGCACGTCGACGCGATCATCTTCTACCCGCTCGACCCGAAGGCGACCGTCCCGATCCTCAAGCAGGCGAAGAAGCAGGGCGTGCCGGTGATCGCGACCGACGCGACGTTCGGCTCGCCGAAGGCGACCGCTCCGTACCTGCCGTACATCGCAACGCAGGTGTGGCAGGCCCGCGACATCCAGGCCTACCAGCAGGCCGACGCGCTCGCGAAGGCGAAGCGCGGCGCGAAGGTCGGGTTGATCGGCATCGGGGCTCCCGTCCCGGCGCTGAAGTACCTGACGCAGCGTCAGGCCTACTGGGCGAAGAAGCGCGGCCTCACCATTCTCGGCGAGCAGGACAACCCGAGCGACGATGTCACGGGCGGCGAGAAGGCGGCGAACGGCATCCTTCAGCGGTACCCGACCCTGAACGCGATCATCGGCTACAACGATCCGAGTGCGATCGGAGCGATCACTGCCGCACGCGGCGCCGGACGGCAGATCGTGGTGATCGGCTGCAACGGCTCGAGCGACGGGCTCGCTGCGGTCAAGGCGGGCCGCGAGGCCGCCACGATGCAGGTCGACGCGGTCGGTTGGGGCGTGCAGGAGGTGTATGCCGCCTACAACCTGATCACGCGGCAACACCTGCCGCTGCGGAAGATCATCGTGCGGCCGTCCACGCTCGTGACGAAGGCGAACGTCAGCTCAGTCCCGAGCTGGGCTGCGCAGGTCAAGGCCATCCACTAGCACCGATCGCCGCGGTCCCGGGCTCCGGCCCGGGACCGCGGCTCCGCGTTTGACCGTCTCCGAGCCCTCCGCCCGCGAATGGCTTCGCCGCCTCGACGCCGGCGAGCTGTCGGCCCGCGAGCTCGTCGAGCGTGTGCTCGCCCGGATCGACGCAGCGGGGTCGCTGAATGCAATCGTCGCGAGGGACGACGACGCCGCGCTGTGCGCCGCCGACGCCGCAGACGCCGCCCGCGGGCGGGGCGACCGCCGGCCCCTGCTCGGGCTGCCTCTAACGGTGAAGGACTCGCTTGCGACCGCCGGGCTCGCGACGTCCTCTGGCTGCTGGGCGCGCGCCGGACGGGTGCCGGACGCAGACGCGACCGTCGTAGCCGGCGCGCGCGGCGCCGGCGCGGTCGTCGTCGGCAAGACCAACGTGCCCGAGTACACGTGGTCGTACGAGACGGAGAACGCGCTCACCGGCCGCACGCTCAATCCATACGACCCCGCACGGACATGCGGCGGCTCGAGCGGCGGCGAGGCGGCGCTTCTCGGTGCCGACGCCTCGATCGCGGGGATCGGCACCGACGGCGGCGGCTCGATCCGGGTGCCGAGCCACTACTGCGGCATCGTCGGGCTGCGGCCGACGGCGGGCGCCGTGCCGGAAACCGGTTGCTGGCCGCCCACTCGCGACACCGGCATGCTCGACATGAACGCGATCGGGCCGATGGCTCGCTACGTCGAGGACCTCGAGTTGCTCTTGCCGGTGCTCGCCGGCCGCGACGGCATCGACCCGTTCGTCCACGGCGACCTCCCTGCTCGGCCCGGTGGCGGTCGAGGCCGCCCGCCTGCGGGTCGGCTTCTACATCGGAGGACGGCGTCGTTGCTGTCTCACAGGCGACCGCCGCCGCCGTGCGCGGCGCGGCGGTCGCGCTCGTCGACGCCGGCTGCATCGTCGAGGAGGCCCGGCCGCCCGACCTCGCCGAAGCGACCGAGCTCTTCTTCGCTTTGATGGCCGCCGACGGTGGCGCGCGGGCGCGCGCAGACACTCGCCGCCGCGGGGGCGCCACGTCGAGCAGTTCGCGCCACTGCTCGAGGATCTGCGGCCGCTCGCGCTCGACGCGGCCGGCTTCTTCTCGCTCTTGCGCCGGCTGGGCGGCTTCGCGCATCTGTGCGTGCCTTCGTGGCGGCGTACGATGTCGTCATCTGTCCCGTTACGGCGGGGCCGCGCCGCCGCACGGCTGCGCGCCCGGCGACGAGGGCCCGCTCGAGTCATATCTCGTCTTCAACTTCACGCACACGTTCAGCCTTGCCGGGCTGCCGGTCGCGGTCGTGCCGTGTCGGTACCGACGCGCGGGCTGCCGATCGGCGTGCAGGTCGTCGCCGGCGCCTTCCGCGACGCGTGGCGCTTGCCGGCCGCCTCGCTGCTCGAGCAGGGGCTCGGCGGCTTCGCGCTGCCGGCGCACGACGGTGCTGGTGGGCCATGACGGATGAGCGCGCCGATCCTCCGTCGCCGAGGCGATGCAGAAGCGCTACGGCGGAGTCCACGCGCTGCGCGGCGCGCACGCTCGGCGTCTATGCAGGGCGAGGTCCACGCGCTGGTCGGCGAGAACGGCTCGGGCAAGTCGACGCTGCTGAAGATCCTCTCGGGTCAGCTCCAGCCCGACGCCGGCGCGATCGTCCTCGACGGCCGCAGCCGACGGCGTTCCGCAACCCGACGGATGCGCTCCGCCAGGGCATCGCGACGGTGACGCAGGAGACGACGCTCGCACCAGACCTCTCGATCGCCGAGAACGTCTTCCTCGGCCACCGGATGGCCACGACGCGCGCGGCTTCGATCGACTGGCGCGGCACGCGACGCGCGGGCGCGCGAGGCGCTCGCGCGACTCGGCCTCGATCTCGACCCTTCGATGCCCGTGCGCCGGCTGCGCCCCGACCAGCAGCAGATGGTCGAGATCGCCCGCGCGCTCTCGATCGACGCACGGGTCCTGATCCTCGACGAGCCGACGAGCTCGCTCACCGACGACGAGGTCGAGTCGCTGTTCGCGGTCGTCCGCCGGCTCCGCGAGCGAGCGGCGTGGCGACGATCTTCGTCTCGCACCGCCTGAACGAGGTCTTCGAGCTCGCCGACCGCATCACCGTGCTGCGCGACGGCCACACCGTCGGCGGCGGCGAACGCGTCCGAGTTCGACCCGCAGCGGCTCGATCCACCTGATGGTGGGCCGCGAGCTCGGTGACGAGGGCCCGTCAGGCGCAGATCACGACGTGCAGGAGGCGGCCGGCGCTGCGCGTGCGCGGACTCGGCGTGCCCGGGGCCTGTCGAGGACGTCGACCTCGACGTCGCGCCGGGCGAGATCGTCGGGCTCGCCGGACTCGTCGGCGCCGGTCGCAGCGAGCTGCTCGAGGCGATCTTCGGCCTCCGCGCCGGAGCCACGGGACGGTCGAGGTCGGAGGCGAGCCGGCTGTCCTATCGGAGCCCGCGGCACGCGATCCGGGACGGCGTCGCCTTCGTGCCGGCCGACCGGAAAGCGCAGGGCCTCGTGCTGGAGATGAGCGTCCGGGAGAACCTGATGATGGCCTCGACGTCGCGCGTGCTCCGAGTGCGTCCGACCGAGCGCGGCGCGCGAGCTGCCGACCGTGAACGCAGCGATTCGCGACCTCCAGATCCGCGCGCACTCGCCATCGTGCGCCGGTCTCGACGCTCTCGGGCGGCAACCAGCAGAAGGTCGTGCTCGGCAAGTGGCTCGCGACGAGCCCGCGACGTGCTGATGCTCGACGAGCCGACGCGCGGCGTGGACGTCGGTGCAAAGGCCGAGATCTACCGGCTCCTGCACGAGGCTGCGGGGCGGGGCATCGGGATCCTCGTCTCCTCCTCGGAGATTCCGGAGCTGCTCGCGCTCTGCGACCGAATCGTCGTGATGTTCCGCGGTCGCGTCGTCGCCTCGCTCTCGCCGCGAGGAGGCGACCGAGGCGCGCGTCGCGCACTTCGCCGGAGGGCACCAGTGACCAAGCCCAGTCCCACAAGCGCCAGAGCGATCGCAGCCGGATGCGGACGCTCGAGCACGCGGCGGGCGTGTGGTCGGCGGCGACCCGCTATGCGGCGGTGCTCGTCCTGCTCGTCGCGATCTTCGTCTTCTTCTCGGCCACGCAAAGCGAACTTCTTCACCAGGGCGAACATCGAGAACCTGCTGACGAGCGTCTCGATCCTCTGGGTCGTCTCGATGGGGATGACGTTCGTCGTGCTCACCGCCGGCATCGACCTGTCAGTCGGGTCGCTGCTCGCCCTCTCGGGGATCATCCTCTCGAAGCTCCTCAACGGCGTCGGCATGCCGTCGGCGCTCGCGCTCCTGCTCACGCTCGCCGCCGGCGCCCTGATCGGCGGCGCCGTGAACGGCGTGCTGATCGGACGCGTCGGGCTCTCGTTCTTCGTCGTCACGCTCGGCACGCTCTCGCTCTACCAGGGAATCGTGAACATCTGGTCGGGGACGAAGACGACGTACATCACCTCGTCGCTGATCGACGGCATCGGCTTCGGCAAGGCGCTCGGGCTCCCGACGCCGATCTGGATCATGATCGGCACGTTCCTGGTCGCGTTCGTCGTGCTCCGCTGGACGTACTTCGGGCGGGACATCTACGCCGTCGGCGGCAACATCGAGGCCGCACGGCTCTCGGGCATCAGCGTCGCGCGCACGCTGATCGCCGTCTACGCGATCGCGGGCCTCGCAGCGGCGCTGGCAAGCCTGATCCAGGCCGGCCGTCTCGGAGCGGCGAGCCCGCTCGTCGGCGCGGACATCCCGCTCAACGCCGCCGCAGGCGTGCTGCTCGGCGGCACGAGCTTCATCGGCGGCGTCGGCGGCGTGACGGGCACGGCCGTCGGCGTGCTCTTCATCGGCACGCTCCAGAACGGCCTCGCGATCGCGGGCGTCTCGAGCTTCTGGCAGCAGGTCGTCACCGGCGCGATCCTGATCGCGGCCGTCGCGATCGACCGCCTCCAGCAGAACCCGAGCGGCCGCTTCATCCGGAGGCTCGGTGGCGGTGGGCACGGGCCCACCTCGACGCTAGAGCCTCAGCCCGAGGGCGAATAGGCCGACGCGAATTCGCGGACGGTCGTCAGGGTGACGGGGAACGCGTCGCGGAAGGAGTCAGGATCCGTCGTCGAGCCGAGGTGAGACTCGAGCATGAGCGCGCCGAGTGACCGCACCACCTCTGTCTCGCCATCCACCTGCATCCGCTCGAGCTCCTCGACCGGCAGCGTCTCCGTCGCCCAGCTGCCGCCCGTGCACTCCTCGTAGACCGCGACGACCTCGCGCTGCGAAAGCGCTTCGGGTCCGCCCAGCTCGACCGTACCCGTGCGCGGCCCCTCGCCGAGCGCCGCCCGCGCCGTGATCCCGGCGACGTCAGCGGCGGCGATCCAGGTCACCGGAGCCGCTCCGTCACCGAAAAGCGTTGCACGGCGGGAAGCGACGTCGAAGCCGCAGACGGGCGAGAACCAGACGTCCATGAACTTGCCGGGCCGGAGGACAATTGCGTCGAGCCGGGCTCGCGCGAGGCGATCCTCGACCGCCCGCTTCGCTCGCTGGAGCGGGAAGTCGAGCGGCACGGGCTTGAAGGAGACGAAGACGAAGCGACCGGCGCCCACAGCCTCCGCGGCGTCGACGAGGGCGAGATTGCCGTCCCGGTCGACGGAATCGATTGCGTCTTCGCGCGGGAAGCACGTCGCGGTCGAGACGATGGATTCGACGCCGGCGAGGGCGGCGGGCAGCGAGCAGGCGTCGGTGACGTCGGCGCGCGCGAGTTCGGCGCCGGCCTCGGCGAGCAAGCTGCGCCGGGACGGACTCCGGGTCACGGACGAGCGCCCGCACCGACGCGCCGCGGGCGAGCAGCGCGCGGCAGACCCTCGAGCCGAGGGCTCCGGTCGCGCCCACCACAGCGACCTCCGTCACGGGAGCGCCCTCTGCGGCTCACCGAAGCTCCGGGCTGAGACGCGCCGGCCGGGCTTGCGGAAGGCCTTCCTCACGCTGGAACGGGCACCGGGGAAGGATTGACCACCGGCGAGGGCGGAGGGTTAGCAGAGTAGACCCCTTCCGTCGCGGTGGGGACGAAGGCGGTTCCGGACGCTGCTGTTACGCCCGGCGCCGCCTGGAAAGCTTTGAACGGCAGCTTGGCGACCATCTCTACGACAGGATCGCCTTGCCCAGCGCGGAACGGAATTCCAAGACGCGTTGGCTGCCCCTATGTGTGCGGTGGATCCTCAGCGACGTCCGGCCCTGGGCGCTGGAGTGCATTTTAACCTGCCCGCGGTCAGCCACTCGCGGACGAGCGTCAGGGCGTTGACGTTGGCGTCTTGGGTCAGCTGCCCGGCTAGCTCGTCTTGCGAGGCCTGGGACTCTGTCCAGCCGAGGGGCGCATGGGGGCCCGGGTGAGCCTGGTTGACGAAGCGCGCATAGCGGTTGACGGCGTTCGAGTAGGCGACGGGCTGAGTGAAGTCGAGGCCGGCCCCGATGCGACTTTCTGCCTCTCGGGCCCCACGGGTAGCAGAAAGGGTGTCTGGAGGCACGAGCAACTCGGCCGGTCGACGCGGTGGGCTCGAGGCGCCGGCGCTGAAGCCGTTGTCGATCTGGATCATCAGCGGAACGATGCAGGTCGCGGCTCGGCCGGTGCTGCTGCCGGCTCCGGGCGTCGCTTGGTGCCGGCGGTTCCAGTCGTCGATCATCGGGCCGAGCTTGACCATCATCTCTTCGATCGGAGATGCGCCAGAGGTGTCGAGGTAGCCGCCGTCGACCACGTAGGCGACGGGGGTCGGCTTATGGGGCGGCGGGCAGCGCCACACGACGCGGGCTGAAGGATTGACGAATGGAAAGCGCGCCGACAGCAGGGCGGCCGTCGACAGTCGCACGTCGACGTTCTGCTGGCAGAGGTAGTCGGAGAGGCTCCGCGTCGCCGGCAGAACCGACGTCGTTGCGAGCGACGTTTGGTCGAGCGGTAGCGGCGCGGCGGGATTCGGGTCGGTCGGCTGGCGGTTGTCGAACGATTCGCTCGAGCGGCAACCCTGCGGCAGCGCGTCTTTCGCCGCCGAGCGGACGCTGCCGTCTAGCACGGAGGTTTCGAACCGGCAGCCGTCTGCGACGCTGGTGCCGTTCAGAAGCAGCAACGGCGCGTGCGGGTGGTTGCGCCAGAGATCGAAGAGGCCCCCGGAAAGCTCCGCGCCCTTCCAGGTGCTCTCCCAGCCGCGCTCGAGGATGGCGGCACGGTCGTCCAGACCGCGGAACTGAAGGAAGACGCGGGGAAGCTCAACCAGCAGCCACCACGCCCCGGAGGCTGACAGAGGGTCGTTGCCGAGATGGTCGGGCACCCAGTTGGGTTGGGGCTCGAGCGTGCGCTCCTTCAGCTTCAGGTAGGCCGCGTACGACGCGAGACCGAGGCTGCCGCCGGAGATGCCGCTGGCGGCGAAGATGCGGTTGGAGGTGTCGAAGCCCGCCTCGGTCGCGCGCCCGTCGCAACGGTTCGGCGGAGCCGCGCTCTCGAATGCGCAGTTGAGGACGAGATCGGTCCAGTAGGCCGCACGGATACCGCCGCCGGTTGTCGCGACCAGGATCAGCGGTACTGCCCGTGGCGCCTGAGTCGAGACCAGCTGCCGCGCCGAGCCACAGCGCTTGTTGCTCGCCACGTCGCTCGCTGTGGTCGCATTGCTCGGCGCGAGGCCGTTCTTGCCCAGCCAGCAGTTGAACACTTGCTCGAGTGTTACCGGCCGAGCGGCCTCAGCGCTCGGCGTGAGCCGCACGTTGTGGTAGCCGCCCTTGTCGATCACGCCGGCGACGATGAACCAGATCACGAGCAGGACGACAATCGGGTAGGTGCGCACCCCTACCACGCGCAAGGCACGCGGCACCGGCACTGCCGGCTCGAGCCAGCTCAGCAGGCCGCCTGCCGCCGCGGCGACGACGAAGAAGAAGAAGAGGACGCCAATGGCGCTGAACTGCGTGCCGGGTCCACCACGGGTATGCGACGGCGAGGCCGTAACAGACCCCGACGGCGACTGCGAGGAACGACAAGAACGAACGCCAGACGCGGTCGCTGGCCTGGACCGCTCAGCTTGAAGACGTAGAAGACTCGAAGACCGGCGACGAAAAGCAGTCCGGAGACCGAGACGAGGGTGGCTATGTTCAGCTCGCCGTCGTTCGTGAGGCCGAGGGCGACGAGGACGCCGACAACGGGTACACCCGCCCACACGAGCCACTCGCCGCGCCCGACGATGAGCCTGGCCAGCAGGCCGCCGAGGGCTGCGGCGATCAGGCCGGGCGCCCACCAGGTCAACGCCGACTGATAGACCGCCGAGCCAAACGAGGCGTGAAGGATCCCGGTCGCTACGCCGACGACGACCGCCGCGGCCAAGACGCGCGGCAAGATCGGGTTCTCCTCGGCGGCGGACGGCGTACTCCGAGCGGTCTCCTCCGGCGTTACTGGTACGGGCTCGGCCGGTTCGGCGGATGCTGCAGCCGGCTGTGCAGGCGCACCAACAGACTCGACCCCCGGTGGCCCGTCCTCCGTGACATCGGAGCCGCGGCTCAGTCGCTCGACGCCCGGTGGGATCAGCCGGCTCAGGACGGCGATCGCCACGATGATCACCGCCGGGACGATCAGGCCCCAACCGGCCCGGAACCTACCGTCGACCGTGAAGTGGAGGGTCAGCTGCAGCCCCGCGAGCAGGGCGGCGATGCCGACGAGACCGCCGGCCAGGATCGTTTCCGTTGGACTCGACCAGTTCGGGACGATCGGGCCCCTTGTCAGCAGCTGGTGGCCGAACAACCAGAGGGTGACAGCGAGAACGCCGGCGAGCGCGAGGTCGAGTCCGAGCTGGATAGGCGTCCAGCGCAGGACGAGGTCGGGCATCTGCTCGTGGGCGAAGAAGATGACGCCGACGAGGAGCGCGAGCGTAACGTGGAGGCGCAAAGCCCACAGGCGTCGGCGCAGGAGCCGCCACCAGTTGCCGGCCGAGTCGGCATGGCCGGCGAGCAGGACCCAGCCGAGGACTACGCTCGCCGAGAAGGCGCCGAGGCCGAGGATCCACTTGGCGCAGCCTGCCACCCAGAGAATCCAGATCAGGACACGGAACGCAACACTCCCATAGTGGGTGTCGGCCCAATTCAGCTCGACCAGGAGCAGGCTGGTGATGTTCTCGACCTCGTCGACGATCCCCGCGAGGATCGCCGCCAGGATCGTCCAGCGAGCGACGTTCGTGTAGTCGTCGAGCGAGCCGGCAATCTCGTTGCTGTCGAGGCCGCCTTCCTCGATGCGATGTCGAAGCCGCGACCCTGCCGGCACCTGCCGCGTCTTCCACGCCTCCAGTTCGTGCCGCATGCGCGTCAGGAACGTCCAGAGCAGCGCCACATAGAGCGGGACGAAGGCCAACGAGTCAACAGCGAACGACCACCGAACGACGTTCTCCGGCGATGCGGTTTCCGGAGCGTGCGCAGCCGGCGCGTGCTTGGCGGTCTCCGCGGCGTACCCACGCCAGGTGTCGATCGCCGACTGAGTGTTCGCGGCGTCGGGACCCTTGTGAAACAGGTGGTTCAGGCCGCCGATCGAATACGGCGTCTTTCCCGAAAGATGCATCGCGCTCAAGAGCGCCTGGAGTTGGCTCAAGGCCACACCGACAAAGAGGAGCGTGAGCGCGAGGCAGACGATCGTGTGCCAATGCGGGCGCAGAGGCCCGCCAGTGCGGTGGAGCGCGCGGCGCAGCCGCATCATCGTCTCGTTGCCGTTGTCACTAGCGCCGGAGACTAAGATGCTCTGGCAACTGATGTCAACGTTCGTGTTACGCCATGAGTGGACTCAGCGACGTGCTCGGACGGTCAGCATCGGGAAGTGGTCGAGGTCGGCACAAGCGCGGAGGAGTGCTCGGCGCCCTCGACGCCATGCTCCGGGTCTGGAGCTAGCCTGGTGGCATGCCGTGGTGGGGGTCCGGCATCGGGCCGCCCTTCGGAGGCGGTGCGCCGTAGCCGTCGAGTCGGAAGGCCGGACCGCACGCGGCGGGAATCGCGACCGAGCCGAGGTGCGCGATGTACCAGAGGACGATGTTCGCGTCCTGGACGCTTTGGCCGTCCGCGTAGATCGCCGGGACGCTGTCAGGCGATCCCGGCGCCGCCTTCTGGACCCCGCCCCACGAGCCCCAGCTCTCTGCCTGGCGGTAGCGCAGCGCCCAGAGCTCCGCGTTGTCGCTCGCTCGGGCGCGCACTGACGCGCTCCGGTCGCTCGTACGGTCGAGGACGCGCCAGTCCCAAACGGGTGGGGCGGTGGGTGAGAACCGGCCCTCGCTCTCGACATCGTCCCAGCCCGCTGCGCCGCGGCGCTGGAAGGAGTCTCCGCCGCTTCCGCTCACGTCGAGGTCGATCCGGAACGGGATGTGGTAGGTGTGCCGGCCGTCGATCTCCTCGCCGGGGCCCTGGATCACGATCGTGGTGCTGAACTGTCCGTCCTCCTGGAAGCGGCAGACGTGGTCGTACTGGTAGTCCTGGCCGTAGATGTCGTAGGTCACCTTGAGGTCGAAGCCGAACATGATCTCGCGGACCTCGATCTCGCTCGTCGTGCTCTGGAGCTCGTCGGTGAACGGGCCTGAGCTGTCACCCCAGTAGTTCACGTAGACGAACGGCACCGACGCAGAGTGGATCGCGCGCTTGCCTCGATAGTCGCAGACACCGAGACGCAGGCCGCTCGACTTCGACCAGAAGTAGTCGACCGACCAGTGGCTCTCCTGGATCCTGGGCAGCTCAGACTCCGTGAACGCCGCGGGTCGCGAGCTCGTCGAGCACGCCGATCACCTTCCGCGCCGTCAGGTCGACGACGGCGTACCGCCGCTCGCTCCGGTTCGGCCGGACGAAGACGATCGCGTGTCGGTGGGACTCGTCCTGGCCGGCCGGCGGGAAATAGAGCCTCGTCAGCGGGTTGAGCGGCCGGCCGGCGAGGAAGTCGCGCACCCGCTCGTCCTTCGCTGCCAGGTCGCTTGCCTCCTTCCGCTCCTCGGCGCTCAGCTGAAGTTGCGCCGGCGACTCCTCGACCCCTACGACCTTCTGCGTCTCGCGGTCGATCAGCGCCACGACGCTGAGCCCGCGACGGTAGTCGTGGAAGCCGACGACTGCCTGGCCCGGATGCTCGCCCTCGCCGCGCCCGGTGAGGTTGGGCTCGACGAACAGCACCTTGTTGCGGCCGCCGAACAGCGCCTTCAGCTGTCGGTGCTTGCGTGCGACGTCGAGCGCCTGCTCTCGCTGCGCCTTCGTGAGTGGCTTCACGTCGTGCGCCATCGTCGCTCCGAGGAGCTCGTGCGCCGCAGCAGGGATCGTCGCTTCGCCATCAGCCGCGCCTCCGTTCCACTGCCGCGAGGAGCTAATCGCCCAGCAGCTGCCTTTGTCAAGCGCCGCAGTTCGTGAAATGCTCGCGCATGCTGCGGCTCGGGAACCCGACGAACGGGAGGGGCGGGAGTGCACCTGAAGCCGCGTCACATCTTCCTCAAGATCGAGCCGCTCGCGCGGTACAGCCCGCTCGCGCCGATCGTGTGCTCGCGCAAATACGGGCGCGACTGCATGTTCAACCAGGGCCATGAGCTCGGTCGCGTGACCGCCGACGAGATCGCTGCGTCGACGCTCGACGCGCTCGTCTTTCGCGAGTACCTCGACCCGGGCTACACGATTCCGAACACCGCGAAGCTCGTCCCGGCGGACGTGAACGAGCCGCCCTGGAGTCGCCGGATCCCGGGAGCCGTGCTGTACGCGAAGCCGGGTGAGCGGCTGTACATCCACGTCCTCAACGGCGACAAGGAAGGCTGTCACAGCTTCCACGTACACGGCGTCAAGTACGGGATCGACTCGGACGGCGCCTGGCCCTTCGGGGTTGCTCTCCACGACGGGCGCCGGAGCGACGAGATCCTGCCCGACCAGCGCTGGACCTACGTCTTCGACGCCACGGAGGAGACGATCGGCGCCTGGCCCTTCCACGACCACGCGCACAACGTGGGGGTCAACATCGGCCGCGGGCTCTTCGGGGGGTTGATCGTCCGCGACCCGCAGAAGCAGTGCGCCGAGCACGAGGTGCCGATGTTCGTGCACCAGCTCCAGGGGGTCGGGATCCAGTGCGACTTCAAGACGAAGCTGTTGACCAAGGGCGCGAGCGACGACGTCGTGATGGGAACCGAGGAGGGCGTCTGCCGCTACCACTGCCAGATCCACGGGCCGATGATGTCCGGCACGATCCAGGTGCAGGCCGGCGCCACGAGCACGCGCGTCGTCTCGGCCCAGAACAATCAGTGGACCCCGCAGAACGCGACCGTCGCGCCGGGCGGGACGGTGACGTTCCGCAACGACGAGACCGAGGAGAACCACAATCATCTTGCGATCGCCGACGGCGGCGGCGCCGCCACCTTCTGCCTGAACGGCCGCGCCTTCGTGGGCAACACGCCGACCGTCGAGGTCGACGCCGGCGACCGGCTGCGCTGGTACCTGTTCAACCTCGACGTCGGCGTGGCGTGGCACAATTTCCATCCGCACTCTGCCCGCTGGCGGCTGCCGACTCCCTCCGGCGGGGCTGCGGACGTGCACCCGCTCAGCCCGGTCGAGTCGTTCGTCACCGATACCGAGGCGCCGCGGCCGCTCCGGCTCCCATGTGCGCTCGAGGAGCTCCAGTGCGACCCGGCCGAGGACGCCTGCCGCGTCCGGGTCAAGGGCGACTTCCTCTTCCACTGCCACGTCGAGGAGCACATGATGGCCGGCCTCGCGGGCCTCGTCCGCTCGCGTGAGCACGTGTGGATCACGGAGGCGGCCGCGAAGGAGCTGGCTCTCGAGCTGCCCCTCGACGACGGGCTCAACGAGTGCCCCGTCGTCGACGTCGACCGTTGCCGCCCCAGGCGACAGCCGAAGCGGCCGGGCCGCAACGAGATCATCACGCGTGTCGTCCAGCCCGACCACCTCGACATGCCCGGAATGCCGGGGATGGGCGGCGCGGCCGGCTTCGATCTCGATGCCGCCCGGCAGAAGGGCGTCTTCGAGCTGCTGCCCTGCGACTCGCAGGTACTTGCGGTCCACGCGACCGTGCTGCACACCGGCAAGCTGCTGTTCTTTGCCGGCTCTGGCAACGACGAGCTCTATACGACGGGGCTGCGGAGCGTTGTCTGGGACTACGAGAACGGTGGCTTCCACACGCCGTTCACGCCGATCGACCTCTTCTGTGCCGGCCAGGCGTTCCTGCCGGACGGACGCCTGCTCGTCGTCGGCGGCACGCTCAACTACGCGTTCACCGGCCTCGACACCGCGTTCATGTTCGACCCGCTCTCCGAGGAGTGGATCCGCGTCGGCAACATGACCGGTAGTCGCTGGTATCCGACGGCGGTCGAGCTCGCAGACGGCCGCGTCATGGCCGCGGGCGGCACGGACTGGGCGCACACCTTCGAGGTCTACAACCAGTTCACGGGCTGGGCGCCGCCGCTTCCGACTCCCGCCGGCAACTGGCCCGCCTACCCGAACATGTTGCTGATGCGCGACGGGCGGGTCTTCTTCACCGGCGTCCATTTCGACGCGAACGCCCGCACGCCGGTGATCTTCGACGTGGCGTCGAACTCGATGACGGCGGTGCCCGGGCTGGCGCCGGCCGACGGCCGAGGCATGGGGGCGAGCGTCCTGCTCCCGCCTGCGCAGTCCCAGCGTGTGATGGCGCTCGGCGGAGGCGGGACCGGCATGGGCTCGATCCGGGAGACGAGCATCGTCAATCTGTCGGTCGCCGCGCCGCACTACGTCAACGGGCCGAAGATGATCCACCCGCGGACGATGCAGAACGCCGTCATCCTCCCCGACCGCACCGTCTTCGTGAGCGGCGGCGGCCAGATGGGCGAGACGGTTTCGGCAGCCCAGCTCGAGTCCGAGCTCTACGACCCGGCTGCAAATGTGTTCCGGCCGGGCGCGACGGCGCTCGTGCCGCGGCTCTATCACTCCGTCGCGCTGCTGCTGCCCGACGCGCGCGTGATCACCGCGGGCTCGAACCCGAACCGCCGCGACGACGAGCTTCGCCTCGAGCTCTACCACCCGCCGTACCTCTTCCGCGGCCGGCGCCCGTTCATCGAGTCCGCGCCGGATCAGGTTTCGCACGGCGAGAGGTTCGAGATCCAGACGCCGAACGCCTCGGAGATCCGCTGGGCCCAGCTCGTCAAGCCGATGGCCGTCACGCACTCCTGCGACACAGAGCAGCGGCTCGTCGACCTTCCCATCGTCGCGCGGACACGACGCTTCTGCCGGTTGCAGGTGCGCGTCCCGCGAGAGCCGGGGCTCGTGCCGCCCGGCTACTACATGCTCTTCCTGACCAACCACGACGGCGTGCCCTCGCACGCGCATTGGGTGCGGGTGATGCCCTAGCTAGGCGGTCCTCGCCGGCGCGACGAGGCCACGCCCGCATCCTGCCGCGGCGGCTAGGCTTGGATCGTGCGCCGTCTGCTGATCGTCGCATGCGCGATGGCGCTGACCGTGCCCGCCGGCGGCGCCGCGGGGCGCGCGGTGAGCTTCCCGCGCGACCACTACGGGCACGCGCGGGCAGCGATCGAGTGGTGGTACTTCACGGCGCTCGCCCGCGATCCCGCCGGCAGGCGCTACACCGTCTTCTTCACGCTCTTCTCCAGCCAGGGCGGCTTGATCCCGGTCAGCCAGGTCGTCGACCTGGAGACGGGCGCCGTCCTCGGCCACACCGAGGAGCTCGCAGTCGGCAAGGTCGGAGGCTCGGCGCTCGACGTGCGCGCCGGGCACACGCGCTTGAGGTATCTGCGCGCCTCGAACACGTGGCGGTTCTCGGTCTCCACGCCCGGCTTCGCCGTCTCGCTGACTCAGCGCCCGCAGAAGCCGTACGCGCTGCACGGCGGCGGCACGGGGCTGATCCAGCAGTCCTACGGCGGGCCGTCGCACTACTACTCGGCGACGAGCATGAGCGCGACGGGGACGCTGACCGTCGGCGGCCGGACGCTCAGGCTGACCGGGCGGAGCTGGTTCGACCACCAGTGGGGCGACTACCGAGACGATCCGCGCGCCTTCAACTGGGACTGGTTCTCGTGCCGCTTCGACGACGGCACCGAGCTGATGCTCTACCAGTTCCGGGACGCGGTCACGGGCGCGCCGCTCGCCGCGTTCCGGAGCGGCACGGCGGTCGCGAGGAACGGAAAGGCGACAGGGGTGCGGGACTTCAGCGCCGTCCCGGGCGTCCGGACACTCGACGCCGAGGGCCGCTCCTGGCCGCTCGACTGGACGCTCGCGATCCCGTCGCTCGGGCTCTCCGAGTCGCTCGCCGCGATCATCCCCGACCAGCTCGTCCGCAACACGATCGTCCCGACCTTCTGGGAGGGCGCGACGACCGCGACCGGAACCCGCGCGGGCACCTGCTTCGTCGAGCTTTCCTACCGTTGAGCGGGTTGCCCGGACCTAGAGCGTCTTGACCGTCAGGTAGCCGCCGTCGACGACGACGGTCGTCCCGGTGATGTACCGCGATGCTTCCGAGGCGAGGAACGTGATCACGTCTGCAACCTCGGCCGGCGTGCCGATCCGGCCCAGTGCGTTCGCCTCCTCGACGCGATGCAGGAAGCTCTCCGCCTCGGTCCGGTTCATGCCCGCGATGTCGCGGTGCAGCATCGGCGTGTCGATCGTTCCCGGAGCCACCGCGTTGACGCGGATGCCGTCGCGTCCTACCTCGGGGGCGAGCGCACGCGCAGCCGCGACGAGGCCGGCCTTGGTCGCGGCGTACGGGACGCAGCCCGGCAGCGTTACGAATGCCTGCACGGACGAGACGAAGACGATGCTGCCCCCGCCGCGCTCGCGCATCGGGCGGATCGACTCCTGCGCGCACAGCAGCGCCCCGCGGAGGTTCGTGTCGAGCACGACGTCCAGCGCGTCCTCGGACATCTCCTCGAAGCTGACGTACGTCGAGATCGCCGCGTTCGCGACCATGACGTCGAGCCCGCCGAACTCGCTCAGCGCCTTCTGCACCAGAGCGGCGACCGCATCGCGCTCGCGGACGTCGCCGACCATGCCGGCCATCGAGCTGCCGCCGGCCTCGACGGCCGCGGTCGTCTCGTCGAGTCCGGTCCGGTCGAGATCGTGTCCGACCACCGCGGCACCTGCCGCTGCCAGCGCGAGCGCGCACGCCCGGCCGATACCCGACCCGGCCCCGGTGACCACCGCAACCTTGCCCGTGAGGCGGCTCACGAGCAGGGTCTACCGAGTGACGTGCAGCTGCGTCAAGGCGGCGAACGACCGACGTTGGTCGTACGGTGGCACGGGCATCGCCGCGCGCTCGAGTCTCGATGCATCTCCTCGATCAGCGGCGGCGCGCAACGAAGACGTACTCGCGGCTCTCGTCGTCGAGCGGTTTTCGATCGAAGCTGCCGTAGAGGCCCTCCACCTCGAGGCCGGCGACGTCGACGAGCCCGAGCCACTCGTTCTTCGTCGCCCACCACAGCGAGCTCGTGCCGCCGTCGTCGAGCCTGATGTCGATCCGGTTGTCGCCGACGGCGTACCTGATCGTGTGCGGTACGGGTGTGTCCTGGTGCTGCCCATCCAGCCGCGCCGCGATCCGGTGGTCGAGGGCGAACGCATTCCAGGCGAACAGCCCGTTCGGCCGGAGTGAGGAGGCAACGCGTTCGAAGGTGCGGCGCCGGTCGGCCCAGGTTGGCAGATGCAGGAGCGCGCGAAACGGGCAGTAGATCAGTGCCGCCGGCTCGTCGAGCTCGAGGTCGCGCATGTCGCCCTCGCGCAGCTCGAGCTCCACGCCCGCGTCGGCCGCGCGAGCGCGGGCCTGCTCGAGCATCGCCGGCGAGGAGTCGACTCCCACGACGCGCCGGCCGGTCTGGCGCGCTACGGGGATCGCGACGCGACCGCTCCCTACCGCAAGCTCGACAAGGGGCCCGTCGGCCTCGCGCGCAAGCTCGACATAGAAGGCAACGTCCTCGGTCATGTGCGCCGACCACTCGTCGTAGGCGCGCGCAAACGCCTCGTCCCAACTCATCGGCGCATGGTACGGCACCGCCTTCGGCGTCTCGTGGCGGCCGCGGCCTCGATGACTAGGCGGCCTCGGCTTCGGGTTCGGCTTCCACCTCTGCCTCCGTCTCTGTCTCGACGGTGGCGAAGGTGGCCCGCGGGCGGAGGCCGAAACCAATCGCGGCGACACCGAGGACGGCGGCGATCAAGGAGACGGCGATCGCCGGGTGGAAGCCGTCGAGCAGTCCCTGCGCGCCGTCGGGCCCTGTGTTGGCGTTGTTCACCGCCGTCACGACCGCGAGCACGAGCGCGCCTCCGAACTGGAACGAGGTATTGAGCAGGCCACCGGCGAGCCCTTGCTCCTCGGCGGCGATGCCGTTGGTAGCGGCGATGTTGAGCGGTCCGAAGGCGAGGCCGAAGCCAAGGCCGGCGAGGAGGAAGGTCGGGAGCATCGCACTCGCATAGCCCGAGTGGAGTCCGATCGGCAGGAAGAGGGCGTAGGCGGCGGCGGTCGAGCTGAGGCCGATCAGGATCAGCCGTGTGACGCCGTAGCGGGCGACGAGCGGCGCCATCCGGGGTGCGAGCAGCGCGACGACGAGTCCGGCGGGGAAGATCGCGAGGCCAGTCTCGAGCGACGACCAGCCCCGGAGCTGCTGCATGTACAGCGTGAGGATGAACTGAAAGCCGACCCAGCCGCCGAAGAGCGACATCGCGGCGAGGTTGGCGCGCACGAGCGATCCGGAGCGGAGAATGCCGAGACGCACGAGCGGGAAGGCCGCGCGGTGCTCGTGCGCCGCGAAGGCAGCCAGGATCGCGGCGGCTGCGGCGAAGGACACAACCGTCCGGGGCGAGGACCAGCCGGCTCGGGGCGCCTCGACGAGGGTGAACACGAGCAGGAGCATCGCGCCCGTCAGGCTGACTGCCCCGGTCAGGTCGAACGCGCGCGATGAGCGCCCTGGGCGATCGCCGGCCGGCACCAGGCGAATCGCCGCGGCGAGCAGCACGAGCGTCACGGCGGTCGGCAGGAAGAACACCCAGCGCCAGCCGATCTCGGTGAGGAGGCCGCCGAAGACGAGCCCGAGCGAGAAGCCGGTCGCGCCGGTCGCCGTGTAGATGGAGAGCGCCTTGTTCCGTGCCGGGCCCTCGGCGAAGCTGGTCGTGATGATGGACAGGCCGGCGGGCGCGGTGAAGGCAGCGCTGATCCCCTTGATCAGACGGGTCGCGATCAGCACCGTGGCGCCGGTCGCTAGCCCGCCGAGACCGGAGGCCACCAGGAACACGGCGAGCGAGATCAGGAACATCCGCCGGCGGCCGAGCAGGTCGGCGGCGCGGCCTCCGAGCAGCAGAAACCCGCCGTAGCCGAGGACGTAGGCGCTCACGACCCACTGCAGCGAGCTCGTCGACATGTGGAGATCGGTGCGGATCGACGGCAGGGCGACGCCGATCATCGACACGTCGAGAGCGTCCAGGAAGATGGCGCCGCACAGCACGAGCAGCGTGCCCCAGGCGCGTCCGCTCAGCCGCTCGGCGCGGCCGTCGATTGAGGGGGGGTTGAGTGTCGATGCGGACACGGATCAGCTCCTTCGCGATTGGCGTCGCAACCGGAGCCGCGACAGCTATTGTTCGACTAGGACCTTACAGACAATGTTAGACGCTCGTCAAACATCACCCGAAGATTCTCGGCCCGCGGCCGAGCTTCACCACCCCGATCCCTCCGAGATCGATCTGCCCTCGCTGCTCCACGCGCTCAGCGACCCGATGCGGTTGGAGATCGTTCGCAGCCTTGCCTGCTCGGGTGAGGGCGCGCTCGCCTGCAAGGCGATCCCGCTCCCGGTCACCAAGGCGACGGCCAGCCACCACTTCAAGGTGCTCCGACTCGCCGGCGTGATCGCGCAGCGAGACGAAGGCACCCGGCGGATCAGCTCGCTCCGCGAGCACGATCTCGAGCAGCGCTTTCCAGGTCTGCTGGAGTCGGTGCTTCGCGCTGCGCAGGCTGACGAGCCCGAACGCAGCGCGTAGCCGCGCGCCGGTATTCGTGGCAAGGTTGCCCGCGTGCCGTCGATGACGAGACAAGAGAGGAAGGCGGCGGCGTTCGCGGCGCTGCACGCCGGCGAGGCGTTCGTGATCCCGAATCCCTGGGACGCCGGCTCAGCCCGAGTGCTCGCCGCGCTCGGGTTCAAGGCGCTCGCCGGCACGAGCTCCGGCTTCGCCTTCACGCTTGGCCGTCTCGACGGCGGCGCGACGCTGGACGAGGTGATCGAGCACGCGGCGGCGCTCGACCAGGCGACCGAGCTCCCGCTGTCGATCGACCTCGAAAACGGCTACGGCGCCGACCCGGCGAGCGCGGCGCTCGCGATCACGCGCGTCGCAGAGGCCGGCGCGGTCGGCGGCTCGATCGAGGACTACGACCCCGGCGGCCACATCTACGACCTGCACCATGCCGCCGAGCGCATCGCCGCCGCAGCAGAGGCCGCGCGCGGCCTGAACCTTCCCTTCATGTTGACGGCGCGGGCCGAAAACCACATCCGCGGCAACCCCGACCTCGAGGACACGATCGCACGGCTCCAAGCCTTCGAGGGCGCCGGCGCGGATGTCCTCTACGCACCGGGGCTGCGCAGCGTCGACGAGATCAGAACCGTCTGCGAGGCCGTCTCGAAGCCGGTGAACGTGCTCGCGCTGCCCGAACTCTCCCTCGCCGAGATCGTCGACGCCGGCGCGCGAAGGGTGAGCGTCGGCGGCAGCCTGACCTGGGTCGCGGTCAAGGCGATGGCGGACGCGGCAACCGCGATTCGCGACAGGGGCGACTTCTCGGTGCTGGCCGCGAGGCTCCCGCTTGCCGATTGGTTCGCCGGCTGAGGCGAGCCTTGCCGGCCCCCGACGAGTTCATCGTCCGCACGTCGCGCGGAGCCTCGACCCGTGTGGGCGGAGCATGATCGTCTACGGGGGGATCGAGACAGGCGGCACCAAATGGGAGTGCGCGGTTGGAACCGGACCCGATGACCTGCGCGCGACGGAGACGATTCCGACCACCACGCCCAGGGAGACGATCGGCCGGGCGGTCGCCTTCTTCGAGTGCCAGGAGCCCGTCGCTGCGATCGGTATCGGCTCGTTCGGCCCTGTCGACCGGCGACTCTCGTCGCCGACCTGGGGCCACATCACGACGACGCCAAAGCCGGGCTGGGCGCAGACGGACGTCGGCCAGGAGATCCGCCGGCGGCTTTCGGTGCCGGTCGCCTTCGACACGGACGTCAATGCGGCTGCGCTGGGAGAGCACCGGTGGGGCGCCGCCCGGGGCCTGGACACCTTCTGCTACGTCACAGTCGGCACCGGGATCGGCGGCGGCGCGATCGTCAACGGCGAGCTCCTGCACGGGCTCGTGCACCCTGAGTTCGGTCACATGCGCATCCCGCACGACCGCGAAGCAGATCCGTTTCCCGGCAGCTGCAGCTACCACGGCGACTGTCTGGAAGGACTCGCGTCGGGCCGTGCAATCGAGGCGCGCTGGGGGCGGTCCGGCGCCGAGCTCGGCGGCGATGACGCTGTCTGGAGGCTCCAGGCCGGCTACCTGGCGCTCGGCCTCGTCTGCGTGATCTGCGTGCTCTCCCCGGAGCGGATCGTGATCGGTGGCGGTGTGATGAAGCAGCCCGGGCTGCTCTCGCTCGTCCAGCGCCGGGTCACCGAGCTGATGAACGGGTACGTCGACCCGACGGCCGTGGGCGACTACATCACGCTGCCGGGGCTAGGCTCGAGAGCCGGCGTGCTGGGCGCGATCGCGCTGGCCGAAACGGCATAGACGCACCCCACCAGGGCCCTGCCGGTCCTGGCCCGCGCTCACGGTCCCGCGCGGCGCGAAGACAAGTTCGCCGCCGGGGGGTGAGCAGTGGCAGTACCTTGCCAGGTGTCATGTCCGTGGCCCCCGACGATGCCAAGAGTGTGATTGTCCCCACCTCACCGCCCGGGCTCGCCGTGGGCAGTCTCGCCGGGCCCGCGTCGAGCGAGGCGGTCTTCCACGCGCTGGCCGAGCACACCCCCCTCGCGATCTTCGTGACGGACGTCGCGGGGAGCTGCGTCTACGTCAACGAGCGTTGGTGCGAGCTGGCCGGGTTGACGGCGGCGGAGGCGCTCGGCAGGGGCTGGTCCGCTGCGGTCCACCCCGACGATACTGAGCGCGCGCTCGGCGAGTGGGCCGAGGCGTCGGGGACGGCCCGCGACTCGATCGTGGAGTGCCGGTACCTCCGTCCCGACGGTGGTGTGTCGTGGATCCAGGTCTTCGCGTCCGCCCTGCGGGACGACGGTGGACACGTGGCGGGCTGGGTTGGGTTGTGTCTCGACCTGACGACGCGCAAGCAGGCCGAGGAGGCTGCCGTGCTGTCGAGCCAGCGCTTCCAGGCGGCGTTCGACAGCGCCCCGATCGGCGTTGCTCTGACCGCGCCGGACGGCCGCTGGCTCGACGTCAACGAGGCGCTCTGCGAGCTCACCGGCTATCGCAAGGACGAGTTGCTCGCACGCACCTTCGCGGAGATCACCCACCCCGACGACCGGGCCCTGAGCGACGAGGGCTGGGTCCGGCACAGCGCGGGCGCCGACGACTCGGGGCGGATCGAGAAGCGCTACGTACGGGCGGACGGCGAGACTGCCTGGGTCGCCGTCAGCAGGACGCTCGTGCGCGATGCGGACGGCCGGGCGCTCTACACCGTCTCGCACATCGAGAACATCACCGGGCGCCGGGACGCGCAGCGCTTGCTCGAAGAGGCCGAGGAGCGCTTCCGGCGCGCCTTCGACGACGCGCCGATCGGCATGGCGCTCGTGGGGCTCGACGGGAGCTGGCTGCGGGCCAATGCGTCGCTCTGCGAGATCCTGGGCTATCGCGAGTCGGAGCTGCTCGAGCTGAGGTTCCAGGAGCTCACGCATCCCGACGACCTGGAAACCAGCATCGAGTTGGTGCGCCGCCTGGTCGAGGGAGAGCTCCGCTCGTTCTCGCACGAGAAGCGGTACCTGCGTAAGGACGGGAGCGCGGTGTGGGCGACGCTGTCGGTATCGCTCGTCCGTGACGCGGGCCACGCCCCCCTCTACTTCGTCGCGCAGATCGAGGACGTGCACGTCCGCAAGCTCGCCGAGGTGGAGACCGCGCGCCTGCTCGAGCTCGAACGCGACCAGGTCGAGCGGCTGTGGGCGCTCGACGCGCTGAAGGACGAGTTCGTCGCCGCGGTGTCGCACGAGCTGAGGACGCCGCTGACCTCGATTCAGGGGTATCTCGAGCTCGTCCTCGACGGCCAAGCAGGCGAGCTGAACGACGAGCAGCGCCGGCACCTCGACACGGTCAGGCGAAACAGCGAGCGTCTGCTCCTCCTCGTCGGCGATCTGCTGTTCGTCGCGCAGGCCGATGCCGGCAAGCTCGAGCTGAGCTTCGGCGACGTCGACCTGGGTGCGCTCGTGCGCCAGAACGTCGAGTCGGCGCGCCCGGCGGCCGAGGCCAAGCGGATCCGGCTCGAGGTGGTCGCAGACGGGCTCCCGCCGCTGCGGGGCGATCGCGCCCGGCTCGCGCAGCTTCTCGACAACCTGGTGTCGAACGCGGTCAAGTTCACACCCGAGGGAGGCAGCGTCACGGTCTCGCTCACGGCCGGTGGCAGCCATGCCGTGCTGGAGGTGCGGGACACCGGGATCGGCATCGCGACAGCCGAACAGGAGCAGGTCTTCCAGCGCTTCTTCCGCGCCCACGGCGCAACCGACCGCGTCATCCAGGGCACGGGGCTCGGCCTGTCGATCGCGAAGACGATCGTCGAGAGCCACGGTGGGCAGATCGGCTTCGAAAGCGCCGAGGGGGTCGGTACGACCTTCCGGGTCGAGCTTCCATTCGACGCGCGCACCTAGTAGGAGGACAGTTCACCTCGCGCTGCGACGCCGAAGGCTCCCATGGCACACTGGGCGAGCTCCACCGAAACGCGGCGTGGCGCGGACCGTAAAGGAGACGAGATCAGCACTCGAGCAGGCACCCCGGTCGTCTTCGTTCACGGTCTCTGGCTGCACGCCGACTCGTGGGGCGCATGGGTCGACCTCTTCCGCGAGGCAGGCTATGCGCCGATCGCGCCGGGCTGGCCCGGCGACTCGAGCACGATCGAGGAAACCCGCAGCCAACCCGAGCGCGTCGCCGGTCACGGCATCAACGACGTCGTCGAGCATTACGCCCGGATCATCAGCGCGCTCGATGCGAAGCCAGTCGTCATCGGTCATTCCTTCGGCGGCCTGATCGTGCAGCGGTTGCTGGGTGAAGACCTCGCAGCCGCAGGGGTCGCGATCGACGCCGCACCGATCAAGGGCGTCGTCTATCTCCCGGCGTCGGCGCTGCGGGTCGCCTCGGTCGCGCTGCGGAACCCGGCCAACAAGAAGCGTGCGGTCGCGTTGACCGCCAAGCAGTTCCGTTACGGCTTCGGCAATGCGCTCTCTGCCGCGGAGTCCGACCAGCTCTTCGAGCGCTGGACGATTCCCTCACCTGGGAAGCCCTTGTTCGAGGCCGCCTCCGCCAATCTCTCGCCACGGTCACCGGCGAAGATCAACACCGACAACGCGACGCGAGGGCCTCTCCTGCTGACCTCGGGCGGCAGGGACCACACGGTTCCGCCGGCCATCGTCAAGTCGACTCTCAAGCAGTACCGCAGATCCGCCGCCGTGACCGACTTCAAGGAGTTCCCCGGCCGGGGCCATTCACTCGCGCTCGACAGCGGCTGGCACGAGGTCGCAGAGACGGTGCTGGCCTGGCTCGAGGAACACTCCCTGTAGGGCAAGCGGCGCACCTCCGGGTCAGCGGCCGAGCCGAAGCGAGCTCAGGTGCCGGCCGCGGAAGCCTGGTCGCGACGACGCCGGTCGTGCTTTGCCCGGGTCAGCCGCACGGCCGCAGTCTGCTTCTGCTTGCGATGCCGGGCCGCCAGGCCGATGCTGTGCAGGACCGACCGCTGGCGCCGCGACTCGAGGTCCTCGGTGAGCGCGGTCCGCAAGGCGCTGCAGGCCTCGAGCAGGCCGCCGTAGACCTCGTCGGGCACCGGGCCCTGTGGCTGGACGGGCGTCGTCTGGCCCTCCGGCGCCCCGAGATGCGCAGCCATCAGCTCCTGTACGTCGCCGTAGCGGGCGCGGCTGTTCTGCGAGAGATGGAGCCCACCGGACTCGTAGTACCAGCTTCGGAGCCAGCGGTGGAACTCGTCGAGATCGGCGTAGGTGTTGGTGATCCGGGGCCACCGCGAGAAGCTCGACGTCAGCTGCCAGAGAAGCGGGTAGGAGTCGAGCCGCAGCTGCCGCATCTCCTCGTTGACCTTCGCCCGCGTCGCGAGCGCGCCGTTGACAAGCGCGCCGAGGACCGTGCCGGCGATGCCGATGATCGCGATGAAGAGGGGGCCGCTAACGGCTGCCGCTACCTGCTCGGAGGTCCATTCCCCGGGGCGCACGCCTCCTGCGCGCCGGACGAGGCGCGACGGCACGCCCGACTCTCGACGGCAAAGCGTCAGCCTCCGTTCGACCAGCAGACGGCATCGCGTCCTCCTGCGCTGCGCGGGAGGATCGCCCACGGGCGGAGGCGCGTCAACCGTGAACTGATCGCGCGGTGTTCCGAGGCGGGCGGCGCCTCTCGGAGGCTCTGCCTGGACCCGTCCGCGGCGCCGAATCGCCCTGGACTCGATGCTGAACCGAGACTGGCCGTACGGCGGTGGCCTTTCGAGCTTGTTCGCCCTACCGTGCAGCCATCGCTCCACGAGCGGCCCACCGAACGAGTTTCGCCTGTGGCATCCGCTCTCGACGCGCCGGTTGAAAGCGCCATAACGGATGGAGTCGGGCATAGGTGCTAACTGACCCATCGACCGTGCGCAGGAGCTTCGGCCCCCGGGGGTCGTGCTCGGCCGATGCGACGACGCCCGGGCACAAAAAAACACCGAGCCGGGTGCGCTTTCGTCCACCGCCCCCACGAACTTTCCGTCGCACGCCTTGCGGCGCTTGCCGTACGGCCCAGAGGAACGGCTTCAACCTAGTCGCGTCCCGTACTCGGTGCGAGGACGACGCTACGGCATCTCGGGGGCGAACGTCAACGGGTGAGCGCCGACAAAGTTCGCAAACTCCGGCAACTTCAGCGTGGCGCGCCGGAGGACGGCGGGCGCTCCGCCCGGGTAGGGCCTCAACTGGCCGGATGGACATTGTGACCCGACGGGTTGTCGACGATGCTCAGTCCGCATGCGGCACCTAGCTCTAGCTACCTCCGCTCTGGCGATCGTCGCCGCCGCGGCCGCCCTCATCCTCGTCGAGGTCGCCCGCGCCGGAAACGCCTCGCCTCCGGCACGAGTGCTTCTAGCCGTGGGAGCGTGGAACAAGAACATCTGCGGGTGCTACTTCGCTTCGGTGGGGTTCTCGCATGCGAGCCGGAGTGCTTGGCTCGTCCGCCAGCGTTCCTTCGAGCCGCCCGATCTCTGTCTGCGCGTCCGCAGCTCGCCCGGTTCTGCGGCGGTCGTCACGCAGGCTCGCTGCACCTGACGCCCACTCGCTCGGGAACCCCTGGTGCGGTAGGTTGCCGGCCGAGAGTGAGCACCGGCGCGTCATGAAGCGTCTCCGCCGCCACGCCGCCGTCGGCGTCGTCGCCGGCTTCGTCGCCTTCGCGGGCGGCGCGGTGCCGCCGTCGCCGGCAGCGGTCAGCCTGCCACCGTTCACCACGACGCCGACGTCGAGCGCCGGGGTCGGAACGAGCATCGCCCTCCTTCAGCGTGTCAGGGTCGCCCGCCATCCGGGCTACGACCGGATCGTGTTCGCGTTCCAGCAGGGGACAAGCGGTTACTCGGTCCGTTATGTCGCCCGGGTCGTGCACGACGGGTCGGGTCTCCCGGTCGCTCTGGCGGGACATGCGTTTCTCCATGTCGTCTTCCAGCACGCCCACATCCAACGCGCCGCGGGCGGCCCCGCGATCGCCTTGACGCCGGGGTTCCCGACACTGGTGCAGGTGAAGGAGGCGGGCGACTTCGAGGCCGTGGTGTCGTTCGGACTCGGGCTGCGTCACCGCGTCGGCTTCAGGGTCTTCCGGCTCGGCGGCCCGAACCGAGTCGTGATCGACGTCGCTCGGTGAGCTAGAGCAGGCTCTCCTCGCGGGCGCCGTCCCCGTTCGGATCGTCCGGATCTCGGTCGAAGTGGGGGCCGCGGACCGGCTGGCAGACGACGCGTGCATACGCATGCGGGGTCGCCGGCCGCTCGATCCGGTTGATCTGCCAGTTGCCGCCGCGCGCCTTGATCACGTCCCCGACCTTGAGCTGTCGCGGGTGGGCATACGGGCCGATCAGCAATGTCTTGCCGAGCGTGACGAGCTCGTAGTCGAAGCCCTCGCGCCGCAACGGATTGAGGTTGCGAGACGACTGCGGACCATTGTTCTGGAGAGCGATGACGGCGCGCACCTCCGATCAGGGGTAGGGCTTCGAGGGACCGGGTGTTGTCTCTTGGTATCGCCGATTCGGGGGATCCGCTCTATACCCGAATAGGTGAATTCGCAACCCATAAACGATCGCACGACCGGACGCTCTGCCGGACCCGCGTCCCGCGCGGAATCGGGCTTGTCCGGCAGAGCTGTTGAGGCGCTCAGCGGAGCGCGAAGGTCACGTTGACGACCGCCGTCACGTCCTTCTGGAGCGTCGAGGTGTCGTAGGTTCCGTAATCGCTGACCTCGGTCGAGTTGGGCGAGGTGACCTGGAAGACGCCGACGTCGACGCCGCGGAGCTTGCCGAGGTGCGCGCCGGTGGCAGCGGTCAACACGCGTGCCCGCTCCTGTGCGTCTTTCGTCGCCTCGGCGAGGAGCGGCGGCCGCAGGCTCGGAAGCCGCGTGTACACGTATTGCAGCGGCTGCGCGGTGAGCGGGACGCCGGCGGCCAGCAGGCTGGAGCTGTGCTCGGCGACACCTGCGATCTCGCTCACGCGCGGCGAGCGAACCTCGAAGCTGCGGGTCAGCCGGTAGCCGAGCACGGTGCCGGTGTCCTGGCCGCTGCTCGACTGGCCCGAGACGCTCTCCGTCGAGATCGGCTGCATGCTCAGCTCGCCCGGCTCGACGCCCTCGCCCTGAAGGAAGGCGCGGATGCGACCGACCCAGCGATCGAGCTCCTTCGCCGCCGCGGCGGCCGACGACTGCTGGCTCGTGACCGAGAAGTCCCAGACCGCGTAGTCCGAGACGATCTGCTTCTTCGCCGAGCCCGTGACCGTGATCACGTCGTTGTGGTTGCGATCCCGGATGCCGCCTGCGATCGCCACCGCGCCGAACGCGATCGCTGCCGCGAGGATGGCGAATCCGACGAGCAGGGGGACGCGCTCGCGCATACCCCGACCCTAGTCGATGGCGCGCCCGCAACACGTCCGGCCCGAGCGGGCCCTGGCTAGGGCTCGAACCGGTGGCCGCAGAAGCGGCAGACCGTCGCCGCCGCCTTGACGGTCTCCGCACAGTCCGGGCAGTCCTTTGTCGCCTCCAGGCCCGTGTCGGCGCCCCCCAGGCGGAAACGGGCCCAGCCGGGGCGCGGAGGCTGCGGGTTCTCGAGGGCGTGCGAGCAGTAGGCGACGAGCCTCGCGGCTTCGTCGGCGCGCCGGCCGGTTGCGTGCGCCTGGATTCGGCCGCCGAGGTCGATCACCTCGCGCAGGCTGCGCGCATCGTTGCTCGCGGTCGCCGGGAGCCCGGCTTCCCAGGCGTGACGGAGGGCGCGCCTGAGCTGTCCGTCCTGCAGCGCCCCGCGCGCCAGCTCGATGTTCTGCTCGATCTTCAGTCGCTTCTCCAAGCCGCCTCCAGGATACGGCGCAGCCTCGGCTCTGCGTTCGGCGCCGCCTCGTTGCATTAGCCCGGGAGGGTTGTAGAGTCGGGCCCGGGCAGGCCTGCGGCGCGCGCCCTTCCCTTCGATCCCGCACGGAAGGAGATACCGCAGATGTCAGCAGTTCGCGTACTCCAGGAGCTCGGGCCGCTCCCCAAGCTCGGCGCCGCCGAGCTCGAGTCCCGGCTCGCCCATGCCCAGCCGAACCCGTCGGAGGTCGGGCCGCTCTACAAGGCTGCGTACCGCAGCTCGAAGACCCAGGCGGTTCGTGTCGCGACCGCTCTCGCGAACACGCTCCCCGACATCGACCACCACCGCCAGCTCTTCCAGGCCGTCGCGCTGCGCGCACCAAGGGAGCGCCGGACGCTGCTCGCGGGCTACCGCAAGGCGGGCCAGGAGCGCTGGATCGTGCACGCGATCGGGCAGCTCCCCGCTGCGCAGGGCCGCTCGCTGATGAAGGATTTCGTGATCACGGAGGCCGGCAAGCACGACCGCAAGGCGATCAGGGAGGTGCTCCTCTACCTCGCCGACATCGGCGCCCAGATCGAGACGCGGCCGGTCGCGGACGACCCGAACGACGCGGCGGTCGTCGAGGCGGTCGGCGACCTGATCGACTCGCTGAAGGAGGCGGTCGACGCGGTCGTCGACGCGATCAAGAACGCGGTCGAGTCGATCGCGAACGCGCTCGTCGCCGCCGTCGAGTTCACCGCAGCCCAGATGGCGAACCTCGCGAAGGCGCTGCTCGCCGCAGGAGAGGCGATCTTCGACATCGTCAAGGGCGCGCTCGACGCTGCGGTCGCGAACACGCTCGCGTTCGTCAAGAAGGTGATCCAGGGGATCATCGACGCCGGCCACGCGATGTTCGAGGTGCTGACGCAGATCGCGACGCTCGTCGGCAACGCGCTCGAAACGGCGCTGCGCGCGATCGACGATCTCGGCCACCAGCTCGGCGAGCTGCTCTCGTGGATGGCCACGCAGGTCTACGCGACCGTCAGGGAGTTCGCCCGCGCGCTGATCGCGATCGGGAAGACGATCGGCAACCTGATCAACCAGGCGCTCCAGGCCGGCGCGGCTCTGCTGCGGAACATGGTGCAGGCGCTCGTCGAGCTCGGCCGCGCCGTCGGCGAGCTGCTTGCCGAAGCCGCCAAGTTCGCCGTCAGCGTCGTCAAGGCGGTCGTACGGGCGCTCCAGGAGATCGGGAAGGCGGTCGCGGAGATCATCGACGCCGTGAAGAACGCGGCGGCCGAGCTGCTCGAGGCCGTCGTCAAGGCGCTCGTCGAGCTGGGCGGCGCGCTGGTCGACCTCGCCACCTACATCGCGAACGCCGCAGTCGCCCTCGCGAAGAAGATCGCCCAGGCTGCGCTCAGGTTCGGCGCGGCGCTCGCCGACCTCGTCAGCGCGATCGCGGCCTGGGGCTTCAACGCGATCAAGCGGATCGTCGAGGCGGCGTTCGACATCGGCCGCAAGCTGATCGACGTCTGCCGCGAGGCGCTCCGGCTCGCGGGCAACCTCCTCCGCGACATCGTCAAGGCAGCCGTGCAGCTCGGGAAGACCGTGGTCGAGTTCGTCGGCTCGGTGATCGCCTTCACCTACCGCACCGCCGCGCGCCTGATCGACGCGATGATCGCGGCGGGCCTCAAGGTCGCCGATCTGCTCGCGCAAGCCGTCGCCAAGAGCTACTTCGTCTTCCGCAAGATGGTGAACGGCGTGCTCAAGGCGCTCGGCCCGGTGGGCGACGTGCTCGACTGGGTGCTGACCCAGGCCGCGGGAGTCGTCGACCGGCTGTACCGCGAGGCGGTGCTCGCAATCCGGTTCGTGAAGAAGAGCATCGACGAGGTGCTCGACTGGGCCGCGGCGAAGACCGCCGCCGCCTTCGAGGCCGTCGTGAAGGCGATCGAGGCTGCGGGCATCGCGCTGCGCGAGGTGATCCGCTGGGCCGTCGCCGCCGGGGACGCAGCGCTCGAGCTGCTCGGCGAGGTGACGCAGCGGCTGAAGAACTCGATCAGCTACGTGCTCACGTGGGTCGCGACCGACGCGATCGACGGTCTCCGTGCGGTCGTCAAGGGCCTGCTCAAGGCGGGCGCGGCGATCGTGGAGCTGATCGGCTGGGCCGTCGCCCGGTCGGTGGAGGCAGTCAAGGAGGTCGCGGCGGAGCTGCTCGCCGCCGGCGCCACGATCGCCGGGCTCGTCGCCGACACGATCCTGCACCCGCAGCATGCGCTCGACAACCTCGTGCGCGGCCTGCGCGAGCTCGGCAAGACGGTCGGCGAGATCGTGAACTCCGCGTTCCTGCAGCCGGCCCGAGATGCGAAGAAGCGCGTCATCCAGGCGCTGAAGGACGCAGGTGAGGGCCTGCTCGAGGTGCTCGACGGCCTGATCGAGGCCGGTGTCGGCGCGCTCGACACGGCGATCGCGATCGTGCTCGAGGTCTTCGGCAAGTTCCGCAAGCTCCGCCCCGACGAGAAGGCCGAGGCGAAGCTCGTCTACAAGAAGAGCCCGCCCCTCGACGACGTCCAGATCTTCGAGGGCTCGTTCGTTTCGGGCATGAGCGGGTGGTTCCGGGGCAATGCCGTCGCGGTGACGACGATGCGGATCATCCACTTGCCCGACGGCTTCGACACGACGATCTTCCCGGGCAACCGGCACACGCTGATCCACGAGCTCGGCCACGTCTGGCAGGGCGAGGTGACCGGCCCGTACTACATGGGGCACGCGCTCTTCTCGCAGGTGACGCTCGGGAACGCCGCGTATGACTACGGCGGGACCGCTGCCCTCGTTGCCAACACGGCGGCCGGCGGGAAGCTCGATCATTTCAACCCGGAGCAGCAGGCGCAGGTGATCGCCGACTTCTACCTCGAGCTGAAGGCGGCGAACGACACGTCGGCCTACGACCCCTACATCGCCGAGGTGCGGGCGGCGTGACCTGGGTTCTGGCCGCACCGCGAGCGGCGCTCGGGCCGCTCCGCCCGCTGCTGCGCGAGCACGAGCGCTCGCGCGAGGTGCGGGTGGTCGACCCGGGCCCGCTCGAGGTGCTGCGGGAGGCGGTCGACGGCGCGGCAGGCCTGCTGCTCGTCGGCCACCGCCGGCGGTCGCCGCGGACGGCGCTGCCGGGGCCGTTCGTCGAGGACCCGGCCGGCCGGCTCGTGCCGGCGGGCTGGTTGCCCGACCTCGGTGAGGGACTCGGAACCTTCGCCCGCGCGGCCGCCCGCGTTCAGCGCCGCGCGGGACCCGCAGGCCCGCTCGCCGTGCTGGGGCAGCGGGAGCGGCGTTACCTGCAGCTCGCCGGCCGGATGGAGGCGAACCTCTCCGGCGGCAGCGCACCGCCGTGTCAGGTGCTGCGCTGGACCTCGGACCGGATCACCCGGGACGACCTCGTGCGCGGGCTGCGGCTCGGGCTCGGAGCCGGCATCTACTTCGGCCACGGTCGCCCCGCGGGCTGGGCGGGCTACCACGGGCTCCGTGCGCGCCACCTCGTCGAGGCGCCGGGCGAGCCGCTCGGGGCGCTCTTCTCCGTCACCTGCCTGACGGCGAACCGCCATCGCGTCAGCCTGTCGTTCTCGGAGGCGGTCGTCGCAGGAGGAGCGGCCGCGGCGGCCGTCGGTGCGGTAGCCCTTGTGGCCCACCTGGACAACATGCGCTGGATGCTTGGTCTCGCAGCTGCCCTCCGCGCGGGCGAGACGCGCCTCGGGCCGGCGCTGCTCGCCGCCGCGCCGCCCGACCCGCGGCTGCGGACTCCCTACCGCATCATCGGCGACCCGCTCGCGCGGCTTGTCGGCACCGCCGAGGGCGAGCGCCGGGCCGCCCGCGTGTTCGCCCCGGCCCCCGAGCTCGCGGCGTGATCGAGGACGAGCTGCGGGCGATCGTCGCCGACGTGGCGGAGATCGACCCCGGGACGGTAGGGCTCGGAGGATCGCTCGCCGACGCGGGCGTCGACTCGTTGATGGCGATGGAGATCGCCGTCGATGTCGAGCGGCGCTACGGCCTGAGCTTCACCGTGGAGGAGCTCAAGGAGCTCACGACGTTCGGGAATCTCGTGTCGCTGACGCGGGCCCGCCTCGCCGAGCGGGAGGCTGCATCGAGCGGGCAGTGATCACCGGCCTCGGCGTCGTCTCGCCGGTGGGTACGGACGTTGCGACCTTCTGGGCGTCGCTGCTCGAGGGCCGAAGCGGCGCAGCCGGAGTCTCGTCGTTCGACGCTTCACCGTTTTCGGTGCGCGTCGGCTGCGAGGTGCGCGGCCTGGAGCTCGACAGCGTGCGGGAACCGCGGCCGGGACGCGCTGCGCTCCTCGCAGCCGAGGCCGGCCGGCAGGCGCTCGCCCAGGCGGGCCTGGCGGGCGCGGCCCGCGCCGGCATCGCACTCTGCATCGGGACGACGATGGGCGAGAGCTGCTGGCTCGAGGCGTGGGAACCCGAGCAGGTGCGGGCCGGGCCGCAGGCGGTTCCCGCCGAGGAGCTCGTCCGCTCGGGGCCTGACCAGGTGGGCCGAGATGTCGCGGCGGAGCTCGGGCTCGGCGGCCGCGTCACGGTGCTCGCGGGTGCGTGCGCCGCCGGCAACTACGCGCTCGGACACGCCCTCGATCTCGTTCGCAGCGGGCGGGCCGAGCGGGTGCTCGCAGGCGGCACGGACGCGTTCTCCCGCGTTGCCTTCACGGGCTTCGCGCGCCTCGGAGCGCTCGCCTCCGAGACCTGCCGGCCCTTCAGCGCCGATCGCGACGGGCTCGTCCTCGGCGAGGGAGCGGCGCTGCTCGTGATCGAGTCCGCCGCCGTTGCGGCCGCACGCGGAGCCGAGCCACTCGCCGAGCTCTGCGGGATCGGCCTCTCCGGCGACGCCTTCCACATCGTCAGCCCGGAGCCCGAGGGCCGTGGTGCCGTGCGCGCGATCACGGCGGCGCTCGCCGACGCCGGCGTCTCGCCGGGAGAGGTCGGCTACGTGTCCGCCCACGGGACGGGAACGGTCGCGAACGACCGTGCGGAGGTCGCCGCGGCGCGGGCGGTGTTCGGCCGCGGCGGGCCGCCGATGAGCTCGATCAAGGCGATCACCGGGCACGGCCTCGGTGCTGCAAGCGCGCTCGAGGCGGCGGCGTGCGTGCTCGCGCTTCGCGAGCAGCTCGCGCCGCCGACCTGGAACTTCACTGCCGCGGATCCGGACTGCGCCTGGGACGTGATCCCGAACGAGCCGCGGGAGCTCGAGCTCGAGGTCGCGCTGAGCAACGCCTACGCGTTCGGCGGCTGCAACGCCTCGCTCGTCCTCCGCGCCGCGGGCGTGTGAGATGGCGGCCGTGCTCGGCCTCGGCTGCATCGCCGCAGCCGGTTTCGGCCCCGGGCCGCTCGCAGCCGGAGCCGGAGCGGGCCCACGGCGGCTCGAGGGCTTCGACCCGGCCGACTACGTCGAGCTCCGCGGCCTCCGCCCGCTCGCCCGCGCGAGCCAGCTCGCCTGTGTTGCGGCTGCGGCCGCGCTCGGCCACCCCGAGGCGCTGCCGGTAGCGGCCGAACGCTGTGCGGTCGTGCTCGGGACGCGCTTCGCGAGCATCGAGCCGCTCGTCGAGTTCGACCGGGTCGCAGCGACCGACGGGCCCGCGCTCGTCAGCCCATCGAGCTTCCCGAACGTCGTCGTCAACGCCCACGCGGGCTACCTCGGCATCCTCTTCGGCCTCGCCGGGCCGAACGTCACCCTGTGCGGGGTCGACGCCGGCGTCGAGGCTCTCGCCTTCGGGCTCGACCTGCTCGCGCTCGGCCGCGCAGACGCGGTTCTCGCCGGTGGGGTCGAGGCGCTCGGCGAGACCCTGCTGGAGGGGTTGCGCCGGACCGGGGTGGAGGATCCGGGCGAGGGCGCCGCCTTCGTCCTCCTCGGTCGGGACGGCGCGGGCGTCGGGGTGGATCTCGAGCGGGCCGGCGCCGGGCGGCCCGCCGGCAGGACGTGGTCGGCGGCCGACGTCGCGGAGACCGCGGGCGACTGCGGCGCCGCCTCTGGCGCGCTCGCCGCCGTGCTCGCGATCGAGGCTGCGGCGGCCGGAGCCGGGCCCCAGTTCGTCTTCGGCGGGGAAGAGATGCTCCTCGCGCGGCCCACCTCCTGAGACCCCGGCGCCGCCGAGCTTGACAACTTGAGCCGCAGGGCTAACGATCGCGGCAGGCCGCGTCGGCCCGACGGGCCCACGCTGACGCTGGAAGCGTTGTCCCGCTAGGCAACCGGAGGTATCTGCATGGCCCGGCCACGGAGAGTCAAGAGAGTCCTCAACTGTCTGCCCTCGAAGGATCAGGAGCAGGACTTCTTCATCGAGCACGCCAAGGATGCAGGCGTCATGGCTGCGGCGCCGCGCGCGATCCCGGCGGCGAAGGATCTACGCGAGGCGTGGTGGAAGATCAACGATCAGGCCAGCACCGGCTCGTGCGTCGGCTGGGCGAGCGCCGACGGCGTGCTCAGGTGGCACTACGTCAAGGGCGGCAGGATCGCGAAGACCGAGAGGATCGCGCCACGCTTCCAGTGGATGGCAGCGAAGGAGACCGACGCGTACACCACCCAGCCGACCACCTTCATCGACAGCGACGGCACGACCCTCAAGGCTGCGCTCGACATCGCGCGCAAGTACGGCGCGGTGCGGGAGACCGTGCTGCCGTTCGACTCCGGGAAGCTCTACGGCGGCGACGTCAAGAGCTTCTACGCGCTCGCGGCGCAGCTCAAGATCAGCTCGTACTTCAACCTGGGCAGAGACCTCGCCGCCTGGAAGGCGTGGCTCGCCACCAAGGGTCCGATCCTGACGAGGCTCGAGGTCGACGCGACCTGGGACGACGCGCCCGCCAACAAGGGGAACCTCGACCTCTACCGGCCCAACACCGTCCGCGGCGGCCATGCGGTCGCGCTCGTGGGCTACACGGCCGATCGCTTCATCGTCAGGAACAGCTGGGGGACGAGCTGGGGCGACAAGGGCTTCGGCTATGCCTCGGCAGCCTATGCGCAGGCGGCCTTCACGGAAGCCTACGGCGTCGCCCTGTGAGCCGAAAACGAGGCATACGCCCGCCCTAGCACCTCGGCGAGGTCGTTCCCGCCGACGCGGACTCCGCTTCGCCCGAGGCGTTTCAGCACCGCGCCGACCGGAAGCGGGCGCCGAGGCTGTAGCGCCGGCAGCTCGCCGGCCAGCCACGGGTCCTCGGCCGCAGCCGCAGCGACGGCGCGCCCGGGCGCGGGCTGCGCGGCCTCGTCGGGCCGGGCGTCTGTCTCCGCGACGCAGCCGCGCCAGCGGAGCAGGAGCGCCGGGTCCCCGTCGATCGCATCCGCGGCGACGTAGGCGAGGGCGGCCACGTGCTCGCACGCGCCGGCGCGTGCATCGGCGCAGGTGCACGAACGGCCGAGTGCGCGCGTGGGGGGCACGAGCGGCGCGTCCCAGTCCACCGTCATCAGATGCTCTAGGTGCACCGACTGTGCGCGGCCCTCGACCGCGGCCTGGAGCGGCCGGTTGCCGCGGGCGAAGCGGGCCATCGAGGCCCAGATGCGGGGCGGCACCGGCTCGGCGGTGATCGCGACGTCGTGCTCCGCGCCGTCGCTTCCGGCGACGCGCGCGGAGAGCGCGCCCTCGGCGACCCGGACGGTGTGGACGGCTCCGCTGCGAGCGAGCACGCGCCCTCGCTCGGCGGGCGGCGAGCTCTCGTCGGGGACGGCCGCGCTCGCGAGCAGACGCGCCCATGGACCCTGCCCGATACGGTCTCGCTCGGTCGCAACGACGAGCGGACGGCCGTCGTTCAGCAGCTCGTCGCTCACGCCGCGGCCTCCATGAAGTCGGGTGACAGGGCGACCGCGGCACGGATCGCCCCGAGGTCGAGGTCGCCGAGCCAGTCCTCCGAGCGGCCGGCGATCACCTTCTCGGCCAGCTCCCGCTTCGAGTCGAGCAGGCGGTCGATTCGTTCCTCGAGGGTTCCGGTGCAGATGAGGCTGTGCACGAACACGTGCTTGCGCTGGCCGAACCGGTAGACACGGTCGGTCGCCTGCTGCTCGACCGCCGGGTTCCACCAGCGGTCGAAGTGGAAGACGTGATTCGCAGCCGGCAGGTTGAGTCCACGGCCTCCCGCCTTGATCGACACCACGAGGATCGAGCAGCCGGCCGCCGTGGCGAACTCGCGGAGCACGTCGTCGCGCTGCCGGGCGTTGAGGCGGCCGTGGAAGAAGCCGATGCGCTTGTCCAGCCGCTCCGCCAGGTGCGGTACGAGGCGGTCGAAGCCCGGGTACTGCGTGAAGACGAGCGCCTTGTCGGCGGCAGGCACCTGCTCGAGCAGCTCGAGCAGCCGCTCCAGCTTGCCGGATCGCCCGGCGAGCGGGCTGCCGGTCGGGAGCACCATCTCCGGGTGGTTGCAGACGCGCTTCAGCTGGCCGAGCATCGCGAGCACCGCCCCGCGGCGCCCGAAGGTGTCCGCCTGCCGCTCGATGCGCGGCAGCCAGCGGTCGACCGTCGCGCGGTACAGGCTCGCCTGCTCGACGGTGAGCCGGCAGTAGTTCTTGGCGACCGTGATCGGAGGCAGCTCCAGCTCGACCTCGGCCGAGTCCTTCGCCCGGCGCAGGATGAACGGTTGCACGACCGCCCGCAGCCGCTCAAGCGCCCCCTCGTCGCCGGACGTCTCGATCGGCCGGGCGAACGTCCGCTCGAACCACTCGCGGGTGCCGAGCAGGCCGGGGTTGACGATGTCCATGATCGCCCAGAGCTCGCCGAGGCGGTTCTCGATCGGCGTGCCCGTCATCGCGACCCGCCGCCTCGCGGGCAGTCGCCGCAGCGCCCGTGCCCGCTTCGTGGCCGGGTTCTTGACGTCCTGCGCCTCGTCGAGCAGCAGCCGATCCCAGGCGATCGCCGCCAGAGCGTCGACGTCGCGGGTGGCGATGTCGTAGGACGTGATCACGACGTCGCGGTCGGCCACGGCGTCCGCGAGCGCGGAGCCCAGAAGGCGGCCGCCGCCATGGTGGAGATGGACGCGGAGCGACGGTGCGAACTTCGCAATCTCCTCGCCCCACTGCCTGACGACGCTCATCGGGCACACGACGAGGGTAGGTCCTAGCTCGTCCCCACCGACCTCCTCCCGCTCGGAGGCGAGCATCGCGATCGCCTGGACCGTCTTGCCGAGGCCCATGTCGTCGGCGAGGATCGCGCCGATCCCGAGGTCGCCCAGCAGCCGTAGCCAGCCGTGGCCGCGCTCCTGGAACGGGAAGAGCGGGAACCGCATCGCGGCGGGAGTCGGACGCGGGCGGAAACGGCGCTCGCCGTCCTGGAGCAGCTCGGCCAGCGGCTCGTCGAGCGTCACTTCGCCGAGCTCGAGACCCGCCTCCTCGGCCTCGAGGCCCGAGACGGCCCGGACGAGGTCGACGATCCCGGCACCCGCGCGGCGGCGCTCGAGGAAGCGCAGCGCGCGCTCCACCTCCGAGTGGCGCAGGGCGTGCCAGCGGCCGGCGACCCGGATGAACGGCAGCTTCGCAGCCGCAAGCTCGGCGAGTTCCTGCTCGGTGAGGACGACGTCGCCGACCGCGAGCCGCCAGTCGAAGCTCGCAAGCGCGGCGGGAGACAGAAGACCACTCGAGCGTCCGCCGGGCTTGTGGACGCTGGTGGCCGTGAGATTGAGCCGCAATCGGGTCGGCGAGCGCAGCCACGCGGCCGGAAGCAGCACCGGCACGCCGCGCTCTTCGAGCAGCGGCACTCCCTCGCGCAGGAACGAGCCCACCGCTTCCGCTTCGAGTTCCACCGCGGCGGGCTCGACCGCGTCGAACTCCACGCCCACGCCGGCGAGCAGCGACTCGATCTCGGCGAGCTGCCGGATCAGATCGCGGCGCGGGTCGCTCGAGCGGACGAACTCGAAGATGTCCCCGCCACCCTGCCACAGGAGCGATGCAGGCAGGGCGAGCGTCGGGTCGTCGCCCGCATGCAGCCACAACTCCAGGGTCAGGGTCGGCGAGTGGCCGGCTCCGTCCGCTTCGCCCGCAGGTCGCTCGTCGAGCTGCAGGGCCAGCGTCCACGGTGCGGCGGAGCGTCGCGCAAGGCCGTCGCCGACCCAGCGCGAGAGCTGGCGCTCGAGCGCGGCGTAACCCGAGTGGCGCGGAAGCGCGGCCTCGCGCGCGACGAGTCCGTCCAGGAACAGCTCGAGGGCGCCCGGGCGCCCGTAACGCGTCGTGCTTGTGAGCCGCACGTTGTCTGCGCGCAGGCAGTCGCGCGCGATCTGGTCGACCACGACCGGGTACAGGTCGCGCACGGCGGCGTCGCGATCGCCCCCGAACGCGCCGGCAGAGACCGCCGGCAGCGCCGCCGCGATCTGCGTCAGCGCCTCCTGGACGGCGGTGTCGAGCGTCGCCCCCCAGAACGCGAACCACCAGCCGTCGTCGTAGTCGAGGTCGGGGTGGATCAGCCCCTCGGCCACAGAGCGCTGGGCCAGCGCGACGACTGCGAACATCGCCCGCGCGCTCCCTCCGAGCTCCACGCCTGTCGGCGGCGCAGCGCTGAGACGGACGAGACCGGCCGCGTCGATCCGCCGCACGTCAACGCGGGGGCCGACGAGCACGAGCTCGGCGATCGCCGGCGTCCCCAGCCGCAGGTCGCGCGTCGACAGCGTCCCGTCGGTCTCGCGGATGAAGACGTACGCGCTCGCGTCCTGCTGCCAGACGATCTCGAGCGTCGGGAGCACCGGGGTTTCGGCGGGAGCGGCTGTCGCGTGCGCGGACATGAACATTCCAACATAGGCGCAGCAGGGGACGCTCCGCGTCCCCCAACCCGGTAATCGGCTCGCGGAGGTGCCGCCGCCTGGGTCTGTCAGACCGGAACTGCGGTCAGGACCACGTTGTCCCGGTAGTGGCCGCTGGCCTGGTCGAACGGCCCGCCGCAGGTCGCGAGGACGAGCCGCGGAGCGCCCTTGCTCGAGTAGATGCTCGTCGGGAGCGCGGTCTTTCGGTAACTGCGGACCGAGACGACGCGGTAGGTGTAGGTGCCGCCGTCGGTGGTTGCGAGCTGCACGCGGTCACCGGGACGGGCGCGGCGGAGCTCGAAGAACACGCCGGTGCCTCCACGGGCACTGTCGACATGGCCCGCGATCAGGATTGCGCCGGACGTAGCGCCGGGCGCCATGCCGTCCTTCCACCAGCCTGTGCGCCGGATGCCGGTGGGGAGGCCGAGCACGCCGTGCGCGACGTCGATGCCGGCCGGCGTCACCGGCGCGCTGATCCGAAGCGAGGGAATCCGCACGTGGATCGGTGTGCGGGTGCCCGCGCCGGATGCACGAACGGAGTCGGAGACGTCGCCGCGGCCCGCGACGATTCTCGGCGCGACGAGCATCGTGCTGTCCGCGGCCGCGCACTCGGTCGTGGAGCCCGCGGCGAAGCGAGAGTCGATCAGGCGCTCGCGGTACGCGTAGAAGCCTGCTCTGGCGACCTTGAGGGGCGGCGAGCGGAGCCTGCTCTCGCCGCGAGCCGTGAGCTCGCCCCGCCAGTAGGGCCGGCCTGCGCAGCTGATCTTCGTCCGCGCAGCGAACGGCCCGTAGAGCTCGACCCCGACCCGCGCCGTGGTGCGGCCGAGGCCGTGCACCCGGATCTGATCGAAGATCCGTGCCCCCGGGCGGACGAGCTGCTGCGAGACGGCCGTCGTCAGGAGCGGGCGCGCGCGGCGCAAGACCGTGACCGACCTGCGCTGGGAGGCCGGTGCCGCCAGCCGTTGCCCGTTCGCTACCGCTGCCCCTCTCGTCGGTACGAAGACGGCCGGCCGGTTCGCCGCGACGGGTGCAGTCACGACCCGCAGTTGCACGTCGACGGCGCTCGGCGTCAGCGCGAGCCGCGCGAGCCCGGCACCGTTGGTCTCGACCTCGCGGGCCGGTCCGTCCGCGCCGCGCAGTTGGAGCGTCAGCCGTATGTGCGGAAGCGCGTAGCCTCTGGCGGAGAGGAGACGGACGGTCGCGGTCGCGGGCTGCCCGACGACGAGGTCGTCGGCGAGGCGGGTATCGAGCCTGTAGGGGCCGTGGTAGCGGTTCGCGCTGCGATCGATCTTCCGGAAGAGCGACGCGACGGCCGGGCCGAGCGCGGCAGCGTCGACCTCGCCGGGCCGCGCGTCGCCCATCAGCGAATGGACGTAGAGCATGACCGCGGCCTGGCGGCGCGGCTTCGTGCTGCGGCCGTACTCCCAGATCGCGTATGAGAGCTTCTGCTGCCGCACTGCGGTCACGGGTGCTCCGTCCCTGTTGTGCAGGGCGGCTGCGTCCCTCCGGTAGCGGTAGGCGCGGGAGGCGTACCAGAAGCGGAAATCGATGCAGAAGGCGTGCTGCTGGCCCGGGACGGCGTTGCGGAAGTCGCCGAACCAGCGCGACCCGTAGCGATCAGGACCCGTAGAAGCCGACGCCGAGCGTGCCACAGCTGTCGCGTCCGGCGTGCGAGCACGGATCGTTCGGATTCGGCGGTGCCGCAGCGCGCGACGCGGTGGGTGCGGCGAGAGGCGCGAGCGCACAAGCAAGGGCAACGGCGAGCAGCGAACCTGGTCGCATGGCCTTCCTACTTCGCGCGCGAGCGCAGAGCCCCTCCCGGCAATTGCGAGAACACGAACGTGTCCGTTTTGCGAAGGGGGTGAGCCGCCTGGGCCGAGAGAAGTCCTGACCTCACTGCGACCAGGTGGTCCGAGGAAGACTCTGCCCTGGCGGCTCAGTATTCGTGTGCGCAGGTACTTCTTCGGCAGGTCGCGGCGTTGACCTCACTGGTCGAAGGTCTAGTTTTTTCGCGCCGGCCGACGCGCTGGGGCCGAGCGCTCGAGGATCGAGGCTCAGGCCTCCGACCGCGCACGGGGTCGGTGCCGCCCGCTACGCGGCGTGAAGCGGACCGAGCGCCGGCAGGCGACCGCCCCGACCGAGGCGGCGTCGGACGTCTTCGCAGTCCTCGCACATCGATCGCGCCTCCCGGCCCGGCATGCAGTCGGCCAGGAGGTGCTCCAGGCAGAGGGTGCGCCGAGCGCTGCGATACCCGAGGTGCTGAACGCCCGCGGCGTCCACCGCGGTGCCGAGCACCGCGCCGCCCTCGAGGCGGGGCACGGGCCGCCGGGGCCTTGCTCGCGCCAGAGGAGCTCGCGGGCGAGTTCCGTGGGCCGCGGCCGCCGCCAGCACCTCGAGAGCGACATCGGGGTGACCATCCCACCACGCTACGACGGCTGCGATCAGCTCGCTGCGGCTGCCGCTGAGCGGCTCCACGACCTCGATCGTCTCCGCATGCCCCGGCTCTACCTCCGCGACCACGACCTGACCCGCGCGGCGCAGGCAGCCGATCAGGGTCGTGTTGGGGTCAGAGAGCCGGATTCGCATGTTGCGGCGGGCGCCTCCGCTCGGCTAGAGCAGGATCTGCAGGGCCGTGTCGTGGGCGCAGCCGCGCGCGAGCAGCTCGACGGCGCGATCCACATCGACCTCGGGCGAGGCTGCGAGGAGCACCGCCGCGCCGAGCCCATAACCGGCGCGACGCAACCGCTCGGCGCGGAGGCGCTGGTGCCGGTAATCGCGGTCCTGCTGCTCCAGCTCGACCTCGTCACGGGTCAGGATCATCGGTGCTCCGATCGGTGAAGAAGGTTAGATCGGCCTCCACCGCAGCGGAGGCCGATCCTGACGCCGGTTCCTGCCGCATTGGAACCGGCGATCTCGTCCGACGAACTTCCTGCCTGCTCCCGCCGCATCGGAGCAGGCATCTCGAGTTGTACGTACGCGCTTTGACTACAGGCGTCACCCTTCGGGTGGTTCACTGTGTCGGTTCACTTTCACCCTTTGGGGGCATGACGGCCGCACCCGGGCCGACGATGCTCAGTTCGCGTGTAAGGCCGCAAACACGCGCCAAGCGACCGGAGTCGAGGGGAGCCGCAGCCCCGTCCTCCGGTCGCTTTTCTTTGGTCCGTATCCGCCTCTAGATGGTTGATGCCACGAAGTCGTCAGTTCCGGGGCGTGAGCTGGTCGCTCTGGGGCGCCGCGGCGTGCCGGCGGCGATGGCGGAGCCATCGGGGCCGGTGCGACGGGGCGAAGCGGACGGCCGCTGAGGCCCGGCTCCGCCGGGCCGTGGCAGCTGTCCGCGGCCCAGAACGACCAGATCACGCAGCCGGACACGCGAGAGCGTGGCATCAACCATCTAGCCCAGGCGCTGCTCGAAGCGGAGCACCACGAGCTCCCCTGCGCGCTGGACGTGCTCGACCATCCGGCGCCGTGCCTTGGCGGGCTCGTGGCGCTCGATCGCGTCGAGGATGACCGCGTGCTGCTCGACGTTCTCCTGGATCAGATGGAGAGCTCTCGCTGAGCACGAGGCCGGTCAGATCGCGTGGGAAGCTCAGGTGGAGGTCGAAGAGCGTCGCGCGCAGTCGCTCGTTGCCGGCCGCCTCCAGGATGCCCTGGTGAAAGCTGTCGTTCGCCCGTGTCCAGTTCTCGATGTCGCTCGTGGCCCGGCCGCTGCCGCTCCGCCGGCGCTCGACGATGCTGCCGATCGAGCGGCGGAAGAGCGCAACCGAATCTCGCAGGCCCTGGAGCTGCTGCTCGTGGATCCTCGTCGTCGCGAGCTCGGCTGCGAGCCCTTCGAGCTCCGCGCGGACGACGTACGCCTCGCGGATCTCGCGCGCGCTCGGTCCACGCACGACAGCGCCGCGGTGCGGTGCGAGCTCGACGAGCCCCCCCGCCTGCAGCTTCCGTAGTGCCTCGCGCACGGGCGTGCGGCTGACCCCGAACTCGGCGGCGAGCGCCTCCTGACGCAGCCGCGCCCCGGTGGGGATCTCACCGCTCAGAACACGCGTCTGCAGGGTGGCGGCGATGTGGTCGACGAGAGCGTGCGACTCGAGCTGCGCCGTCATCGCGCACTCCGAACGGCGTCGCGGACGAGGCGGACGCCCACGAGGGCGAGGAACGCCGCGAAGAGGATCCGCAGGGTGCCGCCGGGGAGCGCCAGCGCAAGCAGCGCACCGGCCGCGCCGCCAGCCGAGCCGACGATCCCGATGCGCAGTGCGCTCCTGAGGTCGCCGATGCCGCGGCGTCTCAGCACCAGGCTGGCCACGACGGCTGTCGGGAGGACGACGAGCAGCGAGGTCGCCTCGGCCTCGTGCTGCGTAAGGCCGGCCACGAGCACGAGGAACGGCACCATCATGATGCCGCCGCCGACGCCGAGCAGACCGGCGGCGACGCCCGTGCAGACGCCGAAGGCGACGAGGACGGCGTAGAGCGCGCCGCCGCTCAACCCTTCACCGTCATCAGGCTCGCGACCGTGATCAGGAAGAGGCCGAAGACGGCTTTCAAGAGCCGCTCGTCGATCCGCGCGAGCAGGCCCGCACCCAGCCGTGCGCCGATCACACCGCCGACGGCGAGCGCGGCCGCTTCGCCGAGCCGCACCTTGCCGGCGATCCCGTATGTGCTGACGCTGACGATGCTGATCGGGATGATCGCGCCGAGCGACGCGGCGTGCGCATCGCGTTGCGGATAGCGGGCCCAGATCACGAGCAGCGGCACCATGATCACCCCGCCCCCGATTCCGAGTAGGCCCGAGAGCACCCCGCCGAGCAGGCCGATCGCGACGAGCTTCGGCTCGAGCAGCCGCGAGATCGCGAGGCGCGCTCGGTCGCCCGTTACGCGAACGCTCTCTGCTCGGACCTGCTCGTTCATGGGGGCGACCATAACGATTTTGGATCCAGTTGACTACAAGCTGGATACAAACTAGAGTCCCGCGTTCCTCCGTTCACCCGTCAAGAGAGGCGGTCGTCTCACCGCCTCGAAGATCCGTCGTCCGAGTCAGGGGGATCACCAGAGATGAGAAGCACATTCGGGAGCGTCGCGCTCTTCGTGCTCGCGGGGGTCGCGGCTCTCGCCTTCGGCAGCGCGTTGGCGGTTGCCGGCGACACCACCTCCACATCGCCGCAGATCCGGAGCGGCGGCACCCTCACGATCGGGCTCGCAGAGGATCCCGATGCGCTCGACCCGACGATTGCGCGCACCTTCGTGGGTCGCATCGTCTTCCTCCACATGTGCGAGAAGCTCTACGATCTCGACTCGCACCTGAACATCGTTCCGCAGCTCGCGTCGGCGCTGCCGCAGATCTCGAAGGACAAGCTGACCTACGTGATCAAGATCCGCAGCGGCATCAAGTTCAACGACGGGTCGACGCTCGACGGCGCCGCCGTCAAGACGACGCTCGACCGCTATCTCACCTTCAAGGGCTCGACGCGTAAGAGCGAGATCTCGCCGATCAGCTCGGTCGACGCCGCCGGCAACACGGTGACGCTGCACCTGTCGACGCCATACTCGCCGCTGACCGCGCAGCTCGCCGACCGCGCGGGGATGATCCTGTCGCCCGAAGGCGCTCGCCGGGGGTGCCAACTTCGCGCAGAACCCGGTCTGCGTCGGCCCCTTCATGTTCAAGGATCGCGTCGCGGGCGACCACATCACGCTCGTCAAGTCGCCGCTCTACTACGACGCCAAGAAGGTGCATCTCGCGACGATCATCTTCCGGATCATGACCGACCCGAGCGCCCGCACGCAGGCGCTCCGCGCGGGTGACATCCAGGTCGAGGACCGGATCCAGTCGACCGACGTGCCGACGCTCCAGAAGGCCTCGGGGATCGGCCGTCCTGAAGGTGCCGACGATCGGCTACCAGGGCCTGACCCTCAATCTCGGCAACAAGAACGGTCTGCTGAAGCTGCCGTACCAGAACGTCGGCACGCCGATCGCGAAGTCGCAGTATCTGCGCACGGCGTTCGACCTCGCGCTCGACCGCGACACGATCAACAAGGTCGTCTTCGGCGGCCTCAACCTGCCGGACTGCTATCCCATCTCGCCGGTCAGCCCGTGGTACGTGACCACGAAGGGCCTGCAGTGCAGCCTGCACGCGAACGTCCCTCTGGCCCAGAAGCTCGTCAAGGCCTCCGGTGTCCAGACGCCGATCACGGTCCACCTGATGCTCGGCACCGACCCGGTCGACGCCCGGCTCGGTCAGGTGATCCAGGCGATGGAGCAGAAGATCGGCATCAACGTCGTGCTCGGGCCCACCGAGTTCGTCACGTCGCTGAACAAGGCCGACGCCGGCACGTTCGACACGTTCGCCGTCGGCTGGTCGGGACGCGTCGACCCGGACGGCAACATCTACGGCTTCGTCGCGACACCGGGCACGCTGAACGACGCCGGCTACTCCAGCGCGAGGCTCGACGCGATCCTCAACGGCGCTCGCAAGTCGGTGACCCAGAAGTCGCGGATCACGCTCTACTCCGCGGCGATGAAGATCATCCATCGCGACCGGCCGCTGATCTACCTGTACCACCCGGTCAACTACTACGGGGTCTCGAAGACCGTCGACGGCGTCCAGGTGTTCGGCGACGGGCTGATCCGCGCCTACAGTTCGCCGGCTTCGTCAAGTAAGGGACGGGATCGAAGGCGATCATGGGCGGCTTCCTGCTGAGAAAGGCGGGGGCCGCCCTGATCGTCGTCTTCCTCGCGAGCATCCTCGTGTTCGCGGGCATCCGCGCGCTCCCCGGCGATCCCGCGCTCGCGCTCGGGGGCGAGCAGCGCGACCCGGCAGTGCTCTCCTTCATCCGCCACAAGTACGGGCTCGACCAGCCGCTGCCCGTCCAGTACGCGAAGTGGACGTGGCTCGCCCTGCAGGGCGACCTCGGCGTCGACACGCGGCAGCTGCCCGTCGCGCACACGATCGTGACGCGCATCCCGATCACGCTCGAGCTCGCGTTCCTGGCGGTGCTGCTCGGCTCGGTGATCGGAGTCGGGGCGGGGGTGGTCGCCGCCTGGCGGCGCGGGAAAGCCTCCGACTACGGGGCGACGACCTTTGCGCTCGTCGGGCTCTCTGTGCCGCACTTCTGGCTCGGACTGCTGCTGATCATCCTGTTCGCGGTCAAGCTCGGCTGGCTGCCTGCGAGCGGCTACGTGTCCTTCACCGCCGACCCGGTCGAGAACCTGCGCCATCTGCTCTTGCCGGCGGTCGTCCTCGGCACGGGCCTCTCCGCCGTGCTGATGCGTCAGATGCGCTCGGCGATGCTCGATTCGCTCTCGGCCGACTACGTCAGGACCGCGCGGGCGAAGGGGCTGCCCGAGTGGCGGGTCGTCGGCATCCACGCGGTGCGCAACAGCCTGATCACCGTGACGACGATCATCGGGCTCCAGCTCGGCACCTTGATCTCCGGGGCGGTGATCACCGAGCAGATCTTCGGCATCGCCGGCTTCGGACGGCTGACGATCGACGCGGTCAACCAGCGCGACTACGCGCTCATCCAGGGCGTCGTGCTCGTGGCCGCCGCCGGCTACGTCGTCGTCAACCTGTGCGTCGACGTCGTCTACTCGCTGCTCAACCCGCGCATCCGCGTGTCGGGAGCCCGGACATGAGCTTCGTCGAGGTCGAGGCCGAGGCCGGCATCGCCGCGCCGACGATCTCGCCGCGGGCGCGGCGCCGGCGACTGCTCGCGAAGCGGTTCCTGCGGCGGCCGCTCGCCGTGTCGGGCCTCGTCGTCGCGCTCGCGTTCATCCTCGTCGCCGTCCTCGCGCCGGTGGTCGCGCCCTACAGCTCGTCGGCCACCGACTTCAACGCCCTGCTGGGCAGCCCGTCGGCGCACCACTTGCTCGGGACGGACGAGCTCGGGCGCGACGTGCTCTCGCGAGTGATCTGGGGCGCGCGCGCGTCGATCCAGGCCGGGGTGCTCGCGACGCTGCTCGCGATGGCGATCGCGCTGCCGATCGGCCTCGCCGCGGGCTACTACCGCGGCTGGATCGACCCGGTGATCTCGCGCTTGACCGACGTCCTGCTTGCTTTCCCGTTTCTGATCCTCGCCGTGGGCCTCGCGGCGATCCTGGGTCCATCGCTCCTGAACGCGACGATCGCGCTCGGCGTCGGCTCCACGCCACAGCTGATCCGGATCGCGCGCGGCGAGGCGCTCGCGCTGCGCGAGGAGGACTACGTTCGGGCCGCCGTCGCGAACGGCGCCTCGGACGCCGTCATCCTGGGCCGCCACATCGTTCCGAACATGCTGAGCACGCTGCTCGTACAGGCGACGGTGACGATCCCGACCAACATCATCGGCGAGGCCACGCTGTCGTTCCTCGGGCTCGGTGTGCAGCCGCCGACGCCGTCGTGGGGCGTGATGCTCGCCGACGCGCAGTCGTACCTGAGCCAGGCCCCGCGGCTCGCGGTCTATCCAGGTCTCGCGATCTTCATCTGCTCGCTGTCCTTCAATCTGCTCGGCGACGGGCTGCGCGACGCACTCGATCCGCGGACTCAGCGCTGATGGTCGAGCCACTGCTCGACGTCCGCGATCTCTCCGTGAGGTTCGACTCCGACCGCGGCACCACGCACGCCGTCGACCGGGTCTCGTTCACGCTGGCGCCCGGGGAGGTGCTCGGGCTCGTCGGCGAGTCGGGCTGCGGCAAGAGCGTCAGCTCGATGGCGATCCTGCGCCTGCTGCCGCCCTCGGCCACCGTCACCGGCGAGGCGCTCTTCGAGGGCGTCGACCTGCTGCGGGCGTCCGCCGCGCAGCTGCGGCGCGTACGCGGTCGGGAGATCTCGTTCGTCTTCCAGGAGCCGATGACCTCGCTGAACCCCGTCTTCACCGTCGGCCGGCAGATCGGCGAGGTGCTGCGCGAGCACCTCGGGCTCTCGCGCAGGCGCGGCGAGCGTCAAGGCGGTCGAGCTGCTCGACCTCGTCCACATCCCGGCGCCGAAGCGCCGCGTCGACGAGTATCCGCACCAGCTTTCCGGCGGGATGCGTCAGCGGGTGATGATCGCGATGGCGCTCGCCTGCGAGCCGAGGATCCTGATCGCCGACGAGCCGACGACCGCGCTCGACGTGACGATCCAGGCGGGGATCCTCGACCTGATGCGCGAGGTGCGCGAGCGACTTGGCACGGCGATCCTCCTGATCACGCACAACCTCGGCGTCGTCGCCGACATCGCCGACCGTGTCGTCGTCATGTACGCCGGCCGCCAAGTCGAGCAGGCGCCCGTGCAGGAGCTGTTCGCGCACCCGCAGCACCCCTACACGATCGGCCTGCTCGGCGCCGTGCCGCGGCCGGGCGGCGCCGATCGGAGCATGCGGCTACGCGAGATCCCGGGTCGCGTCCCCCAGCTTGCCGTGCTGCCGCAGGCCTGCGCATTCGCGCCGCGCTGCCCGCGGGCGGACGAGCTCTCGTGGACTCAGGTGCCGGAGCTGCGCGAGGTACGCCCGTCCCACGTCGTCGCGTGCTTCCGTCCGGGCGAGGAGCCCGCGGCTGAGCGACGGCTCCGGCGCTCGAGGTCGAGAACCTCGTCAAGCACTTTCCGGTGGGCAGCCGGCTGCTCGCGTGCGGGCGGCGCTGGTCCACGCCGTCGAGGACGTCTCGTTCTCGCTCGCCCGGGGCGAGCTGCTTGGGTCTGGTCGGCGAGTCGGGGAGCGGCAAGTCGACCCTCGCGCAACTGCGTCGTTCGCCTCACCGAGCCCACGGGAGGCACGATCAAGCTGCAGGGCACCGACATCACTCATCTATCGCGGCGGGCGATGCGCCCGTACCGCCGGCAGCTGCACATGGTCTTCCAGGACCCGTACTCCTCGCTCAACCCTCGGATGACGACCGGGCAGATCGTCGGCGAGCCGATCCGCATGCACCGTCTGGCGCGCGGCTCGGCCCTGGACGGACGCGTCGCCGACCTGTTCGACCGCTGCGGCCTGCGGCCGGAGCTACGCCATCGGTATCCGCACGAGCTCTCCGGCGGCCAGCGCCAGCGTGTCGGCCTGGCCCGCGCGCTCTCGGTCGAGCCGCAGGTGCTCGTCGCCGACGAGCCGGTCTCGGCGCTCGACGTGTCGGTGCAGGCGTCGATTCTCAACCTGCTGCGCGATCTGCAACGCGACCTTGGCTTCTCGTGCCTCTTCATCACACACGACCTTTCGACGGTCGAGTTCCTCTGCGATCGTGTGGCGGTGATGTACCTCGGCCGGATCGTCGAGCTGGCCTCGCGGGAGGATCTGTTCGCGCGGCCGCAGCATCCCTACACGCAGGCGCTCCTCTCGGCCGCGGTCGTGCCCGACCCGGAGGTGCAGCGGCGGCGCCAGCGGATCGTGCTCGAGGGGGACATCCCGAGCCCGATCTCACCGCCGTCCGGCTGCGCGTTCCGCACGCGCTGCCCGTACGCCGAGCGTTCGGCGCCCCGCTCGGTCGACGAGGTGCCGCAGCTGCGCAAGGTCGGCGACGGCCACTACGTCGCCTGTCATCTGGAGGACGTCGCGTGACGGAGCCATTCACGACCCGGCCGGAGCTGCGCGGGACGTTCGGGATGGTCGCCTCGACGCACTGGCTCGCCTCGGCGTCCGGGATGGCGGTGCTCGAGCGGGGCGGGAACGCCTTCGACGCTGCCGTCGCGGCAGGGCTCGTCCTCCAGGTCGTCGAGCCGCACCTGAACGGACCGGGCGGCGACCTCCCTGCGATCTTCTGGAGCGTCGATCGCGGCGAGCCGCTCGTCCTCTGCGCGCAGGGCCCGGCGCCCGCGGCGGCGACGATCGATCGTTATCGCGGGCTCGGGCTCGACCTCGTGCCGGGCACCGGCCTGCTCGCCGCCTGCATCCCCGGGGCATTCGACGGCTGGATGCTGCTCCTGCGTGACTTCGGCACGTGGCGGCTCGCCGAGGTCGCCGAGCTCGCGATCGGCTACGCCGAGCGGGGCTATCCGGCGGTCGGCGGGATCGCGGCGACGATCGAGGCCGTGGAAGCGCAGCTGCGCGAGTGGCCCGCTTCCGCCGAGCTGTACCTGCCGCCGCCGAAGCGTGGCGAGCTCTTCCGCAACCGCGATCTCGCCGGCACGTACCGGCGGATCGTCGAGGAGTCGCGCGGCGGGAGCCGCGAGGACGAGATCGAGCGCGCCCGCGACGCCTGGTACCGAGGCTTCGTCGCCGAGGCGGTCCACCGCTTCGCCGCCGAGCACGGCGGCCTGCTCACCGGCGACGACCTCGCCGGGTGGAGCGCGACGCTCGAGCGGCCTTTGACCTATGAGTTCCGCGGCACGACGGTGTGCAAGGCGGGCCCGTGGAGCCAGGCGCCGGTCTTCCTGCAGCAACTGGCGCTCCTCGACGGCTTCGACCTCGAGGCGATGGAGCTGAACTCGGCCGAGTACGTTCACACCGTCGTCGAGTGCTCCAAGCTCGCCTTCGCCGACCGCGAGGCCTTCTACGGAGATCCCGCCTTCGTCGACGTGCCGATCGAGCGGCTGCTCTCGCGCAGCTACGCCGACGAGCGCCGCCGGCTGGTGGCCGAGACCGCCTCGCCCGAGCTTCGCCCCGGTGAGGGCGGCCGTCTGCCGCCTCGGGTGAGCGGCGCGGCCGAGCTCGCCGGTGCAGGGGAGCCGACGCGCGGCGACACCGTCCACGTCGACGTTGTCGACCGGCATGGCAACGTCTTTTCTGCGACGCCGAGCGGCGGCTGGCTGCAGTCCTCGCCGGTCGTCCCCGGGCTCGGCTTTCCACTCGGCACGCGCGCCCAGATGTTCTGGCTCGACGAGGCACAGCCAAGCTCGCTGCAGCCGGGCAAGCGGCCGCGGACGACGCTCTCGCCGTCGCTCGCGCTGCGCGGCGGTGAGCCGTACCTGGCGTTCGGCACGCCCGGCGGCGACCAGCAGGATCAGTGGACACTGACGTTCTTCCTCGCGCATTCCGTCTTCGGGCTCGACCTGCAGGCGGCGATCGACGCGCCCGCCTTCCACAGCGAGCACGTCCCGAGCTCGTTCTATCCGCGCCAGGCCAGGCCGAACGTGCTCGAGTGCGAGGGGCGGATCGGCGAGGAGACGCTCCGCGGCCTGCGGGAGCGCGGGCACGATGTGCAGGTCGCCGGCGACTGGGCGCTCGGCCGCGTCAGCGCGGCGGCCCGTGAGCCGGGCGGCCTGCTCAAGGCCGGCGCCAACCCGCGCGGCATGCAGGGCTACGCCGTCGGCCGCTAGTGCCCTCTGCGCAGGAACGATGATGTAGGTTCGGCGGGATGCGCGGGTTGAGCGGGAAGACCGCGATTGTCACCGGCGGCGCGACGCTGATCGGCGCCGCCGTGGTGCGCGCCTTCCGCGGGGCCGGCGTGAGCGTCGCGGTCGCGGACATCGACGGTGAGGGTGGCCAGCGTCTCGCCGCCGAGCTCGGCGAAGGCGTCCTCTTCGTGCCGACGGACATCAGGGACGACGCGCAGATCGAGAGCTTCGTTGCGCTGGCGGCCGAGCGCTTCGGCGGCGTCGACTTCCTCGTCAACCTCGCCTGCTCGTACGTCGACGAGGGCTTCGCCTCGCCTCGCGCCGACTGGCTCGAGTCGCTGAACGTGAACGTCGCGAGTGCGGCGATGACGGCGAAGGCGGTTCACCCGCACCTCGTCGCCGCGGGCGGCGGCGCGATTGTCAACTTCACGTCGATCTCGGCGAAGGTCGCCCAACCCGGGCGCTGGTTGTACCCCGTCGGCAAGGCGGCGCTCGTGCAGCTGACGCGGAACATGGCGATGGATCTCGCCGACGACGGGATCCGGGTCAATTCGGTCTCGCCGGGCTGGACGTGGTCGAAGGTGATGGTCGAGCTCTCCGGCGACGACCGTGCGAAGACCGACCGCGTCGCGGCTCCGTATCACCTGCTCCGCCGGGTCGGCGATCCCGCCGAGGTTGCGCAGGTCGTGCTCTTTCTCTGCAGCGACGACGCCTCGTTCGTGACCGGCGCCGACTATGCGGTCGACGGCGGCTACTCAGCCATGGGCCCGGAACAGGCCGAGCCCGCCATCCCCAAGCTCATGGAGTGAGGTGATCCGCAGTGCCCGAGATCGTGATCGTCGGTGCGGGACAGGCAGGCCTCCAGCTCGCCATCGGCCTGCTGCAGCAGGGTTACGGCGTCACCGTCGTCTCGAACCGGACGGCGGAGGAGATCCGCGACGGGCGCGTGTTGTCGAGCCAGTGCATGTTCGGCTCGGCGCTCCAGCACGAGCGCGACCTCGGCATCGACTACTGGGTGCAGGAGTGCCCGGACGTCGACGGCATCTCGCTCGTCGTGCCGGCGCCGGACGGGAGCGGCAAGGCGATCGACTGGGCGGCGCGGCTCGACCGGCCCGCACAGTCGGTCGACCAGCGGCTGAAGATCCCGCGCTGGCTGGACGAGTTCGAGAGGCGGGGCGGCAGGCTCGAGCTCCGTGAGGCCGAGCTCGCAGACCTCGAGCGCTATGCCAAGGAGAGCGACCTCGTGGTTGTCGCCGCGGGCAAGGGCGACATCGCGCGCCTGTTCGACCGCGACCCGTCTCGCTCACCCTACGACGCCCCGCAGCGTGCGCTGGCGCTCACCTATGTGACGGGGATGACCCCGCGGCCGGAGTTCTCGGCGGTCTGCTTCAACCTGATTCCGACCGTCGGGGAGTACTTCGTCTTTCCGGCGCTCACCACCTCCGGCGCCTGCGAGATCATGGTCTTCGAAGGCGTCCCCGGCGGGCCGATGGACTGCTGGGGCGAGGTCACGACGCCGGAGGAGCACCTCGAGCGCTCGCTCTGGATCCTGAACACGTTCCTGCCCTGGGAGGCTGAGCGCTGCAGCAGCGTCGAGCTCACCGACGACAACGGCATCCTCGCGGGCCGCTTTCCGCCCACCGTGCGCAGGCCCGTCGGGCAGCTCCCGTCGGGGGCGCTCGTGCTCGGGCTCGCCGACGCGGTCGTCCTCAACGACCCGATCACGGGCCAGGGCTCGAACAACGCCAGCAAGGCGGCCGCTTCCTACCTTCGAAGCATCCTCGACCACGGCGAGGCGCCGTTCGACCGAGCCTTCATGGAGGCTGCGTTCGAGCGCTACTGGGACTACGCGCAGTACGTCACGGGCTGGACGAACGCGCTGCTAGCCCCGCCGCCGCCGCACGTGCTCGAGCTGCTCGGCGCCGGCAACGAGCATCAGGCGATCGCCGAGCGGTTCGCGAACGGCTTCGACGACCCGCGCGACTTCTACGAGTGGTTCATGGATCCGGAGCAGGCGAGCAGCTATCTCGCGGGGCTCGCACCAAGCGTCTAGTCGCCGGGAACCTCGACGACGCTCTGCGGATGCCACTCCAGCCAGAGCTGGAGATGCGGTGCGAGGGCGACGTGCGCGAGATCGTGTCGAAAGGAGCCGAGCGGAACAACTTCGAGCACGTCGTTCGCCAGCTCCTCGACCAGGCAGCCGCGCTCCTCGAGAAAGGCGATGAAAGCCTCGACAAGCCGCGGGTCGGTGACGCAGACGCGCATCGCGCAGCAGGCTGTGCTCCTGGAAGGGCCCGCGATCCGCAGCGACTCGTGGGCGGCTAGCCCTTCTACGGTAGCGGGAGTCGATTCGGTTGGGGGCGCCGCGCGCAGCGAAAGGACTGCGGCGGCCGGCCTCGAAGGACGCGCGATGGACACGACCGAGGTCACGGCAGTCACGCCGAAGCACCGGGGCGTGGGCGTGAGGCGACGTCTAGCTCGCGCGCTGCCGGATCACGCGCGTCTGGCGCAGTGGATGCTCCCCGTCGCCGCCTTCCTGTTCGGCGCCATGCTGAGCGCCGTCGTGTTCGTCGGCGTGTGGCGGCACACGGCCTCGCAAGGCGCACAGGAGCAGGCGGCCAGGGCGACGGCAGACCGCCGGCTGACGCACGCGCTGGCGGTCGTCACCGGGCTCAAGGCCGAGCTCACCGGCGACCGCAAGCGTCTGGCGCGCGCCCGGACGAGCGAGCGGACGCTCGCGGCGAGCCTTGCATCGCTGAGGCGCTCGAGCGGCGCCGTCGCCGACCGCCTGCCCGGCCAGCTCACCGAGGCGGGGACGACGGCCGCCGCGCTCGAGCGCCGCTCGGCCTCGCTGGCTTCCGCGCTCGCGAGCCTCCAGGCCTACGTCGCCAACAGCTCCGGCTCGAACTTCGACCCGGGCTTCCTCGGCACGCAGATCAGGTACCTCGCCGGCTCGAGCCAGAACACCCACGACGGCGTCGCGCGCCTGCAGGCCCAGTTGGGACAGGCGGCCCAGACGGCGTCGAGGCTGCGCAGCTCCCGCTAGCGCCTCTCGGCGCGCCCCGTCGAAAGGCTACGTCGGCATTGCCGGCGGCTGGCTCGGGTCGTGGGTGTCCGGAGCCGTGCTCGGCGCCGTGCCGGCGCCTGAACCGGCGGCGGCCTCCCGCTCGTTGAGGGCCCGGATCTTCCCTACGAGCTCGTCGAGCCGTGGATTCGAGATCTCGCCGCTTTCGATGAGCTCGAAGGTGGTCTTGCCGAGCTCGTTGTAGGCCTGGCTGAGCTCGCGCTTCGCCTGGACGTCTTCGACGCCTTCCTTGGCCTTCGCGGCGGCCTGCTCCGCTGCCGCCTTCGCCTTGTCGAGGAATCCCATGTCTTGCCTCCTATTCGCCGAGGATGCCGCCGAGGATGCCGCCTGTTTCGTCGCGTCCGCCTCCGGCGGCTGCAAGGACGCGGCGGGCGGTGCGTGAGAAGGGCAGCGTTTGCAGCGTCACGTGGCCCGGGCCGGTGAGGTTCACGAGGAACAGACCTTCGCCGCCGAACAGGCTCTTGGCTACGCCGCCCTGCAACTTCACCTCGTACGCGACGGTCGGCTCGATCATCACCATGCAACCGGTGTCGATCACGAGCCGCTGCCCGGCTACGAGGTCGAAGTCGAGGAAGTCGCCGCCGCCGTGCAGCCAGACAGTGCCCTTTCCTTTCAGTCGCTGCAGGATGAAGCCCTCACCGCCGCCCCGGATGCCCATGCCGAGCCTCTGCGCGAACGCGCTCTCGATCTCGACCTCGCCGAAGTGGCCGAGGTAGGCGTGCTTCTCGCAGATGATCTCCCCGTCGAGCTCGTGCTGGCGAATCGATCCCGGGAACGGCCCGGTGATGCCGACCGCCCCCGGCCCGCTCGCCACGTAGCGCGTGAGGAAGAGACTTTCGCCCGCCAGGAGCTTCCGCTTCAGTCCTCCGACCAGCCCGCCGGGCATTTCCACGTCCATCGAGATGTCGCCGGAGACGAACATCATCGCGCCTGCCTCCGAGGTCAGTCGCTCGCCGGGCTGGAGCGAAACGACGACGACGGGCGCCTGACCTTCACGAACGGTCGCCTCCATCTCCCGACGATGCTAACCGATCGCGGTCTGCGGGCTAGCTTGGAGCCGCGCCTGAGGTACTGCCCGGCCCAAGAGGTGCAGATTGGTGCCGGTGGCAAGAGGGGGCGGGCCGGGCCGCCGGCTCGCCCCCTCTTGTTCCCCTCGCAGGATCAGAGCACGTACAGGGCCGCCTGATACATGTCTGTCTGCGATCGTCGGCCGCATCCGTCATCCCGGCAGCAGCTCTGCCGGGTCGGCGCCGCCGTCAGCTCTGTGGGTCGGGCATGAGGCCGTTGCGCTGGGCCCACCAGCTGGCCTCGGTGCGGTTCGCGACGTCCAGCTTGCGATAGATGTTCGAGAGGTGGAACTTGACCGTCTGCACGGTCACCCAGAGGTGTCGCGCCACCTGGTCGTTCGAGCGTCCCTCCGCGACGAGCTGGAGGATCTCGCGCTCGCGCCTCGTCAGCTCCCCGCCCGGATCGGCGACGCGGGTCGCGGGCGCGGGGAAGAGATGCGCGACCGAGCTGAAGTAGATCAGTGGCTCGAACGCCTGGCGGACTGCGCTTGCGATGTCGTCCTTCTGCGCAGTTCTGGAGACGGCGACGGAGGCCCCCGCGGCGAGTGCCGCGCCGACCTGGCGCTCGTCGCAGACGTCGGCGAGGACGACCGTCTTCAGGGCGGGCGCGAGCTGCTGCGCCTCGCGGATGCTGCCGACACCGTCCGGGTTCTCCTCGCAGGCGGGATAGTCGAGCACGAACGCATCCGGTTGGTAGCGGCGGATGGCATCGAGCGCCGCCGCGGGACTGGTGTGCTTCGAGATCGTGGTGATCTCGACTGCTTCGAGCACCCCTTCGAGGACCTCCAGCATGATCGGCTGGGTGTGGAGGAGGACGGCAGTGCGGCTCTCCGTCGGCTGACCGGACGCCGAATCGAGGACGACCCGGCTTTCATCGAGCATGGTGGCCATAGGTGAGAACGACTCCTTTCCTTCGCTGGGGTGTGCGGGGCTGTCCCCCGCGCATCTCGACGAGAAAAGAGCGAGCTGCGGGTTCCGTGATACGTGCCGTCACCGAAACGGCATCGAAGCAGCACTGGCTGACGGCCCGGTAGTCGCCCAGGAACGGCGGCTACTCGCTCGGGGAGAGGAAGTAGATCGGCTTGAGTGGCAGACGTTGGCGGTCGGCGTCGTCGAGCTTCGGTGAGTGCTCGATCCAGAGTTCGACGAGGCGCCCGAGGTCGATCAAGGTCAGTTGTCTCTGCTCCTGTGACCGCGCCTCGCGCTCAGCGTCGGTGGTGAACCCGCCGGCGGAAACGTAGATACCGACATCATGGGCGCCTAGCGTTCCGACGAACGAGCTAATCCCATCGCGGCCGATCTTCGTGTCGGCCTGCCGCTTGACCTGAACCTTGATCCTCGGGCTGCTCGTCCCGAGCGGATCGTTGTGTGCGATCAGGTCGATGCCACGGTCAGGGCCGGGAGGGGCGACCCAGAGCACGTGGTAGCCCATCGCCTTGAGCAGGGCCGCGACGAGGTTCTGGAACTCGTACGGCGGCATCCGCGAGAGATATTCACGGATGTCAGCCGCCGCCGCCTCTTCGGCCTCCTCGAAGCTGGCGGCAGCCTCATCGCCGCCGGTCTCCTCCTCGCTCCGCTCCGCTTCGGACTGCCCCTTCCTCCACGCGTTATAGAACCGAACGGCCTCGCGCTGGAACGCCTCGGGATCGGTGAACGCGGAATAGGCGGCACGACCGTCGTCGGTGAGACTCCACTGCCCCTTGTCCTTGACCAGCCAACCAGCCTTGACCAGGCTGATCGACGCGAACCGGATCTGCTTCGGGTACCGACGATCACCGGGATGGTTCGGATAGTTCTCCTGTTCGAACGGTGTCGGGGGAACGAGCGCCTCCACCTCCCGCAGCACCTGCTGGGCGGGCAGGCCGTCTGGCTTGTCCATGAGAACGGCGAACACGCCACGGCTGAACTCGCCGAACCGCCTGATCGTCACTCCCGCCATGCGCCGAGCCTACCGCGCCCAACGAGCAAGGGAGCGGCGCGGATGTGGCGGCAAGGTGCCCACCCGCAAGCCCGGAAACCGCATCGCCCCACGACCGCGTGCCCTTCACTCCCGACCGGCGGACGGACCGATACGGCCAGCCACTGCCAAAGCCAGCGGCCTTAAGGCGCAGCTGACTACTAGTGAATAGGACCGAAACTTCTAGAGATTCGAGGCAGCGCACTGCTGACCGCCCTGGAAATCTGGATAACCGGCACCGACCTAGAGGTCGAAGACGATCCCGAGCTTGCGGCTGGATGGACGAGCGGACGTCGCCAGGAGGTTGGCGGCCGCCTCCCGCCCGCTACCGATCCCGTCCCGCGTCATCGTCGCGGCGATCTCGCCCGCGAGCTTCGGCGCTGCAAACGACGTGCCGCTCCAGCGGGCCCAGCCGCGGAAGTCCTGCGGCTCGCGTCCCGCGATCGGCGTCACGTGTCCCGCCTCGTCGTATTCGAGGAACGTGCCCAGCACCGCGACGCCGCGCGCGGCTGCGTCGACCCACCAGCCGAAGTTCGAGAACGGCGCGCGCTGCAACGCGTCGTCGACGGCGGCCACCGCGATCACGCGCTTGTGTGCGGCCGGCCACAACGGCCTGTGCGTCGAGTCGTTGCCTGCGGCCGCGACGATGGCGGTGGTCGGAGCGACGTGCCGGAGAGCTTCTACGAGCGCGACGGGCGGAAGGTCGTCGTGGGTGTAGCAGCCGAGCGAAAGGTTGATGACGTCGGCGCCCGCGTGCTCGACGAGCGCCTGGGCGACGTCCAGCTCTGACCCGTAGCCCTCGCTGTCGAGCACCTTCTCGATCTCGATCGTCGCGCTCGGAGCTCGCGTGAGAGTCACCCCGGCGATGAACGTCCCGTGCCCCGACTCGTCGTCGAGCCAGCCGTTCTGCGGGTGGGCGTCCAGATCTTCCAGCGTGTCTGGGCCGGCGTTCGTGTGCGCGTCGAGCCACTCGTGCAACTTCGGGGTGAACCCGGTGTCGAGCACCGCGACCGTCACTCCCGCACCGGCGCCGTCCGCGAACTCGAGTCGCTCTCCGGCGGCAACAGCGAAGCCCGCGGGCCCTCCTTGCACGTTCGGGAGACCCGTGAAGACGTGATGGGCGCCGACGCGTGCGGCACTGTCGCGGCCGCGCGAGCGGAGGCGCCCGACGACGTCCCCGACCAGCTCTCGCGCAGGGATCTTGAACAGGACAACCTGGTCGGTGAGCGGTGAGGCAACCTCCAGCTCGGTCGCGCCGAGCGCCGCGAGATCCCTCGCGACGAGTGGAAGATCGTCGCGGGCCACGACGAGCTCGTTCGGCACATGGAGGTGCGAGCGCTCGTTGTCGTCGACGAGCTGAACGTCGGCGCGCTGCTCCAGGCGGCCGGACCGATGGTCCCTGATTGCACGCTGCGCGTCCCCCATTCCGCCTCTCTCCCTCGCCATCCCACCGAATGGTCGCGGATCGACGACGAAAAAGCCAGCCGCAGCGAATCCGATGTATCGGCGGCGGCTCTGCGCGCTCACATAGTCGAGATGATCGAGCTCCGCCGCCGCCATGACCTGCACGAGTCGAGTTCCTCGGGGCGGCGTCCCGAACGTGGGGGTGCGCTGTGAGCATCGCGTGGGTCTCGGGAGGACCGTCGTCCGGGTACGTAGGCCGCCGCAGTCGACTAGCGTCGCGGGTGATGAAATCCGAACCGGGCGATCTCGGCACGTCTCAACTTTCGCCGCTCGCCGAGGCGGAGCGGGCGATCGAGCTCGCAGTCGCGGCGCCCCGGCGAGCGAGGGCTGTCGCGGAGGCCGCGTGGGCAGCCGCTCGCGCTGCGGAGGATCCCGAGGCGGTGTCGCTGGCAGAGCGTGCGCTCGGCCTCTCCGCGCTCGAGCTCAAGGACGGCAAGACGGCGGTTCGGCAGCTCCGGCGCGCGGTGCGCACGGCCGACAAGGCACAGCTCCACGTTCGCGCTGCCGAGGCGCGCATGAGCCTCGGCCGTGCGCTGCTCTACACGGGCGACTCGCGTGGCGCCTTCCGCGAGATCGATCTCGCCGGCGCGGCGCTCGACGGCCTGGCCGCCGCGCGGCTTCAGCTCCAGCGCGCGATCCTTCTCCATCACCACCACCGGCTGGACGAGGCGCTCGCCGGTTATCGCTCCTCGCTCGCCGTCTTCCGCCGCGCCGGCGACCGGCTCTGGGAGGCCAAGGCGCTCAACAACCGCGGGCTCATTCACGGCTATCGAGGCTCGCTCGCCGCCGCAGAGGCCGATCTCGTCGCCGCCTGTCGCATCTACACCGATCTCGATCTCGATCTCGCTCTCGCCGAGGTCGAGCACAACCTCGGCTGGGTTGCAGCACGCCGGGGCGACGTGCCGACTGCGCTCGGCCACTTCGACCGCGCCCAGGAGCGTCGGCGCGCCCACGGCGTCACGCTGGCGGACCGTCCGAACGAGTTGAGCGATCGTTGCGAGCTGCTCCTGGCGGTCAGGCTCGTCGCCGAGGCCCGGACAGCTGCGGAGCAGGCGGTGGCCGAGCTCCTCGAGGGGAGGATGGCCGCGGAGACCGCCGAGGCCCGGCTGATGCTCGCCGAGGCCGCGCTGCTCGACGGCGACCTCGAAACGGCGCGGGTGCAGGCGGAGACCGCTGCCCGCAGCTTCTCACGGCAGGGCCGCACCCGCTGGGCGGCGCTCGCCCGGTACACGGCGCTCCGCGCCTCCTTCCTCGAGCACGGCCCCTCGACCAACCGCCTGCGCGCTGCCCGGCGCGCAGGCGATTCGCTTGCCAAGGCCGGCTGGACGGTCGCCGCACTCGACGCACGCCTGCTGAGCGCTCGCATCGCCCTCGCGCTCGGACAGACGGAGACGGCGCGGAAGGCCCTCGCTCTCGTGCGCGTGAGCGCCCGTGAGCCGGTCGATCTGCGCGTGCGGGCCAAGCATGCGAGCGCGCTCCTCTCGGTCGCCGACGGTGATCGGAGGCAGGCGTACGCGGCGCTTCGCTCCGGAGTTCGGCTGCTTCACGAGTACCGGGCCGCCCTCGGTGCAACCGAGCTCCGTGCGCAGGTGAGCGGCAAGGCCGAGGAGCTGGCGCGACTCGGGCTCCGGCTCGCGCTCGAGGACGCGGATCCGCGTCGCGCACTTGCCTGGTCGGAGGAATGGCGTGCGGCCGCGCTCCGCCTCCGGCCGCTGCGACCGCCCGACAACGCGGAGCTTGCTGAAGATCTGGGGGAGCTGCGCAGCGTCGTCGCCGAGCTGGAGGCGGCAGCCCTCGGCGGCCGCGATCCGCGCGCACTCCGCGTGCGCCAGGCGACGCTCGAGGAATCGATCCGGCGGCGCACTCGCCGCACTCCCGGCATCGCGGGTCTCATGGCGTCGCCGCGCCCTCTCTCCGAGCTCACTGTGGCGCTCGGCGAGCGCGCGCTCGTCGAGTACTTCGCGCTGGACGGGCGCCTGCGGGCAGTGACGATCTCCGACGGCAGTCTGCGCCTCCACGAGCTTTGCGACGCCGCCGAGCCGCGGGCCGAGCTCGACGCGCTCCGCTTCGCCCTGCGGCGTCTGGCGGCGGCCACGACATCGGCCGCCTCGCGTGAGGCGGCCCACGGCGCGGCTGCCTACGCTGCAGTGAGGCTCGACGATCTGCTCGTCCGCCCGCTCGCCGGGGCGATCGACGAGCGTCCGCTCGTGATCGTTCCGACGGGAACGCTGCACGCGATGCCGTGGTCGATCGCCTCGAGTCTCGCCGGCCGTCCCGTCACCGTCGCTCCCTCGGCCTCCGCCTGGGTCGAGGCCGAGGAGCGGCGACTCGGTCGCCCGGAAGCACGCTCCCGCATCACGGTCGCGGCGGGCCCGGGCCTCCCGTTCGCCCGGACCGAAGCGGAGGCGGTGGCGAGGCTCTACGGCGCCGGCCCTGCGCTCGTCGGAGCGTCGGCGACAGCGGCTGCCGTGCTCGCGTCGCTCGAAGGCGCCGACGTCGCACACCTCGCTGCGCACGGCTCGTTTCGCGCCGACAACCCGCTCTTCTCCTCGCTCGAGCTGGTCGACGGCCCACTCACGGTCTACGACCTCGAGTCGCTCGCCGCGGCGCCTGCGCTCTGCGTGCTCTCCGCCTGCGAGTCCGGTCTGTCGGACGTGCGGCCCGGAGATGAGCTGATGGGCCTCACGGCGACGCTCCTCGCGCTCGGAACGGCGACCATCGTCGCCAGCGTGATCCTCGTGCCCGACGAGACGACCAGAGCACTGATGACGGCGTTCCACCGCCAGCTCGCAGCCGGCAGCGAGCCCGCCGCCGCGCTCGCCAGCGCGCAGGCGCTCGGCGGCGACGACGCGCAGGCCCTCGCCGCCCGCGCCGGATTCGTATGCTTTGGTGGCGGGTGAGCGGGATGCGGTGTTTCGGCGCCACACTTCGCTCGAGCCAACTGCCGACGGCCCGCGTCTCTTCCGGCAACGCTCTGCGAAGGGAGCACACCGCACGGTGGATGTTGCACAACTCGTTCGCGCGGCTTCAGAGGGTGACCAGGCAGCCTGGAACGCCATCGTCGATCGGTTCAGCGGTCTGCTCTGGGCCACAGCGCGCGCACACCGCCTCAGCCCGAGCGACGGGCGGAGGTCGTCCAGACGACCTCGGCTGCGTCTCGTGGAGAACCTCGACCGGATCCGTGAGCCCGAGCGTGTGGGAGCGTGGCTCGTGACCACCACGCGCAACGAGTGCCTGCGGCTGATCCGGCGCGGCGCGCGCGAGCTGGCGACCGGCGACGAATCCGTTTTCGACGGCTCGAGCGACGCGCCGGTCGATCTCTCGGTCCTCGCCGCCGAACGCGATGTCGCGCTCTGGGAGGCGTTCGCCGGGCTTGGTCGAGCGCCTGCCAGACTCTCCTCCGCATCCTGATGGCCGACATGCCCCCGAGCTACCAGGAAGTCGCCGCCGCCCTGGGAATGCCGATCGGAGCGATCGGTCCGACGCGGCAGCGCTGCCTCGAGCGGCTGCGGCGCGACCCACATCTGACGGCGTTCAGCTTCGACTTCGGAGAAGCGCCGTGAGACGGACCCGCGCCGTCACGGATCGGGTCCGCGCGACGACCCGGATGAGGCACTCCTCGCGGAGCTTCGCCGGCTGGCCGCACGGGTCGACCCGCTGCCCGAGACGCTCGTCGAGCACGCGTACGAGCTGCTGGTCTGGCGAAGCGTGGACGCCGAGCTCGCCGAGCTCCTCTCCGACTCGATAGTCGACGACCGTCGCCTCGAACTCGTTCGTACGAGCGGCGGACCACGGGCGGTGTCCTTCGAGGCACCGGGCCTGACCATCGAGCTCGAGATCATCGGGACTGCTGCGCGCAAGACGGTCGTCGGGCAGCTCGTGCCGCCGTCGACGGCGGCAATCGAAGTGCAGTCCAGTGAGCTCCGCATGACCGTCGCCGCGGATGAGAGAGGACGGTTCAGGGCGGAGGGGATCCCCCCGGGGCGAGTGCGCCTCCGCGTCACCGAACACGCCTCGGCGAAACGGCCCGTCGAGACCAGCTGGATCGCCGTCTAGCTGACCTGGTCGGCAAGCCTCGCCGAAGCCTAGACCTTCTCGGGGCAGACAGCGGCTCCGAGCCGATCTACGGTGGATCCGTGCCGATGATCAGACCATGCGCCGCCGAGGGTTGCCCCACGTTGACGATGGGCGGCTACTGCCTCGAGCACGAACGAGAACTCGCTGCGGCGTCGAAGCTCGCGGCCCAGGTCGAGAAGGCTCCGCTCAAACCGAGCGCCGTGCTCGTGCCGCTGTCCCTCGCCCGCTCCTAGCCTCGCGCTTCCTACTCCTCGATCTGCAGGCGCCGAGCGCGCCGGCCGCTGTGCGTGCGCGCGCTCGCGCGAGATCTGTGCGTGGCGCCGACGAGCACGGTTGCGATTGGGCAAGCTCGGGAACGAGTGCGTGTACTCCGGGGCGTGACGAGCCCGGAGCCCCCGTCCTCAGATCGAGGGATCATGCTCAAGAATCTCTGCCGGTGCACCGATATTTCCAAGCGATGAAGACGCATGTTTCGATCGTGGCCTGGAAGTTGTGGGCTTGGGCCGAGCGCCTGCCTCGCTGAGCCACGTCCAGCACCGTACCCCGTTCATCGAGAGCCCGTAGACCGGCGTCGCAGCCGCGCCTCTCGGCGCTCTCCCGCCGGTGCACCGGTCACTGCGGCTTGTCGCGCTCCGTGCTCCGACACGAACGGGCCGGATCTCGACTCGAGCAGCTCGCTCGGTCGAGATCCGGCCTCGAGTTTCGTGGACGCCCTCGCGCGCTGCTACGCGGCCGTCGGTGTTGCCGAGGTGGCTCCGTTCGGAAGCAGCCCGTTCAACTGAGCCCACCGGCTCGCTTCCGTCCGGTTGGAGACGTTCAGCTTCCGGTAGATGTTCGAAAGGTGGAACTTCACCGTCTGCTCGGTTACCCACAGCATCTTGGCGAGTGCCGAGTTCGAGTGCCCCTCGGCCACCAGCTGCAGGATCTCGATCTCGCGGCGGGTCAGCTCCGCTGCACCGTCCAGCCGCGCGACGGTCTCCGCCGAGCGAACCGGGCCGTCGGCAGTCTTCGCCGGCGCCGCCAGATAGATCGAGTGGTCGAACGCCTGGCGGATCGCGACTGCGAGGTCCTCCGCAGCCGCCCGCTTGACGCAGTACACGGACGCCCCGGCGTCGAATGCCGCCTCGACACGTGCCATGTCGTCATGGGCGGAGAGCACGACCGACTTGACCGCTGGCCAGTGCTCGCGGGTCCGCCGCACGCAGCCGATCCCGTCGCTCTCGGCGTCGGTCGAGTCCGCGCTGGCGATCAGCACGTCGGGCTGGTGTTCCTCCACGAACGCGAACGCGTCGTCCGCCCGGTGGGTCTTTCCGACCACCTGGACACCCGCTCGCGTCAGGAGTTGCTCGAGTGCTTCGAGCCAGAGTGGCTGATCGTCGAGGACGACAGCCGTACGTAGGTCCTGCTTGTACATCGAAAGGGCCGCCTTTCGAGTGGTTGATTCCCCTGGTCGTGTTCTACTCGATCTCGAGGCCTGTGTAAATAGTTCTGGAAACCTAGCCAGACTGTTTAGACCTTCGTATAGATCCTGCTCAAACTGTCCGATTCAGCCTGGGCGAACGGCGAAGCACAGCAGAGCAGGGGGAAACGCGCGTTCCCCGCCCGTTTCGGGGTGCGGGGACACCTATACGGATGGCCAGGTAGGGCTAGAGGCTTGATGTGACTCCGGCACGCACGGCTGGTGTGCCAGACGCGGCGCGTTGCAGCCGGCTCGGGCTTGCCCGTAGTCACGACTACGCGCTGCGCCCGATCCGGCTGAACCGCTTGATCTGGCCCATCCCCGCACGCACCCGAGTTCCACATCAAGCCTCTAGCCGAAGCGGGACAGCACCTGCGCCGGGATGCCGGCCGCAAGCGCGTGATCCGGGACGTCGCGGCTGACGACCGAGTTGGCCGAGATCACCGCGCCGCGGCCGATCCGGACACCGGGCAGGACGACGACGTTCTCGCCCAGCCACGCGCCGTCGCCGATCTCGACCGGGCGCACGTCCGTGATCCCTTGATCGAGGATCGGCCGGGACGGATCCTTGTAGGCGTGTGCGTGGTCGGCCACGTAGACACCGCGTGCCAAGGAGGCCGCGTCGCCGATCCGGATCGAGGCCGCGGCCGAAAGGACGCAGTGACCGGCGATGCTGACGCGATCGCCGATCCAGAGGGCGACGCCCTCGCCTTCCCCGTCGAGCACCTGCAGCCAGCAGTTGCTGCCGATGAACACGGTTGAGCCGATCGCGATTCGCGACTCGCCGCGCAGCCGGATCGGCACGTCGATGACGCTGTTCGACCCGAACGAAGCGAACGACCCGGCCCAGACGAGGGAGAGCGCCTTGCGGCGCACCCGTCGAAAGCGGCGGTAGGCGCCGAGGCCCACGCGCCCGACCGCGCGACGCATCGGCCCGGAGGGTGGGGCCACGCCGAGGGAGATCGGGGCCGGAGCCGAGCCGGGGTCGGCGGGCGGACGGGGACGTGGGGCGGATCCGTCGACCGGGCCGTTCTTGGCCGGTCCGCTGGACGCGGCCACGTAGCGGCTGAAGGGCCCGATTGCCGCCAGATCGGCTGCATCGAGCTCTTCGAAGTCGATCGAGAGGTCGAATCGCTCCTCGATCGTGCCGATCAACTCGAGGAGCCCGAACGAGTCGATTACTCCCTCCCCGAGGAGGTCGAAATCGTCCGCGATCTCGCCCGTCGCGAGTCCGAGCTCCTCGAGGCGCTCCGCGACCTCCGACAGCACCGCGGTGCGCACATCCGCCTCGCTGACCGGCCTCATGATCCCTCGAGTATGCGAACGAGGGCCGCCCGGTCGAACTTGCCGTTGGCGTTGAGCGGGATCTCGTCGATCACATGCACGTGACGCGGAACCATGTATTCCGGCAGTCGATCCGCCACTGCCGCACGCAGGGCCTCCGGGTCGACGCCCACTCCCGCGACGAAGGCGGTGATCGCCGCCGCGCCGGCCTGGGTGCGTGGCCAGCCGAGCGCCACGACGCCGTCGAATCCCGCGAGCTCGCGCAGCGTCGCCTCGATCTCGCCGAGCTCGACCCGGTGCCCGTTGACCTTGACCTGGTGGTCGATGCGACCGACGTACGTGATCGGCCCCTCGCCGGCCGGCCGGCGGACGAGGTCGCCAGTCCGGTAGTGAACCTGCTCTCGCCCGGGCGGGACGACGAAGGCCGCCGCGGTCTTCTCCGGATCCTCCCAGTACCCGAGGGACACCTGCGGACCGGTGAGCAGAAGCTCGCCCTCCCCGCCGGGGGCGACCTCCCGCAGGTCTGCGCCTGCGACGAGCACGCCGGTCCCGGGATACGGCGCGCCGATCGGCACGACGCCGTGATGGCATTCGCCCGGGCTGCGTTGCGGGTCCCAGCGGTAGAGCGTGCACGCGATCGTCACCTCCGTCGGGCCGTAGAGGTTCTCGACAATCGAGTTCGGAGCCGCGTCGGCCCATGCGGCCGCGATCTCCATGGGCAGCGGCTCGCCGCAGAAGAGGCTCCAGCGTAGCGTCGGGTAGCGATCCGGCTTCAGCATCCCGAGCCGTTTCATGAACAGGCCTACGGACGGGACCGAGAACCAGACCGTCAGCCGGTGATCCTGGATGAACTTGCCGGGCTTGATCGTGTCCGCCGGAGGCAGGCAGCACACGCACGCGCCCCGCTCCCAGGCCACGAACATGTCGAACGCCGACAGATCGAATGTCATGTCGAAGGTCTGCGAGAAGCGGTCGTTCTCGTCGATCGCGTACCGATCCACCATCACGTCGACGAACTGCACGACGTTTCGGTGGCTGACCATCACGCCCTTGGGAATTCCGGTGCTACCGGAGGTGAACAGCAGGTAGGCGATCGCGTCCGGCTCGACGGTCGCGGGTGCGAATTCGTCGCTCTGCTCGAGCTCGTGGGCGCCGAGCACGGTGTGGGCCGGCCAGCGGCGGCGGAGCTCGTCGACCTCGTCGTGGTCCGGGAGCACGATCAGCAGCGGCGTGTCCAGGCCCTCGAGCACCTCGTCGAGCTGCCCGGCCGAGTCGCGGTCGGCGATCACCGCGCGGCAGCCCGAGCGCTCGAGCATCCCCCGCGTACGCTGCGGCGGGAACGTGCGGTTCAACGGCACATAGCCGTGGCCGCGGAGGAGCGCCGCGAGGACGCCTGCGAAGGCGGTGGCCGAGCGGTACGCGAACACCGCCGTGAGCGGCGGGCCGAGCTCGGGCGTGTGCCGCTCGAGCGTTGCGCCGAGCGCCGTCGCGCGCACCATGAGCTCGCGGTAGCTGAGGACGCGGTCGTCGACCTCCAGGGCGGGCCGGTCCGCAAACCGGGTCGCGGACTGGAGGAAGCCGCCGTGCAGATTCCGCAAGCGCTCGTCCACCGTGGTTAGCACTCCAAACTCATGTGAGAGAACCTTGCATGCACAAGGACGAGTTCGCAACAGCCCTTGCGGAGGATGTCGGCCGCGCGTCGTTACGATGGCGCGGGGGTCAACGTCTGTTACGAGCTCTTGTCATCGCGTACCACTTCCCGCCGATCGGCTACTCGGGAACGCAGCGCACCGTCAAGTTCGTCCGCTATCTGCCGGACTTCGGCGTCGAGCCAACGGTGCTGACAGGTCCCGCGAGTGCGGGCGCGAACGGCATCCCGTTCGACGAGACGCTGGCGGGCGAGCTGCCGGGCGATCTGCGCGTCGTCCGGGCGCTCGGGCCGGAGCCGCCGCCGCGTGGCGGCTGGCGGGGCCGTGCGGAGCGGTGGCTCAGTCTGGAGCGCCCGTGGTCGCGCTGGTGGGTCGAAGCCGCGGTCGCGGCTGGTGGAGCGGCGGCGGTCGATTGCGACGTCCTCTTCGCGACGATGTCTCCGTTCGAGTCGGCGGAGGTGGCCCACCGCCTCTCCCGGCAGACGGGCAAGCCGTGGGTCGCCGACCTCCGCGACCCGTGGGCACTCGACGAGATGTTCGTGTACTTGAGCGCGTATCAACGCCGGCGCGCCTGCCGCGCGATGGGGCGCTCGCTGCAGTCCGCGGCGGCGATCGTGATGAACACACCCGAGGCGGCGAAGCAGTTGGAGCGCGCCTTCCCGGGTCTCTCCGACAGGCCGATCGTCGCGATTCCGAACGGCTATGACGCCGCCGATTTCGCGGCCGCGGCCGATCCGCCGCAGGCCGGGCGCTTTCTGATCGCCCATACCGGTCACATGCACTCGGACGAAGGCCGCGCGAGGCTGCGTATGCAGGTGCGCAGGCTTCTCGGCGGGGCGATCGGGGGCGTCGACTTTCTGCCGCGCTCGCACGTCTACCTGCTCGAGGCCGTCCGCCGCGTCCTCGCGCGCCGGCCGGACCTCGCGGACCGGCTCGAGGTGCATCTTGCCGGCTCGCTATCGGACGCAGACCGTGCGTCAATCGACCTCGACCTCGTCCGCGTCCACGGCTACCTGCCGCACGCGCGGTCGGTGGCGCTGATTCGCTCCGCCGATCTCCTCTTCCTGCCGATGCACGGCCTCCGCCCCGGGGTGCGTGCGCGCATCGTCCCCGGAAAGACGTACGAGTACCTTGCGACCGGCCGGCCGATCCTCGCCGGGGTACCCGACGGGGATGCACGCGAGCTGTTGGAGGCAGCGGGCACCGGGATTCTCTGCCGCCCGGACGACGTCGACGCGATGGTGGATGCGATTCTCGAGCAGGTTGACCGCAGCGACGCGGGGCTACCGGCCCCGCCGCTGGACCGAGAGGTCGTCGATCGCTACGAGCGCCACCGGCTCACCGGCGAGCTCGCGGAAGTCTTGCGGCGCGTGCTCGACGATTCGCGGCGCTGATGGCTTCGCGCCGCCCGGCGAGTTCGGAATCGTGCTTTCAGTAGAAGGCCGAACCAAGCTTGCGGTTACTGGCGCTGTGCCCGCACGCTGCGGAGCACCGACGAAGTGTGTGTCCATTCCTGGCTAGCTACGGCCTAGCTTGCGAGCCAACACCGACCCAGCCATTCCGAACTGGATATCTGGGTGTCGAGAAAGCAGGCCGAACCCGATTTGAGCGCCCGGTACTTTTGCTCACGTTTTCGCAGGCCGAACCCGTTTTGCGACGACCTGCGTTGTACTTACAAATCACCAAAGCAATACTCACAAATTACATGTACCAAAAGTCACCTGATAGTCGCTCCTAGGAGCTACGACCATATTCATTGCTAGCTAGCTACGGCTAGCTTGCGAGCCATACCGACCCAGCCGCTGTTCGATCGGTTGCGCGGCCATTCCGGAACGGATGTGTCTGGGTCATTCGAAAAGGAGTATCGAAATGACACGGCTTCCCCGTGCGGGCAGCTCATGGCCGCGCATTGCAGCGTCGCAGAAACGGCGCTTCGGCTTCCTCCCATTCGTCGTGCTGGCACTCACGGCCGCCGCCTTCCTGGTCGTTCCCGCAGGAGCGGGCGCTGCCAATGGACTCGTCGGCGCCTACTCGTTTGACGCCGGCAGCGGCAGCACGCTCGCCGATGCCTCCGGCAGCAACAACGCCGGCGCGACGACGAGCACCAGTTGGAGCACGTCCGGCCGTTACGGCGGTGCGTTGTCGTTCAACGGCTCGAGCTCGTGGGTGACGATTCCGGATTCGGCGTCGCTTGATCTGACCTCGGCGATGACGCTCGAGGGTTGGGTGAAGCCGACCGGTGGGTTGGCGTCGCACTGGTCGACCGTGTTGTTCAAGGAGATGCCCGGCAACCTCACCTACGGGCTACTCGCAAGCTCTGATACCAGCCGGCCGGCCGCGATCTCGACGATCGGCACGATCGAGAAGACCGCCAAGGGCAGCTCGACGCTGCCGTTGAAGACGTGGACGTTCCTGACCGCCTCCTACAACGGCTCGGTCGTGACCTTGTACGTGAATGGGGTTGCCGTGTCGACGGCCGCGGCGACCGGGTCGATGCCGGTCTCGAGTGGGCCGCTGCGGATCGGCGGCAACAGTATCTGGGGTGAGTATTTCAGCGGGCTGATCGACAACGTGCGTGTCTACAACCGCGCGCTCAGCGCCGGCGAGATCCAGACCGACATGAACACCCCGGTCACCGTGAACGCAGCTGATACCCAGGCGCCTTCGGTGCCGACGGGTCTGGCGGTGACTGGAGCAACCTCGACGAGCGTCACACTCGGCTGGAACGCCTCGACGGACAATGTCGGCGTGACCGGTTACGGCGTCTACTGGAACGGCGTCTTTGCCGGTTCGACGGCGGCGAGCCCGTACACGGTCTCGGGCCTCAGCTGCGGGACGACCTACAGCTTCGGTGTCGACGCCGCTGATGCGGCCGCCAACCATTCAGCCCAGGTGAGCCTGTCGGCTTCGACTGCAGCGTGCCCGGACACCCAGGCTCCCTCGACTCCGAGCGGCTTGGCCGCGACCGGTTCGACTGGTACGAGCGTCTCGCTTGCCTGGAACGCTTCCACCGACAATGTCGGCGTCGCCGGCTACGGCACCTACAACGCCGGGACACTGGCAGGCTCGGGCAGTTCGACCTCCTACACCGTCTCCGGGCTTGCCTGCGGGACGAGCTATGCGTTCGCGGTCGATGCTGTTGACGCGGCGGGGAACCGCTCTGCCAAGGCGAACCTCTCGGCCTCGACGAGCGCCTGCCCGGACACCCAGGCTCCCTCGACTCCGAGCGGCTTGGCCGCGACCAGTTCGACTGGTACGAGCGTCTCGCTTGCCTGGAACGCTTCCACCGACAATGTCGGCGTCGCCGGTTACGGCACCTACAACGCCGGGACACTGGCAGGCTCGGGCAGTTCGACCTCCGACACGGTCTCCGGCCTGTCCTGCGGCACGAGCTATGCGTTCGCGGTCGATGCTGTTGACGCGGCGGGGAACCGCTCTGCCAAGGCGAACCTCTCGGCCTCGACGAGCGCCTGCCCGGACACCCAGGCTCCCTCGACTCCGGGCGGCTTGGCCGCAACCAGTTCGACCGGTACGAGCGTCTCGCTGGCCTGGAACGCTTCCACCGACAATGTCGGCGTCAGCGGCTACGGCACCTACAAGGCGGGCGTACTGGCAGGCTCGGGCAGCTCGACCTCCTACACCGTCTCCGGGCTTGCCTGCGGGACGAGCTATGCGTTCGCGGTCGATGCTTTCGACGGGGCGGGGAACCGCTCTGCCAAGGCGAACCTCTCGGCCTCCACGAGCGCCTGCGGTGATACGCAGGCACCCACGGCCCCGACCGGCGTGACCGCCAACAGCGTGTCGCAGACGAGCGTGACGCTCGGCTGGAACGCTTCCACCGACAACGTCGGCGTCAGCGGCTACGGCACCTACAAGGCGGGCGTCCTGGCGGGCTCGGGCACGGCGAGGAGCTACACCGTCTCCGGCCTGACCTGCGGGACGAGCTACGCGTTCGCGGTTGATGCTGTCGACGCCGCGGGGAACCGCTCGGCGAAGACGCCTCTGACCGTGACCACCTCGGCGTGCGCAACGTCGGGAAGCTCGGCGAATCTCTGGCTGTCGACGAGCTCCGGCGGCTCCTGCACGCGTTCGCTGTCGCCGACCGGCTTCAGCCAGTCTGCTTCGTGCGCGTCTGCTTCGGCGGCGTTCGCCACCTGCCAGCCCGGCGACGTGATCGGCGTCCAGGCCGGCAGCTACGGAAGCCAGTCGGTGAGCGGTGCGAAGGTGGCACCCGGTTGTGTGATGGACATGGGGATCACGGGAACGCAGGCGAGTTTCTCGTCGATCAACGTGGCCTCTTCGACCGCATACTTCGAGATCAAGAACGGGCATACCGGCTACGGCTGGAACTTCAACACGATGCCCGTGCCGAACCACATCACGTTCCGGAACATCGACACGACCGCTCTCGTCTTCATGAAGGGCGGCTCGAACATCTCGATCATCGGCGGCTCGATCCACAGCTTCAACGCCGGTAGCAACGCGACCTCGCTGTGGCTGGAAGGGAATGTCGGTACCAACGGCAGCACGATCTCGAACGTGCTGGTGGACGGCGTCGACTTCCACGACATCACCAACTCGGTGAGCGGCAACCACTTCGAGGTGATCCGGATCGACGAGAACGCGAGCTTCATCACCGTCCGGAACAGCAAGTTCCGGAACAACAGCCCGAACACGGCGACGATCTTCATCACGAACATCAACACCGATCCGGGCGATCCGCACGACGTCACGATCGAGAACAACTTCTTCGGGGCGACCCCGAGCGCCTACTACGCGATCTCGACCCAGACGCCGGTGATTCAGACCTGCACCAACATCAAGATCCGCTACAACAGCTTCGCGCTCTCCCCGCTGATCACTGCCTGCACCTCCGGGTCGGGTTCGGAGTTCAAGGGCAATGTCGGCCCGCGCAGCTCCGGCTCCTGTCCGTCGGCGTTCGCGTTCAGCTTCAACGTCTGGCAGTGGAACACGAACAGTCCCTGCGCGAGCAGTGACAAGGTCGTGATCGGCAGCCAGTACGGGACCGACAAGCTCGGCTTCACCAACTCCGGGATTGGTGACATGCACCTGCTCACCGGCTCCGCCGCGATCAACGCGGGCGATCCCGGCTCCTACCCGGCAGCCGACATCGACGGCAGGTCACGCCCACAGGGCGGCGCGCCTGACGCCGGCGGCAACGAAGCCGGCTAGACACCAGGTCAATCCGGGCGGCGGTCGTAGCGACCGCCGCCCGGACGAGCCCCACACACCTCCGACGCCGGCGAGCCCTACTGGACTGCCGGCTTCGGCGCGCCCGCCTCCCGGTTGTGTTCGAGTAGCGCGAGCGATGCGATCGCGAGCAGGAGGAAGAGAATGAAGACCTCCTGGATGAACGAGAACGCGTCGAAGGTGAACATTCCCTCGGCATACGCCGCCACCGAGCCGGCCAGTGCGACGTAGAGCAGTCCTCGTGGTCCTCGCTCCTTCTTCGCAGCGTGGCCGAGCCGTCGGATGACCCTTACGAAGAGCCAGACCCAGCCGAGCGCGCCGATCAGGCCCGCCTCGAGAAGCGTGCCCAGCCACTGGTCGTCGAGGATGGGCGCGTTCCAGTGCGGCTCGCTGCGATCGGTGATCCGCGTTCCGTAGCCGCGGCCGAAGAACGGCCGCTGCGTCCACTCGTGCAGCCCAGGGCCGAGATCGGCGATACGACCGCTTCCGTAGGTGCCGGCACCCTTGGCCTGCTGGGCGACGAGGCCCCCCTTCGGGAAGAACGAGTTCTTGAGGGTCGACGCGAGGCCCGGCATCGCCACCTGGGCGACGAACAGAATCGGGATCAACGCGGGCCAGTAGCGCTTGACCAGCCGCGGCCGCAGCCAGAGGAGCACGAGACCCATGGCGACGAGCATCAGCATCGGGGTGCGCGAGCGGGATGCGAGCGCCCCGCCTGCGATCAGGGCCGCAGCCAGGACCCAGCGGCGCCGTCCGGTCTGCCGCACGAGATAGAGCGCCAGCGGCAGCACGATCACGAGACCTGCTCCGAGTGCGATCGGATGCTCTGCCGAGGACATCGCCCGCACGCGGTCGTCGTGAAGGTCCCCGTAGCTGAGCCCTTTGAAGTGCAGGATCGGCAGCACCGTCTGCAGGTGGTTGAAGATGTTGTACCGCGTCCTGTCCTCGAACACGCTCGCGGCGCCCACGAACGCCGCACCCCCGACGAGCACCTTGATCAAGAACTCGAGGTCGAGCCGGGTACCGGACGAGGCTGACCATCAGATAGAAGACGACGAGGAAGCTGAGGAAGAAGGACTGCCCCTTGATCACGTACGACTCGATCCCCGTCCCGGAGATCCAGTGCGCATTCAGGAGATCCGAGATCAGGTAGCTGCCGAGGATCGCCGCGAAGGGCCCTTCGAACCCACTTCGCCGGACGCGGACTCGCCGGTCGACGAGCAGGGCGCTGATCCAGGCGAGCGCCACGAAGGCGACCAGCAGGCGGTACGGCTCGAGCTGGAACGGAAGACTGCCCGGCAGCGAGTAGCGCCGCATCGGGATGAACAGGATGCAGAGTACGACTGACGCGAGCAGCGTTCGCCAGCGGAGCATCATCGGCGCCGCGAGCGCGCCGAGCACGAGGAGCACCTCGACCGGGCCCACGAAGCGGACGGAGGGGCGGTTCGTCACCGCCGCAACGGTCAGCAGCGCGAGTGAGCCGAGAACCGTTGCGGTCGAAGCGACGGCCCCCCGGCGGGATCTGCCGGCCGCCTCGTGCACGCTAGGCCGCGTCGCTCGCGACGCTGCGTAGCCTCGCCGCCTCCTCCTCAGCCACCGCCTGGGGCCGGAGGTTCTGCAGCAGGAACGCGAGACCGCACGTCGCGAGGAGAACTCCGAGGAAGACGACGATCGCGACCGTCATCTTGCGAGCCTGGAACACCTTCGCCTCGTTCGCTTGCTTGGCGAGCGTGACGAGGACACGGTCACGATCAGAGATCTTGCTGCTCGACTGCTGCGTCTGGATGTAGCTGAGCAGCGCGCTCGTCTCCCGCCGGGCCAGCTGGATCGCCAGCGCAGGGGACTTTGCGAACCCGGCGATGCTGACGAGCGGCAGCGGCTCCTGGTTCACGGCGTCGAGGACGGGCGCGACCTGGATGGTGCCGTTGATCGGACCGTCCTTCAGCATGATCTGCCGCACGGCGTCGCTTGTGGCGAGCTGCGAGTACAGGATCGCGAGGCTCGTGAATCGGCCCGCGTCGGCGGAGGCGGGCGGCCGGAGGCTTCCCCACGGAAACCCGGGCTGCGTGACGAAGAGCTGCGAATAGCTGACGTAGACAGGGGCCTTGCGGTACTTCAGCTTCGGCGAACCCGTCGGGTTCACGCGCACGATCGAAAGCAGCGAGAGCGCGCACGCAAGCACGACGCCCGCCGCAACCAGGAAGCGGAATCGCCAGAGGACGCGGAGGTAGACGGGGAGATCCATCTAGTCGCCGAGCCCGAGGCCGTCGTCGAAGGGGCGATCCTGCCAGCGCAGATACACGACGGCCGCCTCGGTGCGGTTGGCGACGCCGAGCTTCCGGTAGACGGAGGCCAGATGGAACTTCACCGCGTGCGTCGTCAGGTTCAGCCGCGATGCCATCTGACCGTTCGTCAGCCCGTGACTTGTCATCTCCAGCACCTCGCGCTCACGAGGAGTGAGTCCGCGGTTGGCGGCGCGGTCCGGCTTCGGTGTGTCGTTGGTCGTGCTCACGGAAATCATGCTAGGGCGGGTTGCTTCCGGATACACGGCCCGAAGGAACGGCCTTGGCGCTAGCCGGACGGCTAGTCCTTCCGGACGTGGATCTGGCACTCCGGCCATAGGCGACAGGGGCTCCCGTGGCTATGTTGAGCCCGATGGCGACCGCTGTACCGACGCGCTCAGACGAGCCCACGGATGATGCGCGGGCGGTCGGCGCCCGGTCATACGGGGTCGCCTCCTTCCCGCCGCCGATCGCGGAGAACCCCTACCAGCGCCTGCTCTACGAGGCGCTGGCCGGGCAAGGATTCGAGCTCGCAGCCGGCAACCGGCTGAAGCTTGACTGGCTGTTGCGTTCGCGCGGGCGCGTCTCGCTGCTCCATTTCCACTGGCCGCAGGGCTACTACCACCACGATCGCGGCCCGCTCAGGCTCAGAGGCGGCCTCTCTTGGGTTCGCCTGGGGTTGTTTGCCGGCCGGCTCGCGGCGGCGCGGGCGCTCGGCTTTCGAATCGCCTGGACCGTCCACCAGCTCTACCCGCACGAGCCGCGCAGTCTCCGGCTCGAGCGGATCGCCGTCCGGACGCTCGCCCGGGCAAGCGACGTTCTGATCGCGCACGACGCCACGACTGCAGCAAGCGCTCGTGCGGGGCTCGGCCGCCACGGGGAGCGCATCCGGATCGTCCCTCACGGGAGCTATGTCGGTGTCTATCGATCCGGCCGCCCCCGCGACCAGGTTCGTCGTGAGCTCGGCATCGACAAGGAGGCGGTCGTCTTCCTCTGCTTCGGCCATGTGCGCGGCTACAAGAGCGTCGAGCTGCTGCTGACGGCGTTCGCAGCTGCCGACCTGCGTAATGCCGTGCTCGTGGTGGCGGGGCTGCCCGTCGGCGAGGACGCCGCAGCGGCGGTCTCGTCGGCGGCCGAACGCGACCCGCGAGTCCGCGCACTGCTCGAGTTCGTGCCGGAGGAACGCGTCGCCGAGCTGCACTCGGCGTGTGATGTCGCGGTGCTGCCGCGCAGCGACGGCGGCACGTCCGGCGCGCTCGTGCTGGCGCTCTCGCTCGGCCTCCCGGTGATTGCCGCCGACCTGCCGGCGTATCGCACGCTGACCCATGCCGGGGCGCTCGGCTGGCACTTCGAAGCAGGGAGCCGCGACTCGCTGTGCTCGACGCTCGAGCAGGCCGCCCGTGAACCCGCTGCGAAGCGGGCCGAGGCTGCAGCGTTCGCTCTCGCGACGACCGGTTGGGACGAGGTTGCGGCGAGCACCGCCGCACTCTTCCGGGAGGCGCTCGCGTGAAGACCGGCGCCGAGCGGGCCGACGTGCTCCTCGTCTGCTCGTCCGGCGGGCACCTGCTGCAGATGATGGCGCTACGCGAGGCGTGGGGAAGCTTCAGCCGAGTCTGGGTCACGGCGGACACGAGCGACGCACGCTCGCTCCTCGCCGACGAGCGCATGGTCGCGGCCCATGGTCCGGCCCACCGCAGCCTCCGCAAGCTGCTGCTCAACCTCGCGCTCGCGTGGCGGCTGATCTCGGAGGTCCAGCCGCAGATCGTGCTCTCGACCGGCGCCGCGATCGCCGTACCGTTCGTGTGGGTGGCACGCCTGCGCGGGATCGAGGTGATCCACATCGAGAGCCTCACGAGGATTCACAACCCCTCGCTCAGCGGCCGCCTGATCGCGCCTGCTGCGAGCCGGATCTACGTCCAGTGGCCGGAGCTGTGCGCGACGATGAAACGGTCGCGGTACGTCGGCGCCGTCGTGTCGCTCCGATGATCGTCGTCGTCGTCGGCTCGACCTCGATCCCGTTCGATCGCCTCCTGCGCGGCGTCGACACGCTAGGCGGGGACGAGCCCATCCTCGTCCAGCGCGGTCCGTCGACCGTCGAGCCCGCGGTCGGCGCGTGCGTCGACTTCATGCCCTTCGAAGAGCTGGTCGAGAACATCCGCAAGGCCAGAGTGGTGATCACGCACGCGGGTGTCGGGACGATCCTGGTGTCGCTGATGAGCGGGAAGCGTCCGCTCGTCGTGCCTCGCCTGCACCGCTTCGCCGAGGCGGTGGACGACCACCAGCTCGAGCTCGGCAGGCGGCTCGCGCAGGAGGGTCTCGTCACGCTCGTCGAGGACGCGTCCCAGCTGGGTGCGGCGGTTCGCGACTGCGACGTCACGATCGCCAGCCGAGCCCTCGGGGACGACGGCGCGCTCGCGCGTGAGCTGCACGGCCACATCCTCGCCCGCGTCTCGGCCGCGCGCGACACGGCCTCGGTTTCCTCCTAGTACTGCCGGCGCGGCGCGGCTCAGCTGCTCCGGGACGGTTCTCCCGGTCCGCGTCGGTAGCGGTTAGTACACTCCCGCGCTGACCGGCAGGACCTATACGAAAGTATAGGAACCCGAATGTCTCTTGGAGGCGACATGCGGACTGCGGAACCGGCCCGATCGCGATCCACCACGGTATTTGCAGCTGCGCTGGTCGCAGGCGTCGGCCTGGCGCTGGGATTGGCGCCGGCTGCGTTCTCTGCGCGGCACGGCGCGATCCACCTGCCTCCGCTCTGGGCCGTCGAGGTCACGAAGGCGACCACGGGCAAGGTGACTCGCGCGAGCATGTCGAACTGGCGCGCCGCCGGCGTGAATGCCGTGATCATCGATCAGCGGCTGGTGACGCGTCGCCAGGCTCATCGGCTCGATGCGCTCGCTCGCATTGCCGGGATCGGCGTGCTCTGGCCGTTCGCTCCGCCGCGCGGCTCGAGTTCCGCCGCGGTCGGTCGAATCTGCAACGCAAGGTCGCGGAAGCACCCGGAGGCGCCCTGTGCGGTTGTTGCGCACGACGCGAACGCGGCGCAGAAGCTCGTTCGTACCGGCGCGGCGGACCTGGTCGTGCTTTCGCAGCAGAAGCCGCAGCTGCTCCACGCGAGAGCTCGTCCGGGCTCGGGAACACGGCTTCTGCTGCTGCCGAAGCTCCCGACCGGCAAGCAGTTGAGCTCCGCGTGGCGCGGCGCGGTCGCTGCGGCGGCGACCAATCCGGACCTCGACCTTGCAGTCGCGCTCCGGCCCGGCAGCGCGCGGGCGCTTCACGCGTACCTCCGCGTGTTGGCTGTCTCGAAGAAGAAGGCAGGCGGCGACCTGCCCGCTCAGCCCTCCGCTCCGACCGGCGGCGCTGCTGCCCCAGGCGGCGGCGGCGCGGCCGGCGGCGGCTCGATCGGGAACGGCGGTGGCAGCGGCGGGAAGACCGGCGGCGGTGGCAAGACCGCAGGTGGCGGTAGCACGAGCGGTAGTAGCGGCGGCGCGACGGGAGGCGGCAGCGGTGGCACGACCGGCGGCGGCGGCGCGACCGGCGGCGGCGGCCCTGCCGGTTCGGGAACGTTGTGGGTCGGCGCGAGCGGAAGCTGCACGCGCGCGGCGGCTGCGGCGGCCTATGGCGACGCGACGGCCTGCGGCTCCTTGCAGGCTGCCTATGCGGCATGTCAGCCGGGGGACACCGTGCGGATCAGGGCGGGTTCGTACGGAACGCAGCGGGTGTCCGGGTCGAAGGGCTCCCCGGGATGTGTGTTCGTCGCCGACTCGGGGACGACGATCGCGTCGTTGGACCTCGCGGCGAGCTGGTTCGAGATCGACGACGCGACGATCGGGGACTACAGCTGGAACAGGCCGAATCCGCTGCCGAGCCATGTGACGTTCAGGAACATCACGACCTCGTCGGAGGTGTTCATGAAGGGCGGCTCGGACATCTCGATCATCGGCGGCTCGATCGGCGGGTTCTGCTCGAACGGCGCTCCGGCGGGCATGCACATCGAGGGCGAGGTCTCGAGCGGGACGACGATCAGCAATGTCCTCGTGGACGGCGTGCGCTTCCACGACATCTCCCGCTGCCCGAGCGGCGACCATCTCGAAGTGATCCGGATCGACGAGAACGCCTCGAACGTGACGATCCGGCGGAGCCGCTTCGTCGGCAACGATCCGAACACCTCGACGATCTTCGTCACGAACACCGATACCGAGCCTGGCGATCCGCACGACATCACGATCGAGAACAACTTCTTTGCGAAGACCCCGAATGCGTACTACGCGATCGCGACGCAGCGCCCGGTGATCCAGACCTGCACCAACATCAGGATCCGCTACAACAGCTTCGCGGTGACGCCGTTGACGACGGCGTGCTCGTCGGGGCCGGGCTCGGTGTTCAAGGGCAATGTGGCGCCGCGGGATACCGGCTCGTGTCCGTCGGCATTCGCGTTCAGCTTCAACGTCTGGCAGTCGAACACGAACAACCCCTGCACGGGCACCGACAAGGTCGTGATCGGCAGCCAGTTCGGCAGCGACAAGCTCGGCTTCGTCGGCGCCGGCAGCGGCGACCTCCACCTGGCCGTCGGCTCACCGGCGGTCAACGCGGGGGACCCCCGCGATTACCCGAGCGACGACATCGACGGCGCGTCACGGCCGCGTGGCAGCGCGCCCGACGCGGGAGCCCAGGAGGCCGGCTAGCGGCGCACGCACTCGGCGGACCCACATCCGGTGCGAGCCGCCGCACGCATGGAGCTGCCGCCGCCGCCGGCTCAGGCCGGCAGGCGGATCTGCTCGCGCTCGGGTTCCCCGGTGTAGGTTGCCCGCGGCAGGTAGGTCGAGAGCCAGATCTCGAGCATCAGGATCGACAGCAGCAGGTGCGGATCGGAATCGCCGGCGCCGCCGAGATGCCCGGCGACGAGGCGCTCCACCTCGGTTCTCCGGAGCAGCTCGCCGTAGCGTGCGGTCGGGTCGAGCAGGTACTCCGAGATCGCCCCTGAAGCCTGGGCGCTGAACCAGCCACCGACGGAGGCGTTGAAGAAGCCGATCTTGCGCTTGTCGATGATCCGGTCGGGCACGAGGCCGCGCGCGGCGTGCTTCAGCACCGCCTTCGTCTGGAGCCGGCGGACCTTGAACTCCGCCGGGATCGTGGCGCAATGCTCGACGACGCGGTGGTCGAGGAACGGCACGCGTACCTCCAGCGAGTGCGCCATCGACATGCGGTCGAAGTAGTGGAGCATGTCGTCCACCAGGCCGAGCTGGCCGTCGATGAAGAGGGCCGCCGAGACGGGATCGTCGGGGACGGTCGCCGAGACGGTCGAGCAGGACCGCCGCGCTGCTCCGTTGGCTGCGGCGAGCGGCCCCGGACGCAGCAACGACGGCCCGTCGAGCCTGCCGCTCATGGCCAGCGCCCGCTCCGCCGGGTCGCGTGCGGCGAGCGTCAGGGCGGCCGGCGAAGCCGCGCCGGCCCGCGCAGCGCCGCCGCCTGCGCGACGGAACGCAGCGGTGCGGGCAAGTGCTTCCAGTGGCCGCAGAGAGCGGCGGCGCGGTGCTTGCGGTAGCCGCCGAGCAGCTCGTCCGCGCCCTGGCCCGAGAGTGCGACGGTGACGTGGCTCGCGGCGAGCTCGGAGAGCGCAAGGAACCCGAGCGCCGAGAGGTCGGCCAGCGGCTCGTCGAGGTGCCAGACGAGCTCCGCAAGATCGACGGCATGCTCGGAGAGCGAGAGCTCGAGCTCGTGGTGATCGGCGCCGAGCGCGGCCGCGACGATCGCGCGCATCCGCGAGCTCGTTGCTCGACCCGACTCCCTGAAGCCGACCGAGAACGTCTTGACCGGCTCGTTCATGTTCCGGGCCATCAGTGCGACGATCAGGCTCGAGTCGAGGCCGCCGCTGAGCATCGCACCGAGCGGCACATCGCTCATCAAGCGCATGCGCACGGATGCCTCGAGCTGCTCGAGGAGCGCCTCGGCCGATTCCTCGGCGACTGAGGTCGCGGCGCGGGGTGGGCTCGGGGTAAGCGCCAGTAGCGCTCGGTTGCGACGCGGCCGTCCGCGACGACGAGGAGTCGCCGGGCAGCAGCTTGTGGACCGCCGCGCAGCGGCGTTTGCGGCCCGGGCACGAAGCCGAGGTTCAGGTAGACGTCGATCGCCTCGTGGTCGAGCTCCGGCTCGATCGAGCCCGCTTGCGAGCAGGCTCTTCAGCTCGGAGGCGAACACCAGCAGGTCGCCGACGCGTGCGTAGTAGAGCGGCTTGATGCCGAGCCGGTCGCGCGCGAGCACGACGCGCCGCTTGTTTCCGTCCCAGACGAGCGATGCCGAACATGCCGCGAAGCTCGCGCGGGGAAGTCGGCGCCGTAGCGCTCGTAGAGGTGCGGGAGCACCTCGGTGTCGCAGCGGCTCGCGAAGCGGTGCCCGTCGCGCTGCAGCTGCTCGCGCAGCGCGCCGTGGTTGTAGAGCTCCCCGTTCTGGACTGCCCAGATGCGCCGTCCTCGTTCGAGAACGGCTGGTGACCGCCCTCGACGTCGACGACGCTGAGGCGGCGGACGCCGAGCGCGACTCCGGGCGCCGCGTAGATGCCGCGGTCGTTGGGGCCGCGGTGGACCATCGCGTCGGTCATCCGATCGAGGACGCCCGGCGGCAGCACCGCCCGGGGGGAGCCTTCGACCTGGATCGCGCCGCAAATGCCACACATGGGCGCAGCCTACTTGCGAATCGGGCGCTGCCTCGACCCGCCAAACGACCTGACCGCCACGGTGTGCGGGCTAGGATTGCCTAGCCGTGTGGCTAGGGGGTCGATCTGAAGGCCGCATCGTTGCTGCGAGCGCGCGCAGATGGCCACGACGGACGGCGCCGCCGCCCTGTGTGACCAGAGTGTGAGTGAGCTCACCGAGCCCGATCCCGACTCGCTCGAGCACGGCGTCGAGGCCGCGGCGATGCTTGAGGGCGTAGCGGACTCGGGCGGACGCAAGCACCGGCAACATCGCGGCGGCCGGCGCCGAGGCGCCGCCCACGTGGATTGCCGTCGCGTCCGGGAGATAGGCGATGCGGAAGCCGGCCTCGCGCACCCGCAGGCAGAGATCCATGTCCTCGCAGTAGAGGAAGAACCGCTCGTCGAAGCCGCCGAGCTGCTCGAGCAGCGACCGGCGGACGAGCATGCACGCCCCGGAGACCCATTCCTGGTCGGCTGCCGCCCCATAGGCGGCTGGCTCGCGGATGACCTCGTCCGTCCATGTTCCGTGCGGGAGAATGCGATGCAGGAAGAGCGCCTGGGCGTAGGTGGAGCGCAGGCGCGGGAAGCGTCGGAGCGAGTGGTGGAGGGACCCGTCGTCCGCTTCGATTCGAGGCGCCACGACGCCGACGCCTTCGTCCGTTTCGAGCAGCTCGACGAGGCGCCGTAGCGCCGGACCGTCGATCGTCGCGTCCGGGTTGAGAAACAGCACGTACGGCGCATTGCCGAGGCGGGCGCCTGCGTTCGAGCCGCGACCGAAGCCGGCGTTCTCGCCGCTCGCAACCGCACGGACGGACAGGTCCTCGACGGCCGCGAGGCTGTCGTCGCTCGAGGCGTTGTCGACGACCACGACGGCGACCCAGTCGAGCTGCGACAACGGTTCGACGCAGGCGCGGAGATGGTCGCGGCTGTTGTACGAGACGACGACCGCGTCGACGAGCGCCATGCGCCAAACCTAGCAGCGACGGTTTTGTAACCCGAACGGGCAGCGGCCCTACGCCGGATCGCGAGATCGCATCCCCAGGTCGAGGGGTGCAGGGCTCGCGCCCGAGTCCCGATCTTGAACCCGCCGCCACCACAGAGACGAAGGAGCGTGCATGTCGGGAGCCGCACCCGCTTGCAGACGCCGTACAGGACTGTTCTTCGCCGCCTTGCCCGCCATCGCGATCGCGGCGGTGCTCGTGGGATCCGCCACCGCTGCCCGGACCGCTTCCGGCGCCTCGACGCCGGTGCGCGCGGTCGTGATCGGCGGCCGCATGAGCTCCGTGCCGGCCTCGACGCTGCTCCGGCGGGCGCGCCGGGCCGGCTTCGAGGCCGTCGTCACCGATTCCGCGAGCTGGTCGCCCGAGCGTCACAGCGCCCTCGTCACGCTCGCCGAGAGGCTGCGGCTGCTCGTGATCGAGCCGCGACAGCCGCCCGCGTCGCGTGAAGCGGCGCTCGCGCTCCGGCACGCCTGCGCGCCTTCTGCAACCACGGTTCTCGGCTGCGCGATTCAGGTCGACACGGTCCGCGATGCGCTCGCGCTCGCCTCGAAGGGAGCGGCCGACTACGTGGTCGTGCCCCTGAAGTCCCCGAGTCAGCTCGGACGGCTCCGCGCCTTCCACGCGAAGAGCGCGCGTCTGATCGGCATCGTGTCGATCGCCCGCAAGCTCGACCCCGGGTGGGCGCGCGCAATCTCGGCGGCCGCGCACGACCGGCACACGATCATCGCCTTCGACCCGGCCGGCTCCAATGCGGCTCTGGCGTCCTATCTTGCCCCGCCCTCCAGTGCGAAATCGCCCGCCGAGGCGCCGACCAGCGAGCACGAACAACCCCTGCGGCACCACCGACAAGGTCGCGATCGGGACCCAGTACAACACCGACAAGCTGAAGTTCACGAACGCGGCAACCGGTGACATGCATCTGCTGAGTGGCTCGCCGGCGATCAACGCAGCCGACCCCGCCGACTACCCATCGACAGACATCGACGGCACCGCTCGGCCGCAGGGCGGCGCCCCCGACGCCGGCGCCAGTGAAGACGGCTAGGAAACGGGGCACCGTAGGCTGAGCGCGGGCCTGGCCTCAACCGATGCGCTCATCAGCCGGTAGTGTGGCCCGCGCGTGGACCTCCTGAAGCACTTCCGGGGACAGAGCCGTCTTCGCAAATCGCTCACCGGCCTGATCGCCGTCACCGCGATTGTGGGCGGCTCGGTTGGATTCGCCTCGGTAGGCGGAGCGCCTTCGCGCGCGGCGACGACGAGCTCGCCCGCGACGGTCAAGGCCAAGCCGGGACAGTCCGCGAACCTCTGGGTGAACGCGGGTGGTGGCGGCTGCAAGCGCTCGTCGGCGCCGGCCGCATTTGCGGGCGGTTCCGCGTGCGGCTCCCTCCAGGCCGCGTATAACGCGTGCCAGCCTGGCGATACGGTGCGGATCAGCGCGGGGTCGTATCCGGCTCAGCAGGTGTCGGGCTCGAAGGCCTCTCCGGGCTGCGTGTTCATTGCCGACTCGGGGACGACGATCGCCTCGCTACAGCTTGCGGCGAGCTGGTTCGAGATCGACGACGCGACGATCACCAACTACGGCTGGAACCGGCCGAACCCGTTGCCGAGCCACGTGACGTTCAGGAACATCACGACGACGTCCGAGGTGTTCATGAAGGGCGGCTCGGACATCTCGATCATCGGCGGCTCGATCGGCGGGTTCTGCTCGAACGGTGCCCCGGCGGCGATGCACATCGAGGGGGACGTACCGACCGGGACGACGATCAGCAACGTCCTCGTGGACAGGGTGATCTTCCACGACATCACCCGCTGCCCGATCGAGGATCACTACGAGGCGATCCGGATCGACGGGAACGCGAGCTTCGTCACGATTCGCAACTCCAGGTTCGAAAGAGCCGACGTGAACAGCGCGCTGATCTTCATCACCAACACCGACACCGACCCTGGCGACCCGCACGACATCACGATCGAGAACAACTTCCTCGGCGGCGCCCCGAACGCCTTCTATGCGATCGACGTCAACTCGGTCGTACAGAGCTGCGTCAACTTCAAGATCGACTACAACAGCTTCGGCCTCTCGCCCGCGTCGCTGCCGTGTGCGAAGACGAACGTCGAGCTCGTCGGCAACGTCGGCTCCAAGGGCGTGAGCTGCGAGGACGGCGCGGTCTATCGCTCGAACGTCTGGGAGGGCCCCGAGGGCGTCACCTGCAGCCCGACCGACAAGCGCGTCGACGGCCCGCAGTACTCGACCGCCAACCTGGGCTACGCCGATCCCGCTGCCGGCGACTTCCACCTCAAGCCCGGCTCGCCCGCGCTGGGTCGCGGCGAGGCGACGACCGGGCCGCGGGCGGATATCGACGGCCAGGCCCGCCCGCTTCGCGTGGCCCCGGACGCCGGCGCCGACCAGCTGGAGTCGGCCGCGATCGTGCCGGGAAGCGGGCTCGGCGCGATCCGGATCGGCCAGGGGCAGGCGGACGTCCGTGCGTTCTACGGTGCGCCGTCACGTGTCACACGTGCACCGCTCGGCAAGGGTGGACCCAAGGTCCAGATCGACCGCTACCGGCGCCACGGCGGCATCGTCTGGGTCGCCTACGACGCCGCCCGGGTGGTCGCCGTTGGCACGACGAGCAAGTACTACAGCGTCCCGACCGGACTCGGCGTCGGTGCGGCCACCACGGATCCGAAGGTGCGGCCGGGGCTTGGCAAGGCCCTGTGCAAGTCGTCGTACCGCCGTAGCCAGGGAGGCACGGTCGTCAGCCTCGGTGTCGGCGGGACGACGATTCGCAGCCTCTGGATCACGCGCACCAAGTACGCCGGCTCGCCGGCCTGCTAGCCGCGCGCCGCGGCGTTCGCCTACGCGTCGTCGGCTCGACGGGCGACGGAGCGGGCGGGACCGCCGCTCTCGCGCAGGCGGCGAAGACGGGGCGCGACCTCCCGCAGGCGCTGCTGCCTGCGTACCTGTGACCGGAGCTCGGCGTCGCATCGCGGCGCGCGTGCGATGGCAGCGCCGACGTAGCCGCGGACCATCGCGAGCGCCGCACGCTCGCGCCGGCCGTGGTGGAGCGCACGGAGGACGAGATACGAGAATCGGTAGCCCATGTAGTACGAGGCGCGCCCCTGCGCCGCCCAGCCGACGCTCGGCGCGCCGTCGCGCTCGCCCTCGAAACGGTGGTGCCTGAACGGGATCGAGGTGATCGTGCCGGTCGTCCAGCCGTGCTTCACGGCCTTGAACTGGTCGATCCCGTCCCATCCCATGGACTCCTCGAGCGGGAGGACGTCGTGGAGGCACTCCGCGCGATAGGCCCTGCTCGCGCCCCAGGCCTGGCCGGGCGCGACCCCGCGCAGGCGCCACACGCCCTCGCTGTCCAGCTCGTGGCCCGCGCCGCTTGCGATCCCGAGCTTCGGGTCGTCGGCGAACGCGTGCAACAGCCGCTCGAAATAGTCGGGATCCATCGACAGGTCGGCATCGAGCTTGACGATGACGTCCGGCTGCCCGTCGAGCTCCTCGAGGCCGCGGTGGAAGGCACGCACGATCGGTCCTCCGCGCGCCAACCCCTCGGTGTTCTCGGCAACAGCGAGGCGGATCCACGGGTGGTCGTGCCCGAGCTCGTGCACGTACGCAGCGGTTCGGTCGGTGGAGCCGTTGTCGACCACGATCCACGCCTGCGGCTCGACCGTCTGAGCGATCAGGCACGCGCTGAGCCGGCGGAGATTCTCTTCCTCGTCGCGGGCGGGGGTGATGACGGCGTAGGTGAGCCCCATGTCTCACGAGCGTAGGCGAAGCTACGTGCCGCAGCCAGGGACGGCGCGAGAGACTCGCCGATCGGCTAGCCGTTGGAATAGCTCCTCGCCGCAGGGTTGGTCTTTGAATTCTGGCCTGGAACCAGCCGCCCGTTGTCCATAGCTTGCGACAGGAGTGGAGACGAGAGCGATCATGAGCGTTGCCCCGGATGAGACCCTGGCCTCGCCGGAGGCGGCTGCGCACAGGCGCCTGCGAGGCGGTCGTACGCGGCTGCTCGTGCTCGGCGACCTGATCGCGCTCGTCGTCGCCTACGCGGGTACCTATGTCGTGGCGAATCGCGTCGCCCCGCCTGCCTTGATCGCGCCGGACCTGGCGCTGCTCGTCCTGGCCCTTGTCGCGGTGCCGGTCTGGATCGTCGTCTTCACCGCCTACCACCTCTACGACAACGACAACAACCGCATCTCCGTTGCGAGCTTCGACGAGGTCAGCGACATCTTCCACGCGCTGCTTGCCGGCTCGCTCTTCTTCCTGATGCTCGCGCAGGTCCTGCGCCGGCTCGAGGACTGGTGGATCTACAGCGCGCTCGAGGCATCGCTCTTCCTGGTTGCCTCGCTCGTCCTGGTGCCGCTGGTCAGGGGATCGCTGCGCAGCTGGCTCTTCCCGCGCATGATGGAGCTGCGCCGGACGCTGATCCTCGGCGGCGGGTCCGAGGCGACGATCATCCGCGACAAGCTCGGCGCGCATCCGGAGTACGGGCTCGAGGTCGTCGCCCAGATCGACACCGCCGCGCCGGGCGGCGACGGCCCGCGGCTCCGCTCCGCTGAGAGCATCGCCGCCGCCATCGAGGAGCTCGAGATCGACCGCGTCCTGATCGCGTCGTCGATCGGGAGCCACGAGGAGATGCTCGATCTCCTGCGGACCGTGAGGCGCCGGGACGTGCAGATCTCGATCGTTCCTCGCTACTTCGAGATCTTCACGTCGAACGCGATCTTCGACGACATCCAGGGGATTCCGGTTGTGACGCTGCCCCCGCTGCGCCTGGGGCGGAGCTCGCGGCTTCTGAAGCGCTCGTTCGACATCTCCGTCTCGGGGTTCGCGCTGACCCTGCTCGCGCCGCTCCTCGGTCTGATCGCGCTCGCGATCCGGCTCGACAGCAAGGGTTCGGCGATCTACCGGCAGCCCCGGCGCGGGCGCCAGGGATCGACGTTCTCGATCGCGAAGTTCAGGACGATGTACGTCGGGGCGGAGCAGCGCCGCGCCGAGGTGCTGCACATGAACGAGGTCGACGGCCCGCTCTTCAAGATCAAGGGCAGCGACCCGCGCGTGACCCGGATCGGCGGGCTTCTCCGCAAGACGAGCCTCGACGAGCTGCCGCAGCTCTGGAACGTGCTTCGCGGCGATATGAGCCTCGTCGGCCCGCGCCCGTTCGTGATCTACGAGGCCGATCTGATCGACGGCTGGGGTCGGAGCAGGCTCGACATGACGCCTGGGATCACAGGTCTCTGGCAGGTGCTCGGCCGAAACGACATCCCGTTCGAGGAGATGGTCAAGCTCGACTATCTCTACGTGACGAACTGGTCGCTGTGGTGGGACATGAAGATCCTGTTCCAGACCATCCCGGTCGTCCTCGGCCGCCGCGGCGCCTATTAGCCGCCTGCCGGGCCGCTCCCCCCGCCGACCGCTCGTAATGGCCCTGCACCGTCCGCGGAGAAGGCTGTCCGAATGGCTAGGGTCATCTGTTCTAGGCGTGGCCCGGTGCGGCGGCTACGGTGGGTTTATGGCCTCGACGCGCCCACTTCGCCTGACCATGCGGCCCGTTGCGGGTGAACGACGTTGAGCCCGGAGTCGGACGGGATCCGCGCCCGCGTCCTGAACGGCGTGTTCTGGAAGGCGGCGTCGGCGATCATCCGCCAGCTCTCCCGGGTCGTGACCGCGCTGATCCTGGCGCGCCTGCTCTCCCCTCACGACTACGGGATCGCGGGCATGGTGCTCGTCGTCTCCAGCCTCGTGCTCGTCTTCGCGGACCTCGCCTTCGGCGCGGCGCTGATCCAGCGGCGGGAGCTGAGCGACGAGGATCGTTCGACCGCGTTCTGGACGAACGTCGCCGGCGGGGCGCTGTTCACCGCCGGCGGCATCGCTCTCGCCGGACCAGTCGCATCGTTCTTCGGCGAGCCCGCCGTGAAGCCGCTGTTCATGGCCTTCTCGGCCACCTTCCTCGTCACCGCCCTGGCATCGACGCAGAGCGCGCTGCTCAGCCGGGACATGAACTTCCGCAGCCTCGAGCTGCGGCAGATCCTGGCCTACGGCGCCGGTGCGATCGTCGGGATCGCGACCGCCGCGGCCGGAATGGGACCCTGGGCGCTGATCCTGCAGCAGATCACGATCGCGGTTGCGTCGACGGTGCTGCTCGCGCTGTTCTCCCCGTGGCGGCCCCAGTTCGTCTTCTCGTTCGCCAGCCTCCGTTCGATGGCGGGCTTCAGCAGCCGGATCTTCCTCACCCGGCTGTTCTTCTACACGAACCGGAACATCGACAACGTGCTCGTCGGCCGCTTCATCGGCTCGGCTGCGTTGGGTGCCTACGCGTTGGCCTACAACGTGATGCTGGCGCCGTTCAGCAACATCTCGGGCCCGATTCAGGAGGTGCTCTTTCCGGCCTTCTCGCGCGTCCAGGACGACCCGGGCCGGATCGCGAGCGGCTGGATGAGGGTGAACAGGATGGTCGGCGCGATCACCGTTCCGTCGCTGCTCGGGCTGATCGTCGTCGCGCCGGACTTCGTTCACGTCGTGCTCGGCGACCGCTGGCGCGCGGCCACGCCCGTGATCCAGATTCTCAGCTGGGTGGGCTTGCTGCAGTCGCTGCAGGGCCTGAACTCCGGGATCCTGGAGGCGCGCAACCACACCCGATCGCTGCTTCGGTATTCGATCATCGTGCTCGTCGCCAGCGTCCTCGCCTTCGTCGGGGGTCTGCACTGGGGAATCATCGGCGTCGCGACCGGCTACGCGATCTCGAGCACGATCGTCGAGCCGTACTACACGCTGATCACCGCCCGCTCGATCGACTTGCCGCTGCGGACGTTTCTCGTCAGCCTTCGCGGCGTCGCCGAGGCAGCCGTGTTGATGGGCGCCGCCGTGCTCGGGGTCCGGCTGCTGCTCCTCGGTACGTCGGCCCCGGCGTTCGTGCGGCTCGGGGCCTGCATCGTCACCGGGCTGCTCGTCTACGTGCCGGCCTTGCTCTGGCGGGCGCCGCAGGTGCGCGGCGAGCTCCAGTCGCTTCGTCCGCGCCGCCCGGCTCTCAAGCCGGTGGGCGTCGCGCAGCCCTCCGAGCCGTGAGCGCACGGGCCGGAGCATCCGCGCTCGCCTTGACGCTGGTGCTCGCCGTAACGGCATGCGGAGCGGGCGGGCGGTCGGCGGCACGCACCACGCTCCAGAGGAGCCCGCCGAAGCTCCACGGTGCGACGGTGCTGCCAGACTCGGTGGCCCTCGACTTCACGCTCCGCGACGTCTACGGCAACGCCGTTCAGCTCTCTGCGCAGCGAGGGCGCGTCGTCGTTCTGACGTTCCTCTACACCCGCTGTCGCGACGTCTGCCCGCTCATCGCCGAGAATCTCAACTCGGTGCTGCGGCGCCTGGGCAGCTCGCGCAGCGAGGTGAGCGTGATCGCGGTCAGCGTCGATCCGGTCGGGGATACACGGCAAGCCGTGCGGGCGTACATTCGCCTGCATCGGCTGCTGCCGCAGTTTCACTACCTGGTCGGGACCGCCGCGGAGCTTCGGCCGGTCTGGCAGGCCTACAACGTGCTCTCGATCGCACGCAACCTGGAGACGATCGACCACTCGGCCCCGACGCTCCTGCTCGACCGGCGGGGCCGACCGCGGGCGTACTTCCCCGCGTCGCTGCGGGCTGCCGACGTCCTGCACGACGTTCGCGCGCTGCTCGGGGCGCCGGCGGGCTAGCCTCGAGCGCAGCCTCCTCTTCTCAGCAGCCGCGATTCCGTGCGACGACGAAGCGGACGCGTTGCGTCCCGGCGCCGAACTGGGCACCCTGCCGGCACGTGTTCCCGGTGACCGCGATGTCGGACCACGGGAGCCCGGCGCGATTCACGTAGTCGGCCCAGAGCATCGAGTAGTAGCCGTCGGTCGTCCGATCGAAGGTGTTGTTCTGGATCACGACGTGCGTCGGCGGACCCACGGCGGGCCAGAAGTACCACCAGGTGACGAACAGATCGAACACGGAGCAGCGGCTGAAGACCGAGTTGCGGATCGTGACCCCGTCGCCGTCCGCCAGCATCAGGCACTCGATGTGGTGGTCGGGATCGCGACTGACGTCGTGGAAGCGCACGCCGTCGATCAGGATCTGCCGCGAGGGCTGCGTCACGGAGCCGCTCGGGACGGCGATCTGGGACCCGTAGTTGTGGCTCGGGCCGACCGAGCCGCCGATCAGCGAGATCCACGATGAAGGCGCATGGATGTAGAACGCGCCGAGGGTGCGGACGCGACGGAAGGTGATATGGCTGCCGGTGTCGACCGTCCAGTCGTGGATCGTCATGTCGCGGAACTCGACGTTCGTCGCGCCGTCGATGTGCGTCTCGCCGACGGTGACGGCGCCGCTCGGCACGAAGACGACCTTGCGGCCGCCCGCGGTCAGAACCTGAGGCGGGTAGGCCCCCGGCAGCACGCGGACGGTCGCGGTCGCGCGGGCGGCGTGGTAGGCGCGGTCGAACGTGTGCGAGTCCGCGCCTGCCGGCGACACCGTCAGCGCTCCGGCGGCGATGGCTGCGAGGAGCATCGCGACAGTCTGCCCGCTGCCCGAGCGGGCTGCGGCGGCCGCCGCCCTAGCTAGAAGCCCGAGCCGTACGTCGAGAACGGCCCGTCGTTGTACGCCGGCCCGCTCGTCCAGGCGCTCGGGAGCGTCGTCAGGTTCGTCTGCTGGCTGGTCTCGGCCTTGGTGCCGGTACCGGAGGGCTTGTCGCGGAACTTCAACTGCCCTGCCCCGACCGGCGAGAGGAGCGCGACCCAGTAGATCGTGCCGGACGCGATCGTCGCGGCCGGCATCGTGACCTCGTTCCAGGCGCCCTTGGCGGGGCTGCTCAGGGTCCCCTGGGCGAGCAGCGTCCCCGGATGGCCGTTGTTGTTCGCGTAGACGCCGACGATCAGGCTCGTCGCGCTCGAGCCGGTGTCGACGTAGATGCTGACCTTGGAGAGCGTGCCGGCGGCCGAGCCGGTGGTCTGGAAGGCCTCGGCGAGGCCGGCGTTGTTGAAGTCGACGCTCGCCTCCACGGTCTGGTCGCCGAGGAGGACCTTTGTCGGCGGCGGCGCCGCGTTGCTGACCGTGACGCTGACCGCAGCGGAGGTGGTGGTGTTCGCGGCGCCGTCGCGCGCGACCGCGGTGAGCGAATGTGTTCCGTTCGCGATCGTGGTCGTGTCCCACGTAACGCTGTACGGCGCGACCGTATCCTCGGCCCCGAGATTCGCACCGTCGAGCTTGAACTGCACGCCGGCAACACCGATGTTGTCGGTGGCACCCGCCGAAACCGCGATCGACCCCGAGACGGTCGCGCCGGCCGCGGGAGCGGTGATCGAGACGGTCGGCGGGGTCGTGTCACCGGTCACGGTCGCGCTCGCCTGGTTCGACTGCGGCCCGATGTTGCCGACCGCGTCCTCGGCGCGCACGAGGTAGAAGAAGGTGCCCGTCCCGACCGTCGTGTCGGTGTAGGACGCGGTCGCCGAGGTGCCGATCAGGGTCGTCGGTCCCGGCGTGAAGCCCGACGTCGCCGAGCGGTAGACGTCGTACCTCGCCACGCCGACGTTGTCCGTGGCCGCCGTCCACGAGAGGGCGACGCTGCCTGTCGAGGGGGTCGCCGCGAGGCCCGTCGGGGCGGTCGGCGCCTGCGTGTCCTCCGTCGGCGCTGGGAAGCGCACGAACGAGGCCACCGAGGGCACGCCGCTCGTGTTGACGATGAAGAGCATGTAGTAGCCGGGGGGCGCGGTGTTCGAGCGCGCCGGCGTCTGCACGGAGAGCTGTCCCGACCCTGCGGTGAACGTCAACGGGATGAAGCGCTGGTTCTGGTCGAATCCGTGCGTCACGGACGGCGTCCGGATCAGCGAGACGGACTTGATCGACGCCGCGTCAGGGGTCTGCACCGTGATGCCCGAGCCGTAGGCGATCGTGCCGGGAGTCGAGGTGATCGTCGGGCGCGCGCCCTTGAACAGGTACGGCGGCGAGTAGATCTCGGCGTTCGTCTGGTTGATCGCACCCGAGCCCGGGAGCTGGCCGCCGCCGGCCATCAGTACACGGCCGTCCGGCAAGAGCAGCGCGGTCGAGTGGTATCCGCGTCCGTTCGAGAGCGAGGCGACCGTCGACCACTTCTCCGTCGTGGGATCCCAGATCTCGGCGGGAAGCACGGACTTCGTCAGGTCGATTCCGTCCGACTGGCTCGTGCCGCCGCTCGCGAAAACGGTGCCGTCCGGAAGCAGCGTGAGGTTCTGGTACGAGCGACCGAAGGCCATCGGCGAGGTCTCGCGCCACGATGGAGACGCCTGGGTCATGTCGAGCACCGCGGTGCGTCCCTGCGCCGCGTAGGCGAGCGAGCCGTTGAAGTCGGGGTCGGCCCAGGTTCCGGCCTTCATGATCTTGTCAGGGCGGTACATGACCGCGCTCATGCCGTCGAACGGGCTCGTGTTCAGCGTCTGCCAGGCCCACGTGCCCGGCGTGATCGTCCGCGTGATCGTGTCCGGGCCGACGTCGATCAGCCGCCCGTCCGTGAGCTGGAAGATCTGCGGATAGAGCGGCGAGGTCAGCGTCGACGACGTCAGGTCCTGCCAGGTGTTCGTCACCGGGTCGAAGACCTCCGGCAGCGAATTGACGGACGCGTCCGTGAACGGCGGCGTCTGGCCCGGCCGGTTCTGGACGATGTTGTCGCCGGAGAACACGAAGACCCTGCCGTCGCCCATCTCGGTCGCGGTCGGGTACCAGCGCCCGACGGTCATGTCGGGCGCGCGCTGGTAGGTGTTGGTCGTCGAGTTGAACAGCGTCGTGTCGGCGAGGCCCACGTCGGCCTGCACGTGGCCGCCCACGACGAGGGTGCGCCCGTCCGCCAGCAGCACGTGGCCGGCGCAGAAGAGGTTGCGGCTGTACGGCACCGGCGTGAACGTCTGGCTCGCCGGATTCCAGATCCGCTCGGAGTTGACGGCCGCGTCGAAGCCGTCGAATGCGAGTACGTTGCCGGTCGGGAGGAGCGACATGTGGACGGCCACGATCGGCCACGAGACGGGCGCCGACCACTGGCCGACCTGGTCGGGGGGAGGACCGGCGACGCCGTTGCCTGCGGCGTATGCCGATGCCGGCCCGTCCTTGTAGGTCGCGCCGGTGGCCCAGGTCGCCGGCAGCGTCGTCAGCGCCTGCTGCGAGCTCGCCTCTACCGTTGCGCCGCCGCCGCAGCAGCGATCGCGGAACTTGATCGTTCCGCTGCCGGACGGACCGAGGATCGCGATCCAGTACGTCGCGCCGCTCGTCACCGCGACGGACGGGATCTGGACGTTGTTCCACGCGCCGGCGACCGGTGTGTTCAGCGTCCCCTGGCCGAGCAGGGCGCCCGGATGGCCTGCGTTGTTCGCGTAGAGGCCCGCGACGATCTTCGCGGCCGTCGACCCGGCGTCGATGTAGACCGAGAGCTGCGTGACCGTGCCCGCGGCCGCAGCGGTCGCCTGGAACGCCTCCGCGAGTCCAGCTGCGTTGAAGTCACTCGCCGGCTCGACCGTCTGGTCGCCGAAGAGGAAGCTCGCCGGCGGCGGGGCGGTGTTGTCGACGGTCACGGTGATCGGAGCCGACGTCGTGTTGTTGCCGGCGGCATCGCGCGCGAGCGCAGTCAGCGTGTGCGTGCCGTTGCCAGCCGCGCTCGTGTCCCACGAGACCGAGTAGGGGGCGGTCAGATCCTCGCCGCCGAGCAGCGTCGTGCCGTCGAGCTTGAACTGCACACCGACGACACCGACGTTGTCGCTCGCGGTCGCGGTGACCGAGACGGCCCCCGAGACGGTGCTCCCTGCCGCCGGAGCGGTGATCGCGGTGGTCGGCGCAGTCGTGTCGCCCGTCACGGCCGCGTTCGCCTCGTTCGACGCAGGGCTGAGGTTGCCGACTGCGTCCTCGGCCTGCACCTTGTAGTAGTAGGTGCCGGTGGCGAGCCCGACGTCGGTGAAGCTCGTGCCGGTGGGCTGGGCGATCCGGTTCGTCGGCGCCGGCGTGAAGCCCGTCACCTGGGAGCGGTAGACGTCGTAGCGGATGACGCCGACGTTGTCGGTCGAGGCGCCCCAGCTGAGGCTGACGGTACTCAGGCCGCCCGTGGCCTGGAGGGCGCCCGGCGCCGACGGCGGAGTCGTATCGGGCGCCGCGGCGGTGGTGAAGCTCCAGCTCATGGGCGCGCTGAGCGGCTTGCCGTCGACCGCCTTGGCGCCCGTCGTGATCGTTGCGGTATAGGTGGTCGACGAGGTGAGCGCAGAGCTGGGCGTCAGCGTGGCCGTGGTCGTCCCGGTGTTGTAGGAGACGGTCGCGGGCACGGCCGTGCCGAGCGAGTTCTTGAGCGTGAACGTCGAGGATGTGAGGCTGGTCGAATCCATCGCCCGGGAGAAGCTCGCTGTCGCCGTCGACGTCACGGCCACGTTCGTGGCCCCGTTTGCCGGCGTGGTCTGCGTCACCGTCGGCGGGCCGGCGGCCGAGGGAATGACCTCGATCGCGGCGACCTCCGGGTCGTCCTGGGCTCCGTAGACGGACTTGATCGTCAGCGTCCCGTTCGTGACCGAGACGTTGGAGACCGTCTTGGTGAGGGCCGTGCGCGGGCCGCCGGACTGCGCGCAGGGATCGATGTTCGCGAGGTCCGGCGAGATGGTCGTATTGGTGATGTCGATGCCGAAGATCCGCTTGCCGACGCACGAGCCGGCCACGGCGGTGCCGTAGTAGAGCTCGACGAAATGGAGTCGCACCTCATACGTGCCGTTCGGCACGGCGATCGCGTACGTGAATTGGCCCCAGCGCTCCGACTGGTACAGGGTCGGGTCGTTCGTGCCGGAGATGCCCTGCGTCGTCGAGTACTTGCTCCCGCCGGTGAACGACCCGTCGGCCGAGAACGCGGCGCCTGCAAGAGTCGTGTACGCCGCGCCGCCCGCATCGATCCGCACGGCCGGCGTGACGAGAGCAGGGAGCGCCACCGCTGCCTCGTTCGAGGCCACCGACTGCACTGCGCCGCTCGTGGCCGTGACGATGTAGTAGTAGGTCGTCGAGCCGCCGAGGCCGAAATCGGTGAACGACGTGCCGGTGATCGGGCCGGGTGTGACGCGGATGCCGAGCGGCAACCCGCCCTGCCGCGGCGTCAGCGAGCGGTAGACGTTGTAGCCGCTCGCCCCCGTCACCGGCGCCCAGGAGATCGTGGCGCTGTCGCCTCCGGCCTGCGTCGCCGTGACTCCCGTCGGCGGGGGCGGCCCGACACCGGGCAGCGGATCGAGGACGATGTTCGCCGCAGGCGTCGCGGGGAGCGCTCCCATATCGGCGAGGATGTTGGTCGTCGCCTGCTGGATCATGAAGTTGGGCTCGCCCTCGTTGAACGCGTTGATCGCGAGTCCGCGGTTCCAGTGGTTGGTGCCGGTCGTGACGACGAGCGCGCCGCTCGGGGCCGTGTACTTCACCATCTGCGGCGACGCGTTCTGGCCCTGGATGTAGGTGGCGCCGTTCCCCTGAATCAGCTCGCCGGTGACCGGCGAACTGCTCAACGTGATCACGCCCGCCGGCTCGGAGCCGTTGGCGACCCGCGCATCCCATTCCCAGCCGACAAGGTTCGTCCCGATCCTCGAGATCGTCCCGGGCGGCTGCGTGTCGAGCCCCGTGTAGCGGTAGATGCGGTCGGTTCCCTGGGTCGCGTCGACCTGGAACGGGAAGTACGCCGTGTCGTTGTCCCCGATGTACATCTCGCCCGTGAGCGCGTTCTCGGGCTGGTTCGAGCCCGCCGGGTCGCGCCAGGTGCTCGTCGAGATGCCGCTCGGATCGACGCCCCCGCTCTGCACGCTCTTGTAGCAGACCTCGGTCCGACTCCCGGCGCCGGTGGTCGGACTCGACTCGAAGCGGATCCGCCAGTACACCTCGTTCGATCCAGAGAAGAAGAGGTTGACGCCGGCGTTTCGGGCATTCGTCATCGCCGACCGCATCCCGGCCGAGACGTATTCCTCGTGCGCGGGCGAGAAGTAGCTCTTGGCGTTCAGCAGCAGCCCCGGCTGGGTCTCGAGGTCGCCGTCCGAGATATAGCCGACGTCGTAGCCTGAGCGCTCGAGCCAGAGGACCGACGCGAGCTCCGTTCTCGTGTACCAGTCTCGGAGACCGGAGCGCGGCTGCTCGAACGGTCTGTCCATCGACACCTTCACCGCGCGCGGGGTGCCCGCGACGGTGTTGCTGCCGCCGGAGTTGAAGTCGTACAGCGACCGGCCGCCGTAGTTGTTGTACGCCTGGAATGTTGCGAAGGCGTCCCCGTAGAGGATGTCGGGGTGGCGGGCGTCGTCGCGCACGACGACCATGATCTGGTTGTCGTTGCTGTTGTCGGCGCGGACGATGCGCAGCAGGTAGATGCCCGAGGGCCAGCCGCTCGTGGTCGTGATCGTCGCGGAGGTCGACCAGTTCGCGCAGTCGACGAGCCCGGTCGTGGAGTCGCTCGCGCAGGCGGGCTGAGACGTCCCGGGAATCCCTCGGACGATCGAGAAGAGGCGTCCGTTCGCCCCGCCGTAGTAGCCGCTCCTGTAGATCTCGATGTTGAATGTCGTCGAGCCGGCCGAGTTGACCTTGAGGTCGATCGAGTCGCCCTTGTTCACGCTCTGCACGGTGGCGAAGCCCTCGATCCCGCTCGGCATCTGGGCCGTGCTGCGGACGTTCCAGGTGCTCGTGCCCTGATAGCAGTTCTCGATCACGACCGATTGCCGGTGGAGCAGCTCCGCGGCACCGGCGTCGCCTGCACCACGATGGAGTTCGGTGACTCGACGCCGCTGATGATCGCGCGCACCGCGTAGTAGTAGGTGGCGCCGTTGGTCGCGGTCGTGTCGGTGAAACTGGTCGCGGGCGCGGCGACGCCGGCGGGCGAGGTGACGGCGGTCGTGATCGTGGTCGGGCTCGTGCCGCGATAGACCGTGTAGGCGCTCGCGCCGATCGCGGGCTGCCAGGCGATCTCCACGCTCGCGCTCAGCGCCATCGCGGTCGTTCCGGACGGGGCGGCGGCGCGCGCAAGCGCGGGTGCAGCGAACGCCACGCCGAGCGCGAACGCCGTCACGGCTGCCAGCCGCAGGCTCCTGGGAGTCTTGTTCCGCCGCATCGGGGGATCGTGTCCGGTTGCGCCGTCTGTCGCAACTGGCCTCGGGAGGGGTTCGGGGGAGCATCGGGATGGGTTCGGAGGCCCGTTTTTGAGGCACTCCGGGGCCTCTCGCATACCCCCCCGAACCACCCGAATGGCTAGCCGCCTACCCCCAGGGCCGGGATTGGCTTTCTGGTCTACAACACGGCCTTCAGCCGATCTACGTTCACCTCGGCGGCCTTGTTGGCCGGTGCCCTCGGGGAGGAACGCGTTGCGAAAGTCGGACTTGACGGTGGATGTGCGGCAGAGTCGGGAGCGACGCCTGCCTGGAGGCCCGCGATGAGCACGATCGCGGTCGCGCAGGCGGCTCCCGTCGAAGCCGTCGCGGAGGATGTACGGATCCGGCCCGTGTCCCGTGGCGCGGCACCGATCGTGTACGTGATCCCGGCGTTCAACGAGGAGGAGAACCTGCCGCGGCTCCTGAGCGACCTCGAGTCGCGCCCGGACCTCGTGCGCGCGGGTGACCGAGTGGTGATCGTCGACGACGGCTCCGCGGACGGTACAGCTGCGCTGATCGAGAACTACGGCGGGCCCCTGCCCGTCCAGCTCGTTCGCCTCGGCGAGAACCAGGGCCCGGGCGCCGCCTTCCGCGCGGGCTTCGCCGCCGCGTTGCGCGACTGTGCGCAGGACACCCTCGTCGTCACGCTCGAGGCCGACACCACGAGCGACCTCGCCGCGCTGCCGAGCATGCTCGCGCGCGCCGAGGCCGGAGCGGGACTCGTGCTCGCCTCGGTGCACGGGGGCGGCCGGATGGTCAACGTGGCCCCGCTGCGCCGGGCTCTCTCCCGTGCGGCCGGGCTCGTCGTGCGCGCCGCCCTCGGCGCCGACGCGCGGACGGTTTCCTCCTTCTTCCGGGTCTACCGGGCGTCCCTGCTCGCGCAGGCGACCGACCAGTACGGTGACGATCTGATCCGCGAACGCGGCTTCGCCTGCAAGGCGGAGCTGCTCGTGAAGCTGGCCTCCCTCGGAGCCCGCATCGAAGAGGTGCCTGTCGACCTCGACGGCGCCCGCAGGATCGGCGAGAGCAAGATGCCGCTCTTCGGGACGCTCGCCGGCTACTGGCGGCTCGTCGTTCGATCCCGGTTCCGCAGGGAGTACACGTCAGCGTGACCGGAGCCCGTGTCGGGATCGTCGGGGGCGGCATCCTTGGCTTGACCTCCGCCTATCGGCTCGCGCAGGCCGGCGTCCAGGTGAGCCTGTTCGAGCGCTCCGAGGATCTCGGGGGCCTGGTCGGCGCCTTCGACTTCGGGGGTCACCGCGTCGATCGCTTCTACCACGTCGTGCTTCCCAGCGACGATCGCGTTCGCGGCCTCGCGGAGGAGCTGGGGCTTGGCGAGCAGTTCCGCTTCCGGCCGAGCGGCGTCGGCTTCTACGACAAGGGACGACTCTTCTCGATGAATTCGGTGCGGGAGCTCGCCACGTTCCCATTGCTGCCGCCTCAGGATCGCCTGCGGCTCGCCGCATTCGTCGCCCGCTGCCAGCTGACGTCGGACCGCGAGCGGCTCGACGACCTGCCGCTGCTCGACTGGCTGCAGAAGCGCTGCGGTCGCCGGATGGTCGAGCGTCTTTGGCGCCCGTTGCTCGACTCGAAATTCGACGGGCACTACGACGACCTGCCCGCGACCTACCTCTGGGCCCGCACGCGCCGCATGGCGAAGACGCGCGACGCCTCCGGCCGCGAGATCATGGGCTGGCTCCAGGGCGGCTATGAGACGCTGATCGCGGCGCTCGTGGCTGCGATTCGCGCGCTGGGCGGCGAGATTCATGCGGGCACCTCGGTTGACCGGATCGTCGGCTCCGCGACCGGCGCGTGCGGTCTCGTCGTCGACGGCGGCTTCCACGCCTTCGACTCGGTGCTCTGCACGCTCCTCCCGCCGCTCGCACGGCGGCTGATGGCGCCGGAGCTCGCCGAGCAGACGCCGGAGGATCATTGCCGCTACCTCGGTGTCGTGTGCGTGCTGGTCAGGTCGCGCCGGAGCATCAGCCCCTACTACACGCTCAACATCACGGATCGGACGATTCCGCTGACGACCGTCGTGGAGACGACGCACGTCGTCGATCCCGAGCACGTCGGAGGCCACCTCCTCTACCTCACCAAGTACCTGGACCCGTCTCACGTCGACCTGAAGCGGCCGGCGGCCGAGGTCGAGCGAGAGTATCTCGCGCACGCGAGGGAGATCTTCCCCGCCCTGACCGACGACGCGATCCTCGACGTCGTCGTCCAGCGCGCCCCTGCAGTCGAGCCCGTCCATCTGCGCGGCGGGGCGGCCCGGCTGCCCTCGATGTTCCCGGTGCCGGGGCTCGCACTCGCATCGACCGCGCATGTCTACCCCGAGATCGTCAACGGCCAGGCCGTGATCGGCGTCGCCGACAGGGCCGTCGAGGGGCTCCTCGAGCGCCTGCCCAACGAGCGGAGAGCGGTCGCGTGAGCGGCGCCGTCGCAGCAGTCCGGCCCCGCGCCCAGCGCCTCTCGCTGGCGGTCACGGCGGATGTCGTCGCGCTCTTCGGCCTCGCCTTGCTGATGGTCGGCCTCGCGGCCGTGACCTGGGCGACGTGGGGCGACCCCGGCCGGGACACCGGCTACGACCTCGTCGCGGCCGCCCGCGTCGCGCACGGCCAGATTCCGTATTCCGACTTCGTCTACTACTACGGCCCGCTCGCGCCGTACCTGCTCGGCCTCGCGGCGTGGCTCGGCGGCGTCGGCATCGGCTCGGCGGTTGCGCTCGGCCTGGCGATCACGGCGGCCATCGTCGTGGCGAGCTATGCGCTCGCGCGGACGCAGGTCGGGCCGGTCGGCTCGGCCGTGGCGGCCGCCTTCGTCGCCGCGGTCGCATTCTCGCCCACCAACCTCAGCTACGTCCTCCCACACGCCGAGTCGGCGCCGCTCGCCCTGCTCTGCGCCCTCTGCTTCCTGCTCGGGCTCGCGAAGTACGCACAGCGCGGACGGCCCGTCGCCCTCGTCGCGGCCGGGGTCGGTGCCGGGCTCGTCGCGCTCACGCGGCCCGAGTTCGAGCTCGGCGTCGCGCTCGCCGGAGTCGTCTGGCTCGTCGCGCGGAGTCGGGCGGGAGCCCGGCTCGGCCGCGAGCTCGTGCTGCTCGCCGCGCCGGCTGTCGCGGTGCCGGCCGTCGTCTACGGCGCGCTGCTCACGCAGGTCTCGCCGCACCGGCTCGTGTTCGACAACCTGTATCCGCTCGACGTCCTGAACGCGGGCGGAAACCACATCATCCGCTCGCAGGCTCCTCTGACGCCGCACAGCTTCGCGCGCCTCGCCGGCTATGCGGTGCTGTACGCCGGCGGCGTCGCCGCGCTGCTCCTGCTCGCCCGCCTCGCGGAGCGGGGCGGGCGGCGCCTCGGGATCGGGCTCGCGACAGCCGTCGTGGGCGTTGCCGCGGCCGGCGTGCTCGTCCGTCCCGAGACCGCTCGTTTCTATCTCGAGTACGTCTTCGGCTGGCTCCCGCTCGGTGCGGTCGCGGCTGTCGTCGCTCTCGCCGTGGTCGGTCTGCGCCGACGGTCGCTTGCGCCGCGCGATCAGACCCTCCTCGCCGCCCTCGTCGTGCTCGCCGTCGTGGCGGTCAAGAGCTACGACGGCTTCTTCTTCCTCGCCTCGCGCGCGCAGCCGGCGGTGTACACGGCACCGCTCGTCGCCGTCGCGCTCGTGCGGCTCCACCTCGGCGCGCTCGCGCGCTCGCGAGCGGCGTTCGCGGCCGGTGCCCTCTGGCTCGCCTTCGTCGCCGCGGCGTGCGTGGGCCTGACGGTGAAGGACGCGCACGCGCGCAGCTCGAGCGTCACCGGGCCGGGCGGGACGATGAAGGTGACGAAGGACGAGGCGCCGCTCTACCGCGCCGCGCTGGGCGCCATCGAATCGAGGACGAACGCAGGAGACGCGATCCTCGTCGCTCCGCAGCTCAGCGTTCTCTACACGCTTTCCGGCCGCCGCGACCCGCTGCCGCAGATCTCGCTGCTGCCGGGTGCGCTGGCGGACGCAAACGCCGAACGGCAGGCGGTGGCGCGTCTCGAGCGGGCCGGGGTCGAGGTGGCCGTTACCGACCGCCACCCGCTCACCGAGTACGGCCAGACGGCCTTCGGAGGCTCGTACGACCGGATCGTCGCCGCCTGGATCCGCAGCACGTTCGACCACGTCGCGACGCTTCGGCCGAGCGGCTCCATATCCCACACGCTCGACATCTGGGTGAGAAGGAGGGCTTCGTGAACAAGGTAGGGATCACCGGCGCCGCCGGATTTATCGGATCGCATCTGTGCGACCGACTGTTGGCCGAAGGGGTCGAGGTCGTCGGCGTCGACGATCTCTCGCGGGGGACGATCGCGAATCTCGCGAACGCGCTCGGGAGCGATCGCTTCCGCTTTGAGCAGTTCGACTGCACCAAGGCACGCCCGCTGCGTGCGGCGTTCGACGGCTGCGATGCGATCGTCCACCTCGCGGCCCAGAAGATCCCGCGCTACGGCGGGGCGCTGATGACGCTCGAGGAGAACGTCGCCGGGATGAAGGCCGCAGCGAGCGTCGCCCTCGATCTCGACGCCGATCTCGTCGTCGCCTCGACCTCCGACGTCTACGGGAACGGCGAGCCGCCGTTCGGCGAGGACGACAAGCTCGTGCTGGGGCCGCCGACCTCCCGGCGCTGGGCCTACGCGGTCTCAAAGCTGTACGACGAGCACATCTGCCTCGCGCTGGCGGAGGAGCAGGGCCTGAAGGTCACGATCCTCCGTCTGTTCGGCTCCTACGGGCCGCGCAACCACCCGAGCTGGTGGGGTGGTCCACAGGCCGCATTCATCGAGGTGCTGCTGGACGGCGGCGTGATGGAGATCCACGGCGACGGCAAGCAGGTGCGGACGTTCACGTACGTGGCCGACACGGTCGACGGCTTCGTGCGGGCACTGCGCACCCCCGAGGCCCGCGGTGAGATCGTCAACATCGGCGGCTCGCAGCCGACCACGATCCGCGACCTCGCCGTGAGCGTGCAGGAAGCGCTCGGCCTGCCGCTCCCGCTGAAGGCGAAGTACGTCCCGTATCACGAGCTCCCCGGGAACTACCAGGACGTGCGCCTGCGCGTTCCGGACGGCACGAAGGCGCGGGAGCTACTCGGCTTCCAGGCGTCGGTCTCACTCACCGAAGGTCTCGCCAACGCGGTCGAATGGCATCGCGGGCGGCGCGCCGTCGAGGAGCAGTTCGAGGCGGCGCTCGCCTAGTGGGACGCGGCACGTGAGCACCCCGGCCTCGCTGGCGACGGCTCCGGCTGCCGTCGCCCTCCCCCCGGTCAGGCGGGAGCGCACACTCGCACGGAGTGCGCTTCTCCTGACCGGCGCCATGGGGATCGCCGGGCTCCTGACCTACGCGTTCCTCGTGCTCGCAGCGCGGACGCTCGGCCCGAGCCCGTTCGGCGAGATCGGCGCGCTGTGGGGCGGTCTGTACATCGCCTCGATCGTCCTCTTCCGGCCACTGGAGCAGACGACGTCGCGTGCGATCGCAGATCGGCGGTCGCGCGGGGAGGAGGGCTGGGCGGTCATGCGGTCGACGGTGCTGATGGGGCTCGCGATCGCCGGGCTCGTGCTCGTCGCAGGGGCAGCCTCCTGGAGCCGGATCTCGGACGGGCTCTTCCACGGAGACAACGTGATGACGGCTCTGCTCGTGGCCGGCGTGGTGTTCTACGGCGCCTCGTTTCTCGTTCGCGGCCTCGTCGGGGGCGTGATGTGGTTCGACGGATACGGCGTCAACGTCCTCGCCGACGCGACGTCGCGGCTGCTGATCGGCCTGCCGCTGCTCGTGCTCGCCTCGAAGGATCTCGCCGCGCTCGCGGTGGTCTGCGCGGGTCTGGGCGGCGCGCTCGCGCCGCTCGCTCTCGGGCGCCGGCGGCTGCGCCGGGCGCTCGACGGCACGAGCGGCGAGAGCTTCCACATCGGCAGGGCCGTCGCCTTCGCGGGTCCTGCGAGCACGATCGCCGCAGCCGATCAGCTGCTGATCAGCGGTGGCCCGCTCCTGATCATCGCCGGCGGCGGGCACGGCGCGGGGAAGGCGGCGGGCGTCGCCTTCGCCGTGACGATGCTCGTACGGGCGCCCGTGTATATCTTCCAGGGCGTGGCCGCCGCGCTGCTGCCGAATTTCACTCAGGTCCAGGCCGGAGACCGCTCGAGACAGCTCTGGCAGGCGACGATCGCCGCCGCGCGCATCGTCGCAGCCGCCGGTCTCGTGACGGTCGCTGCGGTGGCGGTGGCCGGGCCGACCGTGAGTCGCATCTTCTACGGCTCGAGTTTCGCCACGACGCGGAGCGTGCTGGTCTGGCTCGCGGCCGGCGTCGCGTTCTACCTGGTCGCCGCCACGCTCTCCCAGAGCCTGCTCGCGCTCGACGCCGCACCCGCTGCGGCGGTGAGCTGGCTGACGTCGGCGGCCGTCTTCGTCATCGGCTATGTCGCGCTCCCGGGTACGCACCTGTCGCGCCTCTCCGTCGGCTTCGCCGTCGCCACCTTCGTTCTGCTGGCACTGCTCCTGGCAACGCTGTATCGGCGCATCGGCCGCGGCGGCCCATGAGCAGCGTCACGGTCGGCGTCGTCGGCCTCGGACGCTGGGGGCCGAGCCTAGCGCGGGTGTTCGCCGAGCTCCCTCAGGCGACTCTCCGCTCGGTGTGCGACATCGACCGGGAGGCGCTGGACGAGGTCTGCAGCCGCTATCCGGGCGTCCAGAGCGCGACGGAGTTCCAGGCTCTGCTCGGCGACGACGACCTCGACGCCATCGTGCTTGCGACGCCGTCGTCGACCCACTACGAGCTCGGGCTCGCCGCGTTGCGAGCCGGGAAGCACCTGCTGGTGGAGACCCCGCTCGCGCTCGAGAGCGAGTGCGCGGACGAGCTCGTCTTCGAGGCGAGGCGCCGCGGGCGCTGCCTGATGGTCGGGCACACGTTGCTCTTCCATCCGGCGGTCAGGAAGCTGCACGAGCTGGTCGAGACGGGACTGCTCGGCCACGTCTACTACCTCCACGGCGAGCGCCAGGAGTTCGGCGTCGGCCGGCGCCGGGACAGCCTGCTCTGGAGCCTCGGCGCCCACTACGTCGCGGTGCTCCTCTACCTGCTCGACGACGAGCCCGCAGAGGTGAGCGTGCGGGGAGACAGCTATCTGCAGCCAGGCGTCCACGACGTCCTCTTCTGCCACCTGCGCTTCGCGACCGGCGTGAACGCGTACCTGCGTCTGTCGTGGCTCGAGCCGCATCCGACACGGAGACTTGCCGTCGTCGGCTCCCGGCGAACGGCGGTAATCGATGAGTTCGAGCCCGAGCGGAAGCTCTCCATCTACCAGCGGCCGGTTCTGCAGCAGTCGTTCGGCCTGATGGCGAACGGCGCCGTGCCGGCCGGCGATCTCGTCTGCCCCGAGCTGCCGAGCGACGAGCCGCTGCGACTCGAGTGCGAGCATTTCGCCTCGATCGTCCGGGATGGCACGCTGATGGCGGGCAACGCACCGGCGGGAGCGGCCGTCGTGCACGTGCTGGAGGCTCTCCAGCGCTCGCTCGAGGCGGACGGCGCCGCCGTTGCGCCGTCGGGCACCGCAGCGGCGCTGCGCCCCACCTTTTCCCTCCTGCGCACCGTCGAGGAGCCGTCGGAGCCGCAGGGTGGTGTCGAAGCGCGCTTCTGATTCGGGCGGCGGACGTGCGGCGCCGCGAAACCTAGACAAATGTCGAGTGTGGAAAACGGCCAGAACGTCGAGATAGAGAACGTGGCAGACGAACCTCGGCTGGTAGCTGCCCCGAGCGTCCAGGTGTGGACGTGCGTGGAGTGCGGCCGGGAATGGCGGGATGCCGGCGAGCGCTGGCGCGCCTATCTGACCACCGACGATCCACCGCTGCTCGGGCTGTTCTGCGCGGCGTGCTTCGAGCGCGAGTTCGCCACCTAAGGCAGCGAAGCGCCGCCGGACGATGAAGCGGCCACCTCTCGATCAATCAGAGGCGGCCGCCGCAAATGCCCGGAGGCACCTCTGAGAGTAAACGCGGCGTCCGACGTCGTGGCATCCCTCAGATAGGGGAGATCGGGCGCAGGGGCTCACGAATGCCCCCCTTGATCACGAGGACCTTCGGGAGCCCCGGGTTGCGCTCTCTTCGAGCTGCAACCCCTGCAGCGGCTGCCGCGGCCGGCCGCCGCCACGATGCTTGAGCCTAAAGCATCGGCATCCCGACCACACCGTTCGCCCGGCTAGTTTGCGAGCCGCAGACCGCCGGGTCGCGAACTCCAGGCGCGGGCTACCGGCTCGCCGTGGCCGCGCCCACCGCTGCCGCCACGTCGATCACTCCGTAGCCGAGCTCGGGCGTCCAGCCGCGGCCCCCCGCCGTGTGCTTGAGGATCGCGGCGACGCCCGCCGCCGTCAGGGCGGGGTCGGCCGCCCAGACGAGCGCGGCGGCCCCGGCGACCTGCGGCGCCGCGAAGGAGGTGCCGCTTCCGAAGCCGTAGGCGCCCGGTACGTCGGTGGGAAGATGCACCCTGCGGTTCGCCGTCGTCGGCGCGACCGTCGACAGCGCGCCGAAGACGCTCTCGCCCGGCGCCGCGAGCGAGACGTAGGAGCCGGCGCTCGAGAAGGAAGCGGCGGTGCCGTTCCGGGTCGACGCCGCGACGGCGAGACCCGAGCCGCCCGTCCCGTTCGAGCCGAGGGGCTGGAGCAGCGCCGCCGGATATTGAACGGGATTGCCCGTCTGAAGCGCGTTCCCGGCCGCTGCCACGACGAGGCGGCCGTGCGCGACGGCGTAGCGGATCGCGCTGCGCTCGGCCGGAGACGTGCGCGGGCCCGAGAAGCTCAGATTGATGATCCGAGCGCCGTGGCGGACGGCGTAGACGATCGCCGCGGCCTCGTCCACGTCCCTGAACGTCCCGTCGGCGCCGGTCGCCTTGACGATCAGCAGCCGGGCGTCGCCGCCGAATCCGGCAAAGGCACCCGTCGAGTCCGAGCCGGCCGCGAGCGAAGCGACGAACGTCCCGTGGCCGGCCGTGTCGGTGACGTCGGCGGTGCCGGTCGAGACGTCGTAGCCGGACGGCGACTTGCTCGCCAGGTCGGGAGCCATGAGGTCGGCGCCCGTGTCGATCACCGCGATCGTGACGCGCGCTGCGGCGCGGCGGACCCATGGCGGGACGGCGTCCTCGTGGGTGGCGGCGTACTGCCACTCGAACGGCAGCGCGGTCGCGGAGAACGCGAGCAGCGGGCCGCCGACGGTTTCGCGACGCTCGGCTGGATGCGCGTAGCGGATCCCGGAGCGCGCACGCAGCCGTTCTTCGTTGCCGCGCACCTCGGCGACGCTCAGCTCCGGCACAACCCGGATCACCTGCAACCCCACGAGTGCCGCCCTCGAGCGGTAGCCGACGTCGAGGTAGGCAAGGCCGCCGCTGCGCGGCGCTGCGGCGGTGATCACGAGCGCGGCGGCGAGTACGGCGAAGCCGAGACAAACGCCGCAGATCCTCGTCTTCATGCTCAGTCTCCGCTCCGTCGGGCGCACGCGCGCATACACGTGTTCTCATTGCTCGACGAAGCGTTTTCAACGGGACGTTCGGTCAGGTTCGACCGAGCCGCGGGCCCAGATGGGACGCTGGGCGGCCGGCAGCGTCGGCGCAGCCCTACGCGCCTACCCGTGTGGCTAGTACAGGCTCGCGGGAGCGCCCAGTCGCGCCGCTTCGAGCGGTGGTGGGCCGGGGGAGCGCACTGCGGCCAGTTCGCCGTCCCCGACCCAAGCCCCGAGGGTAGACGATGCGCGGCAGACGGCGGGGTGCCTGCAGAAACCCTGGCGGCGGTCAGGTCGTTTGAGGGGCGCGGCGGGCCAACGCCGCGACTACATTTTTCCCAGTGGTCATGAGTCGCCTCCTCTGCTTCATCGGTGTGCACAGGTACGAGCGTCGGTCGCGCGTGCCGGGCGTCGAGCTGCGCAGCTGCCGCCGTTGCGGGCGGGTCGAGCCGGGCTGGCACGGTGTCCGCTTTTGAACGTCGAGTCGCTTACGTACTGGCGGCTGTCGACCGTCTACGTCGACAAGCGCTGTTCGTTCTGCGGCGAGCTCGGCCTCACGTTCCAGCTCCTCGCGCGTTGCCGGCCGCCTGCGGACGAGCGGCGCGGGGTCCCGCGAGCCGAGCTCGAGCGCCGGCACTGCTGCAAGTGCGGTTTCAAGCAGGTCCTCGTCGTGCCCGACGCCCAGATTGCGCTCACCGGTCGGGGCTGAGACCGCGCTCGCGGGCGCACGAACGACGGCTCGTTCGCGCCCTAGACCGTCGACCCTCTCCAGCGGTGGGCCGCCACCCCTAACGAGATCGGGACAAGGCGGTCTAGGGCTGCGATACGTGATTCTTCACACATACTCGTGCCGATTGCAAGCGAGGCGGCGCGCCGGGCGAAAGCGCTGCCTCGCGCGCTACGCGCCCAGGGGCCCCAGCGTGCGGAGCTGCGCGGTGATCTCCGCATCGGCCCTGGCGATCCAGTCAGAGTCCGGACGCCCGCCGGTCGCCTGCGCCAGCGCGTCGACGAGGTGACGCCGGACGTATTCGCCGGGCGTCACCCGCCAGAGGCCGCGCAGCCGGTCGAACTCGACGGTCAGCTGCTGTCCGGAAGGAGACCTGAGCTTCCAGTCCGGACGGAACGGATCCTTGCGGGCTGCCACGCCGGCCCAGCGTAGCCGCGGCCCGGCGTCGGGCGGCGGATCGGCCTCGAGGAGTGCGCTTGACTCTCGAACGGCGAGGTGGGAATCTCCGTCCGTGTAAACGTTTACATGGTCCGTCGGAGACGAAAGGGGATCGCCGTGCGAAATCGAACCCTGACGGGTGTCGGCCTCGCCGTCTCACTGCTCGCGCTCGTGCCGGTAGCAGGCGCCGCCGCACGCGGGAGCGCAGTTCCGTCGAGGAGTCTCGATCCGGGGACGCGCTTCTTCGTTCCGGCCCCGAGCCCGGGCGCGGTGCAGCAGATCGTGACGCTCGTGAAGGCGAGAGCCTTCGCGGACGCGCTGCGGATCGGGCGGATGGAGGCAACCCCGCGAGCCGTATGGTTCACGGAGGGCTCACCGCGCGAGGTCGAGAAGCAGGTGCGTCGCACCATGCTCGCGGCCACGCTGGAGCGTTCGGTGCCGGTGCTCGTCGCCTACAACGTCCCGGGCCGCGACTGCGGCGGGTACTCCGCAGGCGGGGCTCAGACCTCCGCCGACTACGCCGCCTGGATCGACGGCTTCGCGAGGGGAATCGGCGACCGTAAGGCCGTCGTCGTCCTCGAGCCCGACGGCGTCGCGCTCGGCCCGGACAAATGCGGCAACATCGCCGATGCCGACAAGGCTGCGCGCCAGGCGCAGCGGAATGCGGAGCTGAACGCGGCGATCGACCGACTCGCGCAGCAGGCGCAAACGAGTGTCTATCTCGACGCCGGGCACAGCCACTGGCTCGGAGTCGGCGAGATCGCGCAGCGGCTGGTCGACGCGGGGGTCCAGAAGGCACAGGGCTTCTTCATCAACGTTTCGAACTACCAGCCGACGCCGCAACAGGCCCAGTTCGGCACGTGGATTGCGAAGTGCATCTACTACGCGACGAGCGGCCCGCCGTGGGCGGCCGGACACTTCGACTGGTGTGCGAGCCAGTACTACCCGGCGAACGCGGACGACTACAGCACCTGGGCTCTGACCGACGTCTGGTACGACGAGAACGTCGGCAGCGTCGATCCGTCGCTCCTGAAGCACTTCGTGGTCGACACGAGCCGCAACGGTCAGGGGCCGTGGCATCCCGCGGTCTCGTACCCGGATGCACAGGACTGGTGCAACCCGCCGGGCCGCGGGCTCGGGGTCCGGCCGACGACGTCCACGGGCAATCCGCTCGCGGACGCGTTCCTCTGGGTGAAGGTGCCGGGCGAATCCGACGGCACCTGCAACCGCGGCATCGCCGGCTCGACGACCGACCCCGAGTGGGGCGGCATCGTCGATCCAGCGGCGGGCCAGTGGTTCCCGCAGCAGGCCCTCCAGCTCGCTCAGCTGGCGAGCCCGCCGCTGTCTTGACGAACGCCGACCGTGCGGCGGGCGAACGCGCCGGTCGCACGGTCGGTTGCGGCGAGCGCCGCACGATCGGCCAAGGGACCTGAGGAGGGAGGAGCGTCATAACGGATATCCGACAGGTCGCAGAGGCGGCCGGCGTTTCGGTGGCCACGGTCTCGCGCGTCTTCAACGACTCGCCGAAGGTGATCGGAACGACGCGGGAGCGGGTCCTCGAGGCGGCGCGAGAGCTCGAGTACGTGCCGAACGCGGCCGCGAGGGCGCTCGTGCGGCGCCGGTCTCAGCTGATCGGCGTCGTCCTCTCCACCGGCGGCGAGCACCCCGACATCCAGCACCCGTTCTTCCAGGACGTGCTCGTCGGGCTCAAGCGCGCCGTGGGGGCGCTTGCCTACGACCTGCTGCTCTTCGCGACCGAGCGGCCCCTCGGCGGCGACCGCGTCCCGTCCTACCTCAGCCGCGCTCTCCATCACGGCGTCGACGGGCTCGTACTGATGGGCAGCGAGCCCGGCGACCCGGAGACGAAGCGGCTGCTCGCCTCCGCGCTCCCGGCGGTCGCCGTCGACCTCGACGTCTCCGGCCCGCGGCTGATCTCCGTCAGCTCCGACAATCTCGAGGGCGGACGTCTCGCGGCCCGGCATCTGCGGACCCGCGGCCACGAGCGCATCGCGACGATCGCCGGCCCTTCAGGTCACAAGTCCGGCGTCGACCGGCTGCTCGGCTTCCGCGAGGAGCTGGGGGGCAAGTTGCCCCGGGGCTACGTCGTCGAGGGCGACTTCTACGCGGAGAGCGGCTACGCGGCGATGCGAGCCCTGCTCGCGCTGCCGGAACCGCCGAGCGCCGTGTTCGCCGCCAGCGACCTGATGGCGGTCGGAGCGATCCGGGCCGTTCGCGAGGCGGGGCTCGACGTGCCGCACGACGTCGCCGTGCTCGGCTTCGACGACATCCAGATCGCTCCGCTGCTCGAGCCGGCGCTGACCACCATCCGCCAGGACAAGACCGGGCTGGGCGCGGCGGCTGGCGAGTCGGTGATCGCACTCGTGGAGAATCCTGAAGCGCGCCCGGGCAGCCTGACGCTGCCGGTCGAGCTCGTCGTGCGCCGGTCGGCCTGACGCTCGCTACGGTTGCGCACATGGACGCCGCCGCGCGCCAGGAGCGGTTCCCGGTCGGCGCCGCCGCGACGCTCGACGAGCTCGAGGAGGACCCGCACCCTCTGCTCGCCCGGCTGCGGGAACAGGAGCCCGTGTCGTGGCTGCCGGTGCTCGGCGCCTGGTTCGTCACGCGGCGCGACCTCGCCCTCGAGGTCATGCGCGACGTGGAGACGTTCACCGTCGACGATCCGCGCTTCTCGACCGGGCAGGTCGTCGGCCGGAGCATGCTCACGACCGACGGCGCGGAGCACAGCCGCCACCGCGACCCGTTCGCGCGGCCGTACCGCCTCGATGCGGTCCGCGATCGCTTCACGGTCCTCGTCGCGTCGGAGACCGAGCGGCTGCTGGACGTAATCGAGCCCGCCGGCCGGGCAGAGCTGCGACGCGACTTCGCGGGGCCGCTGGCGGTCGCGGTCGTCACGCACGCGCTCGGTCTCGCAGACGCGGATGTCGCCGAAGTGCTGGGCTGGTACGACACCTTCGTCGCGGCGGTCACGAGCGTGGCCGGGGGCGGGCCGGTCACTCCGGAGGCTCGGGAGGCGTTCGCAGCCCTCAGCGCGGCGGTGGGCGATCTCGCGGAGCTCGGCGATCTCTCTCGCGAGGAGTCGATCTCGAACGCTGCGGTGCTGATGTTCGGAGGAATCGAGACGACGGAGGGGATGATCGCGAACGCGCTGCTGCACCTACTCGGTGACCCGCCGCAGCTCGCGCTCGTCAGAGCCGACCTCGGGCTGCTCGTAAACGCGGTCGAGGAGTCGTTGCGGCTCGAGCCCGCCGCCGCCGTGATCGATCGCTACGCCACGCGCGACGTCGCGATCGGCGGCGCAGCGATCGGCAAGCGCGAGCTGGTCACGATCTCGCTGGCCGGCGCGAACCGCGACCCGGACGTCTTCCCGGAGCCGGACCGCTTCGACGTCCGACGCGAGAACGCGCGCCTGCACCTCGCCTTCGCGCAGGGGCCGCACGTCTGCATCGGGATGCACCTCGCGCGACTGGAGGCGCACACGGCGGTCGGGCGCGTGCTCGAGCGGCTCCCGAACATCCGGCTCGACCCGGAGCACCCCGCCTCGCCGCGCGGTCTCGTGTTCCGCAAGCCGGCATCGCTCCACGTCCTCTGGGACGCGAGCTAGGCCTCGAGCTCGGCGAGCACCCGAAGCGCCTCGAGCTGCGGCGTCGCGCAGATCAGCGTCGTCGCGTCCGACTCCCGCCACGCCGCGAGCCGCTCCGCGATGCGCTCCTTCGGACCGACGAGTGCCACCTCGTCGACGAGCGCGTCCGGGACAGCGGCTGCCGCGTCGCGCTGCTTGCCCTCGAGAAAGAGATCCTGGATCCGCGCGGCCTCCGCCTCGTAGCCGTAGCGGGCCACGAGCGAGTTGTAGAAGTTGGTGCCGCGGGCGCCCATCCCGCCGACGTAGAGCGCAAAGACCGGCTTGAGCGCGTCCCGGCAGGCCTGGACGTCGTCGCCCATGAGCACGTGCACAGTCGGCGCGATCTCGAAACCGTCCGGCGGCACGCCGAAGAGCCCGCGCGCGCGCTCGGGCGAGTAGAAGATCGGCAGCCAGCCGTCGGCGATCTCGAACGTCTGCGCCACCGCCTTCGGTCCGATCGCCGCAAGGTAGATCGGGAGCTCGGCCCGCAGCGGGCGCGCCATCAGCTTCAGCGGCTTGCCGAGCCCGGTGGCGCCTTCGCCTTCGTATGGGATGTCGTAATGGGCTCCGTGGTGCTCGAGCGTCTCGCGGCGGAGGATCGTGCGGACGATCTCGACATACTCGCGTGTCTTCCCGAGCGGCTTGCCCCACGGCTGCCCGTGCCAGCCCTCGACGACCTGCGGGCCCGAGGTGCCGAGGCCGAGGATGAAGCGGCCGCCGCTCAGCAGATCGAGCGTCACCGCCGTCATCGCGGTGTTCGCGGGCGTGCGGCCGGGGATCTGCATGACCGCCGAGCCGACCTTCAGGCGGGTTGTCGTCGCAGCGAGCCACGAGAGGACGGTCACGCAGTCGGTGCCCCATGCCTCGGCCGCCCACGCCGAGTCGAAGCCGAGTCGCTCCGCCTCCTGCGCGAGCTCGACCAGCTCGGCCGGGCTCGTGCCCGGCGGTGCATAGCCCATGGAGAAGCCGAGGCGCATCCCTGCGCGATGCTAACCCGCTCGGCGCACCTCCCCCGATGCGTCTCCTCCACGTCTGACCGGGCGCTCCGTCTCGACTGTCGAGCGGACCGCCCAGCGGCGGGGCCGGACCTACGTCGTGCTCGCCGGCCGGGCGCTGTTTGCGGAGCTGGCGCTCTTCGCCTACCTCGCGGTCGCGGAGGGGAGAGGGCTCGTCTTCGGGCTCTTGGGCGGCGGTTGACCTCCGCCCCCAAAAGGGTGCCATGGCATGCCCGATTCGTGGCGTGTGGGGCTCCCGCTACTGCCGATCGTGTCGGACCGGCTCCGGCCGACAACTGGAGTAAGCCCCGGCGTCGCCGCCCTCGGGGAAGGACCTGCACTGCGAAACGTTCGTGCAAACCGAGAAGAGGTGGAGTGTGTCTCTTGAGCCAGCGTTGACATTGAAGACGGCCCTTCGGCCCGTGATCGTCGTGGCGGAGGACGACGCCGACATCCTCGAGCTGGTCAACTGGCGACTTCAGCGCTCGGGCTACACGGTCGTGCCCGCGACGAATGGGGCAGAGGCGCTCGAGCTGATTCGTCGTCACAAGCCGCAGCTCGCCCTGCTCGACGTCTCGATGCCCGAGCTGACCGGCATCGAAGTCGTCAAGGCGCTTCGCATGGCCGGCGATCAGACCCCGGTGGTGATGCTGACGGCGCGCGCGCGTCCCGAGGACCAAGCTGCGGGGCTCGATGCCGGCGCCGATCTCTACCTGACCAAGCCTTTCAGCCCGCAGGATCTCGTCGCGGCCGTCCAGAGCATCCTCGAGCGGCGCCACTACCAGGCACAGCCGCTGCGGGTGACGGCGTAATGACCGGCTCGGACGGGGCCGAGCTGACCCGCATCCACGACGGACGGCCCCTCAGCCTTGCCGCGCTCCCGATCGATCCGGATGCGTCCGCGTCGATTCCCGTCTACGTGCTGCGGCGGGCTCGTGCGCTTCCCTTTGCACTCACGGAAGGCCGGCTCCAGATCGTGATGGCCGACCCGGCGGACCTGCGCGCAGTCGACGAGCTCCGGCTGGCCAGCGAGCATCCGATCGACGTCGTCGGCGGCGACCCGGCAGGGATCGACCTGGCACTCAGAGATCTCGAGGATGTGCAGGTCGCGGACGGCTTCGAGCAGGACCCGGCTTCTGGCCGTACCTCGTTGCGCGTACTGTCGGGCGAGCCCGGCGGTGTCGAGCTGCTCGACTCGCTGTTCGCGCGCGCAGCCACCGCGAGGGCGAGCGATCTGCATCTGATCCCCCAGCCGAGCGGACTCGTCGCGCGGATGCGCATCGACGGCGTCATGCATGACCTGGTTACGCTCCCCCTGGCTCACGCAGCAGCCGTGATGGGCCGCCTGAAGGTGATCGGCGGGATCGACATCAGCGAGAACCGGCGGCCTCAGGACGGCCGCGTGACCGTCCCCGGCGGTCTCGGCGCGCCCGACCGCGACGCACGCATCGCGACGCTGCCGACAGTCGACGGCGAGGGCGCCGTGATCCGCTTCTTCGAGACCGTCCGCAACGCACCCACGCTGACGACGCTCGGCCTCTCGAACTCGATGCAGATGGCACTCGAGCGGATCCTTGCCCTGCGCAGCGGCGCCCTGCTCGTGACGGGTCCGACCGGCGCGGGCAAGTCGACGACCGCACACGCCTGCCTCTCCGACCTGAGCAGCCCCGACATCTCGATCAGCACCGTCGAGGATCCGGTCGAGCAGAAGCTTGCCGGCGCGTTCCAGCTCCAGGTGAGCAAGCGGACGGGCCTGACCTTCCCACTCGCTCTCCGCGCGGTCCTGCGCGCCGACCCGGACGTCGTGCTCGTCGGCGAGATCCGCGACCGCGAGACGGCGCAGATCGCGATCGAGGCGGCTCAGACCGGCCACGTCGTCCTGTCGACGATGCACAGCTCCGACGCCCCTGGCGCAATCGCCCGCCTGGCCAACATGGGTGTCGAGAACTACATGATCGCCGCCGCTCTCAACGCCGTCCTCGCGCAGCGGCTCGCGCGCAGGCTCTGCGAGCAGTGCCGCGAGCCCTACACGCCCTCGGCCGAGCAGCTGCTCGCGCTCGGGCTCGGCGGCGGGCAGGGCACACGCCTCTTCCGGGCGGTGGGGTGCACACGCTGCTCCAACGGCTATCGCGGCCGGATCGGCCTCTTCCAGCTGCTGCCGATGACCAAGGAGGTCACCATCGCCGTCTCCGAGGGCGCCTCGGTCGACGGGATCACCATCGCGGCCCAGGGCGGCGGCATGCGCGGACTCTTCGAGGACGGGCTCGAGAAGGCGCTCGCGGGCCTCACGTCCGTCGACGAAGTCCGCCGCGTGATCGTCTAGCAGTCGGGCCGAGCGCGCGGGCGATCGCGCAGATGTGGGCGGGCGTCGAGCCGCAACAGCCGCCGACGATGCGGGCGCCCTGCTCGACGTAGCTGCGCAGGTGTCCCGCGAGTGTCTCGGGATCGGCGTCGTAGACGACGGCGTCGCCGACGATGCGCGGCACGCCTGCGTTCGGCTTCACCCAGAGCGGGAGCGACGAGGCGGCTGCGGCGAAATCGTCGACGACCGCATCCGTGTCATCGAGCGAGCGGCCGCAGTTCGCGCCGAGCCCGGCGAGGCCGAGCGGCTCGACGGCGGCGACGACCTCGGCTACACCGAGGCCCATCATCGTCCGAGTGCCCTGGTCGAAGCTGAACGACGCGACGAGCGGCAGCGCGGTCGCGCTCTGCACGCCCTCGATCGCCCAGAGCGCCTCCTCGAGCGCGAAGAACGTCTCGAGCACGAGCAGGTCGACGCCGCCTTCCGCGAGCGCCTGCGCCTGCTCGGAGTAGGCCTCGACAGCGGCTGCGCGTGTCAGCGGGCCGTACGGCTCCACAAGCTGTCCGCTCGGCCCCAGCGAGCCCGCGACGAGCCGGTCGGCGCCGACGGCCTCGCGTGCGAGCTCGGCGGCCCGCACGTTCACCTCCCGCATCCGTCCGGCGAGCGGCCCGTCGGCGAGGCGCGGGGTCGTCGCGCCGAAGCTGCAGGTGAGCACTAGATCGGACCCTGCCTCGGCGAAGCGGCGATGCAGCTCTCTGATGGGTTCGGGCCGATCGAGCACCCATTCCTCGGGCGCAACGCCGGCCCCGAGACCGAGCTCCTGCAGATTCGTTGCCATTGCGCCGTCCGCGAGCAGCACGCTCCGGGCAGCGAGCAGCTCGTTGAAGGCGCTCGCGGGCATCACGGCAGCGTACGCTTTCGGCCATGACCGACCTTCCTCTCACCGGCCGCTGCCTCTGCGGCGGGGTGCGGTTCGAGGTGACCGAGCCGCTCGTCTCCGCCTCGTACTGTCACTGCACGCGGTGCCAGCGGCGGACCGGGACTGCCGCCTCGGCGCAGGCGCGCATCGCTCCCGGGTCGCTGCGGGTGACCGCGGGCGAGGAGCTGATCCGCTCCTACGATCCGCCGGACGGGTTCTCGAAGCTGTTCTGCTCGACCTGCGGCGCGGCGCTCTGGAGCCGGAGCCCCGACGATCCCGAAGTGATCAGCGTCCGCTTGGGCGCCTTCGACACCGACCCCGGCATCAGGCCGGCCTGGCGCCAGTACGTCGCCTACGCGGCGCCGTGGGAGGCGCTTCCGGACGACGGGCTGCCGCGCCACCCCGAGTCCCGCTCGTGACGCGGTTCCAGATCCTCTACTGGCAGGACGTGCCCTCGCTCGTCAGGGTCTTCTCCGCCGATGGGACGCCGGTCTCGCACCAGCTGCCGGACTGGTTCCAGCAGGAGATCGACCGGCAGGCGATGGAGCAGGGACTGATCGGCAGCGACGCCTACCTCGAGCAGTGGCGCTGGGGCGAGCCGCAGGAGCGGCCCGAGGCCTCGGCGGATCTCGTCGAGGCGCTCGTGCGCGAGCTCGAGCGCGCGCACGAGGGATGACGGCCCCCGGCGCGCTGCTGTGGGAGCCGTCCGCCGAGCGCGCCGCCGGCACGCAGCTCGCACGCTACCTCCGCTGGCTCGAGGCCGAGCGGGGCCTCGCTTTTGACGGCTATCACGACCTCTGGGCTTGGTCGGTCGGCGAGATCGGGGCGTTCTGGGCCTCGGTGTGGGACCACTTCGACGTGCAGTCGTCGAAGCCGTACGAGCGTGTGCTCGGGCGGCGTTCGATGCCCGGAGCAGAGTGGTTCCGCGGCGCGGAGCTGAGCTACGCGGAGCACATCTTCCGAGGCCGCGACGACGACGACGTTGCGATCGTGCACGCCTCCGAGCTACGCCCGCAGGCGGAGGTCTCCTGGGGCGAGCTGCGCGCCCTGACCGCGCAGATCGCCGCCGGGCTGCGCGGACTCGGCGTCGGGCGGGGCGACCGTGTCGTGGCGTACGTGCCGAACATCCCGGAGGCGGCGGCCGCATTCTTCGCCTGCGCCAGCGTCGGCGCAGTCTGGTCGAGCTGCTCGCCCGACTTCGGCGCCAGCAGCGTCGTCGATCGGTTCGCGCAGATTGAGCCGAAGGTGCTGATCGCCGTCGACGGCTACCGCTACGGCGGCCGCGACTTCGACCGGCTCGACACCGTCGCGCGTCTGCGGCGCGAGATCCCGACGCTCGAGCACACCGTGTTGCTGCCGTACCTCGACCCGGCCGCTGCGTCCTCGGGAACGCTGCCGTGGAACGAGCTGTCCGCCGCCGCCGACGACGACGCGCTCGGCTTCGAGCGGCTGCCGTTCGATCACCCGCTCTGGGTGCTCTACTCGTCCGGGACGACGGGCCTGCCGAAGGCGATCGTCCACGGCCAGGGCGGGATCCTGCTCGAGCACCTGAAGCAGCTGCACCTGCAGATGGACGCGCGGCCGGGCGATCGCTTCTTCTGGTTCACGACGACCGGCTGGATGATGTGGAACCTGCTGCTCGGTGGCCTGCTGACGGGCGCAGCGGTCGTGCTCTACGACGGCAGCCCCGCGGAGCCGGATCTGGACGTGCTCTGGCAGCTCGCGGAGTCGGCAGGTATCACCTGCTTCGGCACGAGCGCCGCGTACATCTCCGCCTGTCTGAAGGCCGGCGTCGAGCCGCGGGCCGGACGCGAGCTTGCGGCCCTGCGCAGCATCGGCTCGACAGGCTCGCCGCTCAGCCCCGAGGGCTTTCGCTGGGTGTACGACCGGCTCGGCCCGGACGTCTGGCTCTTCTCGGCGAGCGGGGGCACCGATGTCTGCAGCGCCTTCGTCGGCGGGGTGCCGACGCTGCCCGTGTACGAAGGCGAGCTGCAGGCACGCGGCCTGGGCGCCAAGGTCGAGGCGTTCGACGAGCAGGGCCGCTCACTGGTCGACGAGGTCGGCGAGCTCGTCCTGACCGAGCCGCTGCCCTCGATGCCGATCTTCCTCTGGGGCGACGGCGACGGCTCCCGGTATCGCGAGAGCTACTTCGAGCAGTACCCGGGCATCTGGCGGCACGGCGACTGGATCGAGCTCACGTCGCGGGGCACCGCGATCATCTACGGCCGCTCCGACGCGACCATCAACCGCGGCGGCGTCCGGATCGGCACGAGCGAGATCTATCGTGCAGTGCTCGCCGTCGACGAGGTGGTCGAGGCGCTCGTCGTTGACGTTCCGCGCGAGGGCACCGAAGGCTGGATGCCGCTGTTCGTCGTGCTCCGCGAGGGCACGGCGCTCGACGGGCCGCTCGTCGCCGAGATCGAGCGGCGGGTGCGGGAGGACTGCTCCCCGCGCCACGTCCCCGACGAGATCACGCAGATCCCGGAGATCCCCCGTACGCTGTCGGGGAAGATCCTGGAGGTGCCGGTGAAGCGGATCCTGATGGGCGCGCCGCCCGAGCAGGTCGCAAGCCGCGACTCGCTCGCGAACCCGGAGGCGCTCGACTACTTCTCGACACTGTAGGTCGGGGCGGGTTCCCGTGAACGCTTACGGGGTGCCCCGGCCCCGCGCCTTGCGGTTGCCAGGCAGCCGGTTCGCGCGGTATATTCGGTACTCGTTCCGTAAACGTTTCCAAGGCGGTGGTTCGGATGCCCGCGATCGATGTTGTCCCCGGCGAGGCGACCCGGCGCGCGCGCACGATCCGGGACGTCGCGGCTCTCGCCGGCGTCTCGATCGCCACGGTCTCGAGGGTGTTGAACGGTCGGCCCGACGTCGCCGACGGCACGCGGGAGACGGTGCTCCAGGTCGTTCGCGAGCACGGCTTCAGTACGAATCGCAGCGCGCGCGGGCTCTCGGCCGGGCGTACCGGGCTGATTGGCATGACGCTGCCGATCGTCCACGCCTCGTACTTCGCCTTCATCCTCTCCGGCGCCTCCGAGGCGTTGTACGAGCAGGACATGCGAATCGTGCTCTGCCCGACCCTGCACCAGCACGAACGCGAGGTCACCCTGCTCGACCGGCTGATGCACGGCACCACCGACGGCGCGCTGCTGCTCTTGCCGTCGGAGTCGAGCCGCGAGCTCGAGCGCCTGCATGCCAAGGAGTATCCCTTCGTGGTCGTCGACCCTCGTGGGCCGCTCGACGACGGCATCCCCTCCGTCTCCGCGGCCCACTCCGCCGGTGCCAGGGCGGCGACCGAGCATCTGCTCGACCTCGGCCACCGGCGCATCGGCGCGATCACCGGGCCGTCCGGTTGGATGGCGAGCGACGAGCGGCTGAGCGGCTACCGCGCCGCGCTCGTCGCCGCGGGCGTCGCCCCCGATCCGGCGCTCGAAGTGGAGGCGGACTTCCAGACCGAGGGCGGCGTTAGAGCCGCCGCGGCGCTCCTCGACCGGCCTGACCGGCCGACCGCGATCTTCGCGTTCAACGACGACCTCGCGATCGGCGTCCTGTATGCCGCCCGCGCTCGCGGTCTGCGCGTGCCCGAGGACCTCTCGCTGGTCGGCTTCGACGACTCCGAGCGTGCCGCCATCCTCTCGCCGGCGCTGACCACCGTGCGCCAGCCGCTCGCCGAGCTGGGGCGGATGGCGGTGAGCCTGTTGATCCGCCTGCTCGACGGGCAGCGGCTCGAGGCGCTTCGGATCGAGCTCGCGACCAGGCTCGTCGTCCGCGACTCGACCGCCCCGGCGCCGTGAGCCGGATCGGCCTGATGCTGTACTCGGTGCGCGTGGACGCCGAACGCGACCTGCCGGCGACGCTCGACGCTGTTGCCAAGCTGGGCTACGAGGGTGTCGAGCTCTACGGTCTGCACGGGCAGAGCGCGCCGGCCGTGCGCGGCCTGCTCGACTCCTGTGGCCTCACAGCCTGCGGACGCCACGCCCGGCTCGAGGACGTCGAGTCGCAACTGCCGGCGCTCGCGGAAGAGCTCGAGGCGCTTGGGACAGACCGCCTCGTCGTCAGCTGGATCGATCCGCCGCAGTCCGGCACCGAGCTCGTCGCGCACGCCGACCGGCTCGAGCGCGCAGCCGCACAGGCGGCGCGTCTCGGCGTCCGGCTCGGCTTCCACAACCACGATGGCGAGCTGCGCCGCTTCGACGGGCGCAACCTGCTGGACGAGCTGCTCGGGCGCGAGGTGCTCTTCCTCGAGCTGGATCTCGGCTGGGCATGGTGGGCCGGCGCCGATCCGGTGGCGCTGCTCGAACAGGCCGTGGGCCGCTGCCCGCTCGTGCACGTGAAGGACTTCGCGGTTGCCGGCGAGCGCTCGTTTTGCCCCGTCGGCGACGGCTCCGTCGACTACGGCCGCATCGCGCCCGCCGCGGTGCGCGCGGGCGCGGAGTGGCTGCTCGTGGAGCAGGACGAGACGGACGGCTCGGCGCTCGACGACGCCAGGCGGTCGCTGACGGCGCTGCGCCTGGCGCTCGAAGCGCGGCCGGCGTGAAGATCGGCCTCGTCGGCTGCGGCGTCATCAGCACGCACTACGCGCAGAACGCGCAGGCATTCGACTCCTTCGAGCTCGCGGCGTGCGCCGACGTCGATCCGGACCGCGCTGCAGCGCTCGGAGCCGCGCACGGGTTGGACGTGCTCGCCGTCGACGAGCTGATCGCCGATCCGGCGCTCGAGCTCGTGCTGAACCTGACGCCACCCTCGGCTCACCTCGAGGTGTCGCGGCGTGCCCTTGCGGCGGGGAAGCACGTCTACTCCGAGAAGCCGCTGGCGCCGGGCGTCGAGGACGGTATCCGGCTTCTGGCCGAGGCGGACCAGCGTGGCCTGCGCGTCGGCTGTGCTCCGGACATCTTCCTCGGCTCCGCCTACCAGGCCGCGCGGGTGCTGCTCGACGGGGGTGCGATCGGCGAGCCGCTCTCCGTGAGCGCGGCGATGCACACGGGTGGCGCGGAGACCTGGCATCCCAATCCCGAGTTCTTCTACGCGCCCGGCGCGGGGCCGATGCTCGACATGGGGCCGTACTACCTGACCGCGATCGCCGCGCTGCTCGGGCCCGTGCGCCGTGTAGCCGGCTTCGCCGTGACGCGCAGACCGGAGCGTGAGATCGGTTCGGGGCCGCGCGCGGGCGAGCGCTTTGCGGTTTCGGTGGCGACGCAGGTCGCGGCGACGCTCGAGCTCGAGAGCGGCGCGACCGCCAACCTCGTCACGAGCTTCGACGCACCCGGCCAGTACGTCTGCGACTTCGTGATCCACGGCAGCGACGGACAGCTCGCACTGCCGGACCCGAATTCCTTCGGCGGGGTAGTGCTGCTCCGGCACGGGCGCGAGGACTGGCACGAGGTGGCGTACAGCCCGCGCGGCGGCCACGACGCGCGCGGGATCGGGGTGCACGACCTGGTCGAGGCGATCGCGGTCGGGAGGCGGCACCGGGCCTCCGGCACGCTCGCCCTGCATGTCGTCGACGTCGCCCACAGCATTCTCCGCGCGGCCGACGAGGGGCGCACGGTCGAGGTCGTCACGAGCTGCGACCTGCTCGCCCCGCTGCCGGTCTAGAGCTCGCGCGCGCCTGCCGCTGCCGACGTCACGAGCGCGGCGCCGCCGGGCACCGCGGCGGCGACCTCGTCCGCCAGCGCCTGCGCCTGCCCGCGCCCGACGAGCGCGACGATCGAGCCGCCGAAGCCGCCCCCGGTCATCCGCGCGGCGACCGCGCCGGCGGCGTAGGCACGTTCGACGAGCAGGTCGAGCTCGGGAATCGACACCTCGAAGTCGTCGCGGAGGCTCTCGTGTCCGGCGCGGAAGAGCGCTCCGAGTCGCACGGTGTCGACGGGAGCACGCTCCAGTACGGCCACGACCTGGCGCACCCGCTCGTTCTCCGTAACGACGTGGCGCAGCCGGCGGCGCAGCGCCGGCTCGAGTCGGGCCGACAGCTCCCAGGCCTCGTCGGCGCCGACCTCGCCGGGCCGTCTGCCGGCGAGCACGGTGACGGCCTGCTCGAGCTCGCTCCGGCGGGCCGCATAGGCCCCGTCCTCCAGCCGTCGACGGACGCCCGAGTCGACGATCACGAGGGCGAGCTCAGCCGGCAGCGCGACCGGGCGATGCTCGAGCGAGCCGGTGTCGAGCAGGATCGCGTGCCCCGCCTCGCCGAGCACCGACACCGCCTGGTCCATGATCCCACACGGCACTCCCACCGCCCGGTGCTCTGCCCGCTGGGCGAGCAGCGCGAGCTCGAGCGGCTCGAGCTCGAAGTCCGCGACCGCGCAGAGCGAAAGCGCCACTGCGACCTCGAGTGCGGCTGACGACGAGAGACCCGCCCCGGCCGGGAGCGTCGTGGACACCCGGCCAGCGAGCCCGACCGGCGGCCGTCCGAGCGCGCCGAGCTCCGCCGCGACCGCGGCCACGTAGCGCCCCCAGCCCTCGACTCCCTCCAGTGAGCCGGCGGGGTCGAGCTCGACGACATCGCCGAGCCCGGACCGCAATCGGATCGCCCGGTCCGCGGGCTCGACCTCGACCCGGATGCCGAGCTCGAGCGCCGCGGGCAGCACGAGCCCGCCCGTGTAGTCGGTGTGCTCGCCGATCAGGTTGACGCGGCCCGGCGCCCAGAACGTCCTCATACGCCGACGGGGCGGAGCGCGTACCCGAAGCGATAGGAACGTTCGGTGAGCCGGTAGCGGGGATGCGTGTCGGGGCCGCAGCTCGCCGTGCCGAGGCCGCGCTGGGCGTGGTCGAGGCTGAGCACGACCTCGGGGCGCGGCTCCAGGTCGCAGGTGTGGCGCGCCGCGTTGAGGTCGGCAGCGGTGAAGTGGCTCGCCGTGAAGCCGATCGTCGGCAGGCCCTCGACTGTGAGTCCGAAGCCGCTCTCCTCGCGGAGGGAGAGCCACCGCGCGCCGCCGCGGTGGCCGTGCTCCTGCGGGAGGATGTAGGGCACGTACTGCTCGGAGACCGTGCTCCGGAACAGGCCGACGACGGCCGAGGCGCGCCGGTCGGAGTAGTTCTCGTGCGGGCCGAGGCCGAGCCACTCGAGGCGCTCGAGTCCCGGCGCGAGGACGAGGACGACGCCGACGCGCGGCAGGTCGTGCAGCTCGGGCGCGACGCGCACCTCGTTCTCGACCCGGAGCTCGCCCGAGGCGAGCAGCCGGTAGCGCTGTCGAAAGACGGCGTCGTCGAAGCGGCCGCGACCGGAGGCGCCGTGGACGACCTCGATGGCGTCGCCGGCGACGCGCACGGACTGGAGCCGCTGCTCCACCCGGTCGAGCCCGAGCTCGAGCCACCGCGCAAGCGGGGCCGCGGACGGCCGCTCCGGCAGCAGTCGCAGTCCGTCGTTGTCGGTCGGCGCCCGCCAGAGCTGCAGCCTCGGGCTCGCGACGAGCAGGTTCCTGCCGGCCGTGCCCAGCTCCTCGAGGAGACCGGTCTTCGGGTTCACGACGGCGCGGACACCACCGGCCTCGAGCACGCCGCGCTCGGTGGGCCTCGCCGGCCGCGCGGTGCGGGCGCGCCGCCTGCGGGAAGGGAGCGTCAGCTGCTGCCACGCGACCTCGTGCCCGGCCGGAGCCCAATCGGTCGCCTCGCGCAGATAGAAGCGGAACGTAACCAGGCGCTCGCCGGGGCGCCCAGGCGGGTCCAGGTCGAGCCCGACCTCGAGCGTCCCGCCCGGCGCGACCCGCAGCGCGGGCAGGCGCCCCCGCTGCGTAACGTCGCCGTCCAGGCTCAGCTCCCACTCGCCGCGCAGGGATGCGAGGCTCGCGAACAGGTTCAGGTTGTGGATCGAGAAGACCGTTTCGCGCACGTGCGCGACTCGCACGGGCTGCGCGAGGTACTTCAGCTCGCGGAGCGCGGGGTGCGGCGTCCGGTCGGGCCAGACGAGCCCATCGGCGCAGAAATTCGCATCGTGCCTCGTCTCACCGAAGTCGCCGCCGTAGGCCCAGTACTCCCGGCCGTGGTCGTCGGTGCGCCGGATGCCGTGGTCGATCCATTCCCAGACGAAGCCGCCCTGGAGTGCGCCGTGCCGCTCGAAGGCCGCGAAGTAGTCGGCGAGCCCGCCGTTCGAGTTGCCCATCGCGTGCGAGAATTCGCAGAGGATCAGCGGGCGGGGATCGTCGGTCTCGGCGAACTCCTCGATCCGGTCGACGTCGGCGTACATCGGACAGACGACATCGGTCGCCCGGGTGCCGCCCGACCAGTCACGGGCGATCGCCCCCTCGTAGTGCAGCGGCCGCGACGGGTCGCGTGTGCGTATCCAGCCCGCAGCCGCGTCGTGGTTCTCGCCGTAGCCGCTCTCGTTTCCGAGCGACCAGAGGATCACGCTCGGGTGGTTCTTGTCGCGCTCGACCAGGTTGCGCACGCGCTCGACCCACGCGTTTGCGTAGCGCAGGTCGCGGCAGAGCTCGTCGTAGAAGGCGTGCGACTCGAGGTTCGCCTCGTCGACGACGTAGAGGCCGTAGTGGTCGCACAGGTCGAGCCAGTAAGGGTCGTTCGGGTAGTGGGAGGTGCGGACCGCGTTGACGTTGAAGCGCTTCATCAGCAGCGCATCGGACTTCATCAGCTCCCGGGTGACCGCACGGCCCCGCCTGTCGTCGTGGTCGTGGCGGTTGACGCCCCTGATCAGTACGGGCTTCCCGTTCACGAGCAGCCGCCGGTCGCGCACCTCGACGCGGCGGAAGCCGACGCGGCAGGAGACGGTCTCGTCCTCGCCGCGGAGGACGAGCGAGTAGAGCGCGGGCTCCTCGGCCGACCAGCGCCGCGGCGCGCGCACCGTCGCGTCGAGCTCGCCCTCGAAGCGCTCGCGGAGGACTTCGCGCCCCTGCGGGTCGAGCAGGCGCGCCTCGAGCGCGCCCGGGCCGGCGCTCACGCGAAGCCGCCCGTGCCGGTAGTCGTCGTCGAGCCCGGCACGGGCGTAGACGTCGGTGAGCTCGCCCGTGAGCAGCGCCACCGTCCGGGGCAGGCCCGCGTGCCACCACTGGTCCTGGTCCTCGACGAAGCTCGCGTCGGACCACCGGGTCAGCACCGCGACGAGCTCGTTCGGGCCGCGCCGGCGGACGAGCTCGGTGATGTCGAATTCCGCGGGAGCCCGCGAATCCTTGGAGATCCCGACCGGCTGTCCGTTCACGAGCACGAAGAGCGCCCCCTCGGCGCCGCCGAAGTGCAGCACGACGCGCCGGCCGGCCCAGCCGCGCGGAACGGAGAAGCTGCGCCGGTAGATGCCCGTCTCGTTCTCCTCCGGGACGCGCGGCGGCGGCTCCGCGAAGGGCATCTGGACATTCGTGTACTGCGGCCGCCCGAACCCCTGCATCGTCCAGAGCCCCGGCACCTCGACGGTGTGCCAGCCGCGCGCGAGCCCGAGCGCGCGTGCAGCCTGCTCGGGCCGGGCCGCCAGTTTGAACTCCCACGCCCCGTCGAGCGGTCGCACCCGGTCGGCGGAGCGTTCGAGCGTCGCCCGGGGCGGCAGGCGGTTCAGGCTCGTCAACTCCGGGCTCTCCCAGCTTCGCCGGCCGCCGAGGAAGAGGAGCTCGTCGAGCGACCCGCTCACAAGGCGTCGCGCAGGGCCTGCGCAGCGGCCTCGGGCGCAACCGGGTTGAAGTAGACGCCGGAGCCGAGCTCGCCCGCGGCGACGTAGCGCGTCACGCCGGGGGCGCGCCAGGGCGAGACGATCTCGATGTGCAGGCGCGCCTGCGGCCAGTCGCCGCCGTCGAAGGGCCGCTGGTGGATCCAGAGCATGTACGGCGTCTGCGTGTCGAAGATGCGGTCGAACCGCTCGAGCACGTCGACGAGGAGGAGCGAGAGCCCCTCGCGCCCGGCGTCGTCGAGCGAGGGCAGGTCGGGTACCGGCTCGTCGGGCGCGAGTAGGAGCGCATAGGGAAACGTCGCCGCCTCGGGCACCCAGGCGCGCCAGCCGGGGGCGGAGGCGACGAGGCGCTCGCCCGGCTCGGCGAACGGCGCGCCCCGCTCGAGCTCGCGCAGCGGCCGCTCGGGGATGAAGTCGAAAGCGTAGATCTGCCCGTGCGGGTGACTGATGGTCGCGCCGACCTCGGGCCCGCGGTTCTCGAACACGAGCACGTAGTCGATCTCGGGCCGGGTTCCGAGCGCCGCGGATCGCTCGGCCCAGAGGTCGACGACCTTGCGGGCACCCTCTGGCCCGAGCGACCAGAACGTCATGTCGTGCTCGGGGGTGTAGAGGATCATCTCGCAGCGTCCGTCGGGCATCGCGGGCCAGCGGTTGACGAACCAGCGCACGGCGTACGGCTCCGGCGCCTCGAGGCCGCCGGGGCAGAACGGGCACGTCGTGTCGGGTAGGTTCGGTCGCGCCTGCCGAGAGCCGACGACGTACGTGCGTGAGCCCGTATGCGGATCGACGCGCAGGTCGAGTCGCACGGTCTCCGATTCGGGAGCGCTGGTCACCGGGCGCCGTTCGGCCTGCTGCGCGCGGGCGCGACGATCAGCTCGGTGACATGCTCGGCGATCACCGTGCGCGCGTCCCGCGGCAGCCCCCCGTCGGTGACGAGCGCGTCGGCCTGGTCGAGCCGCGCGATCCGGCTCAGACCGCGCACGCCCCACTTCGTGTGGTCGGCGACCACGACGACGCGCTCGGCGGAGTGGATCAGCGCCTGGTTCGTCTCGGCCTCGAGCAGGTTCGGTGTCGTGAAGCCCGCGTCCGCCGTCATCCCGTGGACGCCCATGAACAGCGTGTCGACGTGGAGCGAGCGCAGGGTCGTCATCGCGACCGGCCCGACGAGCGCGTCGGACGGCGTCCGCACCCCGCCCGTCAGCACCACGGTGAGATCGGGCCGCAGCGCCGCGTGCAGGACGTTCGCGACCTGGATCGAGTTCGTCACCACGGTCAGGTCGGGCACGTGGAGAAGATGGTGGGCGAGGCGCCACGTCGTCGTCCCTGCCGTCAGTGCGATCGCCTGTCCCGGCTGGACGAGCCCGCTCGCGGCCTGGGCGATCGCCTCCTTCTCGCGCAACTGCCGGTGCGACTTCGCTTCGAAGCCCGGCTCGTCGGTGCTCGGCCGGCCGCGTGCGGTGGCGCCGCCGTGCACCTTGTCGACGAGGCCCGAGGCCGCGAGCACGTCGAGGTCGCGACGGATCGTCATGTCCGAGACCTCGAGCAGTTCGGTCAGCTCGCTCACGCGGACGGCGCCCCGACGGCGGATCTCCTCGACGATCAGCATCTGACGTTGCCCGGCGAGCATGCGTGCAGGTCAACCTTCCGGTTCCGGGAGCATGGCGACGGATCGCACAATACTCAACACGGTCGCACAAGACCAGCTGGTCGTCTAGTCACCAGCACTTGACATTCACCGGGCGAGCGTGCCACTGTACGCCCGCATTGGCACATGAGCGATCGTGTTCTGTTCTGTTCGAATCCGATCGCCCTTCGAGAGCTTCCGGAGGAGGATTCCATGTCCGACCGCACGCCACGATCGCCTGACAACGAGCACGAGCTGAACCCGTATCTGGACCGGCGCAAGCTGATCACCACAGGTGCAATCGGCCTCGCCGGCGCCTACGGCCTCGGCGCCGCCCGCGGTGCCGCCGCTGCGCCGTGGTCGCGCGCTGCCGTCGCGGCCGGCTCCGTCAGCTTCGGGTCGAACTACTCGGATGCGGTGCCGAAGAAGGCGATGGCGGCCGTCCTCACCAACTTCACCAAGAAGACGGGTACCAGCGTCAAGGTCAACACCGTCGACCACAACACCTTCCAGGAGCAGATCAACAGCTATCTGCAGGGCAGGCCGGACGACGTCTTCACCTGGTTCGCCGGCTACCGGATGCAGTTCTTCGCCCAGAAGGGGCTCGCGTCGCCGATCGACGACGTCTGGCAGACGCTGACGCCGCAGATGCCGCCGGCCCTGAAGGGCGCCTCGACGGGCCTCGACGGGCACCAGTACTTCGTGCCGATCTACAACTACCCCTGGGCCGTCTTCTACCGGAAGAGCCTCTTCAAGAAGAACGGCTACAAGATCCCGACGACCTGGGATCAGTTCATCGCGCTCGCCAAGCAGATGAAGACCGACGGGTTGACCCCGATCGCCTTCACCGACAAGGACGGCTGGCCGGCGATGGGGACGTTCGACATCATCAACATGCGCACGAACGGCTACAAGTACCACGTCGATCTGATGGCCGGGAAGCAGGCGTGGGACAGCCCGCAGGTCAAGGCCGTCTTCAACCACTGGCGCGAGCTGCTGCCCTACTACTCGGCCGGTGCGCTCGGCCTCACCTGGCAGGAGGGGGCCCAGCAGGTGGTGAAGAAGGAGGCAGGCATGTACCTGCTCGGGTCATTTGTCGGGCAGCAGTTCACGAACCCCGCCGACCACGCCGACCTCGACTTCTTCGCCTACCCCGAGATCAACCCGAAGTGGGGGCAGGACTCGCTCGACGCGCCCATCGACGGCTTCATGATGTCGAGGAAGCCGAAGAACGCCGACGGGGCGAAGCAGCTCCTCACGTTCCTCGGCAGCGCGGCGGCGGCGAACATCTATCTCGCATCCGACTCGAACGACGTCGGCACCAACAAGCACACGAGCACCGCGCACTACAACGCACTGCAGAAGAAAGCTGCGAAGATGATCGCCTCCGCGAAGCACATCGCCCAGTACATGGACCGCGACACGCGGCCGGACTTCGCCTCCACGGTGATGATCCCGTCGCTGCAGCAGTTCCTCAACCACCCGACGGATGTCAACTCCCTGGCCAAGAGCATCCAGAAGCAGAAGAAGGCGATCTTCGGCGCGTGATCTGAGCGCAGGACACGGTGGCGATCGACATCGCACCGACACGTGAACCGGGCGGCGCGCCGCGAAAGCGGCGCGCCGTCCGCCTCTCGCCGGGGGACCGCGTCGCCTTGACGCTCATGGTCGGCGTGCCCATGCTCGTGGTGGGCGCGTTCATCTGGTTCCCGACGATCTCCTCGGTGCTGCTCTCGTTCACGAGCTGGGACGGGATCGGCGGGCTCGGCTCGATCCACTGGATCGGGACGCGCAACTACCAGCAGATCGCGACGATCTATCCGCCGTTCTGGCCTGCGTTCAAGCACAACCTCTACTGGCTCGGATTCCTCGCCCTGATCGCGACGCCGTTCGGCCTCCTGCTCGCCTATCAGCTGGACAAGCAGATCCGCGGCAGCCGCATCTACCAGAGCATCTTCTTCCTGCCGGTCGTGCTCTCGCTCGCGATCATCGGGTTCATCTGGGAGCTGATCTACTCGCCCACGCAGGGGCTGATCAACAACGTCTTCCAGGACCCGGCGCACGGGCACCTGATCGACTTTCTCGGCAATCCGAAGATCAATCTCTGGGCAATCCTCGTCGCGGCGGGCTGGCGCCACGCCGGCTACATCATGATCATCTACCTCGCGGGGCTGAAGGCCGTCGACCCGACGCTGCGCGAGGCCGCTGCGATCGACGGCGCCGGCGAATGGCATGCCTTCCGCACCGTCGTCTTCCCCGCGCTGAAGCCGATCAACGTCGTGGTGGCAGTGATCACGGTGATCGAGGCGCTACGGGCGTTCGACATCGTCTACATCATCAACAACGGCCGCAACGGGCTCGAGCTGTTGTCGGTGCTCGTGACCGACAACATCATCGGCGAGGCGAGCAGGATCGGCTACGGCTCGGCGATCGCCGTGATCCTGCTCGTGATCTCGCTCGTTCCGATCACGATCTTCGTCGCGAACGCGTTCAAGGAGAAGCAGGCATGACGGCCACGACCGCCGACGTGCCCGCCAGGACGGCGCGCACCGCTCGCCGCCGGCTCCGGCCGGGCAGGGTCGGGCTCCACGTCTTCCTGATCACCACCGCGATCGTCTGGCTGATCCCGGTGGTCTGGGCGGTCTTCACGTCGTTCCGGTCCTACTCGGAGACGGCTGCCGACGGCTATGTCTCCTGGCCGCACTCGCTGAGCCTCGTCAACTACCGCACGGCCTGGACGAATGCGGCGCTGCCGCACTTCTTCTTCAACTCGATGATCGTCGCGGTGCCGGCGATCGTGCTGATCCTCGTGCTCGCGTCGTCGGTCGCGTTCGTCGTCTCTCGGTTCAGCTACTGGTTCAATGTGCCGCTGCTGATCTTCTTCATGGCGGCGAACCTGCTGCCCCAGCAGGTGATCCTGACGCCGCTCTACAACATGTACCTGCGGATGCCGCTCCCGACCTGGCTGAGCGACAGCGGCCTGTTCTACGACTCGTACGTCGGGATCATCCTGATCAACGTCGCCTTCCAGACAGGCTTCTGCACGTTCGTGCTGGCGAACTACATGAAGACGATCCCGAGCACGCTGAACGAGGCGGCGCGGGTCGACGGGGCGGGCGTGTTCCGCCAGTTCTTCGGGATCATCCTGCCGCTCTGCAAGCCCGCGATCGCCGCTCTCTCCGTGCTCGAGTTCACGTTCATCTACAACGACTTCCTCTGGCCGATCGTGCTGATGAAGTCCGGGAACAAGCAGCCGATCACCGCTGCGCTGAACAGCCTCCAGGGGATCTACTTCTCGAACAACAACCTGATCGCGGCCGCCTCGATCATGGTCGCGATCCCGACGCTGATCGTCTTCGCGGCGCTGCAGCGGCAGTTCATCAGCGGCCTCACGCTCGGCGCCAACAAGGGATGAGCGGCCCCAGGATCGCCTTCGTCGGCGCGGGCAGCGTCGTCTTCACCCGTAACCTGCTCGGCGACATTCTCGACTTCGACGAGCTCAAGGGCGCCGAGATCGCGCTCCACGATATCGACGCCGGCCGCCTCGAGACCGCCGAGGCGATCGCGCGGTTGACCGCGGCCGACCGCGGCGCGAGCCCGGCAATCACGACGCACCTCGATCGGCGCGGGGCGCTCGACGGGGCCGACTACGTGATCAACATGGTCCAGATCGGCGGGCACGCGGCAACGCTGCTCGACTTCGAGATCCCGGCCCGCTACGGCCTGCGCCAGACGATCGCCGACACGCTCGGGGTCGGCGGCATCTTCCGTACGTTGCGTACGGCCGACCACATGCTCGCGCTCGGGCACGAGATCGCAGAGCTGTGTCCCGGTGGCTGGCTGCTCAACTACACGAACCCGATGCCGATGCTGTGCTGGCTCGTCTACGCCGGCACTCCGACCTCGCGCGTCGTCGGGCTCTGCCACTCGGTTCAGTTCACGATCGCCGACCTGGCGGAGCTCGTCGGAGTGCCGGAGGACGAGGTGACGTTCCTCGCCGCCGGGATCAACCACGAGGCGTTCATCCTTCGCTTCGAGCACGAGGGCGAGAGCCTCTATCCACGGCTCGACGCGCGCATCGCCGCCGATCCCGACCTGCAGCGGCGCGTCCGCGTCGCCGTCTACCGCCGGCTCGGCTATTTCCCGACCGAGTCGAGCGAGCACCTGGCCGAATACGTGCCCTGGTTCATGCGCCACGACGGCGAGCTCGAGCGCTACCGCATCCCGGTCGACGAGTACATCACGCGCAGCGAGGCGAACCTCGTCGAGTACGAGCGGGTGAAGGAGGCGATCGCCGGGGGCCAGGCGCTACCGATCGAGCGATCGAACGAGTACGCGTCGCTGATCATCCATTCGCTCGAAACCGGGCAGCCGCGTGTGATCTACGGCAACGTCGAGAACATCGGCCTGCTCCGGGGCTTGCCCGAGGGCACGTGCGTCGAGGTGCCGTGTCTCGTCGACGGGACGGGCCTCCACCCGATCCCCGTGCCCGGTTACCCGGTGCAGCTCGCAGCGCTGAACCGTACCTTCGCGAACGTCGTCGAGCTGACCGTGCGAGCCGTGTTGGAGGGCCGCCGCGAGCTCGTCCGGCATGCGGCGATGCTCGATCCGAACACAGCGGCGACGCTCACGCTCGACCGGATCGACGAGCTCTGCGACGAGCTCACGCGGGCCCACGGCGACGCTCTCCCGGCCGCGCTGCGCGGCTGATCAGCCGGTGCGACCGAGATGGGTGGCGGAGGGATAGACCGCCGGCCCGAGGCGCGCTACCCTCGGCTGACCATGCAGGTGATCTTCGCGGTCGAAGACGTACCTCGCTCGGTCGCGTTCTACGAGCGTGCGTTCGGCTGGCCGCGCAACGACCGGATCGACTTCGAGGAGTACGTCGAGCTGATGCTGCCGGCGGGCGGCACGCTCGGACTCTACGAGCGCGACGGCTACGCGAGGATGACGCGCGCCACGCCCGTCGCGCCCGAAGGCGACATGATCGCGCCGGCCTACCTCTACGTCCGGGTAGACGATGTCGACGCCGTGATCGCCCGCCTCGAGGACGCGGGCGCGCGGCCGCTTGCACCGCTCGCTCCGCGCGCCTGGGGCGAGGAGGCGGCCTGGTTCGCCGATCCCGACGGCAACGTCGTGGCGGTCGCCCAGCCGCTCGAGGCCCGGCAGCTCGAAGCCCTCCGCTAGTCGCCGCTCCGGTAGTCGATCTCCAGGAAGTCGTCGACCTCCAGGAGCCAGCGCTCCTCGACGAAGCGGACGTGGTCGGGGTGAGTGTTGTAGGCGTCGTAGGCGGCCTGGTCGGCGAACTCCATCGAGATCCCGAAGCGATAGTGGTTCTTGGGACTGACCTCGCGCAGGATCTCGAACGCGCCGACCCCCGGAACGGCTGCTAGCTCTCCCGCCGCGTCGAGGAACTGCGCCTCGGCCTCCGATCCGGCCGGGTGCTGCAGAGTGAAGACGACGGTGTGCCGGATGAAGCCGGTGGGCAGCGGGGACATGAACGGAGCCTAGCGGTCGGTCGGTGCGCGGTTCTGTACGAACTGGAAGCCGAAGCGGCCCTTGACGCAGAGGTTGCCTCGCGTCGTGTCGTGGTCGTCGGGCGAGGTGACCTTGACGATCTCGTTGTCCTGGACGTGCAGCGTCAGGTTGCAGCCGACGCCGCAGTAGGGGCAGATCGTGTCGACCTGCTCCTGGCGCCCTTCGTCCCAGGTGCCGGCCTGGCGCCGTTCGTACTCGCTCGTGAACATCAGCGCTCCGGTCGGGCAGACGGCGATGCAATTTCCGCAATAGACGCAGGCCGATTCCGGCAGCTCGACCGCGAGCTCGGTCGAGATCCGTGCGTCGAAGCCGCGCCCGGCCACGGCGATCGCGAAGGTGTTCTGATGGTCCTCGCCGCAGGCCTCGACGCACTTGTAGCAGAGGATGCACTTCGAGTAGTCGCGGACGTAGAGCTCGTTGTCGAGCTTCACCGGCTGCGCGACCGTGGCCGCGGTCTGCCCGTCGGTGCGGGTGGTGGTGGCCGGCGCGGGCGGCGTCGCGGTCCTCGGCGGCCGCGGGCGGCCCGAACCGCTCTGGCTTCGCGTCGTAGTCCTCGATGTAGCGCAGCGCGTCGGGCGCCGTCGAGAGGTCGACGGAGGAGCCGAGGAGCTCCATCACCAGGCGCCGGCTCGTGCGCACGCGGTCGGAATCGGTGTGGACGACCATCCCGGGCTCAACCTTGCGCGAGCAGGCGGGGACGAGCGTTCGAGAGCCCTCGACCTCGACCACGCAGACGCGGCAGACGTTCACCGGCGTCAGCGTCTCGCCGTAGCAGAGCGTCGGCGTCTCGATCGAAAGGGCGTTGCACGCCTGCAGGATCGTCGAGCCCTCCAGCAGCCGCACCGCCTGCCCGTCCACGGTCAGCTCGACCATGCGCCGCGGGGCCTGCAGCATCGTCACGCTCACGATGCGAGCACCCCCAGGCGCGAGATCGCCGAGGCGACGGCGTTCGCGGCCGTCTGCCCGAGTCCGCAGATCGACGCGTCGCGCATGACCTGCGCCAGCTCGTCGAGCAGCGCGAGCTCGTCGGCGACGCCGCCGCGCGGCCGCCCGGAGGCGAGCCGGTGCAGCGCCTCCTGCTGGCGCACGGTGCCGACGCGGCAGGGGACGCACTGCCCGCACGACTCGTCGCGGAAGAAGGCGGCGATCCGCAGGACGGCGTCCGCCAGGTCGGCGCTCTCGTCGAAGACGATCACGACCCCGGAGCCGAGCGTCGCCCCGACGGCGCGCGTGTCCTCGAAGGTCAGCGGCAGGTCGAGGTCGTCCGGGCCGAGGAAGACGCCGGCAGCGCCCCCGAGCAGCACCGCCTTCGCCGGCCGCGCCTCCGCGAGCTCGAGCAGCTCGCGCAGGGTCGTCCCGAACGGCACCTCGTACAGGCCGGGCCGCTCGACGTGGCCCGAGAGACAGAAGAGGCGCGTGCCGGTCGAGGCCTCCGTGCCGATCGCCGCGAAGGCCGCGCCGCCCTCGACCACGATGTCCAGCACGTTGACGAGCGTCTCGACGTTGTTGACGACGGTCGGCTTGCCGAAGAGGCCCGACTCGACTGGGAACGGCGGCTTGTTCCGCGGCTCGCCGCGGTAGCCCTCGATCGAGTTGAAGAGCGCCGTCTCCTCGCCGCAGATGTAGGCGCCGGCGCCGACGCGCAGCTCGACGTCGAACGCGAAGCCGGCGCCCATCACGTCCTCGCCGAGGAGGCCCCGGGCTCTCGCCTGCGCGAGCGCGTTCTCGAGCCGCTCGTGCGCGAGCGGGTACTCGGCGCGCACATACAGGAAGCCGCGCTCGCAGCCGGTCGCGTAGGCGGCGATCGTCATCGCCTCGACGAGCGCGAACGGGTCACTCTCCATCAGGACCCGGTCCTTGAAGGTGCCGGGCTCCGACTCGTCGGCGTTGCAGACGAGATAGTGCGGGCGCGCCGCCTGGTGCGCGACCGCCTCCCACTTGCGTCCGGTCGGGAAGGCGGCGCCGCCGCGACCGAGCAGGGCCGCTTCCGAGACCTCGCGGAGCACGCCGTCCGGCCCGAGCTCGAGCGCCCGGCGCAGCGGGGCGTAGCCGCCGTGCGCGCGGTACTCGTCGAGGCTCGTCGGGTCGACCCCGGCCGCGATGCGCCGCAGGAGGCGCAGCCCCGGCTCGCCGGTCTGGGGAAGCGCCGGCCCGGCCTCGGGCAGCTGGAGCTCGCGCGGCTCCGCCCCGGCGATCGTGAGCAGCGACGCCGGGGCCCGCTCGCAGAGGCCGAGACACGGGCTCTCGTGGGCACCCTCGGGCACCTCCGCGCCGGCGAGCCGGCAGGAGAGGTCGGTGCAGACGTGGAGCATCTCGGCGGGGCGAGGCTCGAGTGCAAGGAGCGCATAGAAGCTCGCGACGCCATAAGCGTCGGCAGGCGGGACGTCGAGGCGGCGCGAGGTGTAGCCGAGCGCGCCCTCGCTCACGTAGCCGATCCGCCGCTGCGAGGCCCGCAGGGCGGGGAGGAGCAGATGCCGCCGGCCGCGTAGCGCATGCCCGGTCCGGGCGACGCGATCGTCGACCGGGCTCGCCGCGCCGACCACCGCGTCGATCGCCTCCCGCTCCGCCTCGCTCGGCTCGGTCTCGAGCAGGCGGAGGTCCACTAGCGAACCTTCTCGAGGCGGATCGCCGTCGCCTTGAACTCGGCGGTGCCCGACTTCGGGTCGGTTGCGTCGATCGTCAGCACGTTCGTCGCGACCTCGTCGGGGAAGTGGAATGTCATGAAGGCGAGCCCGGCGCGCAGTGTGTCGTCGATGCGCACCGGCGCCTCGACGGCGCCGCGCCGGGAGACGATGCGCACGCGCTCGCCGTCCGCGACGTCGTAGCGAGCCACGTCCGCGGGCGAGAGCTGGATCGCCTCGCCGCGGCGAAGCGGTGAGCGGTAGCCGCCGCTCTGGACGCCGGTGTTGTACGAGTCGAGCCGCCGGCCCGTCGTGAGCCGGATCGGGAAGTCGTCGTCGAGCGCGTCCACAGGTGGATCATCCACGACCGGCGTGAACGGCGCGCGTGGGCCCTGCACGGGCTCGGCCCAGAGCCGCTCGTGGAGGAACAGCGCGCCCGGATCGGCCTCGTCGGCGCAGGGCCACTGGATGCCGCCGACCTCCTCGAGCCGTGCATAGCTCATGCCCCTGTGCATGGGGCTGAGCGAGCGCAGCTCGTCCCAGACGGTTTCGGCGTTCGGCTCGCCGAAGTCGTGGCCGAGCCTGCGGGCGAGCTCGTAGACGATCTCGAGGTCGTCGCGCGCGTTGCCGGGCGGGTCGAGCGCCTTGCGCACCCGTTGGACGCGCCGCTCGCTGTTCGTGACCGTGCCCTCGGACTCGCACCAACCCGCCGCGGCGGGCAGGACGACGTCCGCGAGCTCGGCCGTCTTTGTCAGGAAGATGTCCTGCACCACGAGATGGTCGAGCCCCTCGAGCAGCCGGCGCGCGCGCTGCTGGTCGGCCTCCGACTGCGCCGGGTTCTCGCCGATCACGTAGACGGCGCGGAGCTCGCCGTGCTCCATCGCGTCGAACATGCCGGAGAGGTGTAGGCCGTTCTTCGGCGGAATCGAGGCGCCCCAGGCGGTCTCGAAGCGGCCGCGGAGCTCGTCGTTCTCGAGGTCCTGGAAGCCGGGCAGCTTGTTCGGCAGGGCGCCCATGTCGCCGCCGCCCTGGACGTTGTTCTGGCCGCGCAACGGGTTGAGGCCCGAGCCGTAGCGGCCGACGTGTCCGGTCAGGAGCGCGAGGTTGATCAGCGCGAAGACGTTGTCGACCGCGTTGTGGTGCTCGGTGATCCCGAGCGTCCAGCAGAGCTCGGCGCGGTCGGCGCGCGCGTAGGAGTGCGCGGCCTCGCGGATCGCCTCGGCGGGGACGCCCGTCACGCGCTCGCCTTCCTCGAGGGTCCAGAGCTCGACCGACGCCGCGAACGCCTCGTAGTTCTCCGTTGCGCGCTCGATGAACGGGGTGTTGGCGAGCCCGGCGTGGATGATCTCGCGCGCCATCGCGTTCGCGAGCGCGATGTCGGCGCCGACATCGAGCCCGAGCCAGAGGTCGGCCCACTGCGCGGAGCTGCTGCGGCGCGGATCGACCACGATCAGCCGCGCGCCCGCGTGGATCCCTTTCAGCACGTGGTGGAAGAAGATCGGGTGGGTTTCACGCGCGTTCGAGCCCCAGAGCAGAATCAGGTCCGTGTTTCGGACCTCCTCGTAGGAGCTGGTGCCGCCTCCGGCACCGAACACCGTCGCCAGACCGACGACGCTGGGCGCGTGTCAGGTTCTGTTGCAGCTGTCGATGTTGTTCGTGTCGAGGGCGACGCGAGCGAACTTCTGGGTCACGTAGTTGAGCTCGTTCGTCGTCTTCGAGCAGCTGAACAGCCCGACCGCGGGGCCTCGATGCTTGTGGAAGCCGGCGGCGGCGCGGTCGAGCGCCTCCTCCCAGCTTGCCGGTCGCAGGACGCCGTTGTCGCGGACGAGCGGCTCGGTCAGACGGGGGTTCGGTGCCATGCTCCGAGTGTAGAGGCTTGGCCCACCCGATCGAGGATCTCGTCCGTCGGCTCGCCGTGAACCCAGGCCGTCGTCCGCCGGCGGAGCACGTCCTCGCTGGTGAGCGCCCATTCGTGGGTTACGGCGTAGCGCGCCTGTGCGGCGATGTCCAGCCCATCGGGGCGGAGCGGCTCGAGCAGGGAGGGATCGTCTGCCGCGGGCGCGACGACCTCGGCGGCGAGCGCGCCGTACAGCCCCAGCAGGTGCTTGCGGGTCTCGTCGGAGAGCTCTGCCGGAAGCGTGACCGACCCGAGGCCTGTCGCGCCCGGCAGCGGCCAGGGCCGGCGATCGAGGCGATGCAGGCCGAGGTCGGACCGCAGGTGCTCGAGCGTGTCGAGGGCGATCCGGCGGTAGGTCGTCAGCTTGCCCCCCGCGACGCTCAGCATCCCGGCGGGGCCGCGCGAGTACACGGTCTCGCGCTTGGCCTCGACCGTGTCGCCCTCGCCGCCGGGCAGCACGCGCAGGCCTGCGAAGGCGGCGCGCACGCGCTCGCGTCCGAGGAGCGCCGGGTCGAGCGCGACCGCGGCCTCGTCGAGGATCTGCGCGACGTCGTCCTCGGTCGCCGCGACGTCGCCGGGTTCGCCCTCGAAGAGCGTGTCCGTCGTCCCGAGCATCAGCATCCCCTCCCAGGGGATCGCGAAGGTGACGCGCACCTTGTCGTGGGGGATCGTCAGGGCTGCCGACCAGTCGCCCTGGAGCGGCAGCAGGACGTGGGCGCCCTTGCTGAGCCGCACCGACGGCCGCGCAGCCGGATCCTCGAGCCGTCGCAGGTGATCGACCCACGGGCCGGTGGCGTTCACGATCGTGCGCGCTCGCACCGCCACCGCTCGGCCGTCGACCGTGACCTCGGCTCCCTCGGTCCCGCGCAGCGCCACGACCACGGCCCGGTTCAGCACGACGGCGCCCTGCTCGGACGCTGCGCGGACGTTGGCGAGGCAGAGCCGCCCGTCGTTCGCGGACGAGTCGGCGTAGTGGGCGCACGACCGCAGCCCCTCCAGACGCAGGCCGGGCGCCAGCGTGCGCGCCCGCGGCGGCTGGACGAGCCAGTTCAGGCGCCCGCGCGCGAGACCGGAATAGAGCAGCACGCCGCTCTGCACGAACCACGGCCGATACGGGCCGTTCTCGTAGAGGGGCAGCAGGAACGGGAGGCGCCGCACGAGGTGCGGCGCGACGACGTGCATCAGCATCCGCCGCTCCTGGTGCGCCTCGCGGACGAGCCGCACGTCGCCGAGCTTCAGGTAGCGCAGGCCGCCGTGGACCAGCTTCGAGGAGGCGGTCGACGTGGCGCCGCCGAAGTCTCCGCGCTCGACGAGCGCGACGCGAAGGCCGGCGTGGGCGGCGGCTGCCGCGACGCCGGCGCCGATGATCCCGCCGCCGATCACGAGCACGTCGAACTGCTCGGAGGCGAGTCGCTCGACCGCCCGGGCGCGAAGATCCGGAGGCTCGGTCACGCCTCTGAGGTCCACACCGGGTTCGACCATGCCTTGCCGCCGTCGCGCCCCGCGACCTCGATCCGTCCGTAGGCGCCGCCGTGCGGGTGCTCGAGCCGCGCGGCGGTGATCGTGCCGTCGTCGGCGCGGTCGAGCACGCGGGCGTTGTGCGGATAGCCGAGCCGGCCGACGTTGACGCGCGCGCCCCGGTGCCGGCCTGCGTAGAGCGTCACGCTTCTCGCCGGGCTGCAGCGGACCGTCACACCGTCGCCGTCCACCTCGAGCGCGTCGATCGTCGGTCCGGTGGAGCTGTAGAAGCAGCCTGTTCGCAGCGCCTCCAGCACCGCCGCCTGCGTGCGCTCGCGGCAGCGCGCCCAGACCCACGCGAAGTCGCTGTCGAAGCCGGGATGGTGCGAGTCGTCTGTGGCAAGCCCGTAGAGCGCGTGCCCGCGCTCGAGCGCCTCGTCCCAGTGCAGCGCGGCGTCGCCGCGCCCGATCTCGAGCTCGCAGCCTGCGTTGTAGACCTCGATCCCGACGAGTCCGGGGCAGGCCTCGAACTGCTCGGTGCGCAGCCCGCTCCAGTACGTGTGGGCGAGGAACGCTACGCCGCCGTGGGCGAGGATCCAGGCCACCGTCTCGGTCAGGTCCGCGAACGCGCTCGCCGGCGGTTCAGGGTCGGCATCGACGCCGAGCGCGAGCACGTGGGCGTCGTGCTCGGGCCCGCCTGCCTGCGCGTTCAGCTCGACGCTCGGAATCACGAGCAGCCGGCTGGTCGACCGCTCCTGTGTCCGCACCCAGTGATCGGTGATCGCCAGCACGTCATAGCCGGCGCGCTCGTAGTGGCGGACGAGCATCTCCGGCGGCAGCTCCCCGTCCGAGTTCGTGGTGTGTGCGTGCAGCGCGCAGCGCAGCCAGGCTCCTTCCGCCGAAAACGGATTCGTGCCCATGCTCTGAGCCTACTCCGCGATTGTGGCGGTCCGGAGTCGAAGCGAAGGCGATCGGGAGTGGCCTGACCGGAGGGGTCGGAGGACCCATTGAAAACTGGTCTGGCACGGAGGATGATCCCCGTTCACAATTCGGTTTCGACCGGGAGGGTCATACATGGAGGATCACGATGCCCAGGAGCTCGAGTTCTGGCGCAAGCTCGGCGAGGAGTCGATCAGCCGTTCGCAGATGCTGCGGAGGAGTGTCGCCGCGGCGGCCGGGCTGACCGTCCTCGCAAGCCCGACGGCCGCGTTCGCCGGTCGGTTCCGCGCCGGGGCGAACCCGCCGCTCCGAGGCAAGGACATGTCGCTGAAGGACCTGGTCGCAGCGGCCAAGAAAGAGGGCCACCTGAACACGATCGCGCTGCCGCCCGACTGGGCGAACTACGGCGAGATCATGTCGACCTTCCAGAAGAAGTACGGGATCAAGATCACGAACGACAACCCCGACGGCAGCTCGGCCCAGGAGAACCAGGCCGTGCGCTCGCTGAAGGGCGACTCCCGCGCGCCGGACGTCCTCGACGTCGGCCCGTCGTTCGCGATCGACGGCACGAGAGAGGGGCTCTACGCCAAGTACTTCACGACGAACTTCGGCACGATTCCGCGTGCGATGAAGGACACGCGCGGGTTCTGGACCGGCGACTACTGGGGCGCCGTGTCGATCGGCTACAACTCGAACATCATCAAGACGCCGCCGAAGACGTGGAAGGACCTGCTCAAGTCCGACTACAAGGGCAAGGTCGCGCTCAACGGCTCCCCGCTCACGTCGGGCTCGGCGGTCGCCGGCGTCTTCGCCGCCTCGTTCGCCAACGGCGGCTCGCTGAACGACATCGCGCCGGGAGTCGACTTCTTCGCCGAGCTGAAGAAGTCGGGGAACTTCATCCCGGTGCAGTCGACGCCGCAGACGGTCGCCTCGGGTCAAACCCCGATCTCGATCGACTGGGACTACCTGAACCTCGCGTACACGAAGGAGTTCCCGGCGGCGGGCTGGAAGACGACGATCCCCGCCGACGGCGTCTACGGCGCCTACTACTGCCAGGCGATCAACACGAGCGCTCCGCATCCGTTCGCGGCGCGCCTCTGGGAGGAGTTCTGCTATTCCGACCAGGGCCAGCTCCTCTGGCTGAAGGGCTACTCGCACCCGGCCCGCTTCGCCGACATGGCGAAGCGCGGCGTCGTGCCGAAGGCGCTCACCGCAGCGCTGCCGTCGCCGGCGCTCTATGCGAAGGTCAAGTTCGCGAGCCTGGGCCAGCTGACGAAGGCGAAGGCGATCGTCGCCGCCGACTGGGCGAACAAGGTCGGGTCCTAGCCTCCTGAGCACGGCGGCTGAGACGAGCAGCGCGCTCCGGCCGGGCCTTCGCGAGAGGCTCGGCCGGAGGCGGCTGCGACTCGCGTGGCTGGGCGTCGTCCCGTTCTTCGCCTACGCGATCATGTTCTTGTTCCTCCCGGCCGGCGAGGTGCTCGTCGGCGCGTTCAGAGGCACGCACGGCGGCTACACCCTCGACAACGTGCACGACCTCGTCCGCCAGGTTCAGTTCCGTCGCGCCTATCGGGCGAGCATCGAGGTCAGCCTCGTCACGGCCGTGCTGGGTGCGGCCTTCGGCCTGCTGATCGCCTATGCGGCGATCCGGGAAGGGACGCCGCACTGGATCCGCTCCGCGTTCACGACCTTTTCGGGCGTCGCGGCGAACTTCGGCGGCATCCCGCTCGCCTTCGCCTTCATCGCCACCCTCGGCACGATCGGGATCGTCAGCAAGTTCTTCGCGAACCAGCTCCACTACAACCTCTACCAGCACGGCTTCAGCCTGTTCACGAAAACGGGGGTCGAGATCGTCTACCTCTACTTTCAGATCCCGCTGATGCTGCTCGTGATCGCACCGGCGATCGACGGGCTGCGGCGCGAATGGAGCGAAGCCTCGTCCAACCTCGGAGCCTCGCGACTCCAGTACTGGCGGCACATCGGCTTCCCGGTGCTTCTGCCCTCCATCCTCGGCGCGGTGATCCTGCTCTTCGGCAACTCCTTCGCGGCCTACGCGACCGCCTACGCGCTCACCTCCTCGGGCCTCAACCTGGTGCCGATCCTGATCGGCGCCGACCTCTCCGGCAACGTGTCCTTCAACCCCCACGAGGGCCAGGCGCTCGCGTTCGGGATGTTCGTCGTGCTCGCAGCGATGATGCTGATCTACGTGCCGCTCCAGCGCCGCGCCTCGCGGTGGGCCAAGTGAGGCGCCGCTCGTACTCGGCGTGGATCTGGCTCGTGCTGGGCGCGGCCTACTTCCTGATCCCGCTGATCGCGACGTTGCTGTTCAGCCTGAACGCCAAGCAGACGGGCAAGTGCTGCAGCGTCGCCGCCTACGGCACGATCATCCACGACCATCAGTTCTGGGTCACGATCAAGCTCTCGTTCGTCCTCTCGCTGGAGACGATCGCGGTCAGCATGCTGCTGTTCGTGCCGACGGTCTACTGGGTGCACCTGAAGCTGCCGCGGCTGCGGCCCGTGATCGGCTTTCTGGCGCTGCTGCCGTTCGTCGTGCCGCCGATCATCCTGGTCGTCGGCCTGCTCGACTTCTACCGGGGCTCACCGAGCTGGTTCTACGCGTCGCCGTACGGGTTCCTCGTCGCGGGGTACGTGATCCTCGCGTTTCCCTACGTGTTCTTCTCGCTCGACAGCGGCTTCCGCGCGATCGACGTGCACACGCTGACCGAGGCGTCGCTGAACCTCGGCGCGAGCTGGCCGCGCACGATGGTGAGCGTGATCCTGCCGAACATCCGCGTCGCCGCGCTCTCCGGCGCGTTCCTGACGCTCGCGATCGTGATGGGCGAGTTCACGATCGCGACGCTGTCGGCGTTCCACACGTTCCCGACCTACATCCAGTACATCAACGAGACCCAGGCGTATCCGGCTGCCGCGGTGTCGCTGATGAGCTTCGCGATCACGTGGGCTGCGATGCTCTCGATCCTGCTCGTCGGCCGGCGCCGCGGCGCGCCGCGGGTTCAGATTGCGGGGGCGCGCTAGATGCCGCACGTCGAGTTGCAGGAGCTGCGCCGGTCGTTCGGCGACTTCGAGGCGCTCAAGGGAATCACCGTCTCGCTCGAGGCGGGCGAGTTCCTCTCGCTGCTCGGGCCGTCGGGCTGCGGCAAGACGACCGCGCTGCGGCTCGTCGCCGGTTTCGACCGTCCGACCGCCGGTCACGTGATCGTGGACGGCAAGGACGTCTCGAACGTGCCGCCGAACCGCCGCGACATGGGCATGGTGTTCCAGGCGTACAGCCTCTTCCCGAACATGACGGCGGAGCGGAACGTCGAGTACGGGTTGAGGATCCGCAAGCACGGCCGCGGCGACCGGCGCAAGAAGGTCGAGGAGCTGCTCGAGCTCGTCGGCCTCGCCCACGCGGGCAAGCGCTACCCGCACCAGCTCTCCGGCGGCATGCAGCAGCGTGTCGCGCTCGCGCGCGCGCTTGCGATCGAGCCGCGCGTGCTCCTGCTCGACGAGCCGCTCTCGGCGCTCGACGCGAAGGTGCGAGTGCAGTTGCGCGAGGAGATCCGGCGGATCCAGACGCAGCTCGGGATCACCACGATCTACGTCACGCACGACCAGGAGGAGGCGCTCTCGGTCTCCGACCGGGTTGCGGTCATGTTCGGCGGGCGGATCGAGCAGGTCGGCACACCGTCCGAGATGTACGGCTCCCCGGCGACGCCGTTCGTCGCCGAGTTCATCGGCACGATGAACCGGCTCGAGGGCACGGTCTCGGGGCGGGGGGAGGTGGAGTGCGGCGGGATCCGGCTGCGCGTCGACCGTGCCGACGGCCGTCGCGAGGGCGAGCGCGTGCTCGTGCTCGTCCGGCCAGAGGTGGTGGAGGTCGAGTCGGCGAACAGCGCCCCGGAGTCGGAGTCGATCCTCTCGGGCGAGGTGATCTCTCACACGTTTCTCGGCTCGGTGACCCGGATCAAGGTGTCCGCCGCGGCCGGCGAGGTGACTGCCGACGTCTCGACCCAGCGTGCCGAGACGCTGCCGGTGGGCCACCGCGTGACGGCGCGCTTCCCGGCCGAGAGCGCACGGCTGCTCAGTCTGGAGGCAGAGTCAGCGCCCGCAGGGCCTGCTCCGGCCGGTCCGTGAAGATGCCGGTGACGCCGAGCGCCGCGAGCTCGCGCATGCGCGCCTCGTCGTTGACGGTGTAGACGGTCGTCTCGAGCCCGAGCCGTCGCGCGGTAGCGAGGCCGCGAGCGGTCGTGCGCGGATCCCAGAAGCCCGCCGCCCAGGCGCCGGCGGCACCGCGGATCGAGACGCTCAGCCCGACGTGCTGCACGGTGCGAATCCCCGGGCGGCGGCGGCGCACCTCCTCGAGCGCGGCGCGCTGGAAGGAGACGACGACCGCGTCGTCGTCGAGCAGCGCGAGCGTCCGACCGACGAGGTCGCGCCTGCGGTAGCGGCCCGGCGTCTTCAGCTCGATCATCACGCCGATCCTGCCGCGGCAGAGATCGAGCACCTCCTCCAGGCGAGGGTGCAGCTCGCTGCGCGGTGGGTCGTGCGTGACGAGGAGGCGGCCCTCGCGGTCGGCGTGGACATCGAGCTCGACGAAGTCGGCGCCGACCTCGATCGCGCGCTCGAAGGCGGGCAGCGTGTTCTCCGGGAGGTCGGCCGACGCGCCGCGGTGCGCGATCACGAGCGGCCTCACCGGCAGGTCACGGAAGTAGACGCCGGACGGTCGCGAGGTCGAGCGCCGGGATCAGCTCGTCGGCGGCAGCGAGGCGCGTTGCGCCGAGGGTCCGGGTGATGCCGATGCAGCGCAGCCCGGCGGCCTTCGCCGACGCGACGCCCGCCTCGGTGTCCTCGAACGCGACGGCCTCGCCCGCCGGCACGCCCAGCAGCTCCACGGCGCGCAGGTACCCCTCGGGATGCGGCTTCCCATCGGCTACGTCGCCGGCGGCGACGATCGCCTGCACGAGCGGCGCGAGGCCGGCCGCCTCGACGACGGGCTCGATCTCCTCGAGCGCCGCGCCCGAGACGATCGCGACGGGCACCCGCTCGGCCGCGTAGCGCACCGCTTCGCGAACCTCGGGGTAGACGGTCGCGCCGTCCGCGACGGCGGCGCGGTAGCGTGCGATCCGCTCGGCCACGAGCTGCTCCAGGTCGGGACGGCCGCGCCCGAGCCAGCGCTCGAGGATCTCCTCCTCGGAGTGGCCCGCGAGCTCGTCGCGGTACTGCTGCTCGGCGAGCGGCTTGCCCCGCTCGGAGAACATCTCTGCGTAGATCCGGTAGAGGATCGGCTCGTCGTCGGAGAGCGTGCCGTTGAAATCGAAGATGACGGCACGGATGAGCATCCGACCGGCAAGCGTAACCTTCGCGGATGCCGGCAGCCGCCTTCGCCCTCGCGCTGGCCGCCGCCTTCGTGCACGCGCTCTGGAACCTGCTGCTCGCGCGCGCCCGCGACCCCGAATCGGCGACCGCGGTTGCACTCGTCGTCGCGGTCGTCGTCTTTGCGCCCGTCACTGCCGTGCTCTGGCACGTCGACGGCCGGGTCTGGCCGTTCCTCGTCGGCAGCGGCGTCTTCGAGCTCGTCTACTTCGCGCTGCTCGCGGCCGCCTACCGCCGGCTCGAGCTCTCGGTCGTCTATCCGGTCGCCCGTGGCACCGCCCCGGTGCTCGTGCTCGTCGCGGGTGTCGTCGCGCTCGGCAAGTCGACCTCCTGGGGCCAGGCGGCCGGCGTCTGCCTCGTCGGCGCCGGCGTCGTGCTCGTGCGCGGGCTCGCGCGGGCGGACGCGGGCGGCATCGCGTTCGGCCTCTTGATCGCCTGCTGCATCGCGGCCTACACGCTGATCGACAAGCACGGGATCCGGTACGCCTCGGCGATTCCGTACCTCGAGCTCTCGATGCTCGGTCCGTCGCTCGGCTACGCGGCGGTCGTGCTGCGCTGGAAGGGGGCCGCAGCGGTGCGGGCCGAACTGTCTCCCGCGAGCTGTCTCGCCGGGCTCGCGACCTTCACCGCGTACGCACTCGTGCTCGGAGCGCTCGAGCGCGCCTCCGCCGCCTCGGTCGCGGCGGTGCGCGAGACGAGCGTGCTGATCGCGACCGGCTTCGCGGGCTTCGTGCTCAGAGAGCGCGTCGGCTTGGCGCGCGCCGCCGGCGCCCTCGTGATCGTCGCGGGCGTCGCACTCCTTAGTCTCTCGTGACATGGCGGTTCTCGTGATCGACCAGGGCACGACCGGGACGACCTGTCTCGTCGTCGACGACGAGCTACGCGTGCTCGGCCGCGGCTACGCCGAGCTGCGCCAGCACTTTCCGCGGCCCGGCTGGGTGGAACACGACCCCGACGAGATCTGGCAGACGGTCGAGGCGTCCGCCGAGGCAGCGCTGCGCGGCGCGGCGATCGCTCCGCGCGACCTGGCCGCGATCGGGATCGCGAACCAGCGCGAGACGACGCTGCTCTGGGAGCGGGCGAGCGGCCGCCCCGTCCACCGGGCGATCGTCTGGCAGGACCGGCGCACCGCCGCTCGCTGCGCCGAGCTTCCCGTCGAGTTGATCCGCGAGCGCACCGGGCTCGTCCCGGACCCCTATTTCTCGGCCACGAAGCTCGAGTGGCTGCTCGACGAGACGGGCCGCCGCGACGGACTCGCGTTCGGCACCGTCGACAGCTGGCTCGTCTGGAAGCTCGCCGGCGAGCACGTCACCGAGCCGACGAACGCCTCGCGCACGATGCTCGTCGCGCTCGCGACCCTCGACTGGGACGACGAGCTGCTCGAGCTGTTCGACGTCGACCGTGCCCTCCTGCCGGCGATTCGCGGCTCGGGCGAGGTGGTGGGGGAGGGCTCGCTGCTCGGCGCGAGCGTCCCGGTCGCCGGGATCGCGGGCGACCAGCAGGCCTCGCTCTTCGGCCACGGCTGCGTCCGCGCCGGCCAGGCGAAGGCGACCTACGGGACCGGCAGCTTCGTGCTCACGCACTCCGGGGACGACGCCTCGCCGCCGCCGCACGGTCTGCTGCGCACCGCCGCGGTCTCGCCGGGCAGCTCCCAGCGGCGCCGCTACGCGCTCGAGGGGTCGGTCTTCGTCGCCGGTGCGGCGCTCCAGTGGCTGCGGGACGGGCTCGGCCTGCTCGACGATGTGGCTTCGAGCTCGCAGCTCGCCGCCTCGGTGGAGAGCACGGACGGCGTCCACTTCGTCCCGGCGCTCGCGGGACTCGGCTCGCCGCACTGGGCGCCGGATGCGCGCGGGCTGATCTGCGGGCTCACGCGTGGCACCCGTCGTGAGCACCTCGTCCGCGCTGCGCTCGAGGCGATCGCCTTCCAGGTGCGCGACGTGCTCGAGGCGATGCCCGTCGAGGTGCTGCGTGCCGACGGCGGCGCGACGCAGAACGAGTTCCTGATGCAGTTCCAGGCCGACGTGCTTCAGGTGCCGGTCGAGGTGGCTGCGGAGCGCGAGCTGACCGCCCTCGGCGCCGCTGCGCTCGCGCTCGGCCTGGCCGAGCCGCCGGTGCGGCCGGGTGCCCGCTACGAGCCCCGGTTGCCGTCGGACGAGGCGGAGCGCCTCTACGCCGGGTGGCGCGAGGCGCTCCGCCGAGCTCTCTAGAGCCCGCTGGCTACTTGCCGAGCCACTTGTTGACCTTGGCCTGGTTGGCCGCGATCCACTTCTGAGCCGCCTTGTCCGGGTTCATGTGGTCCCCGGCGATCAGCTTGGCCAATGCATTCTGGTCCTTGTTCGTCCACGACCAACGCTTCAGCACCGCGACGGCAGGAGAGCCGCTGCTCGCGAACTTCTTGCTGAACAGCTTCTCGAGCACGTACGACGGGTATTCGCACGCGTACGCCTTCGGGTCGCCGCCCGTCTTCTCGTCGTCCTTGCAGCCGGCGAAGCGCTTCGGCAGCTGGATTCGATCGAGCTTGTAGGTCGCGTTCAGGTACTGCGGGTCGTACCAGTAGAAGAGCACCGGCTTGTGCTGCTTGTAGAGCTGGCTCCAGCGCGCGACCTGGGCCGGCTCGGCGCCGACCGAGACGAACTTGAGGTTCAGTCCGAGCGCCGGGATCAGCTCCTTGTCCTTCTGCACGTAGGAGGGGTCGCCGCCGAGGAACATGCCCTGCGAGCCGGACTCGGGGCTCTTGAAGAGGCTCTCCTTGCCCTTCAGCCCCTTCCACGTCTTGAACTCGGGATGCTGCTTCATCAGGTAGTCGGGGATGTACCAGCCGATCACGCCCTTGACGCCGTTCGGCCCGACCAGCACGACCGACTTCTGCTTGTCGACGTACTGCTTGTACTGGTCGGTGTGCTGCCAGTCCTCGAGCACGGCGTCGACCTTCCCGTCCGCCATCGCCTGGTAGACGGGGATCTCCGCGATCTGGGTGATCTTGACCTTGCAGCCCAGCTTCTCCAGCACGCCCTTGGCCACATAGGTGTTGGCGGTGGAGCCGGCCCACGCCTGCTCGTTGAGCGTGACCGTGCCGCATGCGGCCCCGGTCCGGGCGGTCGCCGTTCCGACCGCGGTGAGCGCGGCTCCGACAGCTAGAGCAAGCACGGCCAGTACCCAACCACGGTGGCCGCGCCGAGCTCCGAGACGATCCGACATTCGTGCCTCCTTTGCCTGCCTTCGATGTGCCTCTCCGGGATAGAGCCTCAACCCGTGCCCTCGCTCCGCGCCCGCCGGCGCCCCTGGGTGGTGCGGTCGAGGGCGATCCCGAGCGCGAGGATCGCGATCGACGCGATCACGCCCTGCCCGAACGCGTTGCGCTGCAGGCCCTGCGCGACCTCGTAGCCGAGCGCGCCGGAGCCGACGAGCCCGGCGATCACGACGACGGCGAGCACCATGATGATCCCCTGGTTGACGCCGAGCATGATCGCGTCGCGGGCGAGCGGGATCTTCACCTTCGTCAGCACCTGCAGGCGCGTGGCGCCGAACGACGGCGGCCGCCTCCACCGCCTCCGGCGCGACTCCGCGCAGCCCGCTCGCGACGAGCCGGATCACGACGGGGACGGCGTACAGCACGGAGGCGACCACGCCGGGAACCTTCGAGACCGGCATCAGGTAGATGAACGGGATGATGTAGACGAGCTGCGGCAGCGTCTGCAGCACGTCGTTGATCGGTCTCAGGATCCGCTCGACGAGCGTGCTCTCCGCCGCCCAGACTCCGAGCGCGACGCCGAAGAGAACGGTGAGCAGCGTCGCCACCAGCACCTGCGAGAGCGTGTCCATCGCGTTGACCCACTCGCCGACGAGGCCGATCAGTCCGAGCATCAGGAGCGTCGTCAGCGCCGGGCGCAGGCCGCTGAGCAGGAACGCGATCAGCACGAGCCCGAGCGCGAGCACCGGCCAGGGCGTCTCGACGAAGAAGCTCCGCAGCGGCTCGAGGCCGCGCTGGACGAGGAAGTTCCCGACCGGGTTCGTGATGTGGAAGACGAACGTCGATGGGTTCTGCACGTAGTCGAGCGCCTGCTGGACGTAGTGGAGCAGCCAATCCTGTGCGGTCCAGCGCGAGTAGATCGCGCCGGCGTGGAGCGCGTGCCCGAGCCCGGCGGCGAGTCCGACGGCCGCGGCGCAGCCGGCCGTGAAGAGCCGCAGGCGCTGCTTCTTGGCCTCGGTCAGGTGGCGGTGCGCGGGATCGGTGCGCTCGGCCATCGCCTCCGTCGCGCGGTCGAGGGCGATCGCCATGATCACGATCGCGAAGCCGCCAAGCAGCGCGAGTGCCGGGTTCGAGTAGAGGCCGTTCGTGACCGTGTCGCCGAGACCGGCGCCGCCGATCAGGCCGGCGATCACGACCATCGAGAGGGCGAACAGGATCGTCTGGTTGACCGAGAGCAGCAGCATCCGCCGGGCGAGCGGGAGCTGCACCTTGGCGAGGAGCTGCCAGCGCGTCGAGCCGAGTGCCCTCCCGGCCTCGACCGTGTTGGCGGGCACGCCGCGGATCCCGAGCGCCGTGATCCGGATCGCCGGCGGGACGGCGTAGATCATCGTGGTGACGACGGCGGCGCCCGGCCCGACCGAGAAGAGGATCACGACGGGCATCAGGTACGCGAACGCGGGCACGATCTGCATCGCGTCGAGCACGGGCGTGATCAGCCGCTGGAAGCGGTCGGAGCGGCCGGCCAGCACGCCGAGCGGCACGCCGACGAGCAGCGACAGCCCGACCGCCGCGAACGTCAGCGCGAAGGTCTGGACGCTCTCCTCCCACAGTCCCATCACGGCGAAGGAAACGAACGCGCCGAGGACGCCGAGCGCCTGGCGCCAGTGGCCGAAGCGGAGCACGATGGCAACGCCGAGCACCGTCGTGCCGGCCCAGGTCAGCTTCTCGAAAAAGCTCGTCAGCCACGAGACGAGGTGGTCGAGGAAGTCGGCGAAGCCGTTGAAGATCGCGAAGACGACGTTCGGGTGCGCGACGTTGCGGTTGTTGCTCAGCCAGGCCTGGAAGCGGTCGAGGTAGCCGGACAGCGAGTTCCAGACGAGTGCTGCCGGCCAGTTGAGCTGGTTCTTCCAGCCGAGGAAGGCAACCAGCATGGCGAGCGCGATCGCGACGACGAGGCCGAGGCGCCCGCGCCACCACGGGCGCGGGCCAGAGGCGGCGGCGACCGGACCTGCCAGGTCGGTCGCGGTGGACATCTCAGTGCCCCTCGCCGGCGATCGCGTTCAACACGGTCACACGGTCGACGACCCCGACAACCCGTCCGTCCTCGACGGCGCAGACCGGACGCTCGCTCCCCGCGATGGCCGGCACGGCGGCGCGCACGGTCGTGTCGACGGGAAGTCTCGGCCCGTCCTCCTCGCCGGGCTCCGCCGGCCGCATGATCCAGCGCAGGGTCAGGACGTGGCTGCGCGGGATGTCGCGCACGAAGTTCGCGACGTACTCGTCCGCCGGCGAGCCGACGAGCTCCTCCGGCGTCCCGAGCTGGACGATCTGGCCGTCGCGCATGATCGCGATCCGGTCGCCGAGCCGCAGCGCCTCCGGCAGGTCGTGCGTGATGAAGACCATCGTCTTGCCGGTCTCGTGTTGCAGCCGGATCACCTCGTCCTGCATGTCACGGCGGATCAGCGGGTCGAGCGCGCTGAACGGCTCGTCGTAGAGCATCACCTTCGGGTCGACGGCGAAGGCGCGGGCGAGCCCGACACGCTGCTGCATTCCGCCCGAGAGCTGGTCGGGGAACTGGTTGGCGGAGTCCTCGAGCCCGACCAGCTTCAACACGCTCTCGGCGCGGGCGAGGCGCTCTGCCTTGCCAACGCCCTGGATCTCGAGCCCGAACGCGACGTTGTCGACGACGCGCCGGTGGGCAAGCAGCCCGAAGTGCTGGAAGACCATCGAGGAGGTGTGCCGGCGCAGCTCGCGCAGCTCTGCCTGGCTCGCGGCGCAGACGTCGCGGCCGTCGATCTCGATCTGCCCGGCGCTCGGCTCGATCAGCCGGATCAGGGTGCGCACGAGCGTCGACTTCCCCGAGCCGGAGAGCCCCATGACCACGAACACCTCGCCGGGCCAGACCTCGAACGAGACGTCGCGCACCGCTGCGACGCAGCCGTGCCTTGCGCGCAGCTCGGCGCGTGGCAGCTCGGCGTCGGGCGTGCCGATCACGCGGCTCGCGTGGCGTCCGAAGATCTTCCAGACGTTGGCGACCCGGATCAGCGGCGCCCCGGCGCGGGCGGAATCCCGGCCGCTGCTCACGACGGTCGCCGTCACCGCTTCACCGTACTCCTCTGTTGCAAGCTAGAAAAGGCCGATCGTCCTTCCGTCCGCGTCGATGTCGACGTTGAAGGCGGCGGGGGTGGCGCTCAGCCCCGGCATCGTCTGCATGTCGCCGCAGAGGGCGACGAGCCAGCCGGCGCCGGTGTAGGCCCGGATGTCCCGCACGGTGACCGTGAACCCGGTCGGGGCATTCGTCAGCGCCGCATCGTGCGAGAGCGAGAGATGCGTCTTCGCCATGCAGATCGGGAGCCTGTCGAAGCCGGCTTGGTTGAACTGCCGGATCTTCTCCTGCGCGGTCTTGAGCAGGAAGATTCCGTCGGCGCCATAGGCGCGCCTTGCGATCGCCTCGATCTTCTGCTCGATCGGTGAGTCCAGCTCGTAGAGATAGTCGAACGAGCTCGGCTCCTCCGCCGCGGCCACGACCGCCTCCGCGAGCACCGCGGCACCCTCGCCTCCCTTCGTGACCGCGTTGTTGGCCTCGGCCGCGTAGGCGCCGTTCGCGAGGGCGAGCTCACGCACGAGCTCGATCTCCTCGTCGGTGTCGCCGGGGAAGCGGTTGACCGCGACGACTGCGTTGAGCCCGAACTCGCGGATGATCCCGAGATGGCGGATCATGTTCGCGCCGCCGCGCTCGACCGCCTCGAGACCGCCGTCCGGATCCTCGGCGTGGTGCTTGAGCGCCTTGACCGTCACCACGAGCACGTCGCGGACGGCCTGAGCCCGCCGACGCGGCAGACGATGTCGTAGAACTTCTCCATGCCCATGTCCGAGCCGAAGCCGCTCTCGGTCAGGACGTAGTCGCCGAGCTTGAGCGCCACCCGGTCGGCGACGAGCGAGTTGTTGCCGTGCGCGATGTTTGCGAACGGGCCGCAATGGACGAACGCGGGCTGGCCCTCGAGCGTCTGCACGAGGTTCGGCTTGATCGTCTCCTTCAGCAGCACGCACATCGCGCCGGCGGCGCGCAGTTGCTCGGCGGTGACCGGCTCGCCTTCGAAGGTCGAGCCGACGGTGATCGCGCCCAGGCGCTCGCGCAGGTCGTGCAGGTCGCGCGCGACGGCGACGATCGCCATCACCTCGGACGCGGCTGTGATGTCGAAGCCGGTCTGGCGCGCGTAGCCGTTGGCGCGGCCGCCGAGGCCGACCGCGATGTCGCGCAGGGCCCGGTCGTTGATGTCGACGCAGCGGCGCCAGGAGATCGAGAGCGGGTCGATGTGCGGCTTGCCGCCGTGCAGGATGTGGGCCTCGAGCATCGCCGCGAGCAGGTTGTTGGCGGCGCCGATCGCGTGGATGTCGCCCGTGAAGTGCAGATTCATGTCCTCCATCGGCACGACCTGCGCATAGCCGGCTCCGGCCGCGCCGCCCTTGATCCCGAAGACGGGTCCGACCGAGGCCTCGCGCAGGCAGAGCACCGGGCTCTTGCCGATGAAGCCGAGGCCCTGCGTCAGCGACACGGAGGTCGTCGTCTTGCCCTCGCCGGCCTTCGTCGGAGTGATCGCGGTCACGTTGATCAGCTTCGCGTCGGGCCGCTCGGCCAGCCGGTCGAGGACGCCCAGGTCGATCTTCGCCTTGTAGCGCCCGTAGAGGTCGACCTCGTCGGCGAGGAGGCCCGCCTGCTCCGCGATCTCCGCGATCGGGCGAAGCTTCGCGTCCTGGGCGATCTCCAGCGAGGAGGGCATCTGCGTCGTCAACTCGCGTTCCTTTCGTCGGCCTGAGATGCGACTAATATATCTCCGTGGCGCAGGTGGAGATAGAGGCGGCTTCACTCGCGGAGAAGGCGTACTACGCGATCCGCGAGCTGATCGTCTCGGTCGAGCTCCGGCCTGGTGCGGTGATCAACGAGCGCGAGCTGATGGAACGCCTCCTGATCGGGCGCACGCCGATCCGGGAGGCTCTGCGCCGGCTCGCCCAGGAGAAGCTCGTCGAGGTCTACCCGCGCCGCGGCATGTTCGTCACGAGCGTCGAGATCAGCGACCTCGCGAGCCTCTGCGAGGTACGAGAGGTGCTCGAGGGCCAGGCCGCGCGGCTCGCGGCGGAGCGGGCGACCGAGCACGACCGCGCGGAGCTCGCGGCGCTGATCGAAGAGCTCGAACGCGGAGGGGCGCTCGACGAGCACGGGCTGATGGACCTCGACGAGCGGATCCACCGCGCCGTCTACCGCTGCACGCACAACGAGTTCCTCGCCGAGACGCTCGAGGTGTACTACGTGCTCGCGCTGCGGATCTGGTACCTCGCGCTGGCTCGAGCGCAGGAGCTGAAGCAGGCCGTGGGCGAGCACCGCGAGCTCCTGGACGCGATCAGCGCCCGCGATGCACCGCGCGCCGAACGGATCATGCGCCGCCACGTGCACGACTTCGAGCAGGCGATGCGGCGCGTCCTGCTCGAGTCGTGAGTGTTATATATCACTGATCTATCTCGACGAAAGGTCGCTCCTGGTGTCCCGACAGCAGCATGAAGCGAGCTCTGCGAGTGCTCTCCCCACCTCCGCGCGGGTGGTGGTGATCGGCGCCGGCATCGTCGGCAACAGCCTCGTCTACCACCTGTCGCGGCTCGGCTGGGGAGAGCTCGTGCTGCTCGACAAGGGGCCGCTTCCCGAACCCGGGCGGCTCGACGGGGCACGCGTCGAACTTCATCTACCCGGTCGACCACTCCAAGGAGATGACGCAGCTCACGCTCGAGAGCATGCGCCAGTACAAGGAGCTCGGCGTCTTCACGGAGAGCGGCGGCATCGAGGTCGCGCGCACGGAGGAGCGGCTGGAGGAGCTGCGTCGCCGTGTTGCCTCGGCCAAGTCGTGGGGCATCGAGCGCGTGTCGATCCTGACGCCGGCGCAGGTGAAGGAGCTCGTCCCGTTCATCGACGAGACGGTGATCCTCGGCGGCTTCTCGACGCCGAGCGTCGGCGTCGTCGACTCGCTGCGCGCGGGGACGATCATGCGCGAGCGCGCCCAGGAGTCCGGCGCGCTGACCGTGTCCGCGAACACCGAGGTGCTCGGGATCGACGTCGAGCGCGGTCGGGTCAGGCGCGTGCGGACGACCAGGGGCGACCTCGAGGCCGAGTACGTCGTCATCTGCTGCGGCGTCTGGAGCCCGAGCGTCGCGCGCCTCGCCGGCGCCTCGATTCCGCTCACGCCCGCCGTGCACCAGATGATCGACGTCGGGCCGGTGCCGCGCTTCGCCGACGCCAAGGGGGACATCGAGTTCCCGATCGTGCGCGACATGGACACGAACATGTACGAGCGCCAGCACGGCGGCGGGCTCGAGATCGGCTCCTATGCGCACCGTCCGATCCTCCACGACCCCGAGGAGATTCCCTCGGTCGAGGAGGCGGCGCTCTCGCCGACCGAGTTCCCGTTCACGCAGGCGGACTTCAACCAGCAAATGGAGGAAGCACTCGAGCTGATGCCGGAGATCGTCGGCGACGAGTCCGTCGGCATGAAGTACGCGATCAACGGCCTGCTCTCGCTGACCCCCGACGGGCTGCCGCTGCTCGGCGAGACGCCCGAGGTGAAGGGCCTCTGGTCGGCCGCCGCCGTCTGGATCAAGGAGGGGCCGGGCGTCGGCAAGTCGGTCGCCGAATGGATGGTGCACGGCGAGTCCGAGATCGATCTGCAGGCGTCCGACATCGCGCGTTTCTACGAGCAGCAGAAGACGAAGGAGCACGTGAGAGCGCGTTCCGCCGAGGGCTTCAACAAGACCTACGGCATCGTTCATCCGGCTGAGCAGTGGGAGTCGAATCGCAACGTCCGCCTGCCGCCGTTCCACGCGCGCGAGCAGGAGCTCGGCGCGGTGTTCTTCGAGGTCGCAGGGTGGGAGCGGCCGCACTGGTACGAGTCGAACGCGCCGCTGCTCGAGGAATACGGCGAGCGCGTCGGCCGCCGCGAGGCCGAGTGGGAGTCGCGCTGGTGGTCGCCGATCGTCAACGCCGAGCACCTGGCGATGCGCGACCGCGCCGGCATGTTCGACCTGACCGCGTTCTTCGTCTTCGACGTGCTCGGCCCGGGAGCACTCGAGTCGCTCCAGCGGATCGCCGTGCGCCAGATGGACGTCGCGGTCGGGCGCGTGGTCTACACGCCGATCCTGTCGCCGAAGGGCGGCTTCAAGTCCGACCTGACGATCATGCGCCTCGGCGACGAGCAGTTCCGCGTCGTCACCGGCGGCGCGCACGGGATGGCCGACCTGAAATGGTTCCGCGACCAGCTCGTCGAGGACGGCACCGCCCGGATCGATCGACCTGACCTCCGCCTGGTGCACGCTCGGGCTCTGGGGCCCGCGGGCGCGCGACATCCTCGAGGCCGTCACCGAGCGACGACGTCTCGCACGCGGGCTTCCCGTTCGCGACCTGCCGCACGATCGAGGTGGGTCCGCTGCGCGTGCTCGCGTCGCGGATCTCCTACGTCGGCGATCTCGGCTGGGAGCTGTACGTGCCGATCGAGGACGGGCGCGCGGCTGTGGGACCCGTCTGGGAGGCAGGCGAGCAGCACGCCGTCGTCCCGTGCCGGGATCGGCGTCTACGGCACGACCGGCCGGCTCGAGAAGTGCTACCGCGCCTTCGGCGTCGAGCTCGACGACGACTACAACGTCGTCGAGGCGGGGATGGCGTGGGGCAAGGTCAAGGAGCGAGGACTTCGTCGGCAAGGAGGCCTACGTCGCGCACCGCGAGGAGGAGCCGGCCGCGATCCTCTGCACGCTGACCGTCGACGATCACACGTCCGCGTCGGGCGTCAGGCGCTACATGCTCGGCAAGCGAGCCGATCCTGAGCCGCGAGGGCAACGCCGCTCGTCGACCGCAAGGGCCGCCGCTCGTTCGTCACGAGCGCAGGCGCGGGGCCGTCGGTCGGCAAGCACATCCTGATGTCGTACCTGCCGCCCGAGCAGGCCGTCGACGGCGAGCAGCTGCTCGTCGAGTACATGGGCGAGCGCTACCCGGTCACCGTCGCGCTCGCCGACTCGACGCCGATCTTCGACCCGGAAAACACGAGGATTCGCTCGTGAACGTGCTCGTCTGCGTCAAGCGCGTGCCGATGACCGGCGGGCGGATCGTGCTCACCGAGGACGAGCAGGCGATCGAGACGCGCCACCTCGGCTTCACGATCAGCCCGCACGAGGAGTGCGCGGTCGAGGAGGCGGTGCGGATCGTCGAGGCGCAGGGCGGCGAGTCCGTCGTGCTCGCGCTCGGGCCGCCCGAGGCCGAGGAGCAGCTGCGCGAGTGCATGGCGATCGGTGCCGACCGGGGCATCCTGCTCGTCGCCGACGGGTCCAGAGTGGGACCCCAGGCGACCGCGGCGGCGATCATCGAGGCGATCCGCGCCGAGGAGGTCGAGTTCGACCTGATCGTCTTCGGCAACGAGTCGGCCGATCGGGCAACTACCAGGTCGGGATCCGCGTCGCCCAAGCGCTCGGCCGGCCCTGCGTGACGGGGCTGAAGGGGATGACCGTCGAAAACGGACGCGCCCGCTGCGAGCGGAGGTCGGCCGGCGCGCGCGACGTCTACGACGTGCCGTCCCCGCGGTCGTGACCGTCAAGGAAGGGCTGAATCTGCCGCGCTACCCGTCGGTGCCCGGCGAAGCTGCGCGCGAAGCGAAAGCCCGTGGCGACGAGCACGCCCGTCGCGCCCGGAGCCGCGGCTCGAGAAGCTGCGCCTCGTCGTGCCGCCGGGCCAGGGCAAGCAGGCCGAGGTGCTCGGCGACGGGCGCCGACGGCCGCGCCCGCGGTGGTCGAGGTGATGCGCGGCTGGGGGTCGCGTGAGCGTCCTCGTCTTCGTCGAGCCCGGCGACGAGCTCTCCCTGCAGGCGCTCGCGCTCGCGCGCTCTCTGGGCGGACCGTGCACGCGATCTCGGTCGGTGCGGCCGCCGAGGTCGCGGTCGAGGTGCTCCACGTCGCCGAGCTCGAGGGCTCGTACGCGCCCGGCGCGTGGGCGGCGGCGGTCTGCGAGCTCGTGGGGAGGCTGCGCCCGAGGCGGTCGTCGCGGCCGGGCTCCGATCGCGGCAACGAGGTGCTCGCGCACGTCGCCGCGCGCCTCGACCGGCCGCTCGCCGCCAACTGCATCACGGTCGACGGCGACGTCTCACGCGCGTCCGCTGGGGCGGCAGCCTGCTCGAGGAGGCGCGCCTGCACGCGGCCGTGAAGCTCCTGACGACGGCTCCGCATGCGGTCGCGGCGGAAGCGGCGGGCGCGCCCGCGGCGGTCGAGACGTTCGCGCCCGCGACGGCGGCTGCCGACCTCGCAGTCGGGTGCTCGAGCGCCTCGAGGAGTCGGCTCGGCGGCGTGTCGCTGACCGACGCGAAGGTAGTCGTCAGCGGCGGCCGCGGCGTCGGCTCGGCGGAAGGCTTCGCGTCGCTCGAGGAGCTCGCCGCGCTGCTCGGCGGCGCCGTCGGCTGCTCGCGCGTCGTCACGAGCGCCGGCTGGCGCCCGCACACCGACCAGGTCGGGCAGACGGGCACGAAGATCGCGCCCGACCTCTACATCGCGTGCGGGATCAGCGGCGCGACCCAGCACATCGCCGGGCTGCAAGGGCGCGAAGAGGATCCTCGCGATCAACGCCGACCCCGAGGCGTCGATCCTCGCGCACGCCGACTACGCCGTGATCGGCGACCTCCACGAGATCGTGCCCGCGATCACGCGCCGAGCTGGGAAGGGTCGCGGGCCATAGCGGTGCTCGCCGGCGTCGCTCGGGCTCGCGGCCGCGCTCGCGGTCTGCGGCGGCCTGTTCGCGCGCCGCGCGCTCCTGCTCGCGAGGCTCGTCCGGACGCGGCAAGCCGAACGACCGGACGCGGCGACCTGCCGCGGCGCGCGCGCAACGAGGTCGTGATCGTGCTCGGGCAGAGGAAGCTCTTCCAGCGGCTCGTGCCCGGGCTGATGCACGCCTTCATCTTCTGGGGCTTCCTCGTGCTCTTCCCGACGATCGTGATGGCGATGATCGCGCGCGGTCGACCGCGGCTCGACGCTGCCGTGGCTCGGCGCATCAGGGCTGGTTCGCGCTGGCTGGTCGACGTGTTCGCGGTGCTCGTGCTCGCCGGGGTCGCGTACGCGGCGGTCGGATCCGCAAGGTCGTGCGGCCGGCGCGGTTCCGAGGGCTGCGCATCGCGGCGATGCCGACCTGATCCTGCTGCCTGATCGCCGGCGATCGTGCTGACGCTGCTCTTCTGGCACGCCGCCGCGCACGCGCTCGGGCTGAACGAGTGCCCGCCGGCTGGTCGCCGATCTCGAACGCGCGTCTCGCACCTCGGCGGCGATCGGCGCACGCCGAGCGCGTGCTTCGTCTGGGCGCACGTCGCTGATCATCCTCGCGTTCCTCCGCTACCTGCCGCACTCCAAGCACCTGCACATCGCGACCGCGGCGGTCAACGTCTGGTTCGGCGCGCACCGGCGCCCGCGGCCGGCTCGAGCCGCTCCGCTTCGAGGGCCCGACGAGGATCTGCGCTTCGGCGCCGCGACGATCGCGCGACCTCACCTGGAAGCAGGTGCGTCGACACGTACTCCTGCACCGAGTGCGGCCGCTGCCAGGACGCCTGCCCCGCGTACGCGACGGGCAAGCTGCTCTCGCCGAAGCTGCTGATCATGGGCGTCCGCGACCAGGTCTTCGCCGAGGGGCCGATCGCGCTCGGCGGCGGCGAGATCTCGCCGATCGTCGGCAACGGCGTCCCCGAGCGAGATCGATCTGGGACTGCGTCACCTGCGGCGCCTGCATCGAGGCCTGCCCGGTCTCGATCGAGCACGTCGACCACATCGTCGACCTGCGCCGCAGCCTCGTGATGGTCGAGTCGCGCGTTCCCGGCGGAGGCCGAGCCGATGCTGCGCGACGTCGAGCGCGCCGCGAACCCGTGGGGCAAGCCGCAGACCGAGCGCGCCGACTGGGCGGAGGGGCTCGGCGTGCGCGTGCTCGAGCCCGGCGACCCCGCGCCGGAGGTCCTCTACTGGGTCGGCTGCGCCGCCTCGTTCGACGAGCGGGCGCGCGACAGCGGCCGAGTCGACGGCGAAGCTGCTGCAGGCGGCGGGCGTCGACTTCGCGATCCTCGGGCCGCGCGAGTCCTGCACCGGCGACCCGGCGCGGCGGATGGGCAACGAGTACGTCTTCCAGTCGTTCGCCGAGCAGAACGTCGCGACGCTGAACGAGCTCGAAGGTGACGAAGATCGTCGCGAGCTGCCCGCACTGCTTCAACACGCTCGCGAACGAGTACCGCGACTTCGGCGGCAGCTACGAGGTGGTGCACCACACCGAGCTGCTCGCCGAGCTCGTGCGCGAAGGCCGCCTGAGCTCCGGCCGCGGGCGGCGGCTCGATCACCTACCACGACTCCTGCTACCTGGCCCGCCACAACGACGTGCGCAACGAGCCGCGCGAGCTCGTCGCCGCGGTCGGCGAGCCCGTCGAGATGGAGCGCAGCGGCAAGCAGACGTTCTGCTGCGGCGCCGGCGGCGCGCACATGTGGATGGAGGAGCGGGCCGGCGCGATCAACGAGGAGCGCGTGCGCGAGGCGGCCGAGACGGGCGCCGACACGCTCGCCGTCGCCTGCCCGTTCTGCACCGTGATGCTCGACGACGGCGTCCGCGCCAGCGGCAGAGAGCTTCGCGTGGTCGACGTGGCGACGCTCCTGGCCGAGGCGATTCTCTAGGAGCGGTTCGGAAGCGGCGGCGGCTGCACGCCCAGGTAGAGGCGCCCGACCTCGGGATCCTCGAGCAATGCCTTTCCCGGTCCCGTCAGCTTCACGACACCTCCGTCGAGCACCGCGCCGCGGTCGGAGACCGCGAGTCCCGAGCGGGCGTTCTGCTCCACGAGCAGGATCGTCCAGCCGCCGTCGGAGAGCGACGCGAGCGTGCCGAAGACCTCCGCCCTGGCCTTGGGCGAGAGGCCGATCGAGGGCTCGTCGATCAGGAGCACCTTCGGGTCGAGCATCAGTGCCCGCGCGATCTCGACCGTCTTCTGCTCTCCGCCCGAGAGCGAGCCCGCGCGCTCCGTCCGGCGTTCCCGGATCAAGGGGAAGCGCTCGGCGAGCTCGTCCGCCCGCCGGCGCACCTCCTTGCCGCTCTTGCGGATGAAGCCGCCCATCAACATGTTCTCCCAGACCGTCATCAGCGGGAACAGGCTCCGCTCCTGCGGAACGTGGACGACGCCGAACTCGAGCAGCCGCTTGGGGGAGACGCCGACGATGTTCCGCTCGCCCACGAGGATGGCGCCGCGCCGTGGTCGGAGGAGGCCGCTCACGGCACGGAGCACGGTCGACTTGCCTGCGCCGTTCGGGCCGATCAGGCAGGTGATCTCGCCGGCCTCGGCGACGAGGTCGAGACCCCGCAGGACGTCTCCGAACCCGTAGCCGGCGACGACGTCCTCGAGCACGACGCGCACAGCGCCTCAGCTTCCCAGGTAGGCATCGAGGACGAGTGGGTCGCGCTGCACCTCGGCTGCGCGCCCCTCGGCGATCTTGCAGCCGCGGTCGAGCACGATCACGGGATCGCAGAGCCGCATCACGAGCGGCATGTCGTGCTCGACGACCAGGAACGTGAGCCCCTCGCCGTGGAGCCGCCGGATGTGCCGCTCGATCGTCTCGATCAGCACCGGGTTGATGCCGGCGGTCGGCTCGTCGAGCAGCACGATCGAGGGTCTGCTCATCAGCGTCGCGGCGAACTCGAGCAGCTTCCGCTGCCCGAACGAGAGTTCGGCGGCGACGAGGTTCGCACGGTCCGCGAGGTTGAACTCGGCGAGGAGCTCCTCGCCGCGCTCGCGCTCGGCCGCGGCCACGCGTGGCGCACCCGAGCGCCACCAGGTCTGTGGCGAAGCCAGCACGATGTTCTCCAGCACGGTCAGGTGCGCGAAGACCCGGGCCTGCTGGAAGGTGCGGATGAGGCCCCGGCGCGCCAGCCGAGTCGGGTCGGGGCGGCGCACCGGGTGCCCGTCGAACCGGATCCTGCCCGCGTCCGCCGGCAGGTAGCCCGTCACGAGGTTGAAGACGGTCGTCTTGCCGGAGCCGTTCGGGCCGATCAGCCCCGTGATCGTTCCGCGCTCGACGGCGAGCGAGCAGTGGTCGACCGCGGTTACGCCGCCGAAGCGCTTGCACAGGCCGTCGACCTCGAGCAGCGCGCTCACGAGGCGACCACCTCCTCGGGGCGCCGTTCGCGCCGCTCGCTCGGCGGCAGCCTCCCGGCGCGAAGCCTGCGCGCCCGGTCGCTCAGCGACGGGAGGATCCCCTGCGGCAGCAGGAGCATGACCACGAGGAAGACCGCCGAGTAGCCGACGAGGTAGAGGTCGCTCGCACCCAGCCGGTAGGCGAGATATTGCTGGGCGGGCACGAGGATGAACGCCCCCAGCACCGGGCCCCAGAGCGTGCCCTTGCCGCCGAGGTAGACCATCAGCACCATGCCGATCGTCACGAGCGGGTCGACCGCGAACTGCGGGTAGATGAAGGCGATGTAGTAGGCCCAGACGCCGCCGGCCATCGCGACGAGGCCGCTCGACAGAGAGAACGCCACGAGCTTCGCGAACGTCGTCTGCACGCCGAGCCCGCGCGCGCGGTCCTCGTCGTCCCGGATCGCCAGCAGCGCCAGCCCGAGCTTGGTGTCGCGGACCGTCCAGCTGATCAGCATCGACAGCGCGAGCACGCCCAGCATCGCGTAGTAGAACGGCTGCTCGAACGTCGAGACGGGGAAGCTCGGCTGGGGCAGGGTGATCCCCTGCGAGCCCCCCGTGAGCGAGCGGAGGTTGAAGGCAAGCTGCTGGACGACGAAGAGCAGCGTGATCGTGACGATCGCGAACGTCGCTGCCCGGGTCCGCAGGGCCACCCAGCCTACGGGCACCGCGACGAGGGCGGCGCCGATCCCGACGAGCGGCAACGCGTAGAACGGGCGGTAGCCGTAGCCGACGCGAGACGTGCGTGAACGCGATGCCCACCGCGTAGGCGCCGACGCCGAAGAACGCCGCGTGGCCGAGGGAGATGTACCCCGAGTAGCCGCCGACGATGTTCCACGCCGAGGCAAGGGCTGCGTACATCAGCGTGAAGATGAACAGGTTGAGCACCCACGGCGCCGTGAAGCCGAACGGGATCGCCGAGAGGATGCCGAAGACCGCCGCGGCGCGGACGAGGCCGCGGATCCGGATCCGGCTCAGATGGCACCTCGCACGCGCGCGCCGAACAGGCCCTGCGGACGCAGCACGAGCACCACGATGAGGACGACGAAGAAGGTGAAGCTCGACCAGGTGGGGGAGAACTCCGCGGAGAAGAGCGCCTCGGCGAGGCCCATGAACAGGGCCGCGACGACGGCGCCGCCGAGCGAGCCGAGCCCGCCGAGCACGATGATCGTGAGCAGCCGGGAGATCAGGTCGTAGTGACTGCCCGGGTTGAAGGGGAAGATGATTCCGTAGACGGCTCCCGCGGCGCTGGCGGTCGCCACGCTGAGGCCGAACCCGAGAGCCGAGACGACCCGCGTCTCGACGCCGAGCAGCCTCGCCGCGGTCGGGTTCTGCACCGTCGCCCGGATGGCGCGGCCGAGCTTCGTCAGCCGCAGGATCCCGAAGAGCAGGCTCAGCACGACGGCCGACGCGACGAAGGCGAATGAACGGGCGACCGAGACGTGATAGCCGAGCACGCTCCAGGAGCGGTCTGCGTAGCTCGTGATCGTCGACCGGTAGCTCGTCTGGTACACGACGCTGAGGACACCCTCGATGCCGAGCGCGAGCGCCCACGTGACGAGGAGCGAGAGCTCTTCGCGCTCCTCGTCGCGGAGCGGCCGCAGGAAGACGAGCTGGAGCAGGACGCCCAGGACGAACATCGCGGGCGTGATCAGCACCAGGCCGAGGAATGGATCGATGCCGAGGTCCTTGTAGAGCGTGTAGCTCAGGTAGGCCCCGAGGATGATCAACGCCCCCTGCGCGACGTTGATCACCCTCATGACTCCGAAGGCCAGAGCCAGGCCGCTCGCCATCAGCGCGTAGACGCCACCGATGAGCAGGCCGAGGATGCAGGCCTGGATGAAGACGTGCACCCTGTGCCGGTCTCCCCGCTAGTGGCCCCAGGCCGGCTTCGGTGAGAAGGGCTTCGCGAGTGCGGACCGCTTCGGGAACACCGGGAGCAGCTTCCCCTTCACCCACTCGACGAGCAGATCCTCGCCGCTCGGCTGGCCGTTCGCGTCCCAGGAGAGGTTGCCCTCGATCGTCGACCACGTGCCCTTGTGCAGCGTGTCGATGATCGTCTGGTTGTTGATCGAGCCGGTCTTCTGTGCGACGAGCTGCAGGAGCTGGCCGACCGCCTACGCCTCGGCCGAGTTGTTGTCGATCTCGGAACGGTTCCCGCCGTAGCGCTTCAGGTACTGCGAGACGAAGACCTTGTTGCCGTTCGACGGTGCAGTCGGTGATCCAGTCGCTACAGCTGAAGATCCCGTTCACGTTCTTCGCCCCGACCTTGTCGGGAACTCGGTCGGCGAGTTGGCGCCGTTCGCGAAGAACAGGAACTTCGGGTTGTAGTTCGCCTGCACCAGCGCCTTCACCTGCGCATATGCGTCCTCGGACTGGGTGCCGCCGATCATCAGCTCCGGCTTCTTCGCGATCGATCTTCTCGACGATCGGAGTCAGGTCGGTGGTCTCCGCCGGGTAGATCGTCTTGTAGACGGTCTTGACGCCGGACGTCTGAAGCTGCGCCTGCATCGCGTCGGCGATCGGCGACGAGAACGGGTCGTCGAGCGACGCGTACGAGGCCGTCTTCGGCCGCTTGGCCGCCGGCAGGGTCTTCAGGTACTGGACGAAGGTGTCGCCGCACTTGACGACCGGCGCGGGCTGCATGAAGAACACGTTGTGGAGCTTCTGGTCGAACACCGCCGGCCCTCCGCCCGCCGGCTCGATAAACGAGTAGTGGTACCGATTCGCGACCGCTGCCGCCGGGCCGGTCAGCAGCGAGGAGAACGGCCCGAAGACGAGGTCGACCTTGTCCTGGGTGATGAGGTTCTGATAGTTCGTGACGACCTGGGTCGGGCTCGACGCGTCGTCGAGGATGTTCAGCTGCACCTGCCGGCCGAGGATGCCGCCGTTGGCGTTGACGTAGCGTCGCCCAGAGGTTGTAGCCGCGCTTCACCGCCTTGCCGGGGTCGGAGAAGTCGCCGCACAGCGAGAGCGAGATGCCGATCTTGATCGGTCCCGCGCCCGTCGCGGCTGTCGCACCTGCAGCAAGCCACGCTGCAGCGAACGGCGGCGAGTACGAGCGCCGCCAAGATGTCCCTGCGCCCGCTTCCCCATGAGGCCTCCTTTGTCAGACAAGCAGACTAGGCCCGCGATTTACGCACACCGCCACGGCGAATGCAAGCGCACGACTTGCTAGCAGCGGCAGAATCGGGTTACAGTCCCGCGGTCTGGTTGTCCGACAAAGGCACGCCATTGAGTTTTCAGCCGATCGAGCGTCGCAAGGTGTACGAGCTGATCGCCGAGCAGCTGCTCGCCCAGATCGGCAGCGCCGGCTCACGCCGGGCGACGTGCTCCCGCCCGAGCGCGAGCTGACGCAGACCTTACGGCGTCGGCCGCTCCTCGATCCGCGAGGCGCTGCGGATGCTCGAGTCGCAGGGCGTGATCGGTCCGCCGGCAACGGCTCGTTCGTCGTCGCCGAGCGATGCGAACCCGCTCAACAGCTCGCTGCGGCTCCTGCTTCACGCTCGACGAGCAGGCCGGCGATGCACGACCTGTTCGAGCTGCGGCGGATCCTCGAGTGCGAGGCGGCCGCGCTCGCCGCCGAGCGGCACACGGACGCCCACCTCGCCGAGATGGACGCGGCGATCGCGGAGATGGACGCTGGGCGCTCGAGCGGACGAGCGCCGACCGCGCCGACGCTTCATCGACGGCGACCTCCGCTTCCACCTCGCGGTCGCCGAGGCGACCGGCAACGGCCTCGTCCTGCACAGCATGCACGCGCGTGCGCGACGTCATCCGCCGCGCGCTGCTGACGCGTCTACACGATCCCCGACAGCCCCGAGAGCGCCGTCGGCGAGCACCGGGCGATCCGGGCCGCGATCGCCGCCGGCGACGCCGAGCGTGCCCGCGCGGAGATGCACGACCACCTCGTCCGCGTCGAGACCGACGTCCAGAAGGGAGGCGCTGATGGCTGAGCTCGGCTACGTCGGCCTCGGCGTGATGGGCGGGCGCGATCGCGCAGCGCCTGCTCGACGCCGGCCACACCGTCACGGGCTGGAACCGCACGCAGCGAGAAGGCCGAGTGGCTGATCGACGCCGGACTGCGCTGGGCGGACACCCCGCGCGAGGTCGCCGAGCGGAGCGAGATCGTCTTCACGATGGTGACGAACACCGCCGCGGTGCAGGCGGTCACCGAGGGCGCCGACGGGATCCTCGCCGGGCTCGCGGCCGGGAAGGTCTACGTCGACATGCGCACCGCGAGCCCGGCCAACACGCGCGCGCTTGCCGAGCGGGTCGCCGCGGCCGGCGCGCACGATGCTCGACGCGCCCGTCTCGGGCACGTCGATCACGCTCGAGCAGGGCAAGGCTGTCGCTGATGGTCGGCGGCGATGACGGACGTCTTCGAGCGGGTGCGCCCGGTGCTCGAGGCGATCGGCCCGACGGGTGATCCACGTCGGCCCGAACGGCTCGGCCGTGACGATGAAGATCGCGACCAACCTCTGCCTCGCCGTGCAGATGCTCGCGTTCAGCGAGGGCGTGCTGCTCGCCGAGAAGAGCGGCATCCCGCGCGAGAAGGCGGTCGAGGTGATGCTCGCCAGCGTGATCGCCTCGCCGATGGTCGCCTACCGCGGGCCGTTCGTGCTCGGGCACCCGGACGAGGCCTGGTTCGACTGCCACATGATGCAGAAGGACATGAACCTCGCTCTCGAGCTCGGCCGCGCAGCTCGAGGTGCCGCTGCCGACGACCGCGGTCACGAACGAGCTGCTGACCGCGGCGCGCGGGATGGGCATCGGCAGACAGGACTTCGCGGTGCTCTTCGACGTGCTCGCCGCGATGGCGGGCGTCGCAGGCCGGAGATGCCGTCGATGAGCGTCGCCGCCGAGCACGACCGCCGGCGCGCCGCGATCGGCGACGAGCCCTGCGCTCGAGATGTACCGGCGGATGACCACGATCCGGTCTGTTCGAGGAGCAGGTGAACGAGCTCTACCGCGAGCGCGAAGATGCCCGGCCTGGCGCACCTCTACATCGGCGAGGAGGCGGTCGCCGTCGGCGTCTGCTCGGCGCTGCGCCGCGACGACTACATCACCCGCACCCACCGCGGCCACGGCCACTGCCTCGCCAAGGGCGCCGACGTCTGGCGCGGATGTTCGCCGAGCTGCTCGGCAAGGAGGCCGGCTACTGCCGCGGCAAGGGCGGCTCGATGCACATCGCCGACCACGAGAACGGCAACCTCGGCGCGAACGCGATCGTCGGCGGCTCCGCCGGGATCGCCACCGGCGCGGCGTTCTCGGCGAAGCGGCGCGGCACCGACCAGGTCGCCGTCTGCTTCTTCGGCGAGGGCGCGCTCGGCCAGGGCCTCCTCTACGAGGTGATGAACATGGCGTCGCTCTGGACGCTGCCGGTGATCTACGTCTGCGAGAACAACCTCTACAACGAGTACACGCACTACCTCGAGGCGACCGCCGGCGAGATCCTCGCCCGGCCGCGCGCCGTTCGGGATCCAGGCGCAGCGAGGTCGACGGCCAGGACGTCCGCGCCGTCTACGCCGCCACCGCCGAGCTCGTCGAGCGGGCGCGCGCGCGGCGGCGGGCCCGCGTTCCTGCTCTGCAACACCTACCGCTACCACGGCCACCACGTCGGCGACGTCGACCGCGCCTACTACCGCTCGAAGGAGGAGGAGGAGCTCTGGCGGAGCGAGCGCGACCCGCTCGCGCTGCTCGCGCCTGGCTGCTCGAGCAGAGAGCTCGCCGACGCCGACGACCTGCAGGCGGTCGAGGACGAGGCGCGCGCCGAGGTCGACGCAGGGCGTCCCTTCGCGCTCGACGCGCCGTTTCCCGACCCGAGCGAGGTGACCGAGCGATGTCTTCGCCTAGCGTCGAGGCGCCCGCCGGGGCGCGGGAGATGACGTTCGCGCAGGCGATCAACGAGGCGCTCGCCGAGGAGCTGCGCCGCGACGCGCGCGTCTTCGTCATCGGCGAGGACGTCGCCGAGGCGGGCACGCCGTTCAAGGTGCTCGTCGGGCCTCGTGGAGGAGTTCGGGCCGGAGCGCGTCCTCGACTCGCCGATCTCGGAGGCCGGGATCACCGGGCTCGCGCGTCGGCGCGGCGATGACCGGGATGCGCCCGGTCGTCGACATCATGTTCGGCGACTTCCTGACGCTCGTCATGGACCAGCTCGCGAACCAGGCGGCGAAGACGCACTACATGTCGGGCGGGAAGCTGACGGTGCCGCTGGTGCTGCGCACGACGCTCGGCGCGACGCGCCGCTCGGCCGCCCAGCACAGCCAGAGCCTGCACGCCTGGGTCGCGCACGTCCCCGGGCTCAAGGTCGTGCCTGCCCTCGACGCCCTACGACGCCAAGGGCCTGCTCAAGACGGCGATCCGCGACGACAACCCGGTCGTCTTCTTCGAGGACAAGATGGACTACGCGCGTCAAGGGCGACGTGCCCGACGGCGAGTACACGATCCCGCTCGGCGTCGCCGACGTCAAGCGCGCGGGCGACGGACGTGACGCTCGTCGCGACGAGCTCGATGGTGCGCGTCGCGCTCGACGCGGCCGAGCTGCTCGAGGCGGACGGGATCTCCGCCGAGGTGGTCGATCCGCGCACGCTCGTCGCCGCTCGACCGCGACGCGCTCGTCCGCTCGGCGCAGAAGACCGGCCGCGCGATCGTCGTCGACGAGGGGCACCGCAGCTACGGCGTCACGCGCGGAGCTCGCCGCGGTCATCGCCGAGGGCGCGTTCTGGCACCTCGACGCGCCGGTGCGGCGGCTCGCGCGCGATGGACGTCCCGATCCCGTTCTCGCCGCCGCTCGAGGACGTGACCGTCCCGACCCCCGAGACTCGTCGCGCCGGCCGCGCGCGCGCTCTGCGGCCGCAGCTAGAGAGAGGAGAGCGATGGCGACTCCGCACCTACGGCACGATGGCAGTCGACTGGGAGCAGCGGGCCGACTTCGACCGGCTCCGCACGGAGCGCCTCGCCCGCGCCAAGGCGCGATCTCGAGCGCTCCGAGCTCGGGGCGCTGCTCTGCTTCGACATGAGCGAACATCCGCTACATCACCGCGACCCACATCGGCACGTGGGCGATGGACAAGCTACGTCCGCTTCTGCCTGCTGCCGCGGGGCGACGAGCCGATCATGTGGGACTTCGGCTCGGCCGCGCGCCACCACAAGCTCTACAGCCCGTGGCTCGGCGAGGAGCGCTCGCGGGCCGGGATCTCGACCCTGCGCGGCTCGGCCCCCGGCGGCGCGCCGAGGCCGTCGCGGAGAAGATCAGCGATCGAGCTCGAGGAGCGCGGCCTGCTCGGCGAGCCGCTCGGCGTCGACATCGTCGAGCTGCCGGTGCTCTTCGCCCTCGCAGGCGGCGGGGATCAAGGTCGTCGACGGCCAGGCGCTGATGCAGGACGTCCGCATGATCAAGACCGAGGACGAGATCACGCTGCTGAACACCGCCTGCGCCATGGTCGACGCCGCCTACGACGAGCTGTTATCGCGCGATGAAGCCCGGCATCCGCGAGAACGAGTGCGTCGCGCTCGTCAACAAGCGTGCTGTTCGAGCTCGGCTCGGAGCACGTCGAGGGCGTGAACGCGATCTCCGGCGAGCGCTGCAGCCCGCACCCGCACGTCTTCACCGACCGGATGCTGCGCCCGGGCGACCCGGCGTACTTCGACATCCTCCACGCCTACAACGGCTACCGCACCTGCTACTACCGCACGTTCGCGGTCGGCTCGGCGTCGCGCGCGCTGGTCGACGCGTACAAGCGCTGCCGCGACATCCTCGACCACGGCGATCGCGCTGATCCGGCCCGGCGTGACGACGGCGGAGGTCGTCTCGGTCTGCCCAGCGCGCCGAGGAGTTCGGCTTCCCGGACGAGGAGGCCGCGTTCGCGCTCCAGTACGGGCACGGCGTCGGCCTGTCGATCTGGGAGAAGCCGATCTTCAGCCGGCTCGTCTCCTTCGACCACCCGGAGGTCGATCGAGGAGGGGATGGTCTTCGCGCTCGAGACGTTCTGGCCCGCCTCCGACGGCTGGTCGGCGGCGCGGATCGAGGAGCAGCTCGTCGTCACGGCAGACGGGTGCGAGGTGATCACGCGCTTCCCGGCCGAGGAGCTGCTCGTCGCCGCGGGCGAAGCCAGTACACGGTCGCGCGGCGCGCTGCCCGGGATGCGCGAGACGAAGTCGAACCTGAACAACCCGTCGCATCGCGCAGGCAGTCGTCGCGTCGGCGCGCGGCGAAGGCGCGCACGCGGACTGATGCCGACTGAGGTGATCATGCCCGCGCTCGGGATGGCGCAGGAGACGGGCAAGGTCGTGCGCTGGCTCAAGGCCGAGGGCGACGCCGTGGCGAAGGGCGAGCCGCTGCTCGAGGTCGAGACCGACAAGGTGACGGTCGAGATCGAGGCGCCGGCGGACGGCACGCTCGCGGGAATCCGTGCCGCCGAGGGCGTGGAGGTGCCGGTCGGCCACGTGATCGCCTACGTGCTCGCGACGGGCGAGCCGCTCGCCGAGGCTCCCGCCGCGGCTGCCGCGTCGCGGCCGCGGTCGCCGTGCCGCTGTCCGCCGGCAACGGCGAGCCGGTCGAGCGGCGGCCGGCCCCGGCGCCGGCTCGCCTCGCCGAAGGCGCGCCGGCTCGCGCCGAGCGCGGCGTCGACCTCGCCGGCCTCGTCGGGAGCGGGCCGGGCGGCGCGGTCGTCGCCGCCGACGTCGAGGCACTCGCGCGTGCCCGTCGTGCGGCCGGAGGGCCGTCGGTTCGGTCTGGCGGGTGATGGCCGAGCGGACGCAGCGGGCTGGCAGGAGGTGCCGCAGTTCGTGCTCTGCGGCGCGAGGTCGACGCGTCGCGGCTCGGGAGCTGGCGTGACGCGGCGACGCGAAGCCGGGCTGCGAGCGGCGTGAGCGTCACCGACCTGCTCGTGAAGGTCGTGCGCCGAGGCGCTGCGCCGGCATCCCGCGCGTGGCCGCCTCCTGGCGCGAGGGCGATCGCGCCCTGGGCGGAGTCGACGTCGGGTCGCGTCGCGACCGACGACGGCGCTCGTCGTGCCGGTCGTCCACGGCGCCGACCGGCTCGCGCTCGGCGCGATCTCGCGAGCGGCGCCGGCGCGATCGCGGAGGCGGCGCGAGCCGGCCGGCTCCGGCCGGAGGACGTCCAGCGGCGGCACGCTTCACGATCTCGAACCTCGGCATGTACGGCGTCGACGCGTTCCAGGCGATCGTCAACGCGCCGCAGGCGGCGATCCTCGCCGTCGGCCGGATCGCCGACCGGATCGTCGCCGTCGACGGGCTGCCGGCGTGCGGCCGATGCTGACGCTGACCGTGTCGTTCGACCACCGCGTCGTCGACGGCGCGCGCGGCGCGGAGTTCCTCGACACGCTGGCCTCTCTCGTCGAGGAGCCGGCGGGGCTGGTGGACTGAGAATCCTGGCGCAGCGGCCCGCGCCCGACGGAGCGCTGCGCGACGACATCCGTAGTTCATGACACGCTGGATAGGTACATAGGCCGATGGCGCGCGCCCGTCGAGCACGCATTCTGAAGGCAGAGGCGTGCGCGGCACGCCAGGGAAAAGGAGTCGCCATGTTCGACACCATCGTCTGGGCAACCGACGGATCGGAGACGGCCGATCGCGCGCTGCCGCTCGTCACCGAGCTCGCTCGCACGTACGGGTCGAAGATCGTGGCGGTGCACGCCAACGAGCTCTTGAGGGGCCGTTTCAGCGGCGGCCCGGTATACGCGGACGAGGAGGAGCTGCTCGTCAAGATCAGCGCCCAGGTCTCCGAGCTGCGCGAAACCGGTCTCGACATCGAGCTGAAGGTGGAGACGAGCAGCCGGCACGGGGTCGACGAGCTGATCGCCCTCGCCGCCCGCGAGGTCGAGGCCGACCTGATCGTTGTCGGTACGCACGGCCACGGCGGCGTCGCGACCGTTCTGCTCGGCAGCGTCACGAAAGCTCTCCTGCACGTCGCTCCGTGCCCCGTCGCTCGCCGTGCCGCCCGTGCGCGATCTCGCAGCGGTGAAGGAGCCGTTCGCGACCGCCTGAGCGACGCGACCTCGGCGTTAGCCACCACTGACGAACGCAGCCACGTCCGGGGTCAGACCCCGGACGTGGCCCGAGCAGCTGCCACTTGACGCAGTGGCGCGGGCCAGCTTCAATCTCCGTGGAACACTTGTTCCACATGGTGAGCAAGATGCCGACCGAAACGGGGACACAGGCGATCGACCGTGCCGCACAGCTCTTGGTGCGCGTCGTCGAGTCGTCCAGCCCGCTCGCGGTCGGCGAGCTGGCCGAGCGCGCCGGCCTCCCGAAGAGTACGACCTCGCGCCTCGTCGGTGCGCTCGAACGCCAGGGCCTCGTGCAGCGCCTCGGCGATCGCGGCCGCCTGCGTCCGGGTCCGGTGCTGCTCCGCTTCGCGCAGCGTGGCGTCCCTGACGGGAGCCTCGTCGAGCTCGCAGGCCCGGGCCTGCGCCGCCTGGCCGAGGTGAGCGGCGAGACGATCAACCTCGGCGTGCCGACGCCGCTCGGCGTCGAGCATCTCGCCCAGCGCGACAGCCGCCATTTCGTCGGCGGCACCAACTGGGTCGGCCGGCGGGTACCGCACGAGCTGACGGCGAACGGCAAGGTCTTCCTCGCGTACGGCGCCGCGCTCGGAGACGCCGTCCCCGAGGTCGAGCTCGCCGCAATCCGTGCACGCGGCTACGCAATCGCGGTCGACGAGCTCGAGCAGGGCCTCTCGGCGCTCGCGGCGCCCGTCTGCAGCCCTGCCGGCGACGCGATCGCCGCGCTCTCGATCTCCGGCCCCACCATCCGCCTCACCCCCGAACGCCTCGAGGAGCTCGCGCCCCTGCTCGTCGAGCAGGCACGCCTGCTCTCGGCGCGCCTCGGCCATCACGACGAGCGAGGAGCCGCATGACCCACGAAGAGGTTCTCCAGGGCCTGTACGACAACACGCTGATCGGCAACGCCCCCGAGGTGAAGGAACTCGTCGTCAGCGGGCTCGAGGACGGGATGTCGCCCGAGTCGATGCTGTACGACGCGCTGATCCCTTCGCTCGAGGAGGTCGGCGCCCGCTTCGAGCGCGGCGACTACTTCGTGCCCGAGATGCTGATCGCGGCGCGTGCGATGCAGGGCGCGCTCGACATCCTGCGCCCGCTGCTCGCCGAGACGGGCGCGCAGCAGGTCGGCACGTTCCTGATGGGGACCGTCAAGGGGGACGTGCACGACATCGGCAAGAATCTCGTCAACATCATGCTCGAGGGAGCCGGCTTCACGGTGCACGACCTCGGGGTCAACGTCGCGCCCGAGGTGTTCATCGAGAAGATCGCCGAGTTCCAGCCGGATATCGTCGGCTTCTCCGCCTTCCTGACGACGACGATGCCCATGTTCAAGGCCAACATCAACGCGCTCGAGAAGGCGGGGATCCGGAGCGAGGTGATCGTGATGGTCGGCGGCGCGCCGGTGACGCAGGAGTACGCGGACGCGGTGGGCGCCGACGGCTATGCGGCGGACGCCTCGACGGCGGTGCGGCTCGCGAAGGACCTGATCCAGCGCAAGCGGTCGGCCGTCCCCGCCTGATGGGACCGCTCGCACTCGTCGAGGCAGCGGTCAAGAAGCCCGTGTTCGGCTGCCACATGTGCGGCCAGTGTGTGCTGCACTCGACCGGCCTCACGTGCCCGATGGAATGTCCGAAGGAGCTGCGGAACGGTCCCTGCGGCGGCGTGCGCCCCGACGGGCACTGCGAGGTCAAGCCCGAGATGCGCTGTGTCTGGGTGAAGGCGGTCGAGCGCTCTCGCCGGCTGCCGTGGAGCGAGGAGCTGCACGATCTGCGGCCGCCCGTCGACAACCGGCTCTGGGGTACCTCGTCGTGGCGCAACTTCCTGACCAAGCGCGACAAGGAGACCCCGGCGGGCTGGCGTGTCTAGGCTCGAGGAGAAGCTCGCAGCCGGCGAGTTCGTGCTCACCGCCGAGCTCCTGACGGTCGACGGCGGCAGCCTCGACGACGTGCACGAGCGCTACGCGCCCTACGAGGAGTACATCGACGCGGTCAACGCGACGGACAACACGGCAGCCCACGCGCACGCCTCGCCGGTCGCCGTTGCGATCGCGCTCGCACAGCTGGGAATGGAGCCCGTGCTGCAGCTCGTCTGCCGCGACCGCAACCGGCTCGCCCTCCAGGCCGACATCGTCGGAGCCGCGCTGCACGGGGTGGAGAACGTCTGCTGCCTCACCGGCGACGACGTGACCGCCGGTGACGAGCCGGAAGCGCGCCGCGTCTTCGACCTCGACTCGACGCAGCTGATCGCGACCGCGGCGGCGATCGCCGGCGGGCACTACCTCTCGGGCCGGGAGATCGCGCAGCCGCCTCACCTGTTCATCGGCGCGGTCGAGAATCCCGCGGCACCGCCCTACGACTACCGGGTCGCGCGCGCGCTGAAGAAGGTGCGCGCCGGCGCTCGCTTCTTCCAGCTCCAGGCCTGCTACGAGCAGCCGCTTCTCGAGCGGTTCATGGCCGAGGCGGTATCGAGTGGCCTCGCCGCCCAGGCCGCGATCATCCCGTCGATCTGCCTCGTCCGCTCGGCCCGCTCGCTGCGCTTCATGGACGAGCACGTCCCCGGCATCTCCGTGCCCGCGGCCATGATCGAGCGCGTGGAGACGGCAGCCGACCAGGAGGAAGCGTGCTTCGAGCTCGCGGTCGAGCTCGCCGAGCGCACCCTGGCGCTGCCGGGTGTCGCCGGCCTGCACCTGATCAGCTTCCGCCGCGAGGCCGCGATCGCCCGGCTGTGCGAGCGGCTGGCGATCCCGACCCGAGCCGAAAGGGAGTCGAGTGGATACCGTCATCCAGTCGCGATCTAGGACCGTCGTCATCGGCAGCGACAAGCCGTTCTGCATCATCGGCGAGCGCATCAATCCGACCGGCCGCAAGGCGTTCCAGGCGCAGTTGCAGGCCGGCGACCTGTCGCAGCTCGAGCTCGACGTGGCGGAGCAGCCGGCTGCCGACGTGCTCGACGTCAACGTCGGCGACCCGCTCGCCGACGAGGTCGGCCTGATGGCGCAGGCGATTCCGCTCGTCCAGAGCCTGACCGACGCCCCGCTCTGCATCGACTCCTCGGTGATCGAGGCGCTCGAGGCCGGCCTCGCGGCCTACGAGGGCAAGGCGCTCGTCAACTCCGTCACCGGCGAGGACGAGCGGCTCGAGGCGATCCTGCCGATCGTCGCGCGCCACGGCGCCGCAGTGATCGGGCTCGCGAACGCGGAGGACATCCCGATGGAGCCGGAACGGCGGCTCGAGGTGGCGCGCAAGATCGTCTCGGTTGCCGGTGACTACGGCATCCCGCCCGAGGACGTCGTGATCGACCCGCTTGCGATGCCGGTCGGCGCCGAGCCGCGGGCCGTGACGCTCTTCATCGCGACGGTGCGCCTGATCCGCGAGGAGCTCGGCGTGAACATGACCTGCGGCGCCTCGAACACCTCGTTCGGCCTGCCCGGCCGCCACACGCTCGGCGGCGCGTTCCTCGCGATCGCCGGGAGCCACGGCTTGACGAGCGCGATCATGGACGCCCGTTCGCGCGAGTGCGTCGAGGCGGTGCGGGCGAGCGACTTCCTGCTCGGCCACGACGAGTGGGGCGCGCGCTGGATCGCCGACTTCCGCAAGAAGCAGGCAGCGCTCGCGACGTGAGCGCCGCGGAGGTCATCGCGCCGGAGGAGGCCCACCCGGAGCGGGTCCGGCTCACCTTCGAGCAGGCCGACGGCGCCGTCAAGGAGACGCGCGTGCCCGCCGGTACGACGCTCTTCGATGCGGCGAGCTGGAACGGCGTCGCGATCGACTCGACCTGCGGCGGTCACGGCACGTGCAAGAAGTGCAAGGTGCGGGTCAGCGCCGGCGCCGTGCTCGTCTCGGCCGTCGATCCGCGCGCGTTCTCGCCCGACGAGCTGCGGGCCGGCTGGCGGCTCGCCTGCCGCGCCGAGGCGCGTGAGGACGTCGTCGTGGCCGTGCCGCCGCTGCAGACCCGCCCGAAGGCGGCGCTCGTGGGTGTCGGGCGTCACGTGATCCTCCGCCCGGCGGTGCAGAAGCGCTACCTGGAGCTGTCCGAGCCGACCCTCGAGGATCAGCTCTCCGACCTCGAGCGGGTACTCGCTGCGATGGACGACCTCGAGCTGCAGGTGCCGCTCGAGCTTGCGCGCGGGCTCGGCCGCACGCTGCGCGCGTCGGGCTGGAACGTGACTGCGGTGATCTGCGACGACCGGCTGATCGACGTCGAGCCTGGCGACACGAGCGCGCGCCGCTTCGCGATCGCCTTCGATCTCGGCACGACGACCGTCGTCGCCAACCTGCTCGACCTCGAGACCGGGCTGCCGGTGGCGGTGCGCTCGATGCTGAACAAGCAGCAGCCGTTCGGCGCAGACGTGATCTCGCGGATCTCGGCGGTGATGATGGACCCGGACGCGCTCGGCCTGCTCGGCGACCGCGCGCACGAGACGCTCGCCGAGCTCACCGCCGAGGTGCTCGAGGAGGGCGGCGTCGGCTCGTCCGAGGTCTACGAGATCGTCGTCGCCGGCAACGTGACGATGATCCAGCTCGCGCTCGGGATCGACCCGGAGCCGCTCTCGATGGCGCCGTTCACGATCATGGCGCGCGAGCTGCCGGCGGCGAGCGCGGCCGATTTCGGCGTCGAGGTGCATCCACGCGCGCCCGCGGTGCTGTTCCCCGCGCTCGGCGCTTACGTCGGCCCGGACATCGTCGCCGGCGTGCTTGCAACCGGGCTGACGCTCGACAAGCGCGTGCGCCTGTTCATCGACGTCGGCACCAACTCGGAGATCGTCCTCGGCTCCTCGGCGAAGGCGCTCTCGTGCGCCGCGCCCGCGGGCCCTGCGTTCGAGGCGGCGCAGATCCGCTGCGGGATGCGGGCCGCCGACGGCGCGATCGAGGGCGTGAAGATCGTCGACGGTGCGCTCGAGTTGACGGTGATCGGCGACGTCGAGCCCGTAGGGATCTGCGGCTCGGGCCTCGTCGATGCCGTCGCCGAGCTCGTCGGCGCCGGGCTGCTCGACGCGAGCGGCAAGTTCGTCGCCACCGACGGGCCGCTCGGCGAGCGGATGGGCAAGCTCGGCGAGGAGAAGATCTTCACGCTCCACGGCGACGTTTTCCTCTCGCAGCGCGACGTGCGCGAGCTCCAGTTCGCGAAGGCGTCGATCGCGACGGGCTGGGCGATCCTCTGCGCCGACATGGGCATCGTGCCGGAGGAGATCTCGCAGGTGCTGCTTGCGGGCTCGTTCGGCTCGTACCTCTCCGCGTCGAGCGCTGTCAAGATCGGCCTCGTGCCGAAGCTGCCGCTCACACGCATTGTCTCAGCAGGCAACGTCGCCGGCGAGGGCGCGAAGATCGCGGCGCTCTCGGTGACCGAGCGCGCCGCAGCCTCGGCGGTGCTGGACGAGGTCGAGTACGTCGAGCTCTCCGGCCGCGCCGACTTCAACGACCTGTTCATCGACCAGCTGGCGTTCCCCGGATGACCAGGGTCGTCGTCGCCTGCGGCGCCCTGGCGCTGCACGTAGGCGCGATCGCCCGTCGCCGCGGCTGGGACCTCGAGGTACGGCCGCTCCCGCCCGAGCTGCACAACCGACCCGAGCGGATCGCGCCCGCGGTCGAACGCGCGGCGGACGGCGACGACGTGCTGGTCGCCTACGCAGATTGCGGCACCCGCGGAGCGCTCGACGGCCGGCGCCGCCTGGAAGGGGCGCACTGCTACCAGCTCTTCGGCGGCGATCTCGGCGACGAGCCCGGCACCTACTTCCTGACCGATTTCCTCGTCCGCTCCTTCGACCGCGTCGTCGTGCGCGGCCTCGGGCTCGACAGGCATCCGGAGCTGCGCGACGAGTACTTCCGCAACTACACGCGTGTGCTTTGGCTCGCGCAGCGCCCGACCCCCGCGCTTCGGGCCGCCGCCGAGCGCGCCGCCGCTGTGCTCGGCCTGCCGCTCGAGGTGCGCGAGACCGGCGAGCGGGGACTGGAACACGCCCTGGAACGTCTGATCGAAGAGGAGAGCCCGTGCTGATCAACAAGCTGCCGCGCTACGAGATCCTGTCCGAGGAGGCGATCGCCACCCTGGACAAGGGCTGGCGGCGAATCGTCTCCGAGCTCGGGATCGAGTTCCTCAGCGACGAAGCGCTCGAGCTCTTCCGCAAGGAGGGCCAGTCGGTCGAAGGCCAGAGCGTCAAGCTCGACCCGGACTTCGTCGTCGAGCAGGTGGCGAAGGCGCCGCGCGAGTTCGACCTGCAGGCGCGCAACCCGGCGAACACGGTCCACATCGGCGGCCGGCACATGGTCTTCTCACCGGTCTACGGCTGTCCGTTCGTACGTGAGGGGATCGAGCGGCGCAACGCGACGCTGAACGACTTCCAGAACCTCGTGCGTCTCTCGCAGGCGTTTCCCGAGCTCGACTCGCCCGGCGGCACGATCTGCGAGCCAGACGACGTCCCGCTCGACTCGCGGCACCTGGACATGGTCTACAACCTGATCACGCTCTCGGACAAGCCGTTCATGGGCTCGGTCACGTCTGGCCCGAACGCCGCCGACACGATCGCGATGGCCGAGATCGTCTTCGGCCGCGCCTCGATCGAGGAGACGCCCTGCGTGATCTCGCTGATCAACGTCAACTCGCCGCTCCGGTACGACGACCGCATGCTCGCGGCGATGTTCGAATACACGCGCGCGAACCAGCCGGTGATCGTGACGCCGTTCCTGCTGATGGGCGCGATGTCGCCCGTCTCCGTAGCGGCGACGCTCGCGCAGCAGATGGCCGAGGCGATGGCCGGGATCGCGCTGACCCAGCTGATCCGTCCCGGCGCGCCGGTCGTCTTCGGCTCGTTCCTGTCGAACACCGACATGCAGTCGGGGTCGCCGAGCTTCGGCACCCCCGAGTCGGCGATCGGCCTCCTCTGCACCGGCCAGATCGCACGCCACTTCGGCCTTCCATGGCGCTCGGGCGGCGGGCTGACGTCGTCGCAGACCGTCGACGCGCAGGCCTCCTACGAGGCGATGATGACGATGCTGCCGACGATGCTCGCCGGCGCCAACTACGTCATGCACGCGGCGGGCTGGCTCGAGTCCGGACTCGTCTCCTGCTACGAGAAGTTCATCGTCGACATCGAGATCCTGCGGATGCTCCAAGTCGAGTTCACGCCGCTCGAAGTGACCGAGGAGTCGCTCGCGTTCTCGGCGCACGAGGAGGTCGGCGCCGGCGGCCACTTCCTGGGCGCGGTGCACACGCTGGAGCGCTTCCGCGAGTGCTTCTACCGGCCGCTGCTCTCCTCGACGGCGAACTACGAGCGCTGGTCGCGCGACGGCGGCAAGGACGCCGCAGCGCGTGCGTCCGACATCTGGAGGAGAACGCTGGAAGAGTACGAGGAGCCGGCAATGGATCCGGACCTGAAGGCGGAGCTGAAGTCGTACGTCGATCGCCGGCGGCAGGAACTGGGCGACTGAGAGGAGAGCGCGATGACGACCGTCGAGACGATCATGTCCCGCAACCTGTTGACCGTTGAGGCGCTGGCTCCGCTCGCGGAGGCGGCGCGGGAGATGGACTCGCACGGCGTCGGCGCCGTGCTCGTCCTCTCGGGCGACCGGCTGTCCGGGATCCTCACCGAGCGGGACGTGCTGCGCGCGGTCGCCACGGGCTCTGTCGAGGGCACGAACGTCGCGGCCTGGATGACCCGCGACCCCGAGACGGTCGACCCGTCGGACTCGAACGCGCACGCCGCGGCGCTGATGATCCACGGCGGCTTCCGGCACCTGCCGGTCGTCGATCGCGGCACCCCGGTCGGCATCGTCTCGATCCGCGACCTGATGCGCGTCGTGCTGGACGACGAGAGCCCGCGCGGTGCCTGAGATGCTCGTCGACGGGGAGTGGTGCGCGGCACTCTCCGGCGAGACCTTCACCGCTACGAGCCCCGCGACGGGCGAGGCGATCGGCGAAGTGCCGCGCGGCTCCCGAGAGGACGCGCAGCGGGCGATCGCAGCGGCGAACCGCGCCGCCGACGGCTGGGCCGCGGCGACGGCGTTCGAGCGAGCGGCGGCGATGCACCGCGTCGCAGATGCCGTCGAGCGCAGGCGCGACGCGCTCGCGCAGACCCTCACGCTCGATCAGGGCAAGCCGTTGCGCGCGGAGGCGTATGACGAGGTCGACGAGCTGGTCTCCTATTGGCGGAACGCGGCTGAGGATGGGAAGCGGCTCGGCGGCGAGCTGCCGAACTCGTTCTCGCCCGGGAAGCGCGTTCTGCTCGTGCGGCGCCCATGCGGCGTCGTCGGCGTGATCACGCCGTGGAACTGGCCGTACACGATGCCGGCGGAGCTGATCGCGCCCGCGCTCGCCTGCGGGAACGCGGTGGTGTGGACGCCGGCGCCGACGACGGCGGTCTGCGCGGTCGCTCTCGCCGAGTGTGTCGCCGAGGCGGATCTCCCAGCGGGGGTCTTCAATCTCGTCACGGGCCCCGGGGCGGAGGTCGGCGACGAGATCGCGCGGAACCCGGGTACTCGCGGCGTCGGCTTCATCGGCTCGACCGCGACCGGCCGCTCTGTCGCCGAGGCGGCGGCGGGGAAGGCGCTCGTGCTCGAGCTCGGCGGGAACGGCCCGATTGTCGTGATGGACGATGCCGACCTCGATGCCGCCGCCGAGGCGACCGTGACGGCGTGCTTCCTCTGCGCGGGCCAGAGCTGCACCGCGGGGGAGCGGCTGCTCGTTCATCGCGACGTGCGCGACGCGTTCGTCGAGAAGCTTGCGCATCTCGTCACCGAGCGCGTCCTGCTCGGCGATCCGTTTGCGGACGGAACGACGCTCGGGCCGCTCAACAACGCGCCGGTGGCGGCCAAGATGGACGAGCACGTCGAGGACGCGCTCGAGCGGGGTGCCTCGCTCGTCGTGGGCGGCTCGCGCGCGGACGGCTATCCGACCGACCTCTACTGGCAGGCGACGGTTCTGGACGGCGTCCCCGCGGACGCGCTCGTGGCGATGGAGGAGACGTTCGGCCCGGTTGCGCCGGTCGCTGCGATCGAGTCGCTGGAGCAGGCGATCGCGCTTGCGAATGCGTCTCCCTATGGTCTGCTCGCGGCGATCTTCACGCGCGACCTGGCGCAGGGCCTGCGCTTCGCCGACCGTGTCAGGACCGGGTGGGTCAACATCAACGAGTCGTCGAACTACTGGGAGAGCCACCTGCCATTCGGCGGCCGGAGCGGCACCGCGAGCGGCATCGGCCGCGTCGGCGGCAGGGCGCCGATGGAGTCCTTCACCGAGTTCCAGACTGTCGTCGTCACGCCCTGAAGGGACATGGCAGGGGTCAGACCCCCGTCATGGCTCCTCGGGACGATGGGTCGACACAGCGATGCGGGTTCCGAACGGCCACATCGGCCTTTCGGGATGAGAAAAGGGGTCAGACCCCTGCCATGTCGCTTCGAGCCGTGACGACCGGTTCGCCGTGAGAAAAGGGGTCAGACCCCTGCCATGTCGCTTCCAGCGGTGACGACGGGTTCGCCGCGGCGATACCGGTAGAACTCGACCTTCGCCGCGGGCAGCGGCGTGTTGCCGAGAATCAGGTCGGCCGCCTTCTCGGCGACCATCATCACCGGCGCGTAGATGTTCCCGTTCGTCACGTACGGCATCACCGAGGCGTCGACGACGCGCAGGCCGTCGAGTCCGTGCACCCGCATCGTCTCCGGATCGATGACGGCGAGCTCGTCGACGCCCATCCGGCACGTGCACGAGGGATGCAGCGCCGTCTCGGCGTCGCGTGCGACCCAGTCGAGGATCTCGGCGTCGGTCTCCACCGTCGGCCCCGGCGACGTCTCGCCGTCGTTGAACGCGTCGAACGCGGGCTGCGTCAGGATCTGCCGTGCGCAGCGGACGGCCTCGACCCACTCGCGCCGGTCCTGTTCGGTCGAGAGGTAGTTGAAGCGGAGCGCCGGGTGGATGCGCGGGTCGGACGACGTGATCTTCACCGACCCGCGTGCGTCCGAGTACATCGGGCCCACGTGCACCTGGTAGCCGTGGCCGCCCGCCGGCTGCGTGCCGTCGTAGCGGATCGCGAGCGGCAGGAAGTGGAACATCAGGTTCGGGTAGGCCACGTCGTCGTTCGAGCGGATGAAGCCACCGGCCTCGAAGTGGTTCGTCGCGCCCGGCCCGGCGCGGAGGAAGAGCCAGCGGAACCCCACCCAGGGGCGGTTTCGCCACTTCAGCGCCGGGGCCACGGACACCGGCTGCTTCGACGCGTACTGGACGTACACCTCGAGGTGGTCCTGCAGGTTCTCGCCCACCCCCGGCAGGTCGTGGACGACGTCGATGCCGAGCGCGCCGAGCTCGGCCGCGTCTCCGACGCCGGAGAGCTGTAGGAGCTGCGGCGAGTTGATCGCGCCGCCGCAGAGGATCACCTCGCCCGCGCGTACCTCGCGCAGCTGGCCCCGCTCCTCGACCTCGACGCCGACCGCGCGCCTGCCCTCGAACAGGATGCGCGTCACGAGCTGCCGGGTCTCCACGTCGAGGTTCGGACGCCGCCGCACCGGGTGCAGGTAGGCGCGCGCGGCGCTCAGCCGGCGGCCGCGGTGGATGTTGCGGTCGAACGCGGCGAAGCCCTCCTGCCGGTAGCCGTTGACGTCGTCGGTGAGCGGGTAGCCCGCCTGCTGGACCGCCTCGAAGAACGCGTGAAAGAGGGGATTCGTCGCCGGGCCGCGTTCGAGTACGAGCGGCCCGTCCCCGCCCCGGTACTCGTCGGCGCCCGCAAGGCAGCTCTCCATGCGCCTGAAGTAGGGGAGGCAGTGCGCGTAATCCCAGCTCTGCATCCCCGGATCGCCAGCCCAGCGCTCGTAGTCGAGCGGATTGCCGCGCTGGAAGATCATCCCGTTGATGCTGCTCGAGCCGCCGAGCACCTTGCCCCTTGCGTGGTAGACGCGCCGGCCGTGCATGAACGGCTCGGGCTCGGATTCGTAGCGCCAGTCGTAGAAGCGGCTCCCGATCGGGAAGCTGAGCCCGGCCGGCATGTGGATGAAGACGTCCCAGAGGTAGTCGGGTCTTCCGGCCTCCAGGACGAGCACCCGGCTCGAGGAGTCTGCGCTCAGCCGGTTCGCGAGCGCGCACCCGGCGGAGCCGCCGCCGACGATCACGAAGTCGTACGCGTCGCTCACCGGTCGACTCTATCGTTCGGGTATGCGGGTGGAGCAGGCGACGATCGGCGAGTTCGTGGAGGCGCTCGGAGCGCGCACGCCGGCGCCCGCGAGCGGCGCGGCCGCGGCCGTCTCGGGGGCGCTCGCGGCCGGGCTCGCCGAGCTCGCGGCGCGCTTCGCGGACGACGAGGTTGCGGTCGCGTCGGCCCGACGGCTGCGTGCGCGGCTCCTCGAGCTCGCGGACGAGGACTCCGCGGCCTACGCCGAGTTCATGGAGTCGAAGAGCGACTCGGCGCGCAGCCGGACGGTCGACGTGCCGCTCGAGATCGCAGAGTGCGCAGCCGCAGCCGCGGCGCTCGCGGCCGGGCTGATCGAGCGGCTCAGCGTCGCCGTGGCGGGCGATGCAGAGGCCGCCGTCGCGCTCGCCCGCGGCGCGGCGCAGGTCGCGGGGCGGCTCGTCGAGCTGAACCTGAGCGGCGACCTCGACGACCCGCGCGCTGCCAGGGCGAGGGCCGCTACCGCGTCAGCGTGACCTTGGAGAGGCCGTTGGGCCGGTCGACGTCGCCGCCGCGCAGGGTCGCAAGCCGCAGTGCCGCGACCTGACCCGGAACCACCGCCGTCAGTGGGCTGAGCCACTCCGGCACTCCGCGTACGAGCGGCAGCGACGCGTCTGCTGTGTCCAGAATGGACGGGTCGTCGCTGATCGCGAGCACGCCCGCTCCGCGCGCGCGAAGCTTCGCGATCGAGCCGTGCATGCCCACCAGGGCAGGTCCCGACGGGGCAACGACGATCACCGGCCTGCCGGGCTTCAGCGCTGCGATCGGCCCGTGCTCGAGGTCGGCGGCGGAGAAGGCCTCGAACGGGACGCCGGCGAGCTCGCGGATCTTCAAGGCGATCTCGAACGCGGTGCAGTAGTTGACGCCGCGGGCGACGACCGCGCCGGCCTCGGCCTCGAGCCAGCTGTCGATCGTCTGTGCGCCCTCGAATGACACGTCGAGCTGCTCGCCGAGCCACTCCGCCGCGTTGCGAAGCAGGGCGAGACGCTCCCCGTCGTCCGCGAGTGCGACCGAGAGGAGCGCGACTGCCGCGAGCGAGTTGACGTACGTCTTCGTGGCCGCGACCGCGCGCTCATCGCCTGCGTGCAGCAGCAGCGTGCGGTCGGCGGACGTCGCGACGAGCGATGCGGGATCGTTGGTGATCGCGATTGTCGGGCGCCCCTGTGCGCGCCCCTCTGCGAGCACCGCCGCGACGTCGGGCGCCGCGCCCGACTGCGAGATGCCGATCACGAGCGCGCCGTCGAGGCGCGGCGAGAGACCGTAGAGCGTCGTCAGCGAGGGCGCCGCGAGCGCCACGGGCAGCCGGTTCGCCGTTCCGAGCAGGTACTGCGCATAGCGGGCCGCGTTGTCGGAGCTGCCGCGGGCGGCGATCAGCACGTAATCGATGTCGGCAAGTGCAAGCTCGGACGCGAGCCCGAGTGCGTTTGCCGTCTCGGCCTCCAGGAAGCTGGCTAGTGCCGAGGGCTGCTCGCGCAGCTCCGACTCAACCCACGACATCGAGCGCTTTCCGGACGACGCCGTCGACGGCCGCGAGTCGGGCGCGGGCGGTTGCCGCGTCCACGTCGGCGAGCAGCGAGACGATCGCCACTTTCGCGTCCCCGCCCGAGGCAGCGAGCGCGGCCTCCGCGTCGGCGGCGGCAGCTCCGGTGGCGATTCCGACAGCGCGCGAGGCACGCGCCCGCAGCTTCTCGTTTGCCGCGGAGACCTCGACCATCAGGTTGCCGAACGTCCTGCCGAGCTTGACCATCGCGACCGTGGAGATCGTGTTCAGCACGAGCTTCTGCGCCGTCCCCGCCTTCAGCCGCGTCGAACCGGCGATCACCTCGGCGCCGACCTCGATCGCGACCTCGTGGTCGACGCGCGCGCCGAGCTCCGAGCCGCGGACGCACGCGACGCCGACGGTGAGCGCGCCCGCGGAGTGCGCCGCGTCGAGCGCGCCGAGCGTGTAGGGCGTCCGGCCGCTCGCGCTGAGCGCGACGACGGCGTCTCCGGGGCCGACGCCGAGCGCCGAGAGCCGGGCCGCTCCGAGCGCCGCGTCGTCCTCCGCCTCGTCGCCGCCGACGAGCGCCACCACCTGGCCCGGCGGCGAGCCGAACGTCGGCCCGCATTCGGCAGCGTCGACCTCGGCGAGCCGTCCCGACGTGCCTGCGCCCACGTAGATCAGCCGCCCGCCGCCGCGCAGGCGCTCGACGATCGCGTCGATCGCCGTCGCGAGCACGCCCGCTGCGGGGGAGACGGCCGCTGCGACGGTCCGGTCCTCCGCGTTCAGGAGAAGGACGAGCTCCTCGGTCGGCCGCAGGTCGAGGTCGAGCAGCTCGGGCCGGTGACCCTCGGTCGCGAGCCGCCCCAGGGAGTCGCCTCCTCCGGTGAGCGCCGCGGTGACCGCCTCCCAGACGAGCGGGGCGTCGGGGGTTGCGAGCTTCGTCATGTGGCCGCACGCCTCATAGCCCCATGTCCACAGATCGTCGATGCCGGCGGCGCGAGCGGCGGCGATCGCGGCCTCGAGCTCCGGGATGTCGCCGTGGGTGAGGCCGAAGCTCGGCAGCCAGAGCTGGGCGCCCACGCCGTGGCGCTTTGCCGTCTCGGCGAGCAGGCGCGAGAAGCGCCCGACGAACGACTCGGCCGGCTCGTCGAAGTTCTTCCAGTACGGGTCGGTCGCGAGCACGTCGAGCCCTGGCAGCGAGGCGACGGCATCCCAGTCCGAGAGGCCGTGCGGCCCCTCGACGAGCGGCAGCAGGCAGATCGTGTTCCTGCCGCCGCGGCTGCGAACGTGCTCGACCAGCTCGCGCAGGAAGTCGACCGTCGACGCCTCGCGGAACGCGAGCACCTCAGGTGTCAGCTCCGCCGGCAGCGGGCCGCCGAACCGCTCGGCACAGAGCTCGCAGCAGCAGGCCCATCGCTCCGCGGCGGCGCCGACGTGTTCGGGCACCGTCCAGTGCGGCTCGTCCCAGAAGACGTAGTCCGTTCCGGCCTCCAGCGCCGCGTCGGCCCACTCCCTGCAGAAACCGCGGTACAGGGGGCTGTTCAGGCACGCGGTCGCGACGCGGCTGCCGTCGTCGAGCACCTGGCATGCCTCCGGGTGGAAGGTGACGAAGCGGCTCTCCGCCTCCCCGCCGAAGGTGCGGCCGAGCCCCCACGGGCACATCTGCACGCCGAGTCCGAGCTCGTGCGAGGCGGCGACGAGCTCCGCCATCGTGCCGCGGTAGTAGGCGAGGTCGTTCTCCGAGAACGTGTGCAGGACGCTCGTATAGCCACGGGCCGCGATGTCCTCGAGGTCACGGCGGGCGTGCCGGACGATGCGAACACCGAAGTAGGAGCAGCCGCTCACGCGTCGTCGAGGACCACGCCGACCGGGGCGACCTCGCGGTCGCGGCGGTGCGAGAGCTCGGCGACGAGCCGATAGCGGTCGCCGCGGTAGACGGAGCGGACGAACTCCACCGTCTCGCCCTCGGCGGTCCAGCTCGTGCGCTCGAAGAGGAAGGCCGGTGAGTGGAGCGGCACGCCGAGCACGTCGGACTCCTCCTCACTCGTCACCGTGGGCTCGATCGACTGCGTGCCCGATGCGGCGACGACTCCGTAGCGGTCCTCGAGCAGCTCGTAGAACGACGCGTTCTCGAGCATCTCCGCCGAGAGATCCGGGACGACCACGGCCGGCACGTGCAGCGTCTCGAGCGCCATCGGCTCGCCGTCGGCGAGGCGGAGGCGCGTGATTCGGACGACGCGCGCGTCGGGCGAGACGTTCAGCGCTCGGCCGAGCTCGGCGCCCGCGTGCAGGTGACGCAGCTCGAGCGTGCGGCTGCCCGGCACCATGCCACGCCTGCGCATGTCGTCACTGAACGAGGTGAGCGTCAGCTGCTGCGCGATCTTCGGTTTGCTGACGAAGGTGCCGCTGCCGTGCCGTCGTACGAGGAAGCCCTCGCGGACGAGCGCATCGAGCGCCGCGCGCACGGTCAGGCGCGAGACGCCGAAGTCGGTGCTGAGCCGCCGCTCGGAGGGGATCGCCTCGCCGATCGAGAGCTCGTCGATCAGCTCGAGCACCCGCTGCCTCGCCTGCACCTGTTTGCTCATGTCCGGAGTATGGAAGCACAGTTGAGCTGATGTGGTCAAGACCAGCCAGTGAACCGGTTCGAAGCAATGCCGCATTTGGAGGCGCTTGACACTGAAAGTGGACTGTGCCACTCTCCCGGCTGTGGCTGGTGGTCTTAACCAATCGATGACCCTGCGACAGCACGAGCCGAATGCGCCCGACCGGTCACAGCGCGCGGTGCGGCTCCGTCGTGACGGGCGTCGACGCGACCGGGAGACGAGATGAGAGGACTTCGACTTCTTGCGGCGGCGTGCTGCGCCGTCGCATGCGCCGTGGCGGCAAGCACCGCCGGCGCCGCAACCAAGGCTCAGTCGATCACCGTTTGGCTGCAGGTCGACGCCCAGACCGGCTGGCCCGACGTCGTCGCGGCGGCCAACCAGGCGTTCCAGCAGGATCACCCGGGCTGGACCGTCAACGTCCAGTACCAGAACTGGACCGACCACCTGCAGAAGTTCGATGCGACGCTCGCAGGCGGCAACGGGCCGGACGTGATCGAGATGGGGAACACCGAGATGACGAAGTACATGGCGGCGGGCGCGTTCGCCGACATCAGCTCGTCGAAGTCGAGCTTCGCCAACTCCGGCTCGTGGCTCAAGGGGCTCGCCGCCTCAGGCACCTACGGCGGCAAGACCTACGGCGTCCCGTACTACGCGGGCTCGCGGGTCGTCACATACCGCGCCGACCTGTTCGCGAAGGCCGGGATCAAGAAGCCGCCGACGAGCCTCTCCGACTTCGTCGCCGCCGTGACCAAGATCAAGGGCAAGAAGGGCTTCTCGCCCGTCTACGTCGCGGGCATGGACTGGTACGTCGCGATGGGCTTCGTCTACGACTACGGCGGGACGATCGCGAAGACCCATGCCGGCAAGTGGGTCGGCACGCTCGACCAGAAGCCGGCGATCCAGGGTCTGACGGCGTTCAAGAACTTCTTCCAGGCGACGTCGGAGGCGAGCAAGACGACCGACGAGACGCATCCGAACCCCTACGACGTGTACAAGCAGGGTCAGGCGGCGGCGATCGTCGGCCCGAGCTGGTTCAGCTGCTGCGTCGGCAAGTACAAGGGCAGCGCGACCGCGCAGCTCGTGCTGCCGAGCCACACGAAGGGCCAGGCGATGCCGGGCTTCCTCGGCGGCTCCGACCTCGCAGTGCCGATCTCGAGCCCGAACAAGGCGCTCGCGGTCGACTGGCTGAAGGACTTCACGAGCACGGCGTCCGAGAAGGCCCTGCAGGCGAAGGGGAACATCCCGAACGCCACCAACCTGCTCGGGAACAGCGTCAACGAGCGGGCAGCCGCGCGCAGCTGGTTCGTGCCCGCCGCGAAGCACTGGGTCGACGTCGAGAACGGCAATATCCTCCGCAACATGCTTGCCCAGATCCTCACCGGCAAGCTGACCGTCCAGCAGGCGGCGTCGTCGGCGAGCGACAACATCAGCTCGGTTCTGAACCAGCCGTAGAGCCGGTGGCAGACCACGGAATGGCGAGTCGTCGCCGAGACCTCGCAGCAACGGTCTCGGCGGCGACGTCGTTTCTGGGGCCGTGCGCTTCAGGCGTCTCGTCCCCTACTGGCTGATCCCGCCGGTGCTCGTCGTCGTCGGGGCGATCCTCGGCTATCCGCTCTACAGCCTGATCAGCCTCTCGCTGCAGCGCTACGGCCTCTTCGAGCTGATCCGCCACTCGGGCCAGTCGGTCGGCCTGCGACAACTATCGCTCCGTCCTTCATGACGCCGATCTTCTGGCACACGCTGCTGCGGACCGTCGTCTTCACGGCGGCGAACGTGGCCTGACGATGGTGCTCGGGACGCTGCTCGCGCTGCTGCTGGTTCGCGTCAGCGCCGTGCGTGCGCCTGCTCCTGACGCGCCGGCCTCGTGCTCGTCTGGGCGATGCCGAGTCGTGGTCGCGGTCGAGATCTGGTACTGGATGACGAACTACGAGAACGGGGTCGTCAACTACGTCCTGACCAGAGCTCCACGTCGGCGACTTCTTCCACCACGACTGGTACGCAACGCACGTTCTCGCAGCTGAGCCTGGCGACGTCGCTGATCGTCTGGGGCGCGCTGCCGTTCGTGGTGCTGACGCTCTACGCCGGCGCTGTCACAGGTGCCGCGCGAGCTCGTCGAGGCGGCCGAGGTCGACGGCGCGAGGCCCGTGCGCGTCTTCCGCGACATGACGGTGCCCGTTCATCAGGCCGATCCTGCTGATCCTGACGAGCCTCTCGATCATCTGGGACTTCGGCGTCTTCACGCAGCCGTATCTGCTGATCGGCCAGGCGCACATCACCCGTCGAACTACCTGATGAGCATCTACCTGTTCGAAGAGGGCTACTTCAAGAGCGACTTCGGTCGCGGCGCAGCGATCTCGATCCTGATGCTGCTGATGGTGGCCGCCCTCAGCGTCGTCCACGTCCGGCGCATGGTCAGGATCGGGGAGGCCCGGTGAGCGCTCAGCCGCACGCGGCCCCGGCGCGCCGCGGAGGAGGGGGAGCCGCGCGCGAGTCGGCTGGAACGTCCTCGGGCTGGCCGTCTCCGCGGTGATGGTCTTTCCCGTCTTCTGGATGGTCTCGACGGCGCTCAAGCCCGACTCCGAGATCAGCAGCCTGAGGCCGACCTGGTTCTCGCTGCACCCGACGCTCGCTCACTTCCGCGACGCGATCGACCGTCCGTACTTCTGGGTGGACGTGAGGAACAGCCTGATCATCGTCAGCGTCACGGTCGGCGATCTCGATGGTGCTCGCGTTCCTCGCAGCGGTCGCTCTCGCGAAGTACGGCTTCACGGGGCGGCAGCTCTTCATCGTGCTGGTGATCGGGATCCAGATGCTGCCGCAGGCCGGGCTGATCATCCCGCTCTACGTCGTGCTCGCCCGCTACCACCAGGTGAACGCGCTGTCCGGGGTGATCCTCACCTACATGACCTTCGTGCTCCCGTTCTCCGTCTGGACGCTGCGCGGCTTTATGCTCGGGATCCCGGCAGAACTCGAGGAGGCGGCGATGGTGGACGGAAGCACGCGCCTCGGCGCCTTTGTCCGGATCATGCTGCCGCTGATCGGGCCGGGCCTCGTGGCGACCTCGGTCTTCGCGTTCATCACGAGCTGGAACGAGTACATCTTCGCCCGCGTGCTCCTGAGCGACCAGTCGAAGCAGACCGTCACCGTCTGGCTCTCGTACTTCCTCGGCTCGAGCCGCCACACCGACTGGGGCGCGCTGATGGCCGGATCGACGTTGACCGCGATCCCGATCGTGATCTTCTTCCTGCTCGTGCAGCGCAAGGTCGCCTTCGGCCTGACCGCCGGCGCGGTGAAGGGGTAGCGGTGCGGCTCGGGGTCAGAGCTGCGCTGCTCCGCGGCGAGCTCGTAGCGGGCGACGTCGAGGTCGCCGACGGGCTCGTCGTCGCCGCCGGTCTGAACGGGCGGCCCGGCCGCGGGATCGCCGTACCCGGCTTCGTCGACCTGCAGGTCAACGGCTTCGCCGGCGTCGACTTCTTCAGCGCCGACGCCGCCGGCTACCGCAGGGCCGGCGCCGCGCTGCTTCGCACCGGCGTCACCGCCTTCCAGCCGACGTTCATCACCTCGCCGGAGGAGGATCTCGAGGCCGCGCTCGCTGAGGTGCCCCGCGGCGAGTGGGGCGGGCCGCGTGTGATCGGCGCGCACCTCGAAGGGCCGTTCCTCGCGCCCGAGCGGCTCGGCAGCCATCCGGCGGCCGCGCGCCGTGACCCCGATGCAGACCTGCTCGAGCGGCTGCTCGGCGCGGGCGACGTCTCCCACGTGACGCTCGCCTCGGAGTTGCCGGGCGCGCTCGAGCTGATCGACCTGCTCGTCGGCCGGGGGATCACCGTCGCGGTCGGCCACTCGAACGCGACCGCGACCGAGGCGCACGCCGCGTTTGCGCGGGGGGCGCGGACGGTCACGCATCTCTTCAATGCGATGCGCCCGTTCGGTGCGCGCGAGCCGGGTCTCGCCGGCGCCGCGCTCGTCTCCGGCGGCGTCGCCGTTCAGGTGATCCTCGACGGGATCCACCTTGCAGATGAGACCGCGCGGCTCGTCTGGCATGCCGCCGAGGGTCGCGTTGCGCTCGTCACAGACGCAATGGCGGCGGCGGCGCTCGGCGACGGCCGCTACCGGCTCGGCCCGGTCGACGTGGAGGTGGTCGACGGCGTCGCGCGCCGCTCCGACGGCGTGCTCGCGGGCAGCACCCTGACGATGAGCCGGGCGGTGCGAAACCTCGTCGCTCTCGGAGCTTCGCTCGCTGCCGCGCTTGGCGCCGCGACCGAGGTTCCCGCACGCATCGCCGGCCGGCCCGACCTCGGCCGGCTCGAGCCGGGCATGTGCGCCGACGTCGTCGTCCTCGACGACGCGCTCGAGGTCGAGCGCGTGCTCGTCGGCGGCGCCGACGTTCTCCCGTCATAGACCCTCGCACAGCGGGCACTCTTGAGAGGCATTCGACGAGGGGGAGACGTGAAGACACGCATGCTGGGAAACCAGGGGCTCGAGGTCTCGGAGCTCGGCCTCGGCTGTATGGGCATGTCCGAGTTCTACGGTCGGACCGACGAGGGCGAGGCGATCGCGACGATCCGGCGCGCACTCGAGCTCGGGGTCAGCCTGATCGACACGGCCGACATGTACGGGCCGTTCACGAATGAGAAGCTGGTCGGCCGCGCGATCGCGGACAGACGCGATCAGGCCGTCGTGGCGACGAAGTTCGGCAACGTCCGCGGCGAGAACGGTGAGCGGCTGGGCATCCGCGGCGACGCCGAGTACGTGCACGCGTCGTGCGACGCCTCGCTTGCCCGGCTCGGCGTGGAGGTGATCGACCTCTACTACCAGCATCGGGTCGATACCGAGGTGCCGATCGAGGAAACGATCGGCGCCATGGCGGAGCTCGTCGAGGCCGGCAAGGTGCGTTACCTCGGTCTCTCCGAGGCGGCGCCGGCGACGATTCGCCGCGCCCAGGCAGTGCACCCGATTTCGGCCCTGCAGACCGAATACTCGCTGTGGAGCCGCGACCCGGAGGACGAGATCCTGCCGACGGTACGCGAGCTCGGAATCGGCTTCGTCGCCTACAGCCCTCTTGGAAGGGGCTTTCTCTCCGGCCAGATCCGCTCGCTCGACGACCTCGACGAAGACGACTTCCGTCGTCTCAATCCACGCTTCCAGGGTGACAATTTCGAGCGCAACCACGACCTGCTCGACCGGGTGCGGGAGCTCGCGAAGGAGAAGGGGATCACGGAGTCGCAGCTCGCGCTCGCCTGGGTGCTCGCACAGGGCGAGGACGTCGTCCCGATCCCGGGGACGAAGCGGCGGAGCTATCTGGAGGAGAACGCCGCCGCTGCCGAGGTGCGGCTGACGCCCGACGAGCTCGAGCGGATCGACGCTGCGTTCCCCAAGGGCGCGACGGCGGGAGACCGCTATCCGGACATGTCACCGGTGAACCGCTAGCCGGGTCCAGCGTTGGCCGAAGGAGCCATGACAGGGGTCTGACCCCTGCCATGGCTCCTTCGGACGGCATAGCGGCACGCCGGGCTCACCTTCACGAGGCGGCGTCCCGATTGTGGTGCCGCCGCCACGTCGATAACGGACATGGCCAGGGTCTGACCCCTGCCGTGTCCTGCTCAGACGGTGGCGGCCGCCTGCCGGTCGCGCTTGCGGCGCGAGGTGAGGTGCGCCCGCTTGCCCGCGTCGAGCTCGACCTTGCGCAGGCGCACCGACTCGGGCGTCACCTCGATGCACTCGTCCTCGCGGATGAACTCGAGCGCCTGCTCGAGCGAGAGGGGCCGCGGCGGGATCAAGCGGACGGTCTCGTCGGACGAGGAGGCGCGCATGTTCGTCAGCTTCTTCTCCTTGGTCGCGTTCACGTCCATGTCCTCGGCGCGCGCGTTCTCGCCGACGACCATCCCCTCGTAGACCTCCTCGCCCGGGCCGACGAACAGCGAGCCGCGCTCCTGCAGCGCGAAGAGCGCGAAGGCCACCGACTGCCCGCGCCGGTCGGCGACGAGGCTGCCGGTCGGACGCGTGCGCAGCTCGCCGTGCCAGGGCTCCCAGCGCTCGAACACGTGGTGGAGGATCCCGGCGCCGCGAGTCTCGGTCAGGAACTCGGTGCGGAAGCCGATCAACCCTCGCGCCGGGACGAGGTACTCCATGCGCGCCCAGCCGGTGCCGTGATTGACCATCTGCTGCAGCCGCCCCTTGCGCAGGGCCAAGAGCTGGGTGACGACGCCGATGTACTCCTCGGGCGCGTCGATCGCCAGGCGCTCGACGGGCTCGTGCTTCTTGCCGTCGACACTCTTCGTCAGCACCTCGGGCTTGCCGACGGTGAGCTCGAAGCCTTCGCGGCGCATGATCTCGACGAGCACCGCGAGCTGCAGCTCGCCCCGGCCCTGCACCTCCCAGGCGGTCGGAGTGGAGGTCGTGTTGACGCGCAGCGAGACGTTGCCGACGAGCTCCTGGTCGAGGCGCGCCTTGAGCATGCTCGCCGTCAGCCTCGTGCCCTCGAGCCCGGCGAGCGGCGAGGTGTTGATGCCGAGCGTGATCGAGAGCGAGGGCTCGTCGACCGCAGTGACGGGCAGCGGGCGCGGGTCGGCCGGATCGGCGATCGTCTCGCCGATCGTCACCTCGGGCAGGCCGGCGATCGCGACGATCTCGCCGGGACCCGCCTCGTCGGCCGGGACGCGGTCGAGCGCGTCGGTGACGTACAGCTCGGTCAGCCGCGCATTCTCGATCGTCCCGTCTGCGCGGCACCAGGCGATCTGCTCGCCCTTGCGCATCGTCCCGTGCATGATCCGGCAGAGCGCGAGCCGGCCCACGTAGGGCGAGGCATCGAGGTTCGTGACCAGCGCCTGCAGCGGGTGCTCGGGGTCGTAGCCAGGCGCGGGAACCGTCTCGAGCAGCGCGTCGAAGAGCGGGCCGAGGTCTTCCGTGAGCGTGTCGGCGGTCAGCCCAGCGCGGCCCTCGCGTGCGTTGCAGTAGACGATTGGAAACTCGATCTGCCCCTCGTCGGCGTCGAGGTCGAGGAAGAGCTCGTACACCTCGTCGACGACCTCCTGTGCGCGCGCGTCGGGCCGGTCGACCTTGTTCACGACCAGCACGACGGGCAGGCGCGACTCGAGCGCCTTGCGCAGGACGAAGCGCGTCTGCGGCAGCGGCCCCTCACTCGCGTCGACGAGCAGCAGCACGCCGTCGACCATCGTCAGGCCGCGCTCGACCTCGCCGCCGAAGTCGGCGTGGCCCGGTGTGTCGATGATGTTGATCTTGACGCCGCCGTGGCGGACGGACGTGTTCTTGGCGAGGATCGTGATCCCCTTCTCGCGCTCGAGCTCGGTCGAGTCCATCACGCGCTCGGCCACGTCCTCGTTGGCCCGGAACGAGCCGGACTGCCAGAGCATCGCGTCGACGAGAGTCGTCTTGCCGTGGTCGACGTGGGCGACGATCGCGACGTTGCGCAGGTCGTCTCGCCGGGCTGGGAAGGAGCGGGGCACCGCCCCAAGGTAGCTGCGCTACGCCGTCCGCCGGGGTCGGGCCTGGAGATCGACGTAGTCGAGAATCGCCTCCAGCAGCTCGCCGGAGGAGAGCACGTGCTCATGCGCGAGCGCGCGGGCGCCTGCGGCGCTGCGTGCGGCGAGCGCCTCGCGGATCGCCCGGTGCTGCGCGTCGTTGCGCGCGTAGAGGTCGTCGAGCTCGCCGCGGGCGATCCACGAGACCTGGCCGGCGAGCGTGCGGCGGGCACTCCGTGCGACCCGCGCGACATACGGGTGGCCGGACGCCTCGTAGATCACGTCGTGGAAGGCGTGGTTCGCGGCCATCCACTCGACGGCGAGCTTGGTGTCCTCGATGCCCTGCCGTGCGGCGGCGCGCAGGCGCGCCGTCAGCTCGCTGAAGCGCTGCTCCGCTGCGTCGAGCGCCTCGAGGTCGACGTCGGTGAGCCGAGGCGCGGCCAGCTCGGCGGCGAGTCCTTCGAGCTCGGCCCGCACGAGGAAGGCCTCGCGCAGCTCGCCTCTCGAGAGCGTGCGCACGCGGACGCCGCGGTTCGGCTCGAAGGAGACGAGCCCGAGCGCCGCGAGCCGGCGAAGCGCCTCGCGAATCGGCGTGCGGCTGACCGCGAAGCGTTCGGAGAGCTGCTCCTGGCGCAGAACAGAGCCGGGCGGGATCGCGCCGGAGACGATCTCGTCCTCGAGGAGGATCGCGATGTCGTCTGCCTTCGTGCTCAGGGCGGCCACGTCGTGGGCCAGTCTAGTCTCCCCTGCTCGGGATCCAGAAGTGGCCGCACGAGCAGCTCACGATCTCGTTGCCGCTCAGATTGGCGCCGCCGTAGCCGCAGCTTGGACACGCGAGCCGCTTGCAGTCCGTGCGCCCGTCCGGCTCGACGCAGCAGCCGACATCCTCGCAGTGCTCGAGGATGTAGCCGCCGCCCGAGAAGCGCGCCTTGATGTGCGGGACGGCCTGGAGGAGGACGCTCATGCCACCACCGTCCCGGCGGCCTCGAACTGCTCCTCCTCGGTCGAGCCGGCGAGCGCGAGGGTGGACGACTCGCCGCCCGAGACGGCCTGCGCAACGAGGTCGAAGTAGCCCGCGCCCACCTCGCGCTGGTGCCGCGTCGCCGTGTAGCCCTCCTGCTCGAGCTCGAACTCGCGCTCCTGGAGGCGCACGTAGGCGGTCATCCCTTCGGCGGCGTACCCGCGGGCGAGCTCGAACATCGACGCGTTCAGCGCGTGAAAGCCGGCGAGCGTCACGAACTGGAAGGCGTAGCCGGCTCTGCCGAGCTCCTGCTGAAAGCCTGCGATCTGGTCGTCGTCGAGCCGGCGCTTCCAGTTGAACGAGGGCGAGCAGTTGTACGCGAGCAGCTTGCCGGGGAACCGTGCATGGATCGCGGCGGCGAATGCCTGCGCGTCGTCGAGGTCCGGCGTCGAGGTCTCGAACCAGAGCACGTCGGCGTAGGGTGCATAGGCGAGTGAGCGGGCGATCGCCGCGTCGAGCCCGTCCCGGACGACGAAGTAGCCCTCGCTCGTCCGGTCGCCCGTCAGGAAGGGGCGGTCACGCTCGTCGACGTCGCTCGTCAGGAGCGCCGCGGAGAGCGCGTCGGTGCGGGCGATCAGCACCGTCGGCACCCCGCAGACGTCGGCGGCGAGGCGCGCGGCGGTCAGGGTACGGACGAACTGCGCGGTCGGGACGAGGACCTTGCCGCCAAGGTGGCCGCACTTCTTCTCGGAGGCGAGCTGGTCCTCGAAGTGGACGCCCGCGGCGCCGGCCTCGATCATCGACTTCATCAGCTCGAAGGCGTTCAGCGGGCCACCGAAGCCGGCCTCGGCGTCGGCGACGATCGGCACGAGCCAATCGGTCTCGCTGCCGCCCTCGGCCCACTGGATCTGGTCGGCGCGGCGAAGGGCGTTGTTGATGCGGCGCACGACCGAGGGGACGCTGTTCGCCGGATAGAGACTCTGGTCGGGGTAGGTCGTCTCGCCGAGGTTCGCGTCACCCGCGACCTGCCAGCCGGAGAGGTAGATTGCGCGCAAGCCGGCCTTGACCATCTGTACCGCCTGGTTGCCGGTCAAGGCTCCGAGCGCATGCACGTAGTCGCCGTCGTTGAGCTCACGCCAGAGCCGCTCGGCTCCGCGCCGGGCGAGCGTGTATTCGATCCGGGTCGAGCCGCGTAGGCGGTCGACGTCCGCCGCCGAGTAGGTGCGCTCGACTCCGGCCCAGCGCTCGTCGCTCGTCCACTCCGCCTCCACGAGGCGGGCGGCGTCGTGCGTATCGGTTGTCGTCACGGAGCCTCCTAGTCGAGCTCGTGGTCGCGCTCGCAGAAGTCGGGGCACGTGCACTCCGCCTCCCAGCGACACGCGAGCGGCTGCTCGTCCGCCTGCTCAGGCGGCTCGGCAACAGTTATCGGATCCACGATTGCCATCTTCGGATCCGAAATATGCCTGAAAGATGGCAAGAAGTCAAATCGGCGCCACTATTCGTCGGTATTGGATCCCAGCTAGGGGAGACGCGGCGACCAGAGCGCCGACAGCAGCCCCGCGGCGACGAGCAGTACCGCGGCGGCCGCGAGGAACGCGTAGGTGACCTCGACGTGGCCGGGATCGCGGCCCAGGCTCGAGCCGAGCCGCTTGTAGACGGTCTGCAGCGACTCCGCCGTCCGCGCGGCGACGAAGGCGCCGCCCGTGGTCTGTGCGATCGCCTTCAGCGTCGCCGGGTCAGGCGGCACCGGGATCGCGCGCTGGAAGGGCCCGAAGCTGCGCCTGAGCACCCCGCCCGGCGTTCCAAGGGCGACGGTGTAGACGGGATACCCGGCCGCTTTCGCCTTCTGAGCCCCGTCGGCGGGGGAGAGGTCGCCGCGGGTCTGCGAGCCGTCCGAGAGGAAGAGGATCGAGACCAGGCTCCGGCGGACCTCGGCCGCGCCCGTCCGATAGGCGATCGTCGTCCCGTTCGTGCTCGGCCGGCTCTCCGGGACGGCCTGCTGACCGAGCGCCACCGCCTCGGCGAGAGCGTCGCCGATTGCGGTGCCGCCGAACCCGGCGAAGAAGCCGGCCTCGTCGAGCGACTGGCGCACGAGGTCGTGGTCGGTCGTCACCGGCGCCGCGACCTGTGGCTCGCCGGCGAAGACGATCAGCCCGACGCGCAGGTGCTTCGGCGCATGCGCGAGGAACGTCCGCACCGCCGCCTGCGCGGCAGCGAGCCGCGTCGGTTTGACGTCGCGCGCCTGCATCGAGCCCGAGACGTCGAGCACGAGGATCACGGTCGCGCGCTGGCTCGGCACGAGTGTGTTCACCCGCGGACGGGTCATCCCGACAGCGAGCACGGCGAGCGCGGCCAGGAGGATCACGGGTGGTACGAGCCGCCGCCAGGAACGGCCGCCTGCGACCTGTGCGAGCACGTCGAGGTTCGTGAAGGCGACCGCATACCGCATCCGCCGCCGCTCGGCGAGCACGTAGATTCCGATCGCGAGCGGGACGACGAGCAGGCAGAGCAGCAGTAGAGGGTGGGAGAAGGTCACCGGCCGCCCGCGCAGACTGCTTCGACCTGGACGATCGCACGGACGCCGCGCACCACCGCACGCGCGCGTACGGTCGCGACGACTCCGCCGCCGTGCAGCGTCTGCGCCGCGCTCACGCTCGCGGCGAGGGCGCGGGCAGGAGGTGCCGGCGTATAGAAGCCGAGCGCGTGCTCCGCGGCGACGAGACGCTCGCCCGCGGCGCAGCTCAAGGCGACGGTGCGGGCGCCCGGCAGCAGGCGCACCGTCTTGACGCGGCGCACCGTCGGCTCGCCCGGCGGGAACACCCTCACCGCGGCAGGCACGCGACCGCCGCCGCCCGAGGCGGGCAGGCAGCCCACGTGCGGCCGGAAGCTCGGCGTCGTCGGTCTGGTACCGACGTAGGTCCCGAGGAAGACCGCGTCGCGTGTCGTCGTGATGCCAGGATTGACGGGGCTCCCCGAGCGGCCGAGGAAGGCGACGTCGATCGCGCGGTCGCTGAGCTCGACGTCGATCCCGCCGACGATGTAGCCGCGGGGGCAGGAGAGCTGGAACTCGACGTGCGGCCGGGGGACGCCGCGTCGGACCGGGACGAGAACCCAGGGGCCGGCAACCGGCACGCAGACCGGCAGGCCGTTGCACTCCCTCGTCGTCGTCGGCGCCGCCGCCGCGGGCGCCGCCGGCACCGCGCTGTTCACCGTCGAGGCGGAGGCCGGCGCGACCCCCGCAGCGAGCAGGGCGGCACTGACCGCGGCCGGCCCGAGCAGGCGCCTCACGGGACGATCCTCCGGAACCAGAGCAGGGAGAGCCCGCCGCCCGCGAACACGAGGAGCGCCGAGCCGCCGGTGAAGGCGTCGGTCAGCTCCCGCGACTCCTTGCGGTGGCCGAGCCGCGAGCCGAGCCGCTCGTAGACGTCACGCAGCCGGGTGTCGCTGCCCGCCGTGAAGAACTGGCCGCCGGTCGTCTGCGCCACCTGGCGGAGCGTGTCGGGGCTCGGCGGCACCTTCGTGATCTCGGTGAAGCCGCCCGGGAGCGTCCGCTGCACGGTCCCGGCAGGAGTCCCGAGCACGACCGTGTAGACCGGCACGCGCTGCGTCTTCGCCATCGTGGCTGCTGCCAGGGGCGTCGTCCTGCCGCCGTCGACCGCGCCGTCGGAGATCATCAGCACCGCCGTCGGCGGTACCGTGCCGTCGCTCGCCCGCTGGTGCTGGCCGAGCCGGAGCGCGAGCACGATGGCGTCGCCGAGCGCGGTCCCCTCGCCCGGGCGCAACGTCGTCAGCGCCTGCTGCACGAGCGTCCGGTCGGCGGTCGGGGGCAGCGCGACGACGGCGCGCGACGCGAAGGAGACGACCGCAACGCGAAACTTCTTCGGCACCTTCGCGAGGAAGGCGTCCGCGGTCTGCTGCGCCGCGCCGAGCCGGGTCGGCCTGACGTCGGTGGCGCCCATCGAGCGCGAGACGTCGATCGCCAGGATCACGGTCGCCTCCTCGCGCTGGACGCTGATCGTGGCGTGTGGCCGCGCGACCCCGACGATCATCGCCGTGAGGGCCACAATCAGGATCGCGAGCGGCAGATAACGCCTGCGGCCGGGCGCCTCCGCCACGAGGTTCGGGAGCAGCGCGGGGTTGCCGAAGCGGCTTGCGAAGGCGCGGCGGCGCCGTTCCCGGAGCACGAGCAGACCGATCAGCGCCGGCACGGCGACGAGGGCGATCAGCACGTAGGGCGAGGCGAAGCTCATCGGCGGCGCGCCCGGCGGAGGAAGACGGCGAGGGAGCGCAGCCAGTCACCCGAGGTCGAGAGCACGACGTGGCGGACGCCGATCGAGCCGAGCGTGAGGGCGAGGGCGCTGCGATCCTCGGCCGCTGCGGTCGCGAAGCGCTCTCGCAGGCGCGCGTCGCGCGTGTCGACCCGCAGCTGCCGGCCCGTCTCCGGGTCGACGAGCCAGAGCTCGCCGGCGTTCGGAAGCTCCTGCTCGCGCGGGTCGCGGATCTCCACCGCGAGCACGTCGTGGCGGCCGGCGAGCTCGAGCAGCGGCCTGCGCCAGTCGAGCGGCCCGCGGAAGTCGGATGCGATCACGACGAGAGCCCGCTGGCGCGCGATCGCTCCAGCCCTTGCGATCGCCTCGCCGAGCGAGGTCGCCCCCGGCGAGGCGCCGTTCGTCGTTCCGCGCAGCGTGCCGAGCAGCCCGATCAGCCCTGCCCGGCCCGGGCGCGGTGGCAGCACCTGCGGGTCGGCGTCTCCGAAGGTGACGACGCCGAGGCGGTTCCCGCGTCGCGTTGCGACGTGCCCGAACGCGACCGCGACGCCCTCTGCGACGTCGGCCTTGCGTCGGTCGGCGGTGCCGAAGCGCATCGAGGGCGACGTGTCGAGCAGGAGCCAGCTGACGAGCACGCGGTCGGCGAGCTGGATGCGGACGTGCGGCTGCGTGGTACGGGCGGTCACGTTCCAGTCGATCCGCCGTACGTCGTCGCCCGGCACGTACGCGCGGACCTGCGCGAGCTCGGTGCCGTCGCCGTGCATCGTCGAGCGGTAGTCGCCCGCGAGCAGGCTGTTCATCCGGTGCCCGATGCTGACGTCGAGCGCGCGCAGCAATGCGTCGGGCATGGCCCCGGGCCGGGTCGTGCCGGCGTCGTAGGCGCCGCCAGGGAGCGCAGCAGGCTCACGCGGCGCTCGTCCGCGCCAGATCGATCCTGGGAACCGGCACTGCCGCGATCACCGCGTCGAGGATGCTGTCGGCGCTCACCTCCTCGGCGAGTGCCTGGTACGTGAGCACGAGCCGATGGCGAAGCGCGTCCTTCGTGAGCTCCTGCACGTCCTCGGCGACGACGTAGTCGCGGCCGCGCAGGAGCGCGAGCGCCCGCGAGGCCTGGATCACGCTGATCGGTCCGCGCGGGCTGGCGCCGAAGGCGACGTACTGGGCGAGGTCGGGGAGGCCGTGCCCGGCCGGCTCGCGCGTCGCCGTCGCCATGCCGACCGCGTAGCTGACGAGCGCGGGGTCGACGTAGATGCCGAAGACGGCCCGCTGCAGCGCGCGCAGCTCGTCGAGCGAGAGCGCCTGGCGCAGCTCCGGGGCCGCGACGAGCTGGCGCTGGACGATCGTCAACTCCTCGTCGTGCTCGGGGTAGCCGATCACGACCTTGAGCATGAAGCGGTCGATCTGCGCCTCCGGGAGCGGATAGGTGCCCTCGGACTCGATCGGGTTCTGCGTCGCCATCACGAGGAACGGATCCGGCACCGGATAGGTGGTGTGGCCGATCGTCACCTGGTGCTCCTGCATCACCTCGAGCAGCGCCGACTGCACCTTGGCGGGCGCGCGGTTGATCTCGTCGGCGAGCAGGAAGTTGCAGAAGACCGGTCCGAGCTCGGTGTCGAAGGCCTCCTCCCGGGCGCGGTAGATGCGGGTGCCGACGAGGTCGGAGGGAACGAGGTCGGGCGTGAACTGGATCCGTGCGAACGAGCCGCCGAGGACGCCTGCCGTGGTCTTGATCGTGAGCGTCTTCGCGAGTCCCGGCACGCCCTCGATCAGCAGATGCCCCTGTGCGAGCAGGCAGACGAGCACCCGCTCGAGCATCGCGTCCTGCCCGGCGATCACGCGCCGGATCTCGAAGAGCGCCTGCTCGAGCCGGCTCTTCGCCTCCAGCGGCGTCGGGACGGCGAGGTTGTCGGCCTGCTCGGTCACGTCAGCGCTCCTTTGCTCGAACTCCTCGAAGTGGCATACGTACCAGTTGAACCTAAGGTTTGGCTAAAGGGATGAGGCAGGAGGGCACCGGTCGACGATCTGACGCGACGGTAGCAGCGACGTGCTCCGAGCTCGCCGGCAGTCGATCCGCCGCGCTGGGCCGGAGGAATCGCGCCGGCCGGTGTACTGTCGCGGCATGATCCGCGAGGCCCTGGAGCGCGAGGCGGCTGCAGCGCACGCCGCGGTCGAGCACCTGAACGACGAGGCCGTCTCGGCGGCCCTCGGACATGGGGCGGCGCTCCTCGCCGAGATGCGCAGTGCGGTGCTCGCCGCCAACGAAGCCGACGTCGCGGCTGCGGCCGGACGGCTCGACGCGGGCGCGCTCGACCGGCTGAGGCTCGACGAGACCCGGCTCGGCGCGCTGGCCGACCAGTTCGGGACGATGGCGGAGCTGCCTGCGCTCGAGCGCGAGATCTCCTCGTGGGAGCTTCCGGACGGGCTGCGTGTCAGCGAGCGGCGGATCCCGGTCGGCGCGGTCGGCGCGAACTTCGAGGCGCGCCCGAATGTCGCCGTCGACGTGGCAGCACAGCTCCTGAAGAGTCTCAACACTGCGGTGCTGCGCACGGGCGGTGCGGCGCTTCGCACCGTGACGGCGCTCGTCGACGACGTCCTGCGGCCGGCGCTCGAGCAGGCCGGGCTCCCGGCCGGCGCCGTCGGGCTCGTGCGCAGCCCCGACCGCGAGGGCGCCCGCGCGCTCGTCTCGCTGCCGAAGCTCGTCCCGCTCGTGATCCTGCGCGGGAGCGGCGAGACCACCGCGTCGCTCGCGCGGCTCGCGGCCGAGAACGGCGTCCGCACGCTCGCCCACGCGGAGGGCGGGGGCGTGCTCTACGTGCACGCGGCCGCCGATCCCGCGCGGGCGCGGCGCCTCGTCGAGACGAGCCTCGACCGGCTCGGCGTCTGCAACCGCCTCAACCTGCTGCTCGTCGACCGCGCCGCGCGGGCGCTGCTCCCCGACCTGCTCGAGACGCTCGCGCGGCTCGGCCTCGCTGCCCGCGGCACCGCGCGGGTGCCCGAGCTCGAGCGGCTCGACGTGCGCCTCGGCCACGAGTGGGCGAACGACGAGGAGCACGTCGCGACGGTCACGGTCGACGTCGTCGACTCGCTCGACGAAGCGGTGTCGCTCGCGAACGGCGAGACCTCCGGGCTCGCCGCCGGGATCGTGACCGAGGACGAGGCGGCGGCGACACGGTTTCTCGAGCTGTACCGGGGCACGGCCGCCTTCTGGCACGCGCCGACGCGCTTCACCGACGGCTTCGCGCTCACGGGCGCGCCCGAGACCGGGATCAACGTCGACTGGGTACCCGGCCCGCGCGGCCCGGTGACCTATCGCGATCTCTGGCTGCGCCAGGTTCGCGTGATCGGCGACGGCACACAGCACCGGTGAGGCAGCCGGTCGTCGTCAAGCTCGGCTCGAGCCTCGTCGTCGACGAGCGAGGGCGCCCGCGCGGTGAGCTGCTGCGCGGCCGCGCGGCCGAGATCGCGCAGCTCGTGCGTGCGGGGACGCCCGTCTGCGTCGTCTCCTCGGGTGCGATCTCGCTCGGCCTCGCGAGGATGGGGCTCGCGCGCCGGCCGCGCAGCCTGCCGAAGCTGCAGGCCGCCTCGGCGCTCGGCCAGGCGGCGCTGCACCGCGCATGGGAGGACGCGCTCGGCGCCGAGGGCGTCCCTGCGGCACAGGTGCTCTTGACCGCGACCGAGATCGCCGATCGCCGCGCCTACGTCAACGTGCGCAATGCGCTCGGCGCCCTTTTCGCCCTCGGCGCGGTGCCGGTCGTGAACGAGAACGATACGACGGCGACGGACGAGATCAGCTTCGGCGACAACGATGCGCTCGCAGCCCAGGTCGCCGTGCTCGCCCGGGCGCGTCTGCTCGTTCTGCTGACCTCGGTGGAGGGGGTGCTGCGCGAGGCCGGCGGCGCGCTGATCGCCGACGGAGCCGCCGCACGCGAGGCGATCTTCGGCGCGGCCTCGGCGCTCGGGAGCGGCGGCATGGAGAGCAAGGTGCGCGCGGCCGAGCTCGCGGCCGCGGCAGGCGTGCCGACGGTGATCGCCGCGGGAGCGGGGGAGTCGGTGCTCACGCCGATCGTCGCCGGCGAGCCGCGCGGGACGCGCTTCGCAGCTGCGGCGACGGGCGAGTCCGCGTTCAAGCTCTGGCTGCGCTTCGGCAAGCAGGTGGTGGCCCGGATCGAGGTCGACGACGGGGCCCGCCGCGCCGTCGCCGAGGAGTCCCGGAGCCTCCTCGCGGTCGGCGTCGTTGCCTGGGACGCCGCGTTCCGAGCCGGCGACGGAGTCGAGCTGGTCGGCCCCGGCGGCGTCGCGTTCGCGCGGGGCGTGGCGTCGGTGGACGCGGCCGAGCTTGCCGGCAGGCCGCCGAACGTCGAGGCGGTCCATCGCGACCGGCTCGTCGTCTATTGAACCCGGGGTCTCGAACCTCCGTCCCACGCCGCATGGATGATCGTTTCTATACATCGGGAAGTTGCTTTACTTTTTGTACCAGCGTCTGTAGCTTGTCGCGCATGGCCGCCGCCGGCTCCGCAATCACGTTCCTCCTTGTGAAGCCCGAGCGTGCGGCCATTGCCGCGTTCGCGACGTGTGGCAGTCGCCACCTCGCCTCCGGCTAGCTCATCCCTCGAAGCCGGAAGGACGAGATGGCGGAAGCGCCAACCGACACACGCACCCTCGAGAAGCCCGAGCCGGGATGGGAGCTCGTCCTCAAGCGCAACCCGGTCGAGCGCCTCAAGCAGGAGAAGGCGCCGCTCGGGATCCGCGACGAGCTGCCGGCGCTGATCGCGGCCGGGTACGAGAGCGTCGCCGAGGAGGACATCGTCCGCCTCCAGTGGTGGGGCCTCTACCACGACAAGCCGAAGATCGGCACGTTCATGCTGCGCGTCAAGGTGCCCGGCGGGCTAGCTCTCGCCGCGCGGAGCTGCGCGCGATCGGCGAGGTCTCGAACCGCTACGGCCGGGGCGACGGCGAGCTCTCGACCCGCCAGAACATCCAGCTCCACTGGCTCGAGCTCGCCGAAGCTGCCCGAGGTCTTCGCCGCACCTCGACGCGGCCGGGCGTCACCACCGCCGGCGGCTGCGGCGACACCGTGCGCAACATCACCGGCTGCCCCGTGCAGGGCCTCGCCGCCGACGAGCTGTTCGACGCGTCGCCGGTCGTCGACGCGGCGGCCGACCTCTTCTACGGCAACCCCGACTGGGCGAACCTGCCGCGCAAGCACAAGTACTCGATCGCCGCCTGCGCCGACCGCTGCAACGCGCCGGAGATCAACTGCATCTCGCTGATCGGCGCCGTCGACGACGGCCGCGAGGGCTTCGCGCGTGCTCGTCGGCGGCGGGCTCTCCTCGGTGCCGCGGATCGCGCAGGGACATGGGCGTCTTCGTCCCGCAGGGAGGAGGCGAACGAGATCCTCGGCGCGATCACGAGCGTCTGGTCGGAGGACCTCACGTACCGCGTCTCGCGCGTGAAGGCCCGGCTCAAGTTCATGGTCGACGACATCGGCGCCGAGGGCATCCGCGAGCGCGTCGAGGCGCGGCTCGGCCGCAAGCTCGAGGACTACGCGCTGCCGCCGATCGACGTCGAGCCGTCGCACCACCTCGGCGTCCACGCGCAGAAGCAGGACGGGCCTCTCGTACATCGGCGTGCCCGTGCACCTCGGCCTCGATCTCGGGCGACCAGATGATCGCGATCGCCGACCTGGCCGAGCGCTACGGCGGCGACATCCGGCTCACGCGGCAGCAGAACTTCATCGTCACCGGCGTCCCGAGCGAGCGCGTCGACGAGGCGACGGCCGGCGCTCGAGCGCGATCGGCTTCCCGCTCGACATCAACCCGGTGCGCGGCAACTCGATCGCGTGCACCGGCGAGCCGCACTGCAACTTCTCGGTCGCCGAGACGAAGACGCGGCTCGGCGCGCTGATCGACAGCCTCGAGCGAGCGCTTCGGCGACGCAGATCGCCGACCTGCGGCTGCACCTCGACGGCTGCCCGCACGCCTGCGCGCAGCACTGGGTCGGCGACCTCGGCTTCCAGGGCACGACCTCGCGCGACGAGGGCGGCGTGCGGCGCCAGGCCTACGACATCTTCGTCCGCGGCAGCCTCGGGCCCGAGCGCCGCGATCGGCCGCTCGCTGTTCCGGCGCGTGCCGACCGACGAGCTCGACGCGGCCGTCGAGGGGCTGTCGCGGGCTGGCTCGACGCGGCGCGCCGACGGCGAGAGCTTCACGGCGTTCACGCGCCGCGCGACCGACGACGAGCTGGGCGAGCTCGCGGGCCTCGAGCCGGCCAGGGGACGCGTCAACGGGAGGAGGCGGAGTGAGCGCAGGTGACGGTCATGAGCTCGTCGAGTTGCTCGACGAGCTCGAGGCGGGCGAGCTGTCGATCGAGTTCGAGGGCGAGGAGCCGCAGGCGGTGCTCGAGTGGGCGATCGAGCGGTTCGCGCCGCGCATCGCGCATCTCGACCTCGTTCCAGATCGACAGCGTCGCGCTGATCGACATGGCGTACGAGATCGACCCCGACGATCCCGGTCTTCAGCGTCGACACGGGCCGGCTGCCGGCAGGAGACGCTCGAGCTGGCCGACCGGCTGCGCGACCGCTACCCGGGGCTGCAGCTCGAGCTGCTCGCGCCCGACGCGGCACGAGGTCGAGCGCGATGACCGGCAAGCACGGCGTCGACCTCTTCAAGACGCGCCGTCGACCTGCGGCTGCTCTGCTGCAACGTGCGCAAGGTGCGGCCGCTGACCAAGCACCTCGCACGCGCTCGACGCCTGGATCACCGGCCTGCGCCGCGACCAGTGGGCGAGCCGCACGAACATCCGCAAGGTCGAGATCGACCACGACCACGGCGCGATCGTGAAGCTGAACCCGCTCGCCGAGTGGACCGAGGAGGAGGTCTGGGACTACGTCGCGCGAGCGCGACGTTCCCGTACCACTCGCTCTACGACAAGGGCTACACGTCGATCGGCTGCGCGCCCTGCACCCGCGCGATCGCAGCCGGGCGAGGCCGAGCCGCGCCGGCCGCTGGTGGTGGGAGACGAACGCGCCGAAGGAGTGCGGCATCCACTGCGCGATCGAGAGCGGCGGCCTCGAGCACGAGCTGCACGCGCTGCTCGGGGACGCACGCATGAGCTGACGGCCGTCCGCGTCACGCGGCGAGGCGGCCGAGGTCGCGCGCGCCGAGGCGCAGGCGGTGCTCGCGATGGTGCAGGACGAGGAGCGCCGCGGCCGGCTCGCCGACGTGCTCGCGGCCGTCGACGACGGCGAGGTCGACGGGCGACGACGCCGACGCGCTCGCGGAGCTGCTCGAGCTCGGGCTCGCAGACGGGCCGCGTCCGCGCGCTCTACGGCCCCGAGGGCGAGCAGGCCGCGCTGGCGCTCTTCCGCCGGCTGCCGCTCGGCAGCGAGCTCGGCGAGGCTGCCCGCGAGGTAACGGGCGCGCTCGCGGCGCTCGAGGGCAGGCCGATCGAGAAGCTCTCCGTCCAGGCGGTCGGCCCGGCGCGCATCGCGTCACGGTCTCCGCCGAGGGGCTCGAGCTCTCGCTCCGGCTCGACCGCCAGGGCGCGCGGCTCGCGACCGTCGGGATCTGAGTTGGCGGGACGGCGCTGGTACATGGTCTGCCTCGACCTCGAGGGGCGCGACTGCCTGGTCGTCGGCGGCGGGCCGGTCGCGCTCGAGAAGGCGGACGGCCTGCTCGAGTCCGGCGCCCGCGTGACGGTCGTCGCGCCCGAGCTCGCCCCGAGCTCGAGGGCGCTGCCGGTCGAGCGCCACGCCCGCCCCTTCGTGGACGCGGACCTCGACGGCCGCTTCCTCGTGATCGCGGCGACCTCCGACACGCGCCGTGAACGAGCGCGTCTTCGAGGCGGCCGAGCGCCGCGGCGTCTTCTGCAACGTCGCCGACGTCCCGAGCTCTGCACCTTCATCCTCCCGGCCGTCCACCGCGAGGGACCGATCGCCGTGGCGGTCTCGACCGGCGGCGCGTCGCCGGCGCTCGCGCAGCGGCTGCGCGCGCAGATCGCCGAGCTGGTCGGCCCCGAGCACGCCGGATCGCGCTCGAGCTGCGGGCGCTGCGCCCGTGGGCGAAGCAGAACCTCGCGACCTACGAGGAGCGGCGCGACTACTTCCAGGAGCTCGTCGAGCGGGCGCTCGGATGACCGTCTCGCTCGTCGGCGCCGGGCCCGGCGACCCCGGGCTGATCACGGTCCGCGGGCTCGACCTGATCCGCGCGCGCGAGGTGCTCGTCTACGACCGCCTCGTCGCGCCGGAGCTCGTCGAGGAGGCGCCGGCCGGAGCCCTCCGGATCGGCCGCGCGCGCGCTGACCCAGGCCGAGATCAACGAGCTGCTCGTTCGCCACGGCCGCCGCGGCCTGCGGGTCGTGCGCCTCAAGGGCGGCGACCCGTTCGTCTTCGGCCGGGGCGGCGAGGAGGCGCTCGCGCTGCTCAGGGCCGGGATTCCGTTCGAGGTCGTGCCCGGCGTCTCGGCGCTCGCCGCGGTTCCCGCTGCCGCCGGCATCCCGCTCACGCACCGCGGCGTGGCGGCGCAGGTGACGGTGGTCACCGCGCGCGCGGCGGGAGGCGAGACGCTCGACTTCGCGACGCTCGCGCGCGTCGAGGGCACGCTCGTCGTCTTCATGGCGCTCGAGGCGCTCGGGCCTGTGACTGAGGGCCTGCTCGAGAGCGGCGCCGACCCGCTGCTGCCGGCTGCGGTCGTCTCGCGCGGCACCTGCGAGGACCAGCAGGTCGTGCGGGCTCCATTGGCAGAGATCGCCTCGGCGGCTGCATTCCTGCCGACGCCGGCCCTGCTCGTGGTGGGGCGCGTCGTCGAGCTCGCGGCTCTGCTCGGCCCCGAGGTGCTCGCGTCGCCGTTTCGGGAGGCGTACGCAGGGTGAGGCCGGGTCCGCGCGACGGCTTCCGCTGGACGCGCGACACGATCGTCTACGCCATCGACCTCTGGCATCGTCATCACCTCCGGACACCGACCGCGGAGGAGTGGGAGAAGGCGGGGGAGAACCATCCGTGCCGCCAGACCGTGCTGAGACGGTTCGCGAGCTGGAACGCGGCGATCCACGCCGCGGGCTACCGGCCGCGGCCGCAGGGTCAGAGCCGTCCCGGTACGCAGCGCAGGCGCTGCCCGAATACCGGAAGATGGCTGTCTGCCGATGGCTAGCCAGCGACGCTTCCGCCGCATAGACGAGATGCCGCCGTACGCGTTCGCAGCAGTGGACGCGCTCAAGGCGGAGTTGCGCCGGGAAGGGCACGACGTCGTCGACCTCGGCTTCGGCAATCCGGACATCGCCTCGCCGCCGGTCGCAGTCGAGAAGCTGCAGGAGGCGGCCGCGAAGGAGCGCAACCATCGCTACTCGTCGAGCCGCGGCATCCCCAAGCTCCGACAGGCCGTCTGCGACCTCTACCGGCGCCGGTTCGGCGTCGAGCTCGATCCCGAGACGCAGGCGCTGACGCACGATCGGCGCCAAGGAGGGGCTGACGCACCTGATGTGGGTGCTGCTCGAGCCCGGGGACGCGGCGATCGTGCCGACGCCGAGCTATCCGATCCACGCTGCGGCGCCGTTCTTCGCCGGGGCCGCGGTGCTGCGCGCGCCGGTCGCCGAGGGGCTCGACGGGATCGAGCGGGCGCTCGCGTCCGCCAGCGTTCGCCCGCGCGTGGTCGTGCTCTCGTACCCGCACAACCCGACGACGACGTGCGTCGACCTCGGCCTCTTCGAGCGCGCGGTGGCGCTCGCGCGCGAGCACGAGGTTGTGCTCGTGCACGACTTCGCCTACGCGGACACGTTCTTCGACGGCTACGAGCCGCCCTCGATCCTGCAGGTTCCGGGCGCGGCCGACGTCGCGGTCGAGCTCTACACACTCACCAAGGGCTTCTCGATGGCCGGCTGGCGGGTCGGCTTCCTGCTCGGCAACGCGGAGGTGGTCGCCGCGCTCGCGCGCCTGAAGTCGTACCTCGACTACGGCACCTTTCAGCCGATCCAGATCGCTGCGACCGTGGCGATGAACGAGGCGCCCGACTATCCGGCGCAGGTACGAGAGATCTACCGGAGCCGTCGCGACGCGCTCTGTGACGGGCTGGCGCGGATCGGCTGGCCGGTCGAGCGGCCGCGGGGGACGATGTTCGTCTGGGCTCGGATCCCGGAGGCGTACGCGAAGCTCGGCTCGCAGCAGCTCGCACTCGAGCTCGCACGCACGGCCCACGTCGCGGTCAGCCCGGGCGCCGGCTTCGGCGAGGGTGGAGAGGGCCACGTCCGCTTCGCGCTCGTCGAGAACGAGCAGCGGATCCGCCAGGCGGTGCGCGGGATCCGCCGGGCCCTACCCGAGCTCAGGGGGTGAGGCCGACGTCCACGCCGCCGTCGGGCCGGCGCTCGATCCGGACCGGCCAGTTGCCGCCGCCCGCGGCGGGCAGCGTGACGTCGAGGCTCCTCGGCCGGCTGCCGAGCTCGCGCCGCGCCCGCAGCAGCTCGCCGTGGCGGGCGAAGGCCGTCTCGATCGCCGGCAGCACGTCCTGCTCGCGGAACGGCTTGACGAGGTAGGCGAACACGCCGGCGTCGACGGCGCGCCGGACGAGCTCCGACTCCCCGAAAGCGGTCAGCATCACGATCGGCAGCGGCCGCTCGGCGCGGATTCGCTGCGCGGCTTCGATCCCGTCGAGCCGCGGCATCTTCACGTCCATGATCGCGAGGTCGGGCTCGAGCTCACGCGCGAACTCGACCGCCTCGATGCCGTCGCGCGCCTCGACCACATCGTGGCCCTGAGCCTCGAGGAGCGAGCGCAGATCCATGCGGATGATCGTCTCGTCCTCGGCGACGAGGATGCGGAGCGGGACGGGAGCGCCGGCGATCGGCGCTCCCGTCTCCACCCGCACGACGCGGTACTTCACTCGCTGGGCTCCGCGACGGGCGCTGCCGCCGGATGCGACGGGACAGGCCTGTGTACGTGCCCGCCGAGGTGCTGGTGGGACTCCGTCCCGTAGCCGCCGGGCACCGGGATGTAGAACTCGGGGTAGCCCCACATGCCGTGTTCGGAGACGTCCAGCCCGAGCGCTTCCGTCTCGGTCTCGACGCGGATCCCCCAGAGCTTGTTCAGCACCCAGAGCACGCCGTACGAGGCGCTGAACGTGAACGCACCGACGCAGACCAGGCCGAGCGCCTGGACGCCGAGCTGCTTGAACGAGCCCGTGTAGACGAGTCCGCCCGTGCCCGTGGCGAGGTTCTTCGCGAGCAGCGGCACCGCGAACAGGCCGCACGCGAGCGTGCCCCAGACGCCGGCCATCCCGTGCACGGCGACCGCCCCGATCGGATCGTCGATGCCGACCTTCTCGACGAGGATGACGCCGAAGACGGCGATGAAGCCCGAGCCGACGCCGATCACGATCGCAGCCCACGGCGCGACGAAGCCGGAGGCAGCGGTGATCGCGACGAGCGCGCCGAGCGCCCCGTTCAGCATCATCGAGATGTCGGGCTTGCCGAGCTTCACCCAGGCCACGCACATGCCGGTGACGGCGCCGGCCGCCGCCGCGACGTTCGTCGTCAGCGCGACGTACGCGAAGTAGCCGAAACCGCCGAAGTCGACCGAGAGCGTCGAGCCCGGATTGAAGCCGAACCAGCCGAACCAGAGGATCAGCGTCCCGAGGACGGCGTAGGGGATGTTGTGGCCCGGGATCGGGTTGGCGCGGCCGTCCGTGCCGAACTTGCCGATCCGTGGCCCGAGGATCAGTGCGCCGGCGAGGCCGGCCAGCGCCCCCTGGTAGTGCACCACCGTCGAGCCGGCGAAGTCCTGCATGCCCACGCCGCCGGTCAGCGTGCCCTTGAACAGCCAGCCGTGCGGGCTCCAGATCCAGTGCGAGACGATCGAATACGTGATCGTGAACCAGACGCCGAAGACGAAGTAGACCCAGAGCTTCGCCCGCTCGGCCATCGCGCCCCAGACGATCGCGAGCGAGACTCCCGCGAAGACGACCTCGAACAGGTAACCGGCCGCACCCGGGATCTCCGAGAACCAGTCGAACGGCGCCTGTCCGACCGAGATCATGGAGTTGACGGACGGGAAGAAGCCGTCCGTGCCGATCAGCAGCTTGCCGTCGCCGAAGGCGAGGCCGAAGCCGACCGCCCAGTAGACGATCGAGCAGATGCCGAAGATCAGCACGTTCTTGCCGGCGATGTGCCCGGCGTTCTTCATGCGCGTCAGGCCGGCCTCGAGGAAGGCGAAGCCCGCCTGCATGAACATCACGAGCACCGCGGTGACGACGACCCAGATCGTGCTTGCGGCGATCAGCAGATCCTGGTTCTTGATCGCTGCGCCGACCAGGCTAAGCATCGACCTTCACCCCCTCCAGCTTCTCGCCGGTCCGGTTGTGGGTGACGTCGCCGACCGGCGTCGTCCAGACGAGCCCGTCGCCGGACTCGTTGCCGCTCACCGCCGCATCCGCGATCGCGGAGACCACCGCTCCGGCGATCCCGTCCTTGACGATGAAGACGAGCAGCGCCTTCGGCAGGAAGCGCGACTCGAACACGCGGCCGCGATACTCGTGCGTGACGCCGCGCTGGACACCGTGGCCGATGGCCTCGATCACCGTCACGCCGACGTGCCCCGTTTCTTCCTCGACCGCGTCGATCACCGTCTCGACGCGCTCGCGGATCACCACCGCCTCCACCTTCACCATTCCCTGCTCCCTCCGTGTTGGACCACAAAAAAAGCCCCCAGAAGTCGCGGGGACTTCTGAAGGCAGCAGCGCCAGCTCCCGTCGCTTCAGCGCGGCGGGATGAAGGCGAACCCTAGCGAAGCGCCCGGACGAAGGCAAGCCCCGGGGCGTGACGTCCGCGCGGCCCGTGCATTAGACTCGCCGACGTCTTGCGGGTCGACGCCAGCGGGGTGACAACGGAGAGAGGCGAGAACGCGACGGCGTTCGCCGCGCTGCCGCGCCGTCGCGCGACGGCCGATGCGATCACGGCGATCCAGAACCAGATCCGGGCCGGCAAGATCTCGCCCGGAGAGCGCTTGCCTTCGGAGCGGGCGCTCAGCGAGGCCCTCGGGGTCAGCCGCCCCACGATTCGCGAGGCCGTGCAGTCGCTCGCCGCGATGAACATCCTCGACGTGCGCCACGGCGCCGGGATCTTCGTCTCGTCGCTCGACATCGGCGAGCTGCTGAGGCCGATGCGGTTCGCGCTCGAGCTGACGGCGCCCACGTTCGACCACCTGTTCGAGATCCGGCTCGTGCTCGAGCCGCTCGCCGCAGAGCTCGCGGCGGCACGGGCGACCGACGAGCAGCTCGAGGGGATCCAGGACTGTCTCAAGCGGCTGAACGCGCGCGGGCGCACCCGCGAGGAGCTGCTCGAATACGACATCGAGCTGCACCGGCGGATTGTCGACGCGAGCCAGAACGAGCTGCTCGTCAGCCTGATCGCCAGCCTCAACATGCTCTCGCGCCAGAGCCGCGAGTTGACGATCGAGATCCCCGGGGTCGCGAAGCAGGCCCGCGCCGACCACCAGGCCCTCGTGGTCGCGATCGTCTCGCGCAAACCGAGGCAGGCACGCGAGGCGATGGCGAGCCACCTCGACAACGTGCGCTCGGCGGTCGAGAAGCACCGCGGCCGGCGTCGTCGCGCTCCCGCTTGACGAGGGCCCGGCGCTGCCACTAACGTGTGGGACGGACGCGGGCACGCCCGCTCCGCATCAAGAGAGGCTGAGGGACCGGCCCTATGACGCCTCGGCAACCAGCTCTCACGAGCACGGTGCCAATCCCGGACGGATGTGTCGAGCGAATCGTTAGGAGGACGTGTTGCCCGCTTCAGCCCTACGTTGCCGCATCTGCGAGACCGAGCATGCGCTCGAGGCCGTCGGCACCTGCCCGCGTTGCTTCGGCCCCCTCGACCCGGTGTACGACCGGGACGAGCAACGCCGGACGGTGACCCGCGCGTCGATCGAGGCGGGGCCTCGCTCGATCTGGCGGTACGAAGGGCTCCTGCCCGTCGCCGCGCCCGCGGAGCAGCGGCTCGCGCCAGGCTGGACGCCGCTCGTCGACGCGCCGCGCCTGGCCGAGGAGCTCGGGCTCGGACGCCTGCTGCTGAAGCTCGACACGGCGAACCCCACGCATTCCTTCAAGGATCGCGTCGTCGCCGTCGCGGCGGCGAAGGCCCAGGAGCTCGGGTTCGAGACGATCGCGTGCTCGTCGACCGGCAACCTCGCGAACGCGGTCGCCGCCCGCGCGGCCGCCGAGGGGCTCGCGGCCGCGGTCTTCTGCCCGTACGACCTCGAGCCGGAAAAGCTGCTCGCCACCTCCGTGTACGGCGCGACGATCTACGCGGTGCGGGGCAGCTACGACGACTGCAGCAGGCTGACGGTCGAGCTCTCGTTCGACCTGCCCTGGGCGTTCGTGAACGTCGGCCTGCGCTCGTACTACGCCGAAGGCTCGAAGACCGTGGCGTTCGAGATCGCCGAGCAGCTCGGCTGGACGGCGCCGACCGCGATCGTCTCGCCGATCGCGTCGGGCTCGCTGTTCTCGAAGGTCTGGCAGGGCTTCGGCGAGCTGCAGGAGCTCGGCCTGCTCGACGGGTCTCTGCCGCGGCTCTACGGCGGCCAGGCGGAGGGGTGCGCGCCCGTGGCCACGGCCTTCGACGACGGAGCCCGCGTCAAGCCGGTGCGGCCGGCGACGATCGCGCGCTCGCTCGCGATCGGCAACCCCGCCGACGGCGATCTCGCGGTCTCGACCGCGCGAGAGGCCGGCGGCGCCGTGTACGCGGTGCCGGAGGAGGACGTGGGCGCGAACATCGGCCTGCTGGCCGAGACGACCGGCGTGTTCGGCGAGACGGCGCCCGGCGTGACGCTCGGCGCGCTGCGTCAGGCGATCGCCTGCGGCGAGCTCGGCCCGGACGACACGGTCGTACTGCTCGTCACCGGCGACGGCCTGAAGACGCCCGGCGTCGTTCGCGACCGGCTGCAACCGGTCGAGATCGACGCGGACGCGGACGCAGTGCTCGATCTGCTCGGCGTTCAGGCCGCCTGAGGACGACGTTCACCAGCCGGGCTGCGGGGCGGCGCCGTTGCGGCCCGGCCGCAGGCAAGTGACCTGGCCACTCACCTGTTTGCGGCTTGACAGGGCGCGCTCCTGCCTGCAGACTTTGCGGACCTTGACGCGGCCCGCCTTCAGTACACGACGCCCCACAGCCGTCTCAGGCAGGGCGTGGCTCGGGCTCGTCTCGTTCCTCCTCATCGTCGTTATCGCGATTCTCCCCGTTTAGGGGAGCGACGCGACTACGCGCCTCTCGAGGCGCAGACAACGACCGAGACACAGGAGTAGTCCGCCTCCCGCTCCGGAGGCCAGGCCCAGGAGGAACACACGTTGACCCGCAGGATCACGATTTTCGACACCACGTTGCGCGACGGGGAGCAATCCCCGGGGATCGCGCTTTCGCCCGAGCAGAAGGCCGAGGTGGCCCTCCAGCTCGAGCGGCTCGGCGTGGACGTGATCGAGGCCGGCTTCGCCGTCTCCTCGCCGGGCGAGTACGAGGGCGTTCGTGCCGTCGCGGCCGCGGTGGACGCGCCGGTCGTCGCCTCGCTCTGCCGCACCCGCCGCCAGGACATCGACGCGGCTGCCGACGCCCTGCGCGGCGCCCGCCGCTCGCGTCTGCACATCTTCATGGCGACGAGCCCGATCCACATGGAAAGGAAGCTCCGCCTGCATCCCGAGCAGGTCGTCGAGCGGATTCGCTTCGCGGTTCGCTACGGCGTCGCGCACGCGGACGAGGTCGAGCTCTCCTGCGAGGACGCGACCCGCTCCGATCCGGACTTCGTCGCCTCGGTCTGCGCGGTCGCGGTCGAGAGCGGCGCGACCACGATCAACCTGCCCGACACGGTCGGTTTCTGCCTGCCGGACGAGTACGCAGCGTTCCTCACCCGGGTCCAGGCGCGCTGCCCGGAGCTTGCCGGTGTCACGCTCTCCGCGCATTGCCACGACGATCTCGGGCTCGCCGTCGCGAACACGCTCGCGGGCATCGGCGCGGGCGCGACCCAGGTCGAGTGCACCGTCAACGGGATCGGCGAGCGGGCGGGCAACGCTGCACTCGAGGAGGTCGTCCTGGCCATGCGGGTCAAGCGGGACCTGCTCGGTGCCGAGACCGCCATCGTCTCGGGCGAGATCGCGGCGACGTCGCGGCTCGTCGAGCGGCTCACCGGCTATGCCGTGCCGCGCAACAAGGCGATCGTCGGCGCCAACGCGTTCGCCCACGAGGCCGGCATCCACCAGGACGGGATGCTGAAGGACGCCTCGACCTATCAGATCATGGAGCCGTCCGAGCTCGGCTACGCCACGGCGTTGCCGCTCGGCAAGCACTCCGGTCGCCACGCCTTTGCCCGCGCCTGCGCCGACGCGGGGCTCGAGCTCCACGTCGACGAGCTCGAGGCCGCCTTCGCCCGCTTCAAGCGCCTTGCCGACGAGCAGGGCGACGTCCCACTCAGCCGTTGCTTCGAGGAGGTCCACGCCCGATGAGCCGTCACTACACCGTTGCATGCCTCGCCGGGGACGGGGTCGGCTCCGAGCTGATCGCCGAGGCCACGCGCGCCCTGCGCGCCGTGTCGTCCCTGCACGGGTTCGCAGTCGAGGAGCTGCACGTCCCGTTCGGCTCCGAGTCGTTCAACCGGATGGGGCACCGCCTGCCGATCGAGACGCGGCTGGCCTGCCGCAGGGCCGATGCGATCCTCCTCGGCATGGCCCGCGACCAGGCCCTTCAGGGCCTCGTGGCGGAGCTCGAGCTGGAAGCCCGCGTCTCGCGCTTCCGCGTCGGAACCGGGAGCGACGTCATGCTCGTCAGCCCGCTCGCCGAGGAGTCGGAGGCGTGGGCGATCGAGCGCGCGTTCCGGATCGCCCAGGGCCGGCGCGCCAGCGTCGTCTCGGTCGGGGTCGACGGACGCTGGCGCGCGCTCGTCGACGAGGCCGCCCGGCGGCACGAGCCCATCCATGTCGAGCACGTCGCCTTTGCGGACGCACTGGGGCGGCTCGCGCCGGCCGCCACGCAGGCGGACGTCGTACTGGCGGAGTCGACGCTCGCAGAGACGCTCGAGGCTGTGGTGGCCTCCGGCGCCCCGGACGGCCGCGTCGCCGCCGCCGGCCGACTTGCGGCCTCCGGGCCGGGACTCTTCTTCCCGACTCACGGCGCTGCGTTCTCGATCGCCGGCTACGGCGTCGTGAATCCGAACGGGATGCTGCTCGCGACCGCGCTGATGCTCGGCGAGGGGCTGAACGAGCAGGCCGCGGCACGAACGCTCGTCCGCGCGACCTCGGAGGCGGTCGGCGCCGGCCTGCGGACGCAGGATGTGCTGCGATCCGGTACCGCCGCGACGACGCGTGAGTTCGTCGACGTCGTGCTCGGCGGTCTGCACGTCGCCCGCCGCGATGTCGAGTACTTCCCCGTGGACGTGCCGGCATGACCCGCATGCTCGGTTCCGACGCGATCCTGCGCTGCCTCGAGGCCGAGGGCGTCGAGGTGTGCTTCGGGATCCCCGGCGGGGCGATCCTGCCGCTCTACGATGCCTTCGCGCGTGGCACGACGGTGCGGCACGTGCTCGCCCGCCACGAGCAGGGCGCGGGTCATATGGCGGAGGGCTACGCCCGCGCATCCGGCCGGCCGGGCGTCGCGATCGCCACGTCCGGCCCCGGCGCGACGAACCTCGTGACGCCGATCGCCGACGCGTGGATGGACTCGACGCCGCTCGTCTGCATCACGGGGCAGGTGCGCACGAGCCTGATCGGCACCGATGCCTTCCAGGAGATCGACGCGACGGGGATCACCCTCCCGATCGTCAAGCACTCCTGGCTCGTGCTCGACGTCGAGGATCTACCCGGAGTGATGAAGGCCGCCTTCCACGTCGCGACGCACGGGCCGCTGTGGCCCGGTGCTCGTCGACGTGGCCAAGGACGTGCAGGAGGCCGAGTTCGACTTCTCCTATCCGGCGGAGGTCGACCTCCCCGGCTGGCGGCCGCCCCGCAAGGTGCATCCGCGCCAGATCGCGCAGGCTGCGAAGACGATCGCGGCCGCGCAGAAGCCGATCCTCTACGTGGGCGGCGGCGTCCTCAACGGTGACGCGACCGGACCGCTGCTCGAGCTCGCCGAGGCGGGCTCGCTGCCGGTGGTGACGACGCTGATGGGCAAAGGCGCGTTCCCCGAGTCGCACCCGCTCTTCTTCGGGCATCCGGGCATGCACGGGTCGAAGTACGGCAACTGGGCGCTGAACAAGGCCGACGTGATCGTCTGCGCCGGTGCCCGCTTCGACGATCGCGTCACCGGCAAGCTCTCGGCGTTCGCGCCGGGCGCGACCGTGATCCACCTCGACATCGACGCGGCGGAGGTCGGCAAGCTCCGCCACGCGGACATTCCCGTCGTCGGGCCCCTCGGGCTCGCGCTCGCAGAGCTGGCGGGCCAGGTGCGAACCCTCCAAGGGCAGACCGGACTCCTCCCTGAGGCCTGGCTCCGTCAGCTCGGCGAATGGAAGGAGCAGTTCCCCTACCGCTATGCGAAGGGCGACGAGAACGGCGTCAAGCCGCAGCTCGTGCTCGAGACGCTGCGCGACCTCACCGCCGGCCGCGACGACATGATCTGGACGACGGGCGTCGGCCAGCACCAGATGTGGGCGATGCAGTACGTGCAGTGCGACCGGCCGCGCACCTTCATCACCTCGGGCGGTCTCGGCACGATGGGCTACGGCCTGCCCGCAGCGGTCGGCGCCAAGGCGGCGCGGCCCGAGGCGACCGTCGTCAACGTCGACGGTGACGGCTGCTTCCAGATGACCTGCCAGGAGCTCGCCACCTCGGTGCTCGAGGGCCTCCCGGTGGTGACGGTGATCCTCAACAACGGCTGGCTCGGAATGGTGCGACAGTGGCAGGAGATGTTCTACGCCGAGCGCTTCTCCGAGACGCACCTGACCCATCAGGTGCCGGAGTACGCGCTGCTCGCCGAGGCATACGGGGCGGCGGGCTTCACGGTCGCAAACGACGACGAGCTCCTACCCGCGCTCGAGCAGGCGCTCGCCTGCGGGCGCACCGCCGTCGTCGACGTTCGCTGCAACGCCGAGGAGAAGGTGTTCCCGATGATCCCGGCGGGCGCCGCCGCCACCGACATCCTCGAATTCGACGACGCCGAGCGAGTCGAGGCGGAGGCATGATCCACACCCTCTCCGTCCTCGTCGAGAACCGCCCCGGTGCGCTGGCCCGCGTCTCGAACATGTTCGCGCGGCGCGGCTACAACATCGAGAGCCTCGCGGTCGGGCCGACCGAGCGCCCGAACGTCTCGCGCATCACCCTGCGCGTCGACTGCTCGACCAATTCGCTCGAGCAGATCGTCAAGCAGATGCACAAGCTCGTGAACGTGCTGCGCGTCAGCGAGCTCGAGCCGGAGCTGGCGCTCGAGCGCGAGCTGGCGCTGATCAAGGTCTCGGCGCCACCCGATCGCCGCGCCGAGCTGCTCGCGCTCGCCGAGGTCTTCAACGCCCGCGTCGCCGACCTCGGACCCGACACGCTGATCTTCGAGGTCGTCGGTCCGCCGGAGGAGGTCGACGCCTTCGAGGAGCTCGTTCGCCCGCACGGCCTGAAGGAGCTCGTCCGAACCGGCAGAATCGGCCTGGGGCGCGCCTCCGTGAAGCGCAACCCCGTCCGCCAGCACGTCCTCCGCTGAGCTACAGCCAAACTCGAAAGGGATTCGATGACCAAGGTGATCCGCGAGGGCAACCTCTCGCTCCTGTCCGGCAAGGTGGCCGTGATCGGCTACGGCAGCCAGGGCCACGCCCACGCGCTGAACCTGCACGACTCCGGCGTCGACGTCGTCGTCGGCCTGCGGGAGGGAAGCTCCTCCCGGGCGGCGGCAGAGGCAGCGGGGCTCGCGGTCGCCTCCGTCGCGGACGCGGTCAGGGGCGCGCAGCTGGTCTCGATCCTGCTCCCCGACCAGGTGCAGCCGCAGGTCTACGAGGCGGACGTGAGGGACAACCTCGAACCGGGCGCCGCGCTGCTGTTCGCGCACGGCTTCAACGTCGTCTACGGGAGGATCGAGCCGCCGGCGGGCCACGACGTGATCATGGCCGCGCCGAAGGGCCCCGGCCACGTGGTGCGCCGTCTCTACACGGAGGGCTACGGCACGCCCGGCTCTCGATCGCGGTCGCGCAGGACGCGAGCGGGCAGGCGCGCGAGCTCGCGCTCGCCTACGCGGCGGGCATCGGCGCCACGCGCGCGGGGGTGCTCGAGACGACCTTCCTCGAGGAGACGGAGACCGACCTCTTCGGTGAGCAGGCCGTGCTCTGCGGCGGCGTCACCGAGCTCGTGCGGATGGGGTTCGAGACGCTCGTCGAGGCCGGCTACCAGCCAGAGATCGCCTACTACGAGTGCCTGCACGAGCTGAAGCTGATCGTCGACCTGATCTACGAGGGCGGCCTCGCCGGCATGCGCTACTCGATCTCGGACACCGCCGAGTTCGGCGACCTGACGCGCGGCCCGCGCATCATCGACGAGCACGTGCGCGAGAACATGCGCAAGGTGCTCTCCGAGATCCGCGAGCACACGTTCGCGAACGAGTGGATCAAGGAGATGAACGAGGGGGAGCCGCACCTCAACGAGCTGCGCGAGCGCGCCTCGCACGAGCGGATCGAGGAGGTCGGGCGTGAGCTGCGCAGCCTGATGCATCGCGTCCCGCCGGGTGCGTCGGCGGAGGCAAGTGGCGTCCGTTGACGTTCCCGTTGCCCTGCTGGGCTACGGGACGGTCGGAGCGGCCGTCAACCGCCTGCTGGTCGAGAGCGCGGAGGACATCGAACGGGCGACCGGGCATCGCCTGCGGGTGGTGCGCGCGCTCGTCCGCGACACCGACAAGGAGCGCGGCTTCGCGCCCGAGCCGGGCGTACTGACCACCGACTTCGCGGCGATCCGCGACGATCCGTCGATCGCCGTCGTCGCCGAGGTGATGGGCGGCGTCGCGCCGACGGGAGATCTCGTGCTCGGGTTGCTCCGGGCGGGGCGCCCGGTCGTCTCCGCAAACAAGCAGCTCGTCGCCCGTCGCGGGGGAGAGCTGTTTGCCGCCGCACACGAGGCGGGCGTCCAGCTCCGCTTCGAGGCGAGCGTCTGCGCTGCGATCCCCGTGATCAAGGTGCTCCGCGAGTCGCTGGTCGTGACGACCGTGCACCGCGTGCTCGGGATCGTCAACGGGACGACCAACTTCATGCTGACACGGATGGAGGCGGGAGCCTCCTACGACGAGGCGCTCGCGCGAAGCCCAGGAGCTCGGGTACGCCGAGGCCGACCCGACCGACGACGTCTCCGGCGCCGACGCGGCGGCGAAGATGGCGATCCTCGCGACCGTCGCCTTCGGCTCGCGCGTCGACGCTCGACGACGTCAGCTGCGAGGGCATCGAGGGTGATCCGGCCCGAGCACGTGCGCGCTGCGGCCGAGCTCGGGATCCGTCGTGCGGCTGATCGGCTCCGCGGCGCTCGTGGACGGTCGCCGTCGACGTGCGCGTCGCTCCGGCGTTCGTCGACCGCCACCACCCGCTCGCCGCGGTCGACGGGCGCGTTCAACGCGGTCATGCTCCAGGGCGACGCGATCCGCGAGATCACGCTCGAGGGCCCGGGCGCGGGCGGGATCGAGACCGCCTCGGCCGTCGTCGCCGACATGGTCAGCGTGATCGGCACCGACCGGCACGGGCTTCCTCCAGAACGACGCCGTGCTGGCGCGAGCTGCCGCGCCGCTGCCCGCGGGCGAGCTGCGCTCGCCGTGGTACCTCGGCATCGAGGTCAGCCGACCGGCCGGGCGTGCTCGCGCACGTCGCGGCGCGGCTCGCCGACGCACGGCGTCTCGGTCGCGCAGCCTGGCGCAGCACGTCTCGAACGGCCACGCGCGCCTCGAACATGGTCACCCACGAGGCGGCGGACGGGCGCGCTCGACGCCGCGCTCGACGAGATCGAGGCGCTCGACGAGACACTCGGGCGCCCCACCGTCTACCGCGTGATCAGCAGACGGAACGGCGCGTGACGCCTCTGCTCGAGCGGTACGCCGCGCGCCTGCCCGCCGTCGAGACGCTGGTCAGCCTCGGCGAGGGATCGACGCCGCTCCTGCACGCGCCGCGACTCTCGCGCCGCCTCGGGCGTCGAGGTCTGGCTGAAGTCGAGTGGATGAACCCGACCGGCAGCTTCAAGGACCGCGGCATGGCGGTCGCCGTCTCGAAGGCGCCTCGAGCGAGGGCGCGGCGGCGCTCGATCTGCGCCTCGACCGGGAACACCGCCGCGTCGGCCGCCGCCTACGCGGCCCGCGCGGGACTGCCCGCGATCGTTCTGCAGCCACAGGGGGCGGTCGCGCGCGGCAAGCTGTCGCAGGCGAGGGCGCTCGGCGCGCGAGGTGCGCGAGGTGCGCGGCACCTTCGACGACGCGCTCGCAGCGGCGCGCATCCTCGCCGGTCGAGGAGGACGCACGTCCTCGTCAACTCGGTCAACCCGTACCGGATCGAGGGCCAGAAGACGGCCGCATTCGAGCTCGTCGAGCAGCTCGGCGCCCCGCCCGACGTGCTCGCGCTCCCGTACGGCGGCGGCGGCAACACGCGTCGCCTACCACCGTGGCTTCATCGAGGCGGGAGCCGGGCTGCCCGCGCTTCGTCTCGGCGAGGCCGAGCCGATCGGCCGCAGACGGTCGCGCTCGCGATCCGGATCGCCGACCCGGCACCAGTCCAGCAGGTGCAGACGGCGCTGCTACGAGCGCATCGGCGGTGCGTCGTGTCGCTGTCCGACGCCGAGATCCTCGACGCCTGGCGCCGGCTCGGCCGCGAGGAGGGCGTCTTCTGCGAGCCCGCGTCGGCCGCCGGGTGTGGCCGCGCTCGCGCACGTCGACCTCGAGCCGGGTACGCGCGTGGTCTGCGTGGTCACGGGTCACGGGCTCAAGGATCCCGAGACGGCGGCGCGCGAGTCTCCCGAGACGACTGCCGTCGAGGCCGACCCGGACGCGATCGCCGAGGCGGCAGGATGAGATTCCGCGCGCCCGCGACCACCGCGAATCTCGGCCCCGGCTTCGACTGCGCCGGCGCCGCGCTCGATCTCTGGAACGAGCTCGAGCTGACGCGAGAACGGCGCGCAGTCCGATCCGCGAGCATCTCGGCGTTCGCGCCTTCTCGCAGCTCGCCTCGCCCGCGGGCTGGCACTTTTCCTTCAGCGACAACATCCCGCGCGAGCGCGGCCTCGGCTCGAGCGCGTCGATCGTCGCTCTCGGCCTCGTCGCCGCGGTGGCGGTGGCCGGCCTGGAGCTCGGCCTCGAGGAGCTGCTCGCCGCCGGCGTCGAGCTCGAGGGCCACGCCGACAATCTCGCGCCGGCGCTCGCGGGCGGCGTCTGCCTGACGTGGGGCGGCCGCGTGGCGCGGATCGCCGACGACACGCCCGCGCTCCCGCTCGCCGTCGTCCCCGGCGCACCGCGTCAACACGGCGGAGTCGAGGCGTGCGCTGCCGGGGTCCGTCAGCCACGACGACGCCGCCTTCACCGCCGCCCACGCCGCGCTGCTCGGCGCCGCCCTCGCCGGCCCGTCGGAGGAGCTCTTCGCCGAGGCGCTCGACGACCGCCTGCACGAGCCGTATCGCACTGCGAATGCGCCGCTGCTCGCGCGAGCTGCGCGCGAGCCCGTCTCCGGGCGCGCTCGGCGCGACGCTCTCGGGCTCCGGCCCGACCGTGATCGTCTGGGCCCGCCGCTCCCACGGCGACGAATGCCTGCACTCGCTCACCGAGCGCTTCCCCGACGCGATGATCCTCCCCCTACACGTCACCCCGACTGGAGCGACAGCCCTATGACGAATCCGTACGATCGTCCGTCCGACCCCGCCAAGCGGCACAGCGCCGCTCTCACCGACGGCCCCGACCGCGCTCCTGCCCGCGCGATGCTGAAGGGCACCGGCTTCAGCGACGAGGACCTTGCGAAGCCGCTCGTCGGCGTCGCCACGACGTGGATCGAGACGATGCCGTGCAACCTGAACCAGCGCGAGCTCGCCCAGCACGTCAAGCGCGGCATCCGCGACGCCGGCGGCACGCCGATGGAGTTCAACACGATCTCGGTCTCGGACGGCGTCTCGATGGGGACGGAGGGGATGCGCGCCTCGCTCGTCTCGCGCGAGGTGATCGCCGACTCGATCGAGCTCGTCGCGCGCGGCCACCTGCTCGACGGGCTCGTCTGCCTCGTCGGCTGCGACAAGACGATCCCCGCCGCCGTGATGGCGCTCGGCCGCGCTCGACCTGCCGGGGCTCGTCCTCTACAACGGCTCGATCGCGCCGGGCCGCTTCCGCGGCCGCGACGTGACGATCCAGGACGTCTTCGAGGCGGTCGGCGCCCATGCCGCGGGCACGATGAGCGCGGACGACGTGCACGAGCTCGAGTCGGTGGCGTGCCCCGCCGCCGGCGCCTGCGGCGGGCAGTTCACCGCCAACACGATGTCGACCGCGCTCGAGTTCCTCGGCATCAGCCCGGCGGGCCTGAACGGGATCCCCGCCCTCGACCTGACGAAGGAGGAGGCCGCCTACGAGTCCGGCAAGCTCGCGATGCAGCTCGCTGCGCGACGACGTGCGCCCGTCGCAGATCGTCACGCGCGCGGCGCTCGAGAATGCCGCCGCGTCGATCGCCGCCACCGGCGGCTCGACGAACGGCGTCCTGCACCTGCTCGCGATCGCGCGCGAGCTCGGGATCCCCTACGAGCTCGACGACTTCGACGCGGTCGCGGCCCGCACGCCGGTCGCTCGCGAGCCTGAAGCCGGGCGGCCGCTTCGTCGCCACCGACATGCACGAGGCCGGGGAGTGGCGCTCGTCGCGCGCGAGCTCGTCAAGCGGGACCTGGTCGCACGCCGACGCTCCGAACGTGGACGGGCGCACGCTCGGCCGAGATCGCGGCCGCTCGTCGAGGAGCGGCCCGGGCCAGGAGGTCGTGGTGCCGATCGAGACGCCGCTCAAGCCCTCCGGCGGCCTGCGCATTCTCCGGGGCAACCTCGCGCCCGAGGGCTGCGTCGTCAAGCTCGCGGGCCACGACAGGCTGGTCCACCGCGGCCCCGCGCGCGTCTTCGACTCCGAGGAGGCCTGCTTTGCGGCGGTGAAGGCACGGCAGATCGTCGCCGGCGACGTCGTCGTGATCCGCTACGAGGGTCCGGCGGGCGGGCCCGGCATGCGCGAGATGCTGCACGTGACCGCGGCGATCGTCGGCGAGGGGCTCTCCGATGCGGTCGCGCTCGTCACCGACGGGCGCTTCTCCGGCGCGACGCACGGATTCATGGTCGGCCATGTCGCGCCGGAGGCCTTCCGCGGCGGTCCGCTCGCCGCGCTCGAGGAAGGCGACATCGTCGTGCTCGACGTCGAGGCGCGCGAGCTGCGCGTCGAGCTCTCCGACGACGAGCTGGCGGCGCGGCTCTCCCACTGGGCTCCGCCCGAGCCGCGCTACACCTGGGGTGCGTTCGCGAAGTACGCGGCGCAGGTCTCCTCGGCCTCGGAGGGAGCGGTGACAAAGCCGTGAAGGTCGTGGTGCTGCCCGGCGACGGGGTCGGGACCGGAGGTCGCGGCGGAGGCGAGCCGCGTCCTGCGCTTGCTCGCGCCCGAGCTCGAGCTCGAGGAGCAGCTGCTCGGCGGCGCGGCGATTCGCGCTACGGGCGAGCCGCTCCCCGCCGCGACGCTCGCCGCCTGCAAGGCGGCCGACGCGGTGCTGAAGGCGCCGGTCGGCGACCCCGAGTTCGACGCGGCAGACGTCCGGCCCGAGCAGGGGCTGCTCGGGTTGCGCTCGGCACTCGACGACCTACGCGAACCTGCGCCCGGCGCAGCAAGGCGAGATCGACGTGCTGATCGTGCGCGAGCTCGTCGGCGGGCTCTATTTCGGCGCGAGCGGCGTCCGGGACGACGGCACGGTGTTCGACACGTGCGAGTACCACCCGCGCCAGGTCGAGCGGGTCGCGCGGCGCGCCTTCGAGCTCGCGCGCGGCCGCAAGCGGCCGGCTGACCTCGATCGACAAGGCGAACGTGCTCGAGACCTCGCGCATGTGGCGTCGCGTCGTCGACGAGGTCGCGCGCCGACTACCCCGACGTCGAGCTCGACCACATGCTCGTCGACAACGCGGCGATGCAGCTCGCGGTGCGGCCCGAGAGCTTCGACGCGATCGTGACCGAGAACATGTTCGGCGACATCCTCAGCGACCTCGCCGCTGCCGTCACCGGCGGGCTCGGGCTCGCGCCGTCGGCGAGCCTCGGCGACCATGCGCCCGGGATCTTCGAGCCGGTGCACGGCTCGGCGCCCGACATCGCGGGTCGCGGGATCGCGAACCCCACGGCGATGCTGCGCTCGACCGCGCTCCTGTTGCGGTACGGCCTCGGCAGTGACGAGGAGGCGGCGCGGCTCGAGCGCGCCGTCGAGACCGCGCTCACGGAGGCTCCTACCGCCGATCTCGGGGGTGATGCAAGCACGCATCAGTTCGGCAGCGCGGTGCTGGCGGCGCTGTGAGCGTGAGCGCCGCCTACGCGGGCCCGGACGGCTCGCACGCCGAGGCCGCCGCCTACCGGCTCTTTCCCGATGCGCGCCTGATCGCGCTGCCGAGCTTCAGAGACGTCGTCGACGCCGTCGTCGCCGGGATCGCCGACTTCGGTGTGCTGCCGATCGAGAGCTCGGTCGTCGGGCCGGTTCCGGAGACGCACGACCTGCTCTTCGACTCGCCGCTCTCGATTCAGGCGGAGGCGGCGCTGCCGATCCGTCATTGCCTGCTCGGACAACAGGGAGCCACGGTCGACTCGATCCGGATCGTCCGCTCGCATCCGATGGCTCTCGACCAGTGCCGCGACCTGCTCGCACGGATGCCGGAGGCACTCGCCGTCGCGGCGCCGACGACCGCCGACGCGGCCCGCCTCGTCGCGGAGTCCGGCGAGGCGAGCGAGGCCGCGATCGCCAGCGAGCGCGCCGCCGAGCTGCACGGGCTCGCCGTGATCGCCGCCGGCGTGGGCGACCACCCCGAGTCGTTCACGCGCTTCGTGTCGGTGGCGCCGTTCGTGCGGATCGACCGCGAGGCGGAGAGCTGGCGCACCGCGTTCTCGTTCGTCACGAACCACGCGCCAGGCGCGCTCGTACAGGCGATCGAGCCGTTCGCGCGCCACGAGCTCGACCTGCTGCAACTCGTCTCACGCCCGATCCCGCACTCGCCGTGGCGCTATCGGTTCGACGCCGTGCTCGCGGGGCACCCGCTCGACCCGCTCGTCGCCGACGCGCTGCGCGAGGCGCGTACGGCCACGCGCCTGCTGCGGGTCTTCGGCTCTTACCCGGCCGAGAGCGCCGTCGTGTCGAACGGCGCGCTGCGCGCGGCTTCGTAGGCCGTGATCTCCGCCTCGTGGCGGAGCGTCAGCCCGATCTCGTCGAGGCCCTCGAGCAGGCAGTGGCGCTCGAACTCGTCGAGCTCGAACGGGATCGTCAGGCCGCCGGGGCGCGCACCTCGAGCGCCTCGAGGTCGACCGTCAGCTCCTCGGCCTGCGTAGCGCGCCATCAGCTCGTGCGCCTGCCTCGGCAGCTCGACCGGCAGCAGGCCGATCTTGAGCGCGTTCTGCCGGAAGATGTCGCCGAACGAGGGCGACGATCACGACGTCGAAGCCCGCAGTCCTGGAGCGCCCACGCCGCGTGCTCGCGCGAGGAGCCGCAGCCGAAGTTGCGCCCGGCGATCAGGATCTGCGCGCCCGCGAACTCCGGGTCGGTTCAGCTCGAACTCCGGGTCCTTCGCCCAGTCGAAGAAGAGGAACTCGCCGAAGCCCGTGCGCTCGATCCGCTTCAGGAACTGCTTCGGGATGATCTGGTCGGTGTCGACGTCGGCGCGGTCGAGCACCGCCGCGACGCCGGCGACCGTGCGCAACGCCTTCATGCCGGGCCACGCGAGCTCGCGCGCGTCGGCGAAGTGCCCCGCGAGCGCAGTCGCGGCGGCGACGGCGGGGGAGACGAGGTGCGTGCGGCCGCCGACGCCCTGGCGACCCTCGAAGTTGCGGTTCGAGGTCGAGGCGCAGCGCTCGCCCGGCGCGAGCATGTCCGGGTTCATGCCGAGGCACATCGAGCAGCCCGCGCGGCGCCACTCGAAGCCCGCCGCGCTCGAAGATCCGGTCGAGCCCCTCCGCCTCGGCCTGGCGCTTCACGGCCGCGGAGCCCGGGACGACCATCGCGCGCACGCCGGGCGCAACGCGCCTGCCGGCGACGATCCCGGCCGCGGCACGCAGGTCCTCGATCCGCGAGTTCGTGCACGAGCCGATGAAGACGCGGTCGACGCGATCTCGCGGATCGGCGTGCCCGGCTCGAGCGCCATGTACTCGAGCGCGCGCTCGGCAGCGGCGCGCTCGTCGGGGTCGGCGTAGTCGGCGGGATCGGGGACGCGGCCCGTCGATCGGCACGACCATGCCGGGGTTCGTGCCCCAGGTGACCTGCGGCTCGAGCGCCGGAGACGTCGATCTCGACGATCTCGTCGTAGGACGCGTCCGGGTCGGATGGGAGGGCGCGCCAGCGGTCGAGCGCCGCCTCCCACGCGGCGCCCTTCGGCGCGGCCGGGCGGCCCTCGAGGTAGGCGAACGTCGTGTCGTCGGGCGCGATCATCCCGGCGCGGGCGCCGCCCTCGATCGACATGTTGCAGATGGTCATGCGGCCCTCCATCGAGAGCGCCTCGATCGCCTCGCCGGCGTACTCGACCACGTAGCCGACGCCGCCGTCGACGCCGAGCTGGCCGATCGCGGCGAGGATCAGGTCCTTCGCGGTCACGCCCGGCGGGCAGGGCGCCGGCGAAGTCGACGCGCAGCGAGCGCGGCCGGCGCTGCGGCAGCGTCTGGGTCGCGAGCACGTGCTCGACCTCGGAGGTGCCGATCCCGAAGGCGAGCGCGCCGAAGGCGCCGTGCGTCGAGGTGTGCGAGTCGCCGCAGACGATCGTCAACCCCGGCTGCGTCAGGCCGAGCTCGGGGCCGATCACGTGCACGATCCCCTCGCGGCCGCTGCCGGTGGCGTGGAGCGGCACGCCGAACTCCGCGCAGTTGCGGCTGAGCGCGTCGAGCTGCGCCTTCGCGAGCGGGTCGGGATCGGCGCTCGTCGCCGCGTCGGCACGTTGTGGTCCATCGTCGCCACGGTCAGGTCGGGCCGGCGGACGCGCCGGCCCGGCGAGCCGCAGCCCCTCGAAGGCCTGCGGCGAGGTCACCTCGTGCACGAGGTGCAGGTCGACGTAGAGGAGCGCCGGCTCGCCGGGCTCTTCGCGGACGACGTGGCTCTCCCAGAGGCGGTCGAACAGCGACGTGGCCATACCGCGACGATACCTGCCTTCCCGGGGTCAGGCCACCGATTGACAAGCGCTGCAAAACCCGGCAATCTGACGCCGATGTCGTGCCGGCTCGAGGATCAGCAGCAGTACCCGCCGATTCTCGCCGTGCGCGTCTTTACGTGCTAGCCGGCGTTCCACCTCCCGCCTTCGCCGGCTAGCCGATGAACGACCGAGGCGGGAGCCGACCACGACCCCTTTGCTCCCGGAGGTTCCCGATGACCCGTCCGACCGTGAACGAGCTGCCATGAACAGCGCTCTGCCCGCACAGCGCTCCGCCGACGGCGACCCCGTGCTCGCCGAGCTGCGCGTCCGCGTCTCGCAGATCGACAGCGCGATCCTCGATGCCGTCAACGAGCGACTCGAGCTCGTCGAGGAGATCGCGAGGCACAAGAAGGCGTCCGGCCTGCCCCTGCACGACCCCCACCGCGAGGAGTCGATGCTGCGTGCGCTCCAGCAGGCGAACCGCGGCAAGCTCACGGCCGAGGGCGTCGCCGAGCTGCAGGCATCGCTGCTCTACCTGACCAAGCGCCAGCTCGGGATCGCCGCGGCGGTCAACCGCTAGCTAGCGGGGCCCGTCGCCAGACCGGCACCGCTTCGCCACCCGTTCGCGATTTTTCTCGCTCTTTGCGGCATTTCGACTCTGAAGCCACTTGATCGGACCTGTCCGGATGGATAGGTTCGTCATGCACCGAGTACGGGACGCGAGTAGGTCGAAGTCGTTTCCAGAGGCTGTACGCGGAGGCCGCAAGGCCTAGGGCGGAAAGTCAGTGGGAGCGGCGGACAAAAGCGCACCCGGCTCGGTGAACCTTTTTCAGGGGCCCGCTTCGGCGGGCCTCTGGCGTTCTGCCAGCATTTACAATTCTCGAACAGGGGCAGAATCGCCCGGTAACCCGGCGCGCCGATGCTGAGCCCGATGAAACGCCTGCTGCTCGTCGCCCTGATCGCCCTCGTCGCGGCGACGCCCGCGGCGGCGGCCAGGCATGCTCCGCAGCTCGACAGCGGCATCGTCCAGTCGATCACGGCGAGCCAGATCGTGTTGCGGGGTCTCGACGGCAGCACGGTTTCGCTTGCCCTCGGCCCCCGTACCCGCTTCCTCCTGAACGGCCGGCCGGCGGTGCTCTCGTCCATCCAGCCGGGCTTCGCCGCCGCCGTTCTCCATTACGGCACACGGCCCGCTCGGGCGGTGCGCGCCTTCGGCGTCAAGCGGGCGGCGCGGCAGATCGACAAGGGAGTCGTGGTCTCGGTCTCGCCGACGCTCCTCGTCCTGCGCGGCCTCGACGGGACGCTCGTCTCCGTCAGCGTCAACGCGCAGACCCAGGTGACCCTGAACGACGCATACGCCACGCTCTCCGAGCTGCGGCCAGGCTTCCTCGCCGCTGCACTGCACTTCGGTCCTGCGCCCGCAAAGTCCGTGGCCGCGCGGCGGAGGGCACCCTGAGCGGCACGGTGCTGCTGATCGAGGACGAGGAGTCGATCGCGTCGCTCGTCCGCGCCTACCTCGAGCGAGACGGCTACACCGTCGTCTGGGCCCGCTCCGGCGGCGACGGGCTCGCCGAGCTGCCGCGCCATGCCGTGCGGCTGATCGTGCTCGACATCGGCCTCCCCGACATGGACGGCTTCGAGGTCTGCCGGCAGGTGCGCAGCCGCTCGTCGGTGCCGATCCTGATGCTGACGGCCCGCGACGACGAGGTCGACCGCGTCGCCGGGCTCGAGGTCGGGGCCGACGACTACGTCGGCAAGCCGTTCTCGCCGCGCGAGCTCGTGGCGCGGATCAAGGCGATCCTGCGCCGCACGGAGGGTGACGGCGGCCCGGTCGACCGGCTCGTGCTCGGCGACGTCGAGCTGAATCCGAGCGCGCGCGAGGTGCGCGTCAGCGGCAGCACCGTCGAGTTGCGCGCCAAGGAGTTCGACCTGCTCGAGTTCCTGATCGAGAACCGCGGCATCGTCGTCTCGCGCGACACGCTGCTCGATCGCGTCTGGGGGATGCAGTACGCCGGCGGGTCGCGCACGGTCGACGTGCACGTCGCACAGCTCCGCTCGAAGCTCGGGCGCCCCGAGTTGATCCGAACGATCCGCGGCTCGGGCTACAAGGCCGTGCAGCCCTAAGCTGGGTCCATGCGGTCGCTGCGCGCGCAGCTCTTCCTGGCCATCGCCCTCGCGGTGACGGTGTCGGTCGCGCTCTCCCTGCTCGCCGGCGCGTGGCTCGTCCACCGTTCGGTGCAGAGGCAGGACCTGCGCGCGCTCGGACGGCAGGCCGACCTGATCGCCGCCCGTGAGGAGCGCTCGCCGGTGCCCGTGCAGCAGGTTCAGAACCTCGGCTTCTTCCTCGGTACCGGCCAGCAGCGGCTCGTGATCGTCGATCGCCAGGCGGCGCCCGGTGCGCTGCCGGAGGCGGCGGGCCAGGCGCTCCTCGCGGGGGAGGGCGCCCAGGGCACGTTGCGGGTGCGCGGCGCGAGCTTCCTCTTCGCGGCGCGGCCCGCGGGGAAGGAGGCCGTGATCCTCCTGCGCGCCTCGAAGGGAGAGGCCGACGATTGGCGGCCGTTCGGGCTGTCGTTCCTCGTCGCGGGTGCGATCGGCGCCGTGCTGGCGGGGCTGCTGGCGTTCCTGCTTGCCCGCGCGATCATGCGGCCGATCAAGCGGGTGTCGGACGCCGCCCTGCGGCTCGCGGAGGGCGAGAGCCACGAGCCGATTCCCGAGCGTGGCGCCAACGAGCTCGCCGGGCTCGCCGCGGGCTTCAACCACATGGCGACCGAGCTCGCCGCGGCGCGCGATGCCGAGCGCACGTTCCTGCTCTCCGTCAGCCACGAGCTGAAGACGCCGCTGACCGCGGTGCGAGGCCACGCCGAGGCGCTCGTGGACGGGGTGCTGAGCCCCGTCGAGGCAGGCGGCGTGATCCAGCGGGAGGCGGCGCGACTCGAGCGCCTCGTCCACGATCTGCTCGACCTCGCGCGGTTGAACGCGCGCCGCGGCTTCGCCGTCGAGCCGCACGAGCTCGACCTCGCCGAAACGGTGCGGGAGGTCGCGCTTCGCTATGAAGCTCAGGCGCGGGTGTTCGACGTCGAACTGGCCGCGTCCGCGGAGCCGGGTGCCCATGCCTCCGGCGACCAGGATCGCGTTCTGCAGGTGCTCTCGAACCTCGTCGAGAACGCGCTTCGCTGCACTCCGCCCGGCGGCTCCGTCTCGATCGCCGCAACGCGCGGGCGGATCGTTGTCAGCGACACGGGACCCGGCCTCGGGCCCGAGGAGCTCGCGCTCGCCTTCGAACGCTTCTACCTCTACGACCGCTACGGCTCCGAGCGCAAGGTCGGCACCGGGCTCGGCCTCGCGATCGTCAAGGAGCTGACCGAGGCGATGGGCGGTAGCGTCAGCGTGACGAGCGAACCCGGCGCGGGTACGGCCTTCACTGTGCGGCTCCCCGACGTCGCCGCCCCGGTCGACGCCGTGCACGCCTGAACCTGCACCTCAGCTCGATCGCGTCCAGTTCGGCCGAGCGATCCTGTGCGAACCTCACAACCCTCCCACCGGGGTCTGACCCCTTTGGGAGAGTTGAGGGTTGCCGGCGGAGGTGGCGCACCGACGTGAGGCGGCTCTGCCGCGCCGCGCTCAGAGCTCCTTCCCCATCGAGACGGACAGCTCGGCATAGCCCTCGGAGCGATAGAGCGAGCGCGCCACCTCGTTGCCGCCGAAGACGTTGAGCTGCAGCTTCTCCATGCCACGCGACCGTGCCTCCGCCTCGACAGCCCGCAGCGCCGCGCGGCCGAGGCCACGGCCGCGCACCTCCTCGTCGAGCACGATCTCGTAGAGGAACGCGAGCCGGGGTGTCGCGAACGCGTCCAAGCCGACGACGACGCGGCCGATCGTACGACCGTCCGCGTCGATCGCGAGGAGCAGCGCGTCCTGCAGGAGCCCGACGTCGCGCTCCGCCTTCGCGCGAGCCGACGCCGACGTCATCCCAGCGTTGTCCGCCATGTCCTGGGCATAGCGGTCGGTGTGCGCCTTCAGGAACACCGGCAGCTCGTCCCCGCGGAGCGGCCGTAGGCTCACCATGCGGTCGTCCGCAGCGCCTTCGTGCGGGCGATCCACAGCCTGCGCGCTTCGGCTCGGGCCCGCGGGTCGCCCTTCCGCTCGAGAAACTCGAGCTCGCGCTCGAGCCGGACGAAGCTCTCGTAGCGGGTCGTGTCGAGCGAGCCGTCGGCGAGCGCCGCGCGGATCACGCAGCCTGGCTCGGTCTCGTGGGCGCAGTCCGAGAATCGGCACTGCAGCACGAGCGCCTCGATGTCCTCGAACGTGCCCGCGAGCCCGGTCGCTGCGTCCCACAGGCCGAGCTCCCGCATCCCCGGCGTGTCGAGGATCAGGCCGCCCTCCGGGAGTAGGACGAGCTCGCGGTGCGAGGTCGTGTGCCGGCCTCGGTCGTCATCGCGGGTCTCCTGCGTCGCAAAGAGCTGCTCCCCGGCGAGGACGTTGACGAGCGTGGACTTGCCGGCGCCGGACGAGCCGAGCAGCACGACAGTGGCGCCCGGAGCGAGGTAGACCCGCAGCTCATCGAGCCCGTCGCCCTCGACCGCGGAGATCGCGTGGACGGGCACTCCGTACGCCACGGCCTCGACCTCGAGCAGCGCCCCGTCCAGGTCCTCGGCGATGTCGCTCTTCGTGAGCACGATCACCGGACGGGCACCGCTCTCCCAGGTCATCGTCAGGTACCGCTCGAGTCGGCGGACGTTGAGATCGCGCGTGAGCGCCGCGACGAGGAACGCGGTGTCGACGTTCGCCGCGATCACCTGCTCCTGGAAGCTATCGCCCGCCGCCTTTCGCCGGAACGAGGTCGCGCGGGGCAGCACGGCATGGATCGTCGCCGTGCCCTCGAGGCCGCGAACGGCCGACGCGACCCAGTCGCCGACGACCGGAAACTCGCCCGGTGCCGCCTCGTGTGCCAGGCGTCCCGCGATCTCGGCGGCTACCTCGCCGCCTTCGGTCACCACGGTGTAGACGCCGCGCTGCTGGACCGTAACCCGACCGGGCACCAGCCCGTCGGCCGCGTATGGATCGAACTGTGTCTGGAGCTCTGGGCTCCAGCCGTAACTCTCGAGCAAAGCTGGATCTCCTTCGGAAGAAGTGGCGGGACTGAGAGGCCGCCGCCCGAGGAGTGCTGTGCTTCGAGAAGAGGCTAGGCGGCGTCGCGGAGAAGGGCGGAATCGGCAGTCATCGGTTCGTCCCTCCTCTCGTCGGCGCTCGCAGAAGCCCTTGCAGGGTAGGGTCAGTCGCCATGCGCGTCAAGGGCCGGCACGTCGTCGTCACCGGTGCGGGCACGGGGATCGGCCGCGCGATCGCGGAGCGACTCGTCGCCGAGGGGGCCCGCGTCAGCGCGCTCGCACGCGATCTCGAGCGGCTCGACGTGGGAGAGCCTCACCGCTGCGACATCCGAGCTCGGGCCGAGGTCGACGCCGTGTTCGCCGAGCTCGGGCCGGTCGACGCGCTCGTCGCGAACGCAGGCATCGGCGGCCCCAACGAGCCCGGCGAGAACGACCGCTGGGACGACATCGTGACGACGAATCTCTCGGGCACGTACTGGTGTGTCCGGGCTGCCGAGCGCGCCGGTGCGGAGCACATCGTCGTCACGGCGTCGATCCTGGCGCGGATCGGCGTACCCGGCTACACCGCCTACTGCGCTTCGAAGGCGGGCCTGCTCGGGCTCGTCCGCGCCTTCGCCGCCGAGCTCGCGCCGCGCGACGTGCAGGTGAACGCGATCTGCCCCGGCTGGGTCAACACGGACATGGCCTGGGCGGGTCTCGACGCGTTTCCCGGCCTGACGCGCGAGCAGGCGTACGCCGAGGCGATGAGAGAGGTGCCCCTCGGGCGGATGAGCGAGCCCGAGGACATCGCCGGCACCGTCGTCTGGCTACTGACCGAGGCCCGAGGCGTCACCGGGCAGGCCCTCGACCAGAACGGCGGGGCCTTCATGAACTAGCAGGCGCCGCACGGCGAAGTACGTGCCGACGCACACCGCCGCGCAGACGAGGTAGGGCACCGAGTCCGCCGTCGCACCGGCGATGGCCCCACCGCCCGCAGGCCCGACCGCGTTGCCGATCGCCCAGGCGGCGTTCATCAGCCCGAAGGCGATCGTCTGCGCGAGACCGACGTTCTCGGCCGCGTGCGAGAGGTAGGTGAGCGCGGGAGCGTAGAAGGCGCCGTACGCGATCCCCGCGAGCAGGACGAGCGGGACGAGCAGGAACGGCCACTCGGTCGCGGCGAGCAGGAGTGACGCGATCAGCGAGCCGAGGAGCGCGAGCCGCACGGGCATCGCGAAGCCGTGCCGGTCGACGGCGCGGCCGACGAGCGGGCTGACCGTGCCCTCGATCGCGGCCGCCGTGAGAAAGACGGCGCCGATCGCGACGGCGCCGAAGCCACGGCTCGAGAGCGCGAGCGGCACGAGCACGGAGACGACGCCGAAGAGGAGCGCAGGCAGCGTCATCAGCCAGAGGCCGGTCAGCACTTCGGGACTGCGCAGCGCCCCGATCGCGGACCGCAGCGACTGCGGCTCGGGCGCCGCCGGCTCGGTCCGCAGGGCCCAGATCGCGAGCAGGACGCCGAGCCCGGCGACGGCGGAGAACGTCGTGCGGATTCCGACCAGGCTGCCGATCGCCCCGATCACCGGCCCGAGCAGCGCCCCGAAGATCGCCGCGCCCATGGCGGCGCCCATCGCGGTGCCGCGGCGCTCGCGCGGGCTCGCCATCGCCAGCCAGGCGAGTCGCGCCGGCCCACGTCAGGGACGAGCCGAGCCCCTGCACCAGCCGGGCCGCGAACAGCGTCGCGATGCTGTCCGCGAAGGCGAAGCCGATGCTTGCCGCGCTCATCAGCGCGAGCCCGCCGAGCACGGCGCGGCGGACACCGAGGTGCGCGGCGCCGACGCCGGCGGGCACGGCCGCGAGGAGAACGCCGATCGCATAGGCCGCAGCGAGCGTTCCGACCCCTCCCTTGGAGAGGCCGTAGCGGTGCTCGAAGTGCGGCAGCAGCGGCACGAGCGCCGCGTAGAGCATCGTGTCCACGATCACGACGGCGCTGACGAGGAGGAGCAGACGGCGCACCGTCCCACGCTATCGGAGGCCGGACAGCCTCTGGCCCGAGGAGCGGCCGTCTCGGGAAGAAGCGCGGGATGCGGCAGACCGCAACCTGCGTCGCGCGTCCTCCGCAGGGACGATCTTGGCGTCCGTCTCACGGCCGACGCGGCCTCCGTGCGCGCGGGTTAGCGTTCTGTGGGAGATGGAGCGGTCGGACAGGCTCTTGCGGTGGGGGCGCTATGCGATTCCCGTCGTACTCGCCGTCGCGGCCGTGACCGAGTACTCGATCGAGCAGGTGCAGGCGACGCGCTGGGTGACGATCCCGTTCGCGCTCGCCTGGACGCTGCCGTTGCTCGCCGCGCGGCGGTTCCCGTTCGCGGCGCCGGTAGCCGTCTTCTGCGTCTTCGCGACCGAGTCGTTCGTCGAGGGCCGGGCGATCGAGCATCCGATCTCGCCCTTCCTGACCGTGATCTTCAGCTTCTGGTCGATGGGGGCCTACAACGAGCAGGCGCGCGCGGTAGCCGGCGGGATCGTCGGCCTGCTGACGATCGGCGTCATCGTCACGAACGACCCCGGCGGCAGCTTCTCGGACTTCTTCTTCGTCGCGCTGTTCAGCTCGGTGGGCTGGATCGCCGGCGCGGCGTACGGGACGCGCGCCAGGAACGTGAAGGAGCTGCGCGAGCGTGCGGCGCGCCTCGAGCGCGAGCGCGCCGGGGAGGCGGAGCGCGCGGTCGCGGAGGAGCGCGCGCGGATTGCGCGCGAGCTGCACGACGTGATCGCCCACTCGGTCAGCGTGATGGTGGTGCAGACCGCGGGCGTGCGGCGCCTGCTCCTCTCCGACCAGGAGCGGGAGCGCCAGGCGCTCGAGACCGTCGAGCAGACGGGACGCCAGGCGCTTGCGGAGATGCGGCGCCTGCTCGGAGTCCTTCGTCGCGACGGCGACCGCCCCGCGCTGGCGCCGCAGCCGGGCCTCGGCACGATCGAGCAGCTGCTCGAGCAGGTTCGCGGGGCCGGGCTGCCGGTCGAGCTGGAGGTCGAGGGCGAGGTCGTGCAGCTTCCGCCGGGAATCGACCTGACCGCCTTCCGGATCGTGCAGGAGGCACTCACGAACACGCTGCGGCACGCGGGCCCCGCGCACGCCCAGGTGCTCGTGCGCTACGCCTTCGACGAGCTCGAGCTGCGCGTGTCGAACGACGGCAAGCAGGACGGCTCCGCCGAGGGGGCCGGGTATGGGCTCGTCGGCATGAGGGAACGTGTCAATCTCTACGGTGGAAAGTTCGAGGCCGGCCCGCTGGACGGGGGCGGCTTCAGCGTCTCGGCCCGTCTCCCCCTGGAGGTCAACCGTTGATCTGTCACGTTCCCGAAGCGCCGTCGATCGCTCTTCCCGGCGGCGCCGTCAGCGTTCTGCGGCGCGCGAGGCGGTCAGGAACGTGAGTGTCCGCGTCCTCCTCGTCGACGACCAGGAGCTCGTCCGCGCCGGCTTCCGCATGATCCTCGACGCCGAGGCCGACATCGACGTGATCGCCGAGGCTTCGGACGGCGCCGAGGCGGTCGAGTCCGTGCGCCTGAACACGCCCGATGTCGTGTTGATGGACGTCCGCATGCCCAACTTGGACGGGATCGAGGCGACCCGGCGCATCCTCGGACTCGAGGGAGATACGAAGGTGCTGATGCTGACCACCTTCGACATGGACGAGTACGTGTACGAGGCGCTGCGCGCCGGCGCGAGCGGTTTCCTCCTCAAGGACGTGCCTCCGGAGCAGCTCGTGACTGCGATCAAGGTCGTCGCCGCAGGCGAGGCGCTGCTCTCCCCCTCCGTGACGAGGCGCGTGATCGAGGAGTTCACGAAGCGGCCGCCGCAGAGGACGGGGCCGCCGCCGGAGCTCGAGGAGCTGACCGCGCGCGAGGTCGAGGTGCTGCAGCTGATCGCCCGCGGGCTCTCGAACGCAGAGATCGCCAAGGAGCTCTTCGTCAGCGAGACGACCGTCAAGACGCACGTCGCGAGGGTGCTGATGAAGTGCGGCCTCCGCGATCGCGTGCAAGCGGTCGTGCTCGCCTACGAGACCGGGCTCGTACGGCCCGGCGGCCCGGCCTAGCGTAGGCGCTGAGCATCGCGGGCACGCCGGCCCGGCCGGCCCGGTTTCAGTCCAGCGGCGCCATCGTCAGCCCGTGCCCCTGCAGCTGCTCCCAGTAGAGCTCGGCCTGCTCGCGCTCTCCCGACCAGACGATCGCGCGGCCCCGCGTGTGGATCGTGTTCGCGAGCGCCATGCCGCGGTCGTAGTCGACCCCGGGGAGCACGCTCGCGAGTGCGAAGGCGACTCCCTCGAAGGTGTTGTGGTCGTCGTTCAGGACGATCACGCGCGCGGCGTCGCCGAGGCCGGAGCCCCGTGAGGTCCGCTCCCTCTCGCCGACTTCAGCCACCTGCGATCGCGGCGATGATACGCACGGTCGCCGCGGCGCCGAGCGGCTCGTCGAGCCCGCCGCGGGCGTCGGCGCCGTCGACGAAGACGTGTACGAGCGGGCGCAGGGCGGCGCGCTCGTCGAAGAGCAGATCGGCGACGGGCAGCGCCGTGAGCGCCTCTCGGACCGTGCCCGCCTCGACCTCGAAGCGACGCCGGCCGCCCGCCTCGTGCTCGAGCTGGCTCGGCAGCAGGACTACGACGGGCGCCACGCCTCGACGCTGAGCACCGGCGGCAGCTGTCGCGCCGCCTCGGCCCAGCCGGGCTCGCCGTGGCGTCGCGCGAACACCGAGCCGCTCTGCGTGCCGAAGTAGACACCGTCGGCGTCCCACGATGCGCCCTCGCGCAGGACGCCGGTGAAAGCCGGTGCGGGGAGTCCCTCGCCGTCGAGCGACCAGCTGGCGCCGGCGTCGCGCGTCGTCCAGGCACCGACGCGCCCGTCGGCGACGACGCGGTTGGCCGCGCCCTCCTCCGGGATCACCCACGCGGCGTCAGGGTCCGACGGGTCGAGCGCGAGCGCGAAGCCGAAGTCGCTCGGAAGCCCGTTTCCATCGAGCCGCTCCCAGGTGTCGCCGCGGTCGTCCGAGCGATAGACGCCGCAATGGTTCTGCTGCCAGAGCCGCTCGGGTCGTGCGGGGTGGAGCAGCAGCTTGTGCACGCACTGCCCGACCTCGGGATAGGGGTCGGGCAGGAAGTCGGCCGCGACATCCTTGTTGATCGGAGCGAAGCTCTCGCCGCCGTCCTCGGATCGGAACGCCCCGGCGGCCGAGATCGCGACGTAGAGCGTCCCGTCCGGCGCGAGCTGGATCGAGTGGCAGCAGAGGCCGCCCGCGCCGGGCGCCCAGCGTTCACGCGTCGGGTGCTCGAGGATCGCGCGGTTGACCTGCCAGGTGGCGCCGCCGTCCCCGGACGAAAACAGCACCCCCGGGTCGCCGCCGAGCAGCAGCCTGCCGTCAGGCAGCGGCTCGACGTGCCAGGCACGGTTGAGGGTGAGCCCGCTCTCCTCGGGCAGCCCGAGCTCCTCCGCCCGTTCCCAGGTTTCGCCGCCGTCGCCGGAACGCTGCACGGTCGGGCCGAAGAACGGGCTGTTCGTGGCCGCGTAGATCGTCTCCCCGGCGTTGACCGCGTGGAAGACCGACCAGCCCTCGAGCAACGGGCGGGGGTCCGCGCCGTCCTCGAGCACGAAGAGACCCTTGTTCGTTCCGATCAGCAGATGTGCCACCGTTGGCAGAAGCTATCGCCAGGGTACGCTTGAGTCGAGAGGCACTCGAAACCGGAGGCAGAGATGGCAACGCTCGACGAGCAGCAGAAGCAGTTCCTGGAGAACCCGTTCACCGGCGTGGCGACCACGCTGCGGCCGGACGGCTCGCCGCACAACACGGTCGTCTGGGTCGACGTCGACGAGCAGGGCGTCTCGTTCAACACCGCGGTCGCCCGCGCGAAGGAGCGCCACATCCGCAACGACGAGCGCGTCGCGTTGACGGTCGTCGATCCGCAGAACCACTACCGCTGGGTCTCGGTCAGCGGGACCGCGGCGCTCACCACCGACGGCGCGGATGCGCAGATCGACAAGCTGGCCAAGAAGTATCTCGGGAAGGACGAGTATCCGTTTCGCACGCCCGAGGAGCAGCGGATCAGCGTCCGGATCCACGCCGACAAGCTCGAAGCGCACGGCTTCGACGACTAGCACGCATAGCCCGAGCAGTAGGGATCGACGTACGACGTCGTCGACCTTCCAGGAGCCCCGACCGAGCCGACACGCCGGCGACCCGTGAGCCCGCGGTGGATTCGAGCGCGTGCTCCGGAACAGCGCGACTCGGCTTGTTCAGCTCCGCTCGTCGATCCCGTGCGGCGCGCCGTAGGCGCCGAGCAGGTCGAGGAACGGGACGGCGTCGAAGGCCTCGGGGCCGAGCACGCCCGTGCCCTGCCACGTCCCCGAGGCGAGCAGCTCGAGCGCGACCACCGGGTTGAGCGCGGTCTGCCAGACGACGGCCTGGCACCCGTACTCGCGCATCGTCGTCTCGTTGTCGGCGACGTGGTACAGGTACGTTCGCCGCGGGCGGCCGTCGTTGCCGATTCCGGTCACGTAGGTCCCCGCGCAGGTCTTCCCGGTCATCCGGTCGCCGAGCGTCGCGGGATCCGGCAGCGCGGCGGCGACGACGTCCCGCGGCGCGATCTCGACGCCGCGGACCCGCACCGGCCGGGTCGAGTCGAGCCCCAGCTTGTGCAGCGTCCGCAGCACGTCGATGAACTCCTCGCCGAGGCCGTACTTGAAGGTCACGCGGCGACAGTCGATCCAGCGGGGGATCAGCACGACCTCCTCGTGCTCGACGTTGACGCACTCGAGCGGGCCGATCTCTTCCGGGAAGTCGAACACCTCCGGCTCGGAAAACGGCTCGGTGGTATGCCAGCCGTGGTCGCGCTCCCAGACGAGCGGCGGGTTCAGGCACTCCTCGATCGTCGTCCAGATCGAGAAGGTGGGAGCGAAGTCGTAGCCCTCGACCACGAGGTTCGCGCCGTCCCGGACGCCGACCTCGTCGAGCTCGGAGAACATGTGGTCGCGCGCGTACCGCGCGAAGACGTCCGACAGGCCCGGCTCGACGCCGATGCCGACGAGCGCGAGCAGGCCCGCCTCGCGCCAGCTCTCCTCCTGCGCGAACTGTGCGTCCCCGAGCAGCACGCCGGGCCGCTCGAACGGCAGCTCCGGGTGGCGCTCGGAGAGTGTCATCGCCATGTCCAGGTACGTACAGCGCGCCGCGAGCGCGGCGGCGAAGATCGGCGGGTTGAAGCGTGGATCGGCCGCGTTCAGGACGGCGTCGGCCTTCGTCTCGCGCATCAGCGCCTCGAGGGCCGCGGCGTCCGCTGCGTCGACACGGGCTGCCGCGAAGCGCGGATCGTCGAGCTTCGCGACGACTGCGTCAGGCCTCGCAGGGTCGACGTCCGCGAGCGTCATCCGCTCGAAGAAGTCGCGCCGGGCGGCGATCGCGGCGACCGCGGCTCCGACGCCGCCGGTCCCGACGACGAGGATCCTCACGGATGTGACGTGTGGCCGGCCGCCTCCGGGACGACCAGCAGAGGCACCGGCGAGCGCTGGACGAGCCTGAGCGCCACCGAGCCGAGCAGCGCGCCGGCGAGCGGCGCCTGCGAGGTCCCGCCGACCACGATCATCCGGGCGCCGACCTCCTCCGCGACGCCGAGAATCGCGTCGGCGGGCCGGTCCGAGACGTGCCGCGCCGAGACGGCGATGCCGGCTGCCTGGAGGGTCGCGACCGCACGGGACGTCTCGTCCTCCGCATGGCGCTCGAGCGCCTCCTTGTAGTCGCGCACGTCGCCGCCGCCGAGCGGGCTGATGTAGTAGGCGAAGACGACGACAACGTCGGAGCTCGTCTCGGCCGCGATGCGGGCGGTCTCGGCGAGCGCGGCCTGCGAGGCGCCGGCTCCGTCGTAGCCGAGCACGATCGTCCCGCTCATAGGGTCATCTCCGGTGGCGCGAGCTCCGCCTTGCGCCGGAAGAACGCCGGTGAGACGCGCCACTGGAGCAGCATCAGGACGATGCCGAGCCCGAGCAACGCGACGGTGATCAGGAGCGGCGGCCCGACCCCGAACCAGGAGGTGCCCGATGCCGAGTTCGCAGGGTCGGACAGGTCGATGATCGACTTCACGAGCACGTAGCCGAGGCTGAGCCCGCCGAGCAGGGGCATCACGCCGGCGAGCAGCACGCCCTTCACGGTGCGGAAGTTCCGCCGGAAGAACCAGACGCAGGCGAAGCCGGACAGCCCGTAGTAGAACGCGATCATCAGCCCGAGGGCGGCGATCGAGTCGAAGAGGATGTTCTGGCTGACGATCGTCAGGAAGACATACCACGCGATCGACACGATGCCCATCCAGATGGTCGAGACGCTCGGCGTCAGGTGGCGCGGATGAATGCGGGCGAAGGTGCGCGGAATCGCCCCGTGCGAGGCCATCGAGAGCGTCGTGCGAGAGGTGGGGAGAATCGTCGTCTGCGTCGAGGCGGAGGCGGAGGTGAGGACGGCGATGATCAGCAGCTTGTCCCACGGCGAGCCGAACACGGCCTTCCCGAGCCCGCTGAGCACGTCGTCCGAGTTGTCGATCAGGAACTGGGTGCCGTGGAACGCCTGGGCCGCGATCGCGACGACCACGTAGATCGCGACGAGGATGATCGTGCTGAGAACCGCGGCGATCCCCGGCGTGCGCTCCGCGTCCTCCGTCTCCTCGTTGACGGAGACGAGGCTGTCCCAGCCCCAGTAGATGAAGATCGCAACCAGGACGCCGGAGATCAACGCGTTCGTGGACGAGATGTCGGCCGGGTTGAGCCAGGAGAGCGACGGACGGATCGAGCCGGTCGGGTGCGAGGTATAGACCTTGGCGATCGCCACGATCGCGAAGATCGCGAGGGTCACGACCTCGGCAGTGAGCAGGAACCATTGCGTCTTCGCCGAGACCTCGATCCCCACGTAGCAGATCCACGTCATGACGACGATCCAGATCACGCCGATCAGCAGCACCCAGTACTTGCTGTTCGCAGCGTGATCCGCGCCGACGAGCAGGAAGCTGTAGCGGCCGGCGATGTCCGCCAGGTTCGCCATCACCACGACGTCCGCGATCACGATCGCCCAGCCGCCGATCCAGCCCGCCACCGGGCCGAACGCCTTCGCGGCCCACGAGAAGGTCGTGCCGCAGTCGGGGTCGACGCGGTTCAGGTAGTAGTACGAGGTCGCCACGAGCAGCATCGGTATGAACGCGACCCACATCACGGCCGGCGAACCGAGGCCGACGGCGGCCACCACGAGGCCCAGCGAGGCGGCGAGGCTGTAGCCCGGCGCCGTCGAGGCCACGCCGATCACGATGCTCGAGACGAGCCCGAGCGCGTTGCTCTTCAGGCCCTTGTCGCCCGTCGCCTGGAGGGGCACCGCCTCAACGGCCATGGTCGGCTCTCCGCAGCATCCACCGTGAACAATCGACGATCCGCGGCCCTGTTTGCAATGTCCGGCGCGGCCAAACGCGCCGGCGCAGCTTCGCCGCGCGGTCAGGTTGTGGGCGAGCGGCGCGAAAGCTACGCTCGGCCGCATTGTCAGAGCCGGGAGGTCGAAGTGAGCACGACGCTTGCAGAGGTGAAGGATTTCGTCGGCGGCGAATGGGTCGACGCAGTCGACGGCGGCACGATGGACGTCCTCAACCCGGCGACCGGCGAGACGATCGCACGGGTCCCGCGCGGCACGCAGGCCGATGTCGAGCGCGCCGTCGAGGCGGCGGAGCGCGCACTCCCCGAATGGCTCGCCGCGACGCCGAAGGAGCGGGGCGACCTGCTGCTGAAACTCGCCGACCTGATCGACGAGCACGGCGAGGAACTGGCGCAGATCGAGACGCGGAACGTGGGCAAGCCGCTGATGGCCTCACGCGACGAGATGCCGTTCGCCGCGGACAACCTCCGCTTCTTCGCCGGCGCCGCCCGCAATCTCGAAGGCAAGCCTGCCGGCGAGTTCATCAAGGGCTACACCTCGATGATCCGCCGCGAGCCGCTCGGGATCGTCGTCGGGATCATGCCCTGGAACTACCCGCTGATGATGGCGATCTGGAAGCTCGGACCGGCGATCGCCGCGGGCAACGTCCAGATCCTGAAGCCCGCCGAGACGACGCCGCTCTCGCTCCTGCGGTTGATGGAGCTCGCTGCGGACGTGATCCCGGCGGGGGTCCTGAACGTCGTCACGGGCGACGGCGTCCCCGTCGGCTCGGGTCTCGTCGAGCATCGGGCGGTGCGCCTCGTCTCGCTGACGGGCGACGTCGACACGGGCAAGACGATCGCGCGTAACGCGGCCGACACGCTCAAACGCGTGCATCTGGAGCTCGGCGGCAAGGCGCCGATGGTGATCTTCGACGACGCCGACCCCGTCGAGGCGGCGCAGGCGATCCGCATTGCCGGCTACTGGAACTCCGGCCAGGACTGCACCGCCGGCTCGCGCGTGCTCGCGGGCTCGAAGGTCTACGACCGGCTGCTCGAGGAGCTCGTGCCGGCGGTCGAGTCGCTGAAGGTCGGCGACCCCGCCGAGGGCGACGACGTCGAGATGGGCCCGGTGATCTCGCAGGCGCAGCAGGAGCGGGTGCTGGGCTTCCTGGAGCGTGCCGAGTCGGCCAAGGCGACGATCCTGACGGGCGGCGGCTCTCAGGGCGAGCGCGGCTGGTTCGTCCGCCCGACAGTCGTCACCGACGTGAGCCAGGACTCGGAGATCGTGCAGCGCGAGGTCTTCGGGCCGGTCGTCACCGTGCAGCGGTTCGACGACGACGCCGAGGCGATCAGGATGGCCAACGACGTCCGCTACGGGCTCGCCGCGTCGGTTTTCACGCGCGACGTCGCGCGGGCGCTGAATGCGGCGCGCGCGCTCCAGTTCGGCACGGTGTGGGTCAACGACCATCTGCTGCCGCTCACCTCCGAGATGCCGCACGGGGGCTACAAGGAGTCGGGTTACGGCAAGGACATGTCGATGTACTCCGTCGAGGAATACACGCAGATCAAGCATGTCGCGGTGAAGCTGTGACCCAGCTCCGGGGCCTGGGCCTCGACCTCCAACGGGCGGCGCGAGACCACCTCTGGATGCACTTCACCCGGCTCGGCGTGTACAAGGACGGCGAGATCCCGATCATCGTCCGAGGCGACGGCTGCTACCTCGAGGATTCGAACGGCAAGCGCTACCTCGATGCGCTGGCCGGCCTGTTCGCCGTGCAGATCGGCTACTCGCACGGCGAGGAGATGGGGCAGGCGGCGCTCGACCAGATGCGCGAGCTGCCGTTCTACACGAACTGGTCGTACGCGCACCCGCGGGCGATCGAGCTCGCGCACGAGGTCGCGCAGCTCGCGCCCGGCGACCTGAACCGCGTCTTCTTCGTCTCCGGCGGCTCCGAGGCGGTCGAGTCGGCCTGGAAGCTCGCGCGCCAGTACCACATGGCGAACGGCGAGCGGCGCTGGAAGGCCGTCTCCCGGCGCACGGCCTATCACGGCACGACGATGGGGGCGCTCTCGATCAACGGGATCCCGGCCCTGCGCGCCCCGTTCGAGCCGCTCGTCCCCGACGTCGTCCACGTGCGCAACACGAACCGCTACCACCGCCCGGCCGGCGAGACGGAGGAGCAGTTCACCGCCTTCCTGCTCGAGGACATGGAGTCGGCAATCGTCCAGGCCGGCCCGGAGACGGTGGCGATGGTGATCCTCGAGCCGGTGCAGAACGCCGGCGGCTCGTTCACGCCGCCGGCCGGTTACTTCCGCGGCGTCCGCGAGATCTGCGACCGCTACGGGATCCTGCTCTGCGCCGACGAGGTGATCACCGGCTTCGGCCGGCTCGGCGACTGGTTCGGCTCGATCACGTACGACGTCCAGCCGGACCTGATCACCTCGGCCAAGGGCCTTTCGTCGGCCTACGCAGCGATCGGAGCCGTGATCGTCGCCGACCACGTCGCCGAGCCGTTCATGGACGAGAAGGCCATGTACGCGCACGGGATCACCTTCGGCGGCCACCCCGTGATGGCGGCGATCGCGCTCAAGAACATCGAGATCATGAAGCGCGAGCAGGTCGTCGAGCACGTCGCCGCGGCCGGCCCGGGCTTCCGTGCGAAGCTCGAGACGCTGCTCGACCTGCCGATCGTCGGCGACGTCCGCGGCACCGGGTTCTTCTACGCAGTCGAGCTCGTCAAGGACAAGGAGACGCGTGCCACCTTCTCCGCCGACGAGTGCGAGACGCTCCTGCGCGGCTTCCTGTCCCCGCGACTGTTCGAGCGGGGGCTGATCTGCCGCGCCGACGACCGCGGCGACCCCGTGGTGCAGATCTCCCCGCCGCTCATCGCGGGGGAGCAGGAGCTTGACGAGATCGTCGGCACCCTCGGCGAGGTGCTAGCCGAGGCCGGCGAGCGGATGCACTGATGGCCGTGCCCGGCCCCTGCCGCTGCAGCCTGACGTGAGCTACTCGTCGGCGTCATCCAAGGGATGATCGCGACCGTCGTCGTGCGCGACCGGCGGTCGCGGAGGGCGGCGGCATAGCGGCGCGCCCGAGCGTCGAGCCGCGGCTACCTCCGTGGTGGCTCGAAGAGGCGCTGGCGCTCGAGGGCGAGGTCGAGCCGGCGCCGCGGCTCGAGGGTGACGTCGAGGCGGACGTCGCGATCGTCGGAGCGGGCTTCACGGGCCTGTGGACGGCGCTCGCGGTCCATGAGCGGGTTCCCGGCGCTCGCGTCGTCATGCTGGAGCAGGACGTCGCAGGCTCGGGGCCGAGCGGCCGAAACGGCGGCTTCCTGCACGGATTCTGGTCGTCGCTCCCGTCGCTGCGCGCGTGCGCCGGGGACGCGGGCGCCCTCGCGGTCGCGCGCGCGGGAGCGGGGATCGTGCCCGCTGTCAGGGCCCTCGGCGAGGACGTGTGGCTGCGCGAGACCGGCATGCTTCTCGTTGCCGCGGCGCCCGCGCAGCAGCGAGCGGTGGCCGAGGCGCTCGACGCGGCGCGGGCGCTCGGCGTCGAGGAGGAGGCCGTCCCGCTGGCCGCGGCCGAGGTCGCGCAGAGGGTCCGTTCGCCCGCATTCGGCGCCGGCGTCTTCTTCCGCGAGGGAGGCACCGTGCAGCCTGGCCGCCTCGTGCGGGCGTTGCGGCGGGCAGCACTCGACGCAGGCGTTGTGCTGCACGAGGGCACGCATGCGGTCGACGTCCGGGCCGGGGTGGTGGCGTGCGAGCGGGGGCGCGTGCACGCGGAGGAGATTGTCGTCGCCACCAACGCCGCGATGACCGGCTGGAAGCCTGTCTCTCGGCGGCTGACGAACTTCGGCTCCTACGTCGTCCTGACCGAGCCCGTCCCGGAGCTCCTCGAGGAGATCGGCTGGACCGGGGGCGAGCCGATCGTCGACGGCCGCATGTTCATCCACTACTTCCGCACGACCGAGGACGGCCGCGTCCTGATGGGGAGCGGCTCGGGTCCGATCGGGTTCGGCGGTCGCATCGACGAACGCTTCACTTCCGACTCCGCGACCGCCGGCCGCGCGGAGGCGGGCCTGCGCCGTCTGCTGCCCGGGCTCGCGGCGGCCCGGGTCGAGCGGGCGTGGGGTGGGCCGATCGACGTCTCGGCCGACCATCTGCCGTTCTTCGGGACGATGCCCGGCACGCGGATCCATTTCGGCGCCGGCTATTCCGGGAACGGCGTCGGGCCGAGCTGGCTCGGCGGCCAGATCCTCGCCTCGCTCGTCGCCGGCACCGACGACGAGTGGACGTCGCTCCCCCTGGTGACGCGGCAGGTGCCGCGTCTCCCACCGGAGCCGTTTCGGCGCCTCGGAGGCGGTCTCGTCCGGGCATCGATCCTCGCGTGCGAGCAGGCCGAGGAGCAGGAACGGCGCCCGCCTCTGCCGGCCCGGCTGGGCGCGGCGCTGCCGCGGCTGCTCGGCATGCAGATCGGCACCCGCTAGACCGTGGCTACGCGAGACGTGTGACGTCCGCCGCGGCGAGCGCGGCTACATCGTCCTCCGAGTAGCCGAGCTCGCGCAGCACCTCGGCGGAGTGCTGGCCGAGAAGCGGCGGCGGCGAGCGGTGCGGTACGCGCTCGCCGTCGATCTGCAGCGGCAGGCCGACGGTCTCGATGCCCCCGAGCGTCTGGAGGATCCCGGTCGCGCGCGTCTGCTCGTGCGCAGCGACCTGCGCGAGATCCTGCACCGGGGCAACGGGGATGCCGTCGAGCGCCTCGAGCCAGTACGCAGAGCGATGTTGTGCGAGCTTCGCGCGGAGCGGCGGCAGCAGCTCCGTGCGGTTGGCGACGCGATCCGGGTTCGTGCGGAATCGCGGGTCGTCGACGAGCTCCGGCATGCCTACGGCCTCGCAGAGCTGCGCGAACAGCCGGTCGTTCGCCGCCGAGATCATCAGCTCGCCGTCTGCGGTCGCGAAGACCTCGTAGGGCGCGATCAGCGGGAATGCCGTGCCGTGGCGCCCGGACGCCCTGCCGGTCTTCAGCGCCTCGGTGAGCTGGTAGCTGACAAGTCCGAGCGCCGTCTCGAACAGCGCGACGTCGACTTCGCGCCCGCGACCTGTCTCCGCGCGCTCGAGCAGCGCCGCCACGATCCCGAGCGCGGCCCAGACGCCGGTGCCGATGTCGACGAGCGACGCGCCGACTCGCACGCCGGGCCGGTCCGCCTCGCCCGTGATGCTCACGATCCCCGCGAACGCCTGCATCAGCGGGTCGTAGCCCGGCTGCCCGGCGAGCGGGCCGTGCGGGCCGAAGGCGCCGACAGAGCAGTAGACGAGCCGCTCGTTCCGGGCCCGCAGCGCCTCGGCGCCGAAGCCGAGCCGCTCGGCCGCGCCCGAACGCATGCTCTGGACGAACACGTCGGCGCCGTCGACGAGCCGGTAGAGCGCCTCGCACCCCTCCGCGGACTTGACGTCGAGCGCCAGCGAGCGCTTGGACGGATTCGCGGCGAAGAACAAGACGCTGCCGCCCTCGAAGAACCCGGGTCCCCACGCGCGCGCCTCGTCTCCGCGCTCCGGATGCTCGACCTTGATCACATCGGCCCCGAGCGCGGCGAGGATCTCCGTGCAGGTCGGCCCCGCCAGCGAGGAGGTCAGGTCGACGACGCGGACGCCTGCGAGCGGGAGGAACGCCATCGGCGGCGAGCCTAGCGACTTGAGATGATCGCCCGATGCAGCGAGTGCTCGTCGAGACAGGAGAGGTCGCGGTCGTGACGCTGAACCGGCCCGACGCGCTCAACGCCCTCGACACGGAGCTCCTGCGCGAGCTCGAGAGCGCCTTCGACGGCCTCGAGGCGCGCGCGGTCGTCGTCACCGGCGCCGGCAGCTCCTTCTGCGCGGGCGCCGACCTGAAAGAGCGGCTGGAGCTCGACGACGACGCGTGGCGCTCGCATCACGCAGTGCTGCGGCGCGCCTTCCAGGCACTCCGCGAATGCCCCATCCCGACGGTGGCGGCGGTCGAGGGTTACGCGCTCGCAGGAGGTTTCGAGCTCGCTCTCCAGTGCGACCTCGTGGTCGCCGCGCGCGATGCGACCTTCGGTCTGCCGGAGGTGACGCGCGGGATCATGCCCGGCGCCGGCGGCACGCAGCTCCTGCCCCGCCCTCTCGCAAGGGACCTGATCTTCACCGGCCGAACGATGGACGCTGTCGAGGCGGAGCGCCACGGGCTCGTGGCGCGGCTCGTCGAGCAGGGGGCCGCGCTGGCTGGTGCCCGTGCGCTCGCGGCGACGATCGCGGCCAACGCCCCCGTTGCTGTCCGCGCTGCAAAGCGTGCGATCGACGGCCGCCAGGCGGAGCTCGGCGCCTATTGGGCCGCAGTCGACACCGGAGATCGCCGCGAGGGCCTGCGCTCGTTCGCGGAGAAACGGCGCCCGCGGTTCGAGGATCGCTAGCCGCACTCGAGCTGGGAGACTTCCAGGGTGAACCGCCTCGCCCACGAGACGAGCCCGTACCTCCTCCAGCACGCGGGCAACCCGGTCGACTGGTATCCGTGGGGCCGCGAGGCTCTCGAGCGCGCGCGAGCCGAGGATCGGCCGATCCTGCTCTCGATCGGCTACGCCGCCTGCCACTGGTGTCACGTGATGGAGCACGAGTCGTTCGAGGACCCCGCCACGGCGGAGCTGATGAACGCGCGCTTCGTCTGCATCAAGGTCGACCGTGAGGAGCGCCCCGATCTCGACGCGGTCTACATGGACGCCGTCGTGGCGCTGACCGGGCAAGGCGGCTGGCCGATGACGGTGTTCTTGACCCCGGACGGCGAGCCGTTCTTCGGAGGCACCTACTACCCGCCCGAGCCACGGCACGGTCTGCCCTCGTTCCGGCAGGTGCTCATCGCGCTCTCCGAGGCCTACCGTGAGCGGCGCGACGATGTGGCGCGCCAGGCGGAGGCACTCGTCGAGGCATTGCGTCAGGGGGCACGGCAGCAGCCCTCGCGCGAGCCGCTGACCGAGGGACTGATCGCGGAGGCGGTCGCCGGCCTGCGGCGTTCGTTCGACCCCGTCTGGGGCGGCTTCGGCCGGGCGCCGAAGTTCCCGCAAGCTTCGGTGATCGAGCTGCTGCTGCGCCGTGCCGAGCTCGAGCTGGCGACGCGCACGCTCGACGGGATGGCAGCGGGCGGTATGTACGACCTGCTCGGCGGCGGCTTTCACCGCTACTCGGTCGACGAGACGTGGCTCGTGCCGCACTTCGAGAAGATGCTCTACGACAACGCACTGCTTGCCCCCGCGTACCTGCACGCGTGGCTTGCCACCGGGACCGAGCGCTACCGGGAGGTCTGCGAGGAGACGCTCGATTACCTTCTGCGCGAGCTCGCGTTGCCGGAGGGCGGGTTCGCGTCTGCGCAGGATGCCGACACCGACGGCGTCGAGGGGCTGACCTTCACCTGGACCGAGGACGACGAACTGCCCGCAGAGCTCCTGCAGCCCTTCGAGCACGGCCGCTCGATCGTCCGCGGCGTGCTCGACGAGGCGACGAAGACCCGCCTCTTCGAGCTGCGCGAGCGACGTCCCAAGCCGCTGCGCGACGACAAGGCAATCGCCTCGTGGAACGGGCTCGCGCTCGCCGCGCTCGCCGAGGCGGGACGGAGGCTCGAGCGGGCGGACTATCTCGACGCCGCGCTTCGGCTCGCGGACTTCCTGCTCGGACCGCTCTCGACGCCGGAGGGACGGCTCCACCGCACCTATCGCGCGGGGCAGGCGAAGAACACCGGCTTCCTCGAGGACTACGCCGACGTCGCTCACGGCCTCTACGAGCTGCACGTCGCCACCGGCGAGCTCCGCTGGCTGGAGGAATGCCGGCGGCTCGCCCTGCTAGCGATCGAGCTCTTCGCCGACGAGGAACGCGGCGGCTTCTTCCTCACGCCCGCCGACGCCGAGCAGCTCGTCGCCCGGACGAAAGGCCTGGACGACAACCCCACGCCGTCGGGCAACTCGATGCTCGCCCACGTGCTGCTGCGGCTCGCGCGGATCTACGGGGACGACGAGCTCGAGCGGCGCGCCGTCTCGGTGTTCCGCCTCGTCGCGCGACGGCCATTCCGCGCGCACCGTCGGCGTTCGGCTGGGCGCTCTGTGCGCTCGACCTCCATTTCGCCCCGCCGCGGGAGATCGCGGTGATCGGGCCGGCCGACGCGCCGGTCGCCCGCCGCGTGCTCGCCGAGTGGGATCCGCGCGCTGTCGTCGCCTTCGGCCCCGCCGAGGATGTGCCGCTGCTCGCCGGCAAGGGCCTCGTCGACGGCAGGCCGGCCGTGTACGTCTGCGAGCGGTTCGCCTGCCGGGCCCCTCTAGTCGAGTAGCGCCGGTGCCGATCTAGGAGCAATGCGTCTCGCCATCCTGCTCGCGACCGCGGCCCTCGGCAGTGGCACGGGTCTCGTCTACCCCGCCGACAAGCCGGCGCTCGCCCGCGCGCCGACGGCGCAGGAGCAGCGGTTCGCCTCGATCGCCTCGCGGCTCGCAGGCCGGAAGGTCTCCATCCGCTGTGGCGATCCTCACTCGAAGGAGGCGCTCGGCTCCGTCTTCTTCGTCAACGGCAAGCCGCTCGACTACGCGAAGATCCTGCCGGCGACCTGCGCGCGCCTCGCCGCGTTCGCGTCGAACCCGGCTGCGTTCGACGCATCCGGCTGCCCCGGGCCGAGCTGCGCGGAGATCGAGCAGACGGCGCTCGCGCTGCAGGTGATCTCGCACGAGTCGTACCACCTCGCCGGCTACGCGGAGGAGGCGAAGGCCGAGTGCTACGGCGTGCAGTCGATGTGGTACGTCGCGAGCCGGCTCGGCGCTCCGCTCGCCGAGGCGAAAGAGCTCGGCCACTTCTACTGGAAGACGGTCTACCCGCTGCACAACGCGCAATGGCCGTACTACTACTCGACGGACTGCAAGAACCGCGGCAGGCTCGACCTGCGACCTGCAGATCCGCGCTGGCCCGAGTGAGCCTAGATCTCCTCGCCGCTGACCGCGGCGAGCAGCTCGTCGGTGCGCGCCTCGAAGACTGCGTTCGGCGTGCCCGCCGCGCACCAGACGGTCTCGAAGCGGCGAAGCGAGGAGTCGACGAGGGTCGGCAGTTCGTGATCGTGGCCGAGCGGCGGCACGCCGCCGATCGCAAACCCGGTCGCCTCGCGAACCTCGTCCGCGCCCGCGCGCTCGAGCCCGAGCGCCGTCGTATCGACCTGGCGGTCGCCCGCCCAGAGGCACATCACGATCTCGTCGCCGCGCTTGAACACGAGTGACTTGACGATCTGGCCGACCTCGCTGCCGATCGCGGCGGCGGCCTCCGCAGCGGTGCGCGTCGAGTCCGGCAGCTCGCGCACCTGGACGGCCAGGCCGCGCGCCTGCAGCCGTCCCTGCAGCTTTAGGGCGGTCGGGTGGATGGCATTAGGGTACTCGCCGGGATGGCGCTGCTCTCCGTGCAGGACGTGACGAAGCACTTCGGCGGCATCGTCGCGATCGAAGGCGTCTCACTCGACGTCGAGCCCGGAGAGATCGTCGGCCTGATCGGGCCGAACGGCGCGGGAAAGACGACGCTCTTCAACCTCGTCACCGGCATCTACCGCCCGGACTCCGGCGACCTTGTGCTCGAGGGCGAGAGCCTGCTCGGTACGCCGCCGCACCGGATCGTCGGCCGCGGCATCGCCCGCACGTTCCAGAACGTCGAGCTCTTTCCGACGATGACCGTGCTCGAGAACGTACTCGTCGCCGCCGATCGCCACCTGCACGCGCGCACGCGCGCGGACGAGGCGCTCGCGACGGTGGGGCTCGAGCGCCTGGCGGCCCGGCCCGCCTCGGGGCTCCCGTTCGGGACGCTGAAGCGCATCGAGCTCGCGCGAGCGCTCGCGGCGCAACCCCGCCTGCTGCTCCTCGACGAACCCGCCGGCGGCCTGAACCACGAGGAGGTCGGCGAGCTTGCGGCGTTCATCCGCCGCCTGCGGGACGAGCTCGGCCTGACCGTCCTGCTCGTGGAGCACCACATGAACCTCGTCATGTCGATCTCCGACCACGTGCACGTCCTCGACTTCGGGCGCAGGATCGCGAGTGGCATCCCCGCCGAGGTCGCGCGCGAGCCGGCCGTGATCGAGGCCTATCTGGGGACCGGATGACCGCGCTCGAATGGGAAGGCTGCCTGAACGTGCGTGACCTCGGCGGCCACCCGACCGAAGACGGCGCCGTCACGCGGCACCGGGTGGTCGTTCGCGCCGACGCCCTGCACCAGCTGAGCGAGGCCGGCTGGGAGGCGCTCGCGGGCTACGGGATCGCGCGCATCATCGACCTGCGCTTTCACGACGAGCGCGAGGCCGACCCGCCGCGCGACCTGCCCGCCGAGCTCGTGCATCTCTCGCTGCTCGGCGAGGAGCGCGACCCGGACTACTGGGCGCTGGTCAACGACCGGCTCGACAACGCCGAGGACGCGGCCGCGTACCTGAGATGGTCGTACCTCGACTTCCTCGATCGCTTCCGAGGCAACTTCGCCGCCGCGCTCGAGGCCGTCGCGACCGCTCCCGGCACGGCGCTCGTCCATTGCATGGGCGGGAAGGACCGCACCGGTCTCGTCGTGGCGCTGCTGCTCCGCCTCGCGGGCGTCTCGCGTGAGCGGATCGACGAGGACTACGCGATCAGCGAGCTCAACCTCGACGATACGGAGTGGGCCGCGCAGGCTCCGACCGAGCTCGAGCGCGTGCGCCGGTTGCGGTTGATCCAGTCGCCTGCCGGCGTGATGCTGCACGTCCTCACCGAGCTCGAGCGCGAGCACGGCAGCGTCAGCGAGTACCTGCTCGCCGCCGGCTCCTCGCCGGCGGCGCTCGAGCTTCTGCGCGGGCGTCTGCGGGAAGCCGCGTGACCGCGCTGCTCGAACTGCGCGACGTCGAAGCCCGCTACGGCCAGGTGAAGGCGCTCCACGGCGTCTCGCTCACCGTCGAGGAGGGGGAGATCGCCGCCGTGCTGGGCGCGAACGGCGCGGGCAAGACGACGACGCTGCGCGCTGTCTCCGGCACGGTGCGCCGCACCGGCGAGATCCGCTTCGCGGGGAAGAGCGTCGTCCGGCGCGGGCCGGAGTCGGTGGCGAAGCTCGGGGTTGCGCACGTGCCCGAGGGGCGCGGCATCTTCACCGAGCTGACCGTCTGGGAGAACCTGCGGCTCGGCGCGTATCTGCGGCGCGGCGGCGGCGTGAAGGCGGACCTCGCTCGCATGGCCGAGCACTTTCCCTGGCTCGAGCGGCGGCGCGACCAGCAGGCGGGAACGCTCTCGGGCGGCGAGCAGCAGATGCTCGCCCTCGCCCGCGCGCTGATGTCGCGGCCTCGCCTGCTGCTCCTCGACGAGCCCTCGCTCGGGCTCGCACCGCTCGTCGTCCAGGAGCTCTTCCGGATCGTGCGCGGGCTGAACGAGGCGGAGGGGCTGACCGTGCTGGTGGTCGAGCAGAACGCCGGGATCGCGCTCGACGCCGCCAGCCACGCCTTCGTGCTCGAGGTCGGGCGAGTCGCCGTCTCCGGGCCGAGCGAACAGCTGCGCGCCGACGAGTCCGTGCGGAAGTCGTACCTGGGCTACTAGTGGCGAACTTCCTCCAACAGGTGGTGAGCGGCCTCGCCTCCGGAGCGGTCTACGCGTCGCTCGCGCTCGCGCTCGTCCTGATCTACCGCGCCACCGGGATCATCAACTTCGCGCAGGGTGAGCTGGGCACGTTCTCTGTGTTCGTCTGCTGGGCTCTCGTTCGCCACCACGGGATCCCGTACTGGGCCGCGTTCTTCCTCACGCTCGCGATCTCGTTCGGCGGCGGCGTCGTCTTGCAGCGGGTCGTGATCCGACCCGTCGAGCGCAAGCCGGCGCTGACCGTGGTGACGGTGACGATCGGGCTCTTCCTGCTGATCAACGCGAGCGTACGCTGGATCTGGGGGACGCAGCCGAAGACGCTGCCGAGCCCCTTCCCGACCCGGGCGGTAAACGTCGGCGGAGTTGCCATGTCGATCCTCGACCTGGGAGTGATCGGCGTCACGCTCGGGACGGTCGTCGTCCTCTGGGCGTTCTTCAAGTACACGAAGGTGGGCCTTGCGATGCGCGCCGGGGCGATCAACCCCGAGTCTGCGCGGCTGCTCGGGATCCGTACGAGCTGGATGCTCGCGATCGCCTGGGGCCTCGCCGCGGTGCTCGGCGCGCTTGCCGGGCTGCTGTGGGCGCCGGAGCAGGGGAGCTTCGACCAGAACCTGATGCAGGCGATCCTGATCTACGCGTTCGCCTCGGCGGTGCTCGGCGGGCTCGACAGTCCGGCGGGTGCTGTGGTCGGTGCATTCGCGCTCGGGGTGGGGCTCAACCTGCTGACCACCTACGTCGGCTTCGTCACGCCCGAGATCCGCCTGCCCGTCGCCCTGGCGATCCTGTTCGCCATCCTCGTGTTCCGCCCTGCGGGGCTGCTCGGCAGCACGGCGGTGCGGAAGGTATGAACCGCGCCCTGCGCGTCGGCCGGCTGCTCGTCGTCGCTGCGGCGGTCGTGGTCGTCGTGCTGCTGCCGCTGTTCGTCAGCGACTACCACGCGCTCGAGCTCGGCAAGGTCGGGATGTACTTCATCGCGATTCTCGGGCTCGCGGTGCTGACCGGCTACAGCGGCCAGATCTCACTCGGGCACGGCGGGTTCATGGCGATCGGCGCCTATACGACGGCGATCCTCGCCGGGCACCACCACTGGAACGAGCTCGCGACGATTCCGCTCGCCGGGCTCGTCGCCGGCGTGTTCGGCTTCCTGTTCGGGCTGCCGGCGCTGCGCCTCTACGGCGCGTACCTGTCGCTTGCCACTTTCGGACTTGCCGTCTCGATCCCGGCGGTCGCGAAGAAATTCGATCACTTCACCGGCGGGTCGGGCGGGATCCTGCTGCCGTTCCGGACGGGCGACTGGTTCTACCGGCTCAGCTGGAGCTGCGCGGGGATCCTGCTGCTCGCCGCCTGGCTCGTGCTGCGCGGCCGCGCCGGGCGCTCGCTGCGGGCGATCCGCGACAGCCAGATCGCGGCCGTCTCGATGGGCGTGAACGCGCCGCTCTACAAGACCGGCGCCTTTGCGTTCTCGGCGTTCTATGCGGGCGTCGCGGGATCGCTGCTCGGAATCGTCTCGGGCTTCGTCAACCCGGACTCGTTCCCGGTGTCGCTCTCGCTGTCTCTGCTGATCGGGCTCGTGCTCGCAGGGCTCGGCTCGCTCTGGGGGATCGTCGCGGGCGCCGTCTATCTGCAGTTCATCCCGACGTGGGGCCAGCACATCCCCTTGCTGTCGAAGCAGGCGGGGCCCGACTTCGTCTCGGGACTCGTCCTGATCATCGTGATGGTCGTGCTCCCGAGCGGCGCCGCCGGGCTGCTCCGCAGCGCGTTCAGGCCTCTGCTGCGGGAGCGAAGCGCTCCCGCAGAGCCGTCTTCCTGAACTTCCCGACCGCGGTCTTCGGGATCTCGTCGATGAACTCGAAGCGCTCGGGGAGCGCCCAGCGGGCGAAGTCCGGCGCCAGGAACTCGCGCAGCTCGTCGGCGGTCGACGTCGCGCCCTCGCGCAGGACGACGGCGGCGAGGGGGCGCTCCTGCCACTTCGCGTCCGGGATGCCGATCACCGCAGCCTCGGCGATCGCGGGATGCGCCATCAGCGCGTTCTCGAGCGCAACCGACGAGATCCACTCGCCGCCGGACTTGATCACGTCCTTCGCGCGATCCTGGATCTCGATCGTGCCGAGCCGGTCGATCGTGACGATGTCGCCGGTGCAGAACCAGCCGTCGTCCGTCCAGCGATCGCCGGCGTCGGGAGCATCGAAGTAGGCGCTCGCGATCCACGCGCCGCGCACCTCGAGCTCGCCCATCGTGGCGCCGTCCCACGGGACGAGCCCCTGGGCGCCGCGGGCGCGGATCTCGATCAGGGGAGCGGGGCGGCCCTGCTTGGCGCGGAAGGCGAAGCGCTCGGCGTCGCCGGCCTGCTCGAGCTCACTCGGGAGCGATGCGACCGTGCCGAGCGGCGCCAGCTCCGTCATTCCCCAGGCGTGCAGGATCTGGAGTCCGTGGCGGTGCTCGAACGCCTCGATCAGCGCGCGCGGCGCAGCGGAACCGCCGACGATCATCGAGCGCAGCGCGGCGAGGTCGAAGGTGTTGGGCTCGTCGTCGAGCATCGAGAGCAGACCCATCCAGATCGTCGGGACTCCGGCCGTGACGGTCACGCGCTCGGCCTCGAGCAGCTCGAGCAGGCTGCGGGGGTCGAGGTGCGGGCCGGGGAAGACCTGTTTCGCGCCGATGAGCGCGCAGGTGTAAGGGAGGCCCCAGGCGTTCGCGTGGAACATCGGCACGACGGGCAGCACCGTGTCGCTCTCGCAGATGCCGAGCAGGTCGGCGGCGGCAGAAGCGAGCGAGTGCAGCAGGAGCGCCCGGTGCGAATAGAGGACGCCTTTCGGTCTGCCGGTGGTGCCGCTCGTGTAGCACATCGCCGCCGCCTCGTCCTCGTCGAGCGCGGTCGGCGGTGCGTGCGGGTCGCCCGAGGCGACGAGCTCCTCATACTGGTCGCCGATCACGACCACGCGCTCGATCCGCGTACGGGACACGAACTTGTCTGCCAACGGGACGAGGCTCTCGTCGACGATCAGGACGCGATCGCCGGCGTGACTGGCGATCCACGCGAGGTCGTCCGGGTGCAGACGCAGGTTGAGCGTGTGCACGACCGCGCCGACGGCCGGCACGCCGAGGTAGGTCTCGAGGTGCTGCCTGTGGTTCCAGCAGAGCGTCGCCACGCGGTCGCCGCGCCCGACCCCGAGTGAGCGCAGCGCCGAGCCGAGCGCACGGGCGCGGGGCACGAGCTCCCCGTAGCTCGTGCGGTGCAGCGAGCGGTCGGGCAGCCGGGTGACGATCTCCTTGCGGGCGAAGAGCGTTTCCGCGCGGCGCAGGATTACGTCGACCGTGAGGCCGTACTCCATCGTCAGTCCGAGCACCCGGGCATCTTGGGCTGCCAACCGCTGCGTTGTAAAGTCGTCTTACTCCCGGGCGAATCCAATTTCCAAGGAGTACGCAACCATGCGCAGGAATCTCATACTGGCGTGCTCGGCGCTCGCTGCCGCGGCGCTCGTCTCCGTCGCCGGCGCATCTGCGCGCGGCGGCGACACTCCGGGCATCACCGGAACGACGGTCACGATCGGCGGCACGGTCCCGCTCTCGGGCATCGCGGCTGCGTATGCGTCGGTCGCGCGTGGGGCGGAGGCGTACTTCAAGTACGTGAACGATCGTGGCGGCGTCAACGGGCGCAAGGTCGTCTACAAGTACCTCGACGACGCCTACAACCCGGCCCAGACGGTCCAGCAGACGCGCCAGCTCGTCCAGCAGGACGGCATCTTCGTCGACTTCAACTCGCTCGGCACGGAGCAGAACCTGGCGATCCGGCCCTTCCTGAACGAGCAGAAGATCCCGCACCTCTTCGTCGCCACCGGCGCGAGCACGTTCGGCTCGGACGGCAAGCGCTACCCGTACACGGTCGGGTATCAGCCCAGCTACGTGGCCGAAGGCGTGATCTACGGCAAGTACATCGCCAAGACGCTGCCGGCGGCGAAGGTCGGTGTGCTCTACCAGAACGACGACTTCGGCAAGGATCTCGTCGCCGGCCTGCAGAAGGGCCTGGGCAAGAAGAAGATCGCGGCCAAGGAGGGCTTCGACCTGACGGCGACCGAGGTCGGCTCGCAGATGTCGAAGCTGAAGTCCGCGGGAGCGACGGCGCTGCTGATCTTCGCCACGCCGACGATCGCGATCCAGAGCTACGTCGCGGTCAACAAGCTCGGCTGGAAGCCGAAGATCTTCATCAACTCGGTCGCGTCGGCGTCGAACCTGATGAAGATCTCGTCGGCGAGCTCGAGCGCGGGCACGACCGAGGGGTCGATCTCGATCGCGTTCCTCAAGGATCCGACCAATCCGACGTTCAGGAACGACGCGGCGATGAAGCTGTATCGCTCGATCATGGCCAAGTACGGCACCGGCGACGCGAGCGACGTCTACAACGTGTACGCGATGGCCTCGGCCTGGACATTTCTCGACGTGCTGAAAAAGGCGGGTCAGAATCCGACCCGTGAGAGCATCATGAACGCCGCCCTGCACATCAACGAGACGAACAACCCGTTCATGCTGCCCGGGATCCGCGTGCACACGACGCCGCAGGACCGGTTCCCGATCACCCAGGCGTACCTGCAGCGCTGGCACAAGGGGAGCTGGTCGCTGATCAGCGACGTGCTGTCGGCGCGCGGCTAGCGCCTTTCCGGCCGTGTCCGGGGTCTGACCCCGGACACGGCCGATAGAGTCACTGAGATGGACGAGCTCGTGCGCGCACCGCTCGAAGAGCTGCTGGCGGAGGCGCGGCTGCTGCGCGCCGGCGACGGCCTCGTCAGCTACTCGCCGAAGGTCTTCATCCCGCTGACGACGCTCTGCCGCGACGTCTGTGGCTATTGCACCTTCGCGCGGCCACCGCGGCGCGGCGAGCGAGCCTACGTGACGATCGACGAGGTGCTGGAGATCGCGCGCGCGGGCGCTGCGGCAGGCTGCCACGAGGCGCTGTTCACGCTCGGGGACAAGCCCGAACTGCGCTACGCGGTGGCTCGCGCCGAGCTCGCGGCGCTCGGCTGCGAGACGACGCTCGAGTATCTGGCGCGCGCCGCTCGGGCGGTGCTCGACGAGACCGGGCTGCTGCCGCATCTCAATCCCGGTGTGATGACGCGCGACGACCTCGCCGCCCTGCGGGAGGTCTCGGTCTCGATGGGGATCATGCTCGAGACGGCCTCGACGCGGCTCTCCGCGAAGGGGATGCCGCACTGGGCCTCGCCCGACAAGGAGCCGGCCGTCCGCCTCGAGACGATCGGCCTGGCCGGTGAGCTGCGGGTGCCGTTCACGAGCGGGATCCTGATCGGGATCGGCGAGACCCGGGAGGAACGCCTCGAGGCACTGCGCGAGCTGGCGCAGCTGCACGCGCGGCACGGGCACCTGCAGGAGGTGATCGTGCAGAACTTCCGCGCCAAGCCGGGCACACGGATGGCCGGCGCACCAGAGCCGTCGCTCGAGGAGCACCTGTGGACGATCGCCGCGGCGCGGATCGTGCTGCCGCACGAGGTGTCGGTACAGGCACCGCCGAATCTCGCGTACGAGGACTTCCCGCGGCTGCTCGACGCGGGCATCGACGACTGGGGCGGGGTCTCGCCGGTGACGATCGACCATGTCAACCCGGAGGCGCCCTGGCCGCAGGTCGAGCGGCTGCGCGAAGCGACGCGCTCGCGCGGGCTCGAGCTGGCGGCCCGGCTGCCGGTGTACCCACGCTACCTCGACTCGACGTGGATCGACCCGAAGCTGCTCCCGCTCGCGCTGCGCCACGCGGACGCGCTCGGGCTCGGGCGTGAGGACGACTGGTCGCCGGGCGAGTCCGGCGGCGTCCCGTTCGTCGTCGCGCCCGACGCGCTCCCGCTCGACAGCCGCGACGAGCTCGGGGAGGACGAGCTCGTGCGCCTCTTCCGCGCCCGCGGGCACGAGCTGCAACGTGTGTTCGCCGCCGCAAACCGGTTGCGCCGGGAGGTCTGCGGCGACGAGGTGAGCTACGTCGTCACGCGGAACATCCAGTACACGAACGTCTGCTACTTCCGCTGCGGCTTCTGCGCGTTCTCGAAGGGCAAGCTCGCTCAGAACCTGCGGGGGCCCGCCTACCTCGTGCCGCTCGACGAGATCGTGCGCCGCAGCAGGGAGGCGTGGGAGCGCGGGGCGACCGAGGTCTGCCTCCAGGGCGGAATTCACCCTGCGTTCACCGGCCGCTTCTACCTCGAGGTCGTGCGTGCGATCCGCGAGGCGCTGCCGGAGCTGCACGTGCACGCATTCTCGGCGCTCGAGGTCTGGCAGGGCGCTGCGACGCTCGAGCTGCCGCTCGACGAGTACCTGAGCCTGTTGCGGGCCGAGGGCCTCGGCTCGCTGCCGGGTACGGCCGCGGAGATACTCGACGACGAGATCCGGCGGACGCTCTGCCCCGACAAGGTGACGACCGACCAGTGGCTCGAGGTGCACGACGCCGCGCACCGCGCCGGGCTTCGTTCGAACGTGACGATCATGTTCGGGCACGTCGAGGCGCCGGTGAATTGGGCTCGGCATCTGTTGCGGGCGCGCGAGCAGCAGCAGCGCAGCGGCGGGTTCACCGAGTTCGTGCCGCTGCCGTTCGTGCACATGGAGGCGCCGATCTACCTCAACGGGCGTGCACGGCCGGGCCCGACGTTCGGAGAGACGCTGCTGATGCACGCGGTGGCGCGGCTGGCGCTGAATCCCTGGATCACGAACGTGCAGGCCTCGTGGGTGAAGCTCGGGCCGGACGGAGTCCGACAGGCCCTGGCGGCCGGCGTCAACGATCTCGGCGGGACGTTGATGAACGAGTCGATCTCCCGCTCGGCCGGCGCCGAGTTCGGCCAGGAGCTGCCGCCGGAGCAGATGGAGGAGCTGATCCGCTCGGCGGGGCGGACACCGAGGCAGCGCACGACGTCCTACGCCGACGCACCGAAGGAGCGGGTACGCGCGTCGTTCGGTGCCGCGCCGCTCTCCGAACCGGTCAACCCTCCCGTGAAGGAGTCGGGCCTGAAGGCTCCGCCGCGACTCGTGCGACCCGGCTTCGCCGCCGCGGCGCGCTAATTGTCTCACGGGCGCGCGGGTATGACGGGTCCCGACCCGCCCCCTGCTCAGGCTTCAGCCTAACGGTGGACGGGTGACGTGTCTGTGACGAGCTCGTGCTGGATGTGTACCGGATCTACCTTGTCAAAGCTCCCGATCTCCGCGAGCCCGCAGCAGGGTCCGGCTCGTGCTCGTCGAATAGCTCGAGCTCGGCGTGACGTGATCACCCCGGCTGCCGCACCTGGGCTCTGAGCGACGAGAGGGTCTTCACGATCCAGACGAGAACTCGATGCGCGTCCTGCTCGATGGGTTCGTCCGAGCCGGAGTGGGCCGCCGTTTGCACGGCTCGTCGCCGCCCGATCCGCGATTGGAGAGCGGCGCCCGGCAGGTGAGCATCAAGCGCAAGAGGGTGGCTCAGCTCACGCTTGGCTCACGCCTCGAAGCGAAGCAGGTCTTCGATCGTCTCGCGGGCTCGGATCACGCGCGCAACTCCGTCGGCGACGAGTACGGCGGCCGGGCGCGGCACGACGTTGTAGTTCGAGCTCATCGCGAGCGTGTACGCGCCGGTTGCCGGGACTGCGAGCACGTCGCCCCTGGAGGGCAACGGCAGCTCGACGGAGTCGATCAGAACGTCGCCGGATTCGCAGTGCTTGCCCGCGATGCCGTAGCGGCCCGTTGCTGTTTCGCCGGCACGGTTCGCGAGCAGAGCCGTGTGCCTGGCTCCGTACAGCTGCGGGCGCGGGTTGTCGGACATGCCACCGTCGATCGCGACCCAGCTCGTCCCGTCGCCGCTCTCCTTCACCGCGCCGACGGAGTAGAGCGTGACGCCGGCGCGGCCGACGAGCGATCTGCCCGGCTCGAGGATCAGGTGCTCGACCGGCGGCGCGAACGCGATCTGGGCCGCGACGTACTCGGCGATCGACGGCGCTCGCTCGTCGGGCGTGTACCGGATGCCGAGCCCGCCGCCGAGGTCGAGTACGCGCGGGCGCCAATCCTCGATTCCGGCGACGAACTCCGCGAGTCGCGTGACCGCCGTGCCTGCGTCGGCTGTCTCGCGGAGCAGCGACCCGATGTGGATATGGAGTCCGAGAATGCCGGGGTCGCGGTGAATCAGCGCGCGGGCCTGCTGCTCGGTGAGCCCAAACTTCGAGCCATGGTGTCCCGTGCGGATCGCCTCGTGGGTGTCGGCCTCTACCCCGAGCGTGACGCGTACGAGCAGGCGCTCCACCGAGGCGGCGCGCGCCCGATCCAGCTCGTCCGGTGCGTCGAGGACGACGAGCGCTCCGTGGGCAGCCTCGAGTTCCGCGTCGCTCTTGTTGTTCCCGTGAACGACGAGCAGCTCTGGCGGGATTCCTGCCTCGTTGCGCGAACGCGAGCTCGCCGAGGGTGGAGACGTCGGCGCCGAGCCCCTCCTCGGCGAAGAGGCGTAGGACGGCGACGTTGGGGAACGCCTTCGTCCCGAAGGCGACGAGCGCGTCCGGCGCTGCTTGGCGGTAGGCGCGTGCCTGGGCGCGGAGCGTGTGCTCGCAGTAGATGACGAGCGGTGTTCCGAATTCCGCGACGAGGTCGCCGGCGCGCAGGCCGCCGAGCGCGAGCTCGCCGCGATCGTCGATGGTTGCGTCGTCGGGGAACAGGTCGAGCACCGTGCGATTCTGCCCATCGCGAGAAGACGCCGTCAGCTCGGGCCGGCACGAAGCCGGCACGGAGGCGTTTCCCACGCGCGCGTCTTTCCTCGTTACGCTCGCCTCGGGGAGGAGGTCAGGGCTACCTGAGACGACGGGAGGCCATGTCTGATCGAGCCACGTCTCTCTACGCGCGCAATCTGACTCCGGGCGGAGGCCTGCTATTCTCGCGCTCGATGCGGGCGCGGCTGCTTAGCTAGCGCAGGGGCCGACGCGGCGCCGCCGCGATGCTGTCCCACGGCCTCTCGTTTCGAGAGGCCTTTTCGTTTCAGGAGGCGTGGTCGGGTGGAGCGGTACGAGTCGAGAACGATCGAGGCCAAGTGGCAGCAGGTCTGGGAGGAGGCCGGCGCCTTCACAACCTCGAACGACGGGCTGGACGAGCGGGCTCGCAAATCGTACGTGCTCGAGATGCTGCCTTACCCATCGGGGACGCTGCACATGGGCCACGTGCTCGTCTACACGCTGGGCGACGTGCTCACCCATTTCCGCCGCCGCAACGGCTTACGGGTTCTGCGCCCGATGGGCTTCGACTCCTTCGGTCTGCCTGCGGAGAACGCCGCGATCAAGGAGGGCGGGCATCCGCGCGCGATCACCGAGCGAAACATCGCCTCGATCCGCAACTCGATGAAGAAGCTCGGCTGGGCGATCGACTGGGACCGGGAGCTCTCGACGCATCTGCCCGACTACTACCGGTGGACGCAGTGGTTGTTCATAAGGCTCTACGAGGCTGGCCTCGCCTACCGCAAGACCGCGCCGGTCAAGTGGTGTCCGAACGACCAGACGGTGCTGGCGAACGAGCAGGTCAAGGATGGGCGCTGCGAGCGCTGCGGCGCGGAGGTCGAGTCGAAGAACCTCGAGCAGTGGTTCTTCCGCATCACCGACTACGCCGACCAGCTCCTGGACGACATGGCCGAGCTCGACTGGCCCGAGCGGATCCTGGCGATGCAGCGCCACTGGATCGGCCGCTCGCAGGGGGCCGAGATCATCTTCCGGATCGAGGAGCGGGGACTCGACGTGCCCGTCTTCACGACGCGTCCCGACACGCTTTTCGGCGCGACCTTCTTCGTGCTCGCACCCGAGCATCCGCTTGTCGACGGGCTGGCTGCCGGCTCTCCGCACGAGCAGGAGATCCGCGACTACGTCAACCGGGCCGGGGCCAAGCGCGCCGAGGAGCGTCTGGCCGCGGAGGAGAAGACCGGAGTCTTCACCGGCTGGTTCGCCACCAACCCGGTCAACGAGAGCCGCATTCCGGTCTGGATCGCGGACTACGTGCTGACGGACTACGGAACCGGCGCGATCATGGCGGTGCCGGCACACGACGAGCGTGACTACGAGTTCGCCCAGCGCTTCGACCTGCCCGTCAGGACGGTCGTCGCCCCGGCCGGCGGCGAGCCCGCTCCCGGCGGCGCGTTCTCGGAGCACTCGGAGGGCGAAGTGCTCGTCGACTCCGCACAGTTCACCGGCATGTCGAGTCCGGAGGCCAAGCAGGCCGTCGTCGAGTGGCTCGAGCAGCGCGGCCTCGGCCGCTTGACGATCTCCTACCGGTTGCGCGACTGGGGCTTCTCGCGCCAGCGTTACTGGGGCTGCCCGATCCCGATCGTCTACTGCGGCGAGTGCGGCATCGTCCCGGTGCCCGACGTCGACCTACCCGTGTTGTTGCCAGACGTCGAGGACTTCAAGCCGAAGGGCCTCTCGCCGCTCGCGCAGGCGGAGGACTGGGTCAACGTGCCCTGCCCACGCTGCGGTGCACAGGCCAGGCGTGAGGTGGACACGATGGACACGTTCGTCGACTCGTCGTGGTACTTCCTGCGCTACTGCGACCCGCACAACGCCGAGGCGCCGTGGGACCGCGCGATCGTCGACTTCTGGTGCCCGATCGACAACTACACGGGCGGCGTCGACCACGCGACCATGCACATGATCTACGCGCGCTTCTTCATCAAGGCGCTCGCCGACCTGGGGCTCGTCGGCTTCCGCGAACCGTTCGCGCGCTTCTTCGGCAACGGCTGGGTCAACTTCGGCGGCAAGAAGATGTCGAAGTCGAGGGGGAACGTGATCGGTCCTGACCAGCTCGTCGACCGCTACGGCGCGGATGCGATTCGCCTCTACATCCTCTTCCTGGGCCCGGCCGACCAGGATATGGAGTGGACGGAGGAGGGCGCGGACGGAATGGTTCGCTTCGTCCGACGGCTCTGGCGGGTCGTCGGCGAGGCCGCCGCGGCGGCTCCGCGCGACGGCACAGGCGTCGACTCGCCGGTCTCGCGGAAGGCTCACGAGACGATCGCGCGCGTGACAGACGACATCGGGCGCCGCTCGTCGTTCAACACCGCGATCGCCGCCGTGATGGAGCTCGTCAACGAGCTGGCGAAGGACACCGCCGCGCCGGGTGCGCGCTTCGCCGCAGAGGCGGCCGTATCGGTGATCCAGCCGTACGCTCCGCACGTCGCCGAGGAGCTCTGGGCGCAGCTGGGCCACGAGCGCCTGTGGGAGCAGCCCTGGCCCGTCGCCGACCCGGCCATGCTCGAGCGTGACACGTTCGAGCTGGTCGTCCAGGTAAACGGCAAGGTGCGCGACCGTTTCGAGGCGTCCTCGTCAGCGTCCGAGCAGGAGCTCGTCGAGCTCGCGCTCGCCTCCGAGCGCGTGCAGGCGCACCTGAACGGTCATGAGCTTCGCAAGACGATCGTGGTCCCGCGGAAGCTCGTGAACCTCGTCGTCGGCTAGCGGATTCCCGTGTCGAGGTTGAAGTTCGCGAGCACGCACACACCTGCCCGCACGCGCACGACCCGAGGCTCGAGCCCTCGGCCCGGCGATGATGCTGCGCCGGTGCTGACGGTGTAGAGGCCAGGCGTAAGCGCAATCGAGTAGCGGCCGTGCGCGTCGGTGCGCGTCGTGTGCGTGACGGCCCTGCGCGTGAACCGCAGCACGATGAGCTTCGCCGGGGCGCTGCACGGAACTCCCTGCCGGCAGACGGGCGTTGTCGGCGAGCGCGTCACGGTTCCGTGAGCGCCCGTGCCGGTAGCGGCTCCCGCCACGGTCGTTCCCGCTGCGGCGACCGCGACGAGCAGGAGTGGAACGGTGCGCACGATCTGCATGGTGCCACGCTCCTGGCACAAACGCGCGACATTTGTGTTGCCACAATAGACGACATGACCGAGTTGCCACTCACGCGTCGGCGGGCGCTCGCGGTTGCAGGCCTCTTGCTCGCAGTACTCCTCCTCGCGGGCAAGTTCTTGCTGCACTCGGGCAGGAGCGCAGAGCCGGCGCCCTTTCGACCCGTGGTCGCTGCCGCGCCGAAACCGCGGCTGGTGGTGGTCGACGTGGTCGGCGCCGTGCGCCGCGAAGGGCTGCAACAGCTGCCGGAAGGGAGCCGCATCGCCGACGCGCTCGCGCGGGCCGGAGGTGCGACGACGCGGGCCGACCTCGCCCAGGTGAACCTCGCCGCTCCGCTCGCCGACGGCGAGCAGGTCGTGGTGCCCACTCGCGGCAAGGCAGGCGCGGCGTCCGCCGCGGGAGGCACGGCGGGGCTTCCGGCGGGGCCCGTCCATCTCTCCACGGCGACCCTCGAGCAGCTCGACGCCCTCCCCGGGATCGGGCCCGTCACCGCTCAGAAGATCCTGGCCTACCGACAACAGCACGGGGCCTTCTCGTCGATCGACGAGCTCGACGCGATCTCGGGAATAGGCCCGGCCCGCATCGAACAGCTGAAGGGACTGGTCGCGCCGTGAGCGTGCGGCTGGGTCGGTGGTACCCGCATCTGCTCGTCGCCTCGCTCTGCGGAGGGCTCGCTGGGTCGCTACTCGTTCGCTGCGGCTCGGCTGCTATCGCCTTGGCAGCGGTCGGGCTCGCAGCCACGGGGGCGCTGGCGACACCGGAGCGGCGATTCGCCGTGCTGGCGGCCGCGCTGGCTTTCGCCGGACTGTGGTGGGGCAGCGCCCGCCTCCGCACGCTCGACACGAGCGTTCTCGCCCGTCACGTCGGCGAGGCGGAGCGCGCGCTCGTCGTCGTGACGGGACCAGTACGAGGCGGCAGCTTCGAGCTGCGCGCGCCCGCCGAGGTGCGGCGGTTCGGTCGCCTGCGCGTCCACGAGCCCGTGCTGCTCGAGCTCCCTCTGGGTCGCTCGCCCCCGCAAGGCGGCCTGCTCGAAGTGCTCGGGCAGCTGCACGAGCCGCGGCCTGCGGCCCACGGGTTCGACGAGCGCGGCTGGCTCCGCCGGAAAGGCGTTCATGTCGTGCTGCGCGGCGACCGCTGGAGCATCGTGGGTCGCCGTGGTGGAGTTGGCGGCCTCGCCGACCGCCTGCATGACCGACTCGCTCGCTCGATCGCTCCGGGCCTTCGGGGCGAGCGGCGAAGCGTGGTCGAAGGAGTCGTGCTCGGCGACGACCAGGCGCTCTCGCCCGAGCTGCGCCGCCGCTTCAAGGCCTCGGGCCTCTATCACCTGCTGGCGGTGTCGGGACAGAACGTCGCCTTGATCGCGGCGGGTTCGCTCCTGCTCGCGTGGCTCGCGGGCTTGCCGCGCTGGTTCGGCGAGCTAGGCGCGCTCGCAGGGATCTTCGGCTACGTGCTCGCCGTCGGACCGCAGCCGTCGGTGATTCGCGCCGGAGTTGCCGGTGGGCTCGCGTCGATCGCCTGGTTGACGGCGCGTGAGCGCGATCGGTGGTACGTGCTCCTGCTCGGCGCGCTCGTCCTGCTCGCGTGGAATCCGTACACGCTGCTCGAGCCGGGTTTCGAGTTCTCGTTTGCCGCGGTGGCGGCGATCTTCACGCTGTTCAGCCCGTTGCGGCGCGTACTCGACGGCTACCCGATTCCGGGGCGGCTCGCCGATGCGATCGCACTGTCGACGGTGTGCGGCCTGGTCACGGCGCCGATCTCGTGGTTCCAGTTCCACGCGATTCAGCTCTTGACCGTCCCCGCCAACGCACTTGCGGGACCGGCCATGGCGCCGCTGCTCGTGCTCGGCCTGCTGACGGCACTGCTCGAGCCCGTCGCGCCGTCGGCGGCGGCGGCGCTCGCCTGGGCGAACGGGTGGTGCGCCGCCTACCTCGCGGCCTGCGCCCGGCTCGTGGGCGGTCTGCCCGGCGCGCAGATCCGTTCGGGTGTCGCTGCGGTCGCACTCGCCTCGTGCGCGCTCCTGCTCGCTGCCTATGCTTGGAGTCGATGGCGACTCCGGAGCTGAAGCCCGTGTATCTGTTCAGCGGCGGCGACCGCCCCAAGATCTCGCGAGCGCTGAGCCGGTTGCGCAGCTACTTCGACGACGCCTCGGTCGACCTGCTGAGCACGGCCGATACGACAGGTGACGAGGTCGTCGCGTCCTCCAACACGCTTGGGCTCTTCGGCGGCGGGAAGCGACTCGTCGTCGTCGAGGATGTCGACGGCCGTCGTAACGCCGAGGGCCGCCTTACCGGCGGCTGGAAGGCGCCCGACCTTCGGGCTGTGCTCGAGTACCTCGACTCGCCGAACCCGGACACGGTGCTCGCTCTTGTCGGCGAGGAGGTCAAGCCATCGTCCGAGCTCGCCAAGAAATGCACGGCGAAGGGTGAGGTGCGCCTCTGGGAGATCGGCAAGCGCGATCTACCCAAGTGGGTCGTCGAGCAGTTTCGGGCGGGCGGCACCACGGTCGACTTCGAAACGGCGCGCCGCCTGATCGAGCTCGTCGGGGACAAGCCCGAGGCGCTCGCGATCGAGATCGACAAGATCGTGACCTGGGCGGACGGCGCCGCCGTCGGCGAGGCCGAGGTCGACGCGCTCGCGGTGCGGTCGGCGGAGACGTCGATCTTCGAGCTGACCGACGCTTGGGGCGATCGCGACGCAGGTGCAGCGCTGGGCGCTGCCGAGTCGATCCTCGAGCGCTCGAGCGGTGCGCGCCGCGACGAGCTGCCCCGCCTGTCGGCGATGCTGACCTCGCATGTGGCGCGTGTCCGGGAGTGTCGTGGGCTCGACGCGGCCGGCGTTTCCGTCAAGGAGGCGGCAACCCGGCTGAAGCGCCACGAATTCTATGTGCGCAAGCTCTACGGCCAGGCCGCGAACTACGGCGCGAACGAGCTCGGCGACGCGACCGTGCGGCTCGCGCGACTCGATCTCGCGCTCAAGGGCGGCAGCAAGCTCCCGGGCGACCTCGTGCTCGCCCGCACGATCATCGAGCTGACGCGTACGCCCGAGCGCTAGGGCTTGGCGGAGCCGACGAGCTTCGCGGCCTGCGCCTTGCGCCGGGCAGCGGTGTTCTTGTGCAAGGCGCCCTTGGCCGCCGCCTTGTCCAGCGTGCGGACGAGCTCACGGTGCTCGAGCGCGACCTTGTCCTCGTCACCCTCCTCGACCGCAGCCTCGAGCCGCTTCGCGAGCGTCTTCACCGAAGAGCGGTAACGGAGGTTCTCGAGCCGCTCCCGGGTGGCGGTGCGGACGCGCTTTTCCTGTTGTCTGATGTTCGGCATCGTGAGGAAGGGCCCAGCGCCGGTCAGCGGTGCGGGCGCGCAGGATCGTAGCAAAGCCGCACGCGGCGCCTCGACAGGCGCGCTCCCTATGCTCCTCCGGTGAGCTCGATGGACGAGACGGGCAAGGCGACCCTTCCCGACCAGCCGGGCACCGGCGAGACCGCCGCGCCGCCGCCGGGTCGCAGGCTCGCCCTCTCGACGCTGATCTTCGCGCTTGCGACAGGGCTCAGCCGCGTGCTCGGGCTCGTCCGGGAGATCATCTCCGCCTCCCTCTTCGGCGCCGCCGGGCGGATCAACGCGTTCACGGTCGCCTTCCAGGTCCCGAACCTGATTCGTGCTCTCGTCGCCGACGCCGCGCTCTCGTCCGCATTCGTGCCGGTCTTCAGCGAGTTGCTGGAGAAGGGCGAGCGGAAGCGCGCCTGGCGCGTGGCTTCGTCGCTCTTCTGGCTGATGCTGCTCGGGCTGACGGGGCTGACTGCCCTCTTCGTCCTGCTCGCGCCGTGGGTCATCGCGCTCTTCGGGAATCCGGGTAACAGTCGCGAGCTCGCCGTCGGCCTGGCGCGCGTGCTGTTCCCGATCGTGGCGCTGCTCGGTGTCTCGGGAATCGTCGTCGGGATCCTCAACTCCTACGACGAGTTCACGATCCCGGCGCTGACGCCGGTCTTCTGGAACCTGGCGATCATCGTCGGCCTCGCGATCGGCGTTCCGAACGTTCACGGGATCGACGCGAAGCTCTACGTCTACGCCGGCTCAATCCTGGTCGGCACGGTGATCCAGGTGCTGCTGCCGTTGCCGTGGCTCCGCGGGCGCGACGGCCGCCTCCAGCTCGTGCTCGACTGGCGGGATCCGGCCGTGCGGCAGGTCTTCAAGTTGATGGTGCCCGTGACCGTGTCGCTCGGGCTGATCAACTTCAACGCCGTCGTCGACACGTTCTTCGCCGCGCGGCTGATCGACGGCTCGCTCGCGCCAACCGCGATCGACAAGGCGTTCCGGATCTACATGCTCCCGCAGGGGATGTTCTCGGTCGCCGTCGCGACCGTGCTCTTCCCGAGGCTCTCGCGGCTCGCCGCGCGAGGCGACCTCGACGGCTTCCGTGACACGGTTGCCCGCGGCCTGCGCCAGATCGGGTTCATGCTGGTCCCGGCGAGCGTCGCCTCGGCCGTGCTCGCCGAGCCGATCATCCGCCTGCTCTACCAGCACGGCCGCTGGACGCCCGCCCAGACGCCCGTCGTCGCCGGCGCGCTCGCCGCGTTTGCCGCCGGGCTCACGTTCAACGGGACGATGCTGCTGCTCAGCCGCGCCTTCTTCAGCCTGCAGTCGAACTGGCTCCCGACCGTGATCGCCTTCGGGAACCTGATCCTGAACGCGGCGCTCGACGGCGCCTTCTACCGGCTCGGAGTCTGGGGCATCCCGCTCTCGACCTCGGTCGTGAACGTCGCCGGCACCGCGGCGCTGCTCTGGCTCCTGCGCAGGCGCGTCGGCCGGATCGACCTCGGCGCGACGGGGGGTGCCTTCGCCCGGATCACGGTCGCGGCGGCTGCGCTCGGAGCGGCGGCGTACGCGACCTGGTGGGCCCTCGACGATGCGCTCGGCCGGGCCCTGGCCGGCCAGCTCGTCTCGGTGTCGGCGGCGATCGTCGCGGGTCTTGCCGTCTACCTCATTTCCTGCCGTTTGCTGGGGGTTCGTGAGCTGGAGGCGTTGCTAGGGTTGAGAGCCCGCTCGCGGCGGGCTTGACCCATGCCACAGGACACGATCCGCAACTTCTCGATCATCGCCCACATCGACCATGGGAAGTCGACGCTGGCCGATCGCATCCTGCAGCTCACCCACGCCGTTGCCGATCGTGACATGCGCGCGCAGGTGCTCGACACGATGGACCTCGAGCGCGAGCGCGGGATCACGATCAAGGCGCAGGCGGTGCGCGTCCTCTGGAAGGGCCACCAGCTCAACCTGATCGACACACCGGGGCACGTCGACTTCACCTACGAGGTGTCACGCTCCCTGCAAGCGTGCGAGGGCGCGGTGCTCGTGGTCGACGCAGCCCAGGGGATCGAGGCGCAAACGCTCGCGAACGCGTACCTGGCGATCGAGAACAGCCTCGAGATCGTCCCGGTGGTGAACAAGATCGACCTGCCGCAGGCGAATCCGGACGGCGCCGCCGCCGAGATCGCCGACCTGATCGGCGACGACCCCGAGCACGTCGTGCGCATCTCCGCCAAGACGGGCCTCAACGTGGAGGCCGTACTCGACGCGATCATCGCCCGCGTCCCGGCCCCCGCCGGCGATCCGGAGGCGCCGCCGCGCGCGTTGATCTTCGACTCCTCCTACGACCAGTATCGCGGCGTCGTCGCGTTCGTCCGCGTCGTCGACGGCGAGTTCTCGACCCGCGAGCGGCTGCGGGCGATGGCGCTCGGGACGCGTTTCGAGGCGCAGGAGATCGGCTTTATGGCGCCGGTGATGCGACCGGTCGAGACGCTGCTCGCCGGCGAGGTCGGCTACGTCATCACCGGGCTGAAAGACGTCTCCGAGCTGCGCGTCGGCGATACGCTGACGTCCGAGAAGCGTCCCGCCGCCGCACCGCTGCCCGGCTACAAGGATGTCAAGCCGATGGTGTTCGCGGGCCTGTTCCCGACCGACTCCGACCAGTACCCGGAGCTCCGCGACGCGCTCGAGCGCCTGAAGCTGAACGATGCCGCGCTCTTCTACGAGCCCGAGACCTCGCAGGCGCTCGGCTTCGGCTTCCGCTGCGGCTTCCTCGGCCTCTTGCACATGGAGATCGTCCGTGAGCGGCTCGAGCGCGAGTTCGACCTCGACCTGCTCGTGACCGCCCCCAACGTGGCTTACCGGGTCAAACGGCCGAACACGGACGAGTGGATCGAGGTGCACAACCCCTCCGAGATGCCCGACGAGATCGAGGAGGTCGAGGAGCCGTACATCAAGGCCTCGATCATCGTCCCGAAGGAGTACGTCGGCGGGATCATGGAGCTGAACAACGAGCGCCGGGGGCGCTTCGACCACCTCGAGTACCTGTCGGAGCAGCGTGTCCACCTCACCTACGAGCTGCCGCTCGCCGAGGTGGTGCTCGACTACTACGACCAGCTCAAGTCCCGCACGCGCGGCTACGCGAGCTTCGACTACGACCTGATCGGCTTCCGGCCGGGCAAGCTCGTCCGTGTCGACGTGCTCGTCGGCGGCGAGCCGGTGGACGCGCTCAGCCTGATCATCCATCGAGACCACGCCTACGAGCGCGGGCGCCTGCTGGTGGAGAAGCTGCGCGAGGAGATTCCGCGGCAGATGTTCGACGTTGCGATCCAGGCGGCGATCGGCTCGCGAGTGATCGCCCGCGAGACGGTGAAGGCGCGCCGCAAGGACGTGCTCGCCAAGTGCTACGGCGGTGACATCTCGCGCAAGCGCAAGCTGCTCGAGAAGCAGAAGGCGGGCAAGAAGCGGATGAAGCAGGTCGGCGCGGTCGAGGTGCCCCAGGAGGCGTTCCTCGCGGTGCTCAACCTGAACGAGCCGTCGAAGAGGTAGCGGTGAGCGGGGCGAGGTACCTCTACGTGCACCTCCCGTTCTGCGCGTCACGGTGTGGCTATTGCGACTTCGTCACCGTCGTCGGGCACGAGGACCGGCACGCGTCGTACGTCGAGGCGCTGCTCGCCGAGCTCGAGCTGCGGCGCTCGGAGCTCGCGCCCGAGCTCGAGACGGTCTTTCTCGGCGGCGGCACCCCGACGCTGACGGCGCGGTCGGCGCTCGAGCGGCTGCTCGAGGCGCTGCCGCCCGCGGTGGAGCTCACGACGGAGGCGAACCCGGAGACGATCACGGCGGAGCTCGCGCTCGGGCTGCGGCGCGCCGGCGTGACGCGGGTCTCGCTCGGCGCCCAGACCTTCGAGCCGCGGCTGCTCGCGGTGCTCGAGCGCCGCGCCGGGCCGGCTGACGTCCGGCACGCGGTGCATCATCTGCGCGATGCCTGTTTTGACAACATCAGTCTCGACCTCATCTACGGGATCCCGGGCCAGGAGCCCTCCGACCTCGAGCGCGATCTCGACGCCGCGCTCGCGCTGCGGCCGGAGCACCTGTCCTGCTACGAGCTGGAGGCGAAGCCGGGCACCCGGTTCACGCACGCGCACGGCGACGAGCTCGCCCGCCAGGCCGACGCCATGGAGGGCTATTTCGAGCTGGTCGTCGAGCGGCTTACCGCCGCCGGCTACCGCTGGTACGAGACGGCGAACTTCTGCCGCATCGAGGCCGGGCGCGACCTGCGCTCTCGCCACAACCTTGCGTACTGGCTCGGATGCGACTACCTCGGGCTCGGCATCGGAGCGGTATCGACAATCGAGAACGAACGCCGGCGCACGACGCCGCGCCTCTCGGTGTACCTCGCGGCGCTGCGGCGGGGCGAGTTGCCCCCGGCCGAGCTCGAGCCGCTGGACGAGGGCATCAGGGCGCGCGAGCGGGTGATGCTCGGGCTGCGTCTCGACGAGCCGCTGGCGCTTGCAGGGCTTGCGGGCACGCTCGACGGCGAGGCGCTCGCGCGGATGGAGCGTTTGGGTCTCGCGGAGCGCGACGACGAGACGCTCGCGCTGACGCGGCGCGGCCGCTTTCTGGGCGACGGCGTCACCGCCGAGCTGCTCGCCTGAGCGGCCGCTCCAATCCGGCCGGGATCGCGGCTAAAATACCTGCAAATGCCCGCTGAGCTGACGGATCGTCAGCGCGAGATCCTGCGCCGCGTCGTCGAAGAGCACGTCTCGACGGGGGAGCCTGTGGGCTCGAAGCACCTCGTCGAGCGCGCCGCGATGGCCGTGTCGTCCTCGACGGTTCGCAGCGAGCTCGCCGAGCTCGAGCAGCTCGGGCTGCTCATGCACCCGCACACGTCTGCCGGCCGCGTCCCGACCGAGAGCGGCTATCGCTACTACGCGACGGAGATCCTGCGGGGGCTCGACCCGCGCCCCGAGGCCGGCCCGGGCCGCTTCCCGCTCGACCTGACCGCCGTGCGCAGCGAGATCGAATCGGCGCTGCAGGCGACGACGGAGATGCTCGCCGGCGCGACGCGGCTCCTCGCCATGGTCTCGGCGCCGCCGCTCGAGACCACGACCGTCCGACACGTCGAGGTGCTGCTCTTGCAGCCGAGCGCAGTCATGTGTCTCGTGATCACCTCGACCGGCGACGTCTCGAAACGCGTCTTCGCCTTCCAGAGCCCGGTCGACCCAGGGCTCGTCGACTGGGCGGGCGCATACCTGAACGAGAGCCTCGCGGGGTTGCGGCTCGGCACGGCCGGTCTGCGCCGGCGCTTCGAGGAGGAGCAACTGAGCCCAGTCGAGCGCGCCTTTCTCGACACGCTGAAGCCGACGTTCACCGATCTGCTCGGCTCGGACGAGCAGCGCGTCTTCGTCGGCGGCGCCGCCACGATGCTCGGTGACACGCGCAACGAGGAGCACGTGGCCGCGCAGCGGCTCCTCGAGGTGCTGGAGCGTCGCGCCGCGCTACTCCAGATCCTGGGCCACGCGCTCGATCCGGCGTCACGGCCGTTCGTGCGCCTCGGGGACGAGCTCGACCATCCGGCTCTGCACGACGTGGCGATGGTCGGCGCCTCATACGGCCTGACGACGCGCCGGCTCGGCGCGGTCAGCCTGTTCGGCCCGGTGCGAATGGACTACGAGAAGGCGATCCACAGCGTGCGTGCGGCGGCGCACGAGCTTTCGCGCTTCGTCGAAGAGGTCTACGAGTCGAACTGACCTCGTCGTTACCCTAGAGGGCGATGTCCACGACGGGACGCGATTACTACGAGTTGCTCGGCCTCGACCGAGGCGCGAGCGAGGCCGACGTCAAGAAGGCCTTCCGTGCACTCGCCCGCGAGCTGCATCCGGACGTGAACGAGGCGCCGGACGCGGAGGTCCGCTTCCGCGAGGTCGCGGAAGCGTACGAGGTGCTCTCGAGCTCGGAGCGACGGGAGCTCTACGACCGCTACGGGCACGCAGGTCTTCGGGGCGGAGGCTTCCAGCCCGGCCACTTCGACGTCGGCTCGCTGTCGGACATCTTCTCGGCCTTCTTCGGCGACGACCTCTTCGGCGGAGCGCGCCGGGCCGCGCGCGGCGGCGACGTCGGGGCCGAGGTCGAGCTGGAGCTCGTGGAGGCCGCGAAAGGCGCGACTCGTCAGGTGCCGTTCTCAGCGGCGGTCACCTGCAGGCATTGCGGCGGCTCGGGCGCCGAGCCGGACACGCCTGTCACGACGTGTCCGATGTGCGCCGGCGCCGGGCGCGTCCGGCAGGTCTCGCGCAGCGTCTTCGGCGAGTTCGTGCGTGCGCAGACGTGTCCCAACTGTCGCGGCAGCGGCAAGCGAATCGAGCGCCTGTGCACCGAGTGCGAGGGCGCGGGCCTCACGGTCGAGGAGCGCGAGGTCGAGGTGAAGATTCCGGCCGGGATTCACGACGGCCAGCGGATCCGCCTCTCCGGCCACGGCCATACCGGTGTCCAGGGCGGTCCCGCCGGCGACGTCTACGTGCAGGTGCGCGTGCGACCCGACCCGCGGTTCGTGCGCGAGGGCGACGACATCTTCTCGGAGGTCGAGCTGACGATGACCCAGGCCGCGCTCGGGGCGACCGTGTCGGTGGCGACGATCGAAGGGGAGGAGGAGCTCCATTTCAAGCCGGGAACGCAGGCCGGCGAGCTGCGGGTTCTCTCCGGCAAGGGCATGCCCGTCCTGCAGGGCTTCGGCCGGGGCGACCATCGCGTGCTCGTCAACGTCATGCTGCCCCGCCACCTCACCGACGAGCAGCGCCACCTGCTCGAGCAGTTCGACCACGCCACGACAGACGAGACGTACAAGGCCGACGAGAGCTTCTTCGAGAAGCTGAAGAGCGCCTTCCGCTGAGCCCGCTGCGCCGCGTGTCGATCACCGTGCCCGACGCGCGGGCGGAGATCGCGCGGGCGCAGATGCTCGAGCTCTTTCCGGCCGGTTTCGAGGAGGTCGACACCGATGGTGGGATCGAACTCGTCGCCTACACCGACGCTGCCGGGGAGGAGGAGCTCTGGCATCTGTTCGGCGGCGCTCGCGCACAGGATGTCGAGGACGGTTGGGAGGACCGCTGGCGTACCTTTCACCGGCCGGTGCGTGTCGGCTCCCTCTGGGTTGGTCCACCGTGGGAGCAGGCGCCCCCCGAGGCGCTCGCGGTGGTGATCGATCCGGGGCGCGCCTTCGGCACCGGCGCTCATCCGACGACGCGCCTCTGCCTCGAGCTGCTGGAGACGCTCGACCGCGGCAGCCTGATCGACGTCGGCTGCGGCTCCGGCGTGCTCTCGATCGCCGCGGCGAAGCTCGGCTTCGAGCCGGTGCTCGGCGTCGACGACGAGGAGCCGGCGATCGAGGCGACGCTGGCGAACGCCGCGGCGAACGGGGTCATCGTCGAGGCGCGCCTCGCGGACGTGTTCGCCGAGCGCCTGCCCGGCGCCGACGTCGCGGTTGCCAACATCAGCCTCGCAGACGTCGAGCGCCTCGACCTCGATGTGCCCACGCTGGTCACGTCGGGGTACCTGGCCTCGGACCGGCCCTCGGTCGCGGGTTACCGGTCGGCCGACCGCCGCGAGGTCGACGGGTGGGCTGCCGACGTGCTCGTTCGCCAGATCGGCAGCTAGGCCGACGCCGCCGCGCCGGCTGGCAACCATCTACTGTTCCGCTGCGTGGCGACGTTCTCGGCGAGATTCCTGGGCTGCAAGGTCTCGCACACCGACCTGCAGGAGATCCGCGAGCGGCTGCTCGCCGACGGCCATGACGAACGTGATGCGGGCGCGGAGATTGCCGTCGTCAACACATGCTGCGTGACCCACGAGGCGGTGCGGAAGTCTCGCCACGCCGCCGCGAGAGCAGCGCGCACGCACGGGCGGGTCTACGTGACCGGCTGTGCGGCGAGCCTCGCAGGCGAGTCGTTCGCCGGCCTGCCGGAGAACGTCGTCGTCGTCCCGAAGCGCAGTGAAGAGGTCGCCGCCGCGGTCGCGGGCGACGTCGGGGCGATCGGCTGCGTCCAGGCGGACGCACGGCTCGATCGCGTTCGGGCATTCGTCAAGGTGCAGGACGGCTGCAGCTTCGGCTGCTCGTTCTGCGTGATCCCCGACGTCCGCGGCGCCTCGCGCTCGCGGCGCGCAGAAGCAGTCCTGGGAGAGATTCGCCGCCGCGTCGCCCAGGGTCACCAGGAGGTCGTGCTGACGGGGATCAACCTCGGCTGCTACCGCGACCGCGCTGCCGGGTACACGCTCGGGCGGCTGATCCGCGAGGCCGGAGCCACGCCCGGGCTCGGGCGCCTGCGCCTCTCGTCGATCGAGATCAACCACGTCGACGACGAGCTCGAGCGCGCCCTGCGCGAGACCCCGACGGTCTCGCGGCACCTGCACGTGCCGCTTCAGTCCGGCGACGACGGTGTGCTGAAGGCGATGGCGCGTCGCTACAGCGTTGCCGGGTTCTTGCGCCGGCTCGAGCGGTTCGATGGCTTCAACCTCACGAGCGACGTGATCGTCGGCTATCCGACCGAGGACGAGCGCGCGTTCGAGAACACGCTGCGCACCCTCGAGCGCGCGGGGATCACGAAGGTGCACGTCTTTCCCTATTCGCCGCGTCCCGGCACGAGGACGGCGCTCGTAGACCCGGTGCCGCCCGCCGCGAAGAAGGAGCGGAGCGCGCGGCTGCGCGCCGCCTCGCGAGCTGCCTGTCTGGCGCACTGGCGCGAGAAGGTCGGCGCCGACGACGTCGTCCTGATCGACCGGCCGGGCCGCGGCTACGGCGACGACTACTCGCCATGGCTCGCGGAGGGGGCGCTCGGCGCGCTGGTGCGTGTGCGCGGCGCCGCCGTGACGGAGGAGGGGATTCGCGCTGCCTGACGAGTGCCTCTTCTGCACGCTCTACCGCGACGGCGAGCACGTCGCGCGCACCGACGGCTTCGTCGCGATCAGGGACATCAAGCCTGCGGCGGATACGCACCTCCTCGTGATCCCGGAGCGCCACATCGCGTCGCTGCGGGAGATCGGCGAGCTACCCGCGGAAGAGACGAAGCGGATGCTCGAGTTCGTCGCCGAGGTCGCCCGCGACGCCGGGCTCGAGGACTTCCGCGTGATCACGAATGCAGGCGCGGGCGCGGGGCAGACGATCTTTCATTTGCACTGGCACGTGCTCGGCGGGAGGATGCCCGCATTCGGATGACCCTGACGATCCGCATGCAAGAGGAGTTGAAGGAGGCGCGACTGGCGCGTGACGAGCCGCGCCGTGACGCGCTCGCCCTGCTGCTGTCGTCGTTGCGCTCCGCCGGGAAGGAGCTTCAGCGCGAGCTCACCGAGGCTGAGGAGTTGCAGGTGCTGCAGCGGGAGCGGAAGAAACGCCAGGAGGCGTCGGAGGCCTTCAGGGCCGCGGGCCGCGACGACTCGGCCGACTCGGAGGAGCGGGAGCTCGCAATCCTGCAGGAGTTCATGCCGGAGCCGCTGGCGGAGGAGGAGCTGGAGGCAATCGTCGACGATGTGATCGCCGAGGTCGGAGCCACGTCGATGCGAGACATCGGTCGTGTGATGGCGGACGTGATGCCGCAGGTGTCGGGCCGGGCGGACGGGTCGGTGGTGAGCCAGCTCGTGCGCGAGAAGCTCGCCTGAGCTCGTCGCGGTGCGGCGGATGGCGCCGCTTCGCCGGGGAGGAGGCACAACGCCGAGGCGGGTCCCATCCCGATCCCCCACCCACCCGCGGGGCTATGGATGATGCCGGCGGACGGAGCACCAGTCTGAGCCAGGTTCGTGCCAAGATTCGAAACGATCAGCGTGGCAGCGGCAGGCCGACGGCCGCTGCGGCCAGGCCGAGCACGAGACCGCCGGCGAGCAGCGTGAACGACCCGCGGCCGCGCAGCGCGGCGACCGCGGCGAGGGCGAGCACGAGCGGCTGCCACCAGACGTGGAACGCCTGCGGTGCGAGCAGTCCGGCGGCACCGAAGATCGCACCAACCGCCGCCGGGCCGGCGCCGCCGAGGAAGGCGCGCGGTCCGGGCCGGTGGCGGAGCTCGTCGAAGCGGCCCGCACCTGCGAGCACGAAGGCGAACGAGGGCAGGAACGCAACGAGCGTCGCGAGCGCCGCGCCGCCGACGCCCGCCGCCGCGTAGCCGACGACCGCCACTGTCAGGACGACCGGCCCGGGTGTCAGCTGCCCCAGCGCGACCGCCTCGGCGAACTCGCGCTGGCTCAGCCAGTGGTGTGACCCGACGACGTCGTGCTGCATCAGCGGGATGATCACGAGCCCGCCGCCGAAGCTGAGCGCGCCGACCTTGAGCGCGACCCAGAGCAGACCGGGGAGCTTCGGCGAAGCCGCGGCGAGCACGAGCGTCTCCGGCCGCAGCCGCCGCTGCGCGGCGAGCTCGACGAGCCCGCTCCCGAGCAGCACGGCGAGCACCCAGGGTCCCGCGAGCACCGTCGCGATCACCGCCGCAAGCGCGTACGCAAACGCTCGCACGCGTGCGGCGCCACGCTCGTCCGCGAAGCCGCGCGCGAACCCGATTCCCGCCTGGGCGATGACGGCGATCACGGCGGCGATCGCTCCCGCCCCTGCTCCGCGGACCGCCGCCGACGCTCCATGCTCGAGGAACAGGGCACTCAGCCCGAGGATCAGCGCGAAGCCCGGCAGGATGAACGCAAGCCCGCCCAAGAGCGCTCCCGGCGTGCCGGCCGCAACGCGTGCACAGAGGATCGCGAGCTGCGTCGAGGCGGGGCCGGGCAGCAGGCTCGTCGCCGCCACGGCGTCCTGGAAGTCGCGCGGGCTCATCCACCGCTCCTGCTCGACCATCATCCGGCGGAGGAGCGCGGTGTGCGCCTGCGGCCCGCCGACCCCGAGCACGCCGAGGCGCCCCCAACGCACGAGGACTCCGCGGAGGTCGGTTCTGCCTGCCACGAAGGCGAGGCTATCGGGGCTCGCTCAACCGGTGATGTGGATCTGCGTGGGCGATGTCACCTCGACCGCAGGCACCCCGCCGTAGATCGACACCCACCCGTGCACGCAGATGGTTCTGCCTCGGTACCGCTGCTCGGGGCTGCCGAAGCGGGCTCGGCTCGCGAGCGAGATGACGACGGTCGCCCGGCGCGGGCTCGGGTACCGCGCACCCAGATCGAGGACCGTCGGTGACCCGCGGCTCGTGGTTGTGAACATCGCGCTCATCACGGGTCCCTTCAGCGTTGCGACCCGACCGACCATCCTCTCGGCGCGGCTCCAGTCGGTAGCCCCGGAGCACGACGACAGCCCGCGCGCGGCCCCCGCAGCCGAGCCCTCTCGGACCGACACACCGGTCGGCCCAATCGCAAACGCAGCCGCCGCAAGCGCGAATACGAGCTTCCGCAAGAACAACCCCTGCCCTCGGATGAAACCGGGACGATTCTCCAACGGGGGCTGCCCCGCGTCAACCCTGGATGCGCCGCGCTCCGACGTACGTCGACGCGTACCACGACTCCGACAGGCTCGAGACCTTGACGACGTCGCCGGTATGCGGCGAGTGGATGAACTGTCCGCCGCCGATGTAGATGCCGACGTGGCCGAGGCCGTCGAAGAAGACGAGGTCGCCCGGCTGCAGCTCGTCCCGCGAGACGGCCGAGCCCAGCGCGTACTGGGCGACCGCGTAGTGAGGCAGCGAGATCCCGAGCTGGGCATAGACGTACATGACGAAGCCGGAGCAGTCGAAGCCGGACGGCGAGGCGCCGCCCCAGCGATACGGGATCCCGAGGTAGCGGGCGGCGACCGACGCCGCCTCCGGATGGCCTCCCGAGGGCGCCGCGGCGGGAAGGGAAACCGGGGGAGGGGACGCGATGGAGGCGGCAGGGGCGTCAGCGGGTGCCGGGGTCGCGGCAGCGGGGTCTGCGGCTGGAGCGGGCGCCGGGGCATCCTGTACCGCCGCCGCTTGTGCGGCCGTGCGCCGGGCGGCGAGCTCGCGCGCGATCCGCGCCCGTGCTTGGGCGGCCACGAGCTGCTCGCGGGCGCGCTCCTGCGCTCGCAGCTGGGCGATCTTGCCCTTGATCGACGCGAGCAGCCGCTGCCGGTGAGCCAGCTCGCCCTCGACCTGCGCACGCTGAGAAGCGAGCCGCGCGACGGTCGAGCGCCGGGTGGCCGCGGCCTTGGCGAGTGCCAGCCGCTGACGGTCGAGGCGCTGCTGGAGCGAGGCAGCACTGCGTGCGATCCCACGGTCCCGGGCGCCGATCTCGTGCGCGGCGTTGAGTCGGTCGACGAGGTTCGAGAGGCTCGTCGAGCCGAGCAGCACGTCGGCCTCGGTCGGCTGATCGGACGTGTACAGCGCGACGAGGCGGCTTGCGAGCCGCTGCTGCGCGAGCTTCAGATTCCGCCGCGAGACGCGGATTGCCGCGTGATTTGTCGCGATCGAGCGACGCGCCGCGGCGAGCTGCTCCCGGGCGCCGTCGTACGCGTCGACGGTGTGGCCGAGCCGCACGTCGATCGCGTTGATCTGCGCGAGCACGCTGTCCGCCTGCGCCTGCTTCTGCGCGATCGGCGGCTGTGCGGTCGCCGCGGCTGTCGCGACCAGCACGACGAGGACGGCGACGGGTGCGAGGACGAGTCGCTTCATCGGAAACGGGGGAGCGCGCAGATCCGGTGCTACCGGCGCAGGGGGCCAGGGTAGAGCATCGGCCGGCGGGCGGGCAAGCCGTAGGCCGCCCTACACTGGGCCCGTGCAGGAAGTTCTGGACATCTCCAACGAGGCTGCCGCCGAGCTCGCCGGCATCGGCGACGGCGTCCTCGACGCTCTCCGCGACCGGCTCGACTGCACGATCCATCTGCGCGGCAACCGGCTGACGATCGAGGGCGAGGGCGAGCGCGTGGCCGAGGCCCGCGCCGTCGTCGACGAGCTCGTCGAGCTGGTCGAAGCCGGGCTCGACATCGACACCGGCACGGTCGACGCCGTGCTGACCGCGGTCGACGCAGCCGAGGACATCCGCGGCGCGCTCGAGGACGTGGTCTGGCGCCACCGTGGCAAGAAGATCACGCCGAAGACGCTGACGCAGAAGAAATACGTGGACGCGATCCGCGAGTGCACGGTCACCTTCGGTATCGGCCCGGCCGGAACCGGCAAGACCTACCTGGCGATGGCGCTCGCGGTGGCGGCGCTGCAGGAGAAGCAGGTCGGGCGCATCATCCTCACGCGCCCCGCCGTCGAGGCCGGTGAGCGGCTCGGTTTCCTGCCCGGCGACATGCTCGCCAAGGTCGACCCGTATCTGCGCCCGCTCTTCGACGCTCTGTACGACATGCTCGACGCGGAGAAGCTGACCGCGTACATGGAGCGCGGCACGATCGAGGTCGCGCCGCTCGCGTTCATGCGCGGCCGCACGCTCAACGACTCCTTCATCATCCTCGACGAGGCGCAGAACACGAGCCCCGAGCAGATGCAGATGTTCCTGACGCGGCTCGGCTTCGGCTCCAAGATCGTGATCACCGGCGACGTCACCCAGATCGACCTGCCTCGTGAGCAGGCCTCGGGGCTGATCCAGGTGCAGGGCATCCTCGGCGCAATCGACGGCATCCGCTTCGTCCGTTTCGGCCATGAGGACGTGGTGCGGCACAAGCTCGTCCAGCGGATCGTCGAGGCGTACAAGCTGCACGCCGAGGAGACGGGAACCGAACGTCTGCGGTGATCGAGGTGGAGGTCGAGAACCGTAGCGGCGCCGAGGTCGACGGAGAGGCCGCAGTGGCGCTGGTGCGGCAGGTGCTCACAGCCGAGGGCGTCGAGGGCGGCGAGCTCGGGCTCTCCTTCGTGCCGCCGGAGGAGATCCGTGCGCTGAAGGCCGAGCACCTCGGGATCGACGAGGAGACGGACGCGCTCGCCTTCCCGATCGACGCACTCGACGAGCTGCCTGACGGGCTGCCGCGCCAGCTCGGCGACGTCGTCGTCTGCCCGCAGGTCGTCGGCGAGCGGTGGCGCGCGCCGCTCGTCCACGCGGTCTTGCACCTGCTCGGCTACGACCACGGGGCGGCAATGGAAGCACGCGAGGCGGTGCACCGCTGAACCCGGTCAGGCGCCCGCCGTCCGTCCTCGAGTCGTTCAACTACGCCCTCGAGGGAGTCATCCACGTCCTCCGCACCCAGCGGAACATGCGGATCCACTTCGCGATCGCCCTCGGCGTGCTGATCGCCGCGTTTGCCCTCGACGTCACGAAGCTCGAGCTGATCGCGCTCCTGCTCGCGATCGCCTTCGTGCTGATCGCCGAGATGATCAACACGGCCGTCGAGGCGACGATCGACGTCGCCACGACCTCGTTCGATCCGATGGCGAAGCTCGCCAAGGACATCGCGGCGGGAGCGGTGCTGATCGCGGCAGTGGTTGCGGTCGCGATCGGCTATGTCGTCTTCGCGGGCCGGCTGCAAAGCCCGAGCTCGCGGCTGATCGACCGCGTACGCGATGCGCCGGTCGACCTGACGCTGATCGCACTGCTCGTGACCGTGATCATCGTGATCGCCACGAAGGCGATCTCCGGGCGCGGCACGCCCCTCAGGGGCGGGCTGCCCTCGGGCCACGCCGCGCTCGCGTTCGCAGGGTGGATGGCCATGACCTACGTGCTCGCGGACTCCCGCCACCGCTTCCTCGTCTCGTCGATCGCGCTGATCATGGCGCTGCTCGTCGCGCAGACCCGCGTCGAGTCGGGCGTCCACTCGGTGCTCGAGGTCACCTACGGCGGCCTGCTCGGCGCGCTCGTCACGCTTGTCCTCTTCCAGGTGTTCTATTGAGCGACCGGGAGCTCTACGAACGGGCGATCGAGGTCGCCGGCCGGGCCTACGCGCCCTATTCGGAGTACTTCGTCGGCGCCGTCGTGCTGGCGCGCGACGGGCAGGTGTTCGAGGGCGTGAACGTCGAGAACGCGGCGTACCCGCTCGGGGTCTGCGCGGAGAAGTCGGCCGTGACCGCCGCTGCAGCCGCGGGCCTTCGTCCCGGAGACCTCGAGGCGATCGCGATTACCGCCTCGCCCTGCGGCGGCTGCCGCCAGTGGCTGCACGAATTCCGGTTCGAGCGAGTCATCTATCGCAGCGACTCCGGCGACGTGGTGACGCGTTCGCCGTCCGAGCTGCTTCCCGACGCCTGGGAGCTGCGCTCGTGAGATCCGGTTTCATCGCGCTCGCCGGGCGGCCGAACGTCGGCAAGTCGACGCTCGTGAACGCGCTCGCCGGCGGCAAGGTCGCGATCGTCTCCAACGTCCCCCATACGACGCGCCGGCGGATCTTCGGGATCGTGAACGGCGACGACTGGCAGCTCGTGCTTGTCGACCTGCCGGGGTTCCAGCGCCCGATGGATCCGCTCACCGAGCGGATGCAAAAGACCGTCGACTCGTCGTTCGAGGACATCGATGCGGTGCTGTTCGTGCTCTCGGCGCGCGAGCGGATCGGCGCCGGCGACAACTTCATCGCCAAGCGCGTCTTCCAGCTCGGTCTGCCGGTGATCATCGCGCTGAACAAGGTCGACCGCCTGAAGCCCGGCCACATCGCCGAGCAGATGCAGACGGCGTCGAAGCTCGGCGACTTCCACGCGCTCCACCCGGTCAGCGCCGTCACCGGCGACGGGATCGACGAGCTGCGCGGCGACCTCGTGCAGCTGCTGCAAGAGGGACTGGCCTACTTCCCGGTCGACCAGCGCACCGACATGGCGGTCGAGGAGCAGATCGCGGAGCTCGTGCGCGAGAAGGCGCTGCAGCTGACGAAGGAGGAGGTGCCGCACTCGATCACGGTCGACGTGCTCGAGCTCGAGGAGAAGTACGTGCGCGCCGCGGTGCTCGTCGAGACGGCGTCGCAGAAGGGCATCCTCGTCGGCAAGCATGGCGCGATGATCCGCGAGATCGGTACGCGCGCCCGGCCCGAGGTCGAGCAGCTGCTCGGCCGTCACGTCTATCTGCAGCTGACCGTCAAGGTGAAGCCGAAGTGGCGCCGCGACGAGGCGACCCTGGAGCGGCTCGGCTTCTAGCCCCGGGCTTCGCTCGGCTCACTTGCGGAAGACGTGCACGTCCTGGTGCGGATTGCCCGTCGCGCCCTCTGGTGAGTACGCCACGTGTTCGAGCTCGCCGGTGAGCCGTGTGCGCAGCCAGGCAGGCGGGTGGTAGGCCGCAGCGAGGTTCGTGCCGGCGACCTCGCCCCAGCGCACGACGAGCTCCCCCGCGTCGTAGCGCTCGCGCTCGGCGTTGCTCAGCCGCTCGCGATAGCAGTCGCCGTGCGTCGTCACGAGCAGCCGCCCGCCGGGCCGCAGCACCCGCGCCAGCTCGCCCAGCCATGCGACCTGCAGGTCCTCGGTCAGGTGCGTGAACACCGAGAGGGCATAGACGAGGTCGAACGACTCGCTCTCGAAGCGAAGCGGCGGCGCGAGCTCGTTCACCTCGAACCGGCCGAAACCGAGGTGCTCCCGGCACCACGCGATCGCATCGGGACTGAGGTCGGAGCCGCTCACCGCAGGGCGGTCCTCGGCCTCGAGACTGTGCCAGTAGCGCGTCACGCGCCCGCAGCCGCAGCCGAAGTCGAGCACCGAGCGGAGCTCCTCGACGGGCACGTGCCTGCGCACCGACTCGAAGCCGAGCCGCCCGCCCTCCAGGAACCAGTCCACGTCGGGTGTTCCTGCGACCTTCACGATCAGATCCGGGGGCGGCACCGGCAGCCCGTCGGGACCCAGTCGCACATCGTGCCCGCGCAGCGCGAGCAGCCGCTCGTAGGCGCGGTAGGCCGGGCGGAGCAGGCCCGTGCGCGCAGCCAGGCGGAGGAGCGGACGCTTCACAGCCGCGAAAACCTATCCGGAGCGCGGCTGGACGAGCCCGGCGTCGTATGCGAGCACCACCGCCTGGACGCGGTCGCGCACGCCGAGCTTGCGCAGGACGCTCGAGACGTGGGTCTTCACGGTTGTCTCGGCCACGACGAGCTGCGCGGCGATCTCGGCGTTCGAGAGGCCGCCGGCCAGCAGGCGGAGGATCTGCAGCTCGCGCGAGGTCAAGCCCTCGAGGGAGACAGGAGGCTTTTCCGCCGGCAGTGTCTGCGCGAAGCGGTCGAGCAGCCGCCGAGTCACGGTCGGCGCGAGGAGCGCCTCGCCCGAGGCGACGATGCGCACCGCCTCCACGAGCTGCGCCGGAGTAACGTCCTTGAGCAGAAAGCCGCTCGCCCCCGCGCGGATCCCCTCGTAGACGTACTCGTCGAGGTCGAACGTGGTGAGGATCAGCACGCGGGCCCGAGAGCCGGCCGCCGAAAGCCGGCGCGTCGCCTCGACGCCGTCGACCTCGGGCATCCGCACGTCCATCAGGATCACGTCGGGGTCGAGCTGCCGCGCGAGCCCGACTGCTTCGGCACCGGTCTCGGCCTCACCGACGACCTCGAGGTCGTCGCGCGCTTCGAGGATCATCCGAAAGCCGCTGCGCACGAGCGCCTGGTCGTCGGCGAGAAGGACGCGGATGCTCACAGCGGCAGGCTCGCCCGGACGCGGTAGCCGCCGCTCGGCAACGGTCCGGCGTCGACGTCCCCGCCCACGAGGCTCGCCCGCTCGCGCATCCCGATCAGACCCTGGCCGGCGCCGTCCCCCGGACCTGCTCCGAGCCCGTCGTCGAGGATCTCCAGCTCGACGCTTCGGGCGGTGCGGCGGATGCCGACCTCCGCGCGAGAGGCCTCGGCGTGCTTGAGGGTATTGGTCAGCGCCTCCTGCACGATGCGGTAAGCGGAGAGGCCGAGTCCGGCGGGTAGGTCGCCGAGCTCGCCGTCGACGTGCAGCGCGACCGGGAGCCCCGCGGCGCGCACCCCGTCGACGAGCAGCTCGAGTCCGGTGAGCCCGGGCTGCGGCGCGAGTGCGGGCGACGCGGGCTCCCTCACGACGCCGAGCAGGCGGCGCAGCTCCGCGAGGGCGGCGCGGCCCGTGCGCTCGATCGCCTCGAGCGACTCGCGGGCCTGCTCGGGACGGGAGTCGAAGACGTCGTTGGCCGCGGCGGCCTGCACGACCATCACGCTGACGTTGTGCGCGATCACGTCGTGGAGCTCCCGCGCGATCCGCGCCTGCTCGTCCTCGACGGCACGGCGCGCGCTCTTGGCGCGCTCCGCGGCGAGGAACTCACGGCGGCTCTTGACGGTGTCGCCGAGCAGCAGGGCGAGGGCGACGCTCACGGTTCGGCCGGCGAGCCAACCGGGATGGTGGATCCCGTCGGCCAGGAACGTTGCGACGGTCGCTGCGCCCGCGACGAGAGCCACCCGCCTCGACCGCAGCGTGGCGACCGTCAACACGGCGAACCACACGGCGACCGGCTCCCACCAGCCGTACAACTCGTGTAGTGCCAGGGCGGCGGCGAGCACCGCCGCGAGCACGTGCAACGGGAACCGCCGCCGCATCAGCAGCGGCAGCGTCGCCGCGAACGTGAGCGGGATCGCAGTCGGGTGGTGCGTGATCGCCCAGCCGAGGTAGATCGACTGGAGGATCAGCACCAACCCGACGTCGACCCACCGCCGATCGATCCGGTGGAGACGTTCCCAGATCACGGTCGAACGCTAGATGGTTGATGCCACGGAATCGTTTGTTCCGGGGCGTGGGCTGGTCGTTCTGGGGTGCCGCGGCGTGCCGGCGGCGATGGCGGAGCCATCGGGGCCGGTGCGACGGGGCGAAGGGGACGGCCGTTGGGGCCCGGCTCCGCCGGGCTGTGCCGGCCGGGAGCGGCCCAGAGCGGCCAGATCGCGCAGCCGGACACGCGAGAGCGTGGCATCAACCATCTAGGCGTCCCGCGTCCTCGTCCGCCAGGCGCCGACTCCGAGGGCGATCGCTGTCCAGAGCACGAGCACGAGCAGTGCAGCGCCGAGCGACGTCGCAACCTTCGGCCCCGAGTTGGCGTTGTCTGCGAGTGCGGCCGGGATGAGCCGGTCGAGCCCCGCCGCCGGCACGACCTCCCGGCCGAGGCCGAGGAACGAGAGCGACATCAGGATCGGCCCGACCGCGAGCCGCCAGGCGACCAGCACGCCGATCGAGGTCGAGCGCGAGCCGATCAACGACGCGAAGCCGAGCGCGAGGAGGAAGTAGAAGCCACCCTCGAGCAGCGCCCACAGCCCGCCCTTGATGAGCAGGCCCGTCGACGGCGCCACGAGCGAGCCGGCGAACACCACGGTTGCCACCGCCGCGACGGTGTAGGCGACCGCGATGAAGGTGAACAGCACGGCGAGTCCGCCCGGCACGCGTGCCAGGAAGAGCGCCGTGCGGGAGCGTCCGGTGACGACGAGCTCCCGAAAGACGCCGGCGTTGAGATCGCCTGCCCCGGCCGAGGCGCCGATCAGCGTCGCGACCACGGCGCCGAGCAACGAGACGACACCGAGGCCGTGCCCGAGGTTCGAGATGCCGCCGGCAGGCCCGTGATGGTCGGGGTTGACGGCATGGAGGACGGAGAGGATCAGGTAGACGAGCGCTGTCACTCCGATCGTGAGCAGGCCTGACGTGATCATCAGCCCCCGTCGCTTGCGGAGCTTGAGGATCTCCGCACGCACGAGCCGCGGGCCCGGGAGCGGGAGGGATGGAGCGTAGGCGGTCATGCTGCGGCCTCCAGACGGGACGTGATCTCCAGGAACCGGCGCTCGAGCGAGATCCGCTCGGGCTCCAGGCGATGGACGTCGAGGCCGGCCTCGACGAGGCGGCGGTTGATCGCCGCAGCTGCCACGGTCATCTCGCCCTCGACCCGGACGCGGAGCCCGCCGTCGATCGGCTCGACGCTGTGGCCTGCGAGCAGGGCCTGGGCGCGGAGATCGTCACCGGTCGCGACGATCACGGTCGAGGCGTCGCCCGTCAGCTCCTCGATCGAGCCCTGGACGACGATGTGCCCCTGGTCGACGATCGCGATCGCGTCGCAGGTCTTCTCGACCTCGTCGAGCAGATGGGAGGAGAGGACGACGGTGCGGCCCTCGCCGGTGAACCCGCGGATCATCTCGCGGAACTCCTCCATGCCTGCCGGGTCCAGGCCGTTCATCGGTTCGTCCAGGATCAGCAGCTCGGGATCGCCCAGCAGGCAGCGGGCGACGCCGAGGCGCTGTCGCATTCCGAGCGAGTACGCCTTCACGCGCTCGTCGGCGCGCTTGACCAGGCCGACGCGGGCGAGCGCCCCGTCGATGCGCGTGTGCGCTGCCGGCTCGCGGGCGGCCGCGGCGATCCAGAGGTTCTCGCGGCCGGTCAGATGGTGGTGGAAGCGAGGTTCCTCGACGATCGCGCCGACGCGGGCCAGTGCCTGCGCACGGCCCGTCGGGATCGGGTATCCGAGCAGCCGGATCTCGCCGGCGGTGATGGACGTGAGTCCGAGCAGCATCCGGATGAGCGTGGTCTTGCCCGCTCCGTTCGGCCCGAGGTAGCCGAAGGCCGAGCCGGCGGGGATGCGGAGGTCGACACGGTCGACCGCGACGCGATCGCCGAAGCGCTTGGTCAGGCTCTCGGTCTCGACGACGTAGGTGGGGTTCGTATTCATGGACATCACGGTAGGCGCTGCGCGCCGCCGCCGCATCGGGCGTGAGGATGTTCCAGGGATCGGGCGCAAGAACTGCCTTTGTGCGCGGCCTCATCCGAAAGTCGCAGGAAGCCGGCCGGAGAATCGCCACGGGCTCGGCACAGACAGGTGATTCGCGCTCGCGTACCCTGATCAAAGGGGGTCATGGGGGACCCCTTGGGGGTGGTTGGGAGGCCAGGGGCTTGGACGCAGAGACGACGGCCATGCTGGGGCGCGCGAAGGAGCGGCTCGACCGGTTGGACCTCTATCCGCGGCCGGTGTCACTTCGCGGGCTGCGCGTGCTCGTCGTGCCCTGGCTGTTCCGTCTCCCATGGTTCCGGCGCTTCGACGGCTACGCGCTGCACGTCGCGATCCTGCTCCGCTCGCCGTCCGCCGACGAGGACCTGCTCGTGCACGAGCTCTGCCACGTCTGGCAGATGCAGCACCGGCCGCTCGCGATGCCGCTCTCATATCTCCGCACCGGCTACGAGCGGAACGCGTACGAGGCCGAGGCCCGGCGCGCAGCCGAGCAGACACGCCTCAGCCTCTAGACTGATCGGCATGGCGCAGGCGCCCGCACTTCCGCGTGGGTTCGAGCTGCCGCTCGAGCCCCGCCTCCCGCGCATCGGCTCGGTCGACCAGGTGGCGCTCGAGGAGCGCGCCGCGCAGCTCGCCAAGCGCTCGATCAAGAAGGAGTCGAAGCTCTTCGCGCTGGAGCTCGCCGTTCGGATGATCGACCTGACGACCCTCGAGGGCTCCGACACACCGGGAAAGGTCTCCGCGCTCGCCTCCAAGGCCGTCCGCCCCGACCCTGCCGACGCGTCGGTGCCGAGCTGCGCCGCGATCTGCGTCTACCCGAACCTGATCTCGGCGGCGCTCGAGCGAGTCAAGGGAACGAGCGTCAAGGTCGCCTCGGTCGCGACGTACTTCCCGTCGGGCCAGGCGCCGCTCGACGTCAAGCTCCGCGACGTGCGCGACGCCGTCGAGCTCGGCGCCCACGAGATCGACATGGTGATCGACCGCGGCGCCTTCCTCTCCGGCCGCTACGCCAAGGTCTACGACGAGATCGTCCAGGTGAAAGAGGCGTGCGGTCAGACTCATCTGAAGGTGATCCTCGAGACCGGCGAGCTCGGCACCTACGACAACGTGCGCCGTGCGTCGCTGCTCGCGATGGCAGCGGGCGCCGACTTCATCAAGACGTCGACCGGCAAGCTCCCGAGCGCTGCGACGCTGCCGGTACTTCTCTGCATGCTCGAGGCGATCCGCGACGTCCACGACGAGACGGGGCGCGTCGTCGGCATGAAGCCGGCGGGCGGGATCCGCCACGCGAAGCAGGCGATCCAGAACCTGGTGATCGTCAACGAGACCCTCGGCCCCGACTGGCTCACACCCGACCGGTTCCGGATCGGCGCCTCGTCGCTCCTGAACGACGTGCTGATGCAGATCCGCAAGGAGAAGACGGGCCGCTACCAGTCTGCGGAGTACTTCACCCGTGACTGATGAGCTCGTCCCGCGCGGCTTCGAGTACGTTCCCGCGCCCGAGTCGCAGGACGTCGTCACGATCGACGAGCGCTACGGGCTTTTCATCGGCGGACGCTGGCTCGAGCCGTCGGAGCTGTACACGACGATCTCGCCGTCGACCGAGGAGCCGCTCGCGGAAATCGGGCAGGCGAGCGCAGCCGACGTCGATGCTGCCGTCGGCGCCGCGCGCGAGGCCTTCGAGAACGGCTGGTCGGCGATCTCACCCTCCGAGCGCGCCAAGTACCTGTACCGGATCGCGCGCATCCTGCAGGAGCGTGCGCGCGAGTTCGCCGTGCTCGAGTCGATGAACGGCGGCAAGCCGATCAAGGAGTCGCGTGATGTCGACGTGCCGCTCGCAGCCGCGCACTTCTTCTACTACGCGGGGTGGGCGGACAAGCTGGAGTACGCCTTCCCGAACCGCCGGCCGCGGCCGATCGGCGTCGCAGGGCAGATCATCCCCTGGAATTTCCCGCTGCTGATGCTCTCGTGGAAGATCGCGCCTGCGCTCGCCGCCGGAAACACCGTCGTGCTGAAACCGGCCGAGACGACGCCGCTGACCGCCCTCCTCTTCTGCGACGTCCTGCGCCAGGCCGAGCTGCCGCTCGGTGTCGTCAACATCGTCACCGGCGACGGCCGCACCGGCGCCGAGCTCGTCAAGCATCCCGGCGTCGACAAGATCGCCTTCACGGGCTCGACCGAGGTCGGCAAGGCGATCCAGCGCGAGCTCGCGGGCACCGGCAAGAAGCTGACCCTCGAGCTCGGCGGCAAGGCGGCGAACATCATCTTCGACGACGTCGCGATCGACCAGGCCGTCGAGGGGATCGTCAACGGGATCTACTTCAACCAGGGCCACGTCTGCTGTGCCGGCTCGCGCCTGCTCGTGCAGGAGTCGATCTACGAGCCGGTGATCGCAAAGCTCAAACGCCGTCTGACGACGCTGCGCGTCGGCGATCCGCTCGACAAGAACACCGATGTCGGCGCGATCAACTCGCGGGCGCAGCTCGACAAGATCAAGGAGCTCGTGGCAAGCGGGGAGGAGGAGGGCGCCGAGATCTACCAGCCGCCCTGCCGCCTGCCGGAGAAGGGGTACTTCTTCGCGCCGACCGTGTTCACGAACGTCGCCCAGAGCTACCGCATCGCGCAGGAGGAGATCTTCGGGCCGGTGCTCTCGGTGCTCACCTTCCGCACGCCCGAGGAGGCGGTCGAGAAGGCGAACAACACGGCATACGGGCTCTCGGCGGGCGTCTGGACGGAGAAGGGCTCGCGCATCCTCTGGATGGCCCAGCACCTGCGCGCGGGGGTCGTCTGGGCGAACACGTTCAACCGCTTCGACCCGACCTCGCCGTTCGGCGGCTACAAGGAGTCCGGCTTCGGCCGCGAGGGCGGCCTGCACGGGCTCGAGCCGTACTGCGCATTCGACGACTCCGAGGTCGACCGGTGAGCGGGCGGCTGCCGGTGAGAAAGACCTACAAGCTCTACATCGGCGGCGCCTTCCCGCGCTCCGAGTCGGGCCGCACGTACGAGGCCGAGGGCCAGAACGTGGCGCAGGCTTCGCGCAAGGACGTCCGCGACGCGGTGCGCATCGCCCGTGGCGCGCAGCCGAAGTGGGCTTCTTTGACCGCCTACAACCGCGGCCAGGTCCTCTACCGCGTCGCCGAGATGATGGAAGCGCGCGTCGCCGAGCTCGCGGAGTTCTGTGCCGGCCGCGAGGAGGTCGAGCGCTCGATCGACCGCATGGTCTGGTACGCGGGCTGGGCCGACAAGCTCGCTCAGGTGATCGGCTCCTCGAACCCCGTGGCGGGTCCGTATTTCAACTTCACGATCCCGGAGCCGACCGGCGTCGTCGGGATCCTCGCGCCGCGTGAGCCCGCGTTGCTGGGAATCGTCTCGCGAGTCGCGCCGGTGCTCGTCGGCGGCAACGCCAGCGTCGTCGTCGCGTCGGAGTCGCATCCGCTTGCGGCGGTCGAGCTGGCGGAGGTGCTGGCGACATCCGACCTTGCCGGCGGCGTCGTGAACATCCTGACCGGCCTGCGGGACGAGCTCGCGCCCCACCTCGCCTCGCATCTCGACGTCGACGCGCTCGACCTCGACGAGCCCTCGGCCGAGCTCGAGCGGGCGGCTGCCGAGAACGTGAAGCGCGTCGTGCGCGGCCCGAGGACGGGCCAGAGCCCGTGGGAGATCTCGCGCTTCCTCGAGCTGAAGACCGTCTGGCACCCGATCGGCACCTAGATGGTTGATGCCACGCTCTCGCGTGTCCGGTTGCGCGATCTGGCCGGTCTGGGCCGCTCCTGGCCGGCACGGCCCGGCGGAGCCGGGCCCCACCGGCCGTCCGCTTCGCCCCGTCGCACCGGCCCCGATGGCTCCGCCATCGCCGCCGGCACGCCGCGGCGCCCCAGAGCGGCCAGCTCACGCCCCGGAACAAACGATTTCGTGGCATCAACCATCTAGCGCAGCGGACGCAGCACCGCGCCGGCGAAGATCGCCTGCCGCTTTGCCGTGGTCGCAAGCGAGAACACGGGCACCGGCCGGTCACCGGCGAATGCCGTCGCGATGTAATCGCCGAGGAACGGCATCGTCTCGTTGCCGAGCGAGGCGCCTGCGAGCCACGCGGGTTGCATCGGTGCGGCGTCGAGCCGGCGCGGCGCCGTCCACGTCGCGGCGCCGTCCGTGGACGCTGCGAACGCCACGCCGATCCCGGCGCCGCTCTCGACGTAGTAGGTCACCGCCAGCCGGCCTCCGGCGCCTGCACCCAGCGCGGGTACGACCGCGTTGACGCCCGACGGGGCGGCCGCGGCGCGAACGGGCTCGCTCCAGACGACGCCGTCAGTCGAGCTCGCGACGACCACGTCGTCGCCCGTGCAGCCGGGGCGGAAGCGACAGTCCGGCCACACGGCGTAGATGCGGCCGGCGCCGTCGACCGCGACGGAAGGCAACGCCGGCGCGCGCAGGCGTGTGGCGGCGAACTGGATCTGCGCGAGCGTTGCCTCGGAGCCGAAGCTCGCCCCGCCGTCGGCCGAGCGCACGACGTCGATCGTCGAGTTGCCGCGCACGTAGATGATCGACAGCGAGCCGTCCGGAAGCACAGCCGGCTGCGCGCCGACGACCTCGGCGGAGCCCCTCGGTGCGGCGGCCGTCGGCGCGGTCCATGTCAGCCCGCCGTCGCGTGAGACCTGCACCGCGAGACCGCCGTTCGCCTCGTCGCTCCAGGCGAGGTAGCAGCTCCCGCGCTGCGGGCTCGAGGACCAGTTGTCGCAGGTGAGCCACTCCTTGTCGTAGGCGAGCGTGCCGGGCGCCGCGTCGGCGGTGATCGGCTGCGACCACGAGCGGCCGTCGGCGGAGCGGCTGATGGTGATGCCGTTCCGGTCCGCTGCCAGGGCCAGCACGCCGATGAGCCACACCGCGTGCAAGGAGTCGTATGCGACGGTGGGGTCGCTCCCGCGCGCCCACGGCCCACCGCTCGCGCTCGTCAATCCCGGTAGGAGTCCGTCCCGCCAGGTGCGGCCGGCGTCGGCCGAGACGGCGTAGCCGATCGCTTCCGCGCCGCCGTCCGTGAAGCGGCCGACCTGGAACGTCGCGACCACCGTCGAGCCCGACGCCGCAGCCGCAGGCTCGACCTCCGTTCGATGCTGGCCGGCGCCGAGGGTACGATCGACGGAGATTCGCCGGGACACCGTCTCGCAGTCGGCGGCGACGACGTCCACACCTTCTGCGACGACGACATCGCGCCCCGCGCCGCAGCGAATCGTGTCGCGTGCGCCGTTCACTGCAGAGATGCGATCCGCGTGCGGCGTGCCGTGAACGAGCGCGAGCCCGGCTGCAACGGCGGCGAGGAGCGAGCGGAGCACGGGCAGGCAGCGTACCGGCCGCCCCTCGGTGTCGATACGATGGCCCGCGTCGGATGGCCGGGCACCGTCGCTTCAGTCAGGCGATCTCCGAGGGGGACGGAATCTCGCTGATCGTTGACGTGCACACTCTCGAGCAGGCGCGAGCCGCGCTCGAGCGTGGCGCGGAGGCCGTCGCCGTCCACCGGCACGTCGAGGGAGTGCGTGACGCGACCGAGCTGCCGATCCTCTGGCGCGGCAACGCCCTGCCCGACGACGCGATCCGCTCGGGCGCGGATGCCTTCCTGCTCAGCGAGCTGCACGACGACGACGGTCTCGAGGAGCTGCACGCGCTCGCGCTCGAGCTCGGCCTCGACTGCGTCGTCCAGGTGAGCGACGAGGAGCAGCTCGAGCTCGTGCTCGAGCGGCTCGACCCCGAGATCCTGTTGCTGACGGCAGACCACGCCGAGGGGGTGCTCGACCTCCTCCCGGACGTGCCGGCCGGCAAGCTCGCGATTGCCGACGCGCGGGTTGCGAGCGCCGAGACGATCGCCGAGCTCGAACGCGCCGGCGTGGACGCGGTGCTCGTCGGCGATGCGCCTCCGCAGGCCTGAGTCGGAGCAGACGCGCTGGGGAGGGCCTCGCCTGGGGCTCGCAGCCATCCTCGCCGGGGCCGCAGTCCTGCGGGTGATCGGGCTCGAGTATGGACTTCCGTTCAGCCTGCTGAATCCCGACGAGCAGTCGATCGTCCCGCGCGCCTGGAGGATGGTGCATGGGGGAGGGCTCGATCCGCACTGGTTCGACTACCCGACGCTCGTGCTCTACCTGATCGCGCCCTTCGAGTCCTGGCAGGGGGCGCCGTCGTTTCTCGCCGCGCGAGCCGTGATCGTCGGCCTCGGCCTGCTGGGGATCGCCGCGGCGTGGTGGCTCGGCTCGCGCGCCTACGGGACGGCGGCGGGAGCTGTCGCTGCAGCGGTCACGGCCGTCGAGGTCACGCACGTTGCCTACTCCCATATGGCCGTCACGGACGTGCCGCTGACCGCCGGTGTCGCAGCGTGCCTCGCGCTCTGCGTCTCCGGTCGGCTCGCCTGGGCGGGGGTCGCCGCCGGGATCGCGACGAGCGCCAAGTACCCGGGCGTGCTCCTCGTCGCCCCGATCGTCGTCGCGGGCTGGCGGGAGTGGCGGCGCGTCGGCCTGTCGCTCGCGCTCGCTGCGGCGGCTTTTCTCGCCACGAGTCCGTTCGTCGCGGTCCACCCGGGCCAGGCCTGGGACGACGCGACACGCGTGCAGCGGCTCGCACGCCGGGGCTGGCTCGGGTTCGAGCATGACCACGTGGCGCCGATCACATTCGTCTCGCGGCTCTGGCACGGCATGGGGCCGGCGCTCCTCGTTGCGCTGCTCGGGCTCACGTTGGCGCTCTGGCGGCGCTCTCGCACCGACCTCGTGCTCGCGTCGTTCGTGCTCGTCTACTTCGTCGACCTGCTGACGATCCGGGCGCACTTCGACCGCTACGTGCTGCCGCTCGTGCCCGCGCTCGGCGCGCTGGCGGGCCGCGTTCGCTATCTCGCGGCGGTGACGGGCCTGCTGCTCGTGGTCCCCCTCGCCTGGTCGATCCGCGCCGACCACGCGCTCACTCGGACCGACCCGCGCGTGACCGCCTACCGCTGGATCGAGCGCAACCTGCCGGCTGGGGCGCCGGTCGCCTCCGATTCCTCGCTGCCGCCTCTCGCGGGGCTGCGCGTGCTGCCGCTTCAGCTGCCGGGCCCGGGCCGCCCGCACGACCCCAACCGCGACGTCGCGAGGCTGCGCGCGCAGGGAATCCGCTATGTCGTCCTCACCGGCGCCGTCGAAGATCGGGTGCTTGCCGCCGCCGACCGGTATCCGCAGGAGGCGCGCTTCGTCCGCTCGCTCCCGGCTCCGATCTACCGAACGGCCGCCGGCTCGCCTTGGACTGCCGTTTACCGGCTGTAACCTGTTCTCCGTGAAGCGGCTGCTCCCCCTGCTGGCCGTGCTCGTTTTCGCCGCGCCGGCACACGCGGCTCCAGCGAAGGCGCGCTGCCTCGACCCCGCGGGCTGGCAGAGGCTCGCGAATCGAATCCAGGCGCCGGTGTACTGCCCCGGCTACCTCCCCGACCCGCTCGACGGGAAGCTCGGCGGCCGCTGGAACAACATCAACGAGGTCAGCCGCGACCGCAGCTACCTGATGTCCTTCGTCTGGCAGGAGACGGGGCCGGGCGCCGCAGGGGGCGAGCTGCACGTAAACCTGCGCGGCTACCCGGCCCGCACCTCGATTCCGAAGTGCACGACGACCAACACCGTCGGCGGCGTCACGCACAGGGGACTGACGCCGTGTTTCGCCAGCCCGCGCGGCACCGTGCGCGCGCCAGGGATAGCGGCGACGATGTACACCGTCAACCAGGACGCCGACCAGTGGCACGTCGCCTTCCTCTGGCGGCACGCGGGGTCGCTCTACGCGCTGAGCGAGCACGTCGCGCCGCCGCTCACCTACGCGAAGGTGGTGGCGCTGCTCGAGCAGGAGCTCAAGGCCCTCGTGCTGGTCACGCCCCGCTAGTGCGCGTCACGCGAAGACAGCTGGTTGCCGGAGCCGGGGCCGCGGCGGTCGGCGGCTCGATCTACGAGCTCGTCGACCGGATCTCCAAGCCCCCGGTACGTGCCGCTGCGGTGACGAAGCTGCCGCCCGAGCAGCACGTGCTCGAAGGCGTGCGCGTCGTGCGCGACAACGGGCTCGAGGTGCTCGTACCGCCGCTCCACCACGAGGTCGTGACTGCAACCGTCGCCGCGTCCGACCTGAAGCAGGCGCAGCGCCGGCTCGAGCAGGCGCTCGCGGCGCTGGAGGCGCGCCACGCGCCGACGCCCGCCGGCCTAGGGATCACGGTCGCCTGGGGGCTCCCGTACTTTCGCCGCCGCGTCGCGGCTCCGGCGAAGAAATACCTCCCGTACGACCGCCGCGCGCGCAAGGCGGCGGTGCTCGACTCGAGGCGTTTTCCGAGCGACCCCGCCGAGACCGTCCTCGAGCAGAACGACGTCGCCGTGCTCCTGCGCAGCGACGTGCTCGACCACCTCGTCGACGGGCACGAGGCGCTCTTCAGCGACCTCGACCTCTTCACGATCACCTCGATCCGCAAGGGCTTCGCCGGCGGCGGCTTCGACGGGCAGCGCAGCCTCCCCAAGCAGATGGCGCTCGCCGCCGGGATCCCGGGGGCCGACCTGATCCCGGAGACCGCCGAGCTCTTCCTGGGTTTCACCTCGACCCAGCGGGCCAACCTCGGCCCGCCGCGGATCGCCAACTTCGAGACGCTCGGCTTCGTTGTCACGCCGTCCGGCTACTTTCGCGGCGGCACGCACATGCACCTCTCGCACATCGAGGAGGACCTCGAGGCCTGGTACCTCAACTTCAGCTTCCGCGAACAGGTCGACACGGTCTTCCGGCCCGGTCTCGCCGTGAAGCCGGGCACGCAGACCGTGCGCCAGGGCCCTGCGGATGTCGCCTCCTCCCGGGCGAATGCCCGCGACTACAAGCAGCACGGCGCGATCGGCCACAGCGCCGCGATCCAGTCGGCATCGCGTCTGGCCGCCGATCACCTGGGTGAGGACGGCACGCTCTACAAGAAAGGCACCGCGATCCCGCAGCGCGCCGACTTCAACACGCTCGACAACCCGTTCGCCTGGCCGGTCGCGGCCGGGACGGAGCCGAAGGCGGGCGTCCACTTCGTCGTCTTCAACCCCACGAGCGACGACTTCAACCGGGGAAGGCTCGCAATGGACGGCCAGCTCCCCGACGGGACGAAGCTGCCCTTCGCCCCCCGCGCGCGCGGGCAGGGGTTCAACGCGGTGCTCCGGACGACGCGGCGCCAGAATTTCCTCGTGCCGCCGCGGGCGCGGCGCTCGTTCCCGCTCGCCGAGCTGACCTGATCTGGAGCTCGAGCGCGAGCAGGGCCGCCGCGATCGAGAGGGGCGCCAGGACGACGCCGACTCGCGAGTGGGTGAGGAGGCCGGCGGCAAGCACGAACGGCGGCCAGACCTGATCGGCCGCATGGACGACGCTCACGTGCTAACCGAAGAAGGCCTTCGCGACCTCGTACCAGTCCTGCGGCACCGTCTTCAGCTCCTCGGTCGCCTCGGCCAGCGAGACGTCGATCACGTCGTCGCCACGCAGCGCGGCCATCCGGCCGAAGTTGCCTTCGTGGACGAGGTCGGCAGCCTTGAGCCCGTAGCGCGTCGCGAGCACGCGGTCGCGCGGGGTAGGGGAGCCGCCCCGCTGCACGTGGCCGAGCACGGTCACGCGTGTCTCGAAGCCCGTGCGCTGCTCGATCTGCTTGCCGAGCGCGTCGCCGACGCCGCGGTCGCCGAGCACGACGTGGCCGAACTGGTCGACCTCGCCGCTGTCCTCGAGCCCATCGAGCTCGAAGCCCTCGGAGACGACGACGATTGAGAAGTCCTTGCCGCCCTGATGCCGCTTCTTGAGCCGGTCGCAGACCTCGTCGATCGTGGTCGGCTGCTCCGGGATCAGGATCACGTCGGCGCCGCCGGCGATGCCGCTCATCACCGCGATCCAGCCCGTGTGGCGGCCCATCACCTCGACGACCATCACACGGTTGTGCGACTCGGCCGTCGTGTGCAGCCGGTCGATCGCCTCGGTGCAGATGAAGACGGCGGTGTCGAAGCCGAACGTGTAGTCGGTCGCCGAGAGGTCGTTGTCGATCGTCTTCGGCACGCCGACCACCGGGAACTCGTGCTCCGCGTAGAGTCGCGCGGCGACCCCGAGCGTGTCCTCACCACCGATCGCAACGAGCGCATCGAGGCCGATGTCACGGTAATGGTCGAGCACCTGGGCAACGCCGCCGTCGAGCTTGTACGGGTTGGTGCGCGAGGTGCCGAGGATCGTGCCGCCGCGGGGCAGGAGGCCCGAGGTCTCGCGCCGGCCGAGCAGCTCGTACTTGCCCTCGACGAGCCCTCGCCAGCCCTCGCGGATTCCGACGACCTCCCAGTTGCGCTCGAACGATCGCCGCGCGACCGCGCGGATGACCGCGTTCAGGCCGGGACAGTCACCACCGCCGGTCAGGATTCCCACACGCTTCGTCATTCCGTGGGAACCCTAGAGAATCCGGAGCGGATGCGTTGACGGCTTCCGTAGGCCGTCGGCGACAGTCACCGCGAAGATCGCTGCAGTGGTCGAGCGCTCGCGTTGCGAGCGCCGGCGTCGGGTCCGCCGAGCTCCTCGCGTGCTGCGTCCGGCCGAAGCAGCCGTCCCGAGCCGTATCGTGCCTCCTGCCCGGCGGCGCGCATGGCGGTAGCCTGACTGGGAGCCCCAGAAGCGCCTACCTCGCGCGGGTGGCGAGTCGCATCAGCGACACTCCGGCCACCGCTCGACCATCAGGTGCCGAAGGGGGGAATCGAACCCCCACTCCCCGGAGGGAACCGGATTTTGAGTCCGGCGCGTCTACCAATTCCGCCACTTCGGCTTGTCACGACGCATCGTACGACGAGCGGCGCTGTCCACGGGTGAACCTCCCGGTTCCCCCGAACCCCCTCCCCTGGTCCGCTTCGCGGACAGGCCGCTGCGCGGCCGGCGCGTCTACCAATTCCGCCACTTCGGCCTGTCACGACGCATCGTACGACGAGCGGCGCTGTCCACGGGTGAACCTCCCGGTTCCCCCGAACCCCCTCCCGGGTCCGCTTCGCGGACAGGCCGCTGCGCGGCCGGCGCGTCTACCAATTCCGCCACTTCGGCCTGTCACGACGCATCGTACGACGCGCGGCGCCGTCCTCGGGAGAACCTCCGGGCGTCTGCCCGTTTCCGCCGCCTCGGAGTATGCGCGGCTGCCAGGTCGGTTGAAACGGCCACGCCAACCTCCGATACTCCCCAACTCGGGCCGTGGACGCTCGAGCCCGTGCCAGCCGTCTTGGCGATCGACGATGAGGAGGAAGCGTGAAGAGAGGCCTAACCGCAGGGGTCATAGCGAGTTTTGCGCTGCTTGCGCTCGTCGCCGCAGGGTGCGGCGGGAGCAGCAAGAGCAGCGGCGGGGGCGAGGCCGCGGCTCTGCCTGCGTCGTCGTGCTCGGACATCTACTACGAGGGTGACGGCAAGCCCCAGTACCTGATTGCGAGCGACCTGCCGCTCCAGGGCTCCGGGCGCACGCAGACCGTCCAGATGACGGAGGCGATCAAGTTCATCCTCAAGCAGCGCGGCTTCAAGGCCGGCAAGTACACGGTCGGCTACCAGTCGTGCGACGACTCGACCGCCCAGCTCGGCAAGTGGGCGTCGGAGAAGTGCTCGGCGAACGCCAACGCCTTTGCCAACAACAAGGCAGTTCTCGGCGTGGTCGGCACCTTCAACTCAGGCTGTGCGGAGATCGAGATTCCGGTGCTGAACCGCGCTCCGGACGGCCCGGTCGGAATGGTCAGCCCCGCCAACACGTACGTCGGCCTGACACACAGCGGCCCGGGTACGGCGTCGGGCGAGCCGGACAAGTACTACCCGACCGGCAAGCGGAACTACATCCGCATCGTCGCGGCCGACGACTTCCAGGGCGCCGCTGACGCGCAGCTCGCGCAGCAGCTGGGCCTGAAGAAGATCTACATCCTCAACGACAAGGAGGCGTACGGGCTCGGCGTCGCCACCGACTTCAAGAACTCGGTGACGAAGCTCAATCTGACCGTCGCAGGCTTCGCCGCGTGGAACGGCAAGGCGTCGTCGTACGAGGGCATCGCGACGAAGATCAAGCAGTCGGGCGCCGACGCCGTCTTCCTCGGCGGGCTGATCTGCGAGAACGGCGGCAAGCTGGTCAAGGACCTCCGCGCCGGCCTCGGTCCGGACGTCAAGCTGATGGCTCCCGACGGCTTCACGCCGATCTCGGCGGTCGTCGACGGCGCCGGCCAGGCGGCGGAAGGCGTGTTCGTCAGCGTCGCCGGCCAGCCGAACGAGAACCTCGGCGCGGTGGGCAAGAAGTTCGTGAAGGACTTCGGCGCCACTCAGACGAGCGGCCAGGTCGACCCGTACTCCTCGTACGCGGCGCAGGCGGCCGATGTGCTGCTGACCGCAATCGAGAACTCGGACGGCACTCGCGCGAGCGTGGCGGAGAACCTGTTCAAAACCGACATCACGGACGGGATTCTCGGCTCGTTCAAGATCAACCAGAACGGCGACACCAACGCAAACCCGGTGTCGATCTACCAGATCAAGGGCGGGAAGCAGACGACCTACAAGGTCATCACGCCTCCCACGAGCCTGGTTCAGTCCGCCTAGCGGAGCGTGATCGAGTCGGGGGAGGCTGGACGCCTCCCCCGACTCACCTCAGCCACCAGTGACCGTCGACGCGAGCACCCAGGCACTACCCCGAAGACGACGCCCCAGTGTGGGGCTGATCCCGGCTATCGGGCTCCTGCTCGTCGCGCTCGTCCTCGTCTGGCTCGCGATCAACCTCGTCAAGGAGCCTGCGGCGTTCGCTTCGATCTTCCTCGACGGGCTCACGCTCGGTCTCGTCTACGGCCTGGTCGCGCTCGGCTACTCGCTCGTCTACGGGATCCTCGAGCTGATCAACTTCGCGCACGGCGACATCTTCATGCTCGGCAGCTGGGTCAGCATGAGCGTGATGGTGCACCGGTTCGGGCTCGGCAACACGAACTCGGTCGGGAAGCTGATCCCCGCGCTGCTCGTGACGATGCTCGCGGCGATGCTCTTCTGCGCGTTCCTGAACACGTTCACGGAGCGCATCGCCTACAGACCGCTGCGCAACGCGCCGCGCCTCGCGCCGCTGATCACCGCCATCGGCATGTCGTTCATCTTCCAGAACGTCGGCCTCAACCGGCTCGGCCCGGCGCCGGTGTCGGTGCCGAACGTCCTCTCGCAGCAATTCGTCTTCACGATCGGCGGGCACGAATACCGCTGGTACCAGCTGATCGTCGGCGTGACGACCTTCCCGGTGCTCGCGCTGCTCGTCTGGCTCGTGCAGAAGACGAAGCAGGGAAAGGCGATGCGTGCCGTCGCCCAGGACCAGGACGCCGCCGCGATGATGGGGATCAACGTCAACCGCACGATCTCGTTCACGTTCTTCATCGCCGGCTCGCTCGCCGGAATCGCGGGACTCCTTTACGCGATCTACACGACGAACATCCAGTTCGACCAGGGCTTCACCCTCGGCCTGATTGCGTTCACCGCAGCGGTGCTCGGCGGGATCGGCAACCTGCCCGGCGCGGTGCTCGGCGCGATCCTGATCGGTCTGATCCAGCAGTTCAACGAAGGGCTCAACTGGCACGCGCCCGGATCCGACTGGACGCAGTCGATGGTCTTCTCGATCCTGATCCTGATCCTCGTCTTCCGCCCCGAGGGACTCCTCGGCGAGCGGACGCCGGAGGGCGGGTAGGTGCCGGGCTTCACCCTCTGGGACAGCGCAAAACGGCGGCTGCGGCGCGAGCGCGAGGCGTTCGCCAGGGTGCGAGCGCAGAACCCGCTCCGCTGGCGGCTCGCGTTCCGCGTGCTGCTCGTCGTCGTGCTGGCGGTGATCGGCTGGCCGCTCGCGATCCTGGCCGCGGCGATCTTCGGCGTCCAGTACGCGAAGCCGTACGTACCGGAGCGAATCGGCCTTGGTCCGCTCAGCGTCCCGCTCGCGAAGTCGTTGACGCCGCTGCTGCTGCTCGTCGTCGCCGTCACCTATCCGCTCTTCAACGGCAGCCTCGGCTCGATGTTGATCTTCGGCGATTATCCGGGGACGGACACGGCGGTGATCATGGCGATCTACGCGATCATGGCCGTCGGGCTGAACATCGTCGTCGGCTACGCGGGCCTGCTCGACCTCGGCTACGTCGCGTTCTACGCCTTCGGCGCCTACACGGCCGCCTGGCTCGCCTCGGTGCAGTTCCCGCAGGTGAGCTTCAGCTTCGGCGCGATCGGCGTCGGCTCGACCACGCCCGGGATCCACATCACGATCTGGCTGATCCTGCTCGTCGCGGGCGTCCTGACGGCGTTGAGCGGCATCATCATCGGCCTGCCGACGCTGCGCCTGCGCGGCGACTACCTCGCGATCGTCACGCTCGGGTTCGGCGAGATCCTGCCGCAGATCGCGCGGAACGGCGACAATCTCGGCGGCTTCAACCTGACGAACGGACCGAACGGCATCACGCCCGTCGACCCGCCCGGTTTCGGCCACGCTCTCAGCCAGATCGGCCTGCCGGCGAACTATCTCGGGCTCGACTCGACCGGGCGCAACAACTGGTTCTTCTGGACGGCGCTCGTCCTGCTCGGAATCACGATCTTCTGCTCGGTCCGGCTGCGCGACTCGCGCCTCGGACGCGCCTGGATCGCGATCCGCGAGGACGAGACGGCCGCGGCGGCGATGGGCGTGCCGCTGATGCGCACGAAGACGTGGGCCTACGCGACGGGCGCATTCTTCGGCGGCGTCGCCGGCGCCTACTTCGCGACCTTCAAGAGCTCGACGTTCCCGAACGACTTCTCGTTCAACATCTCCGCCTTCATCCTCTCGATGGTGATCCTGGGCGGCATGGGCAACGTCTGGGGCGTGATCTTCGGCGGCGCGTTCCTCGCCTACCTCAACCAGGCCGGCCTCGCGAACATCAGCCACTCGGTCAACTCCACCTTCGGCACGCACATCAACGGGCCGCTGTATGCGTCCGGCATCTTCGGCGCCATCCTCGTGATCACGATGCTGGTGCGGCCTGAAGGGCTGATCCCTAGTGCGCGCCGGCGGGCGGAGTTCAAGGAAGGCGTCCACGACGAGCCGCTGTACGACGTCGCCCATGAGTGACGACCTCCTGGTCGCCGAGCAGGTCCGCAAGGAGTTCGGGGGCCTCGTGGCGTCGAACGACGTCGACTTCACGGTGCCGAGGGGCGCGATCGTCTCGCTGATCGGGCCGAACGGAGCCGGCAAGACGACGTTCTTCAACATGCTGACGGGCGTCTACAAGCCGACTGCGGGCCGGATCTTCTTCAACGGCGAGGACGTGACCGGCAAGCCGCCGCATGCGATCACCCAGCGCGGGATCGGGCGCACGTTTCAGAACATCCGGTTGTTCGGGAACATGACGGCGCTCGAGAACGTCCTCGTCGGCATGCACCACCGGCTGAACGGCGGCGTGCTCACCTCGATTCTGCGCACCCCGAAGGTGCGTCACGAGGAGCGTGACGCGCACAAGACCGCGCACGATCTGCTCGAGTTCTCCGGCCTGCGCGGTAAGGACGACGAGATCTCGCGCAGTCTCTCCTACGGCGACCAGCGCCGGCTCGAGGTTGCCCGCGCGCTCGGGACGAACCCGAAGCTCTTGCTGCTCGACGAGCCGACGGCGGGGATGAATCCCCAGGAGACCGCCGACTTCACCGCGTTCGTGGAGCGGCTGCGGAGCGAGCAGGGCCTGACGGTGCTGCTGATCGAGCACGACATGAAGGTCGTGATGGGTGTCTCCGACCGCGTGACCGTGCTCGACTACGGGCAGAAGATCGCCGAGGGCGCCCCGAAGGATGTGCAGCGCGACCCGCGCGTGATCGAGGCGTATCTCGGCAAGGCGGCGGTCGAGCACGAATGAACGCGGGCGGCGCCACACCGGTTCTCGAGCTCGAGAACGTGCATACCTACTACGGCTCGATCCACGCGCTGAAGGGGATCTCGCTGGAGGTGCGCGAAGGCGAGGTCGTGACGCTGATCGGCGCCAACGGCGCGGGCAAGTCGACAACGCTGCGCTCGATCAACGGACTCAACCGTCCGCGCAGCGGCTCGATCCGCTTCCAGGGCAAGGACGTGACCGCGACGCCGCCTCACGAGCTCGTGCGCCGCGGCATCTCGCAGTCGCCGGAAGGGCGGCGGCTCTTCCCGCGCATGACCGTGCTCGAGAACCTCGAGATGGGGGCCTTCCAGCGCAGCGATCGCGGCGGGATGAAGGACGATCTCGACCGTGTCTTCCAGCTCTTCCCGCGCCTGCACGAGCGGCGCGCGCAGAAGGCCGGGACGATGTCCGGCGGCGAGCAGCAGATGTGCGCGATGGGGCGGGCGCTGATGGCGCGACCGAAGCTCCTGCTGCTCGACGAGCCGTCGATGGGCCTGGCGCCGATCTTCGTCGAGCGGATCTTCGAGATCGTCCAGGAGATCAACGCGCAAGGGACGCCGATCCTGCTGGTCGAGCAGAACGCGCTGATGGCGCTCGACGTGGCCAATCGAGGCTACGTGCTCGAGACCGGCACGATCGCGCTCGCCGACGATGCGAAGAAGCTGCGCGAGAACGAGCAGGTCCGTAAGACGTATCTCGGCGAGTCCTAACGAGGGCTGATGTCCTCGAGGTCCTTCGGCGCCGGCGGTCTCACGTCGACCTTCGTGCCGAACTCTGAGAAGACGGCGTCGAGCGAGTACTTCGAGCCTCTTGCAGTGGTGTAGGCGACGCGGACGCGGCGGATGCGGCCGGCGCCGTCGAGCCAGAAATCGGCCGGGAACGGGCCGGTCGGAAAGTCGCTGAGGATGATCGCACGGATGTTCGGCTTGAGTGACTCCGGGACACCCGCGGCGAGCCGGTCCGGCTCGACGCGGGCGGCATAACGCGTCGTCGCCTCGTCGCCGACCTGCTCGCCGCCGACCCGGCGGGGGGAAACGGCGCCGGCCGCGAGGTAGGCGAGCGCGCGGATGTGCTCGATGTCGTCGGTCTGCCGCGCCCGCTGCGCCGGGGAGAGCCGGCGGACGTCGAGCTTCGTCCACGGCCGTACGCTCGGATCGTCGAGCGCCGCCTGAATGTTCGCGTTCGAGTACCGAAACGGTCCGTCGTAGATCGTCTCCTGGGGCAGTCCGTTCTGGGTCAGCTTGTAGACGTGAGCCTGCCGGCGGTCGAACGAGAGCGTGCCGTTCTCGTCCGAGTGGATGGCGAGTCCGGCGACAGTGGCGTTCACCTTCAGCTCGAAGTGGGCGCTCCCGGCCGCCACGGTCTTTGCCGGCGCGGCACCGAGGTCGGCTGGGCTCGAGCTGCCCCCGCCGCAGGCGGCGAGCACGAGCAGGAGCGGCATCAGCGGCAGCAGGCGGCGCAGCATCGGCCCGTCAGTGTGCTCGAACCCGGAGCGGGAAGTACGGGGGACTGAGCAGGAAACCGAGCCGCGGCGGGTCGGTCTGCCAGCCTTGCGCCATTGCGAGCGCGGCGCCGATCCCGGCCGCCGGCACGAAGCCGAGCTGGCGAGCGGCGTTACCGTCACGGCAGCCGGCGACGATCACGTGGCCGAGCCGCTCGAGCGCCGGCTGGCACGCGGCCCAGTCGGCGAAGGGCAGCAGCGGATGGCACGAGCGGCCGCCGCGATACTCATCGAGCGCGCGCTCGTCCTGCCCGGCGGCTCGCTCGGCGCCCGCGAGCTCCTCGGTCTCGCGGCCGAAGCGCGTTGCCGCGAAGAAGGCGCGATACGGCTGCTGCGTCGGGTGCGTGAAGTGGCGCGTGAAGCGGTGGAGCAGGATCGCCGTTCCTCCGTCGGCGACGGGAAAATCGTCCCGCCAGAGACGTAGGGCGAGACCGAGTCCGAGGTAGGTTGCGGCGAGCGGATTGGGCCGCTCGCGGGGCAGGAAGTGGGTGGCGCGGGGGATGCCGATCACGATCGCGTCGAGCCTGCCTTCGAGCGATGCCGACCGGAGCTCGATCCCGCGCAGCAGAGCTTCTGCATGCGCGACCGAGGGCGGGCCCGCGAACACCGCTGCCGCATTCAGCTCGAGCGGGAGCGAGCGGAAGACATGCGACCGGACCGGCTCGGGGAGTAACCCGTAGCCGTGGCGAAGCGGCGAGCGGACAATGCGCGCGAGCGCGTCGTCCTCGTAGGGGTAGCCGCGCAGGAGCCCGCCGAGCAGCGGGTGGTTGAGGACGAGCGAAACGCCCATCAGCGGCACGCCGTGCTGAACGAGCGCGCGCTCGATGTCGACCCCCAGCCGCCAGCCCTGCGAGGCTGCCGTCTCGACGAGCGACCAGGCGCCGGCGCTGCGGGCGACCTCGCCGCTCGACGCCCCGACGAGCGCCGCCGGCCCACCGTGGAGAACCGTCTCGGCAGAGGTCACGATCAGTATGAGATCGGTGTCGACGAGCTTCCGGTGGACGCGTAGCGGCACGCGACCCGACGAGCCGATCTCGACGAGGTCGGGCGACTCCGCGTCGTGCGCCTCGACGTGGCCGTGGAAGCGGCGTGCGAGCTCGGGCGTCACGAGCTCGCTCAACTCGCGCTGACCCGCCCGCCGGGCGAGTCCGCCGGCCACGAGGATCGTCTGGAAGCCGGTGGCGATCCCAAGCCGCTCGAGCTCCTCGACCGCGGCCGCCACGGCGAGCCGCCGCGGATCGTGCTCTGCGCCCGGAATCGGCAGCGCCGGCGGCTCGACGAGGATCGTCGCTCGCGTTCGACCGGCCAGCAGCTGCGCGAGCGGTGGCCCGTCGAGCGGGAAGCGCAGCGCCTCGGCGACCGCCGCCGCGACGTCGGTGATCGCGCGGCCGGGCGGCGGCGGGCGCAGCACGATCGCGTCCTCGGGCGCGGTGACGACCGCGACGCGCGAGCCGGCGAGCATCGGGACGCGGGGCACGCCGGTAGTCAATCAGCGGTAGGCCGGGGGCATATCGCTATGCCCGGGTGCAATTCGTTTCTCGCGCGAGTAGTGCGGGTCCCGACCCGCCCCCTGCTCGGCTTCAGCCTATCGCCGGGACGCGCACGTGTCTGTGACTGGATCGTGCCAAGTTCGAGACGGCTCGTCCGCGGCGGTCAGTCGCCCAGCCCGACCTCTCGTCCCACCGCGACGAACGCCTCGAGCGCTCGGTCGAGCTGGTCGCTCGTCATCGCCGCGGAGATCTGCACCCGCACCCGAGCGGCACCCTCCGGGACGACAGGGAAGCCGAAGCCGGTCACGAAGATGCCTCGCGCGAGCAGCCGGCGGCTCAGCTCGATCGCGAACGCGGTCTGTCCGACGACGATCGGCACGATCGCCGCCTCGCCCGGAAGGGGTCGGAAGCCGGCAGCTTCGAGTCCTGCCCGGAAGTAGCGGATGTTCTCACGCAGGCGTACGAGCAGCTCGGGCTCCCGTTGGAGGACGCCGAGGGCCGCCCGGGCGCTGCAGGCCACCGTCGCCGGCAGTGCGTTCGAGAACAGCTGCGGCCGCGAGCGCTGTCGCAGCATGTCGCACACCTCCTCGCTCGATGCGACGAAGCCGCCGGCTGCGCCGCCGAGCGCCTTGCCGAGTGTGCTCGTTACGGCGCCGATCCTCGCTGCCACGCCGAAGTGCTCGGCGGTACCACGACCCGTCGTGCCGAGGACGCCGGTGCCGTGCGAGTCGTCGACGATCACGAACGCGTCGTGCTGTTCCGCAAGCTCGACGATCTCGGGCAGCCTGGCGAGGTCACCCTCCATGCTGAAGACCCCATCCGTGATCACGAGCTTGCGCTGCCCCGGCTCGCAGCTCTCGAGCCCGGCACGCAGCTCGTCCAGGTTCGAGTGCGCGTAGATCAGCTTGCGCTCCGGCTTCGACAGCCTGATCGCGTCGACGATCGAGGCGTGGTTGAGGGCGTCGGAGAAGATCACGGTGCGTTCGTCGGTCAGCGTCGGGATCAGCGCCTCGTTCGCGTTCCAGCAGGAGACAAAGGTCAGTGCGGCCTCCGTGCCGAAGAACGCCGCGAGGTCGCGCTCGAGCTCCAGGTGAGGGGTGAAGGTGCCGCAGATGAAGCGCACCGACGCGGTTCCGGCGCCGTACCGCTGCAGCCCTTCGATTCCCGCCCCGACGACCTCGGGATGCGCTGCAAGACCGAGGTAGTTGTTCGAGGAGAGGACGAGTATGTCGTCGCGCCCGTCCATCCGGACGGAGGGACCCTGCGGCGAGTCGATCGTCGTGAAGCGTTTGTACGTCCCCGCCTCGCGCAGCGCGTCGAGTTCCGCGCGGAGCTCTGCATCGAGCCCGTTCATCGGTGCGCCCACGGGCCTTCCGCGAGCGCCGCCGGCTCCTGTCGCGACTCGACCGTGCGCGGAACGGCGCTGCCCTCGATCGGTCGCAGCACGATCTTGCACGCCTCACCTGCGTCGAGTAACTGCATCGCCTCGTCGAAGCGGTCGAGCGTGAACGAGTGCGTAATCAGCGGGCGGAGGTCGACCACGCCGCTCTCGAGCAGCCACCGCGTGCGATACCAGGTCTCGAAGATCTTGCGGCCGCTCAGTGCACGGACATCGAGGTTCTTGAAGATCAGAGCCTGCGCGACGTCGATCTCGACCGGCCGCGACGGGATCCCGAACAGGATCACCCGCCCGCCGTTGCGGGCGATCGCGAAAGCATCGCCGATCCCTCGCGCGGAGCCTGACATCTCAAAGACGATGTCGAAGCCCTGCCCCTCGTGGTGGTCGCGGAACCAGGCTGCGACCTCAGGCTCGCGCGCGACATTCACGGCCGAGGTGGCTCCCATCTGCCCGGCCAGGTCGAGGCGGTAGTCGCTGCGGTCGCCGGCGAGCACGACCGCCGCGCCTGAAGCTCGGGCGATTCCGATGGTGAAGAGGCCGACGGGGCCGCAGCCCATCACGGCGACGGAGCGCCCGGCGAGGTCCTGCTCGGAGGCGGCGAAGACCGCGTTGCCGAAAGGCTCCTGCAGCGTTGCGAGCTCGGGTGGCAGCTTCTCGCGGTCGTTCTGCCACACGACCGGCTCCGGCACCGCGACGTACCGGGCGAACGCGCCGTCCCGGTCGACCCCGAGGATGCGAGTCGACTCGCACATGTGGGCGTTTCCCGTGCGGCAATGGAAGCAGGTGCCGCAGGTGATGTGACTCTCCGCCGAGACGTAGTCGCCGACCGAGACGCTCCGCACGCCGCGTCCGATCTCGACGACCGTGCCCGCGAACTCGTGGCCGAGTGTCAGCGGCGGCCTGATCCGCCGCTGGGACCACTCGTCCCAGTGGAAGATGTGCAGGTCGGTGCCGCAGATGCTCGACGCTTCGACCTCGACGAGCACCTCGCCCTCGCCCGGAGCCGGGATCGGTACCTCCTCGAGCACGAGGCCCGGAGCAGGCCCAGGTTTGCGGATCGCCCACATCGTCTCCATTGACTCAAGCTTCGAACCCAGCGGCGCCGACGCCATCCGCGCGCGCCCCGAGCGACATTTCGGCTTTCCCCCGGGAGCCGCGCCGGTGGTCCGAACCGAGGCTCTAGACTCGGAGCGATGTCGCCGAAGACCTTGACCGGCCAGGAGCTGCAGCTCGACGACGGCCCGGCGCGCGAGTCCGAGTTGTTTCTCGTCGACGGCAACAACCTCGCCTATCGCGCCTTCTTCGCGCTGCCGGAGGAGCTCGCGACCTCGGACGGGCACCCGACGAACGCGCTGCTCGGCTTCACCAACATGCTCTTCAAGCTGCTCGCTGACTACAAGCCGAAGGCGGTCGCGGTCGCCTGGGACACCCGCCCGGTGCACCGCGCGGCAATCGCGGAGGACTACAAGGAAGGGCGGCGGCCGATGCCCGACCTGCTGCGCGAGCAATTCCCGCACTTCCGGCCGATCGTCGAGGCGTTCGGCTACCGCAACCTCGAGTTCGAGGGCTGGGAGGCCGACGACGTGATCGCGACGCTGGCGACGCGAGCCGACGCGGAGGGGATCAAGACCTGCGTCGTCTCGACCGACCGGGACGCTTTCCAGCTCTGCTCGGAAGGCATCTGCCTGATGATGAGTCCGCGCGGCGTCTCGGAGGTGCACGTCTACACGCCCGATCGTGTCGAGCTGCGGTACGGCATCCGACCCGAGCAGATACCGGACTTCATCGGGCTGAAGGGCGACAGCTCCGACAACATCCCGGGCATTCCCGGGATCGGCGACAAGACCGCGGGGCAGCTGATCGCGCAGTACGGCTCGGTCGAGGCGGTGATCGAGCACGCGGACGAGCTTTCGCCGGCGCGGAAGAAGAACGTCCTCGAGTTCGCCGACCAGGCGCGCCAGTCGAAGCTGCTCGCGACGATGCGGCGCGACCTCGAGCTCGACTTCGACCCTGCCGAGCTGGTGTTGGCCCCACCCGACCGCGGGACGCTGCGCGAGACGTTCCGGCGCTTCGAGTTTCGCAACCTGCTGAACCGGATCGACGAGCTCGACGAGGCACTACCCGCTGCCGACGCTCCAGCGGTCGTCGGCACCGAGGTGCCCTGGCGCGAGGGCGAGCTGCCCGAGCTACGCGGCGGCTACGCGGCGGCCGGGGACCGCGCCGCCGTCGCGACCGGAACCGAGGTCGTGATCGGGCCGCGCCCGCAACACGCCGCGGGCGAGCTCGCCGTCCACGACGCAAAGTCGTTGCGGGTGCGCGCGCAAGACGACACGCTGTTGCTCGCGTACCTGATCGAGCCCGGCCGCGCCTCCTACGAGCTCGACGATCTGGCGGCCGAGTACGGACTCGAGGTCGTGCCGACGCCTGCGGCGGAGGAGGAGACGGCGACGCTCGTCAAGCACGCCGAGACAGCGCGCCGCCTCGCCCCGCCCATGCGGGCTCGTCTCGTCGAGCGTGGCTCGCTCGAGCTCTACCAGCAGGTCGAGCTGCCGCTGACCGAGGTCTTGGCCGCGATGGAGGACGCTGGAGTCAAGATCGACACCTACCGGATGGGCGAGATCACGGCACGGCTCGCCGACCGCGTCGAGGAGCTCGAAGCGAGAGCGTACGAGCTCGCCGGGGAGCAGTTCATGCTCGGCTCGACCCAGCAGGTCGCCCGGATCCTCTTCGAGACGCTCGGCCTCGCCTCCGGCCGCAAGGGCAAGACCGGCTACTCGACCGACGCGCGGGTACTGCGGTCGATCCGAGGCGACCACCCGCTCGTGCCGGTGATCGAGGAATGGCGCGAGTACTCGAAGCTGCTGAACACGTACCTCGGTCCGCTGCCCGGCCTGATCTCAGAGCAGGACAGCCGCCTCCACACCACCTTCAACCAGCATGTCGCTGCGACCGGCCGGCTCTCGACGACGAACCCGAACCTCCAGGCGATCCCGATCCGCACGGGACTCGGCCGGGAGATCCGCTCGGCTTTCGTCGCGGAGGCGGGCTGCCGTCTGATCTCGGCCGACTACTCGCAGGTCGAGCTGCGGATCCTCGCGCACGTCTCGGGCGAGCCGAAGCTGCGCGAGGCCTTCGAGCGGGGGGAGGACATCCACGCTGCGACCGCGGCCGAGGTGCTCGGAAAGGACCAGGCCACGCTGACCAAGGACGAACGCAACATCGCCAAGATGGTCAACTTCGGGATCATCTACGGCATCTCGGCCTTCGGACTCTCGGAAAACCTGGAGATTCCGCGCGATCAGGCGCAGACGTACATCGACGCCTATCTGGCGCGCTTCCCGTTCGTGCAGGACTTCATCCAGCGCACGATCGAACAGGCGGAGCGAGACGGCTACGTGACGACCCTGCTCGGCCGGCGTCGCCCGGTACCGGAGATCCGTGCCTCCAACCGCCAGACCCACTCGCTCGGTGAGCGGCTCGCGGTGAACTCGGTCATGCAAGGCACTGCCGCGGACGTGATCAAGGTGGCGATGATCAGGATCCATGCGCGCCTCCGCGAGGAGGGTCGCTCGGCCAAGCTCGTGCTGCAGGTGCACGACGAGCTGCTGCTGGAGGCGCCGGACCAGGAGGTCGCCGCGGTCAAGGAGCTCGTGCGCGAGGAGATGTGCGAGGCCTATCCGCTCGACCCGCCGCTCGCCGTCGACGTGGATGCGGGCGACAACTGGGCCGACGCCAAGTCGTAACCGGACCGAGGCGGTATGACTCTGGCTATCGGCCGGGTAGCGGTCTAGGATCGTCCGCGGAGACCTGCTCGAGGGGCAGGTGCAATTCAGGGGAACGCAAAGAGTGCTGCTGCCGCGCCGCTGCATGGCCTTGGCCATCCCGGCGGCGTCGGCGGGGGCGCTCCGGACGGGAGAGAGGGGAGCACGGATGCGCAGGCTGCGCTTTTTCGTCGGGCTGCTGGGACTGCTGTTGGTGGTCGCCGTCCCGGTTGCCTCGGCCGACGACGGGCACGGGGACAAGGACAGGGGCAAGGACAAGTCCACACACGTCCAGCTGCTCGCGATCAACGACTTCCACGGGCACCTACAGGCGAACACGCCCGGGACGATCACCTACTGCTGCGAGCTGGACACGAATCCGGCGGTGAACAAGCCGGTCGCCGTCAGGCGGAGCGCCGGCGGCATCGAGTACCTCGGCACGCTCGTCAAGCAGCTCCGCGACCACAACTCGAACACGATCACGGTCGGTGCCGGAGACCTGATCGGCGCCAGTCCGCTGATCTCCGGCCTGTTCCACGACGAGCCGGCAATCCAGGCGATGAACGCCCTCGGCCTGCAGGTGACCGGCGTGGGCAACCACGAGTTCGACGAGGGGCTGAAGGAGCTCTACCGCATGCAGTTCGGCGGCTGCGTCGCGGCGGATCCGACCACGTGCGCGACCGGCCGCTTCGGCGGGGCGCTCTTCCGCTACCTCGCGGCGAACGTGTTCTTCGCGGGCACCAACCACACGATCTTCCCGCCTTACAAGATCGTCAAGGTCGACAACGCGAAGATCGCCTTCATCGGCTTGACGCTCGAGGGGACGCCGCTGATCGTGACCCCCACGGCCGTCCAGGGCCTCGAGTTCAGGCCGGAGATCCAGACCGTCAACGCTCTCGTCAGCCAGTTGCGCGCCAGGGAAGGCGTGCGCGCATTCGTGATCCTGCTGCACCAGGGCGGACAGCAGAACCCGCCGTTTGCGAACGCCGGCCAGTACCCCGGCTTTGCGAGTGGTTTCGCCGACGTCAACGGCTGCGAGAACCTGAACGGCGACATCGGGCCGATCGTGCAAGGGCTCGACCCGCAGGTCGACGTCGTCATCTCCGCCCACACGCACCAGCCCTACGTGTGTCCGAACTACGCCGGCACGCATATCCTGCTCACCAGCGCGTCGTCCTTCGGTCGGCTCGTGACGGGTATCGACCTGACGATCGACCACCGCACGAAGGACATCTCGTCGGAGAAGGCGACGAACTACGTCGTCAAGCAGACCGAAGGGCCGTTCGACTCGTCGACCGGCTCGGCCAACCCGCTCGGGGCTCCCGTCGTCGAAGGATCCGGTCGAGTCGAAGATCCTCGCGAAATGGGACGCGATCGCGGCGCCTCTCGCAAACAGGGTGATCGGGCACATCACGGCCGATCTCCTGTCCTCGCGCGACCCCGGTGGCGTCAACTTCGCCGGAGAGCAGCCGATCGGCGAGGTGATCGCCGACGCGCAGCAGGCCGCGACGGCGCCGACCGACTTCGGCGCGGCCGTCGTCGCGTTCATGAATCCGGGCGGCATCCGCGGCTCGCTGCGATTCGCTCCGGGTGTGGGGGAGACGCGGCTGCCGGGTGAGGTCACCTACGGCAACGCGTTCACCGTGCAGCCGTTCGCGAACGTGATGCAGGTGAAGACGCTGACGGGCGAGCAGATCTACCGGCTCCTCGAGCAGCAGTGGTCCGGCACGAACTCGGGCACGAACCAGAAGATCCTGCAGGTCTCGAACGGCTTCTCCTACTCGTACGACCTCACCGCGGCGACCGCGAACAAGGTCGTGCCGGGGTCGGCGATGCTGAACGGGACACCGCTCGATCCGCTCGCGCCGTACCGCGTCGCGATGAACAACTTCCTCGGGGCGGGCGGAGACGGCTTCTCCGTCTTCACGGAGGGGACGAACACGCTCGGCGGCGAGGTCGACCTGGACGCATTCGTCCAGTACCTCATGGCGCACGACCCGGTGCCGGCGCCGCCGATGAACCGCATCACGCGGCTCGGCTAGCTAGAGCTCGATCGTCTCGCCGTCCCGGGGGATCAGTACCCCCGGGACGGCGGCGGCGAGCTGATCGCGTCGCAGCCCGCAGTGATTGATCGCCTCCAGGTGAACCGCGATTACGGTCTCGACGCGTTCTGCCACCCTCCGCACGTCGTCCGCGCCCATCGTGATCGGAGGCCCCTCGACGAAGCGCGCCTCGCCCGCGTTCAGGACGGCGACGCGCGGGCGATGCCGGTCGAGCGCGTGCTCGAGCTCCTCGCACCAGACCGTGTCGCCCGCGAGATAGAGATCGCCCAGCACGAAGCCGCTGACAGGGCCGAGCGCCTCCGTGCCGTGGAGGCCACCCGTTCGCTGGATCGTCAAGCCGCGCCAGCCGACCTTGCCGGGGACTCCGACCGCGTCCAAGCCATCCCCGCGCAACGTCGCCTCATCCTCGGTCTGGCAGAAGACCGGCACGCTGCGCGGCAGGCGCCCGACCGCGGTGTCGTCGAGGTGGTCCTTGTGCAGGTGGGTGACGAGCACCGCGTCGATCCCGGGCAGAGGATCGAACGGGAGCTCGACGAGGGGGTTGCGCAGGTCGTTGGCGGTGTGCTCGATCGCAGGCCGCGCGCCGGCCGGATCGAGCATCGGATCGACGAGCAGCCGCAAGCCCTGGAGCTCCAGGATCAATGTCGCGTGGCGGACAAGGGTCAGCTTCACGTCAGTGGCGAGGCTCGTCGTTCCGAGCAGGATCGCTCGGGGCTGCGAGCGTGCGTCAGTCTCTCGAAGGCGGAGCCCGTTGAACAGGGTCCAGAGCCGCGCTCCGTCGGTCGGCTACACTGCGCGCCGGAGCTACGGCTCTGCGCTATGACGGACTGATCGCTCGTAGACACGTGTTCTGCGCCCGTTGAGGGTGCCCCGTCTCGCGATCTCGGAGGTCAGTCCTTGCTGTCAGCGCGCCATATCTCGAAGAGCTTCGGCCCGCTCACTGTGCTCGACGACGTCTCGGTCGTCGTCCCCCGCGGCGGTCGGATCGGGCTCGTCGGCCCAAACGGAATCGGCAAGTCGACCCTCCTGCGCGTGCTCGCAGGCATCGAGGAGCCGGACGCGGGCACGCTCGACGTCCAGGGGCTCACCGGCTACCTGCCGCAGGAGCCGGAGAGCCGTCCGGGCGAGACGCTGCTCGGCTACCTCGCGCGGCGGACGGGCGTCGCGGCCGCCGAGGTCGCGCTCGAGCGCGACCTCGAGCGCCTCGAGGTGGGGATTCCCGGCGCGCTCGAGGAGCATGCGGACACACTCGAGCGGTGGCTCGCGCTCGGCGGCGCCGACCTGCCCGCTCGCGCCCAGCAGGTCTGCGGGGACGTCGGTCTTCCCGTCGACCGGCTCGACGTGCCGCTCGAGGCGCTGTCGGGCGGGCAGGCCGCTCGCGCACAGCTCGCGGCGATCCTGCTCTCGCGCGTCGATGTGCTCCTGCTCGACGAGCCTACGAACAGCCTCGACTTCGCCGGCATCGAGATGCTCGAGCGCTTCCTCCGGTCGACCTCGGCGGGCGTGCTCGTCGTCTCGCACGACCGCGCCTTCCTCGAACGCACCGTTCGGACGGTCGTCGAGCTCGAGGCCGAGACACGCCGTGTCCGTATGTATGACGGCGGCTTCGCGGAGTTCGAGCGCGAGCGGCAGCTCGCAAAGCAGCACGAGCGCGAGGCGTGGGAGACGTACGTCGAGAAGCGCTCAGAGCTCGTGAGCTCGGCGCAGCAGCGACGGGAGTGGGCCCGGGTCGGCGTGGCCAAGGCAAAGAAGCGCAAGACAGACAACGCCAAGATGCGCTGGGATGCCGCTGCGCAACGGGCGCAGCTTCAGGGAGCCGGCGCGGCCAAGCTCGAGCGCCGGATCGAGCGCCTCGACAAGCAGGAACGGGTCGCCAAGCCCTGGGAGCCCTGGCAGCTGCGCCTGCGCCTCGAGCCGAGACGCCGCTCGGGCGACGTGGTCGCCCGCCTCGCAGGCGCTGTCGTCGAGCGTGGGAGCTTCACGCTCGGACCGCTCGACCTCGAGCTGCGTGTCGGTGACCGCCTGGCGGTGAGCGGGCCGAACGGGAGCGGCAAGTCGACGCTGATCGGTGCACTGCTCGGCCGCCTGCCGCTCGCCTCGGGGACGCAGGAGCTCGGGGCCCGGGTCGACCTCGGCTACTTCGACCAGGCGCGCGAGCGCTTCGACGATGAGCGACCGCTGCTCGAGACCTTCCGCGACGCGACAGAGCTCCGGCCCGCGGATGCGCGCACCGAGCTGGCGAAGTTCGGGCTCCGCGCCGAGGAGGTGCTGCGGCCGGGCTCGTCGCTCTCCCCCGGCGAACGCGGCCGGGCGATCCTGGCCCTCTTCTCGGTGACCGGCGTCAACTGCCTCGTGCTCGACGAACCCACGAACCATCTCGACCTGGAGGCGATCGAGCAGCTCGAGCAGGCGGTCGCAAACTACGAGGGCACGCTCATCGTCGTAAGCCATGACAAGCGGTTTCTGGAGGCAGTTACGCCATCCAAGACCGTCGAGCTGCCGTAGCTATACTGCGCCTTCGCCTCAGGGCGAACCGACCATGCCGATGACCGAGAACATGCCGATGACCGAGAATTCGATCGAAGAGGGCGTCTGGATCGCAGGCCCTGACGGGGAGCTGATCCCCGACTACGACTCGACGTTCCCGACCATCAACGAGGGCGAGGTCGTCCACGGCGTCGTCGTCCGCGTCGACAAGGACGAGGTTCTGGTCGACATCGGCTACAAGTCCGAAGGCGTCATTCCGGTCTCCGAGCTTTCGATCCGCCGCTCGGTCAACCCCGCCGATGAGGTTTCGGTCGGCGACGAGATCGACGCACTCGTCCTCACCAAGGAGGACGCAGAGGGTCGCCTGATCCTCTCGAAGAAGCGTGCGCGCTTCGAGCTCGCCTGGAAGGCGATCGAGGCGGCCCACGAACGTGGTGAGCCGGTGACGGGGAGGGTGATCGAAGTCGTCAAGGGCGGCCTGATCCTCGACCTCGGCGTGCGCGGCTTCCTGCCCGCGTCGCTCGTCGACATCCGTCGCGTCCAGGACCTCGACGAGTTCCTCGGCAAGGACTTGCGCTCGAAGGTGATCGAGCTGAACCGCTCGCGCAACAACGTCGTGCTTTCGCGCCGCGCCGTCCTCGAGGACGAGCGCAAGGAGATGCGCCAGGCGATTCTCGACCGGCTCAATCCCGGCGACGTCGTCGAGGGCACGATCTCCAACATCGTCGACTTCGGCGCGTTCGTCGACCTGGACGGCATGGACGGCTTGATCCACATCTCGGAGCTCTCGTGGTCGCACGTCAACCACCCGTCCGAGGTGCTCGAGATCGGCCAGACGGTCAAGGTCAAGGTGCTCGACATCGATCGCGACCGCCAGCGGATCTCGCTCGGGCTCAAGCAGACCCAGAGCGATCCGTGGCAGCAGGTGCTCGAAAGCTACAAGGAGGGCGACACGGTCGAGGGCCGCGTGACGAAGGTCGTCACGTTCGGCTCCTTCGTGGAGATCCTCCCCGGCGTCGAGGGGCTCGTGCACATCTCGGAGCTCGCCCAGCACCACGTCGAGAACCCTCGCGAGGTCGTCTCGCAGGGCGACACCGTCAACGTGCTGATCCTCGAGGTCGATGCCGAGCGGCGGCGCCTGTCCCTCTCGCTCAAGCGGGTCGAAGGCAACGAGGATCTCGTGGGCGACGTGCCGCAGATCGATCTCTCCGAGGACGTCTTCGCCGACGTGGACACCGCTCCCGAAGCGCCGGAGCTCGAGCCTGTGCCCGAAGACGCGGCGGCGACTGCCGAGCCCGAGGCGGAGGTCGTAACGGCTGAGCCCGAGGCGGAGGCCGTGACCCTCGAGCACGAGGCGGGGGCCGTAACGGCTGAGCCCGAGGCGGAGGTCGCAACGGCTGAGCCCGAGGCGGAGACCGCGGCGGACGAGCTCGAGGCTGCGGAGGCGGACCCGGCCGCCGAGCCGGCCGACGACGTCACGTAGACGTGCCGCGGCCCGTCTCGGTCGCGATCACGGGTGGAATCGGCGCGGGGAAGAGCGAGGCGCTGAAGGCGTTCGCCGAGCACGGAGCCGCCGTCGTCTCGAGCGACGAGATCGTCCATCGCCTGCTCCAGGAAGACGAGGACGTGCGCTCGGCGCTGCGCGAGCGCTTCGGCGACGACGTCTTCACTTCGACAGGCGACGTCGATCGCGCGGCGGTTGCCGAGCTCGTCTTCAAGGACCGCGCGCAGCTCGAATGGCTCGAGCAGCTGCTCCATCCGCGCGTCGCTGCCGAGTACCTCGTCTGGCGAGACGAGCTCGGCCGCAAGCCGCGGCCGCCCGAGCTCTGCGTCACCGAGGTGCCGCTCCTCTACGAGGTCGGCGGCCAGGAGCGCTTCGACAAGGTCGTCGCAATCACCGCCGACCCGCAGCTCCGCGCCGCGCGGACGAGCGTGCCCATGGACGGTCGCGACAGCCGCTTGATTCCCGACGAGGAGAAGCTGCGCCGGGCGGATTTCGCCTACGTGAACGACGGCACACTCGCTGATCTCGACGCGTTCGTCGTTCACGTCGTTCAGACTCTGACCGCGTGAGGCGACTCTTCGCGCTCCTCCTCCTGGCGGTGGCGCTGGGCGGCGGCTTCCTCGTCCTCCAGGCCGCGAAGCCCTCCTGGTGGGAGCGCCTCTGGTATCCGCTGCCCTACGCCGCGATCGTCCGCGGCCATGCACAGCACTACCGGCTCGATCCGGCGCTGCTCGCGGCGGTCATCTACACGGAGTCGAAGTTCCACGCGGACGCCCGCTCGAGCTCCGGGGCAGTGGGGTTGATGCAGCTCCTCCCGGAGACGGCGAAGGGGATCGCCATTCACACGGGCGGCACGGCGTTCCGGATCAGCGACTTGACGGATCCCGAGCTGAACGTGCGGTACGGCTCCTGGTACCTGCGGCACCTGATCGAGAAGTACGGCGACGAGCGGACGGCGCTCGCCGCCTACAACGCAGGTCAGCAGAACGTCGACACCTGGCGCGCACGGGGGCAGGAGATCCAGTTTCCCGAGACCCGCCACTACGTCTCCCGTGTGGAGCGTCTGAAGTCGATCTACCGAAAGGCGTACGCGGGCGAGCTCGGGTACTGACTTGACAGACAGCCGTTTGATGTCATAATGACATCACAATGAAGCTCCAGCGACATCTCGATGCGCTCAAGAACGACCTCGACCAGCTCGCCGCGCTCGCGGACGAGTCGGTGGCCGAGGCTGCGGGCCGCCTCACCGGTGCGCTCGAGTCCAGCGTCCGCGTGCGGCTTCTCGACGTCCTCTCGGAGGCGGCAGCTGAGCTGTCGGCCGCGATCGAAGGCGGGCACGTCGAGCTGCGGGTGGCGGGTGGAGACCCCGACCTCGTCTTCCTCGCGGAGGAGCCGGCCGCCACGGCTGCCCCGGAGCCCGGCGAGGAGTTCGGAGCGCGCATCACCCTGCGCCTGCCCGAGAGCCTGAAGGCCCAGCTCGAGTCTGCAGCTGCCCGTGACGGCGTCTCGGTCAACAGCTGGATCGTCTCGGCCCTCGGCCGCGGCGTCACGTTCGATTCCACGCGGCGCGGCCCCTCGACGGGGCGCCGCCGCCTGACCGGCTACGGCCGCAGCTAGAGGAGGAACATGGGCACCATTCACCGCACGCAGTTCGGGATCGTCGAGCTTCCCGACGGCGACTATTTCGAGCTCGACATGCGCGTCGACCGACGGCCTGCGCGGCCGCCGCGTGGAACGAGCCGCCGCGTGCCGGCCCGCCACGTGGCCGTGGGGGCATGATGCGCAGCGAGCGCTACGACACTCCGCAGCCGATCAGGCTGAAGCTCGAGGTGCCTGCCGGACGCGTCCGCGTCGAGGCCACCGACACCGTGGAGACGGAGGTCTTCCTCGAGCCGTTGAACGCGAGCGACGCCAGCCGCCAGGCGGTCGACGACGCGCGGATCGCGCTTCGGGGCGGCGAGCTGGTCGCCGATGTCTCCGAACTGCGTGTGCTCGGCGTTTCCTTCGGCCGCCGGGTCGAGGTCGAGCTCCGCGTTCGTTGCCCGCGCGGCTCGACGGTCGCAATCAAGAGCCGTTCCGCCGACATCGAGGGGAGCGGACGCTATGCCGCCGCGACTGCCTCGACGACCTCGGGCGACATCGAGTGGGGCGAAATCGACGGCGAGGCGACATTCGAGACCGTCTCCGGCGACCTACGCGTGGGCACCGTCGGCGGCCGGCTGACCGTGCAGACCGTATCCGGCGACACGACGCTCGAGCGCACAAGCGGTGCGCTTCGGTTCCAGTGCGTCTCCGGGGATCTGACGGTCCGCGAGGCCGCGGGGCCGGTGAAGGCGAAGACGATCTCCGGCGACGTCGAGCTCGAATCCGTCGAGGCGGGCGAGATCGAGATCGAGGCAATCTCGGGTGACATCCGCGTTGGGATCAAGCGCGGCTCGCGCCTTGCGGTCGATGCAAACGCGGTCAGCGGAGACCTCGAGTCGGAGATCGAGCTCGGCGACAGCGCCGTCGCCGGCGGCGACGACGGTCCGCTCGTCGAGCTCCGCGCCCGCACGATCAGCGGCGACCTGCGCGTCGTTCGGGCGTAGAGCGAGCAAGCCGGCGGGGACCGTCGCGTCGTGCCTCGTCGGGAGCCGTCCGGCGCCCCAGGGCACGAGGGCTAACCTGTAAGCCCGTGCCCGAGTTCAAGACCTCGTCGACGTACAGCCCGCTCGGCGACCAGCCGACCGCGATTGCGGAGCTCTCGGCCAGCGTGCTGCAGGGCGAGCGCTATCAGTCGCTGCTCGGCGCGACCGGCACCGGCAAGACGGCGACGATGGCCTGGATCATCGAGCAGGTGCAGCGGCCGGCGTTGATCATCGCGCACAACAAGACGCTCGCTGCGCAGCTCTGCAACGAGTTCCGGGAGTTCTTCCCGGACAACGCCGTCGAGTACTTCGTCTCCTACTACGACTACTACCAGCCCGAGGCCTACGTGCCCCAGGCCGACCTCTACATCGAGAAGGACAGCTCGCGGAACGACGACATCGACCGGCTCCGCCACGCCGCGACTTCCTCGCTGATGACGCGGCGAGACGTGATCATCGTCGCGTCGGTCTCGTGCATCTACGGCCTCGGCTCGCCGGAGGAGTACAAGGAGAAGCTCGTCTTCCTCCAGGTCGGCGAGGAGACCGACCGCGACCTGATGTTGCGGAAGCTGATCGACATCCAGTACGTCCGCAACGACACGGTGCTCGGGCGCGGCCGCTTTCGGGTCAAGGGTGACGTCGTCGAGGTGCAGCCGGCCTACTCGGAGACCGCGTACCGGGTTTCGATGTTCGGAGACGAGGTCGAGCAGATCACCCACTTCGACCCGCTCACCGGCGAGATCTACGAGCGGATGGATCACATCACGGTCTTCCCGGCGACGCAGTACGTGACCTCGAAGCCGACGATCGAGCGCGCCGTCGAGGTGATCCGGCACGAGCTCGAGGAGCAGGTGAAGGCGTTCGAGTCGCAGGGCCGCATGCTCGAGGCCCACCGGATCAGGCAGCGCACCGAGTACGACCTCGAGATGATGGTCGAGCTCGGCTTCTGCAACGGGATCGAGAACTACTCCCGCCCGATCGAAGGGCGGCCGCCGGGCTCGCCGCCGTTCACGCTGCTCGACTACTTTCCGTCCGACTACCTCGTCTTCGTGGACGAGTCGCACCAGACGATCCCGCAGATCGGCGGCATGTACGAAGGCGATCGCTCTCGCAAGCAGACGCTCGTCGACTTCGGCTTCCGGCTGCCGTCGGCGCTCGACAACCGGCCGCTGCGCTTCGACGAGTTCCTCGACCGTGTGCCGCAGCTCGTATTCGTCTCGGCGACCCCGGGACCTTCGAGCTCCGCCACTCCACGGTCGTCGCGGAGCAGCTGATCCGGCCGACCGGAATCGTCGATCCCGAGATCGAGCTGCGGCCGAGCAAGAACCAGATCGACGACCTGCTCAACGAGGTGCGCCGGCGCGAGGAGGCAGGCGAGCGCGTGCTCGTAACGACGCTGACCAAGAAGATGGCCGAGGACCTGACGGACTATCTGCTCGAGTCCGGGATCAAGGCGCGCTACCTGCACTCCGAGATCGACACCCTCGAGCGGATCCAGATCATCCGCGAGCTGCGCCTCGGCGAGTACGACGTGCTCGTGGGCGTCAACCTGCTCCGCGAGGGGCTCGACCTGCCTGAGGTGTCGCTCGTTGCCGTGCTCGACGCGGACAAGGAAGGGTTCCTGCGCGGCAAGACGGCTCTGATCCAGACGATCGGCCGCGCCGCGCGCAACGTCAACGGCCGGGTGCTGCTCTACGGCGACAAGCTGACCGAGGCGATCAAGGGCGCACTCGACGAGACGAACCGGCGCCGCGAGAAGCAGCTCGCATACAACGAGGAGCACGGGATCACCGCCGAGAACGTGATCAAGGGCGTCTCCGACATCGCGGAGTTCCTGTCGCTCGAATCGCCGACCGTCCCGTCGCGCCGTCGCGGCGGGCGCAAGGTCGAGGGCCTCGACCGGAGCGAGCTCGAGCGGCTCGTGGTCGACCTCGAGCAGGAGATGTACGTCGCGGCGCAGGAGCTGCGGTTCGAGTACGCCGCCAAGCTTCGCGACGAGATCAAGGATCTGCGGCGCTCGCTGACGTCGCTGGCCAAGACGGCGTAGCTCGCAGCCTCGCCGAGGCCGCGTCGAGCTCGGCTCTTGCACGTGCGCCGCTTCCGCTCGCACGCGCAATTGTCTCGCGCGCGCTCACCCCACCCAAGGGTGGGGACTACGTCCCACTACAAACGCTACCGCCCGGGAGCGCACCTGTCCGTGCCGGTTGTGTGCCGATTGAGCGCGCCCTCAAGCGGGGGTCGATCCGCGTCGATACCAAGGTCGAGTGCGTCGTATTCTCCTGATCGCCGCGGTCCTGGCCGCCTTCGCCCTGCCCGCCGGCGCGTGGGCGGGCCCCGGCCTGCTGCTCGGAATCGACGACGATCTCGGCAAGTGGGACGGCAACTCGCCGGTGGCGGGAGCGATCGCCGACCTCGGGGCGACGGTGCAGCGGATCACGGTGATCTGGCTCCCCGGCGAGAGCGACATCTCCGGAATCGAAGCGCAGAACGTCCAGGGAGCGATCGAGCGCGCACCGCATGCGCGCACCGTGCTTGCCGTCTACGGCCGGCGGCCCGTCGACTCGCCGCAGACCTCCGGGGCGCGTACGGAGTTCTGCACCTTCGTCCGTGGGCTACTCGCCTCCTACCCGAGCGTCCACGACGTCGTGATCTGGAACGAGGTGAACCGTGCCGAGTTCTGGGACCAGCAGGCCGGGGCAGGCGCGTACGAGGCGCTGCTCGCCCGCTGCCACGACCTGCTGCATGCGGCACGGCCGGATGTGAACGTGATCTCGTCGACCGCCGCCCGCGGCGACTCGCGCGGCACCGCTGCCGGAGCCTTCATCCGCGGGATCGGCCAGGCCTATCGCGTGAGCCGGCGGGCGACTCCGATCATCGACACCTTCGGCCACAATCCCTACCCCGCCTACGCGGCCGAGCAGCCGTGGGCGCGCCATCCCGCCGACGGCTCGATTTCCGAGGGTGACTACGGCACGCTGATGCAGGCCTACTACGATGCTTTCGCAGGCTCGAACCAGCCGCTGCCGGGACAGGGGCTCGACGAAGATCTGGTACCTCGAAGACGGCTTCCAGACTGCGGTCGACCCGACCCAGGCCGCCGGTTACGGCGGCACCGAGACCGAACCACGGCCCTCCTCGGCCGCCGACCAGGCGACCCAGCTCGTGGATGCGGTTCGGCTCTCGTACTGCCAGCCTGCCGTGGGTGCCTTCTTCAACTTCCTGCTGGTCGACGAGAGCAGTCTCGGCGGCTGGCAGTCCGGGTTGATGTGGGCGACGCTGGCGAAGAAGCCCTCGTACGACGCGTTCAAGCAGGTCGCGGCCGAGATCGCCTCGGGAGCGGTCGATTGCACTCGCCTGAGCGGCGGCCCGGTAGCCGAGTTCGCACCTGCTACCGGAGTTGCCGTCGGCACGGTCGCGTGGAAGCGGAACGAGGTGCGGATCCAGCCGGGAGAGCCGGTCGACTACCAGGCCGACCTGCTGGACACCGCGGGCCGGGCGGTTGCGGCCCTCAGCGGCTCGGTCGGTCGCAACGCACGGGCGGTCGTCCGCTTTCCCGCCACCACGACGGTTCCCGGCAGGTACACGATCCGAGTGCGGCTCGTTGCCGCGTTCGCGCCGCTACGGCGGACGACGCTCCTCGGCAAGCCCTTCCGGCTTGTCGCACGGCCGGTGTCCAAGCCGAAGGGCGCGGCGCCACCGGTCTTCGTCGTCCTCCCCAACTAGATGGTTGATCGGTAATTCGCGGCTGATGCCGTGATTGCTGGGGAGCAGGGACCGAAGTTGAGGGTGTCGAAGGTCGGCGGTGTCATTGCTCCGTCGACCAGGAGGCCTCCGTGCGCGCCGACCTCGACACCCTCGTGATCGCGCTCTATTGCGCTGCCTGTGCATTGTTTCCTTCCCAGCGGACGCCTCGCCGCGGCCGCCCAGAGCTGATCAGCGACAACGAGCTGCTGGCAGTGGTGGTCGCCCAGATGTTGCTTCAGTGCCCGAGCGACCGGCTCTTCCTGCGCCGCGCCCGCCGCCGGCTCGGCCACCTGTTTCCCTACCTGCCGTCGCAGTCGCGCTACAACGAGCGTTGCCGGGCGCTGGCGCCGAAGTTGGTGCTGCTTTGGAAGGCACTCGCCTCGGAGACGTTCGGGGCCAGCGACAAGCTGCTGCTGCTCGACACGACGCCGCTTCCGTGCGGGCAGTCGATCGAGACAACCCGCCGAAGCCAGCTCGCGCCCTGGGCCGGCTTCGGCTACTGCCCGGCCCACTCGCGCCGCTACTGGGGTTTCAAGCTGGTGCTGCTCTGCGCCCCAGACGGCACGATCGTCGACTTCGACCTCGTCGCCGCCAACGCAGCCGAACGCGAGGCGGCACTCGCGCTACTCGAAGCCAACCCGCTCGAAGGAGCGACGATCATCTGCGACAAAGGCTTCGCCGGCACCGACTTCGAAACCGCCGTAGGCGAGCTGCGCGCACTGCTGCTCAGGCCGAGCCGCGCGGACGAGCCCGACCGGCCCAACCCGCCGATCGGCTGGATCCGCCAGCGGATCGAGTCGATCGTCAACAGCCTCAAAGACCAACTCCTGCTCGAACGCCACGGCGGCCGCACCCCCACCGGCCTGCTCACTCGAATCACCGCACGCATCCTCGCCCTCTGCGCAGCCATCAACCTCAACCAACGCCTCGGCCGCCCCAGCCGCGAACTCACCGCCTACGCCGATTAACCGATCAACCATCTAGATGTCCTGCCTACGGACGTTGTGAACGCGGCTGGTGGGGGGTTGGCCTCCGAGTGAGCTGTGTGGTCGCGTCGTGTTGTAGTGGTTGAGCCAGTGTGGCAGGGCTGCGGCGCGGTCGTGGTGGGAGTTGTAGGTGAGGCCGTAGGCCCATTCGCGTGCCATCGTCTGGTGGAAACGCTCGACCTTCCCGTTGGTGCGTGGCCGGTAGGGCTTGGTGGTCAGGTGCCGGATCTGGTGGCGGGCGAGCAGGCGGCGGACGTCGCGGCTTTTGACGTAGACCCAGGCGTTGTCGGTCATCAGCCGCTTCGCGGTGACGCCGTGGCGCTCGTAGAAGGCGAGCGAGCGCTCGAGGAAGGCGGCGACGGTCACAGCTTGCTGATCCGAGTGGATCTCGGCGTAGGCGAGCCGGGAGTGGTCGTCGACGATCGCGTGCACGTAGTCGACGCCGTCGCGGTGTTGGCGGTCCTGGCTTGAGCGGTCACCGGTGACGCGGTGACCTGGCCGCTCGAAGCGTGCGTACTCGCTTGTGTCCATGTGCAGCAGATCGCCGGGGCAGGGCCACTCGTAGCGGTGGGCCGGCTCGCGTGCCGGCCTGGCCGGCCGTGAGATCCCGGCACGCTTGAGCACCTTCCACACGGTCGAGTGCGCGTAGCCGGTCGCGCCGGCAACCAGGCGCGGCCCCCAGCCGGTCTTGCGCCGACAGGCACAGATCGCATGCTCGAGCTCGGGGGCGAGCTGCCGCGGTGAGCGACGCGGCCGGCTCGAGCGGTCGAGCAAACACGCGAGCGTCGCTCGCGCCTCATCGCCGGCCTCAAGCCAGCGATGCCACCAACGATGCGCCGTCGCCGGCGAGACGCTGAAGGCGGCCGCGGCCGCCTTCAGCGTCATCCCACCCGCGATCGCCGACACGAGCGCGTAGCGGCCAGCCAGTCCGAGCTTGGCGTTAGCGTGCAGATACATCCGAGCCCTCCTTCGAGCAGGTCTTTGGCGAGACCCACAGCCTCGAAGGAGGGCCGGATAGAACCCTCAGCCGTTCACAACCTGTGTAGGCAGGTCATCTAGAGGCTTGATGCGGATTAGCGGCCGTCGTAGGCGGCGAGTGCGCGGGCTGGGTCGTCCGTGGAGGGTGTTGAGCAGGATTCCGAGGGTGAGCGCGAGCAGGCGTTGCGCGATCCGTTGGGCGAGTCCGCGTGGCGTTTTGGCGAGGTGGTGGGCGAGCCGCATCTGTTCTTTGAGGTTCGCAAAGACGCTCTCGATCACGAGCCGTGCTGAGGCGAGGGCGTGCTCGCGGGCACGGTTGGCGGCGGTGCGTTCGCGCGCTGGGGTGAGCAGCTCGACCTCGCGCAGCTCGATCCTCTCGTTGTAGGCGCGGCCCCAGAGGCCCTTGTCGGCGATCACCGTTTCGCCGCTCTCGACGAGGTCGAGCAGCGGTTCGTACTCGTGCTCGTTGGCGGGCACCCAGGTGTAGGCGAGCGGCACTCCGCGCCGGTCGGCGCGCAGGACAAACCGGACGCCCCAGACCCACTCGCTCTTGGCGGCGCAGTAGCCGTAGCCGGCGCTGCCCGCGAACTCGCTCTGCCTGGCGCAGCCCGCGTAGTTGGCGACACCGATCAGCGTGCCGTCAGCAAGGCGGGGCCGCCCACGTCGAGCAGCCGCGCCAGGCGCTGCTGCACGACGGTGAGCAGGCCCGGTCAGGCTGCGCAGCCGACGGTTGTACTGCGACTGCGACGGCAGATGCGGGAAACCAGCCCGGCAGCCGGTAGCCAACTAGGCCGAGGAACTGCCGGTCGGAGCTGATCCCCATCGCCGCCTGACAGACCGCCAAAGCCACCAGCTCCGCATCGGCGATCTTGGCCGCCGGCCCCGGCCTCGCAGGGACCGGATACTCGTCCGCGAACACATACGCTGCAACCACAAGGGCTTCCAGATCCGGCGTCATCTCGAGCCTCCATCTCGAGGGGACACAGCCTGGAAGCCCTTCGTCGTCAAAACGCGGGTCCCTACCGAATACGCATCAAGCCTCTAGGTGTCCTGCCTACGGACGTTGTGAACGCGGCTGATGGGGGGCCGGTCTCCGAGTGAGCTGTGTGGTCTGCGTCGTGTTGTAGTGCTGGAGCCAGTGTGGCAGGGCTGCGGCGCGGTGTCGAGAGGAGCGGTATTTGAGGCCGTAGGCCCATTCGCGTGCCATCGTCTGGTGGAAGCGTTCGACCTTGCCGTTTGTTTGTGGCCGGTAGGGCTTCGTCGTCAGGTGCCTGACCTCGTTGGCGGCGAGCAGCTCGCGGAGTCCGCGGTTCTTGACGTAGTGAAGGCGTTGTCGGTCATCAGCCGTTTCGCGGCGATCCCGTGGCGGGCGAAGAAGGCGAGGGCGCGTTGCACGAAGGCGGTTACGGTCACTGCTTCTCGTCGTAGTGGAGCTCGACGTAGGCGAGCCGGGAGCGGTCGTCGACGATCGCGTGCGCGTAGTCGTAGCCGACGCGTGTCCGGGCTCGGCCGGTCGCAGCGCTGAGCGGTCGCCGGTGACGCGGTGGCCGGGCCGCAGGAAGCGGGCATAGCGGCTTGTGTCCATGTGCAGCAGATCGCCGGGGCAGGGCCACTCGTACCTGCGGGCCGGCTCCCGTTCGGGTCGTGGCGGCCGCGAGATCCCGGCCCGCTTGCAGCACCTTCGAGACGGTCGAGTGAGGGAACCCTGTCGCACCCGCGACCAGCCTCGGCCCCCAGCCGGTCTGACGGCGGCAGGCACAGATCGCCTCCTCGAACCGGGCCGCGAGCTGACGCGGACAGCGATGGGGACGACTGGAACGATCGAACAAACACGAGAGCGTCTCCCTCGCCTCCTCGCCGGCCTCAAGCCAGCGATGCCACCAACGATGCGCCGTCGCCGGCGAGACGTTGAACCGGCCGCCGCCGCCCGGATCGAACAACCACCCTCGACCGACTGGACACAGCGCGAAACGAGCAGCCAGTCCGAGCTTCGCGTTAGCGTGCAGATACATCCGAGCCCTCCTTCGTAACCGTGGTCTTCGCAGACCCACAGCCTCGAAGGAGGGCCGGATAGAACCCTCAGCCGTTCACAACCTGTGTAGGCAGGACAACTAGGCGCGGAGCAGGACTTCGAGCGCGGTGCCGCCGCCGGGGCGCGTGCGCAGCGAGACGCCGCCCTCGATCGACTCGGCCCGCCTGCGGATGTTCTTCAGCCCCTGCCCGGCCGGGCTCGTCTCGCCGTCGAAGCCGATGCCGTCGTCGACCACGGTCACGTAGCGCTGGCCGAAGACCTGGCCGATCCGTACGCGCGCGGTCGTCGCGTTCGCATGCTTGCGGACGTTGCCGAGCCCCTCCTGGACGATGCGGAAGACCTCGATCTGCTCATCCGGCGCGAGCCGGATCCGGGGTCGATCTCGAGGTCGACGGCGAGCGACTCCGTCAGCCGTGAGGAACTCAACGTAGCGGCGAAGCGCAGAGTCGAACGGCGCGGTGCCGCTTGCCGAGGACAGTGCGAGCACGGCGAAGCGCGCCTCCTGCTGGGCGGCGACCGTCGCCTCCTTGAGCTTTGGCAGGAGCTCGTTCAGATCGGCGCCGTTCTCGAGCATCGACGTGTGCGTCGAGATCGCGAACAGGTACTGGGCGAGCCCGTCGTGGATCTCGCGCGCGACCCGCGCGCGTTCGTCCGCGACCGCGCGCCCGAACTCCGCGAAGCGGATCGCCCGCCACACCCCGGCGAGCAGGAGCGCGTACGAGAGCATCCGCAGGAAATCGGCCTGCGAGACCATCGAGCTCGCGACGACCGGGTTGAAGACGTAGTGCAGCTCCGAGAAGAGTGCGAGCGTGCGGCGAGCGTGAGCCAGCGGTCGAGATCCTCCCCCCGCGTCCAGAACCGCCGGCCGAAGCCGACCACGCCAGCAGGCGAGCAGCGCCTGGATCGCCATGACGCTCGTGAGCGGCGCGGCGTGGTGTCCCCCGGCGACCACTCGAGCGCGGGCAACGTCGCTCCGAGCCAGCGGAAAAGCAGCCAGATTGCGAGCACCAGCGCGGCCAAGGCGGCGAGGGTGTCGCGCCCGCACGCTCGCGGGCGTTGATGCGCCCGCGGGCCAAGGGCGCGACCGCGATCAGCCCCCAGCCGACAACCGCCGCCGACGACGCCGCCCAAGCCTCGATCCGGTGCACCGGCTGCCCGCCGAGGACGGGCCCGATCGAGAAGGCCAGGTCGTGACGGCCAGCACGCCGAAACCGCCGCAGAGCAGGAGGTCGAGCCGTCTCCCTTCGACCGAGAAGCGGACGCCGGCGAGCAGGCGACGAGCGCCGCCGCCAGAGCGACTGCCGTGTCGAGCGCGAGCGCGCCTCCGGCAGCTCGCCAGCTCGTGCGTAGAGTGGGGTAGGCGCCGAACAGCGCCCGAGCGTCGCTCCGAGCAGGCCAAGCAGCAGGACCTCGCCGACGATCCATGCGCGATAGTTCCCTGTCGGGCCTCATCTTCATCCTTGTCGGCAGAAGCGGTGCGGCCGATGAAGGAGAACGATGTCCCTGCAGCCTCCTGATCGTCGACGACCATCCGCTCACGCGGGAGGCGCTCGCGCTGCTCCTCGCGCGCACGGCTTCGAGGTGGCAGGCCAGGCCGCCGACGGAGAGGAGGCGATCGAGCCGCGGCCGCGCTCGAGCCGGACCTCGTCCTGCTCGACCTCTCGATGCCGGGGATGGACGGGCTCGCCGCACTGCCGCGCCTGCGCGAGGCCGCGCCCGCGTGCGAGGTCGTCGTCCTCACCGCCGCGGCACCGAGGACAACCTGCTCGCCGCGATCCGTGGCGGAGCGGCCGGCTACCTGCTGAAGAGCGAGCCGCCCGAGCGGATCGTCGAGTTCCTCCGCGGCGTCGCCCGAGGCGAGGCCGCGCTCTCGGGTGCGGTAGCACGGCGGCTCCTCGAGCAAGTGCGCGACGGGCGGCGGCCGCGGCACGGCGGCGTGCCGCACTCGATCGCGGCCTCTCCGCGCCCGCGAGCTCGAGGTGCTGCTCCTGCTCGACGAGCGGCTCGACACGGACGAGATCGCGCAAGCGCCTGTTCATCTCCGAGCACACCGTGCGCTCGCACGTGAAGAGCGTGCTCGCGAAGCTCGGCGTTTCCTCGCGCCGCGAGGCGATCGAAGCACTCGCGGCCGCCCGTGGCTAGTCACCCATTTTCCGCGCGGCTAGTCACCCATTTCCGGGTGAGTGCATTACGATGCGGCCATCGAAGCGTTTGATGAAAAGATGAAGCGAGAGGAATCGCAGGATCTACAAGAAGCGGGCGCCGCTGGCGGAGTTTCCCAACGCCTGGATCAAGACGAAGCTGAAGCTAACACGATTCGCAACGCGCGGTCTCGAGCGAGTGCAATGTGAAGCGATCTGGGCAGCGCTGACATTTAATCTGCAACGGATGTTCCGGCTGGCGCCAACGTAGAAAATCCAACGCGCCCTCGGCGCCATCGAGTCCGGCCAACGCCAACAGAATCCCAACCCTGCCACCAACTCCAGCAGAGACTCGTCGAGTCTAGTCGAACAAGCAGCCCGGCCGCAGCAACACCGCCGCTGAAAATGTGCGCGAAGCTGTCGTTCAGGCGGTCCTGTGTCCTCAGCCGCAGGAAAAGCCAAATGCTTCACAGCTTCCTGTCACCGATCTCCAAAACTAAACGTAGTTCCTGAAGCACCGTGGACGCATCGGGGGAAAGCCCTACGACCTCAAGAAATCCTTGACAATAACCCACAAAAGGGTCGCGGCCAGTATCCGTAAGCCTGCCTCTTCCGACGCAAGTGGAGCACGGCCCGATTATCCGGACCGATCGGTGGCCTAACTAAGACTGGAGGAGAGTTATTGTACGTCGAAGAAGTTGTTTAGAAGCAAAGCGGTTGTCGCCGGTTTAGCAGATGGTGGTTTCGTGTTAGGCTGATTTGGACCAGTTTTATCAGGTCAGCCTAAACATGCGTTCGGCGGACACGAGGTCACCCGTGGGTCGCGGCAAGACGACAATGTCGCCCGGCCATTGAATTGAAAGGAGCTTCCTAGATGAAAGGCACGCTTCGCGTCAGCCATTTCGTGCTCACCTTGACCTCAGTCGCCCTGAGGTGGCTGGGTGCCGATCGCCACTGGTCAGACCCTGGCCCGTGCAGACAAGCTTAAGCGGTGCCAGGGCGAAGCAGTGTTCCTGTTGCCGGGGCAGGACGGCCAGTTCAGAATGCCAGGCCAGCGCTTTGTCTCCAAGACGACGAACCAGTGATTAAAGATGCGATCGGCAAGAGCGGTACTGTCGTCGGGACTGCACCCGATGCTGGCGGTGGCCCTGGCGACTCGCGGTTCGTGGTTAAGTTCAAGGACTCTGCGCAGAGCCTTGAAGTCATCGGAAACTATGAGACGCTCGGTTTCTCCTCGGAGTTGGAGAAGGCGAAGCAATTCATCGGCCTCCAGCTCTGGACGACTGGCCTGAATAGGTTCATGAGCTCGGTAAAAGACTTGGAGCAGTACTATTCGTGGCAATGGCAACCGGTAATCGCGACTCCAGCTTCGAAAGTGACCATCGAAGGCGTTGAATGGGGTTCAGTGCAGTTCCCTATTGTCTTCCACATCCGCACGGGCGATGGCCGGGCGGCCTTGTGGCCCATTCAGCGCGCGCGTCCATTTGATCTCACGTGTCGCTTCGACTCATCTATCCGAGAAAGAGATGTGGTCTCCGACAGATGGGGGGTTCTTGACGCAGGATCCACGCAAGACGTTCACCCAATGGAGCGAGGCGTCTTGGAAACTCATCACGAGCGGCGAATAGCCATCGGCATGTCGGACGATATGCTCAAGGTGACGTGCGGCCCATCCCTAAACCGCGTGGGCGCGATCCTGTCCGGCAACGAATCAGAAGATCTATTCGAGTGTAACGGTGGTAGGAAGTTCGTGATGAAGGGTGGCAAGGTGGTCCGCTTCGGGCAGTGATCACCGAATAGCGCCGTTCTGATGTGCGTGGCAAACCGCGGCACATGAGCCGCCGAACAAACGAATGGAGCCGGCGCGCCTCGGCGGTTGAGAAGGCGCGCGGCTCATGCGTGGCGTTAGGCAGCACGAACCGGGCATCGGGGAGACAACAGATGATGCTGATGGAACGTGGAGCAACCGGGTTGACGATCGCAGCGTTGTTCGTCGTATGGTCGTGTAGCGCTGGCGGTCAAGCCCCGGTCGACGATCAGAAAGTGAAAGCGGCCGTTGAGCTTCTCAATCGCGTCGATGAAGTGCTGTCTTTCAAGCGCAGCACGGAAATCCTCAAACACCGGACTGCGGCGCTCGAGCGCCTGCCGACCAAAGAGTGTCAAGGTCTCAGTTCGGCTAAGTTTCGGCTCGATACGGCCGGAATGACGAACCGGAACCTAATTGACGCTGAACTGGCCATGTCGGAGGCAAAGCGCTTGGTTGCTGATGTCAAGGGCAGAGTAAAAGGTTCCCACCGCGGCGGAGTGAAAGGGGACCACCTCTTTGGTTCGGAGGCCGTTTCCCTCTGACTTTGGGGGCGGCTGGAGCGTAGCCCTGCGACGCCCGTTAGGGCGGCGCGTTAGGGCAGAGCGAAGCCGCCTCCAAAGTCTGTCGCCGTGTGTAGGGTCTCGAGCATTTTCGGGTTTTTTTTCCATACGCGTGCGCGTGAGAAGAACATGGAAAAAGGGTCAAACCCTACACAACCCTACATCGGGATTGATTTTGCACGAGCCCCCAGCAAGGGCGGAACGGGGAGACGGGACCGGGAGAGCACCGGCGCGACTTCGGCTCTAGCCTTCGCTCCTCCTTTTCTTCCCCCTCCCTTCCGCTGATGGGGAGAGTATTGGTACCTCGATGGCGCTGCGCAGGCTGTTCTTGTCCCACGGACCCCTTGGGCACGCCTTCCTGCTGATGCTGTGGTTGGACATGGCGACTTCGGGACTGCACAAAGCGATTTGTGCGCAGTGTGGCGGTTTCTTCTCTACGCGGAAGTCAAAGCAGATTTACTGCGATGCGGTTTGCCGCAAGCAGGCGAGGGCAAAGAAGTATTGGCAGGGAAGGGGCGGGGAGAGGCGCCGGGAACAAGGGGGCCCAGCGACAAAGGACTTGATGGGGTCCCTGATCGGCAGATTTCGACCGGGGACCAGCGGGGTGTTCTGGCCGGAACTTCCCTGCCGGGATTAGAATTGTGGGCGTGAACAATGTCCCCGAACCTGAAGGGTTTCGCCGCCTGAGTCTCGTGCTCGGAATCCTTGGTTTCGTCCTCACCCTGGCCGTTGTCGGGCTTCTCTCGTGGGAAAGATACGCCAACGACCTCAAGTCGCTCGAATCCCACCGGGAAACGCTCACCAAGTTGCACGCGGCGGCGACGCTTAGCGTCCATCAAATGATGTCACGGGAAGAAGTGGGGGCCGCTACCACTCCTAATGTCGTAGAGTTGGGCCGTAGAGTGAAAGAGAAGCACCCTGGAACGTACGATGGCATGAGCGACTTGGAAGTTGGCCGCACAGTCAAGAAAGAGTCTCCGGGGGACTATGATGACTTTACGGATTTTCTGACACTCGAAGAAGCAGAGGCGCTCATGCAAGAAGACCGTGTCGAGCAGGCCGAGGCCAAGCTACGCAGCACACTGGTTTTCGCCGCTGTAGTTGTGCCTCTCGCTGCGATCGCGGGGTTCCTCTTCCTTGGGGATCATGTCGAACACTCGGTTGGGCCGTCCAAGGTTTTCGGTCCGAGGGTCCCATCAGAGAATTCCTGCTCCTGGCCGTGGTCGGCCTGACACTATGGCTCTTTCTTCTCGCCGTCGTGCCCCTTCCCTACGGCGGTGGCGCTAGACAAGGTCCAGCGTGGTGGGGAACGATTCGGGAACGCGGCGACCTAGTGCAGGTAACGCTTAGTTTTCTCGGATGCGTCCTCGGCCTTCCGGCAGCAGTCATGGCGATTCGGCGGCTGACGAAACCATGACTGCACGCCTCCACGACCTGATAGGATTGGCGGACATGACGTTCTGGGAGTCGATTAGGGGCCTCCGCAGCCGTAGCCTCATACCTCGGCAGTGGTGCGTGGCATTCGCCCGTACCTTGAGGATCGCTTCTCACTCAACACGATCAGGACGGTTCCCGCGAATCAGTCGATCAGCAGGGACGGCAGAACGAAAGGAGACTACGTGCTGCGTCGGGGAAGGCAAGCCGAAGCCTTCCGGCTGGGTAATGGCTTGTATGAGTTGATTGGCGACCCCAACGACTGAATTTCACAGACCGGCCCCGTCACAGCAGGCGAAGGAGATAGAGGGACAGTGTCACCGATCTCCGCAACCCAGGGCCCTAGGTCGCAGACAGTTCTGGATTTGGGCTAGGGGCAGATCCAATGGCGAGAAACGGCCCGCGTGGTTGCGGTTGGCACACCGCACCACGTCACCCAACGGGGCAACCCTCCCGATGCCTACGCGGAATTCGCCGGTCGAGACCCCACTTCCGACACCACTGCTTTAACCTTGCCGTTCTCTCCGGGCGGGATCGCATCCATCCACTCCACCTGCACCCGCATGGCCCCTCCCAGGCGGGAACGTAACCCCAGGATCATCTGCTCCGCCGCTGCGTCCCGGTTCGTGCCGCTGCGCGCTACCGCCCGAATGACGATCCGGTCGGAATGGGTTTGCACGAGTTGAACCTGGACAATCCCCGCGGCCTTCTGAACCAGCGGCAGCAAGGACAGAGAATGGAAAAGCCCGCCGGCCGGCGTAGTGACAAAGTCGTCCGAGCGGCCGTCGATGTTCTCGAGCAACGGCAGATTCCTGCCGCAAGGGCAGGGGCCCGTGCCGACGCGAACGATATCGCCGATGCGGTAGTTCAGGATCACCATCGCGAAATTCGTCAGGTTCGACAGGATCAGATGGCCGCTCTCGCCGGGCTGCGCGTCGGAGCCGTCATCGCGTAGAACTCTCACCGCCACGTCATCCATGCTGATGTGAAAGCCGCGGCGCTGCTCACACGTGAATGCGATTCGCAATGCTTCGGCGGCCTGATATCCGGAAAAAACCGGCACACCGTATTCCTGCTCGATCAGTTGGCGGTCTGCCTCCGGCAACGAATCGCCTCCGTAGGTGACCGCCCCTGGGGCGTGCAGCGGAAGACCCTGTTCGCGGGCCTGCCGGAACAAGGCGCCGATCACACTGCCGTAGCCGCGAATGACATCCGGTCGGAACTCGTTGATCCGCGGCACAAGTTCATCCAGGGCGCCGAGCTGAGGCGACAGTAACAGGCGCGTCAACTCCAGCCGCTTCGGAGTCCACATGTTGCTTTCGTAGAACCTGCGGATCTGCGCCGACAGGCCATCTTCGCGAGCCAGCACCAACTCGCGATAGCCGGTGGCTTTCCCCAGCGAGCTGCTCATCACCAGACGCCTGCGCATTCCGTGAGCCAGGGAGCGAAACAGGGCGGAGTGGCAATAGTCGACGTAGCGCGCGCGGCCCGAAGTACCGCTGGACTGCGCTCGAAGCGGAACGCGGTTGCGATAGTTGCGTGCCGTGAATCGTTGCGGTGCGTCCAGTAGCTCCTCACGCTCCAGGACCGGCAGCTGCGCCAGGTCCGCGGCGCTACGGAAGTTTGCCGGCCGCAGTCCAAGAGCCTGCAAAGTGTCGCGATAGTAAGGAACTTGTTCCCAAGCATAACGGACAACCGTTCGCACCTGAGCGGACTGCATCTGGTGTAGCTTTTCGAGCGGGAGAAAGGGCAAGCGCCTCTCGCGGCGGGCGTACCACGCGGTGTAACCGGTCCAGAACAGCCGGTAACCCGGCCCGGTCCGGGTTCCCTGGCGTCGTTCGACCGTTTCCGCGATCCGAGTCAGCACGCTCTCCATCAATCGCCT
>CAVWSR010000006.1:0-342333 GCA_963757725.1 uncultured Actinomycetes bacterium
GTCTCCGTGCGCGTGAACCCTTCGGCGTCGAGCGCGCCGCAGGCGCCCTCGACGAGGCGCGAGAGCGCGTCGGTCGCAGGCTCGCCGTGGATCGCGTAGCTCGGCATGAAGAGGTTACCCCGCGACGGCCGTGGCCCCGGTGACCACGTCCGGGGTCAGACCCCTGTCATGTCCCGAAGAGACGCCGTCGATCACGAACTCCCTGCCCGCAAGGGTCGGCTGAGAACAGCCCGCGAACCCAGGCGGCGTCGAGGCGCTCGGGCGCGGGCACGATGCCGACCGTCGCTGCGTAGCTGCTCCACGCCCAATCTTCCGGGACGACCGCAGATCCCGGCCCGGACGGGATTCAGTGCGATGTACCGGACGTGCTCCACCTAGAGGGGGCTGCCGCTCTATGGAATCACCCAAGAACCGGCGCTCGAGCACAAGTGTCCCGGGAGGCCGTAGCGAAACGCTGATTTATTTGCAATAGCGGTTGTTCAGGCATTGCATACCGCGGGAGACGGTGGGATCTTTTTTGGACGGCGAGGTGGAAGTGATTGGTCATCAGGCAGAAAGCAAGTACAGCGCCAGGTGTACCTCGAGAGCACGTGCGCGAGCAGGCGAAGGAACGCCTGACGGTCGTCGTCATCGTGGAAGATCGGCGCGCGTCGGACGCCACGGGGAGACGACGTGGTAGATCCCGTTCTCGATCTGCGGATGCTGTGAAAGTGGAACGCCAAGACCGGGGACTGCCAGAGGGCCACTGCCCTCGCCGGCGTCTTACCACACAGAAGCGTCCGCGTTTCGCTGCAGACGGGGTCAGACCCCGGGCCTGGCTCGACTAGTCACGTACGTAAAGGCCCACCCAGCTACTCGGGCAGCAGATCGCGCAGCCCCGCCGACTCCGGGATCGCCTTCGGGCCGCCCGCCCGCAGCGGCACCACGACAAGCGCCCCGTGCAAATGCCTAAACGCGCAAACGTCCGGGCCGCTCCTCGCACCGGCATGTAACCGCCGAACGAGCCTCGCACCGCCAGCACGCGAAGAGAGGGTGTAGCTCGGCGACCCTCACTCAAGCGGCTCGCGCAGCAGCAGCCGGCATATAAAAGAGCCGGCCGGCGGTTGTCGGGATCGACGAGCGAGAGCGACTCGAACCTCGTCGCCCTGGTAGGTCTCCGGCACGCCTGGTACCGCTAAGCATCAGCAGCGTCGACCCGGAGCGAGATCTCTCTCCCCTCCCCGGCGACCCGCGAGGAAAACGGCTCGAACTCCCCTGTGCCATCCTGCGTCCCCGTGGTTCCCCCCTACCAATTCCCTTCTAAGAGGCTCGTGCTCCTCGTTCAGCTCGCATCCAGTTTGTGAAAAAGGCGCAGCGCCTTCTCGAGGTACGCGGCGAGCCGCTCGACTTTGAGCGGCCCACGCGCCCACGAGAGTCTGGTAGACTGAGGTATGATGGTTCGGGTCGTCGAGCCGCGGCGAGCCGCGCACGAGCCTCCCCATTTCTCGGCGAGCCCGGCGAGCGCGACGCACAGCGCACGTACGTCACCGCAGCCAATCGTGTCGCAGGTCGGGCTCGTGAGCAGCTGCAGCGGATGCGCGGAACCTCGCGCTCGATGTTGCCGCGGTGGAAGTCGTCGACGGGCAGCGAGAACCGCCCCGGGTCTCAAAAAAAAATGTCGACTCGGCAAGCCGGAAGTAGCGGTAGAACGCCGTATCCTCGACGCCCTTCGCCATGACCGGCCCGGTCGTCTGCGCGGAAGTGGATTGGCGCGCGGCTCGTTGCCCGACTCCTCGAGCGTCAGGATCCGCGCGGCAGCGACTCGGAGACGGCCGCGCGGGCGATCTCCGCGGGGTCCCTCGCCGGAGACGATCCCTGCGTAGAGCTTGACGTAGGTGCGGTAGACGTGGGGTCACGCGAGCGCGAGCCGGCAGGTTCTGCACGCGCACCTCCCCGTGCAGCCGGCGCAGCTCCGGCTCGAAGGTCGTCGTTTTAGGCTCCAAATTCGCTCGAACCCCCCGCTCGAAGGCGCGCGCCTCCCCGGTCAGCTCCTCGTGGAGCCGCGTCAGCGGCTCCTCGCCGCGCCGATCGCAGAAGAGCGCGGTGACGCTCGTTCGCGAAAACTCGGGCACCCGTCGTCCCGAGCGAGGGGCCAGTCCGGGCGCAGCCGCTCACCCGGCTCGAGGATCTTCTCGACCCAGACGTTCTCGATCCCGGCCCGCTGCAGCCGCTCGACGCAGTCGCGCGGATTCGCGAGCTCCTCCTAGGGTCCATGCCGGACGCCCTCGACAAGCCCCTTGTGCACCAGCTCGATCGTCTTGCGCGTGTTTCGTCTCGAAGACCGCCTCGTCCCCTCGCACCCCGGCGAGCTCGCCGATGTCGAAGAAGCGCCTGTGGTGGCCCGTGCGCAGGTCGAGGTCGAAGAACACCTTGTGCAGCTCCGGGTCGGCCCAGAACGGGTTCTCGTCCGAGGCGGCCATCGGTCGGGGACGATGTCGAGACTCGACGCCGAGGCCCGCCGACGCGAGAGCGCGGAAGGCATCCTCGCCGCCGAGCTCCTCCGAGATCTGCGTCGGATCGACGACGTCGTAGCCGTCGATGCGGCGCGCGGCGGGGCTCGCAGCACGGCTACGACGTCGTCGATCCGACGCAGATCTCGGAGGAGCTCGGCGGCGAGGATGCCTTCCGCGCTCTCGCGTCGGCGGGCCTCGGCGTCGTGCTCGACATCGTCCCGAACCACATGGCCGCCTCGGACGAGAACCCGTTCTGGGCCGACCCGGAGCTGCACAAGGTGTTCTTCGACCTCGACCTGCGCACGGGCCACCACAGGCGCTTCTTCGACATCGGCGAGCTCGCCGGGGTGCGCCAGGAGAACGAGGCGGTCTTCGAGACGACCCACCGCAAGACGATCGAGCTCGTGCGCGAGGGGCTTGTCGAGGGCGTCCGGATCGACCACATCGACGGACTCGCGAATCCGCGCGAATACCTCGAGCGGCTGCAGCGGGCCGGGATCGAGAACGTCTGGGTCGAGAAGATCCTCGAGCCGGGTGAGCGGCTGCGCCCGGACTGGCCCGTGCGCGGGACGACGGGGTACGAGTTCGCGAACGACGTCACCGCGCTCTTCTGCGATCGGCGCGGCGAGGAGCCGCTGACGCGGCTCTACGAGGAGCTGACCGGGGAGGCGCGCGCCTTCGAGCAGATCGCCTTCGAGGCGAAGCTCGAGGTCGCGACGACGACCTTCGAGCCGGAGCTGCGCCGGCTGCACGGGGAGGTCGCGGTGCCGAACCTGCCGCTCGCGCTCGCGTCGTTCCACGTCTACCGCACCTACGTCGAGCCCTACGCAGGATCGTCTCGGGCGAGGACCGCGCGGAGATCGCCCGCGCGGCCGTCTCCGAGTCGCTCGCGCGGATCCTGACGCTCGAGGAGTCGGGCAACGAGCTGTTCGCGATCCACTTCCAGCAGACGACCGGGCCGGTCATGGCGAAGGGCGTCGAGGATACGGCGTTCTACCGCTACTTCCGGCTTGCCGCGTTGAACGAGGTGGGGGCGACCCGGGGCGGTTCTCGCTGCCCGTCGACGACTTCCACCGCGGCAACATCGAGCGCGAGCTCGCGCGCATCCGCTGCAGCTGCTCACGAGCCAGACCCACGATACGAAGCGCTCCGGTGACGTACGTGCGCGGATCGTCGCGCTCGCCGGGCTCGCCGAGGAGTGGGGGAGGCTGCGTGCGCGGCTGGCCGCGGCTCGACGACCCGAACGAGTCGTACCTCGTCTACCAGACTCTCGTGGGCGCGTGGCCGCTCGAGCTCGAGCGGCTCGCAGCGTACCTCGAGAAGGCGCTGCGCGAGGGGAAGCGGAACGACGAACTGGATCGAGCCGAACGAGGAGCACGAGCGGCGGGTCCGGGAGTTCGTGCGCGGGCTCTACGGGACGCAGGATGGCGCGGGGAGTTCGAGCCGTTTGCCTCGCGGGTCGCCGGGGAGGGGAGGCGCGATCTCGCTCGGGTCGACGCTGCTGATGCTGACGGTGCCCGGCGTGCCGGACATCTACCAGGGCGACGAGCTCGAGTCGCTCTCGCTCGTCGATCCCGACAACCGCCGGCCGGTGGACTGGGGGAAGCGCCGGCTGCTGCTGCGCGAGCCGCTCGGTGAGGAGTCGCCGAAGCTGCACCTGATGCAGCGCGTGCTGGCGGTGCGAGACTCGTTCGGCGGTTACATGCCGGTCGAGGCGGGCCTGGACGTTTGCGCGTTCAGGCGGGGGCCCGGGGCGCTTGTCGTGGTGCCGCTGCGGGCGGGCGGCGAGAAGGCGATCCCGGAGTCGGCGGGGCTGCGCGATCTGCTGCCCGAGTATCCGGTGGGCCTTTACGTACGTGACTAGTCGAGCCAGGCCCGGGGTCTGACCCCGTCTGCAGCGAAACGCGGACGCTTCTGTGTCGTAAGACGCCGGCGAGGGCAGTCGCCCTCTGGCGTCCTTCTACGGTGTTCACGTGCCACGCCCGCCGCGTCCGCAGATCGAGAACGGGATCTACCACGTCGTCTCCCGTGGCGTCCGACGCGCGCCGATCTTCCACGATGACGACGACCGTCGGGCGTTCCTTCGCCTGCTCGCGCACGTGCTCTCGAGGTACAGCTGGCGCTGTCTTGCTTACTGCCTGATGACCAATCACTTCCACCTCGCCGTCCAGACGATCTCGCCCACCGTCTCCCGCGGTATGCAATGCCTGAACAGCCGCTATTGCCAGGAATTCAGCGTTCGCTACGGCCTCCCGGGACACGTGCTCGAGCGCCGGTTCCACGCTGAGGTCGTCGAGCGGCAGGAGCATCTAGTCGAGCTCATCCGGTACATCGCACTGAATCCCGTCCGGGCCGGGATCTGCGGTCGTCCGGAAGATTGGGCGTGGAGCAGCTACGCAGCGACGGTCGGCATCGTGCCCGCGCCCGAGCTCCTCGACGCCGCCTGGGTTCGCGGGCTGTTCTCAGCCGACCCTGTGCGGGCAGGGAGACAGTTCCGCGAGTTCGTGATCGACGGCGTCTCTTCGGGACATGACAGGGGTCTGACCCCGGACGTGGTCACCGGGGCCACGGCCGTCGCGGGCTAGACTCTCTTCATGCCGAGCTACGCGATCCACGGCGAGCCTGCGACCGACGCGCTCTCGCGCCTCGTCGAGGGCGCCTGCGGCGCGCTCGACGCCGAAGGGTTCACGCGCACGGAGACCGACGAGGCTGACCTCGTTCTCAACCTGATCGACCACGACGAGCCGCGCCCGTTCCGTCGCCGCTCGCGCGGCACCTTCGCGGCGGCGCTCCACGAGCGGGCCGAAACGCCGGGCCTCCCGGCCGAGTATCCGCTGCTCGTCCGCGCGCTTGCCAACATCGTCACCTGCTACGTGCCCGGCGAGGGCGTGTGGTTCACCACGATGGAGCAGGGCCACTTCCTCGTGACGGGCGACGGCGACGCGCTCGCGGACGCTTACATCAAGGTGCTGCTGCCGCCGGCCACGTCGCGCCTCGTGATCGACAACGAGTTCCGCACGGACCTCGAGCCCGAGCTCTGGGACGGCGACGAGATCACGCAGGAGCTGCAGGAAGCGGGGCGCCGCCTCGACAAGCTCGGTCTGCTGCCCAGCCCCTTCCCGCTCGAGGACGTGCTCGGCGAGCGCGAGCTGCGCCACGTCAAGCGCCTCTACGGGATCGGCGGCCTCTCCTACGGCAACCTCTCGATGCGCAAGGACGAGCAGCGCTTCTGGATGAGCGCGTCGGGGGTCGACAAGTCGAAGCTCGAGCAGCCCGGCCGGGACATCCTGCTCGTCTCCGACTATGACGAGGAGAACGGTCGCATCGTGCTCAGCGTCCCGCCCGGCGTCGAGCCCCGCCGCGTCTCGGTCGACGCGATCGAGCACTGGATGATCTACCAGGAGAATCCGGTCGTCGGCGCGATTCTCCACGTCCATGCGTGGGTCGACGGGATCGAGTCGACGCAGCTGGTCTTCCCCTGCGGGAGCGAGGAGCTCGCGGTCGCGGTCGCGGAGCTCGTGCGTCGCTGCCCCGATCCCGCCGAGGCGATCGTCGGGCTGCGCAACCACGGCATTACGGCCACCGGCTCGGGCCTGATCGAGATTCTGGACCGCATCGAGCCGAGGGTGCAGCGGCAAGTCCCGATGCTCGGCTAGCTCGGCTTCCAGACCATCAACACGAGAATCGCTACGGCGAGCGCCGCGGAGAGGTAGTTCAGCGTGAGCGCTAGCGGCTCACCGAGCAGCCGGCGCAGCTCCTCGGCCGAGACTGCGCCGCTTTCGGCGAGCTTCCGCGCCCGCTTCGGGGCTCGGCCCCCGGCGCCGCCCAGCAGTACCGATCCCGCGAACAGCAGGACGGAGGCTCGGATCCACAGCGTGTCCCAGCTCAGCCCCTCGAGCTGGACGAGCCAGAGGCCGAACCCGAGCAGCACAGGCAGGCCGATCGCGACGAGCAGGACGCCCCACCGCGCGAGACCGAGTACGACCGCGATCTCGCGCGGGTCGTCCCGCCGCCGGGCCGCCTCGAAGGCGACGCCGGCGACGAGCGTCCCGCCGACGAAGACGAGCGCTCCGAGCAGGTGGAACAGGAGCGCCCACTGCGTCGTCGTCATCACTTCACGGTAACTGTCAACCTGAGGACGTTGTCCTCGCCGATCGTCTCCACGTTGCTCGCCATCGCGTAGTCCTCGCCGGCCCTGGTCTTGAACACGTAGGTGCCGCGAGCCGGGAAGGAGATCCTTGCGGAGGCTCCCATGTACGTGAGGTAGCCGGGAGCGGCCTTGATGTGCATCCCCATCGCGTTCATCGGTCCCTTGAGGTTCGCGATCGTGATCTTGGGTCCGGAGAGCTGCACCAGGCGATGAGGCATGACGTCGTTGTTGACGAGCGTGATCGCGCCTCCCCGGGAGAGCGTCAGCTTCTGGGTTGCCGACAGTGCGCCGCCGTTGACGGCCCAGCTGTGGCAGCCCCGCTGTTGATGCTGGATCGTGAGCGAGGCGTTGGGAGGCGGGGTTGCGCCGGCGCCGCCGGCGACGATCGCCGCTGCGAGCGCGGCAAAGGCCGCAGAGCCGAAGTACCTCATTGGTGCTCCTTTCGGTTGTTGACGGCAGCCTCGCGCGGTCTGGCGCGAGGGGCATCCGCGATGCCGCCGCGCGTGCTGCGGATTTCCCACAACCGGTTTGCGGTCGCCGGCCGCAGGAGACACGTCCTCGCGCCTGCGCACCCGCCGCCTCGGTCTCCGCAATACTTCGAAGCAATGAACGAGCAGTGGCCCGACCCCGACCCGACATCGCCCCGGCCGGCGCTCCCAAGCCTGGAAGAGTTGCCGCGCACGGGCGAGGGCTACGATCCGGAGCGGGTCGAAGCGGCCTTCAACGCCTTTCACGGCCACATCGCCAGGCTCGACGCGACCCTGGAGGCGCTGCAGGCGGTGGAGGGGTTCTCGCGCCAGGCGTCCGAGCTGCGCAACGAGCTGCGCGCCTTCCGCCGGGCCCGCTGGGAGCAGGACTGGGCGGCGGCGTACTCGCGCCCGACCGCGCCCGGCGGACTACGGATGGCGCCCGCGCTGCCCCGCATCGCGGCGGAGGTCGCGTTCCTGATCGCGGTCGCGGTCTTCCTGGGCGTCGGCCACTTTCGCTCGACGACGATCGTGCTCGTGATGGCCGCCGCCTGGCTGATCGTCGGACTCGTCGAATGGCTCGTGGGGCGTGCGTCAGCGCCGGCCTTCGTCTCCGGGCGGTCGCAGCCGGTCGCCGGCCCGGCGCCGCTCGCGGACTGGCCGGACGACGACCCCGAGAACGGCCTGACGATGGTGGCCGAGCTCGATCGAAGCGCCGCCGATTCCGTCGGAGCGCCGAGTCGGCCGAGCTGAGCTGATCGCCGCGTGGACGCGATCGAGGAGGCCAACGCGCTGCTCCGCACCCGCGGCTACAGCGAGCGCGACCTGGCCGTGTTCGGCGTCGCGGTCGGTCAGGGCCGGGCAATCCTGAAGGGAACGAGCATCGTCAGCCCGTTCGCCGACTCGGCCGAGACGGTTCTCCGCGCCGTGCGCGAGTGCGTTCCCGCGGCAGCGGAGCTCGGCAAGCGGCCGCTCCGCCCCTCCGAGCTGCGGGCAAAGCTCGCTGCGCTAGCTCGCTAGCTCGAGCGGTCGGGCTCTGAGCCGTGAGGCGTGGAAGCGGCCTTGCTTGTGGGGACGACGAGCACGGGGCACGGCGACTCGTCCACCAGCCGACGCGAGACGCTGCCGAGCAGGGTCCCGCCGAGTCCGCCGAGCCCGCGGGAGCCGACGACCACGAGCCGCACGTCGTCTCGTTCGCGCAGGAGCCGCAGGATCGCGTCGGCGGGCTCGCCGTGGACCGCGATCCGCTCTGACGTTCCGGGCACCTCTGCCAGAGTCCGCTCGGCCCACTCGCGCTCGATCTCGGCCGCGTCGGGGAACGCGAGGCGTCCGGCCAACCCGTCGAGCTCGCGGTAAGCCGTCACGAGCACTGCAGGCTCGCCGAGGTCGGCGGCGAGTGCGAGCCCGGCCTCGACGGCGCGCTGCGAGTGCTCCGAGCCGTCGGTGGCGATGAGGACGGCCATCCGCCTCAGGCGTACGAGGGCGCGTGCGCCACGGGCTTCTGCGCCGGAGCGCGAGCCGCCTCGGGCAGCCGGTGAACGATCACCACCGGACACGAGGCGTGCTGGGCGCACTGATGGCTGATCGAGCCGAGCACGAGCTCCTTGAAGCCTCCGAGCCCGCGCGAGCCGACCACGAGCAGCTGCGCATCCTCGGCGGCGGCCACGAGCACCTCCGCCGGGGCGCCGCGGGCAGCGACGAGCTCGATCTCGACCTCGGCACGCTCGCCGATCGTCTCGGCGACGACCAGCTCCAGGAATTCGTGCGCTTCCTCCTGGAGCAGCTCCCATTCGACGGCGAACGGTGGCAGCTCGGGCACCGCGACGTTCGGGTACGCCCAGGCGTAGATGACGAGCAGCGGCGCCCCGCGTAGCCGTGCCTCCTCCACCGCCCAGGCCAACGCCTGCTTGGACGTCTCGGAGCCGTCCACGCCGACGACGATCCGCTGTGCGAGCATCGTGCACCTCCTCGATTGGGACCATCGTGACCTCGCCTGGGGAGGCCGTCATCGGAGCAGCCGCGGAGGTGCTGTTCGGGCAACTACCGATGGCGCTGTCCTCACCGATCGCCACCCTTCCGTGATGAGCGGCCTGACCACCTCGGAGGTCGAGCGGCTCGCGCAGCAGTTCGGGCCGAACGAGCTCGGTGCCGCAAACGCCGCCTGGCCGCGGATCCTCGCCGGCCAGTTGCGCAGTCCGCTGCTCGGCCTGCTCGTTGCGGCTGCCGTCGTCGCGATCGCCGTCGGCGATCGACTCGAGGGCGCGATCATCATCGGGATCATGGCCTTGTCGGTCGGGCTCGGCTTCGTCAACGAGTTCCGCAGCGAGCAGACCCTCGTCGCGCTGCGCCGGCGGACGGGGCGAAGCGCCACCGTCGTCCGGGACGGCGCGACCGCGAGGATCCCCGCCGTCGAGCTCGTTCCGGGCGACCTCTGCATCCTCCAGACCGGCGACATCGTGCCCGCCGACCTGCGCCTCGAGGCGGCGGCAGAGCTGGCGGTCGACGAGTCGACGCTGACCGGCGAGGCCTTTCCCGCCGAGAGGACGGCCGGCGACGCCGCCGCGATGGGCACGATCGTCCGCGGCGGCCACGGCTCCGGCGTCGTCACCGCAACCGGGGCGCGTACGCGGCTCGGCTCGATCGCCGGCGCGCTGCATGAGCGCCAGCCGCCGACGGCGTTCCAGCGAGGCCTGACCTCGTTCGTGAAGCTGCTCGCGACGGTCACCGGCGTACTGACCGTCTTCATCTTCGTCGCCAACGCGCTGCTCGGCAAGCCCGTGCTCGACGCACTGCTCTTCTCGCTCGCGATCGCGGTCGGACTGACGCCCCAGCTCCTGCCGGCGGTCGTGACGGTCAGCCTCGCCACCGGGGCGCGTCGGATGGCGGCGCGCAGCGTGCTCGTCAAGCGGCTCGTCTCGATCGAGGATCTCGGCGACATCGACGTCCTGTTCACCGACAAGACCGGCACGTTGACCGCGGGCGAGATCCGGTTGCGCGAGGCGGTCGATCCGCAAGGGAAGCCCGCGCCGGGGCTCGTGCGGCTCGGCCTCCTCTGCAGCGAGCTCTCCGGCTCGCCGCCGCTCGGGAACGCGCTCGATCTGGCGATCTACGGTGCGCTCGAGCCGCGGGTCGCGGACGCAGAGCTCGCGCAGGCGCGCCGTACGGCGACGCTGCCGTTCACCTTCGAGCGGCGGCGCACGACGGTCGTACTCGAGGGCGGCCGCCTGCTCTGCAAGGGTGCGGCGGAGGAGGTGCTCGGCCGCTGTGCGGAGCTGCCGCCGGAGAGCCGCGTGGTGCTCGAGGAATCGCTCGGACACGGCCATCGCGTGCTCGCGCTCGCGCAGCGGCAGGTGGACGACGGCAAGATCGTCGAGGAGGGACTCGAACTGCTCGGCTTCCTCGTCTTCGCAGACCCGCCGAAGGCGGACGCCGCGCCCGCGGTCGAGCGGCTGCGCGGGCTCGGGATCGAGCTGAAGGTGCTGACCGGCGATCACGAGCGCACCGCCGTGCACGTCTGCGAGGAGCTGGGCGTTCCGGTCAAGGGCGTTGCTCGCGGCGAGGACCTCGACGGCGTCGATCTGGTCGAGCTCGTGGCCCGCACGACCATCTTTGCGCGCGTCAGCCCCGAGCAGAAGGCGGCGCTCGTCGAAGCCGCACAGCGCGGGGGCGACGACGCGGCGTTCCTCGGCGACGGGGTCAACGACGCGATCGCGCTTCGCCGCGCCGACGTCGGCATCTCGGTGGACACAGCCGCGGACGTTGCGAAGGAGGCAGCGGACATCGTCCTGCTCGAGAAGAGCCTGCGCGTCGTCGCCGACGGCGTCGTCGAGGGGCGGCGCATCTTCGCCAACACGATGAAGTACGTCCTGATGGGGACGAGCTCGAACTTCGGGAACATGTTCAGCGCGGCCGGGGCGTCGGTGTTCCTCGCGTTCCTGCCGATGCTGCCCGGCCAGATCTTGCTCAACAACCTGCTCTACGACGTCTCCGAGCTGACGATCCCGACCGACGAGGTCGACGAGGAGTTGCTCGCCCGGCCCGAGCACTGGGACATCGGCTTCATTCGCCGCTTCATGCTCTTCTTCGGGCCACTCAGCTCGCTCTACGACTTCCTCACCTTCGGCGTGCTGATCTGGGTCTTCCATGCGCACGCGGCGCTCTTCCGCAGCGGCTGGTTCGTCGAGTCGCTCGCGACGCAGGCGCTCGTCGTGTTCGTGATCCGAACCAGGCGGGTGCCGTTCTTCCGCAGCCGCCCGAGCCGGCCGCTCCTGCTCGTCACGCTCGGCGCCGTGGCGGTTGCCGCCGCGTTGCCGTTCTCCCCGCTCGCCCATCCGTTGGGCTTCCGGACGCTGCCCCTCTCGCTGCTCGCGGTGATCGCCGGCGAGACGGTCACGTATCTAGCGCTCGTCGAGTTCGGGAAGAAGCTCTTCTACCGCCGCGCCGTCCTCTAGCTAGGGCACGACCTGCGTGCCGGCGAGCCCGGCGACGACCTGCTCCGCCTCCTCGAGCGCGCCGATCGCGGCGGGCCGGCCTCGCGCTCGACGAAGCGGCACGCGGCCTCGATCTTCGGGCCCATCGAGCCGGCTGCGAACGCGCAGCGAGCGCAGCTCCGCGGCCGTCGTGCGGCCGATCGGCGATGCCTCCGGCGTCCCCAGCCCGCTCGACTGCGGCCACGTCGGTGAGCAGCAGCAGCCGCCCGGCGCCGAGCTCGCGAGGCGAGCAGCGCAGCCGCGAGATCCTTGTCGATCACCGCCTCGACGCCGTGCAGCGCGCCGTCGCCGTCGCGCGACGACCGGGATGCCGCCGCCGCCGGCGCAGACGACGAGCACGCCCGCCTCGACGAGCGCCCGGATCGTGTCGAGCTCGACGATCTCGAGCGGCTCGGGCGAGGGGACGACGCGGCGGAACCAGTCGCCGTCCGGGGCGACCGTCCAGCCGCGCTCGCCGGCGAGGACGCGCGGCGCGTCGCTCGCGGGTAGACGGGGCCGATCGGCTTCGCGGGCGCCGCGAAGGCGGGGTCGTCGCGCGGCGACGACGACCTGGGTGAGCACGGTCGCGACCGTGCGGTCCGGCGAGCGCGTTGCGCAGCGCCTGCTCGAGCAGGTAGCCGATCATCCCCTCGCTCTCGGCCCCGAGCACGTCGAGCGGGTACGGCGGCGAGGTCGACGACCGCCTCCGCCTGGAGCGCGAGCAGGCCGACCTGCGGGCCGTTCCCGTGCGTGACGACGAGCTCGCAGGTCTCCGCGAGCCGGGCGAGCGCCGCGACGGCGACGTCGACGTTCGCGCGCTGCGCCTCAGCGTCGGCTGCTCGCCGCGCCGCAGCAGCGCGTTCCCGCCGAGCGCGGCGACGACGCAGCGGAGCGGCGCAACAGCGCCGCTCACGGCTCGTGCTCTCCAGTCGCCGGTGACGAGCGCGTGGAGCAGCGCCTGCTCGGTCGGCTCCGGTTCGCCGCCTGCCGCCAGACGGCGGACTGCGGGCCGTCGATCACCTCGGCCGCCACCTCCTCGCCGCGGTGGGCGGGCAGGCAGTGGAGGAAGATCGCGTCGGGCCGGCGCGAGCGCCAGCAGCTCGCCCGTCGACGCGGTAGGGGCGCAGCGAGCGCAGCCGCTCCTCGCCTCCGCCGTCCTCGCCCATCGAGACCCAGACGTCGGTGTAGACGGCGTGCGCGCCGCGCGACGGCGCGCGCGCGGGTCCGCGACGAGCTCGATACGCGCCGCCGGTGCCGGCTGCGAACACGCGCGCGTCGTCGACGACCGCCGGCGTGGGGCTCGTGCCGCTCGGGGCAGGCGATCGTGACGTCGCATCCCCATCAGCGCGCCCGCCTCGAGCAGCGAGTGCGCGACGTTCGGCCGCCGTCGCCGACGAAGGCGAGCTGACGCCGGCGAGTCCGCCGAAGTGCTCCCGCACCGTCAGCAGGTCGGCGAGCGCCTGGCACGGGTGGTGCTCGTCGGAGAGCGCGTTGACGACCGGGACACGCGAGGCGGCCCGGCCAGCTCGTCGAGCTCGCGCTGGGCGAACGTGCGCACGACGATCGCGCCGCGTAGCCGGAGAGCGACGCGCGCCGTGTCGGCGACGGGCTCGCCGCGGCCGAGCTGAAGCTCGTCCGGGCGGAGCACGAGCGGGATCAGCCCCAGGCGGTACGCGGCCGCGCCGCGAACGAGACGCGCGTCCGTGTCGACGGCTTCGCGAAGTAGAGCGCGACCGAGTGCCCGCGCAGCGCGTCGAGCCAGCCCTCGGCGCTTGCTCCATGCGGCCGCCAGCGAGAGCAGCTGCTCGAGCCGCTCCGGGGAGAGGTCGGCGACGCGGAGGAAGTCCTTCGGCGCGACGCTGATCGCCACGGGACCATGCTCGTCCCGCTGCGGGAGCGGCATCCGGTCCGGCGCCGACGGTCGTGCGGCCTTCCCCCATGCCACCGCCCGGGCGGTCCGATCCGGAGTGGTTCGGCAAGACCAACCGGCTGAGCACCGCTTTCCGCCGCGAGTTCCAGCTTCCGCCGACGGCGGACGTCGAGCATCTCCGTGCGGTGCTGAAGGACGGCGCACTCGAGCTGCATGCGCCCAAGGGCTTCGGCCCGCGGCCGCGGCGGATCGAGGTGCACGTCCCCTACGGCGTGCACGGGAACTGCAGCGCGGACTAACCCGAGGAGGAGCGATGAAGAGGATCGTGATCATGGGTGCGGGAGGGCGCGACTTCCACGACTTCAACACGGTCTTCCGGCGAGGATTCGGAGACCACGGTCGTCGCGTTCACCGCCGCGCAGATCCCCGGCATCGACGACCGCGTCTACCCCGCCTCGCTCGGCGGGCCCCTCTACCCGGAGGGGATTCCGATCGTGCCCGAGGAGCGGCTCGCCGAGCTGATCGCGACGGAGGGCGGTCGACGAGGTCGTGCTCGCATACTCCGACCTCTCGCACGAGGACGTGATGCACAAGGCGTCGCTCGTGCTCGCCGCAGGCGCCGACTTCAGGCTGATCGGTCCGCACGCGACGATGCTGCGGGAGCCGAAGCCGGTCGTGGCGGTACTGCGCGGTGCGCACAGGCTGCGGCAAGAGTCAGACGAGCCGCAGGTCGGCGAGCTCCTGCTCGAGCAGGGCCTCAGGGTCGCGCTCGTCCGGCATCCGATGCCCTACGGCAACCTCGAGGCGATGCGCGTGCAGCGCTTCGCGACGCAGGCCGACATCGACGCCGCGAACCCGACCATCGAGGAACGGGAGGAGTACGAGCTTCCCGTCGAGTCGGGATGGTCATGTACGCCGGGGTCGACTACGAGGAGATTCTTCGCCTCGCCGAGGCCGAGGCAGACGTCGTGATCTGGGACGGCGGCAACAACGACTTCCCGTTCTTCAAGCCCGACCTGCAGGTGACGTCGTCGATCCGCTGCGGCCCGGGCACGAGCTCCGCTATCACCCCGGCGAGACGAACCTGCGGCTGGCGGACGTGATCGTCGTCAACAAGCTCGACAGCGCCGAGCCCTGGGCGGTGGCGCAGGTGCTCGCCGATGTAGCGGCGGTCAACCCGGAGGCATCGATCGTCAGGGCGGACTCGCCCGTGACCCTCGCCGAGGGTCCCTCGCTCGAGGGCAAGCGGGTGCTCGTCGTCGAAGACGGCCCGACGATCACGCACGGCGGGATGCCGTACGGCGCCGGGTTCGTGGCCGCCGAGCAGGGCGGCGCCGCCGAGATCGTCGACCCGCGGCCGTTCGCGATCGGCTCGATCGCGCAGGCGTTCGAGCGGTTCCCGCACATCGGGCACGTGCTGCCCGCACTGGGCTATTCGCCGGAGCAGCTCGACGAGCTGCGCAGGACGATCGACGCCTGCCGATGTCGACGTCGTCGTCACCGGGACGCCGATCGACCTGACGCGGCTGATCGCCTCGAGGCACCCGATCCGCCATGCCACGTACGTGCTGCGGGAGGTCGGCGAGCCGACGCTCGAGGACGTGCTCGAGCCGATCGTCGCCCGAGCCCTCGGTGCGCTGGCGACGCTCTAGGGTCCTGAGCTGGTCGGCGGCGCGCGCAGCGTCGCCGGCCACGCTCGTCGTCGCTCTTTGTCTCGGCGGCATCGGGCTCGGGGCGCTGCTGCACCTGCTCGAGAACCCGCGCGCAGGCGACGCAGCCTGGGCGGCGGTCAACGCTGTCATGCTGGTGCCGTTGACCTGGTCGGTCGTGCGCACGCTGTTGCGGCACGACGTCGGCGTCGATGCCATCGCGCTCGTCTCGATGGCCGGCGCCCTCGCCCTCGGCGAATATCTGGCCGGCGGCGTGATCGCGCTGATGCTCGCAGGCGGCAACGCGCTCGAGGAGCGCGCCGGCGCGCGCGCCCGACGGGAGCTGACGGCGCTCGTCGCGCGGGCGCCGCGAACGGCGAGCCTGCTCCACGGCGACCAGGTCGAAGAGGTGCCCGTCGAGCAAGTCCAGACGGGCGACGTCGTGCTCGTCCGCGCAGGCGGCGTACTGCCTGTGGACGGCGTCGTTGCGAGCGAGGAAGCGGTGGTGGACGAGTCGGCGCTGACCGGCGAGTCTCTACCCGTCTTCTGCCGTCGAGGCGAGTCGGTGCGCAGCGGGACGCTCAACGCGGGCGCCGCGCTGACGCTGCAGGCGGCGCGCCCCGCGGCCGAGAGCGCCTACGCCGCGCTCGTCCGACTGGTGCGCGACGCCGAGACGCAGCGGGCGCCGTTCGTGCGGCTCGCCGACCGCTACGCCGCGATCTTCCTGCCGGTCACCGCGGCTGCTGCGGCGATCGCCTGGGCGGCGTCCGGGGATCCCGTGCGCGCGCTCGCCGTCTTCGTCGTCGCCACTCCGTGCCCGCTGATCCTGGCCGCGCCGATCGCACTCCTCTCGGGCGTATCGCGAGCGGCGCGGATCGGCGTCGTCGTCAAGGGAGGCGGTGTGATCGAGCGGCTCGGGTCGGCCCGCACCGTCGTGCTCGACAAGACGGGCACGCTCACGCTCGGCACGCCGCACCTCGAGCGCGTGCTGCGCTTCGACTCGCTGGGCGAAGAGGAGGCGCTCCGGCTCGCCGCCTCGCTCGACCAGCTCTCGTCTCATCCGTTTGCGGCGGCGCTCGTGCGCGACGCGCGCGCGCGTGGTCTGCGGCTCGCATTCCCGGAGCAGGTCGAGGAACGGCCGGGGCAGGGGATCGAGGGCCTCGTCGACGGACGCCGTGTCGCCGTCGGCAGTGACGCGCTGCTGCGCGAGCTCGGCTACGACGGCGCCGATCGCGTCGACGCAGAGCTCGAGCCCGGGCGCGCACGCGTGCTCGTGGGCGTGGACGGCAAGCTCTCCGGTGCGCTCGAGCTCTCTGATCCGCCTCGGGAGGGCGCGCTCGGCCTCGTCGAGCGGCTCCATCGCTCCGGCGTCGTCCACGTCGCGATGCTGACCGGCGACCGGGCGCCCGTCGCCGAGTGGATCGGCTCGCAGCTGGGCGTCGACCGGATCTACGCCGAGCAGTCGCCGGAGGAGAAGCTCGACGTCGTACGCGCGATTCGCGCGACCCCCGAGCTCGGGCCGGTGGTGATGGTCGGGGACGGGATCAACGACGCGCCTGCGCTCGCGCTTGCCGACGTCGGGATCGCGATGGGCTCGGCCGGCGCCACGGCGTCCTCGGAGACGGCGGACGCGATCGTGATGGTCGAGCGGATCGACCGTGTCGCCGATGCGATCGACATCGGCCGGCGCTCGCTCTCGATCGCTCGTCAGAGCGTGCTGTTCGGGGTCGGGCTCTCGCTCGCGGCGATGGTCTTCGCCGGGCTCGGCCTCATTGCTCCGCTCGGTGGCGCGCTGCTCCAGGAAGGTGTGGACGTCGCCGTGATTCTGAACGCCTTGCGGGCCTTGAGGGCGTGAGCTTCGGCGGCCGGGGGTGGCGCCGCACGAGCTTTCGCTTCGCCAGTCCGGCATTCACCATCAGGTAGGCAGCGAGCCCGGAAGCCGCGATCAGCTGAACGGTCTGGTTCACACTTTCAGTGTCGCCACGGCTAGGAATTCGGGCATCGGGGTTTCCCCTAATGGCACGTCAGGCTGCCCGCCGATGGACGCCTCCTGTGCATGCCGGGAGAGGCTGCTGCGGGCTCGGCTCACCTTGTCGTGCTCTACTTCATCGTCATGGAATCGGGAACGTTCGACATGGCCGCCCCGGCGTGCTCGGCCGCGCGGATCGAGCTCGCGGCGGCGCTGCGGATCGACGGTTGAGCGCGCGCAGGCGGGAGACGAGCCGCTCCTACGCGAGCATCGTCCGCGCCAACGTCTTCACCGTCTTCAACCTGATCCTCGCTCGTCGCCGGCGCGGTGACGCTCGCCTTCGGCGAGTGGCAGGACGCGCTCTTCCTCGGCGTCCTCGTCGCGCAACGCCGGGATCGGGATCCGTGCAGGAGGTGCGCGCGAAGCGGGCGCTCGACCGCCTCTCCGCGCTCGTCGCTCCGCATGGCGACGGTCGTCCGCGACGGCGAGCCGCTGCGCCGTGCACGTCGACGAGGTCGTTGTCGGCGACCTCGTACGCCTGCAGGCCGGCGACCAGGTCGTCGCCGACGGGACGCTCGAAGCGGCCGACGCGCTGCAGCTCGACGAGTCGATCCTGACCGGCGAGTTCGAGCCGGTCGCGCGGGCAGCGGGCGAGGAGGTGCGCTCCGGCTCGTTCGTCGTCGAGGGAATCGGCGCGTTCCGGGTCGAAGCCGTCGGCGCCGACAGCTACGCGGCGCGGATCACGGGTGAGGCGCGGACCTTCCGGCACCCGCGCTCGCCGCTCGAGCGCGCGCTGAACCGGCTCCTGTTCGTGCTCGTCGGGGTGATGGTGCCGCTCGGGCTTGCTGCTCGGCTACGCGCTCTGGGACCGGCACACGGGCGCTCCACCAGGCGGTGCCGACCGCGGTCGCGGCGGTCGTCACGCTCGTACCGGAGGGGCTGATCCTGCTCGCGAGCCTCACCTACGCGGTCGCCGCGCTGCGGATGGCGCGGCGCGGTGCGCTCGCCCAGCAGCTGAACGCGATCGAGTCGCTCGCCTCGGTCGACGTCGTCTGCCTCGACAAGACGGGCACCCTCACCGAGCCCGCGCTGCGCGTCGTCGAGCTCGTCGGGCCGGACGAGCTCGCCGACGAGCTTGCCCGTTACGCCGCCTCCGCGACCGCGCGGAACGCGACGCTCGAGGCGATCGCGGCGGCCTATCCGGCGGAGCCTGAGCCGGTGCGAGGAGCAGGTGCCGTTCTCCTCGCGGCGGCGCTTCGGCGCGCAGCGGATCGGCGGGGTCGGCTACGTCCTCGGCGCGCCCGAGCACTTCCAGCCTCGACGGGCTCGGTCCGCCGTGCAGAGCGCGCCGCCGGCGAGGGGCGCCGCGTGCTCGCCTTCGGCATCGCCGACGTCGCTCGAGCAGGAGCAGCCGCTCGCCCGTGGGCTCGTCCTGCTCGCCGAGCAGCTGCGTCCGGAGACGCGCGCGACCGTCGCGTGCTTCCATGAGCAGGGCGTCGAGCTGAAGGTGCTCTCGGGCGACCGGCCGCGAGACCGTCGCCGCGATCGCGCGCGACGCCGGGCATCGACGGCCGCTGCTGCGACGGCTCGGAGCTGCCCGACGACGCCGCCGAGCTGCGACGGCTCGCGCTCGACGCACGCGGTGTTCGGCCGCATCTCGCCGGAGGGCAAGCGGCGCGTCGTCGAGGCGCTTCGCGACTGCCGGCCGCTACGTCGCGATGGTCGGCGACGGCGTCAACGACGTGCCCGGCGCTCAAGGCGGCGCGGCTCGCGATCGCGCAGGGCACAGGCACGCAGATGGCGCGCAGCGTCGCCGACGTCGTGCTCGTGAACGGCGACTTCGCTGCCGTGCCCGCGATGGTCGACGAGGGCCGGAAGATCCTCCGCAACGTCCAGCGCGTCGCGAAGCTGTTCGTGACCAAGTCGGCGTTCGCGGCCTTCCTCGATCCTCTCGATCGGCCTGACGCCGACCGCGTACCCGCTGCTGCCGCGGCAGCTGACGCTCGCCGCCTCGCTCACGATCGGGATCCCGGGCTTCTTCCTGGCGCTCGCGCCGAGCAGCGGGCGCTACAGCTCGACAGGCTTCCTGCGCGAGCTCGCGCGCTTCGCGATCCCGGCCGGCACCGCCGCGGGCCTCGGCGTCGCTCTCGAGCTACCTGTTCGCCCTGAACGTGCTCGATCTGCGGCTCGTCGCGGCCCGAACCGTCGCGACCACGGTGCTCGTGCTCGTCGGGCTCTACCTGATCGTCGCCCTCGAGGCGTCGGGCCGGAAGCGCGGCGCCGCCGTCTCGCTGCTCTGCCTCGCGCTCCTCGCCGTGTACGTGCTCGTGCTCGTCGTTCCCTTCGGGCGCCGCTTCTTCGAGCTCGCCGCCCCATCGCCGGCAGTGCTCGCCCCGGCGATCGTCGGCGCGCTCGTCTCGGTCGTCGGCCTCTGGCTGACCGACGATCGTTTCCATCCCGGCGGGCTTTCGGAAGCTCCGAAGGCCGTCTAGACTCGCCTTTCGTCCGTCCCAGCCGGCAGAGACCACGCCGAGTGAACCGAGGAGGCTTGTGCCGACACCCACCACCGTGTCGTGGCGACCCGTGCCGGGAGCCTGCGCTGCGGCGGCGCTGCCGCGCAAGGTGCGGGCGGCGCGCGAGGGGCCGGCCGAGAGCCATCCGTCCCGTCGGGGGCACGCGCAGCTTCGGGTCGTGGACGAGAGCTACGACGGCAGCCTTGCCGTCGTGCGCCCTCGCGTCCTCGTCGTCGACGACGAGCGGTCGATCCGCATGATCGTCGAGGTCAACCTCGCAGCCGCCGGGATGGAGGTGCTCGAGGCGCCCGACGGGAAGGCTGCTCTCGAGCTCGTCGAGCAGGAGCGGCCCGACCTCGTGCTGCTCGACGTGATGATGCCCGGCATCGACGGCTGGGACGTCGCGCGCGAGCTTGCCGCAAGGCCCGCGACACGCGAGATCCCGATCGTCTTCCTGACCGCTCGCGCCGACCCGGAGAGCCGCCGGCTGGCGCACGAGCTCGGCGCCGTTGGGTATTTGCCGAAGCCGTTCGACCCGCTGATCCTCGCCACGGTGCTGAGCGGGGTGATCGCCGGCGTCGCCGGCGGCGAGCGGGAGCGGCTGCGGCAGGAGGTCCTCGAGCAGCAGTGAGGCCCGCGGCGGTCAGCGGCATGCTCTCACCTCCCCGCGTCACCTCGCCTCTCGCGCTCGGCCGGCGTACGCTCGCCGTCGCCCTCGCGCTCGGCGGGCCCGGCCTCGTCACGCTGCTCGCGCTCACATCGGTACACGAGCCGACCCCTGCGCTGCTCTACCTCGTGGCGATCTCCGCCACTGCCGTCGTCGGCGGTGTCTGGTGGGCCCTCGCGGCCGGTCTCGCGTCGGTTCTGTTGCTGGACTATTTCTTCATGGAGCCTGTGCACGAGTTTGCGCTGCACGCCTCCGAGGCCATCGCCGCAGCCGTCTTCGCTCTCGTCGCGGTCGTGATCAGCGAGCTGATCGGCCGGCAGCGGCGGGCGCGCGCCGCCGCGGAAGAGGCGCGCGGCGCGGCCGAACGGTTGGAGCGCGCGACGATGCTCCTGGCCGAATCGCTCTCGCCGCAGCAGGTGCTCGACGCCGTGCTCACCGAAGGAGTCCGGGCCGCCGAGGCGCGGGCAGGCCTGATCGCCCTCGTCGACGGGGATGAGCTGGAGGTCGTCGCGTACCGCGGCTACCACGAGCACGTGATCGATCCATGGCAGCGCTTTCCGCTCGACGGGCCGTACCCGCTCTCGCAGGCCGTGCGCGAGCAAGAGCCCGTGTTCCTGCGCTCGCGGGAGGAGCGCGACGAGCGTTTCCCGGCGATGGCCGAGTTGCGTGAGAACGGCCACGCGCTCGCCTGCCTGCCGCTCGTCGTCGACGGACGGTCGATCGGCGGGCTGACCTTCTCGTTCGAGCGCGACCGAGACTTCCATCAGCACCGGCGTGAGCTGAAGATGGCGCTTGCCCGGCAGGCGGCGATCGCGCTCGAGCGCACCCGGCTCTACCAGGCCGAGCGCACGCTGCGGGAACGGGCTTCGTTCCTCGGCGAGGCGGCTGCCCTGCTTGCCTCGTCGCTCAACTACGAGGCGACGCTCGCGCAGCTGGCGGAGCTTGCGGTGCCGCGGCTCGCCGACTGGTGCGCAGTCGACATGGTCGGCGAGGATGGCTCGATCGAGCGCCTCGCGGTCGTGCACACCGAGCCGGCGAAGGTTGCGTACGCGCACGAGCTCGCCGAGCGCTACCCACCGGATCCCGAGGCGAAGTCCGGCGTTCCCCACGTGCTGCGCACGCAGGAGCCGGAGTTCCACCCGACCATCCCGGACGAGGTGCTCGTCGCCGCCGCCCGAGGCGACGAGGAGCTTCTGCGGATCGCGCGCGAGCTCGGGCTGAGCTCCTCGATCTGCGTTCCGATCGTGGCGCGCGGGCGCTCGCTCGGCGCTCTGACGCTCGTCCAGGCGGAATCCGGCCGGCATTACACGGCGGATGACCTCGAGCTGGCGAGGGAGCTCGCGGGGCGCGCGGCCGCTGCCGTGGACAACGCCCTTCTCTATCGTGAGGCTGAGCGCCGCGGCGACGCTGCACTCGCTCTCGCCTACGTGGGCGACGGAGTCGTGTTGCTCGATCGTGCCGACGTGATCCGCCACTGGAACCCCGCCGCTGCCCGGATCACGGGCATCGAGGCCGAGGCTGCCATGGGCTGCCCGGTCACCGAGGTGCTGCCCGCGTGGCCGGAGCTTGTCGCCCACGTCGAGCTCGGCCGCGGCGAGCACGCCGAGCTTGGCCAGCCCGCGAGCGTGCCGCTCCCGCTCGACGAGACCGAGCGCTGGATCTCGATCTCGGGCGTGCGCTTCTCCGAGGGCACGGTCTACGCTCTGCGCGACGTCACCGCCGAGCACGCGCTCGAGCAGACGCGCAGCGATTTCGTGGCGACCGCTTCACACGAGCTGCGGACGCCGCTCGCCGCGGTCTACGGCGCCGTCAAGACGCTGCGCAGCGGCATCGCCGAGGACCGCAAGGATGAGTTCCTCGCCATGATCGAGAGCGAGGCCGAGCGTCTATCAGAGATCGTCGCCCAGATCCTCGTCGCCGGGCAGCTCGATGCGGGGACGCTCAGCTTCGCATCCGGGCCGTGCGACTCGATCACCGTGGCCGAGTCGGTCGTCGCGTCCGCGCGGCTGCGCGCGCCCGCCGCGATCGAGCTCGAGCTGGAGGCCGACGAGGGCTTACCGCCGGTTGCCGCGGATGCGGACAAGCTCCGCCAGGTTCTCGCGAACCTGGTCGAGAACGCCATCAAGTACTCGCCTGAGGGCGGGCCCGTCAGGGTGGTGCTGAGCGCCACCGACGGTCACGGGCGCATCGAGGTATCGGACCGCGGCCTCGGCATTCCGCTCGACGCGCAGACGCATGTGTTCGAGAAGTTCTTCCGCGTGGACGCGGCGCTCCTGCGCGGGATCGGCGGCAGTGGTCTCGGCCTCTTCATCTCGCGCGAGCTCGTCGAGCGGATGGACGGGCGCCTGACTCTCCGCTCTCGCCTCGGCGAGGGCTCGACCTTCACGGTCGAGCTGCCGCTGGCCTAGAGGCCGGACGCCCCCCGGCAGGTCGCGGTTGCATCGCAGCGGGCGAGGACGGCGACCCGCGGGGCCTTGTGCCTGCCTCCGGGCCAGGTGAGGCGGATCAGCGCGGAGGCCGCATCGTTGTCATAGCGCAGCTCCTTGAATAGCCCGGCCGGATTGGCGCGCTGCACGAGCACGTACAGCCCGGCCGGCACGCCTGTGACGTCGACGTCCTGCCCGTGGAAGAGGGCTGGGTAGCGGTCGGTGAAGCCGGGCGACTCCCCTTCCTCCACCGCCAGGAGACCGGTTTCGTCGGTCCCGCACGAGCCCAGGAAGTGCGGCCCCGTGTATGCCGGCACCCGTCGGGCCGAGAGCCCCCAGTGATCGGCCAGGCAGAAGCCCGCCTTGTGATCGCGCACGATGAGCGCGAAGTCGGAGGCCCGCCGTAGCTCGTAGCGCTCGAACGGCTGGAAGTGCCAGTGATGGTGCGGTGGGTGGGACTCGTAGCGGAGCCCGCCGACGCCCTGGTAGGTGCGGACGCCGCCGCCGCGGAGGCGGACGAGCTGCTGCGCGGTCATCGTCGGGACGCTCCGGCTCGGACGGCTCCCGCGGATCCAGAGCGGTCCCGCGCCGAGGTTGTCGACCGCGGAGTCGAACCCGAGCAGGAAGCGCGCGCCCTGGTGGACAACGGCGAAGCCGGTCGGCGCGCGCTGGTCGAGATCGGGGAGCAGCTCGTCGGCAAGCGGCAGCAGCCGCGTCACCGCGGCACTCGCCCACGTGGGCTCGGCGTCGCCGCTCCTGGCAGACGCGAGCATGCGCTTCTCCGAGCCGTCCCTGCGCATCGTCCAGATCCCCTGCGCCGTCGTGTAGGCGATCGCGGTGCCGTCCGGCGACCACGTGGGCTGGCCCTCGAAGCCCGGTGCCGTCGTGCGCCGCCGCAGGGCCGAGCCGTCGAGGGCCGCGGTGTAGACGTCCACGCCTCCGGCCGCCGACTCCGAGAACGCAATCGTGCGCCCGTCAGGTGAGAGCCTGGGCCTGCGCTCGTCGCCTCGGAGTCGTACGACGGGCTCGAGCACGCCGTTTCCGAGATCGACCGTCCAGAGGTCGTAGGTGCCGTCGAGGTCACTCGAGAAGAGGATGTGCCGGCCGTCCGGCTCCCACATTGGCTCGGTGTCGTGGCCGGTCGACGGCACGACTCGGTGCTTGCCGCGCCCGTCCGCCGCCATCACCCAGAGGTCGCCGCCGCCGGTATAGGCGATGGCTTTCCCGTCGCGCGACCACGCCGGCGCGGAGCCGGCGCCGAGCAGCCGCAGCGCGCTGGTCTCCACGTCGAGGACCGAGATCGCAGCGTTGCCGTTGCGCTCGGCCACGAAGGCGAGTCGGCGCCCGTCCGGCGACCACGCGGGATCGCTCGCGACCGCGGCGGGCAGTGCCACCCTGGTCGGGCCGCCGGGAGCGAGAAGCATGAGGGCGCCGCCGGCTGCGACGACGGCGAGCGCGGGCGCCTGCGCTAGCGGAGCCGCGTGCAGCTGCGGCGCCGGCGCCGCTGCGACCGCCGCCACCGCGGCGACGACGAGCAGGCGGGGGGCGGCTGCCACGCGCGATAGTTTCCCGTAACGGGCGAGTACCACGCTTCGCCGGTCGCAGGCCCACCCGTCACGCCGATCGTCCCCTCCGCTCGTCGCGGCCCCGCCCGAGGCGTCGCCGGCCTCTACCCGCTGCACCGCCACGAGCCGGAGTCCACGACCTTGAGCGGTGAGCCGTGCGACCTGTAGTCGGTCGAGAGAAGCCCGAAGGCCGAGAGAGCCATCGGCAGGCGTGTCTCGGCGTGCATCTCGGCCGAGTGCCTCCACCAGCCGCTGTAGGCCGCGATCGGCGCCCTGGGGTTGAGTCTTCGCAGATCCTCGAACAGCTTCGCGGACTGGTGGCGCTGGTCGCGGACGATCCTGTCTTTCGTGCTCCACCAGAGCTGCAGCGGCACGCACGACGCGGCGATCGCGCGGGCATAGGTGATCGGACTCCGCGTCTCGTAGGCATGAGGTGACTGCTTCGGAGATGCGCCGATCTCGTCGCGGGCGAGCTTCTGCAGGCTGCGGCCGAGCGGGCCGTCCCAGGTCGTGTGACAGCGTCGGTCGCATCGGAGCGACGGGAACTGACGGTATTGCCGGGCGAAGTCGGTGACGGCGTCGAAGGCCGCCGCGCCGGCAAGCAGCTTCGGATGCCGTGCCAGCAGGAGCAGCGTCTCCTGGCCACCCATGCTGCCGCCGAAGGCGTAGATCTCACGGCGGTCGACGTGCAGCCAGGGGAGCGCGCGGTGCGACGATCGTCGGCATCCTCGCGAGATCCTCGATCTGGCCCGCGGAGCCCCACGAGTAGCGGCCGAGCAGGCGGCCCTGCCCGTCCGGGCTGACGACGGCGAACGGGCCCTCGGCCGGCAGCGTGCCCCAGATGCGGGAGTTCGCGTGACCGCTGACGCCGCGGCCGTGCGGCGAGATGATCAGCGGGATCGGCGGACTGTCCTTCGGCCCGTACCAGGCGGGAAGAACGATCCAGGCGGCGCGGGACGCGCCGTTGTGCGCCCGGTAGTGGATCTCGACCGTCTTGACGCGGTCGGCTGCGCCGGCAGGCGCGGCGCCACCGAGGACGGCGGCGAACACCAACGCGATCAGGCCCGTGGCGATCCTCAACGGGGTGAGCCTACGCCGGACGGCGCCGCTAGCCAAGGTCGAGCTCGACGTGTCCTCTGCGCGCCGAGAGGTCGAGCGTCCTCGTCGCGCGGGGCTGCCGCAGCCGCAGCAGCACGGAACGCGGTGCCCGCGGCGGCAGATCGACGGATACGTGCGTGGGTGTGATCGAGAAGGAGATGGGTCCGTAGCTCGTCGGCAGGCCCCGCACCGCGATCCGCCGACCAGGCTTCAACCACGCCCGCGGCGTCGAGTAGGCAAGCTCCAGGCCGTTCGGAGTCTCGTGGACGAGCATCAGCCGCAAGGTCTCGAGGAAGGAGCCGTTCGAGGCCCCGTTCGGCGGCAGGTACATCGATCGATACCACTCGCCGTGGAGCGGCGCGACACTCGCGCCCTCGCCCGAGACGAACGTGTTCGGGGTCATCGCGGCGGCGAGCTGGCCGTACAGGCTGAGCTCGAGCTGGTCGGCCCTGCCCATGTCGGCGAGGAAGCGCGCCATGTTCAGGCCGTAGACCTCGTCCGTGCCGGAAACGGGGAAGCGGGCATCGCGGCCGTAGAGCGCATAGGCGCCGGCGCGGACGAGGCCCAGGAGCCGTGAGCCGTGGCCGAGCATGTAGCGCAGGACGCCGCGCGCCTCGGCGCTTCCCGGCTCGAACAGCCCGGAGGCGAGGGCATACGGCATGACGAGGTTCCAGTAGCTCCCCGCGCGCTCCTGCGTGAGCGAGTCGTATGCGGTCTCGCTGTCGAGCAGGCGCACCGGTAGGAAGAGCGAGCCGTCGGCGAGCCGTCGCTGCGATGCGCGCACCGCGCTCCGCAGCCCCACGTCGAGCCTGGACGCGAGCGTGCGCGCACGCGCGGCGAGCGCCGCCTCGCCCGTCTGCGCCCACGCGTCCGCGATCAGCTGCAGCCCCTGTCGGACGACCGCCTGCGAGTGGAGCCCGTAGACGAGGTCGGGGATGTCGGACGAATAGCGCTCGCGCCGGAGCAGGCCGTTTGGGCCGAGCTGCGCCTCGAGCTTCGTGACGTAGCCGTTCAGGACGGGCGTCGCCTCCCGGATGTAGGCGTCGTCGCCCGCGAGGCGGTACTGCACGGCCGAGCCGAGCAGCTTCTCGCCCATCTTCCAGTTCGGATACGGGTTGGGCGGCCGTGTCAGCGACGTGCGCAGGATCGAGCGGCTGACGTCGGCGAAGCCCCACTCGGCCATCACCTGGGCGGCGTCGATCCCCTCCGGGAACGAGAACTCCTCGTACGGGTTGCCGATGCTGTAGCGCCAGGTCAGCGCGAGGTTCTGGACGAGCAGCGCGCGCTCGGCGTTCAGCACGCGGCGCTCGGGGACGACGATCTCGGCGCCGGCGGCGAGTCGCCCGTGCCAGTATTCGACGACGGATGCGCGGGCCGCAGCGTAGGCGCCGGCGTCGATTCGCGAGACGGCGCCGCCGGACCAGCGCGCGTAGAGCGTTCCGCCGCCCGCCAGCCCGCCGATCCGGATTCGAGCACCCTCGACGCGTACGAAGCTCGTCAGTCTCCCGTCCTCTGTCGCGGCGAACGACTCTTGCCGGTAGTCGCGATAGGCCGTCTGGAGGATCGGCAGCCAGCCTTCCGCGAGGCGAGGCGGCGCGAGCTGCCCGACGCAGGCGCCGTACCGCTCGCCTCCGACCGTGACGATGATGTGCGGCCCGCCGGACCGCTGTGAGATCAGCTCGCTGCCGTCGGCGACGTGCAGCATCACCGACCCTGCCCCCGCCGTGCCGTCCGGCATCGCGAACGGCAGGTAGTAGACGCCCGACGCGGTCAGCGGCCGCCCGCCCGGGCCGCGGGCGTAGAGCAACGGATGCAGCCGCCGCCGCAGCCGCACGTAGCTCGGCCCGCCGGAGGCCCAGAGATCCGGGCCCGAGCGGAGGGCGCGCATCACCTCCGCCGTGTAGGCGGCGCCTGCCCGCGGCGTCCGGCACGACGCGTGAGCCTGCCCGGCGAAGACGAGCGCGACCGCGGCCGCGAGGGCAATCCGCATCCCTGCAGACTCACACATCGGTGTGGGCCGCGGTCGACGGGCGGCATCCCGCAGCTGGGGAGCGCCGATCTAGAGACGTGCCTGGGGCGTGCTCTCGCTAGACGTTGTTCGCGAGCGTGAAGTGGAGGGTGCTGCGGCCGGTGTTGCCGGCCAGGTCCGACGCCTCGGCTTCGATCCGGTAGGGGCCGTCCGCGAGCAGCCCGGTGCTCCAGGTGTGCGCCAGGTAGAAGCGGTAGAGGCCGGGTTGACTCGCATGATTCTGGCGTGTGCCGGGCGCGTAGATCCGGCTGAATTCGTCTTGCGGCAGCAGGCCGCCGGTGAAGTCGATCGGTGTGTGCCACGGCCGCACCACGGTTCGGCCGCGCAGCACACGCCAGCGGATTCTCGCCGGTGAGACGGGGAGTCCGTGCCAGGGCGCCGGCACCGGCAGCGGCGGCTCGTCGTGCGCCTCGGCGATCACGTCGACCGGCCCGCTGATCGCCGAGGGCGCCAGCTCGCGGCCCCCGCGCTGGAGGACGATCCGCGTCACCTGCGGCGCGGTCGCAGTCGTGCCACGGCGTGAGCGCGCCCGCCCGCAGCGGGTTGCGGTAGACGCCCTCTCGGTGCTCCGCGAAATGGACGTGGAGCCACGGCGATTCGACGTGCCCGAGCAGCTCGTGCCGCGCGACTCGCTGCCGCGCTCGCACGACGGGAACGACGTGCCAGTAGCCGAAATCGAGGCCGTCGGCCGCGACCGAGATCGCCCGCGGGTCCTCGAGATGGACGACGCCGGCTTCGACCGCGTGCACCGGCGTCCCGTTCGGCGCGGAGATGTCGATTCCGAAGTGGAAGGCCTTCGACCTCCCCTGGATGCGCGGGTCGTTGAAGTACGCGCGCACGGGATGGGCACGATCGAACGGCGCGAGCGGCCACGAGTACCCCATCAGGCCGCTCCGCTGCGCGGAGCAGCGGGCGGCCGCCTCGCCGCGCGCGCTCGCTTCGGGTGCAGGCAATCGCCGTTCATCGCCGGCCAACTGTCCTCTGGTGGGCGGCCGGCGTCAACGGTGCCAGAAGTCAAGCGGAGTGCGATGCGTTCTCAGGACTACTCCACAATTAGACCTTTGGCTAGGTGACGCGGGCGTACGCTGGTGGCATTCATTCTTCCTACCGGTCGGATTCGGCCGAAACGCGGCGGAAGGAACAGGGCCATCGGCCCGAATATGCGTTACCTATTTGCAACACGCAGTTGGACCTGCCGCCTTGCTCGCATCTCGAAACTGCTGATCGTGGCCGGACTCGCCGCCTTCCTGGTGGCGGTGCCGGCGGGTCGATCGAGCGGCGCGGCGGCGCCGTCGACCCCGACCGGCGTGACTGCGCTGGCGCTCGACGCGCATGTCGAGCTGAGCTGGCAGCCGGTCTCGGGCGCCGCCGGCTACACGGTCTACCGCGGCACGACCATCGCCTCGATCACGACGCCGCTCACGACCGTCGGCGGCGTCTCGGGCGTCACGTACACCGACAGCACCGCGGCCAACGGGACGACCTACTACTACGGCGTCCGGGCGAGCAGCGGAGGGCTGGAATCGGCGACGTCGAGCCCGGCCCAGGCGACGCCGCTCGTCCGGAGCTGCTCGAGCGGAAACGCGATCGTGCTCGAGAACTGCTTCGCCGGCACCGCGGCGTGGAAGACGACCGGCGCAACCGACGCCGCGCACGGCGGCATCGAGGGGTTTGCGACGCAGTCGAGCGTCGACGCCGGCGGCTCGGTCGACCTCAAGGTCAACACCGCCTCCGGCGTGGCCTACCACGTCGAGATCTACAGGACCGGCTGGTATGGCGGCAGCCAGGGCCGGCTCGTCTCGAAGCTCCCCGGCCTGCACGGCGTCGCGCAGCCGGCCTGTCAGGCCGACGACACCACCGGTCTCGTCGACTGCTCGAACTGGTCTGCGACGAGCACGATCACGACGAACGCAGACTGGCCCTCGGGTGTCTATCTGCTGCGCCTCGTGCGAGAGGACAACGGTACGGACAACCACGTGCTGCTCGTCGTTCGCCACGACGAGAGCTCCGCCGCCATGGTCTACCAGGTGCCGGTGGCGACCTACCAGGCGTACAACGGCTACCTCGGCCGGTCGCTCTACGACTTCAACAGCTTCGGCTCGAACACGGTCGCCGGGACGCCGCGCGCGGTGAAGGTCTCGTACGACCGGCCCTACCAGGAGCCCGTCAGCGGTCTGCGCAACTGGTACACGTTCGCGGACATCCAGAACGTCTCGTGGTCCGAGCGGCAGGGCTACGACATCACCTACCTCACGAGCGTCGACCTCCAGAACGGTGCCGCGCCGCTCCTCGGGCACTCCGCGTTCGTCTCGGGAGCTCATGACGAATACTGGTCGAGCCAGATGCGCAGCGCAGTCACGACGGCGCGCGACAGCGGCGTCTCGCTCCTGTTCCTCGGCGGCAACGCCGTCTACTGGCACATTCGCTTCGAATCGAGCCCGTTCTCGGGCGCGCCGAACCGGATCGAGACGTGCTACAAGACGACCCAGAGCGGTCCTGCCGACCCGAGCGGAATCCCGACGGGCACCTGGCGCGACCCGGCCGGTTCGAACGCGCCCGAGAACGCCCTTCTGGGCGAGATGTACATCGGCGACAACGACACGACCAATTTCCCGCTCGTCGTCTCCGCGGCCCAGGGGCAGAACCGCGTCTGGCGCTACTCGACACTGGCGTCGATGGCGGCAGGTACGACTGCATCGATCGGGCAGAACCTCGTCGGCTGGGAATGGGACGCACGCTTTGCCAACGGCGCCGAGCCGGCGGGCGTCGTGACCGTCGCGTCTTCGCCGGTGACCGGTGAGGTGCTCACGGACGCCGGGAAGGTCTACAACCCGAACGGCTCCGCAAACGCGACGGCGACCGAGTACCGAGCCTCGAGCGGCGCCTGGGTGTTCGCGACCGGCACGAACAACTGGAGTCGCGGCCTCGGCCTGGACATGAACGGTGTCGGCGAGCCGAACTCGCTCATCCAGCAAGGGACGATGAACGTCCTCGGCGACATGGGTGTCCACCCGACGACGCCGCAGGCGGGGCTCACGGTCGACCCTGTCGGCGCCCCGAGCGTCACGCAGACGGTTCCGGCGGCGGGGGCGACCGGAGTCGCCGCGCAGGCGCATGTCACCGCGACCTTCAACAAGCAGCTCGATCCGTCCTCGATCACATCCTCGACGTTCACGCTCTCGGGTCCGTCGGGCGCGGTCGCAGCGACGGTCGCGTACGACTCGGCCTCGTTGACGGCGACGTTGACGCCTTCCCAGGCGCTCGCTTCCGGCGCGACCTACACGGCGACCCTCGCGTCCGGCATCCAGACCTGGGCAGGGGCAACGCTCGGCTCGCCGGTCACGTGGAGTTTCACTGCGGCCTCGGTTGCAAACTGCCCATGTTCGTTGTTTGCGTCGTCGTTGGCGCCGAGTGCTTCGCATTTGTCGGTGGTGGATGGTCGGGGTGGTGCGGGGCCGTTCAGTTTGGAGCTGGGTGTGAAGGTGCAGGTGAGCGCGGCGACGCCGTTGACGGCGATTCGGTTCTTCAAGGACAGTCAGGAGACGGGGTCGCATGTGGGGCGGCTGTGGTCTGCGTCGGGGACGTTGTTGGGGTCGGTGACGTTTGCGGGTGAGTCGGCGTCGGGTTGGCAGCAGCAGGCGTTGGCGAGTCCGGTGACGTTGCAGCCGGGGCTGACGTATGTGGTGTCGGTGAACGCGAATGCGTTCTTCGGTGTTACGCCGGCGGGCTTGCAGTCGCAGGTTTCGAGCGGTGTGCTTTCGAGTGTGGTGGGCGCGAATGGTGTGTTCGGGTCGGCGGCGGGTGTGTTCCCGACGGGCTCGTTCAATTCCAGCAACTACTTCGTCGACGTCGTCGCAGGCGGAACCAGCGGCTCGACGGCGCCCACCGTGACGAGCACGTCGCCGGCGGCCGGCGCGTCAGGCGTCAACACGGCGACCGCGGTTACGGCCACGTTCAGCTCGGCGCTCGACGCGTCGACCGTCACCGGTTCGACGTTCTCGTTGTCGGGTCCGTCGGGCGCGGTCGCAGCGACGGTCGCCTACGACTCGGCCTCGCTGACGGCGACGTTGACGCCGTCGCAAGCCCTGCAGGCCGGCGCGACATACACCGCCTCGCTCAGCACCGGAATCCACGGCTCCACCGGGACGCCGCTTGCCTCGCCGGTGACCTGGAGCTTTACGACCGGCGTGCCCGTCAACTGCCCGTGTTCGTTGTTTGCGTCGTCGTTGGCGCCGAGTGCTTCGCATTTGTCGGTGGTGGATGGTCGGGGTGGTGCGGGGCCGTTCAGTTTGGAGCTGGGTGTGAAGGTGCAGGTGAGCGCGGCGACGCCGTTGACGGCGATTCGGTTCTTCAAGGACAGTCAGGAGACGGGGTCGCATGTGGGGCGGCTGTGGTCTGCGTCGGGGACGTTGTTGGGGTCGGTGACGTTTGCGGGTGAGTCGGCGTCGGGTTGGCAGCAGCAGGCGTTGGCGAGCCCGGTGACGTTGCAGCCGGGGCTGACGTATGTGGTGTCGGTGAACGCGAATGCGTTCTTCGGTGATACGCCGGCGGGCTTGCAGTCGCAGGTTTCGAGCGGTGTGCTTTCGAGTGTGGTGGGCGCGAATGGTGTGTTCGGGTCGGCGGCGGGTGTGTTCCCGACGGGCTCGTTCAATTCCAGCAACTACTTCGTCGACGTCGTCGTCGGCGGCTCGACGTCAGCTCCCCCGACCGTCTCGCAGACCTCTCCGACAGCGGGCGCCACCGCGATCGGCTCAGCAGCCGGCGTGACGGCGACCTTCTCGACCCTGCTCGACGCGTCGACCGTCACCGGTTCGACGTTCTCGTTGTCGGGTCCGGCGGGTGCGGTGGCGGCGACGGTTTCCTATGACGCCTCGTCGTTGTCGGCGACGTTGGTGCCGTCGCAGCCGTTGCAGTCGGGGGCGACGTTTACGGCGACGTTGACGTCGGGGATTCGTTCTGCGGCGGGTGTGGCGTTGGCTGCGCCGGTTTCGTGGAGTTTCACGACTGCGAATTGCCCGTGTTCGGTGTTGTCGTCGGTGGCGACGCCGTCGTCGTTGCATTTGTCGGTGGTGGATGGGCGGAGTGGTGCGGGGCCGTTCAGCTACGAGTTCGGGGTGAAGGTGCAGGTGAGCTCGGCGTCGCAGTTGACGGCGATTCGGTTCTTCAAGGACAGTCAGGAGACGGGGTCGCATGTGGGGCGGGTGTGGTCTGCGTCTGGGACGTTGTTGGGGTCGGTGACGTTTGCGGGTGAGTCGGCGTCGGGTTGGCAGCAGCAGGCGTTGGCGAGCGCGTTGACGTTGCAGCCGGGGCTGACGTATGTGGTGTCGGTGAACGCGAATGCGTTCTTTGTGGTCACGGGTGCCGGGCTGGCGAGTTCGTTGACGAGTGGGCCGCTGTCGACGGTTGTGGGCGGCAATGGTGTGTTCGGGTCGGCGGCGGGTGTGTTCCCAACCGGCTCGTACAACTCCAGCAACTACTTCATCGATCCTGTCGTGGATGGGACGCCGGTCGTCCCGCTGAACGTCGCCGGCACCTCGCCTTCCTCCGGTGCCACGAACGTGGGCTCGATGGCCTCCCCGTCCGCGTCGTTCTCGACCGCCGTCGATCCCGCCACGCTGACGGCCTCGACGTTCTCGTTGTCGGGTCCGGCGGGTGCGGTTGCGGCGACGGTTTCCTATGACGCCTCGTCGTTGTCGGCGACGTTGGTGCCGTCGCAGCCGTTGCAGTCGGGGGCGACGTTTACGGCGACGTTGACGTCGGGGATTCGTTCTGCGGCGGGTGTGGCGTTGGCTGCGCCGGTTTCGTGGAGTTTCACGACTGCGAATTGCCCGTGTTCGGTGTTGTCGTCGGTGGCGACGCCGTCGTCGTTGCATTTGTCGGTGGTGGATGGGCGGAGTGGTGCGGGGCCGTTCAGCTACGAGTTCGGGGTGAAGGTGCAGGTGAGCTCGGCGTCGCAGTTGACGGCGATTCGGTTCTTCAAGGACAGTCAGGAGACGGGGTCGCATGTGGGGCGGGTGTGGTCTGCGTCTGGGACGTTGTTGGGGTCGGTGACGTTTGCGGGTGAGTCGGCGTCGGGTTGGCAGCAGCAGGCGTTGGCGAGTCCGGTGACGTTGCAGCCGGGGCTGACGTATGTGGTGTCGGTGAACGCGAATGCGTTCTTTGTGGTCACGGGTGCCGGGCTGGCGAGCTCGTTGACGAGTGGGCCGCTGTCGACGGTTGTGGGCGGCAATGGTGTGTTCGGGTCGGCGGCGGGTGTGTTCCCAACCGGCTCGTACAACTCCAGCAACTACTTCATCGACGCCGTCGTCGGCTGACCGACTCCCGGCCGGCTCGACGGGGCGTTACCTCGTCCTGCTCAGGCGGCACGCTTCGCAGGGGCCGCGACGAGTGGAAGCTCGACCTTGAACGTTGTCCCGCCGCCTGGTGTGTCGGTGACGGTGATCGAGCCCCCGTGGCCCTCGACGATCGCCTTCGAGATCGACAGGCCGAGTCCGGTCCCAGCGATCAACTTGTCGGTGGCCGTCGAGGCACGGAAGAAACGCTGGAAGAGCCGTTCCTTCTCGGCATCCGGGATGCCGAGCCCCGTGTCGGCGACCGTCAGTACGGCCCGCCCGTCCTCCAACGCCGTCGACACCGACACTCGGCCTCCTGGAGGGGTGAACTTGACGGCGTTCGAGAGCAGGTTGTCGACGAGCTGGGCGAGTCTTGGACCGTCGGCGACGAGTTCCGGGAGGCCGCCGAGCGAGAGCGCCAGCCTCAAGTCTTGCGCCTCCGCAGCGGGGCGAGCCGCCTCGAAGGCTTCGGCGACGAGAGGGTCGAGGCTCGCTTCGCGCAGATCCAGGTCGAGCATCCCCGCCTCGACGCGCGAGACGAAGAGGAGGTCGCTGACGAGCCGGAGCAGTCGCTCGGAGTTGCGTTTGACCACCTCGAGGAAGTGGCGCTGATCGGTCGTGAGCGCTCCCACGTCCTCGTCGAGCAGAAGCTCGATGTACCCGGTGATCGATGTCAGCGGCGTCCTCAGCTCGTGCGTGACCGTCGCGACGAATTCATCCTTGATCCGCTGGTGCTGGCGCTCGTTCGTAATGTCGCGCAGCGTGATGATCCTGCCGGTCTGCACTCCGGCGCCGTCGCGCACCGGGGCCGTGAAGCGGCGGAAGATCTGGCCCGTGTCGGCGAGCTCGAACTCGTGATCCTCGACCGCTGAAGAATTGCGTCGCAGCTCCTCGAAAGCGGTGAGGAAGCTCGCAGGGTCGGTCGTGAGCGAAGCCAGGGGCTCGGCCTGTTCCCAGTGAGACGTCGAGCCGGCAATGCCTGCGACACCTTCGACGAGCCGAGTCATCTGTCGGTTCTCGGCGAGGATCGTCCCGTCGAGATCGATCAGCCGGATCCCGTCGAGCGCGGAATCGATCAGCGTTCGGTTGATCGAGGCGAGCGCAAGAGCCTCTGTGTACGCCATGAGCTGGGCGAGCGCCATCGTGCTCGGATCGGCAAGGTGGGTAGCCAAGACTTCGTCCTCCGGGGAGAACGGCTCCTCCCGCAGGCGGCCGACGACGACCACGCCCACCACGCGGTGCCCCTGGAGGAGCGGGATATAGAGCTCGTGACAAGGCGGCGACAAGGCCGTGAGCGCCGAGGCCAGGATGCCGCCCTGGTCCGGGCGTGCGTGGATCAAGCGCCGTTGCTCGAGTGCGGCTCCGGCAGGACCGGACCGTGACGAGATGTCGGCGGGGAGGGTGTCGCGATCGAACCCCCGGACCGCAAGCAGTCGCAGCGAGCCTTCGCTTGCCTCGGCTGTCGTGTAGAGCGCGGCGAGGTCGGCCGACGTGACGCCCACAAGGCGATCGAGGACCAGCTCGCCTGCAGCCGTCAGGTCGTTCTGCGCTGCGAGCGCTTCGCTGAATTCGAACAGTCGCTCGACCTTCGTCTTCTCGGCGACGATCCCGTCGCGGTGCCTCTCGATCCCCTCGGCCATCGCGTTGAAACCGCGCTGCAGCTGGAGGATCTCGGCGGCTCCGTCGAGGGCAGTCCGCGTCGAAAGCTCGCCCTGGCTGGCGCGTCGCATCGCGCCGACGATCCCGCGCAGTGGGATCAGTACCGATCGCCGCAGGAAGAGGAAGAACGCGACGGCAAGGAGAACGGCCACGAGCAGGCCGCCGAGAGTGACGTCGAGCGCGAGCCGGGCCACGCGGGCTGCGTCGCCCCGAGCGTCGCCGGCCCGCACCTGCTCGGCGGCGACGAGCCCGGAGAACCGCGCTTCGATGTCGTTGATCATGGTCCGCCCTTGGCCGGTGGTGAACTGCTTCCGTGCTTCGCCGAGGTCGCTGCTCGCGAGCGCGACGGCCGGTATCGCCCAGCCGTGGATGTAGTCGTCGATCGCGATGCTCAGCCCGGCCACAAGGTTCTCGTGCGCGGTGTCGCCGTAGACGAGATCCATCAGGGCGCTCATCTGCCCGGGCTCCATCTGCAGCGCTTGGCGGTACGGACGCAAGTAGCTCTTGTCGCGCGTCACGACGAACCCGCGCTCGCTCGACTCGACGTCGACGATTTGCTTCTCGAGCGCGTGGGCGACAGCGATCGCCTCCTCGGACCGTGTTGCCAACCGGGCGGCTGCACTCTGCCGCTGAACCGAGACCGCGAGCAGTCCGAGCGTCACCGCCGAGGCCGCGACGACGGCGATCGAGAAGGCCGCCGTGCGCGGACCCAACCCGTGGAGCGCCGCCAGGCGACCCCCCGCTGAAGCGGGCTCGCCGGTTTTCATGCCGGGGTCTGTCTCAGGCGCGCAACAAGGCGCGAGCATTTTCGTCGCGACACGCTCTCACGATCCTTCAGCGGCAGGTAAGCGTTGCATCCCCCGTTTGTCGGCAATCGGGGCCTCCTCCGAGAGGGGAGTTCACGGCCCAGTCGGAATCGGTTGGTCCGGAGTCACCCCACCGGAAGGAGCAGAGCTGCTCGAGCTGCGCAATCTGATCCTGGAGTGGCGGCGGGCCGCCTACCAGATGTTGCCTGCGCCGGGCGAGTACGACGCGCTGACGACCGAGTTCGTGACGAGCGTGTCGCAGGTGACGGCGCCGCTGAACTTGGACATGCCTGCGTCGACGGTCAGCATCGCGGCCGAGATCGTCGCGGTGCTCGCATTCACCGTCACGTGCCCGGAGGCGCTGATCGTGATTCCGCTCGGTCCGAGTTCGACCGAGTTACCGTTCGAGTCCTCGACCTTGATCGTCCCGGGACCGTCGTGCAGGGTCACCTTCTGGCCGCCGGGGGTCTCCAGGACGAGGTTCTCGTGCCCAGCCTGGTCGTCGAGTGTGATCTTGACCCCGTTCCTCGAACCGATCACCTTCCGGTTGCTGCCGGCGTTCATGTCGACTCCCTCTTCCGCTGGGACTGCGTTCGGGCCGATAGTAAGCGGTCGGGCCACCGGATCGCTGTGAACGCCACGGCCTCCAACGAGTCGGGATACGTCGTGGAGCGGCTGCGCCCGCGGCCGACTCGGCAACATCGGCGCTGTGGCTGACACGGCTGCGCGAACCCCCGGCAAACCCCCGCGGCCGACGGCTTCGGCGGCTTGCGCTTGCAGCGCTGAGTCCGGCTCGAGTTCGCCACGGGCGAGCTCGACACTCGCGGCCGAGCCTCGGGGCGGTACGACCTGTCGGACGTGAACCTTTATGAGTGATGAGCAAGGGCGCGCAACGCCGCGCCACATTGGCCGGTATGCGGCTGCTCGATCGTGGTGGGTGCTGGGTAGGGCTCCCGTCCTGCCGGTTGAGCAGCGCTTGTGTTGTGGCGGTGTGGGGCTCAGGATCAGGCGGTCGTGTCTGTCGGTTTTTCGCTTCGTAGGTTTGGACGCGCGCTGTTTCTCGTGGCCGTGGTCGGGGTTGTGGTTCCGGCGTCGGCTTCCGCGCATCTGCGCTCGGGGACTGTCGTTACTGGCTACCGGGCGAGCGTTGAGGTGCCTTCGCGGTTGCGAGCGGCGCTGACGGTGAGGATCTATGAGAGCGACCGGGCGCTCCAGCTCCGGGTGCGCGCCGGCCACACTGTTGTCGTTGAGGGTTACCTGGGCGAGCCTGTGCTGCGGATCGACGCGGCCGGGATCGCCGTGAATCGGGCGTCTCCGACGGCGGTCAGCGCCGGACTTCTGCCGAAGCGTGAGCAGGTCTCGGGGCAACGCCCGGAGTGGTCGCTTCGGTCGAGCAGGCGCGACGTGGTCTGGCACGACGCGCGTACCCGCGGGCTTCCGGTCGGTGTCGCGAGCGGCGCTTGGAGTGTGCCGCTCACGGTCGACGGTAGCCGTTTTCAGCTCTCGGGCGAGATCTGGCGTGTGCCTCGTCCGTCGCTGGTGCCGTGGCTTGCTCTCGTCGTTTGCTTCGTGCTCGCGACGATCGTGTGCGTGCTCGGGCGGCGGCGGTTGCCGCTTCGGTCTGCTTGCCTTGTCTTTGGTCTGCTTGCAGCAGCGGCTGCGGCCGTGACGGCCGCGGGTTTCGCCCTGGACAGCTATGCGTCTCCGGGGAGTTGGGTGGCTGGCGGCGATGAGGCCGTGTTCCTGGCCGTTGGCGTCGGTGTTCTACTGCGCGGGCCACGGCATGCCCAGGGGCCAGCGGCGGTCGGGCTGGGGCTGCTTGGCCTTTTCGTCGGCGCGAGTAGGGGCACGGTCTTTGCGCACGGTGTCGTCCTCTCGGCGCTCCCCGGAACAGACATTCGCACGGCGGTGGCGCTGACGCTCGCGGCGAGCATCGGCGCGATCGTTTGCGGCGGGGTACTCGTCGCGGCTACCCCCTGGGCGTCCGTGAGCGGGCTCGTCCCGGCCCAGGCGCGCGGCTCTGCTCCGGTTTCAGGCGGGCGCTCATGGCTCGCTCCGGCTGACCATGATGATCGAGGCTACGACCACCCTGAGGATGCCGGACGTAAGGAGGCCCTGTTCGGCGATCCGGCCAGCTCAGCAGCCTGCCGGGCCACGTGAGCTGACCTGATCTGACGGTGCTGGAGGGTAGCCTCGGTTTGCGGGTGGCTTAGTCGTTCTGGCCGGTGTAGCCGTTTGGTGGTGGTGGGGCAGGTGGCCCTGGGATCGGTGGTTTGGGTAGTGCGGTGAGGGGGTCGATCGCTGCGCCGTGGAGGCGGAGTTCGAAGTGGAGGTGGGGGCCGGTCGCGTCTCCGGTTGCGCCGATCAGTCCGATGGGTTGGCCGGCGGCTACCTGGTCGCCAAGGTGGACGGTGATCTTCGAGAGGTGGGCGTAGATCGCGCGGACGCCGTGGCCGTGGTCGATCGTGACCTCGTTTCCCCAGCCGCCGTCGCGCCAGTCGGCGTAGACGACCCGGCCTGGCCCGGCGGCGTTGACGGGTGTTCCCTGGTCGGCGACCAGGTCGATGCCGGCGTGGAAGCGCTCGCCGCGTGGGCCGAAGGGGCTTCCGATCGGGGCGATCAGCGGCCAGTCGAGGCTGATCGGTGAGCGTGGCAGCGGCAGCCGGAGCGCTGCTAGCACGCTGGGGCCGACGAATCCGTCGGTCGGGAGCCCGGCTGAGGTCTGGAAGCGGCTCAGGGCCGCCTCGGTTTCCCGGGTAAAGATGCCGTTGAAGGTGCCGGATGGGTAGCCATGCCAGGCGAGCAGGAACTGGAACGCAGCGACGTCCCAGCCGCTCACCCCGACCGTGAGCAGGCGCGAGCCCAGGGCAGTGGTCTCGGCATATCGCCCAAGCGCCTTGCGGGTCAGCGGCCCGACGACGCCGGTGGCGGGCAGACCGAGCCTGGCCTGGAAGGCCTCGACGGCGCTGCTGGTGTCAGGCCCGTAGACACCATCGACCGGACCCGCGTAGACGCCGCGTGCCCAGAGGGCAACCTGAAGGGCCGCGGTGTCCGCGCTCGAGCCGGCAGCAGCTGCGGATGGCGCGCCCCACACGAGAAGCGCGACGAGGCAGACGAGAACAGTGAGTGCTCTGAACGGCAGGTATGGCATCCGCTTGTGGCTGATACGCGGGCAAGCCCCGATGTTCCTGCTCAACGGGCACCGGGGCGCGGCCGCCCAGGTAGATGCACAGCCGGCACCGGCGGGAGCATGCGTGAGCTTGCAGGAATGCCGCCCAGCCTGTCCGCGCGCGGCTAGTTCCCCTCAGGAGATGACGATGCTGACGCAGTTGTGGGCGCGGTTGCCGCTCGGGTCGGTGGCGGTGATGCAGTAGCGGAGCACTCCCGGCGTCAGCGCGGTCGGCACGCGCCAGTTGACCGATGAGGCAGCGCCGAACGTTGCGACCGGCCGCAGCGGCAGCGTGATCGTCTTGACGAGGCTGCTCGCGCGGCGCAGCTGGATCACGGCGCTTGCCTTGCCGCTGTCGTCGTAGAGCTGGTACTGGAGCTTCATCGTCTTGCCGCGGACGCCGCGTCCCTGCAGGCTGTAGAGCACCGGCCGGAGGATGTCCGGCGAGCGCAGAGCGTTCGCCTTGCGCAGCCTCGCCACCATGCTCGTTGCCGCCGCCGACAACTCGTCGGCCGCCGAACCCGGCGGCCTGGCAGCTGCCAGGACCGCCTGCTCGGCCTGCGTCGAGCGGCCGCCGTCGTAGATCCCGAATCCGGCCGGCATCACGATCAGCAGTGGCCCGACGTAGACGAACTTCAGCTCTGTGCCGAGAAACCTCGCGTAGTCGGCGGGCTTGCCGAACAGGCTCGGGATCGCGCCGAGATCCGTCGGGGACGCGATCACTGCGACCTTCACCCGTTGGCCCTGCGCATAGACGGCAGCGACCTCGCGCTGCAGGGCGGAGGCGGCCGTCTCGCCCGGCGCCGGATAGGGGAAGAAGACGTTCTGGTTGACGAGCACGTCGCTCGCCGGGTCTCCGTCTCCCAGCGCCGGGGCGGCGAAGAGCAGCACGGTCAGCACTGCGACCCACAGCGTCGCGGCTCTCACAACTCGAGCGTACCTCGGCCAGGTGAGTCGCGTCCTCTCACTGCTGGTGCGCGTGCTACGCCGCGAGTTGTCGGTCGCTCATCCGGGGCGCAAGCCGGGCGGCGCCCGCAAGCTGGGTCATCTGCCTCGAGGATGCCACCGCTGCGACAGTCAACGGCGGACATCAGCGGATCTGAGCGGACAACACACTCATCGCAGTTCTCAATGAAAGACCTGCAAATAGGCCATCTCTTGGCTGCTTACGTTAGTGCCCCCGGCCGGAATCGAACCAGCGCACGCGGTTTAGGAAACCGCTGCTCTATCCACTGAGCTACGGGGGCGGAATATTCCTGCTTGCAGGAACTTCGTGAGAGAGGCGTCGCCGGAGGTGTCCTCGAATCGGAGTCTAACCCCTGTCCCGCTGAACGGCTGCTGGATCCCGAACTGATTGACTGGGGCGCCGGATGTTCCGTTCGAGACGTCGTCCCGTGCTCTTTCCGCAGGCCGAGCATGCGCGTCTTGCGGGAGCGATCGCGCTCGCTTGGGGGAATGACCGGTTCGCGCGTCCGGCGCTGCCGTTCGATGCGTTCGTGCGCGGGGTGACGCTCCACGACCGCGGTTACGGCCAGCTCGATGCGGACGGGATCGGGGAGGTGTCGCGGGAGCGCTGGGCTGCGCTTCAGCAGGCGGGATTCGCGCCGCGCGGCGACGAGCCGGTCGTCGATCTGGTCGTCGCGCTTCATCTCCGGCGGCTCGTCTCGGGCATCGACGAGGCGATTCTGGCTCCGATGACGGCAGCGCTGCCGGAGCTCCATCGGGCTGCGGGCGTCGACGAGAGCGACGCGGCTGAGGCAGACCGGATCACCGACCTGTGCGACCGGATTGCGTTCGACTTCTGCGTCGAGGAAGCCACCGGTGGCCGCGTTGCCGTTGCGCCCGTGCGCGGCGCCGAGCCGGTCGCGGTCGCCTACACCGTCGACGGCTACGGCGAGATCACGCTCGAGCCATGGCCGCTCGGCTTGCCACGCATCAGCGGGATCATCCTCGGCTTCCGCGCCGAGGGCTATCCGGATCAGCTCGAGCCCGTGGTCGTACCGTTCGACGCCCGGCCGGCTAGCTAGTTTGAGACGCGCGAGACTGGCGCGGCCAGCCGCAGACATCCCAGTCGAAGCTCCGTCCGCCCGCGCGTACCTCGCCGATCAGGTCCAGCCCTCTGAGGCGGTCGGCTGCTGCAGCTCTGTGCTTCCGCCGGGCGACGGCGGCTCCTCGGGGCCGTAACGTCAGAGCATGGCTTCCTGGGCACAAGGCACATGCGTAGAGATCCAGCGCACGAAGCTGGTCTGCGTCGAGTGCGGGCAGGCCGTGGGCAGCGCACCGGGCTGGCGCGCCTACCTCACCGACGACGATCGGGTCGCCGTCTACTGCCCGGATTGCGCGGAGCACGCGTTGGGCCCGTTGCGGCACCCGAACGGCTAGGACGATCCTCGTCGGAGAAGGCGGAAATGGAGATCGGCCGCCGCGCGGCTTGCGGCTAGGCGAGCAGGTAGGTCTGGAAGCCGAGCATGGCGGCGAACGCAACGGCGATCCAGCGCTGCCGCGACGCGGCGGCGCGGGATCTGCCGGATCGTCTCCGGCAGAAGCTCGCGCCAGACCATCCAGACCATCGCTCCGGCGGCGAAGCCGAGCCCGGCCGGCAGGATCGCCCGGAACTGCTCGACGAAGAGGAACGCCGGGACGGCGAGGAGCGGCTGCGGCAGGCTGGTGAAGATGCTCCAGAGCGCGGCGCTGCGAACACGGCTGCCGCGCGGCACCATCACGAGGCTGATCGCGATGCCTTCGGGGATGTTGTGGATCGCGATTGCGATCGTGATCGCGAGGCCGAGCTCGTTGCCGCCGCCGAACGAGGCGCCGACGCCGACGCCCTCGGCGGCGGAGTGGGCGGTCATGACCGCGATGATCAGCAGCGCCTTGCGGGCATCGCCGCCGCTGAGCCGGCCGAGGTCGGGGCTGCCGACGCGGCCGAGCAGCCGTTGCATACCGAAGACGAAGACGGCACCGGCAGCGGCGCCGAGTGCAACGCGCGCGGGGCTTCGGCTGGCGCCCTCGATGAGCAGGCTGGCGCTCGCCCCGAGCATCACTCCGGCTGCGAGAGCGTTCGAGACGCCGAGCAGCCGGTCGCCGCGGAAGCGCGAGAAGGCAAACGGAAGCGCGCCGAGGCCGGTCGCCAGGGCTGTTGCGCCCGCGGCGACAAACACGACCAGCGACTGCGTCACGGACATCGAGCTTGCATGTGGCTCAGAGCTGATGTAGTCGACGCGCAGCCCCGAGCGCATCGGTGGAAGCTACGCCCGAACGCAGCGTCGGCGGGATTGGCGCTAGCCGGCTCTTGCGCCGCCCGTCCAGCCTCGCCGCAAGGCGAGCAGGGCAAGCGGCACGAGCAGCCGCGAGAGTCGTCTCTGCATCCCGGCGCTCCTTTCCTACCGTCTGCGAGAAACTACGGCCGCGGCGTCGTAGCGGTTTCGAAAGGAGCCCGTCGACCTATGTTGCCCTCACGCTCGGCACTGTCGAAGGATCCGACGCGACTATCCGTTGAGCTGGATCACGTGCATCCAGGGTGTCGCGAGCGGGAGGGTTGCGACGGCGAGGATCGCGCCGGCGACGACAGCCGCCGCGACGAGTGCCAACCGAAGCCTCGAGCCGCCGACGTCCTTGCCACCGCGGACATCGGGAACGGTCAGGGCTGGGATCTTGATGAGATGCGCGAGCACGTGGGCGCTCATCGACGCGAGCCAGACGGCGAAGCTGGCCTTGTGCAGGCCGAGCATCAGCGGCTGTCCGGGGCCGAGCACGACGAGGGCGACGCCGCTCGCGAACAGACCGACGGTCGAGAACACCACGATCGGTCCGAGCAGGCGCAGCAGGATCGGTGGCGGGCCGGCACTGACGTATGCGGGCTTTCCGGTGTAGTAGCGGACGAAGCGATAGCCGGTGCTCGCGAGCTTCACGCCGACGATCGGAACGAGCAGCATCCCGACGAAGACGTGCACGGAGAGAAACGACTGCAGCGAGAGCAGCGTCGCTCCTTCGACCGCGAGCAGGACAAGGAGCACCGCTGCCGTCAGGCCTGTGAGGCGGGAGTTGCCGGTCGGTCCACCCGTTTGGATTCTCTCGATCTGCGCGGTCGGCTCGAGTCGGACGGTCTGTTCGATCTCCATTTGCCGCCATTGCAGCACCGTCAGATGAAGGGGCGATGAGACCGGCTCATCGTGGTCTCACCACGCTGCGAGCAGAATGCGCCTATGCGCGTGCTGGTAGTCGAAGACGAAGCGAAGCTGGCGAAGCTGCTCGCACGGGGATTGCGCGAGGAGGGCTACGCCGCCGATGTCGTCGGCGACGGCGAGGGAGCGCTCTGGATGGCGCAGGCGGCTCCGTATGCCGCGATCGTGCTCGATGTGATGCTGCCGGGGCTCGACGGCTTCGCCGTCTGCCGGCGGCTGCGGGACAAGGGCGTCTGGGTGCCGGTGCTGATGCTGACGGCGCGCGATGCGGTGGACGACCGGGTCGCCGGGCTCGACGCCGGCGCGGACGACTACCTCGCCAAGCCGTTCTCGTTCGAGGAGCTGCTCGCGCGGCTGCGGGCGCTGACCCGGCGCGCACCGGTGGAGCGGCCTGCAGTCGTCGTGGTGGGCGACCTCCGCCTCGATCCGGCCGCGCGCCGGGCGTGGCGGGGTACGCACGAGCTCGTCCTGTCGGTCAAGGAGTTCGCGCTGCTCGAGCTGTTCATGCGCCAGCCCGGCCTCGTCCTCAGCCGCGAGCAGCTCCTCGATGGCGCCTGGGACATGGCCTTCGAGAGCCGCTCCAACATCGTCGACGTCTACATCCGCTACCTCCGCGAGAAGATCGACCGGCCGTTCGGGCGCAACTCGATCGAGACCGTGCGCGGGATCGGCTACCGACTCCGGGAGGACGCATGAGGAGCCTGCCGATCCGCCTGCGCCTCACGCTTGCGTTCGCGCTCGGGATGGCGGCCGTGCTGGCAGCGCTGGGTGTGTTCGTCTATCTCCGAGTCGGCGGCGCACTGCTCTCCTCTGTCGACCAGACACTTCGCGCGCAGGCGGTCGAAGCGTCGGCCCGGGCCCACGACAAGCGCGCGCTCGTCGATCCGGACGTCGGTGCGGGGACGACGCTCGCGCAGCTGCTCGACCCACGCGGCACACTCGTCCGGTCGACGCCTGCCGGGCTCGCACCGCTGCTTCGAGCAGCCGACGCGCGGCGTGTCGCCCGCGGCGGCCGGGTGCTGCGCACGGTCTCGCTGGCGCGGCCCTCAGGCGAGTGGAGAGTTCTGGCAGTCGCGACGCGGAACGCCGCCGGGGTCGTGGTCGTCGCCCGCTCGCTCGAGTCACGGGAGGAGACGCTGCACCGGCTGTTCCGGGAGCTGCTGATCACCGGACCGCTGGCGCTTCTGCTCGCCTCGCTTGCCGGCTACGCGCTGGCGGCGGCGGCGTTGCGCCCGGTCGAAGCGATGCGCCGGCGCGCGGCCGCGGTGACGGCCAAGTCGCCGGGGAGGCTGCCGGTGCCGCCGAGCGGTGACGAGGTCTCCCGTCTCGCGGAGACCCTGAACGACATGCTGGCCCGGCTCGAGGCGTCGTTCGAGCACGAGCGGCGCTTCGTTGCGGACGCGAGCCACGAGCTGCGCACGCCGCTCGCGCTGCTGCGAACCGAGCTCGAGCTCGCTCTCCGGCGACCGCGCTCAGCCGCAGAGCTCGAGCAGGCGGTGCGCTCGGCGGCGGAAGAAACCGAGCGGTTGTCCAGGCTCGCGGAGGATCTGCTCCTGATCGCACGCGCCGAGCAGGGCGCCCTTCCCGTCCGGCCGGAGCCGGTCGGCGCCGGCGACCTTCTCGCCGCCGTCGCGACGCGCTTTGCCGCGCGCGCCGCCGAGCAGGGACGATCGATCCTCGCGGAGGGCGCGGACGTCGTCGTCGACGTCGACCCGGAACGTGTCGAGCAGGCGCTTGCGAACCTCGTCGAGAACGCGCTCGACTACGGAGCGGGTGAGATCGTCCTGTTCGCCCGCGAGAGAGGGGACGGTGTCGAGCTGCACGTCGCCGATCGCGGCTCCGGCTTCCCCGACGACTTCCTCGGCCGCGCGTTCGAGCGTTTCAGCCGCGCGGACGAGGCGCGCGGACGAGGCGGCGCGGGGCTGGGGCTCTCGATCGTCTCGCTGATCGCCGAGGCCCACGGCGGCGGCGCGACGGTCGCAAATCGAAGCGACGGCGGCGCCGACGCCTGGGTGACGCTGCCGCGCCACGCGGGAGCGTTGCCACGGCATCGGCTGCGCACCCCGGTTTGACGCTTTCTTAGCACTTCCACAGCCGCGGCTCATCGCGGTCTCATCTGCCGCTGCCAGGCTGGGCAGGACATGAAGGCTCAGGACGTGTACCACGAGCGGCGGCACACCGCTTCCACCCGCGACGCGGCAACCACCCGCCTGCGGCGTGTGACGCGGACGTCGGTCGCCGTCGCAGTCGCCTTCGGCGGCTTCTTCGCCGCGCTCGCAGCCCGCTCGACGCACCCGAAGAAGACGGTCGCGCGCGTTCACGTCCGGCAGGCCCGGCTGCTGTCCGCCGCCGCTGCGCCGGCTCCGCCGCTGATTGCCGCAGCCGGCGACGCGGCTGCCGGAGCGAGCTCCGCCTCACCGTCGCAGCCGGTCGCTGCCCCAGCGCCCGCGTCGACACCGCCGGTCGTCGTCTCGGGAGGCTCGTGACCGGATCGGCATCGTTCACCGCGCTCGGAACGACAGCGTGCGTGGCCATAACCGATGTCCGGGCACTGCCGGCGGCGCGTGGGCTGCTCGTCCGTGAGCTCGACCGCCTCGACTGCGCGTGTAGCCGCTTCCGCGGCGACTCCGAGCTGGCGCAGGTGAACGCGCGTTCCGGCAGCACCGTCCACATCTCGAAGGTGCTGGCCGAGACCGTGGCAGCCGCGCTCATAGCAGCACGCGCGACCGAAGGGCTCGTCGACCCGACGCTCGGGGGCGAGCTGCGGGCGGCCGGTTACGACCGCACCTTCGCGCTCGTGCGCGCCCGCGAGCGCTGGACGCTTCGTCCCGTCAGGCAACGTGTCGCGTCGTGGCGGGAGGTGGAGCTCGACGCAGAGTCGCTGACGCTGCGCGTTCCGCACGGCGTCGAGCTCGACCTGGGCGCGACCGCGAAGGCGTGGGCCGCGGACCACGCCGCCGGACTGATCGCAGCCGAAACCGGCGCCGGTGTACTCGTCTCCCTCGGTGGGGACATCGCCGTCGCCGGCCCGCCGCCGCCCGACGGCTGGGCCGTGCGCATTGCCGACGACCACGCGGCGCCGCTCGACGCGCCCGGCCCGGCCGTCGCGATCGCCGCCGGCGGGCTCGCAACCTCGGGCACGTCCGTACGGCGCTGGCGCACCGACCGCGGCGACGCGCACCACATCATCGATCCCCGCTCGCTCCAGCCTGCCGTCACGCCGTGGCGGACGGTCACCGTCGCCGCCGGAACCTGCGTCGACGCGAATGTCGCGGCGACGGCAGCGGTCATCCTCGGAGTGCGCGCCGCCGACTGGCTTGCCGAGCGCCGCCTGCCGGCCCGGCTCGTGCACCAGGACGGCGCCGTCGGCTACAGCGGCGGCTGGCCGGCCGAGGCGGAGGCTGCATGATCATCGCGGCGGCCGGCAGCGCGAAGACCTACTGGTATCTGACGCGCGGGACCGGCGTGGTTGCGCTGCTGATCCTGACCGCCTCGATGGTCCTCGGGGTGCTGACCGCCCTCCGGTGGCGGGGCGAGCGCTGGCCGCGGTTCGTCACGGCCGGCCTGCACAGGAACCTGACGCTGCTCGCGATCGCGTTCGTCACCCTCCACGTCGTGACGACGGTGCTCGACGGGTACGCGCCGATCGGGCTCAAGGACGCAGTGATTCCGTTCGTCTCCCGCTACCGGCCGGTCTGGCTCGGCCTCGGCGCCGTCGCGTTCGACCTCCTGCTCGCGCTCGTCGTGACGAGCCTGCTGCGCGCGCGCCTCGGCCACCGCATGTGGCGCGGGCTGCACTGGCTCGCCTACGCGGCCTGGCCGGTCGCGCTGATCCACGCGCTGGGGACAGGCAGCGACACGCGCCTCGGTTGGATGAGGGCCGTCGGAATCGCCTCGCTCGCGCTCGTGGCTGCCGCGGTGCTCGCGCGTGTCGCGCTCCGTCGCGAAGGCTCGCCGGCGCTGCGGCTCGCGGGCGGCTGCGCGGCGGTGCTCACTCCCCTGGCGATTCTCGTCTGGTATCACGCTGGGCCGGCGCAGCCGGGCTGGGCGACGCGCGCCGGAACGCCAACGAGCCTCCTTGCGGCCCACCGGACGCCGCGGGTCGCCCGGCGCGGCACCCTGCCCGGCGTTCGACTGCCGCTCGGGCCGTTCTCTGCCTCGCTCCGCGGTGGCACGATCAAGGAGTCGAACGACATGGGCGGTCTCGTCACGCTGGTCATCGCCGGCCGCCTCCACGGCGGGCCCGGCGGTGCCATACGCATCGACCTGCGCGGCCAGGCGACCGAGAGCGGAGTCTCGATGGCAGCGAGCGGCGTCTCCTTCGTCCCCGCCGGGGCGCGGAGCGTCTACACCGGAAGCGTGACCGCGCTTGCCGGGCAGCAGGTCGACGCCGTGGTCGTGAACGGGACCGGCCAGCGCATCCACCTCAACTTCGCACTCAACATCGACGCGGCCGCCGGCACCGTCAGCGGCGCCGTGGCCGGAAGCAGCGCGTGAGCGTCGCACCGGTACGCGCGGCCGTCTCCGCCCCGGACGGTGTCGCGAGGCTGCTTGCCGCCGCGCGCCCGGACGGACGGCCGGCGTCACTCGATGAGCACCTTGCATGGTACGGGCGGCTCGACGCCGGGCGCGATCTGATCTCGGTCGTCGACGCGAGCGGGCTCCGCGGCCGCGGCGGCGGCGGCTTCCCGACCGGGCAGAAGCTGGCCGCGGTGGCAGCGGCAGGTGGACGGCCCGTAGTCGTCGTGAACGGGGCCGAGGGGGAGCCTGCAAGCGGCAAGGACAAAGCGCTGCTCTGCCACGTGCCGCACCTCGTACTGGACGGCGCGGCAGCCGCCGCGGCGGCGCTCGGCGCCCGCAACGTCGTCGTGGCGATCGGCCGCCGGGCTCGAGCTGAGCGCGCAGTCGTCGCGGCCGCCCTCGAACAGCGTCGCGATCGCATTCGCTGGCGGCTCACCTCGGTGCCGGACGACTTCGTCGCCGGCGAGGAAACGGCGCTCCTGAACGCGCTCGCAGGCGCTCCTGCACTCCCGACCGTCAAGCCGCCGTTTCCGTTCGAGCACGGCCTCGGCGGTGCGCCGACGCTCGTGCAGAATGCCGAGACGCTCGCCCACCTCGCGCTGATCGGGCGCTTCGGCGCGGGCTGGTTTCGCTCCCTTGGCACCGACGCCGAACCGGGAACCACACTCGTCACGCTCTCCGGCGCCGTCAGGCGCCCAGGCGTCTACGAGATCGAGCTCGGGACGCAGCTGTCGGAACTGCTCAGGCAGGCCGGCGGTGCCACGGAGCCCCTTAGCGCCTTCCTCGTGGGCGGCTACTTCGGCGGCTGGACACGCGACCTGACGCTCCCCCTGACCGCTGCGAACGGCCTCGGCGCCGGCGTCGTGATCGGCTTCCCGTCAACGGCCTGCGGCGTACGCGAAAGCGCCAGGATCGCGCGCTACCTCGCGGGCGAGAGCGCCGGGCAATGCGGGCCCTGCAGCCACGGCCTGGCAGCCCTCGCGGGCGGGCTCGAAAAGATCGCCGCGGGTCAGGGCGCCGACCAGCGCGACCGACTCGAGCGCTGGGCAAGGCAGGTATCCGGCCGCGGCGCCTGCCGGCACCCCGACGGCGCCGCCCGCTTCGTCACAAGCACCCTCTCGGCGTTCCCGGAGGAGATCGCGTTGCATCTGCGCAAAGGCCGCTGCAGCGGCAGCGACCGCGGCATCCTGCCCGCTCCGGCAGCCGCATGAGCCACGCCCTCCGCATCGACCCGATCGCCTGCGACGGACACGGCCTCTGCGCCGAGCTCTTTCCCGAACGGATCACACTCGACGACTGGGGCTTTCCCATCATCGATTCGCAGCCGATAGCTCGCGACCTCGAGGCGCACGCTCGTCGCGCGGTCAAGGAATGCCCGAAACTCGCGCTCAAGCTCGAGCAGCAGCGCTGCGCTCCCGAGCCGGCGCTGACCGTGGGCTGACGCACTGCCGCGCGGCGTTGGCCTCGAGGCGGACGGACGGTCGGCTACCCTGGCTGCGTGACTGCCGCCGTTCTGGTGGTGGACGACGATGGGCCGATCCGCCGGATGCTCGAGCGGACGCTTGCGGCGGAGGGCTACGGCGTCTCCGGCGCGAGTGACGGAGGGGCGGCGCTGGCGGCGATCGAGCGAGCGGCCCCGGATCTGATCGTCCTCGACGTCGGCCTGCCGGCAATGGACGGGCTGGCGGTCTGCCGACGGCTGCGTGGGAAGGGCCTCGCGTTGCCGATCCTCCTCTTGACCGCGCGCGACGGGGTGGCGGATCGGGTCGCCGGCCTGGATGCGGGCGCGGATGACTATCTCGTGAAGCCATTTGCGCCGGAGGAGCTGCTGGCGCGGGTGCGCGCGCTGCTTCGGCGTGGCACGGATCCTGTCGAGCTGCTCTCGTTCGATGATCTGGTCTTCGACGTACGCGCGCGGGCTGCGAGACGTGGCCAGGGCAGTATCGACCTGAGTCCCCGCGAGGCGGATCTGCTGGAACTGCTGCTCCGAAACCCGCGCCGCGTCGTCAGCCGGGAATTGGCGCTGGAGCGGGTGTGGGGCAGCTCGCACGCTGCGAGCCTGAACGCGGTCGACCGCTACATCTCGTATCTGCGCCGGAAGCTGGGCGAGCCGCAGCTGATCGAGACCGTGCGCGGCGTCGGGTTCGTACTGGATCGATGATCCCCCGGTCGCTCGGTGCGCGCTCGATTCTGGCGGCGTCGTTCGCGATCCTGCTCGCTCTCGTCGTCGTCGGCGCGGGCGTCGACGTTCTGATCGGGCGACACTTGCACCGGTCGCTGGACCGAGCCCTGCGGACGCGGGCGGTGGAGGTTGCTCAGCTGAGCGCGTCGGCTCCTGCGCTCTTGACGTCGCCGGGCACGCTCGACTCGCCGCTCGGCGGAACGCAGGTGAGCACCGAGGTCGTCGACCGGCACGGGCGCATCGTCGCGCGCTCGCTCGGGCTGGGCGGCCGGGTGCTGCCCGTGGAGGGGGTCCTCCGAGAGGTCGTTGCGCGGGGCCGCGGCCGCTACACGCAGACACAGCTCGGCGACGACCGCCTCCGCGTGTACGTCGCGCCGCTCTCCGAATTCGGCGGGCCTGCAGCCGGTGGCGCGATTGCCGTCGCCGCGTCGACGCACGACCTCGAGGCGACGCTCACCAGCGTCCACCTGTTCGTGATCGTCGCCGCGCTCGCTGCCGCGGCAGCCGCCGCGCTCGTGCTGGCACTGCTGATGCGCCGCGCGCTTGCGCCGCTCGGCCGCCTGACTCATGCAGCCGCTGAGATCGAGCGCACAGGCGATCCGCGCCGCCGCCTCCCGCAGCCGGAGTCCGAGGATGAGATCGGGCATCTCGCCCACACGCTCAACGGGATGCTCGCCGCGCTCGAGCGTGCGCGCGAGACGGAACGCCGGTTCCTTGCCGACGCCTCGCACGAGCTCCGCACGCCCCTGACGGCGCTTGTCGGCAACGTCTCCTACCTCGCGCGTCACGGCCCGAGCGCCGAGCTCGTCAGGGAGCTCGAGCAGGACACCAGGCGGCTCGCAAAGCTGGCTGACGATCTGCTCGCGCTTTCGCGCGAGGAGGCTGCGACGCCGCCGGACGAGGTTGTCCGCCTTGACGAGCTGGCACGCGCCGTGACCACCGACTACTCCGGGCTCGAGCCGGTCAACGTCCGTGGCGACCGTGCCGCGCTCGAGCGTGCGTTGGACAACCTCGTCGAGAACGCACGCCGGCACGGGCGCGGCCGCGTCACCGTCGAGACCGCCGCGCTCGACGGCGTCGCGCTCCTGACGGTGACCGACGAGGGCAACGGCTTGCCGGGCCCCGAGGCGTTCGGACGTTTCTGGCGCGGCGACGAGGCTGCTCCCGGCTCCGGCCTCGGGCTGGCAATCGTGAGCGCGACCGCCGAGCGTCACGGGGGCCGCGCCTACGCCGAGGGGGCGCGAGTCACAATCGAGCTGCCCGCTCTCAGAAACCTCTCAGAGTCGCTGGATACAACCCACGGCGAGGAGCAACAGAAAGGATCGTCGTGAAGCACCTGCGCACTCTGTCCACCCGCAGCCTCACTCTGGTAGTGGTTGCCGTGCTCGCGCTGGCCGGCGGCGGAGCCGCGATTGCGGTCGCCGCGGGCGGCGGCGGACCGACGCCCGCTGCCAAGCCGCTCGACGAGGCGATCCACGATGCGCTGTCCGCGCCCGAGCCTGCAGGCATCACCGCTCGGGTCACCTTCACGAACAAGCTCTTCCCGTCCGGTGCGCTCCTCGGGCAGACCGGCTCGGCGCTCATGTCCGGCGCGTCCGGTCGGCTGTGGTTGACCGGCGACGGCCGCGGCCGCCTCGAGCTTCAGTCGAACGCGGGCGACGTTCAGATCGTCTGGAACACGCAGACGGTGAGCGCCTACGACGCGTCGTCCAACACCGTCTACAGGGCCGACCTGCCCGCGCAGAAGCACAAGGCGGCGGACACCGGCACGCCCCCGACCCTCGCGGCGATCGACAAGTTCCTGACCGACCTCGGGCTGCGCGCCACCGTCTCGGCAGCGCAGCCGACCAACGTCGCCGGCAAGCCCGCGTACAGCGTCGCGCTCTCGCCGAAGCACGACGGCGGCCTGCTCGCATCTGCCGAGCTCGCCTGGGATGCCGCCCAGGGCGTGCCGCTACGCGTCGCGATCTACGCGCAGGGAGGCTCCGCGCCCGTGCTCGAGCTCGCGGCGACGGACATCTCCTACGGCCCGGTGCCTTCGAGCGCCGTGGACGTCGCGCCGCCGGCAGGCGCCAAGGTCGTCGACCTCGGCAGTGGCACCTCGCACGGCTCCGCCGGCGGCAAGCCCGCGGTGACGGGCGCCGCAGCAGTGCAGGCCGCTGCAGGATTCCCGGTCGTCGCACCCGACTCGCTCCTCGGACTCCCGCGCAAGGACGTCCGACTCGTGGGCGGAGACACGGCGCTCGTCGTCTACGGGCAGGGCCTGGGCGCGATCGCGGTCGTCGAGCGCAAGGCCGACGCGAACGCGGCCGGCGGACAGTTCGGCGCGCTGCCGCAGGTATCGCTCGACGGGCTGACCGCCCACGAGCTCTCGACACAGCTCGGAACCGTGCTCGAGTGGCAGAACGCCGGCACCGCGTACCTCCTTGCGGGCTCGGTTCCGCCCGCGGCCGCCGAGGCGGCGGCAAAGGCGCTGAAATGAACGAGCATCTCCGCCCGGTCGAGGCGCGAGGGCTCGTCAAGCGCTACGGAGAGATCGTCGCGGTCGACCACGTCGACCTGACGGTCGAGCCCGGCGACGTCTTCGGCTACCTCGGCCCGAACGGTGCAGGCAAGACGACCTCGCTGCGGATGCTGCTCGGACTGATCCGCCCGACCGAGGGCACCGCACGCCTCTTCGGCCGCGACCCGCTCGTCGACGGCGCGAAGGCCCTCGACGGCGTCGCCGGTTTCGTCGAGGGCCCCCGGTTCTACCCGTACCTCTCCGGCCGGAAGAACCTGATGTTGCTCGCCGACTACGACACGCCGAGCTCTCGCTCACGGATCGACGAGGTGCTCGAGCTCGTCGAGCTTCGCGACCGCGCCAAGGATCGCGTCGGCGGCTACTCCCACGGAATGCGCCAGCGACTCGGGATCGCCGCCTCGCTCCTGCGGCAGCCGCGCCTGCTGCTGCTCGACGAGCCGACGACGGGGCTCGACCCGGCCGGGATGCGAGACATGCGCGACCTCGTTCGCCGCCTCGCCGGCGAGGGAATCACGATCATGCTCTCGAGCCATCTCCTGTACGAGGTCGAGGAGCTCTGCAACCGCGTTGCGATCATCGGCAAGGGCCGGGTCATCTACCAGGGTGCGCTCAGCGATCTGATGGCGACGGCAGCGAGCGGCTACCGCCTCCGGGCGGTCGAGCCCGAGCGCGCACGGATCCTGCTGCTCGCGCAGGCCGGTATCGAGGACGTCGAGCTTCGCGACGGCGAGCTTCACTTCACCGCCAACGAGGACACGGTCGCCGCTGCGAGCGTCGCTCTCGGCAAGGCCGGGCTCGGCGTCACCGCCCTCGTGCCCGAGAGCGCCAGCCTCGAGGAGTTGTTCCTCGGCATGACCGACGGTGAGTCGTCCGATCACGACCGCGAGGCTGTCGCGTCGTGACCGGAACCCTTCGCGTCTACCGCTGGGAGCTCTCGAAGCTCCTCGCCCAGAAACGCACCTACCTCGGGCTGGGCGCGGCGACCGTCGTGCCGATCATCTTCGTCGTCGTCCTCCTGATCCAGAAAGGCGGCCCGAACGACGTGCCGCTCGGCCGTTACCTGCGCGACACCGGACTTGCTGTGCCTTTCGTCGTCCTCTTCTTCATGTCGATCTGGGGGCTGCCGCTGATCACCGCGCTCGTTGCGGGCGACATCTTCGCCTCGGAGTCGCACAACGGGACGCTGAAGACGATCCTGACCCGCTCACGGGAGCGGGGCGAAGTCTTCGCCGGCAAGGCCCTCGCAACAGCGACCTACACACTTGCCGTGGTCTTCGCGATGGGCCTCGTCGGTCTCGTCGCCGGGAGCATCGCCTGGGGCTTTCACCCCCTCACGTCGCTCTCGGGTACGAAGGTCTCCGCCGGACACGGGCTGGCGCTGCTCCTGCTCAGCATGCTCATCTATGCCCTTGCGCTCGGCGGTATCGCCGCGTTCGGACTCCTGCTCTCGACGGTGACGCGCAACAGCGCCGCGTCGGTCGTCGGCGCCCTGATGTGGGCGCTCTTCATGCAGCTTGTCGGGGTCCTGCCGGGCACGGAGAGCTTCCGTCCGTATCTGCTCGGCACGCAGTTCGACGCCTGGCACGGCTTCCTTCGCGTGCCCGCCGACTGGGCGCCCGTGATCCGTGCGCTCTGGGTGTGCTCGATCTACGTGGGCCTGCCGCTCGTCGCCTCCTACCTCGTCTTCCTCCGTCGCGACGTCGCAGGCGAGTGAGTCGGCGCACGGGGCGCCGGAGGTGGGCGGGCAGCGGTCGCGCCGCTGAGTGCCGGGGGCTCGGCGGCTCCGCAACTCGGACGAATCAGCCCAGCTCCGTCGCGTAGGCTCTCCATGTGAGCGACTTCCGCCTGGGCGAGCTGCTCTCGGAGCGCGCCGGCGCCGGGCTGGAGCTGTACGGGCGCCACTCCAATCCGCGCTTCGTCCAGATCCTGCGGATCATCGGCTTCGACCGCGAGTGGACGCGCGCCGAGGGCGCCTACCTCTACGACCGGGACGGGACGCGCTTTCTCGACTGGCTCGGCGGCTTCGGGATGTACAACGTCGGGCGCAACAACCCGACGGTGCGCCGCGCGCTCGCCGAGCTGCTCGAGCTCGAGACTCCGTCGCTGCCTCAGCTCGGGCTCAGCGAGCTGCCGGGGCTGCTCGCCGAGGCGCTCGTGCGCGTCGCCCCGGACTCGACCGACCGCGTCGTCTTCGTCAACACGGGCACCGAGGCGGTCGAGGCCGCGGTCAAGCTCGGCCGCGCGGCGACGCACCGGCCGCGAGTCGTCACGGTGGAGAACGGCTTTCACGGGTTGACGCTCGGCTCGCTGTCGGTGAACGGCAGCGACGAGGCGCGCTCGCGCTGGCAGCCGCTCCTCCCGGATGTGAGGGCGGTGCCGTTCGGCGATCTCGAGGCGCTCGAGCGGGAGCTCGCGCGCGAGGACGTCGCGCTCTTCCTCACCGAGCCTGTGCAGGGGCAGGGAGTGATCCTGCCCGAGTCCGGCTACCTACCCGGCGCTCAGGAGCTCTGCCGCCGCTACGGGACGCTCTTCTGCGTCGACGAGGTGCAGACCGGTTTCGGGCGTACGGGCCGGATGTTCGCCTCCGAGCATTGGGGGCTGCAGCCGGACCTCGTCACGGTGGCCAAGGCGCTGTCGGGCGGCTACGTGCCCGTCGGCGCGCTGCTCCTGCGCAGCTCGGTGCACGACGCGGTCTTCGACTCGCTCGAGCACGCGACCTCCCACGGCTCCACCTTCGCGCCGAACGACATGGCCATGGCCGCGGGCCTCGCGACGTTGCACGAGCTCGAGGCGCAGGAGCTGGTGTCGCGGTCGGCCGGGCTGGGCGACTACCTGCTCGAGCGGACGCGTCCGCTCGTCGAGCGCTACGACGTCGTCAAGGACGTGCGCGGGCTCGGCCTGATGTGGGCGATCGAGTTCGGCGAGCCCGACGCCGGCAGTCGAACCTGGCGCTTCCTCGAGGGCAAGCAACCGGGCATCTTCACGCAGTTCGTGATCGGGCCGCTGTTCAAGGAGCACCACATCCTCAGCCAGGTGGCGGGCCACTCGATCAACGTGCTCAAGGGCCTGCCGCCGCTCGTCCTGACCGAGGCGGACGTCGACTGGTTCGCGGATGCGCTCGACCAGGTCGTCGGCCGCGCCCAGCATCTGCGGCGCTCGGCGCTCGGCTTCGCGGCGCGCGCCGCCACGGCCGTCCGGGGCTGAGCCGGTCAGACCTCGACGTGCCGGGCCTGGATCGCCTGGCGCGCCCAGTGATCGCAGCGCTCGACCAGCCGCTCGGTCAGCTCGACGCGCGCGTCCGGGGTGTCCGGCAGCTGGTCGTTGTCGATCTCGATTCGCACCTGGTGCAGCACCGCCTCGCCTTCGTGGGTGAGCTCGTGCCGGTGCTCGGAGAAGATCGTCACTTCGCCGAGCTCGGGCAGCAGCCACTGTCCGAGCTCGTCGATCTCGGCGTTCGTGACGTCGCGGCCGGCGAAGACGCCGAAATTCACTCGGATCTCGAGACCAGGGCCGTCGTGCGGCGGCGCGACGAATGTGAGTGAGGAAGCGCTCATGGCCCGCTCTTGTGCCCGGGCAGAGCAAACTGCTAACTCTCTCGCGGCTCCCAGCGGAAGCGGCGCAAGGCAAGAACGAGCCCGCCGACGGCCCAGGCGGCGAGCACGCCGATCGCCGTCGGCTTGCTCCAGATCGAGCGGTGCGAGAGGTAGCTCGCGTTCACGAGGTCGATCAGGTACGTCAGCGGGAGCACCTTGGCGACCGCGCGCAGCACGCCGGGGTAGTGCCGCGTCGGGCCGAACGAGCCCGAGAGGAACGCCATCGGCAGGACGATCAGGTTCAGGACCGCCGACGAGCCCTCGGCCGACCGGATCAGGCCCGTGATCCCCACGCCGAGCGCCGCGAACGCTGCTGCGCCGAGCAGCAGGCCGAGCACGAGCGAGCCGGCGGCAGGGCCGGGCCACCGGGCGTTGTAGGCGAGCTTGCCGATCAGGAACAGCGCGATCGCCTGGAGGAGGAAGACGAGCAGGATCGAGCTGAGCGCCGCCAGGAGGTAGGTGGCCGGCGGCAGCGGCGTCGCGCGGACGCGCTTGAGCACGCCCGACTCGCGGCGGATCACGAGCAGGATCGCGAGGCCCGAGAAGGCGGTCGTCGCAGCGCCGTAGCCGAGCAGCCCGGCGAGCAGCACGTCCTGTGGCGGCCTGCCGTTGATCTTGCCGTTGTAGACGGCGCCGAGCAGCAGGTAGAGCATGATCGGAAACAGGAAGACGAAGATCGCCGCCTCGCGCGAGCGCCAGAACACGAGCTGCTCACCCCGCAGCTGGTGGAGAAACAGCCTCACTCCGGCTCGGCTTCCGCGTCGGTGAGCGAGAGGTAGATCTCCTCCAGCGTCGCGCGCCGCACCTCGAGACCCTCGAGCTCCCCGTCGGTCGCGTAGAGCTCGGCGACCGTCCGGGTCGGCTCGTCCGTCTCGATCACGACCTGCTCGCCGTCGCGGCGGAAGCGAACCTCGGCCTCGGTGCGCGTCGCGGTCAGCTCGTCAGGCGCGCCGATCGTGACGATGCGGCCCTCGCGCAGGACCGCGACGCGGTCGGCGAGCTGCGCCGCCTCGTCGAGGTAGTGGGTCGTCAGCAGCACGGTCTTGCCGAGTCCGCGCAGGCCCCGGATCGTCTCCCAGGCGGTGCGGCGCGCGCTCGGGTCGAAGCCGGTCGTCGGCTCGTCGAGGAAGATCAGCTCCGGATCGCCGACGAGAGCGAGCCCGAGATCGAGCCGCCGCTTCTGCCCGCCCGAGAGCGTGCGCACGCGCGCGTCGCGCTTCTCGCCGAGGCCGACGAGCTCGACCACCTCGTCGACGGCGCGCGGCGCCGAGTAGTAGCCCGCGAAGAGCGCGAGGCTCTCGCGCACGCTCAGGTTCGGATAGAGCGAGGACGACTGCAGTACGACGCCGATCTGCTCGCGCCAGCCGCGGCTTGCGCGCTGGGGGTCCTCGCCGAGCACGCTGACGGTGCCCTCGTCTCGCGTTCGATAGCCCTCGAGGATCTCGACCGTGGTCGTCTTGCCCGCGCCGTTCGGGCCGAGCAGGCCGAACACCTCGCCGGCCTGGATCTCGAAGCTGACCCCGCGCAGCGCCTCGTAAGGGCCGTACGACTTCGTCAAGCCCGCGACGCTGATCGCGCTCACGAAGGAAGCTCGATCACGGCGATGCCGGCGGGCGGAAAGGGCGGCGGCTGTCCGCCTGCGAGCTCGGCGGCGATCAAGCCGCAGTCGGGCTGGTGGCCGACGCAGACGACGGTCTCGCCTCGGCCCGCCGTTGCGAGCAGCACGGCGTCGGAGGTCGCGCCGGGCGCGAGACCGGGCGTCGGCTCGGCGGCGATGCCCGCGGCCTTCGCGATCGTCTCGGCGGTCTGGCGCGCCCGCAGCAGCGGGCTCGTCAACACGGCGTCGGGCTTCGTCGGAGCGAGCTCGTCCGCAAGCCGCCGCGCCTGCGCACGGCCGACCGGCGTCAGCGGGCGCAGCTCGTCGGGTTCTCCGGAAGCCGCCTCCGCGTGCCTGACGAGTACGAGTCGCATCGTCGCCAGAATAGAGGTCCGCAGGGGCGCGGGCCCCGGGGAGGGGTCGCGGGTCAGACGAGCGCCGACTCGACCGCGCTGCGATCGGGCCCCACCACGAAGAGGAACTCGCGGTTGCGCAGGTGGGAGATCTCGCCGACCTTCTCGCCGCGCGGGTTGTGGATCCCGATCTGCGCGCCGACGTAGCGCTTCGAGTCGACCGAGACGACGCCGACGTGGCCGCGCTCGGCGAGCAGCGCGCGCACCTCGTCCGGGTCGTGGAAGCCCTCGTCGCTGAACGAGACGAGCAGCCACGGAGTCGTCACTCCGGCGATCAGGTCGGCGAAGGCCGCCCAGGCGGCACGGCGCGAGTTGTACGGGCTCTTCGTCGTCCGGCAGTCGAGCCGCTTGCACGCAGTGCCGTAGTGCTCGGGTGCATCGCCCCGGACGATCGTCTCCCAGACGTGGTAGTTCGAGTAGTACGAGTGCTGGTTGTAGGGCGGGTCGACGTAGGCGAGGTCGATCCCGTCCAGCTCGCGCGCGAGCTCGTTCGCGTCGCGGCGGCTGACCTCGCCGCGCGGGCCGGGGCAGAGCGGCGGCTCGCGCAGGTCGAGCTCGTTCCAGGCGCGCGGAGCCCACTGCTTGAGGTAGGCCATCTGCAGGCCGACGGTCGAGTCGACGCGGTCGGCCGCCTCCACGAGCGCGGTCAGCAGCGTGCCGCGCTCGACCGGGTCGAGCTCGAGCACGTCGAGCTCCGCGCGGATCGCGTCGATGCGCGCGCCGTTCTCGGGCCGGAAGTAGCGCGACTCCCGGCAGAAGGTTTCCGTGACGTAGCCTTCGCGGGGCTCGACCTCGCGCAGCTGCTCCAGCAGCTCGACGATCCGGCCGGGATCGGCCCGCTCGACGTACGCGCGCCCGAACGCCTCGCTGTAGCTCGCCAGATCGTTCGAGACGACGTGCAGCCCGAGCCGCCGCAGCGCCTGCGCGACGCGCGTCGTGCCGGCGAACAGATCGCACGCGGACGAGACGGGCAGGCCGCGCACGATCCGCTCGATCCGCGGCACCAGTGTTCGCTTCGAGCCGAGATACTTGATCACGCCGCGAGTCTAGGGTCGGCGCGGGACGCCGAGCCTCCCGCGGCCGTCAGGCGGCGAAGGCCGCTACGAGACGGCGGGCGCGCGAGGTCACACGATGAATGCGCCTCGGCCGGCGTTGCGGCGCGGCCGACCGGCGCCGCTGGTCGTGCAGCCGGAGCTCGGCCTCGAGCTCCCGCATGTACGTCTCCAGCTGTGGGAAGGGCGGATACATACGGAGAGGCTACGGAGCGAGGCCCCCGCTCCGCGTCGGCCGCAAGAGCGAATCGCGCTCGCTCTTGCGCACGATTCTGGCCGCCCCGTGTCGACGAGACGCGGAAGACGTATCCGTATGCGTTGAACCTCACAACGCGATCGACTCTGCGACTCGGGCGCCGCCGCCGACGCTAGAGTCGCCGCCGTGCCGACCTACCGCTACGTCGTCGTGGACGTCTTCACCGACACGCCGCTCGAGGGGAACCAGCTTGCGGTCTTCACGGACGCGCGAGAGCTGTCCTCGGAGCGGATGCAGCGGCTCGCGAAGGAGATGAACTTCTCGGAGTCCGTGTTCGTGCTGCCGTCGCAGGAGGCCGACGTGCGGATCCGGATCTTCACGCCGGCGAACGAGCTGCCCTTCGCGGGGCACCCGATTCTCGGCAGCGCCTTCGTGCTCGCTGCACCGCTGCAGCTCGGCGTGATCCGGCTCGAGACCGGCGCGGGCGTGGTGCCGGTCGAGCTCGAGCGGGAGGGCGCGAGGATCAGCTTCGGACGGATGCAGCAGCCGATCCCCTCCTGGGAGCCGTACCCCCAAGAGGCGCAGCTCCTCGCGGCGCTCGGCGTCGAGCGCTCGGGCCTGCCGGTCGAGGCGTACCAGAACGGTCCGCTGCACGTCTATGTCGAGCTGGAGAGCGAGGCGGCCGTCGCGGCGCTGAAGCCTGACATGGGCGCGCTCGGCGAGCTCGACATCGGCGCGAACTGCTTCGCGGGGTCGGGTGCGCGGTGGAAGACGCGCATGTTCGCGCCCGCGCACGGCGTGTCCGAGGACCCGGCCACGGGCTCCGCTGCGGGGCCTCTTGCCGTCCACCTCGCGCGCCACGGGCGGATCGCGTTCGGCGACGAGATCGAGCTCAGCCAGGGCGCGGAGATCGGGCGGCCGTCCACGCTCTACGCGCGCGCGACGGGCTCTGCGGAGCGGATCGAGTCGGTCGAGGTGGGCGGCGCCGCGGTCGTGGTCGCCCGCGGTGAGTTCCGGCTACCGTAGGCGTCGTGCGCCGCCTGCTCCTCGTCGTCGCGCTCGCGCTCTGCGTCGTCCCCGCCGCGCTCGCGCGGCCGCTGCCCGGCTTGCAGACGAGCAGGGCGCCGTGGCTTCCCGAATGGACGCACCTCGCGCAGCGGCTGAAGGCGATCCACGTTCCGGCGCTGGGCCAGGAAGGCGAGGTCGTCCACATCCACCAGCACCTCGACCTCTACGTCAACGCGCGGCCGGTCCCGCTGCCGGCGGGGATCGGGATCGACCAGCAGCAGCAGTTCATCGCGCCGGTGCACACGCACGACTTCAGCGGCATCATCCACGTCGAGTCGCCGACCCGCAGGACGTTCACGCTCGGGACGTTCTTCGACATCTACGGCGTTCGGCTCACGGCGCGCTGCGTGGGCGGGAACTGCGGCACGCTCCGGCTCTGGGTGAACGGCAAGGCGCGACACGGCGATCCGCGCACGCTCGTGCTCGCCAAGCACCAGGAGATCGTGCTCGCCGTCGGCAAGGCGCCGAGGTCGATCCACAGGAGCTACGCGTTCCCGGCCGGCTACTAGGGGCTGTCTTCGAGCGCCTCCGCGCAGGCGAGCATCTCCGGGTCGTCACGGCACCAGGCGCGCGCGTGGGCGATCGCCCAGAGGCGCGCACGCTCGCGGTCGAGCCCCAGCTCCCGTGAGAGGACGTCGAGCCGGCGGCGCACGACCTGTGGGTCGAAGGCGAAGCGGCGGTCGCGGATCAGCGAGGCGAGATCGAACTCGCGCTCGCCGGCGAGCGGCTTCGGGTCGATCGCGAGCCAGCCGCGCTCGGAGCGCAGCACGTTCGAGCCCTGGAGATCCTGGTGGAGGACGACCTGCTCGCCCTGGCTCCGTGCGAGCTCGCCGAGCCAATCGAGCCCGAGCTCGGCCGCCCAGCGCGCGGCTCGCTCGGCGAGCGGCTGGAACGTCCCGAAGGGCGCGGGGCGGAGCCAGAGTTGCGGGAACAGCTCGAGCGCGACGCCGACCGCCTCGTCCTCGGGCAGCTCCCACAGCGAGTTGCCGGGCCGGAGGCGCTCGATCAGGAGCGCATGTCGCTCGTCGTCGCGGGCGAGCAGTCGCGCTGCGCCGTGCCCGTCCCAGTGGGCGAGTGCGTCCGCCTCGTGCACGCTCTCCTCGTCGGGGAAGTTGAGCTTCAGCACCGCGTCGCCGGCCGGGGCACAGTAGGCGACGCTGCCGCGCGCGAAGGGCGGCTCGAGCTCGAGCGACCACAGCTCTGCGCACTCCGCGACGAGGCGGGGCAGCCGGTCGAGCCAGGCGGCGCCGGCGGGCGTCTCGCGCCACCAGCCGAGCTTGCTCGGAATCTCTACGGGCGCCACGCAACGGCCTCGATCTCCGGGAGCTCGACCGTCAGCGCCTCCAGAAGCGGCCGCCGTCCCGGGAGAGGTGAAGCCGGTTGCGCGCGGCGTAGAGCACGAGGTCCGGGATTGTCCTCGTCGATCGCGATCGCCTTGCCCGCGGGCAGCCCGCCGCCGGCCTCGCGCCAGGTGCGGCCGCCGTCGTTCGAGATCGCGAGCGGCGGCCGACGGTCGACGACGGCGATCACCGTCGCGCCGGCGGCCGCTGCCGCGATGACGAGCGGCAGGCCGGTCTGGACGAGCTGCGGCTCGACCGGCCGCCCCGGACCGAGCACGACGTCGGTCTCGACGTCGACGGCATAGACGCCGTGTTCGGTCGGACGGCGGCGATCACGGTCCTCGCCGCCGTGGCGAGCACGCGCGCGACGAGCGACGTGGCTCGCGCGCAGCCGGCGACGGGGGCCGGCTCCGGCCGCCCGCGCGGCGACATAGCCCGCTGCGAACATATCGCCCGGCGCCCGTCGGGTCGGCGTCGATCGGCGTGGCGCGGAGCACCTCGACGGCCTCGCCGCCCGCATACACGGTCGGCACCACGCGAGCCGTGGGTGACGACGACCTCGGGGTCGTGACGCGGTGAAGCGCGGGTCGGCGGTCCCTTGAGCGCACCGGCCTCCTCGTCCGAGAGCTTCAGGATCGAGAGTTGTCGAGCATGGCCGGGTCGAACGCCGCGTCGAGCTCGAGCGGCCCGACGCCGCGGCACACGCACGAGGCCCTGCCGTCGAGCGAGAGCCTGCGCCCGCTGCGCGAGGCGCGACAGAGCTTCGGGCGAGAAGTCCGAGCGAGCGAGCCAGCCGCGTGCACCCAGCGCGCCGTCGAGCCGGGCCGCAGCGCCTCCGCGTCCGGCGGCGCCCAGGCGTGCCCCGAGCTCGTCGACGGACATGATCCGCACGTCGCCCTCGTAGCGGAACCGGAACGTCGCCGTCGCCTCGCGTGCTGCCGCGTCACGGGGACGCCGAGGGCTGAGCGGCGCAGGCAGCAGCGTGTCGTCGTCGCATCCGTCACGACTAAGCCGGGGAGCCCGAGCAGCCGCAGCGCGCGGGCGCAGTGGTAGGGCGCCGCCCGTCCGCGGCGGCCCGCCGGCGACAGGTCGCGCGCCAGGTTGCCGACGACAGCGAGCGGTGGCACGCGCTGAATCTACGCTGCGCGGATCGGTGACGAGCCGCCTCGCGACCATGCGCGCCAGCTCGCCGAATACGAGCGCGAGCCCGAACGCGAGCCGCGAAGCTCGGGCAGCGACGCGCTGAGTCCCCGGCGCCAGGTGGATGCAGCGAGGAGAGGAAGCGTGTCCAGAAGCCGAGATCCTGCGTCTGGGCGATCACTCGTAGAGCAGGAAGCCGACGAGCCAGGCGACGACCATGCCCGGCCGGACCTGCGGGCCCGCCGAAGACGTCGGCGCGCCGTATAGCGGCGCCCGCTGCGAAGCCAGTCGGCGAGCAGCACGCCGAAGAGCGGCACGAAGAACGCGCCGAGCAGCAGCAGGAACTGCTGGTAGCGCGTCAAGTCGAGCACCAGCGAGATTCCGGTTGCGAGCACCGGACGCACCACGATCAGCAGCCGCTGCGAGACCTCGCGGGACGAAGTTCTGCAGCGACACGGCGGTCGAGTAGATGTTCGCAAACGCCTCGTCGGTCTCGTCGACGGTCAGTGCGAGCAGAGCGAGCATCGACCCGACGCCACCGGCCGCGACGGTCGTCAGCACCGCGGTCGGCCCGTCGATCGACGGGTGCGAGAGTACGAGGATCGCACCGAATCCGAACTGGAACAGCGTCGGCAGCAGGTAGCCGAGCCCGGCACCCCAGAAGGCCGAGCGCCGGTCGCGCGAGAAGCGCGTGTAGTCGGCGACGAGCGGGATCCACGAGACGGTCAGCGCGATCACGAGGTCGACGCCGAGCCAGAACGAGCCGCCGTGCGCCGCCCGTGCCCCAGAGTCGGTGCAGGTGGCCGTGCGCGAGGATCCACCAGCCGAGGTAGACGACGGAGGCGAGCACGGCCCAGATCCCGACCTTGCGCACGAACCTGCCGCACGAAGCCGATCGGCCCGAGCAGAGCCATCGCGAGCGCGAGTCCGCCGAAGACGAGCTTCCAGACCCAGACGGGGTGAAAGCCGAAGAGCGCGGTCGCACAGCGCGCCCGCCGCCGTCGCGATGATCGATGAGCTCGAACACCGACCAGCCGAGGCACTGCAGCACGTTCAGGCCGGTCGCGAGGCAGGAGCCGCGGCGGCCGAGCGGCGCGCGCTGGAGCACCATCGAGGGCACGCGCGCGTCGGCGCCGATCAGCGCCGCGGTGCCGAGCATCGCGTTGCCGATCAGCCCGCCGACGAGCGTCGCCGCAAGCGCCTGCTTCAGCGACAGCGCCGAAGTACGCCGCCGAGACGAGCACGAGCAGCGAGATGCCGAGGTTCGTCCAGAGAAGCAGACGAGTCGACGACTCCGAGCACCCGAAGCCGGTCGGGCACCGGCTCGATCCCCCAGCCGGGCGTGCTGCGTCGTCCATGGCCACCTCCCTTCGCCGGCATGACCCGGATCAGGTTCGGCGGGTGTGATCTCAGCCCGCCTCGGCGGGCACCCCGGTCGCCCAACTGTATCGCGGACGGGGCGGTCTCCGCGGTGGTCTGTCCGTGCGCAGCGTCGGCTCGCGCGCGAGGCTCCGGCGGACTCCGTGCAGCACTCCTAGCTCGACAGGAGGCGCCGCAGCACGTACGGGAGGATTCCGCCGTGGCGCAGGTACTCGCGCTCGCGCGGGGTGTCCAGGCGCAGGCGTACGCGGAACTCCTTTGCGTCTGCGCGCACCGTCACCTCACGCGCCTCGCCGTTCTCGAGGCCCTCGATCGCGAACTCCTCGCGGCCGGTCAGCCCGAGCGACGCCGCGCTCTCGCCGTCCAGGTACTGGAGCGGCAGGATCCCCATCATCAGCAGGTTCGAGCGGTGGATCCGTTCGTAGCTCTCGGCGATGGCGGCGCGGACGCCGAGCAGGTTCGGGCCCTTGGCCGCCCAGTCGCGCGACGAGCCCGACCCGTACTCCTTGCCGGCGAGCACGATCAGCGGCGTGCCCTCGGCGAGGTAGCGCTCGCTCGCCTCGAAGATCGTCAGCTCGTCGCCCGAGGGGACGTGCACCGTCCAGGTTCCCTCGCTGCCCGGCACGAGCTGGTTGCGCAGCCGCACGTTGGCGAAGGTGCCGCGCACCATCACCTCGTGGTTGCCACGCCGTGACCCGTAGGAGTTGAAGCCGCCGCGCTCCACCCCGTGGTCGAGCAGGTAGCGGCCCGCCGGCGACTCGGGCTTGATCGAGCCCGCGGGCGAGATGTGGTCGGTCGTGACCGAGTCGCCGACCATCACGAGGCAGCGGGCGCCCTGGACGTCCCCGACGGGGCCCGGCTCACGCGGCATCCCGTCGAAGTACGGCGGCCGCCGCACGTAGGTCGACGCGTCGTCCCACGCGTAGAGATCTCCGGAAGGCACCTCCAGGCTCCGCCACTTGTCCTCGCCCTCGTAGACGTTCGCGTAGGTGCGGCTGAACATGTCGCTCTGCACCGCCTGCGCGATCGTGTCCTTGATCTCCTGCGCGGTCGGCCAGAGGTCGCGCAGGTACACGTCCTCGCCGTCTGTGCCCTGGCCCAGCGGCTCCGTTGCGAGGTCGAGGTCCATCCGGCCCGCCAGGGCATAGGCGACGACGAGCGGCGGCGACGCGAGGTAGTTCGCCTTCACCTCGGGGTGGATGCGCGCCTCGAAGTTGCGGTTGCCCGAGAGCACGGAGCAGACGACGAGGTCGTGGTCGAGCACTGCCTGCGAGATCGCCTCCGGCAGCGGCCCGGAGTTCCCGATGCAGGTCGTGCAGCCGTAGCCGACGGTGTGGAAGCCGAGCTGCTCGAGATACGGCGTCAGGCCGGCGCTCGCGTAGTACTCGGTCACGACCTTCGAGCCGGGGGCGAGCGAGGTCTTGACCCAGGGCCGGCTCGACAGGCCGCGCTCGACAGCCTTCTTCGCGAGCAGGCCGGCGCCGATCATCACGCTCGGGTTCGACGTGTTCGTGCAGGAGGTGATCGCGGCGATCACGACGGAACCGTGGTCGAGCACGAAGCGCTCGCCGTCGAGCTCGACCGTGACGCGATTGTGCTCTGGCTCCGAGGACGGCTCCGCGGTCGCGACCGCTGCGGGCTGCTCGTCGGCGATCGCGCCGTCGGCCGTCGGCGGGTCGCTGGCGGGGAAGCTGTCTGCGACCTCCTTGTCGTAGCTGCCGTTCGCGTAGTCGACGCCGAAGGTGCCGAGCGCCTCGATGAAGGCGGGCTTCGCCTGGGTCAGCGGCACGCGGTCCTGCGGCCGGCGCGGGCCGGCGATCGACGGCTCGACGCTCGCGAGGTCGAGCTCGACCACCTGCGTGTACGTCGGCTCCTCGGCCGGGTCGTGCCAGAGCAGGTTCTCCTTGCAGTACGCCTCGACGAGCGCGAGGCGCTCGCTCGTCGCGCCCGGTCATCCGCAGGTAGCGCAGCGTCTCGTCGTCGACGGGGAAGAAGCCGCACGTCGCGCCGTACTCCGGCGACATGTTCCCGATCGTGGCGCGGTCGGCGAGCGAGAGGCTCGCGAGTCCGTGGCCGAAGTACTCGACGAACTTCCCGACGACGCCCGTCTTGCGCAGGATCTGCGTCACGGTCAGGACGAGGTCGGTCGCCGTCGCACCCTCCGGCAGCTCGCCGGTCAGCTTGAAGCCGACGACCTGCGGCACGAGCATCGAGAGCGGCTCGCCGAGCATCGCCGCCTCGGCCTCGATCCCGCCGACGCCCCAGCCGAGCACGCCGAGCCCGTTCACCATCGTCGTGTGCGAGTCGGTGCCGACCAGGGTGTCGGGGTAGGCCGTGCCGTCGCGCGACTCGACCACGCGGGCCAGGTACTCGAGGTTGATCTGGTGGACGATTCCCGTGTCGGGCGGCACGACCGAGAAGTTGTCGAACGCGCTCTGGCCCCAGCGCAGGAAGGCGTAGCGCTCACGATTGCGCTGGAACTCGAGCTCGGCGTTCCGCGCGAAGGCGAGCCGGGAGCCGAACAGGTCGACCTGGACGGAGTGGTCGATCACGAGCTCGGACGGAAGCAGCGGGTTGATCTTCGCCGGGTCGCCGCCGAGCTCGCGCATCGCGTGGCGCATCGCTGCAAGGTCGACGACGGCGGGCACGCCGGTGAAGTCCTGGAGCAGCACGCGTGCCGGAGTGAAGGCGATCTCGCGGCTCGGCTCGTCCTTCGCCACCCACGACGCAACGGCCTCGACGTCCTCGGCGCCGGCGGTGCGCAGGACGTTCTCGAGCAGGATCCTCAGCGTGTACGGCAGCCGCGCGACGTCGTGCGAGGGCTGCAGCGTGTCGAGGCGGAAGATCTCGTAGGTCTCGCTGCCGACGCTGAGCTTGGAGGGAGCCGCCACGCCTCTGATTCAAGCAGAGGCGGGGCGGCTCCGGGCCGGGCTAGCCGGTTACGGATACGTAGAAGGCGTGATCCTGCAGGAGAGCGTTGGCGGGGTTGTACGTGCGTACGATCACGTGATTGGTGTCGTTGCCCGAGGGACACGCGAAGCCCTCGGCCGTGCCGCCGCAGGGCCCGGCGATCACGGCGCCGCGAGTCGCATTGTCGTTCGCGAGGCCTGCCGTGGCAGCGACGAGCTTCGTGTTGATCGCACCGCCGAAGTCGTAGATGTACTGGCCGGTCGCGTGGGACGTCAGGGTGATCCCGCCCGACTGGGCGACGATCGTGCCGTCCGGCTTGGCGAGGAGCCACTTGACGTTGGCGGCGCCGCCCGCTCCGGCCGGGCCTGCAGGGCCTGCTGGTCCTGCAGGTCCAGCGGGACCGGAGAGCCCTGTCTTCCCTCGCGGGATCTGGCCCGCCTTGAAATCGACTGCGCGAAGCGAGTGGTTCTTGACCTCGCGTGAGGTGACGCTGTTCGCCGGTAGCTTGAACGCGGCGTATCCCGTCCCACCGAGTGCGAGCGCGAGCGCGAGGCAGGCGATCACCATCGAGGGCGAGATGCGAAACTTCTTCAACGTTTTCATGCCCACAGCTGTACCGCTAGCCGCGCTTTTCGAACCCGATGCTTACGAATTCCGAACGCGACCCGGCGCGCGCCCCGATCCGAGTCAGCGCTGCTTGACGGGCGCCGAGAGCGCGGCGACGGCGCCGAGCGCCACGAACACCGTCCCCGAGAGGTAGCGCTGGACGCGGAGGTAGCGGGCGTTGACGCGCAGCCAGTCGCCCAGGGTTCCCGCCACGAGCGCCCAGGTTCCGTCGCTGAGGAAGCCGAGGCAGGCGAAGAGCAGGCCGAGCGCGAGGATCTGGTGCCAGGCGGCGCCGCGGGTCGGGTCGACGAACTGCGGCAGGAACGCGAGGAAGAAGAGCGCCGTCTTCGGATTGAGCACATTGACGACGATCCCCTGGCGGTAGAGGCGCGAGAGGCTCCGGCTGCGCACCTCCTCGACCTCGGCCGGTCGCTCGCGGCCGAGCAGGCGTCGCAGGCCGACGATGATCAGGTATGCGGCGCCGAGGTACTTGACGACGTCGAATGCGAGCGCCGAGGAGGCGAGAAGCGCCGAGAGCCCGACGGTCGCCGCGGCGACGTGGACGAGCGTGCCGGTGAAGATCCCAGCAGTCGAGGCGATACCGGCGCGGCGGCCCTGGTCGATGCTCTGGGTGACGATGTAGAGCACCGCCGGGCCGGGGACCGCGAGCAGCGCAAGCGCGGCTCCGACGAAGAAGGCAAGCCTGGACGGGTCGGGCATCGCGCGACGATATCGCTCCGGAGTTCGTCCTCGCGCCGTCCGGCAAGCCGCGAGGGGCGAGAGGCGAGGTTCCGGAGAACCTATGCTGGGGTGGTGCGCGGCGCTCCGTCCGTCCGCGGCGGCTCCGCCGTTCGCCTCGCGAGCCTCATGCTCGGCCTAGCGCTCTTCGCCTGGGCGATCGTGCTCATCCTCGAGTCGAAGCTCGGCCTCTCGCCGTGGGACGTGCTCAACCAGGGGATCGCCCGGCACTCGCCGCTGTCGTTCGGAGAGGCGAACATCGCGGTCGGGCTGACGGTGCTCGGGCTCGCCTGGCTGCTCGGAGCCAGGATCGGGCTCGGCACGGTCGCGAACGCGGTGCTCGTGGGTGCGTTCATCGACCAGTTCCTGCGGATCGGTGCGCTGCACGGGTTGACGACCGCGCCGCTCGGCGTCCGGGTCGCGCTCGACCTCGGTGGGATCGCGCTGATCGGTCCCGCGACCGCCTTCTACGTCGGAGCAGGCCTCGGCGCAGGGCCGCGCGACTCGTTGATGCTCGTCGGCTCGCACCGCAGCGGCGTCCGGATCGGCCTTGTCCGGACCGCGCTCGAGGGCTGTGCTCTCGTGGCAGGTTTCGCCCTGGGCGGCACGGTCGGCCTCGGCACCCTGGCATTCGCGGTGTGCGTCGGCCCCGTGATCGAAGCGTCGTTCTGGCTGCTCGCTCGCTCGCCGCTCGCGCGCTCCGGTCCGCCGGTGCCCGAGCCTGCGACGGCGGCTCTCTAGGACGAGCCGAACGAGCTGCGGCGCTCGAGATCCCGCTCGGGATCGACGAGGTGGCCGTCGCGCTCGACGTATCCGTCCTTGCCGCCGACGACGAGCACGACCAGGTCGTTTTCGCCGGCGTTCGAGACGCGGCGCGGGGTCGTCGACTCGACGTGGACAAGCGAGCCGGGTCCGAGCAGCCGCTCGTCGCCGTCGGCCTCGAAGCGGGCCGTGCCCTGGTGGACGAAGTAGAGCTCGTCCTGAGTGTCGTGGTAGTGGAGGAATCCCTCGAAGCCGGGCGGCATCACGATCGCGTTGACCCCGAATGCCGTCACGCCGAGCGGCTTGCGCACCTTGCGGAAGCCGGGGCCTTCGCCGAGCTCGTCGAGGGAAGAGAAGGATGCGCCCACGAGATCATTCTAGTCCGCGGTTGGTTCTTCCATCGCGCAGATGTCGCACCACGCGACTCGAGTCGCTGCCGTAGCGTTATGGGGCCGTGCTCGGCCTCTCGACCAGGGAATCGATCGCGCTCGCTTCGATCGCGCTCGCCACGGCGGCGGCCGCCGCGGCCCACTACCTCGACGTGGCGGCACTCGCCGCGTTCGGGCTCGCGACGGTCGCGCTCGCTGGTCTTGCCTGGGTCGTGAGCTTTGCGACCGAGCAGGTTGGCGAGCGTCTCGGCCCGGCCGCCACCGGCGTGCTCCAGTCGACGCTCGGCAACCTGCCGGAGTTCTTCGTCGTGCTGTTCGCGTTGAACGCCGGCAAGACCGTGGTCGCGCAGACCTCGATCATCGGCTCGATCTTCGCGAACGCCCTGCTCGTACTGGGCCTTGCGATCGTCGCCGGAGCCCGGGCCGCGCCGGACGGCCTCATGCGCTTCCGCAGCCGCCTCCCGAACGACACGGCGACGCTGCTCCAGCTCGCGGTCTTCGCGATCGTGCTCGTCGGAATCTCGAGCAGCGCCTCCGATCATGCGTCCCACCACATCAAGGCGATCTCGGTGATCGCGAGCGTCTGCCTGCTCGTCGTGTACGGCGCGTGGCTCGTTCCCTATCTCCGCTCCGAGCCGGGCGAGGCCCTGCACGTCGAGCCGCGGATTGCTACCCGTGCCGCGGCGGGGCTGCTCGCGGTCGCCGGCGTGGGCGCTGCCTTCGTCAGCGACTGGTTCGTCGCTGCGCTCCCCCTGCGATGGACCGCCTGCATCTGTCGGATGCCTTCGCCGGGCTCGTGATCGTGGCGATCGCGGGCAACGCGGTCGAGAACGTGGCCGGGGTCGTGCTCGCCGCAAAGGGCCAGTCCGACCTGGCGATCGCCGTCGTCAAGAACTCGGTCTCGCAGGTGGCGGTCTTCCTCTTCCCGCTGCTCATTCTCGTCTCGCTCTTCTTCGAGACGCCGCTGACCTTCTCGCTCGCGCCGGTCTACATCGGCGCCCTCGCGCTGACGGCACTCGCCGTGTGGCAGATCACCGGCGACGGCGAGGCTGCGGTCTTCGAGGGCGTCGCGCTGGTCGCCCTCTACGTGATCCTCGCGACGCTCACGCTCTACGAGTAGCGCTCTTCCGAACGCCTCGGCGAGCGCGAAGGTTTGCCGACAAGGCAGACTCTTCCGGTTGGAATCTCACGCGCTCACCGCCCGCGAGCGCTCGCGCCGGGTCGCCGTCCTCTCGGCGCCGATGGCCGTCGCAGCGCTCGTCGTCGTCTCCGCCGTCGGCCGGCTGTTGCTGGCGCGCAGCGTGCCGACGCCCTGGATCGCACCTGACGAGATGATCTACGGGCTGCTCGGCCGGACGTTGTACAGCTCCGGCCACCTCGCCGTCCTGACTGCGCCGACGGGCTTCTACAGCCTCCTCTACCCGGTGCTGATCGGGAGTCCGCTCGCGCTCGGGGACGCGGGTCTCGGGTATTCGATCGCGAAGGCGCTCGGCGCGATCGTGATGTCGCTGGCGGCCGTCCCGGTCTACCTGTGGGCGCGCATGCTCGTATCGCGCCGTCTGGCCGTCGCGGCAGCGGCACTGACGCTGGCGCTGCCGGCGCTCGCCTACAGCGGGCTGCTGATGACCGAAGTGCTGTTCTACCCGCTGCTCGCGCTGGCCTCGTGGGCGATCGCCCGGGCGCTTGTCGAGCCGACGCGGGGCAGGCAGGCGGTTGTGGTGCTCGTGATCGCTGCGGCCGCGCTGACGCGGCTGCAGGGAATCGTGCTCGCACCTGTGCTCGTGACCGCGATTCTCCTCTGCGGGCGGCCGCGCGCGATGCTGCGCGCCTTCGCGCCCTCGCTGATCGCGCTCGCGGCCGGCGCAGCTGCCTGGCTCGCGTGGCGCGGGATCGCCGGAGGCGGTGCGCTGGGGGCGTACAGCGTCGTCGCGTCGCACGGCTACGACGCCGGCGAGATCGCGAAGTTCGTCGTCTACCATCTCGCCGATCTCGTGCTGCTGACTGGGTTCGTCCCGGTCTGCGCGGCGGCGCTGCTCGTGTTCGAGCGGCGAACGCTCGGCCGCGCCGAGCGCGCGTGCCTCGCGGTCGCGGTGTCGCTCTCGGCCTGGCTCGTGCTCGAGGTTGGCGTCTTCGCCTCGCGGTACGTCGGGCGCCTGGCCGAGCGCGATCTGATCGGCGCCGCGCCCGCGCTGTTCGTGGTGCTCGCCGTCTGGCTCGAGCGCGGCGCGCCGCGCGGCCGCCTGCTGCGCTCGGGGACGGTGGTGCTCGTGGCGGCCGCTCTTGTCACCGTGCTGCCGCTCCACACGCTGCTGAAGCCGGAGGCGATGCCCGACGCGTTCACCCTGATCCCGTTCTTCCGCCTGGCGGGAAGCTGGACCACGTCTCAGCAGCAGCTCCTCCTGGACGGCTCCGTCGCGGTTGCCGCGATCCTGGTCGCTCTGCTCCCGCGGCGGGCGCTTGCCGTGACTCCGGTGATCCTCGTCGCCCTGCTCGGCGCCGGCTCGGTCTCGGCCTCCGACTACGTCGCGAGCAATGCCGGCGAGGCCCGAGCCACGATGCTCGGCCCGGACCGTCAGTGGATCGACAACGCGGCGGACGGCCCGGTGACGTTCCTCTACGACGGGAGCGATGAGTTCAACCTCGCCTGGGAGACGCTGTTCTGGAATGGCCGCGTCAACCGTGTGGTGACGATCCGCGGTGCGCGGCTGCTCGGGCCGGCGCCGGGTGCCCGGCCCCGCTTCGCGCGTGACGGGACGCTCGCCGGCGAGCGGGCCGAGTACGTTGCCGCGCCCGCCGCGTCGCTGCTCGACGGCGTCCGTGTCGCGAACGCGGGCGTGGTCGACGGCACGCCGGTGCCGGTCAACCTGTGGCGAGTCGGCGGCGCCGTCCGCGTCGGCGCGACGCTGGGCGGCTTCCAGCCGAACGGCGACATCTACGATTCTGCGTCCGTCTCGGCCCGCGGCTGCCTCGGCAAGGCGCTGCACGTGACCCTGATCGCAAAGGAGGTGCGAGCGCGTGAACCTGTACCGCAACGGACGGTTCTACGGGAGCCTGCGACTCTCGCCGCCCACGGTTCGGACGGTCACGGTGCCCGGCGTCGAGGACGCGACCGGCCGCTGCGTGTTCGGGATCACGACGTCGGGCCTCCTCGGCTCGACGCTCGTCCAGGTGAGCTGAGGCCTACGACGTCGCCAGCGACCTGAGGCGGAGCGTCATCCGCGTGCCGCCGCCCTCGGCGCGCTCGGCTACCACCTCGCCGCCGTGCGCCTGCGCGACCTGGCGCACGATCGCGAGCCCGAGGCCCGAGCCGGGCAGCCCGCGGGCGGACGAGGCGCGGTAGAAGCGGTCGAAGACGTACGGGATGTCGGCGTCGTCGATGCCCGGGCCGTGGTCGCGCACGATCAGGCTCCCGTCCCGGACCTCGACCTCGACCTCGGCGCCCGGCGGGCTCCATTTGGCGGCGTTGTCGAGCAGGTTCGCGATGGCACGCTCGATCGAGGCGGGGACCCCGTGGACGAGCGACTCCTCGAGCTCGGTCGTGAAGGCGACACCGGGCCGGTTGCGGCGGGAGCGCTCGACCGCGTCGGCCGCGACGAGGTCGAGGCGCACGTCCTCCTGCTCGCTCGTCGGCTGGTCGCCCCGGGCGAGCTCGATCAGTTCGGCGATCAGCGTCGTCATCTCGCCCAGCTGCTCGACGACGTCGCTGAGCAGGCGCTCGCGCTCGCCCGGCGGCAGGGTGCGCTCGCTTGCCAGCACCTCGATGTTCGTGCGGAGGCTGGTCAGCGGCGTGCGAAGCTCGTGCGAGGCGTCCGCCACGAGCTGCCGCTGTGCACGCGTCGACTCCTCGAGCGCGCTCAGCATCGTGTTGAAGCTCGTCGCGAGCCGGCTGAGCTCGTCCCGGCCGCCTGCGGCGATCCGCTCGGAGAGGTCACCGGTCGCGCTCACCTTCTCGGTCGCGCCCGTCAGCCGCCGGACCGGCGCGAGTGCGGCGCGCGAGACGGCGAGCCCGAGCGCGGCGGCAACGGCGATCCCGCCACCCGCGATCAGCAGCAGGAACAGCCTGAGCCGCGAGAGCGTGTGGTCGACCTCGTTCAGCGGCCGGATCACCTGGACGGCGAGCCCCGGCTCCGACCCGTAGGAGAACGTCAGCACCCGCAGGTGCAGCCCCGAGGCGTGTGCGTCGTAGAGAATCTCGCTACCGCCGTCCCGTGCCACGCTGACCGCCTGCTTGGTCACAGCGAGCTGACACGGGGTGGCGCGCGAGCCCCTGCAGGTCCCGTGCCGGTCGAGGAGCTGGACGTATCCGCTCGCACCGCCGAACCGCGCCGGCGGGGCGAAGAAGACGCGATCTGGAGGCATGCCGGCGATCTCGGTGGCCCGTTCGCGGAGCCCGCTGTCCACCGTGCCGCGCAGCTGGTCGCGAACGACGACGTAGACGACGGCGGAGGCGGCGATCACCGCCAGCGCCACCGCCGCGGCGGCAACGAGCGTCAGCCGGACGCGGAAGCTCATTGCTCCCGCAGCGCGTAGCCGACGCCGCGCACCGTGTGGATCAGCCGCGACTTGCCGCCGGCCTCGGTCTTGCGGCGCAGGTAGCCGATGTAGACGTCGAGCGAGTTGGAGGCGAAGCCGAAGTCGTACCCCCACACCCGCTCGAAGATGATCGAGCGCGTCAGCACCTGGCGAGGGTTGAGCAGGAACAGCTCGAGCAGCGAGAACTCGGTTCGGGTCAGCTCGATCGGGCTGCCTCCGCGCCGCACCTCACGCGTGCGCGGGTCGAGCTCGATGTCCGCGAAGCGGAGCACCTCCTCGGAGCCGGTCGTCGTCCGGCGCAGCAGCGCGCGCAGGCGCGCGAGCAGCTCCTCGAGGGCGAACGGCTTGGTCACGTAGTCGTCGGCTCCCGCATCGAGCCCGGCGACACGGTTCTCGACCTCCGCGCGCGCCGTCAGCATCAGCACCGGGAGGCGGCTGCCGGCTCGGCGCAGGCGCCGGCAGACCTCGAGCCCGTCCACCTCCGGCATCAGCACGTCGAGGATCACCGCGTCCGGAGCCGTCGAGTCGTCGAGCGTCTCGAGCGCCTCGCGCCCGTCCGCGGCGAGCTCGATCTCGTAACCCTCCAGCTCGAGCGCACGCCGCAGCGACTCGCGGACCGCCCGCTCGTCGTCCACCACCAGGATCTTCATCCCGCTCATTGTGCGCGAGGAAGCTGAGAGCGGGCTAAGAGGCCCTTGCTCTTACCGACTTCTTACGAACTGCACAGGCGGCTCTTAGAGATCGATGCTCCAATGGGGGTGTGCCGATGAAATCCCTCCTCTCGACACGAACCCTCGTCGCCGCCGCCGCCCTGCTCGCTGCGGGCGGCGGCGGTGCGGCGCTCGTCGAGGCCGTCCACTCCGGCGGCACGAAGACCGTCGTCCGCGAGGTGACCGTGGCCAGCTCGCAGCCGGCCGCGACGGGGAGCGGGCTCTCGGTCGGCGAGATCTACCGGCGCACGGCGAAGGGGGTTGTCGAGATCACGGTCGCGTCGGGCTCCGTGTCGCCGTTCCCCGGCTCGGGCGGCCCGCAGTCGCAGGCCCAGGGATCGGGCTTCGTCTATGACGACCAGGGCGACATCGTCACCAACGAGCACGTCGTCGACGGTGCCGAGTCGATCTCGGTCCGGTTCTCGGACGGCACGACCGCCAAGGCGAAGCTCGTCGGCAGCGACTCCTCGACCGACCTCGCCGTGATCAGGGTCGACGTGCCGTCGGCGAAGCTGACGCCGCTCGAGCTCGGCGACTCGGATGCGCTCGCGGTCGGCGACGGCGTCGTCGCGATCGGCAGCCCCTTCGGGCTCGAGGGGACGGTGACGAGCGGAATCATCAGCGCACTGCACCGGCAGATGACCTCGCCGACGAATTTCTCGATCGACGACTCGATTCAGACCGACGCCGCGATCAACCACGGCAACTCGGGCGGGCCCCTGCTCGACCTGAACGGCAAGGTGATCGGCGTCAACGCCCAGATCGAGAGCAACTCGGGCGGCAGCGACGGCGTCGGCTTCGCGATCCCCTCCAACACGGTCTCCTCGGTCGCTTCCCAGCTCGTCTCGAGCGGCAAGGCCGAGCACGCCTACCTCGGCATCACGCTCGACGGCTCGAACACGAGCACGAAGCTGACCGAGGTGAGGGCCGGCACCCCCGCCGATAGCGCCGGGCTCGCCGTCGGCGACGTGATCACGGAGATCGCCGGCAAGTCGGTCTCCAACGGAGACGAGCTGCGCGCCGCGATCGCGGCGAAGCGCCCCGGCGACAAGGTATCCGTCACGTACACGCGCGGCGGCAAGAGCCACACGGTGCAGCTGACGCTGGCCTCGCGTCCCTCCTAGGAAGGATCGCCGGAGCTGAACCACCGACCGCAGGCTTGTCTGCCAAATAGGATCATGCGGTGATGGTGCGACCGCGACCTTCTGGAGGGGCAGGGCACCTGCCGCGATCCCGCCTCTTGCTTGCCGTCGGTGCGGTTGTCGTCCTCTGTCTTGTCTCGGGTGTGGTCGGCGCACTCGTGGTGACTTCGGGTGCGCTCGGAGCCGCGGGTCTGCCTTTGCGACTGAACTTGAAGTCGAACAGCGATATCAACCTCCATGGCGCCCATATCCGCCTCGTCGGGGACGACGGCAACTTCGAGTTCGAGCACAGCAAGACCCAGCCCGTGGCGCGGTTCAACTCGTACGTGCTCGGCACCGGTCGGCGCACGCCGATCGGCGTGGGTGTAGCCGACGGGCAGGACATCGTCGAGTTGATCGTCCGCGGTACCGGCCCGCGAAAGCAGGACATGGTGGCAGGAGGTGGACGGTCGGCGGTCGGGTTGTCTCCGCAGTCGACGCCCAAGGGCGCCTGCGCCTCAGGGCGAAGACGCTTCGTCACTTGTCTGCGGGCGAGCCGCGCAGCGGCCGCGTCGTCGGCGGTGCGGTCGTCGCGGGTAAGCAAGACGGTGCCGACGGCGGCAAGCGTGCTCGCGAGGCGGGCCTTGAGGCCTTCGCGCATCGCGACTGCGCTGCGTTGCCCGGCCGGGTCGGAGAGCGGCTCTACTCCAAGGTCGCTGGCACGATCGGAGCCGAGGCAGCTCAGCTGTCGTCACGAGCCGCGCCTCGAGAGGACTGACTTCATGACCAGCGGGGAACCGGTGAACGGAGGGGAGCCTGGATCGATGGCGACCCGAGCTGGGCACAGCTACCCACGTCCACCGCTTCGAGCCAGCGGGCAAGCTGCAGGCAAGCGGACAGCCCAGCTGCACCACATCCGCCGGTTGTACTGCGCTCGTCGGCTGCGCGGAATCCGCCGGCGGCACGGAGCGACCGCGGCCGAGACTTGCGGTGGGAGCGACGATCGCCGCCTGGCAGACGCGGCGCGCCCGCGCCGCTCGCAACGCCCGTCGCCCTGCGGGCAGGGACCGAGACTCATCAGCGAACACATACGCTGCAACAACAAGGGCTTCCAGATCCGTCATCTCGAGCTCCTATCTCGAGGGGACACATGGTCTGGAAGCCCTTCTTCGTCGGCCGCGGGTCCCTGCGGAACCCGCCCGACTTTCACATCAAGCCTCTAGGAGCCGGCCCCGAGGCGAATGGCCGAGCAGGCGCCGCGGCGCGACGCCTGCTCTCGCTAGGGATTCGAGCTGAGTCGGCGCAGCCGGACGCTCACGTCGTCCATCAGCGAGGCCACCCGGAGCGCCTGCTCGTGGTCGCCGGGAAGATGCCCGTCGTCGATCACCGCGGCGAGGTTCTTCAGCTTCGTCTCCATCGTCGCCAGCCGCTCGTCGAACTGCCGGGCGAAGGTTCTGTCGTGTCGCTTGCTCATGGAGTCAACCTACTTGCTGCACGCGGACGCCCGCGCCGCCAGCCGAACCGGTCCGGATCCGTCACTTGCGTCGGCGCGGCAGGACCTGGGGTCGGTTGATGTCGAGCGCGATCGCCAGCAGAAGCGTCGCCGTCCACACATTCAGCGGGTTGAAGAGCAGTGGTTCGTGGTCGCCGATGTTGTTGGCGATGAGCCACACGACGAACCAGATGATGGTCACCGATGTCTCCTTTGCGGATGGTTGACGGGCTCGAGCAGGAGGAGGGTGAGGAGCGCCGTCCGCTCGGGCAGCCGGGTCGTGTCGACATGCTCGTCGAGGGCGTGCGATCCCTCGCCGATCGGCCCGAGCCCGTCGAGGGTGCCGGTGTAGAGGCTCGTCGTGTTCGCGTCCGAGCCGCCGCCGGCGAGGCCGGCGTCCTCGACGGTGAGGCCGAGCTCGCGTCCGAGCCGCTTGGCCGCGGCGAGCAGCGAGCGGTTGCGCGGGAGCGGTTCCATCGGTGGCCGGCGGAAGCCGCCTTCGACCTCCAGCGTCGCGCCCTCGAGCGCCGGCGCCAGTCCGCGCAGCGCCCGCTCGACGTCATGCGCGGCGGCCGCGGTCGGAACGCGCACGTCGACGATCGCGCTCGCCGTGGGAGCGACGACGTTCGGCCGTAGGCCGCCGTCGATCGTCCCCACGTTGACGGTGACGCCGTGGGCCGGGTCGTTCAGCGCGAACAACCGCTGCACCTGGTGCGAGAGCTCGAGGATCGCGCTGACGCCGTGCTCGAAGTCCGCGCCGGCGTGCGACGGCCGCCCGTGGATCGTGAGCGTGAATCTGCCGCCTCCCTTGCGGGCGATCTTCAGCTTGCCGTCCGGGCCCTCGCCGGACTCGAGCACGAAGGCCCGCTCGGCCCCGCGCGCCAGCAGGCGGATGAGCGCGGTCGAGTCGATGCTGCCGATCTCCTCGTCGGTGTTGATGAGCACGACCGGCGTGACCGCGGGCCGCAGCCCCAGCTCGTGGAGTGCACGCAGCGCGAAGACGATCTCGACGAGTCCGCCCTTCATGTCGGCCGTACCGGGACCGAACAGCAGGCCCTCCTCCAAACGCAGCGGCATCTCCGCGAGCGTGCCGAGGGGCCAGACCGTGTCCATGTGCCCGATCAGGAGCTGGCGCGGTTCTCCTCGGCGGCGCTGCCTCGGACGCGCGTAGAGATGGTCGCCGACGGTGTGGTCGCGGACGGCCCGTACCGCGTAGTCGAGCCGCTCGAGCTCGGCGGCGAGGATCCGGAACGGCCCTTGTTGCGTCTGCGGCTCGACCGACGGCGACTCCGCCCGCACCAGCCGCTCGAGCAGCTCGACCATCTCCCCCTGGTGCTCGTCGAGCCAGAGCAGCAGCCGGCGTGCCGTCTCGGCGGCCATCTCCCTACAACCGGAAGTCGATCGGGTACGGGAACGCGTGGCTGTCGCGGACGATCGCGAAGCGGCCCGGCGCGAGGTAGGCGAGCAGGCCGAGCCGGTGGAGGAGATCCGCGTCGTCGACTTCGGCGCCGCGCAGCGCCTCTCGCGCGGCCGTCGCGGCGACGACGCGGCCGACGATCAGGCTGTTCGGGCCGAAACCGTCGACGATGCGCTCCAGCTCGCACTCGAGCGTGAGCACGCAGCCGTCGACGACCGGGACGTCGACCACCCGCGCCGGCGCGGTCGGAACGGCGGCGAGCGCAGGCTTCTCGCCGCCAGCGAAGCGCCCGCCGGCGGCGAAGCTCGCCTCGACGATCTGCTCGGGCCGCGGGAAGCTGACCGTGAACTGCGGATGCGCGCTCACGTTCCGGTATGTCGCGTGGTGCGGGCTGCAGGCGAAGCAGTAGAAGCCCTCCCAGCCGAGCGGCATCGCCATGTGCTTCGGGGCGAAGTCGTAGCCGTCGCCCTCCTTCGTGCCGACGAGGACGAGCGGAGCGACCGCGAACACGCGGGTCCACAGGCCCGGCCCAACGGGCAGCTCGACGAGCCCCTGCGGCGCCTGCAACTCCGCCATGCGTCGATGCTGCCACCGGGACGAGGCGGCGCCATCCGGCGACACCCCGACCGAGGTTACGACGAACTACCGAGGATCACGAGACAGGGATTCGATGCGGAACACCGGACCCGTCCGCCATCGTCGCCGCTGCTGCTTAACAGTGCGTAACACGACCCACATTGCCGGTTAAGGGCGTCCGGTTATAACCGGTGACGTGGACTTCGGCTCGTTCCGCGCCCTTCGGAGTGGTGCCCTGCTCGTTGCCGCGGCGGTCGTCGGCGGCGGCGTCGCGCTCGGCGGCGTCGCGCTCTTCGGAGATCTCGGCGGCAAGACTACGGTTGTCCGCGAGGTCGCTGCGCCCGGCACCGGAGAGCCCGCCGCCTTTGCGCGGCAGGGCGCCCGCCTGACCATCAACGAGGTCTACCGCCGCAACGCGCCCGGAGTCGTCCAGGTGACCGCCACGAGCACGCAGCAGGTCCAGCCGGACTCGTTCTTCGGCAATCCCTTCGGAACGCCGCAGAAGCAGACGCAGGAGGGGCTCGGCTCCGGCTTCGTGATCGACAAGGCCGGGCACATCGTCACCAACTACCACGTCGTTCAGGGCGCGACGAAGGTCGAGGTCAGCTTCTCCAACAACGAAAAGGTGAAGGCGCAGGTCGTCGGCACCGATCCGTCGACCGACATCGCGGTGCTCCAGGTCGGCGCCCACGCGCGCGCGCTGACGCCGCTCCTGCTCGGCAACTCCGACTCGGTGCGCGTCGGCGATGCGGTCGTCGCGATCGGCAATCCATTCGGGCTCGACCGCTCGATCACGGCGGGGATCGTCAGCGCGCTGCAGCGGCCGATCCAGGCGCCGAACGGCTTCACGATCGACCACGTGATCCAGACGGACGCGGCCCTGAACCACGGCAATTCCGGCGGGCCGCTGCTGAATGCGCAGGGCCAGGTCGTCGGCGTCAACGCCCAGATTCAGACCGGCGGGACGAGCGACGGCAACGTCGGCATCGGCTTCGCGATCCCGATCAACACGGTCCGCAACGTCGCCGGGCAGCTGATCGCACACGGCAAGGTGCAGCACGCGTTCCTCGGGATCAGCGCCAAGGCGATCGACGCGAACGTCGCGCGTCTCTTCCACCTCCCGATCACGCACGGCCTGCTGGTGGACACGGTCGCCTCGGGAAGCGGCGCGGCCGCGGCCGGCCTGCGTGCGAGCACGAACCAGGTCACCGTCTCGGGCGAGTCCTGGCCCCTCGGCGGGGACCTCATCGTCACCGCCGACGGCGCCTCGACGCCCTCGATCGAGCGCCTCCGCGACGTCGTGTCGGCGAAGAAGCCGGGCGAGACGTTGAGGCTCGGCGTCCTCCGCGGCACGAAGCACGTGACCCTTTCCGTCAAGCTCGGGCGGCAGCCGGCCTCGCCCTAGCTGTGACCTCCAACCTGGCCCCGAAACCCCTGTGGGGCCGGCTCCCGACCAGGCCAGTCGCCAGCAGGCCCCGGGAGTGCCAGCCGGGGAGCCTCGACCGCCTGCCCGAGGCTCCCCGGTGTTGCTTTCCTCGGTCCGGAGCCCGCGAAGTGCCAGCTACAGTCGCGGGCGTGGACGAGCCCCACATCCAGCGCGGGACGGTGGTCGTCGAGCACCGGGAGCTCGTCGAGGCGGAGGAGCTCTGGACCGACGACGGCAGCGGCGACTACGCCGGCTGGTTCTGCGTCCGCACCGAACCGTTCCCGTGCCCCGCGGCCGGTTGCGTCTTCGTTGCGGAGTTCATGACCGCCGCGCATCTGATTCTCGTCTGGGAGGAGCGCGACGACCCGAACCTGCTCCGCCACGCGCAGCGCGCGATGGAGGTCGGCCGCAACCCTCGCGTCGTCATCTACGTGGCGACCTACGGGCCCAGCGCCTCCTACTACGCGTGGGAGGCGGCGGGCCGGCCGGTTCACGGCGTTCGGGGCAAGTGATCGAGCACCGCTTCGGGGGCTCGGCGCCGTACTCGGTCGGGGTCGAGGAGGAGCTGATGATTCTCGACGGCGGCACGCTGCTCCTGACCCCGCGGGTGGAGGAGCTGATCGCGGCCGTGCCCGGGACGTCGCTCAAGACCGAGCTGTTCGCGTCGGTGGTCGAGGCGACGACCGAGACGTGCGACACGGCTGTGGGGGCCGCCGCGCAGGTCGTCGCGATCCGCGTCGCCGCAGCCGAGGCGGCCGCGCGGCTGGGCCTGCGGCTCGCAGCGGTCGCTTCGCACCCGATCAGCCCGCCCGAGGAGCAGCCGATCGTCCCGGAGCAGCGCTACGAGGCATTCATCGAGTACGCCGGTGTGTCCGCGCGCTTCCAGGGCGTGAGCGGCCTGCACGTGCACGTCGGGATGTCCGACCCCGAGACCTGCTACCGAGCGCTCGAGGGCGTGCTGCCCTGGCTCCCGCTCGTGCTCGCCCTGTCGGCAAACTCGCCCTACTTCGCCGGGCGCGAGACGGGGCTCGCTTCGAGCCGCGCGCCCGTGCTGGCGCAGCTGCCGCGCGCGAGCGCACCACCTGCGTTCGGCTCGTACGCCGGGTGGGAGGCGTGGGTCGAGCGCCTCGCGCGGATCGGCGTTGCGGCCGATCACACGCGCATCTGGTGGGATGTGCGCCCCGCGCCGCAGTTCGGCACCCTCGAGATCCGGATGCCCGACCAGCCGACGAGCGCCGCTCTCTCCGGTGCCTATGCCGCACTGCTCCAGGCGCTCTGCAAGGCGGTGCTCGAGGCACCTCCGCGGGAGGCGGACCCGGCGCAGCGAGGCGACTATTTCCACAACCGTTGGGCCGCGATGCGCTTCGGGCCGAGGGCGCAGCTGATCCACCCCGACGGCGAGCGGGTCGCGTCGGTGCCTGAGCTCACGGCCGAGCTGCTGGCGCTCGTCGAGCCGGCCGCCCGGGAGCTCGGCTCGGCGGAGCTCCTCGCCGCGATCGACCCGGATCGCTGCGAGGGCGACCGGCAGCTCGAGATCGGGCGCGAGCACGGGCTCGAAGCGGTCTGCGCAGACCTGGTCGAACGCTCGATAGCATCGGCCTCGTGATCCAGTCCGAGACGATCCAGGTCAGCGGCGTGCGGTGCGAACGCTGCGTCACTCGCCTCGCCGGCGTGCTCGCAGGACACGAGGGCCTCGAGTCCGCCAACGCGAACCTGATCGGGCAGGTCTCGCTGGAATGGGACGACGAGCGAACCACCCGCGAGGCCCTGCTCGACGCCATGGCACGCGGCGGTTTCCGCGAGCTCTCGGGCTCGATGTGAACTAGAGGCTGGCCGCGGGCGGGCCAGAGTGTCACTTTCAAATGGTGCTGCACGGGAATGCGCGTGGCGATCGGCACGTTTGCAGGGGTAGCGACGGGTGGTTGGTAGGGTGCGCGTGGGATGAGCGAGGCATCCGATACCACCCCACCAAGGCGCTTGGCGGAGGACGCACGCAGCCGTGTGCGGTTCGAAGAGGAGGCTCTCGCACTTGCGGATCAGGTCTATCGAGTGGCCCGGCATCTCGTCGGCTCCCGGGAGGAAGCCGAGGACCTTGTCCAGGAGACGTACGCCCGTGCCTTCAGGAGCTGGCGGTCCTTCACGCCCGGGACGAATCTCCGCGCCTGGCTCCTTCGCATCCTCACGAATCTCAACATCGACCGCGGTCGTCGCAAGCAGCGGACGCCCGACACACAGCCGCTGGAGGAGGGCGACTACTTCCTCTACAACCGGCTCGAGGAGTCGGCGCCCGACGGCTCGAACGACGAGGACCGCGTGGTCGAGCGGCTCTCGCAGGACGACGTCGTGAACGCGCTGTCCGCTGTTCCGCACGACTTCCGCGACGTGATCGTGCTCGTCGACATCGGCGACTTCAGCTACGCGGACGCGGCGCAGATCCTGGACATCCCGATCGGCACCGTGATGTCGCGGTTGCATCGAGGCCGGCGCATCCTCAAGAGCGAGATGGCCGAAGCAGCCACCAGCCACTGATGATCGATCCCTGCGCCCACTGCGAGGAGATGATGCAGCCGTACGTCGACGGCGAGCTCAGCGAAGCCGAGCGGCAGGAGGCGGAGGGGCATCTCGATACCTGCAACTACTGTCGCAAGCGCTACCGCTTCGAGGCGGACCTCCGCCACTTCGTCAAGACGGCGTCCGAGGAGCACATGGCGCCGGATCTGAAGGCGAAGCTGGCGATGCTGCGCACGCCGCTCGAGTAGCGCCGCGCGTACGTCGCTCAGAACTCGTTCTTAGCGGCCCGCGACGTTCGGCGGGCCGACGATCAGGACCAGCCGCAGGGGGTTGTGGCCGCCGGGGAGCGGTGAGGTGTCGACGCCGAGCTGTCGCGCCAGTCGCGCGGCGACGCCGTCGCCGCCGGGCTCGTAGTAGACGGTCGTGTGCGGATAGTCGAATCGCGTTGCCCGCGAGACACGGCCGAGCTTGTACGCGAGCCCCTGGACGCGGCTTGCCAGCCGCCGCGTGTAGTTGATGTCGCCGGAGCCGTTGAGGACGTCGACCGAGACCTTCCAGGTGGGGGGCAGCAGTGCCTCCGCAGCCGCGACCTTGTTGCTCGGCCCGCTGCCGGGCACCACGATCAGCAGCGCCACGAGGACCGCGACCGCGACCGCGAGGGCGGCGAGCACCGCGAGCCTCCGGCCGCGCGCCATCGTCTCGAGCGGGCGTGGCGCGACCGGCAGGCCGGCGAGGATGCGCGCCTCACGGTGGTCGATCCCGAGCGCGGAGGCGTAGAGGAGCGTCGCGAGCAAGGCAGCGTCCGTCGAGGGAAAGCGGTAGACGCGTCCATCCTCGAGCCATTCGACCTCGTCTGCGGTCAGTCCGGCGCGCTTGGCGGACTCCTCGACGGTCAGCTGGCGGTGCAGCCGGGCTGCGGCGAGCGGGGAGATCTTCTCGACCTGGCGTACGAGTTCCACGGGGCCCTCACTGTTCGCGGTCTTCACGGCGTAACCCTGCAGGGAGATCATCGGCGAAATCGACGTCCCCTGGAGCCCCGAGATCGTCGCACGGGACGAGCGCCGGCTCGAGCGCGCGCGCGCCTTCATCCGGGACGTCCGCCCAGGCGGCGCGCGCGAGGAGCACGGGGTGTCCGCGGACGCCGCCGTAGCTCGCGGCGAGCACAGGCTCGCCCGCCCAGCTCTCGATCACGCGGTCGATCGCGGCCGGCGACAGCTCGGGGCCGTCGGCGAGGATGACGAGCGCGGCTTCCGTCTCCGCCGGCAGCGCCGCGAGCCCGCAGCGCAGCGACGCGCCCGCGCCGCGCTCCCAGTCGGGGCAGTGCACCGTGCGCGCGTCCGTCTCGACGGTGTGGGCGCCCAGCACGACGACGATCTCCCCGATCGAGCCGGCAGCGCGAACGCGCTCGAGGACGGGCGGAAGCAGCAGCCGCTGCTTGGGAGAGCCGAAACGGCTCGACGCTCCTGCAGCGAGGACCACGGCCGCGATCACGGGCGCCTCGGGCACTAGGAGGTGCGGATCGCGACGTGCTCGATCTCCACGACGCGCGTCGGCAGCTCCTGGGCGTTCCCGAGCCTGCCGATGCGCAGCACCACCGGGAGCCCGGCGACCACCCTGCCGAGGACCGCGTAATCGGGTGGCAGGCCCACGTCGGCGCCCGTGACGACGAAGAACTGGCTGCCGGACGAGCCGGCGGGAGCGTCCGGCGTCTTCGCCATCGCGACGACGCCGCGCACGTAGCGCGTGCCCGCCGGCGGCTTGTCGACGACGGTGTAGCCGGGTCCGCCCGAGCCGCTCTGCGTCGGGTCGCCGCCCTGGATCACGAACCCGCGGACGATCCGGTGGAAGATCGTCCCGTCGAAGAAGCGCGCGCGGGCGAGCGCCACGAACGAGGCGGCCGTCTTCGGCGAGGATTTCGGGTCGAGCCGGATCGAGAACGAGCCGCAATTCGTCGTCACAACGGCCGTGTACGTCCTGCCCGACCGGAGTCGGGCGCTCGGCGCGTGCCTCACTCCGGCGGGCTTTGGCGCCGGCCGTGCCACCCGCACGCAGCCGCCGGCCGTGTCCGCCGCACGTGTCGGCGCAGTCGATGACGCCCCGCGCGCCGGGGTCGACGACAACCCGCTGCCGGCCGCGAGTCCCGCCGCGAGCAGGCAGAGCGCCGCCCGCTTCACCCGCAGCCGTTGAGCGTGCGCCAGAGCTGTGTGACGCTCGCGACGTACGTGATCGTCACGGACGTTGGAGCGCCGCCGGCCTTCGCTACCGCCGTCGGCCCGGCGTTGTACGCGGCGAGCGCCAGGTCCGTCGAGTGGAAACGGTCCAGCAGATGGCGCAGGTAGCGTGCGCCTGCGAGTACGTTGGACTCCGGCTTGTCCGCCGACAGCTGCAGCGAGCGCGCAGTCGTCGGCATCAGCTGCAGCAGCCCCTTGGCACCCGCTTTCGAGACGGCAGAGGCCTCGAAGCGCGACTCGATCTGCGCGACCGCCACGAGCATCGGCAGCGGCAGGCGACTGTCGTCGGAGGCCCGGACGAAGGCGGCGCGATAGCGGTTCGGGATCGGGCAGGCCGGACCCGACTTCGCCTCGGCGGGGAGCCCCGGGATCCGCGGCGCGGCCGCGACTTCCTTGCCTGCCCGCGCGGTCGAGACGGTGCCGGCCACTATGCCGGACACAGCCGCGATCGCAAGCAGCAGGAGGAGGCGGCGGCGCATGAGAACCCGCGATGCTAGCGCGCCGACGTACCCAGGCGGACGAGCGCGATCGGGGTAAACGTCCAAGACACCATTGCTACCCGGGCGAGGCCGGGCCGAATCTCGCAGCCGCGACGCCCTCTAGGCGCCGGCCGTCACCGAGAGGATGTCCGCCAGGTGGATGAGTGCGAACGTCGAGCGGAAGACAGGCAGGCGCTCGGGCTCGTCCAGCTCCGGCAGCGCCCGCCACAGCTCGCGCGCCGTGGTCAGGAGCTCCCGGATCTGCTCGATCTCGGGGACGCCGTCTCCCTCCTCGCAGGCGTTCAGCGCGAGTCCGAGCGCGCCGACCGTGTCCTGCTGGCGCGTCCAGAGAAGCGGCGTCGCCATCGACAGGTACTGGTGGACGCGCGCGAGCTGCATCGTCTGCGTGAAGCTCTCGCTCCCCTGCGGCCTGCGCGGCTTCAGCGCCGGCTCGCCGGCGACGATCCGCTGAGCGTTCCCCGCCAGGATCAGGCGCACGTCGTCCTCGTCGAGCCCCGCGATTCGCGCCGTGCGCAGCGCGATCAACAGCGAGTTCGGCTGGCGGCCGTACGGGTAGTCGGACGCGTAGAGGATCTGCTCGGGCGGGATCTGGCGGTAGAAGTCGAGCAAGTCCACGGCGCTCCAGACCGAGGTGTCGAAGAACACGCCCTCCTTGCCGGAGAAGCGCTTCGCCAGCGCGGCCAGGTCGGCGATCCCCGCGTGCGCGATGATCAGCTCGGCGTCGGGATACTCGTCCACGAGGCGGGCGAGGTGGTCGGCGATCGGCGGCAGCCCGCGGCCGCCGTGGATGAGGATCGGGACGCGCTTTTCCGCCGCGATCGCGAAGACCGGCACGAGCCGCTCGTCGTTGAGCGTGAACCCCTGCGCCCGCGGGTGCAGCTTGATGCCGCGGGCGCCTCGGTCGAGGCAGCGGCGTGCCTCCTCGACCGGCTCCTCCGCGAGGTCGAGGCGCACGAAGGGGATCAGCGCACCCCCGGAGCGCGCGGCGAACTCCAGGGTGCGGTCGTTGGCCGCACGGAAGGCGGGATGCCGGTCGGGCTCGTCGAGGCAGAACATGAACGAGCCGGTGATCCCGTAGCGCTGCTGAACCCGCGCCAGCTCCTCGAAGACGCCGACCATCCCGTCGATGTCGTGGCCGAGGTGGACGTGTGCGTCGAAGATCTCGGCCCGCTCGGGCAGCTCGCGCTCCAGCTCGTCGTCCCAGTACCCGACGAGCTCCTGCGCGCGTGCGAGAGCCTCTTCCATCCTCTGGACTCTACTGGCCGATTGCGGCCGCAAGCCGCTGGAAGAACACGCGCTCCGGAACCGCTCCCTCGTAGCGAGGCACGCCGTCGATCACGATCTTCGGCACGGCGTAGACATCCATCGAGTCCGCCCAGCTCGGAAATTCGGTCGCTTCGATCGCTGCGGCGCTGACACGGGGCGAAGCGAGCGCGGCCCGGTACGCCAGCAGCACGGCCGGCGGGCAGTGCGGTCAGGTCGGGGTGACGAAGACCTCGAGCGAGACATCCTGCTCGAGCGCGTCGAGCACCGCCAGCGACTCCTCCGAAAGCGACGACTCCGGGTTGCCTGCCTCGATCACCGCACCCACGACCGAGGCGAGCTCGTAGCCCCAGGGCAGACCGTAGTAGCGGATTCGCGTGTCCTCGCCGTCGGCGAGCACGACGATCGCGGGGAAGCGCTCGACGCCGAGCTCGGGTTCATCGGCGACGCGGAACGAGACCCGGTCGCCGAGCTCGGCGACGCCCGCGAGCAGCGTGCGCGTCTCTGCCGGTATGTCGATGTCTCGCGCGCCGAGCAAGACACCCTCGGCAGGGCCGTCGACGAAGACGAGCTCGATCTCGCGTTCGAGCTTCGCGAACAGGTCGCGCACCGCCCGCTCCTCGTCGGGTCTGAACAGCGCCATCGTGCGAGCCTACCCGCCGATCGCGTCCGGTCGCTCTCGCCGCCGGCTCCGCTATAGGATCCTCGATATGGCCGACGGGGTCTTGATCTACGGCGACACGATCCGCCTCCCGGAGCTCCGGCACGAGGTGCCGATCGGCATCGGAGACCCGTTTCTCTACGCCGAGGTCGGCGCGTTGCGCCACGTCGTCATCGGCTCGCTCGAGCTCCCGCGCGTGCGCGAGCTCGACGGGCTCCAGGTGCATGCGCTCGAGGAGTTCGGGGTCGACGAGCTGCTCGGCTCCGGCAAGACGCGCGACGAGATCGTCGAGGAGATCCAGCTGCGGGCCGTACAGGCATTCGGGATCGACAGCGCGACAGTGCCGTACAGCTTCCCGCTCGCCCTCGCGGACCGGATCCGTGCTGCCGGCACGGAGCTTCGCCCCGACCGGAAGTTCTTCGACAAGCGGCGGCGGGTCAAGAACGAGCACGAGCTCGCCGGTGTGCGCCGCGCCCAGCACGCGGCGAACGAGGGGATGCGCGCGGCGGCCGCGCTGCTCCGCCGCGCCGAGCCGAACGGCGCCGAGGTGCTGGTCGACGGCAAGGCGTTGACCGTCGAGCGCGTGAAGACGGCCCTCGCCGAGGCGTTCATCGCCAACGGCTGCTCTGCGGACGAGTTCATCGTCTCGCACGGCGCCCAGTCGGCGATCGGCCACCACATGGGCGAGGGCCCGATCGGGCCGGACGAGCCGATCGTGATCGACATCTGGCCACGCGACGCCGAATCGTCCTGCTACGCGGACATGACGCGCACCTTCGTCGTGGGCGAGCCGCCGCCCGAGCTCGCCGAGTGGCACCGGCTGACGCTCGAGGCCCTGCGCCGCTCGATCGAGGCGATTCACCCCGGCGCGGCCGAGCGCGCGATCTTCGACATCGCCTGCGACGTCTACGAGGCGGCCGGGCAGCGGACGCAGCGCACGAAGACGCCGGGGGAACCGCTCGAGGAGGGTTTCTTCCACTCGCTCGGCCACGGCGTCGGACTCGAGGTGCACGAGGAGCCGAGCCTGGCCCTGATCGGCCGGGACTCGCTGCTCGCAGGCGACGTCGTCACGATCGAGCCCGGCCTCTACCGCCCGGGCTTCGGCGGCGTGCGGCTCGAGGATCTGATCCTCGTCACCGAGGACGGCCGCGAGAACCTCACCAGCTTCCCGTACGACCTCGCTCCCTGACGCTTCCGCGGCCTCGAGGAGCATGAAGAACATCGACACGATGCTTCGTGGAGGAGCGGCGGTACCCGCCGCCGCCCGCCGGCCCCGGGGTCGTGCACGAGCTGCAGGAGCGGGCATCCGAGGCACCCTCGGAGGAGTAGCGGCACTGGTCGCCGCGGGCGCGCTCGCGGCGCCCGCAACGGCGGCGCCGGCGGCCGTCGTCCGCGTGCCGGTCGCGAACGTGTGGGCGGCGCCCGGCGCCGGCAGACTTCCCCTCGACCCGCGGCTCTGGCCGACGCCTGCGATCACCTATGCGCAGCGGCTCGCGCTCGTCGGCCACATGCCGACGCAGGTGCTCTACGGCGAGCGGGTGCTGGTGCTGGCCCGTCGCGGCGGCTGGACGAGGATCGCCGTGCCGGATCAGCCTTCGCCCCTCGACCGTCGCGGCTACCCGGGCTGGGTGCGCTCGTGGCAGCTCGCCGCCGCGCGGGTCGCCCGGGCGAGCGTGACGGTGACGGCGCCGAAGGTGAGGCTCGCGAACGGCACCGAGCTCTCGTTCGGCACGCGGCTGCCGCTGCTCCGCCGCGTCGGCGGCTCGGTCGAGGTGGCGACGCCCACGGGCAGCTCGACGCTGCCGGCGCGCGCGGTCGCGCCGCTCCCGACGACGCGCGCCGACCTCGTCCGCACCGCACGGCTGTTCATGGGCCTGCGCTATCTCTGGGGCGGCCTCTCGGCGTGGGGCTACGACTGCTCCGGCCTGACCTGGGCCGTCTACCGAGCGCACGGGCTCATGATTCCCCGCGACGCGGACGCGCAGTTCACCGCCGGCCGGCCGGTCGCCATGAGCGCCCTCCGGCCCGGAGACCTGATCTTCTACGGAGTCTCGTTCGTCCACCACGTCGCGCTCTACGCGGGCGGAGGGACGATGATCGAGGCGCCGAACTCCGCCAGCGCCGTCCGGCTCGTGCCCGTTCGCATGATCGACCTCGCAGGGGCGCGCAGCTACATGTCGAAACTGGTCGAAAGACCTATTCCATCTGTCCGATGACGGTGGAAGACTGCTCGAGACGTCCGGGTCGAAAGCACTCTGACGGGTGGTGCCGGATAGGTGCTGATGTCACGGCCCGCCGACCAGGGACACTGATGTTCAGGCCGAACCCAAGCGGTTCCGGCCTGCCTGCGGACGCTTAGTTCTTAGGCGCTGGAGCCGATCGCGTCCGGCGGCTCGGGCTCCGGCCCGGGCAGCTCGAGCGCGACGGCGGACGACGGTCGCGGCCGCCGTGGCGGGCCTGCTCCGACGAGCGCGGGCTCGCCGTCCGGCGGCTCTTCGGGGAACAGCTCCTCCCTGCGCGGGGGCCTGCGGCGAACGGCCCGCCAGAGCTTCGCGAGTAGCCGCGCGGGGCGCTTCGGGCCGGGCCGCGTGCGTTGCTCGCCGGACATGGCTCTACGTGCCGACCAGCCGCTCGAACCGCTCGGCATCGTCGAACGGGCCGATCACCGCGAGCCTGAAGCCGTCGCTGCCGATCACGTCCTGCGCGACGCGCTGTACGTCTTCGACGGTGACCTTGTCGAGCTCGGCGAGGATCTCCTCCGGGTCGGCCACGCGGCCCTCGAGCACCTCGCGCCGAAGCCCGTACATGACGAGGCCCTGCGGGCTCTCGAGCTGGAGGACGAACCGCCCCTTCGTGAAGTTGCGTGCTTTCTCGAGCTCGTCCGCCGGCACAGGTTCGTCCACGATCCGCTTCAGCTCCTCGACGACCGTCGTGACCGCGTCGTCGATGCGGTTGATGTCGACGCCCGCCTGTGCATAGAGCGAGCCCGCGTCGGTATACGAGTGATTGATCCCGAAGACGTAGTAGGCGAGGCCGCGGCGTTCGCGCACCTCCGTGAAGAGACGCGAGGACATGCCGCCGCCCAGCACCGTGGCGAGCAGCTGCAGCGGATAGCGGTCCGGATGCTCGAGCGGATAGGAGCGCACGCCGAGGCTGATGTGCGCCTGGTCGGAGGCCTTCGTGTGCACCTTGACGCGGGCGCCGGCACCGTTCAGCGCGACCGGCGCCGGCTCGCCCGTCTCGCCGGGCTCCAGGTCGCCGAGCTTCGACTCGAGCTCCGCGATCAGGTCGCCCTCGATCTTCCCGGCGACGCCGACGACCATCCGCGAAGGCTTGTACCAGTGGTCGAGGTAGCCCATGAACGTGTCGCGGGTCGCTCCACGCACCGTCTCCTTGCGGCCGATGATGTCCCAGCCGAGCGGCTGGTCGCCGTAGAGCAGCTCGTCGTAGACGCCGCCGATGAAGTCGCGCGGCGTATCGAAGTACATGTTCATCTCCTCGACGATCACGCCCTTCTCGCGCTCGATCTCCTCGGCGTCGAACTTCGAGCGGCGGAGCATGTCGACGAGGACGTCGGTCGCGATCGGGCGATGCTCGGCCGCGCACTTGACGTAGTAGCCCGTGTACTCCTTGCCGGTGAAGGCGTTGAACTCCCCGCCGATGGCGTCGATCTCGCCGGCGATGTCGCGCGCGGTCGGCCGCTGCTCGGTGCCCTTGAAGAACATGTGCTCGGCGAAGTGGGCGATCCCGTTCGTCTCGGGGGTCTCGTAGCGCGAGCCGGCCGCGAGCATGATCGAGACGATCACCGACTGGGCGCCGTCCATCGGCGCCGTCAGGACGCGCAAACCGTTCGACAGGGTCTGGTGCCGGAACGTGCTCATGCAGGCAGGATATCCGGGGCATGGCCGGCGAGCAGACGAGAGCCGCGATCGCGGCGCAGCCGGACTGGCTGCGCGCCGTGCCGACCGACGGACGTTTCCCCGAGGGCGCGCGCCTGCTCTTCACGGGGTGTGGCACCTCCTTCCACGCGGCGCAGACGGGTGGGGAGGCGGTGCAGGCGCTCGAGCTCGTCCTCGCTCCCCGGCGCGACGTGGACCTCCTCGTCGCCGTGAGCCACGAGGGCGAAACGGCGCTGACGATCGAGGCGGTCCGCGCCTGGGACGGGCCGGCGTGGCTGATCACCGGCAAGCCGGACTCGCCGCTTGCGGAGCTCTGCGACGAGGTCGTCGTTGCGACTCCCGCCGTCGAGCAGAGCTGGTGCCACACTGCGAGCTATACGTGCGCCGTCGCGGCGATCGACGCGCTGAAGGGGAACGACGTCTCCTGGCTTCCCGACGCGGTCTTCGCCGCGCAGGGCTACGAGGTGTCGGCGCACGGCCGGTTCGTGATCGCCGGCGCGGGCCGTGACTGGCCGACCGCGCAGGAGGCGGCGCTGAAGCTCCGCGAGGGCTCGTTCGTGGCGGCGGAGGCGCACGAGCTCGAGCAGCTCTTGCACGGCTATCTCGCCGCGGTCGACGAGAGCGTCCGCGCGTTCGTGCTGAAGGGCGAGGGCCTGGGGGCGGAGCGCGCCGGCGATGCGGCGGCTGCTCTGCGTGAGCTCGGATGCGAGACGACGCTCGTCCCGACGCGCCATCCTGTCCCCGACATCGTTCCGTTCCAGAAGCTGACGGTCGCGCTTGCGGAGGCGCGAGGCGTGGACCCCGATCGCATCCACCGGGACGACGAGCGCTGGGCGCGCGCCGCGGCGCACCACCGGGGCTGACCTGCGCGTACCGGACACGACCTCGTTCCCGGCTCGCGCCAGGTACGAGGCCGCGTCTCGGCGGGACGTGCCGCTCAGCTTCCCGGGTACTGGCCGAGGGTCACGGAGACAGTCGTCTTCGAGCCGTCCTGGTGCATGATCCCGACCGGCACCGTCTGGCCCGGCTTCAGGCCCGCGAGGACCGCCCCGAGATCGACCGAGGTGGGCGTGGGCTTGCCCGAGACCGAGACGATCTCGTCGCCGACCTTGATGCCCGCGTTCTCGGCCGGCCCGCCGGACGTGACCGTGCCGACGACGACGCCGTTCTGGTCGCTCGTGTCGCCGATCTGGACGCCGAGGAAGGCGCGATGCGAGTCGGTGACCTTGCCGTCCTTGGCGAGCTGGGCGGCGATGTCCTTGACCGTGTTGCTCGGAATGGCGAAGCCGATTCCGGCCGCGGTCGAGCCGAACTGCGGATTGACGGCCCCGAGCGTCGGGATGCCGATCACGCGTCCGTTGATGTCGACGAGCGCGCCGCCCGAGTTGCCGGGGTTGATCGGGGCGCTGGTCTGGATCACGTTGGGCAGCGTCGCGCCGTTCTGCTCGGGCACGTTGCGGCCGAGGCCGGAGACGATGCCCTCGGTGACGCTCGAGCGGAAGCCGAGCGGATTTCCGATCGCGATCGCGAGCTGGCCGACCCGGACCTTGTTCGAGTCGGCGAACACCGCCGGCGAGACGCCCGCGCCGGCGACCTTGATCACGGCGAGGTCGTCGGGGACGAACTTGCCGACGAGCGTCCCTGTGATGCGGCGCCCGCTCGAGAAGGTGACGGTGAACTTCGTGTCGGAGCCCACCACGTGGGCGTTGGTGACGATGTCACCCTGGCCGTCGAAGACGATGCCCGAGCCGAGACCGGAGTTCGTCTCGATCTGAACGACGGCGGGAGAGACCGTTTTGACGACCTTCTCGTACGCGTTCTGCAGCGAGAGCGCCGATGCCGGCACGGCGAGCGGTGCCTGGGCGCTGCTGCCGCCTCCGTACGAGTGGTTCGCGGCAAGGGCCGCGAGCGCCGCGGCTGCGACGACGGTGACGAGGAGCAGGATGCGTTTTCTCATGCATCCGTTGTAGCCGCAGGCCTGTTAAGACGGCGTTGAGGTGCCTAAGAAGACCCTAAGACCTTGAGAGCCGCCGGCGTCGATTCCGTCAGCCGGGCAGGTCGGGGGCTACGACGTAGGCCTGCCTGACCTCCGCGTCGCCGTCTTCGCTGATCTCGACACGCTCGACGAGCCAGCTTCCGCCCGTCGAGTTCGATCTCTTCGCCCTCGGCGAGCAGGTACTCGGTCTCGAGAGTCTCGCGGCAGATCAGCCCCAGGCGTGAACACGTCCCACGTGTACGCGGCCATCCTCGAGCAGCCTATAGTCCCGACCCGAACCGGAGGTGGGCGACCGGCGCAGCGGCTACGAGGCGGGATAGTTCTGGCGCCAGTATCCCTCGGCCCAGTCGAGGACCTGCGTCAGGGTCTTCCCCCGAACCCCTCGCCTCGTGTCGACGGTGAAACCTTGCCGGGCCATGTGCGTCGGGGAGGTCGGGCGGAAGCTCGCTTCGAAGAAGCCGGGAGAGGTCTCGCGGGCGTGGATCGTCACATCCGTCAGCTCGCGGGTCTCTTCGGGAATCTCCATCGCCGTCAGTGCTACCCGTTCACGAGATTGGTCAAGCCCGGCCTTCCCGTGGAGGGCGCTGCGGGGACGTCTCGTACCCAAATGGACGGCGCGGCAGTTGAGTGGGAGAGTAGAGCGGCGCCCTACGTCGATCGGTTCCGTTTGAGGTCCGTCCTCAGGAGAGCAGGTCGGAGCACAGGACGGCTGACGGCAGGTCGGCAGTCACGCTCTCAGACCAACGGAAGGATCGACGATGAAGCTCCTCAGAGACCGGACGGTTCGTCGTTCGCGTCTGTCCCTGTTGCTCGGGCTCGGCGTGATCGCCGCGCTCGCGTTCGCTGGTAGCTCGCTTGCTGCGCTACCGGTGAACCTCGGCACGGCAGACAGCTTCGCGATTCTGGCCGGCAACACGATCACCGACGTCCCGACCTCGACCATCAGAGGGAACGTGGGGCTCAGCCCGGCGACCGGCAGTGCGATCGGACTGACATGCGCCCAGGTGGTCGGCACGATCTACGAGGTCGACGCCGCCGGCGCACCGTGCTTCGTGACCAGCCCCGGGCTGCTCACGACGGCGAAGACCAGCGTGACCACCGCGTACAACAACGCCGCCGGACAAACACCCACCCCCGTGGCCGACGAGCTTGCGGGCCAGACGCTGACGACCGGCGTCTACAACTCGGCCTCGGGCGTCTTCGGAATGACCGGGACCCTCGTTCTCGACGGCGAGAACAACGCGAACGCGATCTTCATCTTCCAGACCGCGTCGACGCTGACCACCGGCGGCACCGGCAACGTCAGCCTCATCCGCGGGGCCCAGGCGTGCAACGTCTTCTGGCAGGTGGGCAGCGCTGCGACGCTCGGAGCGGGCTCGACCTTCCGGGGTACGATCCTCGCGCACGACGACATCTCGCTCGACAACGGCGTGACCGTGGACGGCAGGCTGCTCGCCGGAGCGCAAGCATCGGGCGCCGGCGCAGTGACGCTGATCAACGACACGATCACGAGATCGGGCTGCGCGGCCGCGACGACGGCGCCGCCGACGGCGTCGCCGACGGTGCAGGCACCGGACCGCGAGCTCTACTGCGATCCGGCAGGCACGGCGTACAACCTGGTGATCGGCCAGAACACGCAGGCCCCTTACGACACGCTCGGGCTCGTCCCGGCCTACGTCGACCCCGTGACCGGCTCGAAGTCGTGCAACTTCCCGGTCGCGGCTTCCGCCCCGACGCCCACCCCGACGACGTTGCCGACGCCTACGCCGGCGACAACGCCGACGCCAAGCGCTCGGGCGACGAAGGCCGCCGCGGCAGTCAAGGCCGCAGCCGCCAAGGCCAGGGCGGCCAGGGTCCGGGCAGCCAAGGCGAGGGCAGCCAAGGTGCTCGCAGCGAAGAGGCTCGCGGCGGCGACGTCGACGGGGTCGAGCTCGACGCAGACGGGTCATGCCCGACCGCCGCGCCGCCACGCCGGCTTCACAGGGTGAGCGACGCCTAGCTCCAAGCCCACCGGATCCGGCAACCACGTGCGGGCGGCATCGCCGCCCGCACGTGCCGTTCGTAGCGCAGTCAGACGTCAGGAGCGATGACCGTGCGCACCCGCCGCCTCCGGCTCGCACTTGCAGCGCTCGTACTGTTCGCCGCCACGTGGGTTGGGGCGGCGCCGGCACACTCCGCTCACGCGCGCGGTCGTGAAGCCCACCCAGGAGCTGGCGGCGCTGCTCGGCGCGCACGAGGCGTTCGCGGCGCCCGCTCGAGCTTCAGCGTCGCTCGGGCTGGTGCAGGCGGAGGGGCCGCTCACCGGGGGAGCGGACCGTGCTTCCGGTTCTCGGTCGCCGGACCGGCGCAGCCGGAGTCAAGTGGCTGCATGTCAGGTTGCCGGGCCGACCGAACGGACGGACGGGCTGGATCAGACAACGCGCGACCGTTGCCTCGGCGACGAGCTGGCATATCGTCGTCGACACCTCCTGGCGACGCGTCACCGTCTACCAGAACGGCCGCGCCGTGCGAATCGTCCAGGCCGTCGTCGGCAAGCCCTCGACGCCGACTCCCCGCGGCGAGTTCTTCGTCGAAGAGGCGCTCCAGCTGCAGGCCGGCGACGTCGGCGCGCCGTTCGCACTCGCATTGAGCGCCCGCTCCAACGTGTATCAGGAGTTCGACGGCGGCCCCGGCCAGATCGCCCTGCACGGATTGGCGAACATCGGCGGCGTCCTCGGCAGCGCCGTCTCCCACGGCTGTGTACGCCTCGACAACAGCATGATGCACTGGCTGGTTCTCCGCATCGGCCCCGGCGTGCCGGTCACGATCACCGCCTGAACTGCATCGGCACCGGGCCGCCGGGACCGTCGCTCCGCGGCGAGATCGTCGAGAGCGGTCCGCGAGCCACCCCGACGCCGGGCTTTGCGCTGTGCTTCTTGCCGAGGGGCGTCGCGCAGTAGTCGGTCAGCGCAGGAGCTCCGCCTCGCGCCCGGGGGCGAGGCCGACGCCCTCGACCGTCTCCGCCTGCTCGATCGTCGCCCGGATCGTGTCCTCGAGCGGGCGGAAGGTCAGGCCGGCGGCAACCGCACGCCGGTTGTCGGCGTGCATCATCCCCGCGTACTCGGGCCCGGCGATCCAGAGCGGCAGCTCCATCCATTCGCCGACCCCGGCCTCGACGAGCCGCTCGCTCGGCGTCCAGCGCAGCTGCGCGTCGGAGCCGGTCTCGCGGATGCACGCCTCGAGCAGCTCACCGCGCGTGAGCGTGCGGACCGCGTTGAAGACGCCAGCCGTGCGGCCCTCGCAGAGCCGAACGATCCACTCGCCGAGATCGCGCACGTCGATCAGCTGCACCTGCTCATCCGGCATCCCGGGTGCGAGCACGTCGCCTCCACGCGCGATCCTGTGCGGCCAGTAGGTGAAGCGGCCGGTGGGGTCGTGCGGGCCGACGATCAGTCCCGGCCGCACGACGGTGCCGCCCCGCGCCAGGACGAGCCGCTCCGCTTCGGCCTTCTGCTGCCCGTACTCCTCGCCGGCGGGGTGCGTCGGCGCGTCCTCGTCGACCGGCGCGCCGAGCTCGGCATACGCCGAGACCGACGACACGAACAGGTAGTAGGGCGCGTCGACCGCCTCGAGCGAGAGGCGCACCCAGTTCGAGTCGCGTCCGTTGACGTCGACGCACGCGTCGAAGCTCCGGCCGCGCAACGCACCAAGCTCGCCGCCCCGGTCGCCTCGCAGCTTCTCGATCTCCGGGAACAGCTCGGGGTTGGTCTCGCCGCGGTTGAGTAGCGTCACCTCGTGAGCGGCCGCCGCCTCCACGACCGCGCGGCCGAGGAAGAACGTGCCGCCGAGGATCAGAAGCTTCAGAGCGCGGAGATCGCGGCGAGGAGCCGGTCGACTTCCTCGTGCGTGTTGTAGTGCACGATGCCGGCGCGCACCGCTCCCTCGTCGCCGAGCCCGAGGCGCCGCATGATCTCGAGCGCGTAGTAGTTGCCCTGCCAGACGGCGAGACCCTGGTCGCCGAGCGTTGTTGCTGCCCGGCGCGCCGAGTAGCCCGCGACGTTGAAGGCGAACGTCGCGACTCGGCCGTCCATCGTGGGCAGGCCGTAGAGCGTGCTGTTCTCCGGCAGGCCGTCGAGGAAGCGCTGCCCGAGCTCCCGCTCGTGCGCGCGGATCGCGTCCCAGCCGATCGAGTCGATGTAGTCGACGGCTGCGACAAAGCCCGCGAGCTGCTCGTGCGGGAGCGTGCCGGTCTCGAAGCGGTGGCCGAGCGGCTCGTTCGCTGCGGGCCGCACCTTGTAGGGGCGCCACGATTCGAGCAGCTCGCGCTTGCCCCAGGCGAGACCGAGATGCGGGCCGAAGAACTTGTACGGCGAGCAGATCAGCACGTCGACGTCCCAGGCGGCCACGTCGATCGGACCGTGCGGACCGTAGTGGACGGCGTCGGCCCAGGCGAGCGCGCCGGCTTCGTGTGCGAGCTCGGCGATCCGCCGCGCGTCGGTCAGCGTGCCGACGGCGTTCGAGGCGACCGGGAAGGCGACGGCGCGCGTGCGCTCCGAGAGGAGCCGCTGCAGGTCGTCGAGGTCGAGCGTGCAGTCCTCGTTGATGTCCGCGAAGCGGACGACGAGCCCCTTGTCGTGGGCGAGCTCGAGCCACGGCGAGACGTTCGCGTCGTGATCGAGCCTCGTGACGACGATCTCGTCCCCATCACCCCACTCGCGTGCGGCCGTCCGGGTCAGCTGGAAGTTCAGTGTCGTCATGTTCTGGCCGAACGCGACCTCGTCCGGATCGGCGTTCAGGAAACGGCCCGCCGTCTCGCGCGCGTGAACGACGAGCTCGCCCGTGCGCCGACTCGTCTCGTAGGGGCCGCTGACGTTCGCGTTCGAGGTGCGCAGGTAACCCGCGATCGCGTCGATCACCTCGTCCGGGACCTGCGTGCCGCCGGGCCCGTCGAAGAATGCGAGCGGCTGGTTCAGCGCCGAGAAGCGGCGCCGGACGGCCTCGACATCGAGCGCGACGGTGCTCATGCCGTCAACGCTATCCGATAGAACCTGCGGGTGTTCGGCGGCCTCGCACTCGTCTGGCTGGTGCTGATCTTCGCGGCCGCCGCGGTGGCGGTGTGGTTCGCCGGCGTGCAGCTCTCGGACACGACCGACGTGCTCGACACGACCTTCGGCCTCGGCGAGGCGCTCGGCGGCCTGATCCTGCTCGCCGTCGCGACGAACCTGCCGGAGCTCGCGATCACCGTCTCCGCCGCGCTCGCTCACAACCTTGAGATCGCAATCGGCAACATCCTCGGTGGGATCGCGATCCAGACGGTCGTGCTGGTGCTGCTCGACCTGAGCCTGGGCCGGGCGACCTCGCTGACGCGGAAGGCGGCGTCGCTGCTGCTCGTGCTCGAGGGGTTGCTCGTTGTAGCGGTGCTCGTGATCACGCTGATGGGGGCACAGCTGACGAGCCGCACCTTCGGCCGCATCGAGCCCGTTTCGCTCCTGATCGCCCTCACGTGGCTGGCCGGGCTCTGGCTCTTGAGCCGCGCCCGGCGAGGACTGCCGTGGCACGAGGACGGCAACCCGCCCGGCAGTCAGGAGAAGCCGCGCGGGCACTCGAAGGCGAAGCGGCGCATGAGCGGCGGCAGGGCCGTCGTGATCTTCGTCGCCGCCGCGGCGGTCACCCTCGCGGGCGGCGTCGTGCTCGAGCGAGCCGGCGAGCAGATCGCGGGGAAGGTCGGGCTCTCGGGCGTGATCTTCGGCGCCACGATCCTCGCCGCCGCGACGGCGCTGCCCGAGCTCTCGACGGGCCTCGCATCCGTGCGGCTCGGCGACTACCAGCTGGCGGTGTCGGACATCTTCGGCGGCAACGCGTTCCTGCCCGTGCTCTTCCTCGTCGCCAATCTCGTCTCGGGAGCGGCGGTGCTGCCGCAGGCGCAGCCGACCGACATCTATCTGACGGCGCTCGGGATCCTGCTCACGGTCGTCTATCTGTGGGGTCTGGTGACGAGGCCGCATCGCCAGCTCTGGCGGGTCGGGTTCGACTCGGCGGCCGTGCTCGTGCTCTACGCGGTGGGAATCGCCGGGCTCATCGCGGTGACGCACCGTTGATTGTCCAGCGGTAGACCGGCTTCGACGTCAGCGAGGCGCCGACGAAGCAGTCGCGCTCGGCTTTGGCCAGCAGCTCGTCGAGCTCGGCCGGCTCAGGTTCCAGCTCGGCGGCGATCTCGACCTCGAGCTCGACAAACGCGTAGCGCCCATCCTCCTCGCGCCTCGTCACGAGGCCGGTGGCGGAGCCCGAGGCGAGCACCTCGATCCCGGCCCGGGCGGCGTGGTGGCGCAGGCTCGTCAGCGAGCAGTTGACGAGCCCGGCGAGCACGAGGTGCTCGGGCGTCCATTCGTCGCCGAGCTCGAGCGGCGCGCCCGCCTCCGTCGACGCGTTGCCGAGCCGGTCGACCGACGCGGCGTAGCGGAACTCCTTTGCGCGCACGTTGATACCCGTCAGCGTATCGCTGTCGTCCGGACCTGTTCGTACTGTGATTCCCATGCGACGCCTCCGTCCGCTGTCCGAGGACGAGTGCTACGCCCGGTGCTACGGGGGCTGGGAGGCGACCGTCCGTGTCTCGCGGCTGGAGCCGCGCCGGCCGCGCTACACACTCGAGGTGACCGGCGAGGACCTGCGCGTGCAGCTCGAGGCGAGGCTCGACGCGCGTGAGCCCGAGGACGTCACCACAGAAGCAGCCTGAGTCCGCCGTCCCGGACGTCCTGGCGCCTGGCCTCGACGCGATCTTCTGCGGGATCAATCCCGGCTGCGTCTCGGCCGCGGCGGCAGCGCACTTCGCGAATCCTCGCAACGACTTCTGGCGGCTTCTGCACGCCGCCGGGTTCACACCGCGATTGCTCGAGCCGGCCGAGCAGCTCGAGCTGCCGGCGCTCGGTTACGGCGTCACGAACGCCGCTCACCGCACCACGCCCGGCTCCGGCGATCTGCGAAAGGGAGACTTTGCCGGCGCGGCCGAGCGGCTCGAGCGGATCGCGCGGGAGCTCGGCCCTCGCGCGATCGGCTTTGTCGGCAAGGAGGCCTATCGCGGCGCGTTCGGCGAGCGCGCCGAGCTCGGTCTCCAGGAGCGGCGGTTAGGCGAGACGATCCTGTTCGTGCTCCCGTCCACCTCGCCCGCGAACGCCGCCGTGTCGTGGGACGAGCGGCTGCGCTGGTTCCGCGCCTTGCGCGAGCTCCTGCCGTGAGGCCTAGATGTAGGACCTGAGCAGGTTGGTTCAGCTGACCGGTGGTTGGTGGCTGAGTGCGCGTGAGTGGTCGGCCGTTGATGGTTGTAGTGCCAGGAGCCGAGCCGTCAAGGGCGCGAGGCGCTGCGTTCGGCGCTCGAGCGGTAGATGGCGCCGTAGGCGCCAGCCGGCGAGCATTGTGCGGATGAAGCGCATCTGCTTTCCAGGTTGGTCTAGCGCGCTCGATAGGGGCGTGTTGAGGCGGTGCGTGTTTGAGCCGCACGGTCGGCGGCAGGTTGCCGAGCGCGGGGACGAGCGAGATGACTACGCCGGGCCGTTGCTCGGTGAGGACGGCCTCGACGTTGAGGCCGTAGTCGGCGGAAGAAGGTCGACGGCGCGGCGGAGGAAGTCGGCGGCGGTGACGGCTTTGCTCGTCGGGCAGGCACCTCAGGCGTAGGCGAGGCGGCTGAAGTCGTCGCACGGTCGGTGGGCGAACCCCAGCCGGCGATCCCGCGGGCCGATCCTCGCCGCATCGCGCAGCCAGTGGCGTGTAGTGCTGCGGCGCTGCCGCGAACACGCTAGCCGGCACTGCGCACGATCCGGCCTAGCTTCACGTCGACGTGGATCGAGCGTCGCCGGGACGGGAGCGCTCATGCGGACCGGCTGCTCGAGTCCCAGCCGCCCAGCCGACCAAGACCGATCCGCGTCAAGCACCGACACGGTCGAGCAGCCGGCATCGAGGGCTGGCGTATCGCGGCGGCTGTCATCCGCGACCGGCGCAGCCTCGCGATCACGGCCACCAGCTCGGGGTCGGTGCGGTTAGCGACACGTCTTGGCGCAGAGGAACGATCCGATCAGCCGCTGATCACCGGCGCGGTAGCTGGCAGACCCGCCAGCGCGCACAGCGCACGCTGACGCCTGCGGCCGCGGTCAGCCGCCCTCAGCAGTCCGACCGTGATCACTCGACGCGGCGAGCGAGCTCGCGCCTGCCGCGCCAACTGAGAGCTCGCGATACCGTGCAGATCCATCCGAGTCGCCTCCATCTGGAAGTCTGACGCTGCCTTGGACAGCGCTTCAGCCGCCAAGGCGGCCCGGATCCGAACCGAACGTGCTCAGGAGCTACATCTAGGCGTGAGCGGTGCGCCTCGGCGCCGCAGGCCGCGCGAACACGACCAGCCGGTGCGCAGCCGAGAAGCGAGGAGTGCAGGTCGAGAGGAGCAGCCGCTCGACCCCGAGCTCTCGCGTGATGCTCCAGTCGCCGGGAGCAACGACCCGTGAACCCGTGACGAGGTAGACGTGCTTGACGCCGTGCCACTCGAGCAGGATGCGGTCGCCACGATGCAGGGCTTCGAGCGACCAGAAGGGCCGCGTGTGGGTTGTGCGGTGGCCGGCGATCGCGATCGTGTACGGCTGGCCCGGCCGCGCGCTGCCCGGATAGAACGCCGGCCCTGCGTCGAGCTGCGAGCCGACCGGGTCGTCGAGGTGCAGCTTGGGGATGATCAGCCGGACATCAGCGGGCGCGGCGAAGGCGGTCCCGGCGGCGCAGGCCAGCGCCACGAGCAGCGACGCTGCCACGGTGACGCTGACCTTGCGCATGATTCGCTCTTCTCTCCCTTGCCTACTTCGTGAACGGAAGCAGCTTGGTCTTGTGCTTGGCAAGGACACCCTTGTGCTTGACCGGCTTCGGCTTCGCTTTGACGAGCTTCTTCGGCTTCGCCTTGTGCACGACCGCCTTCTTGTGCACGATCGTCTTCTTCGCACCGGCGACGGCCGAGGTCGCGGGCGTGGTCGTCGGCGGAGCCGTTGTCGCTGCGGCCGCGCAGTAGAGGGCGCCACTGGCCGAGCGGTCGGCGGGCCGTAGACCCATACCCGCGTACTGACCCTGCGTTTCCTGACCCGGCACGAGGTTGTAGAAGGTGCCGTTGGCATCGCAGTAGCCGCTGCGATTGGGCCCTGAGACGACGACAGTCGACTCCGGTGGGGAGGGCGGAGGCGGGGGTGGAGGCGGAGGCGGAGGCGGTGGAGGTGGAGGTGGAGGTGGAGGTGGCGGTGGCGGAGGGGGTGGCGGGGGTGGCGGGGGTGGCGGGGCGCAGTTGTCCGGCTTCGTCACCGTCGTCGAGCGGTCGTCGGTCGCGTGATGGCCGCTCGCCCAGGTCGAAGACGCGTGCGCCTTCACGATTGCGCTCGTCGCCGTACCGGCGTTGAACGTGCCGGAGAACGAGAAGCTGTTCCCCGAGTTGAACGCTCCCGAGCCGACCTGGGTGAACGAGCCGCCGTTGTCGTACGAGACGAGGATCCTGACGTCGCCGTTCGTCCGGTCAGCCGCGCTCGTCCCGTTCCAGGCAGTGGCTGTGTAGGACACCACGCCGGCGCAGTCCAGGCTCGCCGTGATGTCCGCGTGCCACGCCGCGGCGGACTGAACGAGCCAGCCGCCGACTCCCAGCATGCACGCCAGCAGCAGCAAGCGTCGCTTCATTCCGACGCCTGTCGAGCGTCGGTGTGTTCCCTCGCGTGCCGGATCCGGCACCGCGGGCGCTGCAGTCATGTGTGTCCTCCGGTGGTGGTCAGGGGGTCCGTCACCGACCACGCTGACTGAGGTCGGCTACAACCTGTTCCAACCCGCAACGTCAGGGGGAGGATCCTGCCGGGCCACCTGCCTTGAGCCCCGACCGGTACACAGCAAGTACCGATTGTTACGGCACCGGCAATTGCGAAGGGTAACAGCTTCTGTGGACAACGTGGTAGAGCCCGGCGCCATCCGGTCTGACGCGCGGCCGGACGAATGCCTCGGACGGGAAGTGCAGTCCGGCGGCGGCGCGATAGTCACCGGGTGCTACCGCACCGGCTCTTGCTCGACCTGGGCATCGCCGTTCGCCAGCTCGTCCGCGCCACCACGCCGGCGCACGAGCGGTTGCGCAGGCGGCTGGCGACCGCGCTCCTTGCCACTCTGCTCGTCGACGCGGCCGGCACCGGGCTGATGTACTGGCTCGAGCGCGGCGCGAAAAGGAGTGAGATCTCGTCCGTCTTCCAGGCGTTCTTCTGGGTCAGCACCCAGCTCGTCACCGTCTCCTCGCAGTTCCAGAACCCGGTCACGACCGGCGGCCGCGTCGTCGACATCGTGCTCGAGGTCTGGTCGATCACGGTCGTCACGACCGTCGCCGGCGCGTTCGCCGCGTTCTTTCACGCGGGCGACTCGTAGCCGCCGCCCGCCCGACGCCCGGGCCGGTCAGCCGCGCCAGCGATTTGTGATCGGCGTGCGCCGGTCGCGCCCGAAGGCCTTCGGGCGCAGGCGGACGCCCGGCGGTGCCTGTCGGCGTTTGTACTCGGCCCTGTCGATCATTCCGACGGCGCGCTCGACAACCGCCGGGTCGAAGCCGTCCTGGCCGAGCTCCTCCCGGGAGCGGTCTAGCTCGACGTAGGCCTCGAGCACCTTGTCGAGCTCGGGGTAGGGGGGCAGAGAATCCTCGTCCAGCTGGTCGGCGCGCAGCTCGGCGCTCGGAGCGCGCTCGATGATCGAGGCCGGGATCAGCTCGCGCCCGGCGCGCTCGTTCAGGTACTTGGAGAGCCGGAAGACGTCCGTCTTGAACACGTCCTTCAACAGCGCGAAGCCGCCGGCCATGTCCCCGTAGAGGGTGGCGTAGCCGACGGAGAGCTCCGACTTGTTCCCGGTCGCGACGAGCAGCCAGCCGAACTTGTTCGAGAGCGCCATCAGGAGCGTGCCGCGGATCCGCGCCTGCAGGTTCTCCTCTGCCAGGTCGGGGTCGCGACCGGCGAACGACTCCGCGAGTGCGCCCGTGAATGCCTCGACCATCGGCTCGATCGGAATCTCCTCGAAGGGGCAGCCGAGCGCCTCGCCGAGGCGTCGCGCGTCGCCGCGTGTGCCCTCGGATGAGTAGCGCGACGGCATCGAGACGCAGTGCACGCGCTCCGGGTCCGAGCGCCTCGGCGGCGAGCGCCGCCGTCAGCGCCGAGTCGATCCCGCCGGAGACGCCGACCACGATCTCGCCGAAGCCGTTCTTGCGCACGTAGTCGCCGAGGCCGAGCTCGAGCGCCTGGCGCATCTGCTCGAGCTCCGGCAGCGGCACCGCGATCGCGCCGTGGCGCGGCTCTTCGTGCTCGCGGCAGGAGCCGACGTGCACGGTCGGGAGCCGCTGCTCCTCGTCGCGGTCGCGGGCGAGCGCGCGCCGGCGCGCGTCCGAGAGGCGCCGGCCGATCACCGCGCGCGGCTCGACGTCGAGCACGAGCAGGCACTCCTCGAAACCCGGCGCGCGAGCCAGCACCTCGCCCTCGTCGTCGATGACGACCGAGTGGCCGTCGAAGATCAGCTCGTCCTGGCCGCCGACGAGGTTGCAGAAGGCGAGGAAGCACGAGTTGTCGCGCGCGCGCGTGACGAGCATCTCCTCGCGCTCGCGATCGCGCCCGACGTGGAACGGCGACGCCGAGATGTTCACGATCAGCTCGGCGCCCGCGAGCGCCAGGTCGGTCGCGGGCGGCCCCGGCTGCCAGACGTCCTCGCAGACCGTCGAGCCCGACCAGCGTGTCGCCGAGCTCGAGCAGGAAGAGCTCGCGCCCGGACGCGAAGTACCGGTCCTCGTCGAAGACGCCGTAGTTCGGCAGGAAGCGCTTCTTGTAGCGCCCTGCACCTCGCCGTCCGCCAGCACGGCGCGCGTGTTGAAGAGGTCGCGGTCGAACCACGGCGAGCCGACGAACGCGGCGAGGCCGTGCGTCGCGCGCGGCGAGCTCCTCGCAGCGTCCTCTCGGCCGCGCGCACGAAGCCGGGCCGCAGCAGCAGATCCTCGGGCGGGTAGCCGGTGACCGCGAGCTCCGGGAAGCAGGACGAGGTCGGCGCCCCTCGTCGCGCGCTTCCTCGAGCCGGCCGAGGATCCGCGTCCGGTTGCCGTCGAGGTCGCCGACGACCGTGTCGATCTGCGCCAGCGCGAGCCTCATCTCGCCGCCGAGGATACCCAGGCTAGAATGCGCGTCGTCGGCGTCGACGAGATCGTCGCGGCGCAGGCGGATCGCGTTCAGGTCGTGCTCGGGGATCTCGTCCGCTCTGCGATCAGCTCCTCGAGTCGGTCGTGCTCGGCGTGGATGTAGCGCCCTGCGAGGCGTCGAGCCGCCCGAGGCGAGCGCGCGCACGAGCCGCGGGCGCGCACTCGGGCGGCGTCCAGGGCGCGTCGTCGGCGAAGCCGCTCGGTCATCGTCGGTGCGGACGAGGCCCGGGCTGATCACGAAGACAGGGACGCCGACCTGCCGCCGCCTGCACTGCGAGCGGCTCGCCGTACGGCAGACGCGCCGCCTTGCTCGCGCGTAGGCGGTCGGCGAGCCGCGCCCGGCAGGTACGCGGCGCCGCTGCCGGTGATCACGATCCGGCCGCCGCCGCGCTCGAGCCATCGCCGGGATCGACCGCGCGGCAGCAGAGGTGGACGCCGAGGACGTTGACCTCGAAGACGTGCCACCACTCGTCCGGATCGGTCTCCCAGCGTCGCTCCGGTGGCCCGTCGTGCCGGCGTTGTTCACGAGCAGGTCGATCGGCCCGAGCTCCGCAGCCACCTCGTCGACCCAGCGCTCGACGTCGCCGCGCTGCGAGACGTCCCCGTCGAGCGCGAGCCCGCCGAGCTCCGGCGATCTGCTCGACCTGCACGGCGGTGCGGGCCGCTGACGGCGACCTCCATCCCGGCCGCGGCCAGCTCCCGCGCGACGTTGGCGCCGATCCCGCGCCCGCCGCCGGTGACGAGGGCGACTCCCGCTCAGCGTGTCGGCCATGCCGCCAGCCTAACGAGCCGGCTTGCGAGGAAAGCTAGTGGCGCTAACCTAGTGCGCACTAACTTCGCATAGACCATTGGGGATCACAGTGAAGGCACGCATCTTCGCCTAGGAGAACCGGAAGTGGTGGACGCTCGCCGCGGTCTCGTTCGGGCTGTTCATGATCATGCTCGACAACACGGTGGTGAACGTCGCGCTGCCGTCGATCGAGCAGCGACCTGCACATGAGCGATCTCGCAGCTCGAGTGGATCGTGACCGCCTACGCGCTCACCTTCGCCGCGCTGCTGATCACTGGCGGAAAGCTCGCCGACCTGTACGGCCGCCGGCGCATCTTCATCGATCGGCCTCGCGGTCTTCACGGCCGCGTCGCTCGCCTGCGGGCTCGCGCCGAGCGCCGGCTTCCTGATCGGCGCGCGCGACCGTGCAGGGCGTCGGCGCAGCGCTGATGAACCCGGCGACGCTCTCGATCATCACCGCCACGTTCCCGCCGCGGCAGCGCGGGCAGGCGATCGGCATCTGGGCCGGCGTCTCGGCGCTCGCGCTCGCGATCGGCCCGCTCGTCGGCGGCTCTGATCGTCGACACGTCAACTGGAACTGGATCTTCTTCATCAACGTCCCGGTCGGCGTCGCTCGGCATCGTCGTCGTCGCGGATCTCGCATCGACGAGTCGCGGGACACCTCGCACGAGCAGCGGCTCGACCTTCCCGGCCTCGCCACGTCGGCGCTCGGTCTCTTCGCGCTCACCTACGGGCTGATCGAGGGCAACAGCTACGGATGGAGCGTCGCCGCGAGATCCTCGTCTCGTTCGCCGTCGCGGTCGCGCTGCCTCGTCGCGTTCGTGCTGCTCGAGCGGCACCAGCGCGCTGCCGATGCTCGACCTCTCGCTGTTCAGGAACCGCACCTTCGCGGGCGCGAACGTCGTCGCGATGCTCGTCTCGCTCGGCGATGTTCGGCGTCTTCTTCTTCGTCTCGCTCTACATGCAGCAGGTCCTCGGCTACTCGCCCGACCCAGGCGGGCGCGATCTTCCTGCCGATGACGATGCTGATCATCGTGATCGCCCCGATCGCCGGCAAGCTCTCCGACCGGATCGGCTCGCGCTGGCTGCTCGGCAGCGGGATGACCCTCGTCGGGATCTCGCTCGTTCTCTACCGCGCGATCGGCGTCCAGCTCGGACTTCTGGAACGCTCCTGCCGCGATGCTCCTGTCGGCGGGGTCGGGATGGCGATCACGATGACCCCGATGACGCGGCCGCGATGGGCTCGGTGCCGGTCGACAAGGCCGGCGTCGGCTCGGGCGGTGCTGAACAGCTTCCGCCAGGTCGGCGGCTCGCTCGGGATCGCCGTGATGGGCGCGATCCTCGCGATCGTACACTGCACGGCGCCCGGCGCGTCGCCCGCAGGCGCACCGAGGAGTTCGTGCAACGGCCTGCACGCACGCGCTGCTCGTCAGCGCGGCGATCGCGTTCGCGGCCGCGATCGTCGCGCTTCTCGACGGTGCGGACGCGGCGCCGACGACGAGCCGGTGCCGTGCGCTGGAGATGGCGGCGTGACGCAGACACGCGCGGATGCTTCCGGCCGCCGAGCGGCGGCAGGCTGTCCTCGAGACCGCGCTCCGCCTCTTCTCGCGAGGGCAGCTACCGCGGCACGACCACCGCGGAGATCGCACGGGCCGCCGGCGTGCTCCGAGCCGATCCTGTACCGGCACTTCGACTCGAAGCGCGACCTCTACCTCGCCTGCGCTCGACCACGCCTGGGCGGAGACGCGGGCGACCTGGGAGGCCGGGATCGCCGCCGAGCCGAATGCCGCGCCTCTGGATGTCGGTGATGGCCCACGCGGTGGCGGCGAGCCGAAGGCGCTCGCTCGCCGATCTCTGGGTCCAGGCGCTCGCCGAGGCGAACGACGAGCCGGAGATGCGGTGCAGCGCCTGCGCCGCCACCTGCGCGAGGTGCACGACTTCGTCGCCGGCGTGATCCGCCGCTCCAGGCGGCCGGTGGCATCCCGCCGACCGCGACGCCGACGCCGAGGCGTGGCTGTCGCTCTCGATGAGCGTGCTGGACACGGTCGGCCGCCGGCTCGGCGGCCTGCTCTCCCTCGAGGACATGGATCGTGTCCGTGCCTCCCGCATCGCCTGGATGGCTGCGGAAGGGCCCCAAGAATGAAGGAGACCCCCCGGCTGCGGCTCCGGGGGGTCTTCCTTCGGGCGGCTCGCCGCCGTGGAGGCGAGAACCTCGGGGCTTGACTCTGCGGCCCAGCCAACCTCGTGATCCGCTTCGCCCCTGTCCGGCGAGCCTCCTGCAAGCGTGACCTGGCGTCCGGCCCGGTTGCAAGGTGCCTCACTATAGGGACGTCCGGGCGGTTCGTCAAGTAGCTCGGTCAAGTGGTCGTTCCCGATCGGCTTGACCGACTTTTCGCCTGGTCATATGCCCCTTTATGGGGGATGCCGACCTGGACCTCGACTTGCGCTTTGGTGAAGCATACGGATTCACTTCGTGCCGAGACCACGTCGAAAGACGCCGTCGCCAGCCGCAGAGCGTCCCCGCCCCCCGCCATGGGGTGCGGCTCGGCGAGCGCCTGCGCCAGCTCCGCGTCGCGGCCGGACTGACGCAGAGCGAGCTCGCCGGCGAGCGCTTCTCGAAGGAGTACGTGAGCCAGATCGAGCGCGGCAAGACGCGCCCGACCTCGGAGACCATCACCTGGCTCGCCGCCCGGCTCGGCGTCGATCCGGGCTTCCTCTCGAACGGCGTCTCCGCGGAGGAGCGCGGGCGAGTCGAGGCGACGCTCGCCCGGGCCGAGGCGCTGCTCGGCTCCGGAAGCTTCCCGGAGGCCGTCGCCGCGTTCCAGGCCGCGCACACCCAGATGTCAGGCGTGCCCGAGCTCGAGGTGCTGGCGCTCGTGGGCGAGTCCCGTGGGCGGATCCAGCTCGGCGAGCATCCGCGAGGCGCTCGATCTGCTCGCACGCGCGCGCTCGACCGCCGAAGGCCCCGCGTTCTCCGACGTCGAGCGCGCCGAGGTGCTGCTCTGGCTCGGCGTCTGCCGCTACAAGCTGTCGAGCGTCCAGACCTCCGCTCGGGCTGCTCAACGAGGCGCTGGCGCTCGCCGAGCGCTCGGGTCTGCCGTGCGACGCGATCAGGGCGGAGATCTCACAGCTGGCGCTCTCGCTGCTACCGGCGCCAGCGCGACTTCGAGGGGGCGCGCGAGGACGTGGAGATCGCGCTCGAGCTCGCACAGGGCCTCGGCGACCGCCGCGGTCTCGCCAACGCATACTTCCAGGCCTCGCTCATCGCCGAGCGCGAGGGGCACTGGCTGCTTGCGCGCACGTACGCCGAGCGCGCGAAGAGCCAGTACGAGGAGCTCGAGGACAGCGTCAACATCGGCCGGCTGATGAACAATCTCGGCGGGCTGCAGGTGCTGCTCGGCAAGCCGGAGATGGCCGTGTCCTATCTCAAGGACGCCTTCCGCATCGCGCTCGACGTCGGCAACGAGGGTGGGGCGGCCCAGGCTGTCTCGTCGCTGGCGCAGGTTCACCTGCGCGCAGGCGACCTCGACCAGGCCGAGGAGCAGGCGCGCTATGCGCTCGAGCTTCTCGACGGTCGCGTCGACTTTCTCGACGAGATCGGCAACGCCCAGCTGACGCTCGGCCGGTCGCTGCTCGAGCAGGGCCGGCTCGACGAGGCGGGCGATTCCTTCGCCGCCGCCGAGGAGAGCTTCTCTCAGCTGTCGTCTGCGAGCCATCGTGCGGCGGCCTGGGTCGCCCAGGGCGACCTCGCGGCGCGCCGCGGCGACGACCGTAAGGCAGCGCATCTGTTCCGCGCCGCCGCCGAAGCGCTCCAGGACTTCCGCTTCTAGGTCCGGGCACTGCTCCGCCGGGCTCGCTGCCTCGGTGGTGACTACAGTTCGACCATGCGCCTCCGCATCGTTGCCCTCGGGCTGGTCGCGCTGCTCGCGGGCTGCGGTGGTTCAGCCGCAACGAAGGGTGGAGCGGGTGCATCCGAGGCCGGGACGCTCGACGCTCTCTGGCGAGGCTCGGGACAGCAGGTCAGCGTCGTTCCCGGCACGTCCGACTACGCGGTCGGCCCGGTGCGGTTCTCGTTCCTCGTCGTCGATCACTCCGGCCGTGCCGTCGACCGGCCGAGCGCCCGGGTCTGGCTCGCGCCGAAGCTGAAGGCCGCGCCGATCCAGGAGACGACGGCCACGCTCGAGCCGGTCGGCGTGCCCGGCGCGGCGGCGGACGTCGGCGATGTGTCCCACCTCTACGTGGCGAAGGTCGATGTGCCCCGCCCCGGGACCTGGTGGGTGCTCGTGCGGCCCGAAGGGGCGAAGATCGGTGCGGTCGGCAACCTCGTCGTGCACACGCGGACGGCGGCGCCGGCGGCCGGGGCCAGGGCGTATCCGTCGCAGACGCCGACGCTCGCAACCACGCATGGCAACACCGCGCTCCTGACGACGCGGGAGCCGCCGGACCGCTCGCTCCTCCGCTACTCGATTGCGGAGTCGCTGCGGGGGCACGTGCCGTTCGTGGTCGTGTTCGCGACGCCCAAGTTCTGCAGCTCGCGCACCTGCGGGCCGGTCGTCGACGTAGTACTGGCCGTGCAGCGGCGGGAGCAGGTGCACGGGATCCGCTTCATCCACGTCGAGATCTACAAGGACAACGTCGTTGCGAAGGGCGAGAACCGCTGGGTGCGGGAATGGCAGCTGCCCACCGAGCCGTGGATCTTCCTGGTCGGCCGCGACGGGCGGATCAAGGCCAAGTTCGAAGGCTCCGTCTCGGCGAGCGAGCTCGACGCCGCCGTCCGGGCGACGCTGCGCTAGCTGTAGGCCGATCGGCCTATGGCGTTCAAACCATAGTGCTGTCACTATTGCGGGCGGTGGGGTCTGCGGCAGGGCGCAAAGCGAGCTCGTTCTCGGTCCGTGAAGTTGCGGACCGTCTCGGCGTGCATCCGGAGACGGTGCGCCGGCTGATCCACGCCGGCCGGCTCGACGCCGTGCGCGAGGGGCGCAACCTCCGTGTCGCCGCGGGATCGTTTCAGGAGCTGATCGGCCGGCAGCGCCAGAAGCCGAAGCGCCCGCCCGCCTAGAGCCTCTGTTGTAGTATCACAACACTTCAACAACTGAAGTAATGGAGGCGGGATGGCTGAGAGCGGCTATGCGAAGCCGGTGCTCGTCACGACCGAATGGGTCGCCGAGCACCTGACCGACGACAACGTGGTCGTCGCCGAGGTCGACGAGAACACCGACCTCTACGAGGAGGGTCACATCCCGGGCGCGGTCAAGCTGCACTGGCGGGACGACCTGCAGGATCCGGTCGAGCGGGACGTGATCGAGAAGCACGCCTTCGAGCAGCTGCTCGGCTCTCGCGGGATCGGCAACGGCACGACTGTCGTCGTCTACGGCGACAAGAACAACTGGTTCGCTGCCTACGCCTACTGGTACCTCAAGGTCTACGGCCACGTGGACGTGCGCATCCTCGACGGCGGCCGCCAGAAGTGGATCGACGAGGGCCGCGAGCTGACCACCGACGTGCCCTCGCCGTCGCCGTCGAGCTACACGGCGCAGGAGCGGGACGAGTCGATTCGCGCGCGCCGCGACGCGGTGCTCAGGAACCTGGGCCAGAGCGGGGTGGTTCTCGTCGACGTGCGCTCGCCGCAGGAGTACTCGGGCGAGCTGATGGCACCCCCGGGCTACGAGCAGGAGGGAGCGTCGCGGACCGGGCACATACCGTCGGCGCACTCGATTCCGTGGGCGCAGGCGGTCAAGGACGACGGCACCTTCAAGTCGGCGGACGAGCTGCGGGCGCTGTATGCAGGCAAGGGCGTCACGCCTGACAAGGCGGTGACGGCCTACTGCCGGATCGGCGAGCGCAGCGCACACACCTGGTTCGTGCTGCGTGAGCTGCTCGGCTATCAGGAAGTCCGGAACTACGACGGTTCGTGGACCGAATGGGGCAACCTCGTCGACGTGCCGATCGAGCGGTAGCGGCTGCTCCACGAAGGCTCGGCCGCGCCGCGGCCGACGGTCCACCCGACCCGGACGACACGACGACGAAAGGACACTCCTTGTCCCAGCTCGATGCAATCCGCTCAGCCAACGATGCGTACGCCGCGCAGTTCGACAAGGGTGAGCTGCCGATGCCGCCGAGCCGGCGCTTCGCGATCGTCACGTGCATGGACGCCCGGATCGATCCGGCCAAGGCGCTCGGGCTCGAGGAAGGCGACGCCCACGTGATCCGCAACGCCGGTGGGATCGCAAGCGACGACGCCCTCCGTTCGCTCGTCATCTCGCACGCGCTGCTCGGCACGCAGGAGGCATTCGTGATCGGCCACACCGACTGCGGGATGCTCACCTTCACGAACGAGCAGCTCAGGGACAAGCTGCGCGACGAGCTCGATGCGGACGCGACGCACATCGACTTCCAGCCGTTCCCCGACACTGCGGAACGCGTCGTCGCCAGCGTCCGCCGGCTCCGGGAGTCGAAGCTGCTGCCGGCCGGCTATCAGGTCACGGGCTTCGTCTACGACGTCAGGAGCGGGCGGATCGACGCAGTCGGGGAGTGAGCGGCAGGACATGTCCCCTGACCCGGTCAGGGGACATGTCTCTGTAAGGGGCTAGTGCCGGACGGGGTGGTTCGAGACGATCAGGTCGGTGGGATCGACCTGCGCCTTCACCCGGCGGAGCCGGTGGTACGCCTGCTCGTTGAAGAGGCTCCGGCCGTCGGTCGGCCGCTCGGCGAAGTTCAGGTATGCCCGCCCGGCGTCCCAGGGGGCGAGCGCGTCGAGGGCGCTCTGCACCTGCGCCTCGGTGGCGATCTTCGCCTCGGGCGTCGGCGCGATCCCGACCGCGAAGAACGCGAAGCCGGCGTCGATCGACGCGAGAGCGCCGTGCTCGGGCGAGGCCTCGGCAAGCGCGCCACCGAGCTGTCGCAGCTCTACGGAGAGCAGTGTCGAGCCGGACTCGCCGCCCGTCGCGCCCAGGAGGGCGTCGATCGTCTCGCCGGTCACGTCCTGGAGCAGCATGCCGTGGCCTACGCCCGGAACCGGCTGCTCGGGATCCATGTGCAGCGACGACAGGGACGCCGCCGGGATCGTCGAGAACGTGTCGAGCTCGGGGTCGAGGTCCCGCAGCGGGCGCAACAGCTCCGCGCCGGAGGCCTCGTCGCCGAGATACGCGGCCTCGACGACCACGAACGCGCGGCCGCGAATCGGCTCCGGAAGCTCCGGGAACGGCGGGATGCGCAGCAGCCGCCCCACCGAGGTGACCGTCTCCGGCACGTCCTCGACCCAGCGCCGCCACGCGGACAGGATCTCGGCCGCCCGCTCGATCGGGAAGAAGAGCACGCCCGCGTAGAGCTCCTGCACGGGAAAGAGCTCGAACTCGATCGCGGTGACGATGCCGAAGCTCGCCGCCGCCGCGCAGGGCCCAGAACAGCTCGGGCTCGCTGTCGCGGTCGGCGCGCACGAGCCGGCCGTCGGCCGTGACGAGCTCGATCGCCGTGACGCTGTTCGCTGCGAAACCGTAGCGGCGGCCGAGCCAGCCGAGGCCGCCTCCGAGCGAGTAGCCGACGACGCCAACGTCGGGCGAGGATCCGGCCAAGCCGGCGAGGCCGTACTCGGCGGCCGCGGTCGCGACCTCGATCCAGAGGACGCCTGCCTCGACCCGGGCCCGGCGCGCCACGGGGTCGATCTCGGTGTCGCGCAGGCGCGACGTCTTGACGAGCAGCGTGTCGTCGAGCGAGCCGAGCGCCGCCGCGCCGTGGCCCGTACCCTGGGCGGCCACGCGCAGTCCGTGGACGCGGGCGAAGTTGACGGCCTCGACCACGTCGGCGGCCGACTCCGGGAAGGCGACCGCGACGGGACGCTGGTCGACGGCGAGGTTCCAGGCCTGGCGGGCGGCGTCCCAGTCGGCGTCGCCGGGTGCGGCGACGTCGCCGGTCATCTTCGAGCGCAGCTGCCGGACGTCCAGGTCAGACCCTGCGCGGCTGAGCATCGTGTTCATTCCGGTCCTCCTTGGGTTCTCTCGGAACGATCCTGCGGGCAAGGACCGGGCCTGCACATCGGCCGCCGGGACGACGTCGGCCGGCCGCGAGGACGATTTACGGGTCGTCCGCGAGGACGACGTCTACGCGGGCAGATCGCCCGAGCCGACCCGCTCGATCACGAGCTCCGGCACGCGGGCGCGTGGACTCAGCCGCAGGAGCGCGCGGACGAGCTCGGCGCAGTCGCCCGGCTGGATCAACTCCTCCGCGGCAAGCCCCGACCACGCCGCCATGGGCGTGTCGACGAAGGCGGGGCAGATCGCCGTCGCACGGATTCCGTCGGTCTCGTGCTCGGCGTTCAGCGTCCGGGTGAACGAGATCACCGCTGCCTTCGACGCGCCGTAGGCGCCGAGCCCCGGAGAGGGGATGGTGCCCGCAATAGAGGCGAGGTTGACGACGTATCCGCGGGACGTCTTCAACAGCGGCAGAGCCGCGCGCGTGACCAGGAAGAGGCCGCGCAGGTTGACTCCGAACTGGAGATCCCAGTGCTTCGCGGAGGCGTGCTCGAGCCGGCCCGCGATGCCGAGGCCGGCGGAGTTGACGAGCACGTCGAGCCGGCCGTGGCGCGCCGCGTGTGCGGCGAGCAGGCGCTCGCATTCGTCCTCGTGCGAGAGATCCGCGGCGACGGCGTCGGCTCCGAGCTCGGCCGCGGCCGTCTCGACCTTCTCGGCCGTCCGCGAGCAGAGCGTCAGCGCGTAGCCCTCGTCGCGCAGCATGCGGGCGATCGCGAGGCCGATTCCCGACGAGCCTCCGGTGACGAGCGCGGCCCTCTCCACGGAGGCTTCCATACGGATTTCGACCCGGAAGGTCAAGTCCGCAGCCTGTCGGCGACTATGGTCTCGGTGTGGAGTCCGGCACCGTGAAGCTGACCGATCTCGCCGTCAGCGGGGGCTGTGCGGCGAAGTACTCCGCCGCGCGGCTCGAGACGCTGCTGAAGGGGTTCGTCCCGGTCGAGGCCGAGAACCTGCTCGTCGGCCTGTCGCCCGCGGACGACGCCGCGGTCTACCGGCTCGACGACGAGCGCGCGCTCGTCTTCACGCTCGACTTCTTCCCGCCCCTGGTCGACGACCCGGCGGACTTCGGCACGATCGCCGCGACGAACGCGCTCAACGACGTCTTCGCGATGGGCGGCAAGCCGCTGCTCGCGCTCTCGATCGCGGCGTTCCCCGAGGAGCTGCCGACCGAGACGCTCGGCTCGATCTTCGCTGCCGCCGCTGCCCAGGTGCGGGCCGCCGGCGCGATCCTCGCCGGTGGGCACACGATCCGGGACACCGAGCCGAAGTACGGCCTCGCCGTGGTCGGCACCGTGCATCCGCAGGCGATCTGGCCGAAGAGCGGTGCGCGACCGGGAGATGCGGTGTTCCTCACCAAGCCGCTCGGGACAGGGCTGATCCTGCAGAGCCGCCGCAACGGCGCGAGCACCGAGCTGGGGTCGGCGGTCGAGTGGATGACGACCCTCAACGGCGAAGCGGCCGAGCTGCTGCGCCCGCTGCAGCCGAACGCGGTCACCGACGTCACCGGCTTCGGCCTCTTCGGGCACGCCCACGAGGTCGCGGAGCGAAGCGGGTCGCGGATCAGCCTCGACGCCGCGAGCCTGCCCGCGATCGACGGGGCGCTCGAGCTCGCGGCGTCCGGCGTTCGCACCGGCGGCGATCCGCGCAACCGCGACTTCGCGGGACCACACCTCGCGACCGAGGGCGTCTCCGACGCTCTCGTTGCGCTCGGGTACGACCCGCAGACGGCGGGCGGCCTGCTCGTGACGCTTCCCGCCGAGAAGGGTGCGGTGCTCGAGGCGTCCTTCGCGGCGCGAGGGCTCTTCGTCCGGCGGATCGGCGCCGTCGAGGCCGGCTCGGGCGTCGTGGTCGCCTGATCAGCGCGACTTGACGATTCGCCGTGCGGCGGCGCCTGCCGCGCCGAGGCAGAGGACGGCGGCGGGCACGAGCACGATCGCCCACCAGGCGGCGGCGCCTGCCTCGAGCAAGGCAAGCCCGCCGAGCAGGAGCGAGACGCCGGCTCCGAGCAGGACCAGCGCGGCGAAGAAGGGACCGACGGCAGGGGCGGGCTCGAACGAGGTGGTGGCCATGGACGGACTCCTTCGAAGGTGGACGAGCCAATCGTCGGCGCCGCGCACGGGCGCGGCATCGGTGGCCGGGCACGGGATCGCTGCGGGAAACTCCGGAGGCTTCAGGCCTCTCTAGACTGGCTCTCGTGCACGTCCAGTCCTCGTCGCTCGCCCGCTTCCGCTCCTTCGAGCTTTCGCCGCGGGGCTTCCGGCGCGCCGCCTGGCTCGCTGCGGTCGCGCTCTGGGTGATCGTCGCGACCGGCGCCGCCGTCCGGCTGACCGGCTCGGGACTCGGCTGCGAGCACTGGCCCGGCTGCACCGCGGGCGACCCGTTCCCGCAGAAGGGCTACCACTCCTTCATCGAGTTCTCGAACCGCGCCGTCGCGTTCGTGACGATCGTGATCACGCTCGTCGCCTGGCTCGCCGCCCGCCGCACGCCCGGCCTGCCGCGCTGGGCCGTGCTGCTTGCGCTCGGCACCTTCGCCGGCACGCTCGGGCAGGCGCCGCTGGGCGCGATCACGGTCAAGTACGACCTACACCCGGGGCTCGTGATGACGCACCTGCTGCTCTCGATGGTGGTGCTCGCCGCCGGCGTCGTGTTGCTGCTCGAGGCGTACGGGCTCGAGCACGGGCACGCGCCTCCGTTCGTCTCACTCGGGGTGCGCCGGCTCTGGCTCGCCTTCGTCGCCGCCACCTTCGCGCTGATCCTCAGCGGCACCTTTGCCACCGCGGCCGGGCCCGCACTCGGGCGGCGACCACGTCAAGCGGTTCGGCACCTTCCAGACCTCGCTCGACGTCCATGCGTACACCGTCGCCGTGTTCACGGTGATCGGCGCTCTGTCGTTCGCGTGGTTCGGCGCCCGGGTGGGGAGGTTCTCGAAGCCGCTGCTCCGCGTCGCTCAGGCGGCGCTCGGCCTGCTCGCGCTGCAGATCCTCCTCGGTGAGATCCAGTACCGGACGCACCTGCCGTGGCCGCTCGTGCTGGCCCACGTCGCGGTCTCGGCGGCGGTGTGGGCGTCCGTCGTGGCGCTCGCGACCCTCTTCGCCAGGCCCGTGGCCCCGTTCGCGCCGAATAGACTGACGTGATGGCGGACGAGCTCCGCATCGACTCACGGCCAGCGCTGACCCGCCCGGTGATGATCACCGCCTTCCGCGGCTGGAACGACGGCGGCCAGGGCGCTTCGCTCGCGGCCGGGTACCTGACCAAAGTCTGGGACGCCGATCGCTTCGCCGAGCTCGACCCCGAGGGCTTCTTCGACTTCCAGGCGACGCGGCCGCACGTCTCGCTCGTCGAAGGCCTGACGCGCCGCATCGACTGGCCCGAGAACGCCTTCTACCACGCGCCGATCCCGGGTGCCGACCGCGACGCGGTGCTGCTGCTCGGGATCGAGCCGAACCTCCGCTGGCGCACCTTCTCCGGCGAGGTCGTGCGGTTGGCGCAGGAGCTCGGCGTCGAGCTCGTGATCACGCTCGGCGCGCTGCTCGCCGACGTTCCGCATACGCGGCCCGCGCCGGTCACGGGCAGCGCCTCCGACGTCGAGCTGATGGAGGAGCTCGGGCTCGAGCGCTCGCGCTACGAGGGCCCGACCGGAATCGTCGGCGTCGTGCACGACGCCTGCCGCGCCGCGGGTCTCCCCTCCGTCAGCCTCTGGGCCGCGGTGCCGCACTACGTCTCGCTTGCCCCGAGCCCGCGGGCCGCGCTCGCGCTCTGCCAGCGGCTCGGCACGCTGATCGGCGCCGAGATCGACGTCGCCGAGCTCGAGTCCGCCGCGGCCGAGTACGCCGAGCAGGTGACCGAGGCCGTCTCCTCCGACGCCGAGACCTCTGCGTACGTCGAGGAGCTCGAGCGCCGCGTCGACCTGCTCGAGGAGACGGACGTCGAGGACAACGCCGCCGAGTCGGATCTCCCCTCGGGCGACAGCATCGCCGCCGAGCTGACGCGCTACCTGCGCGAGCACGACGAGCGCACGCGTGACGACGACGACGCCGGCGGTCCCGCGGCCCAGTAGGCCAGGAGCTAGCCGAACGTGAACGCATAGGCCCGCACCCCGGGGGCGAAGCGCAACTCGAGCACGCCGTCACTGAGCGCCGGAGCCGAAACGGCGGTGTAGAGCTTGTACTGGCGGACGTCGAGACTGCGGACGCGCCTGCCGTCCACGAGCGCCTCGACCGTGCCGCGGCCGCCGAGCACGACGAAGACGTGCCGCGCGTGGAAGCTCAGGCGCAGGCGCGCGTTCGCGCCTGCGACCGCCGCCTCCGGCCCGATCGTCCAGCTGCCGCCGTAGGAGATGAAGCTCGGCGGCAGCCTCCGGCCGAGCCGGTAGGAGGTCTGCTTGTTCGCGACGACCGGCGTGCCGGTGTAGCGCGCGTCGTCGAGCCGGCGCGCGCCGAGGTAGGTCTCAGGGGTCAAGAGCCCGGTCGGCGTCTCGTCGGCCGGCTGGCTCGTAGCCTGCGGCAGGGCGCCGCCCTCGGCGAGCAGGCGGCGGACGTTCGTCTCCGTCTTGCCGTACTCGCCCTCGCCGAAGTGAGCTGCCCGCACGTGTCCGCGCCGGTCGACGAGGTATTCCGCAGGCCAGTACTGGTTGCGGTAGGCGTTCCAGGTCGCGTAGGCGTTGTCGAGCGCGACCGGCCACGAGACGGCAAGTTGCCGCGTCGCCGTGCGCACGTTGCCGAGCACGTGCTCGAATGCGAACTCGGGCGTGTGCACGCCGACGATCTCGAGCCCGTCGCGGTGGTAGGCGGCGTAGAGCGCGCGCAGGTGCGGCAGCGTCCGCAGGCAGTTGATGCACGAGTACGTCCAGAAGTCGACCAGCACGACCTTGCCGCGCAGGTCGGTGATCGAGAGGGGCTTCGAGTTGAGCCAGTGATCGATTGCGAGGAAATCGGGCGCCGCGCCGTAGTCGGGGAGCTGCGACCCGCCGCTCACCGGCTTCGGCGGGGCTGCCGCCTTCACGCCCTGGAGGCCGCCGAGGTGGCGTCTTGCATAGGCCGTGTCCTCGATGTGGCGCTGGAGCGTGCTCGAGTAGGCGCCGAGCGAGGTCTGAAGGTCGCGATCGAGGTTGAAGACGATCGCGACCGCGGCCGCCGCGACGAGCAGGCCCGAGACGGTGCGGACGGCGGCGGCGTTCGCGCGCAGCCGGCGGGAGAAGCGCTGGCCGCCGAGCGCGATCGCGAGCAGCACGGTGCCCGCGCCGAGCGCATAGAACAGCGTCAACAGCACCGCGTCGAGGCCGACGCGCCGCTCGGCCGCCAGCACGCTGATCGTCGCGAGCACCGGGCCCGCGCAGGGCACGAAGACGAGGCCGAGGCTCGCGCCGAGCACGAAGCCCCCGCCGAGGTCACCCGCGCGTCGGCGCGTGAGGAACGCGAACGGGCGCTCGAGCAGCTCGCCGAGGCGCGGGACGAGCAGCGTGGCGGCGACGACGAAGAGCAGCGCGATCGCGACGTTCCGCAGCGTGTCCTGCGGCAACCCGAGCGCGTCCAGCAGCGCGGCTGCGGCGAGCGTGAAGACGGTGAAGCTCGCGACGAGCCCCGCCACGATCGCGTACGGGCGGCGACCGCTGCCGGTCGCTCCTCCGGCGAGCACGATCGGCAGCACCGGCAGGACGCAGGGCGACACCGCCGTGATCACGCCCGCGACAAAGCCGATGCCGAGCAGCAGCAGCATGCCGCGAGCGTAGCTCCCGGCTGCTTACGAGAGTCTTACGACTCCGCTGCCGCGGCGGGCTCTGCCTCGGCCGCCGACCGGGCTTCGGCAGCCGGAGCCGCTCCGTCCGCCGACGGCCTCGGCCTGCGGCGGCGCCGCCGCTTCGACCTCGGCGCGGCGGGCTGGGCCGTGTGCTCGGCCGGGGCCTGGGTCTCGCCGCCGGTCTGCTCGGCGCGGTTCTGCTCGACTGCGGCTGCTCCCGCGGCGCCCGGCCTCTTCTTGCGCCGGCGGCGCCGCTTGCGCCCCGGTGCCGTCTTGGGTGCGGGGAGGTTCTCCGCGAGCGCGGTCGCTACGTCCGCCAGGGTTCCGATCTCCTCGCGCGCCGTGTCGATCAACGTGTTCGCGCGCGGGGTGTAGCCCTCGGCGGAGGCGAGCAGCGCGACGGCGACCTCGAGCGGCTGCTCGCGGGCGACCTTCACGAGCTTCGCGGCGTTCTCCTCGTGCCGGTGGCCGCGGGAATTCGCGAGGGCGCCGAGCAGGCGCTTCGCCTCGGGGAACTTCTGGCTCGCCGTGCGGTCCTGGATCTTGCGGGTCGTCCGTGCGAGCTTCCAGGTCCAGCGCTGCAGGATCTGCTCCGGCGCGTCCGGCTTTCCTTCGGCGATCGCGCGCAGCAGCGTGCGGACGCCGACGAGACGGTCCTTCTCCCACGGCGGCGCCTGGGTCACGATCGTGACCAGATCGTCGAACTCCGCGCGCTCGACCTGCATCGAGACACGGTCGGAAAGCGCCATCAGGCGCAACCGGCGGTTCGGGTTCTCGGTCGCCGCGGTGAAGAGGAACTTCTCCAGGCACGATCTGGCCGCCCGGCTGTCGGTCAGCTTCTTGACGAAGTCGGCGCGGTCCTCGAAGCGCACCTGCCGGCCCGCGATCGTCGCCCAGTACTGCTGCTCGTCCTCGTCGAGGAAGCGCGGGTCGACCCGCTGCCACTCGCGCTGGATCACCGCGACGCGCCGCTTGACGTCCGGCGTGACCGGGACGAGCCACGGCGCCGGCGTCAGCTTGCGCCGCGCGCGCCGCTGCATCCGCCGCCGCGGAGCCGGCGTCACGCGGGCGCCCTCGCGGTAGAAGTCGGCGTCGAGCAGCGAGTGCAGCGAGACGACGCGCTCGCTGTGGGTCGCGCTCTTCGGGACGAAGTCGACGACGATGCCCGCCTCCTTGCGCGGGTGCGTGCGCATGATCCGCCCGATCCGCTGCTGGTAGACGCGCCTCGACGCGGTCGGCGCGAGGTGCATGCAGACCGTCGCGCGCGGCGAGTTCCAGCCTTCGGCGAGCAGCATCGCGTTGATCAGGACGTTGATCTCTCCGCGCTCATAGGCGGCGAGCGTCTCGGCGAGCTTGACGGGCGGCGTCCGACCCGAGACGGCCTCGGCCTTCAGCCCCGTCGCGCGGAACTCCTGTGCCAGGTTGTACGCGTGGTCGACGCCTGCCGCATAGACGATCCCGGGGCTGTCGTCGAAGCGGTCCCGGTAGAGGCTCGCGGCTGCCTGGTTGAGCGCCTGATGGTCGAGGGTCCTCGCCAGCACCTCCTGGTCGAAGTCGCCGCCGACGATCGGCACCGAGTTGATCGCGGCCACCGGCGGTACGCGCAGGCAGCGCAGCGGCGCGATCAGCCCCCGGCGTGCGGCGTCCTGCAGCGGCAGGTCGTCGACGGAGGCGGGGAAGACGTCGGAGACCTGCTTCGCGATCAACTGCTCGGTCGCCGTCATGCCGATGTAGAGCGGCTCGGGGAACGAGCGGATCGCGGCGGAGGTCTTCTCGCCGAGCGCCGTGTGGGCCTCGTCGCAGATCACGAGCTGGTAGGCGTCGCGACTGAGCTCGGAGACGTGGCGCGCGAACCAGGCGTAGGTCTGGATCGTCAGCGGATTCTGCTTCAGCGGCTCCTTGCCCGCGAGGATCTCGGGCGTCAGCCGGTCGGCGTAGCCCTCCGAGGTCAGGTCGCGGCGGAACTGGTCGACGAGCAGACGGCGGTGCGTGAGGATCAGCACGCCGAGCGTGCGTGCGGCCTCGACGAAGCCGGCGGCGGCGATCGTCTTGCCGGAGGCGGTTGGATGACGGAAGCGGAAGCGCCGCGACGCGCCGGGGTCGGCACCGGATGGCGGCTCCTCGTGCAGCTCGTCGTCGTCCTCGCCGTCCACGGCGGCGACGGCGTCCTCGTCGTCGTCCTCGTCCTCCTCGACGAGCTCGTCGGCCGCGCCGTGGCCGTTGCCGTTCTCCTTCGACTTCTCGTGCGCGGCGATCAGCTCGGTGAGCATCCCCGCGAGCGCGTCGATCTGGTGGCGCCGCAGTGTCGTGCCGGACGTGAGCTGCGGCTCGGGGTCGGTGAGCACGCGCTCCAGGCCGAGCAGCAGCCCGTAGCGGACCTTCCAGTCGGGCGAGGGGACGCGCCGGCCCGCCTCGATCTCTGCGAGTGCCTCGTCGAGGGCGGCACGCCGTGAGGTGCCGGGCGCAAGCACGGTCGCCGCGTCTTCGTCAGGACGGAGCAACGGCTCTCCGGCCCAGGCTTCCGCCCGGAGCGCGGCGGCCGCCAGGCCGTCCATCGCATCCGGCGCTGTAGTCGGCTGCTCGGTGATTTTCGCCATGCCCGCGGCACATGGACCGTGCCGCATAACTGAACCTTCAGGAGTCGCGCGCTCGCAGAGAATCCCCTAGGCGAGCGTCGCACCTGAAGCATAGCCGAAGCGGCGGCGGCAGGCCGGGCGGTCGCGTCCGGTTGTCAGGTCCTCCTTACGCACGGTAATCTACCGCCGTGGCTCGCTTTCCCGAGGCCCTGAACGGACAGATCGCGCGCGAGCTGGCGGCCTCGCAGCAGTACGTCGCGATCGCCGTCTACTACGACCAGGAAACGCTGGACCAGCTGGCCGCGCACTTCTACCGGCAGGCGGTGGAGGAGCGAAACCACGCGATGATGATCGTCCAGTACCTGCTCGACGCCGACGAGCGGGTCGTGATTCCCGCGGTCGCCGAGCCGGCGGCCGACTTTGCCGACGCCAATGCACCGGTCGAGCTCGCGCTGGCGCAGGAGAAGGCCGTTACCGACGAGATCGTCTCGCTGGCGCGCCTCGCCCGCGAGGAGGGCGATCTCGTCGGCGAGCAGTTCCTACACTGGTTCCTGCAGGAGCAGCGCGAGGAGGTGGCCAGCATGACGGCACTTCTGAACGTCATGCAGCGGGCCGGCGACAACCTGCTGCTCGTCGAGGACTACCTCGCCCGCCAGGGCGCCGAGGAGGCTCAGGCCCTCGCCGCGCCTCCCGCCGCGGGCGGCGCTCTCTGAGCCTCTAGAGCGGCGAGCCGCTCTCGCCGAGCCCGCCGAACAGACTCCCGACGAACGCGAACGGGTTCGACGGCTGCGCCTCGTAGACCAGCTCGCCGCCGGGCTCGACCTCGCCGTGCACCCGCCGCGCAAGCTCGATCGCCGACTGGCGGCTGTCCGTCCCCGCGATCACGTACCGGAAGCCGCGCGTCACGGAGTAGCCCTCGGCCCGCAGCTCGCCGGCGAGCCGCGCCGCCTCGTCGCGGGACTCGAGCTCGACGCGCACCTCCCAGGGGGCAAAGCCGCGCCCGAGCAGCTCCTCCTCCGAGCTCGGGTGCGGCGGCTCGTCGCTCCAGCGCTCCTCGGCCGGCAGCCACTGCTCGAGCGCCACGGTTCCCTCCGGCCCGAGCTCCTGCTCGACGATCGCCTGAGCCTGCTCGGCCTGCGCGCGCGTCGGCGCGTAGACGAAGGCCGTGTCGCCGTCGCGCGTGACCGCAAGCCGGTGCTCGCGCAGGGCGGAGGCGAGCTCGCGCGCGTCCCTGTTCAGCAGCCGCTCCAGGAACGAGTCGGCCTCGTCTGCGAGCTCGATCCGCAGCCGCCAGTCGTCGCGTGTGGTCATGCCGGTGCTCCTTCCCTGAGCTGGCCGAACGAACCGCCGAAGCTGCGCTTCGAAACCCCGGTCGCGTCGAGATAGGGCGTTGCGCCGCCCATGAAGAACGGCCAGCCGGCTCCGAGGATGAGGCAGGCGTCGACATCGGCCGGCGCCGCGACCACGCCCTCTTCGAGTAGCCGGTGGATCTCGTCGGCGACGGCGTCGAGGGCCCTCTCTCGCACGTCCTCCGCGCTCCAGGGCGCGTCCTCGAGCACGATCGGATCGACGCTCCCCTCGGCGAAGGCCTGCAGCGCCGGCGAGAGCGGGAACCGGTCCGGGAACGCGGCGTGCATCGTCTCGAGCACGTGGTTCGCGACGCGCGGCCCCACCATCTGCAGCAGCACCGAGGGCGCCATCGGCATGCCGAGGCCGAGGATCGCCTCGTCGACGGTGTCGCTCGGCGTGCCGTGCTCGAGGGCGTCCATCAGCACGCGCGTCATCCGGGTCAGCACGCGGTTGACGACGAAGCCGGGCGCGTCACGGACGAGCACGCAGCGCTTGCCGAGCTTCTTTCCGACCTCCCAGGCGGTCGCGAGCGTCGCGTCGTCGGTGCGCTCGGCGCGGACCAGCTCGAGCAGCGGCATCAGCGCGACAGGGTTGAAGAAATGCATGCCGACGACCCGTTCGGGATGCTCGAGGCCGGCGGCCAGCTCGGTGATCGAGAGCGACGACGTGTTCGTCGCGAGCACGCAGTCGGGCCTCACCACCTCCTCGAGCTCGGCGAAGACCCGTTCCTTGACCCGGAGGTCCTCGAAGACCGCCTCGAGCACGAGATCGCAATCGGCGAAGTCTGCGACGGCGATCGTTCCGCTCACGGGGCACCAGCGGCCCTCGAGCTCCGAGCGGATCGACGCGACCGCGCGGTCGACCGTCTCCTGGTCGAGGTCGCGGATCACGAGCGGGACGCCGAGCCGCTTGAGGAGGAGCGTCGCGAGCTGCGTCGCCATCAGGCCGGCGCCGACGACTCCGACCTTCTGGACGCGCCGTGGTTTCGTGTCCGGCATGCCGGCGCCCTTCTTGATCCGGCGCTCGACGACGTCGAAGGCGTACACCGACGCCTGCGCCTGCCGGCCGGGCAGGAGCTCGGCGAACGCTTCCTCCTCGAGGCGGTAGCCCTCCTCGAGCGGACGGTCGCGGGCGCCCTCCATCAGCTCGAGCGCGGCGTAGGGCGCGGGCGAGGCGCCGTGCACGGCGTCGTCGACGTCGTTGCGGGCGCGACGGAAGACGGTCTCGGCCTCCGACCAGTCGGGTTCGGCCCGCTCGAGGCCGCTCCCCACGAGCTCCCGCGCGAAGGCGATCGACTCGTCGAGGAACTCGACAGGCTCGAGCAGCCGGTCCGCGAAGCCGGCCTCGAAGGCCTTGGCTGCGTTCAGCATCCGGTTCTGGCGCAGGGGGTTCGAGACGACGAACGCGACCGCGTCCTTCGGGGAGACGAGTCGCGGGATCAGCTGCGTGCCGCCCCAGCCGGGGATGATCCCGAGGAAGACCTCCGGGCATGCGAAGTGGCGCACCGAGCTCGCGATCGTCCGTGCGGTGCAATGGAGCGCGATCTCGACGCCGCCGCCGAGGCAGGCGCCGTTGATCGCTGCGACCGTCGGGTACGGCAGCGCGCGGATCCGGCCGAACAGCTCGTGACCGGCTCGAGATCCGGCCGCCGCCAGCGCGGGGTCGCGCAGTTCGGGGAACTCCGTCAGGTCGGCGCCCGCCGCGAAGACGAACGGCTTGCCGGTCAGCACCATCGCCTCGAAGTCGCCGCTTTCGAGCTCGTCGAGCGTCGAGGCGAGCGATTCCATCGCGGCGCGGCCGAACACCGACGGCTTCGTCCAGTCCTCGTCGTTGTCGATCGTCACGAGCGCGATGCCTCCCCAGCGCTGGAGCTTGAACTGCGTGTCACCCATCGATTCGCTCCCAGAGCAGAGCGGCGCCCATGCCCAGGCCGATGCAGAGCGCGGTGAGCCCGTAGCGCACGTCGGGCCGCTCGCCGAAGGCGTACGCGAGCTGCGCCATCAGCCTGACGCCGGTCGCGGCGAGCGGATGGCCGCAGGCGATGGCACCGCCGTACGGGTTGAGCCGCGGATCGTCGGGCGCGACGCCCATGCCGTCGCACCAGGTCAGCACCTGCACGGCGAAGGGCTCGTTCAGCTCGAAGAGGCCGATCTCGTCGAGCGAGACGGCGGTCTGCTCGAGCACCTTCTTCGTTGCGGGCACCGGGCCGAGGCCCATCAGGTGCGGCTCGACACCGGCGTAGGCGAAGCCGACGAGGCGCATCTTCGGCTCCAGCCCGAGCTCGGCAGCTGCCGCGCGCGAGGCCAGGAAGCAGGCCGTGGCGCCGTCGGTCAGCCCGGCGGAGTTGCCGGCGGTGACGCGGCCGCCGGGCCGGAACGGCGTGCGCAGGCCGGCGAGTCCCTCGAGGGTCGTGTCCGGGCGGAGGAACTCGTCGCGGTCGGCGACCTTCCAGCCGTCCTCGCTGAACACCGACATCGGCACGACCGTCGAGCGCATGACGCCGTTCTGCCACGCGGCCGCCGCCTTCTCCTGCGAGCGCACGGCGTAGCGGTCGGCGTCCTCCTTCGTGAGCTGTGGGAACGTGTCGTGGAGGTTCTCGGCCGTTGCGCCCATCGTCGCGGCCGATTCGTCGATCAGCCGCTCCGAGACGAAGCGCGGGTTGAAGTCGACGTCGTCCCCCATGGGGTGGTGGCCCATGTGCTCGACGCCGCCGGCGAGGATCACGTCGGCTGCGCCCATCGAGATCTCGCCTGCGCCCGCGGTGACTGCGGTGAGTGCGCCCGCGCACATGCGGTCGACCGCGAAGCCGGGCACCGTCTCCGGGATTCCAGCGAGCAGCGCGACGTCGCGGCCGAGCGTCAGGCCCTGGTCGCCGACCTGCGCGGTTGCGGCCATGATCACGTCGCCGATCCGCTCGGGCGGGATGTTCGGGTTGCGCCGCAGCAGTTCGCGCACGGCCTTGACCGCCATGTCGTCCGCGCGCGTCTTCCAGAAGACCCCGCCGGGCCCGGCCTTGCCGAACGCCGTGCGGACGCCGTCGATGTACAGCACGTCGGTCACGCGTCTAGTAAAGCCGCTCGGCCAGGCTCACGGGTGGAGACCGTATGCTCCGGCGGTGTCCGACTGGGCCGAGCACGAGCGGCGCGAGGTCGAGCGCTACCGCGACGGCGAGTCGCGCCTGCCGGACGGCACCGACGAGCGCCAGCGCGCGCTCACGCGGCTCGGCAACGCTGCGGGCGGCGCCGGGCTCGCGCTGCTGATGCAGGGCCGCCCGGCGGAGGCGGGCGAGTGGTTCGCATGCGCGTCCGAGCGCTATCGCGAGAGCTGGCACGGCGCGCCGCCGGGAAGCTGGGGCAGGCCGATCGGGATGATCAAGGCGCGGCTGCTCGCGGGCGATCGCGCCGGCGCCGAGATCGACGCCCGCTGGGCGCTCGAGCAGGGGCCGGTCGAGTCCGAGTCGCCGATCGGCCTCTACTGCGCCGCGCTTGCGCTGCTCGTGCTCGGCCTCGACCGCGAGGCGCGGCCGGTGGCAGGCTCGATCCGTGAGCGCGACGACTTCCCGCGACCCGTGGCCGACGCGCTCGCAGCGCTCGCCGCCGGGGACGTGATCGCCTACATCGAGGCGGTCGAGGACGTGCTGCTCTCGTTCGAGGCGCGGGAGGCGTACCTCGAGGACATCCCGGTCGCGGACACCGTGCTCGTGCTGCAGGCGCTCGCGGCGCAGCGCGACCTGGCGGCCGAGCTACCTGCCTCGCCGCTCCTGCCGCGGTAGAGTCAGGCGGCCGGGCTGTGCTTCGCGGGCGGGCCGGCGAAGAACGTCAGCACGATCGTCTCCTCGTCCGGATCTTCCTCGTCGCGCGCGCTGTTCAGGCAGGTGAGGATGAACTCGAGCGCCTTCGGCAGCGACATCTTCAGGGTCAGCTGCGCCGCCCTGAAGTGCCCGTCCGCCGCGTAGGCCGCGTACTCGCGCTGCACCTCGTCGATCATCGCGGCCTGCATGTCGCGGGCGCCGCCCCCGGCGAGGAGCTCGGGCGAGACGCGGATCGTCTGGGCCGTGGCGCGGTAGGGCTTCTCGCGTCCCCGGCCGCCGTCGGCTCGCTCGATCAGGCCGGCCCTCAGCAGCATCTTCACGTGGAAGTGCAGGTGGCCCGGGTCGACGCCGAGCTTCTGCGCGAGCTCGCGGTTCGTCAACGTCCAGCCGGGATCCTCGCCGAGCAGCTCGAGTGCGCGGAGCCGCAGCGGGTGGCCGAGGGCTTTCAGCTGCTCGGGGCTGTCGATGACCAGCGTGTCGCGCACGGCAGGGGCGACTATATATAGGCGGCGGCGGCTCTGTCCAGGATCACGAGCGTCCGCTCCGAGCCGCGCACGAGGCTCGCCGGGATGGCCGGATCGGGCGTGCCGGCGAACGCGCGCGCTGCCGCCTGCGCCTTCGACTCGCCGAGGACGAGGAAGAGCACGACCGGAATGGAGCAGAACGCGGGCACGGTCAGCGTGATCCGCTCGACGAACGGCTCGAGGCCGGGCTCGGCCGCGAGCACGCGCCGCTCGCGTTCCTCGAGGCTCGGCTTGCCCGGGAAGAGCGAGGCGGTGTGGCCGTCGGGGCCAAGCCCGTTCAGCGCCAGGTCGAGCGTGATTCCGGCGAGCTCCTGCTCGTAGGCGTCCGCTGCGGCCTCGGCCCCGAGCTCACCCCGCATCCGGTGGATCGCCGGAGGCTGCGCGAGCAGGTCGAACAGGTGCTCCTTCGCGAGCCGGTAATTCGAGTACTCGTGGTCGGGCGGGACGGCGCGGTCGTCTCCCCACCAGGCCTCGGCGCGGCTCCAGTCCGGCTCGATCTCCGCCGCGAGCTCGAAGGCGCGCCCCGGCGCCGAGCCGCCGGACAGCGCCAGGCGGCGGCCGGCGCGCGCCGCCTCGGCGAGGATCTTCGCGGCCGCCTGGGCGCCGGCCTCTGCGTCGTCGACGACGCAGAGCTTCGGACTGCTCACGACTCTCCGGCGGCCAGCTCCCGCGAGCGCTCCATTGCCGCCTGGATCGCGTTCAGGAACGCGGCGCGGACGCCTGCGATCTCGAGCTCGCGGATCGCGCGGATCGTCGTCCCGCCCGGCGAGGTGACCATCTCGCGCAGCTCCACCGGGTGCATGTGCTCGTCGCGCAGCAGCTTCGCCGTGCCGAACATCGTCTGGACGACGAGCTGCGTGGAGGTTTCACGCGTCAGCCCGAGCAGGATGCCTGCCTCGATCATGGCCTCCGCGAGCAGCGCGAAGTAGGCCGGGCCCGAGCCCGACACGGCCGTGACGGCGTCCATGTACTTCTCGGGCACGCGGACGACCGAGCCGAGGTGGGCCAGAACGTCCTCGGCGAGCTGGAGGTGCGCCTCGTCAGCGTGTGCACCTGCGCAGATGCCGGCGATTCCTTCGCGCACGGTCGAAGGCGCGTTCGGCATGGCGCGCACGACGGGCACGCCCGGCGAGAGGCGCGCCTCGATGAAGGCGGTCGGAATTGCCGCGGCGACCGACAGCACCGTCTGGCGCTCGTCGACGAGGTGTCCGATCTCGCCGAGCAGCGCCTCGAAGTCCTGCGGCTTGACCGCGATCACGACCAGCGCCGCTCCGGCGACGCCCTCCTGATTCGAGGTCGTTCCGCGCACGTGGTGCCGCTCGACGAGCTCGTCGACGCGTTCGGCCCGGCGACCCGTGACGACGAGCTCGTCCGGGCGGCGCCACTCCGAGCTGAGCAGCCCGGCGAGCAGCGATTCGCCGATCTTGCCGGCGCCGAGGATGGCAACGCCGCGTTCGTCCATTGGCGCGAGGCTACACGCGCGTCACGCCGCGCGCTCCACGGGCACGAGCCCGCGGCCGTGGCCCCTCAGCAGGTAGACGCTCGCGAGGCCGGCCCACTCGCCGTACGGCTCGAGCAGCTCCGCGGTCTCCCAGCCTTCAACCCGGCGTCCGCGCAGCGCGGCCAGTAGCTTGACGAGCCCGAGATCGCCGACCAGGCCCTGCTCGGCACGGCCGAGGCCCTGCAGGCAGACGACGCCGGCCGACCAGGGGCCGAGCCCGCGCTCGCGCACGAGGCGTGCCGCCACCGTGGCGGTCGGGACGCCGTGCAGCCGTTCGAGATCGAGGGAGCGGCAGAGCCGGACGAGTGAGGCGCCCTTCCGCTCGGCGAGCCCGAGCCGGCGGAGCTCCGCGGGCGCGAGTCCGGCGAGTGCCTCGCGGGTCGGGGGCTCGCAGAGCTCGCCGGGGCCTGCCGGCATCGTCGCGCGGACGATCCGCCGCTCGAGCAGATGCGCCGTCTTCGCGTCGATCAGCTGGCCGCAGACCGCGCGCAGGAGCGCACCGGCGACCGTCGGCAACCGCAGCACGCGCAGCCCGCGCAGCCGCCGCACCGACTCGCCGAGCAGCGGGTCTGCCGAGAAGCGGCGGACGAACTCGCTGTGGTCGTCGTCGAGCGCGAGCACGAACCGGAGCCGTTCGACCGCATGCTCGCTCTCGCCTCGCAGGCGCACGCTCCCGTCAGGGAGCTGCCACGCTTCGCCGTGCTCAGGAAGGCGCGCCTCGAAGATCCCGTCGCGGAAGCGCCGGGTCGCGTCTCCCGCCAGCCTCGCGGTCAGCGCCAGCGAGTACGGCCCGCGGGGGCGGGCGAGGACGTCGATCAACGCTCGGCGCGACCGAGGACTTCGGCCGCTGCCGCGTCGCGACCCGCCGAAGCGAGTGCCCGCCCCCAGGCCCGATGCACCTCGACCCGGTCGCGCGCGTGCCCTTGCTCGGACAGCAGCGCAGCGGCCTGCCTGAAGGCCGCTTCGGCCTCGTCGATCTCGTCGCGCAGGGAGTGTCCGACGGCGATCGCCCACCAAGCGTGCCCTACGTCGGCGTCGCTTTCGGCGAGCTGCTCGAGCGCCTTGCGGCCGAGCACCAGGGCCCTCTCTGCGTCGCCTGTCTCCGCGGCCAGCCGCGCCCGTGTCGTGCACATCGACGCGATGTCGTGCGGCTGCGCGGCCGCGCCGAGCAGCGACTCCGCGCGCTCGAGCTCGTCGCCCGCCCGTTCGGCGTCGCCGCCGGGGAGCAGCAGGATGCGGGCCGCGAGCGCATGTGCGCGCGCCAGGTGGAGCGTGTCGTCGGTCGTCTCGAGCAGCGAGATCGCGCGCCGGACGTAGGTGAGCGCGGTCACCGACCGGCCCTCGAGGGTGGCGAGGCGCGCGAGTGACCAGTAGAGCCGGACACGCGTGTACGGGTCGGAGATGCTCTGCGTGTGGGCGAGCGCGTCCTTGATCGCGGTCTGCGCGCCCGCGAGGTCGCCCAGGTCCGAGAGGGCGTAGCTCAGATACGTCGAGAAGCGGATCATCGTGCTCATGTCCTCGGGCGCGTGCTCGGCGAGCTCACGCAGGCAGGTGCGGAAGAGTTCGACCGCGCGCTCGGGACGACCCGCGAGCGCGTAGGCCTGGCCGAGCGTCGCGTAGAGGTCGGGCCGTGCGGCGGGCGACGGTGTCAATGCGGCCAGAGCCGCCTCGAGCTCCTCGATCGCCTGGCTGTGCCGGCCGGTGTGGAACGCCTGGAAGCCGAGCGCCGCGCGCGCGCGCATCGTCGAGAGCCGGTCTCCGGCGTGCTGGGCTTCGTCGAGGATCCGCCGCAGCTCCTCCTCGCCCTCGCTCGCGCCCTCGTCGAGCCTGAGTCGCAGCTCGGCCTCGGCGAGCCGGAGCTCGCGCTCGGCATCGTCGCCGACCTCGCGGCCGGTCTCCAGATACTCGACGGCGACGCCGAGCTTGCGCGCGAGCATGCGCAGCGCCTTCACCGACGGCTGACGGGTACCGGCCTCGATGCGAGAGATGTAGGCGTAGGAAACACCGGGCGAGGAAAGCTCCCTCTGGGAGAAGCCGCATTCGAGGCGGAGCCGTCGGAGCCGCTCGCCGATCGTCTCGCCGGCGCCGATCTGTGTGTCGGGCGGCACCGTTCCATCCTCGCCCCCGGGCGGTCCTCCGTCAATGTCAGACTAAAGGCAGACAATGCTGACATCTGTCCATGACCGGGCGCACGATCAGCGCCGGCCTGGGGATGCTGCAGCACCACAGCCCGGTAGCCTCCGCGCGTGGGCACGGCGCTCGCTCTCGCTCTCTATCTCGTCCTGATCGGGGCCGCCGCGGGCGCGGTCTGGCGCCGGCCGGCCTGGGCGCTCTACGCATTCGTGGTCGGGCTCGCCGCGCACAACGCGGTCCTCGCGGCGCTCTATGCCGCCGGCGTTCGCGGCAGCTCGCTGACCGCGATCCAGGCGTGGAAGGAGATCCTGCTGGCGGTCGCCGTGGGTCGGGTCGGTATCGACGCGATCCGTGTGCGGCGCCTTCCATACCGGCCGGGACTCGCGGACTGGCTCGGGCTTGCTTTCGCCGCTCTCTGCATCGTCTACGCGCTCGTCCCGCAGAGCACGCTCGGCGGGTTGGCCACGCGGCATGCGGTCGCGCTCGCCTTCCGGCACGACGTCGTTCCGGTCGCCGCCTTCATGCTCTTCCGCGCTGTCGCGCCCTCGCGGACGGAGCTTCGCCGGCTCGTCTGGACGCTGCTCGCGGCCGCGGCCGCCGTTGCGGCACTCGGCCTCGCCGACGTCTACACCGTGTCGATCGGCTGGTGGCGGGGGAACGGCGTCGTCGACTACTTCCACAAGCAGCTCGGCTACGACTATCACGGCACGGGCGGACTGCCTGAGAACTTCGTCTACAACACGGGCTCGGAGGCGCACTTCCTGCGCCGGCTCGTCTCCACGTTCCTGAGTCCGCTCGCGGCCGGATACATGATGATCGTCGCGCTGCTGCTCGCCCCCCGCCACCGGGCCGCGGCGCCGCTCGCCGTGCTCGCTTTCGCCGGGCTCCTGTTCACGTTCTCGCGCTCCTCGCTGATCGCGCTCGCCGCCGGCGGGGTCGTGTTCGCCGCGGTCGCACGCCGGTGGTGGCCCGCGGCGGCGGCCGTGCTCGTCGTCGCGGTCGCGGTCGGCTGGGCGCACGCGTTCCCGAGGCTCGGGCCGACCGGACACTGGACGCGGGCCGACCTCGTCTACCAGCGCGAACAGGCCACGCACGCTCGCAGCGACGTCTCCGGCAGCGCGACGAGCACCAACGAGCCGTCGATTCACAGCCACCTCGTCAACCTGAAAGAGGGCCTGCGAACCGTTGCTCATCACCCCCAGGGCTACGGTCTCGGCAACGCAGGCCAGACCGCGTCGCGGACGGGCACGAAGCTGAAGGCCGGCGAGTCGAATTACACGGAGCTCGGGGCCGAACTGGGCGTGCTCGGAATGCTGCTCTGGATCGTGTGGAACCTCTCGATCCTGGTCGCGCTCTGGCGAAGCGGGGCTCCGGCGATGGCCGGAGCATTCGCCGCCGTGCTCGTGCTCGCAATCCAGACGGACGTGATCGGCGATCCCTGGGTCGCCTACTGCGTCTGGGGCTTCGCGGGCGCCGTGCTCGCACTCGGTACTTCGCCGAAGGCTCGATCGGCGTAGGGACCGATGGCGCCGCCGGGCCGCCCCGCCACTATCAGAGGTGGCCCGATTCGTCCAGAGGAGGCTTCCATGGCCACCGTGTCCAAGCTCGAGCTCCGGCGCGAGCTGCGCGACCTCTACCGCGCGCCCGCCGAGCAGCTCGCGATCGTCGAGGTGCCGGATCACGACTACCTGATGAGCGACGGCGCCGGGCCGCCCGCGGGAGAGCAGTTCATCACGGCCGTCGACGCGCTCTACTCCGTGTCGTGGGCGCTCAAGTTCGCGCTCAAGCGCGAGGGGGTCGAGTTCGCGGTGATGCCGCTCGAAGGGCTCTGGTGGAATCCCGAGCGCTGGACGCTGATGATCGCGCAGCCCGAGGAGGTGACCGAGGAGCTCGTCGCGCAGGCGGTCTCGACCGTCGCCAAGCGGCGCGACCTGCCTTCGCTGCGCCGGTTGCGGCTCGAGCGCTTCCACGAGGGCCTCGCGGCGCAGGTCACGCACGTCGGGCCGTACGCCGACGAGCACGACACGCTGGAAAGGCTCGAGGAGTTCGTCGAGACCCAGGGCTTCCAGTTCGTCGGGACCCACCACGAGATCTATCTCGGTGACCCGAGGCGGACCCCGCCGACACGGCTGCGCACGATCATGCGCGTCGCGATCGCCCCCGCGCCGGACTGGCGCTAGCTTCGAGGTCCTAGACGGCCTGTGGGAAGTGGAACAGGCGGTCCGGGTCGACTCGCGCCTTGATTGCCTGGAGTCGCTCGAGGTTGGTGCCGTAGTAGGAGCGGCGCCAGGCTACGAGCTCGGGATCGATGTAGTTCTGGTAGGCGTGCCCTGACGTGAATGGCCGCGCGGCGGCGTAGGCGGAGCGGAGCCAGTGCAGCGACTGCGTCCCCGAGCCGTGCCAGCTCGTGAACCACTGGGCCGAGTAGAGCTCGTCGCGATGGACGAACGCGGTCACGCCGGCCGGTACGCGGTTGATCGCGCCGCCGTAGGAGTCGAGGGTGACGGAGCCGCCCACGCCGCTGTGCTGTGCCGCCTCGATCGACCGTGTGAGCGCGGTACGCCCGGCCGCCGGCAGGGGGCGGCCCACGTACGCCGACTTCGCTGCGAAGGCAGTCCTCGGGACGACGCTGCACTCGGCGACGGTCTCGCCGAGGCAGCCTGCCCAGCGCAGCTGCGTTCGCAGATATGAGTCGGTGCCCACGGAGAGGCGGATCCCGGCCACGCGCGAGAGCGGCGCGATCGCCGCGCGGAGCCGGGCCTCCGGGCCCAGAAACTGCCCGAAGCACTGCACGCTTGGGCCCGAACGCCTGGTCCCGAGCGAACAGAGCGAGAAGAGCGCATCGGGAGCGTGCGGCGCGAGCGCCTGCCAGGCGCCCACCACCTCTGCCGCCTGCTGCCACGGCCAGCTCGCGACGAACCAGGAGACGCTCGAGACGGGATGAGCGCGGAAGGTGAAGCCGGTCACGATCCCGAAGTTGCCGCCGCCGCCTCCCCGGCAGGCCCAGTAGAGGTCGCGTTCGTGCGTGGGGCTGCAGCTGCGCAGGACGCCGTCGGCGGTGACGATCCGCAGCGAGACGACATTGTCCGAGGTCGTTCCCCAGGCGCGCGACGCGAAGCCGACGCCGCCGCCGAGCGCGAGGCCGGCGACGCCGACGGTCGAGCACGAGCCGGAGGGGATCGCGGCTCCGTGCGCCGCGAGCTTCGCGTCGACGTCGATCAGTCGCGCGCCGGCGCCGACCGTCGCGCGTCCGTTCGAGATGCCGATCCCGCTCAGGCGCCGGAGATCGACGACGAGCCCGTGGCTCGTCGAATAGCCCGCGTAACTGTGACCGCCCGAGCGAGCGACGATCGGAACGCCGTTCCGCTGCGCCCACAGCACGGCCCGGCGCACGTCGTCCGCGTTCGCCGCCCGGAGCACGGCGAGTGGGCGGACCCCGTCGAAGCGCGTGTTGAAGAGGAGCCTCGCGTGCTCGTACGCCGCAGCCGGCGGCTCGAGCAGCGCGCCGCTGACGACCTGCGCGAGCGAGCGCAGCCGGGGATCGCCGGCAGCGGCTGCGCTCCCGATGAGCCGCCAGGGTGACAGCGACCCTGCGGCGAGCACGGCTCCGGAGCGCTGCAGAAACTCGCGCCGATCCATGCCGATAGCGTTCCACGAATGGCCGATGCACGCCTGCGCCGCGACGTTCGCCTCCTCGGCGAGCTGCTCGGCCGCGTGCTCGTCGAGCAGGAGGGCGCGGAGCTGCTCGCCGAGGAGGAGCACGTGCGAGAGCTCAGTCGGAGGGGACGGCTCGAAGAGCTCGCCGGCGTCGTGCGCGGCCTCGAGCTCGACCGACAGAGCAGGATCCTCCGTGCCTTCGGCCTCTACTTCCAGCTCGCGAACCTCGCCGAGCAGCATCACCGGCTGCGCCGCCGGCGAGAGCTCGAGCGGGGCGGCGTCCCGCGCGAGTCGCTCGCCGAGGCCTTCTCGCTGCTGGAGCAGACGCCGCCGGAGGAGCTCGCCGCGGCCGCCCGGCGGCTCTCGCTCGAGCTCGTGCTGACCGCACATCCGACAGAGGCGACGCGGCGCTCCGTGCTCGCCGCACACGTGCGGCTCTCGGCGCTTCTCGATCGCCTCGAGGCGGGCGACGACGTCGAGCGCGAGCTCGCCGAGGAGATCACGATCCTCTGGCAGACCGACGAGGTCCGAGCGCAGCGGCCGCGCGTTGTCGACGAGATCCGCCACCTGCTCTGGTTCTTCGAGACGTCGCTGTTCGATGCGGCGCCGGAGGTGCTGCGCCGCTACCAGGCGCGCCTCGAAGGGGAGCCGCTCCGGTTCGGCAGCTGGGTGGGCGGCGACCAGGACGGCAATCCAGAGGCCGGGCCGGAGACGATCGAGGAGGCGCTGCGGCGGGCACGTGCGCTCGTGCTCGAGCGCTACCGCGACGACGTGCGCGCGCTCGGCCGCGCACTCGGCCAGGCGGAGACGCTCGTCGGCCATTCGGCCGAGCTCGCCGAGTCGATCGCGCGCGACGAGCGCGACCTGCCCGAGCACCTGGAGGAGTTCCGGCGCCGGAACGGCGGCGAGCCCTACCGGCAGAAGCTCTCGTTCATCTGGCAGCGGCTCCAGAACACGCTCGGGGACAGCGGCCCCGGCTACGCGGGCGCCGCTGGGCTCACCGCCGACCTCGACGTCCTCGACCGCAGCCTCCGCGAGCATCGCGGCGGCCGCGTCGCCGACGGGCGGCTCGCCGAGCTGCGCCGCCGCGTCGCAATCTTCGGCTTCCACCTGGCGAAGCTCGACGTGCGCCTGCACGCACGCGAGCTCGGCTCCGCGGGTCAGACGTTCGCCGCGGTGCACGCGGCGCGCGAGCAGTACGGGCCGGAGGCGCTCGACACCGTGATCGTCTCGGACACGCGCGCCGCCGCCGATCTCGCTCCGGTGCTCGGCCAGGGAATCCGCGCCGTGCCTCTGTTCGAGACGGTCGAGAGCCTGCGCGCGGCACCCGCCGTCGTCGACGAGCTGCTCGACGACCCGCGTTTCTCCGGAGACGGGCGGATCGAGGTGATGGTCGGCTACTCGGACTCGGCCAAGGACGGCGGCTACCTCGCTTCGCAGTGGGCCGTGCACTGCGCGCAGGTGGAGCTCGCCGCGCTCGCGGCGCGGCGCGGGATCGAGCTGACGGTGTTCCACGGCCGCGGCGGCTCGGCCGGGCGCGGCGGCGGCTCGACCTACGCGGCGATCCTCGCGCAGCCGCCGGGGCATCCGCCCGGCCGCCTACGCCTCACCGAGCAGGGCGAGACGATCTCGTTCAAGTACGGCCTGCGCGGGCTCGCGGTCCGCAACCTCGAGGCCGCACTTGCGGCGACGCTGCTCTCGGCCGTCCCGCGCGCGCCCGCGCCCGAGCGTGGGCGGGAGCTGCTCGACGCGGTCGCCGCCGACGCGGAGCGCGCCTACCGCGCGCTCGTCTGGGAGGACCCACAGCTCGAGCCGTTCTTTCGCAGCTTCACGCCGGTCGACGAGCTCTCGCTGCTCGCGCTCGGCTCGCGCCCGGCGCGCCGCACCGCCGGCACCGGCATCGCCGAGCTCCGCGCGATCCCGTGGGTGTTCGCGTGGACGCAGAACCGCACGCTGCTCCCGTCGTGGTACGGGACCGGCACGGCGTTCGCCGCCGCGCCGGTCGAGGAGCTTCGCACCCTCTATCGCGAGTGGCCCTTCTTCCGCACCGCCGTCGACAACCTCGAGATGACCCTTGCGAAGTCGCAGCTCGCGATCGCCGAGCGCTACCTCGAGCTCGTGCCGCCGGAGGTCGAGGGCGAGCGCCTGTTCGCCCGCATTCGCGACGAGCACGAGCTCGCGGTCACGTCGGTGCTCGCGGTCGTCGAGGAGGAGAACCTGCTCGACCGCCAGCCGGTGATCCAGCGCTCGATCCAGCTTCGCAATCCGTACGTCAACCCGATGAACGCGCTGCAGGTCGAGCTGCTGCGGCGCCACCGCGGAGCCGAGAGCGACGACGAACGTGAGCACGTGCGGCTGCCGCTCCTGCGCTCGCTGACCGGAATCGCGGCGGCGCTGCGCAACACCGGTTAATGATTGCGCGATCAAGTATACTGCCGCCATGATCGCTCCCGCCACAGCGATGGGCCCCGTGCAGCTCACCGTTTCCGACCTCGGGCGCTCGCTCGACTACTACAGTCGCGCGATCGGCCTCGAGGTGCTGGAGCAGGGCCTTGACCGCGCGTCGCTCGGCGTCGGCGGCACGGAGCTCCTCGCGCTGCACGAGGAGCCGGGCGCGCGGCCCTCCGACGGGCATACCGGCCTCTTCCACGTCGCACTGCTCGTGCCCGACCGGCCGAATCTCGCCCGCTGGCTCGCTCACGCAGGGCGCGACCGCGTGGCGCTGACGGGGCTCTCCGATCACAACGTCAGCGAGGCGATCTACCTCAGCGACCCCGACCACCACGGGATCGAGATCTACGCCGACCGCCCGCGTGAGCTCTGGGACGGCGAGGTCGCGCAGCGCATGGGGACCCTCCCGCTGGACGTTCCCAGCCTCCTCGGCGAGCTCGACGATCCGGTCGCGGAGCCGTTCGACGGTCTCCCGAGCGGCACGCGCATGGGACACGTCCACCTGCGCGTCGCGCGCATTCCGGAGACGGTCGAGTTCTACCGCGACCGGCTTGGCTTCGAGCTGATGGCGGCGTACGGCAGCCAAGCTGCGTTCCTCGCCGCCGGCGGCTACCACCATCACGTCGGCGCAAACACCTGGGAGAGCGCCGGCGCGACGCCCGCCCCGGCAGGCTCGGCGCGACTCGTCCACGCGACGATCGTCCTACCTGACGACGCCGAGCGCGACCGCGTGCTCGACGGCCTGGACGCGGAGGACGATCCAGATGGGCCGGTCGTGCGCGACCCGTCGGGCAACGCGCTCGTGCTCGCGACTGCCTGATCGCGCTCGCGGCGCTATCGTCGGTCTCGTGCCCAGGGGTTACATGGAGGGGCCGGCGGCCGATGAGGCCGAGGCGCGTGCCGATCAGCTCGAGCGCGGCGGCGACGCGCCGGAGCCGGAGACCCGCGCCGCCGTCTACGGCGCGACGCAGGCGGATCCCGAGTCGCATTTTCTCGGCTGGCTCGGCGAGGTCGACCCGGACGAGTTGTTCGCCTCCGGCACTGCCTGGGGCGTGAAGATCGTTCGCCGCAACGCCCATAGGGGAATCCCTGACGACGACATCCGAATCGGCTAGGATCGCGCGATGGACGAGCGCCGCGGCTTGGTCATGGCCGCCATCGGCGTCGGTCTCGCCGTCGCGGTGGCCGCCGCCGTGGTCGGCTGGGCCGCGGGTCACTACACGAATCGGACCAAGACGGTCACCGTCGCGGGCGCCGTAGCCTCGACAGGCGCGAGCGTCAGTCCGCAGGTGGCCGCCGGCGCGCACGACTTCGTGCAGTTCGCATGCGTCCAGTGTCACGGGATGCAGGGCGGGGGCGGCGTCTCGCCGGACGTGCCTGCGTTGACGCAGGCGGGCAAGGAGCTGACCGCGGCGCAGCTCCAGACGATCATCAACCACGGCCTCGGCGAGTCGGCGAACCCGACCAAGCCCTATATGCCGGTGTGGGGCGCCGTGATCTCCGCGCGCCAGGTCGGCGAGCTCGTCGCCTACATCCGCGCCGGGCTGCCGCAGGTTGCCGACGCGGTGCCGTTGCCGGTTCCGACCGGTCAGGGCGCCGCTGTGGCGGGAGCCGCGCTGTACGTGCGCGACGGCTGCATCAACTGCCACGGCCCGAACGGGCTCGGCGGCGTCCCGAACCCGCAGGCGCCGGACAAGACGATTCCGCCGCTCGCCGGCGCAGATTTCCGCGGAGAGTTCAACACCGACGCGAAGATCACGGAGTTCATCCGCAGCGGCAGCGTGCTCGGCAAGGCGCCGATCGTCTCGATGCCACACTGGGGCGGGATCATCTCCGCCCAGGATCTGCAGGCGCTCGTCGCATACCTGAAGACGCTGAAGTAGGGCGCGCCCGTTCCGGCGCGTCTCGACGTCAGCGGATCCGTTCGTGGTCGAGGCCGGTGGCGAGCCACCGTTCGACGGCGTCCGCCGAGCGCAGCCGCACGACCTCGCGCCGCGCGAGCAGAGCCGGCCACTCGCGCCGGTGGCGCCGGTGCGCGCGGATCGTCCACGCAAACAGCGAGTCGCGCCCCCAGAAGGCGTTGCGCCAGCCTTCGCGATTTCCGTTCCAGAGCTCTTCGCGGTCGCGGATCCGGCGCAGCGTGCGGCGCCAGAGCCGCCTGAGCTCCACGTGCAGAGGCAGATCGAGCCAGACGACGAGCTCCGCGCGGTCGAGCGCGAGTCCGCCGAGCTTGCCGTCGTAGTTGCCGTCGACGACCCAGCCGTCGAGCCCATCGAGTGCCGCCTTTAGCCTGGCGCGCAGCTCCTCGGCGCTCGCCTCCTGCCAGCCGGGCCCGTGGTGCAGCGCGTCGAGCTCGACGTGCGTCACCTCGAGCCGGCGGGCGAGCTCGGCGGCGACCGTCGTCTTGCCCGAGCCGCTGACACCTTTGACGACGATGCGTCGCACCATTGCGCTATACCTAGCTCAGATGGTCAAACGGGTCGAGCAGCTCGACAGCGTGATCGTCCGCTTCGCGGGCGACTCGGGAGACGGTATGCAGCTCACGGGCGACCGGTTCACGTCCGAGAGCGCAGTGTTCGGAAACGACCTTTCGACGTTCCCGGACTTCCCGGCGGAGATCCGTGCGCCCGCCGGCTCCCTTCCGGGCGTCTCGGGCTTCCAGGTTCATTTCGCCGACCACGACATCCTGACGCCGGGCGACGCGCCGAACGTGCTCGTGGCGATGAACCCGGCGGCGCTGAAGACGAACATCAAAGACCTGCTGAAGGGCGGCACGCTGATCCTCGACGCCGACGCCTTCGCCGACCGAAACCTGCAGAAGGCGGGCTACTCCTCGAATCCGCTCGAGGACGGCACGCTCGAGGAGTATCAGCTGCACGCGGTGCCGCTGACCTCGATGACGGTGGAGGCGCTGAAGGGGATCGAGATCACGCCGCGCGAGGCGGAGCGCGCGAAGAACATGTTCGCGCTCGGGCTGATGTCGTGGCTCTACACCCGCCCCACCGACTCGACCGCCGCCTTCATCGAGAAGAAGTTCGCGTCGAAGCCGAATATCGCCCTTGCGAACCTGACCGCGTTCAAGGCGGGTTACGCCTTCGGCGAGACGACCGAAGGGTTCGCCGTCTCGTACGAGGTCAAGCCCGCGAAGCTTCGTCCGGGCACGTACCGGAACATCACGGGCAACACGGCGATGGCGTACGGGCTCGTGGCAGCCTCGGTCCAGAGTGGGCTGCCGCTCTTCCTCGGGGCCTATCCGATCACGCCGGCCTCCGCGATCCTGGAGGAGCTCGCCCGGCACAAGAACTTCGGCGTGCGCACCTTTCAGGCCGAGGACGAGATCGCCGCGGCCGGCGCCGCTCTGGGCGCCTCGTTCGGCGGCATGCTCGGCGTCACCACGTCAGCCGGTCCAGGGGTGGTGCTGAAGGGCGAGACGATCGGCCTTGCGATCACGCTCGAGCTGCCGCTCTTGATCCTCGACATCCAGCGCGCAGGCCCCTCGACGGGGATGCCGACGAAGCCCGAGCAAGGCGACCTGCTGATGGTGCTGTTCGGCCGCAACGGCGAGTCGCCGGTGCCGGTGGTCGCAGCGTCATCGCCCGCCCAGTGCTTCGACGCGGCGATCGAGGCAGCCCGGATCGCGCTCAAGTACCGCACGCCTGTGTACCTGCTCTCGGACGCCTATCTCGCCAACGGCTCCGAGCCGTGGTGCCTGCCGGACGTCTCGACGCTCCCGGACATCTCGACCACGTTCGCGACCGGGCCGAACGACGGCGACGATTTCCTGCCGTACCTGCGGGACGAGAAGACGCTCGCGCGCCCGTGGGCCGTGCCGGGGACGCCGGGGCTCGAGCACCGGATCGGCGGGCTCGAGAAGGCCGACCGGACGGGGAACATCTCCTACGACCCCGACAACCACGACACGATGACGCGGCTGCGCGCGCAAAAGGTCGCCGGGATCGCCTCCGACATCCCCGAGCTCGAGGTCGACTCCGCAGGCGACGCGAGCCTGCTCGTGCTGGGCTGGGGCGGCACGTTCGGCCCGATCGCCGCCGCGGTGCGCCGCGTGCGCAAGGCGGGCGGCGCGGTCGACCATGCGCATCTGCACTACCTGAACCCGTTCCCGCGCAACACCGGCGAGGTGGTGCGCGGCTACGACAGGGTGCTGATCCCGGAGATGAACCTCGGCCAGCTGCTCAAGCTCGTGCGGGCCGAGTTCCTCGTCGACGCGGTCGGCTACAACCGTGTGCGCGGCCTCCCGTTCCGGGCGTCCGAGCTCGAAGAGGCGATCTGGGGGATGCTGGGGCGATGAGCGAAGAGAACGGCCACGGGGTGCTGAAGGCGAAGGACTTCAAGTCCGACCAGGAGGTGCGCTGGTGCCCGGGCTGCGGCGACTACGCCATCCTCGCCGCCGTCCAGAGCTTCATGCCCGAGCTCGGCATTCCGAAGGAGAAGATCGTCTTCATCAGCGGCATCGGCTGCGCCGCGCGCTTCCCGTACTACATGGAGACCTACGGAATGCACTCGATCCACGGGCGCGCGCCGGCGATCGCGACCGGATTGTCGACGTCCCGGCCGGATCTCTCCGTCTGGGTCGTGACCGGTGACGGCGACTCGCTTTCGATCGGCGGCAACCACCTGATCCACGCACTGCGCCGCAACGTCAACCTGAAGATCCTGCTCTTCAACAACCAGATCTACGGGCTGACGAAGGGCCAGTACTCGCCGACCTCCGAGCTCGGCAAGGTGACGAAGTCGACGCCGATGGGCTCGATCGACTCGCCGTTCAACCCGCTCTCGCTCGCGATCGGCGCCGAAGCGACCTTCGTCGCGCGCTCGATCGACACGGATCGCAAGCATCTGACGACGGTGCTGCGCGCCGCCGCCGAGCACAAGGGTGCGGCATTCGTCGAGATCTTTCAGAACTGCAACATCTACAACGACGGCGCGTTCGACTTCGTCCGCGACGAGAAGTCGAACCGGATCTATCTCGAGCACGGGGAGCCGATCGTCTTCGGAGCGGAGGATGCACGTCGAGGTGTCCGCCAGCGGCCCGACGGCACCGCCGAGATCGTCGATGCAGGCGAGGCCGGCCTGATGACCCACGACGCGCACGTCGCCGAGCCGAGCCAGGCGTTCGCGCTCTCGCGGCTGACCTGGTCGACCGTCGGCGCCGTGCCGATCGGCGTCTTCCGCGACGTCGAGCGCCCGGTCTACGACGAGTTGCTGGACGAGCAGATCAAGACGGCTGTGGGTGCGCGCGGCGAGGGGGATCTGGAGAAGCTCCTCCACGCCGGCGACACCTGGCAGATCGCCTGAACGCCGCGAGTCTCACGGTCCGGTTCGCCTGCGAGCTCGGCGCGCTGGCCGCGCTCGGCTGGTGGGGCTGGACGGTCGCGTGGCCGCTCGCTGCGATCCTGCCACTCGGAGGAGCCGCGCTGTGGGGTGCGTTCGTCAGCCCGAAGCGGCACGTGCGAGCGGGCGAGCCGCTGCGCTATGGCGTCGAGTTGGTCGTGTTCGTCGGAGCCACCGCCGCGCTGTGGGCTCTCGGGCAGCGGACGCTCGCGATCGTCTTCGCTGCAGCGGCGCTGCTGAGCGGCGTGCTGACGCGCGTGCTGGGCGACGGGGCGGCTCACTGAGGAGGCGGGCGAGCCTTTCGGAGGGGGAAGGAATCATCCGCGAGGAGGAGTTCGAATCGTCGCCGCGAAGGACGACGGTCGCGCTCTCTGCTCCTAGTCTCGGGCCATGACCTTTCGGCCCTTCTCCGGGATCGAGCCGCTCGCCGGCTGCGTCGTCGCCTTCGGGTTGCTCGCGCTCGTGCTCGCGCTGATCTAGCCTCCGCCCCGCTACCCGTAGCAGAGCGGCGATCGTCCCGGCGCGCCGCCGCACGGGTTCGGCATCGACGGTTGCGGGAACGGCGCGGGCTGCTGCTCCGGCGTCCGCTTCTCGCTGTCGTTCATCAGCTTCAGCACCACCCCGAACAGCTGGTTCGTCGTGACCGAGTCGGCGTTCGGCGTCGTCTGCAGAGAGCACGACCACGGGGTCAGGTCGGCCGGCAGCGTCGTCGTCGTCCGGTTGCCGTCGAAGCAGTTGTTGACGGACTGCTTGCTGCCGAACAGCCCGCCCTCGAACGCGAGGTCGGCGATCTTGCCGCCGCCGAGGGAGTTGTTGACGATCTTGTTGCCGGAGAGCTGGAAGTAGAGCGTCTTCGGCGTCGGCGGGAACGGCACCGGGTTCTCGATCCCGAGCAGGCCGAAGTTCGCGTTGCCGGTGATCACGTTGTTCGCCACCAGGTTCCCGTATGCGCCGATCAGCAGGAAGCCGACGCCCCACGGGAGCTTCGCCGTCTGCGAGTTCACGGGAGTCGACAGGTTCGAGTTGTCGACGATCCGGTTGCGCCGGAAGATCGTGCAGCGCGCGACCGCGGTCGAGTCGATCGTCGGGGTGGGGGAGGTGTTCGTGCCGGCGTCGCACGTGCCGAGCTGCGGCGGCGGGGCGTCGTTCGGCAGCGAGTTCGGCGCCATTCCGACCGAGTTGTTGCGGAACACGGAGTCCTGCACGATCAGGTGCCCGCCCGAGTTCGTGCCCGAGTAGCCGAGTGCGTTCCGCTCGACGAGCGCGTGCGAGATCGTCGCGCGGCAGTCGCGGCAGGCACCGAGATAGAGCCCGGAGTCGTTGAAGCCGCTGGCGTAGATGTGATTCCACTCTCCGTTCACCGCGTTCGAGGTGAAGAGCCCGTAGCCGCCGAGCAGGCCGGTGTTGTAGGCGGTCAGGTATCTGCCGTGCCACCCCGAGAGGCCGATCGCGCCGCTCTCGTCGCCGCCGTTCCACCAGATCTGGTTGCCGCCCACGTCGCTGTCGCGGGTCGCGCGGTCGAAGTTGCGCACGGTCAGGTTCTCGATCCAGACGTCGTTCGCCTTCTGGACGACGATGCCGTTGCGTCCGATCACGTGGGCGCCGTCGACCACCACCGTGTTGCGGTCGAGCCCGCGCAGGTGGAGGCGCGGCTTCCGAATCACCACAGACTCGCGGTAGACGCCCGGAGCGACGAGGATCCAGTCGCAGGGCTTCGCGGCGTTGACCGCTTTCTGGATCGAGGCGAAGTGCTTGAACGGGACCGGCTGCTTCGTCACCGCGAGCGAGCGGCACGCCGCATCCGCGCGGCCGGGCAGGAAGGCGGCGGCGAGTGCGACGAGGACGAATCCGCGCAGTCGCATCGAGCTAGAGCCTATGCGCCGGTCCGGCCGGCGCATAGGCTCGCCCGGGAGGACGCTCAGCCGTTGTCCTCGTTCGTCGCGGCCATCGCCGCCGCCTGGTCGGGGCTGAGCCGGATCACCTGCTCGCAGCCGTGGAGCGTCACCGGGTCGTGCTCGATCACATAGGCGACGTCATAACCGGGTCCGCAGTTGACGACGTCGCGCTGGTTGTCATTCGCCAGGGCGTGGAGGACGTCGTTGCCCTCGCCGCCGTACTGGACGTCCGCGCCCGCGCCGGGCCAGATCACGTCGTCGCCCCGGCCGCCGTAGATGACGTCGTTGCCCGGACCGCCGCGGACGACGTCGTTGCCCAGGCCTGCAAAGACGACGTCGTTCCCGTCATGGCCGCGGACGTTGTCGTTGCCCGCCCGCGCGTAGATCAGGTCGCCGCCGGGCGTGCCGTTCAGCGTGTCCGGGCCGTTGGTGCCGCGGATCACGTCGAGCCGAGCAGCGGACGCTGCCGTCGCGGCGACGAGCGCCGAGACGAAGATCAAGACGATCAGCTTGCCTCTCATCGTGGAACCTCCGAGGTGGAAAGTCGTTGGGCCCACGTGTTGTCGCGCCGCCGCGTTTTCGGCGCGTCATCGCTCCGCCTGCGAAGGCGAAGGATTCTGTAAAGGTGTCTCCGGCTCTAGCGGTACCGCAGCGCGATGTTGATCGTCAGCAGCCCGACGCAGAGTGCGACCGCGTTGGGGACGATCAGCGCCGGGTTGCCGAGCGAGACGCCGTAGGCGATCCAGAGCACGAAGCCGACGACGAGGACGAGCATGGCACTCACCGAGACGTCGCGCGAGGAGCGCAGGCGCAGGATCCTGCGGATCTGCAGCGCCGGGGAGACGGCCATGACGACGCCCCAGGTGCTGGCCGCGACTGCGAGCGCGGTAGTCATTCGATCATCCTCCCTCCGGTACGCGCTCGAGCCTGGTGCCGCGCTCACTGCCGGTCGAGGCAGGAGGAGCGCATGCGCGGCGAAGTCAGGCTAACAGGCGATCGCTTCGCTCGCAGTGGGCCGCGTGGCCGACCCCGAGCGGCGAAGCTTGCCGCGGATCTGGAAGAGGCCGAACATCGTCGCGACCACCGTCGTGGCGCCGCCGACAAGGAACGCGAGCTCGGTGCCGCCGGCCGCGCACAACGAGCCGGCGAGCAGGCCGCCGAGCGGCGCCGTGCCGTTGAAGGCGTAGAAGTAGAGTCCGACGACGCGCCCGCGCAGGTGGTCGGGGGCCGAGAGCTGGATGCTCGAATTCGAGTTCGACGTCCAGGTCGTGAAGGCGATTCCGATCGCGAACAGGAGTACGCAGACGGCGGCGATCGAGTGCGCGGGCGCGAGCACCAGCTCGAAGAAGCCGAAGAGTCCGGTGCCCCCGAGCAGGACCTTGCGGCTCGCGCGCGCGAACGAGGCCGCCATCAGCGCTCCGACGAGCGCACCGGCGCCGAAGAAGGCCGAGATGACGCCGAAGGTCTGCGGGCCCGCGTGCAGCGTTTGCGAGGCGAGGAGCGGCAGCAGCACGTTGAAGTTGAAGCCGAAGGTCGAGGCGACGAGCACGATCACGAGCACCGTTCGGATCGGCCCCTCTCGCCAGACGTAGCGCAGGCCTTCGTGTGTGCCGCGCAGGATCGTCGGCCGCACCTTCGCCTGCACGATCGGCAGGAGCTCCGACTCGCGCATCAGCAGCAGTCCGATCAGCACGGCGACGAAGCTGACTGCGTTGAATGCGAAGCAGAGGCCCGTGCCGAAGAGGGCGATCACGATCCCGCCGAGGGCCGGGCCGATCACGCGGGAGGCGTTGAACAGGCTCGAGTTGAGCGCGACCGCGTTCGGCAGCTCGTCGCGGCCGACCATCCGGTAGGTGAGAGCCTGGCGCGCGGGCGCGTCGAGCACGAGCACCGTGCCGCGGCCGAAGGCGATCAGGTAGACCATCCACGGGACGGCCACGCCGCCCAGCGCGACCGCGGCGAGCGCGATCGCGAGGATCATCTGGACGATCTGGGTCCCGATCACCAGGCGCCGCGCGTCGAGTCGGTCGACGACCGTGCCGGCGAAGAGGCCGAAAAGCGTGAATGGCAGGAACTGCGCGAGCGCGAGCACGCCGACCGCGACCGGCGAGTGCGTCAGCTGGACGATCAGCCATGCGCTCGCGACGTTCTGCATCCACGTGCCCGTGACCGAGACCACCTGGCCCGAGAAGAAGAGGCGGTAGTTCCGGTGCAGTTTCAGGCTGACGAACGTGCGGTCGTTCAGTCGCAGCAGTGCCGCGGTCACGCGGCCTCGCTCAGCAGTTTCGACAGCGGCTCGATCGCAGCCTCGACCGCCTCGAGCTCGTCGGCGTCGAGGCCGCGCAGCCGCATCGCGAGCCACGCGTTGCGGCGGGAGCGGACGGAGCGGAGGACGTTGTCACCTTCGTGCGTGACGGTGAGCCCGACGCGGCGACGGTCGCCGCTCTCGTCGCGTGTGCGCTCGACAAGGCCCGCCTGGACGAGCCGCTCGACGTGTCCGGACATGCCCGGAGCGGACATGCGCTCGCGCTCGGCGAGCTCGCCGACGCCGATTCCCGGCTGTCTGCGGATCTCGACGAGCAGCGACACCTGACCCGCCGAGACACCGATCGAGTGCAGCTCGCGTCGCAGCTCACGGTTGATCTTCAGCAGGACGGGCCGCAGCTGATTGGCGAGCTCGACCGGATTCGCAATGACGTTATTCATTAATAAAGTTAACTATAACGGACCGAGCGGCGGCCGTGGGCACTCTCGCGCGCGGAGCCGTCGCTAGAGCGCCGCGTCGATGTCGATCGAGAGGATCGACTCGGGGCGGACGAACCGGCCCGCGAAGTAGGGCCAGCTCTCGTCGCCGGAGGCGAGCCGGCGGACGAGTCCTTCGGCGTGGGCGTGCGCCGAAGAGGCGCTGTCGCACACTTCGAGCTCGAGGCGCTCGCCGTTGACCAGGCGAAGCAGCACCCTGAACGGCGTCTGGGCGCTCGCAGCTGGAGCATGCCCCAGCTCGATCGTCTCAGCGGCCGAAACTCCGGCGGGCTCGACGGTGCGCAGCTGAGTGGGCTCGGCCGGGAGGGCTTCCGCGGGTGCGGTCCAAACTGCCTCCGGTGCAGCGGGGACGGCGTGATGCTCCGCAATGGGTGCGGGCGCCGTGATCTCGATCGCCGGCGGGGTCTCAGCATGGCCCTGGAGCGGCGACGGTTGCGCGCTCGGAGCCGGGGGCGCAGGAGGGACGAACGAAGCCTGCTCGGTCTCGACGGTGGACGAGGCAGGCGAATTGGTCTCGGGACCGGCACCGTTCGGGGAGCTCTGCCAGGCCAGCTTGACGAGATCCTCTCGCGAGACCCAGCCGCGATCCTGGACGATGTCCCAGAGCGGCCGTCCGGTCGCGCTCTCCTCACGCATGGCGTCGGTGAGCTGGGTCGCGCTCAGCAGCCCGTACTTCAGCAGCAGCCGCTCGAGCGACGGCGGGCGGCTCGGGCCCGAGTTCGGCTCCGGCTCGTCGGCGTGGTGCGGCCCGGGTGCGGACACGGGCGCAGCGTCGCCGCTGGTCAGATCGACGGCCGGTGCCGGGAGCGGCGCGCGGTCGGGAATGTGATTCGCGGTCGGCACGACGCTCAAGGCTGGCCCAAACGAGGGGCTGAGCGGCGGCTCGGCGTAGTAGCTCGCACCTGACAGCGATCCGTTCTCCATCTCGAGTTCCCTTCTTCCAGTTGTCCCGCAGAGGACGAGCGCCGGGGGAGGCCGCAGAGCCAGGCCGGTGCGTAGTGCAGACATCGGCTCCCGGCAGGCGGGGCACGTCACCCAAAACGGGCGATACGTGTCCCCCGGATGGGGGGTCACCGCCCTCCCAGCGGTGACTAGGAGATCGCGGCCGTGACGCGGCGGCCGAAGTCCGCGATCAGCCGCTCGCTCGAGACGAGCAGGCGCCCGGCGTCCAGAGCGCCGGAGGAGACGCCGCGCTGCACGCTCTCGACGAGGCGCTTGTCCTCGACCCCAACCTGGTGGTCAAAGGCCAGGTAGGCGCCGATCCAGGCTTCGTCCTCGCCGGCGACGAAGAAGTAGTCCAGGAAACGCAGCGTCCGCGAGGGCGAGAGCGGGACGATCGGGCCGATCGAGATGTTGGGCCGCCCGGGCATGATGTTGATCGCGATCCCCGGCCAGACGAGGTGGAACTGACCCTGCGGGATCTCGTGCGCGCCGAGGTCGTAGGCGTCGCGATGCCCCTCCTTGAGCGGGGCGTGGTGGGTGAAGAAGGTCTCGGTCGACTCGAGTCCGTAGCTTTCGAGCGAGACGTCGATCATCGCGCTGAAGCCCGGGTGTGCGACCGCGCAGTGGTAGCACTCGAGAAAGTTCTCGGAGACGATCTTCCAGTTCGCCTCGAGCTCGAAATCGACGCGCCGGTTGAAGGCGAGCGCGTCCACGTCGAGCCCCGCCCCGGCGACGAGCTCCGGCAGGGTGCCGAGCGTCCGCTCGAGCGCGGGCGCCTCCGCGTCCGCGTTCACGAACACGAACGGACCCCACGTCCCGACCTGCGCGGCGGCAAGGCCGAGCTCGCCACGCGGGAAGCCGGGCTCGCGGTCGGAGCGCGGAGCTGCACGCAGCGAGCCGTCGAGGTCGTAGGTCCAGGCGTGGTAGGCGCACTGGAGTGTCTCGCGTCGGCCGCAGCCCTGCGCGACCTCGAAGCCGCGGTGCCGGCAGACGTTGACGAAGCACCGCAGCTCGCCGTCGTCGCCGCGTACGACAACGAGTGGGACGCGTCCCGCTCGGGTCGTGAAGAAGTCTCCGCGCTCCGCCACCTGCGCGGCGTGGCCGGCGTAGTGCCACGCGGGCTCGAAGATCCGCTCCTGCTCGCGCCGGAAGATCTCCTCGTCCGCGTACCAGGAGTACGGAAGGGTGGCAGCCTCCATCGCCGGGAATCTACCCCGGTACAGTTGCCCTCGTGCTGACGCTCGTCGTGCACGCAGCAGACAGCGGCTACCGCGTCTCGCTTCACGCCTCGATCTCGGCGTATGCGGGCACTGCCGGGCTGCTCGCGCCGCAGATCCGGGCCGTCTAGTGCCGCTGGCCCATGTCGCGGGCCAGCCCGGCTGGGGCTGGGAGTTCCCGCCGGCGGTCGTTGCGGGCTGTCTTGTCGCGCTGGCGTTGTTCGCGCATGCGTTCTGGCGGCTGCGGCAGCGCGGGCGCACGGATCACGCGGGCTGGGATCGCGCCGCTCTCTTCGCGCTCGCGCTCGGCGGGACCTACCTCGCACTCGCCTCGCCGCTCGACGGAATCGGCGACTCGTACCTGATCTCCGCGCACATGCTCCAGCACGTGATCATCGGCGATCTCGCTCCGGCGCTCGGCCTGCTCGCGCTGCGCGGGCCGCTGACGTTCTTCCTGTTGCCGCCGACCGTGCTCTCCGCGCTCGCGCGGCAACGGTGGCTGCGCGCCAGCCTGCACTGGCTGACAGGCCCCTGGGTCGCGCTGCCGCTCTGGACCGCAGCCATGTGGACCTGGCACGTCCCCCGGATCTACGACTACGCCGCCGAGCACCAGGCCGTGCACGACCTCGAGCACCTCAGCTTCGTGCTCACCGGCGTGCTCGTCTGGAACCTGCTGATCGACCCGGCGCGGACGCACCGCCTGCCCGTCGCGGGTCGTGTGGGGCTTGCCGTTGCGGTGTTCGCCGCGGGCGACCCGGTGACGGCCGGCCTGATCTCGAGCGGCGCCTCCTACCCGCACTACGTCGAGCAGCCGCGGCGGCTGCTCGGGCTGTCACCTCACGGCGACCAGGTGCTGGCCGGGACGATCATGCTGGTCGAGCAGATCGCGACGCTCGGCACGTGCGCGGCGGTGCTGCTGTGGCCGGCCCTCAAGCGTGGGCGCCTCCATGACGAGTCCGTACAGCTTTAGCTTCGAGCCGGTCTTTCTCGTGCTCGGGGTCGCGGCGGCATGGTCGTACTGGCGGGCGCGGCCGGCGCCGCGGCGGCGTGTTGTGCTCTTCGCGCTCGGGCTCGTGCTCGTCGTCGTGCCCCTGAACTCGCCGCTCGAGACGATCGCGATCGAGCGGCTGCTGCTGATGCACTTGCTGCAGAACGTGATGATCGCCGACTGGGCGCCGCCGCTCCTGATCCTCGGGCTGACCCCGCCGATGCGGGTCGCGATCGCACGCCTGGGCGGAGAGGTTCTGCGGGTACTGACGCGCCCGCGCGTCGCCCTACCCGTCTGGCTCGTGGCGTGGTACGGGACGCACGCCGGGGTCTTCTACGACTACGCGCTGCGCCATCACTGGGCGCTCCTCGTCGAGCACCTCGTGCTGCTCGCCGCCGGCCTCGTCTTCTGGTGGCCGGTGCTGACCGGGCGGATCTCGACGGCCTGGGCGATCGCGTACCTCGGCATCGCGTTCGTCACGTCGGCCTTCCTGGGCCTGGCGCTCACCTTCTCGACGAGCGTCTTCTACGAGTTCTACGCCCAGGCGCCGCGGCTGTGGGGCCTGTCGGCGACGAAGGATCAGAATCTCGGCGGGATCCTGATGAACGCCGAGCAGACCGTCGTCTTCCTCGCGGCTCTAGGCTATTTCGTGATGCGGCTGCTGGACGAGGAGACGGAGCGGAGCCGATGAGGGCGCTCCTCGGGCTGACCGCGTTCTTCGCGGCGATGCTCGGCGTCGACCACTTCGTCGGGCGCGGGGGCCAGCTCGCGATCGCCGGGGCGGCGCTGGCGGTGCTGCTCGCAGCCTGCCGATCGCTCTCGGCGGAGCGGCGCGCTCAGGTCGTCGTCGTCGTCGCGGTCGCGACCTGCTTCGAGGTCCTCGGCTCGATCGTCTGGGGCGTCTACCGCTACCGGCTCGGGAACCTGCCGCCCTTCGTCCCGTTCGGGCACGGTCTCGTCTACCTGACCGGGCTGCAGGTCAGCCGCCTCGACGTGGTCCGCCGGCACGAGCGGGCGTTCGTGCGGCTGATCCTCGTACTCGGTGTGTCGTGGGCGGCGGTGGGGCTCTCGGGTGTGCTCGGCCGGGTCGACGCGATCGGCGCGTTCGGAATCCTCGTCTTCTCCGTGTACCTCTTCGTCGGACCCGCGCCGGCGTTGTACGGCGGCGTCTTCCTCGCGGTCGCCGGGCTCGAGATCTACGGCACCGCGATCGGCACGTGGCGCTGGGCGGCGGAGGTGCCGGGCCTCGGCCTCCCGGACGGGAACCCGCCGTCGGGCGCGGTCAGCGGCTACGTGTTGTTCGACATCGCGGCGATGGCGCTCGCGCCCCTGATCGTCGCCGCGCTGCGGCGCCGCGAGGGGGCGGCTGCCGGCGCCGTCTCTAGCCCGTGATCCAGGGCTTCGCGACGATCACGTAGCCCTCGCGGCGCTCGACCACGACCTCGACGTCCTCGAGCTCGTGGCCGGGGGCGACGAAGAACCACGTCGAGTCGGCCCGGACCTCGGCGAACTGGGCGCGTGTCAGCTTGAGCCTGTCGAGGCAGCCCTCGGCGGCGCACTCGCAGAAGAATTCGACCTGCTCGCTCTCGTCGAGCAGGTCGCGGCTGACGTCGCGGATGCGCTCGTTCAATTCGCGGAAGAGCCGTTCGTTCTTCTCGACCCGGCGAATCGACATTTCGACTATCGACCGTAAACCATAGTGAGACGCCGGACAACGGATAGAGCTGGCGGCCGCGACTAGAGGCTTGATCGCGGTTGAAGGAGGTAGTGCGAGACGAGCCACTCCTCGCCGCCGCCGTAATCCCAGAGCTCGGCGCAGGCGAGGAAGAAGAGACGCCAGTTCGCGAGCCAGAGGCGCTCGCGGCCGTCGCCGTAGGTCCGGGCCAGCACGGGCAGGAGCTGCTGCTCGTGCTCGTCGAGCCGCTTCAGCCAGGCTTCGGCGGTCTGCGCGTAGTGGCGACCGCCGACCGCCCACCGCTCGGCGAGCACCAGGTCGCGCTGGAAGTGGAGCAGCAGGTCGTGCGACTGCATCTGCCCGGCGGTGAAGAAGTTCCGCGCCATCCAGCCGTCCTCGTACGGGTACGCGAAGCGCCGGTGCGTGAAGACGTGCACGAACAGCTTCCCGTCCGGCTTCAGCCACGAGGCGACCCGGCCGAGCAGCGCCTCGTAGTTGCGCAGGTGCTCCAGCATCTCGACGCTCAGCACCCGGTCGAAGCGCCGGCCGGTGTCGAACACGTTCGCGTCGGCCGTGATCACCTCGACAGTCGGTACGCCGCGAGACTCGATGAACTCCCGCTGTGTGTGCGAGTTCGAGACCGCGAGGACACGGGCGTTCGGGTAGTGCTCGGCGAGCCAGAAGGTGAGCGAGCCCCAGCCGCAGCCGAGGTCGAGCAGCTCCATCCCGTCCTCGACCTGGGCGCGCTCGCAGGTGAGACCGAGCATCGCCTCCTCCGCCTGCGCGAGCGTCGTCACGCCGGTGGGCCAGAGGCACGAGCTGTATTTGAGCCGCGGGCCCAGCACGAGCTCGAAGAAGCCGGCCGGCACCTCGTAGTGCTGCTCGTTCGCCTTGTGCACCTCGAGCGCCACGGCCGAGCGCTTGAGCTCGGCGACGAATCGGCGCAGCCGCTCCGCCTGCGCCTCGACGCCGCCGCGGCCCTCACGGGCGAGCCGAAGCCGGCAGCTCGCGCGGATGCCCAGCCGGGCGACGACGTCGGGGACGAGCCCACGCTCGAGCAGCGGCTCGAGTGCGCGTTCGTAGGTCATGCCGGCCGCCGCCTCGTGAACCAGGGCACGAAGACGCTGACCTCGCGCTGGTAGCGCCGGTAGTCCTCGCCCCGGCTCCGCACCGCCTGCGCCTCGCCGGCCGGGATCCCCGTCACGGTGAAGAGCAGGAGCAGCAGGAACGCAGGCGTCACGAACGCGAGCCAGCCCCGGGACGCCGCGGAGGCGATCAGCGCGAAGCCGACCCAGGTCACGGTCTCGAAGAAGTAATTCGGGTGCCGGGAGTGATTCCAGAGTCCCGTGCGCGCCGTCCTGCCGCGGTTCGCCGGGTCGGAGCGCCAGCGGGAGAGCTGCAGGTCGGCGATCGATTCACCGGCGATGCCGAGGACGACCACCGCCGCTCCGAGCCATTCGAGCGCGGAGCCGGCGCCGGCGTGGAAGGCGGCGAGCAGCGCCGGCACGGAGAAGATCACGACGAACAGCGCCTGCGCCTGGAAGAAGACGAAGAAGCGCCGGTCGACATGCGGCGCCCACTTCTCGCGCAGCGTCCGGTAGCGGCCGTCCTCCTCCTGCGAGCGCAGGGTGCGCAGGAGGATGTAGGAGCCGAGGCGCGCCGACCAGGCGACCGTCAGCGCGGCGATCAGCGCGCGGTGCGCGGCGCCCCCGTCCGCGAGCACGGCGTAGAGGATCGCCACGCCGCCGATCCCGTAGGCCCAGCCGACGTCGACATGGCTCGCATCGCGGATCCGCACCGAGAGGAGCCAGAGGCAGACCATCAGGAGCGACGCGGCGCCGGCGCCGATCGCAAGCACGATCCACGGATTGGAGATCATCGGGCTATCTTCGCGCTGCGGGGCCGAGCGGTTCTGCTCGTCTACTATTGCCCCGATGATCGCGAGCATCCTGCTCTGGTTCCTGCCGGTCTACATCCTGGCCGGCATCCTGCTGATCGTGGTGCTGTTCTCGCTGCTCGCGCGCGTGCGCGGCGGCAAGTACGTGCGTCCGGTCGTGAACCAGATGGCCAAGGTGCCGCTCCTGCGCAAGGGGATGCAGAAGGCCTCCAAGGCTGCGCTCGAGCGCCAGAACCCCGAGCTTGCGAGCGCGGTCGCCAAGCTCGAGCGGGCCGGTGTCGGCCGCGATCCGCAAAAAGCGCAGGCGGCGCTCTCGCGGCTGACGGCGTCCGAGCGCCGCGCCTACCTCGAGGCGGCCGGCCAGCAGGGCGCGCTGCCTGCCCCGACGAACCGCCAGGAGCGCCGGCGGCTCGAACGGATGCAGAAGAAGTCCCAGGGCCGTTAGCGCCTGCTGACGCGGACGCTCAGGAAATAGCGAGCGCCTCAGCGACAGCCTCCGCGATGCAGGAGGCGGTCTCGGCCCAGGCGCGCTCCTCGCCGAAGCGCTCGAGCAGGGAGACGATCCGCAGGCCGCCCCGCTCCTCGGCCTCGCCTACGATCGCGAGCACCGGCAGCGCGCCCGCGCGGCGGACGACTCCGCCGACCACCTTGCCCGCGAAGGACGACGCGTCGAGCTTGCCCTCACCCGTGACGACGAGGTCGGCCTTCTCGAGCGCCGCGTCGAGCCCGACAGCGTCGGCGACGAGGTCGAAGCCGGGAGCGAGCTCGGCGCCGAGCGCCGCCAGCCCTCCAGCGAGGCCGCCCGCGGCGCCCGCGCCCGGCAGCGCCTCGACGTCGATGCCGTACTCCGCGCGGTAGCGGGCGGCGAGACTCCGGAGCCGGCCGGTCAGCTCGTCGACGTCGCCGGGGCCGGCGCCCTTCTGCGGGCCGAAGACGGCCGCCGCCTCGACGAAGTGGGTGGTCACGTCGCAGGCGACCTGAAGCGGCGGCAGCGTCCGGCCGGCGAGCACCTCGAGGGCGCCGAGCCCGCCGTCGGTCGTGGCCGAGCCGCCGACACCGATGAGGATCCGCTCCGCGCCGCCCTCGGCCGCAGCGAGAATCAGCTCGCCGACGCCGACCGTCGAGGCGCGCAGCGGATCGTTTCCCCCGCGCCCGCCGGCGAGCGCGAGCCCGGACGCGCGAGCCATCTCGATCACGGCGAGGCCGCCCTCGAGCCGCCAGCCCCCGTCGACCGCCTCGCCGAGCGGGCCGGTGACGGTCGTCGTGCGGTTGGGGCCGCCGAAGGCGTCGAGCGTCCCTTCGCCTCCGTCGGCGAGGGGCAGGCACGTGCACGTCCAGCCGGCGATCTCCGCACCTGCCGCGATTGCGGCGGCGACCTCCGGCGCGCCCAGCGAGCCGCGGAACTTGTCGGGTGCCGCCAGGACGTGCATCGGCGCAGCGCTAACCCACGTAGGGAATCGTCTGCGGCCCCTCGGGCAGGACGCAGATGCGAGCATCCGGGCCGGCGGCGCGCACGGTCTCGGCGATGTCGCCGGTCTGCTCGAGGTGCGCCGCCGCCAGCTCGTCGTCCGAGAGGAAGCCGGTGTGCATGACGACTCGGGCCTGCGTTTGGATCGCGGCCTGGATCTGAATCTGCCACTGGTCGGCGACGGTTTCCGTGCGCGCGGCAATCGCGTCGAGCAGCGCCCGTGGAGACGCCGATCCGGTCAGCTCGCTGCGGTAGGACCCGTGGTCCGGGAAGCCGTCGCGGCACTCTGCGGCGCAGACGATCGTGCCGCCCGGCTCGACGACCTGGGCCGCAGCAGACATGCCTTTCACGGCCTGGTAGAGGTTCTGGTCGAGTGGGAAGCCGGAGTTCGTCGTCACGACCACGTCGAAGCGGCCCGGCACCCGGCGCATCGCCGTCTCCCGAGCGACCGTGCAGGCAGCGCGGTGCATCGCAAAGAGCTCGCCGCCGAAGGCGTGCGTGATCTGCTGCTCGCCGTCGAGCACGACGTCGAGCCCGAAGTCGACGCCGGTCGCGGCGGCGATCGCGCGCACGTCGTCGTGTACCGGGTTGCCTTCGAGGACGCCCCAGCGCGCGGCCGGGTGGCCGATTCGCACGGCGTCGTGCAGCGTCAGCGTCGTCTCGAGCCCGGCGAGTCCCGGCGCGACCATCTTCGGCCCGCCGGAGAAGCCGGCGAAGAAGTGCGGCTCGACGAAGCCCGTCGTGATCCGCACGTCCGCGGCGACCCACTCGCTGCTCAGCCAGACGGGCACTGCCGCGCCGAGCCGGCCGATCCAGGTGAGCGAGCCCTCGTCGCGCGCGTCGTGGTTGACAACGCGCACCGAGTCGACGACGTCGGCGCCGAACATGCTCCTCAGCTCGTCGTCGGTGTTGCCGCGGTGTGTCCCCGTCGCGACGAGCACGACGACGTCGTCCAGCCGGACGAGCCGCTCGAGCTCCTCGAGGATCGCCGGGATCACGATCGTCCGCGGCTGCGGACGCGTCCCATCGCAGGCGCTGATCGCGACGGTCTGCCCGGCGCGGACGAGCTCGCGCAGCGGCGGCCCGGCGACCGGCGCGCGTAGCGCCGCTCGCACCGCCTCACGCGAGTCTGGCGCGGCCGGTGGGTACGCCGGCGCGACGACCGTCGTCCGACCGTCAGGCAGCTCGACGGCGAGACCGACCGACCCGTACGCGAGCTCGACCCTCAGGGCGCGGAGGTGGCGTCGATGAGATTGCGGATCTCGCGGACGGCGACCGAGAGTGTCGCGAGGTCGAACGCGCCGCCGGCCCTGACGTCGGCGAGCACCTGCAGGCAGCGCTCGACCGGGACGGCGTTGCGTTCGATCCAGGCGTCGACCGCATCGGGACCCTCGCTCGTGCGCAGCACGTCCCCGGTGAGCGCGCGCCGCTCGCTGTGGAGGTCCTCCCAGAGCGCCCGCCGCGCCAGTGCCTCCCAGCGCTCCTGACGCGGGAGCGCGCCGATCCGCTCGTGCAGCACGTGCAGCTCGAGTCGCTCGCCGAGCGTGAAGTACGCTCGCGCTGCCTGCTCGACACCGGCACCCGTCTCGCCGGCGAGCTCGACGAGGTCCCAGGTCGGGAAGAGCGCCTCCAGGTGGGCCACGCGCTCGGCGAGCGGGCGCGGGACACCGGCGCCGGCGAGCTCCTCGATCGCCTGGAGGGCCGAGCCGCGGGGCGCGTCGGCCAGCAGGCCGGGCGCCGCCTGCGCGAGTACGGCGGCGCCGGGCCGGAATCCGGCTGTCGCGGCAGCGATGTCGAGCGGGCGCGGCCGGTTGCGCAGGAGCCAGCGGGTGCTCCGCTCGAGCAGGATCCGTGCCTTCAGCAGCATCGTCGTCTGGGTCGGTGCGGGGACGACGCCGTCGAGCCCTTCGATCTCGGCCCAGAGTCCGTTCAGGTCGAAGACGTCGCGGGCGACGGTGAACGCGCGCGCGATGTCCGACGGCGAGGCGCCCGTCTCCTCGCCGAGCCGGAAGACGAAGGTCGTCCCCGAGCGGTCGACGAGCCCGTTCGCGACGCGTGAGGCGACGATCTCGCGGCGCAGCGGGTGTTGCGGCAGCCGGTCTGCGAACTGCTCGCGCAGGGCGGTCGGGAAGTAGCGCACGAGCTCGGCTGCGAGCGCCGGATCGTCCGGCACATCGGAGGCGAGCACGTCCTCGTAGAGCCCGATCTTCGTGTGCGACAGCAGGTTCGCAAACTCCGGCGGGGTGAGCCCCTGGCCCGCCGCCTTGCGCTCGCTCAGCATCTCGTCGTCGGGCAGGAACTCGAGCGCGCGATCGAGCCGGCCCGCCTGCTCGAGGCTGCGCAGGTAGCGGGCATGCACATCGACCATCGCTGCGGCCTGCGCGACCGAGGTGCTGATCGCCTGGGTCTGCTCGTAGTTGTTGCGGAGCACGAGCGCAGAGACCTCGTCCGTCATCCCGACGAGCAGCGCGTTTCGCTGCTTCTCGGTGAGGTCGCCGTCGGCAACGATCCGATCGAGCAGGATCTTGATGTTCACCTCGTGGTCGGAACAGTCGACGCCGGCCGAGTTGTCGATCGCGTCCATCAGCACGCGGCCTCCGCGCAGCGCGAACGAGACCCGCGCGCGCTGGGTCAGACCGAGGTTGCCCCCCTCGCCGATCACGCGGCAGCGCAGCTCCTCCGCATCGATCCGGATCGCGTCGCTCGCGCGGTCGCCGACCTCGGCGTGGCTCTCGTACTTCGCCTTGACGAAGGTGCCGATGCCGCCGTTCCAGAGCAGGTCGACCGGCGCGCGCAGAATCGCCCGGATCAGCTCGTTCGGGGTGAGTGCCTTCGCATCCACGCCGAGTGCGGCCCGGGCCTCCGGCGAGAGGTCGATCGACTTCGCGCTGCGCGGGAAGACGCCGCCACCCGTCGAGATCAGCGCCTCGTCGTAATCGGCCCAGGACGAGGAGGGAAGCGCGAACAGCCGCGCGCGCTCGGCGTAGCTTCTGTCCGGGTCCGGATTCGGGTCGACGAAGATGTGGCGGTGGTCGAATGCTCCGAGCAGCTCGAGGTGGCGCGAGAGCAGGAGGCCGTTCCCGAACACGTCGCCGGACATGTCGCCGATCCCGACCGCAGTCAGCTCGGCCTCCTCGGCGTCGATGCCCAGCTCGCGGAAGTGGCGCTTGACCGATTCCCAGGTGCCGCGCGCGGTGATTCCCATCCTCTTGTGGTCGTATCCGGTCGAGCCGCCCGACGCGAAGGCGTCGCCGAGCCAGAAGCCGTAGTCCGCCGAGAGCTCGTTGGCGATGTCGGAGAAGGTCGCCGTGCCCTTGTCGGCCGCGACGACGAGGTAGGGGTCGTCGCCGTCGTAGCGCACGACCCCGGCGGGGGGCACCACTTCGCCGCCGGGCGCGAGCGTGTCGGTCAGATCGAGGAGCCCGCGCACGAGTGTCCGGTAACAGGCGACGACCTCCTCGCGCAGCGCATCGCGCTCGGCCGGCGGGCGCTTGACGACGAAGCCGCCCTTCGCCCCGACGGGGACGATCACCGCGTTCTTGACCGTCTGCGCCTTCATCAGGCCGAGGACCTCGGTGCGGAAGTCCTCGCGCCGGTCCGACCAGCGGATGCCGCCGCGCGCGACGTGTCCACCGCGCAGGTGGAGCCCTTCCATCCGCGGCGAATAGACGAAGATCTCGAACATCGGTCGCGGCGCCGGCAGGTCCGGTATGCGCGCCGGATCGAGCTTGAACGAGAGGTACGGGGCCTCCTGGAAGTAGTTCGTGCGCAGCATCGCCTCGATGACGCGCAGGAAGCTGCGCAGGATCCGGTCCTCGTCGAGGCTCCGGACCTCGTCCAGCGCCCCCTCGATCTCGTGCACGAGCGCGGCCGCCTTCGCCGGCGCGTCCTCGCCGTGGCCCGGTCCGAAGCGCAGATGGAAGAGGTGGACGAGCCGGCGTGTGACGCCCCCGTTCTGGACGAGCGTCTCCTCCATGTAGGCCTGGCTGAACATGCTTCCGGCCTGGCGCAGGTACTTCGAGATCGCCCGCAGCAGCACGAGCTCGCGCCAGGTCAGGGCGGCGGCGAGGACGAGGCGGTTGAAGCCGTCGTTCTCGACGTTGCCGCGCCACACCTGCGCGAACGCCTCCTGGAAGATCTGGCGCACGCGGTCGGTCTCGAACTCGACCTCCTCCCCGTAGTCGAGTCCGAAGTCGTAGATCCAGACGGCTGGTCCACCGGCGGGCCGAACCTCGAACGGCCGCTCGTCGGTCACCCGGAGGCCCATGTTCTCGAGCAGCGGCAGCACGTCCGAGAGCAGCATCGGCTGCCCCGAGCGGATCAGCTTGAAGGCGAGCAGGCCGACCTGCGACTCGAGCGGCAGGTAGAGGCTCATGTCGAGGTCGCCCTCGGGCTCGAGCTTCTCGATCCGGGAAATGTCGGCGACCGCCGCTCGAGGGTTGAAGTCGTCGCGGTATGCGGGCGGGAAGGCGTCGGCGTAGCGCTTGAAGAGCACCGCGCCGCGCTCCTCGCCGAGCTGCTCGACGAGCGCGTCGTGGAGGTCGTCCGTCCACGAGCGCGTCGCCGCGGCGAGCCGCCGCTCGATCTCGGCGACGTCGTAGTCGAGAGCTGCGCCGGCCGCCGTGTAGATGATCACGTGCAGGCGGGCGAGCACCGACTCCGTGACGCGCGCGGAATACTCGAGGCTGACGCCGCCGAATGTCTCGGTCAGGATCTCCTGGATCCGGGAGCGGACCTGGGTGTTGTAGCGGTCGAGCGGCAGGTAGACGAGGCAGGAGAGGAAGCGCCCGAAGGTGTCGCGGCGGACGAACAGGCGGACGCGGCGGCGCTCGCCGAGGTGGAGGATCCCGAGCGCCGTGTCGTACAGCTCCCCCTCGTCGATCTGGAAGAGCTCGTCGCGCGGATACGCCTCGAGGATCTCGACGAGCGCCTTGTAGTCGTGGCTCGCCGGCGTGAAGCCGCTGCGGTCGAGCACCCGCTGCACCTTCCCCTGGAGAAGCGGGATCTGCCAGGGACTCGCGCTGTAGGTGGCAGAGGTGTACAGACCGAGGAAGCGTCGCTCGCCGACAGGCTCGCCGCGCTCGTCGAAGCGCTTGATGCCGATGTAGTCGAGGTACGCGGGCCGGTGTACCGTCGCGCGCGAGTTGGCCTTCGTCAGATTGAGCAGCGTGTGCTCCCGGGCGAGCCGCCGCACCTCCGCGGGCAGCTGCGCGAAGCTGCGCGAGACCGGTTTGAGCCCGGTGTCGCGGAGGATCCCGAGCCCGGTGCCGAGCACGGCCGAGAGAACGTCCTCGCCTTGCTCCTCGCGAATCTCGTACTCGCGGTAGCCGAGAAAGGTGAAGTGGTCGCCGTGGAGCCACTCGAGCAGCGCGGCCGACTCGGCGAGCTCGTGTGGATCGACGGGCGGCGGCCGTTCCTGCAGCTCGACGACGACCTCGCGCAGCCGCTCGCGCATCGGACGCCAGTCCGCGACGGCGGCCGCGACGTCGGAGAGCGCACGATGCAGCTCCGCGTCGATCAGCTCGAGCCGCTCGTGGTCGGCGCTGCGGTCGACCTCGATGTGCATCGCGGACTCGGAGACGGCGTCGCCCGCCTCGTCGCCCGGCTCCAGCAGCTCGAGCAGACGCCCATCCGCGTCGCGCCGGACGCGCACGACGGGGTGGATGAAGAGATGGATCGAGGTCCCGGCGCGGGTCAGGGCCATCGCCACGGAGTCGACGAGGAAGGGCATGTCGTCCGTGACGATCTCGACGACGGTGTGCCGCGCGGCCCAGCCGTGCTGCTCCACCTGCGGCGTGTAGACGTGCATCTTGGGCTGGCCGGGAAGGCGCCGCTGCAACAGGTGCCAGTGCGCGAGCGCCGCGCCGTACACGTCGAGCTCGCCGAGGTCCTCCGGCGCGGTGTCCTCGCAGAAGGCGCGCATGAACCGCTCCACGTCGGCCGCCTGCGCGCCCGACAGCCGCTCTCGCACGTGCGCCACCGTCTGCTCGACGAGCGCCGCCTTCGCTTGCTCAGGCTTGACCGCCATCAGCTTCCACGGCGCAGTATGCAGGGAAGCCCCGCCGCAGGCCGCGCTAGCACGAGTTGCCGGCCTGCTGGGTCGCGACCGCGACGACGTGGATGCCGACGCGCCGCGCGCCGACCGGGGCGAACGTGCGCTGCACGGCCGGGACGCGCACGGAGTCGGGGCTCTCGAGCGAGAGGTCCGTGCGCCCGCAGATGCGGATCTGCACGGTCGAGGTCGCATTGGCCGCGACCGTGCCGTGGAGTGCGCGTGCGCCGGCGTGGAGCGCGTAGCGCGCGGCCGACTTGGTCGGTGCTGCAAGCGAGATCGAGACCTCGGACGGTGTTCCCGACTCCGGGAAGACGCGGATCGTCGCCGTGCGGCCGGGGGTCGTCCAGCCGTCGGGTTGCAGTCCGCGTGAGAGCCAGCGGGCGCGGTAGGGCCGTTCGGGCGCAAGGATGTCGAGCCCGAAATTCGTCCCGACCCGGTCCGCGACGAGGCCGAAGCGCGGGTCGCTCTCGGCCATGATCGTGTACTGCGCGGCGCCGTCGGTGCCGGGGAACACGCCCGTGCTCCAGTCCGGCAGGAGCCGCTCCGTCGGGAAGGGCGTGTAGCGGAAGTCGCCGTTCCCGGCGACGTAGGCGCGCGCGACGGTGCGATTCCAGAATTCGGTGTCCCACCAGAGCACCGTCGTGGCCGGGAAGCTCGGCCCGCTCGGGAACGGCACGATCCCGGCGGTTGCGCCGTGCGGGAGCACCGTGTCGACCCAGTCGAGCACGATCCCGGGCGGCTTCGCCAGGCCGCGGCCGCTCGTGCTCGCCCCCGCGACGGTGTGGTCGATCGCCCGTTGCGTCGTGAAGAGCGAGAACGCGAGCAGCAGCGCGAAGACCGCCGGCCCGAGCGCACGGCGGGGCGCGAGCCGGAGCGCGAGCACGCTGCAGATGCCCAGCAGGAGGCCCGTGTAGGCGACGAATGCGCCGGGGCTGAGGCTGCCCGCTTCGTCGGCGATCAGGTCGTTCAGGACGCGCGTCGGCGAGTCGACCCAGAGGCCGGTCGCGGGCGGCAGAGGGAGCCAGTGCACGGTGGCCGCGAACAGGATCGTCAATGCGGTCGGCGCGATCCACGGTCGGAGCCTGCCGCGCAGCAGCGCCGCCGTTCCGGCGAGCAGAAGCGGCACGACATAGAAGACGTAGCGGTCGCGCACGATCTCCCGCCCGCCGAAGCGGATGTCGAACGAGGCAGACTCGACGGTGAGCAGGATCACGGTGAGCACGGCGATCGTCGCGAAGGCGTGCTCGCGCCGGCCGGGCGGGCGGGCGAGCGCGGTGAGCAGCCAGCCGCCGCCCAGGAGGAGCGGCAGCAGGCCGCAGCCGATGGCGACCGAGTCGAGGTGGGCCGCGGTCGACTGGAGCAGCCCGGCGGGAAGCAGCGAGCCCTGCGTTGCGGTCACCGAGTAGTCGCCGAGCACGCGGCTCAGCGAGCCGAAGACGGCCACGAGGGAGGCCGCGACGAGCGCGAGTCCGTAGAGCAGCGCGAGCGGCCGGTGGCGCCTGTAGGCGGTGCGCACCGCCGCTCGCAGGTCGCCTCGCTCGGTCAGCGCGAAGCCGAGCTCGTGGCCGGCGATCGCGAGCGGCAGCACCGCGACGAGGAAGAGGAACTGCGTGCGCGCGAGCACCGCAAGCCCGATTCCGGCCAGGGCGACGAGGTCGCTCCGCCACGATTCGCGGCTGACCGCACGCTGGATCGCGAGCACCGCCCAGAGAAAGGCTGGATACGCCACGACCTCGGTCATCAGGAAGCCGGTCAGCACCATCCAGACGACCACGACCGAAAGGATCGCCACCGCGAGCGCGGCCCTGCGGTCGACGAGCTCGCGGGCGAGCAGGTAGGCGGGAATCGCCGCGCTCGCCATCACCGGCGCGTTCAGCAGGTGCGCCGCGTGGAAGGCGGCGGGTACGTCGAGGGAGCCGTAGAGCGGCGCGATCAGCAGTGGGTAAAGCTGGTTGATCGTCCCGACGGTCAGGCCGTGCACGGCGGGGAGCGGGGAGTACGAGGTCGCCGCCGAGACCGCGAGCTTGACGTAGAGCAACTCGTCGGTCATCACCCCCCAGTCGCGGATCCGGCCGCTGTAGGCCGCCGCGAGCCACGACGAGGCGCCCGCGACGATCGCGAGGACGGCGAGGGCGGGCGCGTGCCGAGCGAGTACGGCGGCGTGCCGCGCGCGCCCGGAGGAAGAAGGTGCAATAGCCAGTGGAGTCTCAGGCAGGTCGCTGGGGTGGAGCGTTCGTGCCCGCGGCGCTGCGGCGCGAACCTCGACGACGCTGAGACTAACGGGAGCCCGCGGCTCGATGACGCGACAGCCCGGGTCGTCTCCGGCGGCCGGACGGACTCGTTCCTACGGACTTTACGAAGAAAACGATGCGCGCTAGCCGTTTGGCCAGTAGGCATGCTGTCGACTCGCGCGTGAGAGTTTCGGGATCGTGCGACGCCGCTACACGCCGCTGCTCGGGGTCGTCGTGCTCCTCGTCATCCTTGTCTCCGCGGGGGCCGGCGCCGGCGCCGGTGTTCTCCTCGCCGGCGACCAGACGGTGGAGGCCCGCAACGACTCCGACGCGGCCGGCCGTGCCGAGGCGTTTCGCACGACGGCTGTGGCGAGTGGCACCGCGCAGACGATCACCGTCTACGTCGACTCGTCCTCGGCAGCGACGAAGCTGACGGCGGGCCTGTACAGCAATACGAGCGGCCGCCCCGGCGCGCTCCTCGCTCAGGGGACGATCTCCTCCCCTGCCAGGGGCGCATGGAACGACGTCCCGATCGCGGGCACGGCGGTCACGAGTGGCGTGACCTACTGGATCGCCGTCCTCGGGCCCGCAGGGACCGGGACGCTCCAGTTCCGCGACGCCTGCTGCGCCGGCGCGTCGGAGACGAGCTCGCAGACCACCCTCGCGTCGCTCCCCGCGACCTGGACGACGGGCACGCGCTACACCGACGGGCCGCTCTCGGCCTACGTGTCGGGCGCGACGAGCGCGACTCCCGCGCTGCAGGTCGCGCCGACTGCGATCTCGTTCGGCGGCACGGCCGGCGGTGTCGATCCGGGCGCCGCCCAGGTGAGCGTCTCGAACTCCGGCACCGGCACGCTCTCGTTTTCCGCCGTCTCCGACAGTCCGTGGCTGGCGGTCTCGCCGCCCTCTGGAGCCGCGCCGGCTTCTCTGAGCATCTCCGTCGCACTCGCGGGGCTGGTGCCTGCTACCTACGTCGGCCACGTCACGGTCACGGCGCCGGGCGCGGCCGGTTCCCCGGCGACGATTACCGTGACGCTCGTCGTCGCACCCCAGGCGCAGCCCTCCGCGCTGGACTGGCCGCAGGTCGATCGCGACCCGGGTCGGACCGGCGACGCCGTCGGCGAGACGACGATCTCGCCGGCGAACGCCTCGACGCTGGCCCGGAGCTGGGCGCAGGCCGTCGACGGGAAGGTCACGGCTCAGCCGCTCTTCCTGAAGAGCGTCACCGTCGGAGGGGCACAGCGCGACGTCGTGATCGCCGCGACCTCGGCGAACTCCGTCTACGCCCTCGATGCGGCCACCGGCGCGGTTGTGTGGCGGCGGAATTTCGGAGCCCGCGCCAGCAACTGCGCCATTCCCGGCGGTTTCGGCGTCACGGCGGCCCCTGCGGTCGACAAGGCGAACGGACGGATCTATGCCGTCGCCGACAACGGCACGCTCTACACGCTCGCCCTCGCCGACGGCACGGACGCCGCCTCGCCGCTGCCGCTCGTGATCGGCCCGACCACCAACAAGGTGTGGGGCGGTCTCAACCTCCATGGCGGCGATCTCTACGTTGCCACGGCGAGCGACGGGTGCGACACGCCGCCGTGGCGCGGTCGCGTCTACCACGTCGGCGTCAGCGGGTCGAACCCACAGCTGCTCGGCACGTGGGACGTCGTTCCGGGCATCGCCGCCCCCGCGGGCGGCGGTGGGATCTGGGGGTACGGCGGCGTCTCGGTCGATCTCGTCGACGGGCACGTGTACGCAGCGACCGCGGCAGACTCCACGGAGCTGTACACGCTGTGGGCCAACCGCCTCGTCGCACTCGACGGGGGGCTCGCCGTGGTCGGGTCATACGGGCCGCCCGAGCCGACGACGTTCCCCTGCAGCGGGGCGCCCTGCGATCTCGACTTCGGTGCGACGCCCGTCGTGTTCCAGCCGGCGGGCTGCCCGACGATGACCGCGGCCGGCAACAAGAACGGGAATCTCTACGTCTTCAGGACGGCGGGACTCGCCGCGAGCGCGGCACCCGACCAGGTGCTCCAGCTGAACGGCGCCAACGACTGGCTCGGGAGCGGCGGCGTCGGTGGCGTCCCTGCGTACTGGGGCGCGGGACGCATGCTGTTCGTCGTCGACGCGGGCTCGGGTTTCGGCGGCGTTGCGGGCGGCGTGATCGGGCTGACGGTCCAGACGGACTGCACGCTGCGCGTCGCCTGGAGCGCGCCGCTCGGCGGCAACACGCTGCCGAACTCGACGCCGACCGTTGCGAACGGCGTCGTCTTCGCCGGCGCGGGCTCCGGCGGCGCCGTGCACGGCTACGACGCACGGACGGGCGCGGAGCTGTGGACAAGCGGGGCGATCGGCTCCGGCTCCACCTTCGCCGCGCCGATCGTCGCGGACGGCCGGCTGTTCGTCGGCTCGTGGGACGGTTCGGCTGCCGGCGACGCCGGAACGATCCGGGCGTACGCGCCGGGCCAGCTCGACACGACTCCGCCCACGGTCTCGATCACCGCTCCCGCGGGCGGAGCGACGGTCTCCGGGACCGTCACGGTCGGCGCGACGGCCGCCGACAACGTGGGCGTCGCGGGAGTCCAGTTCAAGCTCGACGGGGCAAACCTCGGCACCGAGGACACCAGCGCTCCGTACTCCGTCTCGTGGGACACGACGACGGCAGCGGCCGGGACGCATGCGCTGACTGCCGTGGCGCATGACGCGGCCGGCAACACCAGGACCTCGGCGGCCGTCTCCGTCAACGTCGACAACACGGCTCCGCCACCGCCCCCGCGCGTTCTGCTCGGCGACCAGGCGATCGAGGCCGCGAGCGACTCGAACACCGGCGGCCGCGCGGAGGCCTTCCGAGCGACGGCGACGTCGACGGGTGCCGTCTCCCGGCTCAGCGTCTACGTCGGGTCCGGCTCGACCGCGACCACCGTCGTCGTCGGGCTCTACGCCGACGCGGCCGGAAAGCCCGGAGCCCTGCTGACGCAGGCAGCCGTGACGACCGCCGCGAGGGGCGCCTGGGTCGACGTCCCGGTCCCCTCGGCGGCGGTGACGAACGGGAGCACGTACTGGATCGCCCTGCTCTCGCCGCTCGGCGGCGGGACGCTGCAGTTCCGCGACAAGCCGGGCGGCGCCTCCGAGACCAGCGCCTCGTCCTCCCTGACGGCGCTGCCCGCCACGTGGGCGACGGGCGTTCGCTACACGGATGGGCCCGTTTCGGCCTACGGCTCCGGCAGCTAACTCGGGCTCCGCGACCTCCGCGGACTACCGCGTTCCGCGACGCCGGCAGCGGCCGTCGGCGTCCGCCGCTCGCCGCCTTGTTGTCGAGGTATGACCGTGATAGCCTCCGCAATCAACGCAATCACGCGTCCAGGAGGGCGAGATGTCCGAGGACCACTTCCACCTACCACTCCCGCCGCCAGCGGGGCGCGACGTCGTCTACTTCACGCACCGGGTCGACGAGGTCGAGCCGGAGGACGGTCGCGAAGCCCAGGACATCATGCTTCGCAGTGTCCCGCGGGCCACGGCGCAGCGATTTCGGGCAGCGGCGGGTGGGCGGGGGATGACGCACGCGCAATATCTGGCCGCGCTGGTGGAGCTGCACGAGCTGATTCGCAGCCGCAGCGATGGTGGTGACACCGAGCTCGCCGGCGAGCTCGAGCGTCTCGGGCTCGCGACCGTGACCGTCTAGCGCTCTGTCCCGGCATCTGGACGAGCCGGTGGCTGCCGACGAGATCGTCGATCGGCTCTACGAACTCCGCCCGGACGAGTTCACCGGTGCACGCAACCAGGCGGCCGCCGAGCTGCGTAAGGCCGGTCGACGGGAGGAGGCCGATCGGATCAAGGGACTTCGAAAGCCGACTGCGGCGGCCGCAGCGGCGAACCGGCTCGTGCGGGTTCACCGCGCGCAGGTCGAGGAGTTCCTCGCTGCGGCCACCGGGTTGCGCGACGCGCAGTTCGCCGGCCGGGGCGATCTCGCCGCCGCCACCAAACGCGAGCGCCAGGCGCTCGACCGGCTGATCCGGCTTGCCGGTGGCGACGTGCGGCAGACACTCCAGGCAGCGGCGGTCGACGACGAGGCAGCTGCAGAGCTGCTGCGCGGCCGTCTCGAGCGCGAGCTCGAGCCGCGCGGCTTCGGGACTCTGCTCGCTCACGCGACACCGCGCCGGAAGAAGGCTGAACAAGAACGGCCGAAACGAGCGAAACCGGCAAGGCCGGACGATCGGTTCGCTCGCACCCAGCTTCGGGAGGCCAAGGAAGCGCTGGCGGCCGCACGAGAGCACGAGCGCCGGGCGCGCGGGCGCTGGAAACAGATGCAGGAGGGTGTCGATCGAGCAGAAGCCGACCTCGCCAAGGCCCAGCGCGAGCTGGATCGGCTCCGGGGAGACTGAAGCAGGCCGCCGGCGGTTCTGAATGAACGCGTCTCAGCGCTGGTGTTGCGCGGCGGCGTGGTGGAGCGAGCGCACGGCATCTTCGAGCCGGTCGGGAAGAATGTTCTCCAGGCGGAAGTTGAACTGGGCGAAGCCGCACGGGCGCTGAGCGCCGATCCGCGCGTCGATGAAGCCGTTCCTCCAGCTCGTGACGAACGTCGTCGGCTTGCTGTCGACGTTGCCTCCAAGCCCGAGCCGCGCGGGCCGCCAGCCGGGCGTCATACCCGTCAGGTAGCGCTGCCCCAGGGATTTGCGGACCGGCCCGGGGCTGCTGAGAAGCGCCCGGTGAGCATCGGCGAACTGATGACCGGCGGCCTCCGCGCTGCCCCGGAACTCCGGGTACTCCTCGCCCACGAGGAAGCGGGTCGCTTGATCGAGGCTCTCCCAGAAACGCTGGACATCATCGGTGATCGCGAGGCCGGGCAGCTGCGTGATCGCCCTGCGGGCGGCCCAGACGAACCCCTGCTCCGGCTCGTCGCCGAGCTCCGGGCGTCCCTCGGCCAGGCCGGAGAGGACACCGCCGACGAATTCGCGATGTGCGCTGCTCGAGGCGCACTGACTGAGAATCTCGTCGAATTGCCAGGTCTCGATGCCGATGCCCGCAGAGCGAGCGGCGCGCAAGGCGTCGCGGAACCGCCGTCCCAGCTCGGCTCCCCAGGCCCGCCGGTCGGCGGGGGGCATGACCGCGCCGCTCGAGCTCCCGGGGATCTCCCCGCCGTGCGCGGCGTCGAGCTGCGAGGCGACCTCCTCCGGGACGCGCCGACCAAGTCGTGCCTGCTTGCTCGTATCGGGCTGGATGCTGAAGACGGGCGCGTAACGGCAGCCCGGGGTGGCCGCGACCTGTGCTGCCGTGGTCTTGTTCACACCGTACGTCCCGATGAACCAGTCGGCGACCGGCGGCTGCGGCCCGGCGGCGATCTCCGCGAGGATGCGCGGGAGCACCGTCTCCTCGAATGTCGTGATCAGTGCGACGGGCCTCGAGACGGCCGCCATCAGAGCATCCGCTCAGGCACGGTCAGCCGAGGATAGCCACTGAAGGCATGCCGCGCGGGGTCGCTCGCTAGCTGTAAGACCCAAGCAGGTTGGTTCTGGTGATCGGGGCTTGGTGGCCGAGCGCTGCGTGTCGGCGTCGATGGTTGTAGTGCCAGAGCCAGCTGTCAAGGGCTGCGGCGCGGTCTGTACTTGAGCGGTAGATCGCGCCGTAGGCCCAGCCGTTGATCAGGGTGCGGATGAAGCGCTCTGCTTTGCCGTTTGTTTGTGGTCGGCGCGGGCGTGTGCGGAGGTGGCGGACCGCGAGCTGGCGACAGGCGATCGCGTGCATGGTCGCGCGGTAGGCGCTGCCGTTGTCGGTGAGGATCCGCTCGACGCGGATGCCGTGGCGGGCGAAGAAGCTGAGTGCGCGGCGCAGGAAGCCGATCGCGGTTGTGGCTTTCTCGTCTGCGAGGACTTCGGCGTAGGCGAGGCGGCTGTAGTCGTCGACGGCGACGTGGACGTACTCCCAGCCGGTTGTGCCGCGGTCGTGGCCGTCAGCGTCACGGCGGCGCGGCCTGCCTTGCCCGGCCTGACGGAGGCCGACGCGTTTGCCGGCGGCTTGGAAGCGGCCGAGCTTCTTCACGTCGATATGGACGAGCTCGCCGGGACGCGAGCGCTCGTACCGGACGGCCGGCTCGAGGCCGATCCGGCCGAGCCGCCCGACCCCGTTGCGCTTCAGGACAGCCGAGACGGTCGAAAGCGGCATCGAGAGCGTCTCGGCGATCTCGGCTGCCGTCATCCGCAGCTGACGCAGCCCGACGATCACTGCCACCCGGTCGGCGGGCGTGCGGTTGGCAACCCGCCGCGGCGCCGACGATCGATCGCGCAACTGCCGGTCGCCGTCCCGGTAGCGGCCGACCCACTTACGCGCGCAGCGGACGCTGACGCCGGCGGTCTCGGCCGCCGCCGTCAGCGTCCATCCCTGATCGACAACACGACGCGCCAACTCGCGTCGCCCGCTCCAGCTGAGAGCCGCGTTAGCGTGCAGATCCATCCGGGTCGCCTCCTTGGAAACTGGGTTGCCTTCGACAGCTCCCAGCCTCCAAGGCGGCCCGGATGAACCAACGTGCTCAGGAACTACAGCTAGCGGACGCGCAGCCGTCGCCGAACGGCGACCGCGGCCACGGCGAGGATCGCGGCGAAGAATCCGGCGACGACCAGCAGTACGGCAATCAGGATCGCCGTCAGCGCGAGCACGATCGCCAGTACGGGGAGCACGAGCAGCGGCGCAGTGAGCCGCTGCAGCCGCGTTCCTGCGGCGGGCCTGGCATACGCGAAGGTCCGGCGCGTCACGTGTACGGCGATGCGCGCGCCTCCGCGCGCGGTGCGCTCCGGGAGCAGCTGCGGCGAGGACGAAGGCATGGCGCCATGATTGCACGCGGCTCGTTGCATTGAGGACGACGCGCTGCCAGAATCGCGAACCTGCGGCCGACCCGTCCCCCGGCGAGAGGAAGCCTTGAACGCTGAGTCGCAGCACGAATCGCCAAGGAGAGCGCTCTTCTGGACCGAGGCCGGGCTGGCGCTCGCCAGTTGCGTGTTCGTACTCCTGACCCTGCTCTGGAAGGACTGGATCGAGCTGACCTTCGGGGTCGACCCGGATCATGGGAGCGGCTCTCTCGAGTGGCTGATCGCGCTCGGCTTCGTCGGGATCGCAGTCGCCTTCGCCGCTCTTGCGCGGCGCGAGCGGAGGCGCGCGGCTGCCGGCTTGCGACTGTAGCGGGCGGCGCGCGGCTTGACTCGTCCGGAGGCTGGTGAATAGGGTCGCCTGGTCTTGGAGGTGGTGCCGGCTGACACGTGCATGGCGTCACTGCGGCCTCGACCCGACCGCCCTGAGCACCGGGACCGCTAGAGCCTGCCGCACTTCCGGGCGCCCGGCTCGAGCACGAGAGCGACGCCGTGGCGAGTGAGAGCGTGCCGCTCGAGTTCGAGCGCTTCGTAGCCGGCGAACGCCGCGCCCGGCGGTTTGCAGGCTCTCCCGAGCCCCTGCAGGCGGGTGCTGTCAGCGAACGCCTCGTCGTCACGACGAAGGAGGCGAGCCGGCTCTCGATCGAGGCTGCGAAGCGCGCAGCCGGGTTCTTCCGGCCGACCCGGCGCACCGAAGCCGTCTGGGTCGACGGCGAGAGCCAGCTCGCCGTCGGCATCGCCGCGGTGCGGCTGCAGACGACCCACGGCGCCGTCGTCGTGACCATCCCGGTGCGGTGCGACCAGACCGGCCCGACGGAGGTCCACGTCACCTTCGCCGTCGGCGAGCCTGGGCGTCCGGCCGGTCTCTACGCCGCGGCTCAGAAGCGGCCGCGTGGACCGGCCGCGGTCGTCGACACCTGGGGAGACGCGATCGTCGCCTTCGCGTGGCAGGTCTTGCTCGGGCTCGTGTCGGGGCTCGCCGGCGCGACGGGCAAGGACACGCGGGGAAACCGGCTCGTCCCGGCGGACCTCGAAGCCACACCCAGTGGGTTGGCGATCCTCCCGATGGCCCGCCACCGCTTCACCGGCTCGCCGGGCTTGAGCGTGAAGACGTCGTGACCGTCACCGCAGACGACCTCGGAGTTCTCGGCAACCTCGCCACGGCGATCGGCTTGCTCGACTCCGGCGGCGGTCCGGACCCGGGCTGGTTCGGCGATCCTGCTGCGTCGCTGTCCACGATGCTCGCGGACGAGGGGCAGCGGGAGGCGCTGATCGCCTTCGTGGACGAAGCGCTCGGAGGCGCCGACCGCGAGGCCGACGCGTCGGGCGCTACCTGGCTGCCGCTCGTCAGCCTGGACGACCCGCACCTGACGGTCGCCGTGACGATCGACGACTCTCCGGACACCCACGTCGTGATCGGGGTCGGAGCCGCCTACACCACGGACAGCCCGGCGTCGCGCACGTCTGTCTCGGTACCGCTGTTCCAGGCCGCCAAGCGCGGCCACTCGGTCTCGACGCCGTTCGTCCTCGGCGAGCCGGGCGGGCGGCTGCACGTCGCCACGCACGTCACGGTCGACGCCGGTCCGCCCGTGCCGGGCGAGCCGCGGCTCGGCGCGATCGGCCTGGAGGTCGATGTCCCGACCTCGGTCGGCGACAGCCCCGCGGTCTTCACGCTCGTGCTCGAGGACTTCCAGCTGCCGGGTGCATCGGCGCCGCGAACGCTGCGCGTGTCGGCCTCGGGTGCCGACGAGCTCGACGACGCCGTGCTGGACCTCGTCCTCTCGCTCGTCCGCGCGCAGGCCGAAGCGGTGGGCGGCGCCGCGCTGGCCGCCCTCGCCGGTCTGCTCGGTCTCGGCGGCGACGCCGTCCCGGACTTTCCGATCCAGGAGCTGGGAGCCCACGGCCCGCACGCGCTCGGCACGTGGCTCGAAGGCATTCTCGCGTCGACCGCCTCACGCCAAGCCTGGCTGGGCCACCTCGCCGCGCTCGTCGGCGGCGCACCTCAGGGGGACGACGTGGTGTTCTCGCTCGGTGCGGTGGGCGCGACGGTCCGCCTCGGGCTGCGGACGGAGCCGGGGCCGTCCGGTCACGCACGGCTGACCGCGACGCTCGGCGCCGACGTCGGCGGCGCGGCTGAGCGTGTGCAGGCGCGCGCCGAGGCGATCACGATCGACCTCGGCACCGGCGAGGCGGTTGCCCTCCCGTCACTCGGCCTGTGGGCGAGCATCGGGCGGCACGACGGCGCAGGGACACGCGTGCTCGACGTCGCCGCGCCGACGGTCGCGCGCGCCGACACGCTGCGGCTCGGCTTCGGACTCGACGCCGAGCGCCGCCTCACGCTGGTGCTGGCTGCCGACGGGGTCGAGCTCGGCGCGCACACCTACCCGACGCTCGACCTCACGTCGCCCGGCGCGGTCATGGACGCCGTCGGCAACGCGGTCGAGGACGTCGCCAACGAGCTGCTCGGCAATCTCGGCTCCGCAGTCGACGCGGTCAAGCTGCTGCTCGGGCTCGAGCCGCCCGCCGGACATCCGGCCGTGCCGACGATCACGCTCGCCGACCTGCTCGGCAACCCGCTGGACGCGGTGGGCGGCTACTGGCGCACGCTGCTCACGGCGCACGCGGACGCGGTGCCGGCCGTGCTGGAGGTCCTGCGCGACACGTTCGCGGACGCCGGTGCCGCCCTCACGCTCATCCGGGGAACGGGCAGCGCCGCCGACCCGTGGCGTGTGCCGCTCCTCGATCCGGTCGAGCTCGAGGTGCACGCCGACGGCGACAGGCTTGCCCTGGCCCTCGCGGCAGGGACGAAGGTCGACACGCTCGGCCAGCGGTGCACGGTGATCGAGACGCGGGTGGCCGCGACCCTCGCCGTGATCGACCTCGCCGGCTCGCACGCCCAGCTCCTGCCCTCGGTCGAAGCTCGGCTGACCGCACGGGAGCGCGGCGTCAACCCGCCTCGGGTCACGCTGCCGCTTGGAAACGGCGTGCAGGTCACGACCGACCACGTGGGGATCGGCCTCTCGTGGGCGGCGGGTCCCGGCCTGTCCGCACAGCTCGAGGCGCCTTCCCTCGCGCTGCAGCTCGGCGGCGACGAGGTGCCGATCGCGCTTCCCGTCATTGCAGCGGACGGGTCGGTGGCGTTCCCCGCCGAAGGCTGGGACGCGATCGAGGCGCTGCTCGGCCATCTCGGCAGCCTCCTTCCCGGCTTCGTCGGCGACGTGGTCGAGCTGCTCGGGTGGCGCGGTGGAGCCGGGGCAGGCCTCCGCCTGGCCGACCTCGTGAACGATCCGGCCGCCGCCCTCGCCGCCTGGCTCCCCGAGCTGGCGTTGAGCGAGCTCGGGCCGCATGCCCTCGGACTGGTCGCCGACCTGCTGACGGCGGCCGGTCCGGTCAGCGGGGCGATCACAGGCACGGGGCATCCCGACGATCCGTACCGTCTCGCGCTCGGCCTCTCGCCGGGAATACCCGAGCTCGCGGTGTGGTTCCCGCCCGCCGGGCTCGAGCCGCGCGTCGTGGCGGCACCCCGGTCGGTGCAGCGCTGGCGCCCAGGCGATCCAGCCCTGCCGCCGGACGCCCTCGCCGATGCAGTCCGCGCCGAGGCCACCGTGTCCGCCGAGCTCCGCGACCTCGCAGCCGGACGCGACATCGCCGGCGGTCTCGCGGCCCTCGCCACGCGCTGGACGGGCGGCGACGGCAGAATCGTCCCGCCCGCAGCGGCGCCCGACGGCATCGGCGTGAAGCGCTTCGGCCTGGCCGCCGGCCAGCTTCTCGGCCGGCTGGACCTGAAGGACGAGCTCGGGCGCGTCCCGACGACGGTCGTGTATGTCGCCGTCGGTGCGGCCGCCTGGCCTGACGCGCCGGCGGGCCGCCGAGTCGATCTGACAGCGCCCGGGCTCGAGCCGAAGATGTTCGCCGCTCCGTCGGCGGCCGCAGGCGAGTGGTTCGTCGCCCTCGGTGAGCGCTCGGCGTGCCGGCTCGCCTCCGGGGACGACGACGGCACGGTGGGCCAGGCTGCTCGCCTGCGCCGCGTGCTCGACGCGCTGGCGCCGCTCGGCGACGACCTCGTTGTCGTCGGCGTAGGGGGAGCCGGCCACGCCGCGCGGCTCGCGGCTCAGCAGCAAGCCGCGATCTCCGACGTCGTGACGCTTGGAACGCCGCTCGGCCCGGTATCGCTCACCGCGCTCACGACCCAGCCGACGGCGGACGCACTGCGGCTCCTGCACCGGCTGCTGCCTGATCGGGTCGACGGCGTTGGCGAGGACGAGGACCTCGCCCTGGGCCGCCAGCTCGTCGCCGCGCTGCTGGAGCTCGCCGATCGGGCCGACCCGGAGAGCGAGCTGCGCCAGCCCGCGACCGCCCTCCCAGCGCCGCGTGCCGGCCTCACCACGAGGGCGGTGTTCGGCTCCGTCGACAAGGAGCAGGTGGGACGCGCGATCACCGCGGTCGTGGCCACCGGGCTCGCCGCTCGCGCGCGGGCGCGAGCCGAAGCGCCGCTTCCCGAAGCCACCGGCGTCCGCCTCGGCGTTCGCATCGCGCTGCCGGCGACGAGCAGCGGCTCGCTCGTCGTCGAGGGCGATGCGCTCGTCACGCTCGCCGGCTATGACCGCGTTGGAGGAGTGACGACGGCGAGAGAGCTGCGCGCACGCGTGACGGTGCGCGACCGGCTCGGCTGGCTCGTGTCGACCCCGGATGCCGGGCTGCGGATGGTCACTGCAGACGTGGCGATCCCGCTCGGAGGCGGTTCCGGCCACGGGCACACGACGATCACGCTTCACGACGCACGCGCCCTCGGCGTCGACAAGGAGCAGCTCGTGCTCGGCACGAAGGCCGAGACCGTTCCGCTGCTGCCCGAAGCGCGTGTCCTGCTCGCAGTCGCAGTCCAGCGCCTCGTCGGCGACGCTGGCAACCAGGTTGCAGCCGACCTGACGGCGCTGCTCGGGGGACTCGGCCTGATCGCGTCGGAGGGCGCGGTCACCGGCGCGTTCGAGCAGCTCATCTACGACCCCGCAGGCCTCGTCGCCGAGCGCCTCGCGGCCGTTCGGCCGGCGATCGCCGACGCTCTCGGCCAGCTGCTCGGCGTGGCCGGGAGCGGCATCGACCTCGCTGCGGGCACGGTCACGATCGACGGCGGCAGCGGCTCCGACGGGCTCTTCGGCTGGAACGGACACCTCGTCGCCGGGACGAGCGGCGTCACCGGTCAGCTCAGCGTCGGGCCTACGGGCCTGGCCGGCGCGGCGGGTGCCCTTCAACTCGCGCTCGACCTGGCCCCGCTGACCGCGTCGCTGCACTGGCGGCAGCCGTCGGGCAGCGTCGAGGCGATCGCGCTGTGGCCGCACCCGGACAGCGGCACGCTCGCGCGCTCGCTCGCCCGTGCGGCGCCGAGCCTCGGCGCCCATCTCTCGCTCGAGTTGATGCGCCGGGCCGACGACGAGGCTCGCCCGGTGATCGACGCCGTCCTCGATGCCCTGGGGATGCTCGGCGGCGAGCTGGGCGACGAGCTCCGGCCCCTTCGCCCGCTTGCCGGCCTGCTCGCCGATCCGGCCGGCTGGCTGAGGAGCTCCGAGTCGCTCGGCGCCCAGCCGGCGAAGGCGCAGGCGCTGTTCGACGCGTTGCGCCCGCTCACGGGACTGGGCGGCAGCCCTGGCGATCCGCTGCCGCTCGCCGACGGCGTCTCGCTGTCGGTGCGCGCGGACGGGCCGGATCTCGCGCTCGAGCTCGGCGTCGACACCTCCGGCTGGTCGCCCGTCGTGACCCCGCTCGGCCGGCTCGCCGCCGGCATCGACGCGGGACTGATCATCCCGGCCGCCGGGCCGCCGCGGGCCACGCTGGAGCTGCACGCGGGGCTGACGGGCGCCGCGCCGGGCCGCAACGCCGTCTACGTCAGGCTCGGCGCGACGGGCATCGAGGTCTTCCTGCGGCCAGCCACGGGCTCCGACATCCCGCTCCTCCCCTTCGCGGGGCTCGGCGCTCTCGCCGCCGCAGCCGAGCGCGCCCTGCCGTTCCTGCTCGACGAGCTCGCCAAGGTCCCAGGCGCGGTCGGCGACGTCGTCGGCGGCGTAGGCGATGCCTTCGCGCTGCGCTCCGACCTCCCCAAGCACTTCGACGGCGGGGCACTCGAGCTGTGGGCCGCCGATCCCGTCGCCGCGCTCAGGAACGCCGTCCCCTCGCTCGTCGCGACCGGACTGACGACCCTCGCCCCGTTGATCGACGCAGCCGTCCCGGCGGCGGTCACGGTCACCGCGACCGCCACCGACCTCACCGCCGCGGTCGGCGCCGTGTCGCTGGGGTGGAACCCGAGCTCACATCGTGTTGCCCTGCACGGCAACGGCATCGACGTTCCCGGGATCGAGGAGCTGACGTTCACCGTGGCGGTCAGCGACGTGGGCCTGGACGAGCTCAGCGTCAGTCTCGGCCCGGCCGCGATCAACGCGGACATCGTCACCCTCAGGCCCTTCGTCTCCGTCGCCGCAGGCGCCAACCCGGCCGGCGGTCGCCGCGTCGCGGTCGGGCTCGCCGTCGACGACACGCACCGCTTCGGCGCCCGCTGGCTGCTCGACACGGGCCAGTTCGCGCTCGTCGCGAGCAACGGCCCGCTCGCCACCGCGACCGACGTCACCGATCCGGCCGCGGTTGCGCTGCGCGCCGTCGAGACCGTCGCGGATCTCGTTGCCGCGGTCGCCCTCGGGACCGGCGCCGTGCAGGACCTGCTCAACACGCCGGTGGTCGCCACCCACGTGCGCGATCTGCTTCGCGGCGTCCTGCTCGAGGACGTCCCGAGCCCGGCGAACCTTGTCCCAGGGCTCTTCGACCCCTCGACCGTGCTCGCGCGGGTGCAGCACCTGGCAGAGAACCTCGCCGCAGCCGGGCTCTCGGTCACGGTCGACGGCCTGACGCTCAGCCTGCTGACCGACGAAGACGGCGTGATCGGCCTCGAGCTCGGGCTCGCGCAGCGGCTGGAGCTCGTGTCTGGAGATGTGACGCTGTGGCTCGAGAACGACGACTCCTGGATCGAAGACAACCCGGCCGGGCCCGGCGGGCTGTTCGTCGGCTTCCTGCGCACGGGCGGCGGCCTGCAGTTCGAGCCGACGCTCGCCGTCTACGGGGTCGGCCTCCGCATCGGCAAGACGAGCGGCCCGCTGCTCGATCTCGGGATCACGCTCGAGTCGGTCGCCCTTCACACCTTCGCGCGCCTCGGCCTCGGCGGGCCGAAGGCGGGCGGCGTCCAGCTGCAGTTCTCGAATCTCGCCGTCTCGGCCTCGGGCGCCACGGGCGGAAACGGGATCGCGAGCGGCCTCCTGCGCGACTCGGGCTCGCAGCCGCCCAAGCCGGCGTTCTCGCCCTCGCTCGCGATCCAGAAGCACGGGAACGACGCGGTCCACGTCACCCTGAGGGCGGGCGACGGCGACGGGCCGTGGTGGATCGCCATCCAGAAGGGCTTCGGCCCGCTGTACCTCGAGCAGGTCGGCCTCGGCGTGACGATGCCGCAGCAGCGCGTCGAGCGCATCTCGCTGCTGATGGACGGCTCGGTCTCGATGTTCGGGCTGACGTGTGCCGTCGACGACCTGCAGATCACCTACCTCGTCTCGCGCGGGGACTTCTTCAACTCGGCGAACTGGGAGGTCGATCTCGCGGGCCTGGCGGTCAGCGCCGACATGGCTGGCGTCAAGATCTCCGGCGGCCTCCTCAAGACCGGCACGCCGCCGAACGTCGAGTACCTCGGGATGCTGCTCGGCCGCTTCGCCGTCTACGGGATCACGATCTTCGGCGGCTACGGCGAGGGGGAGTCCGGCGGCGAGCGCTTCGTCGCGTTCTTCGCCGTCGGCGCGATCGTCGGCCCGATCGGCGGCCCGCCCGCGTTCTTCCTGACCGGGATCGGCGGCGGCTTCGGCATCAACCGCGCTCTCGTGGTGCCCACGGATCTGTCGCACTTCGGCGACTACCCGCTGATCCAGGCGCTCGACGTCGCCGCGTCGCCGGGGAACCCGATGGACGAGCTGCGCTCGCTGGGGACGTACTTCCCGATGGAGCGCGGCACGTTCTGGTTCGCCGCCGGCATCTCGTTCAACAGCTTCGCGCTCGTCGACGGCATCGCGGTCGTCGCCGTCGAGATCGGCGACGGCCTCGACATCAGCCTCCTCGGCCTCGCCCGCATGGCGCTGCCGCGGCCGCAGGTCGCCCTCGTGTCGATCGAGATCGCACTGCTCGTGAGGTTCTCGAGCTCCGAGGGCGTGCTCTGGGTGCAAGGCCAGCTCACCGACAACTCGTGGCTCCTCTATCCGGACGTGCGGCTGACCGGCGGCTTCGCGTTCGTCACCTGGTTCAAGGGCGAGTACCGGGGACAGTTCGTGCTCACCCTCGGCGGCTACCACCCCGAGCTTCAACAAGCCGGGCTACCCACAGGTGCCGCGCCTCGGGCTGCGGTGGGCGATCGGCGACGCCATCGTGATCAAGGCCGGGAGCTATTTCGCCCTGACGTCCGAAGCGGTGATGGCCGGCGGCGACTTCGAGGCGTCGGCGGAGTTCGGGCCGGCATGGGCCCACGTGGCTTCGGCGCGAACGGCATCGTCTACTTCGATCCGTTCCGCTACAAGGTCGGCGCCTACGCGCGGATCTCGGCCGGGATCACGATCGACACGTGGATCTTCGGCGAGATCACGATCTCGATCAGCCTCGGGTGCAGCATCGAGGTGGAGGGCCCGGACTTCCACGGCAAGGCGACCTTCGAGGTCGGGCCCGTCGAGCTGACCGTCGAGTTCGGCGGCTCGAACCAGACGCGCAAGGAGCTGCTGGCCGCCGGGCCGTTCATCGCCAAGTACCTCGCCGAGAGCAGCCCCGGACTGGCCCGGGCGATCACCGTGATCACGTCCTCGGGAGCGCAGCCCTCGGGCGGAAACGCGCCAACGCCCGACGGCGGAGCGGATCGCCCCTATGTCGTCGTCTGCGAGTTCAGCCTCATCCTCACGAGCATCGTCCCGGCGACAGACATCAAGCTGACGAGTCCGGGCGGCATCGCGGTCTCGCACTTCGCGCCGACCAGGCAGCTCGGCGTCGCCCCGATGGGGACGGGCTCTGTCGCGCCGACGATCGAGCTCTCGTGGACGCGCGACGGAGCCACGCTCGACTTCCCGTTGGTCGCGACGGGCCGTCCGTACGGCGCCTTCCCGCTCGGCGTCTGGGGACCGCCGCAGGACGACAACAACCGCAAGACGCCAAAGGGCGACGTGGTCGAGGCGCTGAACGAGCTCGACCTCGTGGCGCGCGCCGTCGAATCGCCCGGCGGGCCCGAGATCCCCTATTACCAGGTGGAGATCGGCAAGCGGAAGCCGCTGCCGTTCACCCGCCGCTCGATCGACGCATCGCGCATCCGCAATGCGGGGTCGGCACTCGCGGCTCTGGTCCCGGAGCCGGCGAGCGTCGATGCGGCGTTTGCCACCGCGGCTCGGTGGCTCGCGGAGAGCTCGAGCCCGGTCGGCCTCGCCTCGCTCCGCGGCGAGCGGCAGGCACCGCCCCGCTTCGGCACGCTCGGCGAGGGCCTCGACGCGCTGGCCGAAAGCGAGATCCCCGCGATCGGCGAGCGCCCGACCAGGCCGTCCGTCGACACCTTCGTCTACCCGCCGGTCGCGGTGGGCGTGCTCAGCAAGGCCGGCATCGCGAGGGCCACGGAGCCGCCGCGCGGGACGACCGTTCAGGGCTCGGAGCGGCTGTGGCGCACGGCGCCGCCGACGCTGGCGTCGGTCGAGCTGAGCCGCAGCCGCTCGATCGCGGCACAGCTCGTGCTCGTCGAGGCTGCGGCGCCGCGCAGCGACGTCACGCGGACCGTCGTGGCGGCCGGCGAGACGCCGCTCACGGCCGTCGCCAGGGCCGCGCCGGCGGCCGTCGGCAGTCGCGGCAGCGAGGGGAGGGACCGGCTGCTCGGGTTGACGGCGTCGCTTTCCGCCGGACGTCGCGTCGCTGCAGCCGCCGGGACTCCGGGAGCGGCGCTGACGGCCGGCGAGGTCGCCGTGCTGCGGGTGCCGAATGCGGTCCGCGATGTCGGCGGCGATGACCGGCCGCAGCTCACGGTCCGCGGCTGCCCGGTCCGCGTGGTCGCGATCGCCAACGGCGGCGACGTGATCGCGGATCTCGACCTCGGCGCGCAGGACGCGGAGCCGGTATGGACTGTGCCGCCGGGGACCGAGCGCATCGCCGTGGTCGCTCTCGGCAACGGCGCCGAGCAGGAGTCCGGCCTCGCCGGCTGGCAGGCGGCGACCCAGCTGCCCTACGTCGGCTGGTCGACGGGGGTCGGCGCCCGGTGCACCGTTCGCTCGCTGGGCGAGCCGATCGCCCAGCACCGCGAGCGCGGGGACGCGGGCTGGGTCTCCGGGGCCGAGCTGGCTCGCGGCCTGAGCACCGTCTCGACGCGGTTCTCGCAGGCCGTGACGACCGTGCTCGTCGTGCTCGACGATCCAGAGGCTCTCGGCGGCGACGTCGACGGGCGCCGGTTGGTGCTGGGGCTCGACGGTGCGACGCGCGCGGTCGACGCCGCAGGCAACGAGCGCCTCCCCGTGGTTCTCGTCGCCGAGAACCGAAGCGTGCTCGCCTACGACGTCGTTCCGACCGCCGAGGGCAGCCCGGTGATCGTGACGGTCGCGACCGAGCAGGGCTGGTCGCTTGCCGGAGTGCTCGGGGCCTCCGGCATCAGCGCCGAGTCGGCGATCGCCTCGATCGCGGCGCGCGGCCTCGACGCCTGCCTGCGGCCGCTCGTCCCGGGCCGCGGCGGCGGAGCGAGGCTCGTCTGGCTCGGAGCCAGCCAGCCCGAGGGATCGATCCGGTCGCCCGCAGGCGCGGCGAAGTCGAGAGGCCCGAACGGCGCGGGCCGAGGAAGCGAGGTCGGTAATGGCACCGGTTCAGCGAGGCCACTTCGTCCTGCACTCGAACGTCCTGCCGCCGGTGACCGCCGGCAAGTACGAGCTCGTGAGCGATCAGACGGGCACGCCGTTCGACGTCGAGGCGGAGCAGACCCACGTGAACGTGAGCTCGCCGCGCTTCACGATGCCGCCCGACCAGATCCTCTCGACGTTCCCGCCGGCAAACGGCGACGGCGCGTTCGGCGATCGCCTGCCGCAGATCGTGCTCAAGCGGCGCACGCTGCCCTGGGAGCGAAACCCCGCCGAGGCCGTAGCCGTGTCGCCGACGCCGTGGCTCGCGCTCGTCGTCGTCGCCGAGGGCGAGGCGCAGCTCTCGACGCCGACTGCCGTCGAGCAATGCGTCACTCCGGGAACGACGCTGCTCGATCCCGACGACCGCGACGTCGCCGAGGGCGTGTACCTCGCCGTCACCCAAACCGTGGTGAACAAGATCTTCCCGACCCAGGAGGACCTGCCGCTGCTCGTGCACGTTCGCGAGGTGGACGTGCAGGACACCGAGCTGGCCGGCGGCGACGACGACGGGTGGCTCGCGGTCGTGCTCGCGAATCGCCTTCCCGTCTACGACGCTGCGGCCGACAAGCCCGTGCGCTACCTCGCGTGCCTCGTCAACGTCGAGGGCCAGCTGTCGGTCCTGCCGCCGCCGGTGCCGCCGATCGAGTTCTTCCAGTTCGAGCTTGCCCAGGATTGGTCGGCGATCGCGACCGTGGACACCCATGCCGACCAGTTCGTCACCGGCATCGGCGCCGGCGGCTTCCCGATCGAGGCGCTGCACCTGGACGCCGCGGCCGCACCGGCCGCCCGAGCCGCGTCGCACGCCCTCCCTTCGATCGGCGCCGCCCTCGACGGCACAGCCGGCACGACGAGCGTCGGCGCCGCCTCCGCCTGGAGCAAGGGGCCGACCGCGGCGGTCGCCGCCGCCGCCCTGGACTCCGACGCCGCGCGGGCGGTCCGCGACACGATGGGGATCGGATTCCGCTCCCCGATCGAGGCGTTTGCCCTCGAGCCGGTGTACAGGTTCCCGGTGCTCGCCCACTGGTCGTTCACGACGAGCGAGGGGGCGACGTTCGAGGAGCTGATGCACGACCTGGACGACGACTTGATCGGCTCGGTGCCGGTGCCGCACGCAGACGATCCACCGAAGCCGGAGGGCCCGAACGTCGTCGAGACCGGCCACATCGAGCTCGAGCACCAGACCCGCCGCGGCGACGGCATGAAGGCGTGGTACCGCGGCGCCTTCGTGCCGCACCCGACCGATCGGGAGCAGCCCGGCGAGGACGGGCGCCTACCCGTGGCACACGCCGCCGACCAGCTTCGCCGCGTCGTGCCCGACGGGCGCGAGGACCTTTCGTACGCGGCCGCCTACGAGATCGGCCGCCTGCTGGCCCTCTCCCAGCTCTCGGTGGTGTCCGCGCTGCTCCGCTTCCGTCAGGACCAGTTCGGCGCCGGACGCGTCAAGCACCTGATCGAGTCGATCGTGCCCAACGCGATCCTCGGCGTCCTCGACAATCTCAACGACCTCAGCCATCTGGTGTCGTCGAGCCTGTTCGACAAGGTGGCGGCCAATCCCGGCGCGGTCGTCGGGCCGTCGCGGCCGGTGGCCGATCCCGGGCGGCCGCTCGACTTCTCCGGCGGCCTCGACTCGGTGGTCGCCGCAGGTCTCGGACTCGATCTCGCGACGCTGCGAAAGACGGCCGACACCGTCGGGATCGTTGCGGCCCTGGCGGGCACCGACGTCCCCGTCGTGGCATTCGACGAGAAGCCGCTGCTCGAGGGGCCTGACCTCGCCGCGGTCAGCGCCTCGCTCCACAGCGAGGTGACGCGCGTCGCGGGTCTCGCCGCACCGCCCGCCTTCCAGCGGCGCGCCGGCGGCGGGAGCCGAGCCACGGCGGCCGAGCAGCCGCGCGATGCGCTCGACGAGCTGATCGACCGTGTTCCAGACGACGAGGAGACCAACTGATGGCGCTCAAGATCGACGTCAACCTCGCCCTCCAGGCCACCGAAGCCGCCGTCTCGCAGGTGCTCGTCGACCTGGTGGAGCACGACCCCGACGACGGCGACCACGTGGTGCCCGGCGAGCTGCGGCGGTTCCTCGCCGGACTGCGGCTCCTGAACGGCGTTCCCTTCAGCTATCTCGTGCCCGACGCCGACCTCCTGCCGCCGGAGTCGATCCGCTTCTTCTATCTCGACCGCCGCTGGACGGACGCCCTCGTGCAGGGGGCGCTCGGCGTCGGGACGATCACCACGGCCGACCGGGCGCAGCTCGAATCCGTCTACCCGAGCATCCGGGACGACGTCGACCAGGCCGAGCGCGTGATTCGCACGCCCCACGGCGAAGAGCGTCTCGACGGCCCGGCCGGCGCCGTCACCGGGTTCCTGCTGCGCTCGCGGGCGGTCTCGGGCTGGCCCGGGCTGCACGTGCGCGCCTATCGGCGGGACGTGGTCGCGGACGACGCCCTCACAACCGAGGCCGAGTCGAATCCCGAGCGGCTGAAGCTGCTGCGGATGGAGCGGCTGGCGCCGGCCGTGCTGCTCGTCCTGATCGACGGCGTGCCGGAGGTGGTCCACATCGAGGAGCCTCGCCAGGGGATCCAGTTCGGCGCCCGCCTCGACCCGGAGGACCCGCCCGCACAGCGACGCGCGAAGGTGCACATTCGGGACGCGGATACGGGCGACCTCGTCCCGCCCGTCGACCACTTCACGACCGGGAACTCGATCGACGTGCCCTTCCGGCCCGGCGCGCCCGGCGTCATCGACATGCACAAGCTGCGCGACCGGATGATCGCCAAGCCTGTGCCCAACGTCGGGCCGACGCTGGAGCCGCACGAGTACGCGCTCCAGATGCTGCGCTTCCCCTACCGGCAGGTCTTCGGCGATCCGAAGGACACCGAGAGCATCAGGTTCTTCGACCTCGACGAGTTCGCCGTCACGACCTCCTTCACCAAGCTCCAGGCCGACCTGACCGAGCGCCTGGCGATCCTGCCCGTGGAAGAAGGCTGACCATGAGCAACGTCCAGATTCGACGCCGGCACGCTCTCGACGATTCTGCAGTCGAAGCGTTTCCTCGCCGTCGACCGAGCGGGGGTCGACGTCAATGCGATCGGCACCTGGGACGACAGCCTCCTCCGCGACATGCGGCTTCTGGTGCCGATCGACCTCCAGGCGCTGTTCGTCCCGAAGAACGGCGCCGAGGCGATGGTACGGCTGCCGATGCTGCTCGCCGGCGCGGGTGTCGAGGATCCGGCCGCCGGAATGCCGCAGCCGTTCGACCCGGGCGCACCGCGTCCCGCAGGCGTCCACCTCCACTGGGCGATGCCTGACGCCCTGCTGCGCGGCCGCCTGGAGCAGCGTGACGACGGCGCCGCCAACCGCCTGTCCTTGCCGGCTCTCCCGGATCGCTGGGTCGTGCTTCGCATCCTGCTTCCGAACGGCGCCCGGCAGGCGTCGGTGCGCGGCTGGGTGCTCGAGGCCGACCGCGCAGTCGCCGTCCCGCTCGAGCAGTGGACCGAGGGCTCTACGGCCTCGCAGCAGGCAGTGCCCGCGGGACTGACTCTGCAGCCCGAGCAGCTCACCGGGACGATCGGCGGAGCCGTGACCTGGGCCGCGGTGTACGACGCGGTGCTCAACCGCTTCGCCTTCTTCGATCCGCTCGACGACGTCGCCGGTGCTGCGCCGAACGGCGTCGATGGAGACGCCGCGACGTACGTCGTCGCCGGCTGGTGGGCGAATCCCGCCTCGGATCCGCTCGACTCGGCCCGCAGCTCGCAGAGCCTCGGCGAGCTGCTCGACGGGCTGCGCTGGCGGCTGCTTGCCGACTGGGGCGATGCGCGCTCGAGCCAGTTGCAGCGCGCGAGCGGCGCCGAGCTTCGCCGGGCGCTCGGACTCGAGACCGCCGATCGCTTCGGGGAGCGGCGCCTGACCGCCCTGGGAGGCGCAGCCGCGCCGGCCGCGGGCCTCGTGAGCTCCGCGTTCTCGCCGATCGACGCGACCGTCGCGCAGAAGTCGCTGATCGCGGCGAGCTCGAAGTTCACCGCCGGTGCGGCCGAGCGCTTCCACACCGAGCCGTGGCACATGCGGTCCTCGCTCCTCCACGGCGTCGTGTACGGCGTGCCGGTGACGCAGGCGCCAGCCGTCGACCAACGGCCGGAAGCGTCCGCGCTGCGCGTCTCGCTCGGCCGGCACGACGACGACGTGATCGCCGCCCTCGCGTCTGTATCCGGCACGCCGGCGTCCGCACGGCGCGACACCGAGCGGCTGCTCGCCGCCTTCACCTCGCAGAAGATCAACCGGTTCGGCACGCCCGACGGCGCGGTCGAGATCGAGGAGCACGAGCACGGCGCCGCGTTCGCCTCCCTCCCGGGCGGCAACGCCGGCACCGACCGCTTCGTCACCGGAGGCCGCGAGGGCACGCAGGTCGCCGGCAGGGACGCGCGCCGCTCGACCGTGATCGAGCGAGGGCTCCGGAAGACCGCCCACGCGGGCACGATCGAGTCGAGCCTCCTGTTCTCGACCACGAAGCAGTACGACCTCGTCTCCGCCAATGAGAGCCAGGTGCACGAGCTGATGCGCGTCGACGAGCCCGACGACCAGGCACCGGCCGATCCGCGCATCGTCGCCAGGCCTGCACCGCGTTTCGGCTTCCCGATCGATCCACTCGTCGCGGTGCAGGGCGCCGCCCGCAGCCTGCGCCACGGCGGCGACGGCAAGGGCTCGCCCGACGGCAAGCTGACCTGCCGCTGGCCCACGCAGGTGATCAGCGAGGTGCAGGGGGTCGTCACCGGAGACAAGCTGATCGCCTCGCTCGGGAGCGGTGCGATTCCGGACGAGGTCGTCCTGCTTGCGCGCGAGGCTGCGCTCCAGGATCCCTACCACGTGAAGTGGCTGACGGCCGCCGCCGCGACCCCCGCCAGTTCCGGCCTGATCGGCCGCCGCCTCACCGCCGAGGCGGCGTTGCGGTTCGGGCGCGACGGCACGTACGACGGTGCCACCCGCGCGTTCACCGCCAAGTCGGGCTCGTTCGAGCAGCGGTGGGTCGGGGACGAGCTTCGTCGCTTCTCGCTCGTGAAGGGCGCCGATCCGGATCCGGTCGGGGTGACGGCGTGGTCGCAGCCGTGGGTGCCGCTCTGGCTCGAGTGGGAGGTGGAGCTGACGACCGCGGCGGAGCCGAGCCTCGACGGCTGGTCGCTCATCGACGTCGATCTCGAGCGTGACGGCTCGGCGCTCGCGGCGTCGTCGACGCGAACGGTGCGTGGCCGGGCCACGCTGACGACCGGCGCTGCGACCACGCTCCGCCGCGCAGTCACCGACTGGCTGGCGGCCGAGGACGCCCGTGACGTCGCGGGAGCGGGGGAGGCGAGCGAGGACACCGAGAAGGCGCTCAGCGACCTCGCCGCTGCGGTTGCGAACGTCGACGTGCTCACGGCCGCGCTGGATGGGCTCCGCCATCAGCTTCTCGGCCTTCCGATCGACGACGGCCTGCGAAGGCCGGCCGACCCCGATAGCGGCGTCGCGCGGCCCGCGCCGGTCGGTCCGCCGGAGTTCTTCGTGGGCGGTGCACTCCGCCTGACGAAGGCGCGTCTCCTGGACGCTTTCGGCCGCGTCCTCGACGTCCCGCTCGACGCCGTGGCGACGACGGTCGACACCGCCGTCGACGGGCAGCCCGGCGCGCTCCACATGCGGCCGCGGCTGACACGGCCCTCGCGGTGGCAGTACCGCCTCGTCGACGCCGCATCCCCGGCAGGCGCGCTCGACGCAGCCGAGGCGCGCGTGGACCAGGTCGACCCGACGCAGGCCGTAAACCCCGTCGCCGGGTTCCTCCTTCCCGACCATCTCGACGAGAGCCTCGAGGTCTACGGCGTCGACGGCAGCCCGCTCGGCGAGCTGCTCCACGAAGCCGTCGGCGGCAGCGTCGTGTGGGAGATCGCAGCCGGCCGCGAGGGTCCTCCCGACTCCGGGCCGTCCTACGGTCTCACTCCCGGCCAGCAGTCGCTCGGCTGGCTGGCGGCGGGAGTCGTGGCGGCCGACGCTGCCTACCGCGGCGGCTCCGTCGCGACGGCGGAGTCGTCGCTGTCCGCGCTGCTGCGCGCGATCGACACCACCCTCTGGACGGTCGACACGTTCGCGCTGCTCGGGAGCGAGCACGTCGCCGGACTCGTCGGCCGCCCGATCGCGGTCGTACGTGCTCAGCTGCGTCTCGAGCTTCGGCCCGAGGACGACATCGACCTCGGCGATCCGGCGCGGGCAGCCGAACGGGTCGCCGCCGAGCAGGCGTTGGCCTCCGTCGCCTTCCCCGTGCGGATCGGCGAGCTCGACCCGGACCGACGACGGCGTACTTGGATTCTTCGTCGACGACGACTACAGCCGGTTCCGCCTCGTCGACAAGACCGTCGCCGCGCTCGCGCCGGAGAGCGGTCGAAGCCGCGGTCAGCTCGGTCTGCTCGGCCAGAGCAGCACGCTGCCGCCGCCCGAGGCGATCATCCATCCCTACATCGTCGGCTCGGGCGAGAGCGACACCCTGTTCCTGCACCCGGGCCAGACGGTCACGCTGACGCTGCTCATGAATCCGGCCGGTCGAGCGCACCTGACCACGGGGATCCTCCCGCGCAAGGCAGTCGCCCTCGCCCGCGACTGGGTCGGACCGGGACTCGCGGCGATCGCGCCGTCGCTCCGCACCGGTCCGCTCCTGGTGGAGACCGATCTCGCTGCCGAGGGGCAGGTGCGGCTGCCAAAGGTATCGGTGTTCGGCAAGAACCAGGCGTTCCTGTGGCGCGACTCCCCGGCGACGTGGCGCACCGACGCGATCCTCGCCGCCACGCAGACGGCGCTCCTCCCCGACACGCCTGCCGCCTTCCGCGAGGGATGGATCCGGGTTGTTCCGGACGAAACGGGAGGGAGCGCGTGAGCGCCTACGACTGGCCCTCGGCCGGGGAGCCCGGCGAGAGCCGGGACGATCCGCTCGCCCGGCTGGGCTTCACCGCGCGCAGGCGCCGTCAGCTCGATCTCGACGGCGCGCTGCTGGCGGGGCGGGTTTCGGGCCCTCGATCCTCGCGCCGGGCCCGGGACCGCGCCCGCCGCGCCGGGATCCCGTTTGCGCCCCCGAACGGACTCCTCAACCTCTGGACGCCGCTCGGCCCGACGGGCATCCTCGGCGGACAGGCGGCCAGCAACCCGCGTGTTGCCGGGCGTGTGCGGGCGCTGGCCGTCCACCCTGACGGGGAGCGCATCTATGCGGCGGCGGCGAACGGCGGCATCTGGTACTCGTCGAACGCAGGCGCGTCCTGGAGCTCGATCGGCGGCCTGGCGGCGACGGACACGGCAGGCATCGTGCGCCCGGCGCACCGGCATGCGTGCGGCGCCGTGATGGTGAAGTTCGACACCGTGGCGCCCGATGACGAGTCGAAGGACGTCGTGTTCGTCGGCACCGGTGAGACGACCCCCTGGACTCATGCCCGCCCCGGCAGTCCTCTCGGCGGCGTCGGCATCTTCGTCGCGACCGGGCCTGCCGGCGGAGCGGTGCTCGATCCATGGATCCGCGAGGCGCCGAATCTCGTGGGCGAGGGCGTCTACCGCCTGGCGGCACAGCCGGGAGGCAGCATCGTCGTGGCCGCGACGTCCGTCGGTCTCTTCGAGCGGCCCACGACCACCGGGGCGAATGTGCCCTGGGCGAAGGTGACGAGCGCACCGTTCAACGACCTCGTGGCGCCTTGCACCGACGCGATCTGGACAGCCGCCGGTGGCGGCCGTCCGGCGCGGCTCTGGGTCTGGGTGGAGGGCGGCAGCCAGTCCGGGCTGTGGGTGCGCGCCGACGGCGAGGCGTCGTTCACGCGCATCCCCACGAACGGCGCCTACACCCAGCGGAGCGCGCTCGCAGCCGCGGATCCGGCCACGAAGGTCTACGTGCTGAACAACCGCTACAACCGCAGCGACTCGCCGAAGAAGCTGCCCGCGCTGTTCCAGGTCGACGCCTCCGGTGCCGGCACCCCGACGGCGACCGAGGTCACCGACGGCATCCCCGACGTGCTGCGAGACCAGGGCGAGTACGACCTCACGCTCGCCGTCGATCCAGGAAACGGCGACCGCGTTGCGATCGCCGGCTCGTACCTCGCCGCCACGAATCCGGCCGGCGCGACGTTCGAGAGCTACAACGGCTCGATTGTCGTCGCGGAGGTCGGCCTGAAGGACGGCAAGCTGACGTACGGCCATGCGGCGGCGCCGACCATGATCGGCATCGGCGTTCACGCAGACGTCCACGACCTGCGCTATGCCAAGGCGGGGGCGCGTCTCTGGGTGTCGTGCGACGGCGGCGTGTTTCGCTCCGACCATCCCACCAGCCAGGTCGGGTTCGTCGCCTGCAACGACGGGCTCGCGATCGCCGAGGCGAACTTCGTCGCGTCCCATCCCACCTGCGAGGGCTGCATCTCCGTCGGCCTGCAGGACAACGGGGTGATCGAGCGCAGCTCGACCGGCGTCTGGCGCGTCGCGGACGTGGGTGACGGCGGCGGCGTCGCGTTCGATCCGGTCGATACCACCCGCTATCTCTCGCAGTACATCCAGGCGACCTGGCAGACGTCGTCGGGCGGGGGATTCGGCTCGCTGCTCGCGCGCGGCGGCAAGACGGTTGTTGCCAAACATGACAACGAGGACTCCGCCTCGGCGTTCTACTCGACGCCGGGAGCCGTGAAGCACGCGCGCGCCGCCGGCGATGTCGGGCAAGTGATCGTCGGCACGGATCGCGTCTGGTACACGGAGGACTGGGGGGTGACGTGGGTGACGCTGCCGACGGCCACGGACCCGATTACGCCGACGACCTACAACCGCACCCAGGATCAGCTCGGCGAGTCGGTGACGGTGTGCCGCTGGGCGAGCCCGGACGTGGCGTGGATCCTCACGGAGCAGCGGTGGGAGCAGCCGGGCGGGCAGGTCTACCGGCTGCAGCGCAACGCCGGCACCGCGGACACCGTCGGCCCGGGCACATGGGTGACGCCGCCGGAGAGGATCCTGCGCCAGAACGCGAAGAACAAGAAGGATTCCACCTCGGCCGAGGGGCCGATCCGCAACGCGGTCGCGTTCACCGACCTGGCCGTGAATCCCGACGCCGGCGGCGCGCAGCGCGGGCCCAAGGGCGCCGTCTATCTCGGCACGGCCGGCCACCCCACCAACGCGGACGTCGACACGCTGTGGTGGTTCGACGGGACCGACACGTGGCATCCGACCGGTCTGCGCACCGAAGCCGTCGCCGCACCGGTGACCGCCGTGCTCTGCGATCCCGCGCATCCCGAGCACGTCTACGTCGGTACGACCGTCGGCATCTGGCGCGGCACCCGCACGCTCGCCAGCAACCAGCCGCCCGACTGGGTCTGGGAGGCGCTCGTGAACGGCCTGCCCGAGGCGGCCGTCGAGGACCTGTCGCTCTTCGACTCCGGGGGCATCCGCCTCCTTCGCGCGGCGATCGCCTCGCGCGGCGTCTGGGAGCTGGAGATCGACACCTCCGCGGTCGAGCTCGCGTACGTTCGCGCGCACGAGGACGATCTGCGCCGGCGGGCCCACGCGCTCGAGACCAAGCGCGACGGGAGCTCTCCGCGTTCGTGGCACGGAAGCCCGGACGTGCGCCCGCGCCCCGCTCCGGCGGCGATTGCAAAGCCCTCGACGCTGCCGTGGACGCGGACGACGCCCGGCGTCGATCCGGAGGCCTTGCGCCGGTTCCAGGCGGCACTGCGCTCGCAGAAGAACGACCCCCGCTCGAGGCCGACGGGCGCGTGGGATCTCTACTTCGAGGAGGTGCTGCGCGACAATGCTGCGCCGGAGGACGCGACGACGCATGTCGTCAGCATCACGGAGGCCTTCTGGGACTCGGTGATGGTCGCTCCCCACGTCACGGCAGAGCCGTGGGGCGCCGGGACCCCGTCGGAGGCCGACCTCTACGAGCTCGCGCCCCGGCTCGTCGAGGGCGATCCGGGCCGGACGTCGCACACGATCGCCGCGGGGCCGGTGAAGGTCGACGTCGTCGTCCACCGGCGCGGGATCCTCCCCGTTGATGGAGCGGATGTTCGGGTCACGCTGCTCCGCTGGATCGACCCCCGCACCGACAACACGGCGAGCGCCGACGACGCGACCACGTGGTTCGCGGGCAACGTGCCCTGGACGGCCGCCGTCAACGACGTGCTCAACTCCGGGGACGGCACCACGGGTGCTGCTTTCGGCGACGGCTGGGAGTTCACGCTTCCCGGTCCCAGCCGGCGCCAGACCCTGACCGGCCAGACCCTCGATCCGACCCGCTCCGGCATCACCACCTTCGACCTCGACCTGAGCGGCGCCACGGACAACCTCGTGGTGCTCCTCGTCGCCGTGATCCGTGTCGGCGGCGACATCGCTCTCGCACCGGCCTCGCTGCGCGACCTCGCGCTCGACAACCCGACCGTGGCCGTCCGCTCGCTGCGGGTCTCGACGTAGACGTCCGGAAGGGGGCGCCGTGGCCCGCAAGCTCGTGAAGGTCTGCTTCATCCACCCCGGTGGCGACGCGAGCAACGCGGCTCGGGAGCACGAGGCTGATGCGCTCGCCGTGCGCGAGCGCCCCGACAACGTCCGGGTCTTCCCGCTCGGCGGCCCGCGGCGGCTGCGTGCGGCGGTCGAGACGCACCGCCTCTGGGAGAACGGCAAGCGGCTGCGGGTGCGTTTCCTCGACGGCGATCCGGTCGTCCAGCAGAAGATCGCGGCCGTCGCGCTCGAGTGGGAGCAGTACACGAACCTCAAGCTCGACTTCGTGCGGGACGGGGCGGCGGAGATCCGGATCAGCTTCCGTGAGGTGGGCTTCTCGTGGTCGACCGTCGGCACCGACTCGCTGACGCGGGCGAAGACGCAGGCCTCGATGAACTACGGGTGGCTGAAGCCGACCACGCCCGACCAGGAGTACCGGCGCGTCGTGCTGCACGAGTTCGGCCACGCCCTCGGGATGATCCACGAGCACCAGAACCCAGCAGCCAAGGGCAAGATCCCCTGGGACAAGCCCAAGGTCTACGCCTACTACGCACCACAGGGCTGGAGCCACGCCGACGTGGACGAGAACATCTTCCAGGTCTACGCCGAGGACGCGACCAACTTCACCGCCTTCGACCCGACCTCGATCATGGAATACCCGGTGCCGGACGAGCTGACGATCGGCTCCTACGCGATCGGCTGGAACACGGAGCTGTCGGGGCAGGACAAGGAGTTCATGCGCCGGCAGTACCCGAAGGGATCTGCGGGCACGGTCGAGCTCACCGTCGGCGCGCCGCCGCACGAAGCCGATCTCAGCATCGGCGCCGAGGTGGACACCTATCGCTTCGAGGTCCCGGCGGCGGCGACGCACATCATGAGCACGAGCGGAGCGACGGACGTGGTGATGAGTTTGCAGGGCCCGAACGACCCCGGGGCCGTCCTCGCCTGGGACGACGACCGCGGCGCCGGAGCCAACGCCCGGATCGTGCGCAAGCTCCAGCCGGGCACGTACTGGCTGGCCGTCCGCCACAAGTCCTCGACCGGCACCGGCTCGTATGCCGTCTCGGTCAAGACGCGCAAGCGCTGACGATCGCAAGACCGGGGTGAATGGGCCACCCGGTCGCCGTGCTGGAGGCTAGGCAGGGAGGCGGAGACGCCGCACGGCTCGACCGACCCAGAGCGTCGCGCCGGTGCCTGCCGCGAGCAGCAAGCCGAAGATGTTGGTCGTGGTGCACGTCCGGCAGACGCCGCAGCACGCCTGAGCTGCCGGTGCGAAGTCGACGGCCCGGTTGACGACCGGGAGCGCACGGCTTGTCGCGCGTTCGAGCACGGCCTCAGTGTACTCGGCGCTTCTTCTGAGCACGGATCTCGAAGAGACTTCTACCGGACTCCTCGACGCCGAACTCGCGACCGAGCTTGCCGATGAAGCGGCGCCCGCCGGTCCATGTGAGAGCTGGCCGGTGATGAAGGCGAGGCTGCCCGTCTCATGCCGTTGGCCCGAGGGGGCGGCGTCGGGCCTTGAAGCCGCGGAGGCGAAGCGAGTTGGAGACGACGAAGACACTGGAGAAGGCCATCGCGGCGCCGGCGATCAGCGGGTTGAGGTACCCGGAGGCGGCGAGTGGCAGAGCGGCGACGTTGTAGGCGAAGGCCCAGAAGAGGTTGCCCTTGATCGTCGCGAGCGTGCGGCGGGAGAGGCGGATCGCGTCGGCGGCGGCACGCAGGTCGCCGGAGACGAGCGTCAGGTCGCTCGCCTCGATCGCGACGTCGGTGCCCGTGCCGATCGCCAGGCCGAGGTCGGCCTGCGCCAGAGCCGGTGCGTCGTTGACTCCGTCGCCGACCATCGCGACGACTGCGCCCTGCTGCTGGAGCCTGGAGACGACCGCCGCCTTGTCGGCAGGGAGTACGTCTGCGATCACCTCGTCGATGCCGACCTCCGAGGCGACGGAGCGGGCGGTGGCCTCGTTGTCTCCGGTGAGCAGCACGGGGCGCAGACCGAGGTGCTTGAGCTCTGCGATCGCCTCGGCGCTCGAGGGCTTGACCGTGTCTGCGACGACGAAGATCGCGCGCGCCTCGCCGTCCCAGCCGGCAACGATCGCGGTCTTGCCGTCGGCCTGTGCGGCTGCGACCGCCGCCGCAAGCCCCGGGTCGAGCTCGAGGCCCCACTCGGCGAGCAGCGAGGCGCGGCCGGCCACCAGCGCATGCCCGTCGACGACGCCCTGGACGCCGAGGCCCTCGCGGTTGCCGAACGAGTCGACCGGAGGGAGCGGCCCGTCGCGGAGCGCGGCGTCGGCGATTGCGCGTCCGATCGGATGCTCGGAGGCGTGCTCGACGGCGCCGACCAGGCGAAGCGCTTCGGCCCGCTCGACGCCCTTCGCGGTGACGACGTCGACGAGCGCCATCTTGCCCTCGGTGACGGTGCCGGTCTTGTCGAGGACGATCGTGTCGACGCGGCGGGTCGACTCGAGCATCTCCGGGCCCTTGATCAGGATCCCGAGCTGCGCCCCGCGGCCGGTTCCCACGAGGAGGGCGGTCGGCGTCGCGAGACCGAGCGCGCACGGGCAGGCGACGATCAGCACGGCGACGGTCGCCGAGAAGGCAAAGGTCAGCCCTGCCCCGCTTCCGTACCAGTAGCCGAAGGTGCCTACGGCGATCGCGATCACAACCGGAACGAAGATGCCCGCCACCCGGTCGGCGAGTCTCTGGACGGGAGCCTTCCCCGACTGCGCGTCGCTCACGAGCCTGGCGATCTGGGCGAGCGCGGTGTCGGCGCCCACGCGCTCGGCCTTGACGACGAGCCGGCCGCCGACGTTGACCGTGGCGCCGGCGATCGGGTCACCGGGGCCGACCTCGACAGGGACGCTCTCCCCGGTCAGGAGCGACTGGTCGACGGCCGAGCGGCCCTCGACGACGAGTCCGTCCGTCGCGACCTTCTCGCCAGGGCGGACGACGAAGAGGTCGCCTGCCTGGAGCTCTGCGATCGGAACCCGCCGCTCGCTGCCGTCGGCAGCGAGGATCGAAGCGTCCTTGGCGCCGAGCTCGACGAGCGCGCGCAGGGCGGCGCCGGCGTGGCGCTTGGCGCGTGCTTCGAAGTAGCGGCCTGCGAGGAGGAAGGTGATGACGACGGCCGCGACCTCGAGGTAGATCTGGTCGCCCCCCGCGCTGCGGGACGGGACGAGCTCGAAGGGCATCTTCATCCCGGTTGCGCCGGCGTCGAGGAAGAACAGCGCCACGACCGACCAGCCCCAGGCGGAGAGCGTGCCCAGCGAGATCAGGGTGTCCATCGTCGCGGCCGCGTGGCGCAGGTTCTTCCAGGCCGCGACGTGGAACGGCCAGCCCGCCCAGAGCACGACCGGAGTGGCGAGCTGGAGCGCGAGCCACTGCCAGTACGTGAACTGAAGCGCCGAGACCATCCCCATCAGCAGCACCGGCAGCGCCAGCACTGCCGAGAAGACCAGCCGCCGGCGTAGACTCGCCGTCGGGTCCTCGTCGACGGTCGCAATCTCGGCCTGGGGCAGGCGCGCCGAGTAGCCGACCTGCTCGACCGCCTCGATCAAGGCGCCTGTGGTCACCTGGGCGGGGTCGTACTCGACCGCGGCCTTCTCCGTCGCGTAGTTGACCGACGCGGTCACACCTTCGAGCTTGTTCAGCTTGCGCTCGATCCGCGCCGCGCAGGAGGCACAGGTCATCCCTTCGATCGGCAGCTCGAGCCGCTCGGTCGCGACGACGCTCATCGCTGAACCTCGACCGTGAACGGCGCCGTCTGGACGACGCCGCCGACCTTGAACTGCAGGAAGAGGCGGTAGCTGCCCGCGGAGGGGAGCTCGGTATGGAAGACGATCTCGCCGGCCGCGGCACCGGGTTCAGGGTGTACGTGCGAGTAGGAAAGATCGCCGTCGCGAAGAGCGACGAGGTGCCCGCGATGACCGAGGTAGGAGTCGAACGACTGCACCGGCTGCCCGTTGCGGCTGATCGCGAAGCGGAGCTTCGTCGGCCGGTTCGCATGAAGTTCGTCGTGAGCCAGCTTGACGGTGTAGCCGTCGCTTGCCGCCACGGTGCTTGCCGCGGGGAGGCTCGTCGGGGCGAAAGCGCCGGAAACGAACAGGTCGTGGCCCAGCACGGTCTTCTTGCCGCCGATCTCGAAGTCGGCGAAGGCACGGTAGGCGCCGGCCGCCGTGAGCTTGAGCGGCACCGACCAGCTGCCGTCGGGCTGAAGCGTCGGGTGCACGTGCTGGTAGCCGACGAAGTCACGGCGGACCACGATCAGGTGCACGCGCACGCCGCCGTCGAGGTCGAAGTCATGAACCGGCTCGCCCCGGTTGTCCAGGATGCGGAAGCGAAACGCGCGCGTCTTCGCCAGGGGCAGCGTGGTCTGCACGGGCACGAAGGCGTAGCCGGCCGCGACCGAAGCGAGGCCGCTGGCTCGGCTCTGGTCGGCGGCGCTCATCTGCTCCATCGCCATCGGGTCGCCGTGCTCGTCCTTCGTGGCGGCGCGCCCGTGATCGGTCGCCGCGCCGGCGAGTGCGGCGCCGCCGCCCACCAGTGCAAGTCCGACCGCGAAGGCGGCCAGCCGTGCCGGTGCTCCGAGGTCACGGAAGCGCGCCAACATCAGGCAGCCCGCTCGCGAAGCTCGGCGATGTCGTAACCCGCCTCGTCGATCGCCGCACGTGCGGCGGCATCGCTGACACCGTGGCCGCGGACGGTCACGAGCCTCTGCTCGAGATCGACCTCGACGGTCTGGACACCCGCGATCATGCCGACCTCCTTCGTGATTGCGGTGCGGCAGTGCTCACACGTTACGCCCGGCACGTTGTAGCTGAGAGTCTCGCTGGTCACTCTTATACCTCCTAGGGGTATATGTCGACTCTCACCGTAGCTCACGGTCAACGTGATGTCAAATACCGTATAGGGGTATGCTAAGCTCGGCTCATGACTACCACTCCGGAACACGCGAGCCGCGGCTACACGCCCCACAAGGATCAGCTGCTCAAGCGGCTCGCCCGGATCGAAGGGCAGGTGCGCGGAGTCGCCAAGATGATCGAAGACGATCGCTACTGCATCGACATCCTCACCCAGCTCGGCGCCGTCGATACGGCGCTGGAGGCGGTCGCGATCAAGGTGCTCGAAGAGCACGTCCAGCACTGCGTGGCCGGCGCCCTCGCCTCCGGAGATCCGAAGGAGGCGAACGAGAAGAGCCGCGAGCTCCTCGAGGCGGTGCAGCGGTTCGCAAAGACCCGCTGAACGAGCATGAGCACGGTCGACCACGACGCGGGGGCATCCGCGCTGACACGGACGGCGGTCCGGGCGACGCTCCACTGCTTGACCGGCTGCGCGATCGGCGAGGTGCTCGGGATGATCGTCGCGACCGCTCTCGGCTGGGGAAACGCGGCGTCGATTGCGATCTCCGTCGTGCTCGCGTTCTGCTTCGGCTACGCGTTGACGCTCCAGCCGGTCCTCCGCGCGGGTGTGCCGTTTCGCCGCGCGGCCGGACTCACCTTCGCCTCCGACACGTTCTCGATCGGTGTGATGGAGATCGTCGACAACGCCTTCATCCTCATCGTGCCCGGCGCGATGGCAGCGGGCCTCGGGAACGGGCTCTTCTGGTGGAGCCTCGCGGTCGGCCTCGCGATCGCCTTCGTCGCAGCATTACCCGTGAATCGTTGGCTGATCGCCCGTGGCCGCGGCCACGCGGTCGTCCACGAGCTTCACAGCTCCGGTCGCGGCTGAGATCCTGGACAGCTCAGGACCAGAATGCGAATCGACAGGAGGATGACGATGCCCGTGTGCAGCCATCTCGATCAGGTCACTCTCCGGACGCTGCCGGCGTCGATCCCGGGCTGCGAGGAGTGCCTGAAGATCGGCGGCCGCTGGCTTCATCTGCGGATGTGCATGAGCTGCGGCAAGATCGGCTGCTGCGACTCTTCGCCCAACCGGCACGCGAGCGGGCATGCGGGCGAGTCCGGACATCCGATCATCCGTTCGGCGGAGCCGGGGGAGGAGTGGAGCTGGTGCTATCTCGACGAGGTCGCCTTCGTCGTCGAGCCCGGCGACGCAGCGATCTAGCGGCACGGCCGTTCGAGGGCAGAGAGGAGACGACATGAGCACAGCAGCCGGGCCCGTTGAGCTTCCCCCGCTACCGCTGAGCGAGTGGGAGGCAACGAAGAACACGCTGCATCTCTGGTCGCAGATCGTCGGCAAGATCCGGATGGCCTCCACGGCTCCGCGCAATCACTGGTGGCACGTTCCGCTCTACGTCGACGTGCGCGGACTGACGACTCGCCGCATGCATGCGCCAGGTGGTGTCGGCTTCGAGATCAAGTTCGACTTCGTCGATCACCGGCTGGTGACGGCCACCTCCGGTGGCGCCGTCGACTCGTTCGCGCTCGTCGACGGGCTGTCGGTTGCGGAGTTCGACCGGACGCTGCATGCGAGCCTTGCGCGGCTCGGCGTCGACGTCGCGATCCGCGAGACGCCGTTCGGCGTGCCGATGACGACGCCCTTCGCGGCCGATCGCGAGCATGCCGCCTATGACGCGGACGCGGTCGAGCGCTTCTGGCGCATCCTCGACTGGACCGACGGCGTCTTCGAGGAATTCGCCGGCTGGTACTGCGGCAAGACCAGCCCGGTTCACCTCTTCTGGCACTCGTTCGATCTCGCGCTCACTCGTTTCGGCGGCAGGCGCGCCCCGGCAATCGCCGACGCAGACCCCGTCACCCGGGAGGCGTACTCGCACGAAGTCGTCTCGTTCGGCTTCTGGGCCGGAGATCAGAACGTGCGCGAGCCGACCTACTACTCGTACACCGCGCCGGAGCCGTCCGGCCTCCGCCTGCGCCCGTTGCAGCCAGAGGAGGCCTTCTGGATCGAACAGGGAGGCGGTTCACTCGCCCTCCTCCGGTACGAGGCGGTACGAACCGCGGCCGACCCGAAGGGGACGCTGCTTGCCTTCCTGGAGAGCGCCTATCGGGCCGGTGCGGACGCGTCCGGCTGGGACCGCGGCGAGCTCGAGTCATCTTGGTGTCCCAACGCGCCGGAGCTGAGCGATCTCCTTGGGCGGTGAGCGCGAACGCGGGGACGCGCTGCCGAGAGCGCTCGGCAGCGTGCGAGAGGTGACCTGCATCGACCGGCACGGCTTCGCCGAGCTCGGGCTGGGCGATCGGTGCGACTGAACGACGGCAGCCTGCCCGGCGAGGCTCGTCCATCCCCCTTCTCGGGGCGGACGGCCTGGGCGCGGAGCCTGGAGACGCCGCTGCGCAGCTTCCTGCGCACCGAGACCGGGAGCGCTGCGGTGCTGCTCGGGGCGACGCTTGCCGCGCTCGCCTGGGTGAACATCGACTCGTCTTCGTACGAGCGGGTCTGGCAGGCGACGCTGTCCATCCGGATCGGCGGCAGTGGCATCTCGGAGGAACTGCGCTACTGGCTCAACAGCGGACTCATGACGTTCTTCTTCTTCGTCGTCGGGCTCGAGGCGCGGCGCGAGTTCGACATGGGCGAGCTGCGCGAACGACGCAGGCTCGCGCTGCCGCTCGCCGCCGGTCTCGGCGGGATGGTGGTGCCGATCGCGATCTTCCTCGCCGTGAACGGCGGCCGCCCCTCGGCGCACGGCTGGGGTGTGGCGATGTCGACCGATACCGCGTTCGCGCTCGGCATGCTTGCGCTCGTCGGGCCGCGCTTCCCCGACCGCCTGCGCGCGTTCATGCTCACCGTCGCCGTCGTCGACGACGTCTTCGCGCTGATCGTGATCGCGACGGTGTATTCGGACCACGTGGCGCTCTGGCCGCTCCTGGCGGCGGTCGGCCTGTTCGCGGCGATCCTGGTCACGATCCGGTTGAACATCCGGGGTGGCCCGATCGGGGCCGCGCTCGCCGCAGCGACCTGGGTCGCGCTCTACAAGTCGGGCATCGATCCCGTGGTCGCCGGGCTCGCGACGGGCCTCGTCATCTACGCGTCGCCGGCGGCGCGTGTGAATCTCGAGCGCGCCACCGACCTGTTCCGGCGCTTCCGCGAGCAGCCGACGCCGGAGCTCGCACGCTCGGCGCAAGTCGGGCTGCGGTCGGCGATCTCGTCGAACGAACGCTTCCAGCAGCTCTTCCACCCGTGGACGAGCTACGTGATCGTGCCGTTGTTCGCGCTTGCGAACGCCGGGGTCGCGATCAACGGCGGCTTCCTCGCGCGTGCGTTCACAGCCCCGATCACGCTCGGGATCCTGATCGGCTATCTCGCCGGGAAGCCGATCGGAATACTCGGCGCCTCCTGGCTTGTGACGAGGCTCACTCGCGGCCGAGTCCGCCCGCCGATCGGTTGGGCCGCCCTCGCAGGCGGCGGCTCCATCGCAGGCATCGGCTTCACGGTCTCGCTGTTGATCGCCGACCTCGCCTTCCAGGGCCCGTCCCTCCAGGAGGCCAAGCTGGGTGTGCTCAGCGCGGCCCTCTGTGCGTCGGTCGCGACATGGCTCGTCTTCCGCACGACGGCGCTGCTCCCGCCGAGGCTGCGGATACGTGCGCTGCTGGGAACGGCGGAGGTGCTCGTCGACCTCGCTGCGCCCGTCGACTCCGCCCGCGATCACATTCGCGGCCCCGAGCAGGCGCCGGTGACGCTGGTCGAGTACGGCGACTTCGAGTGCCCGTACTGCGGACAGGCCGAGCCGGTCGTCCGCGAGCTCCTCGCCGACTTCGGCGATGTCCGCTACGTCTGGCGGCACCTGCCGCTTAACGACGTCCACCCGCGCGCGCAGCTCGCCGCCGAGGCGGCGGAGGCCGCTGCCGAGCAGGACGCGTTCTGGGAGCTGCACGACCTGCTCCTCGGCCACCAGGACAGGCTGCGCCCCGACGATCTCGTCGGCTACGCCGAGCAGCTTGGGCTCGACGTCGCGCGTTTCACGGACGACCTCCACAAGCACTCCGGCGCCGCGCGCGTCGCGGAAGACGTCGACAGCGCCGACCTGAGCGGCGTCTCCGGCACGCCCACCTTCTTCGTCAACGACCGCCGCCACTACGGCGCCTACGACATCGCCACCCTCTCGAAGGCGGTGCAGACCGCCCGCGCCCGCGCTGCAATCGCGGTATAGCCGGACGGTTGTGAATCAAGGTGATTTGCTCAGCGAGCGACCGGACACGCAACGGCTGCGAGCGAGCGGACTCGAATCCCGCGAGCGACACCCCATCGACACCTACTGCACATATGTGTAATTTTGCTTAACACCCTTACGAGCGGAGAGGACGCATCATCGTGGCCAAACCCACCTTCGGCATCTTCGACCACATCGAGGATATCCCCGGCACGCCGACGCACCGGCTGTTCCAGGACCGGCTCGACCTGATCAAGCTGGCTGACGAAGCTGGGTTCGCGGGCTTCCATCTCGCCGAGCACCACGGCTCTGACCTGTGCATGGCGCCGAACCAGGAGGTGTTCATCGCGGCCGCCTCTCAGGTCACGACGAAGATCCGTCTCGGCCCGCTGGTGAAGCTGCTGCCGCTGCACCACCCGGTCCGGATCATCGAGGACATGTGCGTGGTCGACCAGCTCACGGGTGGCCGCCTCGACTTCGGCGTCGGTCGCGGGGTGGCGCCGATCGAGCACTACTGGTTCGGCAGCAACTGGCCGGAGTCGAAGCAGCGCTTCGAGGACACGCTGAGCATCATCTGCGACGCCTTCGCGACCGGCGAGATCTCGAGTGCGAACAGCCCGTACCACGACTTCCCGACGGTCCCGCTCGCGACGAAGCCCTTCCAGGACCCGATCCCGTTCTGGTACCCCGGCAGCCCCGTGACGGCCGGCCGGCACGGCATGAGCCTGATGTGGCCCGGCCCGATCGATCAGCGCTCGTATGACCTGTACCTCGAGACGTGGGACAAGCACAAGGGCGACACGATTCGAATGGAAGGTCCGAACGGTCAGCCACGCGTCGGCTGCACGATGCTGCTCGCGATTGCGCCAACCGAGACGGAAGCACTCGACATCGCGCGCCGCGGCATGGAGGGACTGCTTCGCCGCGCCCACAACGTGCACAAGCACGACCATCTCGTGTTGCCCGAGGACGAATGCGAAGCGGCCCTTGGCCCCCTGAACAACATCATGTCCCACATCGAGGACGCCATCAACGCCGGTGCCGGCACGGCCGACCAGATCGCCGAGCGGTTCGCCGGCATCCTCGAGCCTGGGCTCACCGACTACATCGTGCTGCAGCTCCCGACCGGCGACATGACCCTCGACGAGGCCAGGCGCACGGTGGAGGTGTTCGTCACCGACGTCAAGCCGCAGCTCGAGAAGGCGTCGCTCGTAGCCTAGCGAGGTTCAGCTCTCCGGTGGCTGCGCCGCCGCTACCGCACACGCACGACGAAGCGCCGCGACTCGTATGCCTTCGGGCGCTCGCCGCGGGTAAGACCGAAGGCGACTGCGGCGCTGCCGGTCCCGACCGCCTTGAAGACGAGAACCACGCTGGTGCCGACGTCGGCCTCCGACACCTGCCGCACGACGCGGGCGTCGATCGTGCGGGCGATCCGCCAGACACGACCGCCGGGCCGGTGCGGCAGCGCAAACGCGATCAACTGGCCTTTCGTGGTTTCGATGCTGGAGGTGGGGCCGCTCGGCAGAGGCCCGACAGGTGGAGCGTCGGCCAGGCTCGAGCCGGCAAGAGCGGTCGCTGCGGTGACGGCTGCGAGCAACGAGGCGATGCGAGCGCGGTAGGTGCGAAGCATGTCTCTCCCTAGTCGATTCGGGTGTGGGCCTATCGATCGTAGGCAACCCGGCCCTCGGGCCGCACCTGTCGTCCGACCCGCGCCGCCGTCGAGGGCGCCCGGACGACTTGTAACAGCGGCGTGTTTCAGACGTCGACCAGGTTGGGAGTCAGATCGAGCAGGCGGAGGAGGTGGAGCTTGGCGCTACAGCTGAAGTCGGTGCTCCTGCTCGGCGTCGTGCTCGCCCTGCTCGGGGCGGGTTGCGGTGGCGGCAAGGTGGGGGCCGGGGCGCTCTCGCAGCAGACGAAGTCGCTGCGGTCCGAAGCTGCCGAAGGAGCGCTCCTGGCGCAGGACGCTGCCTCTGGCAAGTCGACGCGCATCTATACCCGCGAGCACTCCTCCGACCTCTACGGGGCGGTCTCCAGGGCCGAGGCTTCGTTGAAGAGCGCCAAGACTGCACCCGCGCTCGAGCCAACGCTCCACCGGTTGGTGCTCCTGGCAGCCAAGGTCCGCGGCGACCTCAGTCGGCTCGGCGGCGCCTCCGAGGAGGAGCAGCGCGCGCTGGGTCGCGAGCTCGAGGCCGCCGCGCGGGAGAGCCGGAAGATCGGCGAGGGTCTCGAGTGAGCGTGAAGAACGTCCTCGCTGTCGCCCTCGGGATCCTGTCGGCGATCGGCGGCTTCGTCGACATCGGCGATCTCGTCTTCAACACGCAGGCCGGGGCGATCTTCGGCTTCCAGCTTCTGTGGGTGGTCGTGGTCGGAGTGGTCGGGATCATCGTCTACTCGGAGATGTGCGGGCGCGTCTCGGCGGTCTCGAAGCGCCCGGTCTTCGACCTGGTCCGCGAGCGGACCGGGTTCGGCGCCGGCCTCGCGACCCTGATCGCCTCCGAGGTGGTCAACCTGATGACCTGCGCGGCCGAGGTCGGCGGCGTGGCGATCTGCTTCCAGCTTCTCTCAGGTCTTCCCTATCGCCTCTTGATCCCGCTCGCGGTCCTGGGTCTTGCCGTCAGCTCCTGGGTGCTGCCGTTCAGGTGGATCGAGCGCGTCTTCGGCTACCTCGGCCTGGGCCTGCTCGTCTTCGCCGTCGCAGCGATCAAGCTTCACCCCAAGTGGGGCCAGGTTGCCCACGGCTTCGTGCCCGGCTCGCACTCCGGGGGCAGCCTGCTGGTCTACCTCTACTTCGTGGTCGGCCTGCTCGGAGCGGCGATGACGCCGTACGAGGTCTACTTCTACTCCTCGGGCGCCGTCGAGGACCGCTGGGGCCTCAAGGACCTCCGGCTGAACAAGGTCACGGCGATCATCGGCTATGCCCTCGGCGGCTCTCTCTCCTTCGCGCTGATGATCGTCGCCGGGGTGCTCTTCCTGCCCAGGGGCATCTCGCCCGAGTTCCTGGGCACGCCGGCTCTCGCCGCCGAGCATGCGCTGGGGCAGGTGGGGCTCCTGCTGGCGCTCGTCGGCATCCTCTTCGCCGTCGGCGGGGCGGCTGTCGAGACGTCGCTTCGCCGGCGCGCTACAACCTGGCTCAGTTCTTCGGCTGGAGGTGGGGCAAGAAGGAGCGGCCCGCGGCCGCCTCGCGCTTCACCCTCTCCTGGCTGGCGATCTTCGCCCTCGCTCTGCTCGTCGTCATGACCGGCTACGACCCGGTCAAGCTGACGGAGTACTCGGTCATCTTCTCGGTCGTGGCGCTGCCCTTGACCTATCTGCCCATCCTCCTCGTCGCCAACGACCGCTCGTACATGGGTGCGAACGTGAACGGGAAGCTGGCGAACGCCCTCGGCGTCATCTACTTCGGCATCATCCTCGCGGTCGCGGTCGCGGCCATCCCGTTGATGCTGCTGACGCACGGAGGACAGGGATGAGCGAGGTCATCGAAGTCGACATCGCCCTCAGCATCCTCGACCACCAGCTCGTCGACTGCGACGGTCAGAACTGCGGGAAGGTCGACGATCTCGAGCTCGCCGGTCTCGACGGCGACTCGCCGGAGGTGGTGGAGATCATCGTCGGCGGCAACGCCTGGCGCTCTCGCGGCCGCCTCGGAAGGCTCGCCGCCCGTCTCTCGGGAAACGCCGTCCACGTGCCCTGGACTGAGGTCGAGTCCGTCACATCGGTCGTGACCCTGAAGCGCCCGGCCGGGAGCTGCGCTTGAACCGCGGCGACGAGCGGTGGGCGAAGCTCGTCGGGAGGCTGCCCGGATCCTGATGCGGCTGTCGGAGCTCTTGAACCGCAAGGTCGTCACCGAGTCCGGGCAGCAGCTGGGCCGCGTCCACGACCTGCGCGGAGAGCTCGAGGGAGGCCGCCTGCGTGTGACCGGCCTCGCCGCCGGCAAGCTCGGCATCCTCGAGCGCTACGGCGTCGGTACCCACGGGAGCGGCGGGCCAGGCAGAGGCGAAGGTGCACGGCCACCCCGTCATCCCCTGGGAGCGGGTCGTCCGCGTCGGGTCGGAGGTCGTCGTCCGCGACTGATGCCGACCGAATCGGACACGCTGCGCTCGAAACGGTCTAGGGGCAGGCGCGCTCGTACCAGCGTAGGTAGGTCGCCATACGGGCGGCCCAGCCTGAGTGACCTCCTGGCACGAGCCGGAAGGTGAGCTTCGAGCCATGGGCGCGAACTGCGTCCGCGAAGGCGGTGTCCGGAGACCGCAGATCGTCGGCGCGGCCGACGTCGAGGTAGACCGGGATTCGGTAGAGGCGCCTCGCGGCGGCCAGCGAGAGCAGATCATGGCGCGCGAAGTCGGCCTCGTCGTCGAAGGCCCCGGCGCTGCTCCAGTACTGCGACGGGAGCAGCGCGGGTGAGTGGGCGCCGACGGCACAGAAACGGCCTGGCGCGAGCCGCGCCAGATCGAGGGAGCCGAAGCCGCCCATCGAGATGCCGCCGATCGCGACGCGGTGCGGGTCTGCGCCCGTCCGCCGGAGCGCCGCCGGGATTGCCTCGCGCAGCACGTACGAGCCCCACCTTCCGGTCGCCCGGTCGTGCCACCAGCTTGTCAGGTCGCCGTCGTCGACGAGCAGCACGGCGGGCGCGCTGTCGCCGAGTGCGCGCAGCCCCGGCCGCATCCAGTCCGCATTCTCGGCGGTCGGCTGGGTGTAGCCGTGCAGGAACACGAGCAGTTCACGCCCGCTGCGGCGACCGGCCGGAAGGAGCAGAAGCTCGCGAAAACTGCGCCCCAGCAGTCGGCTGTGGAGCGTGAACTGCTGGACGCGCACCGGTCCCGCGCCGATCCGCGCGGCGCTTCCGTCCGTCGCGGTTGCCGCCAGCAGCAACAGCAGCGTGACCAGCCCGGTGAGCAGACCGCGACGCATCACAGGTCTCAAGTATGGGGACCCCGAGGTTCCGGTGATCGCCGACCATGCGGCGGGACGCAACGCGCGGTGCCGGAGCGGGAGCCGCTTGCGTACTTTCGTGCCAGGGACGATCGGTGGGTCCGCTGATGCGCGGGGGCCGCTCTGGGTGAAAGGCTCGCTTGCTGCAAGGTGAGCAAGTGCCGAAGGAGGTGCAATGTGTTCACCTATGTCGGACTGATCCAGCTCACGCCGGAGGGGCGGGAGAACCTGGAGAAGACACCCGAGTACCTCGACAAGATCCGCCACATCGTCGAGGAGGAGGGTGGAGTCCTCGAGCACGTCTTCGCGATGATGGGTCCGTGGGACTTCTTCGCGATCGTGAAGTATCCCGACAACGAGACCGCGTTCCGCGTCCTCGCGAAGATCGGGCTCCTCGAGGTCGTCAAGACCGAGACCTTCCCGGCCGAGCCGGTGGAGATCTTCCTCAAGGCGCTCGTCTAGGCGCGCCTTTCCCGGCACTGTGCGGGGCCGCATCACGCGGCCCCGCAGGTGGCGGGTATCAGAGGGCCGCGTGGGCGGTGCACCGCTCGCCGGAGCGCGTCGCCAGGGCGGCGATCCGGTCGGTCGCGAGCGCGCGGGCGATCAGGCGGTGAACGGAGAACGAGCCGCTCGGGGCGCGGGTCTTGGCGGTCGTCGAGGCGACGAGCGTCCCGTTGCGGCGGAGAGTGACCTTCCAGGGGACGCCGTTGCGGTTCTGGTCGACCTCGAACTCCACCTCGATCCGGCCGCCGTCGTCCCGGCTCAGCTTGAGCTTGGCGGCAGAGCTCTGGGTGCAAACGCCGGTCGCACGCACTCCGGGGCCGCCCTTCGCAGAGGCGACGGGGACGACGGCGACGGCGGCAGCGGCGATCGCGAGGACGGCGGCGACGATGGTGATGCGGATGTTGAACATCGGTACTCCTTCTCGTGGGGTCGGACTGCACCCTCGCGATCACGAGGTCGGTGCGGCAATGAGACATTGGTCCGGGGTCGCCGGCCGTCCGTCGAGCGGCGACGGTGCGGGCCCAAAAACCGGTTCAGTGATTAGCCGAGCGCGAGGTCCGGCTGCTTCCTGATTCGAGACTGTCGGGCCTCGAAGGCGACCGTGGGGGGTTTCCCCGGATGCAGACTGAACCGAGTACGTTATGGACTTCGGCCAGAGGAGGACGCAAGCAAGATGACCGCACATTCCGTGAGCACCGAACAGCCTGCGGCTCCGCCCGAGGCGCTGCCCGAGATCCCGTGGGAGGATCGGCCGCCGGATGCGACTGGTGTGCTCTGGCGCTCGAGCCGGAATCCGATCATCCGACGCGACCACCTCCCGCGCTCCAACAGCATCTTCAACTCGGCGGTCGTTCCGTTCCGCGACGGCTACGCCGGCGTCTTCCGGGTCGACGACACGACGCGGGTCATGAACGTGCACGTCGGCCGGAGCGTCGACGGGGTGAACTGGGAGATCGACCCGGAGCCGATCGCGTTCCGCGCCGCGGACCAGCGCGTGCCGGAGATCCAGGAGACCTTCGTGCACGCCTACGACCCGCGCGTGACCTGGCTCGAGGATCGCTACTACGTCACCTGGTGCAACGGCTACCACGGCCCGACGATCGGCCTCGCCTACACGCACGACTTCGAGACGTTCCACCAGCTCGACAACGCCTTCCTGCCGTTCAATCGCAACGGCGTGCTCTTCCCGCGCCGGATCGGCGGCGCCTACGCGATGCTGAGCCGGCCGAGCGACGACGGCCACACGCCCTTCGGCGACGTCTTCTACTCCGAGAGCCCGGACCTCGTCCATTGGGGCCGGCACCGCCACGTGCTCGCGCCGGAGCCGTGGACCTGGGCCTCCACCAAGGTGGGCGCGGGCCCGACGCCGATCGAGACCGAGGCCGGCTGGCTGCTCCTCTACCACGGCGTGCTGACCTCCTGCAACGGCTTCGTCTACTCGATGGGCGCCGCACTGCTCGACCTCGACGAGCCCTGGCGGGTGATCGCGCGCGGCCGCGACTACCTGCTCTCCCCGCAGGTGGAGTACGAGCAGGTGGGCGACGTGCCGAACGTCGTCTTCCCGTGCGCGGCTCTCGTCGACCGGCCGACCGGTCGTGTGACGATCTACTACGGCGGCGCCGACACGGTCGTCTGCCTGGCTCACGGCTACCTCTCCGAGCTCGTCGCCTCCGTCCGCGCCTGAGCGCGGCGCCCCGCGCCGCTGCTCACTCGGAAGAGCGTCCGTCTGGCAGTCAGACGTCGATGCCGAGCTTGCGCAGGTCGATGATCGCCGTCTTGCGCCAGCGGGTCGTGTCGGGGGAGAACGGCAGTGTGAAGGGCATTCCGTTGGCTTTGCGGAGCGGCTTGCCGTCGCGGAGGACGTTGTAGTGGCCGGGTGTCGACTCGATGGTGAGGCCGACGGCCTCGAGCCGGCGGATGAACTCGCGGACGTCCTTCCTCACGTGCCCGGTCGCCGGGCGCGGACGAGGACGTCGAGCGCGTCGCGGGTGCCTTGGTCGGTCTCGACCGTGCGGGTCGTCTGCTCGGCGCGCTCGATCTCCAGCCCGGCAAGGTGGGGGGTGATGTCCGCGGCTGTGTAGAGAACCGTGGGATCTTGCGGGCCGCCGTAGCCGTGGTGGAGGTTGCCGGAGTCGTGGCCGACGAGGAGAAGTGTTCCAGCGGGGGCGACCGCCGCGGCTGCGCGCGGAAGGATCCGCTCGAGCTCCTGACCGGGCATCTGGAGGTAGAAGAGGATGACGAGGTCGAACGCGGCCGCCGGCGGCTGGTAGTCGAGCAGGTCAGCTTGCACCCATTTCGCCGTGACCGAGCGGCGCTCGGCGAGTTGGCGGGCTTTCTCGAGGGCGACGTCGGAGAAGTCGACGCCGGTCGCCTGCCAGCCCTGCTCGGCCAGCCAGACGGTGTTTCGGCCCTCGCCGCAGCCCAGGTCGATCGCCCGACCGGGTGGGAGCATCGCCGCCTCTGCGACGAGAAAGCGATTCGGCTGCGCGCTCCAGACGAACTCCTTCCCCTCGTAGCGGCGATTCCAGTCGTCCCGGTTCACGGATTCTGCCGCGCCATCGTTCCTGAGAAGCCCCGGAAAGCGCGAGGCAACTAGACGTACATGTCCGCGCTGATGCGGTCCACCTCGACGACCGCGTCTGCAGGGATGCCGGCCCGCCGGGCGGCGGCGATGATCGCGTCTGCCGAGGGCGCTTCGTAGAGGCAGTAGGAGCGGCGGCGGTCGGCGCTGAGGAAGGAGAACAGCCAGCGCACCCCCTCGTCCGCGTTCGCCTCCTCGATCAGCCTGACGTCGCCGCCGGTGAGGTCGAGCTGTTCGGCGAAGCTGCGTTCGATGACATAGGTCGGCATGGGCGGATCGTACGCGATGGTCAGTTCTTCACCAAGCCATGCCGGTAGGCGTACGCGGTGGCCTCGGTCCGGTTCGCGCTGTCCGTCTTGCGCAAGATGCTGCGGATGTGGTTTGCGGCGGTGTGCTCGCTGATGAAGAGCTCGGCCCCGATCTCGCGGTTGGAGAGCCCCTGGGCGACGAGTCGGAGGATCTCGAGCTCGCGGGCGGAGAGGCCGGACGGATGTGGGGCGGCGCTCGCCGGATCGACGTTCTGGATGCGGGCGCGGAGCGCCGCGAGGCCGTGGCGGTCCGCGAGCGCGCCGGCGTCTGCGAGCAGGAGGCTCGCGTGCTCGGCGTCTCCGTCCCGAAGGAGCGTCCTCCCGTACTCGTAGGCCGTGTGGGCGACCCAGGTCGCCGCGCCCATCCGCCGGTTCAGGTCCAGCGCCGCCTCGAAGTGGCGTTGCGCGAGCTCGGTCTCGCCGAGGATCCTCGCCAGCATGCCGAGGTAGCGGTCGGCTGCGCCGTAGCAGGCGACACCGTGGCCGATCATCACGTTGGCTCCCGAGAGCGGCTCGAGCGCGGGATAGATGAGCTGGGCGGTGCTCCGCTCGTCGACGGCGGCGGCCGCGTCGGCGAGGTACGACAGGGAGGCGATCCACAGGCCTTCGCGGAGCGAGTCCAGTCCGTCCTCCCGGACGCGCGCGAGCTCGCGCCTGACCTCGTCGTGCATGCCGAGCTCGGCGAGCGTTGCCGCGAGGCCGGGTCGCCAGGCGCCGCCGCTGCGGTCGTCGGTCGCGAGGATCCGGATCACGGGCGCGAGCTCTGCCAGGCGGCCCTGTTCGCGCCGGATCCCGAACATCTGGATGCCGTGGATGCCGGAGGCGTCGCGGCCGGTGAGCAGGCTACCCCAGTCACGGGACCGCAGGGCGGCCTGCTCGGCGTCGGCGAGGCGTCCTTCGAAGAGGGCGAGCGAGGACTCGTAGTGCTCGGCGACGTGGAGGATGAACGGCTGGCGCATCTGCTGGGCCATCGCGAGCGTGGTGGCGAGCTCGGCGCGGGCGACGTCCATCTCTCCAAGTGCCATGAGCGCCGCCACTCGCCACTCCATCGCCTCGGCCTGGATGTCGATGTCGCCGATCTGCTCGGCGAGCTCGCAGGCCTCGGTCAGCATCTCCAGGATCTCGGCCAGGCTGAGCGTGCCCTGGGCCCAGTAGGCGCGCATGAGGACGGTGGCGAGGCCGCGCCGGTCGTCGAGGCGGCGCGCCATCGCGATCGCGTCCTCGCGGATCAGCTTGCCCTGTCCAGCGTCTCCCTCGAACTCGAGCGTCCGGGCGAGGCCCGAGAGAACCCCGACGCGGAGGGTCGAGTCCTCATCCGACAGCGCCCGCGAGGCCTCTTCGAGCAGGGGCCGAGCGCCCTGGTCGTGCATCGCCGGGCGCCAGCAGGAATCCTCGAATCCGATCGCCGCCCGCGCGAGCAGGCCGCCGTCGCCGAGCCCGCGCGTGATCTCGGCCGCCTCCCCGAACGACTGGAGCGAGTCGAGCGAGGTGCCGGCGCGAAACAGCGCCGTGCCGAGATCGAGCAGGCTCTCCGCGCGCCGCCGCTCGTCTGCGATCCCGATTCGCAGCGCGGTACGCAGGTGCGCGACTGCCTCGTCGTAGGCGAGCGCCGTTGAGGCCGCCTCCGCCGCGAGCAGGCTGTAGTCGACCGCGCGCTCGCGGTTGCCGATCGGCGACGCTGCTGCAAAATGGTGGGCGAGGTCGGTCAGAGCTCGTCCGTCGCGGGATGGTGCGACCGCTTCGAGCGCCTCGCCGACCCGGAGGTGCAGCTCGGCGCGCCGGAGCCCGCTCAGCCCGTCGTAGAGGGCGCGGCGCACGAGCTCATGGGTAAAGCGATAGGCGAGCCTCAGAGACGCGACCTCTTCGATCATGCCGCTCCGAACGGCCGGCTCGAGCGCGTCGAGCTGCTCCAGCTCGCGCGGCGCTGCATGCCGGAGCAGATCGAGCTCGAACTCCGTCCCGGCGACGGCGCCCAGCTCGAGGAGATCGCGGGTCCTCGCATCGAGCCTCGACAGCCGCTGGTTCACCACCTCGCGCACGCTCTCGGGGGTCGCGATCTCCTCCAGCGGCCGCGTCAGACGGAGCCCTCCCTCGGCGACGGTGAGCGCGTTCGTCTCGACGAGCGTGTGCCAGAGCTCGCAGAGCAGGAACGCATTGCCCTCGGTGAGGTTTCGGATCGCGTGGGCGAGCTCGGCCAGGGACGGATCGACCACCGCGCCGGCCGAGCGCCGTACGTACTCGGTCACGTCCTCGTCCGTCAGGCCGCTCAGGCGGAGGCGGAGCACCTCGTCGGAGCGGCGCAGGTCGGCGAGCGCGTCGGCGAGCTCGGCGGGCACGTCCGCCTCGGTGTCCCGGAAGGTGGCGAGCACAAGCAGGCGCGCGTCCGGGACCGAGCGGGCGATGTGGCGAAGGAGGAGGAGTGTCGGCGTGTCGGCCCAGTGGCCGTCCTCCAGCACGAGCACGAGCGGCCCGCGGCGACACGCACCGGCGAGCAGGTCGGTCACCGCGGTGTGGAGACGATGCCGTTCGGTGTCCGGGTCGGCGACGACGGGAGCCGGCAGCCCCCCGACTCGCAGCGGCAAGTCCGGCAAGAGCCGGGTCAGCTCGCCGCCCGCGGTGCCGAGCTCGGAGCGCAGCGCGTCGGGATCCATGCTCCGCACGAGCTGGTCGAGCGCTTCCACGAACGGCCGGTAGGGAGTCCGAACGACGGCGTCGCACGCCCCGTAGAGCACGAGCACGCCTTCCGCGGAGATCTCGTTGGCGAACTCGCGCACCAGGCGGCTCTTCCCCGAGCCGGCCTCGCCGCCGACGAGCGCGATCCGCCGCCCTTCACCGTCTGCGTGCGGAACGAGGGCGCGGAGCGTCACGAGCTCGCGCGAGCGCCCGACGAACGGGGACGACGCGAGGATCTGGACGGGACCGGATAGCTGCGGCTCGTTCACAGAGATAGTCAGGTCTGATTATCGCCACTGGTGGGCGCGGTTGAAGATCGGGTCAATCCAGGTCATGACGGGGGCGGCCCGTGTCCGTAGTCTCGGGCGCATTGCAATCGACCGGGAGGTTCTCGATGAGCACGCAGACCACGGCCGCCGATGCGGCACGACAGGAACTCGGCTCGAAGTTCTCCGGCACGCTGACCGGGCCGGACGACTCCGGCTACGACGAGGCGCGCGCCGTCTTCAACGCGATGATCGACCGGCGGCCCGCGCTGATCGCGCGCTGCGCGAGCACGGGCGACGTCGCCGAGACGATCGCCTTCGCACGCCGCCACGACCTGCTGCTCGCCGTGCGCGGCGGCGGCCACAACGGCGGCGGGCTCGGCGTCTGCGACGACGGCGTCGTGCTCGACCTCTCCGGCCTGAACTCGGTCCAGGTCGACGCCGGCAGCCGCACCGTGCGGGTGGGCGGCGGGGCCACCTGGGGGCAGGTCGACGCAGCGACGCACCCGGACGGGCTCGCGACGCCCTCGGGCATCATTTCGACGACCGGCGTCGGCGGCCTCACTCTGGGGGGCGGGATCGGGCACCTCAGCCGCAAGTACGGACTCACGATCGACAACCTGCTCGAGGCGGACGTGATCCTCGCCGACGGCAGCGAGGCTCGCGCGAGCGCCGACGAGAACCCGGACCTCTTCTGGGCGCTCCGCGGCGGCGGCGGCAACTTCGGCGTCGTCACCTCGTTCCTGTTCCGCGCCCATCCCGTCTCGACCGTGCTCGCCGGCCCGACCTTCTGGCCGCTCGAGCAGACTGCCGAGGTGATGCGCTGGTACCGCGAGTTCATGCCTGCGGCCCCCCGCGAGCTGAACGGCTTCTTCGCCACGATGACCGTGCCGCCGGCCGATTTCCTCCCCGCAGAGCTGCACTTCCGCAAGGTCTGCGGCGTGATCTGGTGCTATCTCGGCGCAGAGGACACGGCCGACGAGCTCTTCGCGCCCGCACAGGATGTCGGGACGCCGCTGCTCCACGGCGTCGGCCCCATCCCGTTCCCGGCGCTCCAGAGCCTCTTCGACGGCCTCTACAGCCCGGGTCTGCAGTGGTACTGGCGGGCCGACTTCCTCCGCGAGCTCCCGGACGCGGCGATCGAGCAGCACTGCGAGTTCGCCGAGAAGCTTCCGACCCTCCACTCCGCAATGCACCTGTACCCGATCGACGGAGCCGTCCACGACGTCGCCAAGTCCGAGACGCCGTTCGTCTACCGCGACTCGAACTGGGCCGAGGTGATCGTCGGCGTCGACCCGGACCCGGCGAACGCGGCGCTCGTCCGCGACTGGACGGTCGACTACTGGGACGCGAGCCATGCCTACTCCGCGGGTGGCGCCTACGTGAACTTCATGATGGACGAAGGCCACGAGCGGGTCCGCGCCACCTACCTCGAGAACTACGACCGTCTCTCCTCGGCCAAAGGGAAGTACGACCCGGAAAACGTCTTCCGCGTCAACCAGAACATCGAGCCGAAGGCCGCGTAGCCATACCCATCGCCGCGGGAAGCCGCTCGGCAGGGCGGCTTCCCCGGCAATCCGGTCGCGCGGTGATGGACACGAGTGACAGAAGCCGCCTCGCAGTCGGCTTCCGAGAGGAAGACTCGCCGCTCTACGTGAGGATGTTCACCGCGCGTGCAGCGATGAGTAGAACGGTGACCGCGGACAGAGTGGCCTCGGCTGCCATCAATGCTTTCGCGGGCCGTGTCAGCGGCATCGAGTCGGTCGGGCTGAACGCCACTGCGTTCGTGAGCGAGATGTAGAAATAGTCCCAGAGGCGGGGCGCCCATCCAGCCTGTGCCAGTTGCGGGTTCTCGTCCTGCGGGAACTGAAAGTCCGGCGTGCGACGCGCCGTCGCAAGCGCACGTGCGACCGGACCGCCGCAGTCCAACTCCCAGAAGGCAAGGCCGAACGCGATCGCGTTCGTCAACAACGCCGCGCCGCCGCTGAACAGCAGCTGTCGTCCCGTCATCTGGATCCCCGAGTGAAACACCAGGGACACGACGAGCACGACGACACCCGAGACGTTGCAGACCCAGACGAATGCGAGGAGCGCGATCACGATTTCGCGCCTACGGTCATGCCGGACGAGGCGCCCCACGCCGAAGAGCAGCGTCGCGGAGAGGCAGACGTACGGCGCCACGACTACCAGCCACATCCACCACAGGCGGTGCCCGAGCAATTCCCAATGCGCATGCTTGCTCACGACGGCCAACACAACGAGTACCCCGGCGGCCACGAGCGCGAAGGGCGCGGCGTCATTCCGTGCTTCGCGTACAGCCGCAGCCAACCGCGCCGGGTCAGGCGGAACCTCAGCCGATACGGAGGCCTCTGCCACCGTCGCCAGAATGAGAGGACGGTCGGACAGCGGCTCAGCCTCAGGCGCTAGGTCCTCTCCCCAGCAGGGCTGCTCGAACGCGCGCCTACCCTCTCACGCGGTACGAGCTCGAGCAGGCCGCGAAGCACCACACGATCGGGACGCGCCGAGTCCGCAGCTGCCAGTCAACTGTTTCGGTTAACCAAAGCCGACCGCGAACGTCCGGCCGGCAGCGTTGCCTGGCCGACCGGCGAAGGCCGCGCTCTACGTGGACGGCGCGAGGTCGTACGGGAACCGCGTCAGCGTCTCGCAGCCGTGCTCGGTCACGAGCACGAGGTCTTCGAGGCGCACCTCGCCGATCCGCGTGTCCCAGAGACCCGGCTCGATCGCGAGCACATCTCCGGCGACCAGCGGGTCTCGCCCTGCCAGACCGAGGGCCGGAGCTTCGTGCACCTCGAGGCCGACGCCGTGCCCGAGCGAGAACTGGAAGCCTTCGTCCTCGCCTTCGCGCTGCGCCGTTCGCTGGGTGAGATGTCCCTCCGACTCGAACAGGTCGCAGGCCAGGTCGAAGAGCTCGCGTCCCCTGACGCCGGGACGGATTGCTGCTTTCGCCCGCTCGAGCGCGGTCCGGACGAGCCGTGCCTGCTCGGCGATCAAGCCGGCGTACTCGGGGGCGGGGGTCCCAACCACGAACGTGCGCGTCATGTCTGCCCAGCATCCACTCGCCTCGTGGCGCGGCCAGATGTCGACCACGATCGGAAGTCCGCTCGGCAGCGGCCCGCTGCCCGGCTCGTGGCCGTTACCGCTCCAAGCCGAGGCGACGATCATGTCAGGCGGACACGGCGCACCGTGCTTCGCGCATGCGGCGCGCAGCGCCGCACGGACGTCCTCGGCCAGCAGCCGCTCCCCGTCGAGCTGCAGACGGCCGTCGTCGGTCGGCTGAGCGCGGGAGAGCAGCTCGCGCGCCGCGGTCATTCCCGCCTCGGCCGCCTGCTGGGCGGCGCGGATGCCGTCGAGCTCGACGACAGACTTCGCGCGCCGCCGGAGCTCCACAGCGTCGTCGTCGACGGTCAGGACGATCCCCTCGTCTCGCAAGCGGTCGCCGAGCGCGAGCGGGAAATCGCCCGGAACGATGGCCTCGTCGATGCCGATCCGTAGCACCGCACGGGCGACCGCCTCACGCTCGGCTTCGGCGAACGACATCCCGCTCTCGACGAGCTCCTTCCAGCCGAAATCGAAGAAGTCGAGCAGCTCGGCATCAGGGAGCGCCCGCAGTACCCGGTCCCGCTCCAGCACGCTCGTCAGCACCACGCGCCGCCCATCGAGCTCGGCGAACAGCAAGGGATCGATGATCGCGAGCGGGATCTCGTGACGCAGCGCGGCACAGCGCTCGGTGTCACCGAACAGCAATAGCCCCGGCATGGCCCGCCAGCCTAACCGCCGAGCTCGCGAAAGCGGAGCCGGAGCGGCGCTGCCTCGCGCGTCGACTCGCCGAGCTTAAGAGGCTGGCTGTCCCCTCGAGCGCCGCCGGGTCACCCGGGCGCTGCAGGGCCGCTGCGGGTCTTCACCTTGCTGCACGGCCCGACGGATACGTCGTCTGGGCCGGAGCTCAAACCAACGCGGGGCTCCCTGACGCGTTGACCACCTGGTTCGGATCGCCTACCGCGGCGTAGCGCGTACCGGCGGCCACGATCAACCTCTTCGGGGCGCTCGTCGACCTCACCAACGCTTCGGCGACGCCTGGCCGAGGTTCGAGACGACGACGAGCATCACGGTTGACGCGATGGATGCATTCGCTCGCCGTGCACCGGTCGATGGGGGAAACTTCGCCCATGGCGACGACCGAGCCGGGCGCCGGAGGTCCCACGTTCCCCGATCTGGGGGACGCAGACGCGTTCTGCCGCCGCGTCGGCTCGAGCGCGTTCTTCGCCTCCGGCATACCGGTCGCGGTCGCGCGCGCCCCGGGCCGGCTCGACATCCTCGGCGGGATCTCGGACTACTCGGGCGGGCTCGTGCTCGAGCTGCCGCTGCGCGTCGCAGCGCTCGCCGCCGCGCAGCCGACCGCGGACGGCGGCGTGGTCGCAGTCAGCGGTGGACGCCGCATCGCAGCCGACGCGGACGTGCTCGCGCATGCTTCCCTCGACGAGATCGCTGCGATGTTCACCGGCCGTGACGCGTGGGGCGCCTACGTGCTCGGCCCGGTCGCGCTTCTCGTCCGGGAGCAGGGCTTGCCGCTCGCCGGCCTGCGCGTGCTCGTCTCCTCGTCCATCCCGGAGGGGAAGGGGCTCGGCTCCTCCGCAGCGGTCGAGGTCGCGGTGCTGCAAGCGGCCGCCGCCTGCCTGGGCGCCTCGCACGGACCGTACGAGCTCGCGCTGCTCGGGCAACGGGCCGAGCAGATCTTCGCCGGCGTGCCGTGCGGCGCGATGGACCAGATGGCGGTGATGCACGGGGAGGAGGGCGAGCTGCTCGCACTCCTGTGCCGTCCCGCGGAGATCGTCGCGTCCGTGCCACTGCCGCGACCGCTCGCCGCGTGGGCGATCGACTCCGGCCTGCGGCACGCCGTCTCGGGCGACGCCTATCGCCGCGTCCGCTGCGCGGCATTCATGGGATACGCGCTGCTCGAATGTGCGGCCGACCATCTTGCGGAGCTCGAGCGCGACGACGTCGACCCGCAGCTGCTGCCGGGGCGCATGCTCGGCGCCGACTTCCTCGGCCTGCGCGAGGGCATCACCGATCCGGTCAGCGCCGTCGAGCCCGCGGTCGAGTACAGGGTGCGCGCGGCGACGCTCTTTCCGCTCGAAGAGCACGCGCGCGCGCGGGAAGCTCTCGGCCTGCTCGGGGAGGAGCCGGACGAGGACGCTCTCCGCCGCATCGGCGAGCTCATGTACGAGTCGCACGCCGGCTACTCGCGCTGCGGTCTCGGCGTGGCGCGGACGGACGAGATCGTCGAGGTCGTGCGCGCGGCCGGCATGCGCGAGGGGCTGATCGGGGCGCGCGTCAGCGGCGGAGGGAGCGGCGGAGCCGTCGTCGTCCTCGGGCACACGGAGGCGGAGCCGCGCGTCCGTGCGATCGCCGAGTCTCTCGGTGCAGGCCTCGTCGGCGGGTCGTCGCCGGGCGCCGCGCGCTTCGGCGTCCGCGTCTTGCACGGCCAGGCCCACTGAGAGCTCAGCGGTCGGAACGCCGGAGCCTCCACCCGCGTGGTCTAGCCCACGACGTGAACGTCGCAGTCGCGTTCCCGCAGCGCCTCGACCACCGCCGGATCGGCCGACCGGCCGGTGATCACCATGTCGACGTCTGCGATGCTGCAGAGCCGTGCGACCTCGACGCGGCCGAGCTTGCTCCCGTCCGCGAGCACGACCTTGCGCGTCGCCACGGCCAGCATCCGCTGCTTCACCGCGGCCTCGGGCAGGTTGATATTCGTGACGCCTCCGATTGGATCGACGCCGTTGCAGCCGAGCAATACCGTCTTGACCGAGATCTGGTCGAGGATGAGCGTCGCGAGCGGATCGACGAGCGAATGCTGCAACGGCCGCAGCGTCCCGCCCAGCACCACCACCGTGATCCGCGGCGTGGCCGGCTCGAGCTCGAGCGCGGTCTTCAGCCCGTTCGTGAAGACGACCACATCGCTGAGCTCCGCCCGCGCCGCGATCGCCCGAGCTGCTGCTGCCGCAGTCGTCCCGACATCGAGGAGCACTGTCTCGCCGTCCTCGAGCAGGGCGGCGGCCGCCTGCGCGATCGCGACCTTCTCGGCCGGGAAGCTCGAGATGCTGTCCTCGAACGGCTGCTCCTGGCGCGGGATCAGGCGCGGAATCGCACCGCCGTGGACGCGGTGCACCTTGCCCTTCGCAGCGAGGGAGTCCAGGTCCCCGCGCACCGTCACCGCCGAGACCCCAAAACGGCTGCTCAGCTCACCGACGTGCACGAACTCGCGCTCCTTGATCTCCGCGAGCATGCGCTCGCGCCGCAGCGAGGCGGGGACGGGCGGCTCTGTCGCCTCCGCGCTCACGAGATCATCGCCGCATCCGGCTGCGAGACCGCCAAGAGCGAGTCGAGCTCGATCGGCTCGACGGGAACATCCAGGCCGGCGAGCCTCCGCGCCGCGTCCTCCGGCGCCACGTCGTTGAGGAAGAGTCCGAGCCCTGTCTCCACGCTCGCCCGGATCTTCGTCACTCCGGGCGCGCGATGCAGCGGATACAGCTCGAACGCGAGGTGCCAGTCGGGCTGATCGTGCGGCGCCTCCTGCGCGACCATCATGTACGGCAGCGGGAAGTCGAAGAGCGCGTCGTACCGGCGCGCGACGTCGCGCAGCGCGACGGCGAGGTCGCGCTGCTCCTCGACGTCGAGGTCGGCCAGCCGCCGAAGCCCGTGCCGGCGCGCCCGGATCACCACCTCGAACGGCCATCGGGCCGCGAAGGGAACGGCCACGGCGAAGCTCTCGTTCGCCGAGACGACGCGGTCGGAGCGGTCGTCGGCCTGCGTCGCCGCGCACGAGAGGCAGCGTCCCTCGCGCCGGCGGTGGCGGTGGTGCGCCTCGGACTTTGCCGCCGTGACCGGCGGGACGTGGTCGAGCGCGTAGATCTGCCCGTGTGGATGCGCGATGGTGGCGCCGACCTCGGCGCCGCGGTTCTCGAAGACGCAGACGTATGCATGTGCGGGGTCAGCCCAGAGCTCGCGTGCGCGGTCGATCCACACCGCGATGACGCGGACGAGCTCGATCGGCGACAGCTCGCCGAACGAGGCGTCGTGCCGGTCCGTGTAGAGAACGACCTCGCAGTGCCCTTGTGCCGGCCCGGTCGGGCCGTCGATGCGGGGCGGCGGTGGCGGGTCGGGACGGAACGACGGGAACCGGTTGTCGAAGACGGCCGCGTCGTATGAGAAGGGAACCTCGATCCCGCCCGGACAAAAGGGGCACCCCTGGGCGTCCGCGCTCTCCGCCGGCGAGTCGAGCGGCCGCGTGTTCCGTGCCGGCGCGATCCCGACCCACGCCTCGGTGAACACGTCGAGGCGCTTGTGGATCTCGGAGCCCTCGTCCGCCGCGCTCGGCCGCTCCTCGTCGAGGGAGCCGCGCAGCTCCCCGTAGACGAACAACCGTCGCCCGTCCGAATGGACGAGCACATGCCTGGGTAGCGGCCTCATTGCTTCGGAATCGAGCGTATTATCGTCGTCTTCGACGAGAATGAAAAGGCCGGACAAGCGCACACCGGCAGCACGCTCCCGAGGTCGTCGGCGGTTGCTCGGACGTACGTAGCCCTTGCCGTCGCGTACGGACGCCGGCCGGAGGAGTCAGTGGCTGCTCCCCGATGACAATCAGCGTGCTCCCGGATGACGTCGATCGGCCGAGTGCCAGGATCTGAGGAGTCGCAGAACAACGCTTGTGAAATCTGTCGAGAGTTGTTATATACGAAGTATTGACCTGGTCGATTTAGAAAGTCCCGACCGAGATGCCGGCGCTACGAAGCCAGCAGGTCGGTTCGATCGGGACGGGATCGAGGCAAGAGAAGGAGGAGGAATGGCAGCAGACGGGCATGACGAGGTGGGCAAGGAACAACGCGAGTTCTCGCGGCGACGTTTCCTTCGCCACGCCGGCGTAGTGGCTGCAAGCGTACCGCTCTACGGGGGCTTGGCCGAGATCCTGGGTGAGCAAGGGGCGAGCGCGGCGACCTACAAGCGCAACAACGACAACGCGTTCTTCGCCAGCCACCCGAAGTACAAGTTCGTGATGGTCAACCACGTGACGACGAACTCGTTCTTCACGGCGACGATCTACGGAATCCAGGACGCCTGCGCCCTGACCGGCTGCTCGTACCAGTGGACAGGCTCGGCGAGCTCGATCGTCTCCCAGATGGTGGCGGCGTTCAACACCGCCATCGCCGGCAAGGCGAACGGCATCGGGTGCTGCCTGATCGACAACACCGCCTTCAACGCTCCCGTCGACAGTGCGTTGAACCACGGCATCCCCGTGCTCGCGTACAACGCCGATGTCTCGGCCGGGGTCGCCAACCACCGCCAGGCCTACGTCGGCCAGAACAACCTGACCGCTGGAGCGGCGGTCGCAGCAGCAGATCCTCAAGACCGGGGTCAAGAAGGGCGATCTCGTCGCCGGAATCATCGCGACTCCGGGAACGGGGAACATCCAGCCTCGCATCGACGGTGCGAAGCCGGTCCTGGTCGAAGGCGGGCGTCAAGTTCGTCGAGGTCGGGACTTCGGCGACCGAGGGCGCGCCGGAGTACAACAAGATCTCCGCGTGGTACGCCGGTCACAAGGACGTGAAGTTCATGTTCGGCGTGGACAGCGGAGACAGCGACGCCATCGCGCAGTTCATCCAGAAGAACAAGCTGAAAGGGAAGGTCGGCGGGGCAGGATGGGACGTCGGGACGCCGGTCGTACAGGGCGTCAACGCCGGCAACCTGACCTTCACGATCGACCAGCAGGCCTACCTGCAGGGCTTCGACACGATCATGCAGCTCTACCTGTTCAACGTCTCGGGTGGGCTGATGAAGCCGACGAACACCGACACCGGACTCGGCATCGTCGTCAAGGGGACGGTCGCGCCGTACCTGGCGCAGAACAGGTTCGAAGGGACGAACGCGAAGCAGAAGACCCTGAAGCCGCCCGCCTCGATCCCGCACTAGGCGATGCGAGCGAGCGTGCATTCGGGCGCTCCAACACACGTGCTACTGCCCCGGCGGCTGAGCCGCCGGGGCGGCGGAGCGCGATGCCGCATCGTTCTCGCGTCGCGTCCTTCGCCTCTTCCTCTACCAGCGCGAGCTGACGCCGATCCTGATCACGGTCGGGCTGTTCGCGTACTTCACCATCAGGGCCGGGTCGACGTTCACCGACTCGCTCAGCCTCAGCTCGGCCGCCGGCTACGCGGGGCCGATCGGCGCGATCGCGGTCGGCGAGGTGCTGCTGCTCGTGCTCGCCGAGATCGACCTGTCGGCCGGCCAGGTGTTCCTGTTCGGTCCATGGGTCGAGTACTGGATGCACAACCTCGGAGTGCCGATCGCGCTCTCCATCCTGGTCGCGCTCGCCGTGTGCTGCGGCGTCGGGGCGATCAACGGGCTGATCACGGTGCGCCTGAACGTGCCGTCCTTCGTCACGACCCTGGCGACGAACTTCATCCTCTTCGGGCTCGTCCTCATCTATTCGAACATGACGCAGGGGACGCCGATCCCGCTTCGTCGTCGAACGGGTCGCCGGGTTTCGCGAGCCAGCTGATGGGTTCCTGGCTGTGGTCGGAGATCCTCTGGGTCGCGGCGATCACGATCCTCGGGACCGTGCTGCTCAGACGCACACGCTTCGGCGTCCGGATCGTCGCCACCGGCGGGAATCTGCTCGGCGCAGCGGAGGCAGGCATGCCGGTCCGGCGCGTCAAGGTGTGGGCCTTCGTGCTCTGCTCCTTCCTCTCCGGCCTCGTCGGCATCGTCGACGCGGTCAAGTACGGCAGCCTCGACCCGGGCAACTTCGGCGTCGACTACATCCTCTACGCGGTCGGCGCCTGCGTGATCGGCGGCACCGCGCTGACGGGCGGCCGCGGGACGGTGATCGGGGCCTTCATCGGCGCGATCCTGATCGGCATTCTCGAGGACGGGCTCACGCTGATCGGGGTCAGCACGAACGACTTCTACGTCTGGGTCGGCGTCGTGATCATCTTCGCGATGGCGCTGAACGCGCAGTTCGACCGGCTGATCGCCCGCTCGAGGGGAACATGAGCGTCCAGCCCGCCCAGCCGACGCCGCCCGCGTCTGCGTCAGGCGAGCCCGCGCTCGAGGTGCGCGGCGTGACCAAGCGCTTCGGTGCGCTCGTCGTCCTCCGCGGGATCGACCTCGTCCTGCGCCAGGGCGAGGTGCTCGGGCTCGTCGGCGACAACGGAGCCGGTAAGAGCACGCTCGTCAAGATCCTGAGCGGCTTCCACCAGCAGGACGGGGGCGACGTGATCGTCGGCGGCGAGCGCGTCCGCTTCCACTCGGTCGAGGCCGCCCGCGCACACGGGATCGAGACGGTCTACCAGGATCTCGCGCTGATCCCGCAGCTCCCGGTCTACCAGAATCTGTTCCTCGGTCACGAGCTGACGACGATGGGCCCGCTCCGGTTCCTCGACAAGCGAGCGATGCGAAAGCTCGCACGTCAGTACCTCGACGAGATCCATGTCCGCGTTCCGAGCATCGACGCCGAGGCCGCGCAGCTCTCAGGAGGCCAGAGGCAGGCGGTCGCCGTCGCCCGATCCGTGCGTGCGGCGACGAAGATCCTGCTGCTCGACGAGCCGCTCGCCGCCATGGGCGCGCGTGAGTCGAGGCTCATCATCAACCTCGTGAAGGATCTCGCTTCGAGCGGCCGGGTCTCGATCATCGTGATCGACCACAACTACGCCCATCTCTTCGAGCTCTGCGACCGCATCAACGTCATGGAGGGCGGTCGCATCACCATCGACCAGCCGGTGCATGAGACGTCGCTCGAGAAGCTGACCGAGCTGATGGTCTCGAGCTACCGCAGCCAGCTCGAGGAGATCTCGAGCGATGGCGACTGAGCTGCTCGGACACCTCGAGGTCTGGCTCGTCACCGGGAGCCAGGAGCTGTACGGGCCGGCGACGCTGCGGCAGGTCGAGGCGCATGCACGCGAGGTCGCCGCCGGCCTCGACGCGCAGCCGGAGATCCCGGTGCGCGTGGTGCACAAGGAGGTCGCCGCGAGCCCGGGCTCGATCCGGCGCCTCGCGCTCGAGGCGAACGCGGCAGACACCTGCGTCGGCGTGATCGCATGGATGCACACCTTCTCGCCGGCGAAGATGTGGATCGCCGGCCTCGCGCGCGCTGCAGAAGCCGCTGCTGCATCTCCACACGCAGTTCAACCGCGAGCTGCCGTGGGCGGAGATCGACATGGACTTCATGAACCTGAACCAGTCGGCGCACGGCGACCGCGAGTTCGGGTTCATGGAGACGCGGATGGGGCTGCGCCGGAAGACGGTCGTCGGGCACTGGAGCGACCCGGCCGTCGTCGCGCGCGTCGGCGCGTGGGCGCGCGCGGCCTGCGGCTGGCACGAGGCTGCAGCGGCTCGAGGTCGCGCGCTTCGGCGACAACATGCGCCAGGTCGCGGTCACCGAGGGCGACAAGGTCGAGGCGCAGCTGCGGCTGGGGGTCTCGGTGAACGGCTACGGCGTCGGCGAGCTCGCCCGACGCCGTGCGCGAGCGTCTCCGACGCGGAGGTGGACGCGCTGACGCGGCGAGTACGAGGACCAGATACGACCTCGTCCCGGCGTTGCGCGAGGGCGGCGAGCGGCGCGCGTCGCTGCGCGACGCGGCGCGGATCGAGGCGGGGCTCCGCTCCTTCCTCGACGCGGGCGGCTTCAAGGCCTTCACCGATACGTTCGAGGATCTCGGCGGACGCTGCCGCAGCTGCCGGGGATCGGCGTCCAGCGGCTGATGGCGGACGGCTACGGGTTCGGCGGCGAGGGCGACTGGAAGACCGCGGCGCTCGTGCGCGCGCGAAGGTGATGGGCGCCGGGATCGACGGCGGCAGCTCGTTCATGGAGGACTACACGTACGACTTCGCGCCGGGCGGCGGGCGGGTGCTCGGTGCGCACATGCTCGAGGTGTGCCCGTCGATCGCCGACGGGCGGCCGTCGTGCGAGATCCACCCGCTCTCGATCGGCGGCACGCGGCGACCCCGTGCGGCTCGTCTTCACCGCGCGTGCCGGCCCGGCCGTCGACGTCGCGCTCGTCGACCTCGGCGACCGCTTCCGGCTGCTCGTGAACGAGGTCGAGGTGGTCCCTCCCGACGAGCCGCTGCCGAAGCTCCCCGTCGCGCGGGCGCTCTGGCGGCCGCGGCCGGACCTCCCGACGGCCGCCGAGGCGTGGCTCGTCGCCGGCGGCCCGCATCACACCGTGCTCAGCGACCAGCTCGACACGGAGATCGTCGCGGACTTCGCGGAGATCGCCGGGATCGAGCTCGTCGTCATCGACGCCGAGACGCGTATGCGCGACTTCACGCGCGAGCTGCGCTGGAACCAGGCGTACTACCGGCTCGCCGGGGGGCTGTAGGTGCTCGACGAGCTGCGCGAGCGCGTCGTCGCCGCGAACCTCGCGCTCGTCGACGCGGGACTCGTCGTGCTCACGTTCGGGAACGCGAGCGCCGCCGACCGCGAAGCGGGCGTGATGGCGATCAAGCCGAGCGGCGTCGCGTACGACGACGCTCGCGGCCGGACGCGATGCCCGTCGTCGACCTCGCGAGCGGCGACGGTCGTTTCCGGCGAAGCAGCGACCGTCCTCCGACACGCCGACGCACCTCGCCCTCTACCGCGCGTTCGGCGGAGGTCGGCGGCGTCGTGCACACGCATTCGCCGTTCGCGACGGCGTGGGCGCAGGCTCTGCGCGAGCTGCCGTGCCTCGGCACGACGCACGCCGACCACTTCCGCGGGCCGGTGCCGGTGACGCGGCAGCTGAGCGCGGCGGAGATCGAGGGCGACTACGAGGAGCGGACGGGCGCGGTGATCGTCGAGGCGTTCGCGGAGCGCGGGCTCGATCCGCTCGAGCTGCCGGCTGCGCTCGTCGCCTCGCACGGACCGTTCGCCTGGGGCGCCGAGCGTCGAGGATGCGGTCGAGAACGCGGTCGCGCTCGAGGCGGTGGCGGCGAGCGCGTACCGGCTCGCTTCAGCTCGCGCGCCGGGATCGAGGCGATTCCGGCGGAGCTGCTCGAGAAGCACTTCTCGCGCAAGCACGGCGCCGCCGCCTACTACGGGCAGCCGACGTGAAGTCGTTGCGGCTCCACGCCGTCGGCGAGCTGCGGCTGCACGAGGAGCCGGATCCCGAGCCGCAGCCGGGGGAGGCGCTCGTGCGGCGTCCACGGCTGTCGGGCTCTGCGGCTCCGACCGGCACTGGTTCCTCGAGGGCGGGATCGGCGACGCGGTGCTGCACGAGCCGCTCGTCCTCGGCCACGAGTTCGCGGGCGTCGTCGTGGAGGGGCCGCGCGCGGGCGAGCGCGTCGTGCTCGACCCGGCGGTGCCGTGCGGACGGTGCGCGCTCTGCCTCGCGGAGCAGGACGCACCTGTGCGCCGACATGCGGTTCGCCGGACACGGATCGACGGACGGTGCGCTGCGGACGCTCGTCGCGTGGCCGGAGCACCTCGTGCACGCGCTCCCGGACGCGGTCGCCGATCGAGGCGGCGCCGCTGCTCGAGCCGCTCGGGGTCGCGCTGCACGCGATCGACCTCGGCGGCGCAGCTGCAGGCTCGACGGCAGCGGTGATCGGCTGCGGGCCGCTCGGGCTGCTGCTCGTGCAGGCGCTGCGCGCCGCGGGCGTGCGGGTCGACCTGGCGGCCGATCCTCTGCCGCACCGGGCCGCGGCCGCCGGCGAGCTCGGCGCGCGCGCTCCGGCGCCCGCCGGCGCTCACGTCGACGTCGCGTACGAGGTGGCCGGCGACGACGAGGCGCTCGATGCGGCGATCGCCGCGGCGAGGCCGGGCGGACGCGTCGTGGTCGTCGGCATCCCCGACGGCGACCGGTCGTCGTTCCGCGCCGCGGCCGCCCGCCGCAAGGGGCTGACGCTCGTCTGGTGCCGGCGCATGCGCGCGAGCGACCTGCCCCGCGCGATCCGGCTCGCCGAGCGCGGCGGCCTCGAGCTCGGCGCCCTCGTCACTGCTCGCTACGGGCTCGCGGAGGGGCCGCGGCGTTCCGGGAGCTCGTCGAGCGGCGCGGCCTGAAGGTCGTCGGTCGGAGCCGGAGCGGTGAGCGATCGCGCTCGGCATCGACTTCGGCACCGAGTCGGCGCGCGCCGTCCTCGTCGACTGCGCGGACGGAAGCGAGCTCGGCACGAGCGTCGAGCCATACGAGCACGGTGTGATCGACGCAGCGGCTGCCGGCCCCGGACGACGACGTCCAGCTCGAGCCCGACTGGGCGCTCCAGGATCCCGCGCGACTACGTCCGCAGCCTCCAGGTCGCCGTGCGGCGTGTGCTCGCCGACACGGGCGTCGCGCCGGACGACGTGGTCGGGATCGGGATCGACTTCACCTCTTGCACGATGCTGCCGACCCTCGCCGACGGGACGCCGCTCTGCGCGCTCGACGATCTTCGCCGCGATCCGCACGCGTGGGTGAAGCTGTGGAAGCACCACGCCGCGCAGCCGGAGGCCGACCGCATCAACGCCGTCGCGGTCGAGCGCGGCGAGCAGTGGCTGCCGCGCTACGGGGGCAGGATCTCGTCCGAGTGGTTCTTCGCGAAGGCGCTGCAGATCCTCGACGAGGCGCCGGAGGTGTACGCGCGCGCGGACCGGCTGATCGAGGCGTGCGACTGGATCGTCTGGCAGCTCACCGGCGTCGAGAGCCGCAACGCGTGCACCGCCGGCTACAAGGCGATGTGGTCGAAGCGCGACGGATTCCCCGCGTCCGAGTACTTCGCCGCGCTCGACCCCCGGTTCGCGCACGTCGTCGACGAGAAGATGTCGCGGGCGCTGCTGTCGCCCGGTACCCGGGCGGGTGCGCTGAGCGAGCAAGCGGCCGCCTGGACGGGCCTGCATGCTGGGCACGCCGGTCGCCGTCGCGAACGTCGACTTCCACGGCTCGGTGCCGGCGACGACGGTCACTGCCCCGGGGACGCTGGTGATGATCATGGGGACGAGCAATGGGCATCTGCTGCTCGGGGAGGAGCTCGTGCAGGTCGAAGGCATGTGCGGCGTCGTCGAGGACGGCATCGTCCCGGGCTACTTCGGCTACGAGGCGGGCCAGTCGGCGCTGGGCGACATCTACGCGTGGTTCGCGCAGCACGCGGTCCCGCCCGAGTACCACGACGCGGCGCGGGCGCGCGGGGTTGACGTCCACGACGTGCTCGCCGAGGAGGCCGCGCCGCTTCGTCCCGGCGAGACGGGCTTGCTCGCGCTCGACTGGTGGAACGGCAACCGCTCGGTGCTCGTCGAGGCCGACCTGCGCGGCCTCCTCGTCGGGATGACGCTCGCGACACGTGCGCCCGACATCTACCGCGCGCTGATCGAGGCGACGGCGTTCGGCACCCGGGTGATCGTCGAGGCGTTCGAGCACGCGGGGCTCCCGGTCGGCGCGATCGTCGCCTGCGGCGGCCTGCCCGACCGCAACCCGTTCGTGATGCAGGTGTTCGCGGACGTCACCGGCCGCGAGATCGCGGTCGCGGGCTCGCGACAGGCGCCCGCGCTCGGAGCGGCGATGTTCGGCGCCGTCGCTGCGGGCGCCGCCGGTGGCGGCCACGACACGATCGCCGACGCGTCGCGGTCGATGGCGCACCTGAGCGACACGAGCTACGCCCCGCGGCTCGAGAACCGTGAGGCGTACGACACCCTCTACGGCGAGTACGTGCGGCTCCACGATCTCTTCGGGCGTGGCGGCGACGACGTGATGCGCCGGCTGAAGCGTCTCCAGATCGAGGCCGCCGCCGTCGCGCACGCTCCCGCGTGAGCAGCGGCACCGTTTTCGACGCTGCGCGTTCAAGTCGACGGCGATAAGCATCGTCGTCATGCTTCGACGGTCCCTTTCGGGGCTCACTGACCGCAGGAGCGGCCGCAGACGCCAGGGTGTCTTTGCGGCGGCTCAGGCGAGAGGACTCTCGCCCAGACGACGGTAAGACGATTGCCTCAAGCACAGCTCGAGGCTCATGGACGAACCGTGCAGTTCTGTCGCCGGAGGATGCCGTCGTCATCGTCGTCGCGACGGACGACCGGCGCTCGTCCCCGCGGAGGACGCGAGATCGTCCCGACGACCGATGACGAGCCTGCCGCGCCACCCGTAGCGTCATTAGGAAACCATTCCTGAGGCCTGACGAGGAGCAACAACCATGAACATTCACGACTCGAAGCTGTACCCCCACCTCCAGTTCGAAGAGAACCGGCGCGCGCTCGAGCGCGAGCGCAGGCTGCGGCAGCAGATCCGCGCGGTGAGCGCAGCCCGGCGTGCCGAGCGTCCCTCCCGCTTCGCGACTCTCACGTCGCAACTGCGGCGCGCTTCTCTACAGCCCGAACCGTGCCCTCCCCTCGTTGAGGAGTGCTAACTCGACCCGACGAAGGCGATCTGCCTGTTGATCGTGGATATGGCAACGGCGCCCGGGTCAAGGTCGGCGAACGTGTCGATCCGCGCCCGGACCGCGCCGACGGTCGTGCACGTGACGCGGAACCTATCGCCGCCGGTCAGCGCGCAGCGCCTTCGAGGCCCGGGCCCCGTCCTTCGCGAATTCGTCGGCAACTCCGTTCCGCTCCCTGGGAATCCGAGCGAACGTGCGCAGCACGAGCGCGTCGTTACGGTAAGAGCTCCTCGAGCTGCGTTTCGGTGTTGCCCGCATGCATCTCGGCAAGGTCCTCTGGCGCCGGCCTTGGCAGTGGCACGGCGATTGCCGCGGCGCGCGCCCGCGCGGGGTCACGCTGCGCGGACGCAACGGCGTCGCGGAGCGCATGCAGATAGGCGAGGTCGGCTTCCGCGATGGTTAAAGCCTCCGCTGCGGTGAGCGCCGGCCCGTGACCGGGCACCACATGTGCCGGTGGGTCGTTCTGCAGCAGGTCGATCAGGCACGCGAGCGTCGTCCGGTATTCGGACGTCATCGAGACGAATGGGAACTCAACAGCCGAGAGGTGGTCGCCGACGGCAAGCAGATCGAGCTCCCGGATGCGGTACGCGGTGCCGTCGGCGGTGTGGCCACGAAGCGCGACCGTCTCGACGACGAACGGGCCGACTTGATGCGCGACTCCCACCGCCAGCGCACGATCCACCCGCGGTTCACCCTCGATCGTTAGCCCGTACGTCGCTGCCCGCTTGCCGATCACCTCGAGCGGCTCACCGCTGGCCACGATCTCCGCCGTCGCTGCACCCATCGTCGCAACGGCACCGGGAAACGCCGCGATTCCACAGACATGATCCCAGTCCGCGTGTGTGACGAGAACGTGCGTCACTCGAGCGTCGAGTGTCGCGGCACGTCCAGCAATCCGCGCCACCTCCTCAGCCGAGATGCACGGATCGATCACCACCGCCTCGCCCTCCGCGACGAGCAGCAGCGAACTCGTCTGCCAGAGCGCGCTCTCGAAGCGCTCAAAATGCACACGGCAGCATAGTCACGCCCACCAGGCGCACGGACGACGGCCCGGCAACGCCGCGATCAGAGGACATTCGCACGCTCCGTTCTACCTGCAGCCTGGCACGTTCTACGTGGACCTCATCCGCGCCAACTGAGGGCGGAATCCGCCGCGAAGGGCCGCGCCCGCAGGTGTAACGCGCGCGCCCCTCGCGACATAGACAGGGTGAGATGCAGCGGTTCGAGCAGATCTATGCGGAGCACCACGAGGCGGTCGGGAAGTACGTCAGGCGCCGGGCCCCCGAGGCCGTCGTCGACGACGTGGTTTCAGAGACGTTTCTCGTCTGCCTGCGGAAGATCGACCGCGTGCCGGCCGAGCCCTTGCCGTGGCTCTACGCCGTCGCGCGGAAGACGCTCGCGAACGAACGGCGCAAGCACGCCCGGGTCGCGCACGGGTACGAGGTGCCCGCCGGCGAGCCCGCTCCCGTCGGGGACGGCGAGCTTGCCGGGGTGTTCAACGCCCTGAGCGAGCGGGACCGCGAGGTCCTCCGGCTCGTCGCTTGGGAGGGACTGTCGCTCGCCGATGCGGCGACCGTGCTCGGTTGCTCGGCCGTTGCCTGCCGCGTCCGCTACCACCGTGCGAAGTCGCGGCTCGCGTCGAAGCTCGCCGTCGCTGCGTCCTTCCGACCAGAGCCCAAAGGAGTGACGAGATGAACAACGACGTTATCGCCCGCCTCGCAGCGGCGAACCCCGTGCCCCATGACGGGCCTCTGAACCTCCCGGAGCCGATCCGTGTCCGCCCGCGTCGCGCCGTCATCGCAGTCGCGCTCGCCGCGGCGATCGCGATCCCCGCCACCGCGTTTGCCGACAAGCTCGGCGACTTCCTCGGCATCTCGAACGGCGGAACGCCCGTGTCGTCGGGCACGATCCTGCCCGGCGAGACGAAGCTCGACGCTGCGATGCAGGAGCTGAAGGTGGGCGGGACGATGCAGTCGCTCGGCGCGCTGAACGGCGTCGCGTTCTACGCGACCCGCAACGCGGACGGCCACTTCTGCTTCGCGATGGTGCGAGTCGACGGGGAGTTCGGGAAGGGCTTCGGCTGCGACCTGAACGCTGTCAACTTCCCGTCCGCGCAGGTCCAGGCGCTCACGTTCCCCGGTCTCAGGCGCCTCCAGGGCGTGGCGGCGGACGGGGTCGCCACCGTCCAGGCGTTGGATGCGAACGGCACCGTACTCGACTCGACGCCGGTCGAGAACAACCTGTTCGCCTCGACGACGGAACTGCCGGCCGGCGCCGCCGCGGCGATCCGCACCCTCGACGCGGCCGGGAATGTGACCGCGACCGAGCAGCTGCCCAAGACGGCGCAGCCGACGAACGAGCCAGCCAAGGCGGGGCAGCCGACGAATAAGTGAGGCGCATCATCAACGTCTGCAACCTGGTGCAAACCAGGTTGCAGACGTCCGCCTCGGATGCGCGAGCGCCCCTTATCGTCTGGGCTGTGGAGGGTGGCTCGTACCCGCCCATGTAGGCGAGGCCGCGGGCGGCATTCCTCAGGTACTTCCAGACCGCCGACGAGCTCGCAGAGAAACGAGCTCGCAACGTGCGCGGGTAACGAGCCGACGGTCGCGCACGTAGGATCGAGCGAGTGGCGGCGGACCTGCGTGCGTTCCTCGACGCGCTCGCGTCTCGAGGCCTGCTCCTCCGGCTCGAGCGGGAGGTGGATCCGCGGACCGAGGCGGCACGGCTGATGCGGCAGCTCGAGCTGCGGGGCGTCGCAGGCCTCTTTGCGAACGTCGCAGGCGCCGAGGCGGCCCTTGCCTACAACCTGATCGGCTCGCGCGAGGCGCTGGCGGTCGCACTCGACGTGGAGCCGTCGGATGTGCGCGGACGCTTTCGGCGAGCGCTCGAGCATCGGGTCGCCCCGATCGTGGTCGACAACGCGCCGGTCCACGAGGTCGTCTCCGAGGGAGACGAGGCCGACCTGTCCCGCCTGCCGCTCGTCACCCACTCGGAGAAGGACGCCGGGCCGTACGTGACCGCCGGAGCGGTGATCGCCTGCGACCCGGAGACGGGCGCGCGCAACGTCTCGATCAACCGGATGATGCTCGTCGGCGCCCGTGAGACGGGGATCCGAATGATGCCCCCGCAGCAGCTCGGGGTGATCCAGGCCCGCGCGGAGGCGCGCGGCGCGGATCTGCCCGTCGCCGTCGCGATCGGGCTCCATCCGCTCGACACCCTCGCGGCTGCGACGAGCCTCCCCGCAGGCGAGGACGAGCTCGAGCTGGCCGGCGGCCTCCGCGGCGAGCCGCTCCGGCTCGTCCGCGCACGAACTGTCGACCTCGATGTCCCGGCTGACGCCGAGATCGTGATCGAGGGAGTGATCCCCGCCGGCGTCCGCGAGTCGGAGGGCCCGTTCGGCGATTTCCTCCAGTTCTACGTGCCCGAGATGGCGAACCACCGTCTGCGCGTGACCGCTCTCACGCACCGGCGCGACCCGATCTACCAGACGATGGTTGCCGGCTCGCGCGAGGACGTGAACCTGCTCGGGCTCAGCCGCGAGGCCGACATCGTCGCGGCGGTCGAGCGCACCGGCGCCGACCTCGTCGACGCGCGCCTCGGGCCGACGATCCTCGGCTGTGCGATCTCGATCCGGCAGCGCTATCCGGGCGAGGCGAAGAACGTCGGTCTGGCGGCGCTCGGCGGGTACCAGTGGCTGAAGTACTGCATCGTCGTCGACCAGGACGTGGATGTCTGGGACTTCGACGACGTCTGGTGGGCGGTGACGACGAGGAGCAGCCCTCAGCGCGCGATCGTCGTCGCCGCCGGTGCGCCCGCGTTCCCCCGCGACGCGCATGGGATCCACGACTCGCGCGCCGTCCTGGACGCGACGATCCCATTCGGCGAGTGGGCGCACTACGAGCGCCGAGTGCCGCCCGGCGAAGCGCCCCTCGACCTCGAGGACTGGCTGCGGTGAGGTTCGGTCTGCGGCTCATCCAGTGGCTCGGGGAGCCCGACCGGCTCGTCGAGCTCGCGGTGCTCGCCGAGCGCGAGGGATTCGACCAGGTGTGGTTCCCGCACGACCCCTTCATGCTCAACACCTGGGCGCTGACGGCGGTCGTCGCCGCCCGCACCGAGCGGGTGACGATCGGAAGCGTCGGCACGAACCCGTACACGACCGACCCCGCCGAGATCGCGACGTACCTGGCGACGCTCGACCTGCTCTCCCACGGTCGCGCGGCGATCGGAATCGGGCTCCACGCCGACTCCATGGTCGGCTGGACGGGGCACGACGCCGGCGACCTCGTCGAGCGCACGCGCCGGAGCGTCGAGGTCGTCCGCCGGCTGCTGCGCGGCGAGACGGTCGCGGGCGAGGTCGGGCCATACCGCTGGAGCGAGGAGTGCTTCCTCCGCTTCGAGCCGCTCCGCGCGGACGTCCCCGTCTACGTCGCCGCCTACGGGCGCGAGTACCTCGAGCTGAGCGGCGAGATCGGCGACGGCAGCCTGCCGATGATCACGCCGCCCGAGTCGGCTCCGGCGATGGTCGCCCCGATCCTCGCCGGGGCGAGCCGGGCGGGCCGCGCCCCGGCCGAGGTGGACGTCGCCGGGTGTGCCTGGCTCTCGATCTCCGCGGAGGCCCGGGCGGCCGCGGACACGCTCCGGTCGCTGGTCGCCTACTTCGGCCCATACCTCGAGGAGCACGCGCTCGCGACCGTCGGGCTCTCCCACGCCGACCTCGAGCCGCTGCGGCGGCGCGTCGACGCGGGCGACCTCGCCGGCGCCGCGGCCGCAGTGACCGATCCGATGCTGCGGCTCGGCATCGTCGGCACGCCCCGGGAGGTCGTCTCGCGGATCGAGGCCCTCGCGGAGGCCGGCGTCACGCAGGTGAACCTCGGCGGGCCGCTCGGCCCCGACCCCGAGGAGGCGATCCGGCTCGTCGGCAGGCATGTGATCCCCCACTTCGAGAGGAGCGACGCCGATGGCTGAGCAGCGGCTCGTACTTGCAGGCGCCGCCGTCTTCGACGGCACGGGCGCCCCGCCCGCCGAGGCGGACGTCGCCGTCGAGGACGGCCTGATCGTCGAGGTCGGGCGGGGGCTCGACGGCGACGAGCTGCTCGACCTCACGGGCAAGGGCCTCCTCCCCGGTCTGATCGACTGCCACGTCCACGTCGTCCACTCGCCGGGCCCGAGGCACGAGCTGCTGCACACGCCGTTCTCGTATCGCTTCTTCCAGGCCGTCCGGAACCTCGAGGAGACGCTCGCGTGCGGCATCACGACCGCGCGCGACGCGGCCGGCGCCGACCTCGGGCTCAAACGCGCGCTGGCGGGCGGGCTCGTCCGCGGGCCGCGGCTGCAGATCGCGCTCCGGATCGTCTCGCAGACGGGCGGCCACGGCGACGAGTACCAGCTCTGCGGCTCGGCGCCGGGGCTCGCCTTCCCGACGTATCCCGGCATGCCCGAAGCGGTCGTCGACGGGCCGGTCGAGGCGAGGCGCGTCGTCCGGGAGCTCGTCCGCGCCGGGGCCGACTGGATCAAGGTCGCCACGACGGGCGGCTTCTCGTCTCCGGTCAGCGACCCGTCGCGTCCGCACCTCCGTCAGGACGAGCTCGGCGAGATCGCGGCAGAGGCGGCCGCCGCCGGGCGCTCGGTGATGGCGCACGCGCAGGGGCTCGCGGGCGTCAAGAACGCGGTGGCGGCCGGATTCCGGTCGGTCGAGCACGGCGTCTGGCTCGACGACGAGGTGATCGAGCAGATGGCCGAGCAGGGCACGTGGCTCGTCCCGACGCTCCTCGTCCCTGTCTGGTCGCGCGAGAACGGGCGCGCGCAGCCGAAGTTCGACCTCGACGCGACGATCGAGGCGCACGGCGACTCGTTCCGGCGAGCGGCCGCCGCGGGGGTGCGCGTCGCGATGGGCACCGACTGCGGGATCGTCCCGCACGGCGCGAACCTGCGCGAGCTCGAGCTGATGTGCGAGCGCGGCCTCACCCCCGCGCAGGCCCTCGTCGCCGCCACCTCGAGCGCGGCGGAGCTGCTCGGCATCCGGGACTCGATCGGCACGATCGAGCCGGGGAAGCGAGCCGACCTCGTCGTCGTCGACGGCGACCCGCTCGACCTCCACGACCTCCGCTCCCGCATCGTCGCCGTCTACCAGGACGGCGTCAGCGTCTCCGGCTAGCGCGGCCCCGCGGAGGTCAGGAACGCGACCATCGTCCGCGTCCCCCGCTCGAGGTTCGCGACGTCGAAGTGCTCGTCGGGCGCGTGCGCGCCGTCGGTCGGGAGCCCGAAGCCGAGCAGGATCGAGTCGATGCCGAGCCGCTCCTTGACGAGCGCCGCGACCGGTACCGACCAGCCGCTGCGGAAGAGGAGGGACTCCGCGCCGTAGCCCGCGGTGAGCGCCTCGCGGGCGACGCCGAGGAGCGGGTGGTCGCTCGGCATCGTCATCGGCGAGGCGCCGGCGAGCGTCCACTCGACGGTCAGCGTCGCCTCCGGCGGGCAGTGGCGCTCCAGATGCGACTGCAGCAGGTCCAGGATCGGCTGCGGCTCCTGGTCGGCGACGAGCCGACACGACAGCTTCGCGTGCGCCTCGCGCCGGGATCACGGTCTTCATCCCCTCGCCTTGGAACCCGCCCCAGATGCCGTGTAGATCGAGCGTCGGCTGCGCCCACATCCGCTCGAGCGCCGTGTGCTCGTCACCGCCGATCAGCTTCGACGCGCCGATCTCACGCTGGAGGTCGCGCTCGGAGAACGGCAGCCGCGCCCACTCCGCGATCTCCTCCGCCGGCAGCGCGCGGACGTCGTCGTAGAAGCGCTCGACCGCGACGCGCCCCTGCTCGTCGTGGAGCGTCGCGAGCAGCCCGGCGAGCGCGTGCAGCGCGTTCGGCGCGACGCCGCCGTACATCCCCGAGTGGAGGTCGGCCGTCGCCGTCTCGAGCCGCAGCTCGCAGGGCCGCCATGCCGCGGAGCGAGAGTGGAGATGGAGGGCGACGCCGTCGGCGAAGCAGCGCCGAGTCGGAGATGATGCAGGCGTCGCAGGCGAGCAGCTCGCGCTGCTCGTCGAGGAACGCGTCGAGATGGTCGGCGCGCAGCTCCTCCTCGCCCTCCGATCAGCTCTACGTTGCACGGCAGCCGGCCGTCGACCGCGAGGACGGTCTCGAGCGCCTGCAGGTAGGTGAACAGCGGCCCCTTGTTGTCGGTGGAGCCACGCGCGTAGATCGCTGCCGTCGCGGACGGTCGGCTCGAACGGCGGCGACTCCCAGAGCTCGAGGGGCTCGGCCGGCTGGACGTCGTAGTGGCCGTAGAGCAGGAGCGTCGGCGCCGCCGGCCCGGCGTCGAGCCACTCGCCGTAGACGATCGCGTTGCCGCCGGTCTCGAGCAGCCGGACGCCGCGCAGCCCGATCGCCTCGACGTGGGCGCGAACCCACTCGGCGCAGCGGCGAATGTCGTCGGCGTGCTCGGGCAGCGTGCTGATGCTCGGGATCCGGAGGTACTCGAAGAGCTCCTCGCGGTGGCGGTCGGCGTTCGCTGCCAGGTAGTCGTCGTACGGGCTCAAAGGGGCTTCACCTGTCCGGATCGGCGCTGGGCGCGGGGATCGAGGAACGTGCTCACGCCGTCGCCGAGGAGATTGATCGCGAGCACGAGCAGGAGCAGCGCGAGCCCCGGGTAGATGGCCAGCCACGACGCGGCGGAGATGTACTGCCGGCCCTCGGTCAGCATCGAGCCGAGGGACGGGTCGGGCGGCTGGACGCCCAGGCCCAGGTAGCTCAGTCCCGCCTCGAGCAGGATCGCGACCGAAACGTTGAGCGTCGCCAGGGCGATCGCCGACGGCAGCAGGTGCGGCAGGATGTTCCGGCGCAGGATATGGAGGCGCGTCGCCCCGACGGCCCGCGCGGCGCGCACGAAATCCTGCTGCCGGAGCGCCAGCGTCTCGGCGCGGGCCGTGCGCGCGTAGGTCATCCACTGGGTGAATGCGATCACGAGGATGAGGTTGCGAATCCCGCCGCCGACGACGGCGAGGACGCTCAACGCGAGCAGCACGATCGGGATCGCGAGCACGGAATCGCTGATCCGCATGATCACGTCGTCCACCCAGCCGCCGAGGAACCCGGCGAGCATGCCGAGGACGACCCCGACGGTGCCGGCGATCGCGACCGAGGCGGCGCCGATCTCGAGCGAGATGCGGACGGCAGTCATGATCCGCGCAAGCACGTCGCGTCCCAGAGTGTCGGTGCCGAGCAGATGTCCCGGCGTCCCCGGCGGGTCGAGCCGCTCGATCAGGTTCTGGTTGTAGGCGGCCCCGTGCTCGACGACTCCGGCGATCGCAAGCGCGGCGAAGCCGAGGATCAAGACCGTTCCGGCCGTCGCGCCGGGCGAGCTGCGCGCGAACCGCTCGAGCGCCCGGAGCGGCCGCCGCCCCGCCACCGGCCGACCGGGGGCGGCATCCGCGTCGGAGGCGCCGACTGTCATGCCGTCGCCGTCTGCGCGTCGCGGATCCGCGGGTCGAGCACGAAGTAGAGGAAGTCGACGAGGAGGTTCAGCCCGACGATGATCGCCGCCGTCAGCAGCGTCACCGCCTGCACGACGGCGTAGTCGCGCGCCTCGATCGCCTGGATCGTGAGCCAGCCGACCCCCGGCCACGTGAAGATCTGCTCGGTGATGACGGCGCCGCTCAGCAGCTGCCCCATCGCGATGCCGCCGACCGTGACCACCGGGATCAGGCTGTTGCGCAGCACGTGCCGCCGGAGCACGGTGCGCCGGCGGAGCCCCTTCGCCTCTGCCGTGCGCACGTAGTCCTGCGGCAGCACCGCGCTCACGCTCGCCCGCGTGATCCGCGCGATCGTCACGAGCGGGATGATCGCGAGCGTGACCGCTGGCATGATCAGCGACTCGATGCCGCTGCGCCCGCCGATCGGCAGCAGGTGCAGGTCGACCCCGAGCCAGAGGATGAGCAGGATCGCGAGCCAGAAGGACGGCACCGCCTGCCCGATCGTCAGCACGGTCGTCGTCGCGTAGTCGACGAAGCGGCCTCGGAAGAGCGCCGCGAGCACCCCGAGCGGGATGCCGACGAGAATCGCCAGGCCGAGCGACACGACGGCGAGCTCGATCGTGGCGGGCATGTGCGAGAGCACGAGCGAGGCGGCGCCCGTCTGGAAGCGGACCGAGCGCCCGAAGTCGCCGTGCAGGGCGTGCCCGAGAAAGGTGAAGTACTGCACCGGCAGCGGACGGTCAAGACCCAGGTCGTGGATCATGGCCGTCCGCTGGCTCGGTGGGGCTCCCTCCGGCAGCAGCAGGTCGACCGGGTTCCCCGACAGCCGGGAGATCACGAAGACGATCACCGTCAGCAGCCAGAGGACCGCGACTCCCTGCAGGAGCCGCCGGAGGAGGTAGCGCTCCATCTACTGTTTCCTACTTCTTCAGCGAGGCCTCGTACATGTCGACCGTCTCGTCGGTTCTCGGCGCCCAGTTGAGCCGGCTCGAGACACCGTAGAGATCCTTGTAGGCGAACAGGTAGATGAACGGGGGGTTCGCGAGGATCGCCTTCTGGAACTTGACGATGATCGCGTCCTGCTTCTTCTGGTTCAGCGTCGTCGCCGCCTGGTTGATCAGGGCGTCGACCGGCTTGTTGCAGTACCAGGAGAAGCCGGAGGTCCCGCACTGGATCGCGACCTGCGCCTCGTCGATCGGGCTGAAGAAGTTCTCGCCCCAGCCGGCGAAGAACGCGGCCGGGATCTTCCGCGTCTGCGTGTCCTTCGCGAAGACGCCGAAGTCGACGATGTCGATCTTCGTGTTGACGCCGACCTTGCCGAGGTAGCCGGCGACCGCCTGCGCGATCTGCTCGCCGAGCAGGTAGCGCCCGGCGGGCACCATCATCGTCATCGAGAAGCCCTTCGGATACCCGGCCGCCTTGAGCAGCTGCTTCGCCTTCGCAGGGTCGTACGGGAACGGGGCGATGGTGTTCGAGTAGCCGGAGAAGTACGGCGGCACGATCGTGGCGGTGCGCAGCGCGAAGCCGCTCATCACCTTCTTGATGATCGTGTTCACGTCGACCGCGTAGTTCAGCGCCTGACGCACCTTCGCGCTCTTCAGCTGCGGCACGTCGAGCGTGTCGAGCCAGATCGAGGTCACGCGGGCGCTCGGGACGGACTTCACCGACGCCTGCCCGGACGAGTTCACCTCCGCCGCGTTGTCGGGCGGCAGGTTGGAGATCACGTCGACGGCGCCCGACGCGAGCGCGGCGAGCCGCGACGCGTCGTCGGGCATGTCCTTGATGATCACGTTCTGGATCTTCGGCGCGCCGAGGAAGTAGCCCGGCTTCGCTTTCATCACGACCTGGTTGTTGCGGTCCCACTTCACGAGCGTGTACGGGCCCGTGCCGTCCGGCTCGGAGGCGAGCGCGTTCGGGTCCTTCGTGACCGAGTCGGTCGGGACCATCAGCAGCGACGAGAGCCGCGCGAGCAGCAGAGGATCGGGCGACTTCGTCCCAATGTCGATCGTCGTCGCGTTGATCACGTGGACGCCGTTGATCGACGTGAACTGGAAGGCAGCGAGCGGCGGGGTCTTCTCGCCGGGCAGCGTGCCCATGATCCGGTCGATGTTGTACTTGACGGTGTTCGCGTTGAACGGCGAGCCGTCGGAGAACTTCACGCCGGAGCGCAGGAAGAAGCGGTAGGCGGTCGGGGTTAGCCGCTGCCACTTCGACGCGAGGACGCCGTCCCACTGCTTCGCGTTGGCGGGGTCGCGCTTGATCAGCGGGTCGTAGAAGTGCACGAGGACGTTGAAGGTCGTCGTCTCGCGCTGGTTCTGCGGGTCCATCGTGGTCGGGTCGACGCTCTGCGCGACGACGACCGTGCTCGCGTCCGCGTGGGCGGCGCTGCTCGACGCGAACGAGGCGCCCGGCACGACGAGCATCGTCGCCAGGGCGATGAGCAGGGACACGACGGAACCGGGGGCTGCCCGTCTGGGGGGAACGAGGCGGTGCATCGGAGCTCCCTTCGGTGGGGACGCTGGACTGGCGCTAGACAACGTGCTGTGCGGCTCGTTCGGACGGCGGCTGCCGGGCCGGGGTACGGAGCTCCGCCGCGAGCGCCTGCGCGGCCAGCTCGAGCAACTCTTCGCCCGCCTCCGCGGTCGACCCGACCGGGTCGCCGAGGATGCCGTTCGGGCTCTGTGTCTGGATGCCGTAGAGGAAGGACTCCATCTGCGAGCGGCCGACGTTCTCCGGCAGGTAGAAGTCGTCGTCGCAGCGGCCGGGCTCGGCGGACTCCATCCGCACGAGGTCAGGCGTGTAACGGAGCATCATCGAGGTCTCGGTGAAGCCCGCGTGCACACCGGCGCGCCCGAGGGAGACACCGTGTCCGGCGAGCAGCTCTGCCGAGCGGCTCATCAGATCGGCGCGCAGCCAGACGCTGACGTCACAGCGGTCGTGGAACGCACGCGCCAAGAGCGGCGCATGGGCGCGCATCGTGTCGGCGTTCCCCCCGTGCGAGGGGAAGAGCACGATCCGCTCGAATCCCTGGCGGGCGAGGCTCTCGCAGTAGTCGTCGATCAGCGCCGTGAACGTCGCCGGGCGCAGCGTGAACGAGCCCGGGAACCACATGTGGTGCTCGGAGAGCCCGGGCCGCAGCGTCGGGGCGGCGAGCGCGTTGCCGGCAATGCGCGCCGCCCGCTCCGCGATCGCGGTCCCGAGATAGTCGTCGGTGCCGGTGGGCAGGTGCGGCCCGTGCTGCTCGACGGCACCGCATGCGAAGACCGCCGTCGTCTTCCCGCTCGCGAGCGCTGCCTGCACTTGCCGCCACGTCAGCTCCTGCATCAGCACGCTCTCCGCTGCGCCGACACCGGAGCCGTGATCCCTCCAGGTCACCCCCACCACGCGTTGAATATCAAATGTCAGATCTTGTGTCCAGGTCATTCCGATCTCGTGCCTACGGCATATAGACTGGCCCGCGATGCAGCCGGGGCTCGCGTGACGAGGCTCCTCGAAGTCGTTGACCTGAGGACCCAGTTCCTCACGCCGCGTGGCCGCGTGCACGCCGTCGACGGGCTGTCGTTCTCGCTCGACACGGGCCGCGTGCTCGGCATCGTCGGCGAGTCGGGCTGCGGGAAGTCGGTCACCGCCCTCTCGCTCATGGGCCTCCTGCCGTCGCGCCAGGCGGAGATCGCCGGCGGCAGCATCCGCTACGCCGGCCGCGAACTGACGACGCTGAGCCGGCGCGAGCTCGAGGATCTGCGCGGACACGAGATCGCGATGATCTTCCAGGACCCGATGACGAGCCTGAACCCGACGCTCACGGTCGGCGATCAGATCGTCGAGCCGCTGCGCCGCCATCTCGGCCTCGGCCGCAGCGCGGCGCGCCGCCGTGCGGTAGAGCTGCTCGAGCAGGTGGAGATCCCGAACGCGTCGCGCAGGCTCCACGACTATCCGCACAACTACTCCGGCGGCATGCGCCAGCGGGTAGTAATCGCGATCGCCGTCGCCTGCCGCCCGAAGCTGCTGATCGCGGACGAGCCGACGACCGCGCTCGACGTCACTGTCCAGGCGAGCGTGCTCGATCTCCTCCATGACCTCCAGCAGGAGTACGAGATGGCGCTCGTCCTGATTACGCACGACATGGGCGTCGTCGCCGAGATGGCGGACGAGGTGCTCGTCATGTACGCCGGCCAGGCGGTCGAGCAGGCCCCCGCGCTCGAGCTCTTCGATCGGCCGGAGCATCCGTACACCGAGGCGCTGCTCGCCGCGCTGCCGCAGATCGAGATCGCGGGCGCCCGCAAGCAGCGGCTCGCGGCGATCGGGGGCCGGCCGCCGAGCCTGCTGGAGCCGCCGGCGGTCTGCCGGTTCGCGCCGCGCTGCGCGCACGCCGCGTCCGGCGACCGCTGCGCCTCGGAGATGCCCGACCTGCGCGAGCTCCGTCCCGGGCATCTCGTCCGCACGTTCCACCCGTCGAGCGAACGCCGCCCGGCGCCCGCCGAAGCGCGCCGATGACCGCGCAGCCGCTGCTCGAGGTCGAAGGCTTGACGAAGGAGTTCGGTGCACGCCGCGGCTTCGGCCGCCGCAGCCGGGACGCCGTCCGAGCCGTCGCCGACGTCAGCTTCGAGGTGCTGGAGGGCGAGACGCTCGGACTCGTCGGCGAGTCCGGCTCCGGCAAGTCGACGACGGGCTACTGCGTCCTCCAGCTCCTGAAGCCGACGTCGGGCAGCGTGCGGTTTCGGGGGCACGAGCTCACGGAGATCTCGCGCGCTGCGATTCGCGGAGTCCGCCGCGAGATGCAGATCGTCTTCCAGGACCCGTACTCGTCGCTCGACCCGCGTCAGACGGTCGAGCAGATCGTCGCCGACCCCCTCGACGTGCACCGGGTCGGCACCCGCGCGTCGCGGCGGCGGCGCGTCCGGGAGCTCCTCGAGCTCGTCGGCATCGAGCCGAGCCACGCCGAGCACTACCCGCACGAGTTCTCGGGTGGTCAGCGTCAGCGAATCGGCATCGCCCGCGCGCTCGCGCTCGAGCCGAAGCTCCTCGTCTGCGACGAGCCCGTCTCCGCGCTGGACGTCTCGATCCAGGCGCAGGTGCTCAATCTGTTCAACGACCTGCAGGAACGCCTCGGGCTCGCGTACCTCTTCATCGCCCACGATCTGGCGGTGGTGCGCGCCGTGAGCGATCGCATCGCCGTGATGCGGCACGGCCGGATCGTCGAGATCGGCGACGCGGACGAGGTCTACGGGAACCCACAGGACGCGTACACGAAGGCGCTGCTGGCCGCCATTCCCGTCGCGGACCCACGACGGATGCGAGACGAGCGCGACCGCCGCCGCGCCGTCCGGCAGGCGGCCGATCTCCTCGAATAGGCAAAGCCCCTTTCGGTTCGGCGCCGCTCGCCGAGCCGCTGGATCTGCTGTAGGGCAGACCCGCCGGGTCGGCTTGGTGCGGAGCGTGTGTCGCTCCCCGCTCGGCTCGGGCGGAAGGCCAAACCAGTCGCGGCTGAGTCACTAGACTGCCCGCGCCAAGCCGAGCGAGCCGGCTAACTCATCCGGACGAGTGTGACGGTGTCGTGGATGCGGCGTGAGCAGGCGCGGCCGCGCGGGTTTGACGCTGACGAAGCGCACGTCCAGCCGCGCCGGCTGCTCAAGGTGATGATGCGCACCCCGTGGCGTACGATGTGGCCGGTCACGCGAGCGGTCGCGAGGCTCCGCGCCACCGGCAGTGCGACGCTGCATGGAACGGTTGCGGCCACGATCCAGTGGTGGCCCCCGGCCGTGATCTGGGAGCCGCAGGACGCGGCCGAGGCTGGCGCGGCGGGAGACACCGCGACCACGAACCCAGCGGCAACGGCGCCCAGCGTGACGAGCATTCGCATGCGGTGACCCTACGCATGACGCATCCGTCGCGTCAATCACTCCGAAGAGCGACGCGCGCGCTGCCAGACATCATCGGGCAGTACACCCGGGAGTCAGGTCGTCCATCGCTGCTCCTCGATTAGCTTTGCGAGCTTGTCGAGTTCGGTTGTCCGTCCGGCGATGAGCCGCTGCGTCCAGTCGTCGTCGTGCATCGGCTCCATCGACATCACGACCTGGACGCCGTCGTCGGAGGGCATGAACTCGATCACGGTTTCGTGCTCGTATGGCTCGATGCCGGGGGCGTAGTCGACGTAGGAGCGGTAGGCGAGCCGCTTTCCTGGCTCGACCTCGCTGTAGGTCTTGTGCGCTTCGGTGCGGAGTGGCATGCGGGCGTTCTGCATGAACTCGATCTGCGCTGGGGCCGTCGCCGTCATCGCGTAGTGCAGTTCCCCGCCGGGTGCGAGCTCGAGCTTGCTCACCTCGACGGTGAAGCGTCGGGCGCCCACCAGGCCTCGATCCCCTTCGGCGTCGTCCAGAGCTCCCACACCGCTTCGCCCGGGACGGGTAGCTGCGCTCGATCGTGATCCTTTCTTCTGGCATCCATGTCTCCTTTTCTGGGGCGGGCCGCCTTACGCCTGCGGCCGGTAGGCGAGGTAGACGACACCGTTGTCGTACGAGGCGCTGGCGGCCAGCGAGAGCTTCCGCGGTGCGGCGTCCTCGGGGAACAGGCGCGGCCCGTTGCCGCGGGTGAGCGGGTAGACGAACAGGTGCAGCTCGTCGACGAGGCCGTCGGCGAGCAGCGCGCGCACGAGCGTGCCGCTGCCGCTGACGTAGAGGTCGCCGTCCCGTTCGTCTTTCAGGCGGCGGATCGTCTCCGGGTCGTACGGCCCGACGATCTGGGAGTTCTGCCAGGTCGTCGTTGTGAGCGTCGAGGAGACGACGTACTTGGTGGTGTCGTTGAAGAACGGCGCGCCCGGATCGTCCTCGATTGTTCGCTGCGACCAGGCCGGTTCGAACATCTCGTAGGTGGTGCGGCCGAGCAGGATGCCCTGGCAGCCTGCCATCGAGGCGGCGATCGCCTCTCCCATCTTCGGGTCGTAGCCGTACTCGAACGTCCAAGTCGGCGCGTCGATCACGCCGTCGAGGCTCATGAACTCGTGCACCCGGATCGCTGCCATCGCAAGCCTCCCTCTCGTTGTCGTCCATTCAAACCTCGGCGACAGCGCAAGTTCATCGCACGGCCCGAGTTCAGCAGACCGGAGTCGCCGGCTGGGACGACTGGTGATGGGGTCAGTGTTGGAGGCCGTCCCAGGACCAGCGCGGGATCCTCAGGCCGTCGGGTACGTCGTCGGCGGAGTCGCGGTAGGCAGACATCGTCGTCGTCGTGGCCCAGGCGAAGTAGTCATGCAGCACCTGGCGGAGCGGCTCGTCGGTGATGCCGACGTCTTCGAGTGCTCGGTCGAAGCAGGCGATCGCGCGCTGATCCATCTCCTGGTGCGGGCCGTTGCCGCTGTGGATGCGCACGACGGCTGTCTCGTCGCCGTAGCGCTCGGAGTAGGTGGGCGGTCCGCCGAGTGCCTCGGCCCAGTAGGCGGCGAGTCGCTCGCTGTGCTGGGGGTGGAAGCCGTGGCTGAAGGCGTGGCTGACCACCTCGTCGCTCATCACTCTGGTGTGCCACGCCTCAGCAAGGCGGAGCAGGCCCTCGTCAGCGCCCGCGGCGTCGTACACGTTGTGCACGGGTGGGATCATTACCTAGGCTTCGGGCGACCGAGAGCGAGCGGAAGGAGCTGCCTTGCCCGAGCGCGACGGATACATCGCCGGCGTCCCCTGTTGGATCGACACCTCGCAGCCCGACCCCGACGGGGCGGCGGGATTCTACGGCGGGCTCTTTGGTTGGGAGTTCGAGGACGCGATGCCGGCCGGGGCGCCGGGCAGGTACCTGATCGCCCGGCTCCGCGGCGGCGACGTGGCTGCGGTGTCGTCGCCACCCGAGGGTGCGCCTGCGCAGGCGGTCTGGAACACCTACATCTGGGTTGAGGACGCCGACGAGGTGGCGGCGAAGGCGCGCGAAGCCGGCGGCAGCGTGCTGAGCGAGCCGTTCGACGTGATGGACGCGGGCCGCATGGCGGTGCTCGCCGACCCGGAGGGCGCGGTGCTCTGCGTCTGGCAGGCGCGCGAGCACCGGGGCGCACGGATCGTCAACGAGCCGGGCTCGCTGAACTTCAACGTCCTCAACACCCGCGATCCGGCGGCCGCGAAGCGCTTCTACGGTGCGCTGTTCGGCTGGACGACGCTCGACCTTGGCAACGATGAGTTCTGGGCGCTGGGCGCGTACGGCGACTACCTCGAGCAGCTGACGCCCGGGACGCGCGAGCGGACCGCGGAGCTCGGCGCGGCGGGGTTCGAGGACGTCGTCGCGGCGATCACGCCGATCGCCGGCGACGAGGTCGACACGCCCGCCCACTGGGGCGTCACCTTCTCGACCGACGACGCCGACGCGACGGCGGCGAGAGCGACCGAGCTCGGCGGCACCGTGCTCGTCGCTCCGGTCGACGCGCCGTACTCGCGGCTGACGGTGCTCCGCGATCCACAGGGTGCGGCGTTCTCGGCGACGGCGTTCGTGCCCGAGAACAAGGACGTCGGCCGCGAGGCCGCATGAGCGGCCACCGGGCCTGGCAGTCATCACCGCATCACATCCGCCCTATCAGAGCGACCTCGCGTCGACGACTTAATCGCCGCGCTCCCCGACTGGCAGCAGGCGATCTGCCGCCGGCTCCGCGAGCTGATTCACGCCACTGATCCGGATTGGTTTCTATCTCCCGGTAGCGAGGACCGAGCCGCTACCTCCGATCCAAACAAAGGAGAGCGCGATGCCAGAACTCCTCGTTGACTTCATCACGTCGCTCGATGGCTACGCGGCTGCCGAGGGCTGGCCGGGCTGGTGGGGGCTGGAAGGGCCCGAGTACCTCGCGTGGTTAGGTGAGCAGCCCGAAGCGGGCTTCACGGTGCTGATGGGCGCAACGACGTACCGCGTCATGTCGCGATTCGCCGCCGAGAACGAGCCAGGCACGGGTGCCCTGGCCGGCATGTCGAAGGTCGTCTTTTCGAGCACGCTGAGCGAGCCGCTTTCGTGGGCGAACACGCAACTCGTGGCTCGAGATCCCGTTGAGGCCGTGCGGGAGATGAAGGCGAAGGGCTCCAAGTCGATGCGCACGATCGGCAGCCTCACCCTGTGCCGCTCGCTCCTGAACGCGGGTTTGGTCGACCGCTTCCGCGTGGTCGTCTTTCCCGTCATCACCGGCAGCAGCGGCCGGGAGCGGATCTACGACGGCTATCCCGATGTTGCTCTCGAGATGATCAGCAGCCGCACGTTCGACGGTCGCATTCAATTGCTCGAGTACGTTCCGACGATCCTGCCTGGGCCGCCGGGCACGAACGCGCTCAATGCCTGACGGGCAGCTCGGTCGCGCTCAGCTGGCTTGATCTTCATGAGAGGCCCCTTGCGCGGCCACATACGTTTCCGCGGAGGCCGGGATGAGCTGTGTGCCGATCCCCATCCGTGCTCGAAGGGTCGGGTTGTCGTGGCCGAGCCGCCGGCCCGTGGTCGCGGCCACACGCACACGAAGCAAGAGGAGGTATACGTCTCGTGCGCGGGAGCGGGCGGACGAAGGTCGACGACGAGATCGTCGAGCTCAAGGAATGGGACGCGGTGCGCGTCCCGCCCGGCACTTGGCGAGGCTACGAGGCCGGGCCGGAGGGCCTCGAGGCTACGAGGGCATAGGCAAAGCCTCAGCCGCGATGACGGCCGAGCACCGACACACGGCTAATCGGCCGCGTGCGCCTGCGTGTTGAAGAAGCGGTGCACTTGATGGAACTGGACCTCGGGCTGGCCCTCGACGCCGGCGGCGGCGAAATGCTGTCCAAGCCGCTCGTCCATGAAGTTCTGCCAGTCCTGCTCCGACTCCCAGACGTCGACGATGCCCATCCCGTCCTCCTCGAACCAAACGACGTGGAAGATCCCATTCCGCGCCGGTTCGTTCTCCCAGTCGACCAACTCGAGCAACCTGTCGTACTGCTCCTTCGTCGCGCCCGGCCACTTCAATGTCAACACAACCGCCATCGATGCTCCTTTCACAGAAGAGGTCACGTGATCTTCGCCCAGCGGGGCAGACCGGTTCAACTCCCAGGTCGGTTCAACCGCACTGAACGTCAGCACGCCTCGCCGGTCTGACGTATCGGCGCACGCCTGCCCGCGTCTTCTAGGGCTGTCGGGTTTCTCGGAGGAGTCGTTCGAGTGCGGGGAGCGCGATCGGGCCGAGTTGAAGTTCGTCAGTGCTCAACAGGGCGATTGAGAGGTCTGGTTCAGGTGCCCAGAGGAGCAGCGAGGTGAAGCCCGCCTGGTCTCCTGGGTGAAAAAGGAGGCGGACGTCGGCGAACCAGGCGGTGAACCAGCCGTATCCGTAGGCGATGTCGGTGAGGCCATCGTCTTCGTCCGCGATCTTCGCTTGGGGCGCGAGCATCTGCTCCCTGGACGTTGGGCTGAGAACCTTGGAGGCGGCGAGTGCGCGTGGCCAGCGGATCAGGTCGCTGGTAGTCGACCAGATGTCGCCGGTGCCGATGTTCACGGTCGCGAGTTCGACGGAGGGAGTCGCTTCGCCGGCCTTGCTTCCGTGGGCGGCGGCGGTCGACTCCGGTGGGATGGCGACGGCGGTCTGACTGAGTTCGAGCGGTTGGAGGAGTCGCTCCGTGACGAGGGACGCCCAGGGGCGTTGGGAGGCCGTCTCGGAGATGTGCGCAAGCAGGATGAAGCCGAGGCTGCTGTAGGACCAGTTAGCACCCGGCGGGAATCGGGGTGGTGCCGAGGCGATCTGCGAGATCAGCGCGGCGCGTTAGCAGCGGCTGTAGTTGTCCAATGAAGGGACCCCGTCCCAGTGCGGAAGACCGCTCGTGTGCGTCAGCAGATGCCCCACGGGGTGGACCGGTCCCGGGGTGCCACGGGACTGGCTTAGTCTTTCGCTTGGAAGTCGAGCCAGCATGACTTGGGTGGTACCAAGGTCTCAAGTTCGATCCACAGGTCAGGCGGCAGCTCGGCGGCGGCTGATGCCATGAGCGTCGAGATCCGGCTAGGTTTCGTGAAACCGATAACGGTTGAGTGCACGCGGGGATCACGCATCGAGAATTGCAGGGCTGCCGTGGCTAGATCAGTGCCGTTTCTCAAGCAGGCGTCGTTCATGGCAGCGACGGCATCGAGGACGAGCTTGGGTGCCTCGGTATAGCCGTATCTAGACGACCCAGTTGGGTTGGCGAGGACACCTCCGCCGTAGATCGCGGCGTTCAGCACCCCCATGCCGGCCGCGGTTGCCTGGTCGATTAGCTCGTCCGCGCTTCGATCGACAAGGGTCCAACGATTGTGTGTGAGTAGAACCTCGAAGACGCCCAGGTCAAGGTAGCGTGAAACAACGTGAACATTGCCTGCGGCGATGCCGATGTGTTGCACCCGGCCTTCGTCCTTTAGAGCAACCAGCGTGTCAACTGCTCCTCCTGCCTGCGTGATCATGGCGAAGTCGTGGTGTTCCGGATCGTGCAAGAAGAGCAACGGAAGTACACCAAGCCCGAGCCGCTTCTGACTCTCATCAAGCGAGCGTCGCACCCGATCACCGGAGTAGTCACCGTGTCGTGCGTCCACTTTGGTGATCACCGTATAGTCCTCTGGCAATCCCCCCGCGGCAGCAATGCCGACGCCGATCCGGCGCTCGCTCTCGCCTTCGCTGTAAGCGTTCGAGGTATCGAAGGCCCGAATCGGACTCTTCAGTACCTGTTGGACGAGATCGATGGCATCGGCCTCCGCGACCGCGTAGCCGTAAGTCGACAGCATGGTCCCAAGGGGGGAAGCACCCGCGATGATTGCCGAGGTCGAAACTGAAGTATTGCCCAGTCTGCGGATCCAATTCGTGGGCAACGGGTCAGTCATCGAGAGCCTCCCCAATCCGCGCATGGCCGTCAAACAGCCAGTCCCGTTCGCGCACGGTGCCGACGCCGACCGCGGCGGCCCGACCGTCGGCGGTCACGGTTGTCTCACTGCAAGCACCCGAACATCCCAGGGCCCGAGTTGGACGTGATCTTGGGTGTGGAACGTTTCCCCAGTCAGAATGTCGTGCACCTCGGTGGGCACGGATACTGAGGCGGGATCCCAGGACCAGTTGTGCAGGAATCGGAGCCTGGTTCCGTCGACGGCCGCTGCGCCGGTCGAGGTCATCGTGGCCGGCAGCTCGCACCAGGGTTGAACGACGTCGGTGGCTAGCCACTGGAAGAGCGACTTGGCAAAGCTCGAGTCGGGGATGGTGCCGACGCATGTGATGCGACCCCTCTCGTGGTCACGCGTGGTTATCGCTGGCCATCGACTGAAGTGCGGGTGTTCGTATGTCGCGACGACCTGCGCGTCGTCTACGAGCAGTCCGTCACACCATCGCGTGGCCGTAGCCGCGTCGAGCTTGATCGTGGCCCCGTCGGCAGGAAGAACAGGAATCATGCTCGTCAGGTTGCTGAACTCGTCATAGTGGACGCCTGAAGCCTGTGCCAGGCGGCCGGGAACCGTCTCGGTCCGAGCGCGCGCCTCGTGATCCGCGTATCCGGTCCGTGGGCCGATGACGAGATGCCCTCCCGCGGCCGCGTAGTCCGCCAGCCAGTCGAGTAGGTGGTCCGGGCTCATGTAGTGGCCGGGCACGACGAGGAGCGGATGACTGGCGGCGAACTCGGCCGGATGGGTGGTGGTCGCCTTCCGGGAATGCAGGATCCGGGCCGAGAGTCCGGCGTCGAAAGCGCCGCGGTAGAAGGGGGCGAAGATCCCGTCGTACGCCCGGGCATCGGGTCCGCCTCCCGCTGCCGCCAACGGCGGGTATTTCTGCATGAGCCAGCGGTTCGGGAGCGAATACAGGAAGGCGACTTCTGCGTCGGGTCGACATCCCGCCACCAGCCGTCCTGCGCGCCGGAACTCGTCACCGACCTGGCGGATCTCGTTGAAGGTTCGGCCCGGGTGACCCGCGTGGGGAAGGATCCCACCCCAGGAGGTTTCGGTACCGAAGTGCAGCGTGTGCCAGTGCCAGTACTCGACCATCCGCGCTCCACGGGCGACCAGCGCCCACGCGACCTGACGCCACTGGCCGTCAAAGGCAGGGCGGTTGTCCCAGGGAGGACCGATGTGCATGGCATTGGTTTCGGTGACGAGGAAGCTCTCTTGGCGTGAGGAGTACATCCGGTCCGCGGAGAAGTACAGCGCCCAAGTTCCGGTGGTGGCCCAGTTCTTCTGATCGTGCGGTCCGGCGCCGTCGTCCGGGAGCTGTAGCCCGTCCTGCATGGCGTAGTAGAGGTTCCCCCCAGTGGTGTCGAGGGCATCAGTGACCAGATCGTCGTCGACGGCGGGCCGGTCGTAGGCGATGCAGGTCGTGACGAACTGTCCGGGGGAGGAGTACTCCCGGACGATGTCGGCCTGCCAGTTGATGAACCGGGTAGTCTGCGCGGCCTGGAAGCGACGCCAGGCGACGTCGTACTGGGGCTGCGTGTTGCCATCGGGTGCCCAAAGATCGTCCCAGGTCGAGAGTCGGTGCGACCAGTAGACGAGGCCCCACTCACGGTTGAGGCTGTCTACGTCGCCGTAACGATGACGCAGGTCGTCCACGAAGCGTTGGAAGACGCCGCGGTTGTGAAGGAGATGTAAGCCGGGTTCGTTGTCGACTTGGAAGCCGACGACGGCGGGATGCCCCGCATAGCGACGAAGGATCTTGCGGATCACCCGTTCGGCATGGAAGAGGAAGGCTGGGTGCGTGAAATCGACTTCCTGCCGAGCCCCCCAAGGGATCCGTTCGCCCGTGGATCGTTCGCCGGCGATTTCCGGATACAGCCGGGCCAACCACGGCGGCACGGCATACGTGGGCGTGCCAAGGATGACGGAGATGCCCCGCCGCGCGGCACCGTTGAGAACCGGCTCGAGCCAGTCCAAATTGAACTGGCCGCTCTCCGGTTCCCAGGTCGACCAGACCGACTCACCGACTCGGATGACCGAGAAATGCGCCTCCTGCATGAGATCGAGATCGACATCCAGCCGGTCATACGGTTGGTACTCGTGGTAGTAAGCCGCACCGAACAACACGCGGTCGGAACCGGCCAACATCGCCCCACTCCTGTCGTCGTTCACTGCCCGGGTCACTCCTTGACGCTCCCAGCGGTGAACTTCGGGATCTGCCTGGCTTCTGCGTTCGCGCTCCCACCGTCGACAAAGGTCTCGAGCCGCTCCAGCGCTGACACCAGGTGGGCGCGCATCGCTTCCTCGGCGCCATCCGGGTCGTGCTTGGCGATCGCTTCGACCACCGCGAGGTGCTCGTTTTTCGTCACCGAATGAAGGCCCGCGTGGTAGTAGAGCCGGAATGTGTGCAGGTGGCTGCGCAGTCGGGTCAGCATGTCGCTGATCATCTGGTTGCCCGCGAGGTCGGCGACCATCGCGTGGAATTTCGCGTCATAGACCATGTCCAACCGGTTCGCCGCAGCCGTGATCTCGCCGCCGGCTCCACCGGCCCGGGCAGCGCGGCGCAGCTCCTTGATCTCGTTCGGCTCCGCCTGGGCAGCGGCCTTGGCGGCCAATGCGGGTTCCACGAGCAGCCGCAGCTCGATGAGCTCGCGCATCTGCTCGATCCCCATGAGGGGCGCCACCGTGTAGCTGCGCCCTGGCTGCTTCACGATCAAACCGTCGGCCTCGACGCGTGCCAAGGCCTCGCGCACCGGTGTCGGCGACACGCCGAGGATGCGGGCGAGCTCTTCGATGTTGAGCCTGGCGCCGGGTTCGAACGCGTGGGTCATGAGCATGTCGGTGACGATCTCGTAGACCGAGCCGGGCAGCGGTTGCCGTTGGGCCAGGCGCTGTCCTGCGGCGGACTGATGGATTGCTTCGATTTGATGACGGTCCATGTCAGCCTTCGCGTGTCGAGAGCAAGAGCGACCGCGGGCGGCCGGGAGGTCGTCCGGCCGCCCGCCTTCCCAGGGAGGAAGCTGTGCTCATTGGCAGTGCTGGACGGTTACGTTACAGCATCCAAATCATCTCTATCCTATAGACTTTAGGATAACGGGCTGGCATAGTCCCCGTCGATGCAGGACAAGGATGCAGGACAGGGGAGGGCGCGACGTGCTCGATGACGAGCCGCTGACTCCCGCTGGCGCAGCCGTCGACGACGCGCCGCCCGAGCAAGCACCGGAGGCGATCAACGACCGGTCGTCACGGATTCCACCGATGGAAGTCCAGTCGCTGACCCAAATGCCGCACTGGATCAATCAGACCAATAGCGGTCGGGCGTGAAGATCACCGGTCTCACGACGCATGACGTCCGCTTCCCGACCTCGCGCACGCTGGACGGTTCGGATGCGATGCATCCCAGATCCCGACTACTCGGCCGCGTACGTCGTCCTCCACACCGACGACCCGGAGCTGTCCGGTCACGGCCTGACCTTCACGAACGGCCGCGGCACCGAGATCTGCATCGCGGCGATCCGCGCGCTCGAGCCGCTCGTGGTCGGGCGCACGCTCGAAGGCATCACGGGCGACTTCGCCGGCTTCTGGCGGAGCCTCGTCTCGGAGGGGCAGCTTCGCTGGCTCGGCCCCGAGAAGGGCGTCATGCACATCGCGACGGCTGCGGTCGTCAACGCGGTCTGGGACCTGTGGGCGAAGACGCGCGGCGTGCCCGTCTGGCGTCTGCTCGCCGATCTGTCGCCCGAGGAGATCGTCTCGACCGTCGACTTCCGCTACATCTCCGACGCGATCGCGCCCGACGAGGCGATCGATCTGCTTCGCCGCGTCGCGCCCGGACGTGAGGAGCGCGAGCGCGCGCTACGCGACCGGGGCTGCGCGGCCTACACGACCTCGGCCGGTTGGCTCGGCTACGACGACGAGAAGGTCGAGCAGCTCGTGCGCCGACGCGCTCGCGGAGGGCTTCCGCCACGTGAAGATGAAGGTCGGGCAGGACCTCGCGTCCGACGCCCGCCGCGCCGGCCTGATCCGCGACGCGCTCGGCGATTCCGGGACGCTCATGATGGACGCGAACCAGGTCTGGGACGTCGGCGAGGCGATCGCGGCCATGCACGAGCTGGCCGCGTTCGACCCGTGGTGGATCGAGGAGCCGACGAGTCCCGACGACGTCCTCGGCCATGCGCGCATCCGGCGGGAGATCGCCCCGATCGCGGTTGCGACGGGCGAGCACGTGCAGAACCGGATCGTGTTCAAGCAGCTGCTGCAGGCGGACGCGATCGACGTCGTCCAGATCGACGCGTGCCGGGTCGCCGGAGTCAACGAGGTGATCGCGATCCTCCTGATGGCGGCGAAGTTCGGCGTCCGCGTCTGTCCGCACGCGGGTGGGGTCGGCCTGTGCGAGTACGTCCAGCATCTCGCGAGCGTTCGACTACCTGAGCGTGAGCGGCTCGCTCGAGGGGCGCGTCGTCGAATGGGTCGACCACCTTCATGAGCACTTCGTGCACCCGGCGCTCGTCGTCGACGGCCACTACGTCCTTCCGGAGGCCCCCGGCTACAGCATCGAGATGCAGGAGTCGACCCTTGCGGACTACGCCTACCCGTACGGACGCATCTGGTCCCCCGTCGACGCGATGGTGGACTAAAGGAGGTGGGCCAGGTGGCGGAACCAGCCGACGTGGGAACGGAGCGCGCCTCGGGCGTCGATCGCACCTACGGCGCCGCGGGCCGACTGGGACGCCGGCGACCTCGAACCGGCCGTCGGCGCCGCCCTCGAGGCGTTCGGCTCCGAGCGCCTCATGTTCGGGAGCGACTGGCCTGTCGCCCTCCTGAACGGGAGCTACGCGCACGTCTTCTCGGAGACGACGGGCGCGATCCGCTCCGTGGCCGGAGACGCTGCGGACGCCATTCTCGGCGTCAACGCCCGGCGTCTCTACGGTATTGCGTGAGATGAGCGTCGGTCGCGCCACCGATCAGGCGATCGCGAAGATCAAGGAGCTCATCAGCTCCGGGGAGTTCACGGCCGGCTCGCGCCTGCCGGCCGAGCGCGAGCTGACACAGCGATTCGGCGTCTCGCGGAGCTCGCTGCGTGAGGCGACGCGCGCGCTCGCGCTGGTCGGAGTCCTCGAGTCGCGCGTCGGCGACGGCACGTATGTCACCACCCTCGATCCAGAGATGCTGATGACCGGCATCGGCTTCGTGAGCGACCTCGTGTCGGTGGGCTCGCTCATCGAGATCCACCAGATCCGCCGTCTGCTCGAGCCGGAGGCGACCCGTCTCGCCACTCCGCGGCTCACGGACGACGACTTCGAGCTGCTGAGGGAATGCCTCGAGCGGATGGAGCATGCCTTCGAAGCTCCGGCGTTCATCGAGGCGGACGCCGCCTTCCACAAGGTGATCCTCGACGCCTGCGGGAATGCGACCTTGGCGTCTCTCGTCGGGAATCTCTCGAGTGGGACGATGCGCGCAGGGCTCTGGCACTCACTGATCGCGCGCGGTGCAACCGAGGCGACGCTCGAGAGCCACGTCGTCATCTACGACGCTCTCGTTGCACGCGACCCCGGACGCGCGGCCGCCGCCGACGTCATGCATCTCGCGGCAGCGGAGGACTGGCTGCGTGGCTTCCTCCGCGTAGCGGAGCGACGTCCCGGCGGCGCCGAGCCGCAGCCGTTAGTCCGAGCCGTGAAGCACGAACGCGTTACAGCATCTCAATCATCTCTATCCTATAGACTTTAGGATAACGGGCTGGCATAGTCCCGTCGATGCACGACGAGGATGCAGGACAGGGAGGCCGCGGCGTGCTCGATGACGAGCCGCTGACTCACGCTGGCGCAGCCGTCGACGACGCGCCGCCCGAGCAGGCACCGGAGGCGATCAACGACCGGTCGTCACGAGCGATCAAGGGTGTCCTGCTGGCGCTGAAGGCGGGGCCGCTCTTCATCCTGGCTCTGATGATGCTGTTCCTCTGGGTGGCGACCGAGGGCCACGTCTTCATGACGTTCGGGAACATCGGGAACGTCCTCGAGCAGTCCGGTGGCGTCTGCATCATCGCCTTGGGCCAGCTTCTGGTGATCCTCACGCGAGGCATCGACCTGTCGATCGGCTCCAACGTCTCGCTGTGCTGCGTGGTGGTCACGGTGGTCTACAGAGACACCAACTCAGCCTGGCTCGCCATCGGCGCCACCCTCCTGACCGGCCTCGCAGTCGGCCTCGCCAACGGCCTCCTGCTTGTGTGGGGTCGCCTTCCTCATCCCTTCATCGCCACCCTTGCCACCTTGAGCGTCTGCGCCGGTCTCGCGTTGTACATCTCCGGTGGTTCCACCGTCCTGGGCTCGCCGTGGATCGTGCACAAGCTCGGGGGCGGCCGTATCGTTGGGATCCCAGGAGCGGGCGACATCGGCTGGTTCCCTTACGCCACGCTGGTCGTCATCGTCTTCACGGTCATCTGCGCGGTCATCCTGCACAAGCTCGTGTGGGGACGCTGGATCTACGCCGTCGGTGGCAGCCCCGAAGCCGCGGTCCGAACCGGCGTGCCCATGAACGGGACGTTGATCTCGGTCTACGCCATGAGCGGGCTGTCCGGCGCGATCGGCGCCATGCTCTTCGTCGGTTCCGCTGACGCCGGCTCTCCGTTCACCGGGCAGGGCATGGAGCTCAACGCCATCGCCGCGGTGATCATCGGCGGCGGCAGCTTCCTCGGAGGTCGTGGCGGCGTCCTCAACGCCCTGGCCGGCGCGTTGATCCTCGGGGTCATGCACAACGGCCTCAACCTGCTCGGCCTCAACCCGAACTTCCAGTACCTCGCCGTGGGACTGGTCGTCGTCGTCGCAGTCGAGCTCGACGTCCTACGGGCCTTCGTCGAGAACCGGTTCCGCAGGATGCAGGCGAGGCTCGCATGACTGACGCCATGCACTCCGCGCAGCCCGAGGCCCCCATTGACGCGGAACCCGTCCTGAGTGTTCGTGGTGCCACCAAGACCTTCGGCGCCGTGGTCGCCCTCGACGGCGTCGACCTCGAGGTCCGCTCCGGTGAGGTACTCGCCCTGCTCGGTGACAACGGTGCCGGCAAGTCGACCCTCATCAAGTGCATCAGCGGCGTCCACAAGCTCGACCGAGGCGAGATCCGGATCGACGGCGCGCTCGTTCAGATCAGCTCGGCGGCGGATGCCCGATCAAATGGGATCGAGACCGTCTACCAAGACCTGGCCCTGTTCGACAACCTCAACCCGACGGCGAACTTCTTCGCCGGACGCGAGGTGGCCCACCCTTCCTGGCTTCCTCGGGGCCTGCAGTGGATGAAGAAGAAGGAGATGTCCACCCGCACCAAGGAGCTCCTCGACCGGCTGCAGATCCGCCTTCCCCACTTCGACGCGGACGTCGCGCTGATGTCGGGAGGTCAGCGGCAGGCGGTCGCTGTCGCCCGGGCTGTGGCCTTCTCCTCCAAGCTCGTCATCCTCGACGAGCCGACCGCTGCCCTCGGGCTCAGGGAGTCGGCGCGGGTCCTGGAGCTAGTCGATCGGCTCCGAACTTCCGGTGTCGCGGTCATCTTGATCTCTCACTCGATGGACCACGTGATGGCCGTTGCGGACCGCGCGATGGTGATGCGCCGCGGACGCAAGATCGGCGAAGGGCCGGCAACAGCGGACAACCAAGAGCAACTCGTGTCCTGGATCGTCGGGGCCCGGGGGAGCACAACCGTTTGAAGCTTCACCAACTGGACGCACGACACGTGCGGCAGACCCGACAACAAGGAGGGCAACACACATGTCGACTCGACTGAGAGCACTGATCGTGCTCGGAGCGTGCGCGATGCTCGTCACCGCCGCAACCGCAGCGGCGTCTGGGAGTGGAAGCGGCGCCGTCCAAGGGAAGATCAAGGTCACTCTTCTCACGAAGGCCACGGGCGGTTTCTGGGATGCCATGATCGCCGGGGCCAAGAAGTATGCGAAGACCCACCCGAAGGAAATCGAGCTCACGACCAACGCGTGCAAGACCAACGACGACACGCCCTGCCAGATCGCAGAGATCCAGGACGCTGTCACCAAGGGCGCCAAGGCGATCGTGGTCTCCCCGATGGGCGTCGGCGTCACCGACGCTCTGAACGAGGCTAAGAAGGCAGGTGTCCGGATCGTCTTCGTCGACAACACCATCCCCGGTGTCGTCCCGACTGCGGTCGCCGCGACGAACAACGTCAAGGGCGGCCTGGCTGCCGGTTCCTACATCAAGTCCAGGCTGAAGTCCGGCGACACCATCGGTCTGCTCGAAGCCGTACGTGGCGTGCCGAACCTCGACCAGCGCATCGACGGCGTCAAGAATGCCCTCAAAGGCACTGGCGTCAAGGTCGTGATCGGGGCTCAGCAAACCCTGTGCGACCCGAAGACCGGCGCCTCGGTCACGCAGGACCTCCTCACCAAGTACCCGAAGCTCACCGCGATCTACTCGGCGTGTGACTCCCCGGCGATCGGCGCTGTTTCAGTCATGGAGTCCAAGCAGCACCCGCTGTTGATCTTCGGCTACGACGGAGACCCGGCGATGAGCAAGCTCATCAAGTCCGGCAAGGCCACGGCCACGATGGCCCAGTCGCCGTTCAAGATGACATACCTCGGCATCCAGGCGGCGGTCAAGTCGCTCAAGGGCCAGAAGTACGTCAAGAAAATCGACACGGGCGTCACGCTGGTGACGAAAGCCAACGCGGCCAAGTTCACCTCGGCCTGGCAGTAAGCCTTCCGCATAGGAGCACGCTTCGGACGCCGGCTGAAAAACGACATCCGAGGGGCCCGGCACTCCAGGTGAGTGCCGGGCCATGTGCTCCCCGTGGACCGACGTCCACCAATCCCGTCGACGATCCGTCGTCCTAGCTTCGAAATGCAACTCGTGACAACGGCACAAGCCGTGGTGGTCAGCCACATCAACTTCTGGGACACCGATCGTTTCGACTACCCCTGGCTCCAAGGCTTCACCGAGCTGAACGAGCCTCTCCCCACGGCCACCGAGGAGGTCCTCTTTTGACCGTCGTCTCGCTGCTCACCCCGAGCTTCGTCGCCCGCCAGACCGGGTACGCGCTCTTCGGCGACTGGTCGGTCGGCGACAGGGCGACGAACGAGCACTACGCCCCGCTCGAGACGTTCGAGGAGCGCTTCGGCGAGCTGCTCGCCCTCACGCGGAGCCTCGGATTCGAGGCGATCGACCTCTGGACGGCGCACCTCGGCCCCGGGTGGGCGAGCGACGAGCACCTGGCGATCGCAAGGGCGTTGCTGGAGGAGCACGACCTTACGGTCGTGAGCCTCGCCGGCGGCTTCGGCGGGACCGCGGAGGAGCTCCGTGCGACCTGCCGCGTCGCTCATGGCGTTGGCACCGACCTGCTGGCCGGCAGCCTCCGCCTGCTCACGGCCGACCGCGGCGAGGCGGTCGCGATCCTCCAAGGCGAGGGCATCCGCCTGGGCGTCGAGAACCACCCCGACGAGCTAACGCCGGCGGACCTCCTGCGCAAGATCGACGACGGAGCGGACGGTCAGATCGGCGCGGCGCTGGACACGGGCTGGTGGGTCACGAACGGGTTCGACCCGGTCGTCGCGGTGCACGAGCTCAAGGACTGGCTCTTCCACGTGCACCTCAAAGACGTCTACGCGCCCGAGTTCGAACTCGACCACCGGAACGCAGCGCACGGGGAGGGAGCCGTCCCGCTCGAGGAAACCGTCAGGGCGCTGCTCGAGGTCGGCTACACGGGGCCGATCGGCGTCGAGGACCATCCATTCGACCGCGATCCCACGCCGACGCTGCCGCACGGGCGCGGGCTGCTCGAAGGCTGGCTACAAGAGCGAGCGTAGCCAGGTCATCTGCTCGACCTGGTTGAACGCGCCGCCGCCCTCGTGGTCGTTGTACGGGTAGATCGCCATCCGCTTCTCGCCCGCGTAGGCGTTGTAGGCCGCGTAGACGGTTGACGGCGGGCAGACCAGGTCCATCAACCCGACAGAGAGTCAAGTGCGTTGATGAGCTCCGACTGATCCACGGACGTGTGGCTGTGAGTCTAGTTCGGGAAGGTGCTGGGATGGCCCGCGGGAAGCGTCCGCGGCAGCGCTCCGGACCCGAGGTGGGTACAAGAATTGGGTACAAAGTCAGAGCCAGCGCTTCCGTAAGGTGTGCGCAGCGGCTTCGGCCGGCTATCCAGCGTGAACACGCACTCACCGGCCGAAAATCGTCACGGCTGGGAAGCAGCCGGATTCTCGTCGGGAGTGGTCAGAACCGAACGTTGTACAAACACCGCTTGGCTGCGCCAACGCTCATGCTCGGAGAGCAGAGTTGGTTCTGCCTCGACCCGAGCGACTGAGCCAGTACATTGCCGGCATGTTCGTGGTGGAACTGTCGTCGTCCCGATCCGCCACGACGTCATAGATCGTGTCCATTGCTTGGACGCTAGCCAGAACCGACGCCTTCCGTCGCCTCGGCACGTCCTACGCGCTCACTCTTGCTCGCAAGCTCGGCGTCTGCCGGCGTGTCCTCGCGGTGCTCGCCTTCCTGCAGTCGTAGCCGCTCATCGCACGCGTGTGGGCAACCACACCAGACCCGCGAGCGAGCCTCATTTCCCGATCGCTGTTCGGGTGCGAGCCTCGATCCGTACCCCGGCTCACTACTGCAGGGAGGCACGCACATGAACCCGTCCCGGTACAGGAAAAGAGTCATGATCCGGATGCGCCGCGCTTGGCGGTACATCGTTGACCACCCGCCCGCGTAGTGCCACGGCTGGAAGTTCGGGCTCACTAGATTCCTGTTCGAGTCCTGCGAGCCTTCGGATTGGCGGGACTCGATTTCTTTTCAGAAGCCAGGAAATCGACCCCCCTCTCTAGCAGGAGGGTGTCGTGTCTAGCGGTGGCGTCTGGCAGCTCAGAGCCGCCGGCGTGGCCAGCCGGCGGTCACCTGCCCGATGACCTGGTTGTGGTTGTGAGACCGGCGCACAAGCGGCGACCCGAAAGCGCGATTTGCAGGCATTTTTACGTTTCCGCTCGGGCCACGAGTGGACCACAAGACGCCGCTCTGGTGTCGTGAGGGACAACAGAAATTCCTATTTGCAGGGGGAATGTGAAGCGGGAGCGACGGGACTCGAACCCGCGACCTCCGGCGTGACAGGCCGGCGTTCTAACCAACTGAACTACGCCCCCGGGGCCGCGTGATTGTAGCGGTACCCTGGCCGCGTGACGCGGGTGGACTGGATCGCTCTCGCGATCGTGGGAGTGGGCGCGCTCGCGGGGCTGCGGCGCGGGCTCGTGGCGGGGCTGCTCTCGGCCGGCGGCTTCGTCGCCGGCGCGCTGCTCGGCGGTCGGATCGCAAGGCAGGTGCTCGAGGGGGGCTCGTACTCGGCCTACGCGCCGGTCGTCGCTCTGGCAGGGGCGTTGCTGCTCGCCGCGGTGCTGCAGGGGGTCGGCTCGATGATCGGCTCGATGGCGCGCCGCAGCCTGGTCGCGATCCCGCCGCTCAAGGCGCTCGACTCGATGGGCGGCGCGCTGCTCGGCGCCACGCTCGGGCTCGCGCTGGTGTGGGTGCTCGGCGCCGTCGCGCTCCAGCTGCCGGGCCAGAGGGCGCTGCGCCTCGAAGCGCAACGTTCGGATGTGCTACGGCGGCTCAATTCGCTCGTGCCGCCCGGACGTCTGCTCCAGGCGCTCCACCGCGTCGACCCGTTCCCCGCGATCACCGGGCCGTCGGTGCCGTCGGAGCCGGTCGACCCGAGTGTGCTGGGCGGTGCCGCGGTACGACGCGCTGCACCGAGCGTCGTGCGCATCCTCGGCACTGCATGCGGCCTCGGGATCTCGGGTAGCGGCTGGGTTGCGCGGCGGGGGGTGGTCGTCACCGCGGCCCATGTCGTCGCCGGCCAGGACGACACGATCGTCGAGCCGCCGGGAAGCAGCGAGCGCTACCGGGCGCACGCGATCGCGTTCGATCCGCACAACGACGTCGCCGTCCTCAGCGTGCCGGGCTTGCGGGCGCGGCCGCTCAGGCTCGCTCCCCCGCGACGGGGAGCGGCGGTGGCGATCGTCGGCTACCCGGAGAACGGCCCGCTCGTCCTCGACCCCCGGCCGGATCGGCCTGACCTCGACTGTCCTGACGCAGGACGCCTACGGCCGCGGGCCGGTTACGCGCTCGATCACCTCGCTGAAGGGCCGCGTCCGTCACGGTGACTCCGGTGGGCCCGCGATCGACGAGAACGGAGCGGTCGAGACGACCGTCTTCGCCTCGCGCATCGGCTCCGCCGCGGGCTACGGCGTCCCGACGGAGATCGTCCGGCACGCGCTTGCGCATGTGCGCAACGGCGTCTCGACCGGCGTCTGCGCTCCCTAGGACAGAACGTCGAGCACGCCGAGCGGCCGCCGGAACGGGGCTACGACGTAGACGCCCGCGGCGACCTCCCGGCAGGCCGCGATCAGTTCGCGCGCGAGCTCGACTCCGACCTCGGCTCCGGGCACGGCCGCACGGTAGCGCTCCTGCACGTGCTCGGGGACGACGATTCCCGGAGTCTCGTTGTGGACGCGCACGAGCAGGTCGTAGCTGCGGATCGGCCAGACTCCGACGAGCAGCGGGATCGGCGACGAGCCCCCGAGCCGGTCGAGGAAGCGCTCGAGCGTGGCGATGTCGAACAGGATCTGCGTCATCGCGAACCGGGCGCCCGCATCGACCTTGCGCCGAAAGCGGTCGAGCTCGGTCTCCAGGTCGACCTCCGACGGGTTGACCGCGACGCCGGGGAAGAACGAGGTCGGCGCGTCGATCGCCCGGCCGTGGAAGTCCTCGCCCTGGTTCAGGTGCGCCACCAGCTCGACGAGACCGATCGAGTCGACCTCGTAGACGCCGCCCACACCGGGGTAGTCGCCGGACTCATACGGGTCGCCGGTGACCGCGAGGATGTTCTTCACACCCTCTGCGTGCGCGCCGAGGAGCAGCGACTCGAGCCCGCTGAGCGTCGAGTCGCGCGGGGTCAGGTGGGGGATGGTCTCGATTCCCGCCTGGCGCTCGATCGCCACCGAGGCCATCAGGCCGCTCATGCGGGCGCGGGCTCGCGGGTTGTCGTTCACGTCGACGCAGTGTGCGAGGCCCGACTCGCCGAGCGTCTGCGCCGCCCCGATCAGTGCCTCCGCGTTGCCGCCGAGCGGAGGGTCGAGCTGGACCGAGACCACAAACTCGCCGTCGCGGAGCATCCGAGCGAGCCCTGTCTCGCGGTCGGACGGGGCGGATGCCGCACTCAGCTGGCGCTCACGGGCGCGCAGGGTGGAGGCCGGCGCGCGGTTCTCGTCGATGGCTGCGCGAATCGCGGCGATCTGCGCCGGCGTCGTGCCGCAGCAGCCTCCGATCACGCCGGCTCCGAGCGAACGTGCCTGGGCGGCGAACTCGCCGAAGTACTCGGGGGTCGCGTGAGGGAAGACGATCCGCGAGCCGGACATGCTGGCGAGACCGACGTTTGGCAGTGTCGCCAGGACGGCGCCGTCGCCGTGCATCTCTGCGAGCGCGGAGAGCGCCGCCGCAGGCCCGCTGCCGTGGTTCGCGCCGAACGCGGCGACATCGAGGGCGCGCAGGCGCTCGGCCGAGCGCGCGGCCGTGACGCCTGAAAGCGTCTCGCCGTCGGCGTCGAAGCTCATCAGCGCCACGATCGGCAGGCTCGAGACGGAGCGCACTGCCTCGACCGCCGATTCGAGCTCGTCGAGGTCGTAGAACGTCTCGACCATGAACAGGTCGGCTCCTCGGCCCTCGAGGATGCGCGCCTGCTCGGCGAAGAGGCCGGCGCGGCTCTCGGCGCGAAGCTCGATGTCGCCGAGCGGCCCGATCGAGCCGGCGACGAAGACGTCGCGGCCCGAGACCTCGCGAGCCTCGCGGGCGAGCTTGACCGCGGTCGAGTTGATCCGCTCGAACTCCTCCTCGAGGAACTGGGAGGCGAGCTTGGGCCGGTTCGCGCCGAAGGTGTTCGCCTCGATCAGCTCGGCGCCGGCGTTGATGAAGCCCACATGCAGGGAGACGACCGTCTCCGGGGCGCGCAGGTTGGCCTCCTCCGGGCAGCGCAGGCGCGGGACGGCGCTTGCGAGCAGCGCCCCCATCCCGCCGTCCGCGACGATCGGAGGCCCGGTGGAAAGGCGGTCGAGGAAACGGTTCACAGGTGAACCAGCGTAGTCAACCGAGAACGGGTGATAGATCAACCGCTCCTTCCTGGGCGATAGTTGCATCGAGGCAAGCGACCCCCCTGCGGCGGGGCCGGTGCCAAGAAAGCTTCCGGCGGCCCGATGCGGCGGGGCCGCCGGAACAGAAGGTTCTCCCTCGGGAGATACAGAAGCGGGCCCGGGCGGCGGGCCCGCTTCGTCTTTCCCGATCAAAGGCTGGCCTGGACGCTGCCGAAACGGATTCGGCTGCTCGGCCGGGGCTGACGGCAATCACCCTGCAGGGTGGAGCTTTCGAGCGGCGAGCTTACGGCTCGCCGCTTCTCAATTCCGGTGCGGGTGCGCAGGTGCGGACGGCATCGGCCCAGAATCGGCACAGACGCGTGGCAGCTGAGCCGCTACCGTTCTCCGCCCACCCTGGGTGGGGGTGGAGGCGGCTCACAGCGAGATGCTCGCGCGCGAGAGCCCAATTGCGCTACTCGTGGACGACGCGGCCCTCCATGCCGCCGGCGACGGTCACCACCTGGCCGCTGACGTGTCCGGACAGCTCGTCCGAGGCGAGCACGACGACCTGCCGGGCCACGTCCTCGGGCTCGGCGACCTTGCGCAGCGCCATCGTCCGGCTGATCGCGCGCACGCGATCGTCGTCGAGGTGGCCGCGCGTCATCGGCGAGACCGTCCAGCCGGGCGCGACGGCGTTGACGCGCGCGAGGGGCGCAACCCGCGTGATCTCGTTCTTGATCGAGAAGAGCAGGCCGCCCTGTACCGCGGACTTGGCGGCTGCGTAGTCTGCGTGCCCCGGCTCGCCGAACCGGCCGGCGGTCGAGCCGACGAGCACGAGATTGCCGTGGCCGTTGCGTTCGACCTCGCGCAGGAAGCCCCGGGCGGTCAGGAAGGTCGCGGTCAGATTCTGGTCGAGCGTTGCTCGCCAGCGCTCGAGCGAGAGGTTCCAGACTGGCACGTCCTCGGTCGGCCAGACGCCTGCGACCGCCGCGCACACGTCGATCCGGGCGAGGGCCCCGCGCGCGGCGGCGAAGAGCGCATCGACGTCCGCCTCCGAGGTCAGGTCGGCCTGGAGGACCGGGGCGCCGCCGAGTTCCGAGGCGACTGCGTTGGCGCGCTCGAGACCCTGGTGGTAATGGACGGCCACCCGCGCTCCCTCGGCGGCGAAGGCGCGCGCGCAAGCGGCGCCGATGCCGCCGGAGGCACCTGTGACGAGGACGCCCTTGCCCGCGAGACCCGTGTCCACGATCGCTTAGGCTAACCGCCGTGAAGGTCTTCGTCGTCAGCGACATGGAGGGCGTCTCCGGGGTTGTCAAGTGGGGGCAGACGAGTGGCGGCGCTCCGATGTACGAAGAGGGGCGCCGGCTCTACACCGAGGAGATCAACGCGGCGGTGCGCGGTGCGAAGGCGGCTGGAGCGACCGAGATCGTCGTCATGGACTGCCACGGGGCCGGCGGTGAGTGGTCGTTCAACTCGCTCGTGCCCGAGCTGCTCGATCCAGACTGCGACTTCGTCGTTCAGGAGGAGTGGACGGAGTACACGGGGTTCCTCGAGCAGGGCGTCGATGCGGCGTTGTTCGTCGGCATGCACGCGATGGCAGGAACACGCGACGGCGTCCTCAACCACACCGTCTCGGGCGAAGACTGGCAGAACCTCTGGTTCAACGGGACGCTCGTCGGCGAGACCGGGATCAACGCCGCCCTCTGCGGCGCCTGGGCGTGTCCGGTGCTGCTTCTGACGGGGGACGAGGCCTGCTGCCGCGAGGGAGTCGCGCTGCTTGGTGGCGGACTGACCACCGTGGCGGTCAAGCGCGGGCTGGGCTCGTACAGCGCGCGGCAGATCCCGCCCGTGCGGGCGCGGCAGCTGATCGAGGACGGCGCGAAGAAGGCGCTGGCTGACCTCGGCGGCGGTGAAGCCCTACGAGCCGGGCCGCCCCTGTGAGATTCGCGTCGAGTACAAGAACACGGCGGCGCCGGATGAGCTGCGCCATCGGGCAGGCGTGGAGCGCGTCGACGACCGTGTGATCGTCTCTCGCGCAGACGATTGGTGGACGGCCTGGAGGCAGTTCTTCTTCTAGCCTCGCTGCACGTGATGGGATGGCACGGAGAGCTCGACCCGCGCAGGACGGAAGCGGCGCCGGTAGCGTTGAACGCTGTGGCGACGGTCTCGCGGCTCTCGATCGCTCCCGTAAAGGGACTCGCGCTCGTGCACCCCGAGGAGGTGCACGTCGGGCCGCGCGGCGTGGCCGAGAACCGCCGCTTCTGGCTCGTCGACGCGGCGGGCCGCCGCTACGCGCTCCTCCGCGACGGCAGGCTGGTTCAGGTGCGCCCGCACTACGACGCAGCCGAGGAGCGGCTCGTGCTCGCGTTTCCCGACGGCAGCGAGGTCGAGGGGCACGTCGCCCTCGGCGAGCCCGTCCTGACCGACTTCTACGGGCGCGACATCGGAGGCCGGTACGTGGAGGGACCCTGGAACGAGGCGCTCAGTGCCTACGCCGGCCGTCCGCTCCGGCTCGTGCGAGGCGACGCCGAGGGCGCTGCCGTCGATCGGAGCCGCGGCACGATCGCGATCCTCTCGCAGGCCTCGCTCGAAGAGCTCGGCCGCCGCAGCGACGCGGGTGTGGTCGACGACCGGCGCTTCCGGATGCTGTTCACGATCGACGGCGTCCAGCCGCACGAGGAGGACGCCTGGGCCGGCCGTGAGGTGCGGCTCGGCGCTGCGCTCGTCCGCGTGGTCGGCAACGTCGCCCGCTGCGCGATCACGACGCAGAACCCCGACACGGGATTCGTCGACTTCGACACGCTCCGCGCGATCAAGGCGTACCGCGGGGCGGGTGAGAACGGCAAGGAGATCGATTTCGGGGTCTACGGTGAGGTCGTCGAGCCGGGCCGCGTCCGCGTCGGCGACGCCGTCCAACCCGTCTAGCTACATCCGGTCGAGCGCTGCGGTGCGGCGGCTCTCGCCCTCGAAGAAGCGCAACATCCCGTAGGCGGCGACCGCCCACGCGGCGCCGATCCCGACCTCGGTCCAGAGCAGCCCGCCCACCGAGCTGAGCGCGTCGCCTGCCGCGACCTTCCGCGCCGCCTCGATCCCGTGGGTCAGCGGCAGGCAGCGCCCGATCGCCGCCATCCAGTCCGGAAGCGCGGAGAGCCGCACGTTGACTCCGCAGAAGAGCAACATCAGGAAGTAGGCCGGGTTCGCGACGAGGAACGTGTCGCGCAGCCGCAGACCGAGTGCGCCGACGGCGATCCCGAATGCCGTGCACGTGGTCGTGGTCAGCAGGACGATCAGCGCCAGCGCCGGCACGCTCGAGAGCGCCGGGTGGAAGTCGAGCAGCAAGCGGCCGACGAGAAAGCCGGTCAGCGAGACGAGCAGGCCGTTGAGGATGTTCGGCAGCGCCCGTCCGAGGAAGAGCGCGCCGCGCGGCGCCGGCGTCGCGAGGAGCGGCGAGAGCGTCTGGGTCCAGCGCTCACCGCCGATCGTCAGCGCCATGCCGAAGACGCCCGCCATCGCCGCGACCTGCACGCTGTTGCCGACGACGAAGAACGCATCGCTCCCGGCGTGGCTGTAGCGGCCCAGGTAGGCGAAGAAGAGGATCTGGAAGATCGGCCCGGCCAGCATCGTCGGGATGTAGTACGCGGGCTGGATCCAGTTGAACAGCCCGCGGTAGGCGATCACGCCGCCGATGAAGAAGATCCGGAACCAGGTCTTCACGTCAGCGAGAGGGTCGCGTCCCGCCGCGCCTTGCGCTCGACGACGTCGATCAGCACGGTGGCGACCGCGACATAGACGATTCCGAGGGCGAAGCACATGCCGATCGCGAACCAGGCGTCGCCGCCGAGGGCGGCGCGGCGGATCGCCCTGACGCCCCACGTCGGCGCGAGCGCCCACGAGACGGGCTGCAGCCAGGACGGCAGGATCGCAAGCGGCACCATCAGGCCGGCGATCAGCGCGATCGGGAACTCGAGCATGTTCGAGAGGGCGTTCGCCGCGCGGTAGAGCACGAACGACGCGGCGATCAGGAGGCCGAGCAGGCCCATGCCGATCACCGCAGCCGGCAGCGCGAGTGCGAACAGCCACGGATGCACGAGGTGGAACGGAATGTGGAAGAGCAGCTTCCCCCAGAGCAGCGTCGCGGTCAGCGAGTAGATGCCGATCGTCGAGGTCGCGATCGTCAAGGGCACGACGATCAGGATCAGCGGCGGCGGCGCGGCAACGAGCAACTCGAGCGTCCCCTGCCAGCGCTGCCACGAGATCGCGCCGCCCGAGCCGAACAGCGTCGACGACCAGATCCCGAGCACCCCGGCGCCGAGCGCTGCGTAGAAGAGCGTCCCGGGCCGGCCGCCGGCCTTGAACATGTAGAAGGCGAGGGTCGCGATGATCAACGGCTCGATCAGGCTCGTGAAGACGAAGAGGCCGGAGACCGTCAGGTTCTTGAGCTGGAACAGCCAGCCGAGAAACAGCATCCGGGCGAGCCTCATGTTCGCTCCAGCGTCGCATGGACGCGGCTTTGCAGCTCGAAGAAGCGCAGCAGCCCGTAGCCGACCACGCCCCAGGCGAGGCCGACGAGCGCCTCGGCGCCGAGCAGCGGGACGACGCTGCCGAGGGATCGCCCCGCCGCCAGCTTGCGGGCCGCCTCGATCCCGTGCGTGAGCGGCAGGCCCTGCGCGGCGGTCGACATCCAGGCGGGCAGGTCGTGCAGCGGGACGTTCACGCCGCAGAAGATGAGCAGGAGCGCGAAGGCGATGTTCGAGAGCACCGCGGTCTCGCGCACCCGCAGCCCGATCGCCGCGTTCACGAGCCCGAGCCCCGTGCAGGAGGCGCTCGAGACCACGATCGCGAGGGCGATCGGCGCGAGCGACGAGGCCGGCAGGTGCACGTGCAGCATCGCGCCGCCGGCGAGCAGCGCGAACGCGGCGACGAGCACGCCGTTCGTCATCACGGGCAGCGCCCGCCCGAGGAAGAGCGGCAGCCGGCGGGCGGGCGTCACGAGGATCGCACCGAGCGTTTGCTGGGACCGTTCGTCCGCGATCGTGCTCGCCATCGCGAACAGGCACGGGAGCGATGCGTACTGGATCGCGTTCCCGATCACGTAGAACTCGTCCGAGGCGAGCCGCGTCGCGCGGCCGATGTAGGCGAAGAGCAGGATCTGGAAGAGCGGCGCGACCAGGAACGTCGGGATCAGGATCCAGGGCGAGAGCCAGCCGAAGAGCGCCCGGTAGCTCATCACGCCGCCGATGAAGAAGATCCGGAGGCCGGTCACGTCAGCGAGAGGGTCGCGCGCGCGCGCGCGGACGTGCAGGACGGTCTCGACGAGCAGCACGCCGAGCAGGGCGTAGCCGGCTCCGACCGCGACGCAGACGCCGACGTGCAGGAGCGGCGAGCCCCCGGCCGCCGCCTCGCGGATCGCCCGCATGCCCCAGGTCGGTGCGAGGAGCCACGAGATCGGCCGCACCCACGCCGGGAAGAGCGAGAGCGGCACGAGGAAACCGCAGACGAGCCAGACCGGGTACTCCAGTGCGTTTCCGAGCGCCCAGGCGGTGCGGTACCGGACGACGGTCACGGAGAGCAGGAAGCCGAGCATGCCGATCGAGACGATCGTCGCCGGCACGGCGAGGCAGAACCAGAGCGGGTGGGCGATGTGCACGCCGATTCCGAACAGGAAACGGCCCCAGAGCAGCGTCGCGGCCATGCTGTAGACGCCGATCGTCGCCATCGCGAGCGTTTTCGGCAGCAGCACGACCGCGAAGTGCACCGGTGCGGCGACGAGGACCTCGAGCGTCCCGAGCCGGCGCTCGCGCTGGAGTGCGGAGCTCGCGGCGACGCTCGTCGACGACCAGACGCCGAGCACGCTGGCCCCGAGCGAGGCATAGAAGAGCGTGCGGGCATCGCCGCTGACCCGGTACATCAGGAAGGCGCTAGTCGCGAAGAAGAGCGGCCACACCGCGCCGAGCGCACCGTCGAAGGCCGAGCGCGAGAGCAGCTTCAAGTTGAAGGCCCAACCGAGCACGATCAGTCGCGCGTACCTCACTCGTCGCCGGTGACGAGCGCGACATAGGCGTCTTCGAGCGTCGGCTCGCGCGCCGACACCCGGCCCACGCGCACGTCGCCGAGCTGCGCCAGGAGCGCCTGCGTCGAGACCTCGCCGTCGCGCGACTGGACGACGAGCACCTGGGCCTGCTCTCGCTCCTCGACGACGACCGACTTCACGCCGGGCATCGCTCCGAGCAGGTCGATCGTCGCCTGCGGCGCGCCGAAGGTCTCGATCTCGACCACGGTGCCGTCGGTCACGAGCGCCTTCAGCTCGCCGGGCGTGCCCTCGGCGACGATCTCGCCCTTCGCGATCACGGCGATCCGGTCGCAGAGCGCGTCCGCCTCGAACATGTAGTGCGTCGTCAGCAGCACGGTCTTGCCGGCCTCGACCAGGGTCGAGATCGTCTGGCGCAGCTCCCGCGCGCCCACGGGGTCGACGCCGATCGTCGGCTCGTCGAGGAAGATCACGGGCGGGTCGTGGATCAAGCCGCGCGCGATGTGGAGCCGCTGGCGCATTCCCTTGGAGTAGCCCTCGACCTTCTCGCGCTCGCGGCCCTTCAAGCCGACGAGGTCGAGCAGGAACTCGATCCGCCGCTTTTGCTCGCGCGGCGGCACGCCGTACAGTTCCGCGAAGTAGCGCAGGTTGTCGAGCGCAGGCAGCCGCTCGTACAGCCCACGATCGCCTCCGAAGACGTAGCCGATCCGCTCGCGGACCTTGCGTGCGTCCGCGACCACGTCGAAGCCGAGCACGCGCGCCGAGCCCGAGGTCGGCAGGAGCAGCGTGATCAGCATCTTGATCGTCGTCGTCTTGCCGGCGCCGTTCGGGCCGAGCAGCCCGAACAGCTCGCCCTCCGGAACCTCGAAGCTGACGCCGCGCACGGCTTCGACGTCGAGTGAGCGGCGCCTGAACGTCCCCGTCGAGGTCCGGTACGTCCGGCGGAGCTCGGTCGCTTCGATCACGGCCATTTGGCCAGTCTAGGGATCGAGACCACCGTTGACTTTGATCCGAACAACAAACAGACTTCCGGACTCACGCAGCAGGATTTATCAAATCTTCCCTTGACCCCCCGCGCCCTCGACTCGAGCTCCGTCACCCCTTCCCGGGAGGATGGCGACACCGCGGAGATCCGTGTCACGTTCGACCGCTCGCGCGGTTGCGAAAGGCTCGAACAGCGTGTGATCCACTACGGCCGCGGGCGTTCGAAGCCGCGGACGCTCGACGGGAAGCAGGAGATCCTGTACGTGGTCGACGGCGAGGGCACGTTGCTCGTCGACGGCGAGCCGCACCGGCTCGAACCCGACCTGGGCGTCTTTCTCGCGGCGGGGGAGACCTACGAGATCGACAACAGCGGCTTCGAGCCGCTCGTCGTCGTGTCGGTGCTCGTCCCACAGGAGCGTGAGCCCTCGGCGCGGCGCAAGGTCACCGTGCGCTTCGACGACCAGGAGGAGTTGCGCGCCGACGCGAAGCGGACGTTCCGCTATCTCGTCAACCAGGACGCCGGCTGCTACGACGTGACCCAGTTCATCGGAGTCGTCCAGCCGTGCCGTGCGCCCGACCACAGCCACGTCTACGACGAGGTGGGGTACATCGTCGAAGGGGAAGGCGTCGCGCACATCGGCGACGAGCACGTCCAGCTCGGGCCGGGCTCGGTGTTCCACCTGCCGCCGGAGCAGGTGCACTGCATCGAGAACAACGGTTCGTCCGTCATGCGGATCATGGGGGTCTTCTATCCGTCCGGCGACCCTGCGTCGCGGTCGTACGACGAAGCCGGCACTGCGGCGGCAACAAGTTGACGGCCAGTTCGTCGAACATGACGCAAACCCATCTAGGAGGGCATTACATGAAGAAGTTGTCGAGGCTCGTCGCGGTGCTGGGCATCGCGGCGCTGGCCTCTGTTGCGGCGGCCTCCGCCCATACGTCGGTCCCGGCGCGGGCGGCGGCATCCGACCGCACAGCGGCCCTGAGCTGCAAGAGCACGCTCAAGATCGCGTTCCTGACCCCGCTCACCGGTGACGCAGGCTTCCTCGGCACCGAGCAGCTGAGCTGGGCCAAGTACGCCGTCAAGTCGCTGCAGAAGCAGTACGGCCTGAAGATCCAGCTGCTCGCCGGTGACACGCAGCTCGATGCCTCGCTCGCATCGTCCCTCGCGCAGAAGTACGTCGCGGACAAGCAGGTCGTCGCGGTCCTCGGGCCGTCGACGTCCGGCGCCGTCGCGGCGACGAGCCAGACGCTCTATGCAGCGGGCATTGCCCACATCTCCCCGTCCGCGACCCGCACGTCGCTGACGAAGGGCGCGAACCGCGAGGCGACGCCGGGCTTCTTCCGCGTCGTCCCGGACGACAGCGTGCAGGGGCCGACGGACGCCCGCTACATGATCCAGAAGCTGAACGCGAAGAAGGTCGTGCTGATCGACGCGCAGGAGCCGTACTCGGTCGGTCTGGCCGACGCGGCGCAGGCGACGCTGAAGGCGGCGGGGATCACCACGATCCGCGAGTCCGTCTCGGTCAACCAGTCGGACTTCTCCTCGATCGTCACCAAGGTGCCGAGCGACGCCGACGTCGTGTTCGCCCCGTTCCAGCAGCCGCCGAAGGCGCAGACCCTCGCGCAGCAGCTGATCGAGCAGGGCAAGAAGGCGAAGGTGTTCGGCGGTGACGGCACGAACGACTCCGACAACTTCAAGGTTCCGGGCTCGCTCGTGTCGAACTTCGCCGGGCCGATCGACAACATCGCCACCGACGCCCCGATCATCGCCGGCTGGAAGAAGGACAACCCCGGCGCGACCCTCGGGTCCTTCGGGCCTCCGGCCTACGGCGCCGCCCAGGTCGCCATGGCCGCAATCGCCAAGGCCTGCGCCGCAGGCCACGGCAAGATCAACAAGCGGAGCGACGTGATCAAGCAGGTCCGCCGGGTCCAGATCAAGAACTGGATCCTCGGCGGCAGCTTCCGCTTCTCCTCGAAGACGAACGATCCGTTCAACGGCAAGTTCGTGATCTTCCAGATCCAGTCCGACGGCAAGTACAAGGTCGTCGGCTAGTCGAGGATCAACACCCGGCGAGCGGCCCGGCGAGCTGCCGGGCCGCTCGCCGCCTCGAGGCTTAGACTCGACCGGTCTCCGTGGACAACTTCATCCAGTTCACGCTCAACGCCATGACGCTCGGCAGCGTCTACGCGCTGATCGCTCTTGGCTACTCGCTCGTCTACGGAATCCTCAAGCTCCTGAACTTCGCCCACGGCGACGTCTTCATGGTCGGGTCGTACATCGGCTTCGGCACGCTGCAGCTCCTCGGCGGCTCGACGAATCCGGCCGTCCCCGTCTGGCTGCTGCTGACGCTGATGGTGCTCGCAGCGATGGCCGGGTGCGCCGTGCTCGGCGTCGCGATCGAGCGCTTCGCCTACCGGCCCCTGCGCACCGCTCCCCGGATCGCGCCGCTGATCAGCGCGCTCGGGGTCTCGTTCTTCCTCACCTATTCGATGCAGCTTCTGTTCGGCGCGGAGCAGCGCGACTACGACGTCTTCTCCCTCTCGAACGGGGCGCTCTTCCTGCGGGGCTTCAACATCGGCAGCGTGCAGGTGCCGCTCTTGCGGATCATCATCATCGTCTCCGCCTTCGTGCTGATGATCGTGCTCTGGATGCTCGTCACCCGCACGCGCACCGGCAAGGCGATGCGCGCCACCTCCTACGACCGTGAGGCGGCCGCGATGATGGGCATCAACATCGACCGCGTGATCGTGTTCGCGTTCGTGCTCGGCTCGGCGCTCGCCGGCGCGGCCGGCGTGATGTTCGCGATGCGTGCACCCGCCTCCGTGACGATCGGCTTCGTCGTCGGGCTCAAGGGTTTCACGGCGGCGGTGATCGGCGGCATCGGCTCGGTTCCCGGCGCCACGGCGGGCGGGATGATGCTCGGGTTCGCCGAGTCGTACACCCAGGGCTACTTCTCGACGCGTTGGTCCGATCTGGCCGTCTTCACGATTCTGATCCTCTTCATGCTCTTCCGGCCCCAGGGGCTGTTCGGCCGCGCCGACATCCGCAAGGTATGACCGATCTGCCGACACCGAACGTCCCTGACTCGCTGGTCGAGGCGGGCCCCGCGGTCGGCAGGGACGAGTGGGTCGCCCGCCACGGCGAGCGGCGCATGCGGCGCGACGGCCGGATCGGCGAGCTCGAGGAGCGCCTGCGGTCGGTGCCGTGGTGGTCGTGGCTGACACTCTTCGTCTGCCTCGTCGCGCTGCTCCCGGTCGGCTTCTCGAGCGGCTACGTCCGGCGGGTCGCGTTCGACACCGTGGTGTTCATGCTGCTCGCGCTCGGGCTCAACGTCGTCGTCGGCTGGGGCGGCCTGCTCGACCTCGGCTACATCGCGTTCTACGGGGTCGGCGCCTACTGCTACGCGCTGCTCTCCTCGAACCAGTTCGACGTGCACCTGCCGACGATCGCCTCGATGCCGGCGATCGTGATCGTAGGCGCTGTGGTCGGGCTGCTCGTCGGGCTGCCCTCGTGGCGCCTGGCCGGGGACTACCTCGCGATCGTCACGCTCTTCTTCTTCCAGATCTTCATCGACGTCGTCACGAACGGCGACCACCTCTTCGGCTCCAACGTGACCGGCGGCTCGAACGGGATCGGCGGGCTCGACGCCAACGTGTCCCCGTTCAAGTTCTTCGGCAAGGACCTCGTCGTGGCGAAGAGCGGCATCTTCAACGTGGCCTACCTCTACGTCGCGCTCGGCCTGTTCGCGGTCGTCTTCGTGCTGCTGCGCTTCGTCAACGACTCGCGCATCGGGAGAGCGTGGCGCTCGCTGCGCGAGGATCCCCTCGCCGCCGAGGTGATGGGCATGCCGGTGAACTGGCTCAAGCTGATCGCGTTCTCATTCGGCGCGGCGGTCGCGGCGCTGTCGGGGACGATCTTCGCGGCGCTGAACGCAGGCGTCTTCCCGACGACCTTCTCATTCCCGCTGGTGATCACGATCTACACGATGGTGATCCTCGGCGGCTCGGGCAACCAGGCGGGCGTCGTGCTGGGCGCGATCATCGTCAACGTGCTGCTCGAGCTGCTGCGCGACGCGGGCAACGCGCGCTACGTCTTCTACGTTCTGGTCGTGCTCGCGCTCGTCGGCATCTACCGGCTCGCCCTGAGGCTCGCGGTCGTGCTCGGCGGCACGGCCGCGTTCGGCTTCGTCGTGCACACGGTCGCGTCTGCGATCTCGAAGTCTTCGGTCGACGGGCCGTCGAGCGGCGGCGGCTGGCTGATCGGCGGCCTTCGCCACTGGGTGATCATTCCGAGCTCGATCGGCCCCTGGCGGCCGATCACCTACATCGGGCTGGTCGCGGTGGTGCTGCTGCTGACGCTCGTGCAGGGCTGGCTGCGCACCGTGCTGCTCGTGCCGACGCTCTACCTCGCAGCCTTCGTCTGGGAGAACGTGATGCTCGTGAAGCCCGAGGCGACGCGCTACATCGTGCTCGGCGCGATGCTCGTCGTGCTGATGGTCGCGCGGCCGGAGGGCCTCTTCGGCGAGCGCCGGGTGGAGATCATCTGATGGCCGAGAAGCTGCTCGACCTGCAGGGCATCTCGATGGCGTTCGGAGGCCTCCAGGTGGTCAGCGGGCTCGACCTGCACGTCGACGAGGGCGAGATCGTCAGCGTGATCGGGCCGAACGGCGCGGGCAAGACGACGCTTTTCAATCTGATCACCGGCCTCTACGAGCCGACGGCGGGGACATCGTCTTCGCCGGGCGGAGCATCAAGGGGCTCGAGCCGCACAAGATCACGCGCCGGGGGATCGCGAGGACGTTCCAGACGCTGCGGCTGTTCCTGAACATGACCGTGCGCGAGAACGTGATGGCAGCGGCGTACGGGCACACCAAGGCGGGCGTCCTCCGGTCGATGCTGCGCACTCCGGGCCAGCGCCGCGAGGAGCGCGGGATCCGCGAGCTCGCCGAGGAGAAGCTCGCCTTCTTCGGCGAGCGGCTGATGGGCTACCGCTGGGACCAGCCCGCTTACAGCCTCTCCTACGCCAACCGGCGGAGACTCGAGATCGCGCGCGCCACGGCGACGAATCCGCGGCTCCTCCTGCTCGACGAGCCGGCCGCGGGGATGAATCCCGCCGAGACGCACGAGATCACCGAGCTGATCGGCAAGCTCCGTGACGAGGGCGGCTACACGATCCTCGTGATCGAGCACGACATGCACGTCGTCGAGGGAATCTCCGACCGGGTGGTCGCGCTCGACCACGGCGTCAAGATCGCGGAGGGCTCCTTCGAGCAGGTCGCCACCGACGAGCGCGTGATCGAGGCGTACCTCGGCACCAGGGCGGCAACCACGAAGTGACCCTGCTGCGGCTCTCCGGGATCAACACCTACTACGGCCTGATCCACATCCTCCAGGACGTGAACATCGAGGTCGCCGAGGGACAGCTCGTCTCGCTGCTCGGCGGCAACGCCTCCGGGAAGTCGACGACCCTGAAGACGATCCTCGGCCTCGTCAAGCCGCGCACCGGCAAGGTCGAGTTCGCCGGCGAGGACGTGACGCGCAGGACGACGAGCTACCGGATCGGCAAGGGCATGGCGATCGTGCCCGAGAACCGGCGGCTGTTCGGCCCGATGACGGTGCTGGAGAACCTCGAGATGGGGGCGTACCTGAACCGGGACGGCAAGGGCCGGAAGGAGGACTTCGAGCGCGTCTACACGCTGTTCCCTCTCCTGCACGAGCGCCGCTCGCAGCTCGCGGGAACGCTCTCCGGAGGCGAGCAGCAGATGGTCGCGATGGGGCGGGCGCTGATGTCGCACCCGAAGCTCCTGCTGATGGACGAGCCGTCGATGGGCCTCGCTCCGGTGCTGGTCGAGCGCAGCTTCGAGATCATCCAGCAGGTGCATCGGTCGGGCGTCGCGATGCTTGTCGTCGAGCAGAACGCGAACATGGCGCTCTCGATCGCCGACCGCGGCTACGTTCTCTCGACGGGCCGCGTCGTGCTGAGCGACACGGCCGACAAGCTGATCGCGAACGAAGACCTCCGAAAGGCATACCTTGGCCGTTAGAGACTTGGCAGCGCTGCCGGCTCGCTGCCGTCACCGCTTCCCGATCTTCCGGCGTCAGGTCTACGTCAACTCCTGCTCGCAGGGTGCGCTCTCCGACTCGGTACGGCAGGCCTACGAGGACTACCTGCGCGACTGGGACGAGCACGGCGCGCCGTGGGAGTACTGGGTGGAGCGCGCCGAAACTGCGCGCTCCACCTTTGCCGGTCTCGTCGGCGCCGCGCCGGACGAGATCGCCGTGACGACCTCCGAGTCGCCGGGCGTCTCGGCGCTCGCGTCCGCTCTCGACTTCGGCGCCGACCGGAAGAAGGTCGTGATCAGCGACTTCGAGTTCCCGACGATCGGCCAGATCTGGCATGCCCAGGAACGCCGTGGAGCACAGGTCGTGCACGTGCCGGCGCAGGGCTCCGAGATCCCGCTCGAGGCGTTCGACGCCGCGATCGACGAGCAGACGGCGCTCGTGTCGATCACGGCGGTCTGCTTCCGCAACGGCGCCCGGCTGGACGTCGAGGGGATCACGCGGCTCGCCCACGAGCGCGGCGCCCTCGTCCTGCTCGACGCCTACCAGGCGATCGGCACCTACCCGATCGACGTGAAGGAGCTCGACGTCGACTTTCTCGGCGCCGGAGTGCTCAAGTACCTGCTCGGCTCCGCCGGCCTGGGCTTCTTCTACTGCCGTGCCGAGCTCGTCGAGGGGCTCTGGCCCACCCAGACCGGCTGGTTCGCCGATCGCGACATCTTCCAGATGGACATCAAGGACTACTCGCCGTCGGCCACGGCCCGTCGGTTCGAGGCTGGCACGCCGCCGGTCCCGTCGATCTACGCGGGCATCGCCGGGATGCAGCTGATCGACGAGATCGGGATCGAGGAGACCCGGCTGCACGTGCTCGGTCTGCACGCCCGGTTGTTCGAGGGCGTCGACGAGCTCGGCGGGACGATTGTCACCCCCCGCGACCCCGAGAAGCGGGGTGCCCTCGTCTGCGTCAGGTCACGCGACGTCCAGGAGCTCGTGCGCCGGCTCGCCGCCGATCGCATCGTCGTCTCCAACCGCGATGACAACGTGCGCATCTCGCCGCACGCCTACAACACCACAGACGACATCGACGCGGTGCTCGAATCGCTCGGGCGCAACCGCGAGCTGCTCGCCTAGCCTCCGGCCCCCGGGCGCGAGGCTCCTGCGTCAGGCATCGTGGAGGCGTGCGCCGCGTCCTCCTCGCCGTCGTCCTCGCACTGCTCGTCCCGCCTGCCTCGCAGGCGAAGCTGCCGCCGCTTCCGCACGGCTGGCCCGCGGCGCTCCGGATCGGCCTCGCCGATGCCCCCGGCGGTGCCGCGGCGCTGCGCCGAAGCGCGCCCTTCGGCTTCCGCTACCAGTATCTCGCGGGCGGCGTCAACACCGGTTCCGGCTGGTCGACCTGGAACGAGAACGGCAGCTTCGTCACGCGCTACGTCGCCGAGTCGCGGGCGGCGCGGCTGATCCCGGTGTTCACCTACTACATGCTGCTCCAGTCGAAGCCTGCCGGCGGCGACGAGGCGCACGCCGACCTTGCGAACCTGCAGAACCCGGCGACGATGAAGGCCTACTGGGCCGACCTGACGCTCTTCCTTCAGCGGGCGAAGGGTGCGTCGCCGGTCGTACTGCACGTCGAGCCCGATCTGTGGGGCTACCTCCAGCAGGCGGCGCGCGGCGACGACGCCTCGACCGTCCCGGCGGTTGTGCCGGAGGGGCTGCCGCAGACCGCGGCAGGCTACGCGCAGGAGGTCGTGCAGCTGCGAGACCGGCTCGCACCGAACGTGATCCTCGCCTGGCACCTGAGCGGCTGGGGCACGAAGCACGACATCGTCTACGAGGACCCGCCGGACGGGACGGTCGCCGCCTACGCCGCCCGCTCGGCCGCCTTCTACCGGTCGCTGAAGGCCACGTTCGACCTTTCCTTCGAGGACTTCTCGGATCGGGACGCCGGCTTCTACGAGAAGCAGCAGGGCAACGCGAAGACGTGGTTCGCACCGGCCGACTTCCACCGGCACCTGTTGTACGGGCAGACGTTCGGGCGGCTCGCGGGCCTGCGCCTGGCGGCGTGGCAGATCCCGCTCGGCAACACCCTGATGCGGGCGATGGACGACACCTGGGGGCACTACCAGGACAATCGCGTCCAGTGGCTGCTCGGCTCGCGGCCGCACCTGGCCGCGTATGTGCGCGCGGGTTACGTCGGCTTCCTGTTCGGGGGTGGTGCGGACGGGACGACCTGCGCCTGCGACGGGCGCCACGACGGCGTCACGAACCCGGCGCCGATCGGCGGCAACACGCGACCTTCGCTCTCGGCCGACGACGACGGGGGGCTGTTCCGCTCCCTCGTGCGGGCCTACGGTCGAGCCGGGGAGATCCGTCTGCCGAAGTAGCCGTTTGCGCTTCCGAGACCTGGGAAGGGCAAGGTGCCGGCGCGTTTTAGCGCTTGGCAGCGCGCGAGCGCAAGGTAGGCCGGGCCGGGCTCCGGGGGGTGCCCGGCCTTGGCCTCATTCCGGGGTGACGTAGGCGGCGGTGAGCCCGCCGTCGACGAGGAATGTCGAGCCGTTCACGTAGGACGACTCGTCGGAGGCGAGGAAGAGCGCGGCGTTGACGATCTCACGGGGCTTCGCGAGCCGGCCCATCGGCAGGTGTACGCGCCGACGCTCGTAGGCGGCAGGGTCGTCGCCGAAGATCCGCAGCAGGAGCGGGGTCTCGACCGGCCCGGGGCAGAGCGCGTTCACACGCACGCCCCGGCGCGCGAACTGCACGGCGAGCTCGCGGCTGAGGGAGAGCACGGCGCCCTTGGAGGCGGTGTACGAGATCTGGGAGGTGGCCGCGCCGAGGATCGCGACAAACGAGGCGACGTTGATCACCGAGCCGCCGCCGCGCTCGAGCAGGTACGGGATCCCGTGCTTGCAGCAGAGGAAGACGCCCTTCGTGTTCACGTTCTGAACGCGGTCCCAGGCCTCGGCCGAGGTGTCGAGGATCGAGGCGTCGTCAGCCGGCGAGATGCCGGCGTTGTTGTAGAGGACGTCGATGCCGCCGAAGCGCTCGGCCGTCGCCGCCATCAGAGCCCGCACCTGCGCCTCGTCGGCGACGTCGACCGCATGCGCGAACGCATCGCCTCTGCAGAGCGCGACCGTCTCCTCGGCCGCCTCGACGGAGACGTCGGCGGCGCAGACCTTCGCGCCCTCCTCGGTGAAGAGGATCGCGGCGTCGCGACCCATCCCGCCGCCCGCTCCCGTGATCACGCAAACCTTGCCGTCGAGGCGTCCCATCAGCCCTCCGTGGAGTAGTAGACGTTCTTGACCTCCAGTAGCCCTGCAGCGCGTGCATGCCGAGCTCGCGGCCGAACCCGCTCTGCTTGAAGCCGCCGAACGGCGTCGAGACCCGCACGGAGCTGTTCGAGTTGATCGAGAGCACGCCGGTGTCGAGCGCACGGGCGACGCGGAGCGCTCGGGCTCCGTCGCGCGTCCAGATCGAGCCGGAGAGGCCGTAGACCGAGTCGTTGGCGATCCGCACGGCGTCCGCCTCGTCCTCGAACGGGATCAGCGCTGCGACCGGACCGAAGACCTCCTCGCGCGCGATCCGGTCGTCGGGGTGTGCCTCGACGAGGGTGCACGGATACCAGAAGCCCTTGCCGCCGGGCACCTCGCCGCGGAACAGCGGCTCGCCCTCGACGAAGCCGGCCACCGTCTCGCGGTGCGCCGCGGAGATCAGCGGGCCCATCTCGGTCGCATCGTCCTCGGGATCCCCGACCCTGACGTTGCGGGTCGCCTCGATCGAGCAGCTCCGCGAAGCGGTCGTACGCGGGCCGCTCGACGAGGATGCGCGAGCGGGCGCAGCAGTCCTGGCCGGCGTTGTCGAAGACCGCGTACGGCGCGGCCGCGGCGGCGCGCTCGAGGTCGGCGTCGGCGAAGATCGACATTCGCGGACTTGCCGCCGAGCTCGAGGGTGACGCGCTTGATCGTGCAGGCGGCGCCGCGCATCACCAGCTGCCCGACCTCGGTCGAGCCGGTGAAGCCGATCTTCGCGACGTCGGGGTGCTCGATCAGGCGCTGGCCGACGACCGAGCCCTTGCCGACGAGCGACGTTGAGGACGCCCTCGGGGATCCCCGCCTCGAGCGCGAGCTCGGCGAGCAGCAGCGCCGTCAGCGGCGTCAGCTCGGCCGGCTTCAGCACGACGGTGTTGCCGCAGGCGAGAGCGGGTCCGAGCTTCCAGGAGGCGATGTTGAGCGGGAAGTTCCACGGGGTGATCAGCCCGACGACGCCGAGCGGCTCACGGAAGGTGAGGTCGACGCCGCCGGCGACGGGGATCGTCTCGCCGAAGTGCTTGTCGACGGCGCCGGCGTAGTAGTGGAAGACCTGGGCGACCATGCCGATCTCGCCCCGCGCGCCGCCGATCGGCTTGCCGACATTGCGCGACTCGATCCGCGCCAGCTCCTCGGCGTGCTCCTCGACGAGCGTGGCGAGCCGGCGCAGGAGCCGCGCGCGGTCCGTCGGGAGCGACCGCGCGCCAGGCCGGAAAGGCCCGCCTGGCCCGCTCGACCGCGCCGTCGGTCTCCTCGACGCCCGCCTCCGGCAGCTCGGCGAGCCGCTCCTCGGTGGCGGGATTCAGGACCGCGACGTTCACGTGACGACTCTACTGCGCGGGACTCAAGGTCGAGCCCGTGGCCGCCGATCAGGATGGTATGAGCACCACGGCGTCGTATGACCCCCGGGTCATCGAGCGCTTCGCCGAGCAGCTACTCGGCAAGGCTGAGTCCGTGCGCGTCGCCGGTGCTGTCACCGGCGGTGTTCTCGGCGTGATCGTCGGCTCGTTTCCACTGACGCCGCTCGAGTCCGTGTGGCCGATCCCGGCGCGCTTCGGCATCGCCACGATCCTGATCGGCGCGCTCGTCGGCGTGTTGATCGGCTACGTGCTCGGCGAGGGCTGCGCCTTCCGCTACCGCGTTCAGGCACAGATGGCACTGTTTCAGCTCGACATCGAGCGCAAGGTCGAGTCGGCCGTACGCGATGCCGCTCGCCGGGCCGCACCGGCGCCGACGCCCACGCCGGCCGAGATCACGCTGGCGGCGCCCCCTCCGGTCGCCGCCCCGCAGCTCACGCCGTCGCTCCTGCGGCAGCCGCCGCTCTCGCGCGACCCGGAGCTCCCGCCTCTCTCGCCGCCGACCGCCCTCTAGGTTCGCCGGGCCCGATAGTCCGCCGCCTGGCGAACGAGCTCCTCGAACAGACGCCTGTCCTCGCCCGCCTCCGGGTGCCAGAGCACGCCTAGCGCGAAGCGCCGCTCGGGGTCCTCGAGCGCCTCGACCGTCCCGTCCTCGGCCCGTGCGACCGCGTGCAGGCCTTCTCCGAGCCGGCCGAACCCCTGGTGGTGGTGCGACTTGACGGGCGCGCGTTCGCCGATCAGCGAGCCGAGACGGCTGCCGGGCTCGACGTCGACGTCGTGATCTGCGAAGACCCCGGGTGTGTGCTTGTGCTGCTCGTGGCCGACGACCTCGGGCAAATGCTGGACAAGGTCGCCGCCGAGCGCGACGTTCAGCACCTGGCTGCCGCGGCAGACGGCGAGGACCGGCATGTCGCGCCGGAGCGCGGCGATGAGGAGCGCGAGCTCGCCGGCGTCCCGCTCGGGCCTGACTCCGTTCGTCTCGGAGTGGGCGTCGGCGCCATAGGTCTCCGGGTCGAGATCCGAGCCGCCCGAGAAGAGCAGGCCGTCGAGCGCATCGAGCGTCTCGTCGATCCCTTCCCGCGAAGGTGGCACGAGCAGGGCGCGGCCCCCGGCGACCTCGATCGCATCCACATAGTTGAGCGGGATCAGCGCCGCGGGCAGCTTCCAGACCCCCCAGCGCACCTCGGGCTCCGCATACGCGGTGATACCGATCAGGGGCCGCATCCGCGTGCAATCCTACGCCTCCACGTGTCCCCAAGGGGTCCCCCGCGACCCCTGAGATCAGGCTAGATGGTTGATGCCACGCTCTCGCGTGTCCGGTTGCGCGATCTGGCCCGTCTGGGCCGCTCCCGGCCGCCACGGCCCGGCGGAGCCGGGCCCGACCGGCCGTCCGCTTCGCCCCGTCGCACCGGCCCCGATGGCTCCGCCATCGCCGCCGGCACGCCGCGGCGCCCCAGAGCGACCAGCTCACGCCCCGGAACAAACGATTCCGTGGCATCAACCATCTAGCGGCGATCGTGTGCTGTGTCTGTGCCGAAACAGGGACACTTGCCGCTGATGAGCAGGCAACGGCGAGGTGGAGGGCGCAGGCTATCGGCGGGCTACTACCTCGGCCTTGCCGGGATCGCAGGGGCCGTCGCGCTCGCCCAGACGCTGCGCGGCTCGTACGGCCCGGCGGCGGTGCTGCTGGCCGGGATCGTCCTGCTGCTGCTGCTCGCGCGCCAGGCCTACCGCCGGGACGGCAGGCTCTAGCTGCGCGCCGTCGCGGACCGGCCGCCTACCCGCGCTCGAACATCCGCTCGCGCTCGTAGCAGGTCACCGCCTGGTCGAACAGGCGCTGCTCGGTGGCGCGCGTAGTTCAGGTAGTGGTCGACGACGTCGTCGCCGAATGCACTGCGCGCCATCGTCCCGCGTTCGAGCGCGTCGATGGCCTCGCGCAGCGTCGAGCGGGAAGCGCTCGACGTCCGACTCGTAGGCGTTGCCCTCGAAGGCCGGGCCAAGCTCGAGGCCCGTCTCGATCCCGTGCAGACCGGCGGCGATCAGGGCCGCGAACGCGAGGTACGGGTTCGCGTCGGCGCCTGGAATGCGCGTCTCCGCGCGCAGCGACGCGCCGTTGCCGACGATGCGGAAGCCGCACGTGCGGTTGTCGTGGCCCCAGGCGAGCGTCGTCGGCGCCCAGCTCCCTGCCGCGTAGCGCTTGTACGAGTTGATCGCCGGCGCGAAGAAGATCGCGAGCTCCCTCGTGCAGGCGATCTGGCCCGCGAGCCACTGCCTGAAGAGCTCGGACTCGCCCGCGAACGCCGGCTCGCCGTCGTGCCAGAGCGACGAGTGGATGTGGCACGAGGAGCCGATCGACGTGTGGTCGGGCTTGGCCATGAAGGTGATCGAGCAGCCCGTTGAGGTGCGCGATCTCCTTGGCGCCGTTCTTGTAGACGACGTGGTCGTCGGCCATCCGCAGCGCGTCGGCGTAGCGGAAGTTGATCTCGTGCTGGCCGGGCCACGCCTCGCCCTTCGAGCTACTCGACGCGCATCCCGGCGGCCTGCATCGCCGTTGCGGATCTGCGCGCAGGAACGGCTCGTCGTAGGTCGCAGGCGAGGATGTGGTAGTCGAGGATGTACGGCACCGACGGCGTCAGCCCGCGGTAGTGCTTCGCGTGCGCCTCCTCGTAGCTCTCCTGAAGAGGAAGAACTCGAGCTCGGAGCCGAACATCACCTCGTAGCCGAGCGCCCGCGCGCGCTCCACCTGCGCCTTCAGCACCTGGCGCGGCGACGGCGCGACCGGCGACCCGTCGTGCCAGAGCACGTCGCAGAGGACAAGCGCGGTCGCCTCGATGCCACGGCACGCGGCGCAACGTGGCGAGGTCCGGCCTGAGGTCGAAGTCTCCGTAGCCTCGCTCCCAGCTCGCGATCCCGTAGCCGGGCACCGGCTCCATCTCCATCTCGAGCGCGAGCAGGTAGTTGCAGCCCTCGACCGGGTGGCCGGCGTCGAGCTCCTCGAGGAAGAACTCGGCGTGCAGGCGCTTGCCCATCAGCCGGCCCTGCATGTCGGTGAAGGCGGCGACGACCGTGTCGATCGCGCCCGACTCGACCTCCTCGCGGAGCTGCTTCGACGCTGAGCATCGGAGGAGCCTAACTCCGTCCGGTCCTCGTTGACAGCGTGTGCCGACGGCGCGATCGTCGCGCCTCTGCCCCGCGGACCTGGAGGAGTGGATGGCAACACACCCTGAGCACCTCGCGCAAGGGGTACGACCCCAGTGCGGACGAGCACATCCTGCACCGGCTCGGGTACGCGCAGGTGCTGTATCCGGGAGATGGGCGGCTTCTCCAACTTCGCCATCTCCTTCACGATCATCTCGATCCTCGCCGGCTGCCTGACGTCCTACTTCATCGCGTTCCATCGGCGGCCCGGTCGCGATCACGTGGGGCTGGCTGATCGTGGGCGGCTTCTGCACGATCGTCGCGCTCGCGATGGGCGAGATCGCCTCGACCTATCCGACCGCCGGCGGCCTCTACTTCTGGTCGTCGAAGCTCGGCGGCCCTGCCTGGGGCTGGTTCACGGGCTGGTTCAACCTGATCGGGCAGATCGCCGTGACGGCCGCGATCGACTACGGCGCCGCGATCTTCACGACCTCGCTGCTGAACCTGTGGTTCCCCGACCAGGTGCCGAACACGGCACACGGCATCTTCGTCACCTTCTCGGTGATCATGGCGCTGCACCTGCTGCTGAACCTGCTCGGCGTGCGGCTCCTGGCCGGGCTGAACAGCGATCTCGGCGTGGATGGCACATGGCTCGGCGTCGCTCTGATCGTGCTCGTCCTGATCGTCGTGCCCGACCACCATCAGTCGGCGAGCTACGTGTTCGCGCAGACGATCAACAACTCGGGCTTCCAGGGGCACAGCTTCGCGAATCCCATCTTCTGGTTCGTGTTCGGGATCGGCCTGCTGATGGCCCAGTACACGATCACGGGCTACGACGCCTCGGCGCACATGAGCGAGGAGACGCGCAACGCGTCCCGCGCCGCGGCCTGGGGGATCGTGATGTCGGTCGTCGTCTCGGTGATCTTCGGCTTCGTCGCTGCTCGTGGCGATCACCTTCGCGATCCCCGACACGAAGGGCGCACTCGGCGCCGGCGGCAACATCGTCACCTACATCTGGGAGACGTCGATGAGCCGGAAGTGGGCCGAGTTCCTGCTCGTGATCGCCTGCGTCGCCCAGTTCTTCTGCGGCACGGCGTCGGTCACCTCGGCCTCGCGGATGATGTTCGCCTTCTCCCGCGACGGCGCGATCCCGGGATCCCAGCTGTGGCGGCGCGTCTCGCCGCAGCGGCGTGCCGGTGTATGCGGTCGGCGCGATCGCCGTCCTCTCCTGGTTGCTGATGGTGCCGACGCTCTGGAACGCGATCGTCGGCTACCTCGTCGGTACGTCGATCGCCGTGATCGGGCTCTACATCGCGTTCGTGTTCCCGATCATCCTCCGCTGGCGCAAGGGCGACGCGTTCGAGCACGGGGCCTGGAGCCTCGGCAACCACTACAAGTGGATCGACCCGTCGCGATCGTCTGGATCGTGTTGATCTGCGTCCTGTTCCTGATGCCGATCGCGCCGGCCGGGATCCCGTGGCAGGACGGCTTCGACTGGAACGTCGTCAACTACGCCCCGATCACGGTCGGCGGCGCGTTCCTGCTCTTCGGCGGCTGGTTCGCTGATCTCGGCCCGCAAGTGGTTCAAGGGCCCGATCCGCCAGGGCTCCGAGGAGGAGCTCGAGCGGCTCGAAGCCGGCTACGAGGGCGGCTCGCCCTCGAGCGCGCCGGCCTAGGAGCTCATCCGCCGGGAAGAAGGGGCGCCGCGCCGGTGCGCGGCGCCCCTTCGGCCCTGCTGCACCAGCAGGTGCGCCGGCTCGCGGTGACACGCGACGCCGACGAGGCGAGGCCTCGCGGCTCAGCCGAGGATACGACGGAAGCGGGGCTCGGCGGCGGTACGGGCGAGGCGCTCGAAGTGCTCGGCGGCGTACGCGGCGAAGTCGAAGTCGAGCTCCGAGATGCCCTGCTGGACGACGCCCCACATCGCCTCGCGGAAGTCGCTCATGAAGCGCATCAGCACGTGCACGCCGGGTCCGGCGCCACCGCCGTACGCGTCGAGCAGCGCGCGGTCGCCGTCCTCGTCCAGCTCGTTGCTGACCGCGAAGTTCGCCAGGTCGAAGGCGACGTCGCCCATGCCGGCGTACTCCCAGTCGACGATCCACACCCGTTCGCCGTCGTCGATGAAGTTCGCGGCGAGCAGGTCGTCGTGGCACGGGCAGAGGGGGGCCGGCCGCACGCCGCGACTCGATCCGTTCGGCAAGCGCCTGTGCCTCCGCGTATTCCTCCGGGAGCGCGACGCCGAAGTCCAGCGCCGTTGCGGCGTACGCCTCGACCACGCGGAAGGCGTCGAAGCGGCCCGCGATCGCCCGCCCGCCGTGGAGGCGCCGCAGCAATGCCGCCGCCTCCTCGACGGTGACGCGCCCGACCTCGCCTTCGACGAAACGCGTGACGAGGCATCCCTCCGGCTCGACGAACGCGACCACCTCCGGCGCGATTCCGAGCTCCGCCGCGGCGAGCGAGGCGTCGTGCTCGACGTCGCGGTCGATCCCGAGCAGCTCCGTGTCCTTGCCGCCGATGCGCAGGACGAACAGCTCGCCCGCCGCCGCCACCTTGAAGTTCCGGTTCGTGATCCCGCCGCCGAGCACCTCGACCGACTCGACACGGCCCGGCCACACGCGCTCGGCGAGCTCCAGCGCGCTCATGCCCGGATCCGCTCGCCCCGCGGGTCGAACAGCGGCTCGGCGGCGATCTCGCCCGCGACCCAGTCGCCGAAGATCTCCACCTCGATGGGCCGGCCCGGCTGGACGTAGCCGGCCGGGAGGTACGCGTAGGCGATCGAGCGCTCGACGGTGTAGCCGTAGCCGCCGCTCGTCACACGGCCGACGAGCGTTCCGTCGACCCGTACCGGCTCGGAGCCGAGCGCGACCGAGCGCGGGTCGGCGAGCACGAGGCAGGCAAGACGTCGTGCCGGCTCCTGTCCTTCGACGAGTGTCCCTCGCCCGATGAACTCGCCCTTCCCGAGCTTGACGGCGAAGTCGAGCCCCGCCTCGTACGGCGTGTCGTCGGGGGTGATGTCGGCACCCCAGACGCGGTAGCCCTTCTCGAGCCGCAGCGAGTCGATCGCCTTGTAACCGCCCGCGACGAGGCCGTGCTCCGTGCCCGCCGCCCAGAGTTCGTCCCACAGGCGCAGGCCGAACTCCATCGGGCAGTAGAGCTCCCAGCCGAGCTCGCCGACGTAGGTGACGCGCACCGCGAGGCACGGCACCGGTCCGATCGACAGCTCGAGTGCGCGCATGTACGGGAAGTCGAGCGGCGTCGTCGTCAGCGGCTGCAGGATGTCGCGCGCGCGCGGCCCCCAGAGCCCGAGGCACGCATGCGCGGAGGTGACGTCGTCGACCGCAACGCCGCCGGGCGCGTGCTGCCGGATCCAGGCCAGGTCGTGCCGGCCGAAAGCCGTGCCGGTGACGATCCGGAAGCGCTCGTCCGCGAGCCGCGTCACGGTGAAGTCGCACTCGATCCCGCCGCGCGGGTTCAGCATCTGCGTGTAGGTGACCGCCCCGATCTCGCGCGCGACCGTGTTCGCGCAGAGCCCTTCGAGGAACGCCGCCGCGCCCTCGCCCGAGACCTCGATCTTCGCGAACGACGTCTCGTCGAAGAGCGCCGCGGTCTCGCGGCAGGCCACGTGCTCCGCACCGATCGCCGGCGACCAGAGCCGTCCTGCCCAGCCGCGCGGGCGCAGTGACTCGTCGCCGCGCGCCGCGTTCGGCTCGAACCAGTTCGCGCGCTCCCAGCCCGACTTCTCGCCGAACGCGGCGCCGAGCTGCTGCAGACGCGGGTAGGTGGGTGAGAGCCGCAGCGGCCGCCCGGCCTCGCGCTCGTGACCCGGGTACTTGACGTCGTAGTAGGTCTCGTAGATCTCGCGTGTGCGCGCGAGCGTGTAGCCGAGCGAGCGGTACGCGCTCCCGAAGCGTCTCGAGTCCATCTCCCAGGTATCGAGCGACGGCGTCCCTTCGACGATCCACTCGGCGACGAGCTGCCCCATCCCGCCTGCGCCCGCAAGCCCGTGCGCGCAGAAGCCGGCGGCCATCCAGAGCCCGCGCACCTCGGTCGGCCCGAGGATGAACTCGCCGTCCGGGGTGAACGCCTCCGGCCCGTTGATCAGCCGCACGACCTCCATCTCCTCGAGTGCGGGCACGCGCACGATCGCGTTCTCCATCAGCTCCTCGAAGCGAGGCCAGTCCTCGGCCAGCAGCTTGCCGTTGAAGTCAGGCGGGATCCCGTCCAGCGACCACGGCGCCGGGTGGCGCTCGTAGCCGCCCATGATCAGCCCACCCGACTCGGGGCGGAAGTAGACGAGCAGCGACGGATCGCGCATCGTCGGCATCTCGAGCGGGAGGCCAGCCGGCTTCGTGACGAGGTACTCGTGGGCCATCGGCACGAGCGGCACGTTCACTCCGGCGAGGGCCCCGAGCTCCTTCGCGAACATCCCGCCCGCGTTGACGACGACCTCCGCCTCGATCGACCCCTTGTCGGTGACGACGCCGGTGACGCGCCCACGGTCGACGGAGATTCCGGTCACGCGCGTGTGCTGGTAGATCTCCGCTCCGCCGCGACGGGCGCCCTCGGCGAGCGCGAAGGTGAGCTGGGACGGGTCGATGTAGCCGTCGCTCGGCAGATAGGCGGCGCCGAGCACGCCGTCGGTCGACATGGGCGGGAACAGCCGCTGCGCCTCCCCGGCCGAGATCAGCTCGAGTGGGAGTTCGAAGGTCTTCGCCCAACCCGCCTGGCGCGTCAGCTCCTCCAGCCGCTCCCGCGAGGAGGCGAGCCGCAGCGACCCGACCTCGCGCCAGCCCGTCTCGAGCTCGACCTCGGCGCCGAGCGTCCGGTAGAGCTCGACCGAGTTCATCATCATCCTCGTCAGCGAAAGCGAGCCGCGCAGCTGCCCGACGAGCCCGGCCGAGTGGAAGGTCGAGCCGCTCGTCAGCTCGGCGCGCTCAACGAGCACGACGTCCGCCCGGCCGAGCTTCGTCAGCCAGTAGAGGATCGAGCAGCCGCCGACGCCGCCGCCGATCACCACGACCTGCGCCCCTCCCTTCATCCGGGCGAACCTACTACGATCGTCGCGATGAGCGCGTTCGCGTCGGTGCAGTCGCTTGTGCCGCTCCAGATCTGGGACGGAATCGTCGGCCGCGCGGTCCAGGGCGAGCGCGTGACGCTGGCCGTGATCGAGCTCGACCCGGGCGCGGTCGCCTCGCTGCACGAGCACCCGAACGAGCAGGCAGGTGTGTTGATCGAGGGCTCGCTGACCTTCCGGATCGGCGACGAGACCCGCGAGCTCGGACCGGGGGAGACCTGGTGCGTCCCGGGCGACACGCCGCACGAGGCGACGGCCGGGGCGGAGGGAGCGCTGCTCGTGGAGGTCTTCGTCCCGGCGCGCGCCGACTGGGCCGGCCTCGAGACGCTCGAGCGCGCGCCGCGCTGGCCGCGCTAGCGGCCTAGAAGCGAGTTCTCAGAAGCGCCCTCAGAGCATCTTCGCCAGCGCCTGGAGCAGCTTCCAGGCGATCGAGGCGTTCTCCTCGACGATCGGACGGAACGTCCAGGAGGTCATGCCCCAACAGCTGAGGTCGCCGTCCGCGGTCACCGTCGCTGTGCGGTCGGCGCCTGAGATCAGGGCGATCTCGCCGAAGTGGTCACCGGGGCCGAGCGTGCGCCGCTCCTCGCCGCCGATGGTCACCTTCGCGGTGCCGGTCTCGATTACGAAGAAGCCGACGCCCTGCTCGCCCTCGGTCGCCACCGTCTCGCCGGAGGCGAACCGCCGCTGCTTCATCGAGCCCGCGATCTGCTCGAGCTCGCGGCGCTCGAGGTCGCTGAAGAGAGGGACCTGCTGGAGGAGATCGGTGGGAGCGCCGGCCACGGAGAACGATTCTATGACACGGGTGCGGCGGGAATGGAAGGATTGCCGCGTGAAGCTGACCGTCGTGGGCTGCTCGCCCGCCTGGCCCAATCCAGGCGGGGCCCAGTCCGGCTACCTCGTCGAGGGGCCGGGGAGGCTGCTCCTCGACTGCGGTCCCGGGGTCCTCGGCCGGCTGCGGGAGCTCGAGCCGTGGCCGCGGGTCGACGCGATCGCGATCACCCACTTCCACCTCGACCACTGGGGCGATCTCGTCCCCTGGGTGTGGGGCTCGATGTTCGGACCGGGTTGCGGAGCCGAGCCGCCGCGCCTGTTCGTGCCCCCTCGCGGTGTCGAGCTGCTCGGCGAGCTCGGCGGGCGGATCGGCGACCCCGATATGTTCGCGAGCGCGTTCCGGCTCGGCGAGTACCGCGACGGCGAGCCGTTCGAGGCGGCAGGCTTCGAGGTGACAGCGCTGCAGGTTCCCCACTACGAGATCGAATCGTTCGCGTTCCGGGTCGCGAATGCGACCACGGTGCTCGCGTACTCCGGCGACTCGGGACCGAGCGAGCGGCTCGCCGACCTGGCCCGCGATGCCGACCTGTTCATCTGCGAGGCGACGCTGCTCGAGGGCGAGCCCCTGCCTCGCGGCCACCTCTCGCTGGACGAGGCCCAGGCCGCGTTCGCGGCGTCGGGCGCGCACCGGCTCCTCGTCACACACCGTCCAGACGAGCGCGCCGTGCCCCAGGGCGTCGAGCAGGCGCACGACGGCCTCGAGCTGACCTTGTAGCTCAGCGCCCGTCGCGGGCTTCGGCTACAGCGTCAGCCCGCGACGGGCGAGCTCGGCGCGGGCGGCGTCGACGCGGTCGTCTGCGCTCTGCGTGGCGAGCCACCCGGCCAGCTCGCCCATCCCGTCCTCCAGAGCGACCTGCGGCTGGAAGCCGAGTCGCTCCCGCGCGAGGGAGACGTCGGCGAAGCAATGGCGGATGTCACCGACACGGTATTCGCCCGTCGGCTCCGGCTCGAGCGTGACGCCCATCACCCCGGCGAGCTGCTCGGCGAGCCCGCGCACCGTGACGCTCTCGCCGCTGCCGACGTTCACGACCCTGCCGTCGGCGCCGCCCGTCTCGAGCGCGAGCCGCACCGCGCGTGCGGCGTCGTGCACCGACACGAAGTCGCGCCGCTGCAGCCCGTCCTCGTAGATCAACGGCCGCTTCCCGTTGAGCAGGCGCGACGCGAAGATCGCCAGCACGCCGGTGTACGGGTTCGAGAGTGACTGGCGCGGTCCGTAGATGTTGAAGAAGCGCAGCGCCGCCGTGGGAATGCCGTACGCGGCGCCTGCGATCAGGCAGGCGCGCTCCTGCTGATACTTGTTCAGCGCGTAGATCGAGGCGAGCGCCACCTGCTTTTCCTCGGGTGTCGGCAGCGGCCTGGGACCGGGTTCCCACTGGCCGCGCTCGAGCTGCTCCCGCGTCCGCTCGACCTCCACGCCGCCCTCGTAGAGCCCCTCGCCGTAGACGCTCATCGACGAGGCCACGAGCAGCCTCTCGACCGGGCGCTGCGCGAGCGCCTCGAGGAGCACGGCCGTCCCGACATCGTTCACGGACGTGTACTCGGCTACCTCGTACATGCTCTGGCCGACGCCGACGCGCGCGGCGAAGTGGAGGACCGCGTCGCAGCCCTCGAGTGCTCGGCCCACCGCGCCTGCGTCGCGCACGTCGCCGACCTGGAGCTCGACCTCGGGCGTGAGATAGTCCGGCCGGACGCCGCCGTGTACCTGTTCCACCAGGCTGTCGAGCGCCCGAACCTGATGCCCGGCGGCGAGCAGCTCGTCCGCGACGTGGGAGCCGAGAAAGCCGGCCCCGCCGGTGATCAGCACGTTCATCCGGTGCAGGCTAGTCGGTCGCCTCTAGTTGAGACGCGCCCGGTGGGAGCGGAGCTCCGCCTCGAGTTGAGCATGGGCCTCGACCGGCATCGGCAGCTCGAGTCGCAGCTCGGCGGCCCGGATCGCCTTCATCAGCTCGCCGTGCTTGCCGAACGAGGCGACGAGGTTGTTGAGGATCCGCAGCGCGGTCTCAACGGGTCGCCAGGGCCGCACGAGCGCAGGAGCCGAGGCGGTCTCGACGCGGGCGCCTCCGGCGAACGGATCGTAGAGGAGCGGCGGCGTGGCGCCGAAGTGGGCGACGACGAAGTGCCCGGGGAGTCCGACTCCGTAGAGCGGGATCCCGCGCCGGCGCGCCACCTCTTCGTAGACCGTCGAGAGCAGGATCGGCAGCCCGGTTCGACGCTCGAGCACCAGGTCGAGCATCGAGTTGTCGGGATGGTCGTACCGCGCCTCTTCGCCCACGAAGCCGTGGCGGGTGCCGAGCAGGGAGGCGACCGCGTCACCCTCCTCCACCGCACTCGCCCCGAAGACGAGCTCGTCGGCGAGCTCGTCGAGGAACGCCAGCGCCGCCTCCTCGTCGACCTCGCGGAACTCGGCCGCGATCGCGAGTGCGAGACGGTCGAGGGGAGGCTCGTGCGTCGCCGCAAGCTCGCCGAAGCTCGGCGCCGAGCTCATGCGGCGAGCAGCTCCTTCAGCATCACCGCGTTCGTCGGCGCCTGGGCGAGCTCCTCGCGTTCGGTCTCGCCGAACAGGTTCTTCGGCACCTCTGCCCCGGGGGAGCGCCCGTTGTTGTTGAACATCGCGTAGACCGCCCCGGCCTCGCCGTCGAGCTCCCGCAGCGTGCCAGCCCACTCCTGCAGCTCCGCAGCCGAATAGAGGTAGTCGAAGCGCTCGGCCGTCGAGCCCGTGCGCTTGTACCACGTCTCGGCATTGCGGCCGTGGAAGCGCACGTACGCCGTGGGCGACGTGCGGCCGACGACGAGCGGGAAGACCGGCGCGTCGACGATCACGTAGGTCATGTCGCGCGCCTCCAGGAAGCGCAGCGTCTCCTCGGGCTGCTCGAACCACGCCTTGTGCCGGAACTCGACCAGAACCTCGTGTCCGGCGAGCTGCTCCCGGGCCCACTCGAGGTAGTCGTACGAGGCCGGCTTCGGCACCACGTACGGCGGGAGCTGCATCAGGATCCCGCCGAGCTTGCCGGCCGACCGCAGCGGCTCGAGCGCGGCGAGAAAGCGCCTGAATACCTCGGCGCGCAGCTCTCGCGAGGGCCGCTCGACGCGGCCGCGCTCGTCCACGGGCATCGCCTCGCGCAGGTCGGGCGGCAGGACGTCGGCCTTGACGGGATGGCGCGTCATCAGGCCGAAGGCCTTCACGTGCATGACGAAGCCCTCCGGGAGCCGCTCGGCCCAGCCGGCGACGAGCTGCGCGTCGGGCAGCCGGTAGTAGGTCGAGTTGGCCTCGACGACGTCGAAGCGCTCGGCGTAGTAGCGAAGCTTGTCGACGCCCTTCGGGTAGTACGCCTTGACGAAGCTCTCGTCCGCCCACGAGCACGTGCCGACCCGGATCACAGGAGCTGTTCGATCGCAGATACCACGATGGGCCATTCTGCCGACCACGGCGTGATCGGCTCGAAGTGGCCCGCGCCCTCGAGCAGGACGAGCCGCGCGCCGGTCGCCGCCGAGTAGCGCTCGGAGAGCGAGATCGGCACGACCTCGTCCGCGGTCCCGTGGATCAGGATCTGCGGCGGACCGGGCCGCGGTGTCGCGGCGGCCCACGCCTCCGGGTCGCTGCCCAGGAACCGCTCGACCGCGCCGTCGCCGAGGTCGAGCCGGCGCGCCTCCTCCAGGTCGGCCACCGGCGCGAGCGCGACGGCGGGGCGTCCGCTGCAGAGCGCGAGGTGCCCGCCGGCCGAGTGCCCCACGACCACACGCGCGGCCTTCGTTCCGAGCCTCACATCGTCGAGCGTGTGGCGCCAGCCGTCGCGCCGGTATTCGAGGCTCAGCGTCGGCAGGCCCGCGGCGGCGAGCGCGGCACAGGCGTGACCCGCGTGGGCGAGGTCGTAGTCGGGCTTCCAGAAGCCGCCGTGGACGAAGACGACGCAGGGCGTTCCCGGCCCGTAGCGGTCGCCGAACTGGAGCGGTTCCGGGCCGTACGGGATCCGCTCGTCCCCGGGCGGGGGCGGCTCGGTCAGGACGTCGCGCACCGCGTCTCATCGCTTCGGGTGTTGGGGGTGACGTCCGACATGCGTGGCTATCATGCCGCCCCGTGAAGCGCTTCCTGCTGATCGGGCTTGCAGCGCTCGTGCTCGGGGTCGCGCCCTGCACCGCCGGAGCGGCGACGACGGCGAAGCCGAAGCCAAAGCCAAAGCCTTCAGTTTGCTGGAAGGCGGTTCAGACCAACTGGTACCGCCACGGCAAGGTGATCGGCCACTACAAGCTCGCCTGCTACCTGACCGCGATCAAGAAGCTCCCGACCGACGTCGCGACCTACTCGGGCGCCGCCCAGGACATCCGCAAGGCCTACAAGGCCGAGAAGAAGCGGCTCGCGAAGATCGCGAAGCACAAGGCCGCGTTGAAGAAGAAGCACAAGAAGAAGTAACCGGGCGACGCGCGACTACTGGTAGGCGCCTGTCGCGAACAGGGTTCCTTCGGCGGCTCGCCTGGTGACGAGGCCGGGGAGGACGTTCTTGCCGGCGTGCACCCATCGGGCGAGCTCGCTGGGTACGGCGTCGTAGTCGCCTGCGTTCAGCTTCTTCAGGAGCGTCGACTGCTGCAGGTTGCCCGCGCCGAGGTTGAACGTGAAGCTGACGAGCGCGTCGAACTGCTGCTGGTTGAGCGGCACCTTGACGCAGCTGGAGACGGCGGCTGCGGCACCGGCGCAGTCGGTCTGCAGGAGCGCGAGCGCTTGTTGCTTGGTGATGCCTTGCTTGAGCTCGGCGGGCTCGCTGCCGTCGATCGGGCCGGCGTGGACGAGGTGGCCGAAGCCGATCGTCGCGTTCGGCGGGGTGGCGGGATCGTTGTAGAGCTTGGCGCGGAACCCCTCGAAGCGGGCGATGAACGCCGCACCCTCCGGGCTCAGCACCGTCGGGTTCGCAACAGGTGGAGTCACGACCGCGGGAGTCACGGGCTCCGCCGGGTAGGCGCCTGTCGCGAACAGGGTTCCTTCGGCGGCTCGCCTGGTGACGAGGCCGGGGAGGACGTTCTTGCCGGCGTGCACCCATCTGGCGAGCTCGCTGGGTACGGCGTCGTAGTCGCCTGCGTTCAGCTTCTTCAGGAGCGTCGACTGCTGCAGGTTGCCCGCGCCGAGGTTGAACGTGAAGCTGACGAGCGCGTCGAACTGCTGCTGGTTGAGCGGCACCTTGACGCAGCTGGAGACGGCGGCTGCGGCTCCGGCGCAGTCGGTCTGCAGGAGCGCGAGCGCTTGTTGCTTGGTGATGCCTTGCTTGAGCTCGGCGGGCTCGCTGCCGTCGATCGGTCCGGCGTGGACGAGGTGGCCGAAGCCGATCGTCGCGTTCGGCGGGGTGGCGGGATCGTTGTAGAGCTTGGCGCGGAATCCCTCGAAGCGGGCGATGAACGCCGCACCCTCCGGGCTCAACACCGTCGGGTTCGCAACAGGTGGAGTCACGGGCACAACCCCCTTTCCCTTCGCCGGCGGGATGCGATCCCAGTGGCGGAGCACCGGGGTCGGGTCGGAGCTGAAGACGAAATGATGAGCCTCCGCGCCCGAGTGGTAGGGACGCGTGACGTGGTAGCCGAGCCGCTCGAGGTGGCCGATCAGAATCGAGCAGTCGTTCGGCTTCGCGCCCGGGCCGAGATCCGAGGCGTCGATGCCGAGGAAGAACTTCGGCAGGGCTCCGCCGACGGGGATCAGCTTGGCGCCGACGCGGTAGGCCGGGTTCCCGTCCGCAAACAAGCAGTGCGAGCTCGTGTCGGGGCGATTGGCCGGGAAGAAGCCGGGGTCTTTCTGGTGGTCGAACAGGAACTGCTGGCCGTGCAGGTTCGTCCCGTTCTGCGTATTGAACACCGTGAGCACGTCGTCGCGCCGGTCGGCCGACCAGATCGCGAACTGGGCGCCGTCCTCCTGCGCGTGGTCGAGCGCGAGCGCGAGTGCCCTGAACATCGGCACGTCGTGATACGACACGGTCGCCCAGAGGGGTCCGGTCCGGTTGTCGGACGTGAACGACATACCCTTCCTCCGTCGGTCTGGCGCCTGCCGCACGACGCGAGCGGAACGAACGTCAGATCTTTCCGCGGGGCAGCGGGACTGTCAATGCGGCGGCCGGGCGGTAACGTGCGCCAGAACCTTGCGGGTGTCGGAGCGGTCGAGAGAGGAGCCGAGGCAATGGCGGTCGGATCGTGGGAGACGGTGCGGGTCGAGCTCGACGACGGGATCGCGTGGGTCGAGCTGAACCGCCCGGACAAGCGCAACGCGATGAGCCCGAAGCTGAACGCGGAGATGATCGACGTGCTCCTGAACCTCGACGCGAACGACGCCTGCGGGGTGCTCGTGCTCACCGGCGCGGGCGACTCGTGGTCGGCAGGGATGGATCTCAAGGAGTACTTCCGCGAGGTGGACGAGGCGCCCGAGCACGTACAGCGGAAGGTGCGGCGCGAGGCGGCGTACTGGCAGTGGCGCCTGCTGCGGAACTACGCGAAGCCGACGATCGCGATGGTCAACGGCTGGTGCTTCGGCGGCGCGTTCACGCCGCTCGTCGCCTGCGACCTCGCGATCGCCGCCGACGAGGCGACCTTCGGCCTATCCGAGATCAACTGGGGCATCCCGCCGGGAAGCGTTGTCAGCCGCGCGCTCGCCGACACGATCGGGCCGCGCGCGGCGCTGCTCTACATCATGACGGGGCGCACGTTCGACGGCCCGGAGGCGGCGCGGCTCGGGCTCGTCAACGCGAGTGTTCCCCGCGAGCGCCTGCGCCAGGAGGTCGAGGCGCTCGCGCGGGAGCTCCTGCAGAAGAACCCCGTGGTGCTGCGCGCCGCGAAGCTCGGCTTCAAGCACTGCCGCGAGATGAGCTGGGACGGCGCCGAGGACTACCTGTACGCCAAGCTCGAGCAGTCGCAGTTCCTCGATGCCGAGCGCGGCCGCGAGCAGGGTCTGACGCAGTTCCTCGACGAGAAGCGGATCAGGCCCGGGCTGCAGACCTACGAGCGCGACTGATGGCCAATCTCGCGCTTCTGCTCGACGAGGCCGCGGCGAAGCACGGCACCCGCGCGGCGATCGCCTTCGAGGGCCGCCGGATCGACTATGCCGAGCTCGCGGCCGGCGCCGCCCGGCACGCCGGGCTCCTCCGCGCCCACGGTGTCGAGCGGGGCGATCGCGTCGCGATCCTGCTCCCGAACGTCCCGGCATTCGTCGAGGCCTACTACGGCGCACTCCGGCTCGGGGCGGTCCTCGTCCCGATCAATGCGCTGCTGAAGCAGGCCGAGGTCCGGTCGCGGCTCGCCGACTCCGGCGCCGGTGTCGTCGTGGCGCCCCCGGAGCGTGCGGCCGAGCTGGCCGGCATGACCGTGGTCGATCCCGGAGCGGCCGCGGCTGCCGTTGCGGTCGAGGAGATCGCCGAGGTCGACCCCGACGCGCTCGCCGTGCTCCTCTACACCTCCGGCACGACTGGCGGCCCGAAGGGCGCCGAGCTGACACATGACGGGCTGCGCCGCGCCGCCATGGCGATCGTGGGCGAGACGCTTGGACTCGGACCAGAAGACGTCCTCTTCGGAGCCGCCCCGCTGGCGCACGTCTTCGGCCAGACCGGCTGCATGACGGCGGCGATCGCGTCCGGCGCCTGCCTCGCGCTCGTGCAGCGGTTCGAGGCGGGCGCTGCGCTCGAGCTGATCCGCGAGACCGGCGTGACGGTGTTTCTCGGCGTGCCGACGATGTGCGTCGCGCTGCTCAAGGCGGCCGAGTCGTCCCCGGAGGCGCCGCAGTTCCGGATTGGCCATACAGGCGGCGCGCCGCTCGCCGTCGAGACCCTCCGCGCCTTCGTCGAGCGCTTCGGCGGTCCCGTCCTCGAGGGCTACGGCATGACGGAGACGGGTGGCCCCGCGCTGACTCACCACCTCGGCCAGACGATCAAGCCCGGCTCGGTCGGGACGCCGATCGAGGGCATCGAGGCACGGATCGCCGCAACCGACGGCCCGGTCGGCGAGCTGCTCCTGCGGGGGCCGTGCCTGATGCGCGGCTACTGGAACAACGAGGCCGCGACCCGCGAGGCGGTCGATCAGGACGGTTGGTTCGCGACCGGCGACGTCGGCTATTTCGACGAGGACGGGTACCTCTACCTCGTCGATCGCAAGAAGGACGTGATCCTGCGCGGCGGCTACAACGTCTACCCGCGTGAGGTCGAGGAGGTGCTCTACGCGCACCCGGCCGTCCGCGAGGCGATCGTCGTCGGCGTCCCCGACCCGCTGCTCGGCGAGGAGGTCGTCGCGCTGGTCGTCCCCCGCGGCGACGTCGGCTGCGAGCCGGAGGAGCTGAAGGCATACGTGCGGGAGCGGATCGCCGCCTACAAGTACCCGCGGCTCGTCGTGCTCGTCGAAGACCTGCCGCGCGGACCGAGCGGCAAGATCCTGCGCCGCGAGGTCGACCGCGAGGCGCTCCGCGCCCAGCTCGATCGCGGGCTGCCGGCATGATCGACCTCGAACGCGTCGTCGCGATCGACGTGCACACCCACGCAGAGCTCTCGCGCACCGGCTCCGACGGGATGCCGCCTGCGTTCCGCGAGGCGGCCGCGGTGTACTTCCACAGCCACGGCCCGCTGCCGACCGCGGCCGACGTCGCCGTCTACTACCGGCAGCGTTCGCTCGCAGCGGTCGTCTTCACGGTCGACGCCGAGTCGGTCACCGGCCTCGCGCCGATTCCGAACGAGGAGATCGCGGAGATCGCTGCGGCGAACGACGACGTCCTGATCCCGTTCGCGAGCATCGACCCCGCCCGCGGCGCGGCGGGCGTCCGCCAGGCGCGCCGGCTGATCTCCGAGCACGGGGTGAAGGGCTTCAAGTTCCACCCGAACCTGCAGGCCTTCTTCCCGGACGATCGGGCGGCGTACCCGCTGTACGAGGCGATCGCGGAGGCAGGCTTGCCTGCGCTCTTTCACTCCGGCCACAGCGGCATCGGCAACGGGTTGCCGGGCGGGGGCGGCCTGCGCCTGAAGTACTCCAATCCGATGTGCCTCGACGACGTAGCCGCGGACTTCCCCGAGCTCAAGATCGTGCTCGCGCACCCGTCGTTCCCGTGGCAGGACGAGGCGATCTCGATCTGTCTGCACAAGGCGAACGTCTACATCGACCTCTCGGGCTGGTCGCCGAAGTACTTCCCGCCTCAGCTCGTGCAGTATGCGAACTCGCAGCTGAAGACGAAGGTGCTCTTCGGCTCCGATTACCCGCTGATCACGCCCGACCGCTGGCTGGCCGACTTCGAGCAGTTGCCGCTGAAGGACGAAGTACGGTCGCTGATCCTGAAGGAGAACGCGATCGAGCTGCTCGGGCTGCGGCCGGTCTAGGCCGGCCTTGTTCCGCATAGCAGAACGGCGTCTTGACAGGCGGCCGACGGCACACGTAGCGTCGGGCGCTCCTGCAACGGGGTGGAGGCGCCATGGGTAAGGAGCGCGGGGAGGGGCACGAGCCGTGAGGATCACCGCCGCGGTGACGGAGGCCAAGTGTGCTCCATTTGTGCTCCAGGAGCTCGAGCTGGGCGAGCTGCGCCCCGGCGAGGTGCTCGTCAAGGTGGCCGCGGCCGGCATCTGCCACACCGACCTGATCTGCCGTGACCAGTGGCTGCCCGTGCCGCTGCCCGCGGTGCTCGGCCACGAGGGCGCGGGAGTCGTCGAGGCCGTCGGCGCTGCGGTGACGAAGGTCGCCCCCGGCGATCGCGTCGGCCTGACCTTCGACTCCTGCGGCCGCTGCCCGACCTGCCAGATCGGCAAGCCGGCCTACTGCCATCTCTTCTTCGAGCACAACTTCGCGTCGAGCCGGCCGGGAGACGGGTCGAGCGCTCTCGAGCGCGGCGGCGGCGCGCTGCACGCGCACTTCTTCGGCCAGTCGAGCTTCGCGACCCACGCAGTCGCTGGCGAGCGCAACATCGTCAGGATCGAGAGCGAGATTCCGCTCGAGGTCGCGGCGCCGTTCGGCTGCGGGATCCAGACCGGCGCGGGCGCGGTGCTGAACAGCCTGAGCGTTCCTGCCGGCGCCGGCCTCGCCGTGTTCGGCACGGGCGCCGTCGGCCTCTCCGCGGTGCTCGCCGCAGTGATCGCCGGCTGCAGCACGATCGTCGGAATCGACGTCAACCCGGCCCGGCTCGAGGTTGCGCTCGAGCTCGGGGCGACCGACGTCGTGAACGCGGCCGAGCGCGATCCCGTCGAGGCGGTGCGGACGCTCACCGGGGGTGGGGCGGACTTCAGCCTCGAGACGAGCGGCGTCACCACGGTGCTGCGCCAGGCGGTGGACTGCCTGACGCCGCTCGGCGCGTGCGGCGTGATCGGCGCGCCGCCCTTCGGCAGCGAGGTCGCTCTCGACGTCAATGCGATCCTCTCCGGCGGGCGGGTCGTCCGGGGGATCGTCGAGGGCGACAGCGTCCCGGATCTCTTCATGCCGCGGCTCGTCGAATTCTGGGAGCAGGGGCGCTTCCCCGTCGAGCGGTTCATGACCTTCTACGATTTCGACCAGATCGAGACGGCGGCGCGTGACGCCGAGGCAGGCAAGACGATCAAGCCCGTGCTCCGTATGAGCTGACGAGAAAGGAATCGAGATGAGCGCCACCGAGACACCGATTCGCAAGTGCAGCCAGTTCATCGGCGGCGACTGGATCGACGCCGACGGCCGTACGTTCGAGGATATCGAGCCGTTCACGGGCGACGTCGTTGCGAACGTCCCCGCCGGGACGCGGGACGACGCGCGGCGTGCCGTCGAGGCGGCGGCAGCCGCCTTCCCCGAGTGGTCGCACACCCCACCCGCTGCGCGCCAGCGCGTCTTCCTCAAAGCGGCGGACATTCTCGAGAGCCGCAGCGACGAAGTGGCCTCCTGGCTGATCCGCGAGACCGGCTCGGCTTTCGGCTTCGCGATGTTCCAGCTGCATTTCGTTCCCGGCCTCTTCCGGCAGGCAGCTGCGCTCGCATATGCGCCGATCGGCGAGGTGATCCCGTCCGACACGGGCGCCTTCGCGATGGGCTTGCGCCGCCCCGTCGGCGTCGTCGGCGCGATCGCGCCGTGGAACGCCGCCCTGATCCTCTCCGCCCGCTCGATCGCGGGGCCGCTTGCGCTCGGGAACACGGTCGTGCTGAAGCCGTCCGAGCTCTCTCCGTACTCCGGGGGCCTGCTCTGGGGCGAGATCTTCGCCGAGGCCGGGCTGCCGGCGGGCGCGCTCAACATCGTCACGCACGCCCCGGGCGAGGCCGGCCCGATCGGCGACGAGCTGATCGAGAACGCGCTCGTGCGGCGGATCAACTTCACCGGCTCCACGGCCACCGGCCGCAAGCTTGCCGAGGCGGCGGGCCGCCAGCTGAAGCGGGTCGTGCTCGAGCTCGGCGGCTCCAACCCGCTGATCGTGCTCGCCGACGCCGACGTCGACTACGCCGTCAACGCGACCGCCTTCGGGGCCTTCATGCACCAGGGGCAGATCTGCATGTCGACGCGGAGGATCATCGTCGAGCGGCCGATCGCCGACGAGTTCATCGCCAAGCTCGCCGAGAAGACCAAGGGCCTGAAGACCGGCGATCCGAGCGAGCACGACACGGTGATCGGCCCGCTGATCAACGAGAGCGCTCTCCAGATGGTCAAGGGCCGCGTCGAAGACGCCGTGGCGAAGGGCGCCACGCTGCTCGCCGGCGGCGAGGCGGTCGGCTCCTGCTATCAGGCGACGCTGCTGACGGGCGTGCCCGAGGATTCGGACTTCGCGAAGGTCGAGACGTTCGGCCCGGTCGCGGCGATCGAGATCGTCGACAGCGCCGACGAGGCTGTGGACAGGGCGAACGCGACCGCCTACGGCCTCTCGTCGGGGATCATCACGAGCGACGGCGAGCGGGGCATGGCGCTCGCGCAGCGGATCGATGCCGGGATCGTGCACGTCAACGACCAGACCGTCGGCGATGAGCCGCAGATGCCCTTCGGTGGCGTCAAGGACAGCGGCTTCGGGCGCTTCGGCGGCACCGCGGTGATCGACGAGTTCACCGAGCTCCGCTGGGTGACCGTGACCAGTGGCTCGCACCCGTTCCCCTTCTGATGGCCGAGATCGTCCCGCTCAGCGACGCGATCGGTGAGCTCGTCCGCGACGGCGACGTCGTCGCGCTCGAGGGCTTCACGCACCTGATCCCGCACGCCGCGGGGCACGAGCTGATCCGCCAGGGCCGCCGTGAGCTGACGCTCGTCCGGATGACGCCGGACCTGATCTACGACCAGCTGATCGGGATGGGCTGCGCGCGAAAGCTCGTCTTCTCATGGGGCGGCAATCCCGGCGTCGGCTCGCTGCACCGCTTCCGGGACGCGGTCGAGCACGGCCGGCCGGGCCGGCTCGAGCTCGAGGAGCACTCGCACGCCGGAATGGCTGCCGCGTACGCTGCCGGCGCGTCGAACCTGCCATTCGGGGTGCTGCGGGGCTACGCCGGCTCCGATCTCGTCGGCCGGACGGTCGTCTCCTGGGTCGAGTGCCCGTTCACGGGCGAGCGCCTCGCGGCGGTGCGGGCGCTGCGACCCGACGTCGGCATCGTCCACGCTCAGCAGGCCGACGAGGCCGGGAACGTGCAGCTCTGGGGGATCACGGGGGTCCAGAAGGAGGTCGTGCTCGCGTCGGCGCGCTCGATCGTCACCGTCGAGGAGATCGTCCCCGAACTCGAGCCGCGCCCCGGCGCCGTCGTTCTGCCCTCATGGGTCGTGACGGCCGTCGCCGTCGCGCCGGTTGGTGCGCATCCGTCCTACGCACTCGGCTACTACGACCGTGACAACGCGTTCTACGAGGGCTGGGAGGCGATCAGCCGCGACCGCGACGCCTTCGCCGAATGGATGAAACGGCACGTGCTCGACACGTCCGGCCCCGAGGAGTATCTGGCGAGCCTCCGCGAGCGTGAGGTCGTGCGGCGGTGAGCCCGGACGGCGACGGCGCCTACACCTCCGACGAGATGATGGCCGTCGCGGCCGCGCGGCGGCTCCACGACGGCACGGTCTGCTTCGTGGGCATCGGCCTGCCGAGCAAGGCCGCGAACCTCGCGCGGCTCACGCACGCGCCGAAGTCCGTCCTGATCTACGAGAGCGGCACGATCGGGGCCAAGCCGGTGCACCTGCCGCTCTCGATCGGAGACAGCGAGCTCGCCGAGACCGCGGATTCCGTCGTTTCCGTGCCCGAGATCTTCAGCTACTGGCTCCAGGCCGGCCGGATCGACGTGGGCTTCCTCGGCGCCGCCCAGATCGACCGCTACGGGAACCTCAACAGCACCGTGATCGGGGATTACGACTCCCCCAAGGTGCGCCTGCCGGGCGCGGGGGGCGCTCCCGAGATCGCGGCTTCGTGCGGAGAGGTTTTCGTGATGCTTCGGCAGAGCCCCCGCACCTTCGTCGAGCGGCTCGACTTCCGCACCACCGTCGGCCAGGGCGACGGGCCGGGCTCCCGCGCGGCGCTCGGCTATCCCGGTAAGGGCGTCACCGCCGTCGTCACCGACCTCGGCGTGCTCGAGCCCGATCCGGCGAGCTGCGAGCTTGTGCTGACGCAGCTCCACCCGGGCGTGAATGCGGCCGACGCGCGCGCAGCGGCGGGCTGGGAGCTGCAGGTCGCGGACGAGCCGATCCGGACTCCACCCCCGACGGGCGCGGAGCTCGGCGCACTACGCTCGTTGAAGACCACGACCGAGGAGGCTGCAGCCAATGGAGCCCATTGAGCCCGGCAGCTTGAGCCCGATCGACGACCTCGCGCGGTCGGAGAGCGAGGGTCAGCCGGCGTACGACTCACCCGCGTACACGTCGACGCGCCTGCGCGCTCCGAGGCAGCCGCTCCTGATCCTGCCGCACTCCCTCTCGGAGCTGACGGGGCCCGCCTTCGGGGACGGAGCGGTCGGCGAGCTCGACAACGACCTCACGCGCCAGCACGAGGCCGAGCCGCTCGGCGAGCGGATCATCGTCAGTGGCCGGGTGCTCGACCGCGACGGCAGGCCGGTGCGGAACACGCTCGTCGAGATCTGGCAGGCCAACTCGGCCGGGCGCTACGTCCACCACGTCGATCAGCATCCCGCGCCGCTCGACCCGAACTTCACCGGCGCCGGGCGGGCGTTGACGGACGCGGAGGGTCGCTACCGGTTCGTGTCGATCAAGCCGGGCGCCTATCCGTGGCGTAACCACGACAACGCCTGGCGGCCGGCGCACATCCACTTCTCGGTCTTCGGCCGCGCGTTCACCCAGCGCCTCGTCACGCAGATGTACTTCCCGGGGGACCCGCTCTTCGACGCCGACCCGATCTTCCAGTCCGTGCGCGACCCGAGGGCGCGCGAGCGGCTGATCAGCAGCTTCGACTGGGAGACGACCGTTCCCGAGTGGGCGCTCGGCTTCCGCTTCGACATCGTGCTCGGCGGCCCAGACGCGACGCCGCTGGAGGACTGATGGAGCTCGGACCGACTCCGTCGCAGACCGTGGGGCCGTTCTTCGCGTTCGGCCTTTGCGTGCGGCCGTCCTCCGAGCTCGTCGATCCGGGCGACGCTCGCGCGATCCGCATCGGCGGGCGCGTGCTCGACGGCGAGGGCGAGCCCGTCCCGGATGCGATGGTCGAGCTCTGGCAGGCGGACGAGAGCGGCAGCTACCGCGGCGACTTCGGCTGGGCGCGCTGCGGCACCGACGCCGAGGGCCGCTACTCGTTCCTGACGGTCAAGCCCGGGCGGGTGGCCGGACAGGCGCCGCACCTCGAGGTGCTCGTCTTCGCGCGCGGCTTGCTCAAGCCGGTGCTGACGCGGGTCTACTTCCCCGACGAGGACGCAGCGAACGCCGCTGATCCCGTGCTCGCGGCGATTCCGGACGACGCCGGGCGCGCCACGCTCGTCGCCGCCGCGGAAGCGGACGGCCTCCGCTTCGACGTCCATCTGCAGGGCGAGCAGCAGACGACGTTCTTCGCGCTTTGAGCGTGCTCGCGTCGATCGCCGTTCCCGCAGCGCTTCGCGAGGCCGTGTCGGACGGCGCCTGGCTCGAGGCGATGCTCGACGCCGAGCGTGCGCTCGCGAAGGCGGAGTCGCTGGCCGGCATGATCCCGGCCGAGGCGGCCGCAGCGATCGCCGAGCAGTGCCGCGCCGACCTCTACGACTGGGACGAGCTCGCCGGGCAGGCCCGCACGGTGGGCAATCCCGCCGAGCCTCTCGTCCGGGCTCTCCGTGCGGCGGTCGGCGGCGAGGCGGCCAGGTACGTCCACTACGGTGCGACGAGCCAGGACATCGTCGACTCCGCCGCGATGCTGATCGCGCGGCGTGCGCTCAGACTGATCGTCGAGGAGCTCGACGGCGCGATCGCCGCGGCCGCCGGTCTCGCCCGGCGTCACCGCTCCACGCCTGCCGCGGCGCGGACGCTGCTGCAGCAGGCGGTGCCGACCACGTTCGGCCTCCGCGCCGCCGGCTGGCTGACCGCGCTGCTCGAGGCTCGCCGCGGCCTGTGCGCGATCGAGCCTGCCGCGCAGCTCGGGGGCGCGGCCGGGACGCTTGCGCCGCTCGGCGATGCGGGGGCCGCGGTGCTGCGCCTGTATGCGGCCGAGCTCGAGCTTGCCGAGCCGGTGCTTGCCTGGCATGCAGATCGCGTCCGGCTTGCGCAGCTCGGGGCGGCGCTCGACGTGGCGGCGGGGGCGGTCGCGAAGATCGGGCTCGACGTCGTCCTGCTCTCGCAGACGGAGGTCGGAGAGGTCGCCGAGGCCGAAGGCGGTGGCTCGTCGGCGATGCCGCAGAAGCGAAACCCGGTCGGCTCGGTGCTCGCGCGCGCGTGCGCGGCACACGTGCACGCGCACGCGTCGGTGCTCACAGGCGGGCTCGAGCACGAGCTCGAGCGTGCGGCCGGCGCCTGGCACGCCGAGTGGGATGCGCTCTCGGGCGCACTTGCCTACGCGGGCGGCGCGGCCTCCGCGATCCGCGCCGTGCTGGAGGGGCTGCAGGTCGACGAGGACCGGCTGAGGACGAACATGCAGAAGGAGCTGACCGCGGAGCGGGTCGCCTACGAGCAGGGGCGCGAACGCGCAGAGGAGCTGCTCGCCTCGGGCGGTGAGCTGCCGGATCCGCTCACGTACCTCGGCTCGGCGGAGAGCTTCGTCGACCGCGCGCTTGCGCGCTACGAGGAGGAACGCTGAGCGGGACACTCGTTCTCTCGTGCGCGCTCGGGACGACGGCGGCGCTCTGGGACCCGCAGCTCCCCGCGCTCGAGCGGCACTTCCGCGTCGTGCGAACGGAGCATCGCGGCCGGGACAGCGTCGAGGCTCTCGCACGTGATGTGCTCGACGCCGTCGGTGCGGGCCGGTTCTCCTTCTGCGGCATTTCGCTGGGCGGCGCCGTCGGGATGTGGCTCGCCGCGAACGAGCCAGCACGGATCGACCGGCTCGTACTCGCGTGCACGTCCGCACGCTTCGGGTCGCCGGAGGCGTGGCGCGAGCGGGCCGCGCTCGTCCGTGCCGAAGGAACGGCGGCGGTGGCGGATGCGGCGCTCGACCGCTGGTTCACGCCGCGCTTCGAGGCCCGGGCGCCCTATCGCGAGATGCTGCTCGCAACGCCGGCGTGAGGACTACGCCGCCTGCTGCGAGGCACTCGCCGCGTGGGACTTCCGGGCGCGCCTCGGCGAGATCGCCGCGCCGACGCTCGTGATCGCCGGCGCCGAGGATCCGTCGACGCCGACCGAGGAGGCCGAGCTGATCGCCGCGGGAATCCCGGGCGCGCGGCTTGCCGTGCTCCCCGAGGCCGCGCATCTCGCGAACGTCGAGCAGCCGGAGGCTTTCACGGGCGCCGTGCTCGAGCATCTGGCCCAGGAGGTGACCGCATGACGCACGACCGAGGCATGAGGACGCGTCGTGAGGTGCTCGGCGACGAGCACGTCGACCGCGCGATCGCGGCGCACGACCGAGTTCACCGCCGAGTTCCAGGATCTGATCACCCGCTACGCCTGGGGCGAGATCTGGTCGCGGCCGGGCCTCGACCGCAAGACGCGAAGCTGCATCACGCTGACCGCGCTGGTGGCGCTCGGCCGCGAGAACGAGCTCGCGATGCACGTCCGCGCGGCGCTTCGCAACGGGCTCGACGCCGGCCGAGATCAAGGAGGTGCTGCTCCAGTGCGCCGTCTACTGCGGCGTCCCGGCGGCGAACGGCGCCTTCGCGATCGCGAACACGGTGCTCGAGGCGGAGGGCCGGTGAGCCGCGCGGTCGTGATCTCCGCCGTGCGTACGCCGGTCGGCCGCTACGGCGGCGCGCTCGCCGGCGTGCGCCCGGACGACCTCGCGGCGATCGCGATCGCGGCGGCGGTCGAGCGCGCGGGCGTCGATCCCGCTGCGAGATCGAGGACGTCTACTTCGGCTGCGCGAACCAGGCGGGCGAGGACAACCGCAACGTCGCGCGGATGGCCGTCGCTGCTCGCGGGGCTGCCCGATTCGGTCGCGGGCGTGACCGTGAACCGGCTCTGCGCGTCGGGGCTCTCGGCGGTCGTCGCCGCATGCCACGCAGTGGTCGCGGGCGACGGCGACCTCTTCGTGGCGGGCGGCGTCGAGTCGATGACCCGTGCGCCGCTCGTGACGGCCAAGCCCGACAAGGCCTTCCCGCGCGGCGACCGGATGCTCTACGACACGACGCTCGGCTGGCGCTTCCCGAACCCGCGGCTGGAGGAGCTGTTCCCGCTCGAGACGATGGGCGAGACCGGCGAGAACGTCGCCGAGCGCTGGGGCGTCACGCGCGAGGATCAGGATGCGTTCGCGCTGCGAATCGCAGCGTCGCTGGGCGGCGGCTGATGCAGGCGGCCGCTTCGCCGACGAGCTCGTGCCGGTCGGCGAGCGTCGTCCGCGACGAGCACCCGCGCCCCGACACGACCGCGGAGAAGCTCGCCGCGCTGAGGCCCGCGTTCCGGACGGACGGCACGGTCACGGCCGGCAACTCGAGCGGCCTGAACGACGGCGCCGCCGCGCTCGTGATCGCGAGCGAGGAGAAGGCGCGCGAGCTCGGCGTGGAGCCGCTCGGCGCGTTCGTCGGCTCGGCGGTCGCCGGCGTCGACCCGCGCGTGATGGGCATCGGCCCGATTCCCGCGGTGCGCAAGCTGCTCGCGCGCACGCGGCGTCGCTGTCGGCGACCTCGACCTCGTCGAGCTGAACGAGGCGTTCGCCTCGCAGAGCCTCGCCGTGATCCGCGAGCTCGGGCTCGACCCGGAGCGGGTGAACGTCAACGGCGGTGCGATCGCGCTCGGCCATCCGCTCGGGATGAGCGGCGCGCGCCTCGCCGTCTCGCTCCTGCACGAGCTGCGCCGCCGCGGCGGCCGCTACGGCCTCGCGACGCTGTGCGTCGGCGTCGGCCAGGGCCAGGCGGCGCTGTTCGAGCGATGAGCGACGCAGGTCGGGATCGTCGGCGCCGGGCCCGGCGGGCCTGACGCTGGCGCAGCTGCTCCACCTCGCCGGCATCGAGTCCGTCGTCCTCGAGAATCGCAGCCGCGACTACGTCGAGCAGCGCATCCGCGCGGGCGTGCTCGAGCAGGGCACCGTCGACCTGCTCGACGGCGGCGGGCGTGGGCGAGCGGCTCGGCCGCGAGGGGATCGTCCACCACGGGATCGAGCTGCAGTTCGACGGCGAGCGCCACCGGATCCCGCTCGAGCGAGCTTGCCGGCGGGCGCAGCATCGTCATCTACGGGCAGACCGAGGTCGTCAAGGACCTGATCGCCGCCCGGATCGAAGCGGGCGAGCCGCTCCTGTTCGAGGTCGACGACGTGACCGTGCACGAGCTCGACTCCGGCCGGCCGCGGATCCGCTTTCGCCACGAGGGCGAGCAGCAGGAGCTCGAGTGCGACGTCATCGCGGGCTGCGACGGCTTCCACGGCGTCTGCCGCCCGAGCATCCCGGCCGGCGTCCTGCGCACCTTCTCGCGCGAGTATCCCTTCGGCTGGCTCGGGATCCTCGCCGCCGTCGCGCCTTCGAACGACGAGCTCGTCTACGCCCACCACGAGCGCGGCTTCGCGCTCCTCAGCCTGCGCTCGCCCGGAGCTCTGCCGGCTCTACGTCCAGTGCCGCCCCGACGAGGACCTCGCCGGCTGGCCGGACGAGCGGATCTGGGAGGAGCTGCAGCTGCGGCTCGGTCTCGACGGCTGGACGCTCGCGGAGGGCCCGATCCTCGAGAAGGGCGTCACCGGCGATGCGCAGCTTCGTCGCCGAGCCGATGCAGCACGGCCGCCTCTTCCTCGCCGGCGACGCGGCGCACATCGTCCCGCCGACCGGCGCCAAGGGCCTCAACCTCGCGATCGCCGACGTGCGCCTGCTCGCCGAGGCGCTCGTCGCGCTGGTACGAGACGGGCGACGAGGATCTGCTCGCCGCGTACTCGGCCGACTGCCTGCGCCGCGTCTGGCGGGCCGAGCACTTCTCGTGGTGGATGACCTCGATGCTGCACATCGCCCCGGCGTGCCGATCCCGTTCGACGTCAAGCTGCAGCTCTCGCAGCTTCGCTACCTCGTGACCTCGCGAGGCGGCGGCGACGTCGCTCGCCGAGAACTACGTCGGGCTCGAGCGCGTCTGACCCGAGCGAAACTCGGGCGTATCTGCAGCCGGTCACGAGCGGTTTTCCCCGCAAATCGTCGCAATTAGGCGATCGGCCCGGCGCGCGTTAATCTTCCGACGGGATGACCGTACGGCTGTCCGACAACCGGTCTGAATGAGCCTCGATAACCCCGCCGACTCTCCCGTCGCCTTCTCGAGCGGAGGCGCCCAGACCGTGCCGCTCCTCGACCTCTCGGCCCAGGTCGAGCGGGTCGCGGCGCCCGTGCGCGAGCAGGTCGTCGAGATCCTGCGCCAGGCGATCGTCGAGATGCGCTTTCGGCCGGGGCAGCGGCTGATCGAGCGGGAGCTGACCGAGCTGCTCGGCGTCTCGCGGACGACGATTCGCGAGGTTCTGCGGCAGCTCACCGCCGAGGGGCTCGTGAAGACGATCCCGCAGAAGGGCGCGATCGTCGCGATCCCCTCCCCAAAGGAGGCGGCGGAGGTCTACGAGGTGAGGGCGCTCCTCGAGGGGCTCGCGGCCAGGGGATTCGTCGAGCGTGCCGACGACGACCAGGTCAAGGCGCTCCGCGGCGCCTTCGACGAGATCAAGGCAAGCCAGGACTCGACCGAACCCGGCGTCGTCCTCGCGGCCAAGAACCGGTTCTACGACGTCCTCTTCGAGGGTGCTGCGAACGCCACCGTCAAGGCGATCCTCGAAGGCCTGCAGGCGCGGGTGACCGTATTGCGCGCGACCTCGCTCGCCTCCCCGGGCCGGCCGCGCCAGACCGTGGAGGAGATCCGCGCGATCGTCGAGGCGGTCGAGGCGCGTGACGCCGATGCGGCCGCCGCAGCCTCCGCCTACCACGTGCGGCGAGCAGCCGAGACGGCGTTCGCGCGGCTTCAGACGATCGGCGACGAGACGGACGGAGGCCACGATGGACGCTAGCGACGCATTCGAGCGCGGCCTGAGAGTGCGGAAGGAAGTTCTCGGCGCCGAGCACGTCGAGCGCTCGCTCGAGCGTGCGGCGCCGTTCTCCGCGCCGATGCAGGAGCTCGTCACCGAGTACTGCTGGGGCATGATCTGGTCGCGGCCCGGACTGCCGCGACGCGATCGCAGCCTGATCAACCTCGCGATGCTGACCGCGCTCAACCGCTCGCACGAGCTGAAGGTGCACGTGCGCGGCGCGATCACGAACGGGTGCACGCCGGAGGAGATCCAGGAGACGCTCCTCCAGGCGGCGATCTACTGCGGCGTTCCGGCGGCCATGGAGGCATTCAGGATCGCCGAGGGCGTGCTCGCCGAGCTGGAGGCCGAGCGGGCGGACGCAGGTACGTGAGCGGCGCGGCCGGGCAGACCGTCGGGCTCGTCGGGCTCGGTGCGATGGGGTCGCGGATGGGCGAGGCCCTGCTCGACCACGGCCATTCGCTCGCGGTGTACGACGAGCGCCGCGAGGCGATGGACCCTCTCGTCGAGCGCGGCGCCGGGGCATGCACGTCGCCCGCGGAGGTCGCGGACCGGGCGGCCGTCGTGCTCGTCAGCTTGCCGACGCCGGACGTCGTCCGCTCCGTCGCCTGCGGCGCCGACGGGATCGTGCGCGGCCGCGCGATCCGGACGTTCGTCGATCTTTCGACTACCGGGTCCGTCGTCGCCGAGGAGGTCTCGCGGACGCTCCGCGAAGCCGGGATCGAGTACGTGGACGCGCCGGTCAGCGGAGGCGTGGCGGGCGTGAGCAAGCGCGCGCTGACCGTGATGGCGTCGGGCGAGCGCGAGGCGGTTGCCCGCGTCGAGCCGTTGCTGCAGGCGTTCGCCGCCAAGATCTTCTGGGTCGGCCCGGCGCCCGGGCAGGGGCAGCTCGCGAAGGTCCTGAACAACCTGCTCTCGGCGACGGCGCTCGCGATCACGTCCGAGGCGATGACCTTCGGCGTCCGGGCCGGGCTCGATCCGCAGACGCTGCTCGACATCTTCAACGCGAGCAGCGGGCGCAACACGGCCACCTCGGACAAATTCCCGCAGCACGTTCTCACCCGCCGCTTCGCGGCCGGGTTCCGTCTGCGCCTGATGGCCAAGGACGTCGAGCTCTGCCTGAGCGAGGCGCGCGACCGCAAGATCCCGATGATCCTCGGCGGCCTCGTCCAGCAGCTCTGGACGCTCGCCGCCGCGCAGGGTGACGAGACCGACGACCTGACCGAGATCGTGCGGCTCTTCGAGAGCTGGACGGGCGTCACCGTGGAGGAAGGAGCCGTCAATGCAGGCCGTTGAGGACGCTCCCGGCTCCGGCAGCGGCGCCGGGACGGCGCACTACGAGGTCGTCGCCGTCCGCTATGCGACGCTGCGGGCCCGCAAGAGCGAGCTCTTCTATCGCTTCGAGACCTACGGCGAGCCGGATGCCGAGGTCGACATGGACTACTACTTCTGGATCCTGCGCGCAGGCGGGGAGACGATCCTCGTCGACACCGGATTCGATCCGGCGATCGGAGCGCGGCGCGGCCGGACCTGTCTGTGCCCGCCCGTCGAGGCGCTACAGCGCCTCGGGGTGGCGGCCGAGTCGGTGTCGACGATCGTGATCACGCACCTGCACTACGACCACATCGGGAATCTCGGCGCCTTCCCGCAGGCGCAGCTCGTCGTCCCGAGAAAGGAGATCGATTTCTGGAGCGGACCGTTCGCAGATCGACCGCAGTTCGCCTCCTCGGTCGAGCGCCACGAGATCGAGGCGGTCGGGCAGGCGGCCGGCGCGGGACGGGTCAGGCTCACCGACGGTCGAGAGGAGATCCTCGACGGCGTCACGGCGATCAGCGTCGGTGGGCATTCGCCGGGGCAGCAGCTGACGGTGGTGTCGGGCGCCGGTGGGGACGTCGTGCTCGCATCGGACGCAATCCATTTCTACGAAGAGCTCGAACTAGACCGTCCCTTCGCGGTGATCGCCGACCTCGAGGAGATGTACCGGGCCTACGACATGCTGAAGGCGCTTGCAGCCTCGCCCGGCGCCGTGCTCGTGCCCGGCCACGACCCGGAGGTGCTGAGGCGGTTTCCCGCCTTCGGCGAGGACTCGGACGGACTGGCGGTGCGCGTCGCGTGAGCGCGGCAGGCCGGGTTGCTCGGAGATCAACAAGGTCAAACGAGGAGGGTTCCATGAAGGCACGTGTGACAGCAGGGAAGGCGATCGTCGCCGCCGTGGCGGTCGTCGCCGCCTGCGTCGGCGGGACGGCTTCGGCAGCGCCGACGGCCGGCACGATTCTCATCGGCGGGATCGCCGGCACGACCGGCGCCTACGGCAGCACGGGCGTTGCGATGGTGAACGGAGCGAAGCTCGCGGTCGCCGACGCGAACGCGCAGGGCGGCGCGCTCGGCAAGAAGTTCACCTTCGAGTGGCACAACGACCAGGCGTCGGCGACGCTCTCGTCACAGCTCTTCCAGCGCCTCGTCAGCAACGGTGCGGTAGCGGTCACCGGATCCGGCGACACCGGCCCTGCGACGTCGGCGATGGCGCAGCGCCTGCACATCCCCAATATCGGCGCCGTCGACGACGCCGGGATCACGATCTATCCGAAAGGGCCCTCGCAGCCACCGTTCGAGTGGGTCTGGAGCTGGGGCCTGAACACGTTCGCGTGGGGCGGGATCGACGCGGACTACGCGCTCAAGAACTGCAAGGGCCTCGCGGTCCTGCACGACCCCTCCACCTACGGCGGGGGCGGTGACGCGGCGATCAAGCTCGCGTACAGCAAGGCGCACAAGAAGCTCGTGCTCGACGACTCGATCAGCGAGGACTGGGGCACGGGCGCCACCGTCGGCCTGACCAACGAGATCAACAAGATCAAGAAGGCCCGTGCGGACTGCGTGGTCGTGTGGCTGACGCCGCAGGACACGGCGCGGTTCATGCAGACGCTGAAGAGCACGGGCACGAAGCTGACCGTGCTCGGCAACGACGAGATCAACGCGGACAACACGTTCGCGTCACTCGCCGGGAGCGCCGCCGACGGGGCGATCGGCGCATCGCTGACGACGCAGCTCCATCCCACCAAGGCGCTCCTCTCGTTCCAGAAGCGCTACAAGGCTCAGTTCCACATCGACGCGACGCCGTTCGCGGTCGCGAACTACGACTCGGTGATGATGCTCGCGCAGGTGATCAGGACCGTGAAGTCGACCGATCCGAACAAGCTCAAGGACGGTCTGAACAGCGTCCGCAACTTCCACGGCCTGCAGGGCACGGTCTCGTTCAGCCCGCAGAACCACGCGACGATCACGCAGAAGCAGTTGACGCTCGTCAAGTACAGCGCGGCCAAGAAGGCGTGGCTACCCCTGAAGTAGCGCACGTGGCGCGGGGTGGGCCTGCCGTCGCGGGCCCACCCCGGCCGGGTGGACGACGACCACGAGATCGGGGACTGACGACCGAAGGCGAAGGAGAGGGATGAACACACTGACCGAACGCAAGAAGCGCCTGCGCGACGAGTTCATCGAGTCTCGCGGCTACTGGAACGGGATCTGGGACAGCCTGCTCGAGCTCGACGAGGACTTCTTCGAGGCGTATACGCACTTCTCGTCGGTGCCCTGGAAGTCGGGCCCGCTCGATCCCAAAGTCAAGGAGTTCGTCTACATCGCCGTCGACGCGGCCGCGACGCACCTGTACGTCCCCGGCATCCGCCAGCACATCAAGCAGGCGCTCGGATACGGCGCGACGCCGCAGGAGATCATGGAGGTGCTCGAGCTGACTGCGACGCTCGGGATCCACGCCTGCAACATCGGCGTGCCGATTCTGTTCGAGGAGCTCGAGGCGGCGGGCCGGCCCGTCCCACGGGAGCTCTCGGCCCGCCAGCAGGAGCTGAAGGCCGACTTCGAGCGCAAGCGCGGCTACTGGCATTCCTTCTGGGAGGAGGTGCTGATTCTCGACCCGGACTTCTTCGAGGCGTACACGCATTTCTCGTCGGTCCCCTGGGTGAGCGGCACGCTCGAGCCGAAGATCAAGGAGCTGATCTACACGGCGTTCGACGTCTCGGCGACCCACCTCTACGTCTCCGGGCTCCGCCTGCACATCAAGAATGCACTCGGCTACGGAGCGACGCGCGAAGAGGTGCTCGAGGTGATCGAGCTCGCGAGCGTGATCGGCATCCATTCGTGCACGGTCGGCGTGCCGATCCTCGTCGAGGAGCTCGCCGCGGCCGGCGGGGGGTCGAAGGGATGACGGCGGCGGCGGTGGCCGCCGGTGCCGAGCGCGAGCTTCGGGAGCTGTACACGCGCTACAAGGGCCTCGCGCTCGCGACGAGCGCGGCGCTGATCCTCGACGAGTCGCTCGGCGCACTCCTCGAGGAGGCGGATGCCCTCGTCGAGGACTGCCGCACCGCTGTGCTCCCGGCGGAGCTCGAGGTGCAGCTCGAGGCCTGCGCGGCGGCCGCGGCGGATCTCCGCGGGCTGCTCGTACTCGCGGCCGACGATCCGGCTTCGGTGTCCGCGGCGGCGATCCAGTCCGTTCGCGCCACGCACAGCCGTCTGCGCCGCGAGGTCTGGAAGGTCCTGCCCTGCGAATACGTGCCGTGCTCGGCGTCTCACGCGCACGAGCTCGAGCGATAGGAGTCAACGATGGCTGACTATTCGATGTGGATCGTCGAGTACGCCCGGGTCGTCGAGTACCCGGTCGGCGCCGTCCTCTACGGGCGGTGGAACGGCGGTCACCTGGTCCTGCCCTACTGCTACGGCGTGCTGAAGAGCGAGGACCACCTCGTGGTCGTCGACACGGGCTTCAACTACGCCGAGTTCGGCAAGGTGCTCGCGGACACCTACGGCGTCAGCGACTGGCAGTCGGCGGATACGGTGCTGAACAGGATCGGCATCGACCCCGCAGACGTCGACACGGCGATCCTCACGCACAATCACTTCGACCACGCGGGCGGCGTCGAGGCGTTCCCGAACGCGCACGTCTACATCCAGGAGCGCGAGGTTTCGAGGTACATGTGGGCCAAGGGCCTGCCCGATCGCCTGCAATGGCTGACGATCGCCACCGACCCGGACCTGATGCTCTGGCTCGTCGATCGCATGAAGCAGGGGAAGCTCACCCTCCTCACCGAGCCGACGGAGGTGCTGCCCGGCGTGCGGGCGATTCCGGCCCACGACACGCACACCTCCGGCTCGCAGTACGTCACGGTCGAGAACGAGCGCGACGGCAACTGGCTGCTCGCCGGCGACAACTGCTACGTCTACGAGAGCTTCACCGGCACGGACGGCGACGGCCGCTTCGTCCCGATCGGGCTCGCCTTCGGAAGCATGGAGCGCTGCATGCTGACGATGGAGGAGATGTGGCAGTACGTCGAGGGTGAGGTGACGCGCATCGTCCCCTTCCACGAGGTGCGGATGTGGGACCACTTCCCGACGCGGCAGTTCGACGACACGCTGCACGTGGCGGAGCTTTCGCTTGCGCCGGGCGAGCCGAGCCGCATCGACGCCGCCGTGGCGGCGAGCTGAGCGCGATGGCGGAGGCTCGCAAGAGCGGCGTGATCGGCCTCGGGAACATGGGCGGGCGGATTGCGCGGCGTATTCGCGACGCCGGCCTTCCGATCGTCGGCTTCGACGTGAAAGCGGCGCAGGCGGAGCAGGCCGGCGTGCCGACCGCCCGATCGGTTGCGGAGCTCGTCGAGGCGGCCGACGTCGTCTTCTGCTCGCTGCCGGACAGCCGAGTCGTCGAGGCGGTCGTCTACGGCGAGGGCGGCGTGCTCGCGAGCTCTCGCGACGGGCAGATCGTCGTCGATCTCAGCACGGCGGCGCCGAGCTCCAGCGTGCGGATCCACGCGGCGCTCTGTGAGCGCGGCGTCGAGTTCGTCGACGCCGGCATCTCGGGCGGCGCCGCGGCGGCCGAGCAGGGGACGCTCTCGATCATGGCGGGCGGCTCGAAGGGCGCCGTCGACGCCGTCACCCCGATCCTCGAGGCCTTCTCGAGCCGGGTCTACCACATGGGCGCCTCCGGCTCCGGCCACGTCACGAAGCTGCTGAACAATTTCCTCAACGGGATCAGCCTTGCGGCAACCGCCGAGGTGATGGTCGCGGCGCGCAAGGCGAACCTCGACCTCGCCCAGGTGCTCGACGTCTTCAACCACTCGAGCGGCGTCAACTTCGCGACCCTCAACCGCTTCCCGCGGATCGTCGAAGGCGACTACCTCGAGGGCGGCCTGACGAACGACCTGATGGCGAAGGACGTTCTTCTCTACCTCGAGCTCGTGCAGGAGCTCGAGGTCACGAGCTTCACCGGGCCGTCGTGCCTCGGCACGTTCCACCTCGCCTCGGCGCTCGGCTACGGAGACCAGATCAGCAACCGCGTCGTCGACGCGATCGGCGACGTTGCGGGCGGAGTGCGCGTCAGCGACGGTGCCGGAAAGGAGAGTGGATGAGAATCGCAAGAGGTCGTGTGCCGAACGCTCCCTCGGAGGAGCGCGGCGCGACGTTCACGGGCCGCGTCTGGGCCGACCCTGTGCTCCCCCAGCAGGACGAGGTGGTCGTCAACTCCGTCTTCTTCGAGCCGGGGGCGCGGACCCACTGGCATTCCCACAGCGTCGCGCAGGTTCTGTACGTCACCCACGGCGAGGGCTACGTCCAGACTCGCGACGGCGAAGGTGGCCGGTTGACCCCGGGCGACGTCGTCCACATCGTCGCCGGCGAGGAGCACTGGCACGGCGCCGCGCCCGAGTCGTACCTCCTGCACGTGGCGATCTCGGTGGGCGGGCACGAATGGCTCGAGCCGGTCTCGGCCGAGGACTACGCGCGAGCGTTCGGCGGCGCCGGAGGGCGCTAGTGCTGCAGGTTCTGCTCAGCGGGCTCGCGATCGGGGCGATCTACGGCCTCGTCGGGATGGGCTTTGCGATCGCCTTCTACGTGACGCGCGTGATCAACTTCGCGCAGGGCCAGCTGCTAATGGTCTCGGTGATGGTCGCCGCGGCCATTGCCCGCGCAGGGGTGTCGCCGGTGGTGGCGGTTCTCGGCGGTATCGGCGCCGCCGCCGCCGTGGGGGTCGCGACGTATCTGATCGCGGTGCGTCCGGTGCTCGCCTTCGATCGCTTCAGCTTCGCATGGCTCGTCAGCACGCTCGGGGTCGCGCTCATCCTCCAGAACGCGGCGGCGCTGATCTGGGGGCCGACCTCGCGCTCGTTCCCGACGCTCCTGAACGGGACGAGCCTGCACATCGGCGGTGCGACGCTGACCCTGCAGGAGCTCGTGACGATCGTGGTCGCGATCGTGCTCGCGGTCGGGTTCGAGGTCGTCAGGAAGCGGACGCTGTTCGGGAAGCTCGGGATGGCGATCGCGTACGACTCGGAGATGGCGCGTGCGATCGGCGCGAACGCGACCGTCGTGGCGATCATCGCCTTCGCCATCGCCGGCACCTTCGCCGGGATCGCCGGAGTGCTGATCGGGCCGATTACCTATTCGAACCCCTACCTCGGCGACACGTACGGGATTGCGGGCTTCGTCGCCCTGATGATCGGCGGCACCGAGCGGCCAGTCGGCGCCATGGTCGGCGGGCTGATCCTCGGCGTGTTGGGCGAGGCGGCGAAGAGCCTGATCAACACGCAGGCGTCCGACTGGTTCCCGTTCGTCGTGGTCGTCGTGATCCTCCTGTTGATGCCCGAAGGGCTCTTCTCGATCGGCACGCCGCTCCGGCGCTTCGCGCGCAGCGTGCTGAGCCCGCGGGAGGCGGCTTCGTGAGGGCGACGACCTTCCTGGATCGCGGCGCCGGAGATCTCGCCGGCGGGGAGACTCGCACGCGCGGCCTGCCGTGGCGCGAGCCCTCGCTGCTCGCCGCGATCGCGTGCTACCTGTTCTTCGCCTACTGGGTCGCGCACGGGTCGCTCTACCTGCAGGGGCTGATCCTCGTCGCGGCCGTGTTCGGGATCCTCGCGGTCAGCCTCGACCTCGTCGCGGGGATGACGGGGCTCTACTCGCTCGGTCATGCGGGACTGTTCGCGCTCGGCGCCTACGGGACGACGCTCCTCTCCAACGACCGGCACTGGAACCTGTTCGTGCTTCTGCCGGTGAGCATCGTCGGGGTCGGGCTCGTCGGCGTCGTGCTCGGGACGCTGTCGCTGCGGGTCAGCGGCCTCTACTTCGCGATCACGACCTTCGTGTTCACGCTCGTGGTCACCGTGCTCGCGAGCGACCTCGCGTTCACGGGTGGCTACGGTGGGCTGATCGGCCCGATCTTCCCCGGCTTCCCGGGTGGACTCGCCTGGCTCGGGCAGTCGGTGATCTGGTGCTGCATGCTCGCGCTGCTCGTCGCCGTCCTGATCAGCCTCGCGCTCCGGCGCTCGCCGCTCTACCCGGTCCTGCTGGCGATCCGCGATGCAGAGCCGTTCGCAGCCGCCGCCGGCGCGCGGACGGGCATGGTCAAGGTGGGGCTCTTCGGTCTCTCGGCGGCGATGGCGGGCGCCGCCGGGTGGGTGTTCTCCTTCCAGGGGATCGTCTCGCCGGGCCAGTTCAACTGGACGGTCTCCGTGAACATCCTCGTGATGGTGATCCTCGGCGGGATGAACACCACGCTCGGCCCCGTGCTCGGCGCGGTCTTCGTCAGCATGTTCCCGGCGGAGGTGAACATCAGCCCCCTCTGGCAGGAGATCCTGTTCGGCAGCCTGTTCGTCGGCGTGATCATCGCCTTCCCCGCCGGGTTCGTCGGCCTCGTGACCATGCTCGGCCGTCGGGCGCTGGAGCTCTCGGGCCGGCGGCGGCCGAGGCCGGCCGTCGCTCAGCGGACGGCAGAGGAGCCCGCGCCCGTCGAGATCACCGCTGTCGAGGCCGCCGCCCGCGAGGGGGCGGAGCATCCAGAGGCGGTGCCGGCCGAGGTTGTGCCGGCGGCCGGGAACGGCGTCCCCGCGGTCGAGTGCCGGGGCATCGTCTTCGGCTACACGAGCGGCACGACCGTCCTCAACGCGGTCGACTTCGTCGTCAGGAAAGGGACGATCCACGGACTGATCGGACCCAACGGCTCCGGGAAGAGCACGCTCGTCGATCTGATCGCCGGGCGGCTGAGGCCGCAGAGCGGCTCAATCGCGCTCGACGGGACGCGCTTCGAGCAGGCGGGTCCGCCTGCCCGCGCCCGGCACGGCTTCATGCGGACGTTCCAGGCGGCGGTGCTCGTGCGCCAGCTCTCGGCGCGCGAGAACGTCTCCGTCGGCCTCTACAGCCGCGTGCCGCGAATCGCGGCGCGCGCACCGGTCTGGCCGGTCCTGCCGAAGGCGCGCAGGGACGCGAGGCAGATGCGGGCGAAGTCCGTCGAAGCGCTCTCGTTCGTCGGTGCCGCCGGTTGGACGAAGACCCGCGTCGCGGACGTACCGCACGGCGTCGAGCAGCTGACCCAGCTCGCCGCCGCATGCGTTGCGGGGCCGACGACTCTGATCCTCGACGAGCCGCTCGCCGGGCTCTCTCCGAGCGAGGTCGAGCACGCGGCGAGCATCCTTGCCGAGCTGAAGAGCGCGGGTGTGAGCGTGATCCTGATCGAGCACCAGCCGCGCTTCGTCTTCGCGCTCTCCGACGAGGTGACGGTTCTGAACGCGGGCGAGGTGGTCGCGACCGGGCCCGCCGCCGAGGTTCGCGCCAACGACCGCGTGCGGGAGGTGTATCTCGGCCGGTGACCGCGAGGGCCGGATCCGCGCTCGAGATCTCGTCCCTGTATGCGGGGTACGGCCGCTACGACGTCGTCCGCGACCTCGACCTGCGGGTCGGCGAGGGCGAAGCCGTGGCGCTCCTCGGTGCAAACGGCGCGGGGAAGACCACCGTGCTGCGAGCGATCATGGGTCTCGTCAAGCAGCGCCGCGGCACGATCCGCGTCCGCGGAGTCGAGCTCTCGCGCCTGCCCGCGCACAAGATCGCGCGCGGCCACGCGGCGATCGTGCCCGAGGGGCGGCGGCTCTTCCTCAACCAGTCCGTCGAGGACAACCTGCTCCTCGGCGCTCTCCACCTCCGGCGCGACCGGCAGCGCGTGCAGCGGCTGCTCGACTCCGTCTACGAGCTCTTCCCGGCCCTGAGCGACCACCGCGAGCGCTCCTCGTCGGCCCTCAGCGGCGGGCAGCAGCAGATGGTGGCGATCGGCCGGATGCTGATGAGCGACCCGAATCTGCTGCTCCTCGACGAGCCGTCGCTCGGGCTGGCGCCGCTCGCGATCGACGGCGTCGCGAAGGCCCTGTCCGAGCTGCGCGAGCAGGGACGGTCGCTCCTGCTCGTCGAGCAGCGCGTCGACCTCGCGCTGCGCGTCTGCGACCGCGTCTACGTGCTGGCGGGAGGCGAGATCGCCCTCGAGGAGGACGCCGACAAGCTCGACGCGGAGGGCCGTTCGCTGATCGACGCGTATCTCGGCTGAGGTCCCGGCTCGTACTTGATTCCGCTTTGGCGATCATGTTCACTCTGCGCACACTTGATCCAGTTTTCGCCATCTACTCCGAGGACGCCCCGTGGAACCGGCTCACGCTAGCGACGCCCCTGTTGCCGCGCGGCTGAGCAACACGACGCTCCTGGCGGTGCTCGCGGTGCTCGTCGGCTCGATCGTCTTCCTCTGGTATGCGCCCAGCTCGTACGAGGTCTACAAGGCGCTGCACGTGATCGCGATCGTGATCTGGGTCGGCGGCGACGTCACGCTGACGACGCTCGGGATCGTCTTCGAGCGGCGTGGCGAGGGGGCGACCCTCGCAGCGCTCGGAAGGATGGGCACCTGGATCGGCACGCGCATCTACACGCCGGCGCTGTTCGCGGTGTTCGCGTTCGGCGTTGCGCTGATCGAGAAGGGCAACCTGAGCTGGAGCACGTTCTACATCGACTTCGCGCTCGCCGGCTGGGCGATCGCGGCGACGGTCGGCGTCGGCTTCGTCGGGCCGGAGCTCGGCCGGATCGACAAGGCCGCCCAGGAGTTCGGGCCCGACTCGGACGAGGTCGGCCGCCGGGTGAAGCGGCTATTCATGATCTTCCGCTTCGACACGGCGCTGCTGATCCTGATCGTGATGGACATGACGGCCAAGCCGTTCCTCTGATCCGCCTGGCGACCGGCGCGGGCTAGCACCATGCAGGAAGACGTCCAGGTCCTTGTCGTCGGCGGCAGCCTGGTCGGGCTCTCGACCGCGCTGTTCCTCGGCGGACACGGCATTCCGTCGCTCGTCGTCGAGCGACACCGCGGGACGGCGATCCATCCACGGGCCGCCCTCGTCAGCCAGCGGACGGTCGAGCTCTACCGCACGCTCGGCCTTCAGCCCGACATCGAGGCGGCCGCGGCAGCCGAGTTCGTCCAGAACGGCGCGATCATCTCGGTCGAGTCGCTCGGCGGCAAGGAGCTCGACTGGTACTTCCGCTCGATCAACGAGGGCGTCGAGGCTCTCAGCCCCTCGCCGCGGCTCTTCGTGACGCAGATCGGGCTCGAGCCGATTCTGCGCCGCCACGCGGAGGCGCTCGGGGCGCGGCTCGAGTACGCGAGCGAGGCTGTCTCGCTCGAGCAGGACGGCGAGGGCGTCACTGCGGTCGTGCGGGGGCGCGACGACGGTGAGGAGCGAGTCGTCCGCGCGCGCTACGTGGTCGCCGCCGACGGTGCCCGCAGCCCCGCCCGTGAGCGGCTCGGGATCGCGATGCACGGGCACGGGACGTTCTCCGACAGCATCACCATCTACTTCCGCGCCGACGTCACCGGCCTGATCGGCGATCGCAACCTCAGCGTCATCTACGTCTTCCACCCGCGGCTGCAGGGGTTCTTCCGCTTCTCGATCGCGGGCGACGCCGGCTTCCTCGTCGTCAACTCGACGGTGGACGAGCAGGGCGTCCGGAGCACGAAGGTGGGCGAGGACACGAGCGAGGAGCGCTGCGTCGAGTACGTCCGCCGCGCGCTCGGGGCGCCGGAGCTCCCGGTCGAGATCGAGAACGTCCAGCGCTGGAGTGCGAGCGCGGAGTGGGCGGACCGGTTCCAGGACGGCAGGATCTTCTTCGCGGGCGACGCGGCGCACGTCATGCCCCCCACCGGCGGCTTCGGCGGCAACACCGGCGTGCAGGACGGGTACGACCTCGCCTGGAAGCTCGCCGCGGTGCTGAAGGGGCACGCCGGCGAGGGACTGCTCTCAACGTACGACGTCGAGCGGCGCCCGGTCGGCGAATTCACGGTCGAGCAGGCCTACACGCGCTACGTGCTGCGGCTCGACCCGGCTCTCGGGAAGGAGAATTTGATGCCGATCGTCGACGAGGCGGCGGTCGAGCTCGGGTACCGGTACCACTCCGATGCCGTCGTGCCGGAAGCCGACGAGGACGGCTCGCTGTGGGAGAACCCGCACGAGCCTTCGGCCCGGCCGGGCTCGCGCGCGCCGCACGTCGTGCTCGATGGCGGCTCGACGCTCGACCGGTTCGGCAAGGGATTCGTCCTGCTCGCCGGGCCCGAAGGCGATGGCTGGTGCAGGGCGGCCACGGCCGTCGCGGCAAGCCTGGGCGTCGAGCTCGAAGCGTCCCAGATCGAGGCGCCGGACTTCCCGCAGGTCTACGGCACCGGCCCCGGCGGAGCGGTGCTCGTGCGGCCCGACGGCTTCGTCGCCTGGCGGTCAGGGGCGGCGCCCGAGGATGGCGAGCGGGTGCTGCTCGAGGTGCTGGAGCGGGTGCTCTCGCTCGGCGCGGGTCACTCGACGCCGACCTAGCGGTACGATTCCGACTGCGGTGCGCAGCGTTGCGGCCGCCGCTCAGCCGATCAGCGGCCAGTCCGACGTTTCGCGGTCCTCCCAGTCGTCCTCGAAGCGGACGCCCTGGTGGTGGATCCGCAGCGTGTGACCCATCCGGTCGCGCTTCGTCGTCAGGTAGTGGACGTTCTCGGCGTTCGGCCGCGTCTCGATCGGCTCCTGGGCGACGACCCGCAGGCCGAAGCCCTCGATGCCGGCGATCTTCTTCGGGTTGTTGGTCAGGATCCGGATCGTCGTCAGACCGAGCTCGGCCAGGATCTGCGAGCCGATTCCGTACTCGCGCGCATCCTCCGAGTAGCCGAGCTGCAGGTTCGCGTCGACGGTGTCGAGCCCTTGCTCCTGCAGCTCGTATGCCTTCAGCTTGGCCAGCAGGCCGATCCCGCGGCCCTCCTGGGCGAGATAGAGCACGACGCCGCGCTCCTCGCTGCCGATGCGCCGCAACGCGATCTCGAGCTGCTCGCCGCAGTCGCAGCGCAGCGAGTGGAAGACGTCGCCCGTCACGCATTCGGAGTGGACGCGGACGAGCACGTCCTCGGCCTGCGCGACGTCGCCCTTGACGAGCGCGAGGTGGAGCTTGCCGGTCAGGCGCTCCCGGAACGAGACGGCGGTGAACTCGCCGAACGCGGTCGGCAGCCGGACGGAGGCGACGCGCTCGACGAGCTGCTCGTGCCGGCGGCGGTACTCGATCAGCTCGGCGACCGAGATCATCTTCAGCGAGTGGCGCCGGCAGAACTCGACGAGGTCCGGCACGCGCGCCATCGTCCCGTCGTCGTTCATGATCTCGCACACGACGCCCGCCGGGAGCAGGCCGGCGAGCCGCGCCAGATCGACTGCCGCCTCCGTCTGGCCGCTGCGCTGGAGCACGCCGCCCGGCCGCGCCCGCAGCGGGAAGACGTGGCCCGGCTGCACGACGTCCGTCGCGCGTTTGGTCGGATCGATCGCGACCTGGATCGTGCGCGAGCGGTCGGCCGCCGAGATGCCCGTCGTCACGCCTTCGCGCGCCTCGATCGAGACAGTGAACGCTGTCCCGAACGGCGTCTCGTTGCGGTCGGTCATCATCCGCAGCCCGAGCTCGTCGCAGCGCTCCTCCGTCAGACAGAGACAGATCAGCCCGCGCCCGTGCGTCGCCATGAAATTGACCGCCTCGGGCGTTGCGAACTGCGCCGCAATCGTCAGGTCGCCCTCGTTCTCGCGATCCTCGTCGTCGACGACGACCACGAAGCGCCCGGCGCGGAAGTCGTCGAGCGCCGCGTCGATCGGATTGAAGGGGCTCATGTGCCGTTCACCGGCCAGCGGTCGAAGGTGCGCCGGAAGTAGAGCAGCGGCACTTCGTCCGGCGCGGGCGGCCGCGCCTCGAACACGTGGCCGATGAAGATGATGTGGTCGCCGGCCTCGATCTCGTCGACCACCTCGCAGGAGACGTGTGCGACCGAGTCCTCGTGCAGGACCGGGAGCCCGTGGTGGGTCGGCTCCCAGGCGATCTCGACGAACTTATCGGTCGCCTTGCTCGCGCAGCGGATCGCCAGTTGCCCTCGTCCCGCCGCGAGGAAGTTGACCACGAACCTCCGCGTCTGCTGCAGCGCTCGGAGGGTGTTGCTCGCCCGATCCACGGAGATGAGCACGAGCGGCGGGTCGGCCGAGATGGACGCAAACGCGTTGCAGGTCAGCCCGACCGGGGCGCCCTGCTCGTCGAGCGTGGTGACGATCGTCACGCCGGTGGGGAACGCCGCCATCGAGGCGACGAAATCAGGACGCTCGACGACGAGCCGGGAACTCGGTTCGGTGCTGTCGATGGGTCTCTCCCGCGCGTTGCGGTGTTCGCTCTGCACACAAGTGTGCGCGGCCCGAGCCTAGCGCAGCACCGGCCGGCGACGCCAGGGCCGATCTCAGTTGTCGTGCCCGATTCAACATCGAGCCGTTCCAAGGTGATATCTCTACTGGATGTCCGAGGCCCAGGTCGAGAAGAAGCAGCAGTCGCTGCAGTCCCTCGAGCGCGGAATCGCAGTGCTCCAGGTCTTCTCGGCGGAGCGGCCGGCGCTGACCCTGAGCGAGGTCGCTCAGCTCACCGGAATCACGAGGGCGACCGCAAGGCGGATCCTGCTGACGCTGCAGAAGCTCGGCCACGTCCGCTCGGACGGCCGTCTCTTCTCACTGACGCCGCGCGTGCTCACGCTGGGGTGGGCCTACCTCTCGTCGCTGAACCTCTGGGAGATCGCCCAGCCGCTGATCCGCGACCTGGCGGAGAAGACACACGAGTCCTGCGCCGTGGCGACGCTCGACCTGCCGGACGTCGTCCTCGTCGCGCGTTCGTCGGCGCGGCGCGTGATGAGCCTCGCCACCGGGGTCGGAACGCGCCTCCCCGCGCACGCAACCTGCATGGGGCGCGTCTTGCTGGCGGGCCTGCCCGAAGCGGAGTTCGAGCGCTATCTCGACGGGGCCGAGCTCGAGTGCTTCACGACGCACACGATCGTCGACCATCAGGCGCTGGCCGATGCGGTCGAGACCGTGCGCGAGCAGGGCTGGGTGCTCGTCGACCAGGAGCTCGAGATCGGCCTACGCAGCATCGCGGCTCCGATCACCGCCGGGGACGGGAACACCGTCGCCGCACTGAACATCGTCGCCACCGTCTCGCGGGTGTCCGCGGAGGAGCTGCGCGAGCACTTCCTGCCGGAGCTGATCGAGACTACCAGGCAGCTCTCGACCAGCCTGCTGCACCGTTCCGTCGCCTAGCCGGTTCGCGCCCAGAACGCGCGATTTTGCGGCATCAACCGGCGTGCCGTCGGCCGCAGCAGGGCTGTTTGACACTCGGTCCCGGGCGTTAGTACGTTTCTCTGAGCGCACTCTTGTGCGAAACGCGCACAGAGGCGGCTCGAGCTCGAGCCGCGAGGACTGCGTCCGAGCCCCAGCCACGCACCGAGGAGACCTGCCAAGGTGAGCCCCCTCGACGAGATCAAGCTCTACGTCTTCCACCACCACCACTACATCGACATCCCGGAGGATCACGAGCGGTACCGGACGTCGATGATCGACTACCCGAACGCCCTCTTCGACGCCGAGAAGGGCCACGAGCTCTACGACCGCCATCTGCGCACGCTCGTCCGCGCCGACCAGCTCGGCTTCGACGGAATCGCGATCAACGAGCACCACAGCATGGTCTATAGCATGAGCCCGTGCGCGAGCCTCCTCGCTGCGCGGCTCAGCGCCGTGACGAGCCGGGCCAGGATCATGGTCGCGGGCACGCCGATCAACCTGATGTACCCGAATCGCGTCGCCGAGGAATACGCGATGCTCGACGTGATGACCGCCGGTCGGATGGAATATGCCTTCCCGCTCGGGACGGGCATGGAGTACTGGTCGAACGAGGGGACGATCAACCCGGCGACGGCGCGGGCGCGCTTCCGCGAGTCGCTGGACATCATCCTCAGGTCGTGGACCGAGGACGGGCCGATGCGCTACGACGGTGACTTCTACAACTACCGGTACCTCAATCCGTGGCCGAAGCCGTATCAGAAGCCGTACCCCAAGTCGTTCATCGTCGGGACCGGCAGCGAGGAGACCGTCTCGCTCGCGATCGACTACGGCCTGGGCTATTCGATCGTGTTCGTGCCGATCCGAAATCAGCTGCGGGCGTTCGCGCGCATGCGCGAGTTGGCCGAGGAACGGGGCAGGACGGTCACGCCCGACGATCTGATCATCGTCGTCATGGCCTACGTGGCCGACACGGACGAGCAGGCCGTGCGCGAGGCCCGTCCGCACATCGAGAACTTCTTCAGCTGGTTCCACCGCGTCACGCCGCGGTTCCTCGTCCCGCCCGGCTACGTGTCGACGAAGGAGTACCTGCGCCGCGCCTCCGACGCTGCGATGTCGAAGGGGACCGAGGCGACCTGGGACGACATGGTCAACATCGGCCGCGTCGCCTGCGGCTCCCCGGACACGGTCGCCGACATGATCGTCAGCTGGTGCGAGGACGCCGGTTGCGGGCGGGTGAACATCCTGTTCGAGAACGGCGACATGCCGGAGTGGAAGACCGTGAAGAACATGACGATGTTCGCCGAGGAGGTCATGCCGCGGATCAAGGCCCGCCTCGCCGGCGGCCCGGCGGAGCCGACTCTCGAGCTCGCCGGGACGGGGGCCGACTGATGGCCGCCTACCGCGAGGATCGCTACGAGCTGAACGGCGTCGACACGGCCGTGCTGAGCGCAGGCGAAGGGCCGCCGCTCGTCTTCCTCCACGGCGCCGGCACCGGTGGAGGATTCGATGCGCTCCTGCCGCTGGCCGAGCACGCCCGGCTGATCGTCCCGAACCACCCGGGCTTCGGCGCCTCCGCCGACGACACGAGTATCGACTGCATCCAGGACTACGTCCTGCACTACCTCGATCTCTTCGACCGGCTGGAGCTCGAGGAGATCTCGCTCGCCGGTCACTCTCTGGGCGGCTGCATCGCGGCGACGCTCGCGATCCAGCAGCCGAGGCGGATGCGCAGGCTCGTTCTCGGGGCGCCGTTCGGGCTGCGGGTGCCCGAGCACCCGACGGTCGACTTCTTCAGCATCCCGGACGAGGAGGTGCCCGCGTACCTTGCGGCAGACCTGTCCGTCTTTGCCGGAATGCCGATGCCGCCGACGCCGGAGTTCCTCGCGGATCGCTATCGCGAGTCGACGTCCTTCGCGCGCGTGGCCTGGAAGCGGCCGTACGACCTGAAGCTCCAGAAGTGGCTGCACCGGATCTCGATGCCCACGCTCGTCCTCTGGGGCGAGGCGGACCGGCTGATCCCCGTCGCCCAGGCCCCGGTCTGGGCCGAGCACATCCCGAACGCGGAGGTCAGAACGCTGCCGGGAGTCGGGCATCTGCTCTTCGACGAGTCGCGCGACGCTGTCGACGCCGTTGGTGACTTCGTCGGCGCGGAGGTCGCGGCGTAGCCGGAGAGACGATGCTGGCTGCCGTCCTGCCCGAGCTGGGACGGCCGCTGCAGCTCGAGCGGATTCCGGTGCCGCGGCCGCGGCGCGGCGAAATTCTCGTGCGCGTGGCCGCGTGCGGCGTCTGTCACACCGATCTCCACGTGATGAAAGGGGAGGTTGCGTTCCCGGTGCCCGCCGTGATGGGCCACGAGATCTCGGGGACGGTCGCCGAGCTCGGCGAGGGCGTCGAGGGCCCGCCCGTAGGGACGCGGGTCGTCGCGACGTTCGTGATGCCCTGCGGCACCTGTGAGGCCTGCCGGCGCGCGCGTGACGACCTCTGCGGGCCGTTCTTCGCGCTCAACCGGCTGCGCGGGACGCTCTACGACGGCGAGACGCGCCTGTATCGCGAAGACGGTACGCCGCTCGCCATGTACTCGATGGGCGGCCTCGCGGAGTACGCCGTCGCGCCCGAGACAGCCGTCTACCGGCTCGGCGACTCGCAACCGCTCGAGGAGTCGGCGATCATCGGCTGCGCCGCGCTCACCGCGTACGGCGCGGTCCGGCATGGCGCCGCCGTTCGGGTCGGCGAGCGCGTGGTCGTCGTGGCGATCGGCGGCGTCGGCTCGCTCGTCGTCCAGCTCGCGCGCGCGGCGGGCGCCGCGCAGATCGTGGCGGTCGACATCGGCGAGGAGAAGCTGGCGGCGGCGCTGCGGCTCGGGGCATCGGCGGTCGTCGACGCCTCTGCGGGCGATCCGGTCGAGCGCGTGCTCGAGCTGACCGGCGGCGGCGGCGACGCGGTCTTCGAGGTCCTCGGCGGCGAGCAGACATTCCTCCAGGCGCTCGGGATGGTGCGCGACGGCGGCCGTCTCGTGGCGGTCGGGATCGCCCCCGCGGACGTCCGCGCGCCGGTTGACATCACGAGGATCGTCCGTCGGAGCCTGCGCATTGCGGGCTCCTACGGCGCGCGCGTCCGCTCGGACATGCCGAGACTGCTCGCGCTGATCGAGGGCGGCGTGCTGACGCCCGCGAGCAGCGTGTCGCGGAGGTTCCCGCTCGCCGAGGCGGCGGAGGCCTATGCGGCGCTTGACCGGCGGGAGATCGTCGGCCGCGCGATCGTCGTCATGCCGGGAGCAGAGGCATGAGCGAGCTCCACGAGCTCGACGCGTCGGAGCTCGTCCGGCGCATCCGCAGCCGTGAGGTCTCGCGGCGTGAGGTCGTCGAGGCGCACGCCCACCGGATCGAGGCCGTCAACGGCGCCGTGAACGCCTTCGTCGGGCTGCGGCTCGACGACGCGCTCGCCGAGGCCGACGACGCCGACGCGCACCACGACGAGCGTGCCGCGCTGCCGCTCGACGGCGTGCCGATCTCGATCAAGGAGACGTTCGACGTCGAGGGCCTCGAGACGACGCTCGGCCTGCCGGCGCGACGCGGATCGATCGCGGATCGGGACGAGGACGCAGTCGGGCGCCTGCGCGCCGCCGGCGGGATCGTCGTCGGCAAGGCGAATGCACCCGACCTCGCCATCCGCTGGAACACGATCAGCTCGAACTGGGGCGCGACGCTGAATCCGCGCGACCTGACGTGCAGCGCCGGCGGCTCCACGGGCGGCGACGCGGCTGCGGTTGCCGCGGGCATGGTGCCGCTCGGCCTCGGCGCCGACTACGGCGGCTCGATCCGCGTGCCGGCGAGCTTCTGCGAGATCGTGGGCTTGCGGCCGACGACCGGCGTGACGCCGAGGGCGCCCGTGCTGCCGCCGCAGGACGGCGGCCCGTCGGCCGACCTGATGCAGGCGGTCGGCCCGCTCGCACGCTCCATCGACGACCTCGAGCTCGCGCTCGACGTGCTGCGCGGACCGGCGCCGGGCGACCCGGCCACGGTGCCGGCGGAGCTCGCAGCCGCGCCCGCGGAGCCCGGTCGCGTCGCCCTGCTGGTCGGCGAGACGGGCGCGATCGTCGACCCCGAGATCGAGGCGGCCGTGCGCGCGACCGCCGAGGTGCTGCGCGAGGCGGGCCACGAACTCGTCGACGGCGCCGTGCCTGACCTCCGTCGCGCCCCGGAGCTCTGGGCGGAGATCGTCGCGACCGAGCTGCTCACCTCCTATATCCCTCGCGTCCGGGCCGATGTCGGCGAGAGCGGGATCCAGCACATCGACGCGATGTTCGGGCTCTTCCACCTGGGCGACCGCGTTGCGAGCTACCTCGATGCGATGCGTGAGCGGCGCGCGCTCGCGCGGGCGGTCTATGCCTGGCAGGAGCGCTACCCGCTCGTCGTCGCCCCGGTCGCCGGGATGCCCGCCCCTCCGCTCGACTTCGACCACCTGCTCTCGTCGGAGGCGACGCGCGAGCTCTTCGACCGCATGCGCTGCGTGATGTGGGTGAACCTGCTCGGGCTCCCCGGGGTCGCGATCGGCAACGGCGTCCAGCTCGTCGGCCGCCGCTTCCACGACCGCGAGGTGCTCGCCGCGGCGCGGGTCGCCCGGGCCGCCCTCGGGCCCGTGTCAGTGGCGAACGTGTAGCTCCAGCCGCCGGGATCGCCGAGCACCGGCCGTCGTCGATCGTGATCGTTGCCGGGTCGACGCTCAGCCGACGTGCACGACGGCCTTCATCACCTCGGCGGGATGCTCGATCGCGTACTCGATCGCCGCCGGCGCCTCGTCGAGCGAGAAGTCGTGTGTGAGCAGCGGCGCCACGGCCACGCGCCGGCGAGACACGAGCTCGGCCGCTGCGGCGAACTCGCCGCCGTTGCAACAGCTGACGCCGAGCACGTCGAGCTCGCGGAACGGCAGCCTGCCGACCCGGAGCGGCACCTCGTGGTCCGAGAGCCCGACCACGACGAGCCGTCCCGCGGGCGAGACGGCCTCGAGCGCGTCGCGCATCGGTTCCTTCGCCCCTGTCGCCTCGACCACGACCTCGGGAGCCTCGCCTCCTGCCCAGGCGCGTGCCCGAGCAGCGACGTCGTCGCCGTCGCCGACGAGAGCGAGCTCTGCCCCGGAGGTGCGTCCGAGCTCGAGCCTGCTCTCGATCCGGTCGACGAGCAGCACCGAGGCGCCGCGGTCGAGCGCGGCGATCGCGACGGCCTGACCGATCGGGCCGGCACCGAGCACGAGCACGTGCTCGTCCGCGGCGACCCTGCCGCGGACCGCCGTGCGCACCGCGATCGACATCGGCTCTACGAACGCGGCGAGCCGTGGGTCGAGGTCGACGGGGAAGGTCTGCGCAGCCGGTACCTTCAGCCGCTCCTGCAGCGCGCCGTCGACGTGGATCCCGATCAGGCTGATCTGCTCGCAGGCATTCTCCCGGCCGATCCGGCACGGGTAGCAGCGCCCACACGCGGTCAGCGGCCAGACGGCGACGCGCCCGCCGGGCGCGAGCTCGGGCGGGCAGTCCGGCCCCACCTCCTCGATGATCGCCGAGAACTCGTGCCCCTGCACGCGGGGGTACGCAGCGTCGGGCAGGTGGCCGTGGAAGTAGTGGAAGTCGGAGCCGCAGAGCCCGATCGCCTCCGGCCGGACAAGCAGCTCGCCGGGGCCGGCCGCCTCGGGCTCGGGTACGTCGACGAGCTCCATCACCGACACCGCGCGCGTCACCGCGGCGCGCACGCTACGAGGCTTCCTGGAGGCGCGCAGCGCGAGTCACGGACGGTGAGCCGTCAGACACCGCGGTCCTCGACCTGATCGAGGCCCGCGTCTTGCCGCAGGCGGGGCAAGAGCACCATCAGGTCGTCGTCACCGAGACCGCGCTCGATCGCGTCGCGCACCAGTTCCTGGGTTGCCGCGGTCAGGGGCAGCGGCACGCCGGCCGTCCGGCCGCAGTCCAACGCGAGGTCGAGATCCTTGGCCAGCAGTCGAGCGGTGAAGGTCGAGGTGTAGTCGTCTGCGACGAGCGCCTCGGTCTTGTACTTGACGAACGGGCTTCCGATCGCCGAGCCGCCCATCGCCTCGAGCATCTCGCGCCGGCCGATGCCGTGCCGCTCGGCCAGCACGAGTGCCTCGGACATCAGCTCAGCGGTCCCGCCGATCATCAGATTGAGCCCGAGCTTGACGACCCGCGCCTGCTCGCGCTCGCCGACGTAGAAGAGGTTCGGGCCGATGTCGCGCAGCACCGGTGAGAGCTCGTCGAATGCCGCGCGCGGTCCGGAGACGATGATGCCGAGATTGCCCGCTGCGACGACGGCGGGGTTGCCGCTGACGGGCGCACGCAGGAACGCGACCCCGCGCCGCTCCGCCGCCGCCGCCACAGCGGCCGAGGCCTCGACCGAGATCGTGCTCATGTCGACGAGCGTCCCCGCCTCGGCGCCCGCGAGGACCTCGCCGGCCACCTGCTCGACCGCCGCGGAGTCCGAAAGCGTCAGGATGCAGAGCTCGCCGAGCCGGAGGGCCTCGCCCGGCGCGGCGAGAACGTGGGCGCCGCGCTCTGCGAACTCGCCGGCCGGCCCCTCCGAGCGGTTCCAGACGAGGAGCTCATGGCCTGCGTCCGCCACGCGGCGTGCGATCGCCGCACCCATCCGTCCCAATCCGAGCACTGCGATCTTCATGGTGTCCCTCGCTGATCCTCGAGCGGCAATCGACCGGCGGGCCAATAGTACGAGACGTTCGTAGGGCGTACAATCGTGCGCATGGCGGAAGTGCGCTTCCTCGGCAACGTGGTCAATCTCGCCGGGGAGCCGCCGCGAGTGGGTGAGCGCGCCCGTGAATTCACGGTGCACCGGTTCTCGCCCGGAGAAGGCATCGTCCCCGTCACTCTTGCAGACCTGCCGGCGAAGCCGCGGCTCGTCAGCGTGGTGCCGTCGCTCGACACGCCCGTCTGCTCCGCGCAGACGAAGATGTTCGAGCAGCGTCTCGCCGCCTACGGAGACACGGTGGCGGCGTACACGATCAGCGTCGACCTGCCGTTCGCGCAGGTCCGCTGGTGCGGCGTCGAGGACGTCGCCCAGATGCAGTCGCTCTCGGACTACCAGACACACTCGTTCGGGCTGAGCTGGGGCCTGCTCGTCGACGAGGTCAAGCTGCTCGCCCGCGCCGTCTTCGTGCTCGACGCGGACGGGACGGTGACCTACGCCGAGCTCGTCCCGGAGCTCTCCGACGCGCCCGCCTACGGGCCGCCGCTCGCGGCGCTCGACAGCCTCCTGCGCTCGACCTAGCGTCGGCGCGCGCCGCCGGCCGGGGCGTCCCTGTTCCGCATAGTAGAAAGGCGTCTTGACACTCGGTGACGAGCCGAAGTACGTTCCTCGCAGGTACTTCTGTTCGCTAGGCGAACCGCAAGAAGAATCTCGAGCGGTCGTGGTAACGGGTAAGCGGCACCAGGTTGCAAGGCGGCACCGCCGATCACATCGTCGACATTCCCCCAGCGCGTCGATACGCAGTGGGGCAGAAGGAGGCATGGATGAGATCCAAGAGGTTCAAGCTCGGCGTCGCCGTCGCGGTGATCGCCGGAGCAGGGTTCGCGACGACCGCCTGGACCGCGGTCGCAGCGACGTCCGCACCCGGTGCGAGCGTCGGCGCCGTGGCGGCGAATAAGAGCGTCTGCGGACTCGGGAACGGCAAGAAGGCCACCGGCGCCCCGATCAAGCTCGGCGGCATCTTCACGCTCGTTCCCGGCGTGGACTTCACGACGATCGGCAAGATCGCCGACGCCTACTTCAAGTGCGTCAACGACAACGGCGGCATCAACGGCCGGCGGATCAGCTACAAGCTGTACACCGAGCAGCTGAAGCCGGAGCAGGATGCTGCGCTGGCGAAGAAGCTCGTCGAGAGCGACAAGGTGGTCGGCGTGGTCGGCAACACGAGCCTGATCGAGTGTGCCGTCAACCACAAGTACTACGAGTCCAAGGGCTATTTCCTGATCATCGCCGGCGTTCCGGGTGAGTGCTTCGGCACGCCCAACATCGCTGCCGTCAACATGGGCCCGCGCTACAGCGACATCGGCGCCGCGCAGGCTCTCGTCCGCGCCGGGGCGAAGTCGCTCGTGATCAGCTCTCCGTCGACGATCGCCGACTACGCAAACGGCGGCGTCCTCCTCGTAGCCAAGCAGGCGGGGATCAAGGGCGTCAGCGACGGCGAGACCGTACCGCTCACCGACCCGAACTCGATCATCCAGAAGCTCGTCCAGGAGGCCGGGCCGGGTGGCGGCGTCATCCTCGACTACACCCCCGAGTCGGCGGCACCGCTGATGAAGGCGGCGGAGGCGCAGGGGGTCACCGACAAGGTTCTCTGGGCTTCGTCGACGCCGATCGCGAACGAGTTCACCGCGAGCCAGGTCGACGCGGCGAAGTGGACCTCGAAGAACCTGTTCATCAACTCCGAGTTCTCGCTGCTCAGCACGAACGGGCCGGACATGAACCTCTACCGGAAGATCACGAAGAAGTACGCGCCCTCGGTCCCGATCCAGAGCTTCGGACAGATGGGCTTCATGGTCGGGAAGTTCGTCACGGCCGCGCTGCTCAGCGTCAAGGGGCCGGTGACCAAGGCGTCGTACAACGCTGCGGTCCAGACCCTCAAGAACCAGAAGACGGACATGCTCTGCAAGCCGTGGTACTTCGGGAAGGGCTTGCCGGTACACATCCCGAACAACACGGACATCACCGTCTCGTATGCCGGCGGCAAGGTCGTCCAGACCGAGAAGTGCTTCGCGATCGCGGCGGTCGACAAGGACCTGGTGACGACCCGGGCCGCGGAGAAGAAGGGCAAGCTGAACCAGGGTTAGCAAGGAGAGAAGCAAGCTGATGGACGTCACGGTGCCAGCGGAGTGCGATGCATAGCCTTGCTCTGCTCGCCTTCGGCGGCGTGGGCATCGAGGAAATCAAGCCGTACATCCCCCTGGGGTTCGCCCTCGGGGGGGTGTACGCGCTCTCCGGTGTCGGCATGGTCGTGCTCTACCGGGCGACCGGCGTTCTGAACGTCGCGTTCGGAGCGATCGGAGCCGCAGGTGCCCTGACCTCCTGGTATCTCCTTGTCCACACGGGGTGTCCCGATTGGCTGGCCTACCTCGTGGGCGTCTTCTTCGGCGGGGTGCTCACGCTCCTCTACGGGGTGCTGTTCGGCCCGGCCTTCGCGCTGCGCGATCCGCTGGTCAAGACCATGGGGACGCTCGGGCTGGCCCTCGTGCTCCTCGGGGTGATGGGCTGGAGGGCTCCGCCCATCGCCGCCTCGGTGCGAATCCTGCACCTGCCGACGGGCGATTGGACGTATCGCGTTGCGGGAGCGACCGTCAACTGGACGCAGCTGATGGCGCTGCTGCTCGCGATCGTGCTCACCATCGGCACGGCTGCATATCTGCGCTTCACGAAGCTCGGAACCGCAATGCGGGCGCTCGCGAACGACCGCGAGATCACCGCCACCCTCGGCGTGCCGGTTCGCCGCGTGGAGGCGGCGGCCTGGTTCGGCTCGGGTCTCGTCTGCGGCGCCGCAGGCCTTCTGCTCGCCGATCTCCTCGGGTCGCTCGCCTATGACGCGCTGACCTTCAACTTCGTGATCGGCGCGCTCGCCGCGGCTCTGATCGGGAGGCTGCGCCTGCTCTGGGCGACGCTGGTCGGCGGAATCGTGATCGGGCTCGTCCAGGCGCTGCTGACCCCATACTTCAACTGGCCCAACTCCAGCCAGTCGCTCTCGCAGTATCGAGCGGTGACGCCCTTCGTGCTGGCGATCATCGCCTTGCTCTGGTTCGGGCGCCGCCGCGTCGTGACGATCGCGCGGACGGCGAGATAACCCCATGAGCACCGTGCCTGGGCCGAGCGGATTCAGGGCCGCCGTGGGTGATTCGACGCTCGTCCGGGGCTTCGCCGCCCGGGCGGGAATCATCGCCGGCTTCCTCGTGCTCGTGCTCTTCGTGCTTCCCCTGGCGGGTGGCGACTGGACGAAGACGTTCACGAGCGTCGCGATCTACTCCGTTGTCGCGGCGGGACTCGGGATTCTCTACGGCCGCGCAGGGATGATCTCTCTCGGTCAGGTCGCGGTGCTCGAGCTCGGGGTCTGGATCGCGGCACGGCTCGCGTACGCAACGGCGGCGATCCCTTTCCCTCTGCTGATCGTGATCACCGGCCTGATCACGGGGGTGATCGGCATCTTGCTGGGTCTCCCCGCGTTGCGGCTCAGCGGCCTCCACCTCGCCCTGGTCACGCTGATGTTCGCCGGAGCGGTCAACGTGATCCTTGCCGTGACGAACTTTCCGAACGGCGGCGGCGGCTTTCTCGGCCACATCTCGGCGGGCAACCTTGCAGGAATCCAGAACGTCCGCCGGCCGAGCTTCGCCGGGGGCGACACCGCGTACTACAGGTACGTGGTCGTCTCGTGCGCGATCCTCTTCGCGCTCGCGCTCGTGCACGTCGCCGGCAAGCCCGGCCGCGCGTGGGCCTCGATTCGCGAGAGCGAGCCCGCGGCGATCGCAGCGGGCGTCAACATCACGCTCTACAAGCTCTGGGCCTTCGGCCTGGCGGCGTTCATGACCGGCGCGGCGGGTTGCCTGCTGGCGGCGCATCAGGCCCAGCCCTCGGTGTACGGCTTCTCCACGCAGGACTCGCTGACCGTTCTCGCCACGGCTCTGATCGGCGGCATCTTCAGCCTCTGGGGAGCGATCGTCGCCGGCGTCTTCAATCAGCTCCTGCCGTTCCTGATCAAGGATCAGTGGGGCGTCAACAACAACTTCCTGATCATCATCTTCGGCGCGGGTCTGCTGCAGGTGCTCCTCACCGCACCGGGCGGATTGGCGCAGCAGTTCCCGAAGGACATGGCCAACCTCGGCCGGCTGCTCTGGAGACTGGGCAAGCGAAGTGCCGGCGTCGGGCGCAAGGAAGGCGACCCGGCGTGATCGAGGTGAAAGGGCTCACGGTCCGCTTCGGCGGCGTCACGCCGATCGACGGCGTGGATCTGACGTTCGCCGCCGGCACCTGCGGCCTGATCGGGCCGAACGGGGCCGGGAAGACGACCTTCTTCAATGTCCTCAGCGGCTTCGTCAGGCCGGTCGCGGGGTCGATCAAGGTGTTCGGCGAGGATCTGCTTGCGATGGCCGACTACCGGCGGGCGCGCTGGGGGCTGCGGCGAACCTTCCAGACGGAGCAGGCGATCGAGGAGCTGTCGGTGTACGACAACGTCGCCATGATCCACGAGCACTCGGCAGCCAAGCGCTCGACCAGGCGCGGCGAGGTGCTGAGCGCGATCGACTTCGTCGGTCTCGACGTCCCACCGAAGGTCAAGGTCGGAACCCTCGGCGCGCGCGACCGGCGCCTGGTCGAGATCGCGCGTGCAGTCGTCGGCAGGCCTCGCGTCGTGCTGCTCGACGAGCCGGCCGCGGGCCTGCCCGACCAGGAGACCGAGCACCTGAGCCGGGTGATCCGGCGGATGCCGGAGCATCTGGGTGCCCTGGTGATCCTCGTCGACCACGATATGAGCCTGGTCTCGGCCTGCTGCGAGTCGACCGCGGTGCTCGACTTCGGCAAGCTGATCGCCTCGGGCCCGACGGCCGACGTGATGCGCAACGAGCACGTGATCCGCGCGTATCTCGGCACCGAGGCGGAGATCTGAGCACGAACGCGACCGCCGCGACGCTGTACGTCGAGGGGCTTTCGGTCCCCCGCGGCGGGCACGATGTCGTCCGGAATCTCAGTCTCGAGATTCCGCCGGCGGAGGTCACCGCCCTGCTCGGCGCGAACGGCGCGGGCAAGTCGACGCTCGTGCTCGCGATCGCGGGAGTCCTGCGGCCAAGCGGCGGCAAGGTCAGGCTCGGCGAAGTCGATCTGACCCGCAGCCGGCCCGAGCGCATCCGCGGCGCGGGTGTCGCGATCGTCGCGGAGGGTCGGAGGCTCCTGCCCGAGCTCACCGTGGAGGACAACCTCCGCGTCGCCACGTACGCCCTTGGGCGCGCGGAGGCTCGGGCGGGGATCGCGTACGCACTCGAGCTGTTTCCAGAGCTGGAGAGGCGCTGGCGGATGGACACGCGGAACCTCTCGGGCGGCGAGCAGCAGATGGTGGTGCTCGCCCAGGCGCTGGCCTCCGGGCCGAAGGTGCTGCTCGTCGACGAGCTCTCGCTCGGCCTGGCGCCGGTCGTCGTGAAGCGCCTCGTGCCGACCCTCCAGGCGGTCGCCGAGAGCGGCGTCGGCGTGCTGCTGATCGAGCAGTTCGCGCACGTCGCGCTCGGGCTCGCCAAGACCGCCTACGTGATGGAAGGCGGGCGCATCGCCTACCACGGCACGGCCCGTGAGCTGAAGGAGAACCCGGAGCTGCTGCACTCGGCCTACCTGTTACGCGATCATCCGGCTCAGCCCCCGATCGCGACGGCCTGAGTAAGGCACGGGGCGGATCGACGCCGGCGAGCTCGGCCGCGGCTTCTGCTCGCTACCGTGACCGGGCGGCCGACGACTCGAACTGCCGGTGGAGGCGCTCGACCTCGGCGACAGCCAGCACCCCGGCGAGGGCCCCGAGCGCCGCTCCCACCTTGCGCGGCTCGCCGATGTCGAGCGCGCGCAGCCCGCCCCACGCGACGAGGTAGCTCCAGCCTGCGAGAGAGGCTCCGTAGACGAGGGCCAGGCCGCCGTTGTGCCCAGCCGGGAGCAGTCCGAACGCCCGGATGGTGCCGTCGGGCGCCTCCCTGAAGAGCCCGCCCGCTCCGCCCGCCCCGAAGGGCGAAGACAGCCCCAGGGCCCGTTCGAGGGCCTTCGCGCGCTCCAATGCATACGCGTGGATCTGCGAGTTGCGAAGCTCGTAGGCGAGGATCCCGAGGGTTGCGAGCAGCCCGAGCAGCCCGACGGCGAGCAGCTCGGCGGCAGGCCGCGGCCGCCCGACCAGGCCGACGGCGGCTCCCGCGAGCGTCGGGACGAGTGCAAGCAGCTTGAACCGCACGTCCGTCAGCGTGCGCATCAGGTCCGCTGTCCGGTCGTAGTCGCCGGCCAGCCGCTCGTAGAGCTCCGCCGCGCTCGGAGCGCCGGGCCCGGGCTGGGGAGGCCCGTCGCTCACGAGTGCTCCACGCGGCTACGCCGGGGCGCGGGTCGGCGAGGCCGGGTCCGGTGAGCCGTTGCCGGCCGCGAGCGTGGCGACGGTCTTGCCGAACGTGTTCAGGTATGCCTGCTGTTGCGGGTCGTTGAAGAACGTGTCGGCCGCGGCCTCCCCCCAGCTGTACAGATCGCCCGCCTCGGCTTTCGTCAGCTTGAAGTTGGTGGTGCTGATGCTGTGGGTCGGGATGCTCACGGTGCGCGCCGACACGACGTGCTTCAGGTGCTCCCGGTCCCAGGCCTCGGTCGCCGCCGAGAACATCGCCTTGAGCAGCGGCACCGCCCAGAGCGGCCGCGGGATCTTGCGGTACGGCAGCCCTTCGGCCGCGGCAGTGCCGGGATGGAGCCGGAATCCCCAGGTGGGGCGCTTCGGGTTCGGGCTGTCGAACAGCCAGATCGGGAAGTTCGAGAGCAGCCCGCCGTCCACGACGTAGTAGGGCTTGCCGCCCTTGTGCAGGATCACCGGGCTGAACAGGAACGGGTAGCTCATGCTCATCCGCACCGCATCGACGACCGGGAAGCTGTCCTTGTCGAGCGGCTTGCCCTGCTCGTCGTCGTAGTCGGGCAGCGCGTCGGGCAGGATCAGCATCCGCCCGGTCGTCACCTCGGAGCCGATCACGTGGAGCCGGTAGGTGGCGCGCGCGTACTGCTCGTCGGTGATGTCCGGGATGTCCGCCTGCGGCGGCAGGTCGCGCCGCCGCATGTCCTTGAACGTCAGCTCCGTCTTGCCCAGCTCGCGGGCGAGCGGCGAGGCGGCGAGCTGCTCGCTCATCCACTCCTTGAAGTACTTCCCCGGCGCGAGGCCGCGGAGGCGGAAGAGTCCGTTGCCGATGCCGCCGATCCACATGCCGCCGACGCCGCAATCGGCGAAACGCGGATACTTGGCGTCGGCGAGGATCTTCTGGAGGCCGGCGGCGTCGTAGCCGGCCACGAGGAGCGCCGCCACGATCGATCCGGCAGACGTGCCTGCGACGTTGACCCATTCGCGGACGCCGGCGTCGCGTTCGGCCGCTGCGATCGCGCCCGCGAACGCGATGCCCTTGACTCCGCCACCTTCAAAGACGCCGTCAGCTCGATGTCGTTCGTCTTCCGGCATAGCGCACTCCTTCGCTTTTGGCCCGCCGCAGCCCTAGGCGAGTATCACAGGAAGCCGCGGTGGTCTCAAGACCCTCGAGCGGAGATTGGGTGCACACCCCGGGCACGGACATGCCGGTCTCCATCTAGGATCGACCGATGGGCGCCGCCGTGCCCGACCACGACGATTCCGTGACGCTCGGGGCCCTGCGTGCGGCGCTCGAGCGGGCCGGGTTCACGGCCGAGCGGGTCGAGGAGCGGCTCGGGACGCACGAGCTCTCGTCGCGGCCCATCGACACCGCCTCCCATCTCCGCCGCCTCGGCGGGGCCGACGCGTTCTCGACGCTCGCGCGGCTCTTCCTGCTCGGCGCCGAGGTGCAGGCCGAGCGGCTCGAGGAGGCGGTCGCGCCCGTGGCGATCGGGCGGCTCGCGGCGCTGGGGCTCGTCTCCGCGGCGGCCGGGAGCGTGCGGGCACTCGTCCGGCTCGTGCCTCACGGCGACTACTACGTGGCCTCGGACGCGGGGCCCGAGAGCGGCATGGACGTCCCGTTCGATCACGTCCCCGGGATCCAGGCGCCCTCGGTGACGCTTGCCAAGCTCGCGGTCAGGCGACCGTGCGCGCGGTCC
>CAVWSR010000007.1:0-786430 GCA_963757725.1 uncultured Actinomycetes bacterium
GCGACGATCCTCGGGTCGGCGGTAAAGACACCGTCCACGTCGGTGTAGATCTCGCACACGTCCGCGTTCAGCGCGGCAGCCAGCGCTACGGCCGTGGTGTCGGATCCGCCGCGCCCCAGCGTGGTGATGTCCTTGCTGGTCTGCGAGACGCCCTGGAAACCGGCCACGATCGGGATCGCCCCGCCCTCGAGCGCGGTGGCGATCCGGCCCGGGGTCACGTCGATGATGCGCGCCTTGCCGTGCGTCGAGTCGGTGATGACGCCCGCCTGTGAGCCGGTGAACGACTGGGCCTCCAGGCCCAGGCTGGCGATCGCCATCGCGAGCAGCGCCATCGATATCCGCTCCCCTGCGGTGAGCAGCATGTCCAGCTCTCGCCCCGGCGGCAGCGGGCTGACCCGGTTGGCCAAGTCGATGAGCTCGTCCGTGGTATCACCCATCGCGGAGACCACCACGACAACACGGTCACCGGCCTTGCGCGTGGAGACGATCCGCTGCGCTACCCGCTTGATGCCATCCGCGTCGGCCACAGACGAGCCACCGTATTTCTGCACGACGAGAGCCACGGGGAAGCCGCTCCTCACGGGGTTCTGCGGGCAGGGGACGCTTGGAGTGTATCCAGGCGCCGGCAGCCCCTCACAATAATTTCCGGGGGACGCCCCCCTAGGCCCCCGCGGCCCGCCGCGGTACACGCCCGGCCGCCCACCCGGCGCAAGGCCGGGCTCGCTGGGCCGGTATGAGCGCCTCACCGTAACTGGCCCGTTCGGCCGAATGGGATCTGCCGTTACAGGGCCGTGCGCTCCTCGGCCACGTCCAGACGGGCGTGCGCAACCACCGCGTGCAGGGCGCGCAGAGCGGCGCCAGCGTGGGTTCCCCAGTGATTGAAGTATGAGTACTGCCACCACCACAGGGCCTCCAGCTTCCGGTCCGCGCGGTAATGCTTGAGCCCGTGGATGAGGTCGGCCGCGACGGCGGCGATGTCATCGGACAGGCGGAACGGCGTTCCCTGCGTGTCCGCGTACGGGTCGAACAGTTCCGCGTAGTCGTCGCAGTCCGGGACCTGGCGGGCCAGGCCGACACGGAGCGCGTCAAGGTCGGGGTCGTCGCCCACCTCTGGCTCCAGGTTGCTGGGCAGGATCACGTCGGTGGTGGCCCCGAGCTGGGCACCCGCCAGCAGGATCTGGGACACCTCGAGAAGGAGCAGCGGCACGGCCTCGTCGTGGCCGTCACCGGCCGCCAGCCGTTCGACACCGTCGAGGAAGAGCCGGACGTTCCCCGCGATCTGATCCGCGAGCGGGCTCAGCTCGGTGGCGGGTTCCTCCTGAGGCCGGGCGCCCGTGGGCTCGGGCGAATGCGGCGCGCTGCCCCCTGCTGGGCCCCCTGCTGGCTCAGACATCAAGCAATCTCCGTCCTTCGAACGCGCGCCCGAGTGTCACCTCGTCCGCGTACTCCAGGTCGCCACCGACCGGCAGTCCGCTGGCCGGCCGGGTGACGCGCAGGCCCATCGGCTTGATCAGCCGGGCGAGGTAGGTCGCCGTCGCTTCCCCCTCGAGGTTGGGATCGGTCGCGAGGATCAGCTCGGTGACCGTCCCGTCGGACAGGCGCGCCATCAGCTCCCTGATCCGCAGTTCTTCCGGGCCGATGCCGTCGATCGGGCTGATCGCCCCGCCGAGCACGTGGTAACGCCCGCGGTACTCGCGGATCTTCTCCACCGCCGCGACGTCCTTCGGCTCCTCGACCACGCAGATGACGGAAGGGTCGCGGCGCGGGTCGAGGCAGATCCGGCACTGCTCCTCCTCGGCCACGTTGCCGCAGGTACGGCAGAACTTCACCCGCTCGGTAACCTCCAGCAGCGCCGCCGCGAGCTTCCGCGCGTCCTCCGGGTCGGCGGCGAGCAGGTGGAAGGCGATCCGCTGGGCCCCCTTCGGCCCGACGCCGGGGAGCCGCCCCAGCTCGTCGATGAGGTTCTGGATGACCCCTTCGTACACGTCAGATCCTGATTCGCTAGATCACTGGCCGCCCGGATGAGCGGCCCTCCTCATTCGCCGTGCGGATCGTCGCCGCTGGCGCCGGGCAGGCCGGGGCCACCCAGCCCGGAGGCTCCCGGCGTCCCCAGGTCGCCCGGCATCCCCGGCATCTCGGGCAGGCCCGGCATGCCGCCACCGAGGGCCGTCGCGAACGGGCCCATCTTCTCCTGCTGGAGGTCACCGGCCCGCCCGTAGGCGTCCCGCACAGCGGCGAGCACCAGGTCGGCAATGGTCTGGGCCGTCTCTTCCAGGTCGTCCGGGTCGATCGCCTCCGGGGCGATGCTGAGGTCCACCAGTTCGCCCTGGCCGTTGACCCGGGCCGTAACGAGGCCGCCGCCCGCGGTGCCGGATACCTCGGTGTCGGCAAGTTCCTGCTGGGCATTCATGAGCTGTTCCTGCATCTGCTGCGCCGCGGCGAGCAGTTGCTGCATGTCCAGCTGGCCGTCAGGGTTCACTTTGCCCCCAGTGGGTGTTGTCGGCGTGCGGTTGCGTTGGTCCCGGCCGCTTTTCCGCCGGTGACGGATGACCGGCCGGGCGCGTTTGCGGCCGCATGGCTAGTCTGCACCCGCCCGGCGTGTTCCCTGAACGCCGAAGGCTACGTCGCGGCGGATGGCCCGATTGCGTCAATCCTCGATCTCACCGATGATCTGGCCGCCGAGCTCCCGCTGGATCAGGTCCATCCCGCTGATTTCGGCCTGACCCGGTGAGGCCATGTCCTCGGCGTCCGGAGTCTCGATCGCGTCCACGATGACCGGGTTCCCGGCCGCCGCTGACGCGGCGTTCGCTCTGGGCGCAGCCGGGGCCGGGCCGTCACCCGCCGGAGTGCCGTTGGCCCGGGCCGCGCCGGTCTCACGGCCCGGGCCGCGCGCGGAACCTCCGGCGCCCGCGCCGGGGGGCCGCCTCTGGCTCTGGGCGCCGCTGCTGTCCTCCCCGCCCCCCGGGGGGGCCGGGTTTCCGGGGCCTCGGGGAAGGCCCCCGCCACCGGGGCGGTCCTGCCTCGCGGCCGCACCGCTATCGCGGGCCGCGGCCCCGTCGCTGCTTGCGACCGGCCGCATGCGTGCCGGGCCCGGATCGGCCGGGCGGGCGGGGACCGCGTTCAGCCGGGAACGCCCGTCGCCGCCTGGGCCCGGGTCGTTCCCGGACAGTGCCCTGATCCGGACATTCAGGCCGAACGCGGACGCGAGGACCCGTTGCAGGTCCGCGTCGCATCCGCTGGTCGTGAAGCCCTTGACGTCACCGTCCCGCGCGAACCGCAGGGTAAGGATGCCGTCATCGAGGGAAACGACGGTCGCGTTGGTCAGCAGCATCCACGCGACCCGGCGCTCGCGTTTGATGGCATCGAGGATCGCGTCCCAGTTGCGGCTGATCACTTCGCCGGCCGGTCCCCCGGGAGGGGGCCCTGCGTGCCCCGCAGGACCTGCGGGCCCAGGACGCGGCGCGGCGCCTGTTTCCGCTGACGGGGCTGACGAGGCGGACGGGGCTGACGGGGCGGCTTCCGGTGTGGCGGGCGGCGGACCGGCTACGGCGTCATCGTCCGCCGGACGGGGCCGGGCCGGCGCACAGCGCCCTGGCCCTCGGTGCCCCGGCCCTCTGTGGTCGGCCGGTCGGCGGGCCGGCCCTCGGCGGAGCGCACGCCGGGGACCGTATCCGGCGCAGGGGACGCTCCCGCACCCGGCCAGCCGGCCGGGCTCTCCATCGCATCGGCGGACCGGCGCGACCGGGCCAAAGACGCGGACGGAGCCGCGGACGGCGGCGCCGGGACGGCCTGCGGGCCATGCTGCGCCGGCCCGGCCAGGGCACCGCCGCGTTCCAGCCGTTCCAGCCGGGCCAGGATCGCGTTATCGTCGGTACTCGCGGACGGCAGCAGGACCTGCGCGCACATCAGCTCGAGCAGCAGTCGCGGCGACGTCGCGCCGCGCATCTGGTCCAGGCCGTTGCTCATGATCTCGGCCGCACGGGTGAGACCCGCCACCCCGAACCGTTCGGCCTGGCTGCTCATCAGATCCAGCCGGTCCGGCGGCGCGTCGAGCAGCCCCGTCTGGCCCGCGTCGGGAACGGATGCGAGCACGATCAGGTCACGGAAATGGTCCAGCATGTCGGCTGCGAACCGGCGCGGCTCGTGGCCGCCCTCGACGATCCGGTTCACGACGCCGAAGACCGCGGCGCCGTCGGCCGACGCGAACGCGTCGGCGATCTCGTCGAGCAGGGTGGCGTCGGTGTAGCCGAGCAGCGAGATGGCGCGCTCGTAGGTGAGCCCGCGCTCGTCCGAGCCCGCGACGAGCTGGTCGAGAACCGACAGTGAGTCCCGGACGGAGCCGGCGCCCGCGCGCACCACCAGCGGCAGCACATCAGGCTCGAACCCGACGCCCTCCCGCACGAGGATGTCCTCGAGAAGCCGGCGCAGGATGGCCGGCGGAACCAGCCGGAACGGGTAGTGGTGGGTCCGGGAGCGGATGGTCGGGATAACCTTCTCCGGCTCCGTGGTGGCGAAGATGAACTTGAGGTGCGGCGGGGGTTCCTCGACGAGCTTGAGCAGCGCGTTGAAGCCCTGCTGCGTCACCATGTGCGCCTCGTCGATGATGTACACCTTGAAGCGCCCGGCCACCGGCGCATAGAAGGCACGCTCGCGCAGTTCCCGCGCGTCGTCCACGCCGCCGTGGGAGGCGGCGTCAATCTCGATCACGTCGATGCTGCCCGGCCCGGACGGCGCCAGCGCGACGCAGGAGTCGCACACCCCGCACGGATCGGGCGTGGGCCCGTTCACGCAGTTCAGTGAGCGAGCCAGGATGCGCGCGCTGGAGGTCTTGCCGCAGCCGCGCGGCCCGCTGAAGAGATAGGCGTGGTTGATGCGCCCGCTGCGCAGCGCCTGGCGCAACGGCTCGGTGACCTGCTCCTGCCCCTTGACCTCGGCGAAGGTGGCCGGCCGGTACTTCCGGTACAGCGCCAGGCCTACGGCGGCTCCGGACGGGATCACCGGGGAACCGGCTGGCGCCGAGCCCCGAGCCGCTTCCGGTTGCGCCGGATCCGGGGGAGCTTGTGTCATGACTCCATCCTCGCCGGCCGGGATTCCCGTGAACGTCCTGGGACGGGAAAGGGTCCCCCGCGCACCCGTCAGAGCCCGCGTACCCTTGCTGCCTTCCGGCCCTGGGGGGGTTGGCAGGATGCACGCCGCGCGGGGGACCTCGGGACAGTCTAGCCACGCCCCGGACCACCCTCGCCCGTCCGCGCGAATCCGCGGCTTTCCGCGCGGCATCGTGGCCTCACATCTGCGCGAGCGTTGCCGGGATAGGCGCGGGCGTGCCCGTCATGACGGTAAGCTGACCGGCGGAGGATTCGCCTAGTGGCCTATGGCGCACGCTTGGAAAGCGTGTTGGGTGCAAGCCCTCGAGGGTTCGAATCCCTCATCCTCCGCCCTGAGGTCTTCACGTTTCAGTGGAGGCCTTGTTCACGTTTGGGCCTTGGATGATCTTTACATCTGGGTCTGACATTCCTGGCGTGCTTGCGGTGCTCGCTGTGCCGTGCGTTGCGTGCGTGGCTGGTTGCTGTGTGTCCTGGTTGCTTGTTTCCGGGCATGCGTGCGCTGCTGGGGGCGGGCAGTTCGTGGTGGTGAGGGGCGCCGGGTGCGGGTTATGGAGGTGCTGCGGCGAGGGTGGCGAGGGTTTTGCGGCGCCGGCGGCGGGTTCTGGGCGGGAGGCCGGCGGCGGCGCGGCGGGCGTTAGCTTCCTGGCGGTCGTCCCACGCGGCGGTGATGCGCTGGTTGCGGGTGATGGTCAGGCAGGTGGTGAACAGCAGCCTGGGGGCCAGGCCCATGAGGCGGCACCAGCCGCGGGAGATGTCGCTGGCGGCGGGGTCTTTGAGGGTGGCGAAGCCGCGTTCGGCGCCGGTGCGCCGGGCGTAGGAGCGGCGGTGCGCGGCGGAGGGGTAGTCGTGTTCCTGCGCGGTCTTGGCCAGGATGTCCGGGGGGACGGTCAGGGTCTGCTGGGTGCAGCAGGCGGGCGGGTCCTGCGGCGGGGTGAGGATCTCGGGCCGGTCCCGGTCCAGGGTCATGGACTGAGGGCGGAGCGGGCAGCGGATCTTGCCCATGACCGCAGGGCACATGACGCGGTGGTAGCCGTCGGCGTCGTCCGTGGTGATCTTGCCGAGCTTGTAGCGGGCCAGCTCCGCGGTCCGGGTGTCGTGCGACGCGGCCTGCTCGCGGGTGGCGTCGCGGGCCAGCGGCCCGAGCCGGAGCAGCTGACGCGGCGCGACCGGGCAGTACAGGTTGCCGTTGGAGATGATCGCGCCGTGATGGGTGCCGTGCGGCCCGCGGTCGGATGGGTGGAGGTCCTGGATCAGCTGGGCGCCGGCTGCGCGCAGTGGCACGGCCCAGTTCGCGGGGATGCGGTGAGCGTAGCCGGAGTCGGCGAGTATGTCGCCGAGCGGGATCCCCGCGGCAGGCAGCGCGGTCAGCACGGGGACGAGCGCGGGGACAGGGTCCTGGCGGCACGACGAGAGGGTGATGCGGCGGGCGTACTCCGGGACGGGCCGGCCGTGCTCTTCGGGCATCATGATGCCGACGGAGAGGTAGTAGCCGTAGAACAGCTCGTCTTCACAGCGCAGCAGGTTGTTCTTGCGGTGCCCCCACGATGCTTCGGGGTCGGCGCAGTCGCTGGTCCCCTTCGGCGGGGGCCGGGAGAAGGTCTCCATATCGGTCCAGTCCACCGCCAGTGCCGTGCTGGCGTTCTCGTGCTCCTCGGGGATGCTGGCTTCGAGCAGGTCATCGCAGGCTGCCTGCAGCGCCGCCGATGGCAGCCCGTCGGGCTCGTCCTTTGCCAGCGCGTCCGCGACCAGGCCGGAGGTCCGCTCGACCTGCCGGTAAGTGAGCAGGTGCGGGCCCCGTTTCCAGTCCGTCACGATGCCGAGCCGCCGCTGGTCCTCGCCGGGCAGGCTGACCAGGGCCTGGCGGACACGGGTGAGATGCGCGGGCCGCCCGTCGGCCTGGGTCAGGCACATCCCGGCCAGCAGCGCCCGGACGCTGAGCTGCCTGGGCCGGACCCCGGCGGGCAGCAGCACCTCGATCCGCGCGGCGACGCCGGAGGAGCCGATGACCTGCTCCAGCGCCGCGAGCCCGGCCGGGCCGCTCACCGCGATGCGCCGAGCAGCGCCACTGCCTGCTGCTCGCTGCCCGGTTCCAGCCCGGCGATCAGGTCACCGAGGCGCTGGGAGCAGGTGATCCCGGCGGCGTGCATGAACGTGGCCAGGCCGATCAGCTCCGCGCAGTCCCGCAGCCAGGTCGCCCGCAGCCGGCTGGTGTCCAGCCGGGGCAGGCCGCCCCCGCCACCCAGCGCGTTCACCAGCGGATTGGTCAGGTTCCGGCGGCCGGGATCAGTCCCGCACAAGACCAGGCCGTCCCCGGCGAAGCGGGCCGCCGCGAGCAGCGGGCCGTGGTAGCGGCCCAGCACCGGCACGGTGCGCGGCCGCGGGCCGCGCACCGTGACCACCACCCCGGTGGACCGGCACGCCACGTCGGTGCCGCGCACGTCCCGCAGGTCACCGCGGATCAGGCCGGCGGGCCCTGAGGCAGACCAGGCCCGCCGCGCGCATCCGCCGCCCGGCCGTGGGCTGCGCGTCCGCCAGCGCCAGGAAGCCGCTGATCTCCTGCGGGCCGTAGGGCTGCTTGGACCGCTCCCGGGGCAGCGGCAGGTCCGCGGGATACAGCTGCGGCACGACCTGGCGGCCGATGAACCGCAAGTTAGTACGCAACGTCCGCCGCGCAACACCGGACAAGCCGGGCGCGCACCGGGTGAACCGCTCCGCCGTCGACGGGTGCAGCAGCACCTCAGGCACCGCTTCCAGGCCCAGCGGCAGCGCCCAGTCCGCGAGCCTGCCCGCGGCCCACAGCAGGTTCTTGGCCCGCTCCCGCTCCTGCGGCGCGGTCCTGGCGATCACGTCCCGCGCGAACGCCGCTGCCTGCGGCGACACCGACGACGGCCGCCACCGGCCGATATAGCCCTCCGCCGCTGCCGGTCCTATCCGCATGAGGCCTCCCAGGGACAACCTCTCCACAGGAATATACTGCGGACAGTAGCCAGCCTCCGGGATCTGAGACGGTGTGTCGCATGGAACCAAGCCCCGCCCAGCAAGCGGCGCTGGACAAGATCACCGCCGGGCTCGCCGCCGCGGCCGGCCCCGCCCTGCCCGGCACCCTCACCATCCGCGCCTACGCCTGCGGCAAGACCAGCTGCCGCTGCCACGCCGACCCGCCCCGGCTGCACGGCCCCTACGCCGAATGGACCGCAAGATCGGCGGCAAGACCATCACCCGCCGCCTCAGCCCCGCCGAGCTCGCCGAATACCAGCCCCTGTTCGACAACGCGAAGAAACTCCGCGCCCTGCTCGCCGAACTCCAGGACCTCACCTTGGCGATCACCGGGGAAGCCAGCGCCCAGAAATAGTAAAACCCCGCCGAACCAGAGGAACTGCCTCCGGAAAATGTGGGCTGAGCCCGGTTAACCTGTGGGCAGCACGCCACCCGGCCCCCGTCTGCCCAGGTAGCCTCAAAGTGAAGACTCGCCCTCCCTGAGCAGGTACGTCACCAGCCTGATGCTTAGCGCCTGGTCCAGCGCAGAGCGGTCGTCCCCGGAACGCAGCTGACGGCGGCAGGGGCCGAGGACGCGGGCGGGCCCGGGCGGAGCGTCCCGGGCTCGTCAGGTGCCGTTGCCGTTACAGCCGCGTCCACCCGCTGAGGGTCGGCCAGACACCGTTCCTCATCCAGATGTTGTTGTCGGTGCCGAGCCCGAACACGTAGGTCTTCCCGCCGCTGACGGTCGTCGCGGTGACGCCGGTGGTCAGGTTGCCCCCGAGCGAGCGCCACGGACCGGTGGAGCCGATCGGCAGCATGCTCGGCCTGAACCACAGCGCGTTGTCCGTTCCTCGCGCGAACACCACGAGCCCCGCCGGGATGGGAGCGGTGCCGGGGCTGTTCGTGCTCAGGCCACCGAAGTTGGCGTAACCGTTCTCGGTACCGGTCCGGCCGAACAGGTAGATGTTGTCGTTGGTGCCGGTGATGGCGAACCCGCCGCCAGGCCCGGTGCCCGGGCGCACCTGCGGGCCGCCCAGCGCGGTCCACGCATGCCAGCCTGAGCTGTAGACCCGGTACCAGATACGGCCCGTGGTCCCGGCGGCCACGACGTTGAGCGCGCCGAACTGGTTGCTCCCGTTGATGACCACGGCCGGCTTGGAGGTGATGTTACCGCCCAGGGACTGCCAGCCGGTCCAGCTGCCCGAGCCGGCCGTGGTCTGGTGCCGCCACCACAGGGCGTTGTCGGTCCCGCGCCCGAACACCGCGAGCACCTGGCCCGTGGACAGGACACCGGCAGGGACCACGGCGAGGGCCGGGCCACTGACCAGCTGGCCGCCGAGGGCGATGCGGGCCTGCCCAGGCGCAGCCGCGTTCAGGACGTACACCTGCCGGTCGGTCCCGGTGTACGCGAGGTACACCCCCGACGCCGAGGCCGTCGCGGCACTCAGGTTGACGCCGGGCGCGGGCGGTGCCGGAGCTGCCACGGCAGCGCCGGCGGCCGGGCCCGTGGTCAGCGAGGCCAGCGCGGTGCCGCCTGCCAGCATCGCAAGGAGTGGTGTCATCGCCCAGTGCTTCCAGCCCTTTGCTGGTGCTCGGCGATGGGCACCCTGTTTGACTATGTGCATGGCGCGCTCCTTTCGGGCGTGTGCGCGCCGTCGCCAGCCGGGCTCCACCCGGTTCCTGCCCGTCGCTACCCCGTGACCCATCACCGCAGCGGGCCAGCCGGTGCGCTAACCCCATTCCGCTGGCGCCGGTGATTACCGGTCCTTTACCAGTAGTCAATTGCAGTCATACCCGGCAAAGCGGTCTCGATCAAGAGCCCAATGTCCCGCCCACACACGGTCAATCTCCACCGTGATCCGGAGCAGCAGGCAATGGCCGATCCTCAACCGACCCCGATCGTCATTTCGCGTCCCGCGCAACGGTCGTCCGGCCGCGAACAACGGACGCCGGCGGCGATACCGGTGATTGGTGCCGCGGCGGCCGGGAAAGGGCAACGGGCCGCTGGCCCGGGCCGGAGCCGGGCCGCTTTACTTCCCGCCCCGCGCGGGCGCCGCCGTGCTGGTCGGGCTCGGGGTGACACCGCCATGGACGCTCTTGCGGGCCCTGGCTCTGGCCTGGGCGCGCTCACGCGCGGCGCGCGCCGCATCCGCAACCCGCGCCTGATAGGTGAGCTGGGGTGTCATCCAGCTCAACATCGGGCGCAATGCTCCCCGCCAGGCGGTCGCGTCGTGGTGAGATGTCCCCTGGAGCGACCGCTGCCGGTGTTGATGGTGGCGGTGACGTTGGAGCTGTTACCGGTGACGGTGTTACCGAACGCGTCCTGCACCGCGAGTACAGGCTGCGTCGCGAAGGCGGCGCCGGCGGTCGCCCCGGCGGGCTGGGTCGTCAGCGCGAGCTGGCTGGCGGCGGCGGGGGAGACGGTGAAGGGGCTGGTGTTGACGCTGGTGAGGGCGCCGTCTGCGAGCTGGAGTGTTTTGGCGCCGGCCGTGTCGATGCGGAGGTTGCTGAAGCTGGCGATCCCGTTGACGGCGGCGACCGTGGTGGTACCGGCAAGGGTGCCGCTGCCCGTGTTGAGTGTGGCGGTGACGCTGGATGTGTCGCCGGTAACGGTGTTGCCGTAGGCGTCCTGCACCGTCACCACGGGTTGGGTGGCGAAGGGGGCGCCGGCGGTCGCCCCGGCCGGCTGCGTCGAGACGGCGAGCTGGGCGGCAGCGGCGGGGGAGACGGTGAAGGGGCTGGCGTTGACGCTGGTGAGGGCGCCGTCTGTGAGCTGGAGTGTTTTGGCGCCGGCCGTGTCGATGCGGAGGCTGGTGAAGCTGGCGATCCCGTTGACGGCGGCGACCGTGGTCGTCCCCTGGAGGCTGCCGCTGCCCGTGTTGATCGTCACGGTGACGTTGGATGTGTCGCCGGTAACGGTGTTGCCGTAGGCGTCCTGGACGGTGATCACCGGTTGGGTGGTGAACGGGGCGCCGGCGGTCGCCCCGGCGGGCTGGGTTGTCAGGCGAGCCTGTTCGCAGCGGCGGGGGTGACCGAGATGGCGTTCTGGGTGCCGGTGATCGTGGTGGTGATCGTGTCGGTCGCGATCAGGTTCTCGGCGCCGGCGGTCTTCAGGGTGACCGCGTTTGTGAATGTGTGGGTGCCGTTGTCGGCGGCGAGGAAGCTGTAGTTGCTGGGCAGCAGGGCCTGCGGGTCGCTGCTTGTGAAGTGGACGGTGCCCAGGTAGCCGCTGGCGGTGTTGCCGAACGCGTCCTTGGCCGTCACGGTGGTGCTGAACGCTGTGCCGGCGGTCTGCGAGGTGCCACTGGCGACCTGCAGCGTCGCGGCCGCGGCCGGGGAGACGGTGAAGGAGCCGGAGTTGACCGCGGTGAGGGCGCCGTCGGTGAACTGGAGCGTCTTGGCGCCGGCCGTGTCGATCCGCAGGCTGCTGAAGCTGACGATCCCGTTGACAGCGGCGACCGTCGTCGTACCGGCAAGGGCGCCACTGCCCGTGTTGAGCGTCGCGGTCACGCTGGAGCTGTTGCCGGTAACCGTGTTGCCGTAGGCGTCCTGGACGCTGACGACCGGCTGCGTTCCGAACACCGAACCCGCGGTCGCCCCGGCCGGCTGAGTCGTCAGCGCGAGCTGGCTGGCAGCGGCGGGCGAGACGGCGATCCCGCTGGTCGTGAGCGACCGGTTGCCGGCGGGCAGGCCGTTGTCGCTGGCGGTGATCGTCTTGGCTCCGCCCGCGACGGTCTTCAGCGTGAAGCCGCTCGTGAACGCGTGCACGCCCGCGTCGATGCCGGTGAAGGTGTAAGCCGCAGGCACAGAGGCTGCGCCGTCGCTGGTCGAGAAGGTGACCGTGCCCGCATACGCCGAAGCTGCGTTGCCGTAGAGGTCCTCGACATGGAGTGTCATCGAGAACGCGGTGCCGGCGATCGCCGAGCCGGGTGTGCCGACCCAGGCGAGATGGTCGGCGGCGGCGGCGTCGACCGTGATCGACGGGCTCGTCGCAGAGGGGCTTGCGAGCGCGGAGTCGGTCACCGTGATGTGGCGCGTGCCGGCGGACCTGAGCGCGACCGTGGCAGCGCCGTTGAAGATGTGGACGCCTGCGTCACCGCCGAGGAAGGTGTAGTCAGCGGGGATGACCGCCGCGGAGTCGTCGCTCGAGAACGCGATCGTGCCGAGGTAGCCCGTCGCGGTGTTGCCGAAGGAGTCCAGAGCGGTGACCTTGACGGACGCCGTGTTGCCCGCCGTGACCGAGGTCGGCGTGTTCGAGGCCTGGAGGCTCGCTGCGGCGGCTGGGCCGACAGTCATTGCGAGGCCGCTCGGCGTCGTCACGGTCGGCGATGCGGCGATGCGGTGATCGTCTGGGCAACCGCCTTGGTCAGCTCGAGCACGCCGCCCACCGACGAGACCCCGGCGGCGAACATGATCGTCGTGCCGTTGCCGAAGGCGATCGGCGCGCCGCTCTTGTCCGTCACGGTCGGCGCGGCCGAGTTCGGAGAAACGATTCCGCCGGCGAATGTCAGCGCGTGGTCGCCGGTGTAGCCGGTGGCCGTGTTGCCGTACGTGTCCCGAGCGGTAACCGTGAGCTGGTCGTTCTGGCCTGCATCGACGGAACCGGCGGCAGCGTCGGCGATCGCAAACGTGCTCGCGGTGTCGGCGAGACGGTCATGGCGAAGCTCCCGAGGTGGTGGCCGCGCCGTCGGAAGCGGTCACCGTTTGCGCGACCGCCTTCGTGAGCGTCATCAGGCCGCCCGCCGAGGAGACTCCGTTGGAGAACGTGATCGTCGTCGGGCTGCCGAAGGACACCGCCACGCCGGTCTTCGTGGTGACCGTCGGCGCGGTCGCGTCGGGGGAGGCGAGGCCGCCTGAGAACGTCAGCGCGTGGTCGCCGGTGTAGTCGGTCGCCATGTTGCCGAAGGAGTCCTTCGCCGTGATCGTCAGCTGGTCAGTCTGGCCGGCTGTGCGCGAGCCGCCGGCGGCGTCGGTGATCGTGAAGGTTGTCGCGGAGGCCGCGTTGACTGTGATGGCGCTCGTCGTGAGCGAGCGGTTGCCTACCGGAAGACTGCTGTCGGTCGCGGTGACCGTCTTCGTGCCACCGCTCGTCGCGAGCGTGACGCTGAAGGTGTGCGCCCCGTTGTCGGGCAAGCCGCCGCTCGTCGTGAACGTGTAGTTCGCGGGAAGGGTCGCTGCGCCATCGGTGCTCGCGAAGGCGACGGTGCCTGTATAGCCGGACGCCGTGTTGCCGAACGAATCCTTCGCGGTCAGGGTCATCGAGAACGGCGAGCCTGCCGTGGTCGAGCCGGGCACGCCGCTCAAGACGAAGTGGTCGGCCGGCGCCGGGCCGACTCGTGATCGCCGAACTTGTCGCTGACGGCGAAGTGAGGGAGCTGTCCGTGACCGTGACGTGGCGCGTTCCGGTTGTGTCGAGCGTGACGGTGGCGGCGCCGCTGAAGTCGTGCACGCCGGCGTCGCCGCCGGTGAACGTGCAGTTCGAGGGCAGCCCGGCGGCGGGGTCGTCGCTCGAGAACACGACTGTCCCGGCGTAGCCGCTCGCCGTGTTGGCGAAGGCGTCGAGTGCCGTCACGCGGATCGGCGCGGTGTCCCCCGCCGTCACCGATGCCGGCGCGTTGCTGACTGCGAGGTGCGTGGCTGCTGCCGGCGAGACGGTGAAGGAGCCGGTGTTGATGGTGGTGAGGGCGCCGTCTGCGAGGTGGAGTGTTTTGGCGCCGGCGCTGTCGATCCGCAGGTTGCTGAAGCTGGCGATCCCGTTGACGGCGGCGACCGTGGTGGTGCCGGCGAGGGTGCCGCTGCCTGTGTTGAGTGTGGCGGTGACGTTGGAGCTGTCGCCGGTAACGGTGTTGCCGTAGGCGTCCTGGACGGTGACGAGCGGTTGGGTGGTGAAGGGGGCGCCGGCGGTGCGCACCGGCGGGCTGGGTCGTCAGGGCGAGCTGGCTGGCGGCGGCGGGGGAGACGCTGAAGGGGCTGGTGTTGACGCTGGTGAGGGCGCCGTCTGTGAGCTGGAGTGTCTTGGCGCCGGCGCTGTCGATGCGGAGGCTGCTGAAGCTGGCGATCCCGTTGACGGCGGCGACCGTGACCGTCCCCTGGAGGCTGCCGCTGCCGGTGTTGAGCGTGGCGGTGACGCTGGAGCTGTTGCCGGTAACCGTGTTGCCGTAGGCGTCCTGGATGGTGATGACCGGCTGGGTGGTGAAGGCGGCGCCGGCGGTCGCGCCGGCCGGCTGCGTTGTGAGGGCGAGCTGGCTGGCGGCGCCTGGCGAGACGGTGAAGGGGCTGGAGTCGACAGCGGTGAGGGCGCCGTCGGTGAAGTGGAGTGTCTTGGCGCCGGCGGTGTCGATGCGGAGGTTGGTGAAGCTGACGACACCCGCGACCGCGGCGACGGTGACCGTCCCCTGGAGCGAACCGCTGCCGCTCGCGATCGTGACGGTGACGTTGGAGCTGTTGGCGGTGGCGGTGTTGCCGTATGCGTCCTCACCGCGAGCACAGGCTGCGTCGCGAAGGCGGCGCCGGCGGTCGCACGGCGGGCTGCGTCGTCAGCGCGAGCTGGCTGGCGGCGGCGAGCTGTGACGGTGAAGGAGCCGGAGTTGATCGTGGTGAGCGCACCGTCGGTGAAGTGGAGTGTCTTCGCACCGGCCGCGTCGATCCGCAGGTTCGTGAAGCTGGCGATCCCGTTGACGGCGGCGACCGTGGCCGTCCCGTCGATGTGCCGCTGCCGGTGTTGAGTGTGGCGGTGACGTTGGAGCTGTTGCCGGTAACGGTGTTGCCGTAGGCGTCCTGGACGGTGAGCAGCGGTTGGGTGGTGAACGGGGCGCCGGCGGTCGCCCCGGCCGGCTGGGTTGTCAGGGCGAGCTGGCTGGCGGCGGCGGCGGTGACGCTGATCCCGTTCTGGGTGCCGGTGATCGTGGTGGTGATCGTGTCGGTCGCGATTAGGTTCTCGGCGCCGGCGGTCTTCAGGGTGACCGCGTTTGTGAAGTGTGGGTGCCGTTGTCGGCGGCGAGGAAGCTGTAGTTGCTGGGCAGCAGGGCCTGCGGGTCGCTGCTTGTGAAGTGGACGGTGCCCAGGTAGCCGCTGGCGGTGTTGCCGAACGCGTCCTTGGCGGTGACGGTGGTGCTGAACGCTGTGCCGGCGGTCTGGGAGCTGCCACTGGCGACTTGCAGCGTCGCGGCCGCGGCCGGGGAGACGGTGAAGGAGCCGGAGTTGACCGCGGTGAGGGCACCGTCTGCGAACTGGAGCGTCCTCGGCGCCGGCCGTGTCGATCCGCAGGTTCGTGAAGCTGGCGACCCCGTTGACGGCAGCGACCGTCGTGGTGCCGGCGAGGCTGCCTGTGCCGCTGTTGATCGTGGCGGTGACGCTGGATGTGTCGCTGGTGACGGTGTTGCCGAACGCGTCCTGCACCGCGAGCACCGGCTGGGTCACAAACACCGAGCCGGCGGTCGCCCCGGCCGGCTGGGTCGAGACGACGAGCTGGCTGGCGGCGCCGGGGGAGACGGTGAAGGAGCCGGAGTTGACGCTGGTGAGGGCGCCGTCTGTGAGCTGGAGCGTCTTGGCGCCGGCGCTGTCGATGCGGAGGTTGCTGAAGCTGACGACACCCGCAACCGCGGCGACGGTGGTCGTCCCCTGGAGGCTGCCGCTGCCCGTGTTGATCGTGGCGGTGACGCTGGTGCTGTTGCCGGTAACCGTGTTGCCGAAGGCGTCCTGGATCGTGACGACCGGCTGCGTCGTGAAGGCGGCGCCGGCGGTTGCACCGGCCGGCTGGGTCGTCAGCGCGAGCTGGCTGGCGGCGGCGGCGGAGACGGTGAAGGGGCTGGTGTCGACCGCGGTGAGGGCGCCGTCGGTGAAGTGGAGTGTTTTGGCGCCGGCGGTGTCGATGCGGAGGTTGCTGAAGCTGACGACACCGGCGACCGCGGCGACGGTGACTGTCCCCTGGAGCGAACCGCTGCCGGTGTTGATGGTGGCGGTGACGTTGGAGCTGTTACCGGTGACGGTGTTACCGAACGCGTCCTGCACCGCGAGTACAGGCTGCGTCGCGAAGGCGGCGCCGGCGGTCGCCCCGGCCGGCTGGGTCGTCAGCGCGAGCTGGCTGGCGGCGGCGGCGGTGACGGTGAACGAGCCGGAGTTGACAGCTGGTGAGGGCGCCGTCTGTGAGCTGGAGTGTCTTGGCGCCGGCGGTGTCGATGCGGAGGTTGCTGAAGCTGGCGATCCCGTTGACGGCGGCGATCGTCGCGGTGCCGGCGAGGGTGCCGCTGCCCGTGTTGATCGTGGCGGTGACGCTGGAGCTGTCGCCGGTAACCGTGTTGCCGAAGGCGTCCTGGACGGTGACGAGCGGCTGGGTCGTGAACGGCGCGCCGGCGGTCGCACCGGCCGGCTGGCTGCTGAGGACGAGCTGGCTGGCGGCGGCGGGGGAGACGGTGAAGGAGCCGGAGTTGACCGCGGTGAGGGCGCCGTCTGCGAAGTGGAGCGTTTTCGCGCCGGCCGTGTCGATGCGGAGGTTGCTGAAGCTGGCGATTCCGTTGACGGCGGCGACGGTGGCCGTCCCCGTCAATGTGCCGCTGCCGCTGTTGAGTGTGGCGGTGACGTTGGTGTTGTTGCCGGTGGCGGTGTTGCCGTAGGCGTCCTGGATGCTGATCACCGGCTGGGTGGTGAAGGCGGCGCCGGCGGTCGCACCGGCGGGCTGGGTCGTCAGGGCGAGGACGCTGGCGGCGGCGGGGGAGACGGTGAAGGGGCTGGTGTTGACGCTGGTGAGGGCGCCGTCTGTGAGCTGGAGTGTTTTGGCGCCGGCCGTGTCGATGCGGAGGTTGCTGAAGCTGGCGATCCCGTTGACGGCGGCGACCGTGGTGGTACCGGCAAGGGTGCCGCTGCCCGTGTTGAGTGTGGCGGTGACGCTGGAGTGTCGCCGGTAACGGTGTTGCCGTAGGCGTCCTGGACGGTCACGACCGGTTGGGTGGTGAAGGGGGCGCCGGCGGTCGCACCGGCCGGCTGCGTCGAGACGGCGAGCTGGGCGGCAGCGGCGGGGGAGACGGTGAAGGGGCTGGTGTTGACGCTGGTGAGGGCGCCGTCTGTGAGCTGGAGTGTTTTGGCGCCGGCCGTGTCGATGCGGAGGCTGGTGAAGCTGGCGATCCCGTTGACGGCGGCGACCGTGGTCGTCCCCTGGAGGCTGCCGCTGCCCGTGTTGATCGTCACGGTGACGTTGGATGTGTCGCCGGTAACGGTGTTGCCGTAGGCGTCCTGGATGGTGATCACCGGTTGGGTGGTGAAGGGGGCGCCGGCGGTCGCCCCGGCGGGCTGGGTTGTCAGGGCGAGCCTGTTCGCAGCGGCGGGGGTGACCGAGATGGCGTTCTGGGTGCCGGTGATCGTGGTGGTGATCGTGTCGGTCGCGATCAGGTTCTCGGCGCCGGCGGTCTTCAGGGTGACCGCGTTTGTGAATGTGTGGGTGCCGTTGTCGGCGGCGAGGAAGCTGTAGTTGCTGGGCAGCAGGGCCTGCGGGTCGCTGCTTGTGAAGTGGACGGTGCCCAGGTAGCCGCTGGCGGTGTTGCCGAACGCGTCCTTGGCCGTCACGGTGGTGCTGAACGCTGTGCCGGCGGTCTGGGAGCTGCCACTGGCGACCTGCAGCGTCGCGGCCGCGGCCGGGGAGACGGTGAAGGAGCCGGAGTTGACCGCGGTGAGGGCGCCGTCGGCGAACTGGAGCGTCTTGGCGCCGGCCGTGTCGATCCGCAGGCTGCTGAAGCTGACGATCCCGTTGACGGCGGCGACCGTCGTGGTGCCGGCAAGGCTGCCTGTACCGGTGTTGATCGTGGCGGTGACGCTGGAGCCGTCACCGGTAACCGTGTTGCCGTAGGCGTCCCGCACCGTCACCACCGGCTGCGTCGCGAACACCGAACCCGCGGTCGCACCGGCCGGCTGGGTCGTCAGCGCCAGGACGCTGGCGGCGCCTGGGGAGACGGTGAAGGAGCCGGAGTTGACGCTGGTGAGGGCGCCGTCTGTGAGCTGGAGTGTCTTGGCGCCGGCGGTGTCGATGCGGAGGTTGCTGAAGCTGGCGATCCCGTTGACGGCGGCGACGGTGACCGTCCCCTGGAGGCTGCCGCTGCCTGTGTTGATCGTGGCGGTGACGCTGGAGCTGTTGCCGGTAACGGTGTTCCCGAATGCGTCCCGCACCGTCACCACCGGTTGGGTCGTGAACGGCGCGCCGGCGGTCGCACCGGCCGGCTGGCTGCTGAGGACGAGCTGGGTCGCGGCTGCGGGGGAGACGGTGAACGAGCCGGAGTCGACGCTGGTGAGGGCACCGTCTGCGAACTGGAGCGTCTTCGCGCCCGCCGCATCGATCCGCAGGTTGCTGAAGCTGGCGACACCCGCAACCGCAGCGACCGTGGTGGTGCCGGCGAGGGTGCCGCTGCCGGTGTTGAGTGTGGCGGTGACGCTGGAGCTGTTGCCGGTAACGGTGTTGCCGTAGGCGTCCTGGACGGTGACGACCGGCTGGGTCGTGAAGGCAGCGCCGGCGGTTGCACCGGCCGGCTGCGTCGAGACGGCGAGCTGGCTGGCAGCCGCGGGCGAGACGGTGAAGGAGCCGGAGTTGACAGTGGTGAGGGCGGCGTCTGCGAGCTGGAGTGTCTTGGCGCCGGCGCTGTCGATGCGGAGGTTGCTGAAGCTGGCGATCCCGTTGACGGCGGCGACGGTGGTCGTCCCCTGGAGGCTGCCGCTGCCCGTGTTGATCGTGGCGGTGACGTTGGAGCTGTCGCCGCTAACGGTGTTGCCGAACGCGTCCTGCACCGTCACCACCGGCTGGGTCGCAAACACCGAACCCGCGGTCGCCCCGGCCGGCTGCGTTGTCAGCGCGAGGACGCTGGGAGCGGCGGGGGAGACGGTGAAGGAGCTGGTGTTGACGCTGGTGAGGGCGCCGTCTGCGAGGTGAAGGGTCTTGGCGCCGGCGCTGTCGATGCGGAGGCTGCTGAAGCTGACGATCCCGTTGACGGCGGCGACCGTTGTGGTGCCGGCAAGGCTGCCGCTGCCGGTGTTGAGTGTGGCGGTGACGTTGGAGCTGTTGCCGGTAACCGTGTTGCCGTAGGCGTCCTGGACGGTGACGACCGGTTGGGTGGTGAAGGCGGCGCCGGCGGTCGCCCCGGCCGGCTGGGTCGTCAGCGCGAGCTGGCTGGCGGCGGCGGGGGAGACGGTGAAGGGGCTGGTGTTGACGCTGGTGAGGGCGCCGTCTGTGAGCTGGAGTGTTTTGGCGCCGGCGGTGTCGATGCGGAGGTTGCTGAAGCTGGCGATTCCGTTGACGGCGGCGACGGTGGCCGTCCCCGTCAATGTGCCGCTGCCGCTGTTGAGTGTGGCGGTGACGTTGGTGTTGTTGCCGGTGGCGGTGTTGCCGTAGGCGTCCTGGATGCTGATCACCGGCTGGGTGGTGAAGGCGGCGCCGGCGGTCGCCCCGGCCGGCTGCGTCGAGACGGCGAGCTGGCTGGCGGCGGCGGGGGAGACGGTGAAGGGGCCGGTGTTGACGCTGGTGAGGGCGCCGTCTGCGAGCTGGAGTGTTTTGGCGCCGGCCGTGTCGATGCGGAGGTTGCTGAAGCTGGCGATCCCGTTGACGGCGGCGACCGTGGTCGTCCCCTGGAGGCGTGCCGCTGCCCGTGTTGATCGTCGCGGTGACGTTGGAGCTGTCGCCGGTAACGGTGTTGCCGTAGGCGTCCTGGATGGTGATCACCGGTTGGGTGGTGAAGGGGGCGCCGGCGGTCGCCCCGGCGGGCTGGGTTGTGAGGGCGAGCCTGTTCGCAGCGGCGGGGGTGACCGAGATGGCGTTCTGGGTGCCGGTGATCGTGGTGGTGATCGTGTCGGTCGCGATCAGGTTCTCGGCGCCGGCGGTCTTCAGGGTGACCGCGTTTGTGAATGTGTGGGTGCCGTTGTCGCCGGCGAGGAAGCTGTAGTTGCTGGGCAGCAGGGCCTGCGGGTCGCTGCTTGTGAAGTGGACGGTGCCCAGGTAGCCGCTGGCGGTGTTGCCGAACGCGTCCTTGGCCGTCACGGTGGTGCTGAACGCTGCGCCGGCCGTCTGGGAGGTGCCACTGGCGACCTGCAGCGTCGCGGCCGCGGCCGGGGAGACGGTGAAGGAGCCGGAGTTGACCGCGGTGAGGGCACCGTCTGCGAACTGGAGCGTCTTGGCGCCGGCCGTGTCGATCCGCAGGCTGCTGAAGCTGGCGACCCCGTTGACCGCAGCGACCGTCGTCGTACCGGCAAGCGCGCCGCTGCCCGTGTTGAGCGTCGCGGTGACGCTGGAGCTGTTGCCGGTAACCGTGTTACCGAACGCGTCCTGCACCGTCACCACCGGCTGCGTTCCGAACACCGAACCGGCGGTCGCACCGGCCGGCTGGGTCGTCAGCGCGAGCTGGCTGGCGGTGCCGGCGGTGACGGCGATACCGCCGAGAGTGCCGGTGATCGAACCGCTGAGCGTGTCCGTCGCGGTGACGGAGCGCGTGCCGGCCGTCTTCAGCGTGACCGAGAGGATGCCGGTGCCGCTCGTCAGCGTCGCGTCCGCCGGTACCGAGGCCTGCGCGTCATTGCTTGTGTAATGGACAGTGCCGGCATAGCCGGTTGCGGTGTTCCCGAATGCGTCCCGCGCGGTGACGGTGATCGAGATCGGGGTGCCGGCGGTAGCCGCGCCCGGGCCGGTGATCGCGAGAGTCGTCGCGGCGCCGGGGTTGACGGTGATCGCCGGGCTCGTGCCGGTGATCGATCCAGTCACGGTGTCCGTCGCGGTCAGCGTGCGCGAGCCTGCGGTCTTGAGCGTCGCTGAGAACGCGCCGACGCCGGCCGTGAGCGTCGCGTCCGCCGGAAGCGAGGCGGCCGGGTCGGAGCTCGTGAAGTGGACGAGGCCGCTGTAGCCGGTGGCGGTGTTGCCGTACGCGTCCTTGGCCGTCACGGTCACGCCAGCCGTGCCGCCCGCGGTCACCGAGGCCGGCGTGCCGGTCAACGCGAGCGTCGCGGCTGCGGCGGGTGAAACGGAGATTGCGCCGGAGACGCCACCGCTGACGCCGTCGGTGACGCTGACCGTGCGCGAGCCGACGGTCTTCAGGGTGACGCTGAACGTGTGCGAGCCGTTGTCGCCGCCGACGAACGTGTAGTCGCCCGGAAGCACCGCCTGGCCGTCCGTCGAGGTGAAGTGCGCAGTGCCGGTGTAGCCGGTGACGGTGTTGTTCGACTGGTCGAGCGCGGTCACGGTCACGCTGATCGGCGCGCCGGCGGACGAGCTCGCGGGAGCGCTCACCTGCAAGTGCGTGGCACCGCTCGCGGTGAGCGTGACCGCGCCTGAGGTGCCCGTCTTGCCGCTCGCCGAGGTGCCAGTGAATGTGCCGCTCCCGGCCGGGCCTGTGTAGGCGAGCCCGAGCGCGGTCAGGTTTGCGACGCCGCTCGTGAAGTCGCCAGCGGCCGACAGCTTGTTGCCGCCGGAGAGGCCGGAGACAACGCCGCCCGAGAGCGAGCCGTTTGGCGAGATCGTGACGTTGTTCGCCGACGCGTTGAAGCTCGTGACCGTGTTACCGAAGGCATCCTGCGCGGTCAGTGTGTTCGCGCCGCTGAACCCGGAACCGTTGACCTGCGGGCTTGTCAGCGAGAGCGCGAAGCCCGCGAGCGCAGCCGGCGAGACCGAGAACGAGCTCGAGTCGGCCGCAGTCAGCGAGCCGTCGGTGAAGTGGAGCGTCTTCGCGCCGGCCGGATCGATGCGCAGGTTCGTGAATGTGGCGACGCCGCCCGAGGCCGAGACGGACGTCCCGCCCTGCAGCGGGCCGCTGCCCGTGCCGAGCGTCACGCTGACGCTCGACGAGTCGGTCGTCACCGTGTTGCCGTAGGCGTCCTGAACGGTCACGACCGGCTGCGTCGTGAATGCTGATCCGGCCGTTGCGCCTGCCGGCTGGGTTGTCATCGCGAGCTTCGAGGCGCCTGCCGGCGTGACCGAGATCCCGTTCTGGGTGCCCGTGATCGTGCCGGTGACCGTGTCGGTTGCGATCACGTTCTGCGCCCCGGCGCTCTTCAGCGTGGCCGAGAAGTTGTGCGTGCCGCCGTCGCCACCGGTGAAGGCGTAGCTGCCGGGGAGCACGGCCTGGCCGTCGGAGCTCGCGAACGAGGCCGTTCCCGTGTAGCCGGTGGCCGTGTTGCCGAACTGGTCCTTGGCGGTGACGGTGACGGTGAAGGCGCTGCCGGCCGTCTGCGACGTGCCGGCGGTGACCGTGTAGTGATCGGCCGCTGCCGGGTTGACGGTGATCGCGGAGCTCGTGCCGGTGATCGAGCCGGTGACGGTGTCGGTTGCCGTGAGCGTTCGCGAGCCGACCGTCTTCAGCGTGTACCCGTTCGTGAAGGTTCGCGCGCCGTTGTCGCCGGCGACGAATACATAGTTGGCGGGGAGGGTCGCGGCGCCGTCGGTGCTCGTGAAGTGGACGGTGCCCGTGTAACCGGTGGCCGTGTTGCCGTAGGCGTCCCGCGCCGTGACCGTCGCCGACGCGGCGTTGCCGGCGGTGACCGAGGCGGGCGTTGCGGAGAGCGCCAGGGTCGAGGCGGCGGCGGGGGAGACGCTCGTGCCGCCGGACGTACCGGTGATCGAGCCCGTGACCGTGTCGGTCGCCGTGACGGTGCGGGAGCCGGCCGTCTTGAGCGTGACCGAGAACGTGCCGGTGCCGCTCGCCAGTGTCGCGTCGCCGGGCAGCACGGCCTGGCCGTCGTTGCTCGTGAAGTGGACCGTGCCTGCATAGCCCGTCGCGGTGTTGCCGTAGGTGTCCTTTGCGGTGACCGTGACCGAGCTCGAGGTACCGGCGGTCGCCGAGCCGGGCGCCGAAACGGTGAAGTTCGCCGCGGCGGCCGGGCTGACGGTGACTGCGAGCGGCGTCGGAGTCGTCACGGTCGGGCTCGACGCTGCGCCGGTGATGCTCGCCGACTCCGCCTTGTAGAGCGTCATCGTCGCGCTCGCGACGCCGGTGGTGAAGGTCAGCGCCGTGCCGTTGCCGAACTGGACGCCGGCGACTGTCGGGACGTTGGCACCGACGCTCGCGGCGCCGGCGAAGGTCACCGAGTGCGAGCCCGCATAGCCCGTGGCGGTGTTGCCGAAGGCGTCCTTCGCGGTGAGCGTGATCGTCTGCGAGCCGCCGGCGGTCTGTGCGCCTGTGCCGGTGATGGCGAAGGTCGAGGCGGTGGCCGGGTTGAGAGTCAACAGCGCGCTCCCGATCCCGACGAGCGGGGAGGAGCTCGACGAGTTCTCGCTGGACGTGAAGCTGGCGCTGCCGGCTGTCGTCGGGACGGTGATACCCGACCCGCCCGAGCCCGTGCTGCCGTACGTGATCACGAGCGTCTGCGCGCTCGTGCGCGTGACGCCGTCGACCTGGATCGTCCAAGGCCCGGAGCCGCTTACGGCTGCGGTGCCCGTGCTCGTCGTCACGTAGCCGGCGCCGCTCGGCGTGCTCGTCTGCGGCGCCGTCCAGCCGGCCGGGACCTGAACCGTGACGGTGCCGTTTGCCAGCCCGGCGCCCGAGGCGGCGGGGGTGTACGTGAAGGTCAAAGTCGAGCCCGTGGCGCCGACGGTTACCGAGGCGGGCGAGACGGCGATCGAGCCGCTGCCGTTCGGGTCACGCACGGTGACCGTCTGGCTCGTCATCGCGGTCAGCGTCCCGCCGGCGGTCGACTTCTCGGCCACGGACCAGCTCGACCCGGTCGCGATGCCGGGCGCCGTGACGGAGCCGTACGTGATCGTGAGCTGCTGGCCGCTCGTCAGCGTCACGTTCGAGACGTTGATCGTCGTCGTCGTCGTGCCGCTCGTGTCTGGCGAGCCACCGCCGGTGGTCGAGACCTTGCCGACCGCGCTCGGCCAGCCAGCCGGCAGGGAGATCGCAAGCGCCGCGCCGGAGACTCCGCCGGCCGGCGCGGTGTAGGTGAAGGTCAGCGACGAGGCCGCGCTTGCCGAGACGTTCACCGGCGAGACCGCGATCGTGCCGGCGCCGTCGGCCGCGTAGACGTTGACGGCGTACGGGCTGGCGGCGAGCGCCGTCAGCGTCCCGCCCGCGGTCGAGGCCTCGTTGACGGCGACGTTCTGGCCCGTGCCGGTGGGCGCATTCGCGGTGAGCGTGTAGGTGACGGTGATCGTGGCGGCCCCGGCCGCCGTCAGGCTGCGGACGTCGATCGTGCCGGCCGTCGTGTTCGACGTGTCCGGCGCGCCGCCGCCCGTGACGCTGACGTTGCCGACCGCAGTCGGCCACCCCGCCGGCAGCGCGATCGTCAGGCGGCCGTTCGAGATCCCGCCGGTCGGCACGGTGTACGTGAAGGCGAGCGTGCTGCGGTTGGCGGAGATCGTCGTCGCCGCAAGGGCGAGGGTGCCTGCGCCGTTGGCCGCGTTGACCGAGATCGCGGCGCCGGCGCCAAGCGCGGTCAGCGTGCCGGATCCGGTCGACTTCTCGGTGGCTGTGAACGTGGACGAGCCCGTCGAGGCAGGCGCGGTCGTCGTATAGGTGAGCGTGAGCGTGCCGCCGCCCGCGAGCGTGACGCCGGTGACGGGAACCGTCCACGGGCCCGTGCCGGTGATCGAACCGATCGCGCCGGTCGAGGCGGCGACATGGCCGTTGCCCGCGGCGGTGGTCGGCGTCGTCCACCCGGCCGGGACGACGAAGTCGACCTCGCCGCCGGCGAGCCCGCCCGTGGCGGCCGTGTAGGTGACTGTGACGGTGTTGCCCGTCGAGCTCGCGCTGACGTTGGCGGGCGCCGCAGCGAGCGTGCCCGAGCCGTCGGCCGCGTAGACGGTGATCGACGGTGGGGCAGAGATGGAGGTCAGCGCACCGGCAGCCGACGACTTCTGGCGCAGCGTCCAGTTTTGCGCGCCCGTCGTCGCGGTCGCGGTCGCCGCGCCGCCCGCACCAGAGCCGTAGGTGATCGTCATCGTCGCGCCGCCGGCGAGGGTGACGCCGGTGACCGTGGCGACCTGGCCGACGACGCCGACTGCGCCGGTGCTCGCGACGGTGTAGCCGGCTGTGCCGCTCGTCGTCTTCGGCGACGTCCAGCCGGCCGGGATCGTCAGCTCGACCGCGCCGTTCGACATTCCGCCGGCGCCGGCCGTGTAGGTGAAGGTGATCGTGTTGTTCGTCGAGCTGGCGCTGACATTCGCCGTCGGCGTGGTCAGCGTGCCGGTGCCGTCCGCCGCCCACGCGTTGTTCGTCACAGCCGAGTTCGTCAGCGCGACGGCCGTGTTGCCGACGAGGTCCTTGATCTTCTGCGGCGCGGTCAGCGGGGCCGGAGCGTACGAGACCGTGATCACCTCGCCGCCGTGGATCGGCGTTCCGAGCGTGAGCACGACCGTGGCGCCGGCGGTCGAGACGCCGGTGACCGCATGGCCGGTGACCGTGAACGCGCTCGCAGGCGTGGTCGAGGTGGCGTCGAGCGTCTCCGCATAGGTGAGCGTGAGCTGATCGCCGGCGTTGTTCGTTGCCGCGGAGGTCAGCGCCGGCGCCGTCGTGTCGACGATGAAGCTGCGAATCACGGAGTAGGCCGCCGACTGCACTGCCGCGCTGTCGGTCGCCTTCGCACGCCAGTAGTACGTACCGTCGGCGAGCGCCGCGCCCGAGACCGGCGCCGAACCGTTGGCGCCGTTCGCGATCGTGGTCGAGGTCGAGTTGAAGCTGCGGTAGACCGACGCGCAGTTCGAAACCTGGCAGAGCTCGAAGTTGATCGTGCCCGTGTCGTTGACGTCCGGGTCGCTGAAGGTCGCCGTCAGCGTCGGGTTCTGGCTCGTCGTCCGCAGGGCGTCGGCCGGAGAGACGAGCACGACGGTGCCCGGCGCGATGCTCGTGGTCGAGTTCGTGATCGCCGCGTTGGCGAGCGTCTGCGTCGCGGCCTGGTTGCCGGCCGGGTCGGCGACCCGGTTCGTCGCGGGCTGGGTGTAGGTGATCGAGGTCGTATCGCGGTAGTGGATCGCGCTCGCGAGCGTGAAGCGGACCTGGTTCGAGGCGGGGTAGGTGACGGTGCCGGTGCCGGCGATCGGGGCGCCGCCGTTCGGCGTGAGCGTGAACGCGCTGCCGGCGGTCGTGATCCCGGTGTTGAGCGGTTCGGAGTAGGTGATCGTGACGGTGGTGCCGTCGCTCGCGACTGTCGCCGACGACATCGTCGGAGCGGTGTTGTCGATCGTGATCGTCTGCTTCGTCGAGTCTCTCGTCAGGCCGGCGTTATCAGTGACGCGCGCGAGGACCTGGTAGGTGCCGTCGGCGGGCTGCGCGTTCCAGGTCACCGAGTAGCTCGGCCCGGCAACGCTCGAGCCGATCGACGTCGAGGGCGTGCACGCACCGCCGGCGCAGTAGAAGTAGGCGACGCTCGCGACGCCGGAGGTGGCGTCCGCGGCGGTCGCCGTCAGCGCCTGGCCGTTTCGGATTGCGGCCGGCAGCGCCGTCAGCGTCGCCGTGTTCGGCGCCGTCGTGTCGACGCGGATCACCGTGCCCGCGGTCTTCACCGCTTCCTGGTTGCCAACGCCGTCGACCGAGAAGTACTTGATCGTGTAGACCCCGTCGCTGAGCACGAACGAGGTGCCGGTCGGCGAGGCGACCGTCGGCGTCGAGCCGTCGGTCGTGTGGTAGGTGTTGAAGACGCCCGAGCCGGTGTCGGTCGGGGTCAGCGTGATCGTCTGGTTGGTGGTCTTCCAGCCGTTGCCGATCACGGCGGTGTTGTCGGTCGTCGAGGGCAGGGTGGCGTCGGCGGCGACGGTGAAGGTGCCCGCTGCGCCGATCGTGGCGGCGTTGTTCGTGGCCGTCACGCTCTGCGCGGTACCGAGCGTGGTCGCACCGGCCACATACGTATACGTGCGCGAGGTGCCCGCACCCGAGAGCGACCAGCCGGTGCCGATCGACGCGGCGGTCGGGAAGTTGTACTGCAGGATCCCGGACTCGGCGTCCGTCGCGGTCGCCGTGATCGTGAACGAGCCGGTGGCGGCGGAGCGGAAGTAGACGGTCGAGCCGGCGCCCGGGTAGTAGGCCGAGCCCGTCGTGCTGTAGGCGAGCGTCGGTGCCGACGGGGCGCTCGTGTCGACCATGGCGTCGGCGGTGGCGGTCGAGGTGGCGAGGTTGCTGACGTTGTCGGCGACCTGGAGGCGGTAGCGGTAGCAGTTGCCGCTCGTGACGGTCGTGTCGTTGTTGCCCGTCAGCGTGACGGGCGTCCAGGTGCCGGGGAACGCGCCGCAGACGCCGTTCGTGAGCGCCGCCGAGTCGCGCTGCACGACCTCGGTGGCGACGTCGATCCCGGAGCCGCCCGTGTCGACGCCCCAGGTCGGGGCGGCCAGCGCGACGGAGGCGGTCGAGTAGTACGGGCCGCCGGAGAGGGCGACGATCTGTCCGGTGGGCGCCGTGACGTCGCGGGCAAGCGTGAAGGTGCGGGCGCCCGAGACCGTGCCCTGGCCGTTTGTGGCCGTCACGCTCTGCGCGCCAGTTGCCACGGTCGTTCCCGTCCAGGTGTAGGTCGTCGTCGGCGCGTACGGGCTCGTCGGCGGGTTCGAGGTCGACGCGCCGCCGCCGGTCAGGCCTGCGATCGCCGGGAAGTTCATCGTCTTGATGCCGGAGTCGGGATCGGTCGAGCTCCCCTGGACGGTGAAGCTGGCAGTGTTCGCGGCCTGCCCGTTGTAGTAGACCGTGCTGCCGGTGATGAACTCGAGCGGCGACGTGGGCCCCTCCGCGAGCGTCAGGGTGGGAGTCGACGGAGCAGTCCCGCCCGTATCGAGCGCCTCGAAGACGACTGCGACGTCCGCGGCCCGGTTCGGGGTGCCCTGCGTCCAGCCCATCGTGTACGTGCCCGCGGTGGCCGGGATGCGCGTGCTCATGCCGCCGGCGTTGCTGGCTCCGGTCCTCGTCCACCGCGAGGTCTGGCCGCCGGCGGCCGTGAGCGCCGCCGCTTGGCCCGCCCCGTCGACGTCGACCACGATGCTGCCCGGCCAGAGAGTCGAGATGCTCGTGGAGGCATTGCCCGCCGGGTTCGCATTCGAAGCCGACACGGGGCCGATCGCGTAGGCGCCCGTGAAGGAGACCGAGCCGGCGACGATGCTGTCCTGCGCGGCGGCGAAGGTCGCGACGACGTTGCGCGACGTCCCGGCGCCTGCCGGAGCCGCGAGGTACCAGAGGCTCGCGCAGCTGCTGTAGCCCGTCGAGGTGGCGATGTTCTGGGCGATAAACGTCATGGCAGTGCCGTTGTAGGTGACGCCCGACGCCTGGCAGTCGGGGAGGGGGTCCTCGGCCGTCACGCCGACGACGAGGACATTGCCCGTCCCGGTCGCGACGGTGTGCGCCCACGTGGCCGTCGTGGCGCCGTCGGCGCGAACGCTCGCCTGCGTGTCGTACGTGACCGTCGGATCGATCAGGTACGGCTCGGGCAGCGAGCGGTCGTTCAGGGTCAGCGCGAGGCGGTACTCGCCGCCGTGGCTGCGAAGCGACCAGCGCAGCCCGTGCGGCGTGACGTCTCGGCCCTGCTCGTCCAGGATGCGCACCGGCAGGATCTGCATCGTGCTCGAGCCGTTGGCGGCGACCAGGTCGACCTGGCCGTTTGCCCTCAATGTCGGCTTGAGGTTCAGCTTTTCGAGCGACCAGGTCCAGGTCCTGGGGCCCTGATGCTTGCGGACGAGCAGGAGCTCCTCCGAAGAGCCGGGCGCCACGGTGACGATCTCCTGGCCGAAGGACGTCGTGCGGGCTGCGCCGTGCTGGTAGCGGCTCCACGCAGCGCCCCGGACGTCAGCCGCGAGCGTGAGCGAGCTGTCGGCCGTGCTCTTGACCGTGTAGCCCCGGGAATGGATCGAGACGGTTGTATCGGGCGAGACCTTGCGGACGAGCGGCGCGTCGTGCTGCGGGGCGCCGAGCGCCTTCGCAGCGAAGGTCTGGGGGTGCTGGCCGGACACGACGAGCACGAGGGCGCCGGCGACCGCAAGGAGGGCGACCAAGGCGAGTCCGGCGAGAGCAAGCAGGCGCGCGCTCTGTCGCCCAGCCAGGGCGACGAGCTGATCGGGCCGCAGTTGCCGTTTGCTCGTCATTGCTCTTACCCGCGCACGCGTGGACGCGCGAAGGTTCACCTTCCGCATCGGCCGTGGGGGGCCTCGTCCTGTAAGGGTTTATACGTTTCAAACCATATTGCCGGGGAGAAATCCCTCTTTTGGGTGACAGCTCGCCGGCCTCGGGGTCGAGAGCTCATCACGCTCGCCGGACGTGCCGGGTCGAATGCCGACGGCTCGAACGAGTGAGTAGACCTCAACCTTAGGATCAGACTTGACGTTCGGATGCGAGCGTCTGACTGCGTCGTGCGGGCGATCGGCGAAGGCCGATCGAGCGCCCTACAATGGACGTCGATGGCGACGACGGAGCCGAGAAAGTCCTCGCCCACGGATGCCTGGCGCGGAGAGCTGTACGAGTCGACGCCGGAGCGCGAGGGCGAGCTGTTCACGACGATCTCGGGGATCGAGAACGAGGCGCTCTCGACGCCCGACACCGTCCAGCTCGACTACGAGCGGGACCTCGGCTACCCGGGGGCATTTCCGTTCACGCGCGGGGTCTACCCGTCGATGTACCGCGGTAAGCTCTGGACGATGCGGCAGTTCGCCGGCTTCGGTACGGCGGCGGAGACGAACGAGCGCTTCCGGTATCTGCTCGAGCACGGGCAGACGGGCCTCTCGACGGCGTTCGACATGCCGACGTTGATGGGCTACGACTCCGACCACGCGCGCTCGCTCGGGGAGGTCGGCCGCGAGGGCGTCGCGATCGACTCGCTCGAGGACATGGAGACGCTCTTCTCCGGGATCCCGCTTGGCCAGGTGTCGACCTCGATGACGATCAACTCGCCGGCGGCGATCCTGCTCGCGTTCTACATCTGCGTGGGCGAGGCGCAAGGGGTCGCGCGGGAGCAGCTCCGCGGGACGATCCAGACGGACATCCTCAAGGAGTACATCGCGCAGAAGGAGTACATCTTCCCGCCCGAGCCCTCGATGCGGCTCGTGACGGACATGGTCGAGTTCTGCGCGCAGGAGCTGCCGCGCTGGCATCCGATCTCGATCTCCGGCTACCACATCCGCGAGGCCGGGTCGACCGCGGCGCAGGAGCTCGCCTTCACGCTCGCAGACGGCTTCACCTACGTCGACTGGGCGCTCGAACGCGGGCTCGACGTGGACGAGTTCGCGCCGCGGCTGTCGTTCTTCTTCAACGCGCACCTGGACTTCTTCGAGGAGATCGCGAAGTACCGGGCTGCCCGGCGGATCTGGGCGCGGGAGCTCAAGGAGCGGTACGGGGCGAAGAACCCGCGCTCCTGGCTGATGCGCTTCCACACGCAGACGGCGGGTGTGTCGCTGACGGCGCAGCAGCCGGAGGTGAACATCGTGCGGACCGCGATCGAGGCGCTCGCGGCCGTCCTCGGCGGGACACAGTCGCTGCACACGAACAGCTTCGACGAGGCGCTCGCGCTGCCGACCGAGAACGCGGTCCGGCTGGCGCTGCGCACCCAGCAGGTGATCGCGCACGAGACCGGCGTGGCGAGCACGATCGATCCGCTCGGCGGCTCCTATTTCGTGGAGCAGCTGACGGGTGAGCTGGAGCGCCAGGCCTACGAGTACTTCGACCGGATCGAGCAGCTGGGCGGGGTCGTCGCTGCGATCAAGGAGAACTTCTTCCAGCGGGAGATCGCCGAGGCCTCCTACCGCTACCAGTCCGAGGTCGAGCGGGAGCAGCGGGTCGTGGTCGGGGTCAACCGCTACCGGCTCGAAGACGAGCAGCCGCTGGAGATCCTCAAGATCGACCCGGCCCTCGAGCCTCAGCAGATCGAGCGGGTTCGGGCACTCCGCGGTCGACGCGACGGAGCAGCCGCCGAGCAGGCTCTGAGCGCCCTGAAGGCGGCCGCTGCACGCGACGGCGTCAACCTGATGCCGCTGATCATCGATGCCTCCCGCGCCTACGTGACGATGGGCGAGATGTGCGACGCCCTTCGCGAAGTGTGGGGCATCTGGCGCGAGACGCCGGTCTTCTAACCGATGGGCGAAATGCTCGTCTACTCTCTCTAGCGATGAGCGGCGGCGCCTACATCGAGTCCACGCATCGGTTCCCGAAGCCTGTTCGCAGGCTCGCCTGGGCCGGGGCGATCGGGCTCTTCGTGGCGGGTGCGATCGCGGCCGTCGTGGTCTTCACCGGCAACCACTCGACGCCGACCAGCCAGACCTACCAGAACGCCGACAGGCCGGCCAAGCAGGCGCCGGCCGCGCCGAGGCACGTGAGGCTGGATCCCGCCGCGAAGCGCGCCCTCGGGCAGTTCGTCCTCACCGCCGTCGCGCGCAAGAACCTTCGGGCCGCCTACGCTCTGGCCGGGCCCGGTGTGAGGCAGGGCATGTCGCTCGCGCAGTGGTTGACGGGCGAGATCCCGGTCGTGCCGTACGAGGTGAAGAGCCTCCAGTACGCGCCCTTCAAGATCGACTACTCGCGGCCGAATCACGCACTCGTCGAGGTGGCGATGGTGCCGACGGCGAAGTCGGTCAAGCGCGGCGTCAAGCCGCAGATCTTCTACGCAGACGTGGTGCGGCTGCACGGCAAGTGGGTCGTCAACAGCTGGGTGCCGCGTGGCTTCCCGATGCTGCCCAGCGAACAGAACCACGGGTGAGCGGAGCGCCTGCTGACACGCGCCGCCGTTCCGGTGGCAAGGCCCCTCAGGTCGGCACGCCTGCGCCGGCGGCTGACCGGGACGCTGTGCACCCTCGGTCTCGCCGGCTCGATCGCAGCCGTCGTCCTCCTGCTGCCTGAGCAGAACGGGCCTGCGCCCTCCAGGCCGACCTCGAATGAGCCGAGGGCGGTGTATCACCCGCCGAAGCCGGTTCGCTATACGGCGGCAGAGCGCAGTCGCGCCGCCGGCGTCATGCTCGCCTTCGTGCAGTCCGCGGTGATCCGGAGGCACCTCTCCTACTCGTACGACCTCACGACGCCGTCGCTGCACCAGGGCCTCACGCGTCGACGGTGGGAGACGGGCGAGATCCCGATCGTGCCGTTCCCGGTCGGCACCGACCTCCGCGGCGCCGTCCTCGTGGAGTCGATCCGCAACGAGCTCGACTACAGGGTCTCGCTGTTCCCCCCGAAGGCGAGCGGCGTCGAGCCGGCGGTGTACGACCTCAAGCTGAGGCGAATCGGTCGCGCCTGGCTGGTCGACTCCTGGGCGCCGTCGATCCGGGGACTGTTCGGCCCGAACGCCATCCCCGACGGGCCGCCGAACCCGAACCAGCCGATCATCCAGTCCACGAACCCGCACCTGAGCAGGCAGTGGGCCTACGCGCCGATCGCATTCCTGGTCTTTGCCCTGCTGCTCGCGCCGCTCGTGCTCGGCGGCCGCTGCTTGATCGACTCTCGGCGGGCTCGCCGGGTGCAGCGAAGCATGGCGAACGGCCGCTGAGTCCGCGCGCACCCCGGTCGCACATCAGCCTCTAGACTCCGCGCCTGTGGCCCGCAAGATCAGAGTTGTGATCGCGAAGCCCGGCCTGGACGGGCACGATCGCGGCGCGAAGATCATCGCCCGCGCCCTCCGCGATGCCGGTATGGAGGTGATCTACACGGGCCTCCACCAGACAGCGGAGCAGATCGTCGAGACGGCGATCCAGGAGGACGCCGACGCTGTCGGGATCTCGATCCTCTCGGGCGCGCACATGACGCTCGTGCCGAGGATCCTCGAGGGCCTGCGCGAGAACGGCGCCGAGGACGTGCTCGTCGTCGTCGGCGGCACGATTCCGACCGACGACGCCGACGAGCTTCGCCACCAGGGTGTCGCCGAGATCTTCACGCCGGGCGCGCCGACGAGCGAGATCGTCGAGTTCCTCCGCGGGAAGGTGCCGGTCTGAGCATCCAGGTCGCGCGGGAGGACGGCGTCGCGGTCGTCACGATTGATCGACCCGAGGCGCTCAACGTGCTCGACGTCGCGACGTTGACCGAGCTGCGCGATCGTCTCAGCGCGCTCGCAGCGGACGGCGACGCGCGCGCGGTCGTGCTGACGGGCGCGGGGGAGAAGGCGTTCATGGCCGGTGCCGACATCAAGTACATGAGCGGGCTCGACGTCGAGCAGGCGAAGGCGTGGGGCGCGCTCGGCCACGAGGTCGGGCGTTTGCTCGAGACGATGCCGAAGCCGACGATCGCCGCCATCAACGGCTTCGCGCTCGGCGGCGGCTGTGAGTTCGCGCTCGCCTGCGACATCCGCTACGCGTCCTCGAACGCGAAGCTCGGCCAGCCGGAGATCAATCTCGGGATCGTCCCCGGCTGGGGCGGCACCCAGCGGCTCGCGCGCGCGACCACGCTCGGGTTCGCGAAGGAGCTGATCTTCACGGGCAGGCTCGTCGGGGCGGAGGAGGCCTTCGAGCGGGGTCTCGTCAACGGGATCCACGACCCGGTGCTCGACCGCGCGATGGAGACCGCGCGCCTCGTCGCGTCGAAGAGCCCCGTCGCGCTGAAAGCTGCCAAGGAGCTCTGCAACCGCGCGCTCCAGGGCGACCACGTCCAGAACCTCGAGGCCGAGGCGGGCTGGTTCGGCGAGCTGTTCGCGAGCGAGGACGCGAGGGAGGGCCTGGCCGCCTTCGTCGAGAAGCGCGAGCCGCGCTTCAGCGGCCGCTAGATGGTTGATGCCACGAAGTCGTCAGTTCCGGGGCGACCAGATCGCGCAGCCGGACACGCGAGAGCGTGGCATCAACCATCTAGCCCCGCGGCCTGGGCTTCGCCGCCACGCCCGCTTTTGCGAGCGGCGGCTTCAACTGGAGCCTGGTCGCGACGATTCCGTTGCCGAGCGACGCCTCGAAGCTCGCCGGCGCAGGAGACGTCCACACGGTGACGCGCGCTCCGGGCAGCGCATCGGTCAGGTCGGAGACGTCGGCGGGGACGGTCACCGTCAGCATGCCCGGCTTCTGCACGTGCTCGTGATCCGGCCATTCACGCGCGAGCGAGACGTCGATCGTCAGCTGGTCGTCGTAGGCGTCCGACACCGTCCCGTTCAGGAGGAGCGTGAACGTCGTGCCCTCGGGGGCGGAGAAGAAGAGGTGTTGCGCAGCCTGCAGGAACCGGTAGGGCGAGACCGCCTTGCCGTCGCCGGGGTGCACCTCGAAGTGCAGATGCGGGTGGATCCCGTTCGCGTCGCCGGAGTCGCCGACGTAGCCGACCGGCTGTCCCGCCACGACTGTGTCGCCGTTCTGCAAGCCCGCTGCGTAGGCGATCCCGGGGACGCACGAACCCTTGTTGTCGTTGCCGGTTCCGAGATCGTTGTTGAGGTGGATGTAGTCGTACGTCGTCCCGCTGTCGCCGTAGAGGTAGAGCATGCAGCCGGCATTCTTCGACGTCGTCCAGAACTCGACTTTGCCCGACTCGGCGGCGACGGCGATCGCCTTCCTCGGCGCCACCAGATCGTTGCCCTCGTGCTTGCCGCCGGGTCGCGGTGCGCCGAAGTCGTTCGTGTAGGTGACCGCCCCGAGCACCGGAAAGACGATCGGGCTCGGCACCGCCGCGCCCGCCGCCGCGACGCCTCCGACGGCAGCGAGTGCGAGTGCGAGGAAGACCCCGAGGGCTGTCGTCCGGTGGCGATTCGTCATGCCGGCTAGCTCCGAAGGGCGGGAGGCTACCAGCCTTCCGGGGCCATCGGTTCCAGCGGTTCCCTTCGACTGAGCCTCGGTAGAGTCCTGCCCGATGAAGGTCGCGGTGTGTGTGAAGCAGGTGCCCGAGGGGACCGGGAAGCTGGATCCGTCGTCGAAGCGGCTCGACCGCTCGGGCGAGGGCGCGCTCAACCACTTCGACTCCAACGCGGTCGAAGAGGCGCTGAGGATCAAGGAGGCCTCTGGAGACGGCGAGGTCGTGCTCGTCTCGCTCGGTCCGCCCAAGGCACTCGACGCGCTGCGCAAGGCGCTCGCGATGGGCGCCGACCGGTCGTTGCTCGTCAGCGACGAGGCTGCCGCCGGCTCAGATCTCGTCGCGACGTCGTACGCGCTCGCGAAGGCGCTCGAGCGCGAGGACTTCGAGCTCGTGCTGTTCGGTCAGCAGGGCGCCGACTCGGACGGCGCCGTCCTCTGGGCCGCCGTGGCCGAGCGGCTTCGGCGCCCCCTGATCTCCCAGGTCGCGGAGCTGAAGGTCGACGGCGGGACCCTGAGAGGGAAGCGCCAGACCGAGTTCGGCTACGACGTGATCGAGGTGCCGCTGCCCGCCGTCGTCGCGGTCTCGGACGCGATCAACGAGCCGCGCTACCCGTCGCTGAAGGGGATCATGGGCGCCAAGAAGAAACAGCAGGAGACGCTGTCTCTCGCCGACGTCGGCGCCGAAGCCGAACGCGTCGGTGCCGCCGGCTCGAGGACGACGGTACTCGCGTTGGGCTCACCGCCCCCGCGTGCGGACGCGCGGACGATCGAGGACGACGGCAGCGCCGCCGAGCAGATCCTCGCCTACCTGCAGGAGAAGCGGCTGCTGTGACGACGCTCGTCTTCCTCGAGCACCACGAGGGCGAGATCCAGAAGGGCGCGCTCGGCGTGCTCGCCAGGGCGGCGCAGCTCGGCGAGGCGCACGGCGCCATCCTCGGCTCCGGCGTCGCCGCGCTCGCGGAGCAGGCCGGCCGCTTCGGCGCAACGAAGGTGTACGTCGTCGACGACCCGGCGCTCGAGGCGCCGCTGCCGCAGCCGCGCGTCGACGCGCTCGCCCGGATCGTGCGCGAGAGCGGCGTGGAGAACGTGTTCTTCGCGCAGTCGGTGCTCGCCGCCGACGTCGCCGCGGCCCTCGCGGCCCGGCTGGAAGCGGGCCTGAACTGGCAGCTCGTCGACGTCGAGCCGCGCGACGGCGGGCTCGTGGCGAAGCAGCCGGTGCTGCAGGACACGGTGCTCGTCGAGTCCGGCTGGACGTCGACACCGAGGCTCGCGCTCTTCCGTTCGGGCACGTTCGATCCGCAGGAGACGGGCGGCACCGCCCAGCTCGAGAACGTCTCGGTCTCGTTCGAGGACTTCTCGACGCGGGCGACGATGGTCGAACAGGCCCACGAAGAGTCGAGCGGCCCGTCGATCGAGGACGCCGACGTGATCGTCGCCGGCGGCCGCGGCCTCGGCGGCCCCGAGAACTTCACGCTCGTCGAGGAGCTCGCGAAAGCGCTCGGCGGCGCGGTCGCCGCGACGCGAGCCGTCGTCGACGCGGGCTGGTACCCGTACTCGGCGCAGGTCGGCCAGACAGGCAAGACGGTCGCACCCAAGCTCTATGTCGCCTGTGGCATCTCCGGCGCCATCCAGCACAAGGTCGGAATGCAGGCCTCGGGCACGATCGTCGCGATCAACAAGGATCCCAACGCGCCGGTCTTCGAGTTCTGCGACCTCGGCGTGGTCGGCGACCTCCACGCGATCGTTCCGAAGCTGACCGAGCTCGTGCGCACTGCGCGCGGATGACGCGGCCGTCCGACTATCCACCGCCCTGGAGCGCCGCCGACGCGATCGCGGTCCCGAGCGATCCGCCCGACGAGCGCATCGAGGTGGGCGTCTGCATCGTGGGAGCGGGTCCTGCGGGGCTCGCGTGCGCGATCCGGCTCGGCCAGCTGCTCGGGGATGCCCCGGATGTGGCCGAGCGGCTCGGCGAGGTGCCGGTGGCGGTGATCGAGAAGGGCAAGCAGCCCGGCTCGCATCTGCTCTCCGGCGCGGTCGTCAACCCGCGGGCGCTGCGGCGGCTGTTCAAGGACCGCCGGCGAATCGAGGAGATGCCGCTCGTCGGACCGCTGCACGGCGAGAGCGTCTATGTGCTCAGCCCGCGGGCCGCCCTGCGGATTCCACCGCCGCCGACGATGCGCAACGAGGGGAACTATCTCGCCTCGCTGTCGCAGCTCGGCCGGTGGCTCGCGGACGAGGCCGAGCAGGCGGGCGCGATGATCCTGCCCGAGACCGTCGCCGCGCAGTTGCTCGTCGCCGACGGCCGCGTCCACGGGATCCGCACCGGGGACAAGGGCCGCGGCCGCGAAGGTCAGGAGCTCGGCAACTTCGAGCCCGGGTCCGACCTCGTCGCGCGCGTGACGGTGCTCGCCGAGGGCACGCAGGGCCATCTCACCGGCGCCGCGCTCGATCGCTTCGGCCTGCACAGCGACCACCCGCAGACCTGGGAGCTGGGCGTGAAGGAGGTGTGGCGGGTCGCCAGGCCGCTCGACCGGATCATCCACACGATGGGCTGGCCGCTGCGCACCGCCGCTCGCTACCGCGAGTTCGGCGGCTCGTTCATCTACCCGCTCGGCGGCGACCTGATCACGATCGGCATGGTGGTCGGGCTCGACTATCGCGACACGACGCTCTCCGTGCACGACCTGCTCCAGGAGCTGAAGACCCACCCGAAGATCCGCAGCTTGCTTGAGGGTGGCGAGCGGGTCGAGTGGGGCGCGAAGACGATCACGAGCGGCGGTTTCTACGCGCTGCCCAAGCGGCTGCACGCGCCGGGACTGCTGCTTGCCGGCGAAGGCCCGGGCTTCGTCAACGTGCCGACACTGAAGGGCATCCATTATGCGATCGAGACGGGCCGGCTCGCGGCCGAGGCGGCTTTCCGTGCATTGCAGCGCGGCGAGACGCCGGGGCGCGCCGGAGCGCTCGCGTCCTACGACGACACGATCAGGGAGAGCTACGTCTGGCGCGACCTGGAGGAAGTGCGGAACATGCGGGCGGTCTTCGGCCGCGGTTTCTTCCTGGGCGGCGCGCTCGCCTCGGCGATGACGGTGACGAAGGGCAGGTTCCCTCGCGGCCCGTTCGGGACGGAGCCCGACGCCGACCAGGAGCTCCTCCAGACCGATCGCGGTGCGCGCTACCCGATACCGGACGGCAAGCTGACCTTCGACAAGCTCTCCTCCGTCTTCGCGTCGGGGAACAGGACGCGCGACGATCAGCCGAGTCACATCCGGATCCAGACGAAGGTGCCGCAGGCGCTTGCCGAACTCTGGGAGAGGATGTGCCCGGCGCAGGTATACGAGGCCGGAAAGGCCGACGGCGAGGGCACCGTGACCGTCCAGGTCACACCCTCGAACTGCGTCCAGTGCGGCGCGATCAGCGCCAAGGGCGGCCGCTTGACGCCGCCCGAGGGCGGCTCGGGTCCCGAGTATCAGCGGACGTAGGAATCCGCAGGCGGCGACTCGCACGTATCCCCCGTTGATGCCGATCGCCCGCTTGATCCCGCTGATCATCCTCGTCGCCTCGCTCATGCTCGTCGTGTCCGCGTGCGGCAAGGGCGGCGGTTACTAGAGCTCCGTCGAGGAGGAGCAGCTCAGCTGCAGCCGGCCGTTCCCACCGGGCCGGCAGCTTCTCACGCATTTGGCGGCTTTGCCGCGACCAGTACCCGCCGGCCAGGCTGCGGGTGATCCTTTGGAGGGTGCGCAGTCCGCGAGCGAGAGCCCTCGTTCGATCCGCGTGTCTCCAGAGCCAGATTCGGCACACGTTCTGCCCAATCGGGACGATGCGCGAACGTCGCCCGAGAGTTAGGCTGAGCCTGAGCAGGGGGCGGGTCGGGACCCGAGGTAGACGCGTGTACATAAAGGGCCGTCGGGGGCCGCGCTGGCGACCCGCCGAGTAGCATCAGGTCCATGGCCACCACCGTCGCGGACACGATCCTTACGCTCGACGACGTCTACCGCGCCCGCGAGACGATCGCCGGGAAGCTGCACCGGACGCCGACCTTCACCTCGCGAACGCTTTCGGAACAGACAGGTGCCGAAGTCCACCTGAAGGCGGAGTGCTTCCAGCGCACCGGCTCGTTCAAGCCGCGCGGCGTCCTCAACAAGCTCGCCTCCCTGAGCTCCGAGGAGAAGGCGAGGGCGTGATCTCGATCTCCGCGGGCAACCACGCTCAGGCGCTCGCGTACGCGTCGGGGCTCGAGGAGATCGATGCGTTGATCGTGATGTGGGCCACCGCGAGCGCCCAGAAGATCGCCGCGGCTCGCGGCTATGGCGCCACGATCGACACCGAGGCAGCGGGCTCGCCCGAGGCGTTCGAGCGGCTCGCCCAGCTGATCGAGGAGACCGGCCGCACCCTCGTCCACCCCTTCGACGACCCGTTGATCATGGCGGGTCAGGGCACGGTCGGACTCGAGCTGATGGAGGACGCCGAGGGCGCCGACGTCGTGCTTGTCCAGGTCGGCGGCGGCGGCCTGATCGCCGGCATAGCCACGGCGGTCAAGGGTCTCAAGCCCGACGCACGCGTGATCTCCGTCGAGCCCGAGCTCTCGCCGGCGATGTACGAGTCCCTCCGGGCTCGCCGCCCGGTCACGGTCAAGCCCAACTCGATCGCCGACGGCCTCGCCGGCCCGTTCGCCGGGGAGCAGTGTCTCGCCGTCTGCCTCGAGCGCGTCGACGAGTCGGTGCTCGTGACCGAAGACGAGATCAAGGAGGCGTTCCGCTTCCTCTACGGGCGCGCGAAGATCGCCTGCGAGCCGGCCGGAGCGGCGACCACGGCGGCGCTGCTCGGCGGCCGGATCGCGTTGCAGCCGGGCGACAAGGTCGTCGCTGTTATCTCCGGTGGCAACGTGGCGCCCGAAACTGCCTCTGCTATCCTGGCCGACGCATGAAGGCTGAGATCCATCCCGATTACGTGCTGTCGAGCGTGCACTGCTCGTGCGGTAACACGTTCGTCACGCGTTCGACGAAGTCAGAGCTCCACGTCGAAGTCTGCTCGCAGTGCCACCCGTTCTACACGGGCAAGCAGAAGCTGATGGACACCGGCGGCCGCGTCGAGCGCTTCCAGCGCCGGCTCGAGAAGGCCGGCGGCGCACGCCGCGGGTAGCGCGTTGAGCTCGCCAATCGGCGGTCAGGCCGTCCTCGAGGGCGTGATGATGCGCGGTCCGTCGAACTGGGCGGTCGCCGTGCGCAAGCCCGACGGGAATATCGCGCAGGTCACACGGGGGATCGCGTCGCCGATGGCGAGGCACGTCCTCTTCCGTCTGCCCGTCGTACGCGGCGTGATCGCCCTCGGAGAGTCGCTCGGGATCGGCTTCCGCGCGCTCGCGATCTCCGCCAACTACGCGGCGCAGGAGGAAGGCGAGGAGGTCGAAACCGAGCTCAGTCGCACCCAGCTCTTCTTCGCGTTCGCGGTCGCGATCGGGTTTGCGGTGATGCTGTTCAAGGTCACCCCTGCGCTGATCACCAACTGGCTGCCGATCAAGTCGACGGGGTGGTTCGTGATCGTCGAGGGCCTGATCCGCGTGACGATCTTCGTCGTCTACCTCTCGCTGATCTCGCTGCTCCCGGATCTGCGGCGCGTCTTCCAGTACCACGCTGCCGAGCACAAGGCGATCAACGCCTACGAGGCCGGCGAGGAGCTGACCCCCGAGCGCGTGCAGCGCTTCAGCCTGATCCACCCGCGCTGCGGCACCGCATTCCTGCTCTGGGTGATGGTGATCGCGATCTTCGTCTTCGCGTTCTTCGGACGGCCGGCGTGGTACTGGCTGATCGCGACTCGCGTCCTGCTTCTGCCGCTGATTGCCGGGATCGCGTACGAGCTGATCCGCTTCGCCGGAAGACACTCGGGCAACCGCATCCTGATGACGTTGCTCGCGCCGGGCCTGTGGCTGCAGAGGCTCACGACGCGAGAGCCGACGCTCGACCAGCTCGAGGTCTCGATCCAGGCACTTCAAGAAGTGCTCGAGCTCGAAGGCCGCTCGACGCGGGAAAACCGCGTCGAGATCATGGCCTAGCGGCCCGGGTTCGGTAGGGTCGCGCTGTGCCGAGGATCGAACGCAATGCCGCTGTCGCCTGGGAGGGCAACGTCGCCCGCGGCGCTGGCCTGATCACGGCGGCCACGGGCGCCTTCACCGACCTCCCGTTCTCGCTGCCCACGCGCGTCGGCGCCGGCAACGAGGGCAAGACCAGCCCGGAGGAGCTGCTTGCCGCCGCCCACGCAGGCTGCTTTGCGATGGGGCTCGCCGGAGAACTGACCAAGCGCGGCACCCCCCCGGGCCGGCTTGACGTCCGCTGCACGATCGTGATGGACGAGGTCGAGGGCAAGGGCCACCAGATCGTCGAGTCGCAGATCCACGCGACCGCCCGCGTGGACGGCATCGACGAGGCGGCGTTCGGCGAGGCGGTCGAAGCGGCGGACGAGGAGTGCCCGTTCTCGGCGCTGATCAAGGCGAGCGCGGGAGTCACGATCAACGCGAAGCTCGAGGGAGGAACCTAGATGGCTGCTGTGCGTCGTGCCGAAGTGACCTGGCAGGGAAGCCTGATGGAGGGGAAAGGCTCGATCGACGAGGTGGGAAGCGGAGCGTTCGGCCCGCTCGCAGTCACATGGGCGGCTCGCTCTGAGGACGCCTCCGGCGGCAAGACGAGCCCGGAGGAATTGATCGCCGCCGCGCACGCCGCCTGCTTCTCGATGGCGCTCTCGCACGGCCTCGCCCAGGCGGGAACCCCGGCCGAGGAGCTGAAGACCTCTGCCGAAGTGACGTTCGTGCCAGGCGCCGGGATCACGAAGATCGCCCTGAAAGTCCGCGCACGCGTGCCGGGTCTCGAGGAGCAGGCGTTCGAGCAGGCTGCCCAGGGCGCGAAGGAGAACTGCCCGGTCTCCAAGGCACTCGCCGGCGTCGAGGAGATCACGCTGGACGCCTCGCTCGGGGGCTAGCCCCGAACCGCTCGAGCTCCGACATCGCATCGTGCCGGGCGAGCCGTCCGCGGATACCCTTTTGGCATGTCCGCCATCGACGACCTGATCGACGAGCTCGAGCGCTCCTACCGTGAAGTGCAGGAGCGGATGTCCGACCCCTCGGTCTACAACGACCATCGCGAGGCGGCTGCGGTCGGGCGGCGTCTGAAGGAGCTCGAAGCGCCCTACCGGCTCTCGCAGGAATGGCGAGAGGCGCGCGCCGACATCGACGCGGCGCGCGACGATCCCGAGTTGCGCGAGCTCGTGGCCGAGAGCGAGGAGCGGCTTGCCCGGCTCGAGGACGAGCTGCGCGTCGCGCTGGTCGAGCGCGACCCCGCGGACTCGAAGGACGTGCTCATCGAGGTGCGCCAGGGTGTCGGCGGCGACGAGGCTGCGCTCTGGGCGGGCGAGCTGTTCCGCATGCTTACGCGCTACGCCGAGCGGCGTGGCTTCAAGACCGAGCAGATCTCGGCAAGCCCGAGCGACAGCGGCGGCTTCAAGGAGGTCGCCTTCGCCGTCAAGGGTGACAGCGCCTACTCGGTCTTCAAGTGGGAGGGCGGCACGCACCGCGTCCAGCGGGTTCCCGAGACCGAGTCCCAGGGCCGGATCCATACCTCGACCGCAACCGTCGCGGTGATGCCCGAGGCGGAAGAGGTGGAGGTCGAGATCGACCCGAACGACCTGAAGATCGACGTTTACCGCTCGACGGGCCCCGGCGGCCAGAGCGTGAACACCACCGATTCGGCCGTGCGGATCACGCACGTCCCTACCGGCACGGTCGTCGCCATGCAGGACGAGAAGTCGCAGCTTCAGAACAAGACGAAGGCACTGCGGGTACTGCGTGCCCGCCTCTACGAGCTCGAGCGCGAGAAGCAGCAGGCCGCGCTTTCAGCGCAGCGCAACTCGCAGATCGGCGGCGGTCAGCGGGCCGAGAAGATCCGCACCTACAACTTCCCCGAAAACCGGCTCACCGACCACCGGATCAAGCTGACCGTGCACCAGCTCGACCGGATTCTCCAGGGCGAGCTGGATGATTTCACCGAGGCGCTGCAGGCGGAGGAGCGCCGGCACGCGCTCGAAACCGCCACGGCTTGACCCTCCAGGATGTGCTGAGGCGCTCGACGGAGTACCTCGAGCGCAAGGGAGTCGACTCGCCGCGGCTCGATGCCGAGCGGTTGCTCGCGCACGCGCTCGGGCTGACGCGCATCGACCTCTACACCCAGCACGACCGGCCGCTGAACGAAGCCGAGCTCGTCGAGGCGCGGACGCTCGTGGAACGCCGCGGCGGCCGGGAACCGCTCGCCTACATCCTCGGCGAATGGGGCTTCCGCAAGCTCTTGCTGAAGACCGACGCCCGGGCGCTCGTGCCGCGCCCGGAGACCGAGGTGCTCGTCGACCGCTGCCTGGCCCTGCTGGAAGGTGTGGATGCGCCTCGGGCGATCGACGTCGGTACCGGGACGGGCGCGATCGCGCTCGCGCTGGCGCAAGAGCTGCCGCACGCGCACCTCACGGCGTTCGACGTGTCGCCCGACGCGCTCGCGCTCGCGCGGGAGAACATGGAGCGCTGCGGCCTCCCGGTCGAGCTCGTCCAGGGCGACTTTCGCAACGGTTTGCCGGGAGGACCCTACGACCTCGTCGCCTCGAACCCGCCGTATGTCGAGCCGAACGAGCTCGATGGCCTGCAAGCCGAGGTGCGCGAGTTCGAGCCGAGGCTGGCCGTGATCGGCGAGGGCTTTCCCGAGGAGCTCGCGCGGCTCGCGCGCGAGGTGCTGAGGCCGGGAGGGTGGCTCGTGATGGAGATCCACGCAGAGCACGGGCCGCAGACGGCGGCGGCGCTCGGGCGGCTGGGCTACGGCGAGATCGACATCGTCGCAGACCTGACGGGACGCGACCGCGTCGTAGAAGGTAGGAACCCGTGAAGGAGACGTTCACGACCTCCGAAGGGCTCACGCTCGACTACGAGCGGCGCGGTTCGGGGCCGCCGCTCGTCTGCCATCCGGGTGGGCCGGGGTTCTCGTCGCGCCTCTTCGACGAGGCCGCCGGACTGGATGAGCAGCTCGAGCTGGTGCTGCTCGACCCGCGCGGGACCGGCGGCTCGAGCCGCCCGGCCGGCCGCGAGGACTACGAGGTCGCCGACTACGTCGCCGACCTCGAGGCGCTGAGAGAGCACCTGGCGCTCGATGCGATCGACCTGCTCGGCTGGTCGCACGGCGGCATCGTCGCGATGGCCTACGCAGCCGCCTATCGGCAACGCGTGCGCCGGCTCATCCTGGTCGGGACGCTCGCACGCTTCGCCCCCGAGCAGGAGCAGGCGATGGAGGCTGCGATCGCGGCGAGGGCCGTCGAGCCCTGGTACGCCGACGCGAAGCAGGCGCTCGAGGCCGAGCTCGCCGGCGACTTCGCGACGGACGAGGAGCTGGGCGCGCTCGCCTTCCGCGAGTTCCCGTTCTACTTCGCGCAGTTCGGCGAGCGAGAGCGCGCATATCTCGAGCGCGTGCGCGAGACTCCGAACGCGGATGCGCTTCACCTCTTCAACATGGAGATCGTCGCGAGCCTCGACCTGCGCCCCGAGCTCGGGCTGATCGAGGCTCCCGCGCTCGTCCTCGCCGGCGAGGACGACTTCATCGCAGGCCCGGCGTCGGCGCGTGAGCTCACCGACGCCCTCGGCGACGTCCGGACGGTGACGATTCCCGCCTGCGGGCACTTCCTCTTCCTCGAATCCCCCGAGCGCGTCCGCGCCGCGATCAACGAGTTTCTGTCGTGATCGATGAGGTGGTCAGCGCGATCAAGGCGGGGCAGCCGGCGATCATCCCGACCGACACGGTTTACGGGCTCGTCACGACGCCGTATCGGGAGGAGCCGGCGCGCCGGCTCTACCGGCTCAAGGGCCGGCAAGAGCTGCAGCCCACGGCGCTGCTCGCGGCCGACCTCGACCTGCTGTTCGAGTGCGTACCCGAGCTCCGCGGCCGCGCCGGCCGGATCGCCGGTCGGCTGCTTCCCGGCCCGTACACCCTGATCCTCGCCAACCCGGCGAAGCGTTTCCGCTGGTTGAACGGGTCGACTCCGGACAAGATCGGCGTGCGTGTCCCGCTGCTCGAAGGCGGCGCCAGGACCGTGCTCGAGAGGGTCGGCGCCGTCGTCGCGACGAGCGCCAACCTCGCGGGCGGCCTCGAGCCCAGGCGCCTCGAGGACGTGCCTGATGAGTTGCGTTCCCGATGCCCGAGTCTCGACGGCGGCGAGCTCCCGGGGCTGCCGTCGACCGTCCTCGACTTCACCGGGGCGGCGCCGGTCGTCCTCCGCGAAGGTGCCGGCGACGTGGCGAAGGCGCTGGCCGCCGCCGACTAGAGCGAGCTCGAGGTCCAGCCGGAACCCGAAGGAGCTCCCCCTTCCGGCCAGAGCAGTTGGCTGCGCGCCGACGCATCCAGCACGGAGCGAGCCTCGATCTCGACTCGCGTCTCGGCGATCCCGGCTGCGGGCCATTTGCAGACGAACGCGAGCGGGCCCGGCGGCGGCAGCGGCCAGACCCAGAAGCCCATGTCCCACGTGCGTCCGCCACCGCCTCCACCCCGGAAGATCAGCACGGGTCCCTCTTCGTCGTGGTGCAACGGCAGCGAGAGGTTGGTCGCTTTCCGTCCATCGGCGAAGCCGACGCCGAGCCGGAGGGCGTGGTCGCCGGCGCGGCGCCCGAGGCGGTGCATGAACGGATCCAGGTCGTCGTCCGCGAGCAGGCGACGCCGGACCCCGAGCAGGAAGCCGAACCCGGTCGAGTAGGCGACGAGCTGGAGGACCGCGACGGCGGTGTCCGCCGTCCGCGCGAGCGGCACGCGGTCGGGCAGCGCCGCCCCGAGCTCGTTCTCCGGCGGGCCGATCCACGGCGGCTGCCGCTGTTCCTCCGGCGGATCGGGCGGAGTGGCCGGTGGCTCGAAGAAACTCACGGTGGACCGGGGAAGTATCCTCAATCCATCCCAGGGAAGGAGTCGCTCGATGGCCGTCGCGCCCGAAACGATCCACCAGCTCCGGTCGGCAGGCCTCGACGAGGTCGACCCGGAGGTCGCCGAGCTGCTCCGCAAAGAGCTCGAGCGGGAGCGCGCGCAGATCGAGCTGATCGCCTCCGAGAACTTCACGTGGCCGAGCGTGCTCGAGGCCGTCGGCTCGGTGCCGACGAACAAGTATGCCGAGGGTTATCCGGGGAGGCGCTACTACGGCGGCTGCGAGGTCGTCGACGAAATCGAGCAGCTCGCGATCGACCGTGCCAAGGGCCTCTTCGGCGCCGAGCACGCGAACGTGCAGCCGCACGCCGGCGCGCAGACGAACATGGCCGTCTACATGGCGTGTCTGCAGCCCGGCGACACGATCATGGGCCTGCGCCTCGACCACGGAGGCCATCTCACGCACGGACTGAAGGTCAACTTCTCGGGTCAGCTCTACACGATCGCGAGTTACGGCGTCTCGCGCGAGACGATGCTGGTCGACTACGACGAGGTGCTCGCACTCGCGAAGGAGCACCGTCCGAAGCTGATCGTCTGCGGCGGTTCCGCCTACCCGCGCACGGTCGAGACCTGGGAATTCCGGAAGATCGCCGACGAGGTCGGAGCGCTGCTGCTCTGCGACATGGCGCACTTCGCCGGGCTCGTCGCGGCGGGGATCCACCCGAACCCGGTCAAGGACTGCGACTTCGTCACCTCGACCACGCACAAGACCCTCTCGGGGCCGCGGGCGGGTTTCATCCTCTGCCGTGAGGAGCACGCCCAGGCGGTCGATCGCGCCGTCTTTCCCGGCATGCAGGGCGGCCCGCTCGAGCACACGATCGCTGCCAAGGCGACATGCTTCAGGATCGCCGCAACCGAGGCGTTCCGGGATTACCAGCGCCAGGTGCGCACGAACGCCGACGCGCTCGCGGAGACGCTCCAGCAGGAAGGGCTCGACATCCTCACCGGCGGCACCGACACGCATCTGATGCTGATCGATCTGCGTGCCTCGGAGTGGACGGGCAAGGGCGCCGAGGAGCGCCTCGACGAGGTGAAGATCACGGTCAACCGCAACACGGTGCCCTTCGACGAGCGGCCGCCGACGATCGCCTCCGGCGTCCGCATCGGCACCCCTGCGGCGACCATGCGCGGCTTCGACGACGAGGACTTCCGCGAGGTCGGCCGGATCATCGCGGCGGCGCTCGCGGAGGGCGCCGACGTCGACGCACTCGCTGCTCGCAGCGTCGTGCTCTGCGACAAGAACCCGCTCTACCCGGGCTTCCGCGGCTACACGAGCTACCGGGCCCCGGCGAGCGACGCCGGCTCGACGGGCGTCGGCCCTCACGGCGAACCGGTTCCCGTCGGGAAGACGTCCGCATGAGCAATGTGATCGAGGTCGACCACCCGCTCGTCCAGCACAAGCTGGGCCTCCTGAGGGACGTCGACACCGAGACGCATCTCTTCCGCCAGCTCGTCAACGAGCTGACCTTGCTGCTCACCTACGAGGCCACGAAGGACCTCGTCACGGAGGACGTCGAAGTGCAGACGCCGCTCGAGCGGACGACCGTGAGGCGCATCAGCGGCAAGAAGGTCGCAATCTGCCCGATCCTGCGGGCCGGCATGGGGATGCTCGACGGCGTCCTCTCGCTGATCTCCGGCGCGCGGGTCGGCTTCATCGGCCTCTATCGCGACGAGGGAACCCTGGAGGCGATCGAGTACTACGTGAAGCTGCCGTACGACATCGCCGCACGCGATGTGATCCTGCTCGACCCGATGCTGGCAACGGGCAACTCGACGGTCGCCGCGGTCGGCAAGGTCAAGGAGGCGGGCGCCACGTCGATCCGGTTGATCGCGCTGATCGCGGCGCCGGAGGGGATTCAGCACATCCACGACGAGCATCCCGACGTGCGCATCGTCGTGGCGTCGATCGACCGCGCGCTGAACGAGAAAGGCTTCATCGTCCCGGGGCTCGGCGACGCGGGAGACCGGCTCTACGGGACGAAGTAAGAGGCTGCCATGTGGGCGACTCTCAGCGACCACCTGCAAGTCGTCTACGGCGCGGCCGCCGCGCTCGTGATCGTCGTCCTGCTCACCCCCGCCGTCGGTGGGATGGCGCGGCGGATCGGCGCAGTCGACGAGCCGGACGGCCGCCGCCTGAACGTGATCGCGATTCCGCGCCTCGGCGGGCTGGCGCTCTTCCTCGGCATCTTCGTCCCGGCGCTCGCCTTCCTCGACCTCGGGCGCGAGACGCGCGGCCTCCTGATCGGCGCGGCGCTCGCCACGATCGTCGGTGCGGTCGACGACTACCGCGGCCTGCCGTGGTGGCAGAAGCTCGGCGGCCAGCTGGCGGCGGCGGCGGTGCCGGTGTCGTTCGGCGTCTGGATCGACCGCTTCACGTTCCCGCTGCTCGGGATCAACACGCTGCCGGAGTGGGCGGGAGTGCCGCTGAGCCTGATCTGGATCGTCGCGATCATGAACATGGTCAACTTCACCGACGGGCTCGACGGCCTCGCCGCCGGGGTCAGCGCGATCGCCGCCTTCACCTTCGCCGTGATCGCGCTCTCGCTCGGGAAACCGGGCCCGGCGATCCTCTCTGCGATCGTCCTCGGCGCGACGATCGGTTTCCTCCGCCACAACTTCTATCCTGCGCGGATCTTCATGGGCGACTCGGGCGCGCTGCTGCTCGGCTTCGTGCTCGCAACCGTCTCGATTCAGGGCCTGCTCAAGACCGCGTCGACCGTTGCCCTGTTCTTCCCGCTGCTCGTGTTGGCGATTCCGATCCTCGACACCTCGTTCGTGTTCGCGAGGCGGCTCAAGTACGGCAAGCCGGTGTACCAGGCCGACCGCACGCACCTGCACCACCGGTTCGTGAACATCGGCTTCTCCCAGCGGCGCGCGGCCGTGTACATCTACGCATGGTTCGCGACGCTGGCAGGCTCGGCGCTCGCGACCAGGTTCATCCCGTTTCACGCACACGGTCGCTGGCACCTCTGGTCGAGCCTGGCGGCCGGATCGATCTACCTGCTCGCGCTCGGCTCCTCCGCCTATGTCGTCTACCTGCTCGAGCTCGTCAAGCTCTCGACGGCGCGCAGTCGCAGACGGGCAGAGCGCAAACAGGCCGCCTGACCGCGAGGCGATCAGGCACCGCGCGGAGGTCGAGCCCCGAGCCGATCACGATCGCGTCGGGCACGCTGCTTCGCAGCTCCTGTCGGCTGTTGCGGGCAGGGTGAGACGCCTCGTCGCAGCCTGATCGTAACCTGGACAAACTGCCCTCGAAATCGCCGCTTTCCGGCCTGGAACAACCGATCGGGACTGTTACAAAGCTCTGGTATGCTCCCGCCCGCAGTGCAGGCCGCCTCTCCCCGCCAGACCTTCGATCCCGCCGGAGCGGGCGCCGTGCTCTTCGCCGCCACGGGTGCCTGTATCGCTCTCGGAGCATTGATCGGCTGGGCCGCCGGCTCGGTCGGGCTCGGCCTCCTCGCGGGAGCGCTCGTCGGCGTCCCCGCCGGGGTCGTCGCCGTGTATCGCCGTTACCGAGAGTCGTTCTGATGCGCGCCGAGCTGATGACTCCCCGTCCTGTGCCCGGGCGGCTGCTTCCGCTCGCGGGCGGAGCCTTCGTGATCGCGCTCGCGCTGCCGATCTTCCTGATCGCCGACTGGCGGATCGCAGGCTGGGGGCTCGCGGCCGTGCTCTGGGTCGCGATGCAGGTGACCGGCCTGCTGATCGCACGGCTGCGCGGATCGGTCGGTAGTCTCGCCTCATCAGGCGTGCTGGCGTTCGGACTCATGTTCAGGTCGGTCGTGGTGCTGGTGGTGCTCGTGGCCGTGGCCGTGTCGGATTCCCACCTCGCGCTGGCGGGTGCGCTCACGTACGCCCTCGCCTATACCTTCGAGCTCGGCCTCTCCCTGTTCACCTACTTCGCGGCCTCGCCCCGATGAGGCTGAAGCGCCTGCTCTCGCTGCTCGTGCTCGCCATGCTGGTGCTGCCCCAGGCAGCGTCCGCGAAGGGGATCTTCCACCCGGAGGAGGAGTTCGACCAGCACGCCTGGCTGCCGATCCACATCGGCGGGCTCGACCTCTCGGTCACGAAGGCCGTCGCCTACCTCTGGCTCGGCGCGCTGCTGACGATGCTGCTCGGCGTCGGCCTGATGCGCTTCCGCGTCCGCTCCGACAAGTCGATCGGCCGCCGCCAGACGATCGGCGAGACGATCTACGAGATCGCGCAGGTCCAGATCGCCGAGCAGGGGCTGCCCCAGAAGTCGATCGGCAAGTGGTTTCCGTACGTGGCGAGCCTGATGCTCTTCATCTGGGTGGTCAACCTGATCGGCTTCATCCCGCTGCCGCTCTCCGACCAGAAGGTCGACATCGGCGGGGTGCATCTGCCGACGCTCGGCATCTACGCCGCCACGTCGTCGATCTCGGTCACGCTCGCGCTCGCTCTGCTCACGTTCATCTTCACCCACGTCGAAGGCATCCGCTACAACGGTCCGGTTCGCTACTTCAAGAGCTGGATCCCCAGCGGGCTTCCAACCTTCAGCCTGGGTAGCGCTGTCCTCTGGGGACTGATCGTCGTGCTCGAGATTCTCGGCCAGTTCATGCGCCTGATCTCGCTCTCTGTCCGACTCTTCGCCAACATGCTCGCCGGGCACATGCTGATCCTGACCTTCATCGGCCTGATCTTCGTGCTCGAGAATGTGGCTCTCGTCGTGGTTGCGGTGCCCGCCGCCACGGTCTTCTATCTGTTTGAGGTCGTGATCGTCGTCTCGATCCAGGCGTACATCTTCGCCGCCCTGTCCGCCATCTACATCGGCTCGGCGATCGAGCCGGAACACTAGGAGGAATCGCACGTGCTGAACCTTCTCGCAGCCGCCACGAACGGCACGACGGACGCCGGCAAGGCGATCGCCCTCGCGCTGGGCATCGGCCTCGGCTCACTCGGCGCCGGCGTCGGCATCGGCAACATCTTCGGCTCGATGATCCAGGCGGTCGCCCGGCAGCCCGAGCTGCGCGGCGAGCTGCAGGGGATCCAGTGGCTCGGCTTTGCGCTCACCGAGGCCGTCGTCTTCTACGGCCTGATCGGCGGCCTGCTCGCCTACGTCCTGATCTGATGTCCAGCGTTGTCGCCTCATCCGGCCTGATCAAGGTCGTCCCCGGCCTGATGATCTGGACGGTGATCGCGTTCGGGCTCACGTTCTTCGTGCTCAGGCGCTACGCGTTCGGCCCGATCCAGAAGACGATCGACGAGCGCCGCGACCGGATCCGGGAGTCGATCGGCGAGGCCGACCGCGCTCGCGAGGAGGCGAGACGGCTGCTCGAGGAGCACCGCAAGCTGATCGGGCGGGCGCGCAGCGACGCCGAGGAGATCCTTGCGGAGGCGCGCCGCATCGGCGACTCGATGCGCGAGCGCGTCAAGGAGGAGACCGAGCTCGAGCGGCAGCGCCGCATCGAGGAGACGCGCAAGCTGATCGAGGCCGAGACCCAGCGCGCGCTCGACGCGATCCGCCACGAGGTCGCCACCCTGACGCTCGAGGCGACCGCCAAGGTCACCGGCAAGGTGCTCGACAAGGCCGATCACAAGCGGCTGATCGAGGACGCGATCGCGGAGCTCGACTTCTCGGCCCTCGGGAACCGCGACAACTGATGGCCGTCGCGCATCGCATCTACGCGAACGCGCTCTTCGAGGCGGCCCAGGAGCAGGGGCGGCTGCCGCAGGTGCGCGAGGATCTCGACGACTTCGTCGCCGCGATCCACGACGTGCCCGAGCTCGGCCACCTGTTGACGAACCCCGAGATCGACGGCAAGGCGCGCCGGGCCGCGCTCGAGGACGTGCTCGGGGGCGCCGACGAGCTTCTGCGCAATTTCGTCCTGCTGGCCACGGAGAAGGGCCGCGCGGGCCAGATCACGGAGATCGCGCGTGAGTTCGACCGCCTCGTCGCCGAGCAGGAGCGCCGCCTCGAGGTCGAGCTGACGACCGCCGTCGCTCTGACCGACGAGGAGGCCGCGTCCATCCTCTCGCAGATCGAGCGGGCCGCCGGCCAGACGATCGAGGCGACCCGCACGGTCGATCCGGACCTCGTCGGCGGCTTCGTGCTCCAGGCGGGCTCGCATCGCGTCGATGCGAGCGTCCGCGGCCGCCTCGAACGACTTCGCCACGACCTAGCAAGGAGCTGACTTTGAAGCTGCGTCCCGAAGAGATCACGTCGATCCTGCGCGAGCGGATCGAGCAGTACGACGTCGCGACCGACCTGAGCGAGGTTGGCACCGTCCTCCAGGTCGGAGACGGCATCGCCCGCATCCACGGGCTCGACAACTGCCTCGCGCTCGAGATGCTCGAGCTCGAGCACGGCGTCGTCGGCCTCGCGTTCAATCTCGAGGAGGACAACGTCGGCGCGGCGCTGTTCGGCGACTGGGAGAAGGTCGGCGAGGGCGAGCCCGTACGGCGCACCGGCAAGGTGGCCTCGGTGCCGGTCGGCGAGGGCCTGCTCGGTCGCGTGGTCGACCCGCTCGGCAACCCGCTCGACGGTCAGGGGCCGATCGAAGCAGCCGAGACGCGGCCACTCGAGTTCAAGGCGCCTGGCGTGATCGAGCGGCAGCCGGTCAAGGAGCCGCTGATGACCGGGATCAAGGCGATCGACTCGATGACCAACGTCGGCCGAGGCCAGCGCGAGCTGATCATCGGCGACCGCGGCACCGGCAAGACCGCGATCTGCATCGACACGATTCTCAACCAGCAGGGCGGCGACGTGATCTGCGTCTACGTTGCGATCGGCCAGAAGGCCTCGACGGTCGCCCAGGTCTACGAGCGGCTGAAGGATGCCGGCGCGATGGACTACACGATCATCGTCGCGGCCTCGGCCTCGGAGGCGGCGCCGATCAAGTGGATGGCCCCGTTCGCCGGCGCCGCGATGGGCGAGTATTTCCTCTACAAGGGCCAGCACGCGCTCGTCGTCTACGACGATCTGACCAAGCACGCCGACGCCTACAGGCAGCTCTCGCTGCTCTTGCGCCGCCCGCCCGGGCGCGAGGCCTTCCCGGGCGACGTCTTCTATCTGCACTCGCGGTTGCTCGAGCGCGCCTGCAAGCTCTCCGACGAGCGAGGCGGCGGCTCGCTGACCGCACTGCCGATCATCGAGACACAGGCCGGCGACGTGTCCGCGTACATCCCCACGAACGTGATCTCGATCACCGACGGCCAGATCTTCCTCGAGTCGGATCTCTTCTACTCGGGCGTGCGACCGGCCGTGAACGTGGGCATCTCCGTGTCGCGCGTCGGCGGTTCAGCCCAGACGAAGGCGATGAAGAAGGTCGCCGGCCGCCTGCGTCTCGACCTCTCGCAGTATCGCGAGCTGGAGGCGTTCGCCCAGTTCGGCTCCGAGCTCGACGAGGGGACCCGCAACATCCTCGCCCGGGGCGAGAAGATGGTGGCCACGCTGAACCAGCCGCAGTACAGGCCGTGGCCGATGGAGGAGCAGGTGACAGCTCTGTACGCAGGCATCCACGGCCGCATCGACGGGATCCCGACGCCGCAGGTTCCGCGCTACCACGACGAGCTCCGCGAGCATCTGCGCGCCGAGGCCTCGATCCTGGCTGCGATCCGCGAGAGCGGCGACCTCTCGGACGAGACCGCGCAGAAGCTCGACGCCGAGCTCGAGAAGTTCGCCAGGTCGTTCAACGTCGAGCAAGAGGAGTCCCTGGTCTAGATGGTTGCTGCCCCGCTCTCGCCCGTCCGGTTGCGCGATCTGGCCGGCCTGGGCTGCTCCCGGCCCGAAACAGACGATCCCGCGGCACCAACCATCTAGTGGCCTCCGTTCAGGACCTGAAGCGCCGGATCCGCTCGATCCGGAACACGCGCAAGATCACGAAGGCGATGGAGCTCGTCGCGGGTGCCCGTCTTCGCCGGGCCCAGACCCGGATCGAGACGATGCGCCCGTACGCCGACCGGATGCAGGAGCTGATGGTGGGCGTCGCCCGCGCGAGCTCGTCGGTCCGCAACCTGCCGCTTCTGCAGCGGCGCGAGGAAGTGCGCACGGTGGCGATCGTGGCGCTCACGGGCGATCGCGGGCTGGCCGGCGGCTTCAACGCCCAGGTGCTGCGAGCCGCGTTCGCGCTGCAGCGGCGCGTCACCGCCGAGGGAAAGCAGGTGCGCTGGCTCGTGGTCGGCAAGAAGGGCGCCTCGACGTTGCGCTTCCGCCGTCTCGAGGTCGACGGTGCGTTCGAGGGCTTCACCGACAAGCCTGCCTACAACGACGCCCAGGGTGTCGCCCACCGGCTCGCCGAGCTCTACACGAGCGAAGAGGTCGATGAGGTCGTGGTCGTCTACAACCACTTCGAGTCCGCGCTCGTTCAGAAGGTGACCGAGCAGACGGTGCTGCCGATCGCCAGCGAGGTGCTCGAGCAGGCCGCCGAGGAGGAACGCCGCGAGAATGCGCTGCGCGGCGACTTCATCTTCGAGCCGGAGCCCGAGGAGATTCTCGCCCGTCTGCTCCCCGTCTACCTGGAGACCGAGCTCTACCGTGCCCTGCTCGAGTCCGCCGCCTCGGAGCTCGGAGCCCGCATGACTGCGATGCGCAACGCTTCGAAGAACGCGGGTGAGCTCGTCGACCGGCTGACGCTCGCGATGAACCGTGCGCGCCAGGCCGAGATCACACAGGAGATTCTCGAGGTCGTGGCAGGTGCGGACGCGCTGACGGCGTAAGAACCCTGCGCGCACCGCCTAACAATCTGCCGGGCGATGCGTCTAATCTGCGTCGGCGATCGTGCGTCGCGGCGATTGCCTCTATGCTCTGACCCCGTCCAGTGGCCACCCACGAAACCAACGTCACTTCCTCGGGCGCCGCGGCATCCGGTGCGGGCATCCTCGTCGGCGCGGATCTCTCGACCCTCGGCGAGCCCGACGTCAAGGCGAGGGGCTACTGGGAGCAGGTCTGGCGGCGCTTCAAGCGCGACAAGCTCGCGATCGTGGGCGGGATCGTCATCATCCTGCTCTTCCTCGGCTCGTTCGTCGGGGCTCCGATCGCAGCGAGCCTGCTCGGCCACGGCCCGAACGACATCTTCGCCTCGACCGGCGGCCTCGATCCGCAGCAGCTCCCGTGGGGCCCCTTGAAGCACTTCGAGAACGTGCCCTACCCGGGCGCGGTCGGGCACTTCCATCAGGTCTTCTTCCCGCTCGGCAGCGACAGCCAACTCGGCCGCGATGAGTTCCTGCGCCTGCTCTACGGCGGCCAGGCCTCACTCGAGGTCTCCGTCGGCGCGACGCTCCTCTCGATGATCCTCGGTGTGCTGTTCGGGGCGATCGCCGGCTATTTCGGCGGCTGGATCGACATCCTGGTGTCGCGCGCGACCGAGCTCGTGATGGCGTTCCCGCTGATTCTCTTCATCATCGCGCTCGCCTCGACCGTGGGGCCGACGCTGAACAACATCACGTTCGGCTTCCTCGGCCAGGGCGTCTTCACGATCACGATCGTGCTCGCCGTGTTCGGCTGGTTCTACCCGGCGAGGATCGTGCGAGCGCAGGTGCTCTCGCTGCGAGAGAAGGAATTCATAGAAGCGGCGCGGATGGTGGGCGCGAGCGACGCGCGCATCATCCGCTCCCACCTGCTGCCGCACCTCGTGGCGCCGATCATCGTGCTCTTCACGATCTCGGTCGCCCAGACCGTGCTCGCCGAGGCCGGCCTCTCCTTCCTCGGCGTGGGTATCCAGGCGCCGACGGCGAGCTGGGGCACGCTGCTCTCGGATGCGCCGCAGTACTACCTCGCCCAGCCGTGGTTGATGCTCTGGCCGGGCCTGGCGGTGCTGATCACGACGCTCGCGTTCAACCTGCTCGGAGACGGGCTGCGCGACGCGCTTGATCCGCGCGCGTCGCGATGACCATGAATAGTGACTGGCTTCTAACCAACGACTGCCCTCGTGCGTCTCAGAGAGGCGAGGGTTCGGAAGAATGCCCCGGCGTCCAGCCGGCGCATGTCATCGAAAGGAGTCCGATGCGAAAGAAGGTTTTGTTCCCGGCGTCGCTTGCGGCGGTCGGGGCAACCTTGCTCGCGGTCGCGCTCTTCGCCGCCTCGGCTTCGGCAGGCAATGATGCCTCCCGCTCCGTGGCCAAGAAGGGTGGCACGCTCAACTTCGGCGTCGCCAACAGCGACGTCGATTTCAGCGACCCGGCGCTCGCCTACGGCGTGCTGTCGTGGGAGATCGAATACGCGACGTGTGTGAAGCTGATCAACTACCCGGACAAGTCGGGTGCCGAAGGCTCGCGTCTGATTCCGGAGGCTGCTACCGGCATGCCGGTCATCTCGAAGGACGGGAAGACCTACACGTTCACGGTCGGAAACAACTACAAGTTCAACACCGGCGCTCCCGTTACTGCCGCGAGCTTCGCCGCGGCCATCAACCGTGACGCCGATCCGAACATGAACTCGCCAGTCGTGCCGTTCATCACGAACATCGCCGGCCTCAACGCCGTCGTGAACAAGCAGGCGAAGACCGTCAGCGGCGTGGTCGCCAAGGGCAACAAGCTGACGATCAAGCTGACGACCGCCGACGGCGGCATGCTCGACAAGCTGGCGATGCCGTTCTTCTGCGCGATCCCGACGAACCTGCCGCACGATCCGCAGGGCGTCACGACGCTTCCGGGCGCCGGCCCCTACTACATCGCGAGCCGCGACGTCAACAAGCAGCTCGTGCTGAAGCGGAACCCGAACTACAAGGGCAGCCGCCCGGCAAATGCCGACACGATGGTGTTCAACATGAACACCAACCCACAGCAGACGTATCTCGGCGTCCGCTCCGGCCAGTACGCGACCGATCCGTCGGGGCTCGACGCACCGACGGCCGCTCCTGACCTGGCGAAGGAGTTCGGCGTCAACAAGGGCCGGTTCTTCGTGAACCAGCTGCTCGAGACGGACTACGTCGCGCTCAACACGAGCCGCCCCGTCTTCGGCACCGCCGCGATGCGGCAGGCTGTGAACTATGCGATCGACCGCCGGGCGATGCTGAACGTGCGTGGCTTCGTCGCAGGCAAGAAGACGGACCAGATCCTGCCTCCGGGTCTCTCCGGCGGTTTCTGGGGCGCCAACATCTACCCGACGAAGGCGCCGGCACCCGCGCAGGCCAAGAAGCTGTCTGGCGGCAAGTGCGGGAACGTGAACCTGTGGTATGCGAACGGCCCGGTGGGCACGCCGCAGTCGCAGGTGCTCAAGTTCAACCTCGAGAACACGCTCGGCTGCTCGGTGACCACGAAGCCGTTCCAGGGCTTCGCGATCTACACGGCGGCCGGCGTCAAGGGTGCGGACTACGACGCGATGTTCGGTGGTTGGAACGCCGACTATCCGGATGCGTACGACTTCTTCCACATCCTGCTCGACGGCACGACGATCCACGAGACGAACAACAACAACCTGGCCTACATCAACGACTCGACCCTCAACAAGCGGATCGCCCAGGCGAACCTGCTGACGGGCGACGCCCGCTCGAAGGGTTACGGCCAGCTCGACGTCTACACGATGAAGACGTTCGCACCGTGGGCCCCCATCGACAACCGGAACCAGCGGGACTTCATCGCCCCCAACGTGACCGGGTACCTGTTCCAGCCGGCCTACGCGGCCATCGACCTCGGAGTCCTCGCCCTGAAGTAGGACTCCAAGGCACTGTTCGAGCGGTGGGCGGTGCGGGCTCGTCCCGCACCGCCCCGCCGCTTCCCCCGCCGAAACCCAAGCTTCCTTGCCCAACCCCGCCAACAACTCCGCTCACCGGCCGTGATCCGCTACCTGATCCGTCGCCTGCTCTGGGCGGTCGTCCTGTTCCTGTCGGTGACGGTGATCAGCTTCGTTCTCTTCTTCCTGATCCCGGCAAATCCGGCGCAGCTCGCCTGTGGCAAGGCGTGCACCCAAACCGACGTCGAGCGTGTCGCCCACTACCTCGGCACCGACCGCCCGGTCTACACCCAGTACGGCCGCTTCCTCGGCCGCCTGATGCCCGTCAGCTTCAAGGGCGGCCCGCACCTGAAGAGCCCCAGCCTCGGCCGCTCGTTCGTGAACCGCCAGGACGTCAACACCATCGTCGCTCAGGCGGCTCCGGTCACCGCGTCGCTCGTCCTCGGCGGCGCCTTGCTCTGGATGCTTGTCGCCGTGCCGATCGGGATCCTCTCGGCGCTGCGGCCACGATCGTTGCTCGACCGAGCATCGATGGCCGGCGTCCTCATCGGGATCTCCGCGCACCCGGTCTGGATCGGGCTGATCCTCTCCTACTTCATCGGCTACAAGCTCCACATCACGCCGCTTTCGGGCTACGCGAACTTCTTCCACCCGCTGTACAACCAGCCCGGCGGCCCGGCCCAGTGGGCCTATCACATGATCCTGCCCTGGATCACCTTCGCGATCCTGTTCGCCGCCCTCTACGTGCGCATGATCCGTGCGAATGTGATGGAGACGATGAACGAGGATTACGTGCGGACCGCGCGCGCCAAGGGTGCGCCCGAGTGGATCGTGATGCGCTCCCACATCCTGCGCAACGCAATGCTGCCGGTCGTGACCATGCTCGGCATGGACATCGGCCTGGCGCTCGGCGGCGCGATCTTCACCGAGAGCGTCTTCGGCCTGCAGGGCCTCGGCTACACGTCGATCCACGGTCTGAACAACTACGACAGCCCGACCGTGATGGGGATCATCGTGTTCGCGACCACGGCGATCATCACGCTGAACCTGGTCGTCGACTTCCTCTACGCGCTCATCGATCCGCGCATCCGGCTCGCCTGAGCCGGGGCGCGCCGACGCCATGCCCCTGCTCGAAGTCAACAACCTGCAGACGCACTTCAAGACCGACGACGGCATCGTCCGGGCGGTCGACGGCGTCAGCTTCAGCGTCGAGAAGGGCAAGACGCTCGGCATCGTCGGCGAGTCCGGGTCGGGCAAGAGCGTCACGTGCCTCTCGATCGTCGGGCTGAACCCGGCGCGCTCGACGATGACGACGGGTGAGGTCCTCTTCAACGGCGAGAACCTGATCGGCGCCTCCGCTCACCGTCTGCGCGAGATCCGCGGCAACGACATCGCGATGATCTTCCAGGATCCGATGACCAGCCTGAATCCCGTGCAGTCGATCGGGCACCAGCTCGTCGAGGCGATCCTGCTGCACCGCGACATCAGCAAGTCGCAGGCCAAGGCGCGCGCGCTCGAGCTGCTGAAGGCGGTCGGGATCCCACGTGCCGAGCGCCGGATCGACGACTACCCGCACCAGTTCTCGGGCGGCATGCGCCAGCGCGTGATGATCGCGATGGCCCTCGTCAACGACCCCGACCTGCTGATCGCGGACGAGCCGACCACCGCTCTGGACGTCACCACGCAGGCTCAGATCCTCGGCCTGATGACGCGGCTGCAGGAGGAGTTCGGCAGCGCGATCATCATGATCACGCACGATCTCGGCGTCGTCGCGGAGATCGCGGACGACGTGGTCGTGATGTACGCCGGCCGCATCGCCGAGCGGGCGCCGGTCGACGAGCTCTACAAGCGTCCTCGCCACCCGTACACCTGGGGCCTGCTCGGTTCGCTGCCGCGACTCGACATCAACGTGGAGCGGTTGGTGCAGATCCCCGGCTCGCCGCCCTCGCTGCTGAATCCGCCGCACGGCTGCCGCTTCCACCCGCGCTGCGCCTACGTGATGGAGATCTGCAAGGGCGAGGAGCCGCAGCTGATGCCGGCAGGCGATGCCCCGGATCACCTGCAGGCCTGCTACCTGGACGAGGAGACCAAGAACCGCGAGGCGGAGAAGCTGCTCGAGTCGATGAAGACGGCGCCAAGCCGATGACCGAGCTGCTCGCGGTCGAGAACCTGAAGAAGTACTTCCCGGTCACCCGCGGCATCATCTTTCAGAAGGAAGTCGCCTCGGTGAAGGCGGTCGACGGCATCAGCTTCACGGTCAACCAGGGCGAGACGCTCGGGGTCGTGGGCGAGTCAGGGTGCGGCAAGTCGACGATGGCGCGCTGCATCATGCGACTGCTCGACCCGACCGAGGGAAAGATCGTCTTCGACGGTCGCGACATCACACACCTCTCCCGCGCGCAGATGCGGCCGATCCGCCGCGAGATGATGATGATCTTCCAGGACCCGTACGCGTCGCTCAACGCGCGCAAGCGGGTCGGCTTCATCGTCGCCGAGGCCCTCCAAGTGCACAAGATCGGCACCGAGGGCGAGATCAAACGGCGCGTGCAGGAGCTTCTCGACATCGTCGGCCTCAACCCCGAGCACTACAACCGTTTTCCGCACGAGTTCTCGGGCGGTCAGCGCCAGCGGATCGGGATCGCACGGGCGCTCGCGGTCAACCCGAAGCTGATCGTCTGCGATGAGCCCGTCTCTGCGCTCGACGTCTCGGTGCAGGCCCAGATCCTCAACCTGCTCAAGGATCTTCAGGGCGAGTTCGGCCTCACGTACGTGTTCATCGCTCACGACCTCAACGTCGTTCGACACATCTCCGACCGCGTGATGGTGATGTATCTCGGACACGCCGTCGAGGTCGCCTCGCGCGACCAGCTCTACCACGAGCCGAAGCATCCCTACACGGGTGCGCTCCTCTCGGCGGTGCCGATCCCGGATCCGGAGCTCAGCCGGGGTCGCCGCCGCGTCGTGCTCCAGGGCGATGTCCCGAACCCGATCAACCCGCCCTCGGCGTGCTGGTTCCACCCGCGCTGCCCGCGTTTTCACGAGGGGACCTGCGACGTCGAGACGCCCGAGCTTGTCTTGCACGGCGGTTCCGGCCACTACGCGGCGTGCCACTATCCGCTCGAGCGCTGGCCGATGACCGAGGACGAGATCCGCCACGTCTCCGCCGGCCGCGCCGAGCCCGCGCCGGTCGTCGACTAGCCCGCCGTGTGGCTCGCGGCCTGCCGCCGCTTCGGCATCCTGCTCGCCGTCGTCGGCGGCGGCGCCGGAGCCGTCGGGCTCCTGATCGGGACGGCAGGGGGCTACGGGCTCGGCCGCGCACTCGCGGTGAGCTACTACATCGTCGGCGTCGCGCTCCTCGTCGTCGGCTTCTTCGTGACGAGCCGGGGTCCCGTCCGGCTGCGCGGCGGCGAGGGGCACGGCCTCCGCTACGGCTCGCAGGCTGTGCGCTGGGCGACCCGCAGCGAGCAGGACGAGACGATCAACGCGTCCGCGGTGCTGATCGCGCTCGGCCTCACGCTGATCCTGATCGGCGTCGCGTTCGACAGCCACCGCACAGTGGCCTAGCCATTTGCCGCGCGAACCTAACTTTGCCGCCGGTGGGGCGTCAGTAAGGGCATGGAGGGTCTTCGCTTGCTGCCTCTGGAGTGCATCCGCGCGTCCGAACAGGCATCTCTGCGGGTGGACGGCGCGCTCTCCGAGCTCGAACTGGCCTCACTGAATGCGCACCTCGCCGACTGCCCCGTGTGCGCGGCGTTTGCTGCCTCGGTGGAGGGGATCACCGGCGTGCTCCGGGAAACGCCGCTCGAGCGCCCGGGCCGGCAGTTCAAGGTGCCGGCATACACGTTCTCGCGGCCACGAGCGTTGCGCGCAGCCTCCGCCGCCACCGCCGCGATCGCCGCCGCTGCCGCGATGACGCTCAGCTTCGCCCTTCGCAGGGCGGAGTCGCTACCGACACAGGTGCGGGTGCCCGCGGCCAACATGTCGAGCGCCGACCTCACCCAGCTGCGTGTGCTTCGCCGCGCCCAGCTGCGGATGCCCGCCGCGGCGCTGAACGCGGTGCCCGTCCGTTCGGTCGTCACCTGAGCCCGCGCAGCTAGGCTAGCCGCATGCTGCCTTCGCCCGTCTCGTCCTGGTGCTGACGCATCGACCACGTCGCCCGGGTGGCGGCGGGAGTCCACGAGTCGGAGCTCGCCCGTTCCGGCGCCGAGCTGAGCCTGCGCTTCGATAGACTGCGCGCGCTCGGCTGCCGCCTGCTGCGCCGGCGAGTGCACGCGCTCCAGGACTTCGAACCACCACCTTCTCAGGAGATTCATGGCCAAGCAGCGATCTGACGCGAACGTCGGCAAGGTGATCGAGATCAAGGGCGTCGTCATCGACGCTCTGTTCCCCGGTGACCTGCCGGAGATCAACAATGCTCTCGAGCTCGAGGTGAGGACCGAGACCGGCGAGACGCGCCTGCTGACCGCGGAGGTGCAGCAGCACCTGGGCGACGACCGCGTGCGCGCAGTCGCGATGGACTCGACCGACGGGCTCGCCCGCGGCGTCGACGTCCGCGACACCGGTGGCCCGATCTCGGTGCCGGTCGGCGACCAGACGCTCGGGCGGATCTGGAACGTGCTCGGCGAGCCGGTCGACGAGGGCGAGCGCGCGAGCGGCGAGCGCTGGTCGATCCACCGTGATCCGCCGGCGTTCCGCGACCTCTCGCCGAAGGTCGAGATCTTCGAGACGGGGATCAAGGTGATCGACCTGATCGCGCCGTACATCAAGGGCGGCAAGGTTGGCCTGTTCGGCGGCGCCGGCGTGGGCAAGACGGTATTGATCCAGGAGCTGATCCACAACATCGCCAAGCAGCACGCGGGCGTGTCCGTGTTCGCCGGCGTCGGCGAGCGCACCCGCGAGGGCAACGATCTGATGCTCGAGATGCAGGAGTCGGGCGTCTTCAAGCAGGTCGCGCTCGTCTACGGCCAGATGAACGAGCCACCCGGGGCGCGCCTACGCGTTGGTCTCTCGGGTCTCACGATGGCGGAGTACTTCCGCGACGAGGGCCAGGACGTGCTCTTCTTCGTCGACAACATCTTCCGCTTCGTGCAGGCGGGCTCCGAGGTTTCGGCGTTGCTCGGCCGCATGCCGAGCGCCGTCGGCTACCAACCGACGCTCGCGACCGAGATGGGCCAGCTGCAGGAACGCATCACCTCGACGAGCAAGGGCTCGGTCACCTCGGTGCAGGCGATCTACGTGCCTGCCGACGACCTCACCGACCCGGCGCCCGCCAACACGTTCGCGCATCTCGACGCCACCACGGTGCTCTCGCGCGCGATCGTCGAGCAGGGCATCTACCCGGCCGTCGACCCGCTCGACTCCACGTCTCGCGCCCTTCAGCCGGGGATCGTCTCGGAGGAGCACTACCACACTGCGACGCGCGTCCAGGAGGTGCTCCAGCGCTACAAGGACCTCCAGGACATCATCGCGATCCTCGGCATCGACGAGCTCTCGGACGAGGACAAGCTGGTTGTCGCACGCGCGCGCAAGATCCAGCGCTTCCTCTCTCAGCCGAACTTCGTCGCCGAGCAGTTCACGGGCACGCCGGGCGAATACGTCAAGCTCGAGGACACGATCGAGGGCTTCACGCAGATCCTCGACGGCCAGCACGACGAGCTGCCGGAGCAGGCGTTCTACATGGTCGGCACGATCGAGCAGGCCGTCGCCAAGGGCAAGAGCCACGAGGCACCGGCCCGCGCCGAGCCCGAACCGGCCGGCGCGGCCGCGTAGGCGCGAGAATGGCCGACGCCAGCAAGCCGTTCGATGTCTCACTCGTGACCCCTGACGGGGCGGCGTACGAGGGGGAGGCCGTGATGCTCGTCGTCCCCGGTGCCGCGGGCGAGATCGGCGTGCTCGCGCGCCACGCACCGCTCGTCGCCACGCTCAAGGCGGGCTCGACCCGCGTGCACCTGCAGGGCGGCGAGGTGAAGGAATACGCGACCGGCCCCGGGTTCTTCAAGGTGGAGCTCGACCGCGCGATCGCCCTTGTCGACGACGCGCAGCAGGCGGCGGAGATCGACTCCGCCAAGGCGCGGGAAGATCTCGCGACTGCGCAGGCGGAGCTCGAGCGCGTCGAGCGCGGCGAGTCCGCAGCCGACCGCTGGGTGCTCGAGCAGCGCGTCAAGCACGCGGAGAACCTGATCGAAGTCGCCGGCCGTCCCGGCTAGAAGCTTCTAGCTGAAGGTCTCGAGCGCCTCGTTGTAGGCGCTCGCGCCACGCGTGCACGCCGCGCGAGTCGCCGCGTAACGCAGGCTCGGGCAGCCCGAGCTGCGGAACGAGCCGTTCGTGATCACGTTCAGGCCCTTGCCGAGCCACTCGTAGCAGCCGCGCTGGGCGGCGTGATCGAAGCCCGCGCACTGCCGGATCAGCCCGAGCTGCGCGCTGTGGCCCGAGAGCGCGAGGGCGGGGATGCGCACACCGCGGGCGCAGGCGGCTCCCGTGGCGCCCGGCAGGCGGGCGCAGGTCCTCATCTGGACCGTCGGGTCCTCCGAGCGGATCAGCGAAGCACCGGTGACGCAGGCCAGCTGCTCGAGCCCCGCGAGGCCGCGGCAAAGCGCCGTGATCGCCCCGGCCGAGCCCACGCCGTGAGCGGGGGGCCGCTCGAGGAACGCGCGGTACCAGCACGGCCGCGCGAACTGCGGCGGCTGTGTCGTGCAGAGCGCGCGGGGCGAGGTGATCGGCGCTGTCGGCTTGTGGGTCGCATCGAGCCCCGAGACGGCGATCCAGTAGTCGTGATACACGCCCTGCGCGCAGTCGGGGGCGTTGGGTGGCCCGAGCTGGCGGCAGGCGTCGAGCGCCGGGGGAATCGTGTCGTCGAAGAGCCGGGCGTACGCGTGGCCGAGCCCGTGGATGCAGCTGTAGCGCTGATAGCGGGTCCGTGCGCGGTTGCAGTCGGCCGCCGCACCGCGCGGCCCGAGCTTCACGATCTGCGGCCCCAGGTGCATCAGCATGCCGTGTGCGAAGCCGGCGGAGCAGCCCGGGTCGTTCGTCTTCGGCAGGTAGTCGAGCAGGTTCGACAGCGTCACGTGCGCGGCCCGCGCGTAGCGGCGCCCGACCGCGTGCATGAGGACGTGGCAGTTGCCCTGGAGCCAGCCGCCGACCGAATGCACGTAGCGGTCGATGCGGGGCAGCTCGTCGGCAGGGTCGTGCGTCGAGAGCACGAGCTGAACCGCATGCTCGACGAGGCAGGAGCGGTAGCGCGCAGCGTGTCCAGCGAAGACGGTGCAATAGCCGAGCGCGCGCGACTCCCGAGGCAGCGGCCCGTACCCGGAGACGGGGCCGCCAGGCCCGCCGCTCGCGGTCGCGACCGCAGGAAGCACGAAGGCAGCGGCGGCGAGCATCCACGCGAGCCGCGCCGACGCCGATCGGCGCGCGCGGCTCACTCCGTGACTTGCCGGATGGGCGGCTTGCGGCGCCGGCCGGCGATCACGATCGCGAGCGGGACGACGAGCAGCAGGGCGAGCACAACGACCGGCAGGAGCAGCCAGACCGCACCCAGGCGCGCTTTCGAGTCGGCAGTGCCTCCCGGCCGCAGGTCGCGGAACGACGCGACCTGACCATTCGGACCAAGGGTCACGGTCGGGACGACCGAGTCGACGAGCCAGCGGCGTCCGACCTGTTTCAGCTCGACCGAGAAGAGCTGCTCGTGCTGGCCGCCTTTGCGCAGCGTCAGGTCGACGATCGCATCGCCGGGGCTGTGCGACGCGATCGACCATGCCGGCGGCCGGGTCGGCGTGTAGGGCATGACCGGGAGCTCTCCGCGGGCCCACTGGGCCCGCGTCGCCGCAGCTCGCATCGCCGGCGTCGCGAGGCTGTACGCGGCGAGCGGGTCGTGGCGCGCGATCCCGTGGTCGACGAACTTGGCCAGCACAGCGCCGATCGCCTTGCGGTCGGCAGCGGTGAAGGGGCGCCGGGCGGCGAGCCGTGCCTTCGGCCGGACCGGCGTCTGCGCCGGAGTCGGGACCGTCCGGGACGAGGCGAGGCGGGCATGGTGCACGGGCACCAGCAGCGCCACGAGTGCGATCGCCCCGGCCGTCGCGGCGGCCGCTCCGAGCCACGCGACTCTCCGCCGACGACGGGGAGAGGAGAGCACGCCCATCGCCCACTAGGTTTACCACATGCCCTGGCGCGGAGCGGCGTCCCGCGGCCCGTACACACGAGACCGTTGCTAGCCTAGGGCAGACCTGGACAGCTTTGAGGCAGCTTGGCGACCAGGAGAAAAAACGCCTAAAGAGCCCCGCGATGCATCCGGCTCCCGCGAGACTCTTCAGGCCCGGGAAAGGTCGTGATGACGCAGGCGCGCGAACAGCTGAGGAAGCTCCTCGACGAGCGGATCGTCGTCCTCGACGGCGCCTGGGGCGTGCTGCTCCAGGGTCGCGGCCTGACCGAGGCGGACTTCCGCGGCGAGCGCTTCGCTGACCATCCGCGCGACCTCAAGGGCGACCCTGACCTGCTCAACCTGACGCAACCCGACGTCGTCTCGCAGGTCCACCACGCCTATCTCGAGGCCGGTGCCGATATCACCTCGACGAACACATTCACGGCGACCTCGATCGGCCAGGCCGACTACGGGCTCGAGGACGTCGTCCGCGAGCTGAACGTCGAGGGCGCGCGGCTCGCCCGAGCGGCCGCGGCCGGCTACGAGAACCGCTTCGTCGCGGGCGTCGTCGGCCCGCTCAACGTCACGCTTTCACTCTCTCCGAAGGTCGACGACCCGGCTTTTCGCCCGGTCGACTTCGACCAGGTCTACGCGGCCTACGCGGAGCAGATCGGCGCGCTCGCCGAGGGCGGGGTCGATCTGCTGCTGCTCGAGACGATCTTCGACACGCTCAACGCGAAGGCGGCGATCGCGGCTGCGAAGGACGTCGCGCCGGAGCTGCCGCTCTGGATCTCGGTCACGATCGTCGATCGCAGCGGGCGCACGCTCTCCGGCCAGACGATCGAGGCGTTCTGGGCCTCGGTCGAGCACGCGGAGCCGCTGATCGTCGGGATCAACTGCTCACTCGGCGCCCGCGAGCTGCGGCCCTACGTCGAGGATCTGGCTCGGCTCGCTCCGACATACGTCTCCTGCCACCCCAACGCAGGCCTCCCGAATGCCTTCGGCGGCTACGACGAGCAGCCGCACGACACGAGCGCACTGCTCGGGACGCTCGCGCGCGAAGGGCTGCTCAACGTCGTCGGGGGCTGCTGCGGCACGACGCCGGCGCACATCGTGGCGATCGCGGACGCGACCCGCGCCCTGGCGACACGGCGTGTCCCGCACCAACGCCGCGTTACGTGCTTCAGCGGCCTCGAGCCGTTTGCGATCGAGCGCGACACGAACTTCGTACTGGTCGGCGAGCGCACGAACGTAACCGGGTCGGCCCGCTTCCGCCGCCTGGTCGAGGCCGGTGACTACCAGGCCGCGCTCGATGTCGCGCTCGAGCAGGTGCGCGGCGGCGCGAACATCCTCGACGTCAACATGGACGCGGACCTGCTCGAGAGCGAGTTGGCGATGACGACCTTCCTCAATCTGGTCGCAACCGAGCCGGAGGTGGCGCGGATCCCGATCATGATCGACAGCTCGCGCTGGTCGGTGATCCGGGCCGGGCTCAAGTGCGTGCAGGGCAAGGCCGTCGTCAACTCGATCTCGCTCAAGGAGGGGGAGGACGACTTCCTCGCGAAGGCGGCCGAGGTCAAGCGCTACGGCGCCGGCGTGGTCGTGATGGCGTTCGACGAGCAGGGCCAGGCCGACACCGTCGATCGCAAGGTGTCGATCTGCGAGCGCGCCTACCGGCTGCTGACCGAGCGGGCCGGCTACGCGCCCGAGGACATCATCTTCGACCCGAACGTCCTGGCCGTCGCCACAGGGATCGAGGAGCACAACGACTTCGCGAGCGCGTTCATCGAGGCGACGCCCGAGATCAAGCGCCGCTGCCCCGGCGTGAAGATCTCCGGCGGGATCTCGAACCTCTCGTTCTCGTTCCGCGGCAACGAGCACGTACGCGAGGCGATGCACGCGGCCTTCCTCTACCACGCGATTCATGCCGGGCTCGACATGGGCATCGTCAATGCGGGCCAGCTAATGGTCTACTCGGACATCGAGCCCGAGCTGCTCGAGCTCGTCGAGGACGTGATCTTCAACCGCCGTCCAGATGCAACCGAGCGGCTCGTCGAGTTCGCCGAGCGCGTCAAGGGCGAGGGAGTCAGGCGCGAGATCGACCTCTCGTGGCGCGAAGCCTCCGTCGCTGAGCGGCTCTCGTACGCGTTGGTGCACGGAATCGTCGATTTCATCGAGGTGGACACCGAGGAGGCGCGCCGCGAGTTCACACGTCCGCTCGAGGTGATCGAGGGGCCGCTGATGGCCGGGATGAGCATCGTCGGCGACCTCTTCGGGGAAGGGAAGATGTTCCTACCGCAGGTCGTGAAGAGCGCCCGCGCGATGAAGCGCGCCGTCGCCTACCTCGAACCGTTCATGGCGGAGGAAAAGGAGCGGACGGGTTCTGACGGGCGCGCGCAGGGCAAGGTCGTGCTCGCGACCGTGAAGGGCGACGTCCACGACATCGGCAAGAACATCGTCGGGGTCGTGCTCGGCTGCAACAACTACCAGGTGATCGACCTCGGCGTGATGGTGCCGGCAGAACGGATCCTCGACACCGCCGCCGAGCAGGGCGCGCAGTTCGTCGGGCTCTCGGGTCTGATCACGCCCTCGCTCGACGAGATGGTGAACGTTGCTCATGAGATGGAGCGGCGCGGGCTCGAGCTACCGCTCCTGATCGGCGGCGCGACGACCTCGAAGCAGCACACCGCCGTCAAGATCGCGCCCGCGTACAGCAGGCCGACGCTGCACGTGATCGACGCCTCGCGCGTCGTCGGCGTCGTCTCCGACCTGCTCGACCCGGTCCGCAAGCTGCGGCTCGACGAGGAGAACCGCGGGCTGCAGGAGCGGCTGCGCGTCCAGCACGCCGAGCGCGACCGCAAGCCGCTGCTCCCGCTCGCCCGGGCGCGTGCGAACGCGGAGCCGCTCGGCTTCGACGAGCTGCCGCGGCCGCCGTTCGAGGGTGTGCGAGCCGTCGAGGCCGAGCTGCAGACGCTCCGGGGCTTCGTGGACTGGCAGTTCTTCTTCCATGCCTGGGAGCTGAAGGGCAAGTATCCGGCGATTCTCGAGCTGCCCGCGGCACGCGAGCTCTGGGACGACGCCCAGGAGCTGCTCGAGGAGCTCGTCCGCGACGCGTCGCTGCAGGCACGCGGTGTCTACGGCTTCTGGCCCGCCCGGCGCGAGCAGGACGACGTTGTGCTCGGAAACGGAGCGACCTTCCACTTCCTGCGCCAGCAGTCGGCGTACGGCGACTCGCGACCGAATCGCTGCCTCGCCGACTTCGTGGCTTCGAACGACGATCACCTGGGGGCGTTCGCGGTCGGCATTCACGGAGCCGACGAGCTCTGCGCCCGCTTCGAGGCCGAGCACGACGACTACCGCTCGATCATGGTCAAGGCGCTCGCCGACCGGCTCGCCGAGGCGTTCGCCGAGCACCTCCACGAGCGGGCGCGGCGCGAGTGGTACGAGACCGGCGCGCCGCTGGAGCCTGCCGACCTGGCGGCCGAGCGCTTCCGGGGCATCCGGCCTGCCTTCGGCTATCCGGCCTGCCCCGACCACAGCGAGAAGCGCACGCTCTTCGAGCTGCTCGACGCACACGAGCACGGTCTCGCCCTGACCGAGAGCTTCGCGATGCTGCCTGCGGCCGCCGTCAGCGGCATCTACCTCGCGCATCCCGCAGCCCGCTACTTCGCGATCGGCAGGATCGCCCGCGACCAGGTCGAGGACTACGCGGCGCGCAAGGGGTGGACGCTCGAGGAGGCCGAACGCTGGCTGCGTCCGAATCTCGGCTACGAGTCTGCGCCCGAGCCCAATCAGGTACTTGCGCGCGAGTAATTCGGGTCCCGACCCGCCCCCTGCTCGGCTCCAGCCTAATGCTGCGCCGCGGCCGCGTCTGCTGTCCTTTGTAACAAGAGCGTGCCCGAAGCGGTGAGCTTCCGCGGAGACCGGTGCGTTTCGTCCGTGCGGATCGGGTACCGCGGCGCGGATGGAGGTCAACTACGGCACGAGCGCTCCCTTCAGCCTCGGGATCGAGGAGGAGTTCCAGCTCCTCTCCAGCGAGAGCTACGAGCTCGTCTCGCGCTTCGACGAGGTCGCCGAGGCTGCCGGCGATGACGCTCGGATCAAGGCGGAGCTGCTCCAGTCGACTGTCGAGGTGGCGACGCACGTGCACGGGACGGTCGCCGAGGCGGTGGAGGAGTCGCGCTCCCTGCGTGCCCGTCTGCGGGACGCGGCGGCCGACGGCGGCTCGCTGATCGCATCGGCAGGCACGCATCCGTTCTCGCGCTACGAGCATCAGGACGTGACCGAGAGCGAGCGTTACCACGAGCTGGTCGAGGCAATGAAATGGGTGGCCGAGCGCGAGCTGATCTTCGGGCTCCACGTCCACGTTGGCCTGCGGTCCGCCCAGGAGGCGATCGCCGTCGCGAACGCTCTACGTACATGGCTGCCCGAGCTTCTAGCCCTGTCCGCGAACTCGCCCTTCTGGCAAGGCCGCGACACCGGCCTCGCCTCGACGCGGATCAAGGTCTTCGACACGTTCCCGCGCAGCGGCCTGCCGCCATCGTTCGCGTCCTTCGAGGAATACGAGCTCCTGATCGAGCGCGGCGTCCGCACCGGCTCGTTCAGGGACTACACCTACATCTGGTGGGACTTGCGTCCGCATCCACGGCTCGGCACGATCGAGGTGCGGATCTGCGACGCGCAGACGCGGTTGGAGACCGTCGCCGGGCTCGTCGCCCTGATCCAGTCGCTCTGCGCGACCCTCGCCGAGAGCCAGAGCCCGCAGACGCAGCCGGTCACGCTCGTGAACGAGAACAAGTGGCGTGCGAGTCGCTACGGGCTCGACGCCGATCTCGTCGATCTCGAGCATGACACGGAGCGTCCGGCGCGTGATGCCGTCCGCGAGCTCGTCGAGCTGGCGCGACCGGCCGCGCGCCGGCTCCGCTGCGCGGCCGAGCTCGAGCTCGTCGAGGGGGTGCTCGAGCGCGGCGATGGAGCCGCCGAGCAGCGCGCCGCCTACGCCGGCAGCGGCAGCCTGCTCGCCGTGGCGCAGTTCCTGGCCGAGCAGACCGCCTCAACCATCTAGATGGTTGCTGCCACGCTCTCGCGTGTCCGGCTGCGCGATCTGGTCGTCTGGGCCGCGGAGAGCCGCCACGGCCCGGCGGAGCCGGGCCCAGCGGCCGTCCGCTTCGCCCCGGCACCGGCGATGGCTCCGTCGCCGCGCGCGAGCGACAGCTCCCGGAACTACCGTCACCATCTAAGCACCCGGCGTGGCGTCGACCGGCTGCTCCTGAACGCCAACCGCCGTCTCGGGTATCCTGCCCCCGGCAGGCGCCCCATGGGCGCCGCTTTCGTAGCTGCATGCGGACAACGCTGAAGAGAGGACTCGGCCGGGCCGGCGTCAACGGCGACGGCGCCGGAAACGGGAAGCCGGTCTTCCCGCCCGGGGCGGTCACGCCGATGACCCGCTACCGCCAACCGCCGCCGCCCGGGCGGAGCGGCTTTGGCATGGTACGGCGGCTTCTGGCCTGGGGCTTCGTCTCGATCCTGATGGTGGTCGGCGGCATCGCCGGCGGCGGCTATCTCTTCTTCCACCGCGAGATCAACAAGGTGCAGGCGCACACCGCCGAGGTGAAGATCGCCTCGAAGAAGCTCGACGTGCCGCTGCCCGGGCAGCCGACGACGGCGCTCGTGATCGGCTACGACCACCGGATCAGTGACGGCAAGGGCGCGCCGTCCCGGTCGGACACGGTGATGCTGCTGCGCGCCGATCCGCAGGCGAAGGCGATCTCGCTGCTCTCGTTCCCGCGCGACCTGGTCGTCGACCGGGTTTGCCCCGGCCACGTCACCGTGCAGGACCGGATCAACTCGGCGTACGCCGTCTGCGGCCCGAAGGGCACGGTGCAGACGGTGAAGGCGCTGACGGGTCTCCCGGTCAACTATCTGATCACCGTCAACTTCCACGGCTTCCAGGACATCGTCAACCGTGTCGGGGGCGTCTGGATGGACGTCGACCGCCGCTACTACAACAAGAACGTGGGCACTGCCGGGACGAACTTCGCCGACATCGATCTGCACCCCGGCTATCAGCGCCTGAACGGCCAGGAGGCCCTCTCGTACGTCCGCTACCGGCATACGGACTCGGACATCTACCGGACGGCGCGCCAGCAGCAGTTCGTGAAGGCGCTGAAGGAGCAGGTCCAGCGCACGCTCTCGCCGCTCGGGCTCCCGGGCCTGATCGACACGGTGACGAAGAACGTCGAGGTCGGTGCCGGCGCAGGCGCGATCAACGGCAAGACGATCCTCTCCTACATGCTGTTCGCGTACGGATTGCCGTCCGGCCACTTCTTCCAGGCGCGGATCGAGAACCTCCAGCCCTACGGGCTCGGCGGCGCGGAGCTGATCGCGTCGAGCAGCGAGATCCAGAAGGCCGTGCAGGACTTCGCGACGCCGGACGTCGGTGCCTCGAAGACGGCCACCGCCTCGGCGCTCGGCACGAAGCGCAAGTCCAAGGCCCCCGCTCCGAAGGACACGACGCTGCTGACGCTGAACGGGAACGGCCAGGTCGGCTCCGCCGCGAACCTCGGCTACCTGCTCGCGCGCCGCGGCTACCGGGTCGTGGTGCCCCCGAACGGGATCAAGGCGAACGCGCCGACGTTCGACTACTTCCACTCCAAGGTCTACTACGACCGGCGCATACGCGGCGCCAAGTCCGCAGCGGCCAAGGTCGCGAACCTGATCGGCTCGGCCGACGTCGCGCCGCTGCCCGCGAAGGTGGCGAACTACCAGGCGATGCTCACCGTCATCGTCGGCTCGACCTTCCACGGCTCGATCGCGCCCTCGCCGATCGACAACACGCCGACGCACGAGCCCCCTGCGATCGCGCCCGCTCCCTCGCAGATGACCGAGCTCGCGCGAGCGGCGCAGCGCCAGCTGCCGTTCAAGGTCGAGGTCCCACGTGTGCTCGAGAAGACGTCGACGCCGGATCTCGAGGAGGCAAACCGTGTCTACTGGATCGGCAAGAACCGCGCCGTCCGTTTTGTCTTCCGCACCGGCCGGACCGAATACTGGGGTATCCAGGAGACGAACTGGGACAAGCCGCCTGCCCTCGACGGAGCAAACCTCTCGCGCAGGATCGGCGGGCGCCGCTTCTCGCTCTACTACTCCGGCGCCCACCTGCACATGGTGGTTCTGCGGCGAAATGGTGCAAGCTACTGGGTCGTGAACACCCTGCTCGACTCGCTCTCGAACGAGACCATGCTGGCGATCGCTAAGAATCTCCGAACCTTCGGCAAGTAGGCTCCCGGCGCGATGAGCACGATCGGGATCTTCGGCGCGGGCTGGGTCGGCCTTGTCACGGGCGGCTCGTTTGCCGATCTCGGCCACGACGTGGTCGTGCGTGACGTCGTGCCCGAGCGGATCGAGGCGCTCGAGGCAGGTACGCCGCCCTTCCACGAGGATGGCCTCCCCGAGCTGCTCGCGCGCAACCGGGAGCGCCTCACCTTCACGCTCGACGCCGCCGACCTGGCGGACTGCGACTCGCTGTTCGTCTGCGTCGGCACGCCGCCGACCGCCTCCGGCGACGCCGATCTTTCCGCCGTGTGGCAGGCGATCGACGAGCTGCCGGAGTTCGACCGGCGCGTCCTGCTCGTGATGAAGTCCACCGTGCCCGTCGGCACCGGCGAGAAGGTGCGCGCTGCGCTCGAGACGCGGGGGCTCTCGCACATCGGCTACGTCTCGAACCCCGAGTTCCTCGCCGAGGGCCGTGCGCTCGCGGATTTCGTCGCTCCCGACCGGATCGTGATCGGCGCCTACGCGGCGGAGGACGGCGACGCGATCGAGACACTCTACGACGGGATCGACGCGCCGGTCGTGCGCACGGACGTCGCCTCGGCCGAGATGATCAAGCTTGCCGCCAACGCGTTCCTGATGACGAGGATCAGCTTCATCAACGAGATCGCGAACGTCTGCGAGACCGTCGGCGCCGATGTCGTTCAGGTCGCGAACGGGGTCGGGCTCGACCACCGGCTCGGCCCGCACTTCCTGCGGGCCGGGATCGGGTACGGCGGCTCGTGCTTCCCGAAGGACTCGATCGCGCTCAAGCAGCTCGCGGCGAACTCCGGCTACCACTTCCAGCTCCTCGCCGCGGTGATCGAGGTCAACGAGCTGCAGAAACGGCGCGTGATCCAGAAGCTGCAGAAGTATCTCGGCAAGCTGCGCGGCAAGAAGGTGGCGCTGCTCGGCCTGGCGTTCAAGGCGGGCACCGACGACATGCGCGAGGCCCCGTCGGTCGTGCTCGCGTCGCGCCTGCTCGCGGAGGGCGCCGAGGTTCGCGCGTACGACCCGGTCGCGAAGCCCGGTGAGCTGATGCGAGGTGCACTGCTCTGCAACTCGGCGCTGGAGGCGGTCTCGGGTGCCGACGCGGCCGTGATCGTCACGGAGTGGCCCGAGTTCACGGAGGTTGTCTCGGCCCGCTTCCGCGACGCGATGGCGCGCCCGCTGATCGTCGACGGCCGCAACCTGCTCGACCCGGACGAGGCGCGGGCGGCCGGCTTCACCTACGAGGGCATCGGACGGCATCTGTTCCCGTCCGCAGGTCCCGCCGAGGCCGAGGAGCGCGAGGCCGAGCTCCGTCCGTGAGCTTGACCGCCGTGATCCTGGTCGGCGGCGAAGGAACCCGCCTGCGCCCGCTGACCGAGCGCAAGCCGAAGCCGATGCTGCCGCTCGTCGACCGGCCGCTGCTGCAGTACACCTTCGAGCACCTGCACCGCTACGGGGTCGGCCGCGTCGTGCTCTCGTGCGGCTACCTGCCGACTCAGATCGAGCAGCACTTCGGCGCCGAGAGCGACGGGGTCGAGCTCGAATACAGGGTCGAGGACACGCCGCTCGGCACCGGCGGCGCGATCGCGTTCGGCGCCCGGGGGCTCGACGAGTCGTTCCTGGCGGTGAACGGCGACTCCCTGCGTGGTGCCGACCTCGGCGCGCTGATCGGTTTCCACCGGGCCAAGGGCGCCGAGGCGACGATCCTGCTCACCCCGGTCGTCGACCCGAGCCGCTACGGGCTCGTGAGGCTGACCCCGGACGGACGGGTGCACAGCTTCCTCGAGAAGCCGCGTCCCGACGAGATCGACACAGACCTGATCAACGCCGGCGTCTACGTGCTCGAACCCTCGGTCCTCGAGCTGATCGAGCCCGGCCGGCTCGTCTCGATCGAGCGCGACGTCTTCCCGAAGCTCGTCGACCGCGGCACGCTGTACGGGCTCGCCCTGCCCGGCTACTGGCTCGACGTCGGCACCCCCGAGTCGTATCTGCGGGCGCACCGGGACGTACTCGAGCGCAACGTTCCCTCCGACGTGGGCGAGGCGCTCGGCCGCGACTACACGACCATCCACCCGAGCGCGCAGGTGAGTCCGGAGGCGCGGCTCGTGCCGCCCGTCGTCGTCGGACCCGACGCCGTGATCGAGGCGGGCGTCCGCGTCGGCTCGCTGGCGGTGATCGGCGCCGGCGCCCACGTCGGGAGGGGCTCGGTCGTCGAGCACGCCGTCGTGCAGGCGGGCGCCATGCTCGGAGAGGGCTGCATGGTACTCGGCTCGATCGTCGGGGAGGATGCGCGCCTCGGCGCCGGCTGCCAGGTCAGCGGCCTCTCGGTCGTCGGCCCGGGCGCGAGCGTGGGCGAGGGGAATACACTTGACAGCGGTCTGCGCATCTCCGCCGACGCCGTCATCCCCCCGAAGGCCCTCGCATTTCCGTGAACGACCACATCGACTCCTCGAACCTGGAAGGGCTCGACGCCTGGGCTTTCGAGCCGCGCAAGGTCGAGAAGCCCTGGGGCTACGAGCTGATCTGGGCCCTCACCGAGTCCTACTGCGGCAAGGTGCTGTTCGTCAGGGCGGGCGAGTCGCTGTCGCTCCAGTTCCACCGGGTCAAGGAGGAGTCGTGGCTCGTCCAGAGCGGCCGCGCGAAGCTCGAGCTCGGCGCGCCGGGCGAGGCTGTCCTCCGGACCGAGGTGATCGCGGCGGGCGGCGCGTTTCACTATGCGCCCGGCACGGTTCACCGGGTGACCGCGATCGAGGACACGACCATCCTCGAGGTCTCGACGCCGCACCTCGACGACGTCGTTCGGCTCGAAGACGCGTACGGCCGCCAGGGCACGTCGACCACCTGACGCAACCTTCACACAACCGTGCTAAGGTCGCCCCGTGGACGGGTCAACCGTAGGGGAGGCGGCGGCGCAGACAGGGTGGTCGGCGCGGATGCTGCGGTATCTCGAGGGCGCGGGGCTCGTCGTCCCGCGGCGGAGTGCCGCCGGGTACCGTCAGTACGGCCTCCGCGAGCTCAACCAGCTTCGCTCCCTGCGTGACCTCCGCAACCGGTTCGGCCTGGATCTGACGGACGTCGTCTTCGCAGCGCAGCTGCGGCGCGACCCGAGCCTCCGCTCGGCCGTCGACGCCTGGCTGGCCGGCAAGGACGATCTCGCCTGGGTCGAGTGGGAGCAGCGCAAGCACGAGCGGCTCCTGTCCGCCTGACAACGACACGGAAGAAGGTCTCGATGGCAACAACGAAGCGATACGACGTGAAGGACCTGGCCCTTGCAGCGGAAGGGAAGCGCCGGATCGAGTGGGCCGACCGGCAGATGCCGGTGCTCGCCGAGATCCGCGAACGGTTCGAGCGCGAGCAGCCGCTCGCGGGCTACCGCGTCTCGGCGTGCCTCCATGTGACGACCGAGACCGCGAACCTGATGCGGACGCTGAAGGCGGGCGGCGCCGACGTGGTGATCTGCGCCTCGAACCCGCTCTCGACCCAGGACGACGTCGCGGCGGCTCTCGTCGACGTCTACGACATCGCCTGCTACGCGATCAAGGGCGAGGACAACGACACCTACTACTCCCACATCGAGGCTGCGGTCGACCACAAGCCGCATCTGACGATGGACGACGGCGCCGACGTGATCAGCGTTCTGCACTCGGCGCGGCGCGAGCAGCTCGGCGACATCATCGCCGGCACCGAGGAGACGACCACCGGCGTGATCCGCCTCAAGGCGCTCGAGGCCGACGGCAAGCTCGGCTTCCCCGTGATCGCCGTCAACGAGGCCAAGACGAAGCACCTGTTCGACAACCGCTACGGCACCGGTCAGTCGACGATCGACGGGATCATCCGTGCGACCAACGTCCTGCTCGCCGGCAAGCGCTTCGTCGTCGCCGGCTACGGCTGGGTCGGGCGCGGCGTCGCGATGCGCGCGAAGGGCCACGGCTCGCACGTGATCGTGACCGAGGTCGACCCGATGCGCGCCCTCGAGGCTCTGATGGACGGCTTCGAGCTGATGCCGATGAAGCAGGCCGCCGCGGTCGGCGACATCTTCTGCACCGCGACGGGCGACAAGCACGTGATCGCCGCGGAGCATCTCGCGCTGATGAAGGACGGCTCGATCATCTGCAACACGGGCCACTTCAACGTCGAGATCGACATCCCCGCGCTGCGCGCCCTCGCAGTCGAGACGCGCGAGGCGCGTGAGTTCGTCGAGGAGTTCACGCTCGAGGACGGCCGCAGGCTCTATCTGCTCGCCGAGGGTCGGCTCGTGAACATCTCGGCCGCCGAGGGACATCCGGCGATCGTGATGGACATGTCCTTTGCGAACCAGGCGCTGGCGGCCGAGTACGCCGTTCAGAACGCCGCCTCGCTCGAGCGCAAGGTCTACGGGGTGCCCGAGGACATCGACAACGAGATCGCGCGTCTCAAGCTCGCGACGATGGGCGTCGAGATCGACCAGCTGAGCGAGGAGCAGGCGAAATACCTGGCCTCGTGGGACGAGGGCACCTGAGCCACGTCCCAAGCGTCATCTCCCGGGGCCCGGTACGGGTCGGGCTCCGGGATGTGGCGCCGCCGGAGGGGTCCCGCGACCCGGTCCGCAGAGATGGCTGAGCTCGACCCGCAGCGGATCGCGCGGCTCGAGGACGACCGCGTCGTCTTCCTCGATCAGCGGCGGCTCCCCGGGGAGGAGGTCGAGCTCGTCTGCCGGAGCGCGGCCGAGGTCGCCGAGGCGATCAGGACGCTTGCGGTGCGCGGCGCGCCGGCGATCGGCGTCGCCGCCGCCTACGGCTACGCGCTCGCGGCGCGCCGCGGCGAGGATCTCGGCGAGGCCTATCGCGTTCTCGCCGGCTCGCGGCCGACGGCGGTCAATCTCGGCTGGGCACTCGACGAGCTCCGCCCTGACCCGACCTTCGAGCGTGCGCGCCGGCTGCACGACGCCGAGGTCGTACGCTGCAGGCAGATGGCCGCCCACGCCGCCGATCTCTTCGGGCCCGGCACCCGCGCGCTCACCCACTGCAACGCGGGCGGCCTAGCCACGGGCGGCTACGGCTCCGCGGTCGGCGCGCTGCGCACCGCTTTCGAGCGGGGCCTGCTCGCACACGTCTGGGTCGACGAGACCCGGCCGCTGCTCCAGGGCGCACGCCTCACCGCCTGGGAGCTCGAGGCCGCGGGGATACCACACGCGGTGATCGTCGACAGCGCCGCGGCCTCGATCATGGCCGCGGGCGAGGTCGACTGCGTCGTCACGGGAGCCGATCGGATCGCCGCGAACGGCGACACGGCGAACAAGATCGGCACGTACAGCCTCGCGGTGCTCGCCCACCACCACGGCATTCCGCTCTACGTCGTCGCGCCGAGCTCCACCGTCGACCCTGCGACGCCGAACGGCGCTGCGATTCCGATCGAGGAGCGCGACGGCGCGGAGGTCACGACCCGCTTCGCCGCGCGCAACCCGGCGTTCGACGTCACCCCGGCGGAGCTCGTCACCGCGATCGTCACGGAGGACGGCGTCCACAGGGCGCCGTACGCATTCTGACCGTCGACGAGATCCTCGAGCGCTACGGCTTCGACGAGCGTCGCTTCGAGGAGTTGCGGGGGCGTGTCGCGCGCGGTGAGCTCTCGGCCGAGTCGAACATCGTGCGCGGCCGGATCGAGCCGCTCGACGGCGAGGAGGTCGTCCGGCTCCCGGACGACGCCGAGGCCGACCTGTCCGATGTCGCCGTCGCCGTCCTGAACGGCGGCATGGCGACTCGCTTCGGCGGCGTCGTCAAGGGTCTCGTCGAGGCCGTCGACGGCGTCAGCTTTCTCGAGTGGAAGCTCCGCGACGCCGAGGCGGCCGGCGTGCCGCTCGTGCTGATGAACAGCTTCGCCACCGACGAGCCGACGCGGACCTTCCTCGGCGACCGTGACGTACTCGCGTTCGTCCAGTCCGTCTCTCTGCGGCTCAACCGCGACGGCAGCCTCTTTCCCGGCCCCTCGCCCTACAGCCCGGGCCACGGCGACTTCGTCGAGTGCATCCGCACGTCGGGGACGCTCGAAGCGCTGCGCCGCCGCGGCGTACGCACCCTGATGCTCTCGAATGTCGACAACCTCGGGGCGCGCGTCGACCCGCGGGTGATCGCCGCCCATCGAGCCGCCGGGAACCCACTCACGGTGGAGGTGGCCCCGAGCGAGGGCGACCCGGGCGGCGCGCCGGTCCGCGTCGACGGCAGGCCGATGGTCGTCGAGGCGTTCCGCTTCCCACCGGAGTTCGACGCGAGGGCGCTGCCCGTCTTCAACACGAACAGCCTCATCTTCGAGCTCGACGCGCTCGGCGCCGACTACCCGCTGACCTGGCTCTACGTGGAGAAGGAGGTGGACGGCGTCAACGCCGTCCAGATCGAGCGGCTCGTCAACGAGCTGTCGGCCTTCGTGCCGACGACCTACCTGCTCGTACCGCGGGAGGGCGCGCGGAGCCGGTTCGTGCCGGTGAAGACGCCCGAGGACCTCGAGGCCGCGCGCCCGCAGCTGCGCGAGGTGCTCGAAGCGACGCTGATCTGACACGAAGGCGTGCGATCGCGCGCCGTAGCGTGGAGTCGTGCTCGAGAGCGCGCTCGACCTGCTGCTGCCGCAGCGCTGCGTCGCCTGCCGCCGACCGGGGAGCGCAGTCTGCTCGCGCTGCCTCGACCGGCTGCCGCGCCTCGGTGGGCCGTGCTGCGCCCGCTGCGGAGCGCCCTTCGCATGGCCGGTCGTGCGCTGCGTCGAGTGCCGCGGGCACCGGATCGCCTTCGCGTCGGCACGCGCCGCAGTCGCCTACGACCCGGCTGTCAAGGCGCTCGTCTCGGCCTGGAAGGAGCGCGGGCTGCGATGCCTCGCGGGCCTTGCGGCGGAGCTCGTGGTGGAGATCGTGCCTGCGCCCGACGTGAGGGCGCTCGTCTTCGTCCCACCCGACGGCGACCGCTCCCTGAGGCGCGGCCACCACCCGGCGGAGCGGCTCGCCCGGGAGCTCGGGCGCCGCTGGGAGCTGCCGGTGCTGGCCGCGTTGACTCGTGCGCGTCCTCTCCAGCGCCAGCGCGGGCTCCCGCTGGCCGAGCGCAGGCGCAACGTCGCAGGCGCCTTCGGTGCTCGAACGAGGGTGCCGGCGCGCATCGCGCTGGTCGATGACGTCTACACGAGCGGGGCCACCGCGAACGCGGCGGCGTCGGCGCTCCGGGCCTCCGGCGCGCGCCGGGTCGAGGTGGTCACCTTCGCAAGGGCGATTCGCTAGGCTCGATGGAGCGATCAGGGGGTGGCGACGGTGCAGCTTCAGATGAAGGGCAGGAACGTCGAGGTCAGCGACTCCGTGAGGAGTTACGCTGAGAGCAAGTTCAAGCGACTCGAGCGCCAGCTGGACGATCCCCGCATCGAGCTCGAGCTCCACGTGGAGAAGAACCCGCGGATCGCCGATGATCACAGCGCCGAGGCGGCGATCTTCACGAAGCACGACACGCTGCGCGCGCACGCGGACGGACCCGCCTTCGAGGCGGCGATCGACGCCCTCGTCGACAAGCTCGAGCGCCAGGTCGTGCGCTACCGCGAGCGGCGCCAGCGCAAGCCCGCGCACAAGTCGCCCGTGAAGGTCGCGCCTCCGATCGCCGAGCTCGAGCCTGAGCAGCCCTGAGTCTCTTTCGACGTAAGCCGCTGCACGAGCAGCTCGCCGAACGTGGAGGCCTGAGCCGGCCGGAAGAGATCGATCTGGACCCGCGCCCGCTCTGGGGCGAGGTGGGCATCCACGGCGTCGCTCGCGCTCGCCGCTGGGATGCCGTCGCGACGGCGCAGGCACCGGGCCTTGCGGGCGCGGAGGCCGCGTTCGTCGTGCTGCCCGACGGGACGCTGCTCGGCGAGCCCGCCCAGACGCCGCTCGCCGACGCGCTCGACCTCGCGCCGCCCTACCGCGCCGAGGCGGTGCGGCGCGACGGCGACCTCTGGGCGGTCGCCGCCCGCCGGATCGAGGTCGTCGAGCTCGCCGAGATCGCCGGCGACGAGATCGATCTGACGGTGGTCGCAGGCGAGCGCACGCTGACCGTGGACGGCGCCCGCACGTTCGGCAGCGTCCCCCAGCTCGAGCAGCCGCTCGACTCCTACACGGTGCGCGCCGAGCGGCTCGACGGCGACCTCTGGGAGGTCCGGGTGTCGCGACTCTAAGTCGGTACCCTAGAAGGAGATGGCGTCGCAACTCGGCAGCTTCGAGAAGGTTCTGCGGCTCGGCGAAGGCCGGCGGCTCAAGCGCCTGGCCGAACAGGCGGCGTACATCGCCACGCTCGAGCCCGACTTCCAGAAGCTCTCCGACGAGGAGCTCCGCGGCACGACGGCTGACTTCCGGCAGCGGCTCGAGAACGGCGCCACCCTCGAGGAGCTGCTCTTCGAGGCCTTCGCGGCCGTACGCGAGGCGCGTGTGCGCGAGTCCGACCAGCGCATCTTCGACGTCCAGATGATGGGCGGGATCGCGCTGCACGAGGGCGACATCGCCGAGATGAAGACCGGCGAAGGCAAGACGTTCGTCGCGGCCCTGGCGCTCTACCTGAACGCGCTCCCCGGGAACGGGGTCCATCTCGTCACGGTCAACGACTACCTCGCCAAGCGCGACGCCGAGTGGAACCGCGGCGTCTTCGAGCGGCTCGGCACGACGGTCGGCCACATCGAGAACATGATGCCGTTCGACGAGCGCCGGCACGCGTACGAGGCGGACATCACGTACGGCACCAACTCCGAGTTCGGCTTCGACTACCTGCGCGACAACATGGCGATCTCGCTCGACGGCGTCGTCCAGCGCGGCCACTTCTACGGGATCGTCGACGAGGTCGACTCGATCCTCGTCGACGAGGCGCGCACGCCGCTGATCATCTCGGGCGAGCCCGAGATCGCCGCCGAGACGTATTACACGATGGCGAAGATCGCCAAGCAGCTCGTCGGCCATCCCCACCGCCCCGGCGACGAGAAGGGCGCCGCGGAGGCGGCCGGCGCGGACTACGAGTACGACGAGAAGTTCAAGACCGTGGCGCCGACCGAGCAGGGCGTCGAGAAGGTCGAGCGCGCGCTCCGGATCGAGAACCTCTACGCCCCGCAGAACGTGCAGCTCGTCAACCACCTCGTCCAGGCGATGAAGGCCGAGTCGCTCTACCAGCGCGACATCGAGTACGTCATCCAGGAGGACGAGGTGAAGATCGTCGACGAGTTCACCGGCCGGATCATGGAAGGGCGCCGCTGGTCGGAAGGGCTGCACCAGGCGGTCGAGGCGAAGGAGGGCGTGCGGATCCAGGAGGAGCACCAGACGCTCGCCACGATCACCCTGCAGAACTACTTCCGGCTCTACGAGAAGCTCGCGGGCATGACCGGCACGGCCAAGACGGAGGAGAAGGAGTTCGTCGAGATCTACAACCTGAACGTCGTCGAGATCCCGACCAACGTGCAGGTGGTGCGGCTCGACAGGAACGACCTGATCTTCAAGACCAAGGAGGCGCGGTTCAACGCGGCCGTCGCCGACATCAAGGAGCGCTCGGCGAAGGGGCAGCCCGTGCTGGTCGGCACGATCGCGGTCGAGACGAGCGAGTACCTCTCCGAGCTGCTGAAGCGCGCCGGCGTGCAGCACACGGTCCTGAACGCCAAGGAGCACGAACGCGAGTCGGAGATCATCAAGGACGCGGGCCAGCCCGGCGCGGTCACGATCGCGACGAACATGGCCGGCCGCGGCGTCGACATCAAGCTCGGCGAAGGCGTGCGCGAGCTCGGCGGCCTCTACGTGCTCGGCACCGAGCGCCATGAGGCGCGCCGGATCGACAACCAGCTGCGCGGCCGCTCGGGCCGCCAGGGCGACGCCGGCGAGTCTCGCTTCTATCTCTCAGCCCAGGACGATCTCGTGCGTCTCTTCGCCGGCGACCGGATCTACAAGATCATCGATCGCTTCAAGCTGCCCGAGGACCAGCCGATGGAGGCGTCGATCCTCTCGAAGCAGATCGAGAACGCGCAGAAGAAGGTCGAGGAACAGAACTTCGTCATGCGCAAGAACGTCCTCAAGTACGACGACGTGATGAACAAGCAGCGCGTCGTGATCTACCAGCAGCGGCGCAAGGTGCTCGAGGGCCAGGACCTGAGCGACGAGGTGCTGGAGTGGATCGACGAGGTGATCGAGCGCGTCGTCACGCAGTTCACCGCGGAGGAGTACGCCGAGGAATGGGATCTCGACGGGCTGACGAAGGCGATGAACGCGCTCTACGGCACCGACATCACGGTCGAGGAGCTGCGCGAGGAGCTCGAGCTCTCGCGCGAGTCGCTGATCGAGGAGTTCATCCAGGACGCGCGCGACGAGTACGCGGCGAAGGAGGAGGAGATCGGGCCGAATCCGGACTCCGGCGAGCCGCTGATGCGCGACCTCGAGCGCTTCGTCGTCCTCCAGGTCGTCGACACGCGCTGGCGCGAGCACCTCGAGAACATGGAGTACCTCCGCGAGGGCGTGCACCTGCGGGCGATGGCGCAGAAGGACCCGCTCGTGGAGTACACGCACGAGGGCCACATCATGTTCGAGGAGCTCGGCGCGGCGATCCGCGAGGAGGTCGTGCTGACGCTCTTCCACGCGGAGATCCAGGCCGAGGAGGATCTCGTGCAGCACGAGCAGACGCAGCAGCTCTCCTACGAGCACCAGCAGTCCGCCGGCGCGGACGTGATCAACCAGGCGCTCGGTGCGGCCGAGGCGGTCGGCGCGGCCGGCACCGCGCTCGCCGACCCGCCGCGGCCCCAGCAGGTCGTGAACGCGCCCCACCAGGCGATCGGGCGCAACGACCCGTGCTGGTGCGGCAGCGGCAAGAAGTTCAAGAAGTGCCACGGGGCGTAGACGCGATGAGCGAGGACCAGCAGGCGCCGCTGCACGAGCAGCTGGAGGAGATCAGGACCCAGCTCGCCTGGGTCCGTGATTACCTTTGACCCAGCTGCGCTAGCCGCCCGGCGCGACGAGCTCGAGCAGGAGCTCTCGGCCCCGGGCTTCTGGGACGATCAGGCGCACGCGGCCGCCGTCTCGGCCGAGCACGCGCGCGTCGCGCGCAGGCTCGACCGCTACGAGCGCCTCACGCGCGAATTCGAGGATGCCGTGGAGCTGCTCGAGCTCGACCCCGAGATGGCGCCGGAGATCGCCAGGTCGGTGCAGCCGCTCCGCCGCGAGCTCGAGCGCCTGCAGGAGGACGCGCTCTTCAGCGGCCGGTACGACGGCGGCGACGCGGTGCTCTCGATCCACTCCGGCACCGGTGGTACCGACGCGCAGGATTGGGCGGAGATGCTGCTGCGCATGTACCTGCGCTGGGCCGAGAACCGCGGCTTTCAGCCCGAGCTGATCGAGGCGAGCCCCGGGGAGGAGGCGGGACTCAAGTCGGCCACGGTGACGCTCAAGGGCGAGAACGCCTACGGGATCGCGAAGACCGAGCGTGGGGTGCACCGGCTCGTGCGCCAGTCGCCGTTCGACCAGGCGCACCGGCGCCACACCGCGTTCTCGCAGGTGGTCGTGGCGCCGCTCCTCGCCGAGGCCGACGGGATCGAGATCGACGAGGACGACCTGCGGATCGACACCTATCGCGCCTCCGGCGCCGGCGGCCAGCACGTGAACAAGACCGACTCGGCCGTGCGGATCACGCACCTGCCGACGGGAATCGTCGTCCAGTGCCAGAACGAGCGCTCGCAGTCCTCCAACAAGCAGACCGCGCTGCGCCTGTTGAAGTCTCGTCTGGTCGAGCGAGCGGAGGAGGAGCGGGAGGCAGAGCTGGCCCGCGAGCGGGGCGCGGCGCAGGACATCGGCTTCGGAAGCCAAATCCGGAGCTATGTCCTCCATCCCTACCAGCTCGTCAAGGACCACCGCACCGACTTCGAGGTCGGGAACACCCAGGGTGTTCTGGACGGCGACATCGACGGCTTCATCCACGCCTACCTGCTCAAGAAGGCTGCAGATGAGGGGGCGTAGTCCGGAGCATCGGCTAGACTCCTGCCTCGTCACCTCGACCGGCGCGGCACCCTGTCGCCCCTCTTCGAACCGGTGCAGGACGTGAATCTCGAGACACCCCCGCAGACCGCTCTCGTCGAGCCGGAGCTGACCGCTCAGCCGACAGAAGCGCCGATCGGCGCGGGCGCGATGATCGTGTTCGAGAACGTCTCGAAGATCTACGAGCCGAACGTGCAGGCGCTGAAGGACGTCTCGTTCGTGATCGAGAAGGGCGAGTTCGTCTTCGTCGTCGGCGCCTCCGGCTCGGGCAAGTCGACGATGATCCGCCTGCTCCTGAAGGAGCTCGAGCCGACCGACGGCCGCATCTTCGTCGGAGGGCGCGACCTGACCCGGCTCAAGCGCAACCGCGTGCCGCAGCTGCGGCGCAACGTCGGCTGCGTCTTCCAGGACTTCAAGCTGCTCCCCAACCGCAGCGCCGCCGAGAACGTCGCCTACGCGCTCAAGGTGCAGGGCGAGGGTCGCAACTCGATCCGGCGCAAGGTGCCCGAGGTGCTCAACCTCGTCGGGCTCTCGCACAAGATGAACTCGCTGCCCGACGAGCTGTCCGGCGGGGAGCAGCAGCGCGTCTCGATCGCGCGCGCCTTCGTCAACCACCCCGCGCTCCTGATCTGCGACGAGCCGACGGGCAATCTCGACCCGGACACGTCGGTCGGGATCATGCAGCTCCTCTACCGGATCAACCGCTCCGGCACCACCATCCTGATGGTCACACACGACCGCGAGATGGTGGACAAGATGCGCAAGCGCGTGATTGCCCTCGAGAGCGGCCATCTGGCCCGTGACGAGCGCCGCGGCGGCTACAGCTCGGAATGAGATTGCGGCTGCTCTTCTCCGAGTCGATTCGCTCGCTCGGCGCGAACATCTCGACGACCGTCGCCGCCACGATGACGGTGCTGATCGGCATGTTCCTGCTCGGCCTGATGATCGCCTTCGGCAGCTGGACGATCTCCTGGTCCGACCACGTCAAGCGCGAGCTGCTCGTCAAGGTCTACTTCCACGAGTCCGCCACTCCGGCGCAGATCAACGCGGTCGCGGCGAAGCTCGGCGCCGACGACCGGATCAAGTCCTTCACGTTCGTCTCCAAGCAGCAGGCGCTCAAGGAGATGACCCAGCGGTTCCCCGACCTCACGAAGGACCTCCCTGCGAACCCGCTGCCCGCATCCGAGCGGATCACGCCGAAGAAGGCGGAGTACATCGATGCGATCGCCCGGAGTCTCAGGCAGCCGCTGCCGCCGGGGGTTGGGAGCGTGCAGGACGCGCCGCAGCGTTCGCACCGGATCCTGCGCGTCGCCCACGTGATCGACGTGGCGTTCCTCGTCGCGGTCTTCATCCTCGTGATCGCCTCGACCCTCCTGATCGCGAACACGATCCGCCTCTCGATCTTCTCCCGGCGGCGTGAGATCGAGGTGATGAAGCTCGTCGGCGCGACGAACTGGTTCGTCCGCGGCCCGTTCATGCTCGAGGGGCTGATCTGCGGGCTCGGGGGCGCGGCCACCGCGGTGGTCCTGCTCGTGGTCAGCAAGCAGATCGTTCTGCCCTCGATACTCGGCCACGTCAACGCAGGCTCGGATGTGCACGCCTGGCCGTTCTGGCTGAACGCGCTGGCGTTGATGCTCGCCGGTCTCGGCCTCGGCGCCGTCGGCTCCGGTCTGACTCTACGGCGCTTCCTCAAGGTCTAGCTCGACCACGGAAGACGGAGGTCGTCCGGCCGGCGCCGGCAGGGCCGTATACTGCGCGCCCTCGTGAGGGCCGCACTCTCGATTTCGCTCGTCGGTGCTCTGCGGGTGGTGCGCGCTGGCTGACACGGACGGCCGTGACGGGACACGGCTGACCGACCTCGTCGTCGTCGAGCTCGCCAAGCGGGGCAAGCTCGTGACCGGCGAGCCGTTCTTCGAGCCGGGCACGCCGATCCTGCTCGACCGCCACGGGCTCGGAGACGCCGGTCCGGGCGATCTCGTCTCGGTACGACCCGGCCGCGGCCGGGCGCGCCTCGAGCGTGTGCTCGGACGGGCGGACGACATCGAGGCGGTGCTCGAAGGGCTGCTCGTGCAGCGCGGGCGGCGCGAGCCGTTCGAGCCGTACGAGCCGCCCGAGCCGAGCCTCGACGGGCGAGTCGACCTGCGCGACCTGCTCACCTTCACGATCGACCCGGAGACCGCGAAGGACTTCGACGACGCGATCTCGGCCCGCCGCGAGGCCGGCGGGGTGCGCGTGTGGGTGCACATCGCCGATGTCTCCTACTTCGTCCCGGCAGGCTCGCCGCTCGATCGCGGTGCTGCCGGCCGCGCCTTCTCGACCTACGTGCCCGGCCTCGTCGCCCCGATGCTCCCGCATGAGCTCGCCGACGACCTCTGCAGCCTGCGAGCGGACGTCGAGCGCCTCTGCGTCACCGTCGAGGTCGCTCCGGACGGCGAGCCGAGCTTCTACCGCTCCGTGATCCGCTCGAATGCGCGGCTCGACTACGGGCAGGCGCAGGCGATCCTCGCCGGCGAAGAGCGTGCCGCGCCCGAGCTCGTCGAAGCGCTCGGGCTCGCGAACGGCGTCTCCGAGGAGCTTCGGCGCAGGCGCTTTGCGCGCGGCGCGCTCCGAGTCGAGAGCCCCGAGATCCAGTTCGCCTTCGACGGCCGCGGTGGCGTCGAGCGGGCCTGGCGCCAGCACGAGCCGGCGTCGCACGCGCTGATCGAGGAGCTGATGATCCTCGCCAACGAGGCGGTCGCGGGGCTGCTCGCCGGCCGACGACGTGAAGCGCTGTACCGCGTGCACGAGCGGCCCGATCCGCAGGCCGTGGCGCTGCTGCTCTCGAAGCTGACCGCCCTCGAGGTCCCCACTCCCGACGTCCCCGAGCGGCTGTCGCCGTCGGACGCGGCGGCGGTCGCGGCTGCGGCGAGCGAGCTCGTCACCGACTACGTCGAACGCTCGGGCCGTGGCAGGGAGGCGTTCCCGGGGCTCGTCCTGCGCGCCCTCAAGCAGGCCCGCTACGACCCCGCGAACCTCGGCCATTCGGGCCTCGCGAGCCCTGCGTACTGCCACTTCACCTCGCCGATCCGCCGCTATCCCGACCTGATCGTCCACCGCGCGCTCCTGCTGGAGCTCGGCGTCTCCGACGAGCCGCTGCCGGACGACCTGCAAGGGCTCGCCGAGCACACGTCCGAGAGCGAGCGCGACGCGGCGAAGCTCGAGTACCTGGCCGACGAGCTCTGTCTCGCGTGGCTCCTCGACGGGACGCTGTTCGAGCGCGGGTGGGAGGAGCCGTTCGCGGGCGAGGTGATCGGGCTGATCCCGTCGGGCCTCTTCGTCCGCTTCGGCGACGTGTTCGAGGGCTTTCTGCCCGCGCGGCGGCTGCCCGGCGACTACTTCGAGCTCGACGAAACCGGCACGCGGATGGCGGGCCGGCGCGGCGGTGGCACGTATCGCCTGGGCGACCCGGTCGAGGTCGTCGTCGAGCGGATCGAGAAGCCGACCGGCAAGGTCGAGCTGCGCCTGTAGGCTCGCTGCATGGCTCATACACGCATCTCGTCCGACAGCGGTCTGCCCTTCTCGGCGGCGGTCGTCGCGGGCGGCCTCTGCTTCGTCAGCGGGCAGATCGGCGACCCTAAGGCGCCGCTCGACCGCCAGGTCGAGCAGGCCCTCGACCGTGTCTTCGCGATCCTTCGCGAGGCCGGCTTCTCGCCGGAGGAGCTCGTCTCTGCGCATGTAGCCCTCGTGGACATGGCCGACTACGGCGCCATGAACGCCGTCTACGCACGCGTCTTCGAGGGGCTGCCGCTACCCGCCCGGCTCGCCTACCAGGTGGCTGCGCTGCCGCTCGGGGCGAGGGTCGAGATCCAGGCGACCGCCGTGCGCGCCTAGCTACGATCGCCTGCAAATGGCGCGGGAAAAGGGCGAGAAGCTGATCACCGACAACCGGCGGGCGCGGCACGACTACCAGCTCTCCGATCGCGTCGAGGCCGGGATCCAGCTCTACGGGTCGGAGGTCAAGTCGCTGCGCGACGGCCGCGCCGAGCTGCGGCGCGCTTACGCCGACATCCGCGAGGGGGAAGTGTGGCTCGTCGGCTCGCACATCGCCCCTTACGACCAGGCGACGGTCGATCCGCACGATCCCGATCGCGATCGCAGGCTCCTGCTCCACCGGCGCGAGATCGAGTCGCTGCGCGGCAAGGTGGCCGAGCGCGGCTTCACGCTCGTCCCGACGCGCCTCTACTTCAAGGACGGCAAGGTGAAGGTCGAGCTGGCGCTCGGCAAGGGCAAGGAGACGATCGACAAGCGCCGGGACATCGCCAAGCGCGACGCCGATCGCCAGATCGAACGGGCCTTGAAGAGCCGCCACCGGTAGAAGTAGGGTCGGGCCTCCATCCTCGGGAGGGAGAGTCCATGCGTCGCGTTTCGATCGGCGTCAACGGAGCTTCGCACGAGCTCGAGCTCGAGCCACGCGAGCTCCTCGTTTACGTCCTCCGCGATCGGCTGAGGCTGACCGGCACGAACGTGGGCTGCGACACCTCGTCGTGCGGCGCCTGCACGGTGCTGCTCGACGGCGAGGCGGTCAAGTCGTGCACGGTGCTCGGCGTCCAGGCCGACGGCGCCGAGATCACGACGATCGAGGGCCTGGCCCCAAACGGCGAGCTGCACCCGGTGCAGCAGGCCTTCCATGCCGAGCACGCGCTCCAGTGCGGCTACTGCACGCCGGGGATGGTGCTCTCCGTGGTCAGCCTGCTCGAGGAGAACGCCTCGCCGAGCGAGCACGAGATCCGGCGCGCGCTCGAGGGCAACCTCTGCCGCTGCACCGGCTACCACAACATCGTCAAGGCCGTCCAGGCCGTGGGGAGCTGAGATGGCCGCCACCGAGACCAGCTGGATCGGCGCCAGCGCGCCGCGCAAGGAGGACCGGACACTCCTGACCGGCCAGGGCACCTTCGTCGACAACATGGCTCCGCCTGGCACGCTCTACATGGCCGTCGTCCGCAGCCCGTACGGACATGCGCGCATCGTCGCCGTGGACACCGCCGCGGCCCGCGAGGCGCCCGGGGTCGTCGCCGCGTTCTCCGGCGCCGAGCTCGCAGAGGAGTGGAAGTCGTCCCTGCCGACGGCCTGGCTCCCCACCGAGGACACGAACGCGCCGAACCACAGTCCGCTCGCGTCCGACAAGGCTCGCTATGCCGGTGACGGCGTCGCGGTCGTGATCGCCGACAGCCGAGCGACTGCCGAGGACGCCGCGGAGCTCGTCCAGGTCGAGTACGAGCCGCTCGACGCGGTCGTCGACCCGGTCGAGGCGCTGGCCGAGGGGGCGCCGCTCGTCCACGACGAGTTCGGCACGAACCGCTGCTACACGTGGAAGCTCGACGGCCGGCGAGGTCGAGCAGGCCTTCGCGAGCGCCGCGGTAACGGTGTCCGGGCGCTACCGGCAGCAGCGCCTGATCCCGAACGCGCTCGAGCCGCGAGCCTGCCTCGCGCAGCCAGGGCCCGAGCTGACGCTGTGGTCGACGACGCAGGTGCCACACATCCTGCGGGTGACGCTCTCCGTCATGCTCGGCATCTCCGAGACGAAGCTGCGCGTGATCGCGCCGGATGTCGGCGGCGCCTTCGGCTCCAAGTTGAACGTCTATGCCGAAGAGGCGCTCGTCGTCGCGCTCGCCCAGCGGCTCGGCCGTCCGATCAAGTGGACGGAGGGCCGCAGCGAGGGGTACCTGGCGACGATCCACGGCCGCGACCAGTGGCAGGAGATCGAGCTCGCCGCGACGGCCGAGGGCAAGATCACGGCCGTCCGCGCCCGCGTCACCGCTGGGATGGGCGCCTACCTCCAGCTCGTCACCGCCGGGGTGCCGCTGCTCGGCGCCTGGCTCTATGCGGGCTGCTACGACGTCGACGCCTACTCGTTCGAGTGCATCGGCGTCTTCACGCACGCCACGCCGACCGACGCCTATCGCGGCGCGGGCCGGCCGGAGGCGACCTACGCGATCGAGCGGACCGTCGACGCGCTGGCCCGAAAGCTCGATCTCGATCCGGTCGAGCTGCGGCGGCGCAACTTCATCAGGGAGTTCCCGAACACGATCGCGTCCGGCCTGACGATCGACTCGGGCGACTACGACGCCTCGCTCGACCGCGCGCTTGCGGCCGCAGGCTACGAGGAGCTCCGCCGCGAGCAGGCCGAGCGCCGCGAGCGGGGCGATGCGAAGCAGCTGGGGATCGGCTTCTCGACCTACAACGAGATGTGCGGCCTCGCGCCGTCGCGGATCCTGCACGCGATCCGCTACAGCGCGGGCGGCTGGGACGCCGCCACGATCCGCTGTCTCCCGACCGGCTCGGTCGAGGCGATCGTCGGTACCTCGCCGCACGGGCAGGGCCACGAGACGACCTTCGCGCAGATCGTGGCCGATCGCTTCGGCTGCTCGATCGACGAGGTCGAGGTGCTGCACGGCGACACCGCGGTCAGCCAGCTCGGGATGGACACCTACGGCAGCCGCAGCCTCGCCGTCGGCGGGATCGCGCTCTACAACACCGCCGAGCGGATCATCGAGAAGGCGCAGAAGATCGCCGCGCACCAGCTCGAGGTCGATCCCGACGATCTCGAGTACGCGGCCGGCGCCTTCACCGTCAAGGGGACCGGGCGGGCCATGACTCTCAAGGAGACCGCCTTCGCGGCGTGGACCGCGCACAACCTCCCGGACGGGCTCGAGCCCGGGCTCGAGGCGAGCTTCGTCTACGACCCGCCGAACTTCAGCTGGCCCGCGGGGACGCACATCGCGGTCGTCGAGGTCGACACCGAGACCTGCCGCACAGAGCTGCTCCGCTATGTCGCCGTGGACGACGTGGGCACGGTCGTGAATCCGATGATCGTCGACGGGCAGGTCGCCGGCGGGATCGCCCAGGGCGTTGCGCAGGCGCTCTGGGAGGAGGCGGTCTACGACGAGAGCGGCCAGCTTCTGACCGGGTCGATGGCGAACTACGGCATCCCCTCCGCGGTCGAGCTGCCGAGCTTCGAGCTCGATCGCACCGAGACGGCCAGCCCGACGAATCCGCTCGGCGTCAAGGGTGTGGGCGAGACCGGCGCGATCGCCTCCACCGCGGCGACGATGAACGCCGTGGTCGACGCACTCGCGCCGTTCGGCGTGACCGACCTGGAGCTGCCGGCGACGCCGGAGCGAGTCTGGCGCGCCCTCGAGGAGGCGAGATCATGATTCCGGCTGCGTTCGACTACGAGGTCGCCGAGTCCGTCGAGCACGCCGCCGAGCTGCTCGGCTCGCGCGAGGACGCGAAGCTGCTCGCGGGCGGCCACTCGCTGCTGCCGCTCCTGCGGCTGCGCCTCGCGCGGCCCGCGCTGCTCGTCGACGTGGGGCGGCTGCGCGACCTGCGCTACATCCGCGAGGAGGGCGACACGATCGCGATCGGCGCGCTGACGCGCCACAGCGAGCTCGAAACCGACCCGCTGCTTCGGGAGCACTGCGGTCTCCTCGCCCACGCTGCGGGTGAGATCGGCGATCCGCAGGTGCGCCGGCGCGGCACGATCGGTGGCTCGGTCGCCCACGCCGACCCGGCGGGCGACCTGCCGGCGGTGTTGCTCGCGCTCGACGCGGAGCTCGTCGTGAACGGCTCGCGGACGGTGGGGGTGGCCGAGTTCTTCCAGGGCGTCTTCCAGACTGCGCTCGGCCCGCAGGACGTGCTGACCGAGATCCGTGTCCCGGTGCTCGGAGGCGCGGGCTGGTCGTATCTGAAGTTCCGCAACCGCTCGCAGGACTGGGCGACGGTCGCGGTCGCGGCGGTGCGGCGGAACGGGGAGGCCGCCGTCGCGCTCGCGAACATGGGGGCGACGCCGCTGCGTGCGCGAGCGGCCGAGCAGGCCTACGTCGAGGGTGGCGCTGCCGCCGCGGGCGAGGCGGCCGCCGAGGGCACCGATCCGCCCGAGGACACGGCGGCGAGCGCCGACTTTCGGCGCCACCTGGCGCGCGTGCTCGTGCGACGCGCGCTCGAGGAGGCGGGTACCTAGCAGGGGCCGGGCTGAACGGCGCCGCCGGGGCCCTGCTCGTGCTGCACGAGCGAGCCCTCGCCGGCCTGCAGGCAGTACGAGGCGGCGTCGGCGCGGACGATCGTGACTCCCTGCAGCGCGGGCGCGCCCACGAACGTGCCGGTGCCGGCGCGGAAGGCCGAGAGGGAGGCGTCGGCCCCGATGAAGACCGCCTGGCTGATGTCGACGGCGATCGCAGGCTTCCCGGTCGGGGCGGACGACCCTCCGAGCTGCTGCGTGCCGAGGATCGCACCCGCGGAGAGCACGATCAGCATCGAAACCATCCCGAACAGGCGCAAGGGCGTCATGCGCCGTCTATCGGCAGCGGCGGCCCGCGGCTGGAGACCGGGAACGCTACGATGGGAGCAACAAACATACGGGGGCGACCAGGTTTCGACGTGGTCGGTTCTCCGGCAGAGCTGCAAGCCGAGGTCCCCGGTCGGCCTCGTAAATCAACCGGGAAAACACGTAAGTGCGGATCATGATCTCGCACTCGCTGCCTAAGTAACACTTAGCTCAGCGCGTCGCTCCGAGTTCGGCCCGTGGTTCGGGTAGCGGCGTCAACTAACGGGCTCAGGCACCGACGGAGAGCCAATCGCCCGAGGTGCGACAACGCAGGATGGCTGGCTCGGCGGTGGGTCGGTTGCCCACCAGCCGCCGAGCGAGACTTGAGGGCAGCCTAAGCTTGTAGACGCTCGGTCGGTGCGTCCGCGGACGCGGGTTCGATTCCCGCCGCCTCCATTCTTCCTGCTAATCGCGATTTGGCGAGGGGAACGATTGCGATCTAGCGGGGGCGGGCGGAATCGTCGTCCGCATCGCCTGACTCGTAGATCTCGGCGAGCTTGCGCTCGAGGCTCGCCTCGTTCGGCTGGACGTAGATGTTGGCGGTCGTGCCGATGTCCTCATGCCCGAGCAGCTGTTGCGTGGCTCGGATGTCGCCGGTCGCGAGGTAGAACTCGGTGCCGGCCGTGTAGCGGGCGGCGTGCATCTTCATCCCCTTGGTCTGCCCGGGCTCGACGACACCGGCGCGCTGGAGGCAGCGGTACCACCAACGATGGAGGGCGGTCGAGCTCAGCGGCTTGAGGCGGTTCGAGTGCACGACCTTGATCTCGGCCTTGTCCTCGCCGGAGACCTGGCCCTTCTGCCAGCGCGGCGCCCTGACCTCCGGGAAGAGCAGATACTCGTTCGAGTCCCGGCCGAGGATGAGCAGCTCGAGCTCCTGGCGCAGCTCCTCGGTGGGTAGCGGCAGGTTCCGGATCTTCCCGCCCTTGGAGTGGACGCGCACGCGGCGCCGGCCGAGGTCGAAGTCCTTGAGGCGGAGCTGTGCGAGCGAGCCCTTGCGGATGCCGATCAGGAAGAGGAGCTTGAGTGCGACGCGGTCGCGGAGCTCGGGTTGGGCCGCGATGACCCGGTCGACGACGTCGCGGTCGAAGAGCGGACGCTCAATGTCGCGGAGCCGCGGGCTGCGGATCGGGACGACGGGATTGCCCTGGAGCTTGAACTCGCCCTGTGCCCAGCGGAAGAAGGACATGAGCACGGCGCGCACCTTCTTGCGCGTCCGCGGCGCCGCATCGCCCCAGCGCTCGTCGATGAACTCGCGGAGGCAGGTCGTGCCGGCGGGCGGCTCGAAGTCGGCGAGCTCGAGGTCGGCGTGGTCGAGCGCCAGCTTCGCCAGGATCGCCTCGTAGTCGCGCAGCGTCTCCTGAGTGGCGCCGTACTCGTTCCGGAACCAGCGCATGAAGTGGGCGACCTCGAGGCCGATCGGCGTTGCCCGGTACGACTTGTCCTTCATGCGCTCAGCCTCGCGCATGATCCGCGCGGCCTCGGCGAGAGTCAAGGGAAGCGGCTTCCGCGCTGCCGCGTTCGTCAGGTGCCTCGGAGCGCGCGGCGGTGCCTCGACCGGCTCGGTCGCCGGCAGCTCGAGGCTGAGCTGGGCGAGGCTTGGTTGAGGCATGAAAGCGCCGATAGTAACAGAAATGTTCCTAAAGAGGAAATCGGCTCGCGAGGTACAATCGTTCCGTCGTGACGAGCGGATTGTTGATCAGGGAGGCGAGGCTTCTGGCGGGCCTATCGCAGGGCGAGCTCGGAGGCCGAGTCGGCAAGGATCGCGCCCAGATCGCTCGGTGGGAGCGCGGCGCAGTCGAGCCGAGCTTCGAGACCCTTCGTGCGCTCGTGCGCGCGTGCGGCTTGGAGCTCAATGTCTCCATTGGCCCCGCTGAGGTCGACGAGACTGGGGAGAAGGTTCTCCGTCGCAAGCTCCGCCTGTCGCCTCAGGAGCGGTTTCAGGAGCTCTTGAAGGCGTCCAAGAGGTGAGTCCGGGGCGCTCGTCGGCGCCGTTCGACCCGCGGGCACTCCTCGGCGCGCTCGATCGCCACCGCGTCAGCTACATCGTGATCGGCGGTCTCGCGCGCGTAATCGAGGGAACCGACGAGGTTACGAGGGGTGTAGACATCACCCCGTCAACGAGGCCGGAGAACCTCAACCGCCTCGCCGAAGCGCTTGACGAGCTCGGCGTGGGGCAGGCGGACGTCGACGCCGAAGAGCCCACGATGGTGACGACGCCGCATGGCGAGCTGCGCATCGTTCCGGTCCCTGCCGGCACGCGCGGTTACGACGACCTGCGGCGTGCGGCAATCCGTGAGCCCATCGGGCAGGGTCTTCGACCGGCAGTCGCGTCGAAGGGCGACCTGGCGCGGATGCTCTCGGCGCTCGGGTCGCGACGATGACGTGGAGAAGCTTCGCCAGCTCCGCCGCCTGATCGAGCTCGAGTACGAACTCGGCATCGGAATCGATCTCTGACCTCCGCTCGGCTGTCCTCTCAGGCAACCATGGCCGGCGAGACACAGATGCACTTCTGCGAGAAGAGCTGAAAAGCGAGGCGTGCGGTGCCTCAGAGGTCCCGCGAGCGGAACGATTGGAGGCTCCACATCGAACTATCCCGATCGCCCTCAAAGCGCCGGTGCGGGAGCTCGAGCATCCAAGGGATGCATCTGCGTCTCGCTGGCTACCTTCGCTCCGAGCGTTCATGTCGAGCTCGTGTTTGCCGATAACCGAGAGTGGACAAAGTCCACATACTCGACAAAGGCGACATCAGGAGCTATAGTCATGAGGACGATGGCGACCAAGGAACTGCTGAACGTTCGCGACACCGCTCGGATGTTGGGCGTGCACGAGAACACGGTCCGCAACTGGGAGGCCCGCGGCCTGCTGCGCGCCGTTCACCTGCCTGGGAGCGGCTTCCGGCGGTTCGCGACTCAGGACGTCGAACGGCTACGCGCTGAGATGTTCGAGCAGCTCGCGCCGGCCACCGAGGGCCCCGTCGTGAACCCCGGGCGCAAACGCAGCGGTCGACTCGTCTTCGGCGACGCGACCGAGTAGCGCAGGACGAAGCCGACCGGGTCCGCCGATAGGCTGGCGCGCCGATGTCGCCGAGACCGGAACGACCCTCAGACGCCGAGTACTACGAACGCCATCGCGTCGAGCTCTTGAGCCAGGGCGATGTCTTCCGCGACGTGCCACTTGCGTATCCGATGCCTGCCAGCGAACTCATCGTCGACGGCGAGGAGGGAGGAGGCAGCCGACGTTTCCTGAGTGGCCCACTCGAGTTCGGTCCGGCGATGTTGATCACGCCGAGTTGCTCGCTCGGTGCGCAGGGTGCAGAGGGTTACGGTCATCCGGTTCGGACACTTGTGCCACTGATCCCACTCTCGGAGCTCGTGGCCCGCGCCGTCGTCAAAGAGACCGCGCTTGCAGACCTTCGCCGCTTCGATCACCTGATCAACTACATGTACCTGCCACCGCTCAAGGTCGAGGAGCTCGAGTTCTCGATGCCGGAGAGCGTCGCGCTCCTCTACATGCCGGTCACGCTGCACCACGCTTTCCTCGAGGGCCAGCGCGTCTCGCAACTCGCGTACCGCGGCGCGCAGCAGCTCCAGCGGAAGCTCGTCTGGTTCTACTCCGGCTGGCTCGAAGACGACCTCGAGGTCTTCGATCCGCCGATGGACTGAACATCGCCGACCCTGGCATTTTTGACCGATGTCGATCCCGGAGGAGCTAGATGGTGCCCGTGTCGCAAAGTACGCGGCCGTCTCGTCGGACGTGACGTCGAAACGCTAGCCTCCCGGCCCTCGGACGAAGACCACGCGTAGATTGACGCGCGCCGACCGCGAGTCGAGTTCGCGGACAGTCACCACGAATCTTCCAGCCTGGAAGACAGCTCCGGCATCTGTGCGGTAGGCGCAGATCGTGTGCTGCCCGGAGTCGCGACAGAAGCGAAGGGCAGTCTGGCCGGGGTCGTGACACAAGCGGAAGGGCAAGCACAACATCTTCGAGGGTCCTTGCCCCGTGGCCGACTCGACCGGGTTCAGGATCAGCAACTCGGCGTGCAAACTCCGAGGGAGCGTGAGCCGCAGCGACTCGATCCCGACGTCCGCGTACAAGAAGCGTCGCGAAACCGACGCAGACGAATGAGTCGGAGTCAGCCGAAGCAGAGCCGTGACGACCTGGCGTCTTGGTTGATCAGCAACTGTCAGGGACGGACTCGTCGCCGAAGAGACAAGCGGCGCCCCGACAGCAGCCGTTACTGCCACTCCCAGGGCAGTCGCTAGGCAAAGCCGACGACGACGAGACCAAGAAGCTACCCTCACCCGAGCCACCACCCTGTATACGCTAGCGCGCCGCGCCGGAGTCCCTTCCGTCCGATTCTGACTGGGTCTGTCAGCCGTGGCAGCCGCTGCGCGCGGCCGCAAGTGGCTCCCGGGCGGAACCTTGCGCGGGTTCGATTCCCGCCGCCTCCATCCGCGTAATCGAACTGAACTACAGCAATGGGAGGATGAGCTTCGCGAGTGCCACGATCTTCGCCGGCGACACGTTCGCGGTGATGAGCAGCTCGGTGCTGTCCTTCAAGACAACGATCGTTGTGAATCCCCCAACACTCGCGGAGTACGCCTTCGTCCCAAGGCCGTTGACGGTTTTGGTTGGCTCACCATGCTTCTCGAAGCTCTTCCGGCCGACAGCGAAGAGCGACGCGCTTTCATCGGTCTGGAAGCGAACCAGGAGCCCCGTCTTGCTCCTGAACTGACATACGGTCACGGTGCGGTTTTTCGTCACCGTTGGAGAGGCGACGGTGATGCCGAGGGCGGACTTCACCCGCTTCGCGGACGCAAGGTTGCATGACGGGCTCGATACATGTGCGTCGAGGCGCTGTGGCGTTGTCGCAGCAAGCACGGAGGGTGCACCGGCGAATGCGGCCGCCGCGATCAGTGCCCCAATGACGACGTTCGCTGGGCGTGAGAAGCGGTGCCGTGCGGCTTCCTTCGCAGAATGGCAACGGAGCTGAGTCATCTGTCCCCCCAAATTCGATCGTGTTGTCCCGTCAATCTGAGCTGCGATTCGCAGTGGCTGACTTTCATCGAGATCGGTACGGTCTCAGCAGCGGTAGCTGCCGGTAAAGGACGTGTGGCGCCGAGCGGTTCTCTTCCTTTGAACGTGCCGCTCGAGTGTCCGTGCGCGGTGATCTTGATGATGCTCAAACCGAGGTGGAACCGCCCGGAGAAGGCGTAGACGGTGGACGTTCCGATCGGCGCCCGTTAGTTGGAACAGCGGCGCTCCCTCGTTGTTTGCCGAGGCAGGGACGCCGTTGACCTGGGTGCCGAGGTCGAGGGTCAGGGTGCCGCCTTACCAGATGCACGTGCCGCGCTTGAAGCTGTATGACTTGCCGCCGATGTGCAGAGACGCGATAGCCGGGCCGCAGTAGAGGGCCGCCTTGTGCCCCTTGACCGTCTTGAAGGTGAGCGCACACGTAGACCGGGTCGGGGTCGCTTGCGCCCCTGACGGCTACAGAGACGGCGAACGCTGCTGCGATTGAGGCCAGTAGCGCGACTCTCATGGTTTCCTCCCGCCTGAGATCGTCGATCTCGAGAGCCGCGAACCGCCACCCCGGGTATCCCGAGGATCCGCTGCAGACCCCCGCGTCGAACTGTTGCTCGCGCAGGCTTAGTTTCGGCTTAGCCTGGTGTGTGGCTGCTCGATGGCCCGCCGACGCCCGGCCTCGTACGCGGTCGTGAAGGCGTTCTCGCCGAGCGCCGCGCGGGCGCTCGCCTCCGTGTTCGCTAGCCAGCGCCGGGTCGAACTCTGCGGAACGCCCGCCGAACTCGTCAAACATTGCGTCGGCGCGACCGAGCCGGTTGGCGGCCTCGACGTGATCGCCGCGTTTCGCGGCGACGGCGGCCAGGCCGATGTGGGCGTGGCCGGCGAGTTGGGTGAATCCGGCTGTGTCGGCGAGGTGGCGTGCTCTCTCGAACAGCCGTTCAGCCTCGTCGAGGCGGTCTTCGGCGTGGGCGATCGCAGCCAGCCCGAGCAGCGCGAACACGCCGCTCTCGGGCGCCGAGCCGTGCTCGTGCCAGGCGAGAACGCTTTCCCAGCGGCGTCGTGCATCGTCGAGGTCGCCCGCTCGAAACGAGATCTCGGCCAGGTTGGTGTCCGCAATCACGACGTCGGCTTCGAGGCCGAGCTCTCGGGCGAGCGCGCCGCTTCGCGCGATATGGGTGCGGGCTTCGTCAAGCCGGCCGCGTCCGAGCGCGGCCAGGCCGAGCACCGTCTCGCACCCCATCACCGGTTCCAGGGTTCCGGCCTCTGTTCCGGTCGCGATGCCCGCTCGTGCCCGCTCCTCGGCGCTGTCGTTGTCGCCGAACACAAGGTCGATACCTGCCAGGGCACGTAGCGCCAAAGCGCGAAGCGCAGGACTCCCTGCGCCACGGCCGAGCGGCCCGCCGAGGCGGCCCCGGCCCTCACGCAGGAGTCCACGCAGGTACCAGTAGTGGTAGAGACCCGTCGCGAGGCGTAATGCTGCGGCGTCCTGCCCGTTGTGCTCGAACCAGTCCATCGCGGCGCGGAAGTTGTCGAGGTCGAGGTCGATCAGGCGGAGCCGCTTTGTCTCCTCGCCTCTGGGGTCGGTGCGCTCGATCAGGCTCGCGAAGTGCTCGGCGTGCGCGTTCCGGGCCTCATCCCAGGCAGCTGATCCAGCGAGCAGCTCGAGGGCATGGTCGCGGACCGTCTCGAGCATCGAGAAGCGCATCTCACCGCTCTCGTCGGAGACTCGAAGCAGGCTGTGATCAGCAAGAGCCGGGAGCGATTCGGCTGTTCCGCCAGACACGGCCAGCGCAGCCTCAGCGTTGCCGCCACCGCTGAAGACTCCGAGCCGCGCAAACTGCGTGCGTTCCTCCGGCGAGAGGAGATCGGTGCTCCAGGCGAGCGTGTCGTGGAGGGTCCGCTGCCGTGCGGGCAGGTCGCGCGGGCCATCGGCGAGGAGGGCGACGCGTTTGCTCAGACGTTCGCGCAGGGTCTCGATGCCCAGCGTGCGGACCTGCGTGGCCGCGAGTTCGACCGCGAGCGGCAGACAGTCCACTCGCCCGCAGATCTCGCGTCCCGACTCCTATTCGAGGGTACGTGGATCGAGCGTCGGATCGCGCGCGAGCGCTCGAGTAGCGAACAGCCGCACCGCATCGTCGAGCGGCAAGCGGTCTGGAGCGGAAAGAGGTGCTCTCCCGACAGCTGCAGGACCCTTCTGCTCGTCGCGAGGATGGTCAGCATCGGTGCTCCTTTCAGCAGTTCGACGAGCGTCGGGCCGGCGTCGACGAGGCGCTCGAAGTTGTCGAGGATCACCAGCAGCTCGCGCGGAGCGAGCCATCGTGAGAGCGTGTGGAGAAGATCCTCGTCGCCCCGCTCCGCGACTCCGAGCTGCTGGGCGATCGGCGACGACGACCAGTCTCGGATCGTCGATGGGTGCGAGCTCGACGAATGCGACCCCGTTCGCGAAGCTTCCCGCATCCGCTCTGCGAGCGCAAGAGCCACTCGGCTCTTGCCGCTGCCGCCGAGCTCCGGTCACGGTCACGAGCCGCGTCCCAGGTCGTTGCAGGAGATCGCCGAGCTCCGCAATCTCCTTCTGCCTGCCGATCAGCGATGTCACGGGCGCTGGCAGCTCGAAGCGGACTATCGGCAACCGCGGCGCCCGCGGGCTCGACGTCCTGTCTCAGGACAGCGCTGTGGAGGTTGCGCAGGTCGGCGGTCGGCTCGAGCCCCAGCTCGTCACGGAGCATCGCGCGGAACTCCTGGTACGCCTCGAGCGCCTCTGTCTGGCGGTCTCCGTGGTACAGCGCCAGCATCAAGAGCTTCCGGGGACGCTCGCGATACGGCTCCGACAATGCCAGCGCGCGAGCTTCCCTGGCAACCGTCTCGTGGTTTCCGAGATCGAGCTCGGCCGCGAGGCTGCTCTTCCACGGAGGTCAGGCGCAGCTCCTCCAGGCGACGTGCCTCCGGTTCCGCGAACGCGGCATTCGCCACGTCGGCCAACGCGGGACCGCGCCAGAGGCCGAGAGCATGCTTCAGACGCGACACCGCAAGGCCCGGATTGCCCGCGGCGCGAGCTGCCGTGCCTTCGGCGACCAGCCGTTCGAAGCGAAAGGCATCGAGGTCGTCAGGATCGATCGCAACTGCGTATCCGCCGAGGCGGGTCTCGATCGCCTCCGCCCCGATCGCCCGCCGAGCTGCGAGACGTAGACGGTCAGGAGATTCCGGCGGACGCCGGCGCTTCTGTTCCCCACACGGCTTCGACCAGTCGGTCGGCGGAAACCGCCCGGCCGATCTCCAGCAACAAGCAAATCAGCAGCGCACGCTGCTTTGCTGCCGTCGGCGTCACATCACGCCCATCGACCGAGACTTCGAGAGGGCCGAGAATCGATGCGCGAATTCCAGATTCCTCCCAAGTCTACGACACGAGATCTGAGCCTAAGCCAAAAGTCCGCCCCAGCGATCCGGGCCGCACGGGTGTCAACAAGGTGATACCAAGAGCCTCCGAAACGGGCCGAAATCAGATGGCGTCTATGTTGGCAAGAAGGCGCGATTTTGCGGCGGATTCCTCAGGCACACCGAACCGGGCCGGAACCGTGGACCGGCGCTCTTAATCCCAAGGTCGCAGGTTCGAGCCCTGCCCGGCCCACTTTCCGTAGAGTTGCGCCTTCGCGCGAGAGCGAATGGCATTGCGCAAACCGTGGCAGTCGGCCGATGCGGTGTTCCGGCCGCGGAAGGCGCTAACGCGCCCTCAGGTGTGGGCCGCCAGCTCTACCAATCCGGCGGCAAGGTGCGAGGCTTCGCGGTCGCCGAGCGGTGCAAGGGCGCGCCAGACATGGAAGTCGAGCACGGCGCGTACCGTCGCTTCGATGCGCTCTCGACGGCGCCCGCGCGCACGGAACGGCTCCGCGAGAATGGTGCCTACCTGCTCGAGATATCGGCCGATCCCGTTCTCGACGATCGGTCGAAGCGCGGCGACGATCTCGGCGTCGCGGAGGACGTTCGCCGTCATCGGCTCGGTTTCCCGATACCAGGCATAGAGCTCGCCTAGAGCGAGGCGCAACCGCACGCCCGGATCCGCGGCTGCCTCCCAGCCAGTCGGGTCGGGCGCAGGATGCAGCGCCCGCCAGTGCGCAGAGCAGGCAGCGAGCAGCGAGTGCTCGTCGGGAAAGTGGTTGTAGACCGTCACACGCTGGACACCAGCGCGCCGTGCGATCTCGCTGACCTGGGTGGCCGCGGGGCCGCCCGTGCCGTGGAGCTCGACCGTCGCGTCGACGATCCGCCGCCGTGATCCGTCCCGGGTGTGTGGCGACTGGTACGAGGAGCCGCCGGACACGCCGTGCGTGGCCGCGTCGTCCGCGCCCGTTTGCGCCCAGCGGCGTCATGATGCTCGAGTTCCCAGACAGCGGCTAGGCGACGATCCTCTGCTGGAGGTGCCGGCTGAGGCTCTGGCTCGACCGTCCTAGCGTCGCAGGAGTGGAACGAAGTTGTTCTCGAGGCGGGAGACGTTGTCGATGATGTCGCTGCCGGCCGCGAGCACGCCGCTTGGCGCGTTCGTCCAGGTGGAGCTCTTTGGAAAGGCGTAGTAGGCGTCCCAGACGATGTCGCCGGGTGCGCCGAGGCCTCCGAGTTGCTTGTCGGCGAACCATTTGCCGGCGATCCGGTTGCCGTCCCAGAACTCAACGACGCGCGGGTCATTGAGCACATTGCTGTCCCAGGCGGAGCGAGAGTCGCCGGCGAGCATCGGCAGCCAGATCGCGAACACGGTCAGCTTCGCCTTCGGGTGGGCGTCGAGGATGTGCGTGCGGACCCAACTGGCCCCCAGGAGGCAGACGCTTCAGGTGGGGCTGACGAGCACGATCAGCCGCGGCTGAGCGGAGGCCGTCTTGAACGCGGTCTGCAGCTGGCTGATGTTGTGGAGGTCGCTGAGCCGCTGCTTGGAGGGAGTCGACGTCTTGCCCGAGCCGCCTCCGCAGCCGGTCGTGCTCAACGCGGCGGCAGCGAGGAGCGCGATCATGGCGGCGCGGATCATTCGCCCACCAGACGGGCGCTGCTCGTTTGTCGGCGCCAGCGCAGCAGGGCGCTGAGGAGCGCGATCAATACCACGGCGCCGGCGGCGGCGACGAGGGTGGAACCCCGGCCGTCGGCGAAGTTGCGGATGTGGCCGCTGAAGCGGATCGCGAAGCTGACGATCGGGTCGTCGGCGACTGTCGCGGTGTTCCCGAAGCGAAGCCGCGCCCAGAAGTACGCGAGGTAGCCGCCCGCGATCACCAGCAGCAGTCCGGCGAGCCGACTCATGTAGGGGAGGATCGGACGCATTGCGCGGGCGACGCCTTCGCGTGCGAGTGCGACGAGCACGCTCAGGGCCATCAAGACGACCGCGGTGCCGGCTGCGTAGGCGGCGAAGACGGTCAGCTTGTCGGCGCCGCTGGAGGCGGCGATCAGGGTGAGGAAGAGCGGCAGTGTGCAACCGAGCGAGGCGGCGCCGTAGCCGACTCCGAACAGAAGCATCGCGCCGAGTCGTCGTTCCCGTTTGACCGGGATGTGCAGGTGTACGGGGAGCGCGATCCGGCGGCCGGCGAGCGCGAGGAGGCCGGCGAGTGCAAGCAGGGCTCCGGTTGCCAGTCCGGCCCAGGGGATGGCGCGGGCGACGAGAGCGACGCCGAAGCTGACCGGCAGGCTTGCGACGGCGAAGAGGCCAAGAAAGCCGATGCTGACGAGCGCCCCGACCAAGAGTCCCTGCAGGATCCGGGTCGGCGCGCGCGGCAGCTCGCCCTCGTCGGCGCCGAGGTAGAAGGAGAGAAAGGCAGGGAGCAGCGGGAAGCCGCAAGGGTTGACCACGGCCAGGCCGCCGGCGACGAGCGCGACCGAGACCGGGACCGCGTTCACTTGCGGCCCAGCGCCTCTCGGAGCCAGCGTTCGTCCGGCGCGCCTGTGATGCCGGCGTTGGTGCGGTAGACGCGACAGGAGAGGACGTAATCGGCACGATCCGCGGCGCCGGGCTCGATGTCGTGGCCGTTGACGCGGATCGTCGGCGAGCCGAGAAAGCGCTGTGCAGCCGCTGCTTCGGAGTCGGGGATGTCGACCCGGCGCACCGTCGCGCCGCTGCCGCTCTCGGCGACCACGCGCCTCACGAGCTCGAGCGCCGGTTCCGCGTGCGGGCAGCCCTCGAAGGTCAGCACCTCGACGAGCGGCGTGCTCAGGGATGCTCCTCGATCCGGCAGCAGGCGGCGACGTGCTCGGCGTTGTCGGCAAGAAGCGCGTGCCCGAGGTCGAGCATCGAAACGACGCGCTTGTCGCTGATCTTGTTGAACACGGTGCGGTGCTCGCGCCGCGCCTCGATGAAGCCACACCAGCGCAGGCAGGCGAGATGGTTCGACACCTTCGGCTGCGCAACCCCGAGCCGCTCGACGAGCTGCCCGACCGTCAACTCGCCCTCAGCCCGTAACAGTTCGAGAATCCGCAGCCGGATCGGGTCGCCGAGGCCGCGGAAATACTTGGCGACCAAGTCGGTCTCGGCCGGAGCGTCAGGCAAACGGAACGGCGCAAGTGAACTCATCGGGTCGTCGATCATATCAGCGAGACTTGATACGATCGAGGGTCGCGGCTACAGTCTTTGGTCGTGGCGCACGCGCTTCTTCACCGGCTCCACAACCCGCATGGCCGTGAGTGCGCCTGCGATCCGGATTGCTGGTGCCGGTGGACCGCGATCGGCCGGGCTGTCAAATGGTGGTTCCCTGCCCGCTACTTCGGCCTCCGCCACAAGAACAGGGCCCTGGCCGAGTGGAAGCGCAACCACCCCGACCTCCCGGCCGAGTGGAAACGCGAGCGCGTAGACGATCCTGATCGCTGAATGGCAGACTCACGCAAACGGTGGTGACCAATGGACACTGAGTTGATGGAGAAGGCCCGTGCTGGGTTGCAGTCCTGGCAGGACGGTGATCTCTCCGCCCTCGAGGATCTGCTCGACCCCGATGTCGAGCTCCTTTGGTGGGAACCGGGCGAGTGGGACTGCCACAGCCGCGACGACGTGCTCCGAGTGCTCGCTCAACGACGAGGAGAGGGAGTCAATCGCGCCGAGGTCGAGCTGATCGATGCGGGTGAGGATGTCCTCGTCTCGGTCTCCCACACGGTCGACCGACCGGACTGGCCGGCCGAACCCGCGACGGTGATCCGCTTCCGCGACGGCAAAGCGATCGAGATGCGCCAATTCAAGTCGCGTGAGGAGGCTCTCGCTGCCGCTGCGTCGCAGAGCTAGCACGGCCGCGAAAGCAAAAGGCTGGGAGCGCTGTCCGCGTCGTCGGTTGTCCCGACGGCTCAAGGCTTCATTCTGAAACGAGTTCTAAGTGCGGGTACGGCGTCGATGAGCGGTCAAGGCGAGTCGTCCGGACGCGAGTTGGACCTGCGGCTCTGCGGGTAGATCGTTTCTCCGCGTGCAAGCATGGTGACGAATTGCCGAATCCGCCGAGCTCGCGTATCTGCGCGTTTAGCGGTCGCGATCCGGTAGAGGATCGCGTAGCGGTTTTGGCGGCTGAGGCGCTCGAACATCGCCTGGGCCTTCGGTTTGGCGGTGAGTGCTTGTAGGAGATCGGGCGGCACCTCGATACTGGCTGACCCCGCATAGGCGGTCTGCCAGCGGCCATCAGCCTTCGCCCGTTCGACTTCCTCGATCCCGGCCGAATGCATCCGGCCTTCGGCAAGCAGTCGTTCGGCGATCGTGGCATTCCGCTTCGACCAAGCGCTGCGCCGCCGCCGCGGCGTGAAGCGCTGCCGGTAGGTCGCCTCGTCGCGACGCCCGACCTGACCGTCGATCCAGCTGTGGCACAGTGCCTCCTCGAGCGCCTGCTCATAGGTCAGGCTGGTCGGCTGGGACGTGCCCTTCTTGGCAAGCACCAGCCAAACGCCGGGCGACTCGCCATGGTGCTCACCGAGCCATTCCCTCCAGGCGCAAGCATCCGGCACCACCAGCTCCGGCAACTCGACAGACACGCTTCGCAGCATGCCATCCCAGGCCCAACCGACCGTCGGTCCCGTCGACCTTAATCCAGGGTGATCACCCTCGCCCGCACCACGACGCGGTTTGCGCAATGTCTGGTTCCGCCCACTCACGGTTCAACCCGGCGCTTGGCTTCGAGGCTAGGCGACCGACGCGACGACGACCGTCTCGGCGCCCTCGACGCGCATGCTCCTCCGGTCGAGGACGCGGCGGAGCAGGCCGAGTGCGGCGCGGTTCGAGGTCTGCACCCGGGCGTCGACCCGCTGGATGCCGGCCGCTCGGGCGTCGGCCAGGAGCAGCTCGACGAGAAGCTTGCCGATCCCGTGGCCCTGGTAGCGGTCCGCGACTTCGAAGGCGAGCTCGCCTGCGGTGCGGTCGCATGCGTCGCGCACGAGCCTCGCCAACCCTGCCGGAAGAGGGTCCCCGTCCACGTGGGCGACGACGACGTGGCTGTCGGGGCCGACCTGTGCGAGGCGGGCGAGCTCGCCCGACGTCAGTCGCGGCTTCGCCGCGTGGTAGCGACGTTCGCGCGAGGCGGGGCTCAGCCGGTCGAACAGCGCGGCGACGGTCGCCGTGTCGCCGTTGGCGAGCGGACGAACGGTGACGACCTTGCCGAGCGTACGGTTGTGAAAGGCCTGTGCGTGCATGACCGCACTCTGCCGCCCGGGCCGCGGGCCGGCTTCGCCCCGACCGGCCATCCTTCGATGGCCCGAACGGGCCATCTCCGACTGAGATCAGACCGGCGCGCGCGGCGACTGCAGCCGCCGCCGAGCGGGAGCGAAGCCCGAGCTTGCGGCGGATGTTCGCCACATGACGGTGGACCGTGTGAGGGCTGAGCACGAGCCGCTCGGCGATATCCGAGTCGCTCAAGCCCTCGGCCACGAGGCGGAGCACCTCGCGCTCCCGTTCGCTCAGCTCCCCGACGCCCTCCGGCGGAGCTTCCCGAGAAGGCTGCGGCACCCGCAGGAAAGCGGCCACGGCTCCCAGCGAATCGGCCACGTCGCCGTGCCACGGAAGGTGCGCGTCCCCCGGGATGGTGACGAAGTCGGCTCCTGCGACGAGGCCAGCGACCTCCTGGCCGGCCCGAACGGGGATCGCCCGATCACGGTCGCGATGGACGACGAGCGTGGGGAGGTTCATCGCCGAGAGCGCGTCGCGCACGTCGTAGTCGAAGACGAGGCGCAGCAGCTCGGCCGCAGTCTCCGGAGACGCCGCCGCGCGCTGGTAGGCGGCCATGGCGCGGCGCTTCGCCGCCGGGGCGTTCGGATTGAAGACGTCGACGAGCATCTGGCTGCCGAGCCCCCACGCGGAGCGCACGAGCTCCACCATCGCCGCGAGCGCATCCGCAGGCCCGAGCGCGCGCCCGTTGGCATATGCGTTCCGTGCAGGACGACGCGGTCGACGAGCTCTGGATGTCGGACGGCATAGCTCGCAGACGCGCACGCGCCACACGACATGCCCAGGAGGCTGAGGGAGCTCGGCGCGAGCTCATCGACCACCGCTTCGAGCAGCGCGACCTCGTAGTCGAGCGTCAGCGTGTCGGCGGGTCGCTCCCGGTCCGACAGCCCGGTGCCCAGGCGGTCGTACCTCACGACCCGGTATCGGTGTGCGAGCGCCTCGACGAACTCCCGGAAGTCTGTATCCCTCCAGTCCTCGACAAGGTGGCTCACCCACCACGACGGCATCACGAGCAGGGGCCCGTCGCCAACGGTGGCGTAGGCGATCCGCCTGCCGTCGAACTCGATGAACGCCGTCTGCTGTTCCAACCCACACCAGATTACGCTGCGGCTAGAGCTGGCACTGCGTTCGATTGGAAGAGCGCGGGTTCGATTCCCGTTGCCTCCATTTTCTCCCGCTCAGGCGCTTTTTCGGCTGGCGATTCCTGGAGTAGATGTTTTCGTCGCATAGCTGTCGCCCGTCGCGAGGCAGAACCCCGCCCGGTGACATCGAAGACCACGAGGCGACGAGCAGCGTGTCGTCATCAGGACCCTTCGTCCTGACGCCTGCAGGGCCTGTCTCAGCGAAGCGATGGTCGAGTTCACGGAGTGCCGCGGTGAGCAGATCGCGATCGGCGCCCAGATCGGCGAAGGAGCTCACCAGCCGCTGTTCGCCTTCGAGCGTGAGCCGGACGAGCGAGACACGCCCAGCCTCCGGCGACGAGTGTCTCTCGACGAGACCGGTCGCCTCCGCTCCCTTCACGAGTTCGGTCACAGCTGATTGCTGCAGTTGCAGCATCTTGCACAGCTCCGTTATCCGCAACTGCCGGTCCGGCGCCGCGCGGATCATCAAGAGGAGGTCGTAGCGCTGCGCCGTCAGGCCGTTGCGAGCGGCGGCGGCTTTCGTGCGGTGAAGGAAGCTCCGTAGCGCAGTACGGAGCGCTGCTGCACGCTCGACCTCGGCCTGCAGCGCTGCGGGCGTTCCGGCCGATCGCAAGATGCTCACCCGGGTCAAAGGTACATCATGACATGAGGTATATCAGGCGTGAGGCCTGCTACCAAACCGGTGCGCCAGGGCATCAGCTCTTCAAGCCGTTGCGCGCTGGGCTGATCCATGCCAAACGACGCAGCACGCGACGATCAGCCCCGGACGAGCACCTGCACGAGCCGCCTGGTGGAAACGCCGGCGAGCAAGTTGTCTGACTGTTTGCGCGCGCGGACGAACAGTACGATCGCGCCGCGGCGAAGCGGCAGTCGTGCACTGGGGCGGAGTGTGATCGTTACGTAGCCCGCGTTGTCGGTAGGTGTCTCCGGTGCCGGGCGGGTGATGCCGTATGGGAGCGCGATCACGTAGACGAGTGCGTCACGGACGGCGTAGCCGCGTGTGTCGGTGACCCGGAAGCGCACGCTGAAGGGCGCTCGCGAGCGGAGACGGTGTGGGTTGAATGCGACGCCGGAAATGATCAGCCGCTGTGGCAGGCTGACGTTCGCGGCGGCGATGGAGTACCTGCCGTCACTGAGCCTGATGAGCCCGCTGGGCGTTGCGCGAACGACCGGCGTCGGGTTCGAACTGGCCGAGGTCGAACCGCTCGAGTTGGTCACGGTGAGCTGCGAGCGGATCGTGTGCCCGACGTCCGCGCTCGTGAGCGTGTAGGAGCCTGCGGTTGCGGCCGGGATCGCTGCGCAGCCGTTGCCGCGGGCGTCGCAGCGGAGCCAGCTGTACGTGAAGCGGACCTTGGTGGCGCTCGTCCAGGAGCCAACCGTGGTGGTCAGCGTCGAGCCCTGGCGCGCGTCGCCCGAGAGTACCGGCGCGGCCCTGACCGTGGGCTTCGTGCCGGTTGCCGCGATCGCGCCGGTGGTGAGGTTGGAGGTCACCGAGCCGGTTCCGAAGGAGTTCCGGCCGGTGATGACGGTGCGCAGCCGGTGGCCGATGTCGCTCGTCGTGGCGACATATGTCTGCTTTGTGGCTCCGCCGATCGTCGAGCAGAGGCCGTTCGAGTTGCAGCGCTGCCAGACGAACGTGTAGCTGATCGGTGTCGCGCCGGTCCAGGTACCCAGGCCGGCAGTCAACGTCTGGCCGACCTTGAGCGTGCCGGAGACGTTGGGTTGCGAGGAGGCGCGCGGCGCCGACCCCGACGCAGTCACGACCGGGGTCGAGTTCGATTGTGCCGTCGCGCTGCCGGCCGTGTTGGTCGCGCTGACGATCGAGCGCAGCGTGGAGCCGAGATCGGCGCTGGTCGCGACGTAGGTCTTGGCGGTCTGGCCTCCGAGGACGCTGCAGCTGCCGCCGGAGCTGTTACAGCGCTCCCAGCTGTATCTGAATGTTGGCGTCGGGTTCGCTGACCAGGTGCCGTCGCTCGTCGTCAGTGTTTGGCCTTGCTGCGCAGTGCCGGTGATCGCCGGCGGAGCCGTGTTCGCCGGCGCGGTCGCTGCCACGACGACGGCTGTCTGCGCGGAGAGTGCGGTGGCGCTTCCGGTGGTGTTCGTCGCGGTGACGTTGACGCGCAACGTCTTCCCGACCTCGCTCGCCGCGACGAGGTGCGTCTGTCCTGTCTCGCCGGAGATGTCCGTGCAGGCCGCGCCGCTCGCATTGCAGAGACGCCACCGGAAGGCGAATGAGATCGGCGTGTCACCGCTCCAGCTTCCACTCGAGGCAGTGAGGGTTGCACCCTGGGCCGCTGTCCCGCTGATCACCGGCGGCGTCGAGCTCGTCGGTGCGGTCGCGCGGGTCGAGGCGGAGCCAGGCGCGGCCAGCGCCGCGAACGACGCGAGCGCAGCGCTCGCCAGCACAGCGGCTGCCAGACACATCCGAGTCATTTCCGCCGCACCGTGCGTTGGGCGCCGGAGCTTTGGCTCCGGCGCCCTTTGTGTTTGTTCATCCGCGGGTGACGCGGAAGGAGACGAGTCGGCGGGTCGAGATGCCGCCGAGGAGGTTGTCGCCCGTCTTGCGGGCCCGCACGAACATGACGAGCAGTTGCTGCTTGTTGCCGACCGGGTAGCCGGCGAGCGCGGTGAACTGCAGGGTCGCCCAGCCGTCGGCTCCGGTCGCCTGCTCGTTGGGGGTCCCGAACTGGCCGTAGGGCACCGCGGTCACATAGACGAGCGCCCCCTCGACCGAGCCGCCACAGGCCGACACGTGGAAGCGACCGGTCAAGCTGCGGGTGCCATAGGTGATCGAGCTGGGGCTGATCTGCGTCTGGTCGATCGTCAGACGAGCCGGCGGCGAGACGCCCGCGACCGGGATCGTGCCGCCCGACTTCGCGCAACCATTCGACGCCGGCGCCGGCGTGGTCGGCGTCGGCTTGGGCGCCGCCTTGGCGGTAACGACCGCCGTCGGCACCGAAGACGCGGAGCTGCTGCCGTCCGCGTTCTTGGCCTGCACCTTGAAGCGGATCGTGTTCCCGACATCAACGCCCTTCAACACATAGCCGTTCCTGTCGGTAGCGCCACTAATGTTCGCGCAGCTACCCCCGTCCTTGTCACAACGCACCCAGAAGTCGTTGTAGTCGGTCGGCTTCCCACTCCACTGGCCCCTGTGCCCGACAAGCTTCTCACCCTCCTGCGCCGTGCCCGTGACCGTCGGCGGCGAATCGTTCACCGGCGCCACCGCCCCCACAGCAGTCCCCGCACTCCCCACACCCGAAGCCGCCAGCGCAAACACCAACCCAGCCACCAACACCAGCAACCCCGGCACAGCAGCCAACAACACGGTCCTCCGCTTCTTGTTCATCCCGCCCATCCCTTCACTAAAAAGGAAACACCCCGCACAACCCCCATCCCCCACCCCCAAGCCCACAAAACCCAGCCACGCCCAAACCGCCCGCCGTTGCGACGCCGGCCCCCGATCAGGCCTCGCCAACCTGCGGCCGCGGCCCGTGCCCTCGGCCGCCACTCATCGCCGCACGCGCACCGAATCAACGGCGGGATGAGATCCGCGCCGCTGATATCGCAGCGCAACAGTTCTTACAAGGGGCTGAAAGGTCGCGCGCTGTAACCGTCTCGCAAGAAACAGCCCGTAACGTCGCCTCTTTGTAACCCCCGCCAGGAGGCATCGTGAAAAGACTGATCCTGCTCTTCATCGCCGTAGTGACGGTCGCCGCACCGGCAACAGCGACTGCCGCCCCTCCCAAACAGCCGGTCGTAACCGGCTTCTTCCAGGGCCACCAGGTGAAGTACTTCGACTATGGCCCGATCAAACTCAAGGCCGGCAACAAGCTGGCGCCAATCTGGGCCGTGACCAACGGCGCGACCGGCCAGCGCAACATCATCGACACCGTCCCCGGCAAGGCCGATTACTCGCCCCTCTGGCAGGTCAAGATGGTCACCTTCAAGGACGGCATGACGGCGCATCTGTTGAGATCGAAGGCCGATGTCGACGCCGCGGTCAAGGCGGGTGAGGTGACGGTGGCGCAGACCACCACCGTCGTCAACTGCCCGGTGCTCGGCTTCGGCCAGAAGAAGATCGCCGGCTTCTCCGGCGGACACGCCATCCACTACTACGACCTCGGGCCGGTCAAGGTCAAGCCCGGCAACGTCGTTGTGCCGCTCTACACGGTCACGAACGGGGTCGGACCGAGCAGCACAACATCACCAAGGACACACTCGCGCCCGGCCAGACCAAGTACCCGCCGCTGTGGGGGATCATCAAGATCACCTTCAGGTCAGGGGTGAAGCCGTACCTGATCAAGAGTTACGCGCAGATCAAGAAGGCCCAGGTCGCGCGCCAAGTGACGATCACCAAGACGACTCTGGTCGTCAACTGCCCGGTCGTCTGAGCAAACCGTGGAGGCCGGCTTCCAGTCCGGTGGGGCCGCAACAGGCTCCGCCGGACGAGTCGGGCGACCGACCGGGCGCCCGATCGCGGGCATGAGGTGTCGACCTCGCTGCTGGGCGTTCGACTCCGCCGCCTCCACTCATTTGTGGTTCTCGCAACGGCCGCGGGATGGATGGACTTGCATCTTCTCACGCTTGCTGCGGGCTCGATCGGCGCCGGCTGGGATGAATGGCTCGCGCCGCCGCGTGGCTAGAGGTCGAGGAACGGGTCGACGCTCAGGTACTTGAAGCCCGTGTCGACGGCGAGCGTGACGATGACTGCTTCGGGGCCGAGCCGTTCGGCGAGCCGGTGCGCGCCGACGACGTTCGCGCCCGTCGAGATCCCGGCGAAGATGCCCTCTTCGCGCGAAAGCCGGAGGGTCATCTCGAGCGCTTCGTCGTCCTCGATCGGCTCGACGTGGTCGACGCGGTCGGCGATCCCAGAGCGGCATGACGAAGCCGACCCAGCCCTGGATCAGGAACGCGCCCGGCCAGGCCTCCGCCGATCGCGGGCGACGAGGCCGGCTCGTGTGCCTGGATGAACACGCCGTGCGGCCGCAGCGCGTCCGAAACGCCCAGGAGGGAGCTGCCGGTTCCCAGGCCGTGGCAGAACGCGGTCACGCGGCCGTCGGTCTGCTCCCAGATCTCCCGCCCGAGCCGGTCGCGGTGGTCCGGGACGATGTACGGGTTGTTGAACTGGTCGGTGGCGTAGTGCCCGGGCTGCGCGCGAGCTCGGCGGCCCGCGCGACCATGTTCTGGATGTCCTGGGGCGTCACGTTCGGGCGGCCCTCGACCGACGGCACCACGTCGATCTCGGCCCCGAGCGCCCGGGTCAGCAGGAAGCGCTCCTCGGTGAAGCAGTCCGCCATCACGATCAGCGGCCGGTAGCCCTTCGCCCGGCAGACGAGCGCGACCGCCGGCCCGGTGCTGCCGCCCGTGTACTCGACGACGGTGTCGCCTGGCGAGATGAGCCCGTCGCGCTCCGCGCCCTCGATCATCGCAAGCGCCATCCGGTCCTTCATCGAGCCGCTCGGGTTCCGGTACTCGAGCTTCACCCACACCTCGGCGCCGTTCGGCGGGGCGCACCGCTGCAGGCGGACGAGCGGCGTGTTCCCGATCGCGTCCAGGATCGAGCCCACCGTCGGATTATCCAGACGCGGCATCAGCCTGTGACGCCGGTGCCGTCGAGCGCCCGCCACGAAAAGGGTGCCGTCCCCCGCGACGACGGCCGCGTGCGCACGAGGTCGTCGGCGAACTCATGGTTGATGCTGGAGCCGAGCACCGAGATGTCGTCCCCGTAGACGTGGATCGAGATCGCGAGACTCGTGCCGCTGTTCTCCACGCGATGGATGTCCTCGTCCGGGGGAACGAGCACCGAGACGTCGCCGGGCGCCGTTTCGGCCGACCGGCGCGGCATGAGGTAGGGCGAACCGTCGGCGCCGTGAAGGTCGTAGGTCGTCTCACGCTCGAGCCCGCGCCAGACGCCGACGACGCACCAGCAGCGGTGGTCGTGGATCGGCGTCGCCTGACCTGGCTTCCACACAAGGGCGACGATCGAGTAGCGCCCGGCCGGATGGACATGGACGAGGTGCTGTCGGTAGCGGTCTTCCGCCGGCTCGCAGTGCCGCGGCTCGAGGAGCGACGTGTCGGAGAGGGCCGGGCGCAGGAGCATCCCGGCGCGCGCCGCGATCACGTGCACATCGGTGTTGGCGGCGACGAGCGCGTCCAGCGACCGGGTCAGATGGCGAAGCGTGCGCGTCCGGCTGACCGGACGTGCTGTACCGACGAGCTCGAGGGCGCGATGTGCCATGAAGCGAGTGTGCCCCGCCGTCCGTCCCGCGACATCGGCCGCAGGGCCAAACTGTGTCCTCCTCGCGGATGAACCTGACGCCGTTCCTCAGGACGACGCGACTCGCCGATCACGATCGACGCTCGGTTTCGGCCCGCGGGTCAGGCGCCGTCTTCGCGCGGCGTATCGAGCATCGCGGTGAGTCGGGATAACACCTTCGCCGCCACGGCGAGTTCGCGGTCGGAGCAGTCGGCGAGCGCGGCCTCTGCCCGTTCCCGGATCGACGCGATCTTCTGCTCGACCACCTGCCGTCCGGCCTCGGTCAGGCTGGCGGTGTTGGCGCGACGGTCGCTGTCTGAGCGTTCGCGGGTGACGATTCCGGCTCGCTCGAGCTGCTCGAGCATCTCGCTGGCGGCGCCTGCAGAACATTGAACCGTCTCGGCGAGCCGGGCACCGGTGAGCGGTCCGTTGCGGTACAGCGCCGCGGCCAGCCGCACCTGGGCCATGCTCAGCTCGCCTTGCTGGCGTGTCTCGCGTCCACGGAGGGCGCTCGCTGCTGACCAGAAGCTGCGCATCGCCTCGAGTAGCCCGTCGAGCTGCTCGGCACGTCCTTCGCTGACGCCGGGACGGGTGTTCACGCCCGCACCGGCGTCGGGGCGACGGACCGCGTCGCCGCGGTCGGACGCCGATGCTCGAGCACCCAGAGAAGCAGCGCGGGCGCGATCGCGAGTGCGGTTGTGGCGACCGCGAACCAGTAGGTGTGCTGGTAGGCGGCGGCCATCAGCGCGAGCCGGTCGCCGCCCGGATGAGCGTTGAGCTGCGCGGCGGTCGAGCGCGTGAGTATTACGGCCAGGAAGGCTGTGCCGATCGAGCCGCCGATCCGCTGGAGCACGTTGAGCTGCGGGGTCGCATCGGCGATCTCGCCCTCGGACAGGAGAGCGTACGCGGCGGTCATCGCGGGCATCATCGTGAAGCCCATCCCGATTCCACGGGCGACCATGGCGGCGGCGATCAGCCAGTAGCCGGTGTGTTCGCCGATCAAGACGAACGGGATCGTTCCGGCGAGCAGCACAAGGGTTCCGAATACGGTGAGGATCCCGCCGCCGAACTTGTCGGTCAGCTTCCCGGCAACCGGCATCGCCAACGCTGCGCCGAGCCCCTGCGGTGCAAGCATCAGACCTGTCATCGTCGCGCTCTGACCGCGGACGCTCTGGAAGAAGAGCGGCAGGAGCAGCATGCTGCCGAAGAGGGCGCCGCCGACGCAGAAGGTGGTCAGCGAGGCGGCGGTGAAGCCGGGGCGCCGGAACAGGCGCACGTCGAGTAGCGGCGAGGCCGAGCGAAGAGCGTGCCTGATGAAGGCGGCGATCATCGCCGCTCCGATTGCGAGCGGCAGCCAGGCGCGCAGGACGAGCTGGCCGTACTGCCCGTACTCGGCGATCCCGTATGTGAGCGCCGGAACTCCGACGGCGAGCAGGACGAGGCCGAGCCGGTCGAGCGGGCCCGCTTCCTCGGAGGGCTCCGGGTGGAGCAACCAGAGGGCGGCGGAGAAGGCGAGGATGCCGACCGGGACGTTGACGTAGAAGATCCAGCGCCACGAAGCGTGGCCGACGAGGACGCCGCCGATGATCGGCCCGAAGACCGGCCCGAGCAGCATCGGCATGCCGACGACGCTCATCACGCGGCCCATGCGTTCCGGACCGGCCGCACGGGCAAGGATCATCATTCCGACCGGCATCAGCATGCCGCCGCCGAGACCCTGGAGAATGCGGAAGCCGATCAGCGACCCGGTCGACCAGGCGAGTCCGCAGAGCATCGAGCCGAGCGTGAACAGTACGAGCGAGAACAGGTAGACGCGGCGCGTGCCGAAACGACGTGCCGTCCAGCCGCTGACCGGGATCACCGCAGCGAGCGCGAGCATGTACCCGGTCGCGACCCACTGAATCTGCGCGAGCGACGAATGCAGGTCGCGATGGAGCGTGTCGAGGGCGACATTGACGATCGTCGCGTCGAGGATCGACATGATCCCGCCCAGCACGACCACGACCGCGAGCCGGTAGACGTGTCCCTCGAGTTTGGTGCTGGCGCCGCGCGCCGCCATGCCTCTCCTATTCTTCGGTTCCAAACCTTCGGTACCGAACTATAGTGAAGCGCGCACCAACGGTCAACGGTGGATCGACATAGCGTGCCGGCGGCTTCTCAGCGCGCGATCCGATTCCAGGAAGCCGAAAGCGCAGGAGACGAGGCCAGCGTCTGGTAGACGACGCAGTACCGCTCGGTCAGTCGGAGCAGGGTATCGAGCTGTTCTTCTGCGACATCGGTCTCCAGCTCGAAGCGGACCCGGATCGATCGGAAGCCGACGGGCACATCACGGTCGACCCCGAGTGTGCCGCGAAAATCCAGGTCTCCCTCGACGTGCACGGAGCCTTGCGCAATCGCGATCTCCAGTGAGGTTGCCACGGCGCGAAGCGTGACTCCGGCGCACGCGGCCAACGCCTCCAGGAGCATGTCGCCCGAACAGAGCGTCGACCCGTCACCGCCGCTCGCCGGATGCAGACCCGCGGCGGCGATCGCTCGCCCAGTTTGAACCGAGCAGGTGATGCCCTCTCCGAGCGTCGCGGTCGCGCTCAGCGTCACCAGCGCCGCGCCCGGCTCCTCGCGATAGCGCTCCTTCAGCGGTTGTTGAACACTGCGCAGCGCAGCGCGATCCACGAAATCCCTCCTCGTTGCCGCTCACGATCCTAGCCAGATGCCTTCCCGGGATGCTCGGCTCGGGCGACGAGATCTGCGATGTTTGTTCTCTCCCACGACGATTGGAGGTCCACGATGTGCCGATCGATTCAGCCGCTGCACAACTACGACCCGCCGACCTCCGAGGAGCAGGTCCGGGCGGCCGCGCTTCAGTACGTTCGCAAGATCAGCGGGATGACCCGGCCTGCCAAGGTCAACGAGGAGGCGTTCGCGCGCGCGGTCGAGGCTGTCGCCGAGGCGTCCGCGTTGCTGCTGCGCGAGCTCGTCGCCACGACGCCGCCGCGGGATCGCGCGGCCGAGATCGAGCGGGCGCGCGCACGCGCGGCGATCCGGTTCGCGTCGAACTCGGCCTGACCTGCGCCGCGGTCCGTTGACGGTCGCTCGCCTGCCTGCGTATGGTCCAACGCGGATCCGGCCACGGCGAACAGAAGGGGCTCGAGATGGCTGAGGCGACTGCGGCGACCCCTTCCTGGTCGCCCCACTACACGGAGCCGGACGTGGTCGACGTCCGCGGTCTGCCGGTGGCGTATCGCCGGAAAGGGACCGGCCCGCCGGCGCTCTTCCTGCACGGAGCCGGCTCGACGCGGCTCTGGCTGCCGTTCTACGAGCAGCTGTCGGCCTCCCTCGACCTCGTCGCTCCGGAGCATCCGGGGTTCGGCGACACGCCCACACCCGAGTGGCTGGAGGGCTTCGACGACCTCGTGCTCCACTACCGCGACGTGCTCGACGTGCTCGAGCTCGACCGGGTCCATCTGATCGGCTTCAGCCTGGGCGGCTGGATCGCCGCCGACATCGCGATCTTCGCCCCGGACCGGGTCAAGAGCCTGACCCTGATCTCGCCGGCCGGCCTGCGCATGCCCGAGGCGCCGATGACCGATTTCCTCCGCATGCCGCCCGAGCAGATCCCCGACCTGCTGTTCAACGGCGAGGCGCAGCACTATCTCGAGTTCCTGCCCGCACCCGGCGATCTCGACGCCGTGATCCGGGGCTACGGCGAGGCGACGACGTTCGCGCGGCTCGCCTGGAATCCCCGCTACGACCGCAAGCTCGACCATCGCCTCGCCCGGGTCACGTGCCCCGCGCTCGTGCTCGAGCCGGACGAGGACCGGCTGATACCGAACGCGCACTACGCGCGCTGGGTCGAGCTGCTGCCGAACGCGCGGCTCGAGAAGGTGAGCGGCGAGCAGCGGCCGACAGGCCACGGTCTGATCATGCAGGAGCCCGTGCGCGCCGCCGAGGCGATCGTGCGCTTCATCGAGGAGGTCGAGCAATGAGAAACCTCGAGTTCTACGCGATCAACTTCATGCCCTACCCGTACATCCCGCCGGGGGAGGAGATCGAGTCGAGCTGGATCGTGCTCCCGAACAGTCACTACGACCCCCAGTTCGGCCATCGCTGCTATCAGCATTACCTCGAGGTGAACATCGCGGCGGAGGCGCTCGGCTTCGACGGGGTGCTGACCAACGAGCACCACCAGACCGCCTACGGCGGCATGCCGAATCCGAACATCGCGGCCACCTGGATCGCCGCCCAGACCGAGCGGATCCGCATTGGCGTGATCGGCAACATCCTGACGACCCACGCGAATCCGCTGCGGGTCGCCGAGGACATCGCGATGCTCGACGTGATGTCCGGCGGCCGGATCATCTCGGGGTTCGTCTTCGGCACCGGCATGGAGTACCACTCCTACGGGATCAATCCGGCGACCGGGCGCGAGCGCTTCTGGGAGGCGCACGACCTGATCGTCAAGTCGTGGACGGAGCCCGGCCCGTTCGAGTGGATGGGCAAGCACTTCCACGTGCCGTACGTGAACCCGTGGCCCCGGCCGCTCCAGCAGCCCCACCCGCCGGTCTGGCTTCCCGGCGTCGCCTCGGTCGAGACGATCGAGCAGGCGGCGAAGCACAAGTACACGTTCATGCAGGTGTTCTCGCCGCGGAAGGCGCTCGCGCTCGCCGCGGAGCGCTACTACGAGGCCGCGGAGAAGTTCGGCTACAAGGCAGACCCGCGCCAGATCGCGACCACGATCGCGATCTACGTCGCCGAGACGGACGAGCAGGCCCGGCGCGAGGCCGAGCCGCACCTGATGTGGTACTTCCGGAACGGCCTCAAGACGCCGACCTACCACCTCGTGCCGCCCGGCTACATGACGACCCGCTCGTTCCAGCACGTGATGGCGAGCGACTCGCACGGTGCCGTGAACATGTGGGAGCTGACCTACGACCAGCTGATCGAGGAGAAGTGGATCATCGTCGGCTCGCCGGAGACCGTGATCGAGTCGCTCGAGGAGATCACCGACGAGCTCGGCGCCGGGCGGGTCGTCTTCAGCGGCGAGTGGGGCGCGATGCCGAAGTGGATGGCGCTCAAGAACATGGAGATGATGGCGGAGCACGTCATCCCGCACTTCCGCGCGCCGGATGGCAAGCCGGTGTGGGCCCGGGAGGAGCGGGTGGCGCCGTTCACGCTCACGGAGCTCGTGGCGCAGCACGGACGGCCGCCGGCGCCGCTCGCCCGGCTCGACGGAGTCGGTCTCGTGGACACGAGCGTCGCCCACGTCCCCGAGCTGCTCGAGGAGGCCCGTGCACGCGGCGACGGCGGCCTCGCCGCCTCGGAAGATACGGCGGCGCCGGTGAGTTGAGACCGGGACGCGTCGTCGGGGGCTAGCCCGACGCCTCGAGGGAGGAGCGCCCGCGGCGCGTCGGGAGCGCGAGGCTGACCAGCACGCCCAGGATCAGCCCGATGAGCGCGCCGACCAGCGCGGACGCGCTCGGGGAGCGCGCGCCGACCGCGGCGACGCTCGAGTCACTGATCAAGCTCCGCTGCGCCTTGGCCTGTGCGAGCTGCGTCCGGAGGACGTTGATCCGGCCGAGCACGGTGCTCCGGGCCTGCTGGATGATTCCGAGCGCGGTCAGGCGCACAGTGGGATTGCCCGGGCTGAGCGTCTCCGCGAGCGCGCGGCGCCGGTCGGTGCTCGCCAGCTCGCGCCTGCTCTCGGCGAGCTGAGCGGTCGTGGATGCGGTCTGTGCGACCTGGTAGTCGTCGATGCGGCTCAGCAGCGCCGTCCCGATCAGCCTGCTCGCCGCCAGCGTCTCGCTCCGCCGCCGCCCGCGGACGGACACCTGGAAGAAGAGCGGGCCTCCTGTCGCGGCCGTGCCGACGCGCGTCGCCGAGAGCGTGGCGGCGAGTCGGCGGACCGGGATGCCGGTCTGCAGCGAGGTTGCGGCGAGAACCGACTGCGAGCGGGCGATGGCGGCGAGAGCCGCCGGCTGGGCGATGCCGCTCGTCTGGGTCACGAACAGGACCGTGCGGGCGCGGAACTCACGGGCGCCAGAGCGCCAGGCGAGATAGCCGGCCGCAAGGCCGCACACGCTGAAGAGCAGGAGGAGACGAGCGCGCCGGCGCACCCGACGCGCCGCCGCCGCCAGATCGAAATCGGGTTCCGGAGCAGTGGCCAAGGTTCTCTCGTGGGCCGTCACTCTACGAGGTCAGAGCCTCGATCTCGTCACCGGACGGCAACAACGGCGTTACCCAGGCCGCGCGGCGGCCTCCGTAGCGTGGCCCTGGGGCGCCGGCAGGCCGCCGGCGCGGAACCGGGGATAGGAGGAATCAGTGATCGGAAGCAGGAGAACCGCCGCCGCAGCAGTGCTTGCCGGCGCCGCGGTCGCCGGGGGAGCGATCTTCGCTGCCGGTGGGGTCGCGGGCGGGCCCGACAGCCCGTCGCTCACAGGCGTGGCGACCGCCAACTCGAAGGCCGCGGGCTATGCGCCGGCCTCGAGGCTCTCGCCGGAGCTGCAGCAGCTCGCGTGGGCGCAGGGCTCAACGAAGCTCGAGAATCCGCAGGGCTTCACGAGCTTCTATGGCTACCAGAACGATGCTCCGAGCGCGGACGACCCGTCGCTCCCTCAGCTCGTGCCGACGGCGGCGAGCGCGACCGAGGCGCAGAAGACCGAGCCGGACAAGAACACGTACCTCGTCTTCCGAAAGGGCCTGAGCGGGGCCGACTCGTCGTACCACTACGGCACGCACTTCCTCTACCAGGGCCATGAGGTCGGGGCCAAGGATCCGGCCAGCGGCCTGCCGCAGGCGTACATCACCCGGATCAACCTCGACGCCGACGCGGAGCACCGGGTCACGCTGATGGCGACGCGGGACACGACGGGCGCGCCGATCGCCGGGATCGACGGCTCGACCTGGGATCCGTGGGCGCAGCGACTTCTCTTCACGACCGAGAACACGGCGGCGCCGACGTACGCCGCGACGGCGAGCTACCCCTCGACCGTCGAGGACGTCTCGGGTGCGCTCGGCCGCGGCGGCTACGAGGGCATCCAGGACGACTCGGCCGGGAACATCTGGATCGTCGAGGACATCGGCGGGCCCTCGAAGCCGGGGACGACGGCGAAGCAGCCGAACAGCTTCGTCTACCGGTATGTACCCGCGAGGCCGGGAGATCTGCACAAGGGCAAGCTGCAGGCGCTCCAGGTGCTGAACGACGCCGGCCAGCCGATCACGTTCGAGTCGCAGGCAGCGGTGATGGCGCCCGACCAGGTCGCCCTCCGTACCTACGGCAAGAGGTTCCGGACGAAGTGGATCACGATCCATGACACGGCCGTGGACGGCACCGCGCCGTTCGTGGCGAACGCGCTCGCCAAGACGGCGCACGCGACGCCGTTCAAGCGCCCGGAGAACGGCCAGTTCCGGCCCGACTCGAGGTTCCACGACTTCTACTTCGACGAGACGGGCGACACGAACGCGACCAGCCCCGAGAACGGCGATCCTTCCTCCGGTGCGGGCGGAGCCGGCGGCTGGGGCTCGATCTTCAAGCTGACCCAGCAGGATCCGTCGGCCTCGACCGGCTCGATCACGATGTTCTACCGCGGCAACGAGGCAGTCTCGGGCCTCGACAACGTGACATTCCTCTCGCGGGACCAGGTCACGTTCGTCGAGGACGCCGGCGACACGCTCCACACGCAGCGCAAGGCGCTCGACTCCGGCTTCGTCTGGAACGTCAACCTCGACTATTCGAGCGCGTCGAACCAGCCCGTGCGGTGGCTCGCCGAGGCCCGCGACGCGTCCGCGACGATCGACTCGACGTTCGGCGGATTCGGCAAGAACGAGGGCGACAACGAGATCACGGGCGTTCACGTCTCCGACGGCGATCCCGGCGTCAACGGGATCCTCGGAGCGAAGGCGCCGCAGCTGTTCGCCAACCCGCAGTGGCGCTGGTTCTACACGCAGCAGCACGGCGACAACCCGACCTACGAGGTGATCGCTGCGTCGAAGACCCGCGGCGACGACCACTGACCGATCGTGACCGAGGGTCCGCCTCTCCTCCGGCGGGCCCTCCGGTCACGCCTCGCGCTTCGAGGGGATGGACGTCAGGCTCGGCAGCCGCCTAGCTCAGCCCTCCACCGCGAACGCCTCCTGCACCGCCTCGTCAATCGCCTGCTCACGGGAAGTGACGAGTGCGCCGCAGACGACCGTGGCCGCGACGAGCGCGGCTGCAGTGGCCGCGATCGCCAGATGCATGCCCGCGATGAAGCTGCCGTGATCGACCATCCCGCCGACGACCGCGATGCCGAGCACGCCGCCGGTGGTGCGGATCGCGTTCAGCGCCGCGGCCGCCACGCCGACCTGTGCGCGCGGCGCGCCCGAGACGACGGCCGTGGTCAGAATCGGGATCACGAGGGCGCCGCCGAGCCCGCTGACGAAGAACGCCGCGACGACGACCGCATACGAGGTGTGTGCGCCCACCGCGAAGAAGATCGGCGTTCCGAGCGTCGTGACGAGGCTGCCGAGAGCCATCATCCGGCGGGCCCCGATGCGGGCTTCGATCCGGCCCGCGCGGAGCGCCACGACCGCATAGGTCGCAGGCTGGGCGAGGAAGATCAGCCCGGTCTGCAGCGCCGACAGCCCGCGCTGCTCCTGCAGGAAGAGGGAGAGCACGAAGAGCTGGCCGTAGACCGCGAAGCTGAACAGCGTGCCGACGGTCGTCCCGACGCTGAACGAGCGGGACGCGAACAGGCCGAGCGGGAGCATCGGCGCGGCGCTGCGGTGCTCGATCGAGACGAACGCGGCGCCGGTCGCGAGCGCTGCCGCGAGCGCGCCGAGCACACGAGGCGCATGCCAGCCCACGCTGCCCGCTTCGATCAGCGCGAACGTCAGCGTCGCGAGTGCAGCGATCGCAGCGACCTGGCCGGGCAGGTCGATCCCGCGCGAGGGCCGCCGGGGCGTCTCGTCGACGCGGCGCAGGACGAGCCAGGCAAGCGCGACCGCGATCGGGATGTCGATGGCGAAGACCGCCCGCCAGCCGAACGGGCTGATCAGCAGTCCGCCGACCACCGGGCCCGCCGCGACCGCCGCGGCGGAGGCGGATGCCCACACCGCGATCGCGTGCGCGCGGCCCCGGTCCTCGTGGTAGGCGTGCGTGATCAGCGCCAGGGAGGCGGGAATGAGCGCCGCCGCGCCTGCGCCGAGGATGACCTGGCCGGCGAGCAGGAAGCCCAGCCCCGGCGCGGCGGTCGCGACGCTTGCGCCGACGGCGAACACCACGAGGCCGCCGAGCAGAACGCGCCGCGCGCCGAGAACGTCGCACAGTGCTCCCATGCTCAGGAGCAGACTCGCGAGCAGCAGGAGATAGCCGTTGGCGACCCACTGGAGGCCGGCCGTTCCGCCGCCGAGGTCGCTGCGGACCCCGGGCAGCGCGACGTTGACGACGGTCGTGCCGAGGATGACGAGCGCGTAGGCGACCGCGCACGCGGCGAGTGTGAGCGTCGACTGGCGTTGAGTGGCGATGGAAGGGGTGCGCGGGCGTAGCGGGTCGGTCGATCGTCTAGCAAAACCTATATCTTCTTCTGCCTCGTCTCGGGAGGACGCAGATGGACGATCGGCAGACGGCGACCGAAACACCTCGAGCGCCGGCGGGTGCGCCCCTCGAGCTGCAGCGTCACTACATCGGCGGTTCGTTCCGCGAGAGCGCGGGCGGGCAGACGTTCGAGTCCATCAGCCCCGTGACCGGCGAGGTACTCTGCGAGGCGGCCGACGGGCTGCTCGAGGACGTCGATGCTGCGGTGACCTCGGCCCGGACCGCCTTCGACGAGGGACCCTGGCCGCGACTGAAGGCGGCCGAGCGCGCGCACGCCTTGCGGCGAGTCGCGGCGCTGATCCGCGAGCACGCCGGCGAGTTCATCGACGCCGAGGTGCTCGACACCGGTGTGCCGATCGCGCAGACGACGGGGATGGCGTCCCGGGCGGCCGACAACTTCGACTACTACGCCGGCGCCGTCAGCGAGCTGCACGGGCGCTCGTTCCAGGTCGGCGACGAGTTCGTCAACTACACGATCCACAAGCCGGTCGGCGTCGCGGCGCTGATCATGCCGTGGAACGCGCCGCTGATGCTCTCGACCTGGCGAATCGCGCCGGCGCTCGCCGCCGGGAACACGGTCGTGCTCAAACCTGCCGAGTGGTCGCCGCTCTCGTCGACGCTGCTCGCACGGGTACTCGAAGAGGCCGCCCTCCCTCCGGGCGTCTTCAACGTCGTCCACGGCTTCGGCGAGACGGCGGGCGCGCCGCTCTCGGCGCATCCCGGCGTCGACCTCGTCTGCTTCACCGGCGAGACGACGACGGGCCAGAAGGTGATGGCCGCCGGCGCCGCGACGCTGAAGCGCATCTCGTGCGAGCTCGGCGGCAAGTCTCCTGTCGTCGTCTTCGACGATGCCGACCCGGAGCTCGTCGTGGACGCCGCGCTCGCGCAGATCTTCACGATGAACGGGCAGCGCTGTACGGCGGGCTCGCGGCTGCTCGTCCAGCGGCCGCTCTACGAGCGGATCGTGACCGCCGTGGCAGAGCGCGCGCAGAACATCCGCGTCGGCGACCCGTTCGATCCGAAGACCGAGCTCGGCCCGCTGATCAGCGTCGAGCACTACGAGCGCGTCCTCGGCTACATCCAGTCCGCTCGCGACGAAGGCGCCCGCATTCTCGCCGGGGGCGGGCGGGCCGCCGGCCTCGAGCGAGGCAACTTCCTCGCTGCGACGGTGATCGCCGACGTCGACGAGACGATGAAGGTGTTCCAGGAGGAGATCTTCGGCCCGGTGCTCGTCGCGATGCCCTTCGAGGACGAGGCGGAGGCGGTACGGCTCGCAAACGCGACCCCCTATGGTCTTGCGGCGTACGTCTGGACGGACGACATCCGCCGCGGGCACCGCGTCGCCCACGCGATCGACGCGGGGATGTGCTGGATCAACTCGCACAACGTCCGCGATCTCCGGACGCCCTTCGGAGGCGTAAAGTCCTCGGGTATCGGTCGCGAGGGCGGTGACTACGCGTTCGACTTCTACTGCGACATCGAGGTCGTGCACGTGGCGCTCGGGACGCACCACGTTCCGCAGCTCGGCCTGGGCGATCCCGACTGAGCCGCGGACGGAAGGAGCGCCATGACCACGGTCGCCGAGCTGATGGCCACGAGGCCGACGCGGGCCCCCTTCGACATCATGCGCGCGGCCTACGCCGAGCTGCTCGTCACCGATCTCGAGGTGTCGGAGCGCTTCTACGTCGACCTGCTCGGGCTCGTCGTCAGCGCGCGCGGCGACGACACGGTCTACCTGCGCGGCTGGGAGGAGCGCCTGCACCACTCGCTCGTGTTGCGGCGTGCGCCTGTCGCGGCGGTCGAGCGGCTGTCGTTCCGAGTGCGCTCGAACGACGACCTCATCCCGCTCGAAGCCGAATTCGAAGGGCGAGGCTGCCCCGTGCGGTGGGTCGAGGGCGACCACGTGGGCATGGGGCGGGCGCTGCGGGTCTGGGATCCCTTCGGCTTCCCGCTCGAGTTCTTCCACGAGATGGAGCAGTTCGAGACCCAGCTGCAGCGGTTCGACCTCCAGCGCGGAGCGCCGGTCATGCGGCTCGACCACTTCAACATCCACAGCCCGCAGGTCGAGGAGACGGTCGCCTTCTGGCTCCAGCTCGGCTTCCGCTGCACCGAGTACATCTCCACTGACGGCGCCGTCGAGCGGATGACCGGCGCCTGGCTCGCGCGCAAGCCGAGCGTACACGACCTGGCGCTGACCGTAGGGACCGGCCCGCGGCTGCACCACGTCGGCCTCGCGGTGGCCGAGCCGCTCGGCGTCCTGCGCGCCTGCGACCAGCTCGCTGCCGCAGGCTACGCGCACACGATCGAACGCGGGCCGGGCCGGCACGGAGTCTCGAACGCGTTCTTCGTCTACCTCCGCGATCCGGACGGGCACCGGATCGAGCTCTACGCGTGCGACTACTACACGGGCGATCCTGACCACCGGCCGCTCCGCTGGTCCGCCGGCGACGCGAGCTGCCGCTCGTTCTGGGGCACACGCGCTCCGGACAGCTGGTACCTGGAGTCGTCGCTCGTGCTCGGCCCGGACGGCGCGCCGACGGAAACCTCCGACGCGGGCGTCGACGAGCGCGACGCCTGGACCGAAGTCCTGGCCTGATGGCGGTGGCCGGGAGCTTGTAGGAACGGACAGGCATTCGAGACTGGGAGGACGATCGTGGCCGACACCGACGAGCTGTACGAGAAGGGCGTCGCGATCCGCGACGAGATGCTCGGGTCCGAGCACGGCCGGGCCAAGCTCGACCAGCAGACCGACTTCACGCGGGAGTTCGAGGAGCTCGTGACCCGTTACTGCTTCGCCGAGGTCTGGGGGCGCGACCAGCTGACGCGGGCGCAGCGGAGCATGATCACGATCGCGATGCTCGTCGCGCTCGGGCGTCCGCACGAGGTGCGCGTCCACGTCAAGGGTGCGATCGCGAACGGCGTCACGAAGGACGAGATCCGCGAGCTTCTGATCCACTCCGCGATCTACTGCGGCGTGCCGGCCGCCGTCGACGGCTTCCGCAACGCGTCCGCGGTCCTCGACGAGCTCGGCGTCGCCTGATGCCGGACGGGACGCAGGTCGGCTTCGTCGGCCTCGGCAACATGGGCTGGCCGATGGCCAACAATCTCGTCGAGGCGGGCTTCGCACTCACCGTGCGCGACGCCGATACCGAGCTCCAGGGCCGCTTTGCGGCCGAGCACGGCTGCGCCGTCGCCGGCTTGCCGGCGGCGTTTGCCGACGTCGAGGTCGTCGTCACGATGCTCCCGGACGACCGCGCCGTGCGCGCTGCGGTCGTCGACTGGGGCCTGGCCGCGGCGCTCCCGGCCGGCGCGGTCGTCGTCGACATGAGCTCCTCGAATCCCAACGGCACGCTCGCCCTGGGCCCCGAGCTCGCGGCGCTCAGCGTCGCGCTCGTCGACGCTCCCGTCTCCGGCGGGATCACGCGCGCCGGGTCCGGCACGTTGACGATCATGGTCGGCGGCGACGACGAGGACGCGATTGCACGAGCCGAGCCGGTGCTCGCCGTGCTCGGCGATCGCAGGTTCCGCACGGGCCCTCTTGGCTCCGGGCACGCGATGAAAGCGCTGAACAACTACGTCGGCGCGACGGCCTACGCGTCCGCCGCCGAGGCGCTCGCGATTGGCCGGCACTACGGCCTTCGGCCCTCGACGATGCTCGACGTGTTCAACGCCTCGACGGCGCGGAGCTTCAACACCGAGGTCGTGCTCAAGGAGCACGTGATCACCGGCGCCTACGCCACCGGTTTCGCGCTCGGCCTGCTCGCGAAGGACGTCGGCATCGCCGCGGCACTGGCCGAGGCGAGCGGCGTCGAGGCGCCGCTGTGCCGCCTCGTCAGCGAGCGCTGGGCCGAGGCTGCAGCGGCCCTCGGCTTTGCCACCGACCACTCCGAGGCGCACAAGCGCTGGTGGTCGACCGAGCTCGTCGATCGTGCGACGGACGAGGCGGCGAGCCCCGGATGAGCGCCGAGCGCTTTGCGAGACTGGGCGGCTGATGGCGGCGCAGAAACGGACCCGCGAGAAGCAGGACGGGCTCACGAAGCAGGAGCGCGTCTACCGCGCCCTGCGCGAGCGCATCCTGAGCGGTGTCTACGGGCCAGGCTACCGCGTCGTGATCGACGCGATCGCCGAGGAGTTCGAGGTCTCGGCGCTGCCGGTGCGCGAGGCGATCTGGCGCCTCGAGGCGGAGGGCCTCGTGATCTACCGGCCGAACGCAGGCGCTCAGGTCGCACCCGCGGACCCCGGAGCCTTCGACGAGGAGATGACCGTGCTCGCCCTGCTCGAGGGCTACGCCACCGCACTCGCCGTGCCGCACCTCGGCAAGGAGCAGATGGCGCACCTGACCGAGATCAACGAAGCGATGGTCGACGCCATGGAGCGGCTCGACTCGCTCGCCTTCGGCCGGCTGAACCAGGAGTTCCACGGTGTGATCCACGACTGCTGCCCGAACGAGACGCTCGTCGACATGCTCCGCGACGTCGCGCGTAAGCTCGACGCGATCCGGCGCACGGTCTTCGTGCAGATCCCCTACCGCGGCGCCGCCTCGGTCGCCGAGCACCGCGCGCTGCTCGAGCTGATCGCGAGCGGGGCGTCGAGCGCCGAGATCGAGGCCGCGGCGCGCGAGCACAAGCTCCAGACCGTGCGGAGCTTCCGCGCCTGGCAGGCCGAGCAGCAGGCCTAGACCGACGCGGTGATCTGCACGTGCGGGCTGGGCTCGAGCAGCTCGGCGACCCGCCGCCGGCTCGCCTCGCTGAGCGCGGAGAGAGGCTCCCGCGCCAGCGAGCAAGGGAGGACGCCGACCTGCTCCATCACCCACTTGACCGGCACCGGGTTCGTCTCCACGAAGGCGGCGTCGCAGAGCGGGTGAAGATCCCAGTGCAGCTCCAGCGCGCGCTCGTGGTCTCCGGCTGCGAAGGCGTCGTACAGCTCGGCGACCGGGCGCGGCGCGAAGTTGCCGACGCAGCTCAGGTGGCCTCGCCCGCCGAGTGCGAGCATCGGATAGCAGAGGAGCTCGATCCCGGACAGGGCGATGAAGTCGGTGCCGCAGGCCTCGAGCACGTACGAGACGTGCTCGAAGTCCTTCGTCGTCTCCTTGATGCCGACGATGTTCTCGTGCGCTCGGCGCAACCGGGCGACGGTGGCCGGCGCGATGTCGACCGCGGCGCGGATCGGGACGTTGTAGACCATGATCGGTAGCTCCGGGAACTCGCTTGCGACCCGCGAGTACCAGTCGAAGAGCCCCTGCTGCTGGGCGCGACCGTAGTAGGGAGTGACGACGAGCGCCGCGGCGGCCCCGAGGTGCTCCGCCTCGGCGGTCAGCTCCAGGGTCTCGTCCATGCGGGCGCTGCCGGTGCCCGGGAGGAACGGGACGCGGCCGGCGATCGCGGTCGCCGCCGCACGCATCACCTCGATGCGCTCGGCGATCGTCTGCGAGGTCGGCTCGCCGGTCGAGCCGCCGACCGAGATCCCGTGCGAGCCCTGCTCGAGCTGCCAGTCGATCAGCCGCGCCACCGAGTCCAGGTCGAGCGAGCCGTCCGGATGGAACGGCGTCACGAGCGGCGTGATCGCGCCGCGGATCGACGACGGGTTGCGGGCGAACGGGTTCAGGTCGTGTCCCTCCACGCCTCGAAGTCTGCCCGACGCGCGTCCGAGAGCGGATAGACGCCGCGGATCGATTCGCCCGCCTGGACGCGCTCGAGCGCCCACGCCTCGCGCTCCTCCTGCTCCAGCGCGTCGTGGGCGACCTCCTCCGCGAGCGAGGCGGGTACGACCAGCACGCCCTCGGCGTCGCCGACGATCACGTCGCCCGGCAGCACGAGCGTGCCGCCGCAGGCGATCGGGACGTTCGTCTCGAGGGGGTAATGGATCAGGCCGAGCACGGCGGCGTGCGGCGCCAGGTAGTAGGCCGGGATCTCGAGCTCGGCGACTGCCGGGCTGTCGCGCATGCCGCCGTCGGTGACGATGCCGGCCGCGCCGCGCGCGAGGGCGCGCGCCGCCAGGATGTCGCCGATCGTGCCGGCGCCGGACTCGCCGCGCGCGTCGATTACGAGCACCTCCTCCGGGCCGATCGATTCGATCGCACGCTTCTGGGCGTTCAGCTCGGCCTTGTCCGCGTCGCGCACGTCCTCGCGCAGCGGCACGTAGCGCAGCGTGTAGGCGTAGCCGACGAGCCTGCAGGTCGGGCCGGGTCGGCCGCAGCCCGCGCATGAAGGTGTCGCGGATCCCGTGCCGGGAGAGCTGCACGGTGAGGGTGGCCGTCGAGACGCGGCGGAGCGCCGCTTTCGCCTCGTCCGAGAGCACCACGGGGCGAGGCGCGTTCGTCCCGAGAGCTGCGGCGCGCGCCTCGGGCCCCGCCTTCGGCTGCGCACCGAACGGCGCGATCGGCTCGGCCGCCTCGACGATTGGATTGCTGACGCGGCCGACGCCCTCGACCTCGACCTCGACGACGTCTCCGGGCACGACCGGACGTGAGCCGGCCGGCGTTCCGGTGAGGATCACGTCGCCGGGCTCGAGCGTGATGAAGCGCGACAGGTCGGCGACGAGCAGGGCGAAGGGGAACGTCAGGTTTCCGGAGACGTCTTCCTGCACGAGCTCGCCGTTCACGCGCGTGCGGAGGGTGAGCGCTGTGGGATCGATGCCTGCAGCGGGCACGGGCTCGCCGATCGGCGTGAAGCCGTCCTGGCCCTTCGCCAGCACGTTCGAGCCCCGGTCGGCCCAGCGGAGGTCGTAGAGGCCGACGTCGTTCGCGGCGGCGTACCAGCCGATGTGGGCGAGTCCACGCTCGGGCGTCACGTTGCGCGCCCGCTCGCCGATGATCACGGCGATCTCGCCCTCGAAGGTGAGCAGCTCCGTACCCTGCGGCCGGACGATCGGGTCGCCGTCGCCGGCGAGCGAGGACGGCGGCTTCAGGAAGTAGGACGGCGCCTCCGGGACGCCGCCGCGCTGCTCGGCCCGGCTTCGATAGTTGAGGTGGACCGCGACGATCTTCGTGGGGGGAGGCGGGCTCACGGGCTGATGATCGTATATCTTTTGATCGAGGATCGGATCGCTCGGGGTGGGGGTCTGGCCGACTAACCTCCCGGCTCGCAGGAGGATCCGGCATGGAGACCGCGAGAGACATGACCGCGAAAACAGGGCAGACGAGTGTCTCGCCCGAGCTCTCGGTGCGGCGTGGCCGCGAGGCCGTCGAGTTCTACCGGGCCGCCTTCGGCGCGGAAGAGATCTATCGCGTGGGCGGCACGGAGGAACACGAGGAGGTGGTCTCCCAGCTCTCGTTGGGCAACGCAACCTTCTGGGTTTCCGACGAGTCGCCGCCGAACAAGCACTTCAGCCCGGAATCGTTGGGCGGTAGCACGGTGCGACTGCTGTTGATCGTCGCCGATCCTCGTTCCGTGGTCGAGCGGGCCGTAACCCTGGGCGCCGCAGAGGTCGTCCCGGTGGGAGAGGCACACGGTTGGCTCCTGGGGCGGATCGAGGACCCCTTCGGACATCACTGGGAGATCGGAAAGCCGCTGGTCGAATGGCCGCCTTCACATGCGAACCAGGGTGGCGCTTCGTAGCTCGCTCGCGGGTGTCCCGCGCAGAGACGCGATGCTCGCCCGTCGCCTCAGTCGAGCGGCTCGATCAGCTGCTTGCGCACGAACTCGAAGATCAGGTGCGTCTCCACGCGCTCGACCTCGGGCCGCGCCGTCAGCCGGTCCAGGACGAGGACGCGCAGGTGCTCGGTATCCTGGACGGCGACGTGAACGAGGTAGTCGTCGGCTCCGCTGACATGGAAGACCGCCAGGGACTCGGGCAGCTGGAGTACATGCTCGTAGAACGCCCGGATCTGCTCGCGGGCGTGAACGTGGAGGCGGACGCCGATGATCGCCTGGGTCGGACGGCCGAGTTGCTTCGGATCGACTTCGGCGTGGAACCCGAGCACCACTCCACGTGCGCGCAGCCGGCGGACGCGCTCGAGACACGTGGATTGGGCGACACCGACGAGCTTCGCGAGGTCCTTGTTGGGGGTCCGCGCATTGTTCTGCAGCGCACGGATCAGCTCGCGATCGATTCGGTCCAGAGGCGCCTCAATCGGGTCAAATCGAAGATCGTTCGGATTCCTTGGCATGGAGCACCAGAGAAATTACGCTCATTGCGACTCGAGCCGCAACTTCATTCGACGCACCGGCGTCGCCAGAGAGAGGACCACCCCGCATGAACGCCCAGGCCGCTCGCACGTTCTTGTTCACGTCGGAGTCGGTGACCGAGGGTCATCCGGACAAGATCGCGGATCAGATCTCCGATTCCGTGCTGGACGCGGTGCTGACGGACGATCCGTTGGGCCGGGTGGCCTGCGAGGTGTTGATCACGACGGGATTGGTGGTTGTGGCGGGCGAGATCTCGACGTCGACCTATGTCGATATTCCGCGGCTCGTGCGGGAGCGGGTGCGGCAGATCGGCTATACGCGGGCGAAGTTCGGGTTCGACGCGGAGACCTGTGGTGTGGTGGTCGCGCTGGACGAGCAGTCGCCGGATATCGCGCAGGGTGTCGATGCGTCGTTCGAGGTGCAGCACGGAGACGTGGATCCGCTGGATCTGGTCGGGGCGGGCGATCAGGGAATGATGTTCGGGTACGCGGCACGGGAGACGGAGGAGTTGATGCCGCTGCCGATCCAGCTGGCGCATCGCTTGGCGCATCGGTTGGCGGAGGTGCGGAAAGCAGATGTGCTGCCGTATCTGCGACCGGACGGCAAGACGCAGGTGACGGTCCGGTACGAGGTCGACGGTCAGGGGCGGCAGCGGCCGGTCGAGCTCGAGCGGGTGGTGATCTCGACGCAGCATCGGGATGGTCTGGACGTGGAGTCGTTGATCAAGCCGGATCTGATCGAGCACGTGCTGCGGCCGATGCTGCCCGTCGATCTGTATGACGAGCGACGGCTGGACCATGATCGGGATTTCGTCTATGTGAATCCCACCGGGAAGTTCGTGGTCGGCGGGCCGATGGGCGACACCGGGTTGACGGGGCGCAAGATCATCGTGGATACGTACGGGGGTGCGGCTCCTCACGGCGGCGGGGCCTTCTCGGGCAAGGATCCGACGAAGGTCGACCGGTCGGCGGCGTATGCGGCGCGATATGTGGCGAAGAACGTCGTGGCGGCCGGGCTGGCGGATCGCTGCCAGGTGCAGGTCGCCTATGCAATCGGCGTTGCGCATCCGGTTTCGGTGAATGTGGAGTGCTTCGGGACCGAGGTGGAGGGCGTGTCGGTCGGGCAGATCGAGGCGTTGATCCGCGAGCATTTCGATCTCCGTCCGGCAGCGATCTTGCGGGACCTCGATCTCCGCCGGCCGATCTACGCCCGGACTGCCGCCTACGGGCATTTCGGGCGTGAGGAGCAAGACTTCAGCTGGGAGCGCACCGACAAGGCCGCCACACTCCGCCAGGCCGCCGGCCTCCCGGTCGAGGCCGTTCTGTGAAGCAGCGGATCTGATCGAGATGTCCGCCGCGCGCCAGACGCAGCCGGCGAGCCCGATCCGCTCGAGCGCCTACCGGCACGTCGAGGAGATGATCGCCGCCGACCAGTGCGTGATCCTCGACGGAGGCGTCGCGACCGAGATCCAGCGCCGGCTGCCCCAGGGCGAGACCCAGGACCCGGAGCTCTGGGGCACGTGGGCGCTCTACCGCGCGCCGCAGACCGTGCTCGACGTCCACCGGGAGTACGTGGAGATCGGCTGCAACGTCATCTCGACCGACACGTGGTCGATCCTCTCGGCGCCCGAGGCCGAGCTGCGTGCGAGCCCGGACGCGCTCGAGCTCGTGCACTGGATGGACGTCGCGCGGCTCGGGATCCAGCTCGCCCGCAGGGCGATCGTCGAGGCCGGCCGCGAGGGCGAGTGCGCCGTCGCGTTCGCGATCTCCGAGGAGGTCAACTCACCGCACCGGCGGGAGACGATCGGGCTGCTTCGGCGCGTCTTCGAGGACGAGCCGCCCGATCTGATCCTGCTCGAGACGCTCACGCTGATCCGCGATCCCGCCACGTTCGAGACGGTCGAGCTCCTGCTCGAGACCGGGCTGCCGGTCTGGCTGTCGTTCCGCCGCTGCCGCCACGGCGTGTGCGGCGTCTACGGCCAGCACTGGGGCCCGCCCGAGGGAGACCTCTTCGGGCGCGCAGCCCACCGGCTCGAGGAGATGGGCGTCGGCGCCCTGCTGATCAACTGCCTGCCCGTCGACCACCTGCCCGGGGATCGTCTCGTGGCTGCGCGACTTCACGCAGCTGCCGCTCGGCGTCTACCCGAACCTCGGCCACCTCTCGGGCGCGAGCTGGCGCTTCGACGATCAGATCGACCCGCAGGCCTACGCCGAGCTCGCGCTCGGGTGGCGCGAGGAGGGTGCCCAGATCATCGGCGGCTGCTGCGGCGTCACGACCGACCACATCGCGGCGCTTCCGTCGGCGCTCGCCGGCTCGAAGCCCGGGCACAGGCGGCCGTCGGTCGACGACAGGCTCGTCTCGCGGGAACAGGATCCGGCTCCCTCGATCGCGCCCTGGGTGGACGAGCGAGGGCGCCGATCTCTTCCCCTTGCCGCTCCCCGAGCTCGCGATCGACCGGGGCGTGTTCGTGCCGACCCACGGCAGCTTCCTCGTCTGGAAGCACCTGTTCCGCACGGGCCTCGGCGACGGCCAGAGCTGCCTCGACGTCGGCTGCGGCTGCGGCATCCAGACCGTGCAGCTCGCGCTCAACGGCGCCGCGCACGTGCATGCGATCGACATCGACCGCGACGCGATCGCGAACACGCTCTCCAACGCGTTCCGAAACGGCGTGGGCGGACGCGTCAGCGGCGAGGAGGTCGATCTCTACCAGTGGCAGCCGCACAGGCGCTTCGACCTGATCGTCGCGAGCCTCTTCCAGATGCCGGTCGATCCGTACGAGGAGCCGAGCGGCCACCGGCCGCTCGACTACTGGGGCCGAACCATGCTCGACCACTTCTTCCGCGGGCTGCCAGAGCTGCTGACCGAAGAGGGGCGCGCGCTCGTGATGCACCTCTCGATCGTCGGCCAGGCGAGGACGGCGCAGCTGCTCGCGGCCGGCGGCCTCACCTCGCGCGTCGTCGACTTCGCGTTCTTCCCGTTCGGCCCGCTGTTCGTGAACAACAAGAGCCAGATCGAGCGGGTCGAGCAGCTCTCGGACGCCTATCACGTCCAGCTCGGCGACGAGGACGTGATGGTCGCCTACCTGATCGAGATCTCCCGCGCGTGAACCGGCTCGAGCTCCCGTCCGGAAACGGGGCGTCTCTCATCGCCGCGGCGAGGGTGATCGAGCTTGCAGCCGAGCTCGTCGCCGGCTCCGCCGCCGGTTCGCGCTCCCGCTTCAGGCCCGGCGTCGAGGAGGAGGTGACGCGAGCCGCCCAGGCGGTTCGGAATGCGACCGCGGAGCTCGACCCCGCGGCACCGCCGACGCCCGAGCAGCTGCTCCGGCTCGCCCGCTCGGCGATGTCGCTCGCTCGGCTCGCGGAGCGGGTGGCCGAGCCCGGCACGGGCGCGGCGACGACGGGGGGCGCGACGGCGGCAGTCCTCGCCCAGGCGAGCGTCCGTATCGTCCGCGAGCTCCTGGCCGAGCAGCTGGCCCGTACCGACGGGCAGATCCTCGCCACCCAGGTTCGCCGCAAGATCGCGATCGGCGCCGACGTCTCGGACACCTCGCGGCTGCTCGAGAAGCTTGCTCAGGACGTCGCGAACGCCGATCGTGAGCACGCCGCCGTCTCCCGCCCGCCGGGTTCGAACGGCTCGCGCAGCGTCCCGGCCTAGACGCACGCTCTCTTACCCCGTCGATCGGAGGATCATGTCCAAGCGCACCACCCCGCCGTTTCGCGCCGACCATGTCGGCAGCCTGCTGCGACCGCGGGAGCTGAGGCGCGCGCGAGAGGAGCACGCAGAGGGGCGCATCGACGCGGACGAGCTTCGCGCCGTCGAGGACGAGGCGATCCGCGGCGCGGTTCGGATGCAGGAGGAGATCGGCCTTCAGGCCGCGACCGACGGGGAGTTCAGGCGCGAGTCGTGGCACATGGACTTCATCTACCAGCTCGGCGGGATCACGCAGTCCGAAGAGCACATGCACGTCACCTTCCACAACGAGCAGGGCGACATCGAGTTCAACCCGGCGAAGCAGCACGTCTACGGCAAGGTCGCGCTCGAGCACACGATCTTCGGCGACGACTTCGAGATGCTGAAGTCGGCGGTTGCACGCGCGACGCCCAAGCTGACGATCCCCTCGCCGAGCATGGTCCACTACCGCGGCGGCCGCGCGTCGATCGACGAGGGCGTCTATCCGGATCTGGAGGAGTTCTGGAGCGACCTCAGTGCGGCGTACGCCGACGAGTTGCGCCGGCTGCGACGAGCTCGGCTGCACCTACCTCCAGTTCGACGACACGTGCTTCGCGTACCTGAACGACCCGCGCCAGCGCGCGGCGCTCGACGAGCGCGGCGAGGACGGCGAGCACCAGCACCTGCGCTACATCAAGCAGGTCAACGACTCGCTTGCGAACCGACCTGACGGGATGACGATCACCGTGCACATGTGCCGCGGCAACTTCCGCTCTTCGTGGGTGGCCGAGGGCGGCTACGACCATGTGGCCGAGGCGCTCTTCAGCGACCTGAACGTCGACGGCTTCTTCATGGAGTTCGACGACGCCCGCTCCGGCGGCTTCGAGCCCCTGCGCTTCGTTCCCGAAGGCAAGCTCGTCGTCCTCGGCCTCGTCACGTCCAAGCGGCCCCAGCTCGAGTCGAAGGACGCCCTGAAGCGGCGGATCGAGGAGGCAAGCGCGTACGTACCGCTCGAGCAGCTGTGCCTCTCACCCCAGTGCGGGTTCTCGTCCACCGTCGAGGGCAACGCACTCACACAGGAGCAGCAGGCGGCGAAGCTCCGCCTGATCGTCGAGACTGCACAGGAGGTGTGGGACTGATGTCGACACGCGGGACGGTAGAGGGGTTGTACGGGGCTCTCGGAGCAGGCGACATCGCCGCGGCGATGGAGCTGATGGACGAGGGCATCGAGTGGAAGGAGGCCGACGGCTTCCCTCTCGCAGGCGTCTATCGCGGCCCGCAGGCGGTGCTCGACGGCGTGTTCGCGCGGCTCGGCTCGGAGTGGGCCGGCTTCAAGGCCGACCTGGACCGGATCGTCGTCGAGGGGGACCAGGCGATGAGCGTCGGCACCTACAGCGGCACGTACAAGGCGACGGGGAAGAGCTTCAGCGCCCGCTTCGCGCACGCCATCGACGTACGCGACGGCAAGGTCGTGCGCTTCGAGCAGATTGTGGACAGCGCCGAGGTGAACCGGGCGCTGTGAACACGTGATTGTCGTCACCGGCGCGACCGGCCACGTCGGCGGGCTGCTCGCCCGGGAGCTCGCCGACCGCGGCGAGCCGATGCGCCTCCTCGCCCGCGACCCCGCCCGGGCGCCGCAGCTTCCCGGTGCGGAGGCCGTGGAGGGCGACTACGGAGATCCCGCCTCGCTCGCCGCAGGCCTCCGCGAGGGCGACCGCGTGTTCATGGTCTCGATGCACCAGGGGCCGGAGCGCCGCATCGAGCTGCATCGCAGCTTCGTCGAGGCCGCGGCGCGGAACCGCGTCGCTCTGGTCGTCTACCTCTCCTTCGTCAACGCGGGGCCGGACGCGCTCTTCATCCACGCTCGTTCGCACGGTGCCACGGAAGAGCTGCTCCGAGCGTCGGGCCTCGCCTGGACGTCGATCCGAAACGGGATGTACGCAGACGAGATCGCCGGCTGGTTCGATCCCGACGGCGTCGTCCGGGAGCCGGGAGGCGACGGCCGGATGAGCTTCTCCTACCGCCCGGAGCTGGCGAAGGCGATCGCCGTCACGCTCGCCGAGCCGGGCCACGAGGGCAAGATCTACGACGTCACGACACCCGACGCGGTGACGATGGACGAGCTCGCCCGGACGGCCGCGGACGTGACCGGCCGGCCGTACCGGTACGAGCCCGCGACCGACGAGGAGTGGGACGCGAGGTGGCGGGCGCTCGGCCGGTCGGGCTGGGAGCTCGAAGCCGGTCACAGCACATACAACGCCCTCCGCGCCGGTGAGCTCGACGTCGTCGGGGACGACTACCGCGCGCTGACGGGCCTGGAGCCGCTGACGATCGCGCAGCTCCTCGAGCGTCAGGCGGCCGAGCTGCCGCTCGCCTGAGGTGCGCTCTCACGGAGGAGCGACGCCGGAACGAACGCGAGCACGAGCACGCCCGCAAGCGCCGCCCAGATCGCCCGGTAGCTCCCTGCAGCATCGGCGACAAGGCCGTACAGGGGCGGGCTCACTGCGATCGAGGCGGTGATGAACGTGACCGAGAAGCCGGTCGCCGCGCCCACGCGCTCTGGGCCGGCGGCCTCCGCGACCATCGTCACGAACAGCCCCTGGTAGCCGATCAGCGCAAGCCCGGCCAGAGCGGCGGCGGCGGCCAGGACGCCGATCGGTGCGGAGCGGGGGGTCGCGAGCAGGAGCAGCGCGCCGGCGAGACCGACAGCGGTGAGCACGAGCAGCAGCGGCTTGCGCCCGTGCGCGAGCGCGCGATCGCTCACCGCGCCCCACGCGACCCTCCCGACGATGCCGCTCGCGTTCGCCGCCGCAACGAGCAGCGAGCCGGTGGCGAGCGCGAGCCCCGCGCTCTTGTGCAGGTCGAGTGCGAGGAAGGCGAGCAGCGCGTATTGGCCGCTGACGACGAGGCAGCCCCAGCTCGTCAGCAGGCGGATGTTGCGGTCGCGGGCGGGACTGACACCGCCGCTTCGTCGGGGGCGAACGCGCTCGGACGCCCGGTCGATCCCGGTGGCGAGCAGCGGGATCACCGCGACGACGGCGACCGCGGCGGCGGCTGCGAGACTCCAGCGCCAGCCCGCGCGATTGGCGAGCCACGGCAGCAGCGCGGCCGCCACGAGTCCGCCGAGCGGGATCCCCGTCTGCCGGATGCCGAGCGCGAGCCCGTGGCGGTTGCGGGGGAACGCGAGCAGCACGAGCCGCCCGCCCGCAGGCGTCGACGAGGAGCCGGCCGTTCCCGCGAGCACGAGCAGCGCGAACAGAAGCGGCAACGGCGACAGCGCGGCGAGCGCGACGAGCCCGGCGGTGGCGAGCGCCCCCGCGACGATCACGCGCCGCTCGCCCACCCGGTCGGCTGCGACTCCAGCCGCATAGGAGCCGAAGATCTTCCCGAAGGCGAACGCCGAAACGGCGAGTCCGGCAGTCGCGGCCGAGAGATGCAGGTCGGACTTGATGAAGCCCGTCAGGGTCGGGATGCCCTGGTCGATCACCGAGACCCCCACCTGGGCCGACAACGCGAGCGTGAGGACGCGCCACGGGCTCACGGGCGCCAGCCGAGCTCCTCGGAGATCGCGGCGGCTCGCTCGAGCAGCACCGGTACGGCTCTGCGTGCCGCGGCGCGCCCGAAGCGCGGGAGCGGCCCCTGCACTGCGACGATCGCCGCGAGCTCCGCGCGACTGCTCCACACCGGGGCCGCGACGGCGTTCAGCTCGGGCTCCCGCTCCTCGTACGCCTGGGCCCAGCCGCTCAGGCGGATCTGCGCGAGCTCGCGCTCGAGCACGATCGGATCGGTGATCGTCCGCTCCGTGTAGGCCGTGAGCGGCGGCGCCGGCCTCCGGCCCGTGAAGGCGAGCATCACCTTGCCGGCCGCCGTGGCGTGGCCGATGCTCGGCCTGCCGAGCCGGGTCACGCCCTGGACGTAGTGGTCGGTCGGGACGAAGTCGACGGTGATCGCGTCCGCCTCGCCCGGCACGGAGAGCGTCGCGGTCTCGCGGACGGAAGCGACGAGCTCCTCGAGATGGGGGCGGGCGACATTGCGGACGTCGAGCCGGGCGAGCACGGCGTTCCCGAGCTGCACGAGCCGGAGCCCGAGGCGGTAGCGTCCGCTCTCGTCGTCGTACTCGACGAGCCCGCCCTCGAGCAGCGTCCCCAGCTGCCGCGAAGCGGTGCTCGGGCTCATCCCCGTCCGGCGGGCGACCTCGTTGGTGCCGAGCGGCGCCGGCCGCGGCGAGCGCGTCGAGCACCGCGACCGTGCGCTGCGAGGAGGCCACATGGCCGCGGGAGGGTTGACCGGTGCGGGCGATTCGGATTACTATTGCAGACCAAGGAACTCTATTGCAAATAGCGGAATAGTGTCCTTCCTGTTGCCTTGCCCGCACTGCGGGCCCCGCGACGTGAACGAGTTCGCCACGACGGGCGAGGTGCTCACGCGGCCGAAGGAGCGGCCCACGCTGCGCGAGTTGACCGACTACGTCTACTTCCGCCGCAACGTCGCAGGGGTGCAGCGCGAGTGGTGGTACCACCGGCAAGGCTGCGGCGCCTGGTTTCTCGCCGAGCGCGACACGCGCACGAACGAGGTGCTGAAGATCGAGCTGCCCGCGTGAGGCTGCCGCCGCAGGCAGGGGAGCTGATCGACCGCTCGCGGACGGTCACGTTTCGCTTCGGCGATCGGCAGGTCGAGGCGTTCGCGGGCGACACGATCGGCTCCGCGCTCTTCGCCGACGGCCGCCGCGTCTTCTCGCGCAGCTTCAAGTACCACCGGCCCCGCGGCCTGCTCTGCTGCTCGGGCCATTGCCCGAACTGCATGCTCACCGTCGACGGCGTGCCCAATGTGCGCACCTGCGTCGAGCCGGTGCGGGAGGGCGCGGTCGTCGTGCCTCAGAACGTGATCGGCTCGCTCGAGCGCGACCTGATGGGCGTCGTCGACAAGCTCGGCGGACCGTTTACCCCGGTCGGCTTCTATTACCGGACGATGATCCGGCCGCGGCGCGCGTGGCCCCTGTACGAGAAGTTCCTGCGCAACGTCGCCGGGCTCGGCAGGGTCGATCCGGCAGGTGGTCACGCCGTCCGGCGCGACACCGAGCACCGCCGCGCGCGTGTGCTCGTGATCGGCGGCGGCCCGGCCGGCCGCGAGGCGGCGCTCGCAGCGGCGGCCGAGGGCGAAGGCGTCGTGCTGGTGGACGAATCTGCGCGGCACGCGAGTCTCGAGCTTGCCGGTGTCGACGTGCTCGCGCCGGCACGCGCGGTCGGCATCTACGAGGGCGGGCTCGTTCCGGTCGACGCGGGCGACGTCCTCTACCGCTTCCGCGCCGGGCGGATCGTCGTCGCGACCGGCGCGGTCGAGCAGCCGCTCGTCTTCCCGGGCAATGACCTCGTCGGCGTGTTGCTGCCGGGAGCGGTGCGCACGCTCGTCGACGACTGGGCGCTCAAGCCCGGCGCGCGCGCCGTCGTGGTGACGGTGGACGATCGCGGCCTGGACGCGGTGCCGGTGCTCGAGCGCGCCGGGGTCGACGTGGTCGAGGTCGTCGATCTGCGCCGGACGGCTGTGCGCGAGCTCTCGGCGGAGGGTCGCAAGGGCCGACTGCGGCGCTTCCTCGTCGACCGCCGGGGCATCGACTGCGACCTCGCGGTCGTCTCGGGCGGCGCGCAGCCCGCCTATTCGCTGCTCGCGCAGGCAGGCGCGCGGGTCGAGTACGACGCTGCCCGCGGCGTCTTCGTCCCGCGCGACTTGCCGCCCGGCGTCGAGGCCGTCGGCTCGGTCACCGGCGGCGGGCCCGCGGCGGCGCCGGAGCCGCTTTACAAGGTCTCCGCGGCGACCGACAAGTGCTTCCTCTGCATCTGCGAGGACGTGACCGACAAGGACGTCTCGCGGGCGATCCGCGAGGGCTTCGACTCGATCGAGCTCGCCAAGCGCTACACGACGCTGACGATGGGCCCCTGCCAGGGAAAGCTCTGCCAGCTGCCCTCGGTCCGGCTCTACGCGCACAAGTTGAAGCGCGACGAGGCGGCGATCGGCGCCACGACCGCACGCCCGCCCTGGGCGCCGGTCGAGCTGGGCCTGCTCGCGGGCCGCCACCACGAGCCGCTGCGCCGCAGCTCCCTCCACTTCCGCCACGAGGAGGCCGGTGCGGAGCTGATCTGGGCCGGCGCCTGGAAGCGGCCCCACTCCTACGGGGACGCCGCGGCCGAGGTGCGGGCCGTCCACGAGTCGCTCGGCGTGATCGACGTCTCGACGCTCGGCAAGCTGATCGTCGAAGGGTCGGACGCGGCCGTATTCCTCGAGCGTCTCTATCCGAATCGCTTCGCCGACCTCGCGGTCGGCCGGATCCGCTACGGCGTGCTGACCTCGGACGGCGGCCGGATCATCGACGACGGCACCGTGGCGCGGCTCGCCGACGACCTCTTCTACGTGACCACGACCTCCAGCGGCTCCGACTCCGTCTGCGAATGGTTCGAGTGGTGGAACGAGATCTGGCGCTACGACGTCGAGATCGTCAACGTCACCGGCGCGCTTGCGGCGGTGAACCTCGCCGGGCCGCAGGCGCGCGAGGCGCTCGGCGGGCTCACCGACGCCGACGTCTCGAACGACGGGCTCTCGTATCTCGACGCGAAGGAGCTCGTCGTCGCGGGCGTGCCGTGCCTCGCGCTGCGGATCGGCTTCGTCGGCGAGCTCGGCTACGAGCTCCACTGTGCGAGCCCTGCGGCCGAGCACCTCTGGGACCGGCTCGTCGCCGAGGGCGCGCGGCCGTTCGGGCTCGAGCCCCAGCGCGTGCTCCGACTCGAGAAGCAGCACGTGATCGTCGGCCAGGACACCGACTCGGAGTCGAGTCTGCAGTCCGCCGGGATGCCCTGGATCGCGAAGCTCGACAAGGACGACTTCGTCGGCAAGTGGGCCGCGGAGCACGTTCAGGAGCGGGGCGTGCGCGAGCGGCTGGTCGGCTTCACGGTCGCGGACGGCTCTCTCCCGCAGGAGGGCGCGCAGGTCGTCGCCGGCGGGCTGCCGAACGGCAGGGTCACGAGCGCCAGGCTCAGCGAGCGGCTGGGCACGGTCGTCGGCCTCGCCTGGGTCGCGCCCGAGCTCGCGGCCGAGGGAGCCGCTTTCACGATCAGCTCCGACGGCCGGCGGATCGACGCGCGGGTCGCGCTCGCGCCCTTCTACGACCCGGAGGGGGCGAAGCTGCGCTCGTGAGCGGACTGACGTTCCTCTCGCCCGGCGCGTCGCTGCCCGAGGTGCGCCTCGCATCGCCGCTCGCCCGCGCGCTCGCGGGCGGCACCGGTGCCGTCCGCGAGGCTCCGGGCCTCGGCGTGCTCGAGCTGCGCGGCGACGTGAGCGCGGTCGCGCCGCAAGCGGGGGAGGAGCTCGTCCGCCTGACTCCGACCCGTGCACTGCTCGTGACGGACGGCGCGCCCGCGGCCGCGCTCGCGCGCCTGCGCGCCGCCGGGGTCCGCGCCTACGACCTGACGGGCGGCCTCGCAGCGATCGAGCTCGACGGCGAGCGCCTGCTGCGACGCCTCACCGAGCTCGACCCCGACACCTTCCCGACGATCGGGTCCCGTGGCGCGCGGTGTGGGGGCGCTGCTGCAGCGCAGCGGCCCCGACACGTTCCGGATCTTCGTGCCGCAGGAGCTCGCGCACTACGTCGCCGAGACGGCGCTCGACCTGGCGGCGGGGCTCGAGCCGTGAAGGACGTCTTCCGCGTCAAGCGCATGTGGCGGCCCGCGGCCGAGCTGAAGCCGCGCTACGACGTCGTGATCATCGGCGGCGGCTCACATGGACTCGCGACCGCCTACTACCTCGCGAAGAACCACGGCATCACCGACGTCGCGATCCTCGAGCAGTCGTACATCGGTTCGGGGGCGTCGGGCCGCAACACGACGATCGTCCGCTCGAACTACCGCACTCCCGAGGGCGCAGCCTTCTACAAGCGCAGCGTCGAGCTCTACGAGGGGCTCTCGGCCGAGCTCGACTTCAACCTGATGTTCTCGCAGCACGGTCACCTGACGCTCGCCCACACCGACCGGGCGCTGATCACCTCGCAGGAGCGCGCGGAGGTCAACCGGCTGCTCGGCATCGACTCACGCGTCGTCTACCCGGAGGAGATTGCGAAGCTGTGCCCCCAGCTCGATCTCTCCGACCGGCCGACCTGGCCGATCGTCGGCGCCCTCTACCACGCGCCCGGCGGGATCATCCGCCACGACGCCGTCGTCTGGGGCCTCGCCCGCGGCGCCGATCGCCGCGGGGTCGAGATCCATCCCTACACCGAGGTGACCGGGATCGAGTCGAGCAAGGGCCGGGTCACGGCCGTCCAGACCAACCGCGGCCGGGTCGAGGCCGGCGTCGTGGTCAGCGCGGTCGCCGGCTGGTCGTCGCTCGTCGGGCAGCTCGCGGGCGTGCCGCTCCCGATCACGACGCACATCCTCCAGGCCTTCGTGACGGAGCCGGTGAAGCCGTTCCTCGACGTGATCATCGTCTCGTCGCAGATGCACGTGTACGTCTCGCAGACCGATCGCGGCGAGTTCCTGATCGGCGCCGAGATCGAGCCGTACACGACCTACAAGTCGATCGGCACCTTCCCGTTCCTCGAGTACTCGGCGCGCCATGTGCTGGAGCTCTTCCCGCAGCTCGAGCGGCTGAAGGTGCTGCGCAGCTGGACCGGGCTCTGCGACCTCTCGCCCGACTACAGCCCGATTCTCGGCCAGACCGAGCTCGGGGGCTTTCATGTCTCGGCCGGCTGGGGCACGTACGGCTTCAAGGCGGCGCCGATCGTCGGCACGACGCTCGCGGAGCTCGTCGCGACCGGCAAGACGCCGTCGCTGATCGAGCCGTTCGCGCTCGAGCGCTTCCACACGGACATGCTCGTCTCGGAGCTGGCCGCCGCCGCCGTCTCCCACTGACCGTGACCGCAGCGAGGCTCCTGATCGTCTGCCCGGACCGCCCGGGCATCGTCGCCGCCGTCTCGACCTTCCTGTGCGAGCGCGGGGCGAACATCGTCGACTCCGCCCAGCACTCGACCGACCCCGAGGGCGGGACCTTCCTCATGCGGATGGAGTTCCGCTTCGACGGGGACGAGCCAGATGACCTGCACGCGGCCTTCGCGGAGCAGGTCGCGGAACGGTTCGGGATGGAGTGGCGCCTTTCTCACGCAGGCGACCGCAAGCGCATCGCGATCCTCGTCTCGCGCCACGAGCACTGCCTGCTCGACCTGCTCTGGCGCTGGCGCCGTGGCGACCTCGGCGCCGACGTCGTCCAGGTCGTCTCAAACCATCCCGACTTGGCCGAGGACGTGGAGGCGTTCGGCCTGCCGTATGCCCACGTGCCGGTCGAGAGGGAGCGCAAGCGCGACGCGGAGGAGGAGATCCTCGCGTTGCTCGATGGGCGCGCCGACCTGGTCGTCCTCGCCCGCTACATGCAGATCCTCTCCGGCGACTTCCTGCGGCGGCTCGCGCTGCCGGTGATCAACATCCACCACTCCTTCCTGCCGGCCTTCGTCGGCGCCGATCCGTACCTCCGCGCCTACGAGCGGGGCGTCAAGATCATCGGCGCGACCGCGCACTACGTGACGGAGGAGCTCGACGCGGGGCCGATCATCGAGCAGGACGTCGAGCGGGTCTCGCACCGCCAGGATGCTGCCGACCTCGAGCGGATCGGGCGCGACGTCGAGCGGATCGTGCTCGCGCGGGCCGTCGAATGGCATGTCGGCGACCGCGTGATCGCGCACGGGAACAAGACGTTCGTGTTCGAGTAGGGATCAGCGGCGCCGGAGGGCGCTCTGCTCGAGCGAGGGCGGGACGTAGCCGGCGTCCTCGGCGTTGACGGTGTGTCCCGGCGGCACGATCTCGTCGAGCTTGTCGAGCACGTCGTCGCCGAGCTGCACCTCGGTCGCGCCGAGCTGGCTCTCGAGCTGCTCCATCGTCCGCGGGCCGATGATCGCGGCGGTCACGGCCGGGTGCCGGATCACGAACGCGAGCGCGAGGTGGATCAGCGACAGCCCGGCCTCCTCGGCCAGCAGCGCCAGCCGGTCCGCTGCTTCGAGCTTGCGCTGGTTCTCCGGCAACGAGAGGTCGAAGCGGCCCGGAAGCCGATCGGCCCGCGTCGAGGGCGGCACCTCCTGCCCCTGCCGGTAGCGGCCCGTCAGCCAGCCGCCCGCGAGCGGGCTCCACGGGATCACGCCGATCCGGTAGCGCTCGCACACCGGCAGCACGTCCGCTTCGATCCCGCGCGCGAGCAGTGAATACGGCGGCTGCTCGCAGACGAAGCGCTCGCGGCCGCGCCGCTCCGCCGTCCACTGCGCCTCCACGAGCTCGTGCGCGGGGAACGTCGACGAGCCGAGATAGCGGATCTTGCCGGCGTGGACGAGGTCGCTCAGCGCGCCGAGCGTCTCGTCGATGTCCGTGCCGGGTTCGGGCCGGTGCACCTGGTACAGGTCGATCCAGTCTGTCTGCAGGCGGCGCAGGCTGTCCTCGACCGCCCGCAGGATCCAGCGGCGCGAGTTCCCGCGCCGGTTGGGGCCCTCGCCCATCGTCCCGTGGAACTTGGTCGCAAGGACGATCTCGTCGCGGCGCCCCTTCAGCGCCTTGCCGACGATCTCCTCGGACTCTCCCTGCGCGTAGACGTCGGCGGTGTCGACGAAGTTGATCCCCGCGTCGAGCGCGCGGTGGATGACGCGGATCGAGTCGTCGTGGTCGGTGTTGCCCCACGCGCCGAACATCATCGTTCCGAGGCACAGCGGGCTCACCATCACCCCGGTGCCACCCAGGATCCGAAGCTCCATGCGCGCAGCCTAGACGGTGACCGCCGTGTCGCGCGCGGTCACGGGCCTCTCGAGCTCGCGAGGGCGGCCGCGTCGGGCGGCCACCCTCACGAGCGATCAGGTCAGGCCGGGTCGCTGCCCGATGGCGCGTCCGACGGCGGCTCAGCCGGCGGTGGCGTCGTCGGTGCTGCCGGCGGCGGGGTCGATGTGCCCGCTGAACCTCCGCCGGCGGTGGCCGGCATTCGCGGCAGCGACTCGCCGCTCGCCTGGAAGGTGAGCCACGCCCCCGCCGCAACCAGGGCGCCGAGCACGATCCCGACGTAGCTCGCCCATGCCGAGTAGTCGTCGGTCAGATTCTTCAGCACGGCGAACAGCACGATCAGACCGCCGAGCGCGAGTGTCGCCAGACCGTCCGGGACGTTTGCGGGAAGTGCCACCCCGAACGCCTGTGCGCCGACCCAGAGCACGATCACGATCGTCAGGAGACAGAGCACGACGCCCCAGAACCCGTGCCATGCATTGGCCGTGGCGGAGACCGTGGTGACACCGGCGATCTTGAACGAGACCTTTTGCCAGGCAAAGAACGTGTCGATGAACAGCAGCACGCCGGCAGCGAGAATCACCTGCCTGCCAATCGAAAGGCCTTTCAACTGGTCCATGTCGATCCTTTCGCCAGAGGAACCCCTCGCGTCATTCGTTCCGATTGCCTCAGAACCTGCCACAGGGAGCGTCCTCCCGGGACTTCGCCTCGTCAAGTCCAGTTCCTACTACCGGTCGCGGTCCAGCTCGAGCTGATCCCGAGGTCACGGCGGAGCGGTAGGCTGAGTGGATGATCGCGACTGCGCCCTTCGGCAGCACCGGTCACGAGAGCACGCGAACGCTCTTCGGCGCCGCCGCGCTCGCCAAGCTCTCGCAGGCAGCTGCCGATCGCGCGCTCGAGCTGCTGCTCGAGCACGGTGTCAACCACATCGACACCGCCGCTTCCTACGGCGACTCGGAGCTTCGGCTCGCGCCCTGGCTCGCGGAACACCCGGGCCGCTTCTTCGTCGCTTCGAAGACAGGCAAGCGCGACTACGAGGGGGCGAGGGAGGAGATCCGCCGCTCGCTCGAGCGCCTCGGCGTCGACTCGATCGACCTGATCCAGCTCCACAACCTCGTCGACGTGATCGACTGGGAGCTCGCGCTGCGCGAGGACGGCGCGCTCCAGGCTGCGGTCGAGGCACGCGACGAAGGGCTCGTGCGCTTCATCGGCGTCACCGGCCACGGGCTCTCGGTCGCCGCGATGCACCGGCGCAGCCTCGAGCGGTTCCCGTTCGACTCCGTGCTGCTCCCGTACAACTACCGCCAGATGCAGGACACGCGCTACGCCGCAGAGTTCGAGGCGCTCGCGACGACGTGCGCACAGCGCGGCGTCGCGCTGCAGACGATCAAGGCGATCGCGCTCGCCCCGTGGGACGGCCGCGCCCAGTCCACCTCCACCTGGTACGAGCCGCTGACCGAGCCGGCCGACATCGAGCGCGCGGTCGACTGGGTGCTCGGCCGCCCGGGCGTGTTCCTGAACACGGTTGGCGACGTCGGCCTCCTGGCGCACGTGCTCGCTGCCGCGGAGCGCGCCGGAGAGCGGCCGTCCGACGGCGAGATGGCCGAGCTCGTCGAGCGGCGCTCGATGACGCCGCTCTTCGTCTGAGTCGAGCGACGCCGCCGGTATCGTCCGCAGCCGCGATGAGCGACTACATCTTCACGATGGTGCGGGTCTCGAAGTTCTACGGGCCGGAGCGCAAGGTCCTGGACGAGATCACGCTTGCCTTCCTCCCGGGCGCGAAGATCGGCGTGCTCGGCCCGAACGGCGCCGGCAAGTCGACGGTGCTGCGGATCATGGCCGGTCTCGAGGAGACCTCGAGCGGCAAGGCCGACCTCGCGCCGGGCGCCAGCGTCGGGCTGCTCAGCCAGGAGCCTGACCTCGATGAGGCCAGGGACGTCCGCGGCAACGTCGAGGACGGCGTGCGCGCGTGGCGCGACCTGCTCGACCGTTTCAACGAGATCTCCGCCGCGTTCGCCGAGCCCGACGCCGACTTCGATGCGCTGCTCGAGGAGCAGGCGAGGGTGCAGGACCAGATCGACCGCCACGACATCTGGAACCTCGACGCGACGATCGACCACGCGATGGACGCCCTGCGCGTTCCCGACGGCGATCGCGACGTGACGACGCTTTCGGGCGGCGAGCGCCGCCGCGTCGCGCTCTGCCGGCTGCTCCTCTCCGAGCCGGATCTGCTGCTGCTCGACGAGCCGACGAACCACCTCGACGCGGAGTCCGTCGCGTGGCTCGAGCGCTTCCTGGCCGACTACAAGGGCACCGTGGTCGCCGTCACGCACGATCGCTACTTCCTCGACAACGTGGCCGGCTGGATCCTCGAGCTCGACCGCGGCAAGGGCATCCCGTACGAGGGCAACTACTCCGGCTGGCTCGAGCAGAAACAGGTGCGCCTGGCGCACGAGGAGAAGACGGAATCGGCACGCCAGCGCGCGCTCAAGCAGGAGCTCGAGTGGGTGCGCGCCTCCCCGACAGCCCGCCACGCCAAGTCGAAGGCGCGCCTCTCGGCGTACGAGCGGCTGCTCGCGCAGGAGCGGGACTTCAAGCTCGACCGGGTCGAGATCCACATCCCCGCCGGCCCGCGCCTCGGCGACGTCGTCGTCGACGCCGAGCAGGTCTCCAAGGGTTTCGGCGACCGACTGCTCGTCGAGGATCTGAGCTTCTCGCTGCCGCCGGGCGGAATTGTCGGCGTGATCGGCCCGAACGGGGCCGGCAAGACGACGCTGTTCCGGATGATCTCCGGCGAGGAGCGCCCGGACACGGGAACGCTGCGCGTGGGGGAGACGGTGAAGCTCGCGTACGTCGACCAGAGCAGGGCGGCGCTGAATCCCGCGAACAACGTCTGGAAGGAGATCTCGGGCGGCCACGACACGATCGAGCTCGGCCCGCGCGAGGTCAACTCGCGCCAGTACGTCTCCTGGTTCAACTTCAAGGGCGGCGACCAGCAGAAGCGCGTCGGCGACCTCTCCGGCGGAGAGCGCAACCGCGTTCACCTTGCGAAGGTGCTGAAGAGCGGCGGCAACCTGCTGCTGCTCGACGAGCCGACCAACGACCTCGACGTCGACACGCTGCGCGCTCTCGAAGACGCGCTGCTCGACTTCGCCGGCTGCGCGGTGGTGATCTCGCACGATCGCTGGTTCCTCGACCGCGTGGCGACGCACATCCTCGCCTTCGAGGGCGAGTCGCAGGCGACCTGGTTCGAGGGGAGCTACGAGGAGTACGCCGGCTGGGTGCGGGAGACGCGCGGCGTCGAGGCGCTCGAGCCGCACCGGATCAAGTACAAGCCGCTCGTCCGGCCCGGCGGCTGAGCCGCCGCCCGGGTGGGGGCGGCGTCGTCCGTCGGGACGACGGCGCGCCGTCCCTCAGGCGGCTTGCTGCGTCTTGAGCTCGTGCTCCGCCTGGGCGATCTCCGAGCGGATCGTCTGCATCGTGCCGCGCGCTGCGAGGGCCGGCACGAGGGCGAGCCAGAAGTTGAAGAACCGGTAGGTGAAGACGCCGAGGAGCGCCGCTGCGAAGGGCACGCCGAGCCAGTAGAGGGCGAACGTGAGGGCCACCTCGGCAACGCCGGCGCCTCCGGCCGGCAGTGACCGCCGCGTCAGCACGTAGCCGGTTGCGAAGCCCACGATCAGCACCGGCACCCGAACCGGAGCGCCGAAGGCCATCAGCGCGGCCCACAGGCAAAGGATCTCGCCGAACCAGTACATCGAGACACCGACGAACGCCATGCCGTGAGCGCGGGGCTGGGCGAAGAGGCTCCGCAGCACGCTCAGGCCCGCGACCGCGTGTCCGGCGGCGCGGCGCGCGCGGCCGTCGTGGCCGTTCACGAGGCGCCAGCGGCGCGAGCGGTCAGGCTGCGTCGCCCAGATTGCAAGCGCTGCGCCCGGGATCACCGCCAGCCAGGGCCAGGTCATCGATGGACGAATGTGCTCGCTCGCGTCGGCGAGGATCGCGATCGCCGAGAACATCGCCGCCGGCGCGAGGATGGCGTACTCGAGCGTCCCGAGCCCGAGCACCCGCTGGAGCGCCTCGCGACGGCTCGCGCCGGCGTGGCGCAGGGCCCAGTAGTCGACCCCGAAGCCGCCGGCCGCAGAAGCAGAGAAGAAGGCCCCGAAGCCGGCCGCGACGATGTTCGCCGCGTGCCGGAAGCTGAACTGCGGGCCGTCGTCGACCTGCGCCGTCTCGCGCAGGGCGAACACGTAGCCGAGGTAGGCGATCGCCTGCGCCACCAGGCAGAGCGCGAACCACTCGGGCGAGACGTGCTTGAGCGTCCAGAGGATCCGGGCATGGCCGGCCACGTCGCCGAGGAAGAAGGCGACGAGGAAGACGGCGACGACCGAGCCGGCCACCACTGCCAGCGGGTGGCGCGTCGCCGATACGAATCGGCTGATGCGGTAGAGCATCTGGGGTGACAACGGCCGACCGACGATTGTGGTCACTCCGTTGCAATCGGCAGCGTAGCCGCCGAGGTAAAGCCCTGGTGTTAAGTCGCCGCTAGCTGGTTGATGCCACGGAATCGTTTGTTCCGGGGCGTGAGCGGCCGGTGGGGCCCGGCTCCGCCGGGCCGTGCCGGCCGGGAGCGGCCCAGACCGGCCAGATCGCGCAACCGGACACGCGAGAGCGTGGCATCAACCATCTAGTTCCCGACCACCTGCACCAGCCAGCGGCGGTCGCGCTCGCGGTCGAGCTCCAGGAAGAGCACACGCTGCCAGGTGCCGAGGCAGAGCTCGCCGTCCCGCACCGGAACCGACTCGCCGGCGGTGCCGAGGAGCATCGCCATGCAGTGCGAGTGGCCGTTGCCGAAATCCATGTCCTCCGGGCAGATGTTCTCCGTGCGGCGGTCCCAGTCGTCGTGCGCGTAGTAGCCCTCGCTCGGAACGAGCCGGCGCAGCAGCTGAGCGAAGTCCTCGAGGAAGCCCGCCTCGAACTCGTTCACGCGGACGCAGCACGTGGTGTGGGGGGAGTAGATGCACGCGATCCCGTGCGTGACGCCGCTCTCGTGAACGGCCTCGCTGACCTCTTCGGTGATGTCCGTTACGGTCAAGCCGCCGGACGTACGCATCTCCTTGACGTGCTGGAAGACCTTCACCCTCGTCAGCCTCCTCGTCGATCGGGGTCCGAGGACCCTATTGTTGCTCAGCCGGCACCCTTCCGTCACGCTTCTGCGCGGACGAAACCGGGGAGACGAGTTGATGCGGTGGAGGTGGGCTTGCTGAACCACCCCCACCGCAGGCTCGAGGAGGGTCGCTCCGGGCAGGAGGAGGGCCGACCTTCGTTCGTGCCACCCGGAAGTACGCACGCCGGCTCCGTTCGGTTTCTGCGTTACCGTGGGCGGCGCTCGGGCCCGTAGCTCAGCTGGTTAGAGCAGGGGACTCATAATCCCTTGGTCCCTGGTTCGAATCCAGGCGGGCCCATAAAGCACCTTCCGCGCTCGCGCAAACCGCATGGTTGTGCGGGACAGGTGTGTCGTGGATGCCCGTCGTGCGCGTCGCGTGCCCCCACCGGTGCCCCCACGGAAACTCGTTACTCAAGGCAACGCGCGGCGTCGTGCTTCACAGTCACCTCACGCGCACTCTCACACGCCCCCGGCGAGGCTCGCCAGCCCCTCAGATACGAGAGATCTCCCTGACGCGCCGGGCAGAATGGCGGCTGATGGCAACTGCGCAGGAGTACCTCGACGCGTACGACCGGCAGCTTCGTACCGAAGCGGAAACCCCGAGTGCGGTGGCCGTGACGGGCCTCGGCCCGCTGAGGCTCGTGACGTTCGGCGGCGGTCGTGGTTTCGTCACCTACCGGGATCTCGGAGGTGCGGACGGCGCGGTGATCGCCCGCTGGGTGGAGGAGGCTCTTGCCCACTACCGCGAGGATCCTGGGATCACCCGCGTCGAGTGGAAGACGCGCGCGCACGACCGCGCGCCGGCGCTTCATGACGCGCTCGTGCGAAATGGGTTCGTGCCCGGGGAGCGGGAATCGATCATGATCGGGGAAGCCGCTCTCCTGGCAGTTGACGTTCCGTTGCCGAAGGGGATCCACCTCCGGCGGGTCACGAGCGAGCCGGACGTCCGCGCGCTCAGTGCGATGCAGGAAGAGGTCTTCGGGGGCGGGTTCGCCCAAGAGATGGCAGATGCGCTGCTCCGAAGACTGGGGTTCGGGGATGGGATGGAGCTCTGGGTGGCAGAGGCGGACGGAGAGATCGTCAGCTCCGGCCGCCTGGAGCCGGTGGCCGCTACGGAGTTCGCCGGGATCTGGGGCGGCGCCACACGAACGGAATGGCGTGGGCGCGGGATCTACCGGGCGCTCACGGCGGCCCGTGCACGGTCAGCGCTTGTGCTTGGCAAGAGACTGATTCACAGCGACTCGACCGAAGAGTCGCGCCCGATCCTCGAACGAGCGGGATTAGTAAAGGTGTCGACGACGACGCCCTACCTGTGGGTCGCCGGCGGCGGGTAGGCGGGTCGGGCGACGCACCTGCTGCGTCGCATGAGCCAGCCTGCGGGAATGTCCCGAGCCTCGCTAGGCTGTGGGCAAGTTCCTCGAGCGGCCGCTGAGCTCGCGAGCAAGCGCGGTTGCCCAGCGCCATCACGTCTCGGATGCACCTTCACCCAGACTCGGTTCTGTCGCTCGCTCAGCTCGAGCGTGCCGGTGCGCCCGGGAAACCCGAGATGCCAGTGGTGGCTACCAGCATGACCGGCCAACTCGCGCTCACTGGGAACGACGAGACCACGCTGACGGCACTCCGCAAGAGCCTCTGCAGCCGTGACGTTCAAGTCCAGTTCGATCACGACAGGTCCTGATCGTAACGCCGGGTGACTCGGCGAGGCACTCAGGCGCTCCCCTGCGCGACGGCCCTTACGCCTGATTTCGTTCGCGTCAGACGCCCGGCGTCGCCAACTCGTCCACATGCACGGCGTGTTCGAGTTCGCGGTCATCGAGAAGGACGTGCGTCTAGGTGTCTGCCGTGATGGAGAGCGAGCGCTGGCCGACGCGAGCGCCGATCAATGCCCACGTTTCGCCTTGCCGGTGCCAGAGGCTGATCCGGCGGTGGCGCAGGTCGTGCGGCGACCACATCGGATGCATCCTCGATGCAAAGCGCGTCAGAGTTCGTGTACGTGTACGCGGACGTCAGCGCGTCCGGACAGCTATCCTTACTTGATCGGCGAAGTAAGGAGTGTCATGGACGTACCTGCCCGCATCACTTCGAAAGGTCAAGTCACGATCCCGAAGTCGGTGCGCGAGGCGCTCAACCTCGGCGAGGGCGACCAGGTCGTCTTCCGCGTGATCGAGGGAGGGCGCGCGATTCTTGCTCGCACACCTGACCTGCTCGACTTGGCGGGAAGCGTTCCGGTGCCCGCCGACGTGCGCGGGCTTCCGTGGGAGGAGATCCGCCGGCGAGCGTGGGCGGGCCAGCTCCGCGGTTGAGCGCCTTCGTCGACTCGAACGTCCTCATCCGTCACCTGACCGGCGACCCGCCCGAGCAGGCGCGGCAAGCAACCGAGTTCCTGCGCGGCAGCCAAAACCTGATCCTCGTCGACCTCGTCGCGGCCGAGGTCGTCTACGTCCTCGAGTCGGTCTACGAAGTCGAGCGCGCGCAAGTCGCGGAGTTCGTGCGGGCGATCCTCGGATTCCCGACGATCACGGTCGTGGACGAGGTGCTGCTGTTGCGCGCGCTCGAGATCTACGAGCAGTTCCGGATCCACTTCGCCGAGTCGTACCTCGCGGCATGTGCGGAGCTGTCTGGTGTCGGAGCCGTCGCGTCGTTCGACCGCGAAGTCGATCGCGTGAAGTCGATTCGCCGGCTCGACCCGGGCTCCTGAGCGGACCGCCAAGCACGCGCGGACGCGCTCATACGCGTCAAACGGGACCGATCGCGTGCGCCGCGTGCCCCCACCGGTGCACCCACGGAGACAAAGAAATGGCAATTGGCAGGCCTGTTCGAATCCAAGCGGGCCCATTCGAAAAGCCCTGGTAGTCGGGGCCTTCCATCCGACGGGTTGCTCGGCCGAACCGGCCGCGCGTACGACGCGGGTAGCGGCCCGTTCCGGAAGCCCCTCGGCCAGAATCCAGCTAGGGACCTGTTCACAAAGTAATATCATAGCATGATGTAGTTGAGCTCAAATGCCGTCGGCCGCTCCCCGACCAGCCGCTCCTGCGTGTGAGGAGATCTTGAGTCCGTGCTCGCGCGTTGCTTGCGCGAGCGCCGTAGCCTTGCCACGATGGAGTTCGCCGACGAGCCCAGACTCTTTCGCATCGAGCTAACCCGGTTGCTGCACGGTTCCGGGTATGCGGTCGCAGTTGTGCCTGATGGGGATCTCGACCTGTACACGCGCACGGACCTTGCCGAAGCGTTGCGGCAGGCGGCATGCATGCCGGGAAGCTGCGTCGTGGTCGACCTTCGGAAAGTCGCGTTCCTCGATTCCTCGGCCCTGGGCGTTCTCGTCCGAGCGCAGAAGCTTCTGCGGGCCGAGTCTCGGGAGGTCGCGATCGTCTTTGGAGGGCGCGACACGGAGCGGCCGTTCGAGTTGACCGGACTTCGCCGCTTCTTCCGGGTCGGTTACTCGTACGCAGAGCTCGGACTCGGTGAGTGAGTCGATCCGCCGCCGCGTGTGAGCAAACCCTTAGGCGGTCCTCAAGCGATGTTGACGTTGCGGGCCTAAGGTGGACGCATGCTGGCCAGGGCGTACGCGGAGCACACCGGCGCAGGCGGCCACGGCCGAGTCGTGCCCGAGACGGAGCGCCCGAGGGAACCGGACTGGGTAGCGCGCAGGAGCCACCAGATCGGTGGAGCAGTCCGGTTCCCCCGCCAGCGCAGCATGTTCGCGCCGTGCCCCGAGCTCGAACTCCTGCGAGCGCGACGGGCGGACCGACTCTGAGCCCGTGGAGCTGACCAAGAACGCGAAATGGCGAGACCACGGGCGTTTGGCCCGCCCGGGAGGTCTCGATGGACACCGAAGTTGCCGAGGCTCTGCGGGCCGGGGCCTTGGCGGGCCGAGCGGGTCAAGGGCGTGCTCGAATGCCTGCCACGAGCGTCTCGCGAACTGCCGCGTCGGCATCGGTATGGCGCCGGCTTGTATCAGGTCGCGAGCGGGATCTGCTCGGGTAGCCGGCTGATCTGCTCACTGGTCGCGTCGACATAGACACGCCCGCGGGCCCGGTCGACGCGGCTGACGAGCTGGCAGGAAACAACTGGGTGGCGATGGCGCAGCCAGCCGCCCGTGCGAACAACGACATACTCTGCGCCGTCGCCGTCGGGAGGGAGCAGCGGCAGCTCGACCGGCCCGACGGGCCCGTCCTCGGCGACAACCAGATAGCCGGTGACGCCGTTCAGGGCCCGCCGGCGATCTGTGTCCGGCGGAGTGTTCTCAAGTGTGTTCATGTCTCCAGACTAGAGACGGGAACTGAGGGCCAGGGATGGGCGCGCAAGCGGCGGCTACTGAATTCGTGAGGTTCTGCTCACATCGAGCGTGGAAGACACCGGGTCACAACACGCACGTGAGCGACGATCATCGCTCGCCACGGTGGGTCGAGATTGCCAGCCCGAGACGGCAGGGCCGGGGCGCTGTCCCCCCGCCGACGTACGATCGCTGCGGTGACCCCCTCGCTGAGGGCCCTTCGGTACTGGTCGGCGCGGCGCCGGCACGTTCGCCTGCCGGGGGACGAGCGCGCACAGGTGATCGCCGACCTGTTCGCCGACGGCCCCGGGGAGCTCGCGCCCTATCTCTTCCGTTTCGCGACGCTGATGGCGCTCTCGGCCTTGATCGCCGCGCTCGGCCTGATCGGGAACTCAGCCGCCGTCGTGATCGGCGCGATGCTCGTGGCCCCGCTGATGCGGCCGCTCGTCGCGCTCGCCGCGGCGTTCGTCCTAGGCGACACCAAACGGCAGCTCGTCTCGGCGGGCTTGATCCTGTTCGCCGCACTCGAGTCGATCGGGCTGGCCTCCCTGGTCGCGTTTCTGGTGCCGAACTTCCGGGTCGTCACGATCACAACCGAGATCCTCTTCCGCACCGCTCCAGGCCTGATCGACCTCGCGATCGCCGTCGCCGCTGGCGCCGCCGGCGCATACGTCACCGTGCGCCGACGTGCAGGCGGCGCACTCCCCGGGGCCGCTATCGCCGTCGCGCTCGTCCCACCTCTGGCCGCCTTCGGCATCCTGCTCGAGCAAGGCTATTCCCACCTCGCTCGCGGCGCGCTGCTCCTCTTCTTGACCAATCTGGTCGGGATCGTGGTTGCCTCCGTGATCGTCTTGCTCCTGACCGGTTTCGGCGCCACGCGCGGGCTGAGCCGCCGACACCGGGTGGCGGTCGCTCTGCCACTGGTAGCGGTCCTCGCGGTGGCGTTCCCGCTCGAGCGCGAAAGCCATAGCGCGTACCAACGCGCCTACGATGACGGACAGGTCCGAAAGGTGCTCGTGCCGCTACTCCGCTCGGAACACCTCGGAATCCAGAACCTGACCGTCGTCGAAGAGCCAACCCGTCTGGTTGCGAGCATCGACGTGATCGGGCCAAAGGCCGCACCGTCCCCGCAGATCCTCGCCCGCCCGCTCGCCGAGCAACTCGGCCGCAACGTGACCGTGATCGTGCGCTGGACCTACCGCGACGAACAGATCGGAACGGCTTCCGCGGCAGGCTAGGTGTAGTGCCCAGTCGGCAAGCTCGGGCGAACGGCGGCGCCGGTCTGGGCAAGCTCAGCCCCGAGCTGCCGATCGGAGAGCACCCCTGGATCAGCCTGATCATCCGTGCCAGCCTCTCCGTCCAGACGCGAAGGGCTGCCCCGATCGGGCGGACCTCGATTCCGGCATCGGCGGGTTAGTCGGCTAGACGGTGAAGGGCGCCGCCGGCCCGGCGCTCCTCACGGTTCGGTGGGCTGACAGCGGCCAACACACCCGCGCAAACAATCCGCGCCGGATCGACGTCAGAGCCAGAGAGGAGCCGGTCGCGCGTTCTGGCGGAACGCTTGGATGTTCCGAGGAGGGCACCTGCGAACATCTGCGGCCGGCTCCTATCGACCCTGTACTCCGGCCGCCGCGAGCGCGCTCGGGAGGCGCGAAGCGGCAGGCTTGCTTGAACACGAACACATGTTCGCATAGTCTCTGCGGTCATGCAGCTGCGACTGGACGCCGCGGACCGGCTCGTCGAGCTCGTCGAGGAGCGCCGCGGACCGGTTCCGGCCGAGGAGGCGGCCCGCAGGCTGTTCGCGATCGCAAGCGCGCCCGTCGGGCTCGCGCGCTCGCTGCTCGAGGAGACGGTGCGCGCCGACGCGCGCCTTGCCTGGCGGGGCGACCTCGTCTCGCTCGCCGTGGCGCCCGGCGAGGCGCTTCCGCTCGAGCTCGCGCGCTTCGTCGTCGTCGATCTCGAGACGACCGGGCTCTCGCCGGGCGCAGCCCAGATCTGCGAGATCGGGGCGGTCCGGATCGAGGGGCTGCTCCAGACGGGCGCCTTCGAGACGCTCGCGAACCCGGGGCGGCCGCTCGAGGCCGCCGTCAGCGCGCTGACCGGAATCGACGACCGCGACCTGCGCGGGGCGCCGCCGGTGGCGACAGCGGTGCGCGGCTTCCTCGCGTTCGCCGGGGATGCGGTGCTCGTCGCCCACAACGCGCGCTTCGACATGAGCTTCCTCGACCGGGAGATCGAGCGGCAGACGGGCAGGCGCTTCGCGGGCGCCGTCGTCGACACGGTCGGCCTCGCCCGGCGGCTCGTCGGCGGCCGCTGCTCGCTCGGCGCGCTCTCGTACCGCTTCGGCACCGCCGCCCGTCCCTGCCACCGTGCGCTGCCCGACGCCGAGGCGACGGGGGAGATCCTGCTGCGGCTGATCGGCCTCGCCCAGGAGCGTGGCGCGGAGACAGTGGCCGACCTCTGCGAGCTCGCCGCGACGCGCACGCGGCGCGTCCACGGCAAGCGCTCGCTCGCGTTCGGGGCGCCCGACCGGCCGGGGGTCTACCTCTTCCGAGACGTGCACGACCAGGTGCTCTACGTGGGCCGCGCCCGCGACCTGCGTGCGCGCCTGCGCTCCTACTTCCGCTCCGACCGCCAGCGTCCCGCGGTCGAGGCGGCGCTCGGCGCGCTCGAGCGGATCGAGTGGCGCGTGCTCGGTTCGGAGCTCGAGGCGGGGCTCGAGGAGCTGCGGCTGCTGCGCGAGCTGCGTCCCGCCGCGAACGCGCGCGGCGCGAGGCCCGACCGCTACGTCTACCTGCGCCGACACGGCGCGAAGATCGTCGTCTCGTCGCAGCCGACGTCGTGGGGGCCGATCTCGAGCCGCCGGCAGGCAGAGCTCGCGGCGAGAGCGCTGCAGGGATTCGACGGTGACGAGCTGGGCGCCGCGCTGCCGCCGCTACGGGCGAAGCTGGCGCGCCTCGCTCGTGACCTGCGGTACGAGGATGCGGCGCGGCTACGTGACCGGATCGCAGCGCTCGAGAGCGTCGCCGCGCGAATCGCCCTGCTCGAGCGCCTGCGCGGCACCCGGCTCGTGCTCGTCGCTCCGGCCGCCGACACAGGGTTCCGCCGCGCCTTCTTCGTCGCAGGCGGCCGCGTCGCCGCGCAGCGCACGCTCGCGGCGCACGAGCAGGTGCCCGCGTCGATTCCGGCGCTGCAGATCTCCTTCGCGCCCGAGCACGCCGACGAGCTGTTGCTCGTCGACCAGTTCATGCGCCACCCGCCGCCCGAGCTCGAGGTCCGCCACGCCGCCTGATCAGCCGTCAGTGCCGCTCGAGCAGCGGGCGCGGCACGTAGCAGGCGTCCGCCCACAGGGCCGGGTGCCGCTCGGTGGCGAACGGGCGGCTCAGTGCAGCCAGGACGAAGCCGTGCTCGCGCAGCGAGCGGTGGACGTCGGCGAAGTCCGAGCCGCCCTCGTAATGCGGGACGAAGAGCACCTCGAGCAGGACGGCCGCCGTGCGCGCGAGCGTCGACGAGGCGCCCGCGAGCACCTCGGTCTCGGCTCCCTGGACGTCGATCTTCAGCAGCGACACCGGCACGCCGTCGGTGAGCTCGTCGAGCGTCGTCGCCTCGACGTCGACGACGTCTCGGACTTCCCATTCGTTGGTGCCGCCGTAGATCGCCTGCATCTCGGGACGCGGCGGAAAGAGGGACGCATTGACGGTGTGACCTGTGAGGTGGAACGCGACCGTCCCCGCTGCCGAGCTCACCGCGCGCGAGTCGATGCGGATGCGTGAATCGCCTCCGAACCGCGCCTCGAGCTGCGACCGCGCTTCCCCGTTCGGCTCGACTGCGAGCACTCTCGCCGCCGGCTCGGCCCGGAGCACTGCGGCCGTCCACTTGCCGACGTTCGCGCCGACGTCCACGACGAGCCCGCCCGTCAGCCGCACGGAAGGCGGTACCGGGGCGGGCGCCGCCCGAGCCGAGGCGCGGTCCCCGGTCCATTCTCTCTACAATCGAATCATGGCCGAGATCGGGACGATGCGCGTCAAGAGCGGCCTCGCCGAGATGCTCAAGGGCGGCGTGATCATGGACGTCGTCAACGCCGAGCAGGCGAAGATCGCCGAGGAGGCGGGCGCCGTCGCGGTGATGGCGCTCGAGCGCGTCCCCGCCGACATCCGCGTGCAGGGCGGCGTCGCCCGCATGTCCGACCCGGAGATGATCCACGAGATCCAGGAGGCGGTCTCGATCCCGGTGATGGCGAAGTGCCGGATCGGCCACTTCGCCGAGGCGCAGATCCTGCAGGCGCTCGAGATCGACTACATCGACGAGTCCGAGGTGCTGACGCCGGCCGACCTCGAGCACCACGTCGACAAGTGGGACTTCACGGTGCCGTTCGTGTGCGGCGCGACGAACCTCGGCGAGGCGCTGCGGCGCATCGCCGAGGGCGCGGCGATGATCCGCACGAAGGGCGAGGCGGGCACCGGCGACATCGTCAACGCGGTCACGCACATGCGCTCCGTCTTCGGCGGGATCCGCCGGCTGCAGTCGCTGCGCGACGAGGAGCTCTACGCCGAGGCGAAGGAGCTGCAGGCGCCGTTCGAGCTCGTGCGCTGGGTCGCCGAGCACGGCCGGCTGCCGGTCGTCACCTTCACGGCCGGCGGGATCGCAACGCCGGCCGACGCGTCGCTCTGCATGCAGCTCGGCGCGGACGGCGTCTTCGTCGGCTCGGGCATCTTCAAGTCGGGCGATCCCGAGCAGCGCGCCAAGGCGATCGTCGAGGCGACGACGCACTACATCGACCCCGAGATCCTCGCCCGCGTCTCCGCCGGCCTCGGCGAGCCGATGGTCGGCATCTCGACCAGCTCGCTCGACCCGAGCGCAGCTGCTCGAGACCCGCGGCTGGTAGTAGCATCGGGGGCGCGCCGCGAGGGCGCACCCGGTCCGCGGGCAGGGCAGAGCCCACCTCGTCGCACCACTGGTAGCCGACGCACCGATCTTCTTCCCGCCCGACGCCGCGGACACGGGCCCGAGAGGGAGGAGGTCGTGATGAACCTCGAGCAGCTTCGCAAGCAGGCCAAGGAGCTCGTGCGCGCCGTGCGCGCGGGGGACGAGCAGGCGGTCGCGCGACTGGGCGGCCGGGAGCCGATCCTGGCGAGCGCGCAGCTCGTGCTCGCGCGGGAGCAGGGCTATTCGAGCTGGCCGGCGCTCGTCGCCGCGCTCGAGACGGGCGCCGACGCGTTCGTGGTCGCCGCCACCGGGGGGCGGCGCGCCCGCGCCGAGCGGATGCTCGAGTCGCGGCCCGAGCTCGCACGCGACCCGTGGGCGGCGCTCGTGCTGGGCCGCGCCTGGCACGGCGACCCGAACGAGCCGGGCGGCCCGCGCAGCTGGGCGCCGCTTCTCTACGTCTGTCACTCCGTCTTCGCGAGCGTCGAGCTCGCGCGGGAGCTGCTCGGTCGCGGCGCCGATCCGAACGCGTCCTACATCGACACGGAGTGGGGCCCGGAGTGGGGGCCTCAGAGCGCGCTCTACGGCGCGGCAGGCCGGGCGCACGATCCGGAGCTGACGCGGCTGCTACTCGGGGCCGGCGCCGATCCGAACGACAACGAGTCGGTGTACCACTCGTGCGAGGCGGAGAGCCCCGAGTGCCTGCGCCTGCTGCTCGAAGCGGGCGCCGTCGTGCCGGGCACGAACGCGCTCGCTCACGCACTCGACTTCGAGCGGCCCGAGCATCTGCGCCTGTTGCTCGATCACGGCGCCGATCCGAACGAGGGCGCGATCCTCTACCACGCGGTGATCCGGGGTCGCGACGGGGCGACGCTGCGGCTCCTCGTCGAGCGCGGCACGACCCCCGATCCGGCCGCGTTTCGCGCCGCCGTCCGGCGCGGACGGCCCGATCAGGTCGAGGCGCTGCGCGCGCTCGGGATCACCGACGAGCTGACCGACGTCGACCGCGCGCTCGCGGCGATCCAGGCCGGCGAGCGCCCGGCGAGCCTGCCCGAGCTCGACCGCGACGCGCAGGCGGGCGTGATCCAGCTCGCGATGAGCGGACGGCTCGACCTCGTCGTCGACCTGCTCGGGCCCGACTTCGCCGGGAGCGACGGCGGCCCGATCGGCACGCTGCTCCACCACGCGGCGTGGCGGGGCCGGCCCGACCTGGTCGGCCGGCTGCTCGAGCGCGGGGCCGAGCCCGACGTCCGCGTCGAGACCGCCTACGCGACGCCCCTCGGCTGGGCGGTCGTCGGCTCCGCCTAGCGCCGGCCAACGGCGATCCTTCTACCCGGTAGCCGCCGACCACGTCGGCGTCGCCGAGCTGCTCGTCGCCGCGGGCGCCGAGCTCGAGCCGAAGTTCCTCGACATGGCCGAAGGGCCGCTGTTGCAGTGGCTGGAGCGGCGTGCCTAGCCCGCAGCCGCCGCGGCGGTGCCGAGGCGGCAGCCGGCGGCGAGCGCGTCGCCCACGTCGCGCCGCGCACGAGCGCGACGAGGAGGCCTGCGGCGAATGCATCCCCGGCGCCGGCGACGCCGTGCTCGAGGACGTGGGGCGCCGCCGCCTCCAGCAGCCCGCCCTCGTACGCCGCGAGGGCGCCGCGCGGGCCGAGCTTGACGCAGACAAGCCGGTAGCGGGCGCCGAGCTGGAGGACCGCGTCACGCGCCTCGGAGCCTGTGAGTGCGCGGGCCTCGTGCTCGTTCGCGAGCAGCACCGAGGCCCCGCGGGTGCGCTCCAGCGCCTGCTCGGCACCGAGCCGCTCGATCAGCGTCGCCGAAGCCACGTCGACCGCGATCCAGCCGGCGCGGGCGCGCTCGATCGCTGCGCGGGCTGCGGCGTGGGTGTCGTCCTGCAGCAGGGCGTAGCCGGAGACGAGCACCGCGCCGGCCTCGAGCCTGCGGGGCAGGTCCTTCGGGGACAAGCGGGCCGTCGCGCCTCGATCGGCGACGACGCCCTGGCCCGTGTAGACGACCGTCCCGGTCGGCAGGTCCGGGTCGACGGTGAGCTGCGCCCGGACGCCCGCCTCGTCGAGCGCCGTGCGCACCATCGTTCCCGCCGGGTCGGCGCCGATCCGGCCGATCGCGACCGCGGCCGCTCCTTCGCTCGCCGCCCAGATGACGGCGTTGAGCGTCGAGCCGCCGCCTCGGACGCGCACGTCGCCGTGCACGACCCCGGAGGGACGCGCGCCTGCGAAGACGTCCAGCATCACGTCTCCGACGGCGATCAGGTCGGCTCTGGCCACGCTCGGAGCAACCCTCTCAGAAGACGCCCGGCTCCCCCGTGCCGGACCTCTTGCCGCGTCGCACGTGGGCCTGCGGGCCGCCTAACTACACTTTTCCGGATGGACAGCGCCCCGACGATCGGCGTCCTCGCCGTGCAGGGCAACTTCCGCGAGCACGCGCGCGTGCTGCGGCGCCTCGGCGCCGGAGGCGGTCGAGGTGCGCAAGCCGGAGCAGCTCGACGGGCTCGACGGGCTGGTGATCCCGGGCGGCGAGTCGACGACGATCGACGCGGCTGATGCGGCTCTACGGCCTCGACGAGGCGGTGCGCGCGTTCGAGCGGCCGGTCTTCGGCACGTGCGCCGGGATGATCGTGCTCGACCGCGACCACCTCGGCCTCGTCGACCTCGACGTCGACGGCGCAACGCCTTCGGCCGCCAGGTCGCGAGCTTCGAGACGGACCTCGAGCTCGCCGGCGAGCGACGAGCCGCTGCGCGCCGTCTTCATCCGCGCGCCGTGGATCGAGGACGCCGGGCCGGACGTCGAGGTGCTCGCCGAGGTCGACGGCCATCCGGTGCTCGCGCGCGAGGGCCGCTTCCTCGTCGTCGTCGTTCCACCCGGAGCTGACGGACGACACGCGCGTCCACGAGCTGTTTCTGGACCTTGTGAGCGCACGAGTAGACGGCGAGAGCGAGGAGCAGTCCGATGTCACGGGCATAGCAAGTGGTCGTCGATCAAGCACAAGAAGGGCGCCGCCGACGCGAAGCGCGGCAAGCTCTTCTCGAAGCTCTCGCGCGCGATCATCGTCGCGGCGAAGGAGGGCGGCGGCGATCCCGGCCAACAACCTCGCGCTGCAGAACGCGATCGAGAAGGCGCAGCTCGTACTCGATGCCGAAGGACAACATCGACCGCGCGATCGCGAAGGGCGCGGGCGCCGACTCCGACTCGGCCGCCTTCGAGACGGTCGTCTACGAGGGCTACGGCCCCGAGGGCGTCGCGGTGATCGTCGAGGCGCTGACCGACAACCGGAACCGCACCGCCGCGCGACGTGCGCCACACGTTCGCGAAGAACGACGGCAACCTCGGCACCTCCGGCGCGGTCGCGTGGCTGTTCGAGCGGCGCGGCGTCGTGCTCGTGCCGGCGGAGGGCGTCGACGAGGACGAGCTGATGCTGGCCGCGGCCGAGGGCGGCGCCGACGACGTCGAGCTCGACGGCTCGACGTTCCAGGTCACCTCCGCGCCCGAGGACCTCGCGGCGGTGCGCGAGGCGGTCGAGGCGGCCGGGTTCACGGTCGAGTCGGCCGAGCTGACGATGGTGCCGAAGACGACGGTCGAGGTCGGCGACGAGGCGACGGCGAAGAAGATCCTGCGCCTGATCGACGCGCTCGAGGACAACGACGACGTCCAGGAGGTCTTCGCGAACTTCGACATCCCCGAGCGCGTGCTCGAGGCGGTCGCGGGCTAGATGGTTGATGCCGCGAAGTCGGCATCAACCATCTACTAGCGAAGGGCGAGGAGCCGCAGACGGCGCTCACGAAGGCCGTCGGAGGCCCGGCAGGAACGTCCGACGCGCTGCCTAACCTCTTGTCGTGAAGGTCTCGGCATCGACCCGGGACGGCTGCGTGCGGCTGGGGAATCGTCAGCTACGAAAGCGACGGCCGCATCGGCGAGGTCGGCCACGGCTGGTGGCGGACTCCCGCCGGCCAGCGGCCGGAGCTGCGGCTCAAGACGATCTTCGACGGCGTTCAGGGAATCCTGAAGACCGAGCCGGATGGACGCAGTGGCGATCGAGGAGTCGTTCGTCGGCGCCGACGCCCGCATCGCCCTGTCGGTCGGTCAGGCTCGCGGCGCCGTGCTCGTCGCCGCCGCAGTGCTCGACGTCCCGTGCACCGAGTATCCGCCGGCGACGGTCAAGCAGGCTGTCTGCGGCTACGGACGCGCCGACAAGGAGCAGGTGCAGCGGATGGTCAAGGCGATTCTCGGCCTCGCCGCAGAGCCGACCCCGAGCCACGCCGCCGACGCGCTCGCCGTCGCGATCTGTCACGCGCTCGCTCCGCCCTTGCTGAGAGTCGTGAACGGATGATCGCCCGGCTGCGCGGCATCCCCGCCGGCCGCAGTGCCGACGGACTCGTGCTCGACGTCAACGGCGTCGGCTACCTCGTCGCCGTCACGCCGAGCGCGCTCAAGCACGCGGTGGAGGGCGAGGAGCTGACGGTGGAGACGTACATGCACGTCCGCGAGGACGCGCTGCAGCTCTACGGCTTCGCCGACCTCGAGGAGCGTGAGCTGTTCGAGCAGCTGCTCTCGGTCTCCGGCGTCGGCCCGAAGGTGGCGCTCGCGATCGTCTCGGGCTCTCCGCCGGCCGACCTGCGCCGCGCGATCGCGCTCGACGACACGGCCCGCTTCGAGGCGATTCCCGGGATCGGCAAGAAGACGGCGCAGCGCGTGGTGCTCGAGCTGAAAGGCAAGCTCGGCCCCGCCGAGCCGACCCGGATCGGCAGCGGCTCCGCTCCGCACCTCGTCGCGCGCGACGCGCTCGTCGAGCTCGGCTACTCCGTGCTCGAGGCCGAGACGGCGCTCGCCGAGGTCGATCCGGCCCTGCCGCCCGAGGAGCGCGTCCGGCTCGCCCTGAAGGCGGCGGCGTGAGCACGCAGTTTCTCGCGCCGGCGCTCGCCGTCGACGAGGACGAGGTCGAGCAGACCCTCAGGCCGCGCAGGCTCGACGACTTCGTCGGCCAGGACCGGATCAAGGAGCAGCTCGCGATCGCGCTCCAGGCCGCGAAGACCCGCGGCGAGGCGCTCGACCACGTGCTGCTCGCGGGGCCGCCCGGGCTCGGCAAGACGAGCCTGGCCTTCATCGTCCGCGAGGAGCTCGGAGCCGGCATCCGCTGTGTCGCCGGGCCCGCGCTCGAGCGCAAGGACATCGCGGCGATCCTCACCTCGCTCGGCCCGTCGGACGTGCTCTTCATCGACGAGATCCACCGGCTCACCCGCGCCGCCGAGGAGATCCTCTACCCGGCGCTCGAGGACTTCCGGCTCGACATCGTCGTCGGCCAGGGCCCGGCCGCGCGCACGCTGACGCTCGACCTGCCGCCGTTCACGCTCGTCGGCGCGACGACCCGCACGGGTCTGCTGACGACGCCGCTACGCGACCGCTTCGGCCTCACGTTCCGGCTCGAGCACTACGCCGCCGAGGAGCTCGGCACGATCGTGCGCCGCTCGGCGAAGATCCTCGGCGTCGCGATCGAGGACGAGGCGGCGCTCGAGATCGCCGGCCGCTCGCGAGGGACGCCGCGGATCGCGAACCGGATCCTGCGCCGCGTCCGCGACGTCGCCGAAGTGCGCCACGAGGGCGCGGTGACGATGCCGATCGCCCGCGAGGCGCTGGAGCTGCTCGAGGTGGACGAGGCCGGGCTCGAGAAGATCGACCGCGACCTGCTGCGCGCGATCGTCGAGCGCTTCGACGGCGGCCCCGTCGGCCTCTCGACGCTCGCCGTGGCACTCGGCGAGGAGCCGGACACGATCGAGGACGTCTACGAGCCGTATCTCCTCCAGCAGGGCTTCGTGCAGCGCACCCCGCGCGGTCGCGTCGTCACGAAGGCAGGACGAGCACACATCGGCTCGCAGGCGGCGGACGAGGCGCGGCTGTTCTAGTCCCGGACGGCGCACACTGCTGGGTACGCCGCGACGCGGTGGAGCTCGACGGCGAGCTCTACGGCGCCTTCCGCGCCTGGATCGAGGCGGACTGGCCTTTCGAGCGCGTGGCGTGGGACGGTCGAGACGATGCCTGAGCTGTGGACGCCGGGCGCCGCCGGCCCGGTCGAGGAGCTCGTCGAGCGTGTGCACCGGCGCGTGGAGGCGTTCGCCCACGAGCACGGGCTCGCGAGCGCATCGGTCGAGCTGATGCTCGTCGACGGCGCCGTCTTCGAGGTCGCCTCGCTGTCCGCCGAGCCCGGGAACGGCTTCCTGTCGGTCTGCCCGCACGGAGAGGAGCCGCAGGAGCTGATCGTGCCCGTCGGGACGATCCGGCGGATCACGATCGGGCGGGCCGAGGAGCGCTCCCGCTTCGGCTTCTCGCTCCCATCCGCGTAGCGGCGCGCGGCTGGAGGGGCCATCCGGTCCCGTACAGCCTGCGCATCACGGCTTGGAAGAGGTGGAGGGTTCTACGCCTCCGCGACGAGGCGGGATGCTAGCTCGACCGCCGGGAGATACGGGTCGGCGTCGTCCGGGCACAGCGGCTCGTCGTGAGCGGAGCAGCCAGTCCGTGACCGTGCGATAGATCAGCGCCCGTACCAGGTACTGGCCGAAGTCTTCGACGTGTCCGACAGCATCGAGGATGCCCTCGTCGGCGCCCTCCCATGCGAGCGCATCGGCGACGACGATCGCGGAAGCGAACGGGGTCGGCCGCCAGTAGGGGGAGAAGTCGATGACGGCTGGCGGGAGTCGATCGTCGAACAGCACGTTCTGGGTGAGGTCGCCGTGGATGAGCTGGCTCGGAGCGTCGATCGGCTGGAGCGCGGCGGCGAGCCGTGGTAGATGCTTGACGTGGACGAACTCGTCTGCACGCCGCTCACCCCAGGCGACGCGGTCGCCGATGGCCCACGGATCAGTCCGTCGGGCGATGAAGTCCGAACCCGGCACGCCGACGAGTGCAGAGTGGAAGCGTTCGCCGACGGCGATGATCTCCGGCCAGCGGCGCTCTTCGTGCCGACCCTCAACCACCTCCCACGCGCACCAGCCGGCAACGACGAGCGAGCCGTCGCGTGCGCGGAGTGGGCGTGCGACTCGGAAGCCGTCGCACGAGATCGAGGCGAAGAGCTGCGCCTGCCACTCCAGCTCCGCCTCGGACAGGTCGAGTTGCTTGAGCACGGCATCGGTGACACGCCACGACGACCCTCGCCCACCGTCCAGTGGCGCCGGCGCGCCTGAGATACCAAACGCCGAGAGGACCGGGGAGGGTGGAGACCGGCTCGCCATCAGGAGAACCTAGATGGTTGATGCCACGCTCTCGCGTGTCCGGTTGCGCGATCTGGCCGGTCTGGGCCGCTCCCGGCCGGCAGGGCCCGGCGGAGCCGGGCCCCAGCGGCCGTCCGCTTCGCCCCGTCGCACCGGCCCCGATGGCTCCGCCATCGCCGCCGGCACGCCGCGGCGCCTCAGAGCGACCAGCTCACGCCCCGGAACACGATTCCGTGGCATCAACCAGCTAGCGGCCGCTTCCTACGGGACAGCGATCGGGTTCGCCTTAGCCGCAGCGCGTCCCTTTCCGGCTAAGGTGCGATCCAGATGGCCCTGCAGAATCGGGTCACGCCGCTCGGCGAGCTCGTCGCGGATCCCGCGCGCGGCCTGCTCTACGGGAACCGCGGCTGTCTCCACGATCGGAGCGGGCGCATCCGACGGCGCTACAACGGCAGGCGCTGGATCGCCTGCCGGCTCGAGTTTCGCGGCTGGCAGCGCGGGCCGCTCCTGCAGCCGGGCCGCTTCACCGAGCTGTTCTTCCTCGACGAAGCGACGGCGTTCGCGGCCGGCCACCGTCCCTGCGCGCTGTGCCGGCGCGAGGACTATGTCCGACTCACCGACATCTGGGCCGAGCTGCACCCCGGCCAGGTCGGCGCCGACGCGATCGACGCGCAGCTTCACGCGGAGCGCGTCGAGTCCGGGACACGCGGGCAGCTCCGGTACGAAGCGGCGCTCGATCGGCTTCCTGACGGCGCGTTCGTCCTACGCGAGGGCCAGCCGTACCTGGTGCTCGGTGCGCGTCTCCTGCGCTGGACGGTGGCGGGTTACGTCGCGTCTCTGCCTCGGCCCGCGAGAGAGCACGTGCTCGTGATCACGCCGCCGTCGCTCGTCGCCGTCCTGCGCAGAGGCTGGGAGCCGGTCGTGCCGCTCCTGCATCCCTCGGCGGACGACGCGTAGGCTGGGCGAGATGAGCGGGACGGTGATCGCGGTCAGTCGCAGCGGGGCGCACACGTTCAGCAAACCGATCGAGGACAGCGTCCGGCTCCTGCCCGGCCTGGGCGTCGAGGGCGACGCGCACCTCGGCGAGACCGTCAAGCACCGCTCGCGGGTGGCGCGCGACCCGACTCAGCCCAACCTGCGGCAGGTGCACCTGATCCACGCCGAGCTCCACGACGAGCTGCGCGAGTCGGGTTTCGACGTGTCTGCGGGGGAGCTTGGGGAGAACGTCACGACTCGGGGACTCGATCTGCTCGGGCTGCCGGCCGGCGCTCGGCTCTCGCTCGGCGCGACGGCGATCGTGGAGGTGACCGGCCTGCGCAACCCCTGCCTGCAGCTCGACCGGTTCCAGGCGGGTCTGACAGCCGCGACGTTGGAGCGCGACGAGCGCGGCAGGCTGGTCCGCAAGGCCGGCGTGATGGGCGTCGTCGTGGTGGGCGGCGAGGTTCGCCCCGGCGACGCGATCCGCGTCGAGCTTCCGCCCGAGCCGCACCTGCCGCTCGAGCCGGTCTAGCTCTTGCCGTCCGCCACGAGGACGAACGCGCTGACGTAGCCCGACTCGATGCGGGCCACCATCCTGCCCGGCTTGCCATGCGGCGCCGGATCAAGCCAGTAGCCGGCGAGCGGCCCCGATCGATGGAGGCGTGCGGCCGGGTAGAAGAAGCGCACGAGCGACACCGGGTCGCCGACGTGGAGCCCCTCCACGGTCACCCACTGCTGCTCGGTCAGGGCGATCCGCCGGACCTGGAAGGCGCCCAGGCTCGCGCAATCGTCGGTGCGGGCCGCGGCTCCCGGCGCCTGGAGGAGGGCGGTCATGCCGATCACGTCCCAGGTGGCGAGCAGATTCGCAGCGCGGCAGCGATCGGGCTTCCCGAGGGAGTCGGCGAGCGACTGGAGCGTCGGCACCGCAGGTGCGCTGAAGAGGCCGAGGCTCCAGCTCGCTCCCTCCGCGGAGAGCAGCCACGACCAGCTGCTCGTGTCGGGCGTGGGCGCCGGCTGGAACGGGTCAGGTAGCGACGGCGAGCTCGGAGCCGGGGTCGTGGGCGCAGAACCGGGTTGTGTCGACGAGCCGACGCTGAACGTCTGGACACTCGACCACTCGGGATTGCTCTCGCCGTCGCGGCCACGGACGTGGACGTAGTAGGTGCCCGGAGCGAGCTCGGGCGAGGTCCACGTGGTGTCTGCGAGGTCGGGCCACGACCAGACAACGGCCTGATCGAAGAAGCCGTCGCTGTCGGTCGCAGGCAGCGAGGCGATCTCGACGTAGTCGGAATCCTCGTTTTGTGCCAGCGTCCAGGTCACCGTCACCCCGCCTCCGGTGGGCTGGAGGCTCGTGATCGAAGGCGGCGTCGCCCAGGCGGCGGCGGGGGAGAGCAGCAGTCCGACGGCCAGCACCGCGACGGCCCACGCTCCTCGGGTGCGGGAGCGCGAGGGAGCAAGCGCGCGCCAGCTGAGGCGGGCGCCCCCGGTCGGACGCCTTCGCAGCCAGAAGAGATCGACGCCTCGCTGCGTGTCCATCCTGCTCGGATGGTAGTTGACGAATGGGGGCGGCGCGACCCGCCGCAACGAGGCTCAGGGTTTGTACTGCAGCTCGTGCCAGCTCGGCACGGGAGCGAGCTCGAGCAGCGCCCGGCCGCCGCGCGGGTCGCGGTAGCCGAAGTCGGCGCGCTCGTCGTCCCACGCGACCTCGAGCAGCCCCTCCTTGACGCGGTGGTCGAGCCAGGCGCCACGGAAGACGAGCTTGCGCAGCCAGTAGACGAGCGACTCGCCGTCGACGAGGGAGACGCGCTCCCAGTGGCGGACGAGGTAGCGGCCGAGCGGGCTGCGCGCCTCGCCGATCACGCCGTCGGCGGCGAGCTCCACCAGGTCGGCGGTCCCCTCGTCGTCGAGCTCGTTGCCCTCGATCAGGCCGAGCTTGACGGCGGCCGCGGTGACGCGCTGCTCGAAGTCGTCGCCGTTGAAGCCGAACCTGTAGCCGAGGAACTCGACCACGAAGTCGTCGCCCGACGTGTAGTTGGCCTCGGCCATGCCCTGCAACGATAGCCTGACGCTGATGAAGCGAATCCGCGTCGCCGTCCCTGTGCTGGCTGCCTGCGTCGGGTTCGTCGCGCTGACGGCGTGGGCGCTCGAGTGGCCGCTGCAGAAGGCCGTCTACCTCGCGCCGGTGATCGTCGCCGTCTACGGGGTCGCGATCGGGTTGATCGTCCTCTGGGTGCGGATTGCGTATCTCCAGCTGAAGGCGAGCAGGCATCCCCGCCTCATTCTCGGCATCGCCGCCGCGCTCGTCGGCCTCGTCGCGCTGCTGACGCTGCTCGGGATCGAGCTGCCCCGCGAAGGCGGCTAGCTCTAGGCCGTCTCCAGCGCCGCCTCCGCCTCGGCGGCGGGCTCGACGCGGCGGATCATGACGAGCGTCACCGCCACACCGGCGAAAGCGATCGCTCCTCCGACTGCGAAGGCGTGGTGGAAGCCGCTCGTCAGCGCGGTCGGGAAATTGATTCCCGAGGCGCGCAACGCCGAGGTGTGATTCGTCGCGATCGTCGAGAGGACGGCGATGCCGACGGCGCCGCCGATCTGCTGGGACGTGTTGATCAGCCCGGAGGCGAGCCCGGCGTCGCGTGCGGACACGCCGGACAGTGCCGCGATCGTGATCGGCACGAACGCGAAGGCGAGCCCGACCGCGCCGACGAGGAAGCCCGGAAGCAGGTCGCGCACGTAGATCGCCCGACACGCGCACCTGCGTGAACCAGCCGAGGGCGAGTGCGTTGCAGAGCATGCCGATCGCGAGGATCGGTCGGACCCCCACCCGCGTCACGAGCGCCTGTGCGATCCCGGCGAGCGGCACGGTCGTGAGCGCGATCGCGAGGTACGCGATGCCGGACTTGAGCGCCGAGTAATGGAGCACCTGCTGCATGTACAGCGAGAGGAAGAAGAACATCGCGAAGACGGAGGTGCCGAGCAGGAACCCGACCACGTTCGCGCTTGCGAGCGTTCGGTTCCGGAAGATCCGCAACGGCATCAGCGGCGCCTGGGAGCGCGTCTCGATCACGAGGAAGACGGCGATCAGCGCTGCGGCTCCGAGCAGGAGGCCGATCGTCGTTCCCGATCCCCAGTGATGCTTGTCGGTCGTCACGACCGCATAGACGAGCAGCGACAGACCCGAGGTGACGGTGACGGCTCCGGAGACGTCGAACCGCCTGTGGCCGAGGTCGGCACGCGACTCCTGCAACAGCATCGGCGCGAGCACCACCGCCGCCGCGCCGACCGGCACGTTGACGAAGAAGATCCACGCCCAGCCGAGGTAGCTCGTCAGCACTCCGCCCGCGAGGACGCCGACTGCCGCGCCGGCGCCGGAGACCGCGCCCCAGACGCCGAGCGCCGTGTTCCGCTCCTTGCCCTCGGCGAAGGTCGTCGAGAGGATCGAGAGGGCGGCGGGCGAGACGATCGCGGCGCCGAGTCCCTGCACGGCGCGGGCCGCGATCAGCGTTCCCTCCGAGTTCGAGAGCCCGCAGGCGAGCGAGGCGACCGTGAACAGCGCCATGCCGACGATGAACAGCTTCCTCCGGCCAAGCAGGTCCGCGACGCGGCCGCCGAGCAGCAGGAACCCGCCGAACGCAAGGGTGTATGCCGAGATCACCCATTGCAGGTTCGCCTGCGAGAAGTGGAGGTGCGTCTCGATCGACGGGAGCGCGACGTTCACGATCGAGACGTCGACGACGATCATGAAGGCTGCGACGGCCAGAAGCGCGAGCGCGAGCCACTTGCGGTCAGGCGCGTGCGAGGTCATCCGGATTGATCTCCCTTCGAGATTCTCTGCTGACGAACGAGCACCCGCGGAGCAGTATTCCGGAAGCGCAAGCTACCTCGTCGTGACCGATGGGCTCTGGATGCATACGGGCCTGTAGCACAACGCACGAGCAAGGGGATCAGCTGCTCGCCGCCGTCCGACCCTGCTCGTAGCGTGAGTGCGTGTCCAAGGACTGGTCGCTCTCGCACTGCGCGCAGCACGACGTCGGCGCTCTTGCCACGGCTCTCGGGATCTCCGAGGTGACGGCGAGCGTGCTCGTACGGCGCGGCTACGCGCAGCCTGCGGCCGCTCGCGCGTTCCTCTCCGGTGAGCGGCCTGCGCACGATCCCTTCGCGCTCGGCGACATGGCGGGCGCGGTCGAGGCGATTCGCGCCGCGATCGCGGCCGGCAGGCGAATTTGCGTCCACGGCGACTACGACGTCGACGGCATCTGCGCGACGACGCTCGCACTGCTGCTCCTGCGCGAGCTCGGTGCAGACGCCGAATGGCACCTGCCGAGCCGCTTCGACGAGGGCTACGGCGTCAGTCGCGGCACGATCGCGCGCCTCGCCGAGGAGGGCTGCGGGCTCGTGCTGACGGTCGATTGCGGAATCACGGCTGTCGAGGAGGTCGCGGAGGCGACGGAGCGCGGCCTCGACGTCGTCGTCACCGACCACCACCGTCCCGGGGAGGCGCTGCCCGCCTGTCCCGTCGTCGCGACGCTCGTCGGCGACTATCCCTTCACGGGACTCTGCGGCACCGGCGTCGTGTGGAAGCTCGCCGAGGCGCTGCTCGGGCCCCGGCACGAGTTCCTCGAACGCCACCTCGACCTCGTCGCGCTTGCGACGATCGCCGACGTCGTGCCGCTCGTCGACGAGAACCGCGCGCTCGCACTGGCAGGCCTGCGCCGCCTTGCCTCGACCCAGAAGCCCGGTCTGCGCGCGCTGATGCGCGTCGCGGGCGTCGATCCCGCCGCGGTCGATGCGGGGGCGGTCGGATTCCGGCTCGCGCCGCGCATCAACGCTGCGGGGCGTCTCGGCCATCCGCGCGCCGCGCTCGAGCTGCTGCTCACAGACGAGGAGAACGAGGCGCATCTGCTCGCCTCCGAGCTCGAGCGCCTGAACCGCGACCGCCAGATCATCGAGGAGAAGATCCGCCGAGATGCGATCGCCCAGGTCGAGTCGTGGCCCGAGGCGCTGCGCCGCCGGCGCGGCTACGTGGTCGCGGGCGCCGACTACCACGAGGGCGTGATCGGCATCGTCGCCTCGCGGCTCGTCGAGAAGTACAACCGGCCCGTCGTGCTGATCGCGGGCACCGACGAGGCCTGGAAGGGCTCCGGCCGTTCGATCCCGTCGTTCGACCTGCACGGGGCGCTGGCAGCGTGCGCCGGGCACCTCGAGCGCTTCGGCGGCCATCGTGCCGCGGCCGGCCTCTCGATCCGCCCCGAGAACGTCGAGGCGTTCGCAGCTGCCTTCGCCGAGCTGGCCGAGAGCGCGCTCGCCGACGACGACCTGCTCCCGGTCACCCAGGTCGACGCGATCGTGCCGCGCGGCGTGCCGCTCTCGCTCGACCTCTCTTCCGAGCTCGAGCAGCTGGCGCCGTTCGGTCTCGGCAACCAGGGCGTGACGCTGCTTCTACCCGATTGCGAAGTCGCCGAGGCTTCGACGGTCGGCGAGGGCAAGCACCTGCGCTTCCGCGTCCGCCGCGACGGCCGCGACCTCGGCCAGGCGATCGCCTTCGGGCTCGGCGGCCAGCTCGACCGCTTCGGCCGCGACGCACGCTACGACGTCGCTTTCCGCCTCGAGGCGAACCGCTGGAACGGCACAGTGTCGCCTCAACTCCAGGTGCGGCGGATCTTCGATGCCGACGAACGCTATGCCGCGCTCCGCGACTGGCTCGTCGTGCAGTGGCGCCTCGACGCCGCGGCGCGCCGGGCTGACGCGGTCACGATCTTCGCCGAGCTCGAGCTCGCAGCGGGCGCCCGCCGCGACCCGCTCGAGTCGCCGGCGTTCCGCGCGTTGCTCGCGGGCGAGCCCACGCTCGCCGCTGCGGCTTGATCGTCCCCTCGCCGTGTCTGTTCGGGACACGACCGGGGTCAGACCCCTGTCATGGGGGAAATAGACGAGTCTCGGAGGGCACCTCCCGCCTCGATGCCGCGCCTTGAGCGGGCCCGTGCTCGCCGCTGCGGCTTGATCGTCCGCTCCCCGACGTCTGTTCGGGACATGACCGGGGTCAGACCCCGGTCATGGGGGAAATAGACGAGTCTCGGGGGGCATCTCCCGCCTCGATGCCGTGCCTTGAGCAGGCCCGCGCTCGCCGCTGCGGCTTGATCGTCCGCTCCCCGACGTCTGTTCGGGACGTGACCGGGGTCAGACCCCTGTCATGGGCCAAGCGTCCACTACCTCGCGAGGCACGTCACCTAGAGCGGGCGGCCGAGCGCGACGCGGGCCGGGCGGCGCGGCCCGCGCGGACGGCGGCTCTCAGCCAGCTCGTCGAGCGCGGCGAGAAGCCGCGCGAGCTCGGCGGTACGGCGGGATCGACGTCGGCGGAAGCGGCGCATGGGGCTCATTGGTTCGACCCCTGAACGGCAGCTCCTGCGCGCCGGGTACGGCCGGAGACGGCGTCTACACTGTTCGGATGAGCGCGGTGGCCGCTTCCGAGAAGCATCAGGATCTCGTCGACGAGCTGCTCGCGGATGTGTCCGCGTACAACTCGACCTTCGACCGGGACCTGCTGGCACGGGCCTTCGCGGTTGCGGCGAACGCGCACGACGGGCAGCGGCGCAAGTCGGGCGAAGAGTTCATCTACCACCCCTGGGCCGTTGCGAAGATCTGCGCCGAGTTGCGGCTCGACGACCCGACGATTGCGGCGGCGTTGCTGCACGACGTCGTCGAGGACACCAAGGTGACCGCCGACGAGCTGCGCGCCGAGTTCGGCGACGAGGTCGCCCAGCTCGTCGAGGGCGTCACAAAGCTGACGCGGCTCCAGTTCCAGACCCGCGAGCAGGCCGAGGCCGAGAACTACCGCAAGATGATCGTGGCGATGTCCGAGGACGTGCGCGTGATCCTGATCAAGCTCAGCGACCGCCTCCACAACGTGCGCACGCTCGAGCACCTGCCCAAGCAGAAGCAGCTGCAGGTTGCGAAGGAGACGCTCGAGATCTATGCGCCGCTCGCGCACCGCCTCGGCATCCACCAGCTGAAGTGGGAGCTCGAAGACCTCGCCTTCCAGACGCTGCACCCGCGCAAGTTCGAGGAGATCAAGACGATGGTCTCGGAGCGGCGCGCCGACCGCGAGGAGCACGTGGCCGAGGCCGCCGAGGTGCTGAAGGCCGAACTCGAGAAGGTCGACGTCCCGGCGGAGATCTCCGGGCGTGCGAAGCACTTCTACTCGATCTACGACAAGATGACCAAGAAGGGCCGCGAGTTCAACGAGATCTACGATCTCACCGCGATGCGCGTGATCGTGGAGCGCTCGGCGGAGGAGGGGACGCGCGACTGCTACGGCGCGCTCGGCCTGATCCACTCCCTCTGGAAGCCGATGCCGGGCCGCTTCAAGGACTACATCGCGATGCCGAAGCTGAACGGCTACCGCTCGCTGCACACGACCGTGATCGGGCCCGAAGGGCGACCGCTGGAGATCCAGGTGCGCACGCGCGAGATGCACGAGACCGCCGAGCTCGGCGTCGCGGCGCACTGGTTCTCGTACAAGCGCGCCGGGCGTGACGCCCCCGACGACGAGTGGCTCTCCTGGGTTCAGCAGCTGATGGACGTCGGCCAGGACGAGGCCGACCCGCGCGAGTTCATGAAGAGCTTCCGGACCGACCTGTTCGACGACGAGGTCTACGTCTTCACGCCGAAGGGCGCGGTCAAGACGCTGCCCTCGGGCGCGACGCCGATCGACTTCGCCTACGCCGTGCACACCGACGTCGGCCACCGCACCGTCGGCGCCAAGGTGAACGGACGGATCGTCCCGCTCCACTACCGCCTCAAGAGCGGCGACATCGTCGAGATCCTGACCACGAAGACGGGCCGCGGCCCCTCGCGCGACTGGATGACGCTCGCGCAGTCGTCGCGCGCCCGCAACAAGATCCGCCAGTGGTTCTCGCGTGAGACGCGCGAGGACACCGAGCTCAAGGGCCGCGATGCGCTCGAGCACTCACTGAAGGCTCAGAACCTGCCGTACAAGAAGATCGCGGGCTCGGCGGTGCTCGCGCAGGTGATCCGCGACTCCGGCTACAAGAAGGCCGAGGACTTCTACCTCGCGCTGGGCTCGGGGAAGCTCTCCGCGACCCAGATCGTCCACAAGGTGCTGCAGCGGCTGAAGACCGAGCAGGTGGCCGAGGAGCTGCCGGTATCGCTGAAGGCGCCGAAGTCGCGCACGGTCGCCGGCGACACCATCGGGATCGTCGTCACGGGTGTCGAGGACGTCCTCGTCCGGCTCGCGAAGTGCTGTACGCCGGTGCCGGGCGACCCGATCGTCGGCTACATCTCGCTCGGCAAGGGGATCACGATCCACCGTGGCGACTGTCCCAACGCGAAGGCGCTGATGCGCAACCCGGAGCGCTTCACGCCGGTGGAGTGGGACGGCGAGTCGAGCTCGTCGAGCTTCCGCGTCCAGATCGCGGTTGACTCCTGGGACCGGCCGCGCCTGCTCGAGGACGTCGCCCGAACCTTCGCCGAGCACGGGGCGAACATCGTCGCTTACGGCGGCTCGACCGAGGATCAACTCGCGAAGAACTGGTACACGGCCGAGGTCGGCGACGTGAGGGCGCTGCGGACTCTCCTCACCGCCCTGCGGAACATCGACGCCGTCTTCGACGCGTACCGCGTCACGCCGTCGTAGTTCTCCCGGATGCGCCTCGCCCGAGGGCGCGCTTCGCTTCCGGTTGAGACGAGAGGAGGAGTCGATGAACGAGATCCTGGTGGCGTACGCGTCGAAGCACGGCTCGACGCGCGAGGTCGCGGAGGTGGTTGCCGAGGAGCTCGGCGCGACGCTGCGGCCGGCCGGGGATGTTCGCGAGCTGTCCGGCTACGGCGCGGTCGTGCTCGGCGCGCCGCTGTACATGGGGCGCTGGCACAAGGACGCGCGCAAGTTCCTGCATCGCCACAGCGCGGCGCTCGCGGCGCTGCCGTTCGCGATCTTCGCGCTCGGCCCCCTGAAGGACGAGCCGGAGCAGTGGGGCAGCGCCCGGACGCAGCTGGAGCACGCGCTCGAGGCCGAGCCGGGGCTCGCGCCTGTCTCGGTCGAGCTGTTCGGCGGCGCACTCGACCCCGAGGCGGTGCCGTTCCCCTTCTCGCGCATGCCGGGCGGCGACCTGCGGGACTGGGACGCGATCCGCGCCTGGGCCCGGGCGCTCGAGCTGCTCGTGCCGGTCGCCTGATCAAGCATCAGGCGCGGCCTTCGATCGAGCGACCCTCGCCCGAGGGATCGGCTCACGAACGTGCGGGGTACCTCTGACGAGGGATTGCCGTTGCGCCCGTTCCGAGTACAACAAGAGCACGAGGGGGAGAAGTCACAGCCCCGGCGCCCTCCGATCCGCGCTCGAATCGGTGGGCAGCCAGGGCTGGCTTTCGCGTCTCTATGGCTCCCAGGTCTCGCCCCCGGTGTCCCAGCCGAGCAGCACGTGGGCCGAGACCAGCACGGCGACGCGCTCCAGCATGGTGCGCTCCGGCTCACCGTCGGCCCACAGCTCGCCGACCTTGTCGCCGTGGTAGGCGATCGGGACGCGCTCACGGCGCTCCTCGCTGGGGTCGCCGGCGGCGGGGCCGAGCACGAGCCTGCCCTCCTCGACGAACGCGATCCCGGCCCAGGAGCAGCCGCCGCGCTCGACGAGCGCCGCGACGACCTGGCGCAGCACGTCGTCGGCGTCGCCGCCGCGGTTCAGGATCCTGTCGACCGCCTCGACCGCGCCGCTGCTACTGCTCAACGTCCGCTCCCTCGAACGCGATGATCCGCGCCCGGAGCTCGTCGGTGATCGGGCGCGCTTTGCGCTCGGCGAGGTCGACGTTCACGAGCGTCTGATGCGCCGTGACCATCAACACGTCGTCCGGCTCGCGATAGGCCGCGAACTCGTAGGTCAGGCTCGTGCGGCCGAGGCGCGCGACGCGGACGAAGATCTCGATCTCGTCGTCGAAGACTGCGGGGGCGAAATACTCGACGGTATTGGCGCGCATGACGAGGGCGGAGTCGGTGACGTGCTGCAGCAGCCCGAGCGTGCGCAGGTACTCGACGCGCGCGAGATCGAAGTACGGGTTGTAGCGCCCGTAGTAGACGATCCCCTGCGCATCGGTGTCCGAGAAGCCCACCCGTGTGCGGGCCGAGAACTTGAACGGGAGCCTGCTCACGCCCGGATGAGGTCGAGCACCTCGTCGCGCTTGCGCTCCATCAGCTCGTGCGAGCGCGCTTCCAGATTCAGGCGCAGCAGCGGCTCGGTGTTCGACGGGCGCACGTTCATGTGCCAGTCCGCCGCGTCGATGGAGAGGCCGTCCAGGTGCGAGACGCGCCCCTCGGGCCCGAAGCGCTCCTTCAGCTCCTGCAGCTTCAGCGGCACGTCCGCAACCGGCGTGTTCAGCTCGCCGGTGATGAAGTACGTCTCGCGGTACGGCTTCAGGACGCCCGAGAGCTTGCGCCCGGATTTCGACACGTACTCGAGCATCAGCAAGAACGGCACGACGCCGGAGTCGGCCTGGGAGAAGTCGCGGAAGTAGTAGTGGCCCGAGACCTCGCCGCCGAAGACGGCGTCGTCCTTGCGCATCCGGTGCTTGATGTACGCGTGGCCGACGCGGTTCACGAGCGCCTCGCCGCCGGCCCGCTCGATCGTCTCCGGCACCGCCCAGCTCGCGCGCACGTCGTAGATGATCTTCGAGCCTGGCTGCTTGGCAAGGATCGACTCAGCGAGCAGGGCGGTGACGAAGTCGCCGGGAATGAACTCACCGCTGTCGTCGACGAAGAAGCAGCGGTCGGCGTCGCCGTCGAACGCGACTCCGAGGTCGGCGCCCGCTTCGAGTGTCTTCGCGACGATGAACTCTCGGTTCTCGGGCAGGAGCGGGTTCGGCTCGTGGTTCGGGAAGGAGCCGTCCGGCTCGAAATAGCAGCGCACCGCCTCGATCGGAAGGCGCTCGAGCACAGGTGGGAGCATCGCGCCGGCCATCCCGTTTGCCGCGTCGATCACGACCTTGAGCGGTTCCACCGAGCCGACGTCGACGAACGACAGCACCTTCTCGACGAATGCGGGCCAGATGTCGTGCTCGTGCACATGTCCCGTGACGCTGCCGGGGGAGCGGTCCTGGACGGCCAGGGCCTTGTCGCGCACGTCGAGGAGCCCCGACTCGCCCCCGACCGGCAGCGCGCCGCGGCGGACTATCTTCAGCCCGGTGTACTGCTTCGGATTGTGAGACGCGGTGACCGTGAAGCCGCCGTCGAGGCCGAGCTCGGTGACGGCGAAATACAGCATCTCCGTCCCGATCATGCCGAGGTCGACGACGTCGGCGCCGGCGTGCGACGCGCCGCGGATCGCCGCCTCGGCCATTGCGGGCGAGGAGAGCCGCATGTCGCGGCCGACCGCGATTCGCCGCGGCTCGAAGTGCTCGACGTAGGCGCGCCCGATCGCGTAGGCGCCCTTCTCGTCCAGCTCGGATGGATAGAGCCCGCGCACGTCGTACGCCTTGAAAACCTTGGGGTCGAGCACGGAGGTGGACTCTAGCCCGCCCTGCCCGCGCGGGGAGGGCGTAGCAGCCCTCCGCACCCCTACACTTGTGGGCGTGGAACGGAAGCTCGCGACCGTCCTGTTCATCGACCTCGTCGACTCGACCGTGTTGCTCGGAGGCGCCGATCCGGAGATCGTGCGCCGGCGCGTGACGACGTTCTTCGAGAAGGTCGCGCATTGCATCGAGTCGCACGGCGGCCTCGTCGAGAAATACGCGGGCGACGCCGTGATGGCCGCCTTCGGGATCCCGCAGGCACACGAGGACGACGCCGAGCGTGGCGTGCGCGCGTCGCTGGCGGCGATGGAGGCGGTTCACGAGCTCGGCCTCGAGGCCCGTGTCGGGATCGAGGCGGGCGAGGTCGTCGTCGACGGCACCGACTCGACGTTCGCGACCGGCGAGCCGGTCAACGTGGCCGCGCGGCTCCAGCAGGCCGCGGAACCGGGCACGATCCTCGTCGGCCCGACCGCGCTGCGCCTGACGGCCGGGCGGGTCGAGGTCGAGGCGGCAGGGCCGCTCGAGCTGCGCGGGCTCGAGACCGTGATCGCGTGGCGCGCTGTCCGCGCCGTCGCGGAAGCCCCGGCGCTGCGCGGCCTCGCGGCCCCGCTCGTCGGCCGCGAGTCGGAGCTCGAGCTGCTGCAGAACACGTATGACCGTGCCGTTCGCGATCGCCGCGCGCAGCTCTTCACCGTCTTCGGCGAGCCCGGCATCGGCAAGAGCCGCCTCGTCCGCGAGTTCGTCTCCTCGACCGACGGAGCGACGGTGCTCGCGGGCCGCTGCCTACCGTACGGCGAGGGCATCACCTACTGGCCGCTGGCCGAGATGGTCAAGTCTGCTGCCGGGATCACCGACGACGACCCGCTCGAGCGCGCGAAGGAGAAGCTGGTCGACTGCTGCGGGGACGAGGCGATCGCGGAGCTGCTCGGGCTCGCCTCGGGCGTGCTCGAGTCGCTCGACGGCGAGCGGTCGCAACAGGAGATCGCCTGGGCGGTGCGCCAGTTCGCCGAGGAACTCGCCGACGTCCAGCCTCTGATGATGATCTTCGAGGACATTCACTGGGCCGAGGAGCCGCTGCTCGAGCTGATCGAGCAGCTCGCGTCCTTCGTACGGGATCGGCCGCTGATGCTGATCTGCCTCGCGCGCCCCGAGCTGCTCGACGTCCGCCCGACGTGGGGCGGCGGCCGCCTGCGCGCCACGACGATCGAGGTCGAGCCGCTCGGCGCCGTCGACAGCCGGGCGCTTGCCGACGCCCTGCTCGCCGAGTACGAGCTCCCCTTCGACGTGCGCGAGTCGGTGCTGCGCCGCGCAGAGGGCAACCCGCTCTTCGTCGAGGAGACGGTGCGTATGCTCGTCGAGGACGACCCGGGCGAGGCCGGCATCCCCGACACGCTGCAGGCGCTGATCGCGGCTCGCATCGATCGGCTGCGCCACGAGTCGAAGGTCGTGCTGCAGCGCGCCGCAGTGATCGGGCGCGTCTTCTGGGTGAGCGCGATCGAGCACCTGACCCCGGATACCGGTGGCCTCGAGGCGCTGCTCGAGGATCTGCTGCTGCGCGATTTCGTCGCCAACGAGAGCCGTTCGTCGATCTCGGGCGAGCGGGCCTACCGCTTCAAGCACGTCCTGATCCGCGACGTCGCCTACGGCGGCCTGACGAAGTCGGCCCGCGCCGAGCTGCACGCGCGCTTCGCGGGCTGGCTGCAGGAGCGGACCGGGGAGGAGCTGCTCGAGATCCGCGCCTACCATCTCGACCAGGCGGTGACGCTGCTCGAGGAGCTCGACGGCGCCGCGCCGGCCGAGCTCGCCTCCGAGGCCGCCGCCGCGCTCGAGGCCGCCGGTCGCCGCGCGCTCGCGCGCGAGTCGTACGGCGCCGCGCGGAACCTGCTCGTGCGCTCGGCCGGGCTCGAGCCGACGCTGGAGCGCCGGTACAGCGCGGCCCGAGCCGCCTGGCGGCTCGGCGATCTGCCGGCGCTCTCGGCCGAGATGGAGGACATCGCCCGCGAGGCCGCGGAGTCGGGCAACCGGCGGATCACGATTCGCGCCCTGAGCGCGCTCGCCGAGGCGCGGCTCCATCACGGTGCCGATCCGACGAGCGCGCGAGAGCTGATCGACGCTGCCCTGACGATGGCTGAAGAGGGCGACCACGAAGGCCGGTTCGGTGCACAGGTCGTGCGCTCGCACGCCGCTCGCTGGGAGGGCGATGCCCGGCTGGCGGAAGAGGCGGCGCAGGAGGCGCTGGCGGCCGCCCAGGCGGCCGGCCGCCCCGATCTGGAGGCGAGCGCCGCCATCGGTCTCGCGTCGCTCCACATCTCGCGCTACGAGTACGCGTCCGCGGACGCGCTGATCGAGCGGGCGGAGACGCTCGCCGGTGAGAGCGGCAGCCTCGTCGTCCGCGCGAACGCGCTCGCTGCGCGAGCCGACCTGCTGCGCAACCAGGGCGAGCTCGACGAGGCCGAGCAGCTCTACGAGCAGGCTCTCGGCCTCGTGACGGAGTCCGGTGGCGCTGTGCTACAGGGCAAGCTGACCAATCATCTCGGCATGATCGCGTGGAGCAAGCGCGACCTCCCGCGCGCCGAGCGGCTGCTGCGTGAGGCGAGCCGCACGCTCAGCGCCGTTCAGGATCGCGGCACGCTCTGCGAGTCGCAGCGAATGCTGGCCGAGGTCCTGCTCGAACAGGGGCGCGTCGACGAGGCGGAGCGGTTCGCGCTCGCCGCACGCGAGACGGTGGGGCCGGAGGACGTTTCCTCGCGGGGGACGACACGAATGGCGCTCGCGCGCGTCCGCGCGGCGCAGGGGCGGGACACGGAGGCCGAGAAGCTGTTCCGCGACGCGCTCGACATTGTCGCTGCCTCCGACTATCCGCGCGTCGCCGAGGACGTGCGCAAGTTCTTCGCGCGCTTCCTGCGCGATCGCGGCCGCCACGGCGACGCCGCTGCGTTCGCGGAGCAGGATCGGCCGGTCTACAGGACGCCGAGCACCGCTCCGATGGTCTGAGTCGACGCCTCGTCGGGCGACTCCGAGATCACCGTCGCCGGGCGGTCGAAGCGCGCGAGCGCGTCCCGCAGCGGCTCCGCCCGCAGCGTCCCCTCGCCGTAGGGCAGATGGTTCTTCTCGTTGCGGTTCGCGTAGGCGATGTCCGAGAAGTGGATGTGGAACGGCGCGGCGGGCTCGAGCACCGCGTCCGCCTTGGCGAGACCCTCGACGAACGGCTCGACGGCCGTGTACGCGCCGTCGCTCGTCGCGTGCATGTGCGCGAAGTCGAGTACCGGTCGGACCCAGTTCGCGCGGCGCGAGATCTCGACGACGTCGTCCGCGGTCCCGAGCTCGCGCACGCGACCCATTACCTCGATCCCGAACGGAACGGCGCGGTCCTTGCCCTCGAGCCGCTCGCGCAGCTCCCCGAGCTGCTCGACGACCGAGTCGATCGCCTCCTCGCGTGTGCGGCCGAGCAGGAAGCCGGGGTGGAAGACGACGAGCTCGGCTCCCGCCGCCTTGGCGATCCCGGCGGAGTGGTCGAGCATCCCCACGGCCATGTTCAGCTTCTTGCCGCGGTCGGCATGGCCCATGAAGCCGGCTATCGGCGCGTGGACCGAGAGCACGATACCCGCCTCCCGAGCGAGCGCGCCGAGGCGCGCGGCGAAGTCGTACTCCATCCAGAACTTGCCCTCGAAGTCGATCTCGCAGGCGCTGTAGCCCCGCTCGAGCAGGATCGCGATCGCCTCCTCCGGCGATTCGCGCGAGGGAATCCGGGCCGGCCCGAACCTCAGCGCTCCCATGGCTCTCCCACCGCGCTGAGGCTACTACGAGCTACGCGGGATCCGTCCCGGAGAGCGGCGGGCCGACGACTTCCATTCCGACCTCCTGCCCGATGTGCCGGAGCGCGTCGGGTGCGGCCTATGGCGGTTCGGCCGCCGGTCGATCCGGACACGGCCGGGGTCAGACCCCTGCCATGTCCGGAAAGGGCGGCGCAGCATGTGCCGAGTCCACGCTCCGCGCGGCCGAGCCGTCGAACAGCGCTTCGGCCGGCGGCCGATCGGGACATGACAGGGGTCTGACCCCGGTCACGTCCCGAAGAGCCACGACCGTCGACTAGCTAGCCGCCCGCGACGACGGCGACTCCGCCCAGGGCAACCGCGACGCCGAGGCGTTGGAGGCGCGTGATCCGCTCGCCCAGCACGATGTGCGCGAGCAGCACGGTCATGACGGGGTAGAGCGAGCCGAGCACCGAGACGATCGAGAGAAAGCCGCGCGCGCTCGCGAGGACGAACAGGCCGTTCGCGGCCGTGTCCAGGAGGCCGATGAGCGCGACCCGCGGGATGTCCTTCCGCGAGACGCCCAGCGGCTGCCGCAGCACCAGCGCGCCGGCGAGGAGCAGCGAGAGCGACCCTGTTCGCGCGCCAACGAGCGCCGAGAGCGTCTCCCCGTCCCGTCCTGCGAGTCCGAGGAAGTAGACGAAGAGGCCGAGCGCGGCGGCGGCGGCGATCGCGAGCAGCGCACCCCGGCGCCGCGCGGGCTCGTCCGCGCGGTGCTCCTCCGCCGAGGCGAGTACCGCGCCCGCGAGTGCGGCTACGGCGCCGCCCAGCACGAGCGCGGAAGGGCGATCTCCCGTCGCGAGCGCGAGTCCGAACGGGACGAGCGCACCGCACGCGGCGAGCGGGGAGACGATGCTCATCGTCCCCACGGCGAGAGCCCTGTAGAAGGCGGCGAGACCGACGCCGCCGCCGACGCCGGCGAGCAGCCCGAAAGCCAGAGCGCGGCCGTCCAGCGAGAAGCCCGAGCCGCCGAGCCACGCGAGCAGGACGAGGAACCCGGCGCCCTGGGACAGCACCGTCACCGCCGAGAGCGGCAGACGCCGCGAGCAGAGCCCGCCCAGGAAATCCGCGCAGCCCCAGACGAGCGAGGAGCCCAGAGCGAGCACGATCGCGGCCATTTCCCGATCGTAGTCGGCACCCGCCGGAGTCCGTCCGACGCCTCTTCTACCGTTTTCTCCGTGTCCAAGCGACCGAGCAGAATCGACCTCCTGGAGCTCGACATCGACCTCCGGCTGGCCGACCTCTGGCGCGAGGCGGCGGAGATCGGCGAGTGGAATCTCGAGGTCGCGGCGGCCTTCATGCGGGCCGCCTACGGCAAGGGCTACTGCGACGCGCTCACCGAGGACTCGCCCGGCTCGCTCTGCCTCGACCACGGCTATCGCATCCCCGTACGGCGCCACGACAGCGCGCCGCACGAGGCCTGACGCAGCCCACCGCGGGGGGTTACACTCCCGACGTGGCTCGGAAGCGCAGTCCCGCGCGCCTCGTCATCGCGCTCTCGGTCGCGGCGGTGCTCGCGGTCTTCCTCCTCTACACCTCGATCGCCGGCGGCGGCACGCCGCGCTCAAGCCGAGCGAGCTGGCGGGGCACGCCGACCGCGTCTCGCTCAGCGGCCAGGTGATCGGCCCGGTTACGGGCGATGCGCACGCCGGCGGCCTGCATTTCCGCCTGCGCGACATCGACTCGAAGAACGCGACCACCGTGCCCGTCACCTACACCGGCAGCGTCCCCGACCTCTTCAAGGTCGGCCGGCACATCGTCGTCGACGGACAGGTGACGCAACGGCGTCTTCGTTGCCAGTCCCGAACACGCTCGTCACGAAGTGCCCCTCGAAGTACGCGCCGGCGAAGTCCTCCACGTAGCTCATGGCTGAGCTCGGCCGCGCCGCCCTGATCGTCTCGCCTCGGGCTCGTCGCCTACGCGGCTCGCCGCGGGCTCGTACGGGGCGTGGCGCGGACGCCGGCGGCTCGTCGTCTCGGCGCAGAACGCGCTGCTCGCCGCCTTCGGCTCGACGGCCGTCGCGGCGGCGATCCTCTGGACCGCGCTCGCCCGCCACGACTTCTCGTTCCGGTACGTCGCCGACCATACGAGCCGCGAGCTGCCGCTCGGCTACACGCTCTCGGCCTTCTGGGGCGGCCAGGAGGGGTCGTTGCTGCTCTGGCTCCTGATCCTGACCGGCTACGGCGCCGCTGCGGTCTATCTCAACCGCCGAGCCTCGCGCGACCTGATCGCCTGGGTCGTGCCGGTGATCGCCGCAGTCGCGGGCTTCTTCGCGCTTCTGCTCGTTGCCGTCGCGAGCCCGTTCGTGACGCAGGCGGCTCCGGCCGACGGCGCGGGGATGGAGCCGAGCCTGCAGAACCCGTACATGCTCGCGCACCCGCCGCTGCTGTATCTCGGCTACGTCGGGCTGACGATTCCGTGGGCCTTCGCGATGGGCGCGCTGCTTTCCCGGCGCACCGACGAGCGCTGGATCGTCGCCACGCGCCGCTGGACGCTCGCCGCGTGGGCGTTCCTCGGAGTCGGGCAGCTGCTCGGGGCCCACTGGGCCTACGTCGAGATCGGCTGGGGCGGCTACTACGCCTGGGATCCCGGTCGAGAACGCCGCGCTGATGCCGTGGCTCGCGGCGACGGCGTTCCTGCACTCGGTGATGATCCAGGAGAAACGCGGGATGCTGCGCGTCTGGAACATGGTGCTCGTCGTGCTCGCCTTCGGGCTGTCGCTCTTCGGCACGTTCCTGACCCGCTCGGGCGTGATCAACTCGATCCACTCGTTCACCCAGAGCTCGATCGGCCCGTGGTTCATCGGCTTCATCGGGATCGTGGTCGCCTTCTCGGTCGCGCTGATCTACCTGCGCCTGCCGCTCCTGCGCTCGCTGACGAAGCTCGAGTCGCTCGTCTCGCGCGAGGCGACGTTCCTCTACAACAACCTGCTGCTCGTCGCGCTCTGCCTGACGATTCTCTGGGGCGTCGCCTACCCGCTGGTGCGCGAGGCGCTCACCGGAACGACGGTCACCGTCGGACGGCCCTACTACGACTTCTTCCTGCGCAGCCTTCGGCCTGCCGCTGCTCCTGCTGATGGGAATCGGGCCGCTCGTCGCCTGGCGCCGCGCCTCGTTGCGCGCACTCGGGCGGACGTTTGCCGTGGCCGTTCGCCGTCGCGCTCGTCGTCGCCGTCGCGCTGCTCTTCGCCGGCGCCGGCTCCTCGACCCCCGGCTTGATCGCCTACAGCTTCTCGGCATTCGTGCTCGGCTCGATCGTCTTCGAGTTCGTGCGCGGGACGGCTGCGCGGCGCTCGCTCGCGGGCGAGTCCTGGCCCGTCGCCTTCTCGGCGCTCGTGGCGCGCAACCGGCGTCGTTACGGCGGCTACGTCGTGCATGCGGCGGTCGTGCTGCTCGCGATCGGCGTTGCCGGCTCGAGCTCGTACCAGAGCGTTCGCGAGCAGAAGCTGCAGCCGGGTCAGGCGATGACGGTCGCGGGCACCACGCTCACCTACCGCAACCTGACTCAGCGCCGCTCCGCGAACGCGATCGAGGCGCGTGCACATGTCGACATCTCCCGCGGCGGCCACCACGTCACCTCGCTCGCGCCCGGCAAGAACAACTACACGGTCGAGCAGCAGGTCTCGAACGAGGTCGCCATCCACACGGATTACCTGACCGGGACGGACACGTACGTGATCGCCGACCAGATCGACAAGGACGGGAGCGTCTATTTCAAGGTACTCGTGAAGCCGCTCGTGAACCTGATCTGGCTGGCCGGCTTCGTCTTCGTCGGCGGCTCGCTGATCGCCCTCTGGCCTGATGCGCGTGAGGAGCGGCGCCTCGCCGCCCGCTACGCCGCCGCCGTGCCGCCGGGCGCCGCCGGGGCATGACCGCCGCCCTCGTCCTCGGCGCGCTGCTGGCAGTCGCCGCGGTGCTGTTCGTCGCACGGCCGTTCCTGCGCGAGCCGGTGGCGGCCGACGACCGCCTACTCGAGCCAGACGAGCTCGAGCTACGCCGGCTCGAGCTCTCCGAGGAGCGAGACCGTGCGCTCGCGGCGCTGAAGGAGCTCGAGTTCGACCATCGCACCGGCAAGGTCTCGGACAGCGACTATCGCGAGCTCGTCGGCCCGCTTCGCCGCCGCGCCGCCGAGACGTTACGGGCGCTCGAGCCGCGGGCAGAAGGATCGCGTGAACGCGATGGGCTCGCTGCGGATGAGGAGGAAGCGATGCAGGCGACGACGATGATCGAGCCTCCCGAGCCTGTCTGGGAGCCCGAGCAGTATCCACCCGCCGAGCCCGAGCCCTACCCGCCGCCCGACGAGGGCGACCCGCCCGAGCCAATACGCATCCCAGAGCAGTACCCGCCGCCGGAGATCGTCCCGCCGCAGTAGGTTGCCGACCGCAGGACGGTCTACCCTCTGCGGGGTGGGTGGACTGCGGCAGGGACGGCCGCGCGCCCGCCGAACACCCCGCTGATGACACGTCGTGTATTCGCCTGCCTGCTCGGAACGCTCCTGCTCGCGGGCGCCCCGGCGCTCGCGGGCGACATCCACAAGCAGAAGCAGCAGGTCGACACGAAGCTGGCGCAGCTCCAGGGCAGGATCGCCGGTGTTCGCAAGCGCGAGTCGAGCCTGAAGGGACAGATCCAGGTCGTCACCTCCCAGATCCGGACGCTCGAGGCGCAGGTCGGCGACGTCTCCGCGAAGCTCGACGTGCTCCAGCGAGACCTCGCACTCCATCAGGCGCGCCTGAACAAGCTGACGGCCCTCTATGACCTGCAGACGCGCCGCTACGAGTTCCAGAAGCGCCAGTACGACGAAGCGCTGCACCGCCTGAACAGGCGCCTCGTGGAGATCTACATGTCGGACGACCCGACGACGCTCGACGTCGTGCTCGCGGCGAAGAGCTTCGACGACACGCTCGACCAGCTCGACTACCTGAACGCGATCGGCAACCAGGACAAGCACATCGCCGCCGCGGTCGCCGACGCCAAGCGCCAGGCGCGCGAAGCGCAGCTGCGAACGGCGAAGGTGAAGAACCAGGTGCGCGGCGAGGTGCAGGTCGTCGCCGTGCGGACCTACCAGGAGGGCGCCGTCAAGGCCCGCCTGATCGGCGCGCACCAGAAGCTCACGACCGCGCGGAAGCACCAGAAGCAGACGCTCGTGGCCGTTCAGGACACCGAGCAGGAGTTCGTCAGCGAGGCCGATGCGCTCCAGGCCGCGAGCCAGTCGCTCGCCGCGAAGATCCAGGCCGCACAGGCCGCTCGCGCGGCATCGGGCGGCGTCGCCACGGCGAACCCGTCGAGCGGCCTGATCTGGCCGGTCCAGGCGCCGGTCACGAGCCCCTTCGGTGAGCGCTGGGGCCGGATGCACGAGGGGATCGACATCGGCGCCTCCGAGGGCACGCCGATCCACGCGGCCGCCGCCGGCACCGTCGATCTACGCGGGCTGGGAGGAGGGCTACGGCAACCTCGTCGTGATCGACCACGGCGGCGGCCTCGCGACGGCGTACGGTCACCAGTCGCAGATCGCCGTCTCGAACGGCCAGCAGGTCAACCAGGGTGAGGTGATCGGCTACGTCCGGCTGGACGGGCCACTCGACGGGCCCGCACCTGCACTTCGAGGTGCGCGTCAACGGCGCGCCGGTCGACCCGCTCGGCTACCTGTAACCGCCGCTCGCCGCCGCGCGGCGCGGAGGACGCTAGACCAGCCCGAAGGTCTGCACGAGCAGGAAGACGTTCAGCCCGAGATCACCGCCGCGACTGCGGCGGCCGCGGCGGTGGTCGCGCGCGCGTTCACGAGCACGCCCATCACGTCGCGGCGGCTCGTGAACATGACGAGCGGGATCAGCGCGAAAGGGATCCCGAACGAGAGCACGACCTGGCTGATCACGAGCGTCCGCGAGGGATCGACGCCGATCCCGATCACGGCGAACGCGGGCACCATCGTCACGAGTCGGCGCACGAACAGAGGCATCCTGGCGCTGGATGAAGCCCTGCATGACGACCTGGCCGGCGAGCGTGCCGACGGCGGAGCTCGAGAGGCCGGAGACGAGCAGCGCGAGCGCGAAGAGCTGGCTCGAGGCGCCGCCGAGGAGCGGCGACGAGCGTCCTGTGCGCGACCTCGAGCGAGCCGACGTCGGAGAGGCCGCTGCCGTGGAAGACGCTCGCCGCCATCACGAGCATCGCAGCGTTGATCAGCCCGGCGATCGCCATCGCGATCGCGCACGTCGACCACGGTGAAGTGGAAGAGCCGCTTCGCCTGCGCGTCGCTCTCGGGCCGGATCCGGTCCTGCATCAGCGCCGAGTGCAGGTAGATCACGTGCGGCATCACGGTCGCGCCGAGGATCCCGACCGCGAGCAGCACCGACTCCTGGCCCTGGAACCGCGGCACGACCGCGTGGTAGCCGACGGTGCCGAGCGGCGGCTTCGCCTTGAAGAGCTCGGCCACGTAGCAGAGGCCGATCACGCCGACGATCGCCGCGATCATCGCCTCGAGCGGCCGGAAGCCGAAGCGCTGCAGCCCGAGGATCGCGAACGCGCGCGACCGCGGTGAGATCGCTGCGGGGAAGAGGGCCATCCCGAACAGCAGGTGGAAGCCGATCGCGGCGCCGAGGAACTCGGCCAGGTCGGTCGCCATCGCGATCAGCTCGGCCTGAACCCAGAGCGCCGTCGACGGTGCGGCGGGAGAAGCGCTCGCGGCAGACCTCCGGCAGGTTGCGTCCGGTGGCGATGCCGAGCTTCGCCGACAGCGTCTGGATCAGCATCGCCATCAGGTTCGAGGCGACGATCACCCAGACGAGCGTGTAGCCGTACTTCGAGCCGCCGGCGATGTTCGTGGCGAAGTTGCCGGGGTCGATGTAGGCGATGCACGCGATGAACGCCGGCCCGAGGAAGGGCAGCAGCCGGAACCGAGACTGGCCGCTGCAGGACGCGCTCGCCCGCCTCGGCGGGCCGCGCGACCTCGCCGGCACGCGTGGCCATCACAGAGATTTAGTCTAGCCTAACTTTTCAGCCGGCGGCGGCGGCGTCGAGCGGCGGCTCGCGCAGGACGTGCAGGTCGGGCAGGTTCGCGGTAGCGCTCGTCGAGGTCGAAGCCGTAGCCGACGAAGAGCTCGTCGGGGACGGTGAAGCCGACGTAGCGCACCGGCAGGTCGTCGACGAGGCGCCGGTAGGGCCGGTCGAGGAGCGTCACGGCGGCGAGCGAGGCCGGCCGCGCAGCTCGAACGTGCGTGCAGAGGTAGTTGAGCGTCAGGCCCGGTGTCGACGACGTCCTCGACGATCAGCACGTCGCGGCCGCGCGATCTCCAGGTCGAGATCCTTGAGCAGGCGGATCTGCTGTGGCCGCCCGTGTCGGGCTCGGCCGTAGCCGGCGAGCTCGACGAAGTCGAGCGCGTGCAGGATCGGGATGCGCGCGCGAGAGGTCGGCGGCGAAGACGAGGCTCGCCTTCAGCGACGCGACGAGCAGCGGCTCGCGGCCGTCGTAGTCGCGCGGCGATCTCGGCGCCGAGCTCGCGCGACGCGCGCGGCGATCTCCGTCCGCGGAGAGGTAGACCTCGCCGATCCGGTCGATCCACGGGATGCAGGTCAGCTGGCGAGGTCGAGGCGGAAATCGCTGGGCGAGGCGCTCGATGTCGCGCCTGTAGAAGAGCTTGATCTTCACGTCTGGATAGCGGGCGCGGAGCTTGCGCAGCTTGCGGTTCTTGCGCGTGACGAGCGACTGCTTCATGACGGTGATCTCGATGTAGAGATCCTGCTCGGGGAGGTAGAAGTCGGGCGTGAACGCCTCGAGCACACGCCCGTCGTCGTCCTCCTCGAGCACGAACGTGCGCGGCTCGTACTCCCACGGGACGCCGTAGTAGTCGAGCACCTTCGCGCACTCGAGCTCGGCGTCGTCTCGCGAACCGGGGCGGCTCGTCGCCCCGATATGCCTGGAATCCGGGCTTTTCGAGCGCCACCCGAAGAGACGGTACCAGCGGGTTCGGACGCCCAGACCCGGAGAGGCTGCTAGAAAGCCCGCGGCAGTCGGCGTTGACCATCTCGGTTCTACAACGCCACAAGCTCGTTACCGGACACGCACGAGAGAGCGATCGCATGGCACGCATGTCGTTGCTCCCCCAGAAGCAGCGAGTTCTTCGAGCTCTACAGCCGCGCGTCGGCGAACGCCGTCGAGATCGCGCAGGCGCTTCGTCGACTAGCTCGGCGCGTTCCCGGAGGACGCGGACGAGCAGATGCGTCGACGATCAAGGAGCTCGAGCACGAGGGCGACCGGCTCACGCACGAGCTCGTCGACCTGCTGAACCGCACCTTCGTGACGCCGTTCGACCGGGACGACATGTACCGGCTGGCAGGCGCGCTCGACGACGTCTGCGACCACGTCGACGAGGCCGCCGGGAACATCGTCGAGCTATCGGCGTTCGACGAGGTCCGCGAGCCGGCGATCGCACAGGCGGACGTGATCCTGCCGTGCGGCGCGGAAGCTCGACGAGGCGGTCCGGCGGCTCGAGGGGTTCAAGGACTCGCAGCAGCGCAGCTGATCGAGCTGCGCGAGCTCGAGGACGAGGGAGACCGGCTCGCGCGGACGGCGTCGCCGAGCTGTTCCGAGTCCGAGCGCGACCCGCTCGCGATGATCCGCTGGAAGGACATCCACGAGGGGCTCGAGGAGGCGGTCGACGCCTGCGAGAACGCCGCGGACGTGCTCGAGGCGATCCTCGTCAAGAACAAGCTAGGCGTGAACGACGTCCTGCTCGTCGTCGTCATCGTGGTCGCGCTCGGCTTCGACTTCACGAACGGCTTCCACGACACCGCGAACTACGTCGCGACGTGCGGTCGGCTCGCGGGCGCTCTCGCCGCGGGTGGCGGTGCTCGATCGCCGCCGTCGCGAACCTCGCCGGCGCGTTCGTCACGACGGCGGTGGCGAAGACCGTCGGCAAGGGGATCATCGACACGGGCCTCGCGACGCGAGCAGACGATGCTCGCGGCGCTGATCGGCGCGATCGCGTGGAACCTGGTCACCTGGTGGCTCGGCCTGCCGTCGAGCTCGTCGCACGCGCTCGATCGGCGGGCTCGTCGGCGCCGCGATCGTCCAGTCGGGGTCGCACGGCGTGCTCTGGCACGGACTCGTGCACAAGGTCGATCGTTCCCGGCGCTCGTGGCGCCCGACCCGGCTTTCGCCGCTGCGTTCGTCGCTCCTCGTGGCGCTGCTCTGGGCGTCTTCCGCGCGTTCATCCGGGCTCCGGCGAACCGCGGCGTTCCGGCTGGGCCAGATCGCCTCCGGCGCTGGGTCGCCTTCACCCACGGCGCGAACGACGCGCAGAAGACGATGGGCGTGATCGCGCTCGCCCTCGTCCTGCACCGCGGCGGCGACGTCTCGAGCTTCACGATCCCGGCCTGGGTGAAGGTCTCGGCCGGGCTCGCGATCGGCCGCGGGCACGTACGCGGGCGGCTGGCGGATCATCCGCACGCTCGGCCAGCGGATCTATTCGATCGATGCGCCCGAGCCGGCTTCGCCGCCCAGCTCGACGGCGGGCGCGACGCATCTACCTCGCCACGCACTACGGCTTCCCGATCTCGACGACGCACGTCGTCTCCGGCGCGGTGATGGGCGCGGGCGCGACGAAGCGCCTCTCGGCGGTGCGCTGGGGGGTGGCCGGCAACATCGTCTTCGCCTGGGTGCTGACGATCCCGGCCGCCGCGCTCGTCGCCGCCGCGCTCTACTGGCCCGTGCAGGCGCTCTTCTAGCCGCCGGGCCGTAGACTCCACCGCATGACGGCCTCGAACGGCTCGCGCCCCTTCACGATCGTGCAGCTCTCCGATCTGCACTGCGGGGGGCAGTTCTTCCTGCCCAACCTGCTCGAGCGCGCGATCTCCGAGCTGAACGACCTGAAGCCGGACATCGTCGTCTGCTCCGGCGACCTGACGACGATGGGTTTCAAGGAGGAGTACCGCTCGGCCAAGCGCTACCTCGACCGGATCGAGTGCAAGGCGGTCGTCGTGATTCCCGGCAACCACGACTCGCGCAACGTCGGCTACGTCCACTTCGAGGAGCTGTTCGGCGAGCGCAACTCCGTGCTGAGCGTCGGGAGGCGTCACGGTCGTCGCCGTCGACTCGACCGAGCCCGACCTCGACAACGGCCAGATCGGGCGCGGCCGCTACCGCTGGATCGAGGAGCAGTTCGCGGGCGCCGATCCGGCCGGGCTGAAGATCTTCGTCTGCCATCACCACCTGCTACCGGTTCCGGGCACCGGCCGCGAGCGCAACATCGTCTACGACGCGGGCGACACGATCGAGTGCCTGCAGCGCGCCGGCGTCAATCTCGTCCTCAGCCGGCCACAAGCACGTGCCGTACGCGTGGCGGCTCGAGAACCTCTTCGTCGTCAACGCCGGCACCGTCTCCAGTCTGCGTCTTCGCGGGAAGGCCGGCCCTGTTACAACCTGATCGAGATCGACGGCACCCACGTCGACGTCTGGCGGAAGTACCCCTTCCACGGCCAGGAGCTGATCATCCAGTTCTCGACGAGACCCAAGCCTACGAGAAGTACACCGGGCGGATCGAGTACGAGGTCGCGAAGCGGTCGTGACGTGAGGGCCCTCGCCATCGTGGACGGGGAGCACTACGCTCCCGTCGTGCGCGACGCGCTCGCCGAGCTGCCCGTACGAGTTCGTCGGCGCGTGCTCGCCGGGGGAACCGAGAAGCTGCGCGGCGGCTACGACTCGGCGTGCCGCTCTTCGCGTCGCTCGAGCAGGGTCTTGCGCAGGACGAGCTCGTCGTCGACCTCTCCGACGAGCCGGTGCTCGGCCCGCGTGAGCGGCTGCTGCTCGCAGCCGCGCGCTCGCGGCAGGGCTGCCCTACGTCGGCGCCGACTTCCGTTTCGACCCGCCCGAGCTCGTGCCGTTCTCACTGCCCTCGATCTCGGTGATCGGGACCGGCAAGCGTGTCGGGAAGACGGCGGTGACGGGCCACCTGGCTCGGCTGCTCGCGCATGACCGCGACGTCGTCGTCGTCTCGATGGGGCGCGGCGGTCCGTCCGAGCCGGTGGTGATCGACGCGCCGCCCACGGTGGACGACCTGCTGGCGCTGTCCCGCTCGGGCCGGCACGCGGCGTCGGACTACCTCGAGACCGCGGCGCTCGTCGGGGTGCCGACGATCGGCTGCCGCCGCTGCGGCGGTGGGCTGGCCGGGAGCACCTTCGTCTCGAACGTGCTCGAGGGTGCGCGGCTGGCGGCGGCGCGGTCCCCGGACATCGTGGTCTTCGACGGCAGCGGCGCGGCGGTGCCGCCGGTTGCGACCGGCGCGCGCGTGCTCGTCGCTCACGACGTCGTCGAGGGCCTGAACCCGTACCGCGTTCTGATCAGCGACCTCGTCCTGACGATGAGCGACGACGTGGCTGCACGGCGCCTGGGCACTCGGGGTGCCCGCGATCCGCTTCGAGATGCGACTCCGGCCGGCCGAGCCGCTCGACGGACGTCGCGTCGCGCTCTTCACGACCGGGCCCGCTCCCTTCGGGCACCTGGACGACGTCGTCTTCGTCTCGCGGAGCCTCGCCGACCGCGGCGCGCTCCGGGAGGATCTCCGCGACGTGCGCGCCGACGTCTTTCTCGTCGAGCTGAAGGCGGCGGCGATCGACGTCGTCGCTGAGGCTGCGGCAGAGTGCGGCGCCCGGCTCGTGCTCGCCGAGAACGAGATCGTGCCGCTTCCCGGCGAGCCCGATCTCGACGAGCTGCTGCTCTCGTTGGCCGCGCAGGCGGTGCCGGCGTGACGCAGCCTCGCCATACCGAGCCCGTCCCGCTCGGCGGTGCGCACGGGCCGCCGTTCTCGAAGGGGCTGATGGCGCGGGCGCTGATGGCCGTCGGCGTCCCCGCGGTGCGCGCGTACGAGCTCGCGCGGCTGATCGAGAAGGACATGTCCGCGCGTGGGGTGGACGCGATCGACCTCGACCATCTGGCGGAGCTCGCCGCCGAGACGCTCGGAGAGGTCGAGGGCACGAGGCGATGCGGCGGCTGCGCAGCTTCCGGGAGCTTCGCGAGCTCGACCTGCCGATCATCCTGCTCGTGGGCGGCGCGACGGGCACCGGCAAGTCGACGGTCGCGACCGAGGCGGCCTACCGGCTCGGGATCACGCGCGTCACCTCGACCGACTTCGTGCGCCAGACGATGCGCGCGTTCTTCTCGCGGGACTTCATGCCTTCGATCCACTACTCGAGCTTCGAGGCGGGAGACGCCGTCCACGAGCCCGGAGCCGATGCGGCCGTCGAGGGGTTCGTCGAGCAGACGCGCAACGTGCTCGTGGGCGTCCGCGCCGCGCTCGACCGCGCCCTCGAGGAGGGCTGGTCGATGGTGCTCGAGGGCGTTCACCTCGTGCCCGGGATGATTCCCCACGATCCGATCGAGGGCGCGCTCGTCGTGCAGTGCGTGCTCGCGATCGAGGACGAGGAGACGCACGCAGGCCACTTCACGATCCGCGACGCCTCCTCGAGGGGGACGCGGCCGGTCGACAAGTACATCGACCGCTTCGACGAGATCCGCCGGATCCAGCGCCACATCGTGGCGCGTGCGCGTCGCAACGGTATCCCGGTGATCGAGAACACGAGCATGGAGCGCACGATCTCCTCGGTGATGGAGCTCGTGCTGTCCGGCGCCGAACGGCTCCAGCGGGTATGAGCCTCTGCCTCTGCAGCGCCTACGCGCGCTCCACGGAACGCGCGGCGCTCGCAGCCGCGCGCTGGCTCGGTCGGGCCGATCAGGACGCCGCCGAGGAGGCGGCTTGCGACGGCATGCAGGCCGAGCTCGAGCTGATGCCGATCCGCGGCCGCATCGTGATCGGCGCGACCTCGGACGGCGCCACCCTCGGTCCCGGCAACTCGATCGGCGGCGGCGGGGAGGAGGTCGACCTGGCGCTCGACCCGCTCGAGGGCCGGGGCGTCGTCGCACGCGGCGGCCACGGCGCGATGTCGATGATCGCCGTCGGCGAGCCCGGCTCGCTCTCGGAGCTGCCGAACATGTACATGCGCAAGATGGCCGTCGGTCCGCGCGCCCGCGGGGCCATCGACCTCGGCCGGCCGATGGCCGAGAACATCCAGGCGATCGCCGAGGCGTTCGGCCGCAAGGTCAACGACGTGACGACGATCATCCTCGACCGGCCGCGCCATCACGACCTGATCGAGGAGATCCGCGCCTCCGGGGCCCGGATCAAGCTGATCCCGGACGGTGACGTGACGGCGTCGATCTCGTGCGCGATCCGCGGCACGAACGACCACCTCGCGGTCGGAATCGGCGGCACCCGCCAGGCGGTGCTCTCCGCAGCGGCGCTGCGCTGCCTCGGCGGGGAGCTTCAGGCGCAGCTCTGGCCGACCACGCGCGCCGAGATCGAGGACGCGCGCACGAGCGGGATCGACGACATCTCGCGTGTCTTCCGGCTCGAGGACCTCGCCGCGGGTGAGGTGATCGTCGCCGCCACGGGCGTCTCGAACGGCGACCTGCTGCGCGGCGTCCGCTACCTGGCGGACTCGGCGCGGACGAACTCGCTCGTGATGTGCACCCGCTGCAACTGGGTGCGCTTCGTGGACGCGGTGCACTTCTTCGCGCGCGAGCGGCGGGAAGAGGTTCGGCTCCCCGGCTTCTAGCGCCGGCGCCGCGGCCGGCGGTCACTTCCTGGTCGGGATGACCGCCTGGTAGTAGAGCCGGGGCAGGTACGCGCCGTTGCCCTGGACATCCTCGGAGTGGTGGACGGCGTCGATCACGCCGGGGTGGCCGTCGCGCTGGGGATCCCAGCGAACCGAGACGGACCCGTCCATCCTGCTTGTGCTGTCGAGCACCGTGTACGGCGACCAGGCGCGGCCCGCTCGCCGGACCAGCACGCCCCAGTGGATGGCGGCGTCGTGGCCGAGAAACACATAGATGTCGTTGCCGCGGCCGTAGATCTGCGGGGAGTGGGTGATCCGGTAGCCGCCGCTCGGGGGGCTCTCGTCGAGCCAGCGTCCGTGGCGGAGCGACCGTACGGTCGCGGTCGTGATCGCCTTTCCGGCGGCGTCGGTCGTGCCGCTCAGGTACAGGACGTAGGGGACGTTCGAAGCCGTGAGGACGAGGCTCGGACCCTGATCGTCGGTGGCGTTGCCGAGGACGTTCGGGCTTCCCTTGTCGACCACCTCCGGCTTCGTCCAGGCGCCGGTGCGGGCTGACTGCTCGGCGTACATGACCGCTGTCGAACCCGGCTCGCCGAGGGGATTGTCGAGCCAGGTTGCATAGATGTTGGACGCGCGGTCGGCTGCGAGCTGCACGTGGATCGGCGTCGTCCCGCCGCCGACGAGCTGCGGCGTCGACCACGTGCCCGAGCTGCGAGTGCGGGCGTACACGTCGTCCCCGGAGCAGTAGACGACATGCGGCCGGTCCAGGCCGTCGAGGACGAGGCCGTAGGAGGCCCAGTTCCGGTAGACCCGGGTCGGCGTCGAGTAGAAGCCCGGGTTGGCAAGCGCGCCGTCGCCGAGGCGCGACGGGGCACCCCACGTGTTCGTGACGGTCGAGAAGGTGTCGTAGACGAGGTCGCCTGTCGCCTGGTCGACGTAGACCATGTGCGCCACACCCCGGCGGTCGAGACGGACGTCCGGCGCGTACAGCACGTGCGTGCCGGTCGAGCTCGGATGGTGATCCGCATCCGCCTCCACGAACGCGCGCGGGCTCCCCGACGTCGTCGCCCTGTAGGCCCGGATCACCGCAGGACCGGCGTTTCCGCGCTGCGCCGTGTCGTCGGGAGCGAACACGTAGACGACGTTGCCGCGCGTCCGGATCACCTGCCGCACGGTGTCCTCGGCGATCCCGGGGCCGACGACGACGCGTCGCGCCGTCGTGCCGCCCGCCCCCGAGGCGCGACCGCTCGATCCCGGCGCGCTCGCGGCGAAGACCGCGAGCAGTCCGCAGGCGACCAGCATCGTGACTTTTCCCATCGGTCGCCAACGCTAGCCGGGGGAGCGCCCGCGCGCGGATCCGAACCGATCCGCACACCCCTTCGAATAGGCCGCGAAGCGACGGCCCAACCCCAACCCGACCGGCCGTCGGAAAGGAGCAGGAGGTGCGGAAGCTCGTATTCGTTCTCCTCGGTCTCGCGGCGGCCGCGGCGCTCGTCGCAGGCTTGGCGACGCGGGGCGGCGGCCCCGATGCCGCGACGGCGTCGAGCCATCGGGAGGCGCCGCTGATCTCGCAGGATCCGACCGCCGACAACACGGATCTCTACGCGTTCGTGTCGCCGGACAAGCCGGACACCGCGACGATCGTCTCGAACTGGATCCCGGGCGAGGACCCGGCGGCAGGCCCGAACTACTACACGTTCAGCCCGTCGGCGCGGTACGACATCTACGTCGACAAGAACGGCGACGCCAAGCCGGATCTCTCGTACTACTTCCGGTTCAAGAACCAGCCGAGCCAGTTCTTCCTCGGCAACACGCAGCAGAGCTACACGGTCACGAAGGTTGCGAACGGCACCTCGTCGGTCGTCGGCTCCGGCCTGCTGACCCCGCCCGACAACATCGGCCCGCGCTCGACCCCGAACTACCACGATCTCGCCACCGGGGGCATCCACACGCTCTCGGACGGGACGACGGTGTTCGCCGGCCAGCGGGACGACGCCTTCTTCGCGGACGTCGGCGCGATCTTCGACCTGGTTGCGATCCGCTACGGCACCGGCGCCACCGGCGGCGGGAAGGACTTCCTGTCCGGTTACGGCGTCCACGGGATCGCGTTGCAGATCCCGAAGTCGCAGCTCGACAACGGCGGCAACCACACGATCGGCGTCTGGTCCGCGACCGACCGCCAGAAGGTGACCGTCAGGAAGGGCAGGGCGAAGGCGGGCTGGGTCCAGGTCTCGAGGCTCGGCAACCCGCTTGTCAACGAGGTGGTGATCCCGACGAACCTGAAGGACCAGTGGAACTCGTCGACGCCTGACCGGGACAAGCAGTTCGAGAAGTACTACACGAACCCGATCCTGGCAACCGTGCTGCAGAAGCTGTACCCGCAGTTCGGTCCGTTCAAGGACACGGAGCGGAGCGACCTCGTCTCGGTGCTGCTGACCGGGCTGAAGACGCCGGCGCTCAACTACACCGGGCCGACCGAGGCGGACATGCTCCGGCTGAACCTGTCGATCCCGCCGACGCCGGCCGACAAGGTCAGCCGGCTCGGCGTGCTCGGCGGCGACCTGGCCGGCTATCCGAACGGCCGCCGGCTCGAGGACGACATCGTCGACATCTCCGAGCGCGCGGTCGGCGGCGTCCTGATCGGACACAGCCTGCCTCTGGGCGACGGCGTCGACGCGAACGACGTGGCGAACCAGCACGCGTTCCCGTACGAGGCCGATCCGTTCAGCGGCTTCGACAACACGAAGAGCCCGCAGCTCCCGAAGTCGGGGTAGCGATGCGGACTCGGCTGATAGCGATGGGGGTGGCGGCGCTGGCCGCCACCCTCGCCGTCCTGCTCGGCGGTGTCTTCCGCAACGGTCGAGGCCGCGGTCGCGAGCTCTGCGCTGCCGGCGGCGACCGCGGAGCAGCTCCAGCGCGGCTTCGCCTCCGGCGACACCGAGGCGCTCGTGGCGGGCCTCCAGTCCGAGCTGCGGGCGGACCCGGGCAACGTCAAGGCATACGACACGCTCGGGCTGGCCTACCAGCAGCGCGCCCGTGAGACCGGCGACGCCTCCTACTACGCGAAGGCCGAGGGCGTCCTGCGGCGGGCGCTCGAGCTCCGCCCGCGCGACCTGATCGCGACGGCGGGGCTCGGGCAGCTCGCGCTCTCGCGTCACCGCTTCCGCGAGGCGCTCGCGCTCGGCGAGCGGGCCCGCGCGATCTCGCCGACGACGGCCGGCGTCTACGGCGTGATCGGCGACGCCGAGCTCGAGCTCGGGCGGTATCCGCAGGCGTTCCGCGCCTTCGACCGCATGGCTGCGATCAAGCCCGGTGTCTCGTCCTACGCGCGCGTGTCGTATGGGCGCGAGCTCCTGGGCCGGGTCGGCCCGGCTGTCCGGGCGATGCAGCTCGCGGTCAGCTCGGCGATCGGCGAGCGTGAAGCCTCGGCCTGGGCGCGCGTCCAGCTCGGCCTGCTCTACCTCTCGACGGGCCGCGCCCGGCTCGCCCGGACGCAGATGCGCGAGGCGCTCCAGCTCTTCCCCGGCTACGCGTTTGCGCTCGACGGGATGGCGCAGACGCAGGCCGCTCTCGGCCGAACGCGCGCGGCAATCGGCTACGAGCGCGCGGCGGTCGACCGGATCCCGCTTCCCCAGTACGTCGGCCTGCTCGGCGACCTCTACCACGCTGCCGGGCAGGAGGCCGCGGCGAGGCGGCAGTACGCGCTGATCGGCGCGATCCAGCGCGTGCTGGCCGCGAACGGCGTCCGGAACGATCTCGACGTCGCACTCTTCGACGTCGACCACGGCATTCGCCTGGCCCGGGCGCTCGAGCTCTCGCGCCGCGGCTACGAGGGCCGTCCGAGCGTGTTCGGCGACGACGTGCTCGCCTGGGCGCTCGCCCGGAACGGCCGCTGCGACGAGGCCCTCGGCTACTCGCGGCGCGCGCTCCGGCTCGGGACGAAGGACGCGGTCAAGCTGTTCCACCGCGGCTTCATCGAAGCGTGTCTGGGACACCGCAGCGAGGCTGGTGCCTATTACCGACGCGCGCTCGCTCTCAACCCGCGATTCTCAATTCTGTGGGCGCCGGTCGCCCGGAAGGGAGTTACGCCGTGAGGAAGATCGTCGTCCTGCTGGGAGTCGTCGCCGGCCTGGCCGTGCCGGCCGCCGCGCAGGCCCATCCGCTGGGCAACTTCACGGTCAACCGCTTCGCCCGGGTCGAGGTCGCCGGCCACCGGCTCTACGTCCGCTACGTGCTCGACCTTGCCGAGATCCCGACCTATCAGGCCCGTCAGCAGGGAATCGATCCGGCTGTGTTCGCGGGCCGCATCGCCGCCGGGCTTCACGTGATGCTGGACGGCCGGCCCGCCGAGCTCGTCCCGGTCGCACGGGCGCTCGCCTTTCCCAAGGGCGTCGGCGGCCTGCACACCATGCGTCTCGAGCTGATCCTGCGCGGCCCCGCCGTGGACGGCGCCCGCCCGGCTCGCGGTGCGCGACACGAACTACCACGGGCCGGCTCGGCTGGCGCGAGCTCGTCGTCGGCGCCGGCGCGAAGTCGGCGAGCGATGAGCTCCACGCCTATCCGAAGAGCCTCCTGCAGAGCCCGCTCGCGGTCACGTCGGTGTCGGCGGCCGTCGGGCCGACGAGCGACCCGGTGCCCGGTCTGACCCGCGGCAAGGCGCTCGAGGCGCCCGATCGAGTTGCGGACTCGGGCTTCACGCAAGCTGATCGGCCGGGGCCACCTGAGCGCGCTCGTGATCCTCGCCTCGCTCGCCGCGGCGCTCTTCTGGGGCGCGGCCCACGCACTCTCGCCCGGGCACGGGAAGACGATCGTCACGGCGTACCTCGTCGGCCGCAAGGGCCGCCCGCGCGACGCCGTCCTGCTCGGGCTGATCGTCGACGGTCAGCCATACGATCGGCGTCTTCGCGCTCGGTCTCGTCACCCTCGCGCTCTCGCAGTGGATCGTGCCCGAGACGCTCTACCCGTGGCTGAACCTGGCTGCCGGCGTGGCCGTCGTGCTCGTCGGCCTGACGGTTCTCCGTGCCCGGGCGAAGGACGTCCTCCACACGCCGGGCGCACAAGCACGGCCACGACGAACACGAGCACGGCCACGAGCCACGAGCCACGGGCATACGCACGCGCCGGAGCCGGGATCCGGCCTGCGGGGGCTGCTCGCGGTCGGCGTCTCCGGCGGCATCCTGCCCTGCCCGTCCGCGCTCGTCGTCCTGCTCGCCGCGATCTCGCTCCACCGCGTCGCCTTCGGGCTCGTCCTGATCGTGGCGTTCTCCGCGGGGCTCGCGCTCTCGATCACCGGCATCGGACTCGTCGCCGTCTTCGCCAAGAGGCTGTTCGCACGGGCGAGCTTCGACGGCCTCGTGATCCGCGTGCTTCCCGCTGTGAGCGCCCTCGTCATCCTCGTCGCCGGCGCGGCCATGACCGCGCGGGCCCTCCCGAAGGTCAGCTAGCCATGTTCGGTCTCGACACGGCGCTCGCGGGGCTCTCCGACGGAACGACGCTCCTGCTCGTGATGGCGATCGCGATGCTGCTCGGCCTTCGCCACGCCAGCGACCCCGACCATCTCGCAGCCGTGACCACCCTCGTCGCGGGCCCCGGCGAGGGCACCGCCGGCCGCGCCGGCCGCCTCGGGCTGACGTGGGGACTCGGTCACGCCACCTCGTTGCTCGCGTTCGGGGTCCCGATCGTGCTCTGGCGCGCCTACCTGCCCGCGCCCGTGCAGAGCGGGGCCGAGACGACCGTCGGCATCGTGATCGTCGCGCTCGCGGTCTGGCTGCTCGTCCGCTGGCGCCGCGGCGTCTTCTGCGACCACGGCCACGCGCAGCGGAGCGGCAGGACGCCGCTGCAGGCCTACGGGATCGGCGTCGTCCACGGGATGGGCGGCAGCGCCGGGGTCGGACTGCTCCTGCTGGGGTCGATCCGCAGCCAGGTCCTCGCCGTCACCGCACTCGCCCTCTTCGCGCTGTGCACGGCCATCTCGATGGCATTGCTCTCGACGGGCTTCGGTCTGACCCTGCAGAGCAGGATCGCGCGCCGTTCGTTCAACGCGCTCGCGCCTGCCCTCGGCGCCGTCAGCCTCGCCTTCGGCGTCTGGTACGCCCTCGGGGCGCAGGGCCTCGTGCCGTACCTGTTCTAAAGAGCTCGTTTCAGAATGACGCTTCGTCGGCGGGGCGGCGATGGGTGCGTGCGATGCGAGGACGCAGGGAGCCTCGATAGCAGCGCTATCGGGGCGAGCGAGGACGACGCAGCGCGCGTGCACAGCGCGTCCCGACGGCTCAAGGCTTCATTCTGAGACGAGTTCCAAAACCGATTCTGCCGTCGGCGTCGTAGGAGACGCGTGACCATCGAGACCAGAAGGCTTGGCCGCCTCACCCTGCTGGCGGCCCTCGCGGTCGCCGCAGCGCTGCTCGTTCCTGCGAGCGGGTGGGCGGACAACCCGGTGCTGATCGGCGACGTCGGCGCGAACGACGCCTTCGTGATCAGTCTCGCCGACGCGAGCGGGGCCCGCGTCACGCACCTCGGCCCGGGCACGTACACGCTGCTCGTCCACGACCATTCGGCGCTCCACGACTTCGACCTGTTCGGCCCGAACGTCCAGGTGGCGACGACGGTCGACGGCGTCGGGGACTCGACCTTCACGATCACGCTCACCGACGGCACCTACACGTTCGTCTGCGACCCGCACTCGACGCGCATGCACGGGACGTTCACGGTCGGTGCCGCGCCGCCGCCCGCTCCCGCTCCCGTGACGGCGCCGAAGCCCACGGCGCGCAGGCTCAACGGCAGCGTCGGCCCGGGCGCGACGATCCGGGTGAGCGGGACGGCCGGCCTGCATCCCGGCCCGGCGACCTTCGTGATCAAGGACAACTCGAAGCGGGACAACTTCCGGCTCGCGGGACCCGGCGTGAACAAGGCCACGTCGACGGCCTTCCGAGGGACGGTGACCTGGAAGACGACGCTCCAGACCGGCCGCTACACGTTCCGCTCGGATCGCAGCAAGAGCCTCCGCGGCAGCTTCACGGTGAAGTAGCGATCTAGCCGGTCCGCCTCCAGGCTCGCGCGGACAGGATCTGGATCACGTCGCGGTTGCGCGATTTCTCCGCGACCGCGAAGCGAAGGCCGGCAGCGGTTGCCCGCCAGGTGAGGGCGCCGACGAACTCGTTGTGCCGGAAGCCGTCCGCGGAACGGAGCGTGAAGGCGGCGCGCGATCCGGCGGCCTCGACCGTGCCGCGGTCGAGCGCGTTGCCGTAGCGGCCGTGCGCCTGCCGTAGCGTCCAGCGGTCGCCGGCGAGGATCAGCGTCCAGCCGCCCGTGCCCCAGCCGGCCTCGCGGCTCGATGCCCCGACCGCGGCGAGGTCGCGCTCGGACAGCTTCACGCGATACGTGCCTTGCGGGCCGGCCTGGGCGGCCAGGACGATCGTGGCGGCCACAGCCGCGACGCTGAAGCTCAGTCCGGCGAATCCGGTCACGCGGTTGTTGTACGCGCGCGGGAGCACCGCGGATTGAGCGGGCTGCGGCTTCGACACTACGCAGGCGATCTGATCGAACGAGGCCCGCCCGGCCCTCGCTAGCCTGGGCGTGTGGGTCTCGTGCACCGCCTCGAGCGCCTCATCTGGGGCGACTCGCTCGATCCTGCCCTGAGGCCGCTGATCGCTCAGGGCCTCGCGGGCTCGATCGCAGGCTCGGCGGGCTGGAGCTTCCTCGGGATCTGGGCGCTCAAGCGCCTGCACGCGGGCCAGACTGCGCTCGGGCTCGCCTTCCTCGCCGGCGCCCTGCTCGGGGCGGCGGCCGGGTATGCGGGCGGTCACGTCTCCGATCATCTGGGCCGGCGGCCCGTGATGCTGATCGGCGAGGGCGGCTTCGTCGCGCTCACGCTCGCCTTCTTGCTCGTCGGCGGCCACAAGCTGCCCGGGCTCGTGCTGATGGCGCTGGCGCCGACACTGGGATCACTCGGCAGCTCTTCGGCACAGGCCCTCGTCGCCGACCTCGTCCCGAGCGAGCGGCACGAGGCGGGCTTCGCGTCGACGCGCGTCGCCGGCAACCTCGGCGCGACGCTCGGCCCGGTGATCGGCGGGGCGCTGCTCTTCATCGGCTCGTGGACGGCGCTGTTCGTCGGGATCGCTGCGCTCGGAGCCGTCGCCTTCCTGATTGCGCTGAAGCTGATTCCGGTGCGCGGCCGCTATACGCCGGAGCGCGCGCCGGAGCGCGGCTCCTTCGGCGTCATCCGCCGTGACCGGGCATTCCTGCTCTTCCTGCTCTCCGGCGCTTTCGCCTATCTCGTCTATGTCGCCTACGAGACGGTGCTGCCGATCTCGCTCGTCGGCTCGCACGGCTACGCGGCCTCGACCTGGGGCTTCCTCGTCGTCGTGAACCCGCTCAGCGTGACGTTGCTCCAGCTGCGGCTGACCCGCGCCGCCGCGCGCGTGCCCGCGCAGGTGAAGCTCGCGGGCGCGATGCTGCTGATGGGCCTGCCGTTCCTGCTGCTCAACGTCTCGGCGTCGATCCCGGTCGTGTTGCTCGTCATCTTCGTCTTCGTCGTCGGCGAGATGCTCTGGGTGCCGACCTCGCAGACCGCCGTCGCGGCGCTGGCGCCGGCCGACATTCGCGGCGCCTACATGGGCGCGTTCGGCGCCACCTCCTCGTTCGGCTTCGCGCTCGCGCCGCTGTTCGGGCTCCAGATCCGCGCCGGCTTCGGCGACGGGGCGATGTGGCTGGGCTTCGCGGCGATGTCCGTGGTCGCCGCCGCGACCGGCTGGGCGGCGCTGCGCGGCCGGCAGTTCGAGCCGCTGCCTCCTCCGGTCGTCGAGTCTGCCCTCGATGGCTGAGGACGCCCCCGGCCGTGCAGCGAGCCTCTAGACTGGTGGCGTGCCGACCAAGGAAGAAGTTGTCGAGGCGCTCCACCTCGTCGAGGACCCGGAGCTCGGGATGGACATCGTCGAGCTCGGGCTCTTCTACGACGTCGAGATCGACGGGCCCAGGATCAAGGTGATCCACAGCCTCACCTCCATGGGCTGTCCCGCCGGGCCGATGATCCAGGAAGACATCCGCGCGGTCGTCCGGAACCTCGACGGCGTCGACGAGGTCGAGACCGAGCTGACCTGGGATCCTCCGTGGACACCTGAGCGCATGTCCGAAGACGCGAAGTTCATCCTCGGCTTCGGCTAGCCGCGCCTCCAGCGGGCCGCTGAAGCCCCCGTCCGAGGGATGACTACGCCTCGGCGAGCCCTCAAGGTGGACCACGAGCGTGTCCACCGAGAGCCTGCATCGCCGCCTGCTGCTCGCCGCCTCCGTGGTCGGCTACGCGATCGTGTTCGCCGCGTTCGTCGTCTGGGAGCGCCCGAGCCTCGGTCTCGGCCATTTCTATTACATCCCGGTCGCACTCGCCGCGCTCGCCGGCGGCGCCAGGCGCGGCACGATCGCCGGCCTGGTGGCGACGGCGCTCTTCGTGCTCGGCGTCTACGTGAACAGGGCGACGCCGTCGCCCGACATCCTCACGCTGGCGACGGCGATCCGGCTCGCCAACTACACCGCGATCGGTGCGCTCGTCGGCTACTTCGCGAACACCAACCAGTCGCTCGTGCAGCGGCTTTCCGTGGCGGCGGAACGTGACTTCCTGACCAATCTGCTGAACGCACGGGCGTTCGAGGCGGCGCTCGAGGCGCGCGTCGAGGGCCGGCAGCCGTTCGCGCTCGTCCTCGGCGACATGGACGGGCTCAAGGGAGTCAACGACGAGCACGGGCACGCCGCCGGCAACGACGCGCTGCGCCTGCTCGCCGAGGGTCTCGTCGAGCACTCCCGCCGCGGCGATACGGTCGCCCGGGTCGGCGGGGACGAGTTCGCGATCCTCACTCCCGTCGACGACACGGGCGAGGGACGCGCAATCGTGCGCCGGCTCGAGGAGAACCTGATCGCGCAGGGGCTGCGAATCAGCTTCGGCTACGCGATCTACCCCGCCGACGGAACCTCGGCGCTCTCCCTCTTCCGCGAGGCCGATGCCCGCCTCTACGACCGCAAGCTCGTGCGCAATCGACTCGCGAGCGGCGGCGAGCTGAGGCTGCTGCCGAGCGCGATCGTCGCCTAGCCGGGGATCCGCAGCACGATCTTGCCGAGCTGGTCGCCGGCCTCGAGCCGCTCGTGCGCGGCGCGTGCCTCCGCGAGCGGGAAGACCGCGTCGATCACGGGCCTTGCACGACCGCTCGTGACGAGCTCGAAGGCGGCCTCGAAATCCTCGCGCGTGCCCATCGACGAGCCGAGGATCGAGAGTTGCTTCCACCAGATCCGGTGCAGCGCAGCGGGCGGGTTCGGCCCCGTCGTCGCGCCGCAGACGGCGATCCGGCCGCCCTGAGCGGCGACGTCGAGCGAGGTGCGCCAGGTGGCCTCGCCCACTGTCTCGACGACGACCTCGGCGCCGCGTCCGCCGGTCAGCTCCTTGACCGCGGCCTTCACGTCGTCTCGGACGTGGTCGATCGTCCCATCGGCCCCGAGCTCGCGCGCGCGGGCGAGCTTGTCCACGCTCGAGGAGGTGACGAGCACGCGCGCCCCGAGAGCCTTTGCGATCGCGAGCGACGCCGTCGCGACGCCGCCGCCGATCCCCCAGACGAAGACGGTCTCGCCCTCGCGCAGGCCCGCGCGCGTGACGAGCAGCCGGTACGCAGTCTCGAAGACGAGCGGGAAGGCGGCCGCCTCTTCGAACGAGAGCTCATCGGGGATCGTGTAGACGTTCTCGCCGGGGATCGCGACGAGCTCGGCGTGCGTGCCGTCGGAGTGCTCGCCCACGACGGAGATCCGCCCGTTCCCGTGATCGAGCCCGGGGTTGATCACGACGCGCTCGCCGGTGTCGATGCGGATGCCCGCGCCGTCCGCGCCGAGGATGCGCGGCTTCGGCGCGGAGGGCAGTCCCTGGCGCACCCAGAGGTCGAGGTGGTTGAGCGAGGCGGCACGAAGCTCGACCAGCACCTCGCCCGGCTTCGGCTCCGGATCGGGCGCGTCCTCGTAGCGCAGCACCTCAGGACCGCCGTCCTCGTGGATGCGAACCGCTTTCACGGCACAATCCTCTCATGACCGCCGCCGAGCTTCAGCGGCTGGGGGAGGAGCTCGGCCTCGACGTCGTCGGGGCCGCCGCCGCCGAGCCGTACTCGGAGACCGAGCGCCACATCCGCGACCGGCGCCGGCGCGGGCTGTTCGCGGACATGCGCTTCACCATGGCGCGGCCGGAGGTCTCGTGCCATCCCGAGACGCTGCTCGAGGGCGCGCGCAGCGTCGTCTCCGCCGCGTACTGCTACTGGGCGGACGAGCCCGAGCCCGGACCCGGCGAGGGGCGGCTGCCGCGGTACACGCGTCATGACGGCTACGCGATCCTGCGCGAGCGGCTCGATGCGCTCGGCCGCCGCCTCGGCGGCGCGTACCGCGTTCTCGTCGACGCGAACCACCATGTCGACCGCGAGGCCGCAGTCCGGGCGGGACTCGGCTTCTACGGCAAGAACACGATGCTGATCACGCGCTCGCACGGCTCCTGGGTCGTGCTCGGAACGCTCGTGACCGACGTCGAGCTCGAGCGTGCCGCGCCGCTCGCACTGGACTGCGGCTCGTGCCGGCTCTGCGTGGACGCCTGTCCCACAGGGGCGCTCGACGAGCCCGGTACCCTCGACGCGACGCGCTGCCTTTCGTACTGGACCCAGGCACCGGCAACCGTGCCGGAGCCGTACCGGGCCGAGCTCGGCGCCAGCATCTACGGCTGCGACGTCTGCCAGGACGTCTGCCCGTGGAACCGCGGGATTGAGAAGCGGCGGATCGGGCAGGAAGCGCCTGTGACTGCCGAGCCCGCGGTCTCGCTTGTGGACTGGCTCGAGGCGGAGGGGAAGGAGTTGCGACGGCGGTATGCGCGGCTGTACGTGCCGAGGAACGACGGACGCTGGCTCCGCCGCAACGCCCTGATAGCGGCGGGTAATGTCGGCGGTGAGCCCGAGCGCGCCGCGGTCGAGCGCTACGCCGCGGGAGACGACGAGCTCCTTGCCGAGCACGCCCGCTGGGCGCTCTCCCGGATCGAGGAGCGGGTTCGTGCCTAGGCGCTCGGGGCACTGGATCGCGGTGGTGCGCATCACGCTGGTCGTGATCCTGGCCGTCGACGTTGCGGTGACGGACTTCCCGCCCGGTTACCGGGCCTGGGCCTGGGGCGTTGTCGGCTTCTTCGCCATCGCCGCCGTGCTCTCTGCCCGGCTCGCGCGCATCGAGCTCGCGCGGGCAGCCCGGATCCGCGCGCGCGCGCTTGCGATCGCGCTCGACGCGGCCGTCGTGATCGGCGTCTTCGCCGTGTTCTCGTTCCAGTCCGCGCAGTCGTACCGGTCGCTCTACCTGCTGCCGATCGCGGAAGCGGCGCTGCGCTTCGGCCTTTTCGGCGGTCTCGTCGCCGCGCTCGCGATGGATGCCGCAACGGTGATCGTCGATGCGCTCGGCCCCGGGTTGGCGTGGCGATCGGCGGCGGTCCGCGTCATCGTCGGGCTCTCTGCGGGTGTGATCGTCGGCCGGCTCGAGCGACGACCTCGGCAGTGAGCGGCGGGCTGCGGAGGGGCGCGTCGGCGAGGCCGAGGAGCTGCGCGACCGGCTCGGCCGGCGCGTCGACCTGCTGGAGGCCTCGAACCGCGCCTCGCGGGCGCTCGCGTCGTCCCTCGACCTCCACGAGGCGTTCGGGGCCTTCATCCGCGAGCTGCGAGGTCTCGTTGCGTTCGACCGCTGCGCGATCGTGCTCGCCGAGGGTGGGGTTGCCCGGATCATGGCGACGGCGGGTGAGGGCGCCGAGACCGCGTTCCCGCCGGGCTCGGACTGGCCGCTCGACGACTCGGTGATCGCCGACGTGCTGGACGGCCAAAGCGTGGTCCAGGGCGACCTCGAGCGGGAGCCGAAGACAGACACGGAGCAGCTCGTCGCGCTTGGTTTGCGCAGCCGCCTCGCCGCGCCGCTGCTCGTCGGTCCGCGTGCGATCGGGATGCTCTCGTTGAGCCGGCGCGAGCGCGACGCCTTCTCGCCGGAGGAGATCGAGCTCGCGTCGCTGCTCGGCCGCCTCGTCGCGAGCGCCGTCCAGAACATCCGCGTCTACGAGGCGGAGCGCCAGACCGTCGAGGAGCTGCGCCGGCTCTCGATGCTCCGCGCCGACTTCGTCTCGCTCGTCTCGCACGAGCTGCGCAGCCCGATGGCCGCCGTGATCGGGGCGGCGAACACCTTGCACGGGCGCTGGCGGGAGCTGTCCACGGAGCACCGCGATGCGTTCCTCGCCCTGATCGCGGACGAGACGGCCCGTCTCGCGACGCTGATCTCGGACGTACTCGACACCTCGCGGATCGAGGCCGGAACGTTCAGCTTCTCGTTCACCGATCTCGACGTCGCCGAGCTCGTCCAGGACTCCGTCGCCGCGGCCGCCGTCGGGCAGGACGAGGTGCAAGTCCTCGCTCTCCTCGACGGCGCGCTTCCGCCCATTCGCGGCGACCGCGAGCGGCTGCGGCAGGTGCTCGCGAACCTGATCGAGAACGCCGTCAAGTACTCCGAGACCGGCGGGACGGTCGATGTGGTCGCCCACGCTGCGGGCGGGCGCGTGCACGTCGAGGTGCGCGACAGCGGACCGGGCGTGGCCCTCGACCAGCAACAGCTGATCTTCGAGAAGTTCGGCCGGTCGATGAGCTCCGGGAAGGCAAAGCCCGGCACCGGACTCGGCCTCTTCATCGCTCGCTCGATCGTCGAGGCGCACGGCGGCTCCCTCGACGTTCACTCGACCCCGGGCGAGGGGGCGACGTTCGTGTTCGCGCTACCTGTCTAGCGGCCGGGACGGGGAGGTATGTCTACGTGCGGAGCCGTGTGACGCCGAGCTCGCGCGCCAGCTCGCGCGCGTGCGCTGCGATCCGCTTGCGCATGTCCGTCGGCTCGAGCACGATTGCCTCGCCGCGCCACGAGAAGATCTCGCGCACGAGCCAGTCCTCGCTCCCGACCGGCAGTTCGGAGACTGCAGACCCGTCCTTCAGCGGCAGCGCGCCGCGCTCGACCTGGTAGCGGGCGACTGCCTTCGAGAACCAGACCCGCGCGAGGCGCGCATCGGTTAGCCGATGCGGGTCGAAGCTCTCGCGTCGCTCGAACTGGTCGGAGGTCAGCTGCGCGCCCTTCATCCGGTCGAGCCGGAACGAGCGCGCCTCGTCCTTGGAGCGGTCCCACGTATGGATGATCCAGTGCGGCAGCGCCCGCTCGAGCTTGTACGGCTCGATCAGCCGCCGCGTCGCGGTTTCGTCGCCTTCCTTCTGGTACTCGATCTCGACCACGCGGCGCTCGCTGATTCCGTCGGTGAGCGTGGCGATCAGGCTCTCCTCGGGGCCGGCCGAGTGCGGCTCGGGGGCCTGGGCAAGGTCGAACTCGCCGAAGGTCTCCTCGAGCTTCTTGCGGACGCGGTCGAGCGGCGTGTGCGACTCCGCCGCAATCGTCGGGCCGACGAAGTCGAGCGCGAGCCCGATCGCTCGTGCCTCGAGCGGCGTCAGCCGCGGCGGGAAGCGGAACGTGTCGCCGTAGAGCTCCTTGTCGACCCGCACGATTCCGGTCTCCGGGTCGAGCTCCGCGTAGACGGCGTAGCAGCCGCCACCGAAGTTGACCAGGTTCAGCAGCGAGAGGTGCTCCTCGAGCTGCTCGTACGGGATGCTGAAGTCGTCGGCGAGCTCCCGGCCCGGGATCTCGGCGTTCCGGTTGTCGCCGCAGGCGCCGAGCAGCCGGGCGAGCAGCGACTGGAGGACGGCGAAGCGCTCCGGAGCGACGGGCCCGACGAAACGATCGGGCGCGTCGTGCGTCGCGGGTCGCAGACTCTGAGCGGCGAGCTTCGGCAGCGCGCCCTCGTGACCGTCGCGGATCTTCCGCAACCCGTCCGCGACGAGGCGGCGCAGCGCCTCGGGCTCGACCGGCCGGGCGCGCCCGTCCAGACGCAGCACCCAGGCGGCGAGTCGCGTGAGATCGGAGTACTCCGTCACGAAGACGCCGTCCTCGAGCCGCCCCGCGTGGCCGAAGCTGCGCTGGATCCACCAGGCTGCGTCGCCGGAGACCTCGATCCGCGCCTCGCCCTGGACATCGCCGTACTGCCATTTGGCGCGGCCGCGGTGGTCGTCGATCGAGAACTCCGCGGGGATCCGGAAGTCGCGCTCGCGGCGCGTGGCGAAGCGGATGTCGGAGCGGATCCGCGACACCCTGAAGGTGCGCATGTCGTCACGGTCGAGATCCCGGCCGACCACGTACCAGGCGCCGTCGTCGTTCAGGAGCGCGTATGGATTCACCGTGCGCTCGCTTGTCTTGTCGGTCGAGGCGGTCCAGTAGGTGAACTTGACCGTGCGGCCCTTCGAGATCGCGCCCTCGAGCTTGCCGAGGCGGCCGGCCATCTCGGTCGTGTAGTCGGGGTCGCGCATCTCGACCGAGTCGGCGGTCGCTGTCGGCGTGTCCACGAAGCCTGGGCGCCCGAGCGCCAGGTTCTGCAGTGCGAGCCGCAGCGGCTCGGCGTAGGCGAACTGACCCTCGAGCCGGTAGAGGCTGGTCAGGAGCGCCGCGAGCTCGTCGTCGGAGAGCTTCAGCTCGCGCAGGAAGTAGTTCTCCTCACGAAGCGTGTAGAGCTCCTCGCCCGTGAACTCGTCGCGCTGCGAGTGGAGCGGGACGCCGAGCGCGAGCAGCTCGGCGCGGTCGGAGTAGAAGCGGCGGGCGAACGCCTCGTCGGACATCTCGGAGTAGCCCTCGACGTTCGACTTGACGTCGCGGGCGGTCAGCGGACGCCGTTCGGCCATCAGGAAGGCGACGAGCGAGAGCTGGCGGATCAGCTTGTCGGTGTCATGCGACATCGACCGTCGAGCCTATCTCCTGGAAGGCTGCGGTGAGGCGCGGATCTCTAGGCCGCGACGCGCGTCTCGAGATGCTGATGCGAGGGGCAGTACTCGCGCTCGGGCAGCGGAGTGCGCTGGCACGGCTTGCCCTTGCGCGTCGTCGCCCGGCAGCGCGAGACGCCGCCGTCGAGCGCGCCCGACTCGATCTGCTCCTCGATGAAGCTGACGGCCGCCGAGATGCCCTTGTTCACGGCCCAGGCGACCTGCGCCTGGTGCGTGATCGGGAAGTAGCGGCGGATGTCCTGGAAGAGTGCTCGATCCGGCTTCGCGAAGTAGTGCGGGTCGGTTGCGAGGCGCGCCATCGTCGTCTCGCACGCCTCGAGCACCTGGCGGCGGTACTCGACCTGCGCCTCGAGGTCCACGTACGGATCGATCAGGTCCTTGACCGAGCGGTAGATGGCTCGCGAGTACTGATACATGCATTGACGAAGCTGCAGGGTGCGCTCTTCCATGGTCGTAGTCTCTCGCCTTCTTGTGTGGTTCCTGAAAAGCTCTGATTGAGGCGGCGTTAACCCCTGGCGGCAGGTCGGCGCCCCGTTGATCTTAACGGTTTGGGGGTGCTGTCACAAACTCTGCACAAGCGTTGCCAAAACAGGTAACAGTTGTCTCTGCGTCCGCTCCGTGTTCCCCCTGCAGGCGGCGCCAAACTCACGTCGTTATCTGGCGCGCGTAGGCGGAGGGAAAACCCTTCGCGTGCACGTCGCTCACGGCCCTCTGCGCTTCGGCCTGGGAGCGGTACACGCCGCTGAAGACGACGAAATAGCCGGGATGGAGGCTCGAGTACTTGCCAGAGTCGAGCACGCCGACCTGCTGCAGCCCCGCAGAGAGTGCCTGGCGCGCCTTCCTCAGGGCCAGGGTCCGGCCCGTGCCGCCGGAGGGAAGCGACTCCAGCACGACCGTGTAGCCGTTGCGCCCGGGCCACGCCGTCAGCCCGCGCGCGGCAGGTGCGGGGGCGGTGGTCGTCGCGTCGCCGGGCGGCTGCAGATTCGCCTGCGAGGTGTCGACCTTCACCGTCGGCGTCGGCACCGGCGCAACGCCGCCCGTGTCCGTCGCGGGCGGCGCACTCGAGACGGGGGCGCTCCGAGTCGGTGCGGTCGCGGTGAGCGGCGCGGTCGTCGATTCGCCGTGCCGCGAATAGAGGATCGCGAACGCGAGTCCCGCGAGGGCGACCACGAGGCAGAGAGCGGCGCCCCAGATCCAGTCGCCGGGATACCACGGCAGGCGGCGCCGCCAGGCCGCTGCCAGCCGCGGCACCAGGCCGGCGTCCGCGGCGGCGAGCCGCTGGCCGCAGTCGAGGCAGTACTCCTGGGCCGGCTCGACTCCGGCCCCGCAGCGCGGGCACTCGCTGATCGGCGGAGCAGGCTGTGTGGGCGTCTGTGTCACTCGAGACCCTCGCTGCCGGGGACCGCCGCCCCGCAAGCGGGGCAGAAGCGGGCCTCGGCGGCCAGCGCAGCGCCGCACGAGGCGCACACCACGACCGGGCTGTCGGTGGTCGGCCGCCCGCAATGGGGACAGAAGTGGTTGCCGCGGAAGATCGGAGTGCCGCAGGCGCAGCGGGCGGCGGGCGGGCGGCGCATGGCCTGCGAGCTCGAGAGCAGCGCGTCGATCTCGGCCAGCCGCTCCTCGAGCTCGGACAGCTCGTCGCAACGGTCGACGAGCAGGTCCTGGCGGAACTGGTCGCGGCGGTACATCTCCAGCATCAGGCCGCCGAGGTCGCGGACACGCTCCTCGCGAGCCTGCAGGAGCGCGCGGCGCTCGCGGCGGAGCTGGCCGGGCTGGGGCAGCGTCCTGCGGAGCACCACGGGGGCCGCGCCGGCGGGCGGCGGAGTCTCGGCGGTGTCCTCGGGCACGGCGACCTCACGCCGGCGGAGGCGGCTGATCAGCGGAGTACGCGCCACGAACCGGCGAGTCTACCGGGCGGCGCGGCCGGTCAGAGGGCCGGCGAAGCCTGTCGGGAGGAGCGCGACGAGACCTACGGGAGCTGAACGATCACGAGGCGCTCTTCCGTCAGCTCGCGCACCGAGTAGCGCGGGCCCTCGCGTGTGTTGCCGGAGTCCTTGACGCCGCCGTAGGGCATCTGGTCGGCGCGGAAGGTCGGTGCCTCGTTGATCGTGACCCCGCCGAACTCGAGCGTCTGAGCCGCGCGCAGGGCATCGTCGAGGCTGGCGGTGAAGATCCCGGCCTGGAGCCCGTAACGCGTGCCGTTGGCGAGGGTGAGCGCCTCGTCGAGCCGGTCGTAGGGCTGGACGGTGCAGACCGGGCCGAACACCTCGTCGCAGGAGACCTCGGCATCGGCCCGCGGCGTCCCGATCACGGTCGGCCGGATCAGCCCCTCGGGTGTCGTGTCGCCTCCGGCCAGGATCTCGCCGCCGGAGCCCGCGATCCAGGCGAGGATCCGCTCGTGCGCGTCCGTGTCGATCACGGGGCCGACGTCGGTCGCGTCGTCTGCCGGATCGCCCACCTTCAGAGCCTCGACCTTCGGCAGGAAGCGCTCGAGGAACGCGTCGTACGCGGGTCGCTCGACGTAGATCCGCTGCACCGAGATGCAGCTCTGGCCCGCGAAGCCGAACGCGTTCGCGGCGAGCTTGGCCGCGGCGCTGTCGAGGTCGGCGTCGGCGGCCACGATCGCCGGGGTCGCGTTGCCGAGCTCGAGCGCGACGTGCTTGCGCGGGGCACGCTCCTTCAGGCCCCAGCCGACGGGGCCCGAGCCGGTGAAGCTGATCGCCTTGACCCGCTCGTCTCCGACCAGGACGTCGCCGAGCTCGGAGGATGCTCCAGCGACGACGTTCAGCCAGCCTGCGGGCAGGCCCGCCTCCTCGCAGAGCTCGGCCAGGAAGAGTGCCGACAGCGGCGTCGCCGACGCAGGCTTCAGCACGACCGCACAGCCTGCTGCGAGGGCCGGGGCGAGCTTGTGCGCGACGAGGTTGAGTGGAAAGTTGAACGGGCTGATCGCGGCGACGATCCCGATCGGCAGCCGCAGCGTGTACGCGAGCTTGCCTGCACCGGCCTGCGTCGCGTCCATCGGCACGATCTCTCCGGCGAGCGAGCGCGCCTCCACGGCGGCGCTCGTGTACGTCGAGACAGCCCGCGCCGCCTCGACGCGAGCCGTCTTGATCGGCTTGCCGGCCTCCGCGCAGATCAGCTGCGCTGCATCCTCGGCACGACGCTCGAGCAGCGCCGCCACGCGGTCGAGGATCGCCGCTCGCTCATGCGCGGGCAGCGGCTCCGACATCGCGCGCTCGGCGGCGTCGACTGCCCTGCGCGCCTCGGCTGCGCCCGCCTTCGGGACGCGGCCGACGACCTCGCCGGAGTAGGGCGAGCGCACCTCGAGCCATTCGCCGGTCTCGATCCACTCTCCCGCGACGAGGAGCTTACGTTCGTGAGCTGTGGCGGCCATCAGGTGAACCATGCCACGCGCGGCACCTTCCGCGAAGCGGGAAGTATCTAGGGCGTCTCGGTCAGGCGCGCGGCGACTGCTTCGAGCACCTTCTGCTGCAGGCCGGGAGTGTCGCGCATCAGGTTGCCGAACGCCCGGTCTGTCAGGACGAGCGCCCGTACCGGCTCGGTTGCGGTGACCGTGGCCGTACGCGGTCTTCCCGCAACGAGCGAGATCTCGCCGAAGAAGTCGCCCGGCCCGAGCATCGCCAGCTTCCGGCGGCCGCGGCGGACCTCGGCGCTGCCGTCGACGAGCACGAAGAATTCCCGCCCGCGCTCGCCCTCGCGGGTGAGAGCCTTTCCGGCCGGGAGGTCGATCTCGTCGGCGAGCCGCGAGATCTGCTCGAGGTGGCGCTTCGAGCAGCGCGAGAAGAGCGGGACGCGCTTGAGGAGCTCGATCTTGCCGTTCCTGTGCAGCACCTTGCCGACCCTACAACCCCGGGCGCCCCAGGCCAAGATCGCGGCGCTAGAGTCGAATCGATGCACGACGCCTACATCGTCGACGCCGTCCGCTCCCCCATCGGGCGCAGGAACGGGACGCTCTCCAGCTGTCGCGGCGACGAGCTTGCCGCCGACCTCCTGAACGCGCTGCTCGTCCGCAACGAGCTCGATCCGGGCGAGGTCGAGGATGTGCAGATGGGCTGCGTGACGCAGATCGGCGAGCAGGGCTGGAACCTCGCCCGGATGACTGCGCTCGTCGCGGGGTGGCCCGAGACGGTGTGCGGGACGACGGTCGACCGGCAGTGCGGCTCGTCGATGCAGACGAATTTCCAGTGCGCGACCGCGGTCTGGTCCGGGCAGCTCGAGCTCGTCGTCTCCTGCGGGGTCGAGATGATGTCACGGGTGCCGATGGGCTCGAACGGCGGCGACCTCTCGTCGAGACTGCTCGACGCCTGGGAGATCGTTCCGCAGGGGATCTCGGCCGAGGTGATCGCGACCGAGTGGGGGCTTTCGCGCGAGGCGCTCGATGCCTATTCGCTCGAGTCGCACCGGCGCGCGCTGGCGGCGACCGAGGCGGGGCGCTTCGCGAGCGAGCTCGTGCCGCTCGGAGGCCTCGCGGTCGACGAGACCCCGCGCGCCGGCACCGACATGGCCAAGCTGGCGGCGCTGCAGGCGGCCTTCGTGCCGGACGGCAGGATCACGGCGGGCAACTCCTCGCAGATCTGCGACGGCGCCGCTGCAGTGCTGATCGCAAGCGAGGAGTCGTGCTCGCGCCTCGGGCTCGAGCCGCGAGGCCGGTTCGTCTCCTTCGGTCTCGCCGGCGTCGATCCGCACCGGATGCTCCACGGCAACCCGCAGGCGATGGAGAAGGCGCTCGCGAAGGCTTCGCTCAACTGGGATGACGTATCGGTGATCGAGGTCAACGAGGCGTTTGCCTCGGTCGTGCTCCAGACGGTGCAGGACGCGCGCCTGGAGGACCGGCTCGAGGACGTCAATCCGAACGGCGGCGGCATCTCGCTCGGCCATCCGCTCGGCGCGACCGGCGCGCGGATCACCGCCACGCTGCTGAACGAGCTCGAGCGCCGCGAAGCGCGCTACGGGATCGCGTCGATGTGCATCGGCTTCGGCCAGGCGATCGCGGCCGTGATCGAGCGCGTATAGCATCGCGCGCCGTGGAGCTCCGCCGCGTGGGGGTGGTCGGGCTCGGCGCGATGGGTGCCGGGATCGCGCAGCTCTGCGTCGAGGCGGGGCTAGAGACGGTCGGCCGCGAGGTGACCGCGGAGCTCGGCGAGCAGGCCCGGGACCGGATCGGCCACTTTTTGACGCGCAAGGTCGAGAAGGGCGCCCTCGATCAGGGCGCGCGGGACGAGACGGTCGCGCGGCTCTCGCTGACGACCGACCTCGCCGACCTCGCCGACTGCGACGTCGTGATCGAGGCGATCGTCGAGGTGCTCCGGCCGAAGCAGGAGCTGTTCGCCGAGCTCGACCGGATCTGCCGCGCGGACACCGTGCTCGCCACGAACACCTCGGCGCTCTCGGTGACGGAGATCGCGGCGGCGACGGCCCGTCCGGAGCGCGTCGTCGGCATGCACTTCTTCAATCCGGCGCCGCTGATGCCGCTCGTCGAGATCGTCCGCGCGGAGCGCACGGCCGACGGGCCGTTCGAGGCCGCCTTCGCGCTCGGGGAGCGGCTCGGCAAGCATCCGATTCGCTGCAGCGACACGCCCGGCTTCGTCGTCAACCGCGTGCTGATCCCGCTCCTGAACGACTGCGTGCGCGTCCTCGACGAGGCGCGCGTCAGCCCCGAGGATCTCGACGCCGGGATGAAGCACGGCGCCGGCTGGCCGATGGGGCCGTGCGAGCTGATCGACCTGGTCGGGATCGACGTGCACGTGCACGCCTCCGAGGCGCTCTGGCAGGCGCTGCGCGAGCCGCGCATGGCCGCGCCGCCGCGGCTGCAGGCGATGGCGAAGGCCGGCTTGCTCGGACGCAAGAGCGGCCGCGGCTTCTACGAGTACTAGCAGCCTCGGCGTTCGGCTCAGGCGGGGCGCTCGAACAGGTGGCGCAGGCGTTCCTCGTCCGCGCGCTCCGCAAGTACGAGCAACTCGTCGCCGGCCTCGAGCTGCATCGAGCCCCGCGGCTGGAGCGGCTCGCCGCGACGCACGACGAGACTGATCCAGGCGTTTTCCGACAGCGGCAGCCGGCCGATAGCCGTCCCGGCGGCCCGGGAGCCGGTGCCGACGGTGAAGTGAGCCACGTCCGAAGGGTCGGGGACGAGCCCGAGCGAGACGTCGAACGGCCGCGCCTCGAGCGAGCGCATCGGTACTCCGAACCGGGCGGCGACCCACGGGATCGAGGCGCCCTGGACGAGCACCGAGAACGCGACGACGAGGAAGACGATGTTGTAGATCCGCCGTCCGTCGTGGACGCCCTCGAGCAGGACGAGCGTGCCGAGCAGGATCGGCACCGCGCCTTTCAGGCCGCCCCACATCACGAACAGGCGCTCGCCGGCGCGCAGCCGCGCCGGGAGCAGGAGCGCGCCGACGACGAGCGGCCGGGCGACGAACGCCATCACGAGCACGAGCGTCACCGCCTCCAGCCAGAGGCGGCCGTCGTCCAGATCGCCGAGCCGGATCGTCAAGCCGAGCGCAGCGAAGACCACGATCTCGGCGAGGCTCGAGAGCGAGGTGTGGAAGCGCTCGATCTGCGCCTTGTGGGGCACGCGCGCGTCGCCGAGCATGATCCCCGCCACGAAGACGGCGAGGAACCCGGATCCGTGGAGCACCGCCGCCGCGCCGTAGACGACGCCCGCGGCCGCGAGCGTGCGCAGCGGATAGAGCGCATCGCTCGGAAGCGTGATGCTGCGAAGGACCCCCAGGAGCACGAGTCCTCCTGCGAGGCCCACGGCGGCCCCGACGGCCATCTCGACTGCGAACTCCCGCGCGACGGTGAAGCCGGAGCCGCCGTCGGTCGTCGCCAACTCGAGCAGGCCGATCATCAGCGCGATCCCCACTGGGTCGTTCACGCCCGACTCGGCCTCGAGGATCGTCCCGGATCTGCCGCCGACCTCACGCGCGCCGAGCACCGAGAACATCACCGCGGGATCGGTCGGGGCGAGCGCGGCCCCGATCAGGCCCGCGGTCGTCCAGGAAAAGCCGAGCAGGGCGTGTCCGGCGGCCGCGAGCAGGCCGGCGGTGGCAAAGGTCCCGAGGAGCCCGAGAGAGAGGATCGGCACCGTCGAGGCGCGAAAGCGCCGGACGCCGACCGTCATGCCGCCGTCGAAGAGGATCACGATCAAGGCCACGACGCCGATCCGCTCCACGGAACGGATCGAGAGCACGTCGAGCCCGGGCCGGATCCAGACCGCCAGCGCGGCTGCAACGAGGAAGATTCCGGGCCCCGGGACGCGCAGCCGGTCGCTCAGTTTGCTGACATACAGCGCGACCGTGAAGCCCGCCGCCGTGACGAGGGCAGCCGCCCCGAAATTCGCCAGCTCGTGCATCCGCTCAGCCTAAGGAAGCAGCCACGCCGATGCCGTCACGTCGCAATCGGCACACTCTCACTGTGACTAGAGACAATCTGGACCGCGAAGCGCTGCTCCGCATGCTCCTCGACCAGCTGCCTGCGCTCGTCTGGACGACCGACGGAGACCTGCGCGTCACCGCCGCGCTCGGCGAGCTGGCCGACTCCCCGTCCCTGACTGCGGTCGGAACGACGCTCGTGGAGCAGTGGGGCGCGGCGGACGAGGTCGGGGCGATCGCGGCGCACCGGCGCGCCCTTGCAGGCGAGTCCGTCGAGCACGAGCACGAGGTCGGCGGCCGGATCCTCGCCTCTCATCTGGAGCCGCTGCGCGATGCGTCAGGTGCCGTGGCGGGCGTGATCGGCGTCGCGGTCGACGTCACCGCGACGCGCACGCTCGAGCATAGCCAGCGCGAGCGCGAGCGCCAGCTCGAGGCGCTGTTCGATCAGGTGCCGGCCACGATCTGGACGACGGACGACGAGCTCGTCATCACCGCGGCCGCGGGCGCGGCCGCGAGCCCTCGGCTCCGCGACTTCGTGGGGCGGACCGTGCAGCAGTTCCTCGAGGCCGGAGAGGAGGAGCTGCCGCCTCTGGCCGCCCACCGGCGCTCGCTCGCCGGCGAGCGAGCCGAGTACGAGCACCACTTCCGCGGCGGCATCTTCGCGACGCATCTGAGGCCGCTCCGCGACGTGGACGGTCGGGTCACCGGCGTGATCGGCGTGGACGTCGACATCACCGAGATTCGCCGCGTCGAGCGCGAGCTGCAGATGGTCGAGGCCCGCTACGCATCGCTCGTGGAGGAGCTGCCGCTCGTGAGCTACCAGACGAGCTCCACCGGCGAGATGGAGGTGCTCGCGGTCAGCCCGCAGATCGAGACGCTGCTCGGCTACCCGCCCGAGCGCTGGGTCGGGCAGCCCGCGTTCGTGCGCGAGTCGATTCATCCGGACGATCGGGAGCGCGTGCTGGAGGAGCTGCGGCGCAGCCGCGCGCAGGGCGACCGTTTCCAGCTCGAATACCGGCTGCTGCGCGCGGACGGCGACGTCGTTTGGGTGCTGGACGAGACCGTCGTCGTCCGGGACGAGCAGGGACGAGAGCTGGCGAATCAGGGCTTCCTGCTCGACGTCACGCATCGCAAGCATCTCGAGGAGCAGCTCCGGCAGTCGCAGAAGATGGAGGCGATCGGCCGGCTTGCGGGCGGGATCGCGCACGACTTCAACAACCTGTTGACCGCGATCAAGGGCTACGGAGCGTTCCTGCTTGCCGACCTCGACGAGGACAGCTCCTCGCACCACGACGCCGAGGAGATCCTGCTCGCCGCCGACAGCGCAGCCGCGCTGACGCGCCAGCTGCTCGCGTTCAGCCGCCGCGAGCCCCTGACACCGGAGGTGCTGAGCCTGAATGAGGTCGTGAAGAACCTCGACGGCCTGCTGGGCCGGCTGCTCGGCGACGAGGTCGAGCTGATCGTCGAGCTGGACTCCGAGCTGCCAGACGTGCACGCGGACCGCGGCCAGCTCGAGCAGGTCGTGCTGAACCTGGCGGTGAACGCGCGCGACGCGCTGTCGGCAGGCGGCCGTCTGACGATCGCGACGGCCCGTCGTATGGGATCGCCGCCGCAGGCGCTGCTGCGCGTGAGCGACACGGGGATCGGCATGGGCCCCGAGGTGCGTTCGCGGCTGTTCGAGCCGTTCTTCACCACGAAGGAGGCGGGGAAGGGCACCGGGCTCGGGCTCGCCACCGTCTACGGGATCGTCGGGCAGAGCGGCGGCACGATCGAGGTCGAGAGCGCGCCGGGGGAGGGCGCGACGTTCACGATCGCGCTGCCGGCAGTGGTGGGCGAGCCGGTCGGCGACACCCAGCCGGCCGCGGAGCGCATCCTGCTCGTCGACGACGACGAGCTCGTTCGCGACGTCATGAGCGAGGTGCTGGAGCGGGCCGGCTACGTGGTCAGCAAGGCGGCCGGGCCGGCCCAGGCGATCGAGCTCATCCAGCTGGGTCACCCGTTCGCGCTGCTCGTCACCGACCTGCGGTTGCCGGGCATGAGCGGGATCGTGCTGGCCGACCGCCTGCTCACCGCGCGCCCCGACCTGCAGGTGCTGGTCACCTCGGGTCAGGTCGACGAAGAGCTTCGGGCCGCTCGGCACGTGCTCGAGAAGCCGTTCACCCCGGACGAGCTCCTGCGCGCGGTCGGCGCCCTGCTCGGGCATTAACAGTTTCCTTACCACGTACTTAGACTGAACATACGGCTTCTGCCGATACTGAGAACCAGATGCGACGCATCCTGACCTTCTGCGCGCTCGCCGCGCTCTTCGCCTTCCCGGCCGCCGGGTCCGCCGCCGCACGCGACAACGGGACGCTGTCCGTCAAGAGCGCGACGGCTTTCATCTCCCTCGCGGCTCGCGGTGCGGTGCTCGGTCACTGCAGCCGCTGCACGGTCTGGATCGCCGATCCGAACCCCAACGACGGCGCCGCGCCGGTCGTGACGCCGCTTTCGGCGGTGCGCACGCAGGAGACGGAGACGCGCACGCGCTACGACGGCAACGACCTGCGCTTCAAGGTGCTCGGCGGTTTCTTCCGCGTCAAGGTGATCGGCACGGGTATCGACCTCTCCGTCGTGGCGAACGGCTCGGCCGTCCTCGACGGCCAGGGCGACGGCTCCGGCACGTACTCCCTCGACGGCGCGGCCTTCGCGGCGCTGCCGAGCTTCCGCTCTCCGCTGCTGCTCGGCGGGTAGACGAGGCCCCGCCCGACCGGTGCCTCTGGCATCCTGGAGGGACATGGCAGGGAAATCACAGACCGTTCTGGTCGTGGAGGACGAGGCCTCGATCGCATCGTTCGTCGCCCTCTATCTGAAGAACGCGGGCTATCACGGTGCGGGCGGCCGCCAACGGCGTGGAGCGCGCTGGCCGAGGCGGAGACGAGCAACGCCGGCGCTCATCGTGCTCGACCTGATGCTGCCCGGACATCGACGGCGTCGAGGTCTGCCGCCGGATCCGGCAGCAAGCTCCGACGTGCCGATCCTGATGCTGACCGCCCGCGACGAGGACGTCGACAAGATCATCGGCCTCGAGGTCGGCGCCGACGACTACCTCACGAAGCCGTTCAACCCGCGTGAGCTCGTGGCCCGCGTGAAGTCGATCCTGCGCCGCTCGACGACCGAAGTCGCGGCACGAGGCGAAGCAGATCGCGCCACGGCGAGCTGACGATCGACGCCGGCCGCCGCGAGGTGCGCGTGGGGGAGACCGAGATCCAGCTCGCGCCGAAGGAGTTCGACCTGCTCTGGGAGCTGCTCGACCACCGCGGCCTCGTGCTCACCCGCGACCAGCTGCTGGAGCGCGTCTGGGGCTACACGTACGCGGGCGACACGCGCACCGTCGACGTGCACGTCCGCCAGCTGCGGCGCAAGCTCGGCGACGCGTCGCCGATCGTCACCGTGTGGGGCGTCGGCTACAAGGTGTCGCCCTCGCGCTCCTCGGTGTCCGCTTAGGGACCGGGCGTGTTTCGCTCGCTGCGCTTTCGCCTGCCGGCGCTGTTCCTGGCGGCGATCGTGCTCTCCGGGCTCGTCGCGACCGCGATCGCGTTCCGGCTGTTCTCCGACTGGACGCGCGCGCAGTCGCTGCGTGAGCTGCGGCGCGAGGCGACCGGCGTCACCGCGCTCTACAGCAGTGGGCGGCACCGACGAGCCGTCCCGGCGCGAGAACATCGAGGCGGCGACCGGCGACACGGATCTTCTACGTCGCGGCCGCGCCCGGGCTCGACTCTCTTCCCCGGGCAGCGAGCCGAACGTCTCAGCGCTGCTCGCGAAAGCGGTACGTCGACTGGCCGGTGCTGAGGTCGGACGAGACCGTCCAGTTCGAGTTCCAGCCGCCGGGGCGCAACAGCCGCTACCTCGCCGTCGCGAGGCCGCTGAGCTTCGGCGAGCCACGTGCTCGGCGCGATCGTCGTGGCGACGCCGAAGGCGCAGCTGCACGAGCCGCAGCTGACGACGCTGCTCGTGGCGGCTCGCGATGGCGTTCGCGGTCGCGGATCGTGCTCGTCGGCGGCCTCTCGGCTGGTGGCTCTCGCGGCGGATCACGCGGGCCGGTGCTCGCGCTCGCCGCGGGCCGCGGACGAGGTCGCCGTGGGCCGACTACGACGTGGAGATCCCGGCGGTGCCCGGCGGCGGCGAGATCGGACAGCTCGCCGACCGCTTCGGTGAGATGGCCGCGAAGCTCAAGGAGTCGGAGCAGCTCGAGCGCAACTTCCTGATGACGGTGTCCCACGAGCTGCGCACGCCGCTGACGGCGATCCGCGGCCACGTCGCCGCGCTCTCCGAGGGGGTCGTCACGACGACGAGGCCCGCGCGCTGTCGCTCGGCGTGATCGCGCTCGAGACGCCCGGCTGGAGCGGCTCGTGGGCGACGTGCTCGACCTCGCGAAGCTCGAGGCGCACCGCTTCACGGTGCGCGCGAGGAGGTCGACATGGAACGGCTCGTCGAGCAGGCCTACAGCGCGTTCGGCGAGGAGGCGCGCCGGCGCGGGATCGTCTACGAGCGCGACCTGGCCGCGAAGCCGGTGATCGTCTCCGACGGCGACCGGCTGCTGCAGATCATCTCGAACCTGCTCGCCAACGCCTTCCGGTGGACTCCCGACGGCGGCCGCATCGACCTCGGCTGGGCGCCGAGAACGGCTCCGTGATGGTCGCCGTGCGCCGACAGCGGGCCCGGGAATCGACACGGACAGCGGGAGCGGATCTTCAGGCCGTTCTGGACGACGACGACGGCGGCACCGGCCTCGGCCTGGCGATCGCCCGCGAGCTGGCGGAGCCCTCGGCGGCACATCGGCTCGAGACGGAGCCCGGCGGGGGTAGCCGCTTCGAGCTCGTGCTCCCGGCCGCGCCGGCCGGGCTCGCCTGACGCGCGCCGTTACGATCAGCGTCGATGTCGCAGGCGCAACAGGCCGCCGTCGTCGTCGAGCTCGACAGCCCGGCCCCGCCGGCCGCTGGGCCGCCCTCGTCGCCCTGCGGCCGCGCCAGTGGTCGAAGAACCTGCTGCTCTTCGCCGGGATCTTGTTCGCGGCGAGCTCGGCGACGCGGATGCGCTGGGGCCGAGGCGCTCGCGGCGTTCGCGGCGTACTGCGCGGCATCCAGCGCGGCGTATCTCGTCAACGACGTGCGCGACCTCGAGCAGGACCGCGAGCACCCGATCAAGCGGCTCCGCCCGATCGCCCGCGGCGAGCTGCTCCGAGCGAAGCGCCCTCGTGCTGGCCGGCGGCCTCGCCGCAGCGGCGTTCGCGGTCGCCGCGAGCGCTCGGGCCGCGTCGCGCGGCCTGCTGGCCGGCTTCCTCGCGCTGCAGGCTGGCTACAGCTTCCGGCTCAAGCACGTCGTGCTCATCGACGTGATGGCGATCGGCGCGCTGTTCGTCGTCCGCGCCGCCGCCGGCGCCGCGGCCGTGCACGTGCGCATCTCGCCTTGGCTGCTGCTCTGCACCGCGCTGCTCGCGCTGTTCCTCGGCCTCGCGAAGCGGCGCGGCGAGCTCGTGCTCGTCGGAGCGGAGCGCGCCCCGGGGCGGCCGGTGCTCGAGGGCTACTCGCTCGTGCTCGTCGACCAGCTCGTCGTCCGTGGTCGCCGCGTCGACGGTGAGTCGCGTACTCGCTCTACACGTTCACGTCGCGCGACTCGAAGGCGATGATGGCGACGATCCCGTTCGTGCTCTTCGGGGTGTTCCGCTACCTCTAGCTCATGTACCGCGCGACCTGGGAGAGGAGCCGGAGACGGTACTGCTGACAGACCTGCCGACCTGGTCTGCGTGGCCGCGTGGGCCGTCACCTCAGCCGTTATCCTCGCTACGACGTGACCCTTCCCGACGATGTCCGCGCACTCTTCGCAGGCCCCAACTACGCGCACCTGGCAATCCTGCTGTCGAGCGGCGCGCCGATCTCGATTCCGATCTGGGCGGGCGTGGAGGATGGCGAGATCGTGTTCTTCACGCAGGCCGAGAGCCGGAAGGCGCAGCACCTCGCGCGCGATCCGCGGCTCGCTCTCTCGGTGGTCGACCACGAGAATCCGTACCGCTCCGCCCGTGTACGGGGCCGAGTGGCCCGCATGGTCGAGGGTGAGCGCGCCCTCGAGCTCATCGACCGCCTCTCGGTCAAGTACACCGGTGCGGCATTCCCGCTGCGAAGCGGCGTCGTCTACGTGGTCGAGGCGGAGCGGGCGAGCTTCACGGAGCTTCCCTTCCGCCACGAGCCAGGCTAGCCCTACGAGGTGCGGCGCTCCTCGATCCGGTAGACGATCGCGCCGGATTTGTCGGACAGCGCCTTCTCGAGCCGGTCGAAGCGCTCGTCGAGCCGCAGGATCGACTCGTCGATCCGGCTCAGCCGGTCGTCGGCTCCCGCGCCGAGATCGATCCGGCCGAGCCGGTCGTCGACGCTCTTCCAGCCGGAGGTGATCAGGTCGACGAGCAGGGCGAGATCGTCGACGCGTGCGTTGCGCTCGGCGAGGAGGTCGCCCTCGAGGTGCTCGACCTTGCGGATGAGGCGGTTCATCAGCCCGCGCACCTCCGCGAGCTGGCGGCCGAGCGGCTGAGCCTGGGCGCGGACGCCCTCCTGGACGGCCTCGCCGACCTTGTCCGGCAGCGTTGCCTCGAGCTCGGCCGCCGCTTGCGCGAGCGCCTCGATCTGCTCCCGGGCGCGCTCGAGCGCAGCGTCGACGTCGGCCGGACCGGTGCGCCCCGACGATCCGCTCGCGATCCGCTCCATCGCCCGCTTGACGGCCTCGTCGTCCATCAGGCGGGAGACTAACGTGATTCGCGGATGAAGTCATCGGAACTCGATTACGAGCTGCCGGCGGAGCTGATAGCTCAGCAGCCGGCGGAGCCGCGCGACGCTTCCCGGCTGCTCGTCTACGAGCGCGCGACGGGCGCGATCAGGCAGCGCACGTTCGCCGAGCTGCCGGACGAGCTCGCGGGCGAGCTCGTCGTCGTGAACGACACGCGCGTCGTCCCTGCCCGGATCCCGATCGCCGTGCCGAAGGGCGAGGTGCTCCTGCTCGAGCGGCTCGGCGGCGATCTCTGGGAGGGGCTCGCGCGCCCCACGCGGCGCCTGAAGGCGGGCCGGCGCTACGGGCGGGTCGAGCTCGTGGAGCACCTCGGCGAGGGGCGCTGGCGGCTGCGCCTCGAGGGGGAGCCGGCGGGCGAGACGCCGCTGCCGCCGTACATCACGGAGCCGCTGGCCGACCCGGAGCGCTACCAGACCGTCTACGCACGGGACGCAGGATCGGCGGCGGCGCCCACCGCGGGGCTCCACTTCACGCCCGAGCTGCTCGCGCGGCTCGAGGTGGAGCGCGTGACGCTGCACGTCGGGCTCGACACCTTCCGTCCGGTCGGCGAGGACTCGCTCGAGGAGCACGTGATTCACGGCGAGCGCTACTCGGCGCCCGCCTGGCCGCGCATCAAGGCCGCCGAGCGGGTGCTGGCCGTCGGCACCACCACGACGCGTGTGCTCGAGTCTCTCGTCCGCGGCGCGCCCCTCGAGGGACGGACAGAGCTGTTCATCACGCCCGGCTTCGAGTTCCGCCGCGTCGACGCGCTGCTGACGAACTTCCACCTGCCGCGCTCGACACTGCTGGCGCTCGTGATGGCGTTCGCGGGCGTGGAGGAGACGCGGCGGCTGTACCGCCTCGCCGTCGAGGAGCGCTATCGCTTCTATTCGTTCGGCGATGCCATGCTCGTCCTCTGAGGACGGGCTTCCCGGTGCGTCTACGCTGCGGCCGATGAGACCGCGGAGCGCAAACGAGTGGCGCGACTTCTGGCGCGACGGCGGCGAGCTCGAGCTGCGCGCGCTGCTGCGCGAGGCCTGGCCGCCGCTCAGCGGCGGAGACGACGACGTCTGCGCCTGGCACGCGACCCGGATCGCGACGCTGCTCGGGAGTCGCGCGCCGCTCCGGGCGCTCGTCACCGACCTCGGCAGGATCCGAAGGCACGAGCTCGGCCTCGAGCCCGATTCCGCCGAGGACGCCGCCGCCGCCGAGCGGATCCAGCACTGGTTCGACGAGCAGGCGGCGTGAGCTCCTTCACGCTCGAGGCGACAGACGGTGCCGCCCGCCGCGGCGTCGTCCATACAGCCCACGGCGACGTGCCGACGCCGGCGTTCATGCCCGTCGGCACGAAGGGAACGGTCAAGGCCGTTCACCCGGACGAGCTGACGCAGCTCGGCGCGAAGATCGTGCTCGGCAACACCTACCACCTGCACTTCCGCCCGGGCGACGAGCTGATCGCGGAGCTCGGCGGCCTCCATCGCTTCATGGGCTGGGAGGGCCCGATCCTGACCGACTCGGGCGGCTTCCAGGTCTTCTCCCTGCGCGACACGCTGCTCGGCGTCGACGAGGAGGGCGTCACGTTCCGCTCGGTCTACGACGGCGCCGAGGAACGCCTCTCGGCGCTCGACGCGGCGCGGATCCAGGCGAACCTGGGCTCCGACATCGCGATGTGCCTCGACATCTGCCCGCCCGCGGGCCTCTCGCTGCGCGAGCTCGGAGAGGCGGTCAGCCGAACGACCGAATGGGCGCGGCTGCAACGGGACGCGCCGCGTGCACCGGGCCAGCTGCGCTTCGGCATCAGCCAGGGCGCGGCCGATCCCGCGCTGCGGCGGCGCTCGATCGAGGAGATCGGCGAGCTCGACTTCGACGGCTACGCACTCGGCGGGCTCAGTGTCGGCGAGGACCGTCCGCTCATGTTCGAGGCCGTCGGCTGGGCCGCACCGCTTCTCCCGGCTGCGAAGCCGCGCTATTTCATGGGAATCGGCGATCCCGAGGGCATCCTCGAGGTGATCGAGCGCGGGATCGACATGTTCGACTGCGTTCTGCCGACGCGCACCGCGCGCACCGGCTCGGCACTGACGTGGGAGGGCCGGATCAACCTTCGCAACGCCCGCTTCGCCCGCGATCCCCGGCCGCTCGACGAGGACTGCCGCTGTCCCGCCTGCGAGCGGTTCTCCCGCGCGTACCTCCGCCACCTGATCAACCAGCAGGAGCTGCTTGGCCTGCGACTGCTGAGCCTGCATAATCTCCGCTTCCTGCTGGATCTGACCGCAGGCGCGCGGGAGGCGATCGGGCGCGGCGAGCTTCGCAGCTACAAGGCGGAGGCGCTGGCGCGGCTCGGCTCCGCCGCCGGGGAGAAGCCGTGAACGGAGTCATCGTCGCGATCGTGCTGTTCGCTCTTCTGTACCTGCTGCTGGTCGCGCCGCAGCGGCGGCGCCAGCGCGCCCAGCGGGAAGCTCTGAGCCAGATCGACGTCGGTGACGAGGTGCTCACGGTCGGCGGCCTCTACGGGCGGGTCGTCGACCTCGCCGACACGGAGGCGACGCTCGAGATCGCCGACGGCGTGCGCGTACGCGTCGCACGGCGGGCGATCGCCGGCGCGGCGCTCCCCGACGAGCCGGAAGCAGAAGCGGAAGAGGAGGAGCAGGACGAGTCCGAAGAGCCGGCCGGGCCCGAGTCCGTCGCGCCGGATCACAGCTAACCTGTCCCCGCCCCGTGCACGAACGCCGTTCGCATCTCACCCTCATCGGCCTGATCGCGCTCGCGCTGGTGGGCGTCGCGCTGCTCGCGGTTCCCGGCTCGCCCGCGCACAAGAAGCCGACGCTCGGGCTCGACCTGCAGGGCGGCCTGGAGGTCGTGCTCAAGGCGGTGCCGCCGAAGGGGCACGCGCTGACGACGGAGGACCTCGACCGCTCCGTCTCGATCATGCGGAACCGCATCGACGCGCTCGGCGTCTCCGAGCCTGAGATCCGCAAGCAGGGCTCCAACCAGATCGTGATCGAGCTCGCCGGCGTGCACGACCCGGCCGCCGCCGCGCGCCTGATCGGCAAGACCGCTCAGCTCGAGTTCTACGACATGGAGGCCGACCTGACGGGCCCCTCGATCGGCATCCAGGGCAACCCGATCCCCGAGCCGAGCCTCTACGCGCTGCTGTCGAAGGTGCAGTCGCTCGCCAAGGCCGCCACGCCCGAGACCTGGTACCTGTTCAACGCGAAGAAGAAGGCGGTCGCCGGCCCGCTGCCCACCCGCGAGGCGCTGTTGAAGAAGCGCGGCGGCAAGATCCCGCGGGGCTTCAAGGTCTTCGCCGTGCCCAAGAACACGGTCGTGATCAGCTGCGGCGTCGGCGCCGTCGTCTGCCCGGGCACTGGCGGGCCTCCGACGAGCACGCTCTTCTACCTGTTCAAGCACGATCTCTCGAAGGGCATTCCGGAGCTGACCGGCGGGCAGCTGAAGCTCTCCGGCACGCGGGCCGATCTCGATCCGACCTCGAACCAGCCCGTCGTGCTGATGCAGTTCACGAGCAAGGGCGGCAAGCAGTTCCACGCGATCACGCGTCAGGAGGCCTTCCGCGGCAAGCTGAAGGGCACGCCCCAGCACTTTGCGATCGTGCTCGACCGCGAGATCCGCTCCTTCCCACAGATCGACTACACGCAGTACCCGGACGGGATCGATCCGATCAACGGCGCGCAGATCACAGGGCTCGCGGGCTTCAAGGAGGCGAAGGACATCGCGATCGTCCTTCAGACAGGCGCCCTCCCGGTCAACTTCGTCCAGATCGAGCGCACCGACGTGTCGGCGACGCTCGGCAAGGACTCGCTCCACCAGGCGCTCAAGGCGGCGATCGCCGGCCTGCTCGTCGTGGCGCTCTTCCTGCTCCTGCTCTACCGCTTCCTCGGCCTCGTCGCGGTCGTCGGCCTGGCGATCTACGGCGCGTTCCTGTACGGCGCCCTGTTGATCCTGAACGTGACGCTGACGCTGCCGGGCTTTGCGGGGCTGATCCTGACGATCGGGGTCGCGGCCGACGCGAACGTCGTCGTCTTCGAACGCATCAAGGAAGAAGTGCGCGCCGGGAAGTCCGTGCGCGCCGCGATCGGCGCCGGCTACGGGAAGGGCTTCCACACGATCCTCGACGCGAACGTCGTCACCGCGATCACGGCTCTCGTCCTCTTCGCGGTCGCCACGGCCGGCGTGAAGGGGTTCGCCCTCGTGCTGCTGATCGGCACGGTGATGTCGCTCGTCACCGCGGTCGCCGCAACGCGCGCGATGCTCGGGCTACTCGCGGGCTTCCGCTGGTTTGCGAACCCACGCTTCATGGGCGCCCACGGCGCGCAGACGGCCAAGTGGCTGCAGATCGACTTCATGGGCAAGCGCCGCCTCTGGTTCGCGGTCTCCGGCGCCGTGATCCTGATCAGCGCGGTCGCGCTCGGAGCGCGTGGGCTCAACTTCGGGATCGACTTCAAGGGCGGCACCCAGATCGCGTTCAAGACCCCGGACCCTCGTCCGATTTCGTCCGTGCGCGACCAGTTCGCCAAGATCGGCCGCGGCGGCGAGGCCGTGATCCAGGGTCGGGGCTCGCAGGTGAACGGCGGCTACAAGGACTTCCAGGTCCGGACGAAGGCGCTCACTGCGGACGAGCTGACCGCGATCCAGACCGACTTGCAGACAGGGGTGAACGCGAAGGCGATCGGCGCGACGACCGTCTCGTCGAGCTTCGGCCGCCAGATCGCCCGGCTCGCGGTCATCGCCGTGATCGTCTCGCTGCTCCTGATCGTGGCGTACCTGGCGATCCGCTTCGACTACAAGTACGCGCTGCCCGCGATCGGGGCGCTCCTCCACGACATCATCATCACGGTCGGGATCTACGCGCTGACGGGTTTCGAGGTCACGACCTCGACCGTCGCCGCCGTGCTGACCGTGCTCGGTTACTCGATCTACGACACGATCATCATCTTCGACCGGATCCGGGAGAACGTTCCGATCATGCGACGGTCCTCGTACGCGACGATCGTGAACACGTCCCTGTGGGAGACGATCCGCCGCTCCCTCGCAACGACGTTCATCACGCTGCTGCCGATCATCGCGCTCGTGCTGTTCGGCGGCGCGACGTTGAAGGACTTCGCGTTCGCGATCCTGATCGGCGTCAGCTCCGGCGCGTATTCGTCGATCTTCATCGCTGCGCCGCTCCTGACGATCTGGAAGGAGCACGAGCCGGAGTACGCGAAGCGCAAGCACCTGGACGAAGGCAAGCCGGGCCGCGGCGACGGCGACGCGACGCTGCTCGCCGCCGAGCAGGCGGCCGCGGCGCAGCCCGCACCGTTCGTCCCGGAGCTGCCGACGGCCCCGGCGCCCGCCGCCGTGGCGGGATCGAGCGACGCGAAGCGGGAGAGGCGCCGGCAGCGCCGCCAGAGCCGCCCTCATGGCCGACCCCGCTGACAACGGACTCGAGAGGCTGGCTCTCGCCGCGCTCGGCGCTGTCTGGCTGACCGCGGATCGAGCGGACCAGCTCGTCGAGGCGCTCGCCGAGAAGGGCGGGCTCCGGCGGGAGGAGGCTCGGACGCTCGTCGGCGAGCTGACCGGCCGCTGGCGCGGCGACGCCATGCGGCTGAGCGAGCGCGCCGGAGACGGCCTCGCAGGCGTCTTCCGCGACTTCGGCCTGGTCACACGCGACGAATACGAGGAGCTCGAACTGCGCCTGGCGCAGGTCGAGCACCGGCTCAGGCTGCTGGAGTCGTAGCTTCCGTCTCTTCGTCCTGCTGGGCGTCGGCGAGCCGTCGCCAGCGCAGCGTCCGCACCATCACGATCAGCGCCGCCGCTCCCAGCGCGACGTTGACGATCGTGATCGCGATCTTCTGTCCGACGCTGAACGAGAGGAGCGCAGCCGCGGACAACGTGCCGTGGAACACGTAGACGAGCAGCCCCTGCTCGGTGCCGGCTCCGCCCGGCGTGAACGGCAGCAGCGTCGAGAGGCTCTGCACGACCTGGGAGAGCAACGTGTTGTGCGCGGTCCCCGGCAGGCCGAAGGCACGCAGGAAGAAGAACACGCTGACGAGGCGGAAGACCCAGGAGAGCGCCTGCCAGGAGGCGACGTGGAGCGCGTAACGGCTGAACGGGTGCAGCACCGCGAAGCCCTGCGCGACCCGGGCCCTGAAGTTCCGCACCCTGGGACGGAGCAGGATCACGAGCGCGCCGCCGAAGAAGGTCGCGAGCCCCGCGAATGCCGCGGCGAGCTGCGGATGGTTCGCAGCCCAGTTCCAGTCGATCCCGGGCACGTTCGCGTGCACTCCGGGCAGCGCGCCGAGCGTCAGCGCCCAGACGAAGAACACTCCGGCTACGACGAAGTCGAACAGCGTCTCGACGACGAGCGTCGCGGCGAGCGTGGGGTAGGTCGCTCCTTCGAGCCGGTGCTTGACGAGCAGGAGCTTGACGGCGTCGCCCCCGCGCGCAGGGGCAATCGAGTTGACGCCGACGCCCGCGACGTAGGCGCCGAACACGGTCGGCCAGCGTACGCGCGCCTTTGGATACGACGCCGCGAGGATGTTGCGCCAGGCGATCGTGCGGACGAAGACTTTCGCGAGATGGAAGAGCAGGGCGAAGCCGAGCGCTTCCCAGCGCACCTCGGCGAGGTGCTGGAAGAAGACGCGGGCGGCATCGACGACGGCGTGCACGGCACGGCACGCTAGCGACTTGCGCCGGGCCCGCGGCGAGACCACAGCGGCCGCTCATGTCACACTGAGCGGATGGCGACGCGTCCGCGGCAGCGCAACATCGGACGTCTGAGCGAGATCGCGCAGGTCGCGGTCCGCCACGGCTTCGGCTACTTCTTCGAGCGCCACAGGTTGACCGACCTGCTGCCGTGGCAGGACAAGCTCGTCGTCCCCGACGGCGAGGGCTCGGAGCGTGGCCGTCACCTGCGGGAGATGCTCGACGAGCTCGGGCCGACGTTCGTCAAGTTCGGCCAGCTGCTCTCGACCCGGCCCGACGTCGTGCCTCCTGACATCATCGCCGAGCTGCGCGGCCTCCAGGACGACGTGCGCCCGTTCCCGTTCGAGCAGGTCGAGCAGGTCGTCGAGACGGAGCTCGATCTCTCGCTCGACAAGCTCTTTCTCGAATTCGACCGTGCGCCGATGGCGGCCGCGTCGATCGGACAGGTGCACCGCGCCGTGCTCCCGAACGGGAAGGTGGTCGCGGTCAAGGTGCAGCGGCCCGGCGCGCCACGGCAGATCGAGGCCGACCTCTCGCTGCTCTACCAGGCGGCCAAGCTGGCGCAGGAGCGAATCCGCTCTCTCGACTTCATCGACGTCCACAACGTCGTCGACGAGTTCGCGCGCCAGATCCGGCAGGAGCTCGACTACCGGCTCGAGGCGCGGAACGCCGAGATGTTCCACCACAACTTCGCCGGCCACCCGCACGTGCGGGTGCCCAGGGTGATCCGGAGCTATACGCGGGCCCGCGTCTTGACGCTCGAATTCCTCGACGGCGTGCAGCTTCGCGACCTCGACCAGGGCGCCTACACGCTCGAGGAGCGGCGCGAGCTCGCCTACCTGATGACCGAGGCGTGGATGACGATGATCTTCCGGCACGGCTTCTTCCACGGCGATCCGCATCCGGCGAACATCCTCGTGCTCGCGCCGGACCAGATCGGCCTGGTCGACTTCGGCGCCGTCGGCAAGCTCACCGACGACGACATGTCGAAGCTGACGCGGATGTTCATCGACGCGGCGACCGAGAACGTCGAGGCGCTGCCGAAGCGGCTGGCCGAGCTCGGGGTCCGCTACGCGAAGGAGCGCGAGGAGGAGTTCCGCGCCGAGCTGCGCGAGCTCTACTACCGCTACTACGGTGCGAGCCTCTCCGAGATCGACCCGATCCAGGTGATCCGGGAGGCCTTCCAGCTGATCTACACGATGAACCTGCAGCTGCCGACGCGCTTCCTGCTGCTCGACCGCGCGATTGCGACGCTCGGCTCGGTCGGGATCGAGCTGTATCCGGAATTCAACGTCTTCGAGGTGGCGCGGCCGTACGCGAAGAGCCTGATCCGCGAGCGGTTCACGCCCCAGCGGATCGCAGTCCGGGCTCGCAAGGAGTCGCTCAAGCTCGGGCAGATCGCCCTCGAGCTGCCCTACCAGATCCACGACCTGCTCGAGGAGGCGCGCGACGGCCAGATCGAGGTCGGCTTCGTGCACAAGGGCATCGACGACTTCATGCTGCGGCTGTCAGCGGCTCTGAATCGGCTCGTGATTGCTCTCGTCGTCGTCGGCGGGCTGATCGGCTCGAGCCTGATCGGGATCTTCGCCACGCACGGCCCGCAGGTCGCGGGCGTACACGTCCTCTCGTTCATCGGCTTCAGCCTCTCGGGCCTGCTCGGCGCCTGGCTGCTCTGGGGCGTCGTCCGCTCCGGACGCCTGTAGATCGATCGTCACAGAATCGCGCGAAAGGACATCTGGCGAGGCGGAGCCGGCGGCCGTACCGTGTCTGTCATGTCGACCGCGCTCCTCCTCGCCGAGACCGAGCCCTCTGCTCGCTCCTTCCTCGCCCGTCACCTCTCCCAAGACGGCTTCGAGGTCGTGCTCGAGCTCGGCGAGGGGAGGCGGGTCGACCTGGCGCTCTTGCCCGGCGTCGACCAGTGTCGCTGGCTGCGCGAAGCCGCCGGCGACGTGCCCGTGATCGTGCTCGGCCCGCCCGAGGCCGACGCGATCGACCGGGTGCGTGCGTTCCAGGACGGTGCCGACGACTTCCTGGCGCGCCCCTTTCACTACGAGGAGCTGCTGGCGCGGATCCGCGCCGTGCTGCGGCGCGCCTCGCCCGAGCACGCCGTCCTCGAGGTGGCAGAGCTGCGGATCGACTCCGTCACACGGCGGGTCACGGTCGCCGGTACGCCCGTGGAGCTCGCCGCCAAGGAGTTTGCGCTGCTCGTCGCGCTGGCTGCCGACCCGCGGCGCGTCTGTACGAAAGAAGAGCTTCTGCGCGACGTCTGGGGATTTCGCTCACTGGTGCCGACGAGGACCGTCGACTCGCACGCGTCGCGGCTGCGGCGCAAGCTTGCGGCGCTCGCAAAGACGCCGTTCGTGATCAACGTGTGGGGGATCGGCTACAAGCTGGTCGAGGACGGAGGGGAGGGATGAGCCGCTAGCGTTCGGGGATGGAGAAGATCCGCAAGACGGACGAGGAATGGCGCGCGGAGCTCGAGCTCGAGCGCTACGACGTGCTGCGCCGCGGAGCGACAGAGCCGGCCTTCACGGGGGAGTACGACGAGGTCTTCGTCGACGGCGTCTACCGCTGCGCGGGTTGCGCTGCCGAGCTCTTCCGCTCGGACGCTAAGTACGACTCCGGCTGCGGGTGGCCCGCATTCTTCGCACCCGCCTCAGAGGAGGCCGTCGAGACCGAGGTCGATCCGAGCTACGGGATGATTCGCACCGAGGTGCGCTGCGCGGTGTGCGACGGACACCTCGGGCACGTCTTTCCAGACGGGCCCGACCCGACCGGGATGCGCTTCTGCATCAACTCGGCCGCGTTGCAGCTCGACCCAGAAGACTCGTAGTGGCCGAGGACGACCGCCCGCCGATCTGTCCCGCCTGCGGCGTCACGATGGGCATCGTCGTCGACGAGGCAGGAGCGACGCGCTTCGTCTGCCTCGAGTGCGGCTATCCCGACGACGATCAGAGCTCGAGCGTCAGCGCGCCCTCCAGGGTCAGCAGCTGGCGCTTGCGGTCGAGGCCGCCGCCGTAGCCGACGAGGCTGCCGTCGGCGCCGATCACGCGGTGGCAGGGCAGGACGATCGGGATCGGGTTGCGGTTCATGACCGTGCCGACCGCGCGGGCCGCCTTCGGCCGCTCCGCCCGGGCGGCAAGCGCTCCGTAGGTGGTGGTCTGTCCAAACGGGACGCGTGAGAGCTCCTCCAGCACCCGCCGGTAGAACTGCGGCACGGCGAGGTCGAGCTCGAGCTCGAAGACATGGCGGCGGCCGTCGAAGTACTCATCGAGCTGGCGTCGCGCAGCGTCGACGGGGCGCGGCGAGCGCAGAACGCGAAGCCCACGGGAGGACAGACGCTCGGCGGCGGCGTCGGGATCGAAGTCGATCCGGCAGAGTCCGCGCGGCGTGACGGCCACCAGCAGCTCGCCGACGGGGGTGTCGACGGTGTCGTAGGCGACGTCGAGCAGCCCGGCGGCGGCGGCGGCGTCGCGGAAGCGGCGATCGAGGGCGGATGAGACGTTGGTCATCGTGAAGCTCCTTCTCTGCGCAGCCGGCGGACGCCGGAGGAAGCCGCCTGACGGGCTGCCTCTTCGCTCGATGCGAGCGCCGCGGCGATCTGGTCATAGCCGAGGTCGTAGCCGTAGCGGAGTACGACGGCGGCGCGTTCCTTCGGGGGCAGCTCGCCTGTCAGATGGGCGAGCTCGAGATAGGCCGGCTCGGCGTCGTGCGCGGCGGGATCGGGCAGCTCTGCGCCGTCCCGGCGGCGTCGATGCTCGTCGATCGCGATCCGGCCGGCGATCGTCAGCACCCACGCACGCAGGTGGACACCGTGCTCGAGCCGCGGGTAGGCGCGGAGGGCGCGCAGGAAGGTCTCCTGGAACGCGTCCTCGGCCCGGGCGCGTCCGAGCCGCTTGGCGAGGAAGCCGAACACCTCGTCGCGGTGCTGCTCGTAGAACCGCTCGAACGGGGGAATCTGCACTGCGGCCATCATGGGGGGAAACGCGGGAGGGCGTCCAGATGTGAGACTTGGGTTGTGAAGGTTGCCGTAATCGGACACGTGGAGTGGGTCGAGTTCGCGCGCGTCGAGCATGTGCCCGTGGCAGGGGAGATCGTGCACGCGAGCGAGGTCTGGCAGGAGGCGGCCGGCGGCGGCGCCGTCGCGGCTGTGCAGCTTGCGAAGCTCGCCGGCTCGGCGACGCTCGTCACCGCTCTCGGCGCCGACGAGCTCGGGCGCCGTTCTCGCGAGCAGCTCGAAGGCCAGGGAGTCGTGCTGGTCGCAGAGGCCCGTGGGACGACGCGGCGGGCGTTCACGCACGTCGACGAGGTCGGAGAGCGCGCGATCACCGTGCTCGGCGACAAGCTGCGGCCCCGGGCGAAGGCGGTGGATCTCGACTGGAGCGACTTCGACGCCGTGTATTTCGTCAGCGGCGACCCGGTGTTGCTGCGCCTCGCCCGACGGGCGCCGACGCTCGTCGCCGGCGCCCGCGAGCTGGCAACGCTCTCCGAGGCGGGTGTCGAGCTCGACGTTCTCGTCGGCAGCGGCACGGACGACGGCGAGCGCTACCAGCCGGGCGACATCGACCCGCCCCCCCGGCTGATCGTCACGACCGCGGGCGCGCTCGGCGGCTGGGCCCAGCCCGGCGGGCCGTTCCTCGCCGAGCCCCCGCCTGGCCCGATCGAGGACGCCTACGGCTGCGGCGACGCGTTCGCCGCCGGGCTGACGTTCGCACTCGCCCTGGGCCAGGAGCAGACCGAGGCGCTTGCGTTCGCCGCCCGCTGCGGCGCCGCCGTGCTGACCGGTCGGGGCCCCTACTCGGCGCAGCTGGTCGGCTAGTGGTTCCGGTGGGAGACCTCTCGGTGATCCAGGTCGGCGCCGGGCTCTGGGGCCGGAGCTGGGCGGAGCTCGTCGCGAGGGCGCCGCGATTCCGGCTCGCGGCGCTCGTCGATGCGAGTCCGGCGGCGCGGGAATGGGGTTCGACGACGCTCGGCGTCCCCGTGTTCCCGCGGCTCGCCCGAGCACTTGCCTCCGTCGACGCGGGCGCAGTCCTGCTTGTCTCGCCCCCGTCGACCCACCGTGCGCTCGCCGAGGAGAGTGCCGCGGCGGGGCGCCACGTGCTGGTGGAGAAGCCGCTCGCGCTGACCCTCGAAGATGCAGCGGCGCTCGCGGCGGTTGCGCGGCGCGCGGGCATCCACGTGATGGCAGCGCAGAACTACCGCTTCCGCCGCCAGCCCCGCGCGCTCTCCGAGCTCGTTCGTTCCGGGGTCCTCGGCCGCCTGCTCGGGATCCGGGTCGCCTGCCGGCGCGACCTGCGCTCATCTTGGATCTCCCGCCGCGACTGGCGAGGCCAGATGAGACATCCGTACCTGCTCGACATGGCGATTCATCACATCGATCTGCTGCGGGCGATCACCGGCCGCGAGGTCGCAGAGGTCGACGCGCGGGCGTGGCGGGTGCCCGACTCGCCCTTCCGCCACGCGCCGCAGGTCGACGCCCTCCTGATGCTCGACGACGGCACGCCCGTCGCCTACCAGGGGAGCTGGGCGACTCCCGGTCGGCAGACATCCTGGAACGGCGACTGGGAGCTCGTCGGGACACGGGCGCGCGCCAGCTGGACGGGAGGCGTCGCAGACCCGCTCCGCGGGGAGGTGCTCGTCGAGCGTTACGGCGAGCGGCCCGAACGCGCCGAGCTGCCGCGGCTGCCGGCGCTCGATCGGCTCGGGGTCCTTCACGAGCTGCGGCGGGCGGTCGAGACGGGCGGGGAGCCCGAGTGCTCGGCGGCGGACAACGTGCGCAGCCTTGCAGCACTCTTCGCGCTCGCGCGCTCGACCGAGGAAGCCCGCCCGGTTCGCCCGGAGGCATGATGACCATCGGCCTCTTCCTCGCGCTCTTTGCCGACAGGTCGCTCGAGGAGGCGCTCGACGCCGCGGCCGCGGCCGGGTGCGAGGCCGTCGAGCTCGTGTCGAAGGCCGCCGGCTCGCACTGCAGGCCGGCCGAGCTGCTGGCGGATCAGACGTCTCGGGAGCGGTTGCTCGAGGCAGTCTCGAGCCGCCGCCTCTCGATCTCGGCCCTCTCCTGCCACGGCAATCCACTCCACCCGGACGGCCTGGTCGCAGCAGACGCAGACCGCGACTTCCGCGAGACCGTGCTGCTCGCAGCCGAGCTCGGGGTCGGCACCGTCGTCACCTTCTCCGGCTGCCCCGGCGAGTCAGAGCGGTCCCGACGGCCGAGCTGGGTGACCTGCTCGTGGCCGGACGACTACCCGGAGACACTCGACTGGCAATGGCGCGAGCGCGTGATCCCCTACTGGACGGAGGCAGCTGCGTTCGCCGCCCGGCACGACGTCCGCGTTGCGATCGAACCGCATCCGGGCTTCGTCGTCTACAACACGGCGTCGCTGCTGCGGCTGCGCGAGGTCGCGGGCGAGACGGTCGGCGCGAACTTCGATCCCTCGCACCTCTTCTGGCAGCAGATCGACCCGCTCGCCAGCGCCCGCGCGCTCGCCGGCGCGATCTTCCACGTCCACGCCAAGGACACGGGCTTCGACGCCCGGCTGCTCGCGCTCAACGGCGTGCTGGAGACGTCGACCGGCGGCGAGCGCGCCTGGATCTTCCGTTCGGTCGGGGAGGGGCATCCTGCGCCGTTCTGGCGGGAGCTCGTCGCCGCGCTGCACGAGGCCGGCTACGACGGGGCGCTTTCGATCGAGCACGAGGACCCGCTGCTCTCGCGCGACGAGGGCTTGACCCGTGCGGTCGCGACGCTGCACGAGGCGCTCGCCTCAGGCTGATCCGGAGCCGGCACACTCGAAGGTCGCCGCGTACTTCGCCGACAGCCGCGTGATCGGGGCGTATCGCTCTATGTAGGGGCCGGGACGGTTCCGTAGTCGTCCGAAGCCGGCTCGGTGTGTTCGCCGATGGCCGCAGAGCCGGCGATCATGAGACTCGGTGTAGCAACCGAGGAGTCGGACGATGCACGGGGTCGGACCGCCGACCGCGAGAGAACGATGAAGATGTCCCCAGCCGTGAGACCACGTGTGGTCGAAACGGGGAGAGGTCGAACCTCCCGCGGTCCGCGTCCAACAGCGGTCATGCCTCCAATCGACGGACAAGCTCGACATCGCCGCCGACCAGCAGCCCGAGCTCGATCTCGACACCGTTGCCTCCCACTGGCAGCTGGCGCTCGACGCCGCACAGCATGCGCTGACCGTGTCCGGCGGCTCGCTGACCGGCGCAGAACTCAAGCGACGGCGCGGCGAGCTCCTCGAGGAGCGCCAGCAGACCACAAAGGCGCTTGCGCGCTTGGCCGAGACCACCCGCGTCTGGCCGGCGCCATGGATGTCGACGACGCCGGTGACCGCCCGGATGATCGGCCTCCCCACGAACGTCAGGGCCTGCCTCTTCGACCTGGACGGCGTCCTCACCGACAGTGGCATCCTGCATGCCTGGGCCTGGGCCGAGGTCTTCGACGACTTCCTGCTGCGCTTCACCGAGAAGACGGGCTGGCATTTCGTCCCCTTCGACCACGATGCGGACTACCGGGCCTACATCGACGGTCGCCCAAGGCTCGAAGGAGTTCATGCCTTCCTCGGCAGCCGCGGCATCCGTCTACCGGAGGGAAGGCCCGCTGACCCCGCCCAGGCCGACACCGCCTACGGCCTGGCAAAGCACAAGAGCGAGGCGTTGGAGCGCGGCCTGCGCCAGCGTGGCGTGACCGCCCTCGCCGGGTCGCGTCGCTACCTCGAGGCAGCCGGTCATGCCGGCCTCAAGCGCGCCGTCATCTCAGCCAGCGCCAGCACGCTGCCGATGCTCGAGCTGGCCGGGCTGGCGACGCTCGTCGAGGAGCACGTCGATGCCGACCTCATCCGCGTCGAGGGCCTTCGTTCGCGCCCGGCGCCGGACGTGCTGCTCAGCGCCTGCCGTCGCCTCGACATCCGCCCTGACCAGGCTGCCACCTTCACGCATGACCCGGCCGGGATCGCCGCCGGACGGGCAGCCGAGCTCACCGTCATCGGCATCGGCGACTCGGCACAGGGCGAGCTCCTGCACGGCTTCGGCGCCGAGCACGTCGTGCCCTCTCTCGGCGCGCTGCTCGACCGCCAGCTGACCGCCGGCCAGTAGTCGCGCCTGCTCGGCGCTAGCGCTCGCCGGGTGGAATCCCGCGAAGGGTCTCGGCGAACACCCCGATCTCCTCACGGGTGTAGGACGCATGTCGTCTCCGGCTGCCCGGCGGATCGTTGACGAGACCCGTGCCTTCCCGCCATGCTTGCGCCGGACGGATCGGCCGCACCTGAAAACCGCCGCCGCAATTCGGGCACACGTCGTGGAGAACGTCCTCGACACAGGCGGCACAGAATGTGCATTCGTACGTGCAGATCCGCGCGTCGGCCGCGTCGGGCGGCAGGTCCTTGTCGCACAGCTCGCAGTTCGGCCGGAGCTCCAGCATCTGAGCGCGCATGCTATCGGCGCCGTCACCGGCTACTGGAGCGCACCCAAACAGAGGTCGAGTACCGGATTCGACGGTACGAATCATCACTCCGCGAAGAGGTGACGGGGTTTACATGTGGGAGAATGTGGGTTAAAGTGGGTGGAGGTGTGATGACCCCCGCATGTTCCTCGGTGAATACGACCACTCGATCGACGACAAGAACCGGCTCACGCTGCCGGTCAAGTTTCGACAGGCGTTCGCAGACGGAATCGTCGTCACGCGCGGTCTCGATGGCTGTCTTTACGCCTACACCCGTCCGGACTGGCAGAACCTCGTGGACGGCCAGCTCAAGCATCTCAGCCCGCTCAGTCGGGAAGGACGCCTGATCATGCGCCACTTCTTCTCGGGCGCCGCCGAGGCAGAGCTCGACAAGCAGGGGCGCGTGATGCTGCCGGCCGCGCTGATCACGAGCGCCGGCCTGGAGAAGGATGTGACGGTCGCCGGTGTCTACGACCACGTCGAGATCTGGAGCCGTCCGACCTGGCACGAGCACCTGAAAGAGGTCGAAGGGAGCGCAGAGCATGTTGCCGAACGTCTTGCAGCCCAGCGCGACTGATCACGTTCCCGTCCTCGCCGACGAGGTGCGGGCGGCGCTTGCCGTCAACCCCGGCGAGACCGTCGTCGACGCCACATTCGGGGCCGGCGGACATGCCGCGCTGCTCGGCGCCGACCTCCAGGGCCGCGGCAAGCTGATCGCGATCGACCGGGACCAGGCCGTGCGGCCGTACTTCGAGCAGCTGCAGCGGCGGCTGGCCGGCGTTCAGATGCGCTTCCTGCGCGGCAACTTCGCGGTCGTGCTCGAGCAGCTCGCCGCAAACGATGTCAAGGCTGACGCGATTCTGCTCGACGTCGGCGTCTCGTCGATGCAGCTCGACCGCCCCGAGCGCGGCTTCTCCTACCGGGCCGACGCGCCGCTCGACATGCGCATGGACACGAGCGCCGAGCTGTCGGCGAAGGAGCTCGTCAACGAGTGGGACGAGCGCGAGCTGGCGACGATCTTCCGCAAGTACGGTGAGGAGCGGTACGCGAAGCAGGTTGCGCGCGCGATCGTGCGCCGGCGCAAGGAGCGGCCGTTCGAGCGCACGGAGGAGCTCGTGGAGACGATCAGGGCCGCGATGCCAGCGCCCGTCCGCTTCGGGGACGGCCATCCGGCCAAGCGCGTCTTCCAGGCACTGCGGATCGCGGTCAATGACGAGCTCGGCGCGCTCGAGCAGGCGCTGCCGGCGGCGCTCGAGATGCTGCGCCCAGGGGGGCGGCTCGCGGTGATCAGCTTCCATTCGCTCGAGGACCGGATCGTCAAGACGTTTCTGCGCGAGGGCGAGCGCGGCTGCACCTGCCCGCCGGACTTTCCCGTCTGCGTCTGCGGCTCCACACCGCTCCTGCGTGCGATCCAGCGCAAGCCCGTGCGGCCGTCGCGAGAGGAGCTCGTCGCCAACCCGCGCTCCGCCTCGGCGCGTCTACGCGCGGCGGTGAAGGCCTGATGGCGTCGCTCGGCGCAACCGCCGAGGTCCAGCGCTCGCTTCCTGCGCGGCGGAAGCCGCCGCGACCCGCACCGAGACTGCACCCGCGCGCGCGCGCTCGCCGCCGTCTCTCGAGCGGCGTCGCCTGGATCACGATCTTCGCGGTCATGCTCGCCGGGGTCGTCGCGATCAATGTCGCCGTCCTCCAGTCGAACATCCGGCTCGACAAGCTCGGTCAGCAGCGCGCCAAGCTCCGCGGCGAGACCGCCGCGCTCGCCTCGCAGCTCTCTGCTGCATCGGCCGGCCCGAACATCGAGACGCTCGCCGCGCGGCGGCTCGGGCTCGTGCAGGCCCCTGCGCAGGACACCACGTACGTGGAGTTGAATAGCGGACACCGGTGAGTCAGAAGCTCGTCAATCGCCGGATCCGACTTCTCCTGCTCACGATCCTCCTCGCTTTCGGCGCCGTCTTCCTGCGCGCGGCCTGGCTGCAGGGCGTGCGGGCGGCGCCGCTCTCGCGGCTTGCGCTCGCACAGCATCGCGAGACGGTCGCGCTGCCGGCGAGCCGCGGCACCCTCTACGACCGCGCCGGTGTCCAGCTGGCGATCGGCGAGCAGGCGACGACGGTCTACGCCGACCCGCGCCAGATTCGCGACGCACGGCAGGTCGCCATGACCGTGCAGCGGGTGCTCGGCCGCAAGCTCGTCCGGGCCAACGCGCTCTATCCGCGGCTGGCAGACAAGTCGAAGGGCTTCGTCTATGTCTGCCGCAAATGCGATCCCGCAAAGGCGTCCGCGCTCGCCAAGCGCGGCATCGCCGGCCTGGGCTTCTACGCCGAGGAACGGCGCATGTACCCGCAGGGATCGGTCGCCGCCCAGGTGCTCGGCTACGCGGGAGTCGACAACCGCGGTCTCGCGGGGCTCGAGCTGCAGCTGGACAAGAAGCTCGCCGGCAAGGCCGGCGCGCAGACGATCGTCAAGGATCCGTTCGGGCGGGCGATCGACGTCGTCCGCGCCACCCCGGTGCAGGAAGGCAAGAACGTCAGGCTGACGATCGACCACACGATCCAGGCGCAGGCCGAGATGGTGCTGCGCCAGACCATGAGCGAGTGGGGGGCAAAGGACGCGACCGCGATCGTGCTCGACCCGCGGAGCGGTGACGTGCTCGCAATGGCGGTCGAGCCGGGGTACAACGCCAACCGCTTCGGGACGGCGGGCGCCGTGCGCACCCGCAACCGCGCCGTCACCGACACCTACGAGCCCGGCTCGACCTTCAAGGTCGTCACGGTCGCCGGCGCGCTCTCGTCGCAGCTTGTGACGCCGCAGACTGCGTTCACGCTTCCTTACTCGATCCACGTCGCCGACCGCACGATCCACGACGCCGAGAGACGAGGTACCGAGCGGTTCACCGTCGCGCGGATCCTCTCGCACTCCTCGAATGTTGGCGCGATCACCCTTGCGGAGATGCTGGGCAGGCAGCGGCTCGGCGACTGGATCACGCGCTTCGGTTTCGGCAACCCCACCGGGATCGACTACCCGGGCGAGAGCGGCGGGATCGTCTTGCCGGTCGACCGGTGGTCGGGCTCCACGATCGGCAACGTCCCGATCGGCCAGGGTGTGGCAGTGACGCCGATGCAGATGGCAGCCGCCTATGCCGCGATCGGGAACGGCGGCGTGTGGGTGCAGCCGCATCTTGTCGCCGGCGCCTCTTCGAAGAAGCGCCGGATTCTCGCGCGCCCGATCGCGGCGCAGCTCGTCGAGATGCTGAAAGGCGTGATCGCCGAGGGCGGCACCGGCACGCTCGCCGCGATCCCGGGCTACACGGTGGCCGGGAAGACGGGCACCGCGCAGAAGCCGGACGGGCGGGGCGGCTACTCGAGCTACAAGTATGTCGCGTCGTTCGTCGGCATGGTCCCTGCGACGAATCCGCGCCTGGTCGTGCTCGTCGTCGTCGACGAGCCGCATGGGGCGATCTACGGCGGCTCCGTCGCGGCTCCCGCCTTCCAGCAGATTGCGCGATTCGACCTGCAGTACCTCGAGGTGTCGCCCGACGGTCCTGTTACGGAGGGCTGAGCACGCGCGCGCGGTCGCACTCGACGGCCGAGCGCACGTCGCAGCCGGCAAGATGGTCGTTGACGACGCCGCACGCCTGCATCAGGGAGTAGACGGTGGTCGGGCCGACGAAGCGGAAGCCGACTTGCTTGAGGCGCTTCGAGAGCGCGACTGACTCCGGCGAGGTGGCCCGCCATTCCGCGAACGAGCGCGCCGGCGCCGGCGCCGGATCGGGGCGGTACGACCAGATCAGCTCCTGGAGCGGCGTCCCCGTCTCGCGCAGCGCCACAGTTGCGCGAGCGTTGCCGAGCGCGGCCTCGATCTTGCCGCGGTGGCGGACGATCGCCGCGTCACCGAGCAGCCGCTCGACGTCGCTCTCCGCGAAGCGCGCCACGGCGTCGGGGTCGAAGCCGGCGAAGGCAGCCCTGAAGGCCTCGCGCTTGCGCAGGATCGTGAGCCAGGAGAGTCCGCTCTGGAAGCCCTCGAGGCAGAGGCGTTCGTAGAGACCGCGCTCGTCGGTGACCGGACGGCCCCACTCGTCGTCGTGGTAGGCGTTGTACGCCTCGTCGGTCGTCGTCCAGCAGCGCTCCACGATGCAACTCTGCCTGAACCGCCGCGGTCGATCGGCTCACCTTCGGCACGAATTGGACGATGCGCCGACGGCACGCCGGACGTAGGCTGGAGCCGAGCAGGGGGCGGGTCGGGACCCGTTACTACGCGCGCGTGCACCAATTGTCGCATGCGCGGCGCGGTCTGCGCACGTTGCTAGGCTCCGCCGCGATGGAGCTCCAGCGGCTGGTCGCCGCGCTCGCCCCGCTCGAGGTCGCGGGCGGAGCGGCGGTGGAGGTGACCGACCTCGCCTACGACGCGCGGAGCGCCGTTCCCGGCAGCGTCTTCTTCTGCGTCCCCGGCGCGCGCGCCGACGGTCATGACTTCGCAGCGCAGGCGATCGAGAACGGAGCAGTCGCGCTCGTCGTCGAGCGCCGCCTCGAACTCGGCGCGCCTCAGATTGTCGTTGCCGACGTCCGTGCCTCGATGCCGAAGGCCGCGGTGGCGTTTTTCGGCGATCCGACACTCGAGCTCCAGGTTGTGGGAGTGACCGGGACGAGCGGCAAGACGACCACCTCCTTCCTGCTCTATGCGATCCTTGCCGCGGCGGGCCGGCGGCCGGGCCTGATCGGGACGATCGAGAGCCGCATCGGCGGCGAGCGGCGCAAGCTGGCGCGGACGACACCCGAGGCGATCGACCTGCAGCGGCTCTTCCGGGAGATGCTTGACGTAGGCGACCGCTCGTGCGCGATCGAGGCGTCGTCGCATGCCTCGACGCTCGGGCGACTCGAGGGCACTCGCTTCTCGGCGCTCGTCTTCACGAACCTGAGCCAGGACCACCTCGATTTCCACCGCGACATGGACGACTACTTCGAGGCCAAGCGCCGTCTCTTTCTGACCGGCGCGCCGGCGGCGGTGAACGTCGGTGACCCGTACGGGCGGCGACTCGCCGCCGAGCTCGACGGTGCCCTGACCTTCGGGCTTGTCGACGACGCCGAGATCCGCGCCGAGCGGCTCGAGTTCGGCGGTACGGGAGCGCGCTTCACGGCCGCGGGGATCGAGCTCGAGACGCGGCTCCGCGGGCGCTTCAACATCGAGAACGTGCTCGGCGCCGTCGCGGCGGCGAGGCTGCTCGGGATCGATGACGACTCGATCGCCCGCGGCGTCTCCTCGCTGCGCGGCGTGCCCGGCCGGTTCGAGGCGGTCGACGCCGGTCAGGTCTTCACGGTGCTCGTCGACTATGCGCACAAGCCCGGCGCACTCGAGAACGTCCTGCGCAGTGCGCGTGAGGTCGCCGGCGGACGACTGATCTGCGTCTTCGGCTGCGGCGGTGACCGCGATCGAGGTAAGCGCCCGCTGATGGGACGCGTCGCCGCCGAGCTCTCGGATCGCGTGATCGTCACCTCCGACAACCCTCGCAGCGAGGCGCCGCTCGCAATCATCGAGGAGATCCTCGCGGGCGCGCCGGACGCAGAGGTCGAACCGGACCGCGCGGCGGCGATCGAGCTCGCGCTCACCGGCGCGCGGGAGGGCGACGTCGTCGTGATCGCCGGCAAGGGACACGAGCCCGGACAGGAGGTCGACGGCCGCGTCATCCCCTTCGACGACCGCGACGTCGCCGCGGACGTGCTGCGCTCGCTCGGGGCAGCCACGTGATCCCCCTGCCGGTCGCTGAGCTGCGCGGCCTGGGCGAGCTCGACGCCCGGACCGACGAGGTGACCGGCGTGCGCGTCGATTCGCGCCTTGTCGTCCCGGGCGACCTCTTCGTCGCCGTGGCAGGCGGCGAGGCTTACGTCGACGACGCTCTCGCCCGGGGCGCCGCAGCGACGCTGCTCCCGCAGGACGCCTTCGCAGCTCTCGCCGCGATCGCGGGCAAGGTGCGCGACCGCAGCGACGCCACGGTCGTCGGGATCACCGGCTCGATGGGGAAGACCTCGACCAAGGACATGCTCGCCGCCCTGGCTGCGCCGCAGGCCCGGACCGTCGCAGCCGAGCGGAGCTTCAACAACGAGATCGGCGTGCCGCTCACCGTCTGCCGGCTCGAGCGCGACACGCAGATCTGCATCGCTGAGCTCTCGATGCGCGGCTTCGGCCAGATCGCCGAGCTCTGCGCGTTCGCTCGCCCGGACATCGGCGTCATCGTCTCGATCGGGCCGGCTCACCTGGAGAAGGTCGGCTCCCTCGAGGGTGTCGTGCGTGCCAAGTCCGAGCTGATCGACGCGCTGCCGGCCGGTGGGACCGCGATCGTCCCGTCGGGCTTCCCGGTCCGGCGCAGCGACCTCGACGTCGTGCGGATCGGCGAGGACGTGCAGCTCGAATCGTTCGAGCCGCCGCTCCTGCGCACCTCGTTCGGCGAGATCGAGGTCGACTTCACGGCCAGGCACCTCGCGTCGAACGCGTTGTGTGCGCTGGCGGCGGCGGTGGCGCTCGGTCTGGAGCTTCCCGCGCGGCTCGACGTCGAGTTCACGCTCATGCGCAACCAGGAGCTCGAGCTGCCCGGCGGCGGCCTCCTGATCAACGACGCCTGGAACGCGAATCCCGTCTCGATGCGTGCTGCGTTGGAGCACCTGAGAGACCGCGCAGCCGGCCGTCGCCGCATCGCCGTCCTCGGCGACATGGCCGAGCTCGGCGACTACGCCGACGAGGGTCACCACGAGGTCGCCCGTGCCGCCGCGGAGATCGGCGTCGACTTGCTCGTCGCGGTCGGTCCGCAGGCGCATGCCTACGGCGGCCGCTGGGTCGCCACCCGCGACGAGGCGCTGTCGCTGTTGCGCGCCGAGCTCCACCCCGGCGATTGCGTCCTCGTCAAGGGCGCCCGCGCGATGGGTCTGGAAGGCATCGCCGAAGCGCTCACGAACGTACCGGCGTGAGAGAGGCTCACCGCTAATGGTCCGAGTCCTCGTGGCGGGCATCATCGCGCTCGTGATCTCGATCGCTCTCGGCCCGAAGTTCATCGAGTTCCTGCGCCGGAACGAGTTCGGCCAGCAGCTCCGTGAGGACGGGCCATACCTGGAGAGCGCCAAGCATGGAACGCCCGTGATGGGCGGGCTCCTGATGATGCTCTCGATGACGGTCGCGTACCTGCTCGTCGGCAAGTACACGCTGCCTGCGCTCACCGTGCTGTTCATCACCCTCTCGTGCGCAGCGCTCGGCTTCACGGACGACTTCATCAAGCTCCGCCACCGCCGCTCGCTCGGGTTGCGCGGCCGCTGGAAGATGCTCGGGCTGGTTCCGGTCACGGCGCTCACCGGCTACCTGGCGCACCGGCACCACGTGCCCACCTCCGTCCTCGTGCCGATCGGCGACTGGCACGTGCCCCCTCCTACGCGTGGTATCCGTTCCTGTTCGTGATCATCGCGGGGGCCGCGAACGCGGTGAACCTCGCCGATGGCCTCGACGGCCTGGCGGCCGGCACCGGGATCATCTCCGTGTTCACGTTCATGGCGATGAGCACGATCGCCTACATCCGCTCCGCGCCGGCGACCGGTGCGCGCGACGTCAGCAAGCTCGACCTCGGCATCCTTGCCGCGGCGTTGATCGGGGGTGCGATCGGGTTCCTCTGGTACAACGCCTTCCCGGCCGAGGTCTTCATGGGCGACACGGGCTCGATGGCGATCGGCGGTGCGCTCGCCGGCTTCGCGATCTTCACGAAGACGGAGCTGCTGCTGCTCCTGATCGGCGGCATCTTCGTCGTCGAGGCGCTGTCGGTGATGGTGCAGGTCTTCACCTTCAAGTACCTGGGGCGGCGCGTCTTCCTGATGGCGCCGATCCACCATCACTTCGCGATGAAAGCGTGGTCGGAGACGAAGATCATGGTGCGCTTCTGGATCCTCTGCGGGATCCTCTGCGCTGCCGGCTTCGCGCTCTACTACCGCTACTACTTCCGCCAGTGAGGCGCGCTCTCGTGCTGGGCATGGCCCGCTCCGGGGTCACGGCCGCAGCGGCGCTCGAGCGGCGCGGGGTGGAGGTCGTTCGCGTCGACCGCACGCTCGGGAATGACGGCGACCTGTCGCTGCTCGACGGCGTCGACCTCCTGGTCAAGAGTCCCGGCGTTCCCGGCGAGCACGCGCTTGTCACACTGGCGCGCGAGCTCGGGGTGCGTGTCGAGTCCGAGGTCGAGCTCGGCTACCGGCTACTCGGGGTCGAGCTCGCAGGGGTGACCGGTACGAACGGCAAGACGACGACCGCGGAGCTGCTGGGCGCGATCCTCGGCCGGAAGGTGGCGGGGAATGTGGGGCGGGCGCTCACGAGCCTCGACGGCGAGGTGGGGCAGGGGGAGCTCGTCGTCTGCGAGCTCTCGTCCTTCCAGCTCGAGGACATCGACGAGCTGCGTTGCCGGCTTGCGATCCTCCTCAACCTGGAGCCCGACCACCTCGACCGCCACGGCTCGTTCGAGGCGTACCGGGCGGCGAAGTTGCGCATCTTCGAGAACCAGACCGCCGAAGACTGGGCGGTCGTGCCGCGCGGGTTCGGGACCGTGCCCGGCGAGGGCCGCCGCGTCGAGTTCGCCTGGGACGATCCGCTGCCCGCCGAGCCGCGGATCCCGGGCAGGCACAACCGCGAGAACGCAGCGGCCGCCGTCGCAGCGGCTCGCGCGCTCGACGTCCCCGAGGAACAAATCGCGATCGCGCTCGCTGCGTTCGACGGCGTCCCGCACCGGCTCGAGCTCGTCGGCGAGCGGCGCGGGGTTCGCTTCGTCAACGACTCGAAGGCGACGAACGTCGCCGCCGCCCTGCGCGCACTCGACGCCTACGCGGATGAACCGGTGCGCCTGATCGTCGGCGGCTCGCGCAAGGGTGAGGATTACGGCGCGCTTGCCGCAGCGATCGGGCCCAATGTCAAGGGCGTGTTTCTGATCGGCGAAACCGCTGAGGAGCTCGCCGCGGTGCTTGCCGTCCCGTTCCAGCATGTTATTACGCTGGAAAGGGCTGTGGCAGCCGCCTATGCGGAGGCCGACGCCGGCGACGTCGTGCTGTTGAGCCCTGCCGCCGCGAGCTTCGATCAGTTCAGGGACTTCGAGCACCGAGGCGAGGAGTTCCATCGCCTCGTGGCGAACCTGGAGGGATGAAGCGGGGAGACCTCGAGGCCAGGCTGCTGATCCTGGTCACCTTAGGCCTGGTCGCATTCGGGCTCGTGATGGTCTACAGCGCCACGTCGGCGCCGGCGGCAGTCGGCGGCGGCAACCCGATGAGCTACCTCGAGCGGCAGGGCACGTATGCCGTCCTCGGGGTTGCGTTGATGATCATGGGCGCCCGCTTCGACTACCGCCGTCTACTGGAGCTCGCTCCCGGACTCCTGCTCGTGGCACTCGTCCTCTGCCTCGCCGTGCTCGGGATCGGCCCCCAGGTAAACGGCGCGCGGCGCTGGATCTCGTTCGGCCCCGCGGCCTTCCAGCCCTCCGAGCTCGCGAAGCTCGCGCTCGCAGTCTGGGCGGCGTCCTATCTCGCGCGCCGGAAGGCCCCGGGCACGCTGAAGCAGGTCTGGAAGCCGGTCGGCTTCGTGACGGCGATCTTCGCCGCACTCGTGCTCGTCGAGCCGGATCTCGGCACCGTGATTGCGCTCGGCGTGATGATCGCCGCTGTCCTGATCGTCTCCGGGACGCCGGCCCGCGTGCTTGCGTCCACCGGTGGGATCGCCGTGACGCTGGGCCTGATCGCGATCTACCTCGAGCCGTACCGCCGGCAGCGGTTCTTCAGCTTTCTCGACCCCTGGCACGACGCTCAGGGTGCGGGCTTCCAGACCGTTCAGGCCATGATCGGTCTGGGCTCCGGCGGGATCTTCGGCGTCGGGCTCGGCCAGGGCGTCCAGAAGATCTTCTATCTGCCGGAGGCGCACACCGACATGATCTTCGCGATCATCGGCGAGGAGCTCGGTCTCGTGGGCGCGACGATCGTCGTCGCGGCCTACGCCCTGTTCGCGTACGCGGGCATGCGAATCGCGATCGGCTGCCGAGATCCGTTCGGCAAGCGGCTGGCTGCGGGCCTGACGGCGCTCGTCTGCGGCCAGGCTGTGATCAACCTCTGCGCCGTGATGGGACTCGCACCTCTGACCGGAATCCCGCTCCCGTTCGTCTCGTACGGAGGTTCGAGCCTGGTTGTCGAGCTCGCCTCGGTCGGCATCCTCCTTAACATCGCTGGGAACCATGCAGTCGAAGCGCGAGCTCAAGTGTCTGATCGCAGCCGGGGGGACGGCGGGACACGTGCTGCCGTCGCTCGCAGTGGCGGAGGCGTTGCGGGCCCGCGGCGTGCGCGTGACGTTCGCCGGGTCGCCGGATCGGGTCGAAGCGCGGCTCGTTCCTGAAGCCGGCTTCGAGTTCGACCCCTTCAGGATCACGGGCCTGCCACGGCGACCTTCGCCGGCGCTCGCCCGCGCCGTGCTGCTCGCTGGTCGAGCGCCGCGCGCCTGTGCGCGAATCCTTGCAGGGCGCCGGCCCGACATCGTGCTCGGAGGGGGTGGCTACGTCGCCGGCCCGATGGTCTACGCAGCTTGGCGCGCGCGCATTCCCGCTGCGCTCGCCGAAGCTGATGCCCAGCTCGGGCTGGCGAACCGGCTCGCTGCGCCGTTCGCGCGGCGGGTCTTTCTCGCCTATCCGATCCCGAGCCGCGACGGCGCGAAGTACCGCGTCGTCGGGCGCCCCGTCCCGAACGTCGTCCCGCCGTCGCGAGAGGAGGCGCGTCGCGCCTTCTCGCTGCCGCAGGACGGGCCGAGCCTGCTCGTCTTCGGCGGCAGTCAGGGAGCCGAGGCGCTGAACGACGTCGCGCTCGACGCGTTCGCGGAGTCGGGGCCATTGGTGCTGCATCTCTGCGGCGAGCGCTACTACGAGCGGCTTCGCCTGCGTGCCAGGCGTGAGGGGTACCGACTCCTGCCCTGGACCGACGACTTCGCCGCCGCACTCGTCGCGAGCGATCTCGTGCTCGCGCGTGCCGGCGGCTCCGTCTGGGAGGTGGCCGCCGCCGGCAAGCCGGCGATCCTCGTCCCGTCGCCCAACGTGACCGGTGACCACCAGACCAAGAACGCGCGCTACTTCGCATCGGGAGGCGGCGCCGTCGTCGTGCCGGAGCTCGAGCTGGGCGGCGTGCCCGCGCTGGTCCGCTCGCTCCTCGACGACCCCGGACGCCTTGCCGGAATGGGGGAAGCGATCCGGAAGCTGGCCCGACCGGACGCCGCGGACGTGATTGCCGAGGAGCTGATTGTCCTCGCCGCTTGAAAGCCGGCGGATCTGGTTTGTCGGCATCGGCGGCGCGGGCCTCTCGGCCTACGCGAAGCTCGCCCGGGCGCGCGGTGCCGAGGTCGGAGGCTGGGATCGCGTCACCACGGCCTACCTCGCCGGACTCGAGGGAGCGACGATCGAGATCGCGCCGGAGCCGATTGTCCCCGAGGGCTGGGAGGTCGTCGTCTCGAGCGCCTATCCACAGGTGCGGGGCGGGACGCGGGCCGAGTTCCTCGCCGAGCTCGTCTCCCTGCAGCGGTCGATCGTCGTCGCCGGCGCGCACGGCAAGACGACGACGACGGCAATGATCGCCTTCGTTCTCGCCGAGACCGGACGCGATCCCGCCTTCCTGATCGGCGGCGACATTCCGCAGCTCGGCGGCAACGCCGGCGCGGGGGAGGGGTGGCTCGTCGTCGAGGGTGACGAGTCCGACCGGACAATCGAGCAGCTCCGGCCCGAGATCGCCGTCGTCCTGAACGTCGAGCTCGACCATCACGCGACGTTCGCGTCCGAGGCGGAGGTGCGGGAGCTGTTCGAGCGCTGGACGGCGCAGGTGCCTCAGGTGATCCGCGGCTGGGAGCTCGAGCCGGTCGAGTTCGAGCTCGCGGTGCCGGGCGAGCACAACCGGCGCAATGCGGCGGCCGCTCTTGCGGCGCTCGAGCTCGCGGGCGTCCCGCACTCGCGAGTCGAGGCTCGCGCTCGCGGCGTTTCGCGGTGCAAGCCGGCGGTTCACGTTCGTCGGGGAGGCCCGCGGGGTCACGGTCGTCGACGACTATGCCCACCACCCAACCGAGCTCGCCGCGACGATTGCGGCGGCGCGAGAGCGGGCCGGGCGCGTGCACGTGCTGTTCCAGCCTCACCTGCCCTCGCGCACTCGGCATCTCGCACACGAGCTCGGCGCCGCGCTTGCCGGCGCGGACACCGCGTGCGTGACCGAGATCTACGCCGCCCGCGAGCGAATCCCCGAGGGGCTGAGCGGCAAGGTGGTCGTCGACGCGCTCGCCGAGCGGCGTCCCGGGATGCGGATCGGCTGGATGCCCGAACTCGAAGACGGCGCCCGCGCCGTCGCCTCGTGGGCCGAGGCGGGCGATCTCGTGCTCACGGTGGGGGCGGGCGACGTCGAACGTGCGGGCGCACTGATCCTGGAAGCCCTGCGATGAGGATCGAGCAGGGCGTCTCCCTGTCGCGCTTCACGACGCTCGGAACCGGCGGTCCGGCTCGCGCGTTCGCCCGGCCCGAGACGGAGGCGGAGCTCGAGGAGGCGCTTCGATGGGCGGCGGAGCGCGGTCTCGCCGTGGCGGTCGTCGGGCTCGGCTCCAACCTCCTGGTTGCGGACGAGGGCGTTGACGCGCTCGTCCTGAAGCTGGCTGGGGAGCTGGTCACCGCTGAGGCCGAAGGGACGCTGCTGCGGGCCGGCGGCGGCGCGGCGAACGCCGTCTGCCTGCATCGCGCGCGGGCGGCCGGTCTTGGGGGCTTCGAGTTCGCCTGCGCGATCCCGGGAACAACCGGTGGAGGAATCTGGATGAACGCGGGCGCTTACGGAGGCGACTTCGCCGGGGTCCTGGAGCGCGCTCTCGTCGTGACGACCGACGGGGCCGGCTGGCTGACGCCGCTCGAGCTCGGGCTCTCGTACCGGCACTCCGGGCTGAGCCATGGCCAGGTCGTTGCCCGGGTCGAGTTGCGCCTGACGCCACGCTCGGCCGCCGAGATCAAGGCGACCGTCGCGAAGCTGCAGGCGGAGCGCAAGGCGGCGCAGCCGACCAACAAGCGCACGTTCGGAAGCGTCTTCAAGAACCCAGCGCACGAATTTGAGCGCGGGAAGGATGCTCGAGGCGTGCGGGCTCAAGGGCCATCGGATCGGCGGCGCGCAGGTCTCGCCGCGGCACGCGAACTTCATCGAGAATGCGGGTGGGGCGACCTCGCATGACGCCGTCGAGCTGATGGCGGAGGCGCGTCGCCGGGCCCGCGCGAGGTACGGCGTCGAGCTCGTTCACGAGGTCGAGCTCCTCGGTCGGCTCGCTCTGCCGGACTGAGCCCGGGCGCCTGCCGGTCGGGACGCATATCGACCCGGAGGCGTCACAGACACGTGACAGCGTGGCCGCTACGCTTGCATCAGGGGTCGCGGGGGATCCCTTGGGGGTCGTTGGGAAGACGGTTCGGCCGCGCCTCGCGAGTAGGAACGTGGACACCGTCGGCGAACTGAGTGCCGTGCCCGGCGCGCGTCGACTTTCGCCTGCCCGCGCAGCGGCAATCCCGCTGCGGCGCGGCGGTCGGGCGCCACGGTGGAGCCTGCCGCGCGTCGGCCGCTTGGCCCCTTCGACCCGCTCGCTGGTGGTTGGCTGCGCGGTCGTCGCAGCTGTGCTCGGTGCATATGCGGCCGCCCGTGAGACCTCGATGTTCGCGATTCGCACGGTCGAGATCCGCGGCGCCACCCCCGCCACCGCCGCCGCCGTGCGCAAGGCTCTCGCTCCGCTCGATGGCACGAGCATGCTCGCGCTCGGCCCCGATGCCGTTCGCCGTCGCGCAGAGGCGTTGCCGTCGGTCGTCTCGGCCACCTACGATCGTGCGTTCCCGCACACGCTTCGCGTCACGATCCGCGAGGAGCGCCCTGTGGCAGTGCTGCGGAGCGGCCCCGACTCGTTTCTCGTCTCTGCGCGTGGCCGGGTGCTCCGGCGTCTGGAGCCGCGCGCGCAGCTCGAGTTGCCGCGCATCTGGGTCGCGCGCGCGACCGATGTCACCATCGGGGCAACGCTTTCCGGCGACAGCGGCAGCGCGGTCGCCGCGCTCGCTCCGCTCAGAAGGCTTCGCTTCCCGGAGCAAGTTCTCTCCGCGACGGCTGTGCATGGCCAACTGGCGCTCCGGTTGCGCGGCGGCCTCGAGGTGCGCCTCGGCGGCGCAGGCGACCTCCGACTCAAGCTCTCGGTCGCCGGGCAGATCGTCAAGAGCATGCCTCTGGCAAGCGCCGCCTACCTGGATGTGAGCGTCCCTGAGCGTCCCGTTGCCGGCGGTCCCAACCTTCAAGTCGCAGGTTGAGGTAGAGAGTTTGGGCGCCTCTTCCCTTGCCGCTGGCGTTGACAGCACGGTCAACCGTGCGTACCCTCCAGCGCAAGGAGAGGCTCGACAACCACAAGCTCATGGAGAGCTTCAGGTCGAGCCGACTTGAGACTATGAGAGATCAAGGCAACTACCTGGCGGTTATCAAGGTCGTCGGCGTCGGCGGCGGCGGCACGAACGCGGTGAACAGGATGGTCGACGCGGGTCTCGCCGGCGTCGAGTTCATCGCCGTCAATACGGACGCGCAGGCGCTGATGATGTGCGATGCCGACGTCAAGATCCACATCGGCTCGAAGGCCACTCGCGGCCTCGGCGCAGGCGCCGACCCGGTCGTCGGCCTCGCCGCTGCGCAGGAGAGCCGCGACGAGCTGAAGGAGTCGCTGAAGGGCGCTGACATGGTCTTCGTCACCGCCGGCGAGGGCGGGGGCACCGGCACCGGCGGCGCCCCGATCGTCGCCGAGCTCGCGCGCGAGCTCGAGGCGCTGACGGTCGGCGTCGTGACCCGCCCGTTCTCCTTCGAGGGCCGCCGCCGCTCCGACCAGGCCGAGCGCGGAATCGACAACCTCCGCGACCGCGTCGACACGCTGATCGTGATCGAGAACGACCGGCTGCTCCAGGTGGTCGAGAAGAAGACGTCGATCGTCGACGCATTCCGGCTCGCCGACGACATCCTTCGCCAGGGCGTCCAGGGCATCACCGACCTGATCACCGTCCCCGGGCTCGTCAACCTCGACTTCGCCGACGTCCGCACGATCATGTCCGACGCGGGCTCGGCGTTGATGGGCATAGGTACTGCGAGCGGCGAGAACCGCGCCGCCGAGGCCGCGCGCGCCGCCGTCTCGTCGCCGCTGCTCGAGGCGTCGATCGAAGGAGCCACCGGGATCCTGCTCAACATCACCGGCGGCTCCGAGATCGGGCTGTTCGAGGTGAATGAGGCGGCCGAGGTCGTCACCAGCGCCGCCGACCAGAACGCGAACGTGATCTTCGGTGCGGTGATCGACGACTCGATCGGCGACGAGGTGCGTGTCACGGTGATCGCCACCGGCTTCGGCGGAACGCGCCGGCGCCGCCGCAGCATCGAAGCGAGAGCGGAAGCTCCGGTCGGTGAAGCCCCGACGCCGCGCCCCGGGGAGAGCAGCTTCGACGTCGGGGACGACGTCCTCGAAGTTCCGTCGTTCCTGCGCGACTCGTAAGAGGTTTGGGATTTGCAGCGCGGAGGAATCCGCACTGCGTGCCCTCTGGGCTGACGCCATAACGTCAGCCTCGACCCGGTCAGCCGCCTCGGCCGCCTCATGCGACCGGGGCGGCTCCGTTTCTCGTTAGAGTCAGCCTGTGCAGACGCTGCAGCGGACGCCGCTCTACGACCGGCATGTCGCGCTCGGCGCCCGGATCGTGCCGTTCGCCGGCTGGGAGATGCCCGTTCAGTACGAAGGCGTGATCCCGGAGCATCGCTCCGTCCGCGCCGATGCCGGAGTCTTCGACGTCTCGCACATGGGCGAGCTCGAGGTCGAGGGCGCGCGCGCACGGGAGTTGCTCCAGGGTCTGCTCTCGAACGACCTCGGCCGGGTCGAGATCGGAGAGGCGCAATACACGCTGCTCACGAACGAGCGCGGCGGGATCGTCGACGACCTGATCGTCTACCGCCTCGAGCGCTGCCGCTGGCTGCTGATCGTGAACGCCTCGAACCGGGAGGCCGACTTCCGCTGGCTGAAAGCACGGGAGATCCCCGGCAGCGACGTGCGCGACGTCTCGGACGAGTACGCGCTGCTCGCGGTTCAGGGGCCTCGCGCGATCGGCAAGCTCGGGCTCCCGCCCGCGAAGCCGTTCACCTTCGCCGAGAGGGCGATCGACGGTGTCGAGGTGATGGTGAACCGGACCGGCTACACGGGCGAGGACGGCTGCGAGCTGCTCTGCATGGCGGAGGATGCCGAGGCGCTCTGGGACGCGGTGCTCGAGCGCGGGATCGTGCCGTGCGGGCTCGGTGCTCGGGACACGCTCCGGCTCGAGGTCTGTTACCCGCTGCACGGCAACGACATCGGGCCGGAGACCGACGCGGTCTCCGCCGGGCTCGGCTGGGTCTGCGCGCTCGACAAGGACTTCACCGGAGTGGCGGAGCTGCGCCGGGTGAAGGAGGCGGGTCCGGGCCGCCGGCTTGCCGCGTTCGTGATGACCGAGAAGGCGATCCCCCGCCAGGGCATGCACATCGAGGGCGGCGGCGAGGTCACCTCCGGCTCCCACTCGCCGATGCTCGACGTCGGCATCGGCATGGGCTACCTCCCCGCCGCCGCGGCGGTTCCCGGGAGCGAGATCACGATCGACGTGCGCGGCAGGCCGCGCCGGGGGAGGATCGTCGAGAAACCGATCTACAAGCGAGAGGAGACCTAGCCTTGGCCGCTGCCGAGAGCTATCCCGAGGGGCTGAAGTACAACAAGGAGCACGACTGGGCTCGGATCGACGGCGACGAGGCGACGCTCGGTGTCACCTGGTTCGCGCAGGACGCGCTCGGCGAGCTCGTTCACTTCGAGGCGCCCGAGCAGGGAGCGGCCGTCGTCAAGGATTCGTCGTACGGCGAGGTCGAGTCGGTCAAGGCCGTCTCCGATCTGGTCGCGCCGCTCTCGGGCGAGGTGCTCGAGGTGAACGCGAAGGCGGTTGACGCACCCGAGACGGTCAACGACGATCCCTACGGCGAAGGCTGGCTGATCCGCATTCGGCTCGCCGAGCCGTCCGAGACCGACACTCTGCTCGATGCAGAGGAGTACCGGCGCTTCGTGGCCGAGCAGTGAGCTACCTCTCGCTTACCGACGCCGATCGCGACGCGATGCTCGCAACGATCGGCGTCTCGTCCGTCGAGGAGCTGTTCGAGCAGGTGCCGCCGGCCGTGCGCCTGGGTCGGCCCCTCGAGCTCGAGCCGGCGCTGTCGGAGCCGGAGCTCGTCGCGCACCTCGAGCAGCTCGCCGCGAAGAACGTCCATGTCGGCGCCGAGCTTTCGTTCCTCGGTGCCGGGATGTACGACCACTACGTTCCGGCGGTGGTCGACGCCGTCCTCTCGCGCGGCGAGTTCCTGACCGCGTACACGCCGTACCAGCCGGAGCTGAGCCAGGGTCTGCTGCAGTCGATCTTCGAGTATCAGACTGCGATCTGCGAGCTAACCGGCATGGACGTGTCGAACGCGTCCGGCTACGACGGCAACACCGTTGCCGCGGACGCGTGCTTCATCGCCAAGCACGTCACCGGGCGGTCGAAGGTCGTGCTCGCCGAGGCGCTCGGTCCGCAGGTGCGTCAGGTCGTCAAGACCTATGCACCCGGCTTCGGGCTCGAGATCGTCGAGGTACCGCACCGAGGAGGCGCGACCGACCCGGACGAGCTGCGCGCCGCCGCCGAAGGTGCGGCGTGTGTGATCTTCCAGCAGCCGAACTTTTTCGGGGTGCTCGAGGATGCTCCGGCACTCGCCGCCGCCGCCAACGAGGCGGAGGCGCTCGCAGTCGCCCACGTCGACCCGATCTCGCTCGGCATGCTGGAGGCGCCGGGCAACTACGGTTGCGCGCTCGCGATCGGCGAGGGCCAGGGCGCGGGCAACTACCTCAGCTACGGCGGGCCGCACTACGGCTTTCTCGCCGCACGCACCGACTTCATCCGGCGGATGCCGGGCCGGATCATCGGCGAGACGACCGACCTTGACGGCAAGCGCGCGTTCGTATTGACGTTGCAGACCCGGGAGCAGCACATCCGCCGCGAGAAGGCGACCTCGAACATGACCACGAACCAGACGCTGCTCGCGCTCGCCGGGCTCGTCCACCTCGCGTGGCTGGGCCCGCAGGGGCTGCGTGAGGTGGGGGAGATCTGCCTCGCTCTCGCCGAGCAGGCAAAACGCCGCCTGGTCGACGCTGGACTGGAGCTGGCGTTTCCAGATAAGGCAACATTCAAGGAGTTTGCCGTACGCGTCGGACGGCCCGGCAGGGAGGCGATCCGCGCGGCACGCGAGCAGGGCGTTCACCCGGGTTATGCGCTCGGCCGTGACTACGAGGGGCTCGACGACGTGCTGCTCGTCGCCTTGACCGAGAAGCGCTCGCCGGCGGACATCGAGCGGCTCGTGGCGGCACTCTCGTGAAGCTGATCTACGAGAAGTCGCAGCCGGGACGGCGCGCGTCGTCGCTGCCGAAGCCGGACGTGCCGGCGGCCGAGGTGCCGGCGCACCTGCGTCGGGCTGAGCAGCCACGGCTGCCCGAGCTCGCCGAGCCCGAGCTCGTGCGCCATTTCAGCGAGCTCGCCACGCGGACATTCGGCATCGACACCGGCTTCTACCCGCTCGGCAGCTGCACGATGAAGCACAACCCGCGCGTCAACGAGCGCGTTGTCAGCCTCCCGGGCTTTCGCGATCTGCATCCGCACCAGGAGGAGGACGCCGCACAGGGCGCGCTCGAGCTGATGTGGCGGCTGCAGGAGATCCTGGCCGAGGTCGCCGGACTTCCGGCCGTGTCGCTTCAGCCGGCCGCCGGCTCGCAGGGCGAGCTAACCGGCCTGATGCTGATGCGGGCCTACTTCGCCGACCGCGGAGAGAGCCATCGCGACACGATCATCACCGCCGACACCGCCCACGGAACGAACCCCGCGAGCGTCACGATGTCCGGCTACAACCTCGCCAAGGTCGACACCGACGCGCGCGGGAACCTCGACCTCGAGCACCTGCGCACGCTCGTGAACGAGGGCACGGCCGGACTGATGCTGACCAACCCGTCGACGCTCGGTCTGTTCGACGAGAACATCGTCGAGGTCGCGAGGATCTTCCACGACGCCGGCGCGCTGCTCTATTACGACGGGGCGAACCTGAACGCGGTCTGCGGGATTTCGCGGCCCGGCGACATGGGCTTCGACATCGTCCACTACAACCTGCACAAGACCTTCTCCCAGCCGCATGGAGGCGGCGGGCCCGGCGGCGGACCGGTGGCCGTGCGCGAGTCGATCGAGCAGTTCCTGCCCGTTCCGGTCGTCGTGCGCGACGGCGATGCGTTTCGCCTCGAACACGACCGGCCGAAATCGATCGGGAAGGTGCGAGGCTTCTGCGGGCCGTTCGGCGTCTTCGTCCGCGCGTATGCGTTCATCCGGTCGTACGGGCCGGCGTTGAAGGAGATGTCCGAGGTCGCGGTGCTGAACGCGAACTATCTGCTTGCGAGCCTGCGTGACGTCTACGAGTTGCCGTACGACCGGCACTGCATGCACGAGTTCGTGCTCAGCGCTCGGCATCTGAAGCGAGATCACGGCGTGACGGCCCTCGACGTGGCGAAGCGGTTGATGGACTACGGCTACCACCCGCCGACGATCTACTTCCCGCTCGTCGTGCCGGAGGCCCTGATGATCGAGCCGACGGAGACCGAGGCGAAGGAGACGCTCGACGCCTTCGTCGAGGCGATGCGGGCGATCGCGAACGAGGCGGCGACCGAGCCGGAGCTCGTCAAGGCCGCTCCCCACGACCGGCCCGTGCGTCGGCTCGACGAGGTCAAGGCCGCGAAACGAGCGATTGTCCGGTTCGCCTTCGAGGCGCATCCCGACCTCGCCGCCGAGATGGCGGAGTCCCGTCCGCTCGAAGCGCAGGCCGGCGCCTAGAGCTCACCTGCCGCCCGGGCGATAGCTGATCTCGTAGATTGGTGCTGTGCAGCAGGCGGTCGAAGCGGTCACGCACGAGCTGACCCGGCTCGAGCACGAGCTGATGAGCTCGGTGCAGCGCCACGATGTCGATCGGCTTGATGAGCTGCTCGGCCACGAGTTCAAGCTCGTCGGGCGGACCGGCCGCGCGTGGTCACGCGAGACCTTCCTCGAGCACGCGGCCGGGCCGTACGAGATCGACGAGTTCACCTTCGAGGAGTTCGACGTCGACCTCTACGGCGACACGGCGATCATCCACTCGCGCTACCGACAGCAGGCGCGATTGGGAGCTGACGACCTCAGTCACACCTTCGTGCTCACCGACGTCTGGATCCGGCGGCACGGCGGCTGGGAGCTCGTGCATCGACACTCCACGATCGACCCGCGCGCGTAAGCCGGCGACCCCGCGGCGCTCACGGCGGGGTCGGTCTACCTCGTCCGGCGAGCGGTTCCGGAGCACGGGAGCGTCGTGCGGCTACGCGGGCGCGTGGATTCGCGGTGCACGAGGCTGCTTCGGTCTCGCTGCCAGCTGACCGCACGCCGCGGCGATGTCCCGGCCGCGGGTGAGGCGCACCGTGGCCGGGACCCGAGCGCGGTCGAGCACCGACTTGAACGCCGCGATGGCGTCGCGGGAGCTGCCGCCGTAGGTGCCGGTCGGGTTGTACGGGATCAGGTTGACCTTGAAGGCATCGCCCGCGAGGGCCGCCGCGAGTTCCCGCGCCTGCTCGCGAGAATCGTTCACGCCGGCGAGCATCACGTACTCGACGTAGACCCTGTGTCCGCGGAGCTCGACGTAGCGCCGGCACTCGGCGAGCACATCGACCAGCGGGTAGCGGTCGTTCACCGGCATGAGCCGTGAGCGCAGCCCCCCGTCGGCGGCGTGGAGCGAGAGCGCGAGCCGGATCGGTCCCTCGACCTCGTCGACGAAGCGCGTCAAGCCGGGCAGCCACCCGACTGTGGAGATCGTGGTGCGCCGATGCGTGATGCCGAGATCAGGCAGCCGCCGTGCCGACGCGAGCACGCTGTCGATCGTGAGCATCGGCTCGCCCATCCCCATGAAGACCGCATGGTTGACATCCTCGAGGCGGCGGAAGTGGAGCGCCTGGTCGAGAATCTCCGAGGCCGTGAGGTTGCGGCCGAAGGCCATCGCGCCGGTGGCGCAGAACGTGCAGGTGAGCGGGCAGCCCGACTGGGACGACAGGCAGACCGAGCGGCGGCCGTCGCGGTAGCGCATCAGCACGGACTCGACGGGATGCCCGTCATGCGTGCTGAAGAGCATCTTGACCGTGCCGTCCTTCGACACGTGCTCCTCCTCCACGGTGAGCGTCGAGTAGGCAAGCTCGGCAGCGAGCGCCTTCCGGAGGTCGCTCGGCAGGTTCGTCATCTCGTCGTAGCTCTTCGCTCCGCGCGCAGCCCACTGCCATACCTGGCCGGCGCGATAGGCCGGCTGGTCGGCGAGCAGTTCGTCGAGGAGCTCGAGATCCACAGACCTACGGTAGCGGTGTTACCCGCGATGGAGACTCCGAAGAGCGCACCGTTCGCCGCGGGAGGGCGGTCGTCTGAGCCGGGACCGAACCGGTGTGCGCTCCGGCCGCCTTCTCGCCCTTCGTCGCCTCGAGTACGTGGGCCACCTCCTCGAAGCCAACGAATCCCGCCACCGCACCGAGCTATCGGATCGCCACGCCCCTCAGCCGCAGTAGCCGAAACCGGCACGCTTTCGGCACGAATTGGACGATGCGGCACGCGCCGCTCGAGGTTAGGCTTGAAGCCGAGCAGGGGGCGGGTCGGGACCCGTGCTACCCGTGCGTGTATCTATACGAGGCGGGGTCGTCGCGTAGGATCGGGCGCGTGATCGATTTCCGCTCCGACACCGCGACAAAGCCTTCCGCCGCGATGCGCGAGGCGATGGCGAGCGCCGAGGTCGGAGACGAGCAGCGGCGCGAGGATCCGACCGTCAACGAGCTCGAGCGTCTCGCCGCAGAGATGCTCGGACAGGAGGAGGCGGTCTACCTCCCGACTGCGACGATGGCGAACCAGATCGCGTTGCGGATTCTCACGCGGCCGGGTCAGGAGGTGCTCGCAGAGGAGTCGTCGCACATCTTCGGCGCGGAGCTAGGGGGTGCCGCCGTGCACTCCGGGCTCGCGCAGCGCACCCTCGAAAGTGTGAGCGGCCGCTTCACGCCGGCGCAGGTGCGCGCGAAGCTGCGCGACTGGGGCAGCTTCCACACGCCGGCGACGACCGTGCTCGTCCTCGAGGACACGCACAACTCGTCGGGTGGGCGCTACTGGCGGCTGGACGAGCTCATCGCGATCGCCGACTGCGCCCATGAGTTGAACCTGAAGCTCCACCTCGACGGAGCTCGCCTCTTCAACGGCGCGGTCGCCCGGGGTCTCCCTGCCGCCGAGTTCGCACGCCACTTCGACACGGTCTCGATCTGCCTCTCAAAGGGTCTCGGCGCGCCGCTCGGCGCGCTGATCGCAGGCTCGGCAGCGCTCATGCACGAGGCGCGCTGGAACAAGCACCTCTTCGGTGGCGCGATGCGCCAGGCCGGCATCGTCGCCGCAGGCGGGCTCTACGCGCTGCGGCACAACGTCGACCGTCTCGCTGACGACCATGCCCGAGCCCGCCGGCTCGCCGAGGGTCTCGCGGCCTCCGGGGTGTCTGTGCGCCTCGATGCCGTCGAGACGAATTTCGTCCAGATCGACGTCGGGCCGGAGCGCTCAAGCGTGCTGGCGCGGCTCCGCGAGCACGGGGTGATGCTCTCTACGACTATCCATCCGACCGTCATCCGAGCTGTCACGCACCTCGACGTGAACGACGATGACATCGCCCAGGCGATCGAGCGGATCCCGCGAGCGCTCGCCGCCGTGCCGGCACCCGCCTAAACGCCTGCGTATCCCCGTTTCAGGAACCCGGCGCGACGCGAGCGAACTCCTCCGGTTCCGGAACGTGGAACCCGAGCGAGTCGGCGATCCGGTCGATCATGTTGAACAGGGCGCAGACGTGCACCGCGTCGGCGAGCGCCTCGGCGCTGACGCCGGTCTCGAGCTGGGCGGACACGAAGGCGGCGAAGAAGCGTCGCCGGTAGAAGAGCGTCTTGACGACGTCCGGCGGCTCGCGAGCACGGCAGCGCGGAGCCGCTCGATCACCTCGAGCTGGCGCAGGTTCATGGCGCGAACGTAAGCAAAGTGGATACGGACGCGGGCCGGGCTGGCCGGATCGCTAGGGTGCGGGAGGTCACCGTGGCGCTGGCGGTCGGCTCGCCGTCGGCGGCGCCTCGGGTGACTGGTGAGGTACCCGACGAGGAGGCATCGCGCGGTGGAAAATGGAAACGGCTCGGCTGTCGTTGTTGCGCGCGACGTGACGCGCCGCTACGGCGAAGGTGACAGCGCCGTCGATGCCCTGCAAGGGATCACGGTCGAGATCGCCCCCGGCAAGATGACGGCCGTGATGGGTCCGTCGGGCTCGGGGAAGTCGACGCTCATGCACATCCTCGCGGGACTCGACAAGCCCACCGCCGGCAACGTCACGATCGCGGGAACCGAGATCACGACGCTCGGGGACAACGATCTCACCAAGCTGCGCCGCGCGCATATCGGCTTCGTCTTCCAGTTCTTCAACCTCCTGCCGATGCTGACGGCGCGCGAGAACGTGCTGCTGCCGCTGACGATCGCGGGCGAGAAGCCGAAGGACGGCTGGTTCGACGGCCTCGTCGGGCGGATCGGGCTCACCGATCGCCTCGACCACCGGCCCGCGGAGCTGTCGGGCGGCCAGCAGCAGCGGGTCGCGATCGCGCGTGCTCTGGTCACCCGCCCGACGGTCGTCTTCGCCGACGAGCCGACCGGCAACCTCGACTCGACCACGAGCCAGGAGATCCTCGAGCTGATGCGCGCGTCGGTCGACGAGTACGGCCAGACGATGGTGATCGTCACCCACGACCCCCGGGCTGCGGCGATGGCGGATCGAGTGCTCTTCCTCGCGGACGGCAAGATCGTCAACGACATCCCGCGCTCGAGCGCTCACGAGATCCTCATGGCGATGGAAGCACTTACGCAGAAGTGATCAAGTTTGCCGTCAAGGGGCTGCTGGGCCGCAAGCTCCGCACAGCTCTTACCGCCATCGCGATCGTTCTCGGCGTGGCGATGGTGAGCGGCACGTACGTGCTCACCGACTCGATCTCGAACGCCTTCGACGCCATCTTCACCCAGCAGTACCAGGGCACCGACGCGGTCGTCAGCGGTAAGTCCGCATTCGATCTCGGCACCTCCGGCACCTCGACCGCTCCGTCGTTCGACCAGTCAGTGCTCGCGACGGTCAAGGCGCTTCCGGACGTCCGGGCAGCCATCGGCGGCGTCGCGGGCGAGGCTCAGCTGATCGGCAAGAACGGGAAGGCAATCGTCTTCGGCGGGGCGCCGAATCTCGGGTTCAGCGTCGACCCGACCCAGCCGAAGTTCAACTCGCTCACGCTCACGGAAGGCGCGTGGCCGCAGAGCGGCGAGGTCGTCGTCGACACGTCGACGGCTGGGAAGAAGGACATCGCCGTCGGGTCGCAGATCGGCATCCAGGCCCAGGGCCCTGTCGATCGCTTTCGCGTCTCCGGTCTCGTCAAGTTCGGCGCCGTCTCGACGATCGGCGGCGCCACGCTGGCGGGCTTCGACCTGCCGACCGCACAGCGCCTCTTCGGCAAGGCCGGCAAGCTTGACCAGATCCGCGTAGCAGGGAAGAACGGCATCTCGCCGCAGAAGCTCGTCGCGGAGATCCAGGCCGTGCTTCCGCCCGGCACGCAGGTCAAGAGCGGCGACACCCAGGCGCAGAGCGACTCGAAGGACACGAGCAGCTTTCTCAGCTTCCTCCAGAAGTTCCTGCTCTCCTTCGGTGGCGTCGCGCTCTTCGTCGGCGCCTTCGTGATCGCCAACTCGCTCTCGATCACGATCGCGCAGAGGATGCGAGAGTTCGCGACCCTGCGCACGCTCGGCGCCTCCCGGCGCCAGGTGCTCGGCTCCGTGATCATCGAGGCGCTGGTGATGGGCTTCCTCGCTGCGCTGGTCGGCCTGTTCCTCGGACTGGCGCTGGCGAAGGGTCTCTTCAAGCTCTTCGGCGCGGTCGGGTTCACGCTGCCGAACAACGGCCTGACGTTCGAGACGCGGACGATCGTCGTCTCCCTGCTCGTGGGTGTCGTCGTCACGCTGCTCGCGAGTCTCCGCCCGGCCTTTCGCGCGACGCGGGTGCCGCCGATCGCGGCCGTCCGGGAGGGGGCGACGCTGCCGGTAGGGCGATTCCATCGCTTCCGCGGCGTCGGCGCAGCTGCGACCGCACTGATCGGACTTGCCGTGCTCGTCTACGGCCTCTTCGGGAGCGGGCTCGGCACGACGCAGGTGCTGATCTGGATGGGCGTGGGCGCGCTCCTCATCTTCATCGGTGTGGCGCTCTTCTCCTCCCACCTCGTGGTACCGATGGCGCACGCGCTGGGCTGGCCCGCCACGAGGATCGGCGGGGCGGCCGGTTCGCTCGCCCGCGACAATGCCCAGCGGAACCCGCAGCGCACCGCCTCGACGGCTGCTGCGCTGATGATCGGCCTCGCGCTCGTAACGCTCGTCGCCACGCTGGCCGCCGGCATCATCGGGACGTTCAACGACGCCGTCGACCGCCTGGCGCCCGGCGAGTTCTACGCGATCACCGCGCAGAACAACTTCTCGCCGATCCCGATCAGCGCCGCCCAGGCGGCCTCGAGCACGCCGGGAATCGACGCGATTGCAAGCGTGCGCGGCGGCGAGGCTCGCGTGTTCGGCCATACACGGCTGCTGACAGCCGTCGACCCGGCAATCGGCACCGTGATCAACCTCGACTGGAAGCAGGGCTCGCCGACGGTGCTCTCCTCGCTCGGCGCCGGCGGGGCGTTCGTCGACGACGGCTTCGCCAAGAACCACCACCTCTCGGTCGGGGCGCCGTTCAGCCTCCTCACACCCACCGGCCAGACCTTGTCGATGACGGTGAAGGGGATCTTCAAGCCGCCCGCCGGCGGCTCGCCGTTCGGCCCCGTGACGATCTCGAGCAAGACGTTCGACCGCAATTACTCCCAGCCGAAGAACATCTTCACCTTCGTGACCATGAAGGGCGGGGTGAGCGAGGCGAACACCGCGGCGCTGAACCAGAGCCTCAAGGGCTTTCCGAACGCCAAGGTCGCCACCGGCGATCAGTTCAAGAAGAACCAGGTCTCGGGACTCAAGAGCGTGCTCAACGTCCTCTACGTGCTGCTCGCCCTGTCCGTGCTCGTCAGCCTGTTCGGGATCGTGAACACGCTCGTGCTGACCGTCTTCGAGCGCACCCGTGAGCTCGGGATGCTGCGTGCGATCGGGATGACGCGGCGCCAGGTGCGGCGCATGATCCGGCACGAGAGCGTGATCACGTCGCTGATCGGAGGGATCATCGGGATCATCCTCGGCGTCGTCCTCGCCGGATTGCTGATCGCGAGGGTGAAGGAGATCAACTTCTTCGTGCCGTGGGGGCAACTCGTCATCTTCCTGATCGCGGCGATCGTGGTCGGCATCGTGGCGGCGATCTTCCCCGCCCGGCGAGCGGCGAAGCTCAAGCCGCTCGAAGCGCTGCAGTACGAGTAGCAGAGCAGCGTCGCGCTGCTACGCGTCGGCGAGACCGAACCAGATGGCGATCCCGACGTACAGCGCGACGATCGCGAATCCCTCCCAGCGCTTGCCTCGCCCGTCCATCACGACGAGCCCGACCGCGACTGTCGCTCCGGCCATCGCCACGAGTTCCTCCCAGCGAAAGGAGAGCGGAAGCGCGGGGGAGACGGCGAACGAGAGGATCGCGACGGCCGGCGCGACGAGCAGCGCCACCTGCGCGCTCGAGCTGACCGCGATCTCGGTCGCCAGCTTCACCTTGCCGCGCCGCGCGATCACAACGGCGCCGCCGTGCTCGGCCGCGTTGCCGACGATCGCGACGACGATCGCGCTGAGGAAGAACTGGGACAGCCCGACCTCGTGCCCGAAGGCGTCGAGCGAGTGAACGAGGATCTCGGAGACGAGCGCGGTCGCCACCGTCGCGACGCCGAGGACGGCGAGCGCGACCGGCATGCTCCAGCTTTCCTTCGAGGCCTCTTTGCCCGACTCGGAGTGGGCGAGCCGGTGGCGGCGCAGCGAGCGGAACCGCTCCGCGGCGTAGATCAGGAGCAGTATCACCGCGACGGGCAGCGTCAGGATCGCCAGGCTGTGGCGCTCGTGCTCGCCCGTGAAGGCGGGGGCGCTCGGAGCGAGGAACAGGAGTACCGCGAGCGCGACGAGCCCGAGCTGCGGAACGAGCGAGCGGCGGTCGATCTGGCCAGGCCCGAGGACGAGCGCGAAGCCGAGCACGAGCAGGAGGTTTCCGAAGATGCTGCCCGACAGAGAGCCGCGGACCACGCCGGGGAGTCCGTCTGCGACCGCGAAGAGGGCGATGATCAGCTCGGGGGCGTTGCCGAAGCTCGCGTTCAGGAAGCCGCCGACTCCCGGCCCGGTGTGCTCTGCGGCGTGCTCGGTCGACTCGCCGATCAGCCACGCGAGCGGGATCAGCGACAACGCGGCGAGCACGAAGAGCGTCGTCTTGTCCGCCTGCAATCCGTAGTCCGCGATGAGCGTGGCCGGCGTGAGGGCGAGCAGCGCCCAGAGGATCCTCCGTGCCACGCCGATACCCTAGGCGACCGTGCTGGAGGCAGTTCTCTTCGACTGGGGCGGGACCTGATGGACTGGACCTGGGACGACGAGCTGCTCGTGGACGGGCATCGCGGCTCGGGCTCGAGGCAGCCGGACGCGCGTACGGCCGGGGTTCACCGAGCGCTTCCGGGCAGAGCTGCTGCCCTTGCTCCGAGGCGGCGCGGGCTCACTCGAAGAGGTGGAGTACCCCGAGCTTCTGCAGAGGCTGGCGGGCGGTCTCTCCGAAGACGAGGTTCATCGCTATCTGGAGGCCGAGCACGCGGCCTGGGCGCCGGCGCGCCGGCTCGCCGCAGTGGACGCACCCGCTGCTCGACGCTCTGCGCCGGCGCGGCCTCAAGCTCGGGCTCGTCTCGAACGCCTTCGATCCAGGCTGGCTGCTGCGCCGCGATCTCGACGAGCAGCGTCTGACCGGCCGGCTCGACGTCGCAGTCTTCTCGTCGGAGGTCGGGTGGCGCAAGCCGCACCCCGCGATCTTCCGGGCCGCGCTCGCGCCGCTCGGCGTCGCGCCGGAGGCGGCGCTCTTCGTCGGCGACCGGCTCGTCGAGGACGTCGCCGGACCGGCCGAGCTCGGGATGCGAACGGCGCAGGCGCTGTGGTTCCGCGCGGAGGACGATCCCGGGGGCATCGAGCCCGACTTCCGGGCGTTCACGCAGTTCGACGTGCTGAACGCGGTCGACCGGCTCGTTTCCGCAAGCTGAAAACACGCCGAAATGTCAAGTCTTGCGGGGGCGCCCCGGGCGGACTCACAATGGCTGCGATGGCAGAGCCCCAGCAGCTCGAGACCACGACCACCGAGCTCCCGCTCAGGCCGCAGGACGAGGTCGAGTGCCGCCGCTGCACCGTCCACTGCGACAAGGTCGTGTACCCGGCAGCGTGCCTCGAGCGGTCGTGTCCCTTCGTCTACGCCTACGAGGATCACGGCCATACCTACATCGGCTGCATGCAGAAGGTGTACGGCGTGGAGATCGACCTCTCGATGCTCGAGGCCGCAGAGGCGCGGCGCGCGGGCTTCGGCGCCGTTCGGGCGACGCGGGGGCCGCTGCCGATGTGCCGTGCCGAGGTCGAGCAGTGCTACGAGTCCCGGACCGACGAGCTCGGCTGCCAGAACCCGGAGTTCTACGAGCTGCCGGTCGGCCGGCCGACGTTCCGCGTTTTCGCACGCATCTCCTAGCCGGTCGCTCCGGCACGCGTCGGCGACCCGAGCCGCTACGCATCGCGCAGCGCCTTGGCGCGCCTGCGATCTGTTCGCGTCGGGCCCGTGGTCCTTCCGGTCCGGGCGACCTCGAGCACGAGCGGGGAGGCCCTGGAGGTTCGGGTGCCGGAGGAAGACGCCGAGCCTCTCGCCCATCAGCCCCTCGCCGATGTTGTCGTGGCGGTCGCGGTTCGAGCCGAGCGGCGCCTTCGAGTCGTTGACGTGCAGCGCCCGCAGCCGGTCGAGTCCGAGCGTGCGATCGACCTCGTCGAGCGTCGCCTCGAGCACGGCGGCGTCGGTCACGTCGATCCCGGACACGTAGAGGTGGCACGAGTCGAGGCAGATGCCGAGGCGCGGGATGGCGGTCGAGCCCTCGTAGAGCGCGCCGAGCTCGTCGATCGAACGGCCGATCGTTCCACCGGCGCCGGCCGAGTTCTCCATCAGCAGCCAGGTCGTCTCCGAGCAGAGCTCGAGCACCTGGCCAGGGCGGGCAGGACTCGCTCCAGTCCGGCCTCGAAGCCCGCGCCGAGATGCGAGCCGACGTGGAAGATGACCGCGTCGGCGTCGATCGCACAGGCGATTTCCATCGTCTTACGCATCGCCGCCACCGACTTCTCATAGATCTCGTCGTCCGGCGGCGCGAGGTTGCAGAGGTAGAGCGCGTGGCACGACGACGCCGCCGATCCCGGCTTCCGCGCCCGCTCGCGGAAACGCTCGAGGTTCGCAGGGTCGTGGTTCGTCGGCCGCCACGTGCGCGGGCTCTGCGTGAAGACCTGCAGTGCGTCAGCGCCGATCGCGACGGCCCGGTCGATCGCCGTGTGGATGCCGCCGGAGCTCGAGACGTGGCCGCCGATGCGCACCGCGCCACCTTAGCCGCGTCTCCTCGAGGCGCGGCGCGGCGCGAACTACGATGCCGCGGTGCCCCTCCGCGTCCGCATGGCTCCTTCCCCTACGGGGGCGCTCCACGTGGGCGGCGTCCGCACCGCGCTCTACAACTGGCTCTTCGCCCGGCACAACGGCGGCGAGTTTCTCGTCCGGATCGAGAACACCGACACGAGCCGCGAGGTCCAGGGCGCCGTCGAGCATGCGCTCGACTCGCTCGCCTGGCTGGGGCTCGACTGGGACCGCGAGCCCACCTATCAACTCGACGCGATGCCGAGGTGCGCCGAGGTCGCCCGGCGGCTCGTCGCGGAGGGCAAGGCCTACGAGGACGAGGGCGCGATCCGCTTCCGCATGCCCGACGAGGGCGTGACCGCGTGGGACGACGTCGTCAAGGGCCGGATCGAGTTCCCCAACGAGCAGCTCGAGGATCTCGTGATCCTCCGCTCGGACGGTCGCCCGACCTACAACTTCGCCTCACCGCTCGAGGACGTCTGGGACGAGATCACCCATGTGATCCGCGGCGACGACCACATCCCGAACACACCGAAGCAGATCAACGTGATTCGCGCGGTCGGCGCCGAGCCGCCGATCTATGCGCATGTGCCGAACGTGCTCGGCCCTGACGGCAAGAAGCTGTCGAAACGACACGGGGCACAGGGCGTCGACGAGCTGCGCGAGCTCGGCTACGTCGCGCCGGCGCTGATGAACTTCCTCGCCCTGCTCGGCTGGGCCCCGGACGGCGAGACGACGATCATGTCGCGCGAGGAGTTGGTCGAGCGCTTCGATCTCGACCGCGTGATCAAGAGTCCGGCCGCCTTCGACTACGAGAAGCTCGACTGGATGAACGGCGTCTACCTTCGGGCGATGCCGCCCGTGGCGTACGCCGACGCACTCGTCGAGTTTCTCGGGCCCGAATGGGACGAGCACAGGATCCGGGCGGCAGCGCCGCTCGTGCAGGAGAAGATCGTCCGGCTCGGCGAGTTCCCGGACTTCGCAGGTTTCCTCTTCCACGACGTCGAGCTCCCGGATCCGGCAGAGCTCGACCCCGCGGTGCTGGAGGCGGCCGGTACGGCGCTGGCGGAGCTCGGGCCCTGGGACGCGGAGGCCGATCGAGCTCGCGCTCCGCAGCCTTGCGGAGAAGCTCCAGCTGTCGCCGCGCAAGGCATTTGCGCCGATTCGGCTCGCGGTCACCGGCTCGACGGTCTCGCCCGGCCTGTTCGAGAGCATCGAGCTGCTCGGACGCGACGAGTCGCTGCGCAGGCTCAGCCGCGCCGTCGCCGGCGCAGCGGCCTAGGCGAGGCCAGAGGGTCCAGTGCTCTCTGGAACACGAGCCACGCTCGCCGCCTGAACTGTGGAGTCGGAGCGGGAAGCAGGTCGCGGAGACGCTTGGCGCGCCGTGGATCGCCCGCGGGGTTTACCATTTTCGATATGTAAACGCGCGAGAGAGCGTTGAAGTTACGCGCGCCGGAGAACGAGTCCGGCGATCACCACGAGCACGACGCCGGGCACGAGCGCCCAGCCGCCGGCTCCGGTCTCCGCCGCAAGCACCACGGTCAGCAGGAGCGGGAGTCCGAAAGCGCAGAGTACTGCGGTCTCCAGCCGCCGCCGCCGCGGCGACGCCGGAGTCGCCGGCCTCGCGGTGCCGGCGCCCCGAGGCCCCTGTGAGAGGCGCCGGCGCGCGAGCCGCACCCGGAAAAGGGCGCCTCGCCACTCCCAGACGAGAGGCTCGATCGCTGCGAGGCCGCCTCGTGCCAGCGCCTCGGCGACCTCGGCGGTGGCATCCCTGGCGCCTACGAGCGCCGTTTCCAACTCTTGGTGCGAGCCCTCCGCTCCTTCGGGCGGGGTCAGGCCCGCGATCCGCTCACCTGCAACGTGCAGTGCGTACTGCAGCGCCGGAAGCTCCTCGGCGGCATGCTCGTCCGGTTCGAGCGCGAGTGTCTCCAGGCGCCGGAGCGCCTGCGCGAGCGCATGCCACTGGTCGGCCAACGCGGTCGCGTAGCCGTGGCGCCCGCCGGTGCCCGTGCTCTGACTCACCCGCTGCGATTGTACCGCCGCGCTAGACTCGCACACGTGGCCGAGGGGAGGGCGGTCCTGGTGGTGGACGACGAGCCGTCGATCCGGCTCCTTTGCCGGATCAACCTCGAGCTCGAAGGCTTCCGCGTGCTCGAAGCGGCATCCCTGCCGGAGGCGCGGGAGCTGCTGCGCCTGGAATCGCCGTCGGTTGTCCTGCTCGACCTGCACGTCGGCGGAGACAGCGGCTGGGACCTGCTCGAGGAGATCCGCGCCGGCGGCAGCGGGCCGTCGATCGTGCTGCTGACCGGCAGCGCGACCGTCAACTCCGAGGAGCAAGCCCGCGCGGATGCCGTGCTCCCGAAGCCTTTCTCGCTCGAGCTGCTCACCTCGACGGTCCGCCGGTTCGCTTCGATATAGATTCGTCTCATGAACGCTGCAGCCGTCGGCACGCCGGTCGAGTACGAGGAGCGCCTGCGGCGCTATCTCTACGAGCGCTCCGAGGAAGCGCGCGCGGTGCGCGTCGGTGAGAAGGAGGTCTCGGAGCAGGCTGAGATCGTCTCGCGTTACACCGATCTGTTCACGCGCCCGCAGCTCCAGGAGCTACGGCGGGCCGAGGACGAGGAGGGACAGGGGCGCGAGCGGCTCTATCGGCTGCGCAAGGCGTGCGAGGGCGGCCTGATCGCGGCCGAGCTCGCCGAGCGGGAGGACGCGCTGGAGAATGCGATTCTCGCGGCACGCGTCCCCTGGGAGGGAGACGAGATCCCGTTGCGGACCGCGCAGGCGTTGACGGCCGTGCTGCCCGACTACGGTCAGCGCGACGAGCTCGGCGACCTGCAGGCGGAGACGAGCGCAGGATTCAATGACGGCCGCCTCGAGCTGCTGCGGGCCGTCGAGGCGCTCGACGCCGAGCTCTCGGGCGAGCCTGACCCTGTCCGCCGCAGCGATGAGGAGAAGGGGATCTCGCTGGTCGAGCTCGAGCGCTCGCTCGCGGCTGCGAGCGAGCGGACGACCGCCGCGTACGAGGCGATGCGCGACCGCTGGTTCGAGCGCCTGCTCGGGCCCGATCGCGCGATGGTCCCAACCTCCAATCACACCGCCTGGATGCGCCGGCTCTCACCGCTCGAGTCCATCTATCCCAAGGAGCGCTGCGTCGAGGTCTGCCTGGCGACGCTCGGCCGACTCGGCTTCGACCTCGAAGCGCAGAGCGGCATCAAGCTCGACCTCGACGATCGCCCGCAGAAGTCGCCGCGGGCCTGCGTGATCGCGTCCGACCCGCCGAGCGTGGTGCACCTGATCACACGGGCGCAGGGGGGCCTTCACGACTACCAGGCGTTCCTCCACGAGGCCGGGCACGCGCTCCACTACGCCGGCTGCGACCCTGCGCTCCCGTACGCATTCCGGAAGCTCTCCCGCGACCACGCGCTGACCGAGATCTACTCCTACATCCTGGAGGCGATCTCGCGAGAGCCCGCCTGGCACGCCGAGCACTTCGGGCTCACCGACGAGGAGGCATCCCGCAACGCCGAGGCGACGGTCTTCCTCGAGGCGCTCCTCTTCCGCCGCTACGCGGCGAAGCTCCAGTTCGAGCTTGCCTTCTGGGGCCGGTTCGCAGACGACGCCGGGACGTCCGCCGGCTACTCGGAGCGGCTCACTGAGGCGACGGGCGTCTTCTACCGGCCCGATGCGTTCCTGTCGGACATGGACGCGGGCTTCTACTCCGCCGACTATCTCCGGGCCTGGATCCGCTCTGCGCAGCTCCGTGCGTATCTCGCCCGCGAGGTCGGCGACGGCTGGTGGCGGTCCCCCGAGACCGGCCGGCGGCTGCGAGCGCTGTTCGCGGAGGGAACGCGGCCGCTCTCCGAGGAAATCGCCGAGCGGCTCGGCTTCGATCCGCTCGACACCGGGCCGCTCGTCGCCGAGCTCTCCGGGCACTAGAGACGTGGTCGCGGCCCGGGGCGGACGCTGTAGAGTCGGCGGCGTCGGCCCAGATCCAGCCGCGAGCAACAGGTGCAATTCGAGCGGAGGGATCGAACGCATGCCCGAGCATCCTGGTGTGCGAGACCCGGCGGCCTTCGGTTTCCCGGGATCGCGGCTACGATCAGACCACTCGCAACACCACGTCGAGTGGTGGCGCAGGCCCCGGGCTCTTTGCGCGGGACTTGTCCGCTCCCCCGTTCGTCGCGGCGCCGAGCGCCAAGCGACCAGTTGGGAGTGACATGAGCGATCCGGCAATTCGCCTGGAGGCGCCGAACAAGAGCCACGCTGTGAGGCTCGCGGAACATCTCGCCGGGTTCGACGCGGCGGTGCAGCGGACCGACAACGGCTGGGAGGTGCGGCTCGGCGCCGTGCACCCACCGCTGTTCGACGCGACCGAGGCCGTGGGTCGCTGGCTTGCGGAATCGCGGCTCTCGTCGTGCCGGATTCACGTCAACGGCAGGTCGTTCGTGTTCCTCCAGCCGATGGCCGAGCTGCCGCCCGACTCGCCCGAGCGCTTGCTCGAGCGCACGATCCAGCTTCAGATGGCGCTCGAGTCACGGCTCGTGATCGAGCAGGCGAAGGGCGTCCTGGCCGAGCGGCTCGATGTCGCTGTGGAGCACGCGTTCGAGATCCTGCGCCGAGCGGCGCGCTCGACCGGTGAGAGCATCCACGTGATGGCGAAGACCGTGGTCTCCTCGCGGGAGAGCCCCGCGACCGTGACGAGCGCCGCGCTCGCTCTGGCCGACGGGCACGCTGACGCGTAGAACGACGCCTGGGGGCAGCCGGAGGCTGCGCGGCTCGGGCGTGGCTAGTGCGGCTCGGCGAGATTGGCGAGCGCCGTACGGACGAGCTCGGCGGACGCGCGCAGCGCCTCCAGGTCGTCCGCGCGAAGCGTCCATTCGTGGACGTGCGCGACCCCGCCCGGTGCGAGCGCCACCGGGACGCTGACCGCGACGCCGGCGATGCCGTACTCGCCTTCGAGCACGACCGACGCCGGCCAGGGCTCGTCCGCTCCCTCCGCGACCGCCGTGACCATCCGCGCGACACCGTGGCCCGAAGTCCAGGTCGACGATCGGCCGGAGTCGAGCGCGACGTGTCGTGGGTACCAGGAGCGGAAGTAGTCCACGGCGGCGCGCTGCTCGTCTGCCGTCGAGCGTCACGTGCTCGCCGTCGACCTCGATCCGGTCGAGCAGCGGCACGCAGCCGTCGCCGTGCTCCCCGAGCGCCCAGGCCTCGACACTGCCGGGCCGAACCTGCAATGCCTGCGCGATCCCGGTGCGCAGCCGTAGGCTGTCGTTGATCGTGTAGCCGATGACGCGCCGGCGATCGAGGCCCGATCGCGCCCGAAAGCGCGTGACGAGGGGATCGACCGGATTGGTCACGAGGATCGTGACGCCGGCCCAGCCGGCTGGAAGCGCGTCGGCGACGGCGTCGAGGATCCGCGCGTTCTCGGCGAGGTACGAGAGTCGTGGCGCATTCGCCCTGAGCGGCACCGCGGCGGTGACGACGAGGATCTCGGCGTCTGCGGCCTCGCTCAGGTCTGCCCCGCGAACGGAGCAGCCGGGGGAGAGCTCGAGCACCTGGTCCAGGTCCATCGTGTGCGAGGTGACCATCGACTCGAGCCGGTCGACCAGTACGAGCTCGTGGTCGCCCCGCAGCAGGATGAGGTTGAACGCCGCCGATGCACCGACCCCGCCTGCGCCGCCGACGATCACCACCTTCACGCTGGGCATCGTCTACCGCCATTGGCAAAGAGTCAAATCATTTGTAGGCTCACGGGTATGACCCGGACGGTCCGTGAGGCCACCTTCGACGTCTTCCGCCGCTACGGGCTCACGACGCTCTTTGCGAACCCGGGCTCGACCGAGATTCCGTTCCTCACCGGCCTCCCGGACGACCTTCACTTCGTCCTCGGCCTGCACGAGAGCTCCGTCGTCGGGATGGCGACCGGCTGGGCGATCGGCCGCGGGGAGCCTTCTCTCGCGATCCTGCACACGACCGCGGGGCTCGGGAATGCCGTCGGCGCGCTTGCGACGGCCCGCGTCAACCGGGCCGCGGTCGTGGTGCTCGTCGGCCAGCAGGATCGGCGTCACCTGGCGCTCCAGCCGTTCCTCGCGGGCCGGCTCGACGGTCTCGCCGGCGAGTATCCAGTTTCGGTACGAGACGCCGATGGTCGCCCAGGACGTGCCGGGCGCCGTCGTGCGGGCCGACCACGCATCTGTCACCGGGCGGCGGGCCCGCACTCGTGATCGTGCCGATGGACGACTGGAGCGCGCCGGCAGAGGAGCTCGCCGCCGCAGAGCGGATCCTGCGAGCCGATGCTGCAGGCCCGGAGGCGGTACAGGAGCTCGCGGAGTTGTTGGAGGCTGCGCGTTCACCGGCGCTCGTCGTCGGCGCCGACGCGGACGATGCCGAGAGCTGGGCCGCGCTCGTCACGCTGGCGGAGCGGCTCGTCTGCCGGGTCTGGCAGGAGTCGTTCGGGGCGCGGGCCGGGTTTCCGCAGGATCATCCGCTCTTCGCCGGGCACCTTCCGGCCGACCGGACGCGGCTCCGCGCCGCGCTCGCGGCGCACGATCTCGTGCTGGCCGTGGGCGCGCCCGCGTTCCGCCAGTACGCGTACGAGCCCGGACGGTTCGTCGAGGAAGGCACGCGCGTCGCCCTCGTCGTCCGCGATCCCGGCGAGGCCCACCGCAGCCCTGCCACGCTCGCTGTCGTCGCGCATCCCGCCGCTCTGTGCGCCGAGCTGGCGCGGCGCCTGCCCGCGCGCGAGGCTCCGCAGCCCGAGCCGTTCGTGCGCCCGCCTGCGCCTGCACCACCGGGGCCGGGCGAGCCGCTGCGCGCAGGACACGTTCTGGCGGCGCTCGCAGACCGGCTCCCCGCCGACGCCGTCCTGATCGAGGAGACTCCGTCGAATCGCCCCGAGCTTCACGCGCGAATACCCGCTCGGGCGCCGCTCGGCTTCCTGAGCGCCGCAATGGGCGGCCTCGGCTTCGCGCTGCCCGCGGCGACCGGGCTGCGCATGGCGTGTCCCCGGCGACCCGTCGTGGCAGTCGTCGGCGACGGCTCGACCCTCTACGGCATCCAGGCGCTCTGGAGCGCGAACCACTACGAGGTCGGCGCGCTGTTCGTCGTGCTCGCGAACGGGGGCTATGCGGTCATGGATCGGCTTGCCGAGCAGCAGGGTGGAGCCGCACCGTGGCCGAGCTTCTCCGTCGACGTCGCGGGACTCGCGACCGCGCTGGGCTGCCCCACGCGGCGAATCGACGAGCATGCCGAGCTCGTCAGCGTGCTCGACGAGGTGCTGCCGGGCCTCGGCGAGCGTCGTGCGCCGCTGCTCCTGGAGGTCGTCGTGGCCCCGGACAAGAGCTTCGCGCCGTGACGGGCGCCCTGCCGCGCGAGCGCTTTCGTCAGCCGCGCGGGGACGCGAGCGAGCAGATCGCGCTCGAGATCCGCCGCTACCTCTCCCAGCACGACCTCCGTCCCGGCGATCGGCTCGGCACCGAGCACGAGCTCGCAGCAGAGTTCGGCGTCAGCCGGCCGACCCTGCGCGAGGCGCTTCGCCTGCTCGCAGGCTCGCATCTGATCCGCGCCACGAAGGGTCCCGGCGGCGGGATCTTCGTCGAGAGCACGGCGAACGAGGGGATCAGCCGCAACCTCAGCGAGTCGATCGCGACCATGCTCGAGACGGACAGCGTCTCGCTGCACGAGCTCGTCGAGGCGCGTGTCTATCTCGAGGTTCCGCTCGCAGGGCTCGCAGCGCAGAACGCGACGAAGGCAACGGACCGAGAAGCTCGCAGCCGCGATCGCGGAGGCCACGGGGAATCATCCCGCCTCGGACGAGTTCCGCCTCGCCGACACTCGATTCCACCGTGTGATCGCGACGACTGCAGGGAACGAGCTCCTGCTCGCGTTCACGAGCTGGACGCTCGACGTGCTGCAACCGTCGCTGATCGAGCGGATCGGCGATTCGATCGACGGCGACGCGATCCTCCAGCAGCACCGCGAGATCGCACGCGCGGTCGCTCGGCGGCAGCCCGCAGCCGCGCAGCGCGCGATGCGGCGCCACCTCGAGTACCTCCGCGACCTTGTCAGGACACGGGACGAGGGCGTGCGATGAAGGCGGCGCTGATGCGCGAGTACCACCGGCCGCTCGAGCTCGTGGATCGGCCCGTTCCCGAGCCTGCACAGGCGACCGACGTCCTGGTCCGGATCGGCGGCGCCGGCGTCTGCGCCACCGACCTGCATGCGATCGACGGCCTGATGGAGCCGGCCGGCGTGACTCTGCCGCGGGTCCTCGGCCACGAGAACGCGGGGTGGTGATCGCGATCGATACGGACGAGCGCCGACGCCGGCTCGCCCGGAAGCTCGGAGCGGACGAGGTCGTCGACGGGATCGACGCGGCCGACTCTGTGCACGACCTCACCGGTGGACGCGGCGCCGACCTCGTGTTCGACTTCGTCGGGACGGACGGCACGCATGCCGCCTCGCTCGGGATGCTCGCACGCGGAGGCACGTACTCGATCGTCGGCTACGGCGGCACCGTCCCCGCCGAGTCGGCTGCACTCGTCGTCAACGAGCACTCCGCCGTCGGCAACCTCGTCGGCACGTGGATCGACCTCTGGGAGCTGCTGCGGCTGCATGCTGCGGGGCGGGTCCGGCTCGAGACCGAGACTCACCCGCTCGGCGCGATCAACGAGGTGCTCGCGAAGCTCCGCGACGGCGAGGTGACCGGGCGGGCGGTGCTCGTCCCTGCTCTCGACGACGCGACCGGCTGAGGGCGGTCGATGCGCTATACAAGGTCGACGTTGAGGCTGCGGATCGTCCATCTGGTGGACGGCGTCGCTCCGGTGGTCGCCGTCGCAGCTGCGCTCGGGCTCTGGGAGCTCGTCTGCCGTGCGGGCGTGTTCGCGCCGGACGAGGTGCCCGCAATGAGCTCGACGTTCCGGGAGCTCTGGACCCTCCTCGGTACGCACGGTTTCTGGGCCGACTTCGCCGGCACGGTCAGAGGCTGGGCGATCGGTCTCGGCATCGCAACCGCCTTGGCCGTGCCGATCGGCACCGCGCTCGGATCGAGCGAGCTTGCCGCCGCTGCGTTTCGCGTGCCGATCGAGTTCCTGCGCCCGATCCCGTCGGTCGCGCTGATTCCCCTGCTCCTGCTCGCCGTCGGGCCGAACCTCAAGAGCGAGATCTTCCTCGCCGCCTTCGCGTCGTTCTGGCCCTTGCTGATCCAGACGATGTACGGGCTCCGGGACGTCGACCCGCTCACGATCGACACCGGTCGCTCGTTCGGCGTCGGTGCCTTCGAGCGCCTCTACCGGATCAAGCTACCGAGCGCAGTGCCGTACATGGCCACCGGGCTTCGCATCTCCTCGGCGGTGTCCCTGATCCTCGCCTTCACCGGGGAGCTCTTCATGGGCACCGCCGGGCTGGGCCGCGCCATCGGCTTCGCGGAGAACGCGGGCGACACGGTGCAGGTTTACGCCCTGGTCGTCGCGACCGGCTTCCTGGGCGTCGTGATCCACGTGGCGTTCACCCGGATCGAGCGGTCCGCGCTGCACTGGCATCCGTCGCAGCGGGCGGCGGCGGCAGCGTGAGCGTTCGGCTCTACCGGCTCGCCAAGCTGTTCGCGGAGATCGCGGTGCCGGTCGCGATCCTCGCCGCCTGGCAGCTCTGGACGCAGAGCGCGCACTCGCTGTTCTACCCGACGCTGTTCAAGATCCTGCAGGTCTTCCACGAGACGTGGCTCTTCGCGCGGTTCCACTCGGACGTCGTGCCGAGCCTCGAGCGGCTCGGCGCCGGGTACGCGATTGCGGTGCTCGCCGGCGTTGCGCTCGGACTCCCGCTCGGCCTCTCGCGGACGGCGCGCAGGGCCGCGATGCCGCTCGTCGAGTACTGGCGGGCGATGCCGCCGCCTGCGCTGCTGCCGATCTTCTTCGCACTGCTCGGGATCGGCAACGTCGAGAAGATCTGGCTGATCGCCTTCGTCTGCCTCTTCCCGGTGCTCCTGAATACGATCGACGGGGTCCGCGCGATCGACCCGACGCTCGCCGACACGGCACGCTCCTACGGGGTTCGCGGCCTAGAGCGGATTCGCCGGATCGTGCTTCCTTCGGCACTGCCGCAGATCGTTGCCGGCATGCGCACGAGCCTCTCGATCGCCGTCATCATGATGGTGATCAGCGAGCTCTACGCGAGCACGAGTGGCATCGGCTACTTCGTCCTGCAGGCGAAGAACACGTTCCAGATTCCCGCTATGTGGTCGGGCATCCTGCTGCTCGGCCTCCTCGGCTACCTGCTCAACCTCGTGTTCGTGCTCGCGGAGCGCCGGTTCATGGCCTGGCATCGCGGCTGGAGGGCGAGCACTCCGGGATGACCCAGCCGATCCTCGAGATCACTGGTCTCGGCAAGACATACGGCAGCGGGTCGACCGCGACGCACGCCGTCGGCGACGTTTCGTTCGCAGTCGCGGACCGGGAGCTCGTGTGCGTGGTCGGCCCCTCCGGCTGCGGCAAGACGACTCTGCTCAAGTGCATCGGCGGCCTGCTGCGGCCCAGCCGGGGCGAAGTGTTGTTGAAGGGAAAGCGCGTGGTCGGCCCGCCCGGAGCAGATGGCGCTCGTCTTCCAGGAGTACAGCCGCTCGCTGATGCCGTGGATGTCCGTGCGCGGCAATGTGATTCTCCCGCTCCGGCACAAGCGCCTGCGCAAGCGCGAGCGCTCTGCTCTCGCCGAGGAGGCGCTCGCGGCCGTCGGGCTCGCTCGGTTCATGGACCACTATCCCTGGCAGCTGTCCGGAGGGATGCAGCAGCGCGTCGCGATCGCCCGGGCGCTTGCGTATCAGCCGGCGATCCTGCTGATGGACGAGCCGTTCGCCTCCGTCGACGCGCAGACCCGCGGCGACCTCGAGGATCTCGTCCTGCAGGTGCGCGAGGAGTACGGCATCACGATCCTCTTCGTCACCCACGACATCGACGAGTCGGTCTATCTCTCCGATCGCGTCGTGGTGCTGACGGCGTCGCCGACGGAGGTGAAGGAGGTCGTCCCGATCGACCTGTCCTGGCCGCGTGACCAGCTGGCGACGCGCGCGCTCCCCGAGTTCGCGCGCCTGCGCACCCACGTGTACCGGCTGATCAAGCGCGATGACTCGGCGGACTTCGAGTCTCCGGACATTCAGACGCCTGTTCTAGAGAGTGGGACAGGCCCCTAGTTATCGCCGGAGCGCCGCTCGATAATGCGGCCCACGCGCGTCCGGTCGACGCCGGCTCGGACGGCGAATGTCGCTGACGACACAGGAGGGTTCGATGGATGCTCGTACGCGTCGGCCGCGTCTCAGGCTCGTAGTGACCACCGCAATCGCCTGCGCGCTCGGGCTGGCGGCGGTGGGCGGGACGGCGTCCGCTGCGCCGCGCTCGACGAAGGCCGACACGATCACCGTCCTCACGCTGCCGATCGCGAACGGTCTGCCGCTCGATCTCGGCATCAAGAAGGGCTTCTTCGCCAACCAGGGCATCGAGATCAAGAAGACCATCCTCCAGAGCGGCAACGACATCGTCCTCGCACTCGCGAACGGTGCCGGGCAGATCGGCTACGTTGGCTACGTCCCCGCAATGATCGCCCGTACGCAGGGCATCGCCGTGTCTGTCGTGGCGGCGAGCGAGGTCGAGGGAACCTCGGACGCCGACAACTGGCAGGACATCCTGGTCAAAGGCTCCAGCTCGATCAAGACGCCTGCCGACCTCTCCGGCAAGACGATCGCCGTCAACGCGCTGAAGGGTGTCGGCGAGACCGTGATCAAGGCTGCGCTGCAAAAGAAGGGCGTCGATCCGAACTCCGTCAAGCTGCTCGCCCTGCCGTTCCCGCAGATGCGCTCGGCGCTCAACAACGGGCAGGTCGACGCGATCTGGGTACCGGAGCCCTTCCTGTCCCTGGGCCTCAACACCGATGGCGACCGGATCGTGCTGTCGCCGGGCCCGACGCTCGGCAAGTACTTCCCGAACGGAGGCTACGTCGGCCTCCACACGCTGGACGACACACTTCCCGGGCCTCGCGAAGCGCTTCAGGACCGCGATCAACCAGTCGCTGCTCTACGCGCAGAATCATCCGGCCGAGATCAAGGCGCTGCTTCCCGCCAGCTCGCAGAACATCCGTCTGCCGATCTGGAGCCCGCTGATCGATCGCAAGCAACTGCTGACGCTCGCGAAGTACGCGAAGCAGTACGGCGTGATCACGACGCTGCCGAACTTCACGCAGCTCGTCCCGACGACGGTCAAGACCGGTGTCGTCAAGAAGAAGAAGTAGGCGCGCGGCGCGGCGGGAGTCCGACACGGCTCCCGCCGCCTCCGCTCCGCTCGGGCAGGGAGCGATGCGCGATCGCCCCCGCTGACGAGCAGAGCATCCGCACGCTGGTCGAGCGCTGGGCCGTCTGGCGCGACGCCGGGGACTGGGAGCGGTTCCGCACCGTCTGGCACGACGACGGTCGGATGATGGCGACGTGGTTCCAGGGGCCCGCGGACGAGTTCATCGCGGCGAGCCGCGAGGGGTTCGAGCGCGGCGTCAGCATCCTGCACTTCCTCGGCGGCACCGCTGTCGATCTGGCGGGCGATCGCGCGATCGCCCAGACGAAGATGACGATCTCGCAGCGAACCGCCGTTCACGGCGTGGAATGCGATGTCGTCTGCACTGGGCGGTTCTACGACTTCCTGGAGCGGCGGGACGGGCTCTGGGGAATCGTGCTTCGCCAGCCGATCTACGAGAAGGACAGGCTCGATCCGCTTGATCCGGCGGCCCGGCTCGAGCTCGACCGCGCGGCGCTGGAACGGCTGCCCGTCGGGTACCGGCACCTCGGCTATGCGCAGGAGCAAGCCGGGTTCACCGTCAAGCGCGACCTGCCCGGGCTGCAGGGACCCGAGGTCGACGCGCTCTACGCGAGCGGCGCCGGCTGGCTCGCCGGCGAGCCGCTCGACCGCTGACGCCGCGGCCGGCTCCCGAGCGACTTGCTAGAGCTCGGAACGGCGATAGCCGAGGCGGGCCGAGATGTCGGCCGCTGCGCAGCGCAGGTTCGGGCTGAGCCGCTTGACCAGATCTTCCATCGAGACCCAGGAGCGGTGGACCGCGAGATTGATCGCCGCGACGACGTCGCCCGACTGCCCGCGCACCGGGACGGCGATCGAACGCAGGCCGTAGGCCAGCTCCTCGTTGTTGACCGCGATGCCCGCGTCGCGAACGCGCTTCAGCTCGGCGACGAGGGAGGCGCGGCGGGTCAGCGTGTTCGGGCCTCGCTGGGCAAGGTCGCTGCGGTCGAGGAGGCCCTTGCAGGCATCCTCCGGCAGGTAGGCGAGCAGCACCTTCCCCATCGAGGTGCAGTAGGCCGGCAGTCGCGAGCCGATGTGGAGGTTGAGGTCGATGTCGCGCTGCCCCTCGCGCGCGCTGCGGCAGCGCTCGACGTAGACGATGTCGGTGTCGTCGAGGATCGCCATGTTGACGGTGTGGCCGGTCTCGTCGCTCAGCCGCTGCAGCCGCGGGACGGCGAGCTCGCGCAGCTCCATCGAGTAGATCGCAGAGAAGCCGAGGTCGAGCACGCGCGCGCCGAGCCGGTAGCGCCTCGTGGCCTGGTCCTGCTCGAGATAGCCGAGTGACGCCAGCGTCGACACGTACCGGTGCGTCGTGCTGCGCCCGAGCCCGACCTCCCTGGCGAGCTCGCTCACGCCGAGCAGCGGGCGCGACGAGCGAAACGACGAGAGAATCGAGAGCCCGCGCTCGAGTGACTGGGAGTGGGCGGGATCGCGTTCAGCGGAAGCCATGTCCCGCGGAGTAGAACACGGTTTCGCCTGTTCGACAAGAGGATCTAGCGTCGTTCGAGGGCGAGTCTGATTCCGAAGCCGATCAAGACGACGCCGGTGACACGGTCCAGCGCGCGCCTCACGGCCGGCCGGCGGACGAGGGCAGCCGCTCGATCGATGCCGATCCCGTAGAGAGCGAGCCACGCGAGCGTCATCGTGCAGAAGAGGCCGCCGAGTAGCAGGAGCGGCGCGAACGCCGGCCCGTTCCCGTGCACGAACTGGGCAAGAAGCTCGTGAAGAACACGGCGATCTTCGGATTCCCGAGATCGGAGACGAGTCCCTGCCGCAGTGCACGGCGGCCGGCGACCGACTCGCGGGTGAACCCCGGGTCAGACGCCGAAGCAGCCGGGGCTCGGGCGGCCCTGAGCGACTGGATGCCGAGCCAGACGAGGTAGACGGCGCCGGCGACCTTCAGTGCGAAGAACGCGACCGCCGAGGCGCGCAGCAGCGCGGCGATTCCGACCGCTGCGGCGACGGTCCAGACCGCGAGGCCGATCGAGACTCCGACCGCGCAGAGCACGCCGGAGCGACGCCCGCCGAGCAGAGCGTTCTTGGTTACCACCGCAGTGTCGGGTCCCGGGATCAAGATCAGCAGCGCCGAGATCCCGAGGAAGGGGAGCAGCGCGACACCCATCCGATGAGTATCTCAGCCACTCGCACTGCTCTGCGGTAGCGGCCTTGCGGGTTGCGACCGCCCTCATCCAGGAGGGCGGCAGGCAGTTCGAAGTTCGTCCCGGAGGGTCAGCGGCGCCCGCGTCGTTGGGAAATGCCGGTGAGAGAACAAGGCCCATACGGGATTCGAACCCGTGCCGCCGCCGTGAGAGGGCGGTGTCCTAGGCCACTAGACGAATGGGCCGCGCAGGGCGCTCAGTGTAGCGAGGATCGGAAATGGCTCGTGCCAACTGGTGGCGACGACGGCCGCAAGAGAGATCGCCGCTAGCGTCTCGCGAGCCGGGCGACGAGTCCCAGCGCCGCCACGGCTGCGGCGATTCCCAGCGCGTCGCCGACAAGACCGAGATCGAGCGGCGCTGCGGACAGCGTCAGCACGGCCGCGGCGATCGCGCCGGCCGCGGCGGTTGTGAGCGCGATCCGTAGGAAACGCCGCGTCGCGAGTCCGCGCTCGAGGGGGACGGGCAACGCAAGCTCCCACGCCCACGCGTTGAGCTCGGCGATCGCCATGAGTCCGGCTGCGACAAGCGGAGCCCGGCCGTCGGCTCGTGCGTGGCCGGCGATCGCGAGCGCGGCGGCATACTCGCCGCCGAGCAGTGCGAGCGTCCACGGGAGCGCCCCCGGCGAGCGCGAGCAGGCGAGCAGGAATGCCGCCGCCGCAGGTGCGGCGAGCGCCCAGCCCCAGGAGCCGGAGCCCGCGGCGATCCAGGTGCCGAAGGCCGCGGTGATGACCGTCGAAGCGATCCTGGCCGCTATGCGCGGGAGAGTCGGGCGTAACGTCTGAATGCCCGCACCTCCTCGATCGCGACGGCGAGCGGCACACCCTCGCGCCACTCGACAATCGGCACGCCCGCCCGCCGGTAGCGGCCGCGGAGCTCCTCGCGTTGCAGCAGCCACAGCCGGTGCGCGAGCTGTTCGGAGGCCCCGCTGCGTGCGGGGGTGAACGGCAGCGGCGACACCTCGACGACGGCGAGGTCGAAGCCGCGCCCGCGCAGGTCGAGCAGCGTCGTCACGGCTCGGTCGTCGAGGAGCGGGGTCAGAGCCAGCACGAGCGCCTTCGGCGGCAGCGTCCGCGTCGGGATCAGGTCGACGCCCTTCCAGGCGTAGTTGAGGACCACCTCGGTGTTCAGCAGTGCGTCGACGATCCGCAGCCTCTGCACCACGCCCCCGCCGGGAAGCAGCCAGTTGAGGAGGCCCCCGAACGAGACGAGCCCTACCCGGTCACGCCGCTGCAGGTATTGCGCGGCGAGCGAGGCGGTTGCACGAACTGCGAGCTGGAGCGTTCCTTCCGAGATGCTCCGGGCCGCCTCGGTGAAGGTGTCGATGAAGAGGATCACGTCGGTGTTGCGTTCCGGGTGGCTCTCGTTCACGTAGCAGCACGCTGCGGCGGGCCGTCAGGCGCCAGTTCACCCGGCGCGCCGAGTCACCGTCCTGGAACGGTCGGATGTCGGCGAATTCGATCCCGGCGCTCTTCGAGCGTGAGACGAGATTGCCCGCGAACGCCTGCGTCTCGAGCGGAGCGAGCAGCTCCTCGAGCAGTTCCGCCCGCGGGTACACCTTGAGCGGCTCCCCGAGCGGGACGACTCGTTCGTGAACGAAGCAGCCGAGCGGATCGTGGGCGCGGACGACGACCTCGCCGAGCACGTGGCCTCCCCAGCGGTCGCAGCGGATTCGCAGCTCGTGTCGACGCGCTTCGTCGGCAAGCCGAAGAGTGGCCGGATTCGGCGTCACCGGTTCCGCGGCGAGACCCTCCGGGAGCACGAGCAGCACGTCGAGGCGCCGGATCGGCTGGTCTGCGGCGAGGGTCGAGCGTGGCGGTGACGACGTCGCCCTCGAGCGCGCGGTTCCGGTCGAGCTCGAGCCGCGCGCGCACGTTCGGGTCGCCGCCGCGCGCGAGCGCGAGGCCCAGGAGGAGCGCGAACGGCGCGACGAGGGCGACGAGCTCGATCCTGCCCAGGGCGATGGCGGCGACCAGCCCGAGCGCCGTCACGCCGGCGAACGCGGCCAGACGCGGAGTTCGGCTTCGCGTCAGGGCGAGCGTCCTCGGCCGCCGGAGTCGGCACCGAGTCGAGAGCCTCGCGCACGATGTCCTCGCCGCGGACTCGCTGCACCCAGAGCTCCGGCCGCAACGTCAGCCGGTGTGCGAGGGCCGGGACGGCGATCGCCTTGACGTCGTCCGGTGTCACGAAGTCGCGCCCGGCGAGGGTCGCCTTTGCGCGCGAGAGCTTCAGCAGCGCGAGCGTGCCGCGCGGGCTCGAGCCGATCTGGAGGCGCGTCGAGGCTCGCGGTCGCGGCGACGAGGTCGACCATGTAGAGCCCGACCGACTCGGCAACGTGCACCTGCTCGAGCGCGCGCTGCAGCGCGAGCAGCCTCGGCGCGTCGACGATGGGCTCGAGCTCACCTCGTCCTCCCCGCGGTCGAGTCGGCGTGCAAGCACCTGCCATTCGTCCTCGCGGGCGGGATAGCCGATCTGCGTACGCAGCAGGAAGCGGTCGAGCTGCGCCTCGGGCAGCGGATAGGTGCCCTCGTACTCGATCGGGTTCTGCGTCGCGAGCACGAGGAACGGCGGCGCCAGCGGGCGGGTGTCGCCCTCGGTCGTCACCTGCCCTCCTGCATCGCCTCGAGCAGCGCCGCCTGCGTTTTCGGCGGCGCGCGGTTGATCTCGTCGGCGAGCAGCGAGGTTCGCGAAGACCGGTCCCGGTCGGAACTCGAAATCGGCGGTGCGCTGGTTGAAGATCGAGGAGCCCGTCACGTCGGAGGGCATCAGGTCGGGCGTGAACTGGATGCGCGAGAAGCTGAGAGAAGTCGCCTGCGCGAAGGAGCGCGCGATCAGCGTCTTCGCAAGGCCCGGGACGTCCTCGAGCAGTACGTGTCCGTCCGCGAGCAGTCCGAGGAGCACGAGCTCGAGCACGTCGCGCTTGCCGACCACGGCCCGCTCGACCTCGTCGAGGATCCGCTCGCCGGTGCTGCAAACCTCCGCGAGCTCCATCCTACAGCGCCTCCAGCTCGGTGACGACGCGCTCGAGGCTCGCGAGCGAGATGCCGATTGCGTGCCGGTCCCGCGGAGGCTCGCGGTCGGGACGAAGGAGCGCCCAGGTGTCCGCCGTCAGGACGTCGGGACCGGCTCGGTCGAGCTCGAGCCCGCGGCGATCGGACAGGCGTTGGGCGGCGACCTCGCGAAGGGTCGTGCGCAGCCGGTAGTGGAGGTCGAAGGCGCTGCCGGCGCCGAGCACGACCTCGCGCTCGAGCCGGTCGAGCTGCAGCGGGCGCTCGGGCACCGGAGCTCGGCGACGCAACGCGCGCTCGAGCTGCGAGACGCGCGCAGGGGCGGCGGCCTCGGCAGTGGCCACGGCGGCGATTCCGAGCCCGACCGTGCCGAGTGCGAGCAGCCATGCCTGCAGGGCGGCGCCGGTGGGCGCCCCGAGTGCGAGCGCCACGACCAGGCCAAAGGTCGCGAGCAGTGCGAACACGGCCGGGGTGACGAGTCGTCTCACCGTAGCTCGTCGGCCCTGAGCTCGTCGCGCACTGCGATCAGTGCCGCGATCGCGCTCTCCTTGTGATCGGGGCCGAGGCGGTGCGCGCTGAATTTCGCGATCCGGAACAACTCCGTGAGCCGGCGTACGGAGACGGTGCTCGCGCGCAGTCCCTCGAGAGCGCGCGCGAGGTATTCGAGCGGCGCCTCGGCCGGCCGCCGCACGACGCCGACGACCGCGAGCGCGCGCTCCATGCGAGCGTAGGCCGCGATGATCGCGCGGCGCGGGTCGGGCTCGGCGCGCAGGTCGTCGACCGAGTCGTCGAGCGCGGCCGCGACCTGCTCGGCCGCTTCCCGCGCATCTTCCACCTGGACGCGCCGCCGGGCGGCGTTGACTGCCCCGAGCAGCACCAGAGCGACGAACAGGCCTGCGACGGCGAGGGCCGGGAGCCAGCGCAAGTGCGCCTGCGCCGGAGGAGTGGCCGGGGTCGCCGGCGTGGCGCCGGGTGTCGTCGGCGCGACGTGGTGCACCGTCGAGTCGTGCTGCAAGAGCGACAAGGGCCGCAGCCCGGTGCGATGGCTGGCGACCAAGAGCAGCGCCAGGAGCAGCAGCAGGCCGAGCGCGCGCGCCGACCGCCGCTTCCCGACCTGCCGTCCGACGAGCAGCCCCTCGCGGTCGTGCCACACCATGTACATCAATGCGATCGCGCCCACGGTCATGAAGACGAAACCGGCCGAGAAGAGATAGTCGAAGAACGCCTGCGACGGTCGACCTGCATGGCCGCCTCCGTGGCGGTGTCCCGCTGCGGCGGCCGCGACGATCCCGAGCAGTCCGACCAGCACGATCGAGATGCGGAAGGGCGAGAGGGGCGTAGCGCTGCGGCGGACGGACGGTCGGGAGCGTGGCGCCATGCGTCCAGCATTGGACCACTAGTCCAGGCGGCCCGCCAGGGCGATCCAGCGTGGCAGACCGCCAGCCGAGCGAAATTGACAAGAGTTATGAATCGACTAGATTTGTGACGCGACCCGCGGGAGAGGATCGGGAGCAGAGCCGCAGACTCGCTCCCGCCCCCTAGATGGTTGATCGGTTAATCGGCGTAGGCGGTGAGTTCGCGGCTGGGGCGGCCGAGGCGTTGGTTGAGGTTGATGGCTGCGCAGAGGGCGAGGATGCGTGCGGTGATTCGAGTGAGCAGGCCGGTGGGGGTGCGGCCGCCGTGGCGTTCGAGCAGGAGTTGGTCTTTGAGGCTGTTGACGATCGACTCGATCCGCTGGCGGATCCAGCCGATCGGCGGGTTGGGCCGGTCGGGCTCGTCCGCGCGGCTCGGCCTGAGCAGCAGTGCGCGCAGCTCGCCTACGGCGGTTTCGAAGTCGGTGCCGGCGAAGCCTTTGTCGCAGATGATCGTCGCTCCTTCGAGCGGGTTGGCTTCGAGTAGCGCGAGTGCCGCCTCGCGTTCGGCTGCGTTGGCGGCGACGAGGTCGAAGTCGACGATCGTGCCGTCTGGGGCGCAGAGCAGCACCAGCTTGAAACCCCAGTAGCGGCGCGAGTGGGCCGGGCAGTAGCCGAAGCCGGCCCAGGGCGCGAGCTGGCTTCGGCGGGTTGTCTCGATCGACTGCCCGCACGGAAGCGGCGTCGTGTCGAGCAGCAGCAGCTTGTCGCTGGCCCCGAACGTCTCCGAGGCGAGTGCCTTCCAAAGCAGCACCAACTTCGGCGCCAGCGCCCGGCAACGCTCGTTGTAGCGCGACTGCGACGGCAGGTAGGGAAACAGGTGGCCGAGCCGGCGGCGGGCGCGGCGCAGGAAGAGCCGGTCGCTCGGGCACTGAAGCAACATCTGGGCGACCACCACTGCCAGCAGCTCGTTGTCGCTGATCAGCTCTGGGCGGCCGCGGCGAGGCGTCCGCTGGGAAGGAAACAATGCACAGGCAGCGCAATAGAGCGCGATCACGAGGGTGTCGAGGTCGGCGCGCACGGAGGCCTCCTGGTCGACGGAGCAATGACACCGCCGACCTTCGACACCCTCAACTTCGGTCCCTGCTCCCCAGCAATCACGGCATCAGCCGCGAATTACCGATCAACCATCTAGGCGTCTGCTCGCCAAGCATCGCCCTGACCGCGGGTCGCATCATCGTCGCCGCCGGGCCGGGCGGCCGTTTGCGGAAGCCGTCCGGACGATCCGGACGGCTTCCCGCGATACGAGTCGTGCGTGTCCTCAGCTCTTGGGCACGTAGTGGTAGAACCCGGACGGCGTGAGTTCGCCGAGTCCGTTCGCCATCAGGGTCGACGCTGCTGCCAGCCCCGGGGGCGGCGAGCAGGTGATCCCAAGGCCTTCGACGAAGAAGCCGGGCACGGCGCCGGTGTAGTGCTGGTCGGCCGTGGGCTGATCGATCGGCAGATTCAAGAACGTTCCCGGCTGGATTGGAGTGCCGTCGGGCCAGGTGTTACCGGCGACCGAGCAGAATCCGTACCGGTCGGGCGAGTGGACCACGACCACCGGGGCGGGACCGGCGGAATTGCCCTGTGTCGCGTCGTCGCCCGTGTTGCCAGAGTCGCTCGATGGCACGACGTATAGCTCGCGGAACGGGTCAACCCCGTATGGCGAGCATTGATCCGTCACTCTGACGGCGTAGGTGCCGGGCTCGAGGTCCCAGAAGGTCACCGACCAGTTGCCGTCGGAGGCGTACTTGAGCTCGTCGAAGTTGTTGCCGTCAGGCTGGTTTGCAGCCTCGACTCTCACGACGGCGCAGCCGGCCGGGTCGGTCTCGATACCGCTGACGGTCAGGCTCGTCGGGCCGACGGCGACGCTGATGTTCGAGACGTCGGCCTGTGCCGCGCTCGCGACAAACGCGACGCAAGCCGCCGACACCACGACCAGCGCGGCCAACGGAATGAACCTCTTCATTGCTCCCCCTCACGTGCGATCTTTCGATCGACGATCGTCGGCTTCGGTCGCCAACGGACGGCGCCGCGACCACTGTGCAAAGTGTCGGTCAGTCTCGCCAGGACAGCGACCCGCAACCGTGTAGGTCGGCTCCGCGCGAGGGCCTAGACGCCCGGGTGGAGTTGGCGGCTCCGCTCTCCCCGTTGGGCGACAGCGAGGTATCCGAATGGTTAGGCAGCGCGCCCACGACGGAGGGGATAGCGGATGACGTCGAGGCCGCGGCTGCGAAGCCAGTCGCGGAACGCGTTGTGGCGGAAGGCGCGTGGGAGCACTGTGCCTGCCTACCGTGTCTCGGCGGTCGCGGACGCGCATTTGCGCTGCTGACGCCGTCGCTGTCGGGTGCCGGGGATGCAAGGACCTCATGTTGTGACCGGCCCCCGGCCCGGACACAACGTTCAAACGCGGCATAATGCACATGCTGTGACCAAGCGCGAACGCAAGCCGAAGCCCGACGCGGTCGGGCCGGATGCTGCAGATCGGGCACGAAAGAGAGACGAGCGCCGGACGGACGCCGAGGCTCGTGAGCGGGCGGCCGAAGCGCGGGGTGTCGCGGCCGATGCTCGTGAAGCGGACGCGGATGCGCGCGAGCTGAGGGCGGACGTGCGGAGCGTCACGGCCGATGCCCGCGACGTGGCTGCCGATGCGCGCGAGTTGAGCGCAGACGCACGTGAGGTCGGCGCGGACGCCCGCAGGTCGGACGCCGACGCGCGCGGTGTCGCGGCGGACTCGCGGGACGCGGATGCCGACGCTCGTGGCGTGGCCGCCGATGCCCGGCAAGCGGACGCCGACGCGCGCGACCAGAGCGCGGACGTGCGGAGCGTGACCGCCGATGCCCGCGACGCCGATGCGGACATCCGTGAAGCGGACGCCGACGCCCATGTGCTCGATGCCGACGCGAGAAGTCTTGCGGCCGACGAAAGGGCGCGCGACGCCGACCTCCGCCTGGCCGAGGCCAACGTCCACATGCAATCGGCGCAGGAGCATCTGATCGCCGCCTCGGCGCACATGGCGCTCGCCGAGCACCGCACGGAGGACGCAGAGCAGCTGATGAGCTTCGCCGACGAGCAGCTCATCGTCGCCGCCGCCAAGCTCGCTGAGGCCACGAGTGACAGCGACGAGTACCAGCGGGCCCTCTACCACTACACGCAGCTCGTCCGCCATCGCATGGCCAACCCGCTGCAGGTGATCGCCGGGATGGCCGCGACCCTCAGGGCGAAGCCCGAACTGCCGCGCGTGGATCGTCTGAACATGCTCGACGCGATCTGCAAGCAGGCGAGGATCCTCGAGCGTGTCTGCCTCGATCCGAAGATCATGCATGCGAGCGAGCACGGGCTCGATCCGGCCCCCTCCGTAAAGGGTCGCGCCACCAAGTAAGCGCACGGCGGGTGATCTGGAGCGACGACGGGAGCTGCCGATCTGGCGGTCGTGGCACGAAGCCGGCTCATCTTGTCAAGGCGACCCGTACCCAAACGCGCGCCGCGAGAGTTGACCTAGGAGTAGGTGGGAGCGATCGCCGTCTCGGCGAGTCGACCCGGCACGTTCATGGCGTACGCACCTGCGGCAAGCGGCCGGGGGCGAGAGGAGAGATTGTGGATACCGCTGAGCTGCTGAGCCGCATGCTGACGACCTACGAGAACTGCGATCTGATCCCGAGGTGCGCCTGGTGCAAGCGGATCGCGATCGAGGGGGAGTGGTTTCTGGTGACACCTGCAGCGCTCACCGTGATCGACGCGCCGCGCGCCCTGTCACACTCGATCTGCCCGCAGTGCGACGCTGCCTCGCTCACGTCCGTCGTCACTACCAGCGCGGCATAGCTCAGCTACCGGCCGGGGAGCGCGAGGCCGCTCCAGGGCGTTCTGACGGACCCGCCTCTACGGCTTCGAGCGGACCGTGAAAGGAGGCCCGGCGCAGCCTCGAAAGGCGCCACCGGGCCTCCCGGCCCTTCGTAGTAGCGAGCCGACGCACGATCGAGCCGGGTGTCTGGGAACCCTCGCACGCACGGGAATCATTCTCCTACTCTGCTAGCTCAACTGTCGTGCCGCCCTCGTGGGTACGGGAAGCGCCCTCACGCCGGCGCGTAACTGCGACAACACCCTCCTATGGGAGCGGCCGCGAAGGCCGCCCCCATAGTTCCGTCGAGTAGGCGACGTTGTAGGTGAGCGGCGCCAGGCCGCCTACCTGAAAGCGATCGAGCGCTCGATCGCGATGGACCAGAAATACCCGCACTCACCCGCTACTAGGGTCGTTTTCAGAAAAATTGATCAGAGCCGTGAGATGATCTCCGAGCCGTCAGCGGTTTCCGAGGTGCGGGGCTCAAGGCGTGCTTGGCGCGGTCGGGCTTGTGGCTTGCGTGGGTGACGGTCAGACTCGCCGGATCGGCGGACGGAGGTCTGTTGCCTGGCGGCTTGAGGCTGAGCAGTGTGCGAGCGGTCATGTGTCGGTGGTGTGGGCGTGGTCGGCTTCTCCGCGCGGCCGCGGTGACGGCCGTGCTCGCCGCGGGGGTTGCGTCCGCTGCCCAGGCAGCGCCGCGTGTGAGCGAGAGCCCTCTCTCCAGCGCGGACACGACCTCCCCGTCGGGCTCGAAGCCGGTATACCTCGCCTCACCCAGCGGCCGCATCTACTGCGGGATGGGAAGCGCCGGCGTGTCCTGCACGAGTAGCGGACCCGAGCACAGGGTGAGCTTGACGCCGAGCGGGCAGCTTGTGGATGTCTGCATTCACGACACGCCGACCCGAGGCTGCGGCGCCAACTTCGACGAGGGCGCGAAGTTCGTCACGCTCGCCTACGGTCGCTCGCTCACCGTCGGCCCCTTCCGCTGCGTCTCGAGCGTGGCCGGCATGACCTGCGTCGTGGCCAAGAGCGGCCGCGGCTTCATCATCAACCGGGCCGGAGTCAAGGCGGTCGGCGGACAGCCCTCGGCCGCGCCGAGCTCGCCCGCGCCGAGTGCAGGCGCGCTCGCCTTCTACTCGAGCATCGGCAACCCGATCAACGACCCGCAACTGCCGAACCGTCCTGTTGTCCGTCCTTCCGGCCTGCTGCTGTTCCAGGATGGTTCGTGGTTCCTCAAGAACTTGCGCTGGAGCGGCTGGGGTTCGAGCGTCGCCCATGCCACCGGCACCAGCAGTGCCAAGAGCCCCGCCGGCACCTACAAAAACAGCCCGGCGCAGCTCACCCTGTCGCAACCGAAAGTCCTGTTCGGCCACAAGGTCTACAGCTGCTACCAGCTCACGATCCCCGCCACCCCCGCTGCGAACCAGCACGAGTGCATCGCGCCCGGCGGCGGCGGTCTCTACCTGTACCAGCCCGTCAAGCCCTGATCGCCACCCTACGGTGTTGAAACTCGGCCTACACAGCGGTTCCGAGCGCGGTTGCCGACGCTTCGCGACGAGCCGTATCTGGCAGCTTTGAAGACCCGCTCGAAGGGCTGAACGCCGCCTACGGGCTCGGCTGAGCCCCGCCCGCAGAACGGGCCTTGCTACCGGTCGTCTTCCGCTGCGTCCTCGATCCATTCGACCGGCCCCGCTGGCAGTTCGTCGAAGGGGACGAGCCGCCAGCCGGAACGTACCCGCTCGGCGATCTCCGTCTCGCTGAGGCGTTCCGCGACCTGGGCGCGTTTCCCGTCCGCGGACACGAGCAGCCTCGGCGCCTTCGCCTTCACGGCTTTCACCCTAGAGCGAGACGCTGCCACGGTGCCAGCGTCACGACGCACCCCCCAGCAATCCGCAGGCTCGTCGGAGGTCTCACCCTGCCGCCGCCGAGCGGACCGGCACAAGGGGGAGTAGAGGTTGCCGGCAGTCCGGCGCATACTTGAGGGAGGAGCCGGTGGCGGCTGCGGCCAGACGTCCCCGGCTCCGAGCCGGCCCGGCCCGGCCAGCCGCTTCTGCGATGCGCTCATCTGGTTACTACTGGTCGCCGGCCAGCAGGTGCATACTCGTCTCGGGAGCCGGAGCCGCAGCCGGCTCCCACCTGAGCTGCCGCGGCTTGCCGGGCCTCAGGGACCGGGAGGCCCGGTCGCGTCTCATCGTACGCCTCAAAGCGTCGGGTCTGGGAGCCGGCCGGGCCGCAGCTTGCCGGCTCCCACCCAAGAACGATCCCCGCGGCCGGCCGGTGATACGTAGACGCACAAACCGGCCAGTAGAAATGTGGTGCCAGGACCCGTAGCCGGTTCGCCATGCTCGAGGCGACCGAGCAGCTCCGCTGCGTCGAGTGTCGCATCCGGTCACGCGACGATGCTGTCGGCTGGAAGGCAATCTGGACGTCCGACGAGCCGCCCGTACTGGTGGTCTACTGCCCGGACCGCGCCGAAAGGGAATTCGGCGACGGCGACTGCTAGATGGCCGGCCTCGACGATCCGAACGTGATCGACGTGGTAGCGGAAACCGGCGATGGTGTCGTTGCGCTCGTCATGGTCGAGTCTCGCGGCTGGGGTGACGACGCGAACCAACCAGAGCAGCTCAAGGCGAAGATCAACGCGTACGCCGGCTACGTCTTCAACGGAGCGCTCGCGACCGAGTACCCCGCCACTATCGGAAACCGATCTCCATCCGGCTTGACTGCGAACGAAAGCCCATTGGCGACATCGCGCGGTTCTGCGAGTGGGCTGCGCAGCAACTCGTGCCTGCCGGAATCGAGTTCGTGGTCAACCCATCCTCATGACGGGCTCCTAGTCCGTGCTCGACCGTGACGACATCGCGCGCATAGCCGTTGAGGACGCCCGGAAGATCGTCGGCTTCCACCAGGACCTCACCGAGCTCTTTCGAGCAACGGAATCAGGAGCTGCTCGACCAGCTCCGGGCTGCGGGCCTTACGGTCTTCCCGCGAGCATCGCAGGACCTCGCCGCGCTCTAGTCTTCCGGGCACTGTGGCGGAAAGAAATAGACGGCGGTCTACGAGGTCCCTGCCCCGCGTGTGACCGCATGCTGATCGTCCTCCCTCCAGAAGGGCAAGCGTTTTTCGCGGGCAGCCGTGATGGAAGCGAGTTCACCGGCGTCGGCACGATCGTCCACGCAGACGAGCAGGGCAATTTCGCGTGCCCCTGCGGATGGGATTCCACGCTCGCCCGGTTCGTCTTGAACTGACGAAACGCCGCTGCTCTAGTCTGCGGGCACGTCGACGCATAGGCCGGGGCGCAACTGGATAGCGACGCCCACGCCACGAGTCCGCCAGTACCTCCCACGAAGGGAGATACTGGGCAGGGCCCTATCGGCTAGAAGTCGTAGGAGCGGGGAGGAGTGTCCTCGCCCTCGTCCCGCTGTCTCTCGTGCCGTTCGAGGGCTTCGGCCTGGGCTTCGGCTCGATGGTTGCTCTCCGTCGCTTCTCCTAGGCCGAAGCGCCAGTACCGCTGCTGAATCTCGTGCCAACCTCGGTTCGTCTCGGGATCGTAGATTTCCTCGCGCCATGTTCTGACTACGGGTCGTCGCTTGCCGTCGATCTCTCGGCCTCGACGTGCAACTCGCGCCCGTAGAGGGTGGTCGCGCTGTTGCATTCCTTCATCAACTCGCCGAGGTCCGGGCGAGGAGCGAGGATTTGTATCGGCGTCGGGAGCTGGTTGACGAGCAGGTTCGCCACAGGCGGCTGACACTGAACCGAATGCCCGCCGACCGTCGCCGACATCGTGACGCGCGCCAGCCGGTCTCCGTGGTTGTGGAGGGAGGCCAGGAAGTTGACCCTGCCGTCGGAGCCGCCCGTCGGTCTCATCTCAACGATCCGGACGTCGGGGCGCGGCCGGCCTAGGTACGCCTTGAGCGCGTTCGTAAGGGACCCTGGAAGGTGCGCCGCGACCACCTTAAGATCGGCACTACAGCAAGCCCGCCCCGGCGCGCCTGCTGCCCCTCATGTTGCCCCTCGGCTCGATTGTTGCCACGCTGGAAAGTAAAAACCCGGCCTGAGCGGGGGTTTTCTACTGCGGGGCAGGGACTCGAACCCCGACTACCTGATCCAGAGTCAGGCGTCCTACCATTAGACGACCCCGCAACGGGCGCGGGCATTGTAGCCCAGGTTAGGAGCGCTCAGACCTCCAGCCGGTACATGGGCACGAGGCGCTTTTCCTCCTCGGTGTCGATGTGGGCGACCACCTCGACGTACGGCTCGAGACCCGAGCCGCGGAGCTTCGCCTTCAGCAGGCCGTCGACCTGGTAGATCCCGGAGCGAATTGTTCATCAGGATCTCGATCAGGATCGGGCCGGCTGTTCCATCCTTGATCGTCACGTCCTCGATCGCGGCGGCCGAGAGCGAGTGGATCGACACCGAGCCGCGCTCGAACGGAATCCGCGAGCGGCCCTTGGCCATGTCGAGCGCGTCGGCGACGCGCAGGATGCCGGCCTCGAGGGCAAGCGGTTGGCCGTCGGCGCGGTGCGAGGTGATGCCCTGGAGTACCTCCGAGACGATCACGGTCAGGTCGGGCTCGTCGTAGAGACCTTCCAGGAGTTCGCGGAGCTTCGGCTCGGCGAGGAAGAGGCTCAAGTCCTCGTGGTGATGGCGGTGCACGGACATGCCGACGCAGTGCGTCAGCGCCGTGAGCGTGACGACGATCTCGGCGTCGTCGCTGCGTCATCCCGAAGTCGCGCACGACCGACGGCTCGACACCGTGCTTGGTGAGCTGGCGCAGCAGCTTGAGCGCAATGTTCGTGACGATCTGGATGTGCACCCACGAGTGGTCGTTGATCTGCATCCGCACGACCGCGTTCACGTTCGAGACGTGCCACCAGCCCTTGAGCTGCTTGTCCGCGTTGACGCGGTCGACCAGCGTGCGGAGCTTGCGGTTGCCGCGAACGGGCACGCGAATCCGCATCGCCTCGACCGCCTGCGCCGGCGTGAGGCGCGTCTCGCGCTCGGCCTCGGCCGAGACCGGATGGTCGATCCGCTCCTCGGTCTCCTCGTCGAGCGGAGTTGGTTCGCTCGGCATCGCCCTAGCCTAACGCCGGAGAGCTCAGGCCACGTCCGCGGCCCAGTCGCCGTAGAGCGACGTGTAGAGCCCTCGCGCCTGCATGAGCTCGTCGTGCGTGCCCTGCTCGACGATCTGTCCGTGCTCGAGCACGACGATCAGGTCGGCGTCGCGGATCGTCGAGAGTCGGTGCGCGATGATGAACGCGGTGCGGTCGGCGAGCAGCAGCCGCAGGGCCGCGTCGATCTGTCGTTCGGTGCCGATGTCGACCGACGAGGTCGCCTCGTCGAGGATCAGGATTCGCGGATCTGCCAGGAGCGCCCTCGCGAACGCGACGAGTTGTCGCTGGCCGAGCGAGAGGCGGGTTCCGCGTTCCTGCAGCTGCGTCTCGTAACCGTCCTCGAGCTTCTCGATGAAGTCGTGGGCGCCGACGGTCTTCGCCGCATCGACGACAGCTGCGAGCGAGGCGCCGGGCTCGCCGAAGGCGATGTTCTCGTGGACGGTGCCGGCGAAGAGGAAGCCCTCCTGCGGGACGACTCCGAGCTGGCGCCGGAGCGACGGCCTGGGTGACGTCGCGCAGATCGACGCCGTCGATGGTCAGCGCGCCGTCGCGAGGGTCGTAGAAGCGCGCGATCAGTTTCGCGATCGTCGACTTGCCGGCACCCGTGTGGCCGACTAGCGCCACCGTCGTCCCGGCCGGCACGTCGAGCGAGATCCCGTGCAGCACCTCGACGCCCTTGCCTCCATAGCCGAACCGGACGTCGTCGAAGCGGACGTGGCCCTCGATCCCCGCGAGCTCCTGGGCTCCGGGTCGGTCGATGACCTCTGGCTCCTCGTCGAGCACGTCGGTGATCTTGTCGAGGGCGGCTACGGCCGAAAGGAACGTGTTGTAGAGCTGGGAGAGCTGCTGGACCGGGTCGAAGAAGTTGGCGAGGTAACCGACGAAGGCGAACAGCGTGCCGACGGTCATCGAGCCGCCGAAGACGAGGTAACCGCCGTAGCCCAGCACGACCGCGGTCGCAACGGACGAGAGCAGGTCGACGTACGGGAAATAGAGGCCGTTCAGGACGACGGTCCGATGGTTCGCGGCCCGGTAATGCGCGTTCACCTCCTCGAAATGACGCCGGTTGGCCTGCTCGCGCGTGAACGCCTGGACGACGCGCATGCCGGCGATGTCCTCGGCGAGCGTCGCTGTGACGAGTCCGAGCCGCTCGCGCACCTGGCGGTACGCGCGTGACGAGCGCGAGCGGAACCAGGCTGTGCCGAGCGCCATCGGCGGCAGGATCACCAGCGTTGCGAGCGCGAGCCGCCAGTCGAGCACGAAGAGAATCACGATCGTGCCGGCGAGCGTGAGCGTGTTCTGGACAAGGCTCGTCACCCCGTCGGTGACGAGCTGGTCGAGCGCCTCGACGTCGTTCGTCAGGCGGCTGATGATCACGCCGGCCCGGTTGCGCTCGTAGAAGCCGAGTGACAGGCGTTGGAGGTGCCGGAAGAGCAGGTTGCGCAGATCGGCGAGCATCCGCTCGCCCGTCCAGCCGGTGAAGTAGGTCTGCACCGAGGACGTGGCCAGGTTGGCGACGCCGGCGGCGAGGAAGAGCGCGACGATCCACCAGAGGCTCGCGAGGTGCTGCTGGCGGATGCCGCGGTCGATTGCCAGCTTGAGCAGGTAGGGCGGTGCGAGCGCCGTCGCCGTCGCGGCGAGCAGCGAGGCGATCGCGATCGACGTCTGGAGCCGGTACGGCTTCGCCAGTCGCGCCAGCGTCCTGACGCGCCGCGCGGTTCGCCGCCACGACCAGTCGTTCACGGTCGTGCCGCGCTCGTCCGTCAGGCTCGACCCCGGCTGCCAGATCTTCACAGCGCAACGCCGCCGTTTCGGCGCCCTTCCGACACTGACACGGCACGATTTCGGCGGTAGGCTCGCTGCCAGAGGGGCGGGAGGTGGGGGTCTCCCGATGTCTGACGCGTCAACCTCAACGGTGTCATGCGACGCGCTCCTCGGCGAGCCGTGCTTCGAGGAGGCCGTGCTCGTGGATCTCGCGGAAGACGGCGCTCGTCTCGAGCAGCTGCTCCTGCGTGCCTCGCGCGGCGATCCGGCCGTCCTCGAGCACGACCACCTCGTCGGCGAGCGCGATCGTCGAGAGCCGGTGAGCGATGATGATCGTCGTACGCTCGCGCATCACCTCGAGCAGGCCGACGCGGATCCGGGCCTCGGTCGTCGCGTCGACGGACGCGGTCGCGTCGTCGAGGATCAGCACGCGCGGGTCGACGACGATCGCGCGGGCGATCGCGACCCGCTGACGCTGACCGCCTGAGAGGGTGATGCCGCGCTCGCCGATCACGGTGGCGTAGCCTTCGGGAAGCCGCTCGATGAACTCGTGGGCCTGTGCGAGCTCAGCGGCGCGGTGGACATCGCCGTCGGTTGCATCGGGCGCGCCGAAGGCGATGTTCTCGCGCACGGTCGTCGAGAAGAGGAAGGGATCCTGCGAGATCACGCCGATCGACCGGCGCAGCGAGGTGAGCCGGACGCTGCGGACGTCCGCTCCGTCGATCGTGACACGTCCTGCGGTCGCGTCGTAGAAACGCGGGACGAGGGCGGCGAGCGTCGTCTTCCCGGAGCCGGTGTGCCCGATCAGCGCAACGGTCTTGCCCGGCTCGAGCTCGAGCTCGATCTCCTGCAACACCGGCCGCGACGCCGCATACTCGAACGAGACCCGCTCGAAGCGGATGCGGCCCGGGCCTGGCGGCAGCTCGACGGCGTCCGGTGCGTCGGCGATCTCCTCGGGCTCGTCCATCACCTGGAAGATCCGCTCGCCCGACGCGGTTGCCCGCTGGGCCTGGCCGATCCACATCCCGAGCATGCGGAGCGGCATCACGAGCATCATCACGAGTACGTTGAAGGTGATGAAGTCGTTGAACGGCAGCGAGCCGTGCACGACCATGCGGCCGCCCACGAGCACGACGCCCGCCTGGGCGAGGAGCGGCAGGAACGAGAGTGCCGGCACGTAGACCGCGCGCTGGCGGTTTGCGGCGACGCTCTGATCGAAGACCGACTGAGAGCGACGCTCGAACTTCGTCTGCTCGGCCTCCTCCTGCGCGAACGATTTCACTACGTGGACACCGACGATGTTCTCCTCGGCAACGGTGGCGACGTCTGCCATCTTCTGCTGCACCTCGCGCAGCACAGGGTGCGAGACGTGGCTGTAGCGGTACGCGACCACGACGAGCACCGGCGAGATGGCGAGCGCGACGAGCGCGAGCCGCCAGTTCACTGCGAGCATCACGGCGGTGACGCCGACGACGGTGAGGACGTGCTGGAAGAAGAAGATCAGGCCGTAGCCGAGGAAGAAGCGCACGGTCTGGAGGTCGACGGTCGCCCGCGACATCAGCTGGCCCGTCTGGTGGCGGTCGTAGAAGCCAAACGAGAGACGGACGAGACGAGCGTAGAGGGCGTTGCGCAGGTCGTACTCCACGCCGAGTGCCTGGTGGCCGGAGATGAAGCGGCGGCCGAGCATGAGCATGGCTCGGGCGACGCCGACGAGGATCACCGCCAGAACGATCATGTGCAGCAGGTGGTGATCGTCGTGCGTGACCGCCTTCCCGACGGCGTTACCGGTCAGAAAGGCGGTCGCAACCTGTGCTGCCTGGCTGCCGACGGCGAGCACGACCGAGATCCATAGCGACCACCGATACGGGCGCAGAAACCCGAGCAGACGGAGGAACGTGTGCCGGTACGAGGGGTCCTGGTTCACTCCGCAAGCCTAGAGACGCCGCAGCTCTGCGCGCACGAGCTCGATCGCGGCGGCCAGCCGTTCGCGGTTCGCTGGCGCGTTGAGCCATGCGCTTGCGCCGCTCGGGTGGGGAGCGGGATCGCTACGACTCCGCCGAGCTCGAAGCGGTGCCCGATGCCCGCGAGGGTCGGAGCGCCGAGGAGGCGCCTGGCCGCGAGCGCGCCGACCGTGACGATGAGTTGCGGCTGCAGGAGCGCGAGCTCCTGGTCTCGCCAGCGCTCGCAGAGCTGCTGCTCGCGGGAGGTCGGCGATCGGTCACCTCGTCCCGAAACGGGGCGGCCCGGATAGCAGCGTGTGACCGAGGCGCAGTAGAACGTCGCGTAGAAGCGCTCCTCGTCGAGCTCGAGCCAGCGCCGCAGGGTCTGGCCGGCGCGGCCGCGCCACGGCCGACGCTGCACGCCCTCGACGATCCCCGGCGCCTGGCCGAACATGTACGCCCGCTGGCCGGGACGACCCTCGAATACCGGCAGCGATTCGATCGGGTAGCCCGCCTCCGCGCAGGCGCGGCAGCCGGCGTTGTCGCGCTGCAGCGAGAGGAGTGAGCGATAGCGCTTCAGCAGGGCTCCTCCACCGACCTAGAGTAGTGCCGTGACGTTGCCGCTCGAGTCCGTGCCGAACTTCTCGGAGGGGCGCGACGCGCGGGTTGTCGAGGCGATCGGAGACGCGCTCGGCGGGCGCGCGAAGCTGCTCGACGTGCACGTCGATCCCGACCACAACCGTTCTGTCTTCACGCTCGTTGGCTCGGCGGACGATCTCGCCGATGCCCTCGTCGCCGGAATCGTCTGTGCGCGCGAGCGCATCGACCTGCGCCTGCACGAAGGGGTGCACCCGTGCATCGGCGCCGCGGACGTCGTGCCGATCGTTCCACTCGACACCGGCGACCTGGCGCGGGCGCGTGAGGCGGCGCTGACACTCGCCGCGCGGATCGGCGCCGAGCTCGAGCTGCCTGTCTTCCTGTACGGCGAGCTCGCGCCGGGGCGCGGCCCGGCTTTCTTCCGCCGAGGCGGGACGCTCGAGTTGCAGCGGCGGCTCGACGCCGGAGAGCTCGAGCCGGACTTCGGCCCGCGGCGGCTCCACGAGTCGGCAGGAGGCGTGATCGTCGGGGCGCGGCGGCCGCTGATCGCATTCAACGTCGACCTGCGCGGGCCCCTCGAGGTCGCACGAGAGATTGCCGCGGTCGTCCGTGAGCGCGACGGCGGCTTTCCCGGGGTGCGGGCGCTCGGGCTCGACCTGCCGCGGCGCGGAGTCGTGCAGGTGAGCATGAACGTGGAGGACTGGGAAGCCGCCGCGCTGCACGAGATCGTCGCGCGCATCCGCGAGGAGGCGACGCGGCGCGGAGCGGAGGTGGTCGGCTCGGAGCTCGTCGGCCTGATGCCCGCGGGCGCGGCCGCGGCGGCGGCCGGGGCGGCGCTCGGGATTGCGGGCTTCGACGTCTCGCGTGTGCTCGAGCTACGTCTGCTGGACTAGGCTTTCGTAGAGCGCGGCCGTTTGCTTCGCGACGGCGCTCCAGGTGAAGTGCTCGAGGACGCGGCGGCGGCCTGCCGCTCCCAGCGACCGCGCCAGATCCGCATCCCGAAGCAGTGTGTTCACACGCTCGGCGAACCGCGCTGCATAGCCCTCGCCGAGAGCCACCAGGAAGCCAGTCTCACCCTCGACGACGACGTCGGGGATGCCGCCGACGTCGCTCGCGACGACGGCGGTCTCGCACGCCATCGCCTCGAGGTTGACGATCCCCATCGGCTCGTAGATCGACGGGACGCAGAAGACCGAGGCGTGCGTGAGCAGCTGGATCACCTCGTGTTTCTCCAGCATCCGCTCGATCCAGAGCACGCCGCCGCGCTGCTCGCGCAACAGTCTTACTCCTTGCTCGACTTCGGCCAGCAGCTCCGGCGTGTCGGCTGCACCCGCGCAGAACACGAGCTGCGCCGCCGGATCGAACTGCAGTGCGGCCTCCAGGAGCTGTGTCACGCCCTTCTGGTGCGTGATTCGCCCGACGAAGAGCACGATCGGCCGGTCGGGATCGACCCCGTAGCGCTCGAGCACGTCGGTCTCCGGATCGGGGGCGTACTGCTCCGGATCGATCCCGTTGTGGATCACCTCGATCCGGGCCGGATCGACCGCCGGGTAGTAGCGCATAACGTCGTCGCGCATCGCCCTGGAGACCGCGATCACGGCGTCGGCGCTCTCCATGCCCGTGCGCTCGCACCAGGAGGAGAGTGCGTAGCCGCCGCCGCCGAGCTGCTCGGTCTTCCAGGGTCGCGAGGGTTCGAGGCTGTGCGTGCTCATGACGTGCGGGACGCCGTGGAGGAGCTTCGCAAGATGCCCGGCGAGGTTTGCGTACCAGGTGTGGCTGTGCACGAGCTGAGCGCGGCCGATGTCGGCCGCCATTGCCACATCCACGGAGATCGTCTCGAGCGCCGAACCACCCGGCTTCGCGGCTTCCCACGGCCGGAACGCGCGGGCTCCCGGCCGGTCGGCGCCGAAGCAGAGCACCTCGACCTCGATCAGCTTCCCCAGTTCACGCGCGAGGTATTCGACGTGGACGCCGGCGCCGCCGTAGACCTCGGGTGGATATTCGCGGGTGAGCAGTGCGACCTTCACGCGCGTGCCTCTGCGCGCGCCGCGAACGCAGCGCCGGCGAGACCGACGAGCGGGAGCGCGACCGCCGCGGCTGCGAAGACCGACCGCGGGGCGACCACCGCGAAGAGCGGTGCGATGAGCAGCAGCCCCGTCGCGTGCGCCCCTCGGTGGACGAGCGAGATCAGTCCGCTCACCCGCCCCAGTATGCCGTCGGCCACCTGCTCCTGCGCCGCTGAGTTGATCAACACCACAGCGGAGCTCTGACCGAGCCCGCAGGCGAGCGCACCGAGGAAGACGAGCCAGAGCGTGGGTGCGAGTGCGATGAGGCCGTAGCCGGGCAGGTAGAGCAGCCACGCGAGCAGGCTCGCTCGCGCCTTCCGTCGCACGGGTCGGCGCGCGAGCAACGCACCGCCGCCGACGGAGCCGAGCGCGTAGCCGACCATCACGAACGAGAATCCTCCGGCGCCGTGGTGGAGTGTCGTACGGATCAGCTCGGGGACACCTGCGATCCAGGTGCCCGCGGAGATCGTGACCGCGACGCCGAGCACGACGACCGAGGTCGCGAGCGTCGGCAGCGGACGGAGGGCGGCGAACCCTTCCCGCAGGCGCGGCGCCTCCGTGTCTCTGCTCGCGGCGACGTGCGACCGGCGGATGCCCGCGATCAGGAACGCCGAGAGCAGGAAGGAGCCGGCGTTCAGCGCGAAGAATGCGCTCACCGGCAACACGGCCACGAGTCCCGCGGCGATCGCCCAGCCGCCGATCGAGAGCCCGTTCGCGGTCGCCCGTACCAGCCCGTTCGCCGCCTGCACGTTGGCCCGGTCGACGATCGCCGGGAGAAGCGCCCCGTAGGCAGGCTGGAAGTAACTTGTCGCGGCCTCGAGCACGAATGCCGCGACGACGAGCGCCCAGAGAGGCAGCGAATGCAAGAGGCCGGCCGCAGCCACCGGGACGAGCACCGCGGCGCGCACGAGATCGGCGCCGACCAGAAGCCGCTTGCGATTCCAGCGGTCCGCCGCGAGGCCACCGTGGAAGCCGAAGAGGATCGCCGGCACGCTGTCGGCGAGCCGCACGGCGAGCACCCCGAGCGGTCCGCCCGCAACGAGGGCGAACCACATCAGCGCGATGTACTGGAAGGCGTCGCCGAGCTCGCTCGCGCAGACGGCGAGGTAGAGGCGGCGGAAGTCGTGGCGGCGCAGCAGCCGCAGCGCCCGCTCGGGCGGGAGGCCCGACAGGCGTAGCTCTTCGGGAACGGCGGTTACAGGGTCGGCCACGATCGGCCAGCCTGCCAGAGCAGTGCTCGCGGGGGGACTAGACTCGCCGGCGATGGCGCAAGCGACGGCAATCGCGCTCACCGGCGACGACCTGACGCTCGGCGACGTCTGGGAGGTCGCCTACGGTGGTGTTCGGGCCGAGCTGTCGGAGCGCGCCGAGGAGCAGATGCGCGCCGCGCGTGCGGTCGTCGAGCGCGCCGCCCACGGCGTGAGCGAGCACACGTACGGGGTCAACACCGGCTTCGGGCGCTTCGTCTCGACGTCGATCCCCGAAGAGCAGACCGAGGAGCTCCAGCTCCGGTTGTTGCGCAGCCACGCCTGCGGAGTCGGCGATCCGTATCCGGACGAGGTTGTTCGCGCCGCGATGCTTCTGCGCGCGAACGCGCTCGCGAAAGGGAACTCGGGCGCGCACATCGGCACGGTCGAGCTGCTGCTCGAATGTCTGAACCGCGGCGTGCTGCCCGCCGTCCCCGCACGCGGTTCGGTCGGTGCTTCCGGCGACCTCGCGCCGCTCGCCCATCTCGCGCTGCCGCTCGTCGGGGAAGGGGAGGCATCGTTCGCGGGGGAGCGGCTGAGCGGGGCCGACGCGCTCGCGGCGGCCGGTCTGGAGCCGATCCGGCTGGCCGCGAAAGAGGGCCTGTCACTGATCAACGGTACGCAGTTCATGGCGGCCACCTGCGCGCTCGGGCTCGTCCGCGCGCGTCGCCTCTCCCGCGCAGCCGACCTTGCGTGTGCGCTCTCGCTGGAAGCGCTGCAGGGCTCGCGCACGAGCTTCATCCCCGAGATCCATGCGCTGCGGCCGTTGCGCGGGCAGGGTGCGTCGGCCGCGAACGTCATGCGCCTGCTCGAGGACTCGGCGATCCTCGAGTCGCACCGCTGGTGCGACAAGGTGCAGGACGCCTACTCGCTGCGCTGCGCGCCGCAGGTGCACGGCGCGACCCGCGACCTGCTCGACTACGTCGAGTACACGGTTGCGGTCGAGGTGAACGCCGCCACCGACAATCCGCTCGTGCTCGTCGAGCAGGACGAGCTCGTCTCGAACGGCAACTTCCACGGCCAGCCGCTCGCCTTCGCGCTCGATGCGCTCGCGATGGCGGTCGCCGAGCTCGCCAACATCTCCGAGCGGCGCGTCGAGCGGCTCGTGAATCCCTCGCTCTCGGACGGGCTGCCTGCGTTCCTGACAGAGGACGGCGGGCTCAACTCGGGCTTCATGATCCTCCAGTACGTCGCCGCGTCGCTCGTCTCCGAGAACAAGGTGCTCTGTCATCCTGCGTCGGTGGACTCGATCCCGACGAGCGCCGGTCAGGAAGATCACGTGTCGATGGGCAACGCTGCCGGGCTGAAGGCGTGGCAGGTGCTCGCGAACTGCGAGCGTGGTCTCGCGATCGAGCTGCTTGCGGGCGCTCAGGGGGTGGAGTTCCTGGCGCCGCTCGAGCCGGGTGTGGGCGTCCGCGCGACGAGGGCGTTCGTGCGCACGCTGTCCCCGCGCTTGAAGGACGACCGGTCGATGTCGCCCGACATCGAGACCGTCGCGAGCTCGATCCGGGACGGCTCCCTGATCGCCGCCGTCGAAGCCGAGGTGGGAGGGCTCGCGTGAGGCGGCTGCGCTGGCACCTGCCCGAGCGATCGGTGCCGCAGCATCCGATTCGCGACAGCGCGCTCCTCTACGCCTTCATGGGCGTCGTGATTGTGGCCGTCAGCGTTGCGACCGGCGGCTCGGGCGTGCGCGCGATCGTCGTCGCCGCCGTGTTCTGGATCGTCGCGATGACCTGGGCGACGATCCGGTTCCGGCGGCGGCCTCGCAAGGACGAGAGCACGTGAGTGCGACCGAGACGCTCGAGGCCCGGGTCGAGGCGCTCTGCGGCGATCTCTCGAATGTGCATGCGCCGCACGGCCGTGAGCTGAACGCGCGCTCCTGGACGACCGAGGCCCCGCTGCGGATGCTCCTCAACAACCTCGACGCCGAGGTTGCCGAGCACCCGGAGCAGCTCGTCGTCTACGGCGGCACCGGGCGGGCGGCCCGCTCTCACGACGCGCTGAAGGCGATCGTCCGCACGCTGCTCGAGCTCGGCGAGGACGAGACCCTGCTCGTGCAGAGCGGCAAGCCTGTGGGGGTCTTCCGCACGCATCCGGGTGCGCCGCGCGTGCTGATCGCGAACTCGCTGCTCGTGCCGAAGTGGGCGACCTGGGAGGAGTTCCGCCGGCTCGAGGCCGCGGGCCTGACCATGTTCGGCCAGATGACCGCGGGATCGTGGATCTACATCGGCACGCAGGGGATCCTGCAGGGCACCTATCAGACCTTCGCGGCGGCCGGTGAGAAGCACTTCGGCTCGCCGGACCTGAGCGGGCGCACGATCCTGACCGCCGGCCTCGGCGGCATGGGCGGCGCGCAGCCGCTGGCGGCGACGATGTGCGGTGCGGCGATGCTCTGCGTCGAGGTCGACCCGACACGTATCCACAGGCGCCTCGAGACACGCTATCTGGACGAGGCATCCGAGTCGCTGGACGACGCGCTCGAACGGGTGCGCACCGCGGCTGCTGAGCGTCGGCCGCTCTCGGTCGGCCTCCTCGGCAACGCGGCCGAGATCGTCCCGGAGCTCGCTCGTCGCGGCGTGGCGTTCGATTTCGTCACGGATCAGACGGCCGCGCATGACCCGCTGACCGGCTATGTCCCAGCCGGGCTTGCGGTCGAGGAGGCCGCGGCACTGCGCTCGTCCGACCCGGACGAGTACCTTCGCCGGGCCCGCGAGTCGATCGTGCGTCACGTCGAGGGCATGCTCGAGTACGTCCGGGCCGGGAGCTATGTTTTCGATTATGGCAACAACCTGCGAGGTGAGGCCCGCGAAGGTGGCGTAGCGGAGGCCTTCTCATACCCGGGCTTCGTCCCGGCCTATATCCGCCCGCTCTTCTGCCGGGGTATCGGTCCCTTCCGGTGGGCGGCTCTCTCCGGCGATCCCGCCGACATTGCGGCCATCGACGAGATGCTGAAGGGGCTCTTCCGCGACGACGCCCTGCTCCAGCGCTGGCTCGAGCTGGCACCGGAACGCGTCGCCTTCCAGGGTTTGCCCGCCCGCATCTGCTGGCTCGGGTACGGCGACCGCGCCAAGGCCGGCCTGGCGATCAACGAGCTCGTGCGCTCGGGGCAGGTCAGCGCGCCGATCGTGATCGGGCGCGACCACCTCGACTCGGGCTCGGTCGCATCGCCGTACCGCGAGACGGAGGCGATGCGGGACGGCTCCGACGCAATTGCCGACTGGCCGATCCTGAACGCGCTGCTCAACGTCGCCGCCGGCGCAACGTGGGTGAGCGTCCATCACGGCGGCGGCGTCGGGATCGGCAACTCGATTCACGCGGGGATGGTCGTCGTCGCAGACGGCAGCGACGAGGCGGCCGAACGGCTCGAGCGCGTGCTGACGACCGACCCGGGCACGGGCGTGATGCGCCACGTGGACGCCGGCTACCCGGAGGCGATCGAGGCCGCGCGCGCGACCGGCTTCGAGCCGCCGATGCCGCCCAGCTAGGCGATCGTGAGCCGGCTCCTGATCCGCGACCTCGCGCAGGTCGCGACGCCCGCGGGCGTGGAGGCGCCGCTGCGTGGCGCCGCGCTCGGTGCGATCGACCTCTTCGAGAACGCCTACGTGCTGTGCGCGGACGGGCGAGTCGAGGCGGTCGGCCGGATGGGGGACCTGCCTGCCCTCGGCGACGAGATCGACGAGCTCGACGGACGGGGGCTCTGCGCGATCCCGGGCCTCGTCGACTGCCACACGCATCCGGCATGGTGCGGCGACCGGGTGCACGAGTTCTCCCTGCGCGCCGGCGGTGCAAGCTACGAGGAGCTGCACGCAGCGGGCGGCGGGATCCTCTCGACCGTCCAGGCGACGCGCGCCGCAGGCCCCAGCGGCGTGGCCGAGGCCGTGCGGGACCACCGCGACTGGATGCTGCGTGCCGGCACCACCACGTGGGAGGGCAAGTCCGGCTACGGGCTCGACCGCGACACCGAGCTCGCCTCGCTGCGCGCCGTCCGGGACGCAGGCGGCGTGCCGACCTGGCTGGGCGCGCACGCGGTTCCGCCCGAGTTCCCGGATGCGGATGCCTACCTCGACTTCGCGCTCTCCGAGGTGCTGCCCGGGGCCGCGAGCCTCGCCGAGGCTGCCGACGTCTTCCTCGAGCGCGGCGCCTTCGACGCGAAGCAGGCGCGCCGCTACCTCCAGTCGTGTCGCAGTGCGGGCCTTGCGCTGCGGCTGCACGGCGACCAGTTCACCGAGTCGGGGGCGGTCTCGCTTGCCCTCGAGCTCGGCGCCCGTTCGATCGACCACCTCGAGGCGACCGGCCCCGACGGCGTCGAGGCGCTCGCGGGCGGTGACGTGACCGGCGTGATGCTGCCGGCGAGCGCGCTCTTCCTCGGCCGCCCGATGCCGCCCGCCCGGGCGCTCGTCGACGCCGGTGCGGCGATCGCGCTCGCGACCGACTTCAACCCGGGCAGCGCGTTCTGCGAGAGCCTCCCGCTCGTCTGCTCCCTCGCGGCGACACAGCTGAAGCTGAGCCCCGGCGAGGCGCTCGCCGCCTGCACGGTGAACGCCGCCCACGTGCTCGGCCGCGCGGAGCGCAAGGGGCGCCTCGCACCGGGCTACGACGCGGACGTCCTCCTCCTCGACGCACCGGACTGGCGCTACCTCGCTTACCACCTGGGCGCGCCGATCGTCCACACGGTCGTGCGCGAAGGTCGCGTCATCTAGGCTAGACGCCAGCGATGGCGACCAAGAAGCAGCAGCGGCGCCGGCAGAAGGAGCGCCGTCACGACTACGAGTACGTCTACGTGGACGAGGACGGGAACGAGGTTCCCTACGAGCCGGCGGAGGACGAGCAGCAGGCGAAGGGCAAGCCGGCAGCCACGAAGGGGAAGGCGCAGCCAAAGACTCGTTCGGGGCGACCGATGCGCGAGATCAAGCCGCCCGCGTGGGGTCGTGTCATCCGTCGCGCGCTCCTGTTCGCGCCGCTCCTCTACGTGGCGCTCTCCTTCGGCAAGCACCCGCCGCCGCTCGTCACGCGGCTCGCGATCTCGATCGGCTACACGGCGCTGTTCGTACCGATGTTCTTCTGGATCGATCGCCTGGCGTACCGGCGCTACCTGCGTATGAGCGGCAAGGCCCCGGCCCCGCCGGCACGCAAGTCCAAGGGCTAGAGCGACTGCTCCTCGCCGCGAAAGTGGCCGTCGCCGGGCCATGGAGCGAGAAAGAGCAGTAGTCGTGCGCCCGCGCCGCTCGTGACGGAGTGGCGCTCCTGCGGCCTGAAATGCACGAGCATCCCCGGCCCGGCCTCGACCGCGGCGTCCTCACCCGCGGCCGTGACCTCGCCCTCGAGCACGAGCAGCCAGGCGCCCTCCTTGACCTCGTGGTCGCCGAGCTCCTGACCGGCGTCGAGCCGGATCAGGACGGCACGCGCCTGGTCGGCGGTTGCGAGCACGACGGGTGAGGTGCTTCCTCCGGGCGTCTCGGTCGCGATCAGGTCCCACGTCTGCATCCAGAAGGAGGCTCTCCGCACGCCGATAGACTCAAACGCCCTCATGGCCCTCGCAGTCGACAGATACGAGCTGGGCCCGGTCGGAACGAACTGCTACGTCGTGCGCCGGGATCCTGACGCGGTGGAGGCCGTCGTGATCGATCCCGGCGACGCTGCGGCGAAGGTCGAGCAAGCGCTCGAGCGGGTTGGCGCCGCCTGCGTCGCGATCCTCGTCACGCACACCCACTTCGACCACATCGGAGCGGTGGCCGAGCTCGCGGAGAGCACCGGCGCGCCCGTGTATGCGCCCGCGGGCGAGCTGCCGGTGCTCGAGCGGCCGGATGACTTCTACGGCTCGCTCGGGATCTCGATCCGGCCGTGGACGCCGGAGCAGCTACTCGAGGGAGGCGAGCAGCTCGCGCTCGCGGGGATGGACTTCGAGGTCGTCGCCGTGCCCGGCCACTCGCCCGCCCACCTGGCCTTCTACACCGCGGGCTGCCTGTTCTCGGGCGACGTTCTCTTCGCCGGCTCGGTTGGCCGCACCGATCTGCCCGGCTCGAGCTGGGCCGTTCTCGTCGAGTCGATCCGCACTCTCGTCGAGCGCTATCCACCCGAGACGGTCGTCTACTCGGGCCACGGCGCCGAGACGACCCTCGGCGCCGAGGTCGCCGGCAACCCGTTCCTCACGGAGCTGCGCGCGTCGTGAGATTCCAGGCTCCCACCGGCACGAGAGACGTCCTCCCCGGCGATACGCTCTGGTGGCGGCTGATCGGCGAGATCGAGCAGCTGCTGCCGCTCTACGGCTACGGACGGATTCAGACGCCGGTCTTCGAGGACACGGCGCTGATCCGCCGCACGTCGGGCGAGGGCTCGGACATCGTCCAGAAGGAGACCTACACGTTCGATGACCGCGGCGGCCGCTCGCTGACTCTGCGTCCCGAGGGCACCGCTCCGATCGCGCGGGCGTATCTCGAGAACGGCCTCCACCGCGAGCCAAAGCCGGTCAAGCTCTTCACGATCGCGACGATGTACCGCTTCGACCGCCCGCAGGCGGGCCGCTACCGTGAGCACTCCCAGCTGAGCGCCGAGGTGATCGGATCGGCCGACCCGGCTGTCGACGCCGAGCTGCTGCAGCTCTACACCGAGCTTCTGCGCCGGCTCGGGCTCACCGAATGGGAGCTACACCTCAACTCGATCGGCGATGCGAAATGTCGCCCGGCGTACGTCGAGCGGCTGAACGCCTGGCTGGACGCCCACGACGACCTGCTCGACGAGTCGGCGCGCCAGAAGCGTGCAACCACGCCGCTGCGCGTCTTCGACGTCAAGAACGAACGGCTCCAGGAGGCGCTGCTGAGCGCGCCGAAGATCGGCGAGTCGCTCTGCGACGAGTGTCGCGGGCACTTCGAGCAGGTCAAGAGCTATCTGGACGTCTACGGCATTCCGTACACGATCGTGCCGACGCTCGTACGCGGGATCGACTACTACACGCGCACGACCTTCGAGTTCAAGGAGACCTCGACGGGCCACGCGCAGGACACGATCTGCGGCGGCGGCCGCTACGACGGCCTCGTCGAGGAGCTCGGCGGCGATCCGACGCCCGGAATCGGCTTCGGCGCCGGGCTCGAGCGGCTCGTGCTCGCGCTCGAGGAGGGCGGCGTCGCGCCGGATCCGAGGCCGCTCGACGCGTTCATCGTCGTCGAGGACAAGGCGCTGTTCTTGCCCGTGCTGGCTGGGCTGCGCCGCGCCGGGGTCGCGGTCGACATCGACTATGCGGGCCGCTCGCGCAACGCCCAGCTGAAGCACGCCCAGCGGCTCGACCCGCGCCGGATCGTGATCGTCGAGGGCGGCATGGCGACGATCCGCGAGCGCGGCGCTCAGGACGAGGAGGTCGCCGTCGGCGAGCTCGTCGCTAGGCTCTCCGCCTCATGAGCTGGCGCGACCTCTATTGCGGTGACGTGCGCGCCGACCATGTCGGCGAGCGTGTCGCGGTCGCCGGCTGGGCGGACCGGCGGCGAGATCACGGCGGGCTCGTCTTCGTCGATCTTCGCGACGATCACGGCGTCGTCCAGCTCGTGATCAACCCCGAGCACGCGGCGCAGGCCGCGGAGCTCGCGCAAGCAGGTCCGTAACGAGTTCGTGCTCCAGGCCGAGGGCGAGGTCGTGCGGCGCGCGCCCGAGACGGTCAACCCCGCGATGCCGACCGGCGAGGTCGAGCTCCAGGTCGACACGCTGCGGATCATCTCCCGGTCGACGGCGCTGCCGTTCCAGCTCGACGAGGAAGGCGTCGACGACAGCGTCCGCCTGCGCTACCGGTGGCTCGATCTCCGCCGTCCGAAGATGCAGCGGAACATCCGCCTGCGCGGCCAGATGGTCGCCGCGATCAGGCGCGTGATGGAAAGCGCGGGCTTTCTCGACATCCAGACGCCGATCCTCTGGAAGCCGACTCCCGAGGGTGCCCGCGACTTTCTCGTGCCTGCGCGGCTCCAGCGGGGGCGCTTCTACGCGCTGCCGCAGTCGCCGCAGCTCGCCAAGCAGCTGCTCGTGATCGCGGGCTTCGAGCGCTACTACCAGATCGCGATCTGCTTTCGCGACGAGGATCTCCGCGCCGACCGGGTGCAGGAGATCACGCAGCTCGACGTGGAGCTCGCGTTCCCCGACCAGGAGTTCATCTTCGCGCTGATGGAGGAGATGGTGAGCACGGTCTGGCGGGAGTGCATCGGCGTCGAGCTCGAGACGCCCTTCCGGCGGCTGACCTGGGAGGACGCCGACCGGCGGTACGGCTCGGACAAGCCCGATCTGCGCTTCGAGCTCGAGCTCGAGGACGCGACCGAGGCGACGCGCGGATCCGCATTCGGCGTCTTCGCGGGGGCCGACGCCGTTCGCTTCATTCGTGTGCCCCGCGAATTCTCGCGGTCCGAGCTCGCCGACCTGGAGGCGTTCGCGAAGGAGTGGGGTGCGAAGGGACTCGCGTACATCGTGTACGGGGCGGACGGCGAGGTGCGCTCTCCGATCGCGAAGTTCCTCTCGGAGGCCGAGCTCGAGGCCCTGCGCGGCGCTCCGGGCTCGACGCTGCTGTTCGCCGCGGACACGTGGGAGCTCACCTCCCGCGTGCTCGGCGCCCTCCGCGGCCGGCTCGCGAACGTGCTCGGGCTGATCCAGCCGGGTGTCTTCGAGTGGGTCTGGATCACCGACTTTCCGATGTTCGAGTGGGATGAGGACGGCGAACGCTGGTCGGCGGTCCATCATCCGTTCACCCGGCCCGCGAAGGAGTGGGAGAGCCGCTTCGACGAGGATCCGAAGCACGCGCTCGCGCACGCGTACGACCTGGTCGGCAACGGCAACGAGCTTGGCGGCGGCAGCTTCCGGATTCACGAGCCGGAGATTCAGACGCGAGTCTTCGAGCTGATCGGGATCTCACCCGAGGAGCAGCGCGCGAAGTTCGGGTTCCTCCTCGACGCGCTGGCCATGGGAGCTCCGCCGCACGGTGGCATCGCCTTCGGCATCGACCGCATGCTCATGGTGCTCGCGCAAGAGCCCAATCTGCGCGACGTGATTGCGTTTCCGAAGAACCAGGCCGGCATCGACCCGATGACGGGTGCCCCTGCGGACGCCTCGCAGGAACAGCTGCGCGAGCTCGGAATACGTCTGCTCGAACCGCCGGTGTAAAGATCGTCCCCCGTTCGGCCGATGCAGCAGTCATACTTGTGTGCGCGGCCTTGATGGTCCCGCACCGCCTGGGAGGAAGCGAAAACCGATGACACAGGAACCAGGGCAAGCCTCGGCACCCGGACTGACGGCGCTGCCGCGGTTCGAGGATCTCCCGCGCTCCGAGGACGGGCTCGACGAGGCGCGCGTTCGAGACGCGTTCGATGCGTTTCGCCGGCATGCGGCGCAGCTCCAGGCGCAGCTCCGTGTGCTCCAGGCGGCAGGACGCGGCCCCCAGACCGTCGAGCCGACCGGCCACGCCGTCCGAATGGACGCGCTGCACCTGATTCGCGCTGCCGCAGAGTTTGCCGACACGATCGAGCGCGACGCCCAGACCGCCTCGGCCGCACAGCTCGGCAAGACCGAGGAGGAGGTCAGCCGCCGCCAGCGTGAGCTGCAGGCGCGCGAAGCCGAGGTCGAGCGGTTCCGCACCGAGAGTGAGCGCCAGCGGGCCGAGATTCTGAACGCCGCCAAGAACGAGGCGCGCGAGCTGCTCGCGAAGTCGAACCACGACGCGAGCCAGGAGCTGCGTGAGGCCGAGGCAAAGGGCGCCCGCCTGCTCGAGCAGGCACGGCACCAGGCGACCGAGCTGACGAATGCGGCCCGTGCCGAGGTCGAGCAGACGCTCGAGTGGGCACGTGCCCAGGCCTCCACGATTCTCGCCCGCGCCCAGCACGGTGCCGAGCAGCTGCTCGCCGCCGCCGGGATGGGCGAAGACCAGATCTCCGCGGCCTCCGACGCGATCGTCCGCGCGGCCGAGGCCTCGACCGAGGCCGCTCGCAGGCCCGGCGACGGCGGCGGTGGCTCCCATCGTCCCGTCGAGGCGCTCGCCGGACCGTCGGTGGCGCCCCCGCCCGAAGCAGCCGTACCGCCCGTCTCCGCCGCCCCCGAGCCCGCGCAAGAGGAGCCGCTCGAGTCCGAGGCTCCCGCTGCCCCACCGCTCTCGGCGGCTCCCACCCCGTCCACGCCGCCGCCGTCCGAGGGTGCGTCCGAGGAGCCCCCGGTCTCGTCAGTCCCCGCACCTCCCGCCGCAGAGCGGTCCGAGGACGAGGGCGACGGCGAGTCGGACGAAGAGCACTAGCGCGAGCGCACCGTGAAGGGCTTCGGGCGTAGATTCGCCGCCGAGGCGGGCTTCATCGTCCTCGTCGCGGTGGCACTAGCCGTCGCCGACCTCCGTTGGCCCGCGATCCTGGCTGGGATGATCGCCGCCTGGCTGCTCGCGACATTCGTGGAGTGGGCCTCCTTGAGGCGCCGGCGCGCGAGTCCGCAAGCCGCAGCGCGGATTGCGATGTCGCCACAACCGCCGGCCGCGGTCGCAGAGCCAGGGCCGCCGGTGCCGCCGTCGAACGTCCGCATGCTCGAACCGGTGCCCGATCCCGAGCCCGCGCCGGCCGATCCGCGCGAGCCCGAGCCCGCCCCCGCGCCTCGACCGGCGCCTGTCGCTCCCACGCCGGCGCCTGTGGTTCTCGAACCCGTGCCACTGGCTCCCGAGCCCGAGCCCGAGCCGGTGCTCGAGCCGGAGCCGGAACCTGAGCCGGAGCTGCCGCCCGCGGCGAAGGTGCCGGTCTCCTGGAATGTCTGGGAGCTCGAGCGGCTCGCCCGTGAGCACGTGGGAGACGACGTCGTGCGCAACGAGGAGCTCTCCTACCTGGTCGTGTATCTGCGCGACTTCGCGAACGCCGAGGGTGCTCTGCCATCGGACTTCGACGAGCTTGTGCGCGAGTCGTTCGGCGATCTGCTGGCAGCGCCGACCGGGGCATGAGGCCTGCCCTCGCCCAGCGAGAACTCGGTCTGGCGGCGATCGCCGTGCTTGCGGGAGTGATCGTGCTCGCACTCTCGCTCGGCCGTGGTGGTGGCAAGGCGGACGCGCAGCCGCAGCCTGTCCAATGGTACAAGGCTCTCGCCGCTCCCTACACGCCGTCACCGCGCTCGCGGACGACGTGCGGCCTGAAGCCTGGCAAGGACGTCCTCGGCGTCGCTCATCCCGTGCTCCCGTGTGGTGTGAAGATCTTCCTCTCGTACGAGGGCAAGGAGGTCCTGACGCAGGTGATCGACAAGGGCCCGGCGGTCCCGGGCCGCGAGTTCGACGTCACCAGGGCACTGGCGGATCGCATCGGTCTGCACGGGGTGCAGCAGATCCGCTGGGCCTTCGCCCGTTAGCCGCTACAGTGCGCAGGCGCTCGACCCTGTTCGTGGCGCCCGGCCTCTATGTAGAACCAACGCTACATACAAGGGAGCCTGCGTCCGGCTAGGGCCCAACAGCTCGATGTCGGCAGGGCACCCACCTGGTTCGCCAGGTTCACATGGATCGGGCATGACGGCAGGGTCGGAGCGCTTGAGTCGGCGACGGCAGGGTCGGAGACGGCGTCTCGGGTAGCCTGGCCTACGTGATCGAGGCGTTCGGGGATTCGACGAAGGACGGCGACTGGGCTTCGGTTCGGCTCGTGATCGACGGCGACCGGATTGCCGAGGCCGACGCGGAGGGGCTCGATCGCCCGCTCGTGGGCCTGACGTTGCTCGAGGCTGCCGGGGTCGGCGGCGCCACGCTTGCCGCCGACGCGCTCGCAAATGCGCTGGGGCCGGTCTTCCGCGCTCGCCGCTCGCCGGGTCGGGTCGCCGTCGCGATGAGCGGGGGGGTCGACAGCGCCGTCGCGCTCCTGCGTGCGGGCGACGACGCGATCGGCGTCACGCTGCGGCTCTGGCTCGATCCGGCCGGGCCGGACTCGGAGCGGGCGTGCTGCTCTCCCGTCGCCGTGATCGCCGCGAGGGAGACCTGTCACACGCTCGGGATCCCGCACGTAACGCTCGATCTGCGCGAGCAGTTCCGGCGAGCCGTCGTCGCGCCGTTCGTCCGCGGCTACCTGCGCGGAGAGACGCCGAACCCGTGCGTCGCGTGCAACGGCGGCTTTCGCTTCGCGCAGCTGCTCGCCTTCGCGCGTCGGGCGGGCGCCGAGCGACTCGCGACAGGCCACTACGCAAGGATCGCCGAGCATCGCGGCAGACTGCTACTCCACCGCGCGACCGATCCCGCCAAGGATCAGTCGTACATGCTCGCGCGCCTCGACCCGCGTCACCTCGGAAGGCTCTGGTTCCCGCTCGGCGAGCAGAGCAAGGAGGAGACTCGGATGGAGGCGGCCGAAGCCGGGCTCGCCGTCGCGCGCCGTCCCGAAAGCCAGGAGGCATGTTTCCTCGCCGGCGGCGACTACCGGGACTTCCTCGTCCGCCACGGCGCGGTGCCGGGGGAAGGCGCGATCGCCGACGCGTCGGGCGCGCGGCTCGGCGGGCACGACGGCTTCTGGCGCTTCACGCCGGGCCAGCGCCGGGGTCTCGGCGTCTCGGCCGGGGAGCCGCTCTACGTGCTCGACACGCAGGCGCGAACGAACACCGTGCTCGTCGGTCCGCGTGAGTCGCTCGCCCGAACGCGCGTGAGCGCGCGCGGACGGCTGTTCGTCGACGTTGAGCGGGCGGAGGCGAAGCTCCGCTACCGGTCGCCTGCGATTCCGGCGTGGATCGAGTCTTCGGGTACTGGATTCCGGCTCGAGCTCGACGAACCGGCGTACGGCGTCGCGGCCGGCCAAGCGGCCGTTCTCTACGAAGGCGACGCCGTCGTCGGCTCTGGATTGGTCACCTCGGCGGCCGCCGCCTAAGATCGGAGACGCATGGTTGCCACGACCTTCACCTGGGGCGATCTCGCGTATCTCGCGCTGGCCGTCTTCCTGCTCGTCGTCGGCCTGGCCCTCGGCTACGCGTTCCTGCGCCTCGGCGAAACTTTCGGGCGACTTTCGGCGTTGATCAGGGGCGCGGAACGCGAGCTATTGCCGGTTATCACCAAGGTCGGAGGCACGGTGGATCGGGTCAACGGGCAGCTGGACAAGGTCGACCAGATGACGGATAGCGCCGTCGATGCTGTCGAGAATGTCGACACGGCCGTGCGCGCCGTCTCTCTGGCCGTAACAAAGCCCGTGCAGAAGATCGCAGGCTTCGCCGCAGGGGTCTCGCATGGCGCGGCCTCGTTCAAGGTCGAGCACGACTGGCGGAGCGCCGTGCAGGCCGGCAAGGACGCCGCCGCGCACCGCGAGCAGGAGCTCGCGGAGGAACTGCGCGAGAGCGGTGGAGAGAGCTGAGCGCTCCGGAAACGATCACGCTTTCGCTGCCCGCCGAGCGACCGTTCCACGGGATCGCCCACCTCGTGCTCGGCGGCCTGGGCGTCCGGCTGGAGCTCACCTTCGAGACGCTCGAGGATCTTCAGGTCGCCCTCGATGCGCTGCTCGAGTGCTGCCGCGAGGACGACGAGGTGACGATGGAGGTGCGGCTCGGCGAGAACGAGCTGCGCCTCGCCGTCGGCCCGCTCGACGAGCAGACGTTGACCGAGGTGCTCGACCATGAGCCTGTCGACGGACCGGCGCTGCAGCGGGTGCTCGACACGGTTGTCGATCGGGTCGAGCGTACGAAGCGCGACGACGGTTGGTGGCTGGAGCTGACCAAGCGCCTCGGCGCGGGGGAGGCGGAGCGTGGCTGAGAACGACAAGGCGCTCCTCCGCCGCTACCACGAGCACGGTGACCTCGCGGCCCGGGAGCAGCTGATCGAGCAGTACATGTCGCTGGTCCGCTCGCTCGCTCGGCGCTACGCCTACCGCGGCGAGCAGCTCGACGACCTCGTCCAGATCGGCGCGATCGGGTTGATCAAGGCGATCGACCGCTTCGACCTCGGACGCGGCGTCGAGCTGACGACGTATGCGACTCCGAACATCATCGGCGAGATCAAGCGGCATTTCCGCGACAAGGGCTGGTCGGTGCGCGTGCCGCGCGGGCTCCAGGAGTTGAACGTCCAGCTTTCGAAGCTGATCGAGCAGCTGACGGTGCAGTACTCGCGCTCACCGACGATCCCCGAGCTCGCGAAGGCCGCAGGCGTGGAGGAGGAGGCGGTGCTCGAGGCCCTCGAATCGGGCCGCGCCTACTCGACGCTATCTCTCTCGACCGGCGGCGGCTCGGACGAAGACGGCGAGGTCGATCCGCTCGAGTCGATCGGCACCGAGGAGCACCAGTATCAGGTGTCCGAGGACCGGGCCGTGCTCGCTCCTGGATTCCGCAAGCTCGACGAGCGCGAACGGCACATCCTGCATCTCCGCTTCTTCGAAGGGCTGACGCAGTCGCAGATCGCCGCACAGGTCGGGATCTCGCAGATGCATGTCTCGCGGCTGATCCGCCGCTCGCTCGAGAAGATTCGGGACGAGATCGCAGGCGACGCGGACCTGCCCGACGAGCCCGAGGCCCGGCGGCGCCGCGTTTCCTCGAACGGATAGCTTCTCGCCGCCGGCTGAGGTGATGGCTCTCGGAGGGGTGCGGGCGCGGCCCCTACAATGGCCGCCATGCGCACCACCGCCGAGCTCCGCGAGGGCTTCCAGGCCTTCTTCGAGGAGAAGGAGCACCATCGCCTGAAGTCCGCCCCGGTGATCCCGGCGGCGGACGATCCATCGACGCTGTTCATCGTCGCCGGCATGCAGCCGATGAAGAAATGGTTCCTCGCGCAGGACGACCCTCCCGCGCCGCGGGTCGTGACGGTGCAGAAAGTGATGCGCGCCGGTGGCAAGCACAACGACCTCGACGACGTCGGCCGCACGGCGCGCCACGCGTCGTTCTTCGAGATGCTCGGCAACTTCTCGTTCGGCGACTACTTCAAGGACGAGGCGATCGACTTCGCGTGGGAATTCGTGACGACGCGGATGGGCTTCGCGCCCGACCGGCTCTGGGCGACCGTGTTCGGCGGCGATCCGGGCCTGGGCCTCGGAGAGGACGAGGTCGCGGTCAACGGGTGGCTCAGGGCCGGCCTGCCGCGCGAGCGAATCGTCGGCCAGCCTCGCTCCGAGAACTTCTGGCAGGCCGCCGACACCGGTCCTTGCGGTCCGTGCTCGGAGATCTTCCTCGACCGGGGCGAGGAGCACGGGTGCGGCGAGCCGGACTGCGGGCCGAACTGCGAGCGCTGCGAGCGCTACCTCGAGTTCTGGAACCTCGTCTTCATGGAATTCGACCTCGGCGCGGACGGTTCATTGACGCCGCTGCCGCAGCAGAACATCGACACGGGCCTCGGGCTCGAGCGTGGTGCGATGGCGCTCCAGAACGTGGAGGCGATCTTCGACACCGACGGCTACCAGCAGATCATGGACTGGGTCGCGCGCGAGTCGGGTGTGCGCTACGGCGACTCGCCCGAGGCGACGCGCGCTCACCGCGTGCTCGCCGACCACGGCCGCGCAATGAGCTTCCTGATCGCCGAGGGAATCACGCCGTCGAACGAGGGCCGCGGCTACATCGTCCGCCGCCTGATCAGACGCGCGGTCCAGCAGGGCCAGCGAATCGGCCTCGAGGGGATCTACCGCCTCCCCGGGGTCGTTGCCGAGCAGATGAGTCACGCCTACCCGGAGCTGAACGAGCACGCCGACGAGATCGAGAGCGTCGTCAGGGCCGAGGAGGAGCGCTTTCGCGAGACGCTCCAGCGCGGACTGCGCGAGTTCGAGGCGCTCGAGGGCAGGGAGGCGATCTCGGCCGAGGACGCCTTCACGCTCGCGGCGACCTACGGCTTCCCGATCGAGCTGACCGTCGAGCTCGCCGAGGAGCGGGGCCAGCCGGTCGACGTCGACGGCTATCGGCAGGAGATGGAGCGCCACCGCGAGATCTCTCGTGCCGGGGGCGACCGGACCGAGACCCAGCGCGCCGCCGACTTCGGCCAGGGCGCCGGCTTCCGGACTCGCTTCGTCGGCTACGAGAAGACCGAGGTCCTGACGCAGATCGGCGCCCTCGAGGAGCTCGGCGACGGGCGCTTCCTCGCCAAGCTGCGTGAGTCGCCGTTCTATCCCGCCGGCGGCGGCCAGGTGACCGACGCCGGCTATCTCGAGCGCGATGACGAGAGCGGGGTGCGCGGCGAGCTCGAGGAGGCGTATCGCCTCGACGGCGACCAGGTGCTGGTGTTCCGCGGGACGGGCTTCGCGGCCGGCGATCGGGTTCTCGCCGTTGTGCCGTGGTCGGTGCGCTACCCGACGATGGCGAACCACACGGCGACCCATTTGCTGCACCAGGCGCTGCGTGACGTGCTCGGCGAGCATGTACGGCAAGCCGGCTCCGCGGTACGTCCGGAGAAGCTGCGCTTCGATTTCACCCACGAGCGCGCCCTGAGTGCGGGCGAGCGTGCCGAGGTCGAGCGGCGTGTCAACGAGCAGGTGTTCAGGAACTCGCCCGTGCACGTGTTCGAGACACCGATCGACGAGGCGCGGAAGCTCGGTGCCCAGATGCTGTTCGGCGAGAAATACGGCGACGTCGTGCGAGTCGTCGAGGTCACCGGATACTCGCGTGAGCTTTGCGGCGGTACTCACGTCCGCTCGACGGCCGAGATCGGTCCGTTTGCGATCCTCTCCGAGGGCTCGGTCGGTAGCGGTGCCCGCCGCATCGAGGCGGTCACGGCAGGCGAGGCGTACGCGTTGCTCCACGAGCGCGCCCACGAGGCCGAGGAGCTCCGCCTCGAGCTCGAGCAGGCGCGCAGGCAGTCGAAGGCGAAGCCGGCGCTTTCGCCCGCCGCGTCCGTCGAGCCCGAGGTACGGGTCGTCAACGGCGTCAACGTGATCGCCCAGCTCGTCGACGGCCTCGACGCGGAGGCTCTGCTCGACCTCTCCGATCGCTTCAAGCAGAAGCAGGCTCCCGCCGCCGTCGTCCTCGGCACACGCGAGAACGGCACGGTGCACCTCGTAGCCAACTTCGACGATGCGGTTGCGGCGAGGGTGAGCGCTTCCGACGTCGTCAAGCAGGCCGCCTTGCTCGTCGGCGGCGGCGGCGGCGGGCGGCCGACGATGGCGCGCGCCGGCGGCAAGGATCCGGCCAGGCTCGGTGATGCGCTCGACCGCGCATACGGCTTGATCGTGGAGGCGCTTTCCTGAAGGTGCTCGCGCTGGATTACGGCTCGGCGCGCACGGGCGTGGCTGTCTCCGACCCGACCGGCACGATCGCCCGCCCGCTCGGCGTGGTCGAGCGCGCCGCCACGCCTGCTGGGTTGAGGCGGCTCGCAGAGCTCATCGACGCCGAAGCGGCCCAGCGCGTCGTCGTGGGGATGCCGCTGACGCTGCGCGGCGACCGGGGCGAGCAGGCGCGCGAGACCGAGCGCTTCGTCGACGCGCTGAGGCGTGTGACTGATCGCCCTGTCGAAACCTTCGACGAGCGATTCACCACCGATCTCGCCGCTCAGACTCCGTCCCCGACGTCGGAAGACGCGCGCGCGGCGGCGCACCTGCTCTCGAGCTATCTCGCATGGTCGAGCGGCGCCCCGGCGTAATCCCGCCCGTCGGGCCGCGCCCCGAGCGGCCATCCCGAAAGAGGCTGGCGCGCAGGCGTGCGACGGCTTTCGCGGTGCTGCTCCTGGCGGGCGCGATCGTGCTCGCCGTCGTCCTGCTCGCAGGCCGCGGCCACGGAAGCTCCGCCGCGCCGCCGACGACGACCTCTGCCGTCCCGCCGCCGCCGCTGCGGATCATCTTTCCGGAAGGCTTCACGCGGAAAGACATGGCCGAGCGAATCACGGCGGTGGACAAGATCGCCAGGCAAAAGCGCCACGTTAGGCCGCGCCTCTCGCAGCGTTCCTACCTGGCTCTCACCGCGTCCTCGCTCCTACCCGGGCGTTTCGCAGCCGACCGGAAGCGCCGTTCGCTCGAGGGCTTCCTGTTCCCCGCCACATACGACTTCGACGCGACGACTACCACGGCGCAGCTCGTTCAAGAGCAGCTGAAGGCGTTCCGCGAGAACTGGGCCAAGCTCGACCTGGCCTATGCGCGCTCGAAGCATCTGAACCGCTACGACGTCCTGATCATCGCCTCGATGGTGGAGAAGGAGGCGCTCGCGCCCGACGACCGGCCGAAGATCGCGGCGGTGATCTACAACCGGCTCAAGGCCAGGATGCCGCTCGGGATCGATGCGACGCTCCGCTACGGCCTGCACATCCCGGGTACCCAGTCGATTCGGCGGTCGCAGCTCGAGAGCGACAGTGCATATAACACGCGCAAGCGCGTCGGGCTGCCGCCGACGCCGATCGCGAACCCGGGCCTCGCCTCGCTGCAGGCCGCCGCTCATCCGGCACGCGTGGACTATCTCTACTTCGTCCGCAAGCCTGACAGGGTGCACCACTTCTTCACCTCGAGCTACCGCGCCTTCCAGAACTACGCCAACGCTCACGGGTTCGCCCCGACGCCTTAGAGGTTGACGCGCGCGTTCACCCCGCCCAGGGTGGGGCACAAGCTCCCGGGAAGAACGCTAACAGCAAGAATCGCCGCTGAATGTGCCGATTCGGTGCCAATTGACCCGCGTTGTCCGCCTGTTCGGCAAGCCGGTGTCGGCGTCGCCTTCTCCTCGTATGCACAACGCGGCCTTCGCGGCGCTCGGCCTCGACTGGCGCTACGAGGCGCTCGAGCTCGAGCCGCACGAGCTCCGTGACGCGGTCCGGGAGCTCGACGCTGGAGCAAACGTGACGATTCCGTACAAGCTCGACGTGATGGCGCTCTGTGACGAGCTCGAGGCGGAGGCGGTGTCGATCAACACGCTGGTTCGCCGACCTGACGGGACGATCTACGGCTCGAGCACCGATGGGCTCGCGGTCACGAGCGCCGTGAGGGCGCTCGGCGCGCGCGCACTCGTGCTCGGCGACGGCGGCGCGGCCCGCGCGGTCGTCGCGGCGCTCGAGCGCGCCGGCGCGCAGGTCCGCACTGCAAGCCGCCGCACGGAGTGGCCGCCCGAGCTGCGCGATGCGACGCTGATCGTCAACACGACGCCGGTGAAGGACGAGTTGCTCGTCGAGCCGCGCGCCGAGCAGGACGTCGTCGATCTGGCGTACAACGCGGATGGGTCGGACACCGCATTGATCGCGGCTGCCCGCCGTGCCGGCTGCGAGACGATTGTCGACGGCCTCGACGTGCTCGTCCGGCAGGGAGCCGCTTCGTTCGAGCGCTGGACAGGGGTTGCTCCGCCGGTCGACGTGATGCGCGCCGCCGCATACGGGGCGCGACCCGAGAAGTAGGCTTGTCGCGTGGCTCTGGTGCTGACAACTGCCGGCGAATCGCATGGTCCCGCGCTCGTCGCGATCCTGATCGGGTTGCCGGCCGGGCTCGCGGTTGACCGCGCGGCGGTCGACGCCGACCTGCGCCGCCGCCAAGAGGGTTACGGACGCAGCCCGCGCCAGAGCATCGAGACCGACGAGGTGGAAGTGCTCGCCGGCCTGCGACACGGGCGCACGCTCGGAACGCCGCTCGCACTCGTCGTCCGCAACCGTGACCACAAGAACTGGACCTGGGGCATGAGCCCGTGGCCGCCCGAGGGTGAGCCTCACGGCAAGGGCACCAGGCCCGTGACGTTGCCGCGGCCGGGTCACGCCGACCTTCCCGGCGTGCTCAAGTACGGGCTTGACGACGTGCGCAATGCGCTGGAGCGGGCGAGCGCGCGCCACACCGCGGCTCACGTGGCCGCTGGTGCGGTCGCGAAGGCGCTGCTCGGGTCGATCGGGATCGAGGTGCACGGCTTCGTGACGGAGATCGGCGGCTCCGACGACTGGCGCGCGGTCATCGACGAGGCGCGCACCGATCGCGACACTCTCGGCGGCGTCGTCGAGGTACGGGTGACGGGCGCACCGCCGGGCCTCGGCTCCTACGCGACGAAGGACGACCGGCTCGACGCGCGGCTTGCCGCGGCGCTGATGGGGATCCAGGCCGTGAAGGGCGTCGAGATCGGCGACGGCTTCGGGCTCGCGCGGCTCCGCGGTTCCGCGGCACACGACGAGATTCGCCCGGGCCTCAGACGGGACACCAACCGCGCCGGCGGGATCGAGGCGGGGATCTCGAACGGCGAGGAGATCGTCGTCCGGGCAGCGATGAAGCCGTTGCCGACGCTGATGCGCCCGCTGGCGTCGGTCGATCTCGCCACGGGTGAGCCGGCCGAGGCGCTGGTCGAGCGCAGCGACGTCGCGGCGGTCGAGGCGCTCGCGGTGGTCGCCGAGGCGGCCGTCGCCTGGGAGGTCGCCAGGTCGGCGTGCGACAAGTTCGGCGGCGACGCGCTAGGCGACTTCGTCGCTGCGCACGCGGCGTACCTGGAGCGCATCAACTGGACACGCTGAGTCGCCACGTCGCGCTGATCGGTTTCATGGGGGCCGGCAAGTCGACGCTCGGTTTGCAGATCGCCGAGCGGACCGGAAGGCCGTTCTTCGACCTCGACCACGAGATCGAGCGGCGTACCGGTTCGACGATCACCGAGCTGTTCGCCGTGGGCGAGGCGGGCTTCCGCGCCGTGGAGGAGGAACTTGCGACCGAGCTGCTTGCCTCCCGCGAGCCGTTCGTGATCGCGCTCGGCGGCGGAGCGGTCATCTCCGAGCACACGCGCGCGGCGCTCTGCGAACGGGCCACGACGATGCTGCTGCCCGTGGACCCCGACACGGCCTGGGAGCGGGCCGTCGGGAGCGCGCGGCCGCTTGCCCGCGACCGCGAGAGCTTCGTCGCACTGAGCAAGGAGCGAGGACCGCTCTACGAGGCCGCCGCCGACGCGGTCGTACACGACCTGGACGGCGCGCTCCTGGCGGCGGGCGGCGTCGTCGTCGAGCGCGGAGCGTTGACGAGGCTCGGTTCGCTCGTTCCAGGCAGCGGCCCGGTCGCGCTCGTCGCTGATCCGCATGTAGCCGGCATCCACGGCGTGGACGCGCAGCTCGCGCTCGGAACGCGGCTGGCCTCGATGCATGAGCTGCCTCCGGGTGAGGAGGCGAAGACGGTTCCGGCGATCGAGCGGCTATGGAGTGGGCTTCGCCTCGATCGCGGCGGACGGATCGCGGCGCTCGGCGGCGGCTGCACCACGGATCCTGCCGGCTTCGCTGCGGCGACGTACCTGCGCGGGATCCGCTGGGTGCCGGTGCCGACGAGTCTCGTCGGCCAGGTCGACGCGGCGATCGGCGGCAAGACCGCGATCAATATCCCTGCGGGGAAGAACCTCGTCGGCGCCTTCCACTGGCCCGAGCGCGTCGTGATCGACCCGGCGTTGCTCGAGACCCTGCCCGCGTCCGAGCGCCATGAGGGCATGGCCGAGGTCGTCAAGACCGGGCTCTTGACCGGCGAGCCGCTCTGGGAGCTCGCCGACGACGAGCTCGTGCGGCGCTGCGCCGCCTACAAGACGGCGCTCTGCCTCCGCGACCCGTACGACCGTGCCGAGCGCGAGGTGCTCAACCTCGGCCACACGTTCGCGCACGCGCTCGAGGCGGGTGGCGGTTACGGCGAGGTCACGCACGGCCGCGCCGTCGCGCTCGGGCTGCTGGGCGCACTGCGCCTCTCGGGCCTCGACACGGCCGTGGTCGAGGAGATCCTGACGCCCGAGCCTGTTCGCGTCGATCCCGAGCGCGCCTGGGCGGCCCTGCGCCGCGACAAGAAGGTACGCGACGGCCGGGTGCGGCTCGTGCTACTCGACGCGCCGGGTAGTCCACGCACAGGCGCCGAGCTCCCGGATGCCGACGTGCGCGCGGCGCTCGATTCGCTGATCGCTCGTTAGAGTCACGGCGTGCGCGTGGTCGTTCTCAACGGCGTGAACCTCGACGTGCTCGGTCGGCGCGATCCCGAGCACTACGGCGGGCTTTCGCTCCCCGAGCTCGAGACGCGCATCTACGAATGGGCGAACGAGCTCGGCTGCAACGTGCGCTGCCGGCAGACGAACAGCGAGGGCGAGTACGTCGACTGGATCCACGACGCCTACGACTGGGCGGACGGGCTGGTCGCCAATGCGGCTGCGTGGACGCACTACAGCTACGCGATTCGCGATGCGCTCGAGCTCTTCGCGGGTCCGATCGTCGAGGTGCATCTCTCGAACATCCATGAGCGCGAGGACTGGCGCCGCCACTCGGTGATCGCCGACCTCGCGGCGAAGCAGATCGTCGGGAAGGGGCCGGAGGGCTACCGCGAAGCGTTGGAGTTCCTCTCCGGAGCTGCCGCGTGACCCGGCTCGAGCGCCTGCGGCTCGACGAGCCGTTGCTCGTCACGAATCCGTACAACGTGCAGTATCTCGCCGGCTTCAAGAGCTCCAACGCGGCGCTCCTCGTCGAGCAGGACTGCGTCCGCCTCTTCAGCGACTTTCGCTACGCCGCGGCGGCTCGCGCGGTGCCCGGCGTCGAGTTCGTGGAGACGCGTCGCGCCGTCTACGGGAGCCTCGCCGAGCTGCTCGAGGGCAGGATCGGCTTCGAGGCCGAGCACGTCACGTACGCGAGCTACGAGACATTGCTAGGGGGCGGGCTCGAGCTCGTCGCCCGGCGCGGGCGTGTCGAGGAGCTCCGCTCGGTCAAGGACGAGGCGGAGCTCGATTCGTTGCGGCGGGCCGCGGCGATCTCGGACCGCGCGTACGAAGCTATGGCGGAGGAGCCGTTCGTCGGGCGCAGCGAGCGCGAGCTTGCCTGGCGGATGGAGCAGCTCCTCCGGGAGTTCGGCGGCGAGGGGCTTTCGTTCGATCTGCATGTCGCCTCTGGCCCGGAAGGCGGGCTCCCGCACGGCGGTTCGACCGGCCGCGTCGTCGAGGCCGGCGAGCTTGTGACGATCGACGCCGGCTGCGTCGTCGACGGATACTGCTCCGATTGCACGCGCACCTTCGCGACCGGCGCTCCCCGTGAGGAGCTGACGCGGATCTACGCGGTCTGCCGCGAGGCGCAGGAGGCGGGCCTCGCCGCCGTGCTGGCCGGCGCGACAGGTGTTGCCGTCGACCGCGCAGCCCGGGACCTGATCGACGCCGCGGGCTACGGCGAGAACTTCGGCCACGGGCTCGGCCACGGGGTCGGTTTGCAGATCCACGAGGCGCCGGTGCTCCGACCCGAATCGACGGACACGCTCGTGCCAGGGAACGCCGTCACGGTGGAGCCCGGGATCTACCTCGAAGGCCAGGCGGGGGTGCGAATCGAGGATCTCGTGATCGTCACCGACGGAGTGCCGGAGGTGCTCACGCGGTTCACCAAGGAGCTCGTGACGGTCGGCTAGAGTGGCCGACCGTGGCCGACGTCGTCAGCACGAACCAGTTCAAGAACGGCATGCACATCGAGCTCGAGGGCTCGGTCTGGCGGATCGTCGAGTTCCAGCACGTGAAGCCGGGCAAAGGCGGCGCGTTCGTTCGCACGAAGGTGAAGTCGATCGACAGCGGGTCGGTCGTCGACCGCACGTTCCGCGCCGGCGAGAAGTTCCCGCGCGTCTTCACCGAGGTGAAGAACATGCAGTACCTCTACGACGCGGGCGAAGAGGTCGTGTTCATGGACGAGGAGAACTACGAGCAGCTGTCCCTCTCGCACGCGTCGGTCGAGGACGAGCTGCCGTACCTGCAACCGTCGTCGACGGTGCAGCTCCTGTTCGTCGGCGGCAAGCCCTCGGGCGTGCAAATGCCGGCTTCGGTCGAGCTGGCAGTCACCGACACCGAACCGGGCGTCAAGGGCGACACCGTCTCGAACGTGATGAAGCCGGCGACGCTGGAGACCGGCGCGGTCGTCCAGGTGCCGCTGTTCGTGAACGTCGGTGACCGGATCAAGGTCGACCCGCGCGAGGGCCGCTACATTTCCCGCGCGTGACAGTCGCTTGCGTCTCCCTCCCGTGATACCCCCACCCAGGGTGGGGAACAGCTCCCAGCACAAATTCTCGCAGGTCTCGGCGCGTGCGTCTGTGCCAATTCGGTGCCGGTATTCGCGGGTCGGGACTCGATAGGGTCCCGAGTCGCGATGCCCGCTCTCGTCGACACCACGATTCGCCTGCTCGGTCAGGAGCCGCTGGCCGGGCGCGTGCCGACCGCGGCGCTGCTGCGGCTCGCGGAGATCCTCGACGGCGCGGGCTTCGCCTACCTCGAGGTCTCCGGCGGGGGCGTCTTCGACAGCGCGGTCAAGCGTGGCATCGAGAGCCCCTGGGAGCGCATCCGCGCGATCAAGGCGCGGACGAAGACGCCGCTCGGGCTCGCGCTCCGCGGCAAGTTCCTCGTCGGCGCAAGGTCTGTCGACGGCGAGTTCGCCCGCCGCTTCATCGCCTCGGCGGCCGAGAACGGGATTGACGTCTTCCGGCTGCACGACCCGCTCAACGACGTCTCGAACCTCCGCGATGCCGCCGAGGCGATCGCCGAGGCGGGTCGTGAATTCGAGGCAGGGCTCGTGTACAGCGCCGGTCGCACCGGCGAGCTGGAGGTGCTCGTCGAGCAGGCGCGCAAGCTCCCCGAGCTTGGCGCGGCGCGCGTGCTCCTGCACGACCCGACCGGCTCGCTGCTGCCGCATCAGGCGCACGAGCTCGTGCGCGAGCTCGCGGGAGCGACCGGGCTGCCCGTCGGGATCTACTGCCAGGGCGCTTCGGGCAACGCCCTCGCGACCTCGCTCTCCGCTGCACATGCGGGAGCCGACGTGATCGCCTGCACCGTCTTCCCACTCGCATTGACGCTCCACCGGGTCTCCGCGGAGGGATGCGCTCAGGCCCTTGCCGGGATCGGAAGAGAGACCGGCGTGGACGTGGCCGCGCTCTGGCGGGCGTCCGATCTCGTCGACGAGCACATCGGCGACGAGCCGGTGACTCCGCTCGCGCCGCGGATCGCGGTCCGCGCCGCCGAGCACAAGTTGCCGGCGGGTCTCGTCGCGGCGCTCGACATGCACCTGCGCGCGCACGCCTCGGGCGACCGTCTCGACCTTGTCGTGGACGAGCTCCTGCGTATCCGCGAGGAGGCGGGCTGGCCGCCGCTCGCCGCTCCGATCGGGCAGATGCTCGCCTCGCAGGCGCTCCTGCACGTTCTCTCCTCCGAGCGCTGGACGACCGTCACCGACGAGTTGCGCGCGCTGATTCTCGGGCGCTACGGCGCGACGCCGGGGACGATCGACCCGACGGTTCTGCGCGCCGTCTCGCTCAGCACGGATCCGGAGTCGGCCGAGATGATCGTGCCGCCGCTCGACGAGCTCCGAGACGAAGCCGAAGGACTGGCGACGAGCGAGGAGGAGCTACTGCTGCTCGGGCTCTTCGGCTCGAATGCGGCGCCGCTGCTCAACGCGATTCGCAATCGCGGCACGGAGGACTCGCTCGAGAGCCGCGGTGTCGAGAGGCCCCAGGCGGAGCGGATCCGCGAGATCGTCCGCATCGTCCAGGAGTCGGGTGTGGGGGAGGTGACGATCGACGACGGCGACGTGCGCGTCACGGTTCGCCGCACCGACGATCGCCCTGCTGCAGGGTCGGCTGCACCGCTCGCACCCGCCCCGGAGCCCGCGCTCGTGCCCGTGGCGCCCGCTTCGAACGGCCTGACGCGCGTCGAGTCGCCGATGGTCGGGACGTTCTACCGTGCATCGCAACCCGGCTCGCCGCCGTTCGTCGAGGAGGGGGACGCCGTCGCTCCTGGCCAGACGCTCTGCATCCTCGAGGCGATGAAGCTGATGAACGAGGTCAAAGCCGATGTCGAGGGCATCGTGCGTGCGATCCATGTCGAGAATGCGCAGCCCGTCGAGTTCGGACAGCTCCTGTTCGAGCTCGAGCCGATCGCGGGCGTCCCGCTCGACGGCGTCTAGCCGCTGATGTTCTCGCGCATCCTGGTAGCGAATCGCGGGGAGATCGCAGTGCGCGTGATTCGCGCGGTGCACGAGCTGGGAGCCGAGGCTGTCGCGGTCTACTCGACTGCTGACGAGGGCGCACTCCACACGCGGCTCGCCGATCGCGCGATCCGGATCGGGCCGCCCGCCGCTTCGGAGAGCTATCTTCGGATCCCGGCGATCATCGCCGCGGCCGAGACGACCGGCTGCGGGGCGATCCACCCCGGCTACGGCTTCCTCGCCGAGAACCCCGCCTTCGTCGAGGCCTGTGCCGAGAACGACCTCGTCTTCATCGGCCCAGGCGCCGACCTGATGGCTCGGATGGGCGACAAGGCGCGTGCGAAAGCCGAGCTGCGTGCCGCCCATGTGCCGCTCGTGCCGGGCACCGAAGGCGGTGCAAGTCTCGACGCGGTACGTGCCGCCGCCGCGGAGCTCGGCTTTCCGGTCCTGCTCAAGCCCGCCTCGGGTGGCGGCGGCAAGGGCATGCGCCTCGTCGACACAGCCGATGAGCTCGAGGAGGCCTACGCTGCCGCCGCCAACGAGGCGCAGGCCGCCTTCGGCGACGGATCGCTCTATCTCGAGAAGGTGATCAGCCCCGCCCGTCACGTCGAGGTGCAGGTGCTCTGCGACCACCACGGCGGCGTGCTCACGCTCGGCGAGCGTGAGTGCTCCATCCAGCGTCGCCATCAGAAGCTGATCGAGGAGTCGCCGTCGCCGGCGCTCGACCCCGGCACGCGAGAGGAGATGGAGGCGGCGGCCGAGCGGGCCTGCCGCACGATCGGCTACGAGAATGCCGGCACCTTCGAGTTCCTGCTGGGCCCGGGCGGAGAGTTCTCGTTCATCGAGCTGAATGCGCGGCTTCAGGTCGAGCACCCGGTCTCCGAGCTCTGCACAGGCATCGACCTCGTGCGCCAGCAGGTGCGCGTCGCCGCCGGCGAGCGGCTGCCCATCACCGGACGCGCACCGCGTCGCGGACACGCCATCGAGATCCGGATCAACGCTGAGGACCCCTCGCGCGGTTTTGCGCCCGCGCCCGGTCGAATCACGCGCTTCCGGCCGCCGCTCGGACCCGGCGTGCGGGTAGACACATGGCTGGAGGAGGGAGGGGTGATTCCACCGCACTACGACTCGCTGATCGCCAAGGTAATCGTCTGGGACGACGCGCGACCGGCCGCCATCGAACGCGCCAGGCGAGCCCTGCACGAGCTCGAGCTCGAGGGCGTGCCGACGACACGCGACGCGGCCCTCGAGATCCTCGACACCGAGGACTTCCGCGCCGGCGACTACTCGACGAGCTGGCTCGAGCAGACCGAGCTGGAGGCGGTCGCGCCGTGAGTCACACGCTCGGCCCCGGCGTGTCGATCTCCGAGTCCGCCTTCCAGCAGCTCGTCGCGCGCGCCGTCGAGCAGGTCGAGGGCGCCCGCCTGCGCAAGCCGCGCAAGGGCGTGGAGCTCGCCGACGGCCGGATCGAGCTCGTACTCACCGCCCGCTTCGGCGTCGTGCTGCCTGACCTCGCGCGCGCCGTACAGCGCGGTGTGACCGAAGCGGTCGAGACGATGTGCGGCCTCAAGGTCGCCGGCGTTGACGTGACGATCGAGGAACTCGAAGGATGACGAAGCGCAGCGTCGGCCGGCGTGCCGCGCGGCGCACTGCGCTCTTCCTGCTGTACCAATGGGACGTAACCGGCCAGCCGCTCGCGTCGCTCTACGAGGGCGAGGTGGACGAGTACGCACGCACCCTCGCCGAGGCAGTGGCGGCCGACGCATCCGGGTTGGACGAGAAGATCAGTGCGGCCGCCGACGAGTGGACGGCCGATCGGCTGGGTGCGGTCGAGCGCAACGTGCTGCGGATTGCGATCCACGAGCTCGAGACAGAAGCTGTTCCGGTCGAGGTGGCGATCGACGAGGCAGTTACGCTTGCGAAGAGATATGCGACGGAAGAAGCTGGCAGGCTCGTGAACGGAATCCTGGGACGCATCCAGCGGGAGCGAGTGGCGTGAGCGTCGACGAGTCCCTCGCCAGAGTGGAAGAGCTGTTCGCGCGCACCGAGCAGCTGCGCGCGCAACTCGAGGCCACGGATGACCCCGAGGCGGCGAACGGCATCCTCGAGCAGCTCACCGAGCTGCTGAAAGAGGTCGAGACCGAGATCCGCAAGGCACGGCAACAGGCGGAGTCGGGTGCGGGATCCTGAAGGGCTGCGCGCACTCGCGGAGGGCTACCTCGCCGAGCTCGCGCTGACGCCGGAGCTGCACGGCCAAGCGGAGTCCGTGCGCTACTCGATCGAGGTCGGCGGCAAGCGCGTCCGGCCGGTGCTCGTGCTCGCGACCGCCGAGGCCGCCGGCGCCGAGCCGGAGGAGGCGCTCCCGGCCGCGGCGGCGCTCGAGCTCGTGCACACGTTCTCACTCGTCCATGACGATCTGCCCGCGCTCGACGGCGACGAGGAGCGGCGGGGCCACGCGTCGACGTGGAAGCGGTACGGAGAAGCGGTCGGGATCCTGGCCGGCGACGCGCTGCTCGCCGAGGCGTTCCGGCTCGCGCTGTCCTACCCGACGCCGCAGGTCGCGCGGGAGCTGGCGCAGGCGACACTCGGGATGATCGGCGGCCAGTACCTCGACATCACCGGTAGCGCGCCCGACGAAGAGACGTTGCACCGGCTGAAGACGGGGTGCCTGTTCGGCGCGGCGATTGGGCTGCCGCTCTGGGTGGCCGGGGTGCCGGAGGGCGAGCAGGCGCCGTGGCGTGCGTTCGGCGACGAGCTCGGGTTGCTGTTCCAGATCGTCGACGACATCCTCGACGGGGACGGCTACGTGCTGATTCACGGCGCCGACGCGGCCCGGCGCTACGCCGACGAGGCGGCCGAACGTGCGCAGGCGCGGCTCGACGACGTCGACGCCGACACGTCTGTGCTCGCCGACATGGTCGACGGGCTCAAGGCTCGGACGTCCTGATGAAGCGACCCGGCTCGAGCTCCTCGAGTCTCACCCGCTCGCCGCGCATCAGCCCTGCAAGCCGGATGAACCAGTGCTCATGCGGCTTGTCGGGGCCGCGGCACGTGCACGGGTACGACTCGACCACCGCCGGACGCCCGTCGAGCTCGAACCGCTCGCCCGCGGGCGGGAAGAACGAGAGCCGAGCCTTCTCGACGAGCACATAGCCTTCCCGGGCCTCGTCGGACGAGATCTTCCGCTCGTACACCATGCTCACTGTTGTACCCGAGTAGCCTCTCCGGCGTGAAGAAGCGACTGGACATCGTGCTGGTGGAGCGAGGGCTCGCCGAGACGCGCTCACAGGCGCAGGCGCTCGTGCTCGCGGGGCTCGTGCCCGGCTACGACAAGGCGGGCACCCAGGTGGACGAGGGCGCCGAGCTCGAGGTGATCAGGCGCGCGCGGTTCGTCTCGCGCGGCGGGGACAAGCTCGAGAACGCGCTCGAGGCGTTCGGGATCGATGTGAGCGGCCTCGATTGCCTCGACGTGGGCGCCTCGACGGGCGGCTTCAGCGACTGCCTGTTACAGCGCGGCGCAGCCCGAGTGATCGCACTCGATGTCGGCTACGGGCAGCTGCACCCGAAACTGCGCAACGACCCGCGTGTCGTCGTGCTGGAGCGGACGAACGCCCGCGAGCTGACGAAGCTGCCGTTCGCCCCGCAGCTCGTCGTTTGCGACGTGTCCTTCATCTCGGTGCGAACCGCCTTGCCACCTGCGCTTTGTCTCGCCGCGCCGGGATGGCAGGCCGTCGTGCTCGTGAAGCCGCAGTTCGAAGCCGGGCGGAGCGAGGCAGGCAGGGGTGTCGTCCGCGATCCGCTCGTGCGCGCGCGCGTCGCGCACAAGGTGGCGCAGGCGGCGCTCGGCTGGGGTGCCCAGACCGTCGGCGTCGTAGACTCGGGCGTGCCCGGTCCGAAGGGGAACCGGGAGTTGTTCCTACATCTCGTCCATCGGGAGGAGCCAGTTCTTGACGACCGCCTCGACGATTGGATCGGCGACGCCGTTGGCTAGCCCGATCACGCGCGCCGCGGTGCTCACGCACGGGAAAGCCCAGACGATCGGGCCCGCGCTGGCGCGCCTCGAATCGGTCGCGCGCGATGCGGGCGTCGAGCTGATCCTGCCCGAGGAGGAGGCGACCAAGCATGGAGTCGGCGCCGGGGAAGCCGACCTCGGACACGCCGAGCTCGCAGTCGTGCTCGGCGGCGACGGGACGATGCTGCGCGCGCTCGGCCGCTTCCTCGACAGCGGCGTGCCGGTGATCGGCGTCAACTTCGGTCGCGTCGGCTTCCTCGCCTCGATCCGCCACGAGCGGCTCGAAGCTGATCTCACTCGCGTATTTGCCGGGGAGTACCAGGTCGTCGAGCTGCCCACGCTCGAGGCAGAGATCGACGGCGAGACAGGAGTCGCGGTCAACGACGTCGTGATCACGAGCTCGATCCTCGGCCGCATGGTCGAGCTCGGCTGGGCCGTCGGCGGCGAGGATCTGGGGCGCCAGCCGTGCGACGGCGTGATCGTCTCGACGCCGTCCGGCTCGACTGCCTACAACCTCTCGAACGGCGGCCCCGTGCTCGTCTGGGGGCTCGATGCGATGGCGATCACGTTCGTCGCGCCCCACTCGCTGCATGCGCGGCCGCTGGTCGTGCCGCGTAGCCGTGACGTGATCGTCTGGAATCGCACCGCGGATGTGCCGACCACCGTCCTGATCGACGGGCATGTCTTCCGCGAGGTGCAGCCCGCCGGCCGGGTCGTGGTGCGCCTCGGGCCGCGGCCGAGCCTGCTCGCAACACTTCCCGAGACGACCTTCTTCGCGCGCTACCGCGAGACGTTCGGCTCCTAGACAAAACGGAACAAATTCGGCACGAATCGGCCGATGCGGCGCCTCGCTGCGGAAGTTAGGCTGAAGCCGAGCAGGGGGCGGGTCGGGACCCGAAGTACTCGCGCGTCAACCCATTTGTCGTAGTGCGTTCGGGTCGGCTCTTCGAGAGGATGGTGCGGCCACGACGCTGCGCTTACCATCTGCAGCATGCTTCGGCGCCTGCGAATCGAGAACCTCGTTCTGATCCGGGAAGCCGAGCTCGAGCCGGCCGCCGGGCTGAACGCGATCACGGGCGAGACCGGCGCCGGCAAGACGATCCTCGCCCAGGCGGTCGGGCTGCTGCTCGGGGCAAGAGGCGAGGCAGGGCTCATCGGGGCAGGCGCGACCGAGGCCTATGTCGAGGCGGAGCTCGACCTCCCGGAAGGGTTGCTCGACGAGGAAGGCTTCGAGGCGCTCGCGGAGCTGCGCCCCGAGGGCGAACCGATGCTCATCGTTGCGCGCCGCGTGTTCACGGACGGGCGCACGCGCGCCTACGCGTGGGGGCGAAGCGTCGCGCGAGAGGATCTGGCTGCCGCGGTCGAGCGCCTGATCGCGATGTCCGGCCAGTTCGAGCAGAGGCGGCTCGCGCGTTCTTCCTACCAGCTCGACGTACTCGACGCCTTCGTCGGCGACGAGCAGCTTCGCCGCCGCGCGGAGCTGGGGCGTGCCTGGCGGGAGCTGCAGGCGGCGCGGCGACGCTATGACGAGCTGACGCGGAGCGTCGCAGACGTGGAAGCGCGGCTGGCCGAGCTTCGCGCGCTCGTCGAGGACACCGAGGGTCTCCAGGCGGAGACGGAGGAGGAGCTACGGGCGGAGCGCGAGCGGCTCCGTCACGTCAGCGAGCTCGCCGACGCCGCCGCGCGCGCGGCCGAGGCACTCGCTCCGGACGACGGGGAGGGTGCGGCCGGGCTCGCGGCGCAGGCGGAGCGCGCCGTCGCGCCGCTGGAGCGCCTCGCGCCGGAGCTCGAGCGGGCGGGCAATGAGCTGCGCGACGTCGAGTTGCGCCTGCGCGAGACGGCTTCCGAGCTGCGTGTGTTCCTGGATTCGCTCCAGGCCGAACCCGGGCGCCTGGAGGAGCTCGAGGTGCGCCTCGAGCGGATCTCGGACGCACGCCGTCGCTTCCGCTGCGACAGCTACGAAGAGCTGCTCTCACGCGGCGCCGAGGCGCGCTCAGAGCTCGAGGCAATCGAGGAGGGACACGATCCGACCGACGCAGCCGCTGCTGCGCTCGCCGCTGCAGAGAGGGAGGTCGATCGTGTGGCAGCGGAGCTGTCGAAGGCACGGAGGGCCGCGCTCGACGCCTTCTCGACGGCGGTCGCGGAGGAGCTGCACGGCGTCGGCATGGGGGAGGGCGAGTTCCGGGCCGATCTGCGAGACCGTGCTCTCGGGTCGAGCGGTTCCGACGAGGTTGCCTTCGCGATCCGTCCCAACGCCGGACTGCCGTTCGCGCCGGTCGCCGAGACCGCGTCGGGCGGCGAGCTCTCGCGGGTAGCACTTGCGATCGCCGCCGTCGCGGGCGGCGAGACGCTCGTCTTCGACGAGATCGACGCGGGCATCGGCGGGGAGACCGCGAACGCCGTCGGCCGGACGCTGCAGCGGCTCGCCGCGCGCGCGCAGGTGATCACGATCACGCACCTGCCGCAGATCGCGACCCTCGCCGACCGCCACTTCCGGGTCGAGAAGATCCCGGGCGACCCGACCCACACGCGGATCGGACACCTGTCGGATGAGGAGCGCCGCGGGGAGATCGAGCGGATGCTCGGCGGCCAGGAGTTTCTCTCGACGGTCCGGCAGTGAGCTTCGTCGAGTTCACCGGCCCGGCGCGCATCGACCGTCTGACCAAGAACCTGACCCGGCGCCTCTCCGCCGGCGACATCGCCATCATCGATCACCGCGACCTCGACCGCGTCTCGGCGGAGGAGCTCGTCGAGTCGGGCGTGCGCGTCGTCGTCAACGTCGCGGCGTCGCAATCGGGGCGCTTCCCGAATCCCGGCCCGCTCGCGCTCGTCCGAGGCGGCGTTCGCCTGATCGACGCTCCCGGCGCGGCCCTGTTCGACGATGTCGCCGACGGCGAGGTGCTGAGCGTCCGCGGCGGCGGCGTCTTTCGCAACGGCGCCTGCATCGCCACCGGCAGGATCATGGAGGAGGCCGAGCTGCAGCGCGCGCTTTCCGAGCAGCGAAGCCGCGTCACCCATGCACTGCACGAGTTCGCGGAGAACACGATGCGCTACCTGCGCGACGAGGGGCGCCTGCTTGCGGAAGGCCTGGACTTTCCGGTGCTCCGCTGCCGCTTCCGGGACCGTCACGCGCTCGTCGTCGCGCGCGGGCCGGGGCACAAGCGCGACCTGAACACGGTGCGCCCCTACATTCGCGATTTCAAGCCGGTGCTGATCGCGGTCGACGGCGGTGCCGAGGCTCTCCTCGAGGAAGGGCTGAAGCCGGACGTGATCGTCGGGGACATGGACTCCGTCTCGGACGCGGCGCTGAAGAGCGGCGCCGAGATACTCGTTCACGGCTACGCAGGAAACGGCGGCGCCCCCGGGGCCGCGCGACTCGAGCGGCTCGGCGTCGACTACCACGTCGTCGCTGCACCGGGGATCTCGGAGGACGTCGCGCTCCTGCTCGCCTTCGAGAAGGGCGCAACGCTGATCGTCGCGGTCGGTACCCACTTCAACCTCGTCGAGTTCCTCGAGCGTGACCGCGCCGGCATGTCGTCCACCTTCGTGACGCGGCTGAAGGTGGGTGAGATCCTGGTCGACGCAAAAGGCGTCTCGCGCCTCGCGAGCCGTCGAGTGGGTCTCTGGCCGCTCGTCGGCTTCGCGGCCGCCGGCTTCGCCGCGATCGTCGTCGCAGTCGCCGCCTCACCGGCGCTGCGCCGGCTGATCGAGCTACTCGTGCTGCGCGTCAAGGACGTGCTCGGGCTCTAGCTGCAGGAATGATCGCGACCGCTCAGCGGGAGTTGCTCGCACCGCGCGAGGATGTGTGGGCCTTCATCGCCGAGCCGTACCACCTGTCCGACTGGTGGCCCGGCGTCGCCGGCGTTGAGCCTGACCGCCGCGGCTTCGCACCGGGCGCGCGCTGGCGGCTGCGCACGAGTGCGCGGCCGGCCGGCGGCCCCCTGACGTCGTTTGTGCGCAGGCCCCAGGCTGCGGGGACGCTGCTCGTTCTCGACGTTCGTCCGCCGGGGCTCGTCAGGCTCCAGTTCGTGGACGAGCGCATCGACGTCGAGGTGCGCCTCGAGGGGATCGCGGCCGACCGGACGCGCGCAACCGCGATCGTCGAGGGCTCGTGGCTGCGGGTCTCGCGGTCGCTGCCGCGTCAGGCGCTCGCGCGGCTCCACGCCCTGATTCAGACAGCCGCGAGCCTCTAGCGTACGAATCGGGAGGAGCAGGCTCTACGCTCTGCCTGGCATGTTCGATCTCCGCTACCACGTCGCCTCACTCGCAGCCGTCTTCGTGGCACTCGTGATCGGGATCCTCGTCGGCGTAGCGATTTCCTCCAACAGCTCCCTCTCCAACCCCGAGCGGAAGCTGCTCGAGGAGCAGAAGGCCGACCTGCGCGCGCGGCTCGACTCCGAGACCGCCCGCGGCGATCAGCTCGCGCTGGGGCAGCGCGGAGCGGCGGCCATCGCCAAGGCGTCGTATCCGCTCGTGATGCGCGACCGGCTGAAGGGCCAGCGAATCGGGGTGATCTTCGTCGGTCCGTCAGACCCGCGCCTTCGGGGGCTCGTGCAGACTGCGCTCGAGGACGCGGGCGCGCTTCCCGCCGTACGCTTCCGTGCGATCAAGGTGCCGGTCGACGCGAAGGCCCTCGAAGCCGCCCTCAAGCCGCACCCGGCCCTCTCGGTGCTGGCCGATCCGTCGCAACCCGAGGCGATCGGCCGCGAGCTTGCGCGCGAGTTCGTGCTCGGCGGCCAGAGTCCGTTCTGGACCGTGCTCTCTGGCCAGCTCGTCGCCGAGCGCAGCGGCGGCGAGAAGCAGCCGCTCGACGGGATCGTGATGGTCCGCACGGTCCCGCCCCAGCAGCGGGAGACGGCGAGCTTCCTGGCCGGCCTCTACGCCGGGCTCGGCTCGGTGGGGGCGACGCTCGTCGGGGCCGAGGGATCGGATGCGAACCCCTCGGCGCTGCCGGTCTTCCGCCGCGATGGGATCTCGAGCGTCGACAACATTGAGACGCCTGCCGGGCGGCTCGCGCTTGCCGCGCTGCTCGCGGGGGCGCCGACCGGTCACTACGGCCTTGCGTCGGGCGACACGGCCGTGTTGCCGCAGATCGAGCCCGTCGCCGCGGGTGGCTGAGCCGCTCACGATTCTCGTAGCCGCGCGCGACGAGGCAGGCCGGATCGCCGAGACGGTGCGAGCACTCCGCGCGCGCTTCCACGACGTCGAGGTGATCGTGGCCGATGACGGCTCTCGCGACGACACAGCCGCTGAGGCAGAGGCCGCCGGCGCGAGGGTGCTTCGGCTCGGGCGTCGAGGCAAGGGTCAGGCGCTCTCCAGCGCCGAGCGCGCCGCGCCGCCGGGCCGGCTGCTGCTGCTCGACGCGGATCTCCGCGGCGACCCGAGCCCGCTGCTCGAGTCCGCGGCGGACCTCGTAGTCGCCGCCTTTGCGCGCCGGCAGGGCGGAGGCTTTGGCCTCGCCAAGCGGACCGCCCGCGCGCTGATCCGGCTCGCGGCCGGTTATCAGGCCGGAGAGCCGCTCTCCGGCCAGCGTGCGCTCTCGCCACGTGCTCGTGCCGCCGTCTTTCCGCTTGCGCCCGGATTCGGCTGCGAGGTGCGCATGACGATCGATGCCGTGAACGCCGGCCTCGCGATCGAGGAACGCGAGCTCGAGCTCGAGCACCGTGCCACCGGTCGCGACGCCGCAGGCTTCGCCCACCGCGGCCGGCAGCTGGTCGACGCCGTGCTCGCCTGCGCGCCGCTCCGGATCAACCATCGAGGCGACCGGCTGCCGCTCGTGGGTGTCGTACTTGGACTTGCGGAGCCGCCCACCGCCCTGATCGGTCTCGCCGACGACCTTTGGGGCGGTCCGGAGCGCGGTTTTCGCGCCCATCTCGCCTCCGGCCGGACGACGGGTGTGCTGAAGCTCGTCTGCATCCCCGCCTTCGCGCTGCTTCGCACCCGCTCGCTCTCCGGCGCGCTGCTCGTCGGCCTCTCGGCAAACGTCATCAACCAGCTCGACACCCGCCCGGGCCGAGCGCTGAAGGCGTTTCTGCTCGGCTCGGCGATGCTCGGCCTACGTCCACGGAGGGGGGTTGCGCTCGCCGTCCTGATCGCTCCCTACGATCTTCGAGAGATGTCGATGCTGGGAGACGCAGGCTCGAACACCCTCGGCGCCTTGCTAGGCTATGAGTCCGTGGGGAAGCTCAGAGGCGCCGCTCGATGGAGTGTGATCGGCGGCCTCGCGACCCTGACCGTCATCGGCGAGCAGCGATCGGTCGGCGAGGTGATCGAGCGCGGTCGTGTGCTCGGGGCGATCGACCGCCTCGGAAGGCGCGCGTGAGCACGAAGTACGTGTTCGTGACAGGGGGAGTCGTCTCGGCGCTCGGCAAGGGCATCGTCGCGGCGTCGCTCGGGCGCCTGCTGAAAGCTCGCGGCCTCTCGATCCAGGTGCAGAAGTTCGACCCGTACCTCAACGTCGATCCGGGCACGATGAGCCCGTTCCAGCACGGCGAGGTCTTCGTGACCGAGGACGGCGCCGAGACCGACCTCGACATCGGGCACTACGAGCGTTTCATCGACGAGAACCTGTCGCGGAACGCGAGCCACACCGCAGGCGCGATCTGGGACTCGGTCCTGCGCCGCGAGCGCAAGGGCGAGTATCTCGGCGCCACCGTGCAGGTGATCCCGCACATCACGAACGCGATCAAGGAGCGGATCCGCCGCAGCGCAGAGCAGACGGCGACGGATGTCGTCATCTCCGAGATCGGCGGCACGGTCGGGGACATCGAGTCGCTCCCGTTCCTCGAGGCGATCCGGCAGTTCCGGCGCGAGGTGGGAACGGAGAACGTGCTCTATCTGCACGTCACGCTCGTCCCGTACATCGAGGCCGCCGGCGAGCTGAAGACGAAGCCGACCCAGCACTCGGTCAACGAGCTGCGCCGCATCGGCATCCACCCGGACATCGTCGTCTGCCGCTCGCACGAGCCGGTCTCCGAGGACATCCGCGACAAGATCGCGCTCTTCACCGACGTCGACCTCGACGCCGTGATCGGCTGCCCCGACGTCGCCGATGTCTACCAGGTGCCGAACGTTCTGCGCGAGCAGGGTCTCGACGATCTCGTCTGCCAGCGTCTCGGCCTCGAAACCGGCCCGATCGAGCTCGGCGAGTGGCGGCAGCTGACCGATCGCCTCGCCGAGCGCGAGGGCGAGGTCACGATCGCGCTCGTCGGCAAGTACGTGAAGCTCCACGACGCCTATCTCTCGGTGTACGAGGCGCTCAAGCACGCCGGCATCCACCACGGCTCGCACGTGCGGATTCGCTGGTTCGACGCAGAGCACATGTCCTATGAGGAAGCGGTGCGCGAGCTCGAGCAGGTCGACGGCGTGCTGATCCCCGGCGGTTTCGGCTCGCGCGGCTGGGAGGGGAAGATTCTCGCGTGCCGCGTCGCTCGTGAGCGTCGGATTCCATACCTCGGCATCTGCCTCGGCATGCACGTGGCCGTCTCCGAGTTCGCGCGCCACGTTGCGGGTCTCCACGGGGCGAACTCGACGGAGATGGATCCGGAGACGCCGCACCCGGTGATCGATCTGCTCCCCGAGCAGAAGGAGATCGAGGATCTCGGCGGCACGATGCGTCTCGGCGCGCAGGCGGTCGAGCTCGTGGACGACACGCGTACCTCCGAGGTCTACGGGGAGGGAGTCATCCACGAGCGTCACCGGCATCGCTACGAGGTCAACAACCACTACCGCCAGGCGCTGGTCGACGCCGGTCTCGTCGTCTCGGGCACGTTCCAGGAAGGCCGGCTCGTCGAGATCATCGAGTTGGCCGACCATCCGTGGTTCGTCGCGAGTCAGTTCCACCCGGAATTCAAGTCCCGCCCGACGCGTCCGGCGCCGCTCTTCCGCGAGTTCGTCGGTGCCGCGCTCGAGCGCGCCCGCTCACGCGAGGGCGTGACGCAGCTGCGCGTCGCCGGCTGAGCGGTCGCGCCCGCGCGCAGCCAATACGATCTCCGCGTGCCCGACGACGTCCTCGCGCTGTTTCTGGAGCTGGCGGCGCTGCCGAGCCCGCCCGGCGGGGAGCGCGCCGTGGCCGACCGCGTCGTCGGCTACCTGCGCGACCTCGGGCTCGAGCCTGACGAGGACTCGACCGGCCCCGAGACGGGGTCGACGATGGGCAACGTCTACTGCCGCGTTCCGCCGAGCTCCGACGGTCTCCCACTCTTCTTCTGCGCACATCTCGACACGGTGCCGCCGCAGGGGCGGATCGAGCCGGTCGTCGAGGATGGTGTCGTCCGCAACGCCGGCGGCACGATCCTCGGAGCCGACAACAAGGCCGCTGTCGCCGCGATGCTGCACGCCGTGCGACGGCTGCTCGCCGAGGGCCGGCCGCACGCGGGCGTCGAGCTCGTCTTCACGGCGAAGGAGGAGGTCGGACTCGTCGGGGCCTACGCCTTCGACACGTCCCGGCTGCACGCGCAGCTCGGCTATGTCTACGACCAGGGCGCCCCGGTCGGCCAGATCGTGCTGGGCGCACCCACCGGCCGCACGCTCAGCGCACGCTTCCACGGTCGCGCCGCCCACGCGGGGATGGCCCCGGAGCAAGGGCGCTCCGCGATCGCCGCGGCCGCGCGGGCCGTGGCGGATCTGCGGCTCGGCCGGCTCGACGAGGAGACGACCGCGAACGTGGGCCGGATCGAGGGAGGGACGGCGCGCAACATCGTCCCTGAGTGGTGCACTGTCGAGGCCGAGGCGCGCTCGCACGACGAGGCCAAGTTGACCGAGCTCGTCCAGGAGATGCTCGACACGGTCGCGTTCGCGGCGAGCGTGGCCGACTGCGAGGTTGAGACGGCAGTCATGGAGAGCTACCGCGCCTACCGTTTTCGCCGCGAGGACGAGCCCGTGCGGATGGCGGCGGCTGCGCTTGCACGGTGTGGCCGCTCGCCGAGCTACGCGCTCACGGGTGGCGGCGCCGACGCGAACGTCTTCAACGAGCGGGGCCTCAGGTGCGTCAACCTGGCAAACGGCATGGCGGAGATCCATTCGCCCGAGGAGCACATCGCGGTCGCCGACCTCGAGGCGATGGTCGAGGTCACGCTGGCGTTGCTCGACGAGGCGCTCGATGGCGCTCACGCTTAGGCGCGGCATCGTCACCGCGATCGTCGAGCGCCACGAGGGGCTCGTGCGCTGCGAGGTCGACGGCGGCCCCTGCGTTGCGTACCCGCGCCTCACCGGGCCGGTCGCGCTCGGCGACGAGGTGCTCGTCAACGTCCAGGCCCGTGAGCTTCGGCTCGGCTCGGGCGGCTTCGACGTCCTGCACGCAAACCTGACGCGGGGGCTCGACCTTGCGCCTGAGCCGGGCGCTCACGTGATCGTGCTGCCGTACACCTCCCTGCAGAGCGCCGTGCGGCACAGCGAAGAGGACGGCGCGCTCGGCGACGCGCTCGACGGGCTGCCGGTGGTGTGCTGCTCGCTGCACAGCCAGCTCGCTCCGGTTTGCGCCGGAATCGGCGGTGCCCGGGTCGCGTACGTCCAGCTCGGCGGCGGCGCGCTGCCGGTCGCGCTCTCCGATGCCGTGCGCACGCTCAAGCTGCGTGGGCTGCTCGAGGCCGCCGTCGCGGTGGCGCCGTGCAGCGACGGGGACGTGCAATGTGTGACGGCGCCGTCGGCGCTCGCGTGGGCGGTCGCACAGGGCTTCGACGTCGTCGTCTGCGGCGTCGGCCCCGGGATCGTGGGCACCGGCTCTCGATTCGGGCACGGCGGTCTTGCTGCAGCGGATGCGGCGAACGCGGCGGCGGCGCTCGGCGGCTCGGCGATCCTCTGCGCGCGTGTCTCGGGCGCCGACCCGCGCGAGCGCCATCGCGGCGTCTCGCACCACACGCGGGCAGCGCTCGAGCTCTGCCTCGGCCCGGTGAAGGTTGCATGGCCGGCCGGCGCGCAGGCGCCGGATTGGCTCGAGCCGCGCGAGCAGGTCGACGTGACGGGCTGGGAGGAGGCATGCGCCGGGCTGCCGCTCGCGCACATGGGCCGGGGACCGAGCGAGGATCCAGCGTTCTTCGCCGCCGCGTTCGCGGCCGGGCGGCTGGCGGGCAGCCTGGTCTCCTGATGGACGAGCGCCGCCTCGGGCCGGTGATCGGCCTTGGTACCTGGAACACGTTCGACGGCGATCGTGCACTGGCGAGCGAGGTCGTCTCGGCAGCGCTCGACGCGGGCACGGCGGTTTTCGACTCCTCGCCCATGTACCGCGCAGCAGAGTCGTCGCTCGGCGCTGCGCTCGAAGGGCGCCGCGAGCGCGCCGTCGTCGCTACGAAGATCTGGGCCGGAAGCGCCGTCGAGGGCCGAAGGCAGCTCGAGGATCAACTGCGCTACTTCGGCCGCGTCGAGCTGGAACAGATCCACAACCTGTCGGCGTGGCGCGAGCAGCTGCCGTGGCTCGAGCAGGAGCGAGAGGCGGGTCGGATCGACCGGCTTGGCGTCACGCACTATTCCTCGTCGGCCTTCGGCGAGTTGGTCGAGGCGCTGCGCACCGGCCGGTTCGACACCGTGCAGCTGCCGCTCAACCCGCTCGAGCGTGCGTGCGAGCGCGAGCTGCTCCCGCTCGCGGCCGAGCTCGGCGTCGCCGTGATCGTGATGCGACCGCTTGGCGGCTCCGGTTCGGGTCTTGCGGGCAGGAGCGTTCCCGGCGAGGCGCTGCGGGAGCTCGGCGTCGAGACGTGGGCGCAGGCGCTGCTTCGGTGGGCACTCGCCGACGACCGCGTCGATCTCGTCATTCCCGCGACGAGGCGGCCGGAACGCGCGCGCGAGAACGCGGCGGCCGGCGACGGGCCGCGCTTCGACGATTCGCAGCGGCGTCTCGTGGAAAGGCTCGCGGAAGCATGAAGCCGGACGAGACCCGCACCGCCTGGCAAGGCGCATTCCTCTCGGTCAGCGTCGAGACGTGGGACGGGCGTGAGCAGGAGATCGTCGAGCATCCCGGTTCGGTGGCGGTCGTCGCCGTCGATTCCGAGGGACGCGTCGTGCTTGTGCGCCAGCTGCGGGAGCCCGCGCGCGGGAAGCTGCTCGAGCTGCCGGCCGGCACGCTCGACCGCGACGAAGAACCCGAGGCGGCTGCCAGGCGCGAGGTCGCCGAGGAGACGGGACTGCGCGGCGGGAGCTGGCGTGCGCTCGGGAGCTACTGGACGTCGCCGGGCTTCGTGCGCGAGAAGATGCACCTCTACCTGGCCGAGGGCCTGGAGGAGGGTGAGCCTGAGAACCAGGAAGACGAGCAGATCGAGCTCGTGCGCTGGAGCCGCGAGGAGCTCGAGCGCCGCCTGCTCGACCTCGACGACCTGAAGACCGTCGCTGGGCTCCTCCTCTACCTGCGCGCCGCGCACTGACGGCTCGTGTTGCAGGCTCGAGGGACGAGGGCTTACGATCTGCGCGCCGGGTCCGGCGCCACCGCTGGGCCCTCGAGCCAGAGGAGAGACCATGCCCACCGTGATCGGCTATCACGAGGTGAAGGACAAGGAGCATTGGCTCGCCTCGCCGAAGCGCGAGGAGGTCTTCGGGCCTCTCGGCGTCACCAACATCCGCACGTTCGTCGACCCGGAGAACCCGACCCGAGTGGCGGTGCTCATGGACGTTGCCGACATGGATGTCGTCATGGCCGCGATGCAGACCGAGGCGATGGCCGAGGCAATGGCGTATGACGGCGTGCTGGGCGACACCCTGGTGATCCTCGTCGAGGCGTAGTCGGAGAATGTCCGATGCGCGACGCGGTGAGCGGGCGCTATGGTTCCGCCGCCCATGAGGATCGGCGTCGCCAAGGAGATCAAGACCGACGAGTATCGCGTCGCGCTGACGCCTGCCGGGGCGCGCGAGCTGACCCAGAAGGGCCACGAGGTCACGATCGAGCACGGTGCGGGGGAGGGGAGCGCCTACTCCGACGAGGCGTATACGGCGGTCGGTGCGAAGACCGCTCCCGTCGAGCAGGTCTGGGCCGAGTCCGAGCTGCTCCTGAAGGTCAAGGAGCCGGTAGCCGCCGAGTACGTGCGACTGCGCGACGGACTCGTCGTCTTCACCTACTTCCATCTCGCTGCCGACAAGCCGCTCACGCTGGCGCTCGTCGGCAGCGGCGTCCGCGCGGTCGCCTACGAGACCGTCGAGACGGTCGATCGCGCGCTGCCTCTGCTCGCGCCGATGAGCGAGGTCGCCGGCCGGCTTGCTGCGCAGGCCGGTGCGCACTTCCTCGAGAAACCGCTCGGCGGCCGCGGGCTGTTGCTCGGCGGCGTCGCCGGAGTCGCACCGGGGCGGGTCGTCGTGATCGGCGGCGGGATCGTCGGCTACAACGCTGCGGTGATCGCCCTGGGGCTCGGTGCACAGGTGACGATCCTCGAGCGCTCGATCGATCGGATGCGGCACCTGGAGCAGATCCTGCACGGCCGCGTGACGCTGCTGATGTCGAACGCGCTTCAGGTGGAGTCGTCCGTCGCCGAATCCGACGTTGTGATCGGCGCCGTCCTGATTCCCGGCGCCGTCGCGCCGAAGCTGGTCACGCGCGAGATGGTGCGGGGGATGAAGCGGGGCTCCGTGATCTGCGACGTCGCGATCGACCAGGGCGGCTGCACCGAGACGTCGAAGCCGACGACCCACACCGAGCCCGTCTACACCGTCGACGGCGTCACGCACTACTGCGTGGCGAACATGCCTGGAGCCGTGCCGGTGACCTCGACGCGGGCGCTCACGAACGCGACGCTCCCGTATGTCGAGGCAATCGCCGACTACGGCCTCGCCGAGGCGCTCGCACGTGACCCGGCCCTTGCGCGCGGCGCCAACGTGATCGACGGCAAGGTGACCTACGAGGCGGTTGCCGAGGCGCACGACCTCGACTACGCACCGCTCGACGCCGTGCTGCCGCTCTCGGCCGTCTAGAGAGGCCGGGCTAGGAGGCCGGGCGTTTGCCCGGAGACAGCTTGATCACGATCCAGGTCACGCCGGCGGCGAGCGCGATCACGCAGATCACGAAGAAGACGATGCCGATCAGGCCGAGGACGGTACCCACTGCTCAGTAGGATAGCCGCGTGCCGAGGGCATGTGTCATCGTGCTGGACGCCGTGGGTGCCGGGGAGCTTCCCGACGCGGCCGACTACGGGGACGAGGGGTCGAACACCCTCGCGAACCTCGCACGCGCCGTGGGTGGGCTCGACCTGCCCGCACTCGAGGCGCTCGGCTTCGGGAACATCGAGCCGCTCGAGGGCTGCCCGCCGCAACCCGGTGCGCCCGCGATCGCCGGACGCCTCGTCGAGCGCTCGAAGGGCAAGGACACGACGACCGGCCACTGGGAGCTGATGGGCCTGCTGACGCCCGTGCCTTTTCCGACCTATCCACACGGCTTCCCGTACGACGTGATCGACCCGTTCATGAACCGCACCGGTCGCGGTGTGCTCGGCAACAGGCCGGCCTCCGGGACCGAGATCATCCAGGAGCTCGGCGAGGAGCACCAGCGGACGGGCAAGTGGATCGTCTACACGTCGGCGGACTCGGTCTTCCAGATCGCCGCGCACGAGGAGACTGTGCCGCTCGAGGAGCTCTACGAGGCCTGCCGCACCGCGCGGGAGATCCTCACCGGCAAGCATGCGGTCGGGCGGGTGATCGCGCGGCCCTTCGCGGGTGCCCCCGGCAACTACGAGCGCACGCCGAACCGCCACGACTTCTCGCTCGAGCCCAAGCGCCCGAACTACCTTTCGCTCGTCCGCGAGGCGGGCCACAAGGTCCACGGCGTCGGCAAGATCTCGGACATCTTCGCCGGCTGCGACATCGACGAGTCTCACCCGACGAAGTCCAACGTCGACGGGATCACGACCACCGAGCGGCTGCTCCAGGAGATCGACGATGGACTGATCTTCGTCAACCTCGTCGAGACCGACTCGCTGTGGGGTCACCGGAACGACCCGGTCAACTTCCACCGCTGCCTGCAGGACTTCGACCGGCGCCTGTACGACCTGCTCGGCGCGCTGCGGCCGGGCGATCTGTTCATTCTCACCTCCGACCATGGCTGCGACCCGACAACGCCGTCGACCGACCATTCGCGGGAGCACGCGCTCCTGCTCGCCTACGTCGAGGGCAAGAACGCGGCTGGACGCGTCTACGAAGGAGAGTTCGCCGACGTGGGTGCCACCGTCAACGCCTGGCTAGGAGGAAAGGCGCCATCGCGGAGCATTCCGGGCCAGCCGATCGTCGAACCCTGAAGCTGAACAGTCCGCTCGTCGTGCAGTGGGAGTACGCGAGCGAGGAGCGGCAGGCGACGCGGGACGCGATCTACCGGCAGCTCGTGGAGGGGGACAACGCCGAGGACGTGGCGTTCGCGGCGGTCGCCGAGGAACGGCCGCAAACCGTGCTCGACGTCGGGGCCGGAGCGGGGGAGTTCGCCGAGCGCGTGATGCGGGAGCTCGGCGCCCGGGTTCTCGCGGTCGACCTCTCGGCGCGGATGGTCGCGCTCGCGGTCGAGCGAGGGGTGGAGGCGCAGATCGGCGACGCCCAGGAGTTGCCGTTTGCAGACGGCAGCTTCGACCTGGTCTGCGCCAACTGGGTGCTCTACCACGTCGAGGATCTCGGGCGAGGCCTCGCCGAGCTCGCGCGAGTGCTCCGGCCCGGCGGCCTCCTCGTCGCGGCTACCCAGGGACGCGGCCATCTGATGGATCTTTGGGAGCTGCTCGGCGACCCCTGGGAGCCCGAGTTGAGCTTCGACGACGTCAACGGCGGGCCGGCGCTGCTGGAGCACTTCGACTCGGTGGAAGTGCGGCGCGGCGACGGCGTGATCGTCTTCCATGATCCGACAGCGCTGCGCGACTTCGTCGCGGCGACGATTACGCACACGTACCTCGCCGGCCGCGTCCCGGTACCCGAAGAACCGGTGCGGGCCCGCACCCGCCACGCGGTCTTTCTCGCCAGGAAGTCGGCGTGAGGCGGCTGAACGATCCCGCGTTTGTCCGCGAGGAGTACGCGGACGAAGCTCGCTTCGCCGTCAGGGCGGCGGCGTGGGAAGCCTCGACGGGCCTCGACCCTCGCCGGCTCGCGCTCGACGCGGTGGCCGAGGTCCTGCCACGCCGGGTACTCGAGGTGGGGTGCGGCCGCGGCGAGCTTGCCGAGCGGATCGTGCGCGACCTCGGCGTCGAGCTCGTCGCCGTCGACCAGTCGGAGCGGATGGTCGAGCTGGCGCTCGGGCGCGGGGTGGATGCACAGCTGGGCGACGTCCAGAAGTTGCCGTTTGCCGACGGGTCGTTCGACTGCGCGCTCGCAGCGTGGATGCTCTACCACGTACCCGACCTCGACCTCGGGCTAGCAGAGCTGGCGCGGGTGCTGCGGCCGGGCGGCCGGCTCGTCGCGGTCACGAACAGCGGCTTCAACTTGCCGGAGCTCTGGGGGCTCTTCGGGCAGCGGGCCGTCCGCGAGCATCCCTTCAGCCTGGAGAACGGCGAGGAGCTTCTGCGTCGCCGCTTCGTGCGCGTGGAGCGGCGCGACGCCGCGGGAACCGTGACCTTCCCCGATCGTGTTGCCGCTCACGCGTACGTGTCGTCGTCGGCGACGCGCCGGCACCTCGCCGACGAGCTGCCGGACTGGGAGGGACCGCTCGTCGCGTCTCGGACGGTCGCCGTCTTCGTGGCGGAGACGGCATCGTGATCCGGGCCGCCGAGTTGATCGAGCGCAAGCGCGACGGGCACGAGCTCGCGCCGGAGGAGATCGCCGGCCTCGTGCTCGGCTACGCGCGCGGCGAGGTGCCCGACTACCAGATGGCGGCCTTCTGCATGGCCGTCTACTTCCGCGGCCTCTCCGGCGCCGAGACGTTCGCACTCACCGACGCGATGATCCGCTCCGGCGAGACGATCGACCTCGGCGCGGCTCTGGGCCGCAAGGTCGTCGACAAGCACTCGACCGGCGGCGTCGGCGACAAGACCTCGCTCGCGGTCGCGCCGATCGTCGCCGCGTGCGGCGTTCCGTTCGGAAAGATGAGCGGGCGTGGGCTCGGCCACACCGGCGGGACGCTCGACAAGCTCGAGGCGATTCCGGGTTATCGCGTCGAGTTGACCCAGGATGAATTCGTGGCTCAGGTGCGTGACGTCGGGCTCGCCATCATCGGACAGACGGGCGATCTCGTGCCTGCGGACAAGCTCCTCTATGCACTCCGCGACGTGACCGCCACGGTTGAGAACGTCTCGCTGATCGCGGCGAGCATCATGTCCAAGAAGCTCGCGGGTGGGGCGGACGCGATCGTGCTCGACGTCAAGGTCGGTGACGGGGCCTTCATGAAGGCGCTCGACGACGCTCGCGCCCTCGCCGAGACGATGCTCGAGCTCGGTCGCCGCGCCGGCCGTGAGGTCGTCTGCTTGCTCACGGACATGGACCAGCCGCTCGGCGCGGCGGTCGGCAACGCCCTCGAGGTGCGCGAGGCGCTCGACACGATCCGCGGCGCGGGCCCGCCCGACTTCACGGAGCTCGTGCTCGACGCGTGCACCCACCTGCTCGCGCTTTCCGATCTCGGCGTCGGCCTCGCCGAGGCTCGCAATCGCGCGGAGGCCGTCGTAGCCGACGGCAGTGCTGAGGACGCGTACGAGCGCTGGATCCGCGCCCAGGGCGGAGATCCGGATCCCGACGCACTCCCGGTCGCACGTGTCGTTCGACCGGTCGTCGCCGATCGGGACGGCTTCGTCCGCTCGCTCGGCGCGGTGGCCGTCGCAGTCGCCGCGCTCCATCTCGGCGCGGGCCGCGCGACGAAGGAGGACACGATCGACCATGCCGTCGGCATCCGCTGTCTCGCAAAGCGCGGCGACCGGGTGCGCGTGGGCGAGACGCTCGCCGAGGTGCATGCGCACGACGAGGCGTCGGCTGGCGAGGCCGTCGCCGCAGTGAGGGCGGCCTACGAGTTCGACGACGAGCCGCCACCGGCGCGGCCGCTCCTGCTCGAGGTGCTCACGTCGTAGTGTCTCGCCTTCGTGGCTAGGCTGGCCGTGTGCCCGAATTGCCCGAGGTCGAGACCGTCCGGCTGCGGCTCGAGCCGCAACTCGTCGGGCGCACGTTCGAGCACGTGCGAATCGACGACTCGAGGCTCGTGCGGCCCTTCGAGCCGCTCGAGGTCGCGGCCGAGCTCGAAGGCGAGCGCGTCTCCGCCCTGGAGCGTCGCGGCAAGTATCTGATTGTCCGGTTCGAGAGCGGTCGGTCTCTGCTGATCCACCTCCGGATGACGGGAAGCCTGCGCCACGCGACGAGAGGGACGCTGGAGGACGACCCGCATCGACGCGCTGTTGTCAGGTTAGACGACGGCTCGGATGTCGCCTATCGCGACGTTCGCCGCTTCGGCACCTGGCTGCTCACGGAGCCGGGTGAGCTCGACCCCTACCTCGATGCGCGCCTTGGAGCGGAGCCGCTCGCCGACGGCTTCACGGTCGGCGAGCTCCGCCGGCGGCTCGCCGGGCGGCGCGCGCCGATCAAGGCGGCGCTCCTGGACCAGCGGACGCTGGCCGGAATGGGGAACATCTACGTGGACGAGGCTCTTTGGAGGGCGCGGATCCATCCGCTGCGCATTGCCGGCGAGCTGACCCCCGCCGAGCTTCGCCGCCTGCATCCGGCAATTCGTGCGGCGCTCGAAGCCGGGCTTGCCCGCCAGGGCTCGACCCTGCGCGACTACCGGCTTCCGGACGGGGAGTCGGGGACGATGCAGGACGAGTTCAAGGTCTATGGACGTGTCGACGAGCCGTGCGATCGTTGCGGTACCCCGATCGAGAGGATCCGCGTCGGCGGCCGTGGCACCTGGTACTGCCCGCGCTGTCAGCCGCTCCGGTAGCCGTCCCGCTCGACGAGCAGGGCTAGTCGGCGAGCGCGCCGGACTTGGCGAGCTTCCAGAGCTCGGTGTACCCGCCGATCGGCCGTCCGTCGATCAGGATCTGGGGCACGGTCCACCCGCCGGTCAGCTCGTTCAGCCGGTCCCGGAAGCCGGGTCCGTCGTCCAGCAGGAGCTCGTCGTACTCGATCCCCTTGGAGTCGAGCAGCGCTTTCGCGCGGACGCAGTACCCGCACCAGGGGGTCGTGTACATCGTGATTCTCGTACTCATATGTCCTTGAAACGATAAACAGCGCCTTCCGATTCCCTCTCTAGACTGGAATCGGGCATGGCCGGACGCACGATCAAGACCGAGGCAGTCGTCCTGCGCTCCTTCCGGCTGGGCGAGGCCGACCGTGTCCTGCACCTCTACACACTCGATCGCGGGCGCGTCGGTGCGGTGGCGAAGGGGATCCGGCGGACGAAATCGCGCTTCGGCGCGCGGCTCGAGCCGCTCTCGCACGCCGAGATCATGATCCACTTCGGCTCGGGCGAGCTCGGGACGGTGACGGGCTGCGAGCTGATCCACTCCCACCATGCGGCTCGCGAGGACGGCTACCGCCTGGGCGTCGGGCAGATCGGCCTCGAGGCGATGCTCCGCCTGTTCGGCGAGCCCGAGGCGAACGCGCGCGCCTTCGAGGCGCTGACGAAGTTCCTCGACCTGCTGGACGACGCGCCGAGCCTCGTACCCGGGCGCCCTTCCGTCGATCCGCTCGTGCTCGCCTTCCAGCTCAAGCTGCTCTGGCTCTCCGGCTACCTGCCGCACCTGTCGAGCTGCGCCGAGTGCGGCGGCGAGGGGCCGTTCGTCGGCTACTCGCCGAGCGCGGGCGGGGCCGTCTGCCGCGCCTGCGCGACGGGGGCGCTCGCGCTCTCGCCGTCCGGGCTCGCCGGGGTCGAGGGGCTTCTGCGCAGCCCGCTCGCAGACGCGGCCTCCGTCGGGCTCGACGACCGCGCCGCCCGTGACGCGCTCACGCTGATCACCGCCTCGTACGAATACCACGGCGGCTTCCGGCTCAGGACGGCGAGCGCGTAAGAGAGGTGCGGCGTCGCGTCTGCATGCAGCAAGTGTTACGTTGTAGGCCGGTTTCGACAGCACGTGCTCGTCGAGCACCGAGCAGAAGGAGGTAGCGATGGCGGTACCGAGAGTTCGCCTCACGCTCGCCGCGGCGGCGCTGGCGGTCGCCGGCGGCGGCGGCGCCTACGCAGCCACGCACGGCAGCTCCGCCAGGCCGCATTCGCCCGCGACACATTCGCCGGCGAAGGTGCAGCGCGGCTCGACGCTGACGCCGCAGAGCAGGGTGCCGTCACACCACCGCTGCCACGAGGACGGCGCGAACAGCAGCGCGGCGAACGACGTGTGACGACGGAGCGGAAGCGGAGAGCGGCAGTCAGTCCGAGCTGACCGTCTGCCGCGCTCCGTTCCCGTTCCCCAGCCTCAGCTGGTGACCTTCGTCTCGCGCCGGGCGCCCTTCGAGTGGCCGATCTCGCCCTCGAACCGGTCCGCCTCCTCGCGGAGCTTCTGCACCTCGCCGCCGAGCCGCTGCAGCTCGCGGATGCCGTTGACGATCGCGTCGCGGGCGACCTCGGCCTCCTTGCCGATCTTCGGTCCCCACGGATCGACCGGCACGGGACCGTTCGGCCCGAGCACCCAGAGCGGCCCGTCGGCGAGGCTGCCGATCAGGATGTTGACCATCGCCTCGTCGATATGGAAGTGGAGCAGGAACGGCCAGACGCCGACCCTGATCGGCGCCGACGGGATGCCGTTCGCAACGACCTCGAGCTCGGCTTCGCCGTGCTCCATCCCGGCGGGGACCTTGAAGCTCGTGTGCTGAGTCGTCTCGCCGGTGCCGATGGCCATCGTCGAGTGGTTGAACGTGCGGCAATAGCGCACGTGGCCGCTCTTCAGGCTGCGGATCCGGACGAGGGGGTAGTTCGTCGCGAGTCCCGCGTCGTCGCCGTAGCTGACGGCCTGGGAGAGGCCTGTCAGCTGCTCGCCCTGCAGCGTGAACGTCTGCTTCGCACGCAGGTGGGTCGGGCACGAGACGATCTCCGGGCGCCAGTCGTCCTCGAAGACGCCGTCAGGGGTGTACACGTGCGCCGCCGCCGAGCCGGAGGTGAACAACACCTGGCCGCTGGGCAGGAGCATCATCCGGCCGGTGAAGCACGGGCCACCGGCGTTCGGCGGATCCGCGACGGCGGTCATCGTCATCGCCTCCGGATCGAACTCGAAGAAGTGCGTCGGGCCGGGGTAGCTTCCGCCCTCTCCCGGCGGAGAGGCGATCAGCAGCACCTTGCCGTTCGGCATCAGACTGCCCGGCGCATCCTTGGCCTCGAGGCCGTCCGGGAAGTCGGGCCCGGCTTCCCACGAGCCCGGCTGGTTCGCGATCGGAGGCGGCGTGTAGAGCGCGGTGTGGCCGGTCGCGCCGGCGAAGAACGCCCGGCCGTCCGGGAGCGCCATGCCCGGGCCGATCTCGATCGACGACGCCTGCACGAGCTCGACCGGCAGCGTGCCGGCGCTCACCCACTTCTCGGCGGCGATCACGTACTTCTCGGCTTTCGGGTGCGCCGAGCACTCGACGGCGAGCACGGTCTCGTCCGATAGGAGCACCCAGGTCTCCTCCGAGGAGCTGTCGTCCTTGCTTGCGCCGGCGGACCACGTCTCCGCGACAGGGTCGAAGATCGCGGTCTTCGTCGAGTCGATCGAGCCGACGAGCAGGCGACCGTCGGGAAGGACACAACACGGAGCGTCTCCGACCTCGCTCCAGCCCGGAGGCGACGGGATCTCGACCCACAGATCGAGCGTCGGGTAGTACAGCTCGGCCTTGTTGGTCTCCGAACCGGCGTCGCTGTACTCGCCGCCGGCCAGGATGACGCGACCGTCGCGCAGGACGGCCGACGCGTAGTAGAGGCGGCTGTGGTGCATCGAGGCGAGGGGTGACCACGTGCCGTTGACGTAGTCGCCTGCGAGATTAGGGGTGAGCTTCCACCAGGCAGTCCCGCCCCCGTCCTGGCACATCACCGTCCCGTCCGTGAGCAGCAGCATCGTGCTCGCGGAGAAGGACGGCTGACTCGTCAGAGCGTGCCACGTACCGGCCATCTTGTCTCCTCCCGATCGCGGTTCGCGGCTCTCGCACACTGCGCACGGTCAAGCGATCCGTCGCGGAGCTGAGAGCCGCAGCAACGAGCTGTGAGAGGCACGAGCGCTCCCGTCGTTGCTATCGGCAGAAGTCCTAGCACCCGTCGCGGGACAGGTCAATCATCTGCGAGCCCGGGCGCGAGTTCTTAGCGGATTCCCACCTGGACGAGACGACGGGTCGAGACTCCCGAGAGCGGGTTGTCGCCTGGTTTGCGCGCCCGCACGAACAGGACGAGCGCGGCGCGGCGACGCGGCAGCGCTCGGGTTGGGCGCAGCACCACGGTCGCCCAGCCGCTCCCGTCGCTCACGGCTTCCGCTGCGTTCCGAACCCAGCCGTACGGAAGTCCGATGGCATAGACATACGCCCCCGCAACCGAGAATCCGCGCAGATCGGAGATATGGAAGCGCGCGACGAGCGGCGTCTCCCGGGAGCGCAGCGGATTGGGCTGGAACGAGAGCTGGTCGATCAGGAGCAGATCGGGCAGGCTGACCTGGCCGACAGACACGGCGGCGCCGCCCGGCCGCGCCGGCATGACGAGCCCGGACGCCTGAGTCGTCGCAGACGCCGAGCCCCGGCTGTTGAGCGCGGTCACGCGTGTGCGCAGTGTGTGCGCTGCGTCTGCGGGCCCGAGGGTGTAGCGGTTGCCCGTCGCGCCTGCGATGTCGACGCACGCGGCGCCGCCTGCGTCGCAGCGCTGCCACTGGAAGCCGAACGCGGGCGCCGGGCTGCCCGACCAGTTGCCTGTTGCGACGCTGAGCGTGCTTCCATCCCTCGGCGTCCCCGAGATCGACGGCAGCGCCGTGTTGGCGGGGGCCGTGCCTGTCGCACCGACGATGCGACTCGAGAACGAGGTCGCGGTTGCGTGCCCGAAGCTGTTCATGGCGGTCACGGCGACGCGCAGCCTCCGGCCGACGTCGGCCGTGGTCAACGTGTACTGACCGCCGGTTGCGCCGGCGATCGGCCCGCAGTTGGCGCCGGTCGCGTCGCAACGCAACCACTGGTAGGCGAAGGCGGTCGGGCCGTTGCGCCAGCCGCCGCGCGAGCTGCTGAGCAGCGAGCCGTCACGGGTCGAGCCGGAGATCGACGGGCGGGAGCGGTTCACGGGAGCGGCTCCGGCGGCCTGGACCGTCGAGGTCGCGCTCGAGGTCGCAGTCGTCCCGCCGGCGTCGTTCGAGGCTGTGACCTGGATCCGAATGCGATGGCCGACATCGGCGGCAGCAAGCGTGTAGGTCGACCCGGTGGCGCCGCCGATCGGCCCGCAGCTGTTGCCGTTCGCGTCGCAGCGGAGCCACTGATCGGCGAAATGGAACGGGCCGGTGCCGCTCCAGCTGCCGTTCGAGGCGCCGAGGCGGCCGCGTTCGACGGCGGTCCCGGAGATCGCGGGCGGTGCGGTGTTCTGTGGCGGGTTGGCGACCGTGGCGGCGGCCGAGGTCGTCGCCGTCAGGTTGCCCTTGGCCGTCCCGACGACCGTGAAGGTGTGGCTGCCGTTCCCGAGCGTCGTCGTGTCGAGCTGCTGGCCGTTGCCGCCGTAGGTGTACGGCGACTGCTTCTCGGTCCATTTCGCCACGCCGTCGATCTCGAAGACGACCGAGCTGACGTCGCCTTCCGGAACGCCCGCGACGGTCGCGCTCCAGACGAGCTTGCCGCTCAGCTTCTGGCCGCTCGCGATCGACGACGAGACGGTGAACGCCGACCGCGCGCCGACCCCGGCCGGAACGAAGACGACGACTGCCAGAACGAGCACGGCCAGCACACTGCGCCGCCGCCCACGGCGACCGTTCGCGCTTCCGTCGTTCATGGTCCCCTCCCAGGTCCGCTTTGGTGCCCCGCAGCGATGATCCGGCCCCGGTGTCAGCGGCGCATTTTCGGACTGTTAGGAGGAAGTCAGCAAGCGGAGGGGGCGCTCTACTCGAGCTCGAGCCGCTCGTAGGCGAGCGTGATTTCCTCGATCGCGACGTCGCCGCCGCGCGCGTGGAACGGGCCGCTTGCATGGCGGACGATGCGGGCCCGCAGGAGTTTCCACGTCTCCACTGCAGCCGAGTGGTCTTCGCTCATCAGCTGAATCGTGACGGTGCGATAGGCGGTCTGGTCGCCGTTGCGGACGGCATCGAGCCATTCGTAGAGGTCGAGCGAGCCGATCACCCCTCGCCGGAGGGTGACGTTGTCGACGTGCGCAAGGCCCGTGAGCTTGCGGACGTTGTTCTCCTTGTCGTTGCCGTTTCGGTACTCGATCACGTCCACGCTGAGTCCGATTCCGCTGCACTCCTGGAACCCTGCCTGTGGTCCGTCCGTGGCTCCCGTGCCGAGGTCGACGAGGAAGTTGAACTGCGCGTAGGGGCGGTCGCGGAGGACGGCCATCTCAGGCTCCTTGGGTCGTGGTGCGGGTACGAGGCCGGCGGGGTCGCTGCGTCGGGCGCTCCTCGAGCCAGATCAGATCGTCGAAGGCGAGCTCGAGCTCCTCGTAGGCGAGGCCGCTCTCGAGTGCGTCGAAGTCGGGCCCTGACCAGCGGCACGGCCAGGCGCGCACGAGCCTCCACGAGTTGACGATCGAGCCCGCGGCAGCCTCGAGCTGGTGGATCGTGACCTGGCGCCGATCGTCGGTGCCGTCGACGATCCGCTTGCGCCAGACGTAGAGCTCCCTGGAGCGCGTCAGTGCTCGCCGCAGGACGACCGTCTCGAATCGGTGAGAGCGCTCCGCGGGCGGCACCGACAGATCGGTTGCGGACGTCAACCCACCGACCTGGCAGAAGCCGACCTCGGTCGGTCCGATCAGGACGCGGAAGTGGCTCGTTCCGAGCAAGGCTTCGAGCTCGCGCACGGGCATGCGCTGTGGAACCTACTCGGCCGCGAAGCGCTCGCGCAACGCGCCGCTACGCAGCGGTGGTGCGGACGTTCGCCCGGCGCTCGTCCGCCTCAGCCTCGAGCAGCTCGCCGAAGACCTCGTACACGAGGGACTCCATCGAGGCTGGTAGCCGCCCGTCGATCCCGGCGACCTCGCGCAGCGAGATCAGATACCAACCCCAGTTCTCGGCGCGGTCGGGGAACTCGCTGCGCCGCCGCTCGACGAGGGCCGTGAGCGCATGGAGGTTCAGTGCGGACTCGGCGCCTTGCGGCGCCGCCGGGGGATCGATCTGCGCGGGCGTGAGCGCCGGTGCCTCCGGCTCCTGCGCGGCTGCAGGCTCGCCGAATACATGGGTGACTCTGAGTCGGGACTCGTCACGGACGAGCTCGAACGCCCGGCGCTCTTCGGCGAGCTGCGCGCCAAGCTCGTCGATGGTGGTCTGCTGCGCGGCGACCGTTGCCTGGAGCCGCTCGAGATCGCGCTGGCCTCCCTCGAGGGCGGCGAGCTGCTCCCGGACACGCGCGTGCCCGTGCTCGAGCTCCTCTCGGGAGCAGCCGAGTCGCTCCGTCTCCTGTGTGAGCTCGTTCGCTCGCGCATCGAGACCCGCGCTCCGGTCGGTCAACGCCGCCTCGGTCTCGCCGAGTTGATGTCGGCCGCGCTCCAGCTCGTCTCTGTCGGCGGCGAGCACCGCCTGCTCCTGCACCAGCGACCCGCGGGCCGCCTCGAGCTCATGGCTTCGTGTATCGAGGACGGTGAGACGCGCGTCGACGGCCGCGTGCTCCTGCTCGAGAAGCTCGCGTTCGCGGGCCAGCCGTTCGGTCTGTTCTGCGAGCTCCTCCCGGGCCTGTTCGAGCTGCTGCTCGCGTTCGGCCGCCTCCGCATCGCGCGTGCCGAGCCCCGAGAGAACCAGATCGACCTCGGCGCGCTCGGTGGCGAGCCGCTCGGCATCCCGGCGGAGCCTATCCTCGCGGGCGGGGAGGGCCTGGGTCTGGGCGGCGAGCTCCTGGCGCTCGTCGGCGAGCTGGAGCCGGTCCTGCTCGATCTCCTGGGCCCGTGCCGCCAGCTCCGTCTCGGTTGCTGCCTGCTGCTCTGCGAACGCCGTGCGATCGCGCTCGAGCTTCGTGCCGGTGCGCGCCTGCTCGGTTCGTAGTGCGGTGAGGCCTTCGGTTTCGGAGCGGAGGGTCTGCTCACGTTCGGCGAGCTGCGTCTGCCGGTCGACGAGCGCCTGTTCGCCGGCTTCGAGCTGCGTCCTGGCGGCGTCGAGCTCGAGTCCTGCGCGATCCTGCCGGGCCCGCAGCTCGCTGAGGTGCTCGGTCTCGGAGGCAAGGGTCTGCTCGCGCTCGCTGAGCTGCGTCTGCCGGTCGACGAGTGCCTGCTGGCCGGCTTCGAGCTCCGTCCGGGCGGCGTCGAGCTCCTGCCGCGCGCGGTCCTGCTCATCCTGCAAATCGGCCCGGAGCTCGGCGAGCCGCTCGGTCTCGGCGTGGAGGCGTTCTTCGCGCTCGGTGAGCGTCGCCGTGGCGGACTCGAGCTCGTGCTCGGTGAGGGTGTGTCGGGTCTGGAGGTCGGCCTCGAGGTTGGCGAGCCGCTCGGCCTCGGAATGGAGGGATGTCTCGCGCTCCGCGAGCGTTGCCTTTGCGTCGTCGAGCTCCTGTTTCGCCCGCTCCTGTTCGGCCCGGCGCTCGCCGAGGCGTGCGGTCTCGACCTCGACGGCCTGCTCGCGTTTGGCGAGTTGTGCGTGCTCGCCGGCGAGCGCCAGCCGGACGGCCTCGAACTCCTGCCGCTCGCCGTCTTGCTCGTTCTGGTGTCGGGCTCGGAGCTCGGTGAACCGCTCGGTCTCGGTGTGGAGGTGGTGTTCGCGCTCGGTGAGCTGCGCTCTCGCGGCATCGAGCTCCTGCCGCACGCGCTTCTGTTCACCCTGGCGCTCGCCGAGGCGTGCGGTCTCGACCTCGAGGGCTTGCTTGCGGCTGGCGAGTTGTACGTACTCGCCGGCGAGTGCCTGGTGTGCGGTCTCGAGCTCCTGCTCCTCGCGCCTCTGCTCGGTCTGGAGAGCGGACTCGCGTTCGGCGAGCTTCGCCTTGGCCGCGTCGAGCTCGTGCCTCGCGCGCTCCAGCTCGGCCTCGAGCGTGCCGCGCCGCGCGGTCTCGAGCGCGACTGCTTGCTCGCGTTCGGCGATTCGGACGACCTGATCGGCGAGCGCGTGCTGCTTCGCGTCGAGCTCGTGCTGCGCTCGCTCCTGGTCGGTGCGGAGGCTCCGCTCGCTCGCGGTGAGTTGCGCCGTCCGGTCGGCGAGCGCTTGCCGGGCAGCCTCGATCTGGGCCCTTGCAGCGTCGAGCTCACGCTCGTGCTCTCCGAGTCTCTGCTCGGCCCGCGCCTGGCGCTTTACGAGCGCCATTTCGCGGCGTGCCAGCCTGCGCTCGGCCTTTGACAGCTCGGCTCTCGCCTCGAGCGTCGCCTTCCGCTCGACCAGGGCGGCGTCGGACGGGGCGGGCTCCGGAGCGACGGTTCGGGATCCGGCGGCCGAGAGGCGAGCCGGAGCGCCGGCTGGTGCCGCTTCGACGGGTCGGGCGCCGGCGGCGGCGGCGACACGCGCCTGGATCTCCAGCACACGGGCGCGGCCGACGACCTCGAGTGCCTGCCCGAGCTGCGCGTCGGTGTAGACCCCGGTTGTGCGGCCGGCTCCGGATGAGCCGTTCGTCGTGCCGGGCTCGACGGCAGGGGGAAGGCCATTGCCGTCCTTCGCCACGGGAGTCGCTGCATTCCTGATGCGCCGCAACACGATGTCCCTAGTGTCGGCACGAACGCTCCGCTGCCTCAGGTCCCCGGCCGGGTCGCTGCCTATCCTCACGTGGTGCGGCGCGATCTCCCCGGCGGGTACCAGCTCGACGACGATCCGGATCGGATCGACGTCGACGCCGTTCACGAGTTTCTCGCGAACGACTCGTACTGGGCGAAGGACAGGCCGCGCGAGACGGTTGAGCGCAGTATCCGCGAGGCGGCACGCGTCGTCGGCCTCTACGGAGGGGACCGGCAGGTCGGCTTCGCCCGCGCGTTCACCGACGGCGTCGCGCTCGTCTACCTCGCAGACGTCTACGTGCTGCCCGAATGTCGCGGCGGCGGCCTCGGCGTCGAGCTCGTGCGCGAGATCGTCGAAAACGGGTCGCTTGCCGGAATGCGCTGGCTCCTGCACACGCGTGACGCACACGGGCTGTACGCGAAGTTCGGATTCGGGCAGCCGTCCGGGCGGGTACTCGAGCGAGACCCGCAGCGCTGATCGAGCGCATCGTTAGGATCGGCCTCCCGTGAACTACCAGGAGATGATCCGTGAGCTCGAGGGCTACTGGGCCGACTACGGCTGCGTGCTGATGCAGCCGTACCACACCGAGCTCGGCCGCCGGCACGATGAATCCTGCGACGACGCTCCTGCGCTCGCCTCGGCCCGGAGCCGTGGAACGTCGCGTACGTCGAGCCGTCGATCCGGCCCGACCGACGGTCGCTACGGCGAGAACCCGTTCCGCTTCCAGCATTACTTCCAGTACCAGGTGATCCTCAAGCCGGCGCCCGAGGACGTGCTCGACCTCTACTTCGCGCTCGCTGCGAGGCGATCGGGATCGACCTGCGCGCGCACGACCTGCGGCTCGTCGAGGACGACTGGGAGCAGCCGACGCTCGGTGCGTGGGGGCTCGGCTGGGAGGTCTGGTTCGACGGCCTCGAGGTGACCCAGTTCACGTACTTCCAGCAGCTCGGCGGGCTCGAGCTCGATCTCGTGCCGGCCGAGATCACGTACGGGCTCGAGCGGCTGGCGATGTTCCTGCAGGGCACGCGCACCGCGTTCGAGCTCGAATGGGCGCCCGGCGTCACCTGGGGCGACGTCTTCCGCGAGAACGAGCGCCAGTGGTCGCGCTACAACTTCGAGGAGGCGCCCGTCGACGTGCTGATGCGGCGCTTCGGCGAGTACGAGGCGGAGGCGCAGTCACCTCGTCGAGAAGGGCCTGCCGCTGCCCGCGTACGACCAGGTGCTGAAGTGCTCGCACACGTTCAACCTGCTCGACGCGCGAGGCGCGATCTCGGTCACCGAGCGCGCCGCCTACATCGGGCGGGTGCGGACGCTCGCGCGCGCCGTTGCGCAGGCCTACCTGGGGCGAGACGGGAGCCGATGCCGACGCTCCTGTTTGAGATCGGCTGCGAGGAGCTCCCGGCTGCGGCGTGCCGCGAGGCGCAGGCGCAGCTGCCGGAGCTGTGCGAGGCGCGCGCTCGGCGTGCTCGCCCGACGCGGTGTTCGTCGGGCCGCGCCGCCTCGCGGTGCTCGTCGAGCGACGTCGCGGCAGAGCCCGAGCCGTCTGGGTCAAGGGCGCCAGCCGGTCGCGTTGCGCGAGCAGGGCGGCGGCAGGCTTCGCGAGGCGCGCACGGCGCGGGCGTCGGACGACCTCGAGGAGCGCGACGGCTTCCTCGGCGTCGAGCGCGCGGGCAAGCCGATCGCCGAGCGCTGCCCGAGCGGCTGGCCGCGATCGTGCGCGGGCTCGCGTTCGCGCAAGTCGATGCGCTGGGACGGCGAGCGGCCTGCCGCTTCTCGCGGCCCGTGCGCTGGCTGCTGGCGAAGCTCGACGGCGAGACGGTTCTCGGCTGCGCGACGCATGTCGTACGGGCACCGCTTCACCATCGGCGAGGTCGAGATCGCGAGCGCCGGCCTGTACGCCGAGACGCTGCGCGCGACGGCGTCGAGCCGGACGCGGGCGAGCGCCGGCGGCTGATCGTCGAGGGCGCTCGACGCGATCGGCGGCTGGAGCGACCCGCTCGCAAGCTCGAGGAGGTCATCTACCTCGTCGAGTGGCCGATCGTGCTCGACGGGGAGCTTCGACGAGCGCTTCCTCGAGCTGCCCGAGCGGGTGATCGAGACGGCGATGCAGTCGCACCAGCGCTACTTCCCGCTCGGCGGGCAACCGGTTCGCCTTCGTCGCCAACGGCGGCGACCCCGAGATCGTGCGTTGCGCGGCAACACGCGCGTGCTGGAGGGCCGGCTCGAGCGACGCGTCGTTCACGTTCGAGCGCGACAGCGCCGTCGGGATCGAGGGGCTGGCGGAGCGGCTCGGCTCGATCACGTTCGCTCGCGCGGCGCGGGCATCGTTCGCCGACAAGACGCGAGCGGCTCGGTCGCGCTCGTCGAGGAGCTCGGCGGCGACGACGCGGCTCGCGAGGCGGCGCGGCTCGCGAAGGCCGACCAGGCGGCCGAGCTCGTGCGCGAGTTCCCCGAGCTCGAGGGCTACATCGGCGCCGAGTACGCGCGGCTGGCTGGCATGGACGAGGCCGTCTGTCGCGCGATCGAGGAGCAGTACCTCCCCGACGGCGCCGACGCGCCGCTGCCGCGCACCGAGGCCGGCAGGGTGCTCGCCGCCGCAGACAAGCTCGACACCTGAGGACGGCCTTCGCGCTCGGCAAGAAGCCGACCGGCTCGCGCGACCCGTATCGGGCTGCGGCGTGCCGCGATCGGCCTGTGCCGGCTCGCGATCGAGGGCGGAGCTCGCGATCGTCGCGCGCTCGAGGGCGAGGTGCGCGGAGTTCGTCGAGGAGCGGCTCGAAGGGCTGCTCGACGTCCCGGTCGAGTTCGTGCGCGCCGCGCGCGGGTCGGCTGCGCGACGAGCTGCGGACGGTCGTTGAGCTGGCGGAGACGCTGCACGCGGCTCGAGCCGGACGTGCTCTCGGCGTTGCACACCGCCTACACGAGGTCGGCGCGCATCGTCGCCAGGGTGGAGGCGGAGGCCGCGCCGCAACTCGCGGAGGACCTGCTGGTCGACGACGCGGAGCGCGAGGTGTCCGAGACGCTGCGCAAGGCGCAACCGTTCATCAAGGCCGGGATCGACAACGGGGACGTGCTGGGCGCGCTCGGGGCCGGGGCCCGGCTCGGCCCACCGCTTGCCCGCTTCTTCGATGAGGTGCTCGTGATGGCCGACGACGCCAAGCTGCGCGCGAATCGGCTGCGACTGCTGCTCGACGTCCGGGACGCGCTCGGGCTGCTCGGCGACTTCTCGCAGCTCCCGCTCTGATGGCGTCGACTCCGGCGATCGCCGCCGCGGAACGTGCCGGTATCGCGTTCGCGATCCACGTCTACGAGCACGACCCGAAGGCCGAGTCGTACGGCCTGGAGGCGGCCGAGAAGCTCGGGCTCGACCCCGCGCGGGTCTTCAAGACGCTCGTCGTGGACGTGGACGGGAAGCTTGGCGTGGCGATCGTCCCGGTGAGCATGCAGCTCGACCTGAAGGGGCTCGCCGGGAAGAGGGCGGGGCTCGCCGACCGCGTCGCAGCCGAGCGGGCGACCGGCTATGTCCTCGGCGGGATCAGCCCGCTCGGGCAGCGAAAGCGGCTGCCCGCGACGCTCGACGCGTCCGCGCTGGAGCACGAGACGATCCACGTCAGCGGGGGCCGCCGCGGGCTCGAGCTCGAGCTCGATCCGCGCGAGCTCGTCCGGCTGACCGGCGCGGACGTGCGCCCGATCGCCCGCACCGCCTGAGCCCGACACGCTTTCGGCACGAATTGGACGATGCGACGTACCGTCGCCGATCGTTACGCTACGCGTGGAAGGCGGGTGGGTTGGGACCCGGGATACCCGCGCGTGAACCAATTTCGGCGACGAGGGCCGGTTAGGCTCTGCCGCGTGGCCGCAAAGCCTCCCGTCGAGCTGCACGTCATCTCCGACTCCACGGGCGAGACGGCGGCGCGCCTCGTCCTTGCTCTCGAGGCGCAGTTCCCCGAGCAGGTGTTCGAGGAGATCCGCCACCCGCGCGTCGAGTCGGTCGACGACCTCGCGCTCGCCGTGAACCGCGCCAAGGGACGTCCCGCGGTGGTCGTGTACACCCTCGTCAAGCCCGAGTTGCGCGACGCAATGCGACAGCTCTGCCGCCGCGCCAAGGTGCACTACTGCGACCTGCTCGGCCATCCGATCGACGCCGTCGCGCGGGTCTCCGGCCAGGCTGCGCGGATGACCCCGGGTGCCCGCCCTGCCGCTCAACTCGCAGTACTTCAAGCGCATGGAGGCGATCGAGTTCGCGGTCAAGTACGACGACGGCGTCGGCCGGCGGCCTGCACGAGGCCGACATCGTGCTCGTCGGCGTCTCGCGCACGTCGAAGACGCCGCTCTCGATGTACCTCGGCTACCTCGGCTACAAGACCGCGAACGTGCCTGTCGTCAAGGGAATCGAGCCGCCGTCCGAGCTGTTCCGAGCTCGAGCCGACCAAGATCGTCGGCCTGACGATCGACGCGGAGCGGCTCGCCGAGATCCGCACGCGCGCGCGCGGAGACATGGGCGGCGGGCAAGCAGCGCGTACGCGGAGCTGCTGCAGATCTACGAGGAGCTGGAGCAGCGCGACGACAATCCACCGCCGGCTCGGCTGCCCGGTGATCGAGATGTCGGAGATCGTCGATCGAGGAGACCGCCACCGGGTCGTGCGACTCGTCACCGAGCGCAGGGCCGAGGCGGCGAGAAAGCGAGCCTCGTGAGCGCCGGTCTGCCGAAGCCGCCGGTACTGCTCTGGCGCTGGGCGTCTGGTGGGCGATCCTCGTCGTCGCAGACCTGGTCTTCTACGTCCTGCTGACCCCGGTCTGGCTCGGTCTCCGCGCGCTCGCCTGGGTGGCGGAGTTTCGCGCGAGGAGGCGTCGATGATCGTCGACGCACACAGCGACCTGCTCGCGGAGCTCGTCGTCCGCCGGGCCGAAGAGCGACCCTTCGCCCGCTACTGGCGCGCCCAGCTCGAGACCGGCGGCGTCGGGCTCCAGGTCTGCGCGATCTATACCGCCGACCAGAGCTCCGACGACGATGCGCTGCGGTTTGGTCTGCAGTTGGCATCTGCCTACCACCGGCTGCTCGCCGAGGGCGGAGACGACATCGTCCCGATCCTGAGCGCCGGCGATCTCGACCGGCTCGACGGCTCGCTCGGGGTGATGCTCTCGCTCGAGGGCGTCGAAGCGCTTGCGGGCAACGTCGACCTCGCCCGCGTCTACTGGGCGCTCGGCGTCCGGATGGTGTCGCTGACGTGGAACAGGCGCAACGCATTCGCCGACGGGCTCGGCGTCGAGGACGATCACGGGCTGACGTCGCTCGGCGAGGAGCTCCTCGAGCTCCTGACCGGGCTCGGCGTCATGCTCGACCTCGCGCACTCGTCGCCGCGCACCTTTGCGGACGTGCTGGCACGCGCCCCCGACGCGTCCGTGCTCGTCAGCCATGCGTGCTGTCGTGCCGTCTGTGAGACGCCGCGCAACCTGACTGACGCGCAGCTGCGCGCGATCGCGGCGCGTGGCGGCGTGGTCGGGATCATGGCGCTCCCGCTCACCGTCGACCAGAAGGAGCCGACGATCGAGCGACTGGTCGACCACATCGACCACGCGGTCTCGGCGATCGGGATCGAGCACGTCGGGATCGGCGGCGACTTCATCCGTCAGGTCGCCCGCGCGATGAACCTGACCGAGATATCCGGTGGCCTGCTCCCGCCCGGGATGGCGGCCGACGCCGCCATCGACGGGCTCGAAGGACCGGCCGACTATCCGAAGCTCGTGGCGGCGCTCGAGCGTCGCGGCTATGTGGGAGATCGGCTCGACGCGATCCTGGGCGGCAACATGCTCCGCCTCTTCCGGAGCGCTCTTCCTACGGTCTGACCACGACAGCATCGCGGAGAGGTACCGATGCGTAGGAACTGGGTGTCTGTGGAAAGATGAGACAGATGACGACCCGCTACGTATACGACTTCGACGAGCCCTGCGACGGGCGGGCGCGAGCTGCTCGGCGGCAAGGGCGCCGGGCTCGCCGAGATGACGCAACTCGGCGTCCCGGTGCCGGCGGGCTTCACGATCACGACCGACGCCTGCCGCGCCTACATGGCGACGGCGGCGAGCTGCCCGGACGGACTCGAGGCGGAGGTCGAGCGAGCACATCGAGCGGCTGGAGCAGCGGACTGGCAAGCGCTTCGGCGACTCCGGCGACCCGCTGCTCGTCTCGGTGCGCTCCGGTGCTGCGATTTCGATGCCGGGGATGATGGACACGATTCTCAATCTCGGGCCTCAACGACGAGGCGGTGAAGGGCTCGCCGAGCGCACCGGCAACCCCGCTTCGCGCACGACTCGTACCGCCGCCTGATCCAGATGTACGGCGAGGTCGTCGACGGAGTCGACGGGCAGCGCTTCGAGCAGAAGCTGACCGACCTGAAGCAGCGCCGCGGGGTCGAGACGGACGTCGACCTGACCGCCGACGACCTCGGCGAGCTGGTCGACGCGTTCCAGACGATCTACGAGGAGGAGGTCGGAGCGGCCGTTCGCGCAGGATCCCCGCGACCAGCTCATGCGTGCTGTGCGCGCCGTCTTCGACTCTTGGAACGCGCCGCGCGCCCAGGTCTACCGCCGCACGCTACGAGATCCCCGACGACATCGGCACCGCGGTCAACGTCATGCAGATGGTCTTCGGCAACAAGAGTGCAGGACTCGGCACCGGCGTCTGCTTCACGCGCGATCCCTCTACCGGCGAGACCGGGGCTCTACGGCGAGTTCCTCCTGAACGCGCAGGGCGAGGACGTCGTGGCCGGAATCCGCACGCCGGAGCCGATCGCGCGGATGCGCGAGCCGGCTGCCGGAGGCGTTCGACGAGTTCGTCGAGACGATGGCGAGCCTCGAGCGGCACTACCGCGACATGCAGGACATCGAGTTCACCGATCGAGGACGGGCGGCTCTACCTCCTGCAGACGCGCTCGGCGAAGCGCACCGCGGCGGCGGCGCTGAAGGCGGCGGTCTGCGATGGTCGGCGAGGGGCTGATCGACCGCGAGGAGGCGGTCGGCCGGATCGACCCGGCCCAGCTCGACCAGCTGCTGCACCCGATGCTCGATCCGAGCGAGGACTTGAGGTCGCCGCGCACGGGGCTGAACGCCTCGCCGGGAGCGGCGTCGCGGCACCATCGTCTCGATGCCGACACCGCCGAGGAGCGCGCGAAGGCAGGAGAGAGCGTGATCCTCGTCCGCTGGGAGACGACGGCCGACGACATCCACGGCCTCATCCAGGCCAAGGGCATCTTGACCGCGCACGGCGGCATCACCTCGCACGCGGCGGTGGTCGCGCGCGGGATGGGCAAGCCGTGCGTCGCCGGCTGCGAGGGCCTGACGATCGACGCGCAAGCGGAAACGGCGACGATCGGCGGCCACGAGCTCGGCGAGGGTGACGTGATCACGATCGACGGCGGCTCGGGTCGTGTGATCATCGGCCGGTGCGCGCTCGTGCCGCCGCAGCATCAACGAGGACTTCCAGACGATTCTCGAATGGGCCGACGGGATGCGCCGCATGAACGTGCGCGCCAACGCCGACACGCCCGAGGACGCGCGCAAGGCGCGCGAGTTCGGCGCCGAGGGGATCGGCCTCTGCCGCACCGAGCACATGTTCTTCGGCGAGGAGCGGCTCCCGGTCGTGCAGGAGATGATCATCGCCGACGACGAGCCCGGCCGCCGCGCCGCGCTGGACCGGCTGCTGCCGATGCAGCAGTCCGACTTCGAGGGCATCTTCGAGGCGATGGCGGGCTTGCCGGTGACGATCCGGCTGCTCGACCCGCCGCTGCACGAGTTCCTCCCGCCGCTGGCGGAGGCGACGGACGAGCGGATGCGCGAGCGGATCAGGGCGCTGCCGAGTCGAACCCGATGCTCGGCACGCGCGGCTGCCGCCTCGGCCTGCAATGGCCCGAGATCTACGAGATGCAGGTGCGCGCGATCGTCCGCGCCGCGCAGGCCGTCGAGCAGCGCACCGGCGAGGCGCCGCTGGTCGAGATCATGCACCCGCTCGTCGCCTTCGCCGAGGAGCTGCGCCGGCTACGCGAGCTGACCGTGCGCACCGTCGCCGAGGAAGGTGGGATCGAGTACCTCTGCGGCACGATGATCGAGCTGCCGCGCGCCGCGATGCGCGCGGACGAGATCGCGGAGTACGCGGACTTCTTCTCCTTCGGAACGAACGATCTCACGCAGACGGCGCTCGGCTTCTCGCGTGACGACGCGGAAGGCAAGTTCCTCACGCTCTACCTCGAGAACGGCGTGCTCGAGCGCAATCCGTTCGAGACGCTCGACCAGTCGGGCGTCGGCGACCTGATGCGGATCGCGATCGAGCGCGGCCGCTCCGTCAAGGCGGAGATCAAGCTCGGAATCTGCGGCGAGCACGGCGGCGACCCCGACTCGGTGGACTTCTGCCACGGACTCGGGCTCGACTACGTCTCCTGCTCGCCCTTCCGGGTTCCGCTCGCCCGGCTCGCCGCCGCTCAGGCGGCCCTCGCCGAGGCCGGCGCGGGCCGGTACGTCGTGGCCGGCGGCTGACCGGCGGTTGGCCTCGTTCGCGGCCCTCAGCGCGGCGCTCGTGCTGACGAGCCCGGCGTTTCACGCGGGCGGCGCGATTCCGGCGCGCTACACCTGCGCGGGCGCGAACATCTCGCCGCCGCTGCGCTGGACGGCGCCGCCACGCGCGACCCGCTCTTTCACGATCACGCTCGTCGACATCGATGCCGGCTTCCTGCACTGGCAGGGCTTCCGCATCCCCGCCTCGGCGCGGTCGCTCGCCGCAGGCGCACATCTGAAGCAGGTCGGGCTGAACAGCTTCCACGAGCCCGGCTACGGCGGCCCATGCCCGCCGCCGGGCAAGGCGCACCGCTACGTGTTCACCCTGCGAGCCCTGGGCGCCGGCGGCCGCGTGCTCGCCGATGCGAGCCTGACCGGTCGCTTCGCCCCCAGACGCTGAGCTCGCCGGGAGCCCGCTGCCGGCGCACCATCACGCCATGCCTCGGACCTTCCAGTACGCCATGGCGACGCTCAGGACGCCGATCGCGAGCACGGCGGCGACTCCCGGGAGCGGCGAGCGGAAGCGCCTCGTTTGGGAGAGCACGTACGTGCCGGTGATCCCTGCTGCGAGTCCACCGAGGTGGCCGCCGATCGAGATGTTCGGCACGGCGAACGTGAAGGCGAGGTTGATGATGATCAGCGTCAGCGCGTTGCCGGTGAAGCGCCCCGTCGTCAGCCACTCCAGGACCAGCATCGAACCGAGCACGCCGAAGATCGCCCCCGAGGCGCCGACCGTGACCGCGTGTGGGCTGGCTAGCAACGCTCCGGCAGAGCCTGCAAGGCCCGAGACGAGGTAGATCGCGAGGAAGCGCAGATGCCCCACCGAGGCCTCGACGACGGTGCCGAACCAGTAGAGCGCCAGCATGTTCATGCCGAGGTGGATCGGCCCGTAATGCAGGAAGGCGGCGCTGATCAGCCGCCACCAGTCGCCGTGGGCGACGAGTGGACCGTAGAGCGCGCCGTTCTGGAAGAAGTAGCCTCGCGTGCCGTTGAAGCCGGAGCCGTCGGCGAGCTCCGCGAGGTAGACGCCGACGTTGATCGCCACGAGCGCGCGCGTCACGTACGACGTCGCGTACGGAAGCCCGAGGCGCGGCCTCACGGTCTTCGTCCCGCCGGCGTGCTCGGGGCAGCGGAGCCCGACCGGCGCCACGGTCATGCAGTCCGGGCAGATCGGCCTGCCGCACTCCGAGCAGGAGAGACCGGTCTCCCGGTTCGGATGGCGGTAGCAGGTGGCCACGCTTTGACTAGCCTAGCCGTGTGCGCGTCCACGTCGCCTTCACTCCCGCCGAGGAGGTCGCCGCGCCGGTCGGGATCGTGATCGACGTCCTGCGAGCCACCTCGACGATTTGCCAGGCGCTCGCAGGCGGCTACGAGCGCGTTCTCTGCGCGGGCGAGATCCCCGACGCCCGCGAGCTCTCGGCGGCGCACGGCGACGCTCCGCTCGCGGGGGAGCGGCTCTGCGTCAAGATCGACGGCTTCCAGTTCGGTAATTCCCCGAGCGAGTTCGCAAACGGGTCCGCGCCGGCCGGCTCGACACTCGTGCTGACGACGACGAACGGGACACGGCTCCTGCTCGCCGCCTCGGCCCGATGTGACACGGTGCTTGTCGGCTCGCTGCTCAATCTGCGCGCCGTCGTCGAGGCGGCGCGCCGGAGCGGGGTGGAGGACGTCGCAGTCCTCTGCGCCGGCGTGAAGGGCGAGCTCGCGCTCGACGACGCCTACTGCGCCGGCCGCATTGCGGAGGCGCTCGGCGGTGAGCCGGTCGACTCCGCCGCCGCCGCAATCCGGCTCGCACGCTCGTTCGGCTCACACGAGGAGGGTCTCGGCGCGAGCAAGAGCGCCTCGAACCTTCGTGCCGCCGGGCTCGGCGGCGATGTCGCCTGGTGCGCGCGGGAGAGCGTGCTCGACGTCGTGCCGCGCGTGGTCTCGCGGGGCGGATCCTCGGTCGGAGTCGCTCTCGCCTGACGACGATCGTCGTGATGGGTCAAGAAGAGTGCGGCCTGCAGCAGGGCGACGCTGGCGAGCGGACGCCTCGACAGGGAAGGGAAGTCTGCGGTCTCCCCCACACACGGAGGCCGCAGGCCGCAGTCTGACGGTAGCCAGGCTCGAGCTGGCTCGCCATCCCCGATCCGGCGTGGCAACCTCGACCATACGGGTAGAAAGACCGCCGCGCCGAACCGGGTTACCGGTCGAGCGCAGCGAGTGCGGCCACGAGCTCGGCAGCATGCTCGGTCTCGTAGCCATCCTCGCGCAGGAACGACTCGAGAACACCGCGAAGCGCGTTGCGGGCGGACGTGGAGAGTGACGGGAACACGCCTGCGAGGCGCTCCAGCTCGTCGGACCAGCTGCAGACGCGATCGTGGGGATAGGGTTCGGCTGCGGCCGCGGCGGCACTCATCTACGTCGGATGCTCGTCGCCTCAGGTTCCACCGGCATCGGAAGTTGTCCGCGGGCCGGCGCCCCGGAAGGGTGACTTCACGAAACGGCGCTCTCGGGCTCGCGTCATTCCTAGCCTTCCAGAGGGAGCGTCATCCCCGGAGCCTCGAGGCGTCCGTCGAAGTCCTCGGAGGTCGACCAGGTGCGCCACGCGCCGGCCTCGATGCAGATCGTGACGTCGTCGCTTGCGATGATCCGCTGTCCGACGTCCGAAGCGGCGACCCCGGCGGGCGTGAGGTAGCGCGCAAGGATCCTGTCGTTGACGGCTCGCGCCTCCGCGCCCCGTAGCACCGTCGCCGGGCCCGAGGTTGCAACGCCGCGCTGGGGGCCCGGCCCGCGGGCGTCGATCATGATCGCGGCGCGCGGCCGCGAGGCTGCGTTTCGAGCCTTGCGTGACGATCCAGACGTCCCGACGTAGACGACCCCGTCCTCGAACAGAAACCAGACGGCGGTCAGGTACGCCGAGCCGTCCGCGTCCTCCGTCGCGAGGCACGCGATCCGGCGGCCCTGGAGGAAGTCCTCTACCCGCTCCAGCGGTCCTCCCCGGGGTGGGCGGCGTCTGCGAGGGCCGGGTCTTCGACCTCTGTCGTCATCGTGATCGCGCGGTCGTCACCGGGCCGATTCTAGGCTGCAGCTCGACCGGAGGCACGGGACACGCTCGTTGAGCGTCGAGAAGGGTTGAGCAGTTGACAGGGGAACGTATGTTCGTGTAGAACATACGTTCCGTGATCGCCTGCATCGCCATCCCCGGGTTCGACTTGCGGGCAGCGCTGCGTACCCGCCCTCGCGTGGCGCTCGAGCCTGCGGCGCTCGCGCCGGCGGATGGGGAGGAGGCGTTGATCGGCCCCGTCACGGCCTCCGCGGAGGTGCTCGGGGTGCGGCCGGGGATGCGGCTCGGCGAGGCGCTCGCGACCTGTCCCGGGCTCGTGCTCGTCCAGCAGGATCCCGCGGCGGCCGAGCAGGCGTGGGAGGCGATCCTGCGCAGGCTCGAGGACGCGGGCTTCTCGGTCGATCCGGCCGACCTCGGCTGCGTCTACTTCGAGACGCGCGGGGTCGAACGTCTTTACGGTGGGCTCGAGCCTGCGCTGAAGCGTGCGCTCGCCGCCGTCGGCACTGCCTGGGACCCACGCGCGGGCGCTGCGGAGCGCCGGTTCGCCGCCCTTGCGGCGGCGAACGTCGCGCGTCCCGGGCAGATTCTGATCGTCTCCAACGACCGCACGGACGAGTTCCTCGCGCCGCTGCCGCTCGAGCTGATCCCGCTCGAGGCGCGCCGCCGGCGAGAGCTGAGGGAGCTCGGCGTGCGCCGTCTGGGAGAGCTTGCCGGGCTGCCGGGCGGCGCCGTCGCCGAACGATTGGGGCCGGACGGCCGGCGTGCCTGGCGCCTGGCAAGAGGAGGAGCCGCCGCCAGGGTGCAGGGCCGGCGGCCCGCCGCGGAGCTCGTCGAGTCGCTCGAGTTCCCGGAGGCCGTCGGCAACGAGCTGACGCTGCGCCGTGCGTTCACGACGCTGCTCGACACCGTGCTCGCGCGGGAGGAGCGCGAGCGGCGGTTCGTGCGCAAGGCGGCGCTCGGGGCCCGGCTTGCGACCGGAGGCTCGTGGCGGCGCACGGTGACGATGCGCGACGCCACCGTCGACCGCGACCGGCTGAAGGCGGCGCTGGCGCCGAAGCTCCAGGAGCTGCCCGCGCCGGTGCTCGAGCTCCGGCTCGAGCTCGTCGAGCTGACCGAGGAGGAAGGGCACCAGCTCGAGCTGCTGCCCGCTGCGGGAGCCGAGCTCGACACGCGTCTGCGCGAAGGCCTGCGCCAGGTGCGGGCGAGCACCGGCTCGGGATCTGTCAACACGGTGGTGGAGGTGGCGCCGTGGTCGCGCATTCCGGAGACCCGGGCGCTGTTCGTTCCGCGGGACGACTGAACGCGCCCCGGCCGGCGCTCGTCGAGGAACACGCGTGCGGTTCGCCGCGCCGGGTCAACCGGCAGGGAGTCGGGGTGGTCCGCGAAGAATGGCGCGTCGTCGACCGCTGGTGGACCGAGGAGCCGCTCAGCCGCCGCTATTTCGACGTCGTGCTCGAATCGGGCGAGCATGCGGTTGTCTTCCATGACGAGGAGCGCGGCGGCTGGTACAGCCAGAACGCGTGACCGGCTACGTCGAGCTCCACGCGCACTCGGCCTACTCCTTCCTGGACGGCGCCTCGCAACCGGAGGAGCTCGCGGCGCGCGCGGCCGAGCTCGGCTATCCGGCGCTCGCGCTCACCGATCACGACGGCGTCTACGGCTCGCTCGAGTTCGCTCACGCGGCGAAGGCGCTCGGCGTGCGCGCGCTCACCGGCGCCGAGGTGACCCTGCGGGGCGGCGCGCACCTGACGCTGCTCGTCGAGAGTCCGCACGGCTACGCGAACCTCTGCCGGCTGCTGACCGCTGCGCATGCGGGGACCCGCCCGAACCCGGAGCGGGATCCTCTGCCGCCGCGGCTCGACCCGGCGCTGCTCGAGGAGCTGAACGAGGGGCTCGTCTGCCTCTCCGGCTGCGCGCGTGAGGGGCTTGCCGTTCGCGATCCGAATGCGGCTGCGCGGCTCGCGCGCTCCTTCGGCGATCGTTTCTACGTCGAGCTCCAGCGCCCGTACGAGCGCGGCGATGCGCGGCGCAACGCGCACCTGCGCGACCTCGCCGCCGCGTTGAAGGCGCCCACGATCGCGACCGGCAACGTGCACGCGCACCATCTGCGGCGCACCGGGCTTCAGGACGTACTCGTCGCGATCCGTTGCCGCACCTCACTCGAGGGCTGCGAGCGCGAGCGGCGCGGCAACCTCGAGAGCGTGCTCGCCGATCCGCGCGAGTTCGCCGAGCGCTTCCCGGACGACCGCGACGCGGTCGCACGTACCGTCGAGCTCGCCGAGCGGCTCCAGTTCGACCTGACACAGGAGCTCGGCTACCGCTATCCGGACTTCTCGGACGGCCCCGACCCGGCGATCGTGCAGCTGCGCCGGGTCTGCGACGCGGCCTTCGTGGATCGCTACGGTGACGCGAACGGGCACAAGCGCCGCGCGCGGCGCCGGCTCGACGAGGAGCTCGCGCTGATCGAGCGGCTCGGCCTCGCAGGCTTCTTCCTGCTGCACTGGGAGGTGCTCGAGCTCGCCAAGGAGATCGCGGCAAAGGTACGCGGCCACGGCTCGCCGCGCCACGCGCTGCCGCCGGGGCGCGGCCGCGGCAGCTCGGTAGGCTCGATCGTCTGCTACCTGACCGGCCTCTCGCACGTCGACCCGGTCTCCGCCGACCTGTCGCTCGGCCGCTTCCTGAACGACGAGATGGCTGGCGTGCCCGACATCGACCTCGACTTCCCGCGCGACATCCGCGAGCAGCTGATCGTCGCGGTCACCGAGCGCTACGGGCACGAGCACGCCGCGCTCGTCGCGAGCTTCGCCACCTACCGCTCGCGCGGCGCGATCCGCGACGTCGGCAAGGCGCTCGGCCTGCCGCACGCGGAGCTCGAGCGGCTCGCCCGCCTCACCGACGGCTGGCACGCGGAACGCGTCGCCGAAGAGCTGAAGCTGCTGCCGGACGTCGAGCGCAAGCTCGCCTCGCCGCGCTGGTGCGCCTTCGCCGAGCTCTGCAAGGAGATCGCCGGGCTGCCGCGCCACATCTCGCAGCACCCGGGCGGGATGGTGATCTCCTCGCGTCCGCTGATCGAGCTCGTGCCCGTCCAGCCGGCGGCGATGAAGGGCCGCCAGCTCTGCCAGTGGGACAAGGACTCGTGCGCCGACGCGGGCTTCCTGAAGATCGACCTGCTCGGACTCGGCATGCTCTCGGCGGTCGAGGACGCCGTCGATCGGATCGCGCAGGTGCACGGGCGAGACGATCGACCTCTCGCGCGTGCCGCTCGACGACGCCGAGGTCTACGACGACATCCAGCGGGCGGACACGGTCGGCGTCCTTCCAGATCGAGAGCCGCGCGCAGATGCAGAGCCTGCTGCGCACGCGGCCCGAGAACCTCGACGACCTGACCGTCCAGGTCGCGCTCGTGCGGCCGGGGCCGATCCAGGGCAAGGCCGTGCACCCGTACATCGACCACCGCCAGAAGCTGCGCGAGGACCCGGTCGTTCGTGCCTCCGGTCGACCATCCGCTGCTCGCCGAGCCGCTCGCCTCGACGCTCGGCGTCGTCGTCTTCCAGGATCAGGTGCTCGAGGTCGCGATGGCGCTCGCCGGCTTCAGCGTGGGCGAGGCGGAGGGCCTGCGCCGCGCGATGAGCCGCAAGCGCTCGCACGACGCGCTCGAGGCCTACCGCGGGCGCTTCGTCGAAGGCGCGGTCGCTCAGGGAGTGGACGGGACGACCGCCGACCTCGTCTTCGACAAGCTCGTCGGCTTCTCCGGCTTCGGCTTCCCGAAGTCGCACGCGGCCGCGTTCGGGCTGCTCGCATACCAGTCGATGTGGCTGCGGCGCCACTATCCGGGCGAGTTCCTCGTGCGCGCTCCTCAACGCGCAGCCGATGGGCTTCTACCCGCCGGCCTCGCTCGTGCGCGACGCGCAGCGGCGCGGGGTGGAGGTGCGGCCGCCCGCACGTGAACCTGAGCGATGCGCCGACGGGGATCGAGAACGGCGCGGTGCGGATCGGCCTGCAGATGGTCACGTCGATCGGCGAGGAGGAGGCGAAGGCGCTTGTCGCCGAGCGCGACGCGAACGGGCCGTTCCCGTCGATCGTGCAGCTCGCCCAGCGGGCGCCGCTCTCGCGCGACGGGCTGGAGGCGCTCGTCGCGAGCGGGGCGTGCGACTGCTTCGGCGAGCCGCGGCGCTCGCTGCTCTGGCAGCTCGGGCTCGTTCCGCGCGGTGAGAGCGTGCCCGGGAGCGGGGGCGAGGAGCGTCAGCTCGCGTTGCCGCTGGAGGCAACGACCGCAACGCCGGCGCTGCCGGAGCAGACGCCGTGGGAGCGAATGCTCGCCGACTACCGGACGACGAGCGTCTCGGTCGGCGTCCACCCGCTGCAGCTGCTGCGTCAGCACCTGCCCGAAGGGACGCTCTCGAGTCTCGAGCTGAAGCAGCGGCCGCACGGCTCGCTCGTCGCGTTCGCGGGCATGGCGATCGCGAGGCAGCGGCCTTCGACGGCGAACGGGATCGTCTTCATGCTGCTCGAGGACGAGCACGGGCAGGTGAACCTGATCGTGCCGCCGCACGTCTACGAGCGCTTCCGGGCGACGGTGCGCGGCGAGCCGCTGCTGCGCGTGCAGGGGCGATTCGAGCGGCTCGGGCGGAACGAGAACGTGATCGTCACCGAGCTGTGGTCGCTCGGCCCGCTCGCTCGGCGGGTCGCGGACGAGCCCGAGCTGAACGCGGCGCTGCCGCCCGCGCACCATTTCGGCCACCGCTGAGCCGGGACAGTCGGAGAAGGGTGTGTCCCGCGCTACGACGGAGCGGGGCGGCGGCCGCGCGGCGCACGGCCCTGACGTCTCCGCCACATGCCCTCGCCCGCCGTCAGGTTGAAGGCGGTGTTGACGAGCGCGACGTGCGACCACGCTTGCGGGAAGTTCCCGAGCTGACGCCCCGACGAGTAGTCGTACTCCTCGGACAGCAAGCCGAGGTCGTTGCGCAGCGAGAGCAGCCGCTCGAACAGCTCTTTCGCCTCCGTGCGCCGGCCCTGCAGCGCGAGGTTGTCCGCGAGCCAGAAGGTGCACGGCAAGAAGACGCCTTCGCCCGCGGGCAGCCCGTCGACGTTGACCTCGTCAGTCGCGTAGCGCAGGACCAGGCCGTCGACGGTGAGCTCGCGCTGGATCGCCTCGACCGTGCTCACCATCCGCTCGTCGTCGGCCGCGATGAAGCCGACGAGCGGCATCAGGAGCACCGCTGCGTCCAGCGTGTCCGATTCGTAGGACTGCGTGAAGGCGCCCCTCCGTTCGTTCCAGGCCCGGATGCAGACCTCGCTGTAGATGCGCTCGCGGGTGGCCGCCCAGCGCTCCGCCGGCCCGTCCTGCCCGTGTTCCTCGACTGCCCTGACCGCGCGGTCGAACGCGACCCAGGCCATCATCTTCGAGTGCGTGAAGTGGCGCTCGGGACCGCGGACCTCCCAGACGCCCGCGTCGGGCTCCAGCCAGCTCCGCTCGAGGTAGTCGAGCAGCAGCTTGGCGAGCTGCCAGTACTCCGGTGACGTGCCGAGGCCGTGCGTGGTCGCCTGGTGGAGCGCGTCGATCACCTCGCCGTAGACGTCGAGCTGCTTCTGCTCCGACGCGGCGTTGCCGACCCGCACCGGAATCGAGCCCTCGTAGCCCGGCAGGTGGTCGAGCTCGTACTCGAGCAACCGCCGCTCGCCCGCGACGCCGTACATGATCTGGATCTCCTCGGGGTCCCCGGCGACGGCGCGCAGCAGCCAGCCGCGCCACGCCTCCGCCTCCTCGGTGTACCCCGCTTCGACCATTGCCAGCAGCGTGATCGAGGCGTCGCGGAGCCACGTGAACCGGTAGTCCCAGTTGCGCACGCCGCCGAGCTTCTCCGGCAGCGACGTCGTCGGCGCCGCGACGATGCCGCCGGTCGGCGCATAGGTGAGCGCCTTCAGCACGAGCAGCGAGCGGTGGATCTCCTCGTGGTACTCGGCCTCCTCGGGGTGCTCGCACCGGCCGGCCCACTCGCGCCAGTAGGCCTCGGTGTCGCGCAGCGCCTGTTCCGCGTCGACGGCCTTGGGAGGATCCTCGTGCGACGGGAACCACGTCAGCACGAAGGGGATTCGCTCCCCCTCGGCCACGGTGAAGTCGGCGACGGTGTGGAAGTCCTCGCCGCGCAGAGGCACCGGAGTGCGCAGGCAGAGCGCGTCCGGGCCTGCCGTGAAGACGAGCTCGCCTTCGACGCGGTGCGCCCACGGAACGGTGGCGCCGTAGTTGAAGCGCACGCGGATCTCGGATCGGAGGTCGACGCGGCCGTCGAGGCACTCGACGATGCGGACGATGTCGGGCTTCGTCTCGCGAGGCGGCATGAAGTCGATCACGCGGATCTGCCCCTCCTCGCTCTCGAACGCGGTCTCGAGCACGAGCGTGTCGTCCCAGTAGCGGCGGCTCTGCCGGAAGGGTCGCGCACCGCTGGGGCGGATCCACCAGTTGCCGTGCCGCTCTTCGCCGAGCAGTGAGGCGAAGCAGGCGGCGGAGTCGAAGCGCGGAACGCAGAGCCAGTCGATCGACGCGTCCCGGGAGACGAGCGCCGCCGTCTGGGTGTCTCCGATCAAGCCGTAGTCCTCGATCCGCGCCGCCACGGGCGCATTCTGTCGCTTAACGGATGGTGACGACGGGGCTGTACGCCCGGTCGCGCGGCGACCAGACTCGGAACCTGCCACCGGCGCCCGAGCGGACGACGGCGGTGTAGAAGCCCCGGCTCGAAGTCAGGCGCGTGCCGCCGACGCCGTACCAGCGGGAGCCGTGGCGCACCTGGAGCCGGAAGGGCTGCCGGCCGTTCCGCGCCCGCACCTGACCCCAGAGGACCGTGCGCAGGCCGCGGCGAGACTCCTGGGCGAGGGGGAGCCGGAAGCCGTCGAGAGCCGGCTTCGCCGCGCCAGAGACCGTCTCGAGGCCACTCTGCCAGCCCGCGAGGTCCGAGTCGTCGCGGTAGAGGAAGTGGATCAGCAGGTCGACGCGCGGAGCCTCGAAGGTGCGAAGGCCCGCCTGGCCCAGATACTGGGCCTGCAGCGCGGGCGAGATGCCGAGCGTGCGGTCGGGGTACGTCTGGTAGCCGTATTCCGTCAGCCAGATCCGCTTGGGGCCGAAGTCGCGCTGCACCTCGGACAGCAGACGGGGCAGCGACGCCATCGTCAGCGTCGTGCAGAAGCTGCAGCCGCCGCTCCAGGGCGTCTCGGTGCGCGACGAGGGATACGGGTGGTGGGCGTAGGCGTCGAGGCGCGCGTGCGCGGCCCGCATGCCGCGCATGAACGTGATCGGAGAAACTCCACCCGCCCCGGCGCGCGGTGCGGTGGCGCCGCCCCCGACCTTGGCGCGGCTGCTCGCGAGATGGATTGCCGTGTAGCCGGGATTGAGCAGGCGCGAGACGTACACCGACGGCGAGGTCGGGCGCAGGAACTGCGCCTTGTTCGGCTCGTTCCAGATCAGCCAGTCACGCACCCACGAGTAGCGGATCGCCACGATCCTCGCGAACCTGCCGAAGGTCGAGCCGCTCAGGGGCGCCCAGTTCGGTGCGCGACCGCCGTTTGCCCATCGGGGCGCGCCGTAGAGGGTCACGAGCGCCGGCAATCCTGCGGCGTGAAGGGCATCCAGAACACGATCCGGGATCGTCCAGTCGAACGTACCGCGGACCTGCTCGACCTGGTCCCAGCGGAGGTTGAAGCGGACGATCCCGACCCCCGCCTGCTCGAGGGAGGCAACGCGATCCTGGACCGATCCCTCGCCGTAGGCCAGCCAGGCGTCGTCCTGGAGGCCGTAGTCGATCGAGGGCGAGGCCTCGGCCACGGTGGCTGAGCCGGCTGCGGAGCAGACCAGGGCGAGCAGCGCGAGCAGCACGAGTCGTCTCATGCGCTCCACGGTAGGGACAGCCCGTTAGGGTTCTATAGGTTGGAAGTTAGATGTCTGATAGGCCGGCTGCGAGCCGCGGGAAGCGCTTCGCGGCGGCGCGGTCGAACGCGGCGAGGTACTCGTCGGGCTCGTCCAGCGTGCCGGCGAAGCCGTCGCGGAGCTCCGCCAAGAGCTCGCGGCCCGTGTCGAGCAGCTCGTCGTACTCGGCATAGCGCTCCTCGGCCTCGTCGGCCGGCGCGCCGTCGTAGGCGCGCAGCGCCGCGCGGGCATCCTCGAGCAGCTCGACGTTGTCGAGCGCAAACAGATCGAGCTGGCGGCGGATCACCTCGTTGAAGCGGCGGCGGCGGAAGCTCACGAAAGCTCCTCGTAGAGACTGAGGTGCGCAGCGGCGGAGGCGTCCCAGGTGAGCTCGGAGCGCGCCCGCTCGGCGCCCGCGCGGAACGGCTCCGGGTCGTCGAGCACCGTCCGGAGCGCCTCGGCCAGAGCGTCGACGTCTCCGGCGGGGACGACGAGCCCCGCGCCGTAGCGGCGCACCGGCTCTGCGAGGCCGCCGACGTCGTAGACGACCGCGGGGACACCGGCCCCGAGCGCCCGCAGCAGCGAGCCGGACTGGTCGAGCTCCGGGCGGTACGGAAACACGGCGACGCTCGCCTCGCCATGCGCGCGGTCGACCTCGCTCTCGCTCAGCCAGCCGAGCCGCCAGTCGACGCCCTGCACCTGCTCGACGGGCATCGCCGGGTCACCCGCGACGATCAGCCGCGCTCGGGCGGCCGTGCTTGCCGCGACGGCGTCGTCGAGGCCGCGGTATCGGCGGATGATCCCGAAGAAGAGCACCGTATTCCCGTCGTCCGTCCGCTCGGGGTCGCTACGGAAGACGGGGTGGGGGATCACGCGGGCGTCGACACCGAGTTCTGCCATCGTCTCGCGGCCCCGCTCGCTGTGGACCACGACGCGGTCGAAGCGGTGGAGGATTCCTTGCCAGAGCGCACGCCTCCCGGCGGTTCGGCGAGGCAGCAGGTCGTGGGCGGTGAAGACGGAGGGCGCCCGGAAGCGCGGCCAGTGCGCGTCGAGCTGCGGCCAGGCGAGCCACTGGACGTGCACGACGTCGGCGCGGCGCGCCGCCAGGCGCGCCAGTCCGAGTGGGTGCTCGACGGCCTTCAGCGGCAGGCGCAGCCGCGCCCGGGGCGAGCGGCGGAACAGGCGTGAGGAGAGCGGGTAGAAGAGCTCGCTGCGGCGGTAGCCGTCGGGCGCAGGCACGGCGCCGAAGCGGAAGCGCGAGGTGACGAGCTCGACGTCGGCCCCGGCGCGGGCGAGCGCGGCGGCGAGGGCGTCGTCGTAGAGCGGGGTGAAGGCGGGGGGATCGGCGAGGACGATGCGCATCGGCGCTTAGGCTAGTGGTCGTGGCGCCGATCCTCGTCCGCAGCTGGAACCTCTACCACGGCAACACCTCGCCTCCGAGCCGGGCAAACCAGCTCGAGGAGATGGTCCGCCTCGCGGCTGCCGACGGCCCCGACGTCCTCTGCTTGCAGGAGCTCCCTGTCTGGGCGCTCGAGCGCGTCGGGGGCTGGAGCGGGCTGGCTGCGCTCACCGAGGTCGCCCAGCCGCCCCGTCTCGGGCCTCTGCCCTTCAGCGCGGAGCTCGGACGGCGGCTCACTGCGGTCGATCCGGGCCGCCTACGCTCGGCGTTCTCGGGCCAGGGGGTTGCGCTGCTGACCCGGCTCGATGTCCTCGGACGCTGGCGCTGCGTGCTCAACCCACGCGGCTTTCGCCGGCGCACGCGCGTCGACCTCGTCACGCGCCTCGCCTGGGCCAAGGAGCGCCGCGTCTGCCAGGCGGCGCGCCTGCGGCTGCCGGACGGGCAGACTGCGATCGTGGCGAACCTGCACGCGACCGGAGGCGATCCCCGGGTCACCGGCGCGGAGCTGCGGCGCGGCGCAGCGTTCGCCACCGGTCTCTCGGCGCCCGCCGAGCCCGTGATTCTCGCGGGGGACTTCAACACGGCGCCCGACCTCTCCGCGTTCGGACTGGGAGGGGCCGGCCTGGGAATCGACCACGTGCTCGTGCGGGGCCTGCCGGTGGGCGCGCAGCACTCCTGGCCGGAGGCGCGCCGGCGGATCGGCGGCGCGCTCTGCTCCGACCACGCGCCGGTCGAGCGGGAGGTCGGATGACCTTCGAGGAGGTGCGCGCGCGCTTCCCCGTGCTCGAACGGATCGCATACCTGAACGCGGGCACGTTTGGACCGCTCTCGCGGCGAACTGCCGAGGCGGTCGCCTCGCTGCAGCAGACCGAGCTCGAGAACGGACGCGGCGGCAAGCCGTACTTCGAGCGGCTGCTCGCCCTGCGCCAGTCGGTGAGGGAGCTGCTCGCGGCCCAGATCGGCGTCGAGGCCGAGAGCGTCGCCCTGACGACCTCGACGACTGCGGGCTGCAACATCGTCCTGGGCGGACTCGGGCTCGCCCCCGAGGACGAGATCGTGACGACCGACTGCGAGCACTTCGGCCTGATCGGGCCGGTGCTCGCCTCCGGCGCGCGCGTACGCGTCGCCCGCCTGCGCGGACGCCCGGCGGCCGAGGCTCTCGACGCCGTGCTCGCCGAGGTAGGCCCGCGGACGAGGCTGATCGCCGTCTCGCACGTGATGTGGACGACGGGCCAGGTGCTTCCGATCGGCGAGCTGCGGCGGGCCGTCAGCGTCCCCGTGCTCGCCGACGGCGCCCAGGCGGCCGGCGCGATCCCGGTCGACGCGAGCGGCGTCGACTTCTACACCGTTTCCGGACAGAAATGGCTCTGCGGGCCCGACGCCACCGGCGCCCTCTACGTGCGTGATCCCGAGCGGCTGCGTGCGAGCGCGCCGAGCTACTTCGGGCAGGCCTCCTACGATCTCGGCGAGCCCGCGTTCGAGCCGAAGCCCGGCGCGGCGCGCTTCGACCCTGGCACGATCCCTGCTCCGTCGCTCGCCGGCCTCGAGGCGGCGCTCGACGAGCTGCCGGAGTGGCGGTTCGAGCGCGCTGCCGCGACGGCGGCACAGGCACGCGGCCTGCTGGCCGAGCGGAACGACGTCGTGACGGAGCCGGGCCAGGCGACGCTCGTCTCGTTTCGCCCGGACGGCGATCCTGCCGAGCTCGTCGCCCGCGCGCTCGAGCGCGGCGTCGTGATCCGCGACCTTCCGGCAACGGGCTGGCTGCGCGCCTCGATCGGCTACTGGACGAGCGACGAGGACCTCAGCCGCCTGCTCGACGCGCTCGCGTGATCCGGCCGGCGACGCGGGCGGATGCGCGCGGCATCGCGGAGGTGCACGTGCGCACGTGGCAGGCCGCGTACGCGCACGCGCTGCCGAGCGAGAAGCTCGCCGCGCTCTCGATCGACGACGGCGCGAAGCGCTGGGAGCGCAACCTCGACGAGGCCGGTGCGCTCGTCGCCGAGCTCGACGACCGGATCGTCGGCTTCGTGCGCCAGGGCCCGTCCCGCGACGACGAGGGCGACGGCGAGCTGTACGCGATCTACGTTCTTCCCGAGGCGTGGGGGAGCGGCTCCGCGGCGGCGCTGATGACACGTGCGCTCGACGAGCTTCGGGCCGCAGGCTACGAGCAGGCGACGCTCTGGGTGCTCGACGACAACCCGCGAGCCCGGCGCTTCTACGAGAAGTCGGGCTGGACTCACGACGGCGGCTCGCGCCCGCTCACGGTGCTCGGCGACGTCGAGGTCACCGAGGTGCGGTACCGCATTCGACTCTAGGCGGGCAGGCCGAGTTGCGCCGCGATCGGGCGCAGCGCCTCGATCACGTTCGCGATGTGACGGTCGAGCTCGAGCCCGAGCTCCTCGGCGCCCTTGTAGACGTCCTCGCGGTGCACGCCCGCTGCGAACGACGGCTGCTTCAGCTTCTTGCGCACCGACTTCGGCTCGAGCGTCGAGAGCCCCTCCGGGCGGACGTACGCGCACGCCGTGACGAAGCCGGAGAGCTCGTCGCAGGCGAACAACGCCTTCTTCAGCGGCGTGTCGCGGGGCAGCCCGAGGTGCTCGGCGTGTGAGAGCACCGTGTCGATCACCCACTCTGGATACCCCTCCTCACGGAGGATCGGTGCGCCGTCCTGCGGGTGCTTGTCGAGCGTCGGGTGCAGCTCGTAGTCGAAGTCGTGCAGCAGCGCGGCGACGCCCCACCCCTCCTCGTCCTCGCCGTAGTGACGGGCGTACCAGCGGGTCGCCGCCTCGACCGCGAGCGCATGCCGGAGCAGCGGCTCGCCCTTCGTGTAGCGGTTGAGGGTCTCCCAGGCGCGGTCGCGATTCAGTTCCATTGCCCCGGGTACGATAGCCCGCGCGTCCGGGTCGGACGCCACACTCGATGTCGAACACCGTAGTCTCAACCGTGCCGATGGAGTCCTTCGTGATCGAGGGCGGGCGTCCGCTGTCGGGAACGGTGCGGGCCGCCGGCAACAAGAACGGGGCCCTGCCGATTCTGGCGGCGTGCCTCCTGACCGACGAGCCGGTGCAGCTCTCGAACGTGCCGCGCATCCGCGACATCGAGGCGATGGTCGCCATCCTGGCGGATCTCGGCGCCGACGCCGAGTGGACGGGGCCGAACGAGGTGCGCGTGCACGCCGCGACGCTCTCGAAGACCGAGGTCGACGTCGAGCTCGCCACCCGAATCCGCGCCTCGTTCCTGCTCGCGGGCCCGCTGCTCGCACGCGAGGGCCGGGCGACGCTGCCTCCGCCGGGCGGCGACGTGATCGGGCGCCGGAGGCTCGACCCGCACATCCATGCCTTCACCGAGCTCGGGGTCGAGATCGAGATCAACGGGCGCTACGAGATGCGCGCCGAGCGGATGGCCGGCCGGGACATCTTCCTCGACGAGGCGAGCGTGATGGCGACGGAGAACACCGTGATGGCGGCTGTGACCACCCCGGGGGAGACCGTGCTCGGCAACGCGGCCTGCGAGCCGCACGTCCAGGATCTCTGCCGCTTCCTCGGCTCGCTCGGCGCCCAGATCGACGGGATCGAGTCGAATGTCCTGCGGATCCAAGGCGTCGAATCGTTGCACGGCGGCGACTGGCGGATCGGGCCGGAGCACATCGAGGTCGGCAGCTTCATCGGCCTCGCGGCGGTCACCGGCGGCGACGTCACGATCGAGGCCGTCGAGCCGCGCGACCTCGTCTCGATCCTGCCGGCGCTCGAGCGTCTCGGGGTGCGCGTCGAACTGGGGGAGTCGAGCCTGCGCGTGCCGCCCGGCCAGGAGCTCGTGATCCTCGACGACCTCGGCGGGCAGATCCCGAAGATCGAGGACGGCCCCTGGCCGGCCTTCCCGGCCGACCTGACCTCGATCGCCGTCACCGTAGCGACGCAGGCTCGCGGGACGGTGCTGATCTTCGAGAAGATGTTCGAGAGCCGCCTCTTCTTCGTCGACAAGCTGGTCAGCATGGGCGCGCGCATCATCCTCTGCGACCCGCACCGCGTCGTCGTGACCGGGCCGGCGAAGCTGTACGGCGAGCGGATGGAGAGCCCGGACATCCGCGCCGGGATGGCGATGCTGATCGCCGCCCTCTCGGCGGAGGGCACCTCGACGATCGGCAATATCGGCCAGATCGACCGCGGGTACGAGCGGATCGACGAGCGCCTGCGCGGGCTCGGGGCGGCGATTCACCGCGTTGACGGCTAGGCGCGCTCCCGGTCCGGCTAGGGCCCGGCCTGATTCGGGATCGTGAACCAGTAGGGCTCGGACGTCGCGTCGACGGCGCCGGCGGCATCGAGGGCGTTGACCGTGAACGCGTAGGTGTGACCGACGTCGAGCGCGAACGAGGCCGCGGTCCCCGTCGTCCCGTCGAGCACCACCTGTGCGCTGCCGCCGTCGCGCGCGACCGCGACCTGGTACGCGGCTGCGACACCACGGACACGCCACGCCAGGCGCACGCCGAGCGGGTTGCGGGCGCCGGTGAGCTCCACGGTGGGGTGCCCGGTGGCGGCGGCGACGGCGGCGGCCGCGTCGATCACGCCGTAGCCGAGCTCCGGTGTCCACGTTCCGGCGCCGCTAGCCGTCACCTTGAGCAGGTCGGCGACCTGTGACGCGGTGAGGAGCGGGTTTGCGGCCCAGACGAGGGCCGCCGTGCCTGCCACCTCGGGTGCCGCGAAGGACGTCCCGCTGGCAAAGCCGTAGCTGCCGGAGAGCGAGCCCGGGAGCGGAACCCGCGGGTACACCGCCGCGGGCGAGGACCGGGAGACGGCGCCGAGGACGTTCTCGCCCGGCGCGGCCAGGGAGACGTACGAGCCCGAGTTCGAGAAGCCGGCGTGCCGGCCCGCCTGCGTCGACGCGGCGACCGAGAGCCCGACCCCGCCGCGGCCGTTCGAGCCGAGCGGCTGGAGGAGCGCGGCGGGGTACTGTGCGGCGTCGCCGAGCGTCAGCTCGTTGCCCGCGGCAGCCACGAGGAGCACGTTGTGGGCGGCCGCGTAGGCGATCGCGGTGCGTTCGGTGCGGGAGGTCTTCGGGCCGCCGAGGCTGAGGTTCACGATCCTGGCGCCGTGGTCGACGGCATAGACGATCGCGGCTGCTTCGTCGACGTCGCTGAACGTGCCGCTGACGCCGCCCGCCTTGACGATCAGCAGCTTCGCGTCACCGCCGAAGCCTGCGATTCCGTCGCCGTTCTCGATCGAGCCGGCAGCGAGCGAGGCGACGAAGGTGCCGTGACCGTTCGAGTCGTGCACGGTCGCGGTGCCCGTGCGGACGTTGTAGGCGGACGGCGCCTTCGCGGCGAGGTCGGGCGCGGAGAGATCGGCGCCGGTGTCGACGACGGCGATGGTGATCGCCGCAGCGGCGTGGAGGACAGCAGCCGGAACGAGTTGCTCCTGCACGGCGGGGTACTGCCACTCGAGCGGACGCGGTGAGGTGACGAGGCTCGGCTCGGCGTAGGCGACGCGGGCGATCGCGCGCTCGACGAAGCGGATCCCGCGCCGTCGGCGAAGCGCGGTCGGCGTCGCCGCTCACCTCGGCCACGCGTAGGGCCGGGACGAGGTGCACGACGCGGACGCCCGCCAGCGCTGCCGCCGAGCGATAGCCGACGACCCAGCGCGACCCTTGCGGACCCTGTGGAGGAGCCACGGCAGCCCCCGCCGCGACGCACACGGTCATGGCGCCGACGACGAAGACCATGCATGCCCTCACCATGTTCTCAATGAGTAGAACCTAGGAGGATTGCGGGGGTTTTGCAATGAGTTTGCATAAGGTTCTCTCGCTCGGGTCGTGCGCTAGGCTCACGACCCATGGCGGCTGCCCCCGACTCACCCGACGACGCGGGTATCGCCGTCCGGGTCACGGTGGACGGCTCCGGTGCGTCCAGCGCCTCGACCGGACTGCCGGTCCTCGACCATCTGATCGGTCTGCTGACGCGCTACGCGGGGTTCGACGTCGCCCTCGAGATCGCACCTGGCCGCCGGGACGACGAGGTCGCCGTGGCTGGGCGGGCGCTCGGGCGGGCGCTCCACGCGCACCTGCACGTCGACGGAGTGCGCGGCTACGGCTCTGCTGTCTTGCCCGTGGACGAGGCGCTTGCGCACGTCACGCTCGAGGCCTCGGAGCAGGCGCGGGTCGTCTCGAATGTCGATCTCTCGGACGCGCGCGTCGGCGGCCTCGACACCGATCTCGTCGCGCGCTTCCTCGACGAGCTCGCCGCGGGCGCGGGCCTGACCTTGCACGTACGCCTGCTCGACGGCGACGACACGCAGCATGTGCTCGAAGCGATCTTCAAGGCGCTCGGCGTCTCGCTGGCGCAGGCCTGTCGACCGAGGAGGAGCTAGTGGCAACGAAGTCCGTCGTTCGTACGGAGGCCGCGCCCGCGCCGTTCCAGGGGGCTCCGTACTCCCAGGCGATCCGGGTCGGCGAGTTCGTGTTCGTGTCGGGACAGCTTGCGCTGAGGCCGGGCGACAAGGAGCTTTCCGGCGGCACGATCCAGGAGCAAACGGAGCAGGTATTCCGGAACCTGAAGGCGATTCTGGACGAGGCCGGCAGCGGGCTCGAACGGCTCGTCAAGACAACGGTCTTCCTCACGGATCTCGGCGACTTCCAGGGGATGAACGAGGTGTACGCAAAGCACGTGGGCGACGCGCCGCCCGCTCGCGCGACGATCGAGGTCGCTGCGCTGCCCTCGGGTGCGCTCGTCGAGATCGAGGCGATCGCACACCTCTGATCGAGCCACGTCCGGGGTCAGACCCCTGTCATGTCCCGAACGAACGCCGACGCCGCGGCACAGCCGCTTTGCCATGCGGGTCGTCGCGGATTCTCGGCGAAGAACATGTCTCGAAGAGCCACGCCCGGGGTCAGACCCCGGGCGTGGCTCTTCGGGGAAGGGCACAATCGGCCGGATGAAGGCCGAGACGGTCATCGCCACGCACGGCAACACCGACTTCGACGCGTTCGGGGCGATGCTGGCCGCACGCCTGCTCTACCCGGACGCGGTCGTCGCGCTCGCAGGCTCCCTCAACCGCAACGTGCGCGAATTCGTGCGCCTGCACGCGGACGAACTCGGGACGGTCGAGGCGGTGAGGCTCGACACCGGCGCGATCCGGCGTCTGATCGTCGTCGAGACCGTGCACGCGAGCCGCCTCGGCGAGCTCGAGTCCGTCGCGCTCGACGCCGACGTCGAGAAGGTCGTCTTCGACCACCACGGAGGTGAGCCTCCGGAGTGGGCGGGCGAGCACGTGGTGCTCTCCGATGACGGCGCGCTGACGACCACGCTCGTAGGCGTGGTGGCGGAACGGGAGCTGCCGGTCAGCCCGCTCGAGGCGACCGCATTCGCTCTCGGCATCCACGAGGACACGGGCTCGCTCACCTACCCGACGACGACGCGCCGGGATGCCGACGCGCTTGCCTGGTGCCTGCGTCACGGCGCCCGGCAGACCGAGCTCGCCCGGTATCTCCACGTGCCGCTGGACGAGGGCGAGCAGGAGCTCCTCGCCGCCCTGCTCGACGCCGTCGAGCGACGCGAGGTAGGGGGCATCGAGCTGCTCGTCGCCGCCGTCGCGTGGCCCGTGTACGTCGAGGGCGTCTCGAACCTCGCGCACAAGCTCGTCGACCTGACCGACGCGCGGGCGCTCGTCCTGCTCGTGGAGATGGACGGCCGGACGTTCTGCGTGGCGCGCAGCCGGGCGCCGGAGCTCGACGCGTCCGTGCTCGCGGCCGCGCTCGGCGGCGGCGGGCACGCCGAGGCGGCATCGGCGATCTTCCGCGGCACCGTCGACGAGGCAGGGGCCGCCCTCGAGGCAGCCTTGCCCGACGCCCTGCGAGCGGCGCCGACCGCCGCCGACGTGATGTCCGCGCCGGCGCGCTCGGTCGGCCCGGACGAGACCGTCGCGAAGGCGATGGTGCTCTGCCAGCGCCACGGCCAGAGCGGCATCCTCGTCACCGAGGAGGGACGGCTCGTCGGCTCGGTCCTGCGCGAGGACCTGGACAAGGCGATCGGCCACGGGCTCTCGCACGCTCCGGTCAAGGGGATCATGTCCGCTCGCGTCACGATCTGCGACGAGGCGACGCCGCTCGTCCAGCTCCAGCGCCTGATCGCCGCCTCAGAGGGCGGTCGGGTCGCCGTCGAGCGCGATGGGAGGGTCGTCGGGATCGTCACGCGCAGCGACCTGCTGCGCGCGCTCGGCGAGGCGGCCGAGCCCGCCGGTGCCGCCGAGCCGGCGCAGACCCTGCGTGAGGAGCTGCTCGCGCTCGAGCGCCTCGGGCCGGTGTTCGAGGCCGTCGCCCTCGTGGCCGAGCCCTTTGACGGCGTCTACCTCGTCGGCGGCACGGTGCGCGACATCCTGTTCGGCGAGCACGGCTTCGACGTCGACATCGCCGTCGAGGGCGACGCAATCTCCTTCGCCGAGTCGCTCGCTGCCGCGCTCCAGGGCCGCTGCACGGCCCATACGAAGTTCGGCACCGCGGTCGTCTCGTACGGCGATGGGGGCCGCGTCGACGTCGTCACCGCGCGCACGGAGTTCTACGACGCGCCCGCCGCGCTGCCGACGGTCGAGCACGCGACGATCCGCGAGGATCTCTTCCGCCGAGACTTCACGATCAACGCGATGGCCGTGTCGCTGAAAGGCGACGACCTGGGCCGGCTCGTCGATCCGTTCGGCGGTCGTCGCGATCTCGAGCAGCAGACGCTGCGCGTGCTTCACAACCTGTCCTTCATCGACGACCCGACGCGGATCTTCCGGGCGCTCCGCTACGAGAACCGGCTCGGCTTCAGGCTGGATCCACACAGCGAGCGGCTGGCGCGCAGCTGTATCGAGATGGGCCTCGTCGGCGACCTCTCCTCGTCTCGGCTCCGGGACGAGCTCGAGGCGCTCCTATCGGAGGGGGACGTGTCGCACTCGCTCTTGCGGCTTGCGGAGCTCGGCGCCGACCGGGCGATCCATCCGCACCTCGAGGGCGGCCTCGAGACCGCGAAGCTGATGGCGCGCCTGAGCGCGCTCAACGTCGAGCTCCACGCCGGAGTTCCCGCGTGGAGGCTCGGTCTCGCTGCGCTCCTCCGGCGCCTGCCGCCGGACGAGATCTACGGCTGGCTCGCGAAGCTGCACGTCCGCCGGCGCGACGCCGAGCTGATCGCCGCCGCCGTCACCGTCGGCCCGCGTCTCGTCGAGCGCCTGCATGCCGGGCCTGCCGACGCAGCGGAGGTCGTCGCGCTCGCCGATCCCTACGCGCCTGACGCGCCGCTCTTCGCGCTCGCGCTCGAGCGCCTCGAGCCGCTCGAGCGTTACTTCCGCGACCTGCGCACGGTGCGCCTCGAGGTCTCGGGCACCGATCTCGCCGAGCTCGGCCTGTCCGAGTCGCCGCGTGTCGGCGAGGTGCTGGCCGAGCTGCGCCGACGGAAGCTGAACGGCGAGCTCGCGGACCGGGCGGCGGAGCTGGCCGCGGCGCGCAAGCTCGTCGGCTAGGACCTCGGCAACGCACCCGTACGATGGGTTCGTGATCCGCTGGGACGGAGCCCCTGGGGCATACGAGGTTGCGTTCACAACGCGGCAGGGTGGGGTGAGCGAGGGCCCGTACGCGTCGCTGAACCTGGGCCGCGCCACCGCGGACGAACCGGCGCGCGTGGAGGAGAATCGCCGCCGCATCTGCGCGTTCGTCGGTGCCGATCCGTCAGGCCTGACCATGAACTACCAGTTCCACTCTGCAGTCGTGCACCGGGCGAAGCGCGGGCGGCGCGGCGAGCGCGGCGACGGGCTCTGGACGGAGGAGCCGGACGTGCCGGTGCTGGCGCTGACCGCGGACTGCCTGCCGGTCGTGCTCGCGAGAACGGCCGGAACACCCGCCGTCGCGGTCCTCCACGTGGGTTGGCGCGGTCTCCTCGCCGGAATCGTCGCAAGCCGGCGCAGCGGCGATCGGGGACGAGACGGCAGCGATCGTCGGCCCCGGGATCGGCCCCTGCTGCTACGAGGTCGGCGAGGAGGTCGCCGGCGCGTTCCGCGCCGCCTTCGGCGACGACGTCGTCTGCGGCCGAAAGCTCGACCTCTGGACGGCCGCCGAGCGGGCGCTGCGCAGCGCCGGGGTCGAGGTGGTCGAGCGGCTCGACCTCTGCACCGCGTGCAATCCGGAGCTCTTCTTCTCGCACCGTCGAGACGGCGGCGTCACCGGCCGCCAGGGGGTGATCGCCCGTGTTGCCGCCTGACGAGATCCGCCGGCGCTACGAGCAGATCCGCGCGGCCGCGCCCGGCGTCACGGTCGTCGCCGCGACGAAGTACGTGGCGCTCGAGGAGATGGGGCGGCTCGTCGAGGCCGGGATCGAGGTCGTGGGCGAGAACCGCGCGCAGGACCTCGAGCGCAAGCATGCCGAGTACGGCGACGCGTTCCGCTGGCACTTCATCGGCCACCTGCAGTCGAACAAGGTCAAGGTCGTGAACCGCACCTGCGAGCTCGTGCATTCGCTCGCCTCGCAGAGCGCCGCACAGCGGCTCGAGATCCCGGCGCTCGTCGAGGTGAACCTGAGCGGCGAGCCGACGAAGTCGGGCGTTCCGCCCGAGCAGCTCGAGGCGCTGCTCGGGCCGAACGTGCGCGGGCTGATGACGATGCCGCCGCTCGGGGGAGACTCCCGCGCCTACTTCGGCCGGCTGCGTGAGCTCGCGCGAGCAGCATGGCCTGAGCGAGCTCTCGATGGGAACGACACAGGACTGGCGCGTCGGCGTCGAAGAGGGCGCCACCTTGATCCGGGTGGGCTCGATCCTCTTCTCCGAGTAACATTCCGCACCGTCATGGGCTTCTCCGACGTCTGGAACCGCACGCTCGTCTACTTCGGCATCGCCGAGGAGGACGACTGGGACGAGGACATCGACGGCTACGCGACCGAGGAAGAGCTCGAGCGGAGCTACAGCTCCCGCCCGAACGTGCGCCGCCTGTCGCCCCGCCGGGAGCGCCGCGAACGCGGCGGCAGCGGCGACTACGACGACTGGACCGACTCGAGCAACGACTCGACCGCGATCCAGCGCCCGCGCCTCGCGGCCCCGCGGCCTCGAGGCCGTCCCGAGCGGCAACGTACAGGTACACCTCGTGATCCCGCGCAGCTTCAACGACGCCCAGCAGATCGCGGACAAGTTCAAGCAGTCGATCCCGGTGATCCTCAATCTCCAGAGCTCCGACGCCGAGCTCTCGAAGCGGCTGATCGACTTCGCCAGCGGTCTCACCTACGCGCTGAACGGCGGCATGCAGCGGGTCGCCGACAAGGTCTTCCTGCTCACGCCGAGGAACGTCGAGGTCTCCGCGGAGGAGCGGGCGCGGATGCTCGAGCGCGGCGGCTTCTTCAACCAGGCCTAGGAAAGCGAACGTGGGGGCCGAAACCCCAAGCATGGGCGCCATCAACGCCGGCTTCGTGCTGGACGCGGTCTCCAGCGTGCAGGGCTTCGTGCACGCCTTCATCCTCGTCTACATCTTCCTGATCCTGGCCTACATCATCTCGAGCTGGGTCCGTTTGCCGTACTCGCCCTGGCTGAACCGGACCCAACGCTTCCTCTACGACGTCTGCGACCCGTACCTGCGCCAGCTCCGCCGGATCCTGCCGCCGCTCGGGCCGCTCGACCTCTCGCCGATGGTGGGCGTCATCCTGCTCGTGGTCCTGGATCGGGTGCTCGTCAACCTGCTCGGCCGGCTTCATTGAACGGAGGTAGGACAAATGGCACTCACACCAGTCGAGATCAGACACGTCAAGCTCGGCAGGCGCCTCTTCGGCTACGGAAAGGACGAGGCCGACCGGTTGCTGGTCGAGATCGCCGAGAGCTTCGAGGACGTGTGGCGCGATCGTGCCGACCTGGCCGACAAGGTCGAGAGGCTCGAGACCGAGCTCGTCCGCTACAAGGAGACCGAGCAGCTTCTGCGCACCACCCTCGTCTCCGCCGAGAAGAGCGCCGCCGACCAGAGGGACCAGGCTCGGCGCGAGGCGGAGGGGATCGTCAGGGAAGCGCACGCGGAGGCGCGGGAGATCACGCGCCGCTCGCTTTCCGAGCTCGACCGGCTCCAGGCCGAGGCGCGGCGCGTCCGCGGACTGCTCCAGTCGACGCTGATGGCCGTTGAGCCCGCAGTGGTGGATCAGCTCCCTGCGCCTGCCCGGGACGACGTTCAGCGCTGGCCGGAGGGGGAGATCGGAGAGGTCAGCGCCGGAGCAGCCTGAGCTAGAGTCCTCCCATGGAAGCAACCCGGCTGCGGCTGCGCGTGGCACCAGGAGCCCGCCGACCGGGCCTCGCCGGCAGGCACGGCGACGGCTGGAAGGTGCGGGTCTCCCAGCCGGCCGAGGACGGGCGCGCGAACGAGGCGGTGCTCGTCCTTCTGGCGGAGATGCTGGGGCTGCCACGCTCGGCCGTGACGCTCGTTTCGGGCCATACGGCGAGGGACAAGATCGTGGCGCTCGACGGCATGGACCCCGCCGCCGCCGATCGGCGGCTCGCAGAAAGGAGCACCACCCGATGAGTAGCGCGATCGACACAGACCGCCTCCGCGACCTCCTGCTCGACCAGCGCAAACAGGTCAGCGACGCCCTGGAAGGCCTCCACGGAGACAACCCGTCGATGGAGGAGGAGACGGACGAGATCCAGTCCGACAACCATCCGGCCGACGCTGCGAGCATCACCTACGACCGCGAGCTCGACTACTCGCTCGAGGAGAACTCGGAGCAGCTGCTGAAGGCGATCGACGACGCTCTGCGCAGGATCAGCGAAGGCGCGTACGGCGTCTGCCAAAACTGCGGCAGACAGATCTCCGCCGAGCGGCTCGAGGCGCTGCCGTATGCCGAGCTCTGCATCGACTGCAAGCGAGAGCAGGAGCGTTGAGCGAGCCCGTCCGGAAGCTTCCCGGCGCGACGAGCGACGCTCTGACCCCGTTCTCGGTCGCCGAGCGCTCGCTCGCGGCCGGCCCCGCTACAGTGGCTCTATCTCGGGACGATCGGGCTCGCCGCCGCGTTCGCCGACCAGCTGACCAAGCACATCGTCTCCGGCCGGCTCTCGCTCGACGAGTCGATCCACGTCGTCGGGCCGCTCTCGATCCACCACGTCCAGAACTCCGGGATCGCGTTCGGGCTGTTCGCGAGCGCAACAGCGGTCGTGATCGTGCTGACGACGATTGCAGTCGGCTGGATGCTCGGCTACTTCGCCCGCTCGGCGCAGCGCCACCCGGTGCTGCCGGTCGCCCTCGGGCTCGTGATCGGCGGCTCGGTCTCGAACCTGATCGACCGCGTCCGGCTCGGCCACGTGACCGACTTCCTCGACTCTGCGCTGGTGGCCGGCCTTCAACCTCGCCGATACCTTCATCTGCGTCGGCGTCGCGATCCTCTTGCTCACGCTCGTGGCGTCCGACCGCCCGCGCGTCCGCACGCGCCGTGTCGACGTACCGGCTGCTCGTTCCTGACGAGGCCGCGGGCGAGCGGCTCGACCGCTTCCTCGCCGGTCTTCCCGAGATCGGCTCTCGCGCCGCGGCGGAGCGCGCTCCTCGCGACGGCGCTCGTCGACGGACACGCCCGCGCGAAGAGCTTCCGGCTCGAGGGTGGGGAGGAGCTCGAGTTCGAGCCGCCCGAGGCGCCGCGCTCGACACCTCGTCCCGGAGGAGATGAACCTCCGGATCGCCTACGAGGACGAGCACCTGCTCGTGGTCGACAAGCCTGCCGGGCTCGTCGTCCACCCGGCGCCCGGCCACGCGACCGGGACGCTCGTGCACGGGCTGCTCGCACTCGACCCCGAGGGCGGCGACGAGCCCGAGCGACCCGGGATCGTCCACCGCCTTGATCGGGACACGAGCGGCCTGTTGGTCGTCGCGCGCTCACAGCAGGCGCACCGCCGCCTGCAGGAGCTCGTGCGGGAGCGCGAGGTCGAGCGCGAGTACCTGGCGCTCGTGGTCGGCCGCCCGCGCTCGCGCGCCGGCCGGATCGACGCGCCGATCGGTCGCGACCGCCGCGACCCGACACGCCACTCGCTCGACACCGACGCGCCGCGACAGGCGGTCACCCACTTCGAGACGGCGGAGGCGCTGCCCGCGCACACGCTCCTGCGCGTCACGCTGGAGACCGGCCGCACGCACCAGATCCGCGTCCATCTGGCCGCGATCGAGCTGCCGGTGGCGGGCGATCCCGTCTACGGCCGGCCGGGCGAGCTCGGCCTGGAGCGCCAGTTCCTGCACGCGGCGCGCCTCGCCTTCCCGCATCCGGTCGGCGGCGAGCGGATCGAAACCGAGTCGCCGCTTCCGGACGACCTCCGCGCCGCGCTCGAGCGCGCCCGCGGCTAGACTGCGGGTGCTTCTGTCCCTTCTCCCCGGCGGATCCGCCCGGGCGGCGGGTGCCGGTCCTTCGAGGCCGGTGCCGTCCCGCGCCCCGCCGTGTACCAGCAACCAACCGAAAGTGAGAGCCATGCCTGTCGTCTCCATGCGCGATCTGCTGGAGGCCGGAGTCCATTTCGGCCACCAGACACGCCGCTGGAACCCCAAGATGCGCCGCTTCATCTTCACGGAGCGGGGCGGGATCTACATCATCGACCTGCAGCAGACCTCGCAGCTCCTGGACGAGGCGTACGACTTCGCGAAGAACATCGCCGAGCGCAACGGCACGATTCTGTTCGTCGGCACCAAGAAGCAGGCCCAGGACGCGGTCGCGGAGCAGGCGAAGCGCGTCGGCATGCCGTTCGTGAACCACCGCTGGCTCGGCGGCCTGCTCACGAACTGGCGGACGATGGTCAGCCGGATCGAGCGTCTGCACGACCTGCGGAACCTGAAGGAGAACGGCCAGCTCGATCTGCTCCCGGCCAAGGAGCGCATCCAGATGCTGGGCGAGCTCGAGAAGCTCGAGGCGAACCTCGGCGGTGTCGCCGACATGCGCCGCCAGCCGGACGCCGTCTTCATCGTCGACCTGAAGAAGGAGCAGCTCGCGGTCCGCGAGGCGCGCCGCCTGAAGATCCCGGTGCTCGCGCTCGTCGACACGAACTGCGACCCGGACGAGGCGGACCTCGTGATCCCGGGCAACGACGACGCGATCCGCTCGTGCAGCCTGGTCGTCAAGGCCCTCGCGGACGGGATCGAGGCCGGCAAGCAGAAGGTCACGGTCGAGGAGCTGAGGGCGTCTCCCCGCACCGCTGTGCCCGAGCAGGCTGCGGCGGCCGAACCTGAGGTCACAGCCGAGCCGACGGTCGAAACCCTGCCGGACGGAGACGTCGAGCAGGTCGGCCGGCAGGAGGAACCCGTCGCCGTGACACCCGAGCAGCCGGCTCCGGCGCCTGCGGCCGCCGCTCCGGAGGAGCCGGTCGCCGTCGCGCCTGACGAGCCGGCCGCCGTGCCGGCGAGCGTCGCGTCCGAGGAGCCGGTTGCTGCCGCGCCCGACGAACCAGCCCCGGCGCTCGACGACCAGCCGGTCGAGTCGACAGCGACGGACGAGAAGGCCGCCGAGGAGGTGACCGCGGAGTGAGCGCAATCAGCGCGACGCAGGTGAAGGAGCTCCGCGACCAGACGGGCGCCGGGATGATGGACGCGAAGAAGGCGCTCGTCGAGACGGGCGGCGACATCGACGCAGCCAAGCGGCTCCTGCGTGAGAAGGGCATGGCGCAGGCCGGCAAGCGGGCCGACCGAGCGACGTCCGAAGGCATCGTGCTCGTGACGGTCGGCGGCAGCGTCGGCGCGATCGTCGCCGTCGGCTGCGAGACCGAGCCGGTGTCCAAGAACGAGGAGTTCATCCGGTTCGCCGAGCAGGCGCTCGAGCGGGTCGAGGCAGCGGGTCCCGGGGGGCTCGAGCAGCTCGAGGCGGAACGCGTCGAGAAGGTTGCGAAGCTCGGCGAGAACATCACGGTCAAGGGCGCGCGACTCGAGGCCGGCGACGGCGAGTTGATCGCCGACTACGTGCATCCGCCCGCGAACAAGATCGGCGTGCTCGTGAAGCTGAAGGGCGGCGATGCGGTTCTCGCCCGCCAGCTCGCGATGCACATCTCCTGGTCGGAGCCGCGCTGGCTCACCCGCGGCGACGTCCCCCCCGAGGCGGTCGCCTCGGAACGGGACATCTACCTGAACTCCGACGAGGTCAAGTCGAAGCCCGAGCAGGCGCGCGACAAGATCGTCGAGGGGATGCTGAACAAGCGCTTCTTCGCCGAGCGCGGCGGCGTGCTCGTCGACCAGCTCAGCGTTCAGGACAGCTCGAAGACCGTCGGCCAGCTGCTGTCGGAGGCCGGGGCGGAAGTCCTTGCATTCGAGCGGTTCGCCCTCGGCGCGTGAACGTCCGATCCGAGGAGTCCGCCGCGGAGGCGGGGGTCCGCGCCCCCGTGTTCCGCCGCATCCTCCTGAAGCTGTCCGGCGAGGCTCTGATGGGCTCCCGGGAGTACGGGATGGACCAGCAGACGGTCGACGGGATCGCCCACGAGATCGCGGAGACGCAGGCGAGCGGGGTCGAGGTGGCGATCGTTGTCGGGGGCGGCAACATCTACCGCGGCATGGCCGCGGCCGCCGAGGGGATGGACCGGGCGACCGCCGACTACGCGGGCATGCTCGCGACGCTGCTCAACGCTGTCGCGCTGCAGGACGCGCTCGAGCGCCGCGGCGCCGATACGCGCGTTCTCTCCGCGATCAACGTGTCCGAGGTCGCCGAGCCGTACATCCGCCGCCGCGCGATCCGCCACCTCGAAAAGGGGCGTGCCGTGATCTTCGCCGCCGGGACGGGCAACCCGTTCTTCACCACGGACACGGCCGCGGCGCTCCGTGCGCTCGAGATCGGCGCCGACGCGATCCTGATGGCGAAGAACGGCGTCCAGGGCGTCTACGACGGGGATCCGCGCCAGAACCCGAACGCCGAGTTCCTGCCCCGGCTGACGCACTTGCAGGCGATCGAGCGAGGGCTGAAAGTGATGGACACGACCGCGCTGTCGCTCTGCATGGACAACGAGCTGCCGATCCACGTCTTCGAGCTGGCCGACGGGAACATCCGCCGGGTGATCGAGGGCGAGCGGGTCGGGACGATCATCTCGACCGGGGGGACCGAGGTGTGAGCAGCGAGGCTCTCAAGAAGGGGGCCCACGGGGGAAACCTGGTTTCCCCCGTGACGAACGACCTGCCGATCCACGTCTTCGAGCCGGCCGACGGGAACATCCGCCGGGTGATCGAGGGCGAGCGGGTCGGGACGATCATCTCGACCGGAGGGACCTGCTGATGGCGACGCTCGACGAGTTGCTCGAGGACGCGAGACGGCGGATGGACAAGTCGGTGGATGCCACTCGCCAGGAGTTGAACTCGATCCGCACCGGCCGCGCGACACCCGCGCTGCTCGACCGGATCCAGATCGACTACTACGGCCAGGTGACGCCGCTCAATCAGATGGCGCAGATCGGCGCCCCTGAGCCGCGCCTGCTGACGATCCAGCCGTACGACGCGAGTCAGATCAAGGCGATCGAGAAGGCGATCATGGAGTCCGATCTCGGCCTGACGCCGTCGAACGACGGCAAGGTGATCCGGCTGCCGATCCCGCAGCTGACCGAGGAGCGGCGCAAGGAGTTCGTCAAGATCGCCAGGAACGTCGCCGAGGACGGGAGGGTCGCCGTCCGGAACGTGCGGCGCGACCTGATGAAGCATCTCGAGGAGCTCGTCCGCAACGGTGAGGTCGGCGACGACGAGGAGCGCCGCGCCGAGCAGCAGGGCCAGAAGCTCACCGACGAGCACACGAAGGGAATCGACGAGAACCTCAAGCACAAAGAGGCGGAGATCATGGAGGTCTAGTCTCTCGCGCCTGACCGGCTCCGCCCCCACCTTGCCGGCCGTCAGGAACGCGAGTCTTTCGCCCCAAGAGACGGTACGAGATGAACCTCCTCACCCGCATTCGCACCCTCAGTCGCGTCCGGTCCGATCCCGAGCGAGGGCTGCCAGAGGTCGCGCAGTCGGTCGCGATCATCATGGACGGCAACGGGCGCTGGGCTCGCCAGCGCGGGCTCCCGATCGCCGCCGGTCACAGGGCCGGCACGAAAGCGCTGCGCCGCACGGTCGAGGCGGCGATCGACCTCGGCATCCGCTCGCTCGTCGTCTACGCATTCTCGACCGAGAACTGGTCGCGTCCACCCGCGGAGGTCGACGCTCTGATGGAGATCTTCTCCGAGACGATCGACCGCGAGCTGCCCGACCTGGCGAAGCAGGGCGTGCGCACGCGCTTCGTCGGGCGGCGAGACCGCGCGCCGGAGCCGCTTCGCCGCAAGATGGCGGCGATGGAGGAGGAGACCTCTGCGAGAGACCGGCTCGACCTCTGGATCGCGTTCGACTACGGCGGCCGTGCCGAGCTCGTCGAGGCCGTCCGTCGGATCGTCGAGAGCGGTGCTGAGCCGGGCGAGGTCGACGAGGAGCTCGTCGCCTCGCACCTGTACGCACCCGAGCTGCCCGATCCGGACCTCCTGATTCGCACCTCCGGCGAGCTTCGGATCTCCAATTTCCTGCTCTGGCAGCTCGCCTACGCGGAGCTGGTCTTCGTCGACCGCCTCTGGCCGGACTTCGGTGGGGCCGACCTGCGTGGCGCGCTCGAGGACTACGCAACCCGCCGCCGGCGCTTCGGCGGCAGATGACAGCTCAGATGACAGCTCAGATGACAGCTCAGATGACAGCTCGATGAGCTCCTTCGTCTCGCGCCTGCTGGTCACGGCGACCGGCGCTCCGCTCGTGCTCGGGCTCGCGTGGCTCGGCGGCTGGTGGTTGTTCGCGCTCGCTCTCGTCGCGGGGCTGATCGCTTCGCACGAGTTCTGGCTGATGGTGCGGCCGTTGCGCCCGCTCACGCTCGCAGGCTACGGCAGCGTGCTCGTTGCCCTGCTCGGGGCGAAGCTCGGCGGCGCGGAGTGGGCGCTGGGCGGCTTCCTGGTTGTCTTCGCGCTCGCATTCGCGCTCCAGGGGATCTCCCGCACGCGGGCGCCCGCCACCGTCGCGGTCGGCTCGACCGTGCTCGGCGCCGGCTGGATCGGGCTCGGGCTCTCCTCGATCATCCTGCTGCGCCAGCTCGACCACGGCAGGCTCGCAGTGTTCGCGCTCCTGCTCGCCGTCTGGGCGGCAGACGCGCTCGCGTACGTCGTGGGGCGCATGATCGGCAGGCACAGGCTGGCGCCCGTCCTCTCACCGGGGAAGACCTGGGAGGGCTTCGTCTTCGGCGTCGCGACGGCGGTCTTCGTCACCTTCATCGCCACCTACAAGCAGCACTTCCTCTCCGGCTGGGAGGCGGTCGTGCTCGGTGTCGTGATCGCGCTCGCCGATGCGGGCGGCGACCTGTTCGAGTCGATGCTGAAGCGCGACATGCAGGTGAAGGACTCGGGGCGGCTGCTCGCGGGCCACGGCGGCATGCTCGACCGGCTCGATGCGCTGCTCTTCGCGGCGCCGGCGGCCTACTTCACCGTCGTCGCGCTCGTGGCCTGAACTAGCCTCTGTGTATGAACCTGTCGCTGCGCAAGGGCTCGGCAGAGGCCGTCGTCGGCGTGCTGGCGAGCGCAGGTGCCGTCGCGCTCGTGACCGCGGGGATCGAGCTCGCTCGACCCTACGTCCCGGTGCTGAGCCTCGGGGCCGTCTACGTCCTCGCGGTGCTGCCGGTCTCGGTCGTCTGGGGACTTGCCTACGCGATTCCGGTCTCGATTGCGAGCATGCTCGCCTTCAACTGGTTCTTCCTTCCGCCGACGCACACCTTCTCGGTCCGCGAAGGGGAGAACTGGTTCGCGCTCGCGGTCTACCTCGTCGTCGCGGTCGTCGTCAGCAGCCTCGCCGCGCGCTCCCGCCGCCGGGCGCGCGAAGCGGAGCAGCGCGCGCGGGAGACGGCTCTGCTGGCACGGATCTCGACCGCACTGCTGCAGGGTGGCGCGATCGGCTACGAGCTCGAGCAGATCAGCCCGGAGACGGCCCAGGTGTTCGGAGTCGCCGCCGCGTCGCTCGTGCTCGGCTGCGACGCCGCCGCACCCGGCGAGACACGCTTCGCGCTCCGGGTCGGCGGCCGCGAGATCGGGGCTCTCATCGTGCCCGCGGGCCGGGAGCTCGACGCGGCCGTGGAGGCGCGCTTCCTGCCTTCGCTCGCCTCGCTCCTGGCGGTGGCCGTGGATCGCGACGTGCTCCAGCGGGAGGCCCTCGAAGCCGAGACCCTCCGCCGCAGCGACGTGGTCAAGACGGCCCTTCTGCGGGCAGTCTCCCACGACCTGCGCTCGCCGTTGACGGCGATCTCCGCCGCCGTCAGCGGGCTCGAGAACAGCGAGCTGCGCCTCGACGAGCGCGACCGGGCAGATCTGCTCGAGACGATCAGGCTCGAGAGCGACCGGCTGGGACGGCTCGTCGGCAACCTGCTCGATCTCTCGCGGCTCGAGGCCGGCGCGGTGCAACCGCGAAAGGAGCTCTGGGCCGTCGACGAGCTCGTCGGCCGCGCCCTCGGCGTCCTGGGTGACCAAGGGCGCATCGAGGTGGAGCTCGACCCGGAGCTGCCGCCGGTGCAGGTCGACGCGGCGCAGGTCGAGCGCGTGCTCGCAAACGTGATCGAGAACGCGCTCAAGTTCTCGCCGCCGACAGGGCGCGTCCGCGTCCACGGGCGGCTCGCGGCCGGCGAGGTGATCGTCGAGGTGCTCGATGAGGGAGCAGGCCTGCCCGAGGCCGAGCTCGAGCGCGTGTTCGAGCCGTTCAGCCGGGGCGCGGGCGTCAATGCACCCGGCGCCGGCCTCGGCCTGGCGATCGCGCGCGGCTTCGCCGAGGCGAACGGCGGGCGCGTGTGGGCGGAGCCGGTCGCGTCGGGCGGGCGGTTTCTCGTCGCGCTGCCCGCGCTCGCGCCTGCTCCGGTGCGGGCGTGACCGGCGCACGGATTCTCGTCGTCGACGACGAGCCGCAGATTCTGCGGGCCTTGCAGACGAACCTGCGCGCGGCCGGTTACGAGGTCGAGACGGCGGCGAGCGCGGAGCAGGCGCTCGCGACGCTTGCGCTCCGCGAGCCGGATGGGGTGATCCTCGACCTCGTGCTGCCCGACGGGAGCGGCACCGACGTGTGCAGCGAGCTCCGCAAGTGGAGCACGGTACCGGTGATCGTGCTGTCGGCCGTCGGCGACGAGGGCGAGAAGGTCGCCGCGCTCGACGCCGGTGCAGACGACTACGTGACCAAACCGTTCGGGATCGACGAGCTGCTCGCCCGCTTGCGCGCCGCGATGCGCCGGGTCGCAGCCGACACCGGAGCCCGTGATCGACGTCGGAGCCCTTCGTGTCGACCTGGAGCTGCGAGAGGTTCGCCTCGAGGGCCACGCGGTGCAGCTGACGCCGAACGAGTTCGAGCTCCTGCGGGTGCTCGCGCAGCACCGCGGCAAGCTTCTGACCCACAAGACGATCCTTCGCGAGGTCTGGGGTCCCGCCTACGAGATCGAGTCGCACTACTTGCACGTCTACGTCTCGCAGCTGCGCAGGAAGCTCGAACCGGACCCGACGCGCCCGCGCTACCTACTCACCGAGCCGGGTGCCGGCTATCGCCTGGTCGACCCGGCGACGCGGTCCTGAGACATTCTTGAGCCTCGCCGCTGAATCCTGAGTAACGCTTGGGACCGGCGGGCGTAGCGTCAGAGGCGATGGCGGCACACGCTCACTCCCGGTCCGAGCGCCTCGAGCTGCCGCGGCCGTTCCGCGCCTGTTGGCCGTTCCTGATCCTCGCCGCGCTGGGGCTGCTGCTCGCCGCGTCGCTGCCGCTGCTCGTGGGCGCCGGCGTCGCCGCGCTGTTCCTGCTCGCCGCCGCGGTCCGCGCGGGCTCGCGCATACGTCGAGCTGCGGCGCCTGCGCCGGGCGGCCGACCGGCAGCTGCTGCGGGCCGCGCGGGCCACCACGTCGGAGTTCCTGCGCTGGCGCGCAGGGGAGCTCGCGGGGCCGCGCGCCCGCCATCACGTGCAGCGCCCCTTCAGGCGCCTCCTGCACGAGCTCGAGCACGCGACGCTGCCCGGCGCCGCGCCCGTCAACCGCGTCGCCGCGCGCGAGCACCTGCCCGAGTTCCGTGCTGATCTCCGCGCGCCTGGCGAACGAGGATCGTCCGCTCGGCGCGCGCGGGGTGCTCCTCTTGGACGAGCTCCTGTCCAGACCGGATAGTCCTCTGTACGCGCGCGAGCGGGCCGCCGGCCTCGGGCCCGCCCTGCGCGAGATCCGCCGAGAGCTGAACTGAGCCCGGCGATGCGGCAGGCAACCGAACAGCCCGAGGCCGAGGGGCTGACTCTCAAGCGCGCGCTCGTCAGGCCGGCCGAAGTCGTCCGACGAGCTGGACGAGACGCTGCTCCCGAAATGGCTCGCGCTGCCGATCTTCGCCTCCGACCCGATCTCCTCGGTTGCCTACGCAACCGAGGCCGCGATGGTCGTGCTCGTCGCCGTCTTCGGTGGCGGCGCTTCGCGACGTGCTCTGGATCTCGGTCGCGATCGCCGCGCTGCTCGCGATCGTCGGCTTCTCCTACCGGCAGACGGTGCGCGCCTACTCGAGCTCGGGCGGCGCCTACATCGTCGCCAAGGAGAACCTCGGCACGCTGCCGTCGCTCGTCGCCGCCGCCGCGCTCCTGACCGACTACGTGCTGACGGTGGCCGTCTCGATCTGCGGGAGGGATTCTCGCGATCACCTCGGCGGCGCCCGCACTGCACTCGGCGACGGTGCCGCTCGGGGTCGCGTGCATCGTGCTGCTGACGATTGCGAACCTGCGCGGCGTCAAGGAGGCCGGGCTGCTCTTCGCGATCCCGACGTACGGGTTCATTGCCGTCGTCTACGCCACGATCGCGACCGGAGCCGTGCACTGCGTGACGGGGACCTGCCCGCAGGCGACGGCGCCGCACCCGCTCGCCACCGGGACGGGCATCGTGACGATCTTCGTCCTGCTGAAGGCCTTCGCGTCCGGGTCGAGCGCCCTGACGGGCGTCGAGGCGATCGCGAACGGCGTCACGCCTTCCGTCGCCCGCAGTCGCAGAACGCGGCGCGGACGCTGCTGATCCTCATCGGGATCGCGATCTCGCTCTTCCTCGGCGTCTCCTACCTCGCGGTGCAGATGCACGCCCGGCCGAGTGCCACGGTATCCGTGCTCTCGCAGATCGGCCGGGCCTCCTTCCCCGGCGGCTCGGGCGGCGCCTTCGTGTACTACCTGCTCCAGGGCTTCACGTTCGCAATCCTGCTGTTCGCGGCGAACACGTCCTTCCAGGGCTTTCCGCGGCTCGCCGCGCTGCTCGCCCGCGACCGCTTCTTCCCGCGCCAGTTCGTCAATCTCGGCGACAGGCTCGTGTACTCGAACGGGATCGTCGCGGTCGCGGGGCTCGCGATCGCGCTGATCGTCGCATTTCGGGGCAACGTGATCTCGCTGCTCCACCTGTACGTCGTCGGCGTCTTCACCGCCTTCACGCTCTCGCAGCTCGGGATGGTGCGCTACTGGCTACGGCGCAAGGAGCGGCGAAGCGCGTTCGTCAACGGGCTCGGCGGCGTGACCACGGGGCTCGTGACGCTGATCGTGGTCGAGACGAAGTTCACCGAAGGCGCCTGGGCCGTGATCGTCGCGATCCCGCTGTTCGTGCTCGCGTTCTACGGGATCCGCCGCCACTACCGGAAGGTGGCGCGGCGGCTGCGCGCGGGCACCGCAGCCGTCGCCGCGGCGCCGCCCGCGACCAACACGGTCGTGCTGCAGGTCGAGGAGCTGAACGATGCGACGCGGCAAGCGATCTGGTACGTCCGGCGGATCGCCGGCGATGGGTTCCGCGCGGTCCGGGTTCCCGACGAGAAAAGGCTCGACCCGCGCGGAGGCTGGTGGGACTTCGGCGGCCGCGGTGTGCCGCTCGAGACGCTGGCGGCGCCGGAGGGCCGGGTCGACGGCTATCTGGAGTACGTCTGGGCGCTTCCGCGCGGCGAGTCGAACTTCGTCACCGTCGTGATCCCGGAGCAATTCGAACGGCGCTCGCTCCTCAGGGCGGCGGTCGAACGGCGGAGCGCGTTCCTGCTCAAGCTGCGGCTGCTGAAGGAGACGGGGATCGCGATCACCGACGTGCCGTTCGTACGGGGCGAGGCGCAGGCCGAACCGGAGCGGCTCGTCTGCCGCGTGCTCGTCTCGGGCGCCCACGCCGCATCGCTGCGCGCCGTCCAGTACGCGCGCACGCTCGGGATCGAAGACACCCGCGCCGTCTTCTTCGCCTTCGACGCAGACGACGCCGCGCGCATGCGGCACGATTGGCAGGACGGGGCGCTCGAGGTGATCGAGGCGCCCTACCGCGATCTCGGCGACCCGCTTCTGCGCTACCTCCGCGAGCTGACGGCCGAGCCCGGCACGGTCGTCTCCGTGGTGATGCCCGAGCTCGTCGTCGGCGGCTGGCGGCGCCTGCTCCACAATCAGCGGGCGCTGTACGTGAAGCGGCAGCTCCTGTTCGAGCCGCGGGTGATCCTCTCCAGCGTCCCGTACCAGCTCCGGTAGGCACACTGTGCCGCGTGAAACGGATCGCCATCCTCGGCGCCACGGGCTCGATCGGCGCGCAGGCGCTCGACGTGGTCGACCGGAATCCGGAGCTCGAGGTCTGCGCGCTTGCGTCGGGATCGCAGGATCTGACGGCGCTCGCGGCGCGGTACGGAGTGCGGCACGTGCAGGTCGGGGGCGAGCCGGCCGGGCTGCTCGACGCCGCCGAGCCCGACGTCGTCCTCAACGCGGTCGTCGGCTTCGCCGGGCTGACGGCGACTCTCTGGGCGCTCGAGCGCGGCGTCACGCTCGCGCTCGCGAACAAGGAGTCGCTCGTGGCGGCCGGCGAGCTGGCGCTCGGCGCGCAGCGGCGTGGGGGAGGGTTGCTGCTACCGGTGGACAGCGAGCACTCGGCCCTCTTCCAGTGTCTCGAGGGCCGTGCTCCCGAGAGCGTGCACTCGCTCGTCCTGACCGCCTCCGGCGGCCCTTTCCGCGGGCGGACGCGCGCCGAGCTCGCAGATGTGACCCCGGATGAGGCGCTGGTACATCCGACTTGGTCGATGGGCCGAAAGATCACTGTGGACTCTGCCACGCTCGCGAACAAGGGACTCGAGCTGCTCGAGGCGCACTTTCTCTTCGGCGTCGCGTACGAGCGGATCGAGATCGCCATCCATCCGACGTCGACGGTGCACTCGCTCGTGCGTTTCCGCGACGGCTCCGCGCTCGCGCACCTCGGCTACCCGGACATGCGGGTGCCGATCTCCTACGCGCTGACCTATCCGGAGCGGGCCGAGACGCCCGTCGCCGCGCTCGACCTCGCCGGCGGGCTGACCCTGGAGTTCTCGGCGCCCGACTACGAGACGTTCCCGCTGCTCGCGCTGGCACGGCGCGCAGGCGAGCTGCGGCGGCACCTACCCGTGCGCCTTCAACGCGGCCAACGAGGTCGCCGTGCACGCGTTCCTCGACGGGCAGCTGCCGTTCCTCGGCATCGCCGACGTCGTCGAGACGACCCTCGCAGAGGCGGACGGTGCCGCGGCACGGGACCTCGGTGACCTGGTCGAAGCTGACGCGGAGGCACGGCGGCTCGCGGAACGGAGCCTGGCCCCGGCGTGAGCTTCCTGATTGCGATCCTCGGGCTCGCGTTCCTCGTCTTCATCCACGAGCTCGGGCATTTCCTCGCCGCGCTCGCGCTGAAGATGCGGCCGCGGCGCTTCCTGATCGGCTTCCCGCCCACGCTCGTGACCTTCCGGCGACGCGGGATCGAGTACGGCATCGGAGCGATCCCGCTCGGCGGCATGGTGAAGATTCCGGGCATGCACCGGCCGGCGCCGTCCGACCTCGACGTGCACCTCGGTCGCGCCGTGAACGAGGATCCGGCCCTGGTCGGTCCGATCGAAGCGGCGAAGCGGGCACTGCCGACCGACGATCCTGCCGCGATCGCGCCGCTTCGCGAGGCGATCGCCGCCGCCGAGCTGTCGCAGCACGCGCGACACGCGGCAGAGAAGGGTCTATCGACGTCGGCGACGGGCTGGCGGCCGACGCGTACTGGCGCCAGCGGACCTGGAAGCGCATCGCGGTGATCCTGGCCGGGCCGGCGGCGAACGTGGTCTTCGCGGTGGTCGTGTTCGCCGCGCTGTTCATGCTCGGCGGCGGGCGCGTCACCGCGACGGTCGACCAGGTGCTGCGCGGTCATCCGGCGGCGCACGCGGGACTGCAGCCGGGCGACAGGATCCTCGCCGTCGGCGGCGTGCCCGTCGTGGCGACGCAGATCTCGAAACGGATCTCCGGCTCGAAGGGCCGCCCGTTGACGCTGCAGGTCGTGCGCAACGGGCGCACGCTCACGCTCGGACCCGTCGTACCGAAGAAGGATCAGGGCGCCTACCGGCTCGGCTTCGTGCTCCGCGGCACGGGACTATCGGCGTCGGCTGCCACCTGGGAGTCGGTCAAGCTCGTCGGGATCGTGACCAAGGGTACGGTCGTCGCGCTCGCGAACGTGGTCCACAAGAAGGACCGTCAGAACTTCCAGAGCACGGTCGGCATCGTGCAGGCCTCATCGACCGCCGTCAGCCAGGGCACCCAGGACTACCTGTTCCTCGCTTGCGTTCATCAGCCTCTCGCTCGCGCTGCTGAACCTGCTGCCGCTGCTCCCGCTCGACGGCGGGCACATCGCGTTCTCGCTCGTCGAGGGGGTGCGCGGCAGGCCCTTGCGGCGTGAGATCTACGAGCGAGTCTCGCTGATCGGAATCGCGCTCGTGCTGATGCTCTTCTTCGTCGGTCTTTCGAACGACATCGGCCGTCTCGGCGGCGGCTAGCCAGCCGCCGCCGAGACGGCGGCCCGACGTCTGGTTAGACTGAAACGGCATGGCCAGCGAACGCTCGATCAGCGTCGGCGGCGTCCGCATCGGCGGCGGCGCGCCGGTCGTCGTGCAGTCGATGACGCTGACGAAGACGCACGACGTCGAGGCAACGACCGCGCAGATCGCCGCGCTCGCCTCCGCCGGCTGCGAGGTGGTGCGCTGCGCCGTCCCGAAGACCGAGGATGCCGAGGCGCTCGCGCGGATCGTCCGCTTCTCGCCGATCCCCGTGATCGCGGACATCCATTTCAACGCGTCGCTCGCCCTCAAGGCGATCGACTCCGGTGTCGCCGCGGTGAGGATCAACCCGGGCAACATCGGCGGCCCGGACAAGGTCGCGCTCGTCGTCGAGGCGGCCCGCAAGGCGAAGATCCCGATGCGGATCGGCGCCAACTCCGGCTCGCTGCCGAAGCATCTCGCCGAGCTCGCACAGCAGGACCAGGCGGAGGCGCTCGTCGAGGCCGCCCTCGAGGAGGTGCGCCTGCTCGAGAGCCTCGACTTCCGCGACTTCAAGATCTCCGTCAAGTCCAGCCATGTGCCGACGATGATCCGCGCCTACCGGCTGCTCTCGGAGAAGGTCCCGTACCCGCTCCACCTCGGCGTCACCGAGGCCGGGACGCCGTTCTCCGGCTCGATCAAGAGCGCCGTCGGCATGGGCGCGCTGCTCACCGACGGGATCGGCGACACGATCCGCGTCTCGCTGACCGCCGATCCGGTCGAGGAGGTCAAGACCGCCTACGAGATCCTCAAGGCGCTCAACCTGCGCGAGCGCGGCCCGGTGATGATCGCCTGCCCGAGCTGCGGCCGCGACAACGTCGGCGTCCAGACGCTCGCTGAGAAGGTCGAGGAACGGCTGGCCGTCTACCCGCAGCACTTCGAGGTCGCCGTGCTCGGCTGCGCCGTGAACGGGCCGGGAGAGGCGGGTGACGCCGACTTCGGGATCGCCGGCGGCCGCGACACAGGCTTCGTCTACGCCCACGGCCGCGTGCTGAAGAAGGTCTCCTCCGACATCCTGATCGACGAGCTCTTCTTCGAGATCGACCGCTGGATCGAGGGCGGGATGGTGCGCCCCAAGCGCCTCAAGATGGCCAAGCCGGCGGCACTGGCGATGGCCGAGGCGAGCCTGATTCCACTCGAGTAGTCTGGTCGGGCAACGATGATCCACCGAGCTTCGAAGCTCCATCTGCCGACCCTGCGCGAAGATCCTGCGGATGCCGAGGCGGCCTCGCACAGACTGCTCGTGCGCGGCGGCTTCATCCGTCAGGTGAGCGCGGGTCTCTGGACGTACCTGCCGCTCGGCTGGCGCGTCCACCGCAAGATCGAGCAGATCATCCGCGAGGAGCTCGACGCGTTCGGCGCGCAGGAGCTCCTCTGCCCGGTGTTGACGCCTGCGGAGCTGTGGGAGGCGACCGGCCGCATCCGGATCCCCGAGCTGTTCCATGTGAAGGACCGGGCCGGTCGCGACTACGTCCTGCCGCTGACCCACGAGGAAACCGTCACGCTGCACGCCCGCGAGCTGCAGTCGTACAAGCAGCTGCCGCAGGTCTGGTACCACTTCCAGACCGAGGACCGGGACGAGCCGCGGCCACGCGGCGGTCTTCTGCGGGTCCGCGAGTTCATCATGAAGGACGGCTACTCCTTCGACCGCGACGAGGAAGGGCTCGAGCGGAGCTTCCGGCTCCACGCGGCCGCGTACGAGCGGATCTTCGAGCGGTGCGGAATCGAGACGTTCGGCGTCGAGGCGGAGTCGGGGATGATGGGCGGGAGCGAGTCGTTCGACTACCTGGCGCCGTCCGGGTCGGGTGAGAACACGCTCGTCACCTGCGAGCACGGCGACTACGCCGCCGACCTCGAGGTCGCGCGGGGCGTGCCGCGGGCACCCGAGTTCCCCGAGCGGCTGGATGCCCCCGCCGAGATCGAGACGCCGGGCGCGACGACGATCGAGTCGCTGGCGCAGTTCCTCGGCATCGATCCGGCCGCCACCTCGAAGGCGATGCCGGTCACCAAGCAGGACGGCACCGTCGCGCTCGCGCTCGTCCGCGGCGACGACCGGCTCAACGAGCCGAAGCTCGAGGCTGCGCTCGGGGAGGCCTTCCGCCCGGCGACCGAGGACGAGATCCGAGCCGCGTTCGGCGCCGATCCAGGCTCCCTGGGCCCGGTCGGTTTCGGGGGCGATGTGATCGCCGACGAGACGCTTCGCGAGGGCCAGTTCGTCGCCGGCGCGAACCGGAGCGGCTGGCATCTGCGCGGAGTCGAGGCCGGGCGGGACTTCCAGCCGCGCTTCGCCGACCTGCGCGAGACGAAGGAGGGGGATGCCTGCCCGCGCTGCGGCGGCGCGCTCCACCTCCAGACCGCGATCGAGGTCGGGCACATCTTCAAGCTCGGCACGCGCTACTCCGAGCCGCTCGGCGCGATGTTCCTGGACGAGGACGGCCGGGAACGGCCCCTGATCATGGGCAGCTATGGAATCGGACCCGGCCGCGTGCTGGCCGCGGCCGTCGAGCAGCGGCACGACGAGCACGGTATCCAGTGGCCGGATGCGCTGGCACCGTACGATGTGCATGTGATCGCTCTGCCCGGAGCCGAGGAGATCGCCGTCCAGGCCGCGCAGCGCGTCGAGGCGCGCGGCCATGCGGTGCTGCTCGACGACCGCGATGCCCGCGCGGGCGAGAAGTTCGCGGACGCCGATCTGATCGGCTGCCCCGTCCGCATCACCGCCGGCAAGAAGAGCCTCGACGACGGCGGCGTCGACGTGCGCGACCGCACGACCGGCGAGGAAAAGCGCGTGGCGGTGGAGGAGCTCTGATGCCACGCAAGCGGCGCTTCAGCGACGAGCCCTTCGGCACGACCGTCGAACAGTTGATGGGCGAGACCGGGCTCACCTACCGCGCGCTGGCGGACAAGACGAAGCTCTCTGCCGGTTACCTCAACCACCTCGTGCACGGAAACCGGCCCGTGCCGTCGAACGACGTGGTGCAGACGCTCGCGGCCGCGCTCGGCGTCGAGGCCGAGCACTTCCGCGAGTACCGCCTGCGCTCGATCACCGACAAGCTCGAGGCGATGCCCGAGCTGATCGATCGGCTCTACAAGCGCCTCGGCGAATAGCGCCTGGGAGGCTTGATGTGAGTCGCGCCTCTAGGCCTGCGAGGCGCTGAGGACGGCGACGCCGATGAGCACCACGACGACGCCGATGATCTGGAGCCTCACGAGCCGCTCGTGGAAGAGCACGAAGGCTGCAACGGCCGCGATCGCTGCGAACTGCGACGCCAGCACGGCGCTCACAGCGATCCCGTGGCGGGCGCCGACAGCGTACGAGGCGAAGCCGAGCACCTCGGCGATACCGGCGGTGACGACGAGCGGCAGCGCTTTCCGGGTCAGGCGTAGCCGCGAGGCGGCCGCGAGCGGAACCGCCACGATCATGACCCCGACGAGGCGGGCGGGCAGCACGGCCCAGGGGATCGACATCCTGCCGCTGATCCGGCCGGTGGCGTAGAGGCCAGCGCCGAACGCGAGCGAGGCGCTGACCGCGAGCGCGAGCGCGCGCAGGTTGCGGGGGATCGCCCGGTCGTGCTCTCGCGCCACACCGGCGAGCACCACGCCGCAGACGATCACGGCCAGCATCGCGGCGGACGTGGGGGCGAGGTGCTCGCCGGCCGCGACTGCGATCACGGCTGCGATCGCCCCCTCGGTCGAGACGATCGGCGCAACGACGCCGACCTTCCCGACGCGGAGTGCCGAGTAGACGAGCAGCAGGCCGCCAACGTTGCCGATCCCCGAGAGCGCTAGCCAGCCGATCGTGCCGGTGTCGAAGTCGGCAGGAGCGCCCTCCCAGAAGGCGGCGGGCAGCACCAGTGCGAGCCCGACCACCATCATCCAGCCGACGACGGAGTCCGCGCCGATCAGCTTCGACGACTGCGAGGAGGAGAGGGTCGAGGTGGCGAAGGCCAACGCGGCGCCGAGTCCGCCGAGGATCGCGATCACCCCGCTACCGTCTCACACGGCGCAGCCTGGTCGCCGGCCGGTACCGTTGCGAGAGATGTTCTCGCTCTTTCGCGACAAGTCGGAGCCCGTATCGGAGCGCGACGCGCTGCCCGGCCGCCCCGAGCGGATGGCCGTCCCCGCGCGCCACGACGTTCTCGGCACCCCGCTCGAGCCGCCGTTTCCGGAGGGTCTCGAGCGCGCAATCTTCGGCCTCGGCTGCTTCTGGGGCGCGGAGCGCGTCTTCTGGCAGGCGCCCGGCGTCTTCACGACCGCCGTCGGCTACGCAGGCGGCTTCACGCCGAACCCGACCTACGAGGAGGTCTGTAGCGGCCGCACGGGCCACACGGAGGCGGTCCTCGTGGTCTTCGACCCGGCGCAGACGGGGTACGACGAGCTGCTACGCCTGTTCTGGGAGAGCCATGACCCGACGCAGGGCATGCGTCAGGGCAACGACGCCGGCACCCAGTACCGGTCGGCGATCCTCTGGACGAGCGAGGAGCAGAGGGTCGCGGCCGAGCGCTCGCAAGAAGCATTCCAGGGCGTGCTCCGCGACGCCGGCTACGGGCAGATCACGACCGAGCTCGCGCCGGCGGGCGAGTTCTACTACGCCGAGCCCTACCACCAGCAGTATCTCGCGAAGAACCCGAACGGCTACTGCGGACTCGGAGGCACGGGACTCTCCTGCCCGGTCGGCGTGGCCAGCTCGAGCTCGAACCAGATCCGCACGCCGTCCTCGACCTCGTAGCCGACCCGGGCCGCGTGCGCGCGGACGAGCGCGAGGCCGCGGCCCGACTCGGAATCGGTGGCGGAGGGCCGGCTCGGGGGAAGGCGGAAGGAGTCGCCGCCGTCCCAGACGGAGATCCGCACCCTCGGGCCGCGCTCCTCGACGCAGAGCCTGACGGTCGCATCCTCGTCACGAGGGCCGTGCTCGACGGCATTTGAGACGAGCTCGCTGACGAGCAGCCGGGCTGCGGCGAGCGCGTCCTCGTCACGGCGCAGCTGCGCGATCTGCTCGAGCGCTCGCCGCGCGGCGGCAACCGCGCCCGGCTCGGCAGGGAACTCGAGGTCGAGTGGGGTGGTCGCCACTGTTGGTAGAACGTTGCCGTGTCCGCCTGCGATTCGCATAGGCTGCGCGGCCGTGCGCTTTCGAGGCCTCCTGTTCGACTTCGACGGGCTGATGGTCGACACCGAGTCGCCGGCGCTCGCGGCGTGGCAGCGGCTGTACGGGGAGCACGGGCAGGAGCTCGCGATCGACCGCTGGGCAGCGGCGGTCGGGACGGTGAACGGGTTCGACCCGGTCGCGCACCTGGAGGAGCTCGTGGGCGGGTCGCTCGAGCGCGACGCCCTGATCGTGCGGCAGCGGGCGCATGAGCTGACGCTCACCGAGGCCGAGCAGCTGCGGCCGGGGGTCGCCGAATACCTCGCGGAGGCGGAGCGGCTCGGACTGCGCAAGGCAATCGTCTCGAGCTCCTCGCGGCGGTGGATCGACGGCCATCTCGGCCGTCTCGAGCGGCTTGTCGGCTGGGAGGCGATTGTCACAGCCGACGGTGACGCGGAGCGTGCGAAGCCGCTGCCGACGCTCTACCTCGAGGCGCTCGAGCTCCTCGGCCTGGCGGCCGGCGAGGCGGTCGCGTTCGAGGACTCGCCGAACGGCGTGCGCGCTGCCAAGGCTGCGGGACTGACCTGCGTGGCCGTTCCGAACCCCGTCACTGTCACGCTCGGTCTCGACGAGGCCGACCTGGTGCTCGAGTCGATGGCGAGCGTCCCGCTGGCCGAGCTGCTCGAACGGCTCGCCTAGCTAGGGTTTCCCCGTGGGCTTCGGTGCGATCGTGGCGGTTGCTCTCTCCGGGTTCCTGATCGGGGGTGCGGCACGCTGGGCGATTCCCGGGCCCGACCCGATGCCGTTCTGGCTGACCGTTCTCGTCGGTCTGATCGGCGCGACGGTCGGTGGTGCGATCGCGGCGGGGATCTACGGCGCGAAGGAGGTCGTCTCCAGCTCCGGCCACGCGTTCACGACGGTGATCCTCGAGATCGCCGTCGCCGCAGGCGTGATCGCTCTCTATCGCCGCTTCGTCCAGCATCGGCCGCTGACGGGGCCGGAGGCGCATCGCTTTCCAGTACGCGGATTCGGCGTCGCGCGCATGCGTCAGCGACTGCAGCGGCTGGGCGTCGATCCCGACACCCTGCCGAGAGCGGGAATGGGGGTGCCCGGTCGCAGCGAGCGGCTGTCGCCCGAGGAGGTTGCGGCGCGGCTGACCGAGCTGGCGGAACGCCGCGACCGCGGGGAACTCACCGAGGAGGAGTACGCGCGCTTGCGCGACGAGCTGCGTCGCTACTAGAGGCTCTAGCGGCAGCGCGCGGGATAGGTCAGGTCGGAAGGCTTGGCCTTCGGGTACGGAGACGGCCCGACGAACGCGATGGTGATGCGCCGGTACGCGATGATGCCCGAGCTGCAGCGCTGCGATCCCGCGGCGACCACGACCGCCTGATAGGTGTGGAAACGGCCGGCGGCGCAGTTCGGGGTGCAGTCGTTTGCCCAGGCAACGCCGGTGGCGGCGGCGAAGGCCTCGCCCCAGCCTGTCCAGCGAAGCCGTCTCGCTCCGAAGTTGCCGTCACCGCAGGCGAACACGACCGCCGCCGGCCTCGCCTTCGGGACTCCCAGACAGTCGGGCAGCGCGGTGGGATGCGCCGCCTGGGCGGCTCGAGCTGCCGCCGCGCCCGCGCCCGGCAGCGCGCAGACGCCGGCAACGCAGACGACGACGATCAGTCGTACTGACGCTCGGTTCACGCGGCCGATCCTACGCGAGTGGCTGTCGGGCGACGACGGCGTGTCTCCAACGTCTCCAGGAGCTTGGGCATGCGGCCGAGACGTGCAATAGTCGGCGCCGCGGCGTTCCTCTCGACAGCTACAGCGACCTCTTCCGGAAGGAGCAGTGATGGCTCTGCAGATTGGCGAAACGGCACCGGACTTCGAGGCCGAGACGACGGAAGGTCCGATCCACTTCCACGACTGGATGGGCGATTCGTGGGCGGTGTTGTTCTCGCACCCGAAGGATTTCACGCCGGTGTGCACGACGGAGCTCGGCTATCTGGCCAAGATCAAGCCGGAGTTCGACCGGCGGAACGTGAAGATCATCGGGCTCTCGGTCGATCCGGTCGACAATCATGCGAAGTGGTCGAGTGATATCGAGGAGACGCAAGGCCAGGCGCCGAACTACCCGATGATCGGGGATGCCGACTTCAACGTGTCGAAGCTCTACGGCATGCTTCCCGCCGACACGTCGGGCGATCCTGCCCGGCGCACACCTGCCGACAATCAGACCGTTCGCAACGTCTTCGTCGTCGGCCCGGACAAGAAGATCAAGCTCGTCCTCGTCTATCCGATGACGACGGGCCGCAACTTCGACGAGGTGCTGCGGGTGATCGACTCGCTGCAGCTGACGGCGAAGCACAAGGTTGCGACGCCGGTGAACTGGCAGGACGGAGACGACGTGATCATCGCCGGCTCCGTCTCCGACGACGAGGCCAAGGAGACCTATCCCGACGGCTGGAAGTCGCCGCGGCCCTACATCCGGATCGTGCCGCAGCCACGCTGAGCGGCGCGACTATGTCCGCTGCTCGAGCGCGGGCAGAAGCTCGATTCCCTGCTGATCGTCCGAGGCGGTGTGGGCGACGATCGCGCGGGCCGTGGCGCGCGTCGGATTGAGGACGACGTGGGGGGTGTCGGGTGGGATGTACGCGAAGTCGCCCGGCCGGATTCGCTCGCCGTGTTCGAGGTTCTCTCCCCACAGCATCTCGAGTTCGCCTTCGATCACATAGCCGGCGCTCTCGATGCCGCGGTGGAGATGGGCGCGGGACCGGCCGCCCGGCGGCAGCTCCAGCTCGACCATGCAGATCCCCGATCCCGTGAGGCCTTCGAAGTAGGTCAGCCCCTGAGCCCCCCGGAAGGACGCGCCTCGACGGTAGATCCGGCACTCCATCTGGTTCGAGCGTACCAGCGGCGCACTCGGAGCTCTGCACCTCCAGAACGGCTCTGCACGGCGGCGTCAAAGTGCATCGGAAAGGAATACAAGGTGCATCGGAAAGGAATAGAATACGGAGGCTCCCACTGCGGAATGGAGGCGTCCGTCGGCGCGTAAGCCCAGATCAATGGAGGCGTCTGTTGGCGCGTAAGCCCATATGAATGGAGGCGTCTGTTGTCCCGCAAGACCATATTGGTCAGCGATTTGACGGGTGAAGACATCGACGACAAGAGCGCTGTGCGCATCCTCATCAATTTCGGCGATGCGAAAAAGGGGACTGTCGTCCTGGATGTGAACGAGAGCGAGATCGGCGAATTGATCTCGAAGGGTACGCGGCAAGGTCGGAAAGGTCCCAAGCCGAAGGCATAGCTGTGTTCCGTTCGCGGAGTCGAAGGCCGGGTCGTCGCGGCGCCAGCCAGCGTTGCCGCCTTGCGCCGACCCCTCGGGCTACAGCGCGGTCGGCTGGCGACGGGCGGTGGAGGCCGCCTGGAGGTCGGCGGCGCAGCGGGGGCAGATCGAGTGTGACAACGCGCGCGGCGAGTAGATGGCGGTCAGGGCTGTGCGCGGCGCCAGAATCCACTCTCCGTCGAGCTCCACCCGCTTGCACCACGCGCACGAGGGCGTGAGGTTCCCGGCCTCGTATCCTGCCAGGATGCGTCTCATGACCGCGCCGGTGTCCGTCTGGTTCCTTCCGTGGAGCCGTGGCTCGCCGGACCTGCGCGCGAGGTAGACCACATCGTACTCCTAAACGTCGCGAGATTCCCGGCCGTCGCGGGTTCGCCGCGACCGATGTGAGATCGAGTCCAGCCATGCGGGCCAGCTCGAGCGGCTGGCTACCGCGTGGAGCCTCATCCAGCCGGTGACCGAGAGAGGCGGTACAGAGTCGGGGTGCCGAGATTTGAACTCGGGACCTTCGGTCCCCCAGACCGACGCGCTAACCAGGCTGCGCCACACCCCGTGACGCCGCACACGGTATCAAGCCGAATCGGCCGCCCTGTCCACGGCTTCGAGCAGCTGATCGCCGAACTCGAACAAGCCGGGGAAGACAATACGTAGAGGAGAAAGAGACCTCGGTGCCCAGGCCCGCGGGCTTATGTCAGCTCGCGTGAGAGCCCCCAGTCAGGTTCGGTGAACGGAAACTCGACCCCACCCTCCCAGGCGTCGAGCGCGGGGTGGGGGTTGCCGTGGAAGCGGACGAGGTCGAGCAGGCTGATTGGCGGTCGGCCGGCGTCGGCGGTGATGCTGGCGGGTATGTCGACGGCACCGAGCGGTTCGAGCAGGTAGGGGGAGCCGACGCGGGCGCCGAACAGGACCAGGTTCCGGGTGCCGGGGAGCGCGGCACTCGGAACGATGATGCCGGGCACACCGGCGGAACGCAGTTCGGCCGCGCGCTGCCGGCAGGCGGCCGGGTCGTCGGCGACGAGCTCGGCCGGCTCGAGTCCGAACTCGCGGGCGTTTGCGAAGCCGATCTCGGCTAAGCCCTGCTGCTCGAGCCGCAGCGCCCAGGTCCGCTCGCGGACCTGCCTGACCTGTTCGGGCAGGCGGAGGCTGTGGCCGCGCAAGAACTCGGCGAACGGGCCGAGTGGGTGCAGGCACAGGTACTGGGTGGGCGAGGGCTCGTTGCCGCTGTGGTAGCGGCCTGGTCGGCGCGCGGGTTCGGTGCGTAGCGGCGTCCCATAGCCGGCGTGCCGGTAGACGATCATCGCCGGCCTGTCGAAGCGCTAGCTCGCGTAGGTGCTGCGCATGCTGCCGGCGATCGCGGTCAGCTCCGGCAGCAGTTCCGGCCGGTCGAGCAGGTCGAGCGGACGCCGGCCCTGCAGATCGTCGCGCGGCCAGCCGAACCAGTCGATCGCCCCGGCCGGGGTGAGCACGAAGCGCAGCTGGTTGACGATCCGCGCGACCACGCGCACGCGCCGGGCATCCTCACCCTCCGGTTGGGCGCGCTCCTGTGCGGACAGCCAGCGCTGGAACTGGCGCAGGCTCACCCCGAGCAGTTCCGCCAGCCGGTTCTGCGGCACCTCCGCCGTCTCGGCAAGCCACTGCGCGAGCTGCTTCGGCGTCCGCTCATCCGCCACCGGCTCGTTCTCGGCGATCGCCGAGAATCCCTGCCGCAAACTCTCCAGTGCTAGTCGCAGCTGGTCGCGCGATCCAGGCTCGTCAGCTCGGCGCACCGCGTCCTCGGCCTGGATCACAGCCCGGTGGATGATCAGCGCCAGGTACGGGTCGACCGAGTCCCAGCGCGCCAACGCCGGCTCACCAACGCCTGACGTGAGCTCGTGCACCGCCGCGCCGATCTCCTCGGGGATCGTTCGTTCACGCGCCAGCCGGTTGTTCAGGCGCGCGACCCGCGCAGCCGTCTCCGCCGGCACGGCAAGCTGATCGATCTCCAGTACGGCGGCCATCTGTCGTTATGATACGTCGACTCAACGCCAGCCGCAACACGAACCGACGACGAGCTCACTGTGGACGACAAAGGGCCTCGCCCGCCGCCACGCTGAAACCCGCCGTTTCCCGCCAGGCCCGTTCGCTCCTGCTCGGATGGCTCTGCGGGTGGGAGGGGTCTGGGAGACCGGGAGTCCAGCGGATCGCCGGGGCCGCCCGACCAGCGCTGGGTGTGCTCGAAGATCTGTAGAGCCCTCCAAAGGCCCCCGGTCTCCCAGTTGGGAAGTGTCCTAGATGGCGCGACCTGGGTTCAATGGGCCATTCGGCCCATCTTTGCGCGCCGGGAAGACCAGGATCGCAAGCGGGGTCGCGCTCCGGGGCCCGCAAGCCGTGCAGAAGGCGTTCGTGCCCGAAACGGGGGTGGTGTACGACCGTGCCGCATGAGATGATCGGCATGCAGGCGCAGCTCTCTCGCTGCGGCCGCCTCGAATTGCGCACGCTGCTCGTCATCGCTCTTGCCACGCTGCTGGTGCCGTCTGCCCTCGCGGCGGCACCGCCGCGCTCGGCGATCTTCTACTACCCCTGGTATGGCACCGCGGCTCGTGACGGCGCCTACCAGCATTGGCAACAGAACGCGCACGCACCGCCCGTCGACATCGCGTCCGACTTCTACCCGGCGCGAGGGATGTACTCGAGCTCGAACCCCGCCGTCCTGCGCGCCCAGATGCGCGAGATCGCGGGCTCCGGAGTCCAGGAGATCGTCAGCTCGTGGTGGGGCCAGGGCTCGCCCGAGGATCTGCGGCTCGGCGACGTCTTGCGCGCCGCCCGCGGGGTCGGGCTGCAGGTCGCGGTGCATATCGAGCCCTACCCGGGGCGGACCGTGGCGAGCGTCGGCGAGGACGTCGCCCGGCTCCGCAGCCTCGGGATCACCGACTTCTTCGTCTACCGTCCGGCTGACTTCCCCGCGGCCGAGTGGGCCGGCCTCAACGCATCGCTCTCCGGCGTGCGCATGTTCGCGCAGACGCCGCTCCCGGGGTTCGCCGCCACGGGGAAGTTCCAGGGCCTCTACACCTACGACATCCTGCTCTACGGGGGCGGGTCATTCGGGCGCATCTGCGGCGCGGCGCACCGGCTCGGGCTGCTGTGCGGGCCCTCGGTCGGACCGGGGTACGCCGCAGGACGTGCCACCGGCGACGTGCGGGTGAAGCCGCGGCTCGACGGCGCGACCTACGACAGGATGTGGAAGGCAGCGCTCACGGCCGGCGCCGACCTCGTCACGATCACGAGCTACAACGAGTGGAACGAGGGCACCCAGATCGAGCCCGCTTCCTCGCGCGTCGGCGCGCTGTACCAGAGCTACGTCGGCGCGTGGGGCCGCAAGGGCCAGTTGGCCGGATGGGCGTACCTGGACCGGACCGCGTACTGGACGGCGCTCGAGCTGGCCGCAGTGTCGCGGGGCTAGACGAACACGTCTGCGGAGCAGCCGAGGACGAGCGCGGAGAACGCGTCGTCGGCGCCGCGCAGCTGAGGGTGCCCGAGGTCGACCCTGATGGCGTCCCAGCGCTCGAGGCCGAGCGCGGCGGCACCCTCGTCTGACCCGTAGCAGAGCAGCGAGTCGACGGGGATCACGTTGCGGCGGCCCGCCTGACGACGGGCGACGCCCTCGAGCTCACGCAGCTCCTCGAGCGGGTCGATGCGGACGTTCGAGTCGGAGCCGATGCAGAGACCGATTCCGCGGCTGAGCAGCCGCTCGACCGGCAGGAATCCGTCCCCGAGGTTCGCCTCCGTGGTCGGGCAGGCACAGACGCGCGCTCCGGCGTCCCGCAGCAGGTCGAGCTCGTCTCCGTTGGCGTGCGTGGCGTGGACGACGGTCGTGCGGACGCCGAGACAGCCCGTGCGGGCGAGCAGCTCGATCGGCCTGCAGCCGTGCTCGGCAAGGCACTCCTCGATCTCGCGCGGCTGCTCGTCGGCGTGAACGTGAAGCGGCAGGCCCTCCGCCGCGGCGTAGCGGGCGAGCTCCTCGAGCCAGTCCGCCGGGCAGGCGCGCACGGAGTGGGGGGCGAGCCCGACTCGCACGCCGGCAGCGCGCAGCTCCTCGAGCCCGCGCAGATACTCCGCGACAGAGCCTTGCCGGAAGCGTTCGATCCCGCCACGCGCGTAGGCGGCGTAGAGCAGCACGAGCTCGACTCTCGCCTCCGCCGCCGCCTCGGCGGCCGCGTGCGCCTCGGCCAGGCCGAGATAGTGGAACTCACCGACCGCCGTGTAGCCGGCCGCGCGCATCTCCTCGTAGACGGCGACGTAGTCCGTCCGGATGCGTTCCGGGGTCTGGCCCCGGGCGAGGTCCAGCATGGCCTCCCGCCACGACCAGAAGTCTCCACCCTCGGTTCGCCCGCGCAGCGCGCGCTGGAAGGCGTGGCTGTGCGCGTTCACGAAGCCCGGGAGCGTTAGGGTCTCCGCCATCGACCGCAATCGTACGGGGGGTGGGGCATGCGCATCTGCCTGATGATCGAGGGCCAGGAGGGAGTCACCTGGGCAGAATGGCGCGCGCTTGCCGCCGCCTGCGAGGAGCACGGCATCGAGGGCCTGTTTCGCTCCGACCACTACGGCTCGTTCTTTGGCCCCGATCGGAGCTCGCTGGACGCCTGGGCTTCGCTCGCGGCGCTCGCGGCCGTGACGACGAAGCTTCGGCTCGGCACGCTCGTCTCTCCCGCGGGCTTCAGACACCCGTCGGAGCTCGCGAAGGTCGTCGCGACGGTCGACCATGTCTCAGGCGGCCGTGTCGAGCTCGGGCTCGGCGCGGGCTGGAACGAGCCCGAGCACCGTGCGCACGGCTTCCCGTTCCCCGAGCTTCCCGAGCGGCTCGAGCGCTTCGCCGAGCAGCTCGAGATCGTCCACCACGCATGGACGCTCGACGAGTTCGACTTCGAGGGCCGCCACTACCGCCTCGAGCACTGCCGGGCCCTCCCGAAGCCCGTCCAGCAGCCGCATCCGCCGCTGATCGTCGGCGGTGCCGCCAGGCGCGGCACGACCGAGCCGGCGGCGCGCTGGGCGGATGAGTACAACGTTGGCCTGATCGGCCCCGAGCAGGCCGGCGAGGCGCGGCAGCGCTGGGACGACGCGTGCGATCGCGCCGGCCGCGAGCGGCTGCCCTTCTCGCTGATGACGGGGATCGTGATCGGCGCCGACCGCGAGGAGCTGCTCGAGCGAGCCCGGCGGCTGATGGCGCGGATCGGCCGCGAGGGTGCTCCCGAGGCCTTTCTCGAGGAGCACGGGCGCACATCCGTGGTCGGCACGGTCGACGAGGTGCGCGCCCGTCTGGACGAGTACGAGGCTGTCGGCGTCACCCGGATGATGCTCCAGCATCTCGATCACGCCGACCTCGACGTGGTCTCCTTGCTCGGAACGCTCTAGCAACCCGCGTATCCTGTTCGCATGTCGGCTCGCGCAGTCCCGGCACCGCTGGCGCAGCTTCCCAACGCGCTGACCCTGGCGCGGCTCGTGCTCGTGCCGATCTTCGTCGTCGTGCTCGCCGCCGCGGAGGGCGGTTACAGCTGGCCCGCCGGAGTGATCTTCCTGGTTGCGGGCATCACCGACCAGGTCGACGGCTTCCTCGCACGCCGCTGGCGCGTCGAGAGCCGCTTCGGCGCGATCGTCGACCCGCTCGCCGATCGGCTGATGATCGACGCCGCGGTGATCGTGCTGACGGTCGACCATCGGCTCCCGTGGGCTGCGCTTGCGATCATCGCGGCGCGCGACGGGCTGCTCCTGATCGGCGGCAAGATGCTCGTCGACCGGGGGATCGAGATCGAGGTCAACGTGATCGGCAAGGCGGCGACCTGGATCCTGTACCTCGCCACCGGTTGCGCGATGGTCACCCGCCACAGCACCGACTGGCCCGTCGAGCTCTTCTGGGCGGGCCTCGCGCTCGCGCTCATCGCCTGGGCGGCCTATCTCCGCACGGCCTGGAAGGCGCTGAGGTCACGATGAAGGCCGTCGTGATGGCCGGCGGCGAGGGGACGCGGCTGCGGCCGCTCACCTCCAATCAGCCGAAGCCGATGGTGCCGATCGTCGGCAAGCCGTGCATTGAGCACATCCTCGAGCTACTGAAGCGGCACGGGCTGAACGATGTGATCGTCACCGTCGCGTTCCTGCCGCAGGCGATCCGCACCTACTTCGGGGACGGCGAGACACTCGGGATGCAGATCGGCTACTCGGTCGAGGAGTCGCCGGCGGGGACCGCGGGCTCGGTTCGGCTCGCATCCGACCGGCTCGACGAGACGTTCGTCGTCATCTCCGGCGACGCGCTCTGCGACATCGACCTGACGGCGCTCGTCGAGTTCCACAAGCAGAAGGGCGCCGCGGTGACGATCGGTCTCAAGTCGGTCGACAACCCGCTCGAGTTCGGGATCGTCGTCACAGACGACCAGGGCAAGGTCGAGCGTTTCCTCGAGAAGCCCTCCTGGGGCCAGGTCTTTTCCGACACGATCAACACCGGCATCTACGTGCTCGATCCCGAGGTGTTGAAGCACATCCCGGCCGACCGGCCCTTCGACTTCTCCAAGGAGCTGTTCCCGCTCCTCCTCGAGATGGGGCGCCCGATCTACGGCAAGGTCTGCGAGGGCTACTGGCAGGACATCGGCAACCTCGACCAGTACCGGCAGGCCAACTACGACGCCCTCGACGAGAAGGTGCAGCTGAACATTCCGGGGATCAGGCTGCGCGGCAACCTCTGGATCGGCGAGACCGTGGACATCGACGACCTCGAGCGGGTCGAGGGCCCTGCGTTCATCGGCAACTACTGCCGGATCTCGCCCGGTGCGACGGTCGGCGCGTACAGCGTGCTCGGGCCGAGCGTGACGCTGCGGGAGCGCGCCCGGACGGCTCGTTCGATCGTCGACGCGTCGACGTACATCGGGCGCAACGCCTTGATCGAGGGCGCGATCATCGGGCGTTCGTGCGACATCCGCTCGCACGTCCGCGTCCACGAGGGCGTCGCGATCGGCGACGAGGTCTCGATCGGCGCCGAAAGCGTGATCTCGGCGGGCGTGCGCATCTACCCGTTCAAGGAGGTCGAGAGCGGCTCGCAGATCTACGAGAGCCTGATCTGGGAGTCGCGGGCCAGCTCACGGATGTTCAACATCGACGGCGTCGCGGGGCTCGTCAACGTCGACCTGACGCCGGAGACGGCGGTGCGAATCGCAGCGGCGCTCGGAACGGCGCTCAAGCGCGGCGCACGCGTGGTGGCAAGCCGCGAGTCGCCCGCCGCGTGCCGGATGATCAAGCGTGCGATGCTCGCGGGGCTAACCTCAACCGGGATCGACGTTTCCGACCTGCGCACGATCCCGGCCGCGGTCAGCAGGCACTTCCTCAAGGCGGAGGGCTACGACGCCGGCTTCCACGTCGGGACGAGCCAGAGCGACCCCGAGGTCGTGCAGATCCGCTTCTTCGAGCCCCCGGGGATCATGCTCACGCCGCGAGCTCCAGAAGGACGTCGAGAAGCACTTTGCCCGCCGCGAGCTGCGGCGCGCCGCCGCCTCGGACGTGGGCGACATCACCTACCCCGCGCGCGTTCGCGAGAGCTACGCGCAGGATCTGCTGAGGTCGCTCGACGGTGCGGCGATCCGCGAACGGGGCTTCCGGCTGGTCGTGGACTACGGCTACTCCGCGGCTTCGACGGTGTTGCCACTCGTGCTCGGGCCGCTCGGCGTCGAGTCGGTCTCGGCGCACGAGTTTGCGACCGGCGAGGATCAGGAGGCGGCGCCGACGATGCTTCGTGGGTCGATCGGGCAGGCGAAGCGCCTGGTCGGTCCGGTGGGGGCCGATTTCGGTGCCGTGATCGACCGTGCAGGGGAGCGGCTCTATCTGATCGACGAGGGCGGTAGTGAGATCTCGGTCGAGCAGGCGCTGCTCCTCTACCTCAGCCTGATCGCCTCGGAGGCGCAGGGGAACGGTCACCACGGCAAGCTTGCCTTCCCGATCACGATCACGAGCCAGGTCGACCGTATGGTCGAGGGCAGCGGCCTCGAGGTCGTGCGGACACCGGCTTCGCTCGCCGAGCTGACGAAGGCCGCCGCCCAGGGCGGTGTCATCTTCGGCGGCGCCATGGGAGGCGGCTACGTCTTCCCGGAGTTTCTGCCGGCCTACGACGCCGTCGCGAGCCTCGCGAAGCTGCTCGAGCTGCTCGCGCCCGTGCGCAGGCCGCTCTCCGAGCTCGTCGCAGAGCTGCCGCAGACGATGCTCGTCCATCGCCAGCTGCCGTGCCCGTGGGGAATGAAGGGGACGGTGATGCGAATCCTCAACGAGCGCCTCGCCGGGCGCGATCTCGATCTGCTCGACGGAATCAAGCTCACCGACGAGCGCGGCTGGGGCCAGGTGCTCCCCGATCCGGACGAGCCGTTGATCCATGTCTACGCCGAGGGTCGCGACGAGACGCAGACCGCGGCGCTCGAGGACGAGCTGCGCGGGATGGTCGAGGAGATCCTGCAGGGAGACGGCGCTACGGCGCGAACCTAGAATCTCGACTTCAGGTTGACCCTTTGCAGCGCTGCTGCTTCAATGGGTCGGCCCGGTCCAGTGACACGATCGAAAGGTTGCTGTGGAAGCTCTCCCCGATCTCGGCTCGCTCTCAGACGACCAGCTGAAGCAGCTGATCGACGACCTGAAGAAGGAAGAGGCGGAGGTTTCGTACCGCCGGCGCATCCTGCACGGGAAGATCGACATCCTGCGCGCGGAGCTCGTCGCCCGCCTGCAGAAGACGGGTGGCAAGAGCGTCCTCGACCAGGTCGACGTGGAGTCGTTGACCGACATCCTCGCGGCCAAGGCCGCTCCACCGGCGTAGCGTGAGCCACGTCTACTGCCCCGAGTGCGGCTTCCAGAATCCCGAGGCCGCGAACTACTGCGCCAAGTGCGGCGCGCTCATCGTCAAGGACGAGGCCGGCGCGGAGACGACGATGACCTGGGCACCCGATGAGGCAGCAGGCGACGACGAGATGGCGGGCATGCTCGAGGATCTCGGCGTGCACGGGCCGGCGCTCGTCGTCCGCTCGGGCGGCGGCCGTGCGGGGGAGACCTTCCAGATCGAGGGTGAGCGCACGCTGGTCGGCCGCTCCCCCGACTGCGAGATCTTCCTCGACGACGTGACCGTCTCGCGCAAGCACGCCTCGCTCCTGCGCCGCGGCGAGGGCGTCACGCTCGAGGATCAGGGCAGCCTCAACGGCACCTTCGTCAATCGCCGCCGCGTCGAGACGGCGCCGCTCGAGGACGGCGACGAGATCCAGATCGGCAAATACCGGCTCACCTTCCTCTCCCGATGAGCGCCGTCGCCAAAGCTCCCGAACGCGAACGCCTGCTGACGATCGGCGCCGTCTGCCGCCGCCTGAAGAGCGAATTCCCCGACATCTCGATCTCGAAGATCCGCTACCTCGAGGACCAGGGCCTCCTGACCCCGCAGCGCACCCGCGGCGGCTACCGGCTGTTCGCCGAGGACGACGTCGAGCGCTTGCAGACGATCCTGCGCCTCCAGCGCGACGAGTTCCTGCCGCTGCGCGTGATCCGCCAGGAGCTCTCCTCGCCTTCGGCCACGGAGCGCAAGCGGAGGCGGCCGGCCGGTCTCAACGACACGGAGGACGAGATCGATCTCGGCGGCCTCTGCGAGCGTGCCGGCGTGCCGCCCGACCTGGCAAAGGAGCTGGAGGAGTTCGGCCTGATCGAGAGTCGCAACGAGGGCGGCGAGCGCTACTTCTCCGAGGGTGACGCCGACATCGCCGCCGCCTGCGCCAAGCTTGCGCGCTTCGGCGTCGCGCCGCGGCACCTGCGCACCTTCCGTACCTCTGCAGACCGCGAGGCGGGGCTGATCGAGGCGCTCGTCGCGCCGGCGCTGCGCTCTCGCAACCCCGAGCGCCGCTCCGCCGGCCTGCAGGACCTCCAGACGCTCGCCGAGCTGGCGCAGGAGCTCTCGCAGCTCCTGTTCCTGCGCGATCTCCGTCGGCTCGCTTCGTCATAGTCGCGCCCATGGATCTCGCCGCCAAGATCCGGGACGTTCCGGATTTCCCCAAGCCGGGGATCGTCTTCAAGGACATCATGCCGCTGCTCGCCGACCCCGCAGCGCTGCACGAGACCGTTGAACGACTGGTCGCGTGGGCCGAGCCGCTGCGGCCCGACGTGGTGATGGCCGTCGAGGCGCGCGGGTACATCACGGGCGGCGCACTCGCCTGCCGCCTCGGCTGCGGCTTCGTCGCCGCCCGCAAGCCCGGCAAGCTGCCCTGGCGCACGGTGACCGCGAAGTACGCGCTCGAGTACGGCTTCGACTCGATCGAGATCCACGCCGACGCGCTCAAGCCCGGCCAGCGCGTGCTGGTGCACGACGACGTGCTCGCGACCGGCGGTACGGCGCAGGCCGCGGTGCAGCTCGTGGAGCAGGTTGGCGCCGAGGTCGTCGGCCTGCCGTTCATCATCGAGCTCGACTTCCTGAAGGGCCGGGAGAAGCTGGCTCCGTACCTGGTCGAGTCCCTGCTCCACTACTGAGCGCTCGTGGTCTTGCGCCACAAGCTCGTGCGCGGCTCCTGCGCCGAGAGTTGTACCTCTGCAGGGGGTCTCACCTGGCGTCCGAGCGGTCGATTAGAACCTCCACATGTATGACGCGCTGCGCAGCCGTTACACGTTCCCTTGTCCGCACCGGGGCGAGAGCCACGTCACGCTGTCGAGCTTCCGGCTGATCGAGCGGCTGCCGGGCTCGGCGCACCCGGCCGTCTACAGCGTGCGGTTCGCCTGCTCTTGCGGGGAGGAGCACCCGGGGCTCGTGTCGCACGACGAGCTCGACTATGCGCCGCTCGGGCTCGGTGACGGCAGCTTCCTGAACCTGATGACCGCGCACATGGACACGCTCGCCGGCGAGCTCGCCGACCTGGCGGCGCGCCGGATCCAGGCGGGGGAGTGGCCGTGGAGCTTCTTCTGCTACCCGGAGGAGCAGCCCCGGCCGGTGTTTCCGTCCTCGTTCTTTCTGCTGAGCTCGGGCGGCGAGGAGATCGGGCTCGCGGTGCGATGCCCGGTCTGCGCGAGCGTCTCGGTCAACCTGGTCTCGCGCGCGCACGTCGACGTCCCCTTCTACAGCGACGCGCACGTCGGCGTGGTCGAGCACGTCTTCCCGGACGACGCGGTGCGAACCGTCGTCGAGTTCCAGGCCCAGCTCTACGGCGCCCAGTTCGACGCCCGCCGCCTCGACCTGCTGCAGTAACGTAACGCATCGGGCCTCCGACCCGTTATAAGCGAAACGGACCCGAACGAGGTGGTGGACAATGTACGGCTTGCACCGAGGTGCCTGGACGCTGATAGGCGCGGCGGCGACGCTGATCCTCGTCTGGATCGCGACGCTGATGCAGGAGCACACGACGGGCGGCTACTGGGCCACCTACGGCCTGATCGCGGCCGCGGGGCTCGCCCTCGCGCTCGCGCAGGTGATCGGCGGTTGGACGAAGTGGGGCTGGCCCCGCCTCTCTGGCGGCGTCTTCCTGATCGGTCTGATCCCGACGCTTGTCGTCACGGCATGGATCCTGATCACGAACCAGCCCGCGAGCGGCTGGCAGCACGGGAGGCTCGTCAACTGGAGCAGCGACCTCGGGATTCTGCATTTCATCCAGTCGGTGGGTCCCTACAAGGCTGCGTTTGCCCTGACGGCCGGGCTCGCCTTCGGCTTCACCTTCGACACGACCGGCCCTCGGCGCGTCGTCGAGCCGGTGGCGGTGGAGACAGACGAGCGCACGGTCGCCGCGGCACCCGCCGCAGACGAGCCGATCGCGCGGGATCGCAGCGGCTTCCTGCACCGGCGCAGGCGCGACGAGACACTCGTGGGGCGCGACACCGAGTAACGGGCGGCCAGGGGAAGCCGCGCGGGGGCCCGACGGTGGGTCCGCGCGGCTTTACCCTGGGGAGAGGGATCACGTTGTCGCGGGCGGACGGCCGATACGAGAGCTAGGTATGAGCGTCGGGGCCGCACCCAAAGGACAGAACCTCTTGCTCGCTCATTGCGCGTGGCTCGACGTGCAGGCGGACGAGCGGTTGGGCGGCTACGAGCGTCTCGCCGACGCGGTCGGCGGCCACCTCGCCTGGGTGCTCGTGTTCGCCCTCACGGGCGACGGGCGAACCCGTTCGTACGAATTCGCCGGCTAGAGCCGCTCAGCTGCCGGTCTCGTCCTCGCCGTACAGGCGCACGTAGAGAAAGATGAAGAAGGCGGCGAGCGCCGCGAATATCGCCGCGGGCCCCTTCTGCACATCGACCGCGACGAGTCCGAAGTAGATGAACGCGCCGAGGCAGATGCCCCAGACGAACGAGACAACGCCGTGATCGATGCTCGGAAGGCGGAAGTGGGGCATCGGCGGCGCCGATTCTAGCGAGGGAGCCGGCCGCGCGCGCGGGGTGGGGAGGCGCCGGGTCCGTCCCGGACCAGAGGTTCGCCGACCCGGTGGCGCTTTCGTCCACCCTCCCCGTTGACCTTCCGGCTGAGCCTTGCGGCTTCCCCGTACTGCCTCCGAGAGGGGCTTCGACCTAGCGGCGCTCCGTGATCGGCGCACAAGGGAACTTAGGGGACACCTCCGTCCGGCGCAAGAGCGCAGCTGCGGAAAATCTCGCTATTTGCGCAGAAACTAACAAAGCGCAGCCATGCTGCGCTTCGTGCAGCGTACTACGGCGAGAGGGGAGGCCCGGCGGTCGTCCTGGACCAGAGGTTCGCCGAGCCGGTAGCGCTTTCGTCCACCGCCTCCGCTGACTTTCCGGCTCCGCCTTGCGGCTTCCCCGTACGGCCCTCGGAAGAGGCTTCGATCTAGTCGCGCTCCGTGCTCGGCGCAAGAGTGAATCTAATGATCTGCGCGGCTGCGTTCAAGTCGATGCGCCGCCAAAATCGCCGCTATTTGCGGACAAAGACATAAGCATTCCTCCACAGATTCTCCGGGCGCCTGGGGAGAACTCTGAGGAGAACCCCGACCTGCCGCGGACAGCTCGCGCTCGAGCGCTTTCGACGAGACCGGGGAGGGTAGGTGGTGACCGGCCTGCCGCGGCCCGACTTGACATAACGCTGGTTATCGTGCGCTGTCAAGTGCGATGCTGTCGTCGGCGGCTACAGAGCCCACGCCAGCCGACCGCCGCCGAAGACGCTTCACGATGACCCGTTCCAGTCAGTCATGCTCTAAGCCTCACAAGGGGACCCGTATCTCCGGATTCAAGGTGCGCAGTGTCCAGCGCGCGCCGTGCCGTCTCTCGGGAACTACCGGGGCGGCAACTCCCCCGGATCCTGGTCTTGAACCTGCGTGCGAGGCACGCTTCGAATCAGGCGCGTGCGTCGAGCGGTCGGTTCTCTCGAGGACGCCGGCCTCTCACGGCTTCGCTGTTGGGGCGTTCTCTACGTCAGGAAGGACGGCGACATGCAGATCAGGATCAGGAATCTGTCGGCGCTCGCAGCCGGGATAGCGGCGATCGCGCTCGCCGGCTCGTCCTCCGTTGCGACGGCTGCCCCGCTGGGGCTCGGCGGCACCCACTACAGCGTGACGGTTCTGCCGAACGTGAACGACATCAACGGGTGCGTCGCCACACCGCCTGCCGTGCTGCCGCCGGCGGCCAGCATCGGCAGCGCGATCAACATCCACGGACAGGTGGTCGGGACGAGCTACTACTGCGACGTCCAGGACCAATCGTGGGAGGCGGTCCGCTGGAGCTCGGGCAGCGTGTTCGAGTTCCAGCCTTCGTGGGCGACGCTCTACCCGAGCTCCTTCACGAGCTCCGGCCTCGCGCTCAACGACTTCGGGACGATCGTCGGCAGGGCGACTCACGCGGGCTTCACCTCCGGGTTCGCCTTCGTCTACCGCGGCGGGACCGTGATCGATCTCGGCTCCTTCGCGCAGCCGGGCCCCTGCGATCCGACGCTCATCTCCTGCTTCGACGGCCCCCCGTCGGCCGCCACCGCCGTGAACGACCTCGGCCAGGTCGCCGGTTGGTCGAACGTGTCCATCTCGCCGGCGAACCACGCCTTCCTCTACACCGGCGGGACGCTCCACGACCTCGGGACGCTCGGAGGAACGAACAGCGCTGCGGCCGACGTGAACGAGCTCGGCATCGTCGTCGGCACCTCCGACACCATTGCAGGGTCGCAGCACGCGTTCGCGACGCGGCTCGCAGGCCCGATGCGCGATCTCGGCACGCTCGGCGGAGCCGATAGCTCGGCGGCTGCTTTGAACCTGTTCGGCCAGATCGTCGGCAGCTCCGAGCTCGGACTCGGGCCCGGCGCGCACGCTGTCCTCTACAGCTTCGGCACGATCCGCGACCTCGGGACGCTCGGCGGCACCTCGAGCGCGGCTCTGGGCATCAACGACCTCGGCGTGGTCGTCGGGCAGTCGACGACGATCGGCGACGTGTCGACGCACGCGTTCGTCGACGTCCTCGGCGTCATGCGCGACCTGAACGCGCTCGTCCCCCCGGGCACGCCTACCCTGGTCAATGCCACGGGAGTCAACGACCTCGGCCAGATCGTCGCCAACGATGCTGCGGTCGTCTCGGCCACTGGGCCGCCGCCGCCGGGAGCGCACACCTATGTCCTGACCCCCGTCCACTGAGGTCGACACCGGCAGACGTCTCCAAGGCTCAACGAGCGTGCAGGCTCAGGCGGGAGGTGCCTGCACGCTCGCCACCTGGTCTGGCCAGTTAGACTGCCGGCGGGAGCACGGCGCGGGTCAACCCCTGTCTGCGCAGCTCCTGGACTGCGGCGATGCCTCCTGAGCGGACAGTGGTTTCCCTTTCGGGGGTGTCGCCGTGCTCCAAGGCCCCAGCTTTGGGCTTCCTGTGGTCATCCTCGGTAGGAGTGAGCAGGTTTGCCGTTCCGAACTGAGGCTAGAGTAAGGTTTGCGGCCTGTGGACAAGGCGGGGGGAGGGCCGCAGACTCCCCTCCTGTCAAGGCGTCCGCTCGCGAGCGTCGCCCAGTCCGCAGGCCGCTCTTAGCACCTCGGGACGTTTGCAGCCTTGAAGCAGAGGCAACGCTGCGGGAGGATGACTGTCGAGATCGAGAGCATTCTCCAGCACGAATCAGTCATCGGCCTGCTCGACGCTGCTGAGCTCGTCGGCGCCGTCCGTCAGGGTGAGGTCGTAGAGCTGGTCGAGCTGCTGGAGCTCGCGGAGCTCGAGCTCGACCTCCTCCACCGTGAGTTCGACAAGCGCGGCATCGACGTCGTCGGAGACGACACGCTCGAGGTCGCCCCCGCTCCGCCGCCGACGCCGCACTCGTTCGAAACGACCACCGACGCGCTCCAACTGTTTCTGCGCGAGGCCGGGCGCCATCCGCTGCTGACCGCCGTGCAGGAGGTCGAGCTGGCGAAGCGGATCGAGTGCGGGGACGCCGAGGCGAAGCAGCAGATGATCCAGGCGAACCTGCGCCTCGTCGTCTCGATCGCGAAGAACTACCGCAACCAGGGACTGCCGTTTCTCGATCTGATCCAGGAAGGGACGCTCGGCCTGATCCGCGCTGTGGAGAAGTTCGACTGGCGGCGCGGGTTCAAGTTCTCGACCTACGCCACCTGGTGGATCCGGCAGGCAGTCGCCCGCGCGCTTGCGGACAAGGCGCGCACGATTCGGATGCCGGTGCACATCGTCGAGCGGCTGCAGAAGATGAACCGCGCCGAGCGCACGCTCTGGACGCAGCTCGGACGGGAGCCGACGCTCGAGGAGATCGCCGAAGAGGCGTCACTCCCGCTCCAGCAGGCACGCGAGGTCAAGGCCGCCGCGCGGGCCTCGACGAGCCTCGACCAGCCGGTCGGCGAGAGCGACGACGCCGTCTTCGGGGACTTCGTCGCCGGCGAGGGGCCGCTGCCCGAGGAGGAGGTCGAGCTCTCGCTGCGCAGCCAGGCTCTGACCGAGGCCCTGCGCTCGCTGCCGGAGCGCGAGCGTCATGTGCTCGTCCTCCGGTATGGGCTCTGTGACGGCGACGCCCGCACGCTCGAGGAGATCGGCCGCCAGCTCGGGCTGACGCGCGAGCGGGTGCGCCAGATCGAGCTCGACTCGCTCAAGCGCCTGGCGGCGCTGCGCGAGATGGAAGCCGTCGTTTCACGCTAGGACGCCGCTTCGGCTTCGAGGTCGGCGGCAAGGTCGAGCGCGGAGCCGTCGAACAGCCGTTCGACCCCCACGCCGAGCCGCTCCACCGCGAGCCGGTAGATCTCGTCCAGATGCGGCGGCCGTGTGGCGCGGTGCCCGTCGGAGGCGACGAGCGACGCAGCGCCCTGCTCGAGGATGCGCCAAGCGAGCGCCTCGACCTCGGGGCCGTCCGCACCGAGCAGTGAGCTGCCGTTGACCTGCACGAGCAGGCCGCGCGCGGCGATCTCGGCGGCGAGGCCATGGTCGTCCAGCACCGCCTCAGTGCGTTCGGGATGGGCGGCGATCACGCCCAGGCCCTGCCCGACCGCGCGCTCTGTCACCTCGAGGAACAGGTCCGCCGTGCCGGTGAACGGCAGCTCGATCAGGACGGCGCCCGTGCCCGCGAGCTCGTAGCGCCCGAGGTCTTCGTGGAGCAGCCGCCGCGTCGGCGTCAGTTCGAAGCCGAGTCGCAGCTCGAGGCCCGCACGCGGTGCGAGCTGCGCGAAGGTATTGCGCACCTGCCGCTCGCGCTCGGGGTCGAGCGGATAGTGGGGCCAGACGTGCGGCGTTGCGAAGAGGATCCGCGTGCCGCGGCGGGCCGCCTCGCGGCAGAGCTCTCCCCCCTGCTCCAGCGTCCTCGCGCCGTCGTCGCCGGAGGGACATACATGGCTGTGCACGTCGACGAACAGAGGCTTCACGCCTCTCACGGTACCTACTCGGCGCGCAGGTACAGCTCGAGTCCCGGTGCGGTGCTGCGCAGCTCGCGCAGGGCGCGCGACTCGAGCTGGCGGACACGCTCGCGGGTGATCCCAAGGCCCGCGCCGACCTCCTCGAGCGTCTCCGGCCTGGCGCCGGCGAGCCCGAAGCGGCGCTCGAGCACGTGGCGCATGCGCGGGTTGAGGCGGGTCAAGGCGTCGACGAGCTCGACGGAACGGAGCTTGTCGGCCGTGATCTCTTCGGGCGCGTCGGCGTTGACGTCCTCGATCATGTCGCCGTACAGGCTCTCGCCGTCACCGACGGGCGTCTCGAGGCTGACCGGGTCCTCGACCAGGTCGAGCAGCTCGCGGACGCGACGCTCGGGAAAGCCGCTCTCCTTCGCGAGTTCCTCGACGGTCGCCTCGCGGTTCAGCTTCTGCGCCAGGTAGCGGCGAGAGCGCATCAGCCGGCGCACCTGCTCGGCCACGTGGACCGGGAGGCGGATCGTGCGTCCCTGGTCGGCGAGCGCGCGTGTGATCGCCTGCCGGATCCACCAGGTGGCATACGTCGAAAGCTTGTAGCCGAGCTTGTAGTCGAACTTCTCGACGGCGCGGATCAGACCGAGGTTGCCCTCCTGGATCAGGTCGAGCAACGGCACGCCCGCCTTGGTGTAGTTGCGGGTGATCGACATCACGAGCCGGAGGTTCGACTCGATCAGCTTCGACTTCGCTGCCTCGTCGCCCTCGTCCTTGCGCCGTGCGAGCTCACGCTCCTCCAGCACCGTCAGCAGCCGTCCGTCGCCGATCGCGCGCACGTAGAGCTTGAGCGGGTCCTGTGTGGCCTCTGCCACCGCCGCCGGAGCCTCGTCGTGCTCCTCATCGTCCTCCACCTCCGCAGCCACGTCGTCAGGCGCGGGCAGGAGTTCGAGCTTCGCCTCCTCCTCGAGCGGGAGTTCGAATACCGGATCGGGAAGCGGCCGCGGCTCCATCTGGCTCCTAATCGGCCGTTTGGGCCTATGCCTTGAGGAGCACGTGTGGCCGGGTCCAATCGAGGGATCCGCCGAAAGGTGGCGAAACCTAACTCCGATACCTCGACTAACTTCTCCAGAGCCGACCCGTCTGGATAACTTGGTCGGTTCTGCCGATACACGACCTATGTGCGGAATCGCCGGATACAGTCTCAGCCCCGAGTCGCCCGTCGACCGGACGCTTGCTGCGCAGGCGCTGCTCGCCGGGATCGCCGAACGGGGCGCCGATGCCGTGGGCTACGCCCACAGGGGGCCGGGAGCTGCCGTCTCCGTCCACAAGCAGCGCACGGGCGCGACCGCGATCCTCGACCGGATCAGCGTGCCGCAGGCCGCCACGGAGGCCCTCGTGCACGTCCGCGACTACACGAAGGGACACCCGACGATCGCCGCGAACAACCACCCGATCCGGCACGGGGCCGTCGTCGGGATCCACAACGGCATCATCGTCAACGACGAGGAGCTGTTCGCGCAGCATCGCTTCCAGCACGCGGAGCCCGAGATGACGGTCGACTCGGAGGCGATTTTCGCGCTCGTCGATGCCTACGGCGTCCGCGCGGAGTTGCTTGAGCAGCTACGCGGGGCGATGGCGACGGCGTGGCTCGACGAACGGCATCCGGACTCGCTCTTCCTCGCCCGCGGCATCGGGCGGCCCCTCTGGATCGGTCAGGCGCGGCGAGAGCTTTTCTTCGCCTCGACCAGGCAGGCGCTCGAGGTCGTCGAGCGGTCGCTGCGGCTGCGGCTGCGCAAGCGAGAGCTGCCTGACGGCACGCTCGCCGCGGTCGAGCGCGGCCGCATCGCCACACGGTGGCGCTTCCAGGCTGATCTCTCGTACGTCGAGGCGAACCCGCTGCCGTGTGTGCGCGCCCCGCACGAGGGCGTCTCCTGCCTGGAGCTCCTCGCCGTGATCGCCGCCGCTGCAGCCTAGGGCAGCGTTCCGTCGGTCGCGATCTTCGCACCCTCCTCGAGCAGGCGCTCGCGGATGAGGTACTGGAAGGTCGACCACGCGCCGCGGCGTGCGTCGAACATGCGGTAGACCTGCCACTCCGTCAGCAGGCTGTCGTCTTCCCTGCGGGCCGTGGCCCAGTCGGCGAACTTCGGGAGCCGCCCGAGCCTGCGCGCGAGCGCGACGCCCTGGTCGAGGGCCCGCTCCAGCCGCTCCTCCCCGACCGGGACATCGAAGCCGGCCTCCTTGAGCGCCGCGGTGAGCGAGCCGAATGTGTGCCAGTAGAGCGACTTCGACGGCATCGAGCCCTTGCGTGCGTCGATGTCCTTGGCGGTCGGCAGGCGCCCGAGCTCTCCGCCGAGCCGGCGCAGGAGCTCGAGCAGCTCCTCGCGCGTGGCGAAGCGGCGCGGGACGAGCCCGGCGGCGCGCTTGGCCCGATTCCAGCTGCCGAAATGCTCGATCACGGTCTGTGGATGCACGTCGGTGGCCGGGTCGGCGGCGAACTCGCGCATCGTCGGAGAGCGGCCGAGCCGCTCAGCGCACGCGCGGAGCTCGTCGAGGATCTGCTCGTCGGTGTACCGCTTGCGGATACCTGCCTGGAACGCCGCAAGCGCACCTTCGTCGATGCTCGCGATCGCCCGATAGGGCTTGCGGGCCATGCAATCATGGTAGAGCGTTTTAGAAAAGATGCAAGTGCGGGCTAAGAGGCGGCCGCGGCGATCAGCGTGCCTGCGCCACGGTCGCTGCGTGAGCCTTGGACGCTCTCGACGGGCAGGATCCGCTCCAGAGCGGATACGCAGCGCGGGCAGAACTGGCTGCCGGCTGCGCGCCGCAGCTCTCCGAGTGCCTCGGAGGCCGGCCGCGCGGCACGATAGATCCGCGTGGTCAGCATCGAGTCGAGCGCGTCCGCGACATGGATGATCCGCGCGCCGAGCGGGATCTCCTCGCCCTTCAGCCCGTCGGGATAGCCGGCGCCGTCGAAGCGCTCGTGGTGGTGGCGGATCGCGGGGACCGCGTCGTTGAGGAAGCCGAGCCGGTCGATGATGCGGGCGCCCTCTTCGGCGTGCCGCTTCATCAGTGTCCACTCGTCCGCCGTGAGGCTCGCGGGCTTCAGCAGGATCGCGTCCGGGATCGCCAGCTTGCCGATGTCGTGGAAGAGAGCGGCGTGGCCGAGGAGGTCGAGCTCGGCCTGCGAGAGCCCGAGTTCGCGGCCGATCGCAAGCGCGAGCTGCTGTACACGCCGCGAATGACCGGCGGTGTAGGAGTCCCGCGCGTCCACCGTGGCGGAGAGGCTCTCCATCGCGGCCGTCGAGCGTTCCTTGAGCAGCCGGTTCGCCTGCTCGAGCGAGACATTCTGCGACTGGATCGTCTCGGCGGCCTGGCGCAGCTTCTGGGCGCTGCGCTGGGTGTGCGCGAGGTACGCGGCCTGTGTCTTGCGCATCAGGAGCAGCGGCACCGCGAAGACGGCCAGCGCGTACAGGCCTGCGGCCTCGTAGGCGATCGCCATCACCGCACCGACAAAACCGTAGACGACGTAGTGCGGCAGCAGCCATCCGAACTGCTCCTTGAAGACGGTGCGCCAGCGGCCGTGGCCCTCGTAGCTGACCGCGAAGCTGATCAGGCTCATGTTGATGGTGAAGTACACCGCGCCCGCGGCGATGCCGAGAACGGCGACGCTGAGGTCGTGCCACGTGCCCGCGGTGCCCGGCGCGGCGGAGAAGACCGCGACGGCTCCGAGTGAGGCGAGCACGAGGGCGCCGATGTTGTAGAGCACCTGGTGCACGCGCTGGCGGCGGGCGCTCCACTCGACGACGGCGGTCGTGACCGCGACTACGAGCGCGGCGCGCAGGCCGAACAACGACGCGGCCGAGAGCGCACCGACGGCTGCGACCGAGATGGTGCCGTCGTCCGTCTCGAGCGAGAGTGCCTGGCCGGAGCCTACGAGCAGGATGATCGCAATCAGGCCGACGAAGTCCGTGCTCGAGCCGAAGATCGCACCGGTGACGCCGGAGCCGATCCCGACGACGGCGACGAGGCCGACGAGTGCGGCAAGGCCGTGCGAGAGGGAGAAGAACCGCGGGCCCTGGATCGAATGGGGCCGCGGATTCTGGCGGCGATCCTCCTCGGGCTTCGCGTCGAGGGCGCCGGGGAGTGGCGCATGGTGGTCGCCCTCTTCAGGAACGGCGACGAGCCGTGTCGAGCGATCGGCCGGCAGCAGCAGGGGCTCGGAGCTCGCTCCGAGCACGCGGTTGCGGCCCTGCAGCTTGGCACGGTAGACGGCGAGGTCGGCCTGGTGGATCAGCTCGTTGCCGTCCATCCCATCCTTCGGGTAGCCGGCGACGCCGATCGAGACGGTCGCGCGGATCGGCTCGCTCGACGTCTCGACGTCGAACGTGCGGTCGGCCACGGCGCGGCGGATCCGCTCCGCGATCTCGAGCGCCTGCTCGGGGGGTGTCTCCGGCAGCAGGATCGAGAATTCTTCGCCCCCGAAGCGCGCGGGAACGTCGTAGTGACGCAGCTGTGCGCGGAAGACCTCGGCGATCCCCTGCAGCACCGCGTCGCCCGCGAGGTGGCCGTAGGTGTTGTTGATGTCGCGGAGCAGGTCGAGGTCGGCCATGATCAGGGACAGCGGCCGCTCGAAGCGCTCGGCCCGGCCAAGTTCCTCGGTGAGCGCGTTTGCGAAGTAGCGAGCGTTGAAGAGGCCGGTCTTCGGGTCGACGCGCGCCTCGGCCTGGAGCGCGGGCACGCTCAGCGAGCGGTGGATCAAGAGCAGCGGGGCGAGGATGAACGGGATCGTCCAGGCGTTGGTGTGCCAGAACGTCGCCATCGCGACGCCGAGCGCCGCCAGAACGAGTTCGGTGGAGAGATTCTCGAAAGTGAACAGACCGGTGTCGCGGAAGGTGTGACCGCGCGCGAAGCGCAGCATCACGGCGAGCACGCCGTGGTTAAGCGCGACGTACACGACTGCGGCGGCGGCGCCCGTGAGCGCCAGGCGGAGATTCTGGTCGTGGATGATGCCGGTGTGCCGGATCAGGTGCACGACGCCCCACGCCGCCATCACATCCAACGTGTGGTTGCAGATGTTGAAGGTCTGCAGATGCCAGCGGTAACGGAACTTCAGCCATTCCGGCACCATCGAGATCGCGCCGAGCAGTGCGACGAGCTGTGCCGGCAGCAGGATCACCGCTGCCATCAGGAAGACGACGTCCGCGTGATACGCCTGGTCGTTCGGGGTCCGGACGCTGAACACCCGCGCCGTCGCCGCTCCGACTGCCAGGAAGGCGAACGTGAGCAAGCCGTTCGTGCCCCGGAGGTGTGGGATCAGCGGGACGCTCGCTCCCGCGGCGGCAACAGCCACGACCGCAAAGAAGATGCGCGCGCGCAGCGACAGAGGTTCGTTCTTCGGGACGTCCTGGTGCTGAGCGGTAAAGTCGCCGTGAACGGCGCTCATCGAGTCTCCCTGAAATAGCCGCAGCGCAGGAGCGCGGAAGTTTCTGTCAATTCAGGCGCAAGCTACGCTCGGATCAGCACAAGGGCATCACCCGTTTGAGGGGCGACCGGTAGTTCCCCCGAAAGGGTGACTCGCCCGGCCGGCCGCGGGTACGCTCGCTCCCATGCGCCCTCGGCTTCGCCTCGGCCTCGAAATTTCGCTCGCACGGGCCGCATCGCGACTGTCGCGGCTCGCGCGCGCGGGCGGCGGCACGACGGTCGGCGGCAAGCTGCTCGCGACGATCGACCCCGGGGCGGTCGACTGTCTCGCGGCCGGCCTGGCGCAGGGCTCCGCGCTGATCTCGGCCACGAACGGCAAGACGACGACCGCGGCGATGGTGGCCGAGATCCTCGCTCCGCGGGTGCGGCTGGCACACAACCGGTCGGGCGCGAACCTCCTCTCCGGAGTGGCTGCAACCCTCGTCGAGGGGTCGAGAGGCGCGCAGCTCGGCTTGTTCGAGGTGGACGAGGCCGCTCTGCCCGACGTCGCGCGCCGCGTGCGGCCGAGGGCGATCCTGCTTTCGAATCTGTTCCGGGACCAGCTCGACCGCTACGGCGAGCTCGAGCACGTCGCAGAGCGCTGGCGGGGCGCCGTCCGCGAGCTCGATGCCGGCGCGATCGTGGTCGTGAACGGCGACGACCCGATTGTCGGCGACCTCGCCCGCAATCACGAGCGCCGTGTCGTCTTCGGGCTCGACGATCCGCTTCATGCGCGTCCGGCTCTCCAGCACGCGGCCGACTCCAAGTACTGCGTCCGCTGCGGCACGCCGTACGACTACGCGGCCGCGTACGTAGGCCACCTCGGCGACTACCGCTGCCCCGCGTGCGGCCACGGGCGGCCGCCGCTCGACGTCGTCGGGCGGGCACTCCAGCTCGACGGCCTCGAGCGTGCAGCATTCGATCTCGTGACACCCGAGGGCACCTCCCGTGTCGCGCTGCGGCTGCCGGGCCTCTACAACGTCTACAACGCGGTCGGGGCGGCGGCGCTCTGCCGTGCGCTCGGCGTTCCGCTCGCGGAGATCGTGGCCGGCCTCGAGCGCTTCAGTGCCGCCTTCGGCCGTTTCGAGCGGATCGAGATCGGCGACCGCGGGTTGCTGATGCTGCTCGTCAAGAACCCTGCGGGGGCAAACGAGGCGATCCGGACGCTCGTCGACGGACGCCCGCCGCGGCGACTCGTGATCGCGTTGAACGACGCGATTGCAGACGGCCGCGACGTCTCCTGGATCTGGGACGTCGACTTCGAGCCGCTGTTCGCGGGGCTCGAGACACTCATAGCGAGCGGCTCGCGGGCGGCTGAGCTGGCGCTGCGCGCGAAGTACGGCGGGCTCGATCCCGGACGGATCGAGGTCGTTCCCGAGCTGGAGCGGGCGCTCGACCGGGGTCTCGCGCTGACAGCGCCCGGCCAGGAGCTCGTCGTCCTGCCGACGTACACCGCCATGCTTGCGCTGCGACGCCTGATTGCGGGGCGCGGACACATCCCCCAGTACTGGGAGCCCGCCGCGTGACGCGCGCCCCGGCCGACACCCCCACCCTGGGTGGGGAGCCGTCCCGCCGCCCTCGGCGACGACGATACCCGACCGCATTTGCCGTGTCTGTGCCGATTCAGAGCCAATTCGCCGCGGAGGCGGCGCCGGCGCGATGAGGATCCGGGTGGGTCACCTCTATCCCGATTACCTCAACATCTACGCCGACCGCGGCAACATTGCGGTGCTCGAGTGCCGCGCAGCCTGGCGCGGGCATGCGCTCGTGACCGAAGCGGTGAGCATCGGCGACGCGCTTGTGCCGGGCGCGCATGACCTGCTCTACGTCGGCGGAGGTCAGGATCGCGAGCAGGCGCTCGTCGCGCCCGATCTCGCCGCAAGAGCGGATGCCGTGGTCGCGTCCGTCGAGGACGGAGCCGCGCTCCTTGCAGTCTGCGGCGGCTACCAGCTGCTCGGGCGCGGCTATCGGGGATTCCACGGCGAGGACCTCCCCGGCGTCGGACTGTTTCCGCATGAGACGGTGGCGGGCGACGACAGGATGATCGGCGACGTGCTACTCGAGTGCGAGTTCGATCCCGGCGTCCGGCGCACGCTCGCCGGCTTCGAGAACCACGCCGGGCGCACGAGGCTCGATCCCGGAGCCGTGCCCGTCGGCCGCGTTGTTGCGGGGTTCGGCAACGACGGCGAGTCCGGCTCCGAGGGCTGTCGCGTCGGCCGCGCGATCGGCACCTACCTGCACGGACCGCTGCTGCCTCGCAACCCGTGGCTCGCCGACTGGCTCCTCGCCCAGGCGCTCGCCCACGCCACGGGCGAGGAGCCGCGGTCGCTCGAGCCGTTGGCCGACGAGCTCGAGGCCGAGGCGCATGCGGTGTCGGCGAGGCGCGCGCGCGACCGGGGCGGGCGCTCCTAGCGAGCCCACAGAGCGCCGAGGTACACGGCCGGATCGCCGGGTTGCCAGCGCTCGAGGAACCGTTGGATCGGCGGGTGCATCGCAAGGCCCTCGAGCTCCTCCACCGAGAACAGCCGAAGGCCGCGAACGGCGTCGTCCTCCGAGGTGACGCCGTCGAGCGAGCGATCGGAGAGGTCGGCCGCAAAGATGATGTGCACGACGTGCTTCGTCGCGAAGCTCCGCGCCGGCGCGATCGAGTCGACGATGGCGACGGGCCCTTCGAGCGGCAGCTGATCGTCCTCGTGGATGATCCCGATCTCCTCCTTCAGCTCGCGCACGAGCGCCTCCAGGAGGCTCTCCCCCGCCTCGACCCCGCCGCCCGGGAGCAGCCAGTACTCCTTGTCGGGCTTCTCGTGTCGGCAGAGCAGCACCCGCCCGTTCCAGCGGAGGATCGCGGATACACGGATGCGCGGCTCGCCTGTCATCAGTGCGCCGACGATCCGAATCCGCGCACGCCGCGCTGCGAGTCCGGCAGCTCGTCGACCTCGACCGCGGCCACGGCCGGCAGCGCAAGCACGACGAGCTGCGCGATGCGCATTCCCGGCTCGACCACGAACGGCGCCCGAGCGTCGGTGTTGAGGAGCGCCACCTGCAGCTCGCCGCGGTAGCCGGAGTCGATCAACCCCGGAGTGTTGACAATCGTTATCCCGTGTCTCGCCGCCAGCCCGGAGCGCGGCTGCACGAAGCCGGCGTGCCCCTCGGGGATCGCGATCGCAAGCCCCGTCGGCACGAGGGCGCGCTCGCCCGGGCCCAGCTCGACGCGCTCGCATGCCGCGAGATCGAGACCGGCATCATGCGCGTAGGCGCGGGTCGGCAGCACCGCGTCTTCACGCAGCCGCTGGATCAGGAGCTCGATCACTTGACGTGCCGGCCCGCCGTCGTGGCCTCGGCGACCAGGTACGGGGCGAAGCGGCGCACCTCGCGACGTGGGAGCCGCGCGGTGATGAGGACACCTTCCTCGGAGTCGACTCGCTCGTCGATCGGCGCACCGAGCGCGTAGAGCTCGGAGAGGCGCCCGGCTTCGGCGTGCGGGAGGAAGAGCCGCACAAGCTCGTAGCGATCGGCGAAGCGACCGGCGATGCGTGCGCGGAGATCGTCCACTCCCTCGCCGGTGGCTGCCGAGACCTGAAGCGAGTCGGGGAAGCGGTTGCCGAGGCGGCGGCGGCGCAGCGGGTCGACGGCGTCGATCTTGTTGAGGACGATCTCGACCGGAAGGCCGCCCGCCTCGATCTCGCCGAGCACGCTGTTCACGGCGACGACCATCTCCTCGAGCCGGTCGTCAGGCGCTGAGGCGTCGACCACGTGCAGTACGAGATCGGCAACGAGCGTCTCCTCGAGGGTCGCCGCGAAACCCTCGACGAGCTGGTGCGGGAGGCGGCGGATGAAGCCGACCGTGTCCGTGACGAGATAGCGGCGCCCTTCATGTTCGAAGGCGCGGGTGGTCGGATCGAGAGTCTCGAACAGGCGGTCGTGGACGGTGACATCGGAGCCGGTGAGCGCGTTCAGGAGCGTGGACTTGCCGACGTTCGTGTAGCCGGCCAGCGCGACCGTGGGCGCTTCGGCGCGCTTGCGTTCTTTTCGGCGGATCGTGCGCTGACGGCTGAGCTGCTTGAGGCGCCCCCGCAGGATCGAGACGCGCCGTCGCGCAAGCCGGCGGTCGGTCTCGAGCTGCGATTCGCCGGGGCCCCGCGTGCCTACGCCGCCGCCGAGGCGCTCGAGGTGCTTCCACAGGCCGCGCATCCGTGGCAGGTTGTACTCGAGCTGGGCGAGCTCGACCTGGAGCTTGCCCTCGGCGGACACCGCGTGTTGGGCGAAGATGTCGAGGATCAGCTGCGTGCGATCGACGACGCGGGTGTCGAGCGCGTTCTCGAGCGTCCGCTGCTGTGTCGGGTCGAGCTCGTCGTCGACGAGCAGCACCTCGGCGTCCGCGGCCGCAAACGCCGCGCGCAGTTCCTCGATCTTGCCCTTGCCCACGTATGTTCTCGGCTCGGGCTGCGAACGGTGCTGGACGAGCTGCGCCACAGGGTCGACGCCAGCGGTCCGAGCGAGCTCCTGGAGCTCTGCGAGCTCCTCGTCCGGGTCGACACCCTGGGCCAGCACCGCGACGACGAACCCGCGCTCGGGCTCGCCGCCCGGCGTGGGATCCGGCTGGCGTACTGTCACAGGGACGATTATGCCTTCGATGCCGCCCGATCTGGCTACGCGCGCCCTGGAGCTCGTTTCGATTCCCTCCGTCAGCCATGAGGAGGCAGAGCTTGCGCGGTACGTGGCGGCGGCCATGCCATGGGAGCCGGAGTTCGTCGACGGCCTGTCGGCTGTGTACGCGCGGCGCAGCGGCAAGCCGTTCGTGCTCTTCGCCGGGCACCTCGACACGGTGCCGCCGCAGGACAACCTGCCGGGGCGGCTAGAGGACGGCTGGGTCGCGGGGCTCGGTGCAAGCGACATGAAGGGCGGGCTCGCGGTGATGATCGAGCTCGCTCGCTGGCTCGCCGAGGAGCAGCGCGAGACCGACCTCGACGCGGGCTTCCTCTTCTTCCCGCGCGAGGAGCTCGGCACGGAGTGGAATCCCCTGCCCGGGCTGTTCGACGCCTACGCGCCGCTCGGCGAGGCTGCGCTTGCCGTGCTGCTCGAGCCGACCGACAATACGATTCAGGCGGGCTGCCTCGGGCACATCGTCGCCCGGCGCGTCTTCGTCGGCACGAGCTCGCATTCCGCCCGCCCGTGGCTCGGCGAGAATGCGATCTTGCGGGCGGTAGAGGAGATCGCGCCGATCGAGTCGCTCGAGGTCGAGATCGAAGGTCTGCGCTTCGTCGAGGTGCTGAGCCCGACCCGGATCTCGGGTGGGATCGCCGACAACGTGATCCCCGATCGCGTAGAGGTCATCTATAGCTTCCGCTACGCGCCGCACCGGAGCCCGGAGGCGGCGGCGGTGCGCCTGCAGGGGCTCCTACCCGGAGCGGAGATCGTCTCGAGCGCGCCGGCCGGACGCGTCGCCGTGCGGACGCCCCTCGCCGAACGCTTGCGCGCGGTCGGCGGCTTCGCGGTCGAGCCGAAGCAGGCCTGGACGAACGTCGCGGACTTCACCTCGCGAGGCGTCGACGCCCTGAACCTGGGGCCGGGAGCCACGCGCTTCGCGCACTCACGCGACGAGCGCGTCGAGGTCGCCGCGCTGGAGCGCACGTTCGAGGCGCTACAGCGATTCCTGCGCGCCGGTAGCGTCTGAGCGTGCGCCTCTCCCCCGTCTTCCACGAGCTCGGGACGTATCCGTTCGCTCGCCTCGACGAGGCCAAGCGGTGGCTCACGGCCGAGGGCGTGCGGCTGATCGACTTCGGCGTGGGCGATCCCCAGGAAGCCGCTGATCCGCGGATCCGGCAGGCGCTGATCGACGGCCTCGAGGACCGAATGGGCTATCCGGCAGCTGTCGGCCTGCCGGAGCTGCGCGCCGCGGTAGCGGGTTGGATCCAGCGGCGCTTCGGCGTTGCCGTCGATCCCGAAACCGAGGTGATTCCGACCCTCGGCTCGAAGGAGGCGATCTTCTCGCTCGCCCAGGTGCTCATGTCGCCCGAGAAGGACCTCGTGATCATCGGCGAGCCTGGGTATCCCGTCCAGGAGCGGGGCGCGCGCTATGCCGGAGCCGAAGTGCTGCTCGTGCCGCTCCGCGAGCGGAACGGCTTCCTGCCCGATCTCGACTCCCTGGCTCCCGGTGCGCTCGACCGCGCGGCGATCTTCTGGGTCAACTACCCCAACAACCCCACGGGCGCCGTTGCGCCGCTCGAATTCTACGAGCGGCTCGCGGAGCTCGCACGCCGTCACGACTTCGTGCTCGCCTCCGACGAGGCGTACACCGAGCTGTACTTCGGCGACGAGGCGCCCCGGTCGGCCATCGAGCTCGACGACCGCACGAACGTTGCGGTCTTCAACACCCTTTCGAAGCGCTCGTCGATGACCGGCTACCGCTCAGGCTTCGTCGCCGGCGATCCGACGCTGATCGCCGCACTGAAGCAGTTCCGCCCGACGGTCGGTACCGCGCCACAGGTGTTCGTGCAGCGCGCCGCGGTCTTCGCGTGGTCGGACGAGGAGCACGTCGAGCGTACGCGCGAGGCCTACCGCCGGAAGCGTGAGCTGCTGCTGCCCGTGCTGCGCGAGAAGGGGGTCCGAGTGGCGGGGAGCGAGGCGACGATGTACCTCTGGCTCGAGGTGCCGGACGACCACGAAAGCTCGGAGGCATTCGCAACGCATCTTCTCGAGACCGGAATCGTCGTCTCTCCCGGCTCCTTCTTCGGGCCGGCCGGCGAGGGGTACTTCAGAATCGCGCTCGTCCCGACGGAGGACGAGTGCAGGCGGGCGGCGGAGCTGCTGCGAGGGGCCTTGTGAGCGTCGAAGAAACGATCGCAGCCCTCGACCGGGGCGAGATCCGGGTTGCGGAGAAGCGGGATGGCACCTGGGTCGTGAACGAGGATGCAAAGCGGGCGATCCTCGCCTACTTCGGGCTCCGCAAGATCGAGCCGCAGGAACTCGGGCCGTTCGAGTACACGGACAAGATCCCGCTCAAGCGCGGCTACGAATCGCTCGGCGTGCGCGTCGTGCCGCCGGCGGTTGCGCGCTACGGCTCGTTCCTGTCGGAAGGCGTCGTGCTGATGCCGAGCTACGTGAACATCGGCGCCTGGGTCGGGCCGCGGACGATGGTCGACACATGGGCTACCGTCGGCTCATGCGCGCAGATCGGCGCAGACGTGCACCTGGCCGGAGGCGTCGGAATCGGCGGCGTCCTCGAGCCTGTTCAGGCAACGCCGGTCATCGTCGAGGACGGCGCGTTCATCGGCTCACGCTGCATCGTCACCGAGGGCGTGCGGATCGGCGAGGGCGCGGTACTCGCCCCGAACGTATCTCTGACCGCCTCGGTGCCGATCATCGACGTGACGGGCCCGGAACCCGTCGAGCACCGCGGCTACGTGCCTCCGCGCTCGGTCGTCGTGCCCGGCTCCCGTCCCAAGGACTTCCCCGCCGGTACGTATCAGGTCGCCTGCGCACTGATCATCGGGCGGCGCAGCGCCTCGACCGACCTGAAGACGAGCCTGAATGACGCGCTCCGCGACTTCGAGATCGGCGTCTAGCAGCTCCGCGGCCCCAACAGGTACACGCGCGACTAGTTCGGGTCCCGACCCGCCCCCTGCTCGAGGCCAGCCTAACCGCGCCACGCGGGTTTCGCATCGTCCAATTCGGGCCGAAAGTGTGACTTCTCGTGCGACTGCCTATGCGAGCCGCACTGCCGGGCCGGTGAGAAAGGCCCGGTTGCCCTCGAAGCGCACCCGGAGCGGCCCGCCGGGGAAGCGAACGGTCGCGTCCGTTCCTCCGAGGGCCGAGGCGACCGCGACTGCGGAGGTCCCCGACGAAGCTGTCTCCCCCGCTCCGCGTTCCCAGACACGTGCCTCGATCTCAGTCGCACTCACCCTGTGCGCGACCTGCACGTTCGTGCGATTCGGGAAGCGCACGTGTGTCTCGAGCAGCGGGCCGATCGACAGCAGATCGTCCGGATCTCCCTCGACGACCGCGTGCGGATTCCCGATCGAGACCACAGTCACGTCGATGCCCGCGACCCGCTCGCGCTCGTGCACCTCGACTTCGCCCAGGTCCTGTTCCACGTCGTCCCCGCCGAGCATCCGCGCGACGACCTCGCGGGGGCCGACGCGCACGTGTACGACCTCCGCCCCGGTCTCGAGCGCGAGCCAGCGCGCCGCGATGCGCGTCCCGTTGCCCGAGAGCTCCGCCGTCGAGCCGTCTGGGTTCCAGATCACGAGCTCGAGCCAGTCATCTCCGCGGGCGAGCACCTCCAGCACCCCATCCGAGTCGCCCACGTTCTGCCGGACGCGCTCCGGCGTCAGGTCAGCGTGCTCGGCGAGCAGGTAGACGTTCCCCTGCGCGTCCCATCTCGAGAATTGCATCGGCCACCTCGTCCGGGGGTCGGTCGGCAGCGACCATAACGAGGTCCGGGATCCGCCGCATCCACTTGCGCTGGTAGCGCGCGAAGCGGCGGGTTGCGCGGACGAGCGCCTCGCGGGCCTCGGCTTCCGGCAGCTCGGACACCTCGCGCAGGCCGATCACCTTGCTCGCCGTCGAGGAGAGCCGCCGCGCCACCGCGGCACGAACCTCCACGGCGACGCCCTGCTCGAACATCGCCGCAGTTCTGGCTTCGATGCGGCGGTCGAGCTCGTCAGCCGGGACGTCGAGGCCGACGATCAGCGTCGGGTGCCTCGTGTCGGCTGCCCAGAGCGCATCGCGGGCAGGGCGCAGCGACGGCGCCGCTCTCAGCCAGCTCGAGGGCACGTACGACCCGGCGGCGGTCGTTCGCATGCACGCGCTCCGCGGTTGACGGATCGCGCTCGACGAGGAGCGCGTGCGCCGCCACCGGGCCGAGACGGTGATAGATGCGATCCCAGCGCTCGCGCGCGCCGGCTTCCGGTGGCGGCGGCAGCGACATGGCCGAAAGCGCTGCCCGGAAGTAGAGGCCGGTGCCGCCGACGACGAGCGCGGTGCACCCCGACGCCACGATCTCGTCGATTGCGCCGTGTGCGAGGCTCTGGTACTCCCCGACCGACACCTCGTGCGAGAGCTCGAAGACGCCCACGAGTCGCGCCGGGTAGCTTGGCGCGGCGGTCAGGATCGGCAACCCACGGTAGACGGCAGCGGAATCGGCCGAGACGACCTCCGCAGGCAGCCGCGTTGCGAGCGCCGCAGCCACCGCCGTCTTCCCCGACGCGGTCGGGCCGAAGAGCCCGACGACGCTAGGAAGGTTCGGCGGCGAGAGTCTTCCAGCCAACGGCGTCGCCCGCGTTGACGACGGGGCGATCCTCCTCGGGATGTGCGGCACGGTGCTCCCGGAACCACGCCACGCCACGTGGGATCCCCTCGGCGAGCGGCACGCGGGGCGTCCAGTCGAGCAGGTCGTGCGCCTTGCGGATGTCGGCGACGTACCGCGTGACCTCGCCGAGCAGCGAGGGCGCAACACTGATCTGCGGGTCGACGCCCAGCTCGGCGGCGATCAGCTCGGCCGCACGGACGAGCGAATTGCCTTCGCCGAAGGCGAGGTTGACCGTCTCGTTGGCGACTCGGCCCTCGGCGAGCGCCTCGATCCCGCGAGTGATCCCCTCGACGCAGTCGTCGACATAGGTGAAGTCGAGCACCTTGTCGTCGCCGCCGAAGACCGTGACCGGCTCTCCCCGCAGCATCTGGTGCATGAACAGGGGCAGCACCCGAGACATCCGGTGGAGGTCGTTGTCGAAGCGCCCGTAGACGTTCGAGAAGCGAAATGCGAGATACCGCAGACCGTAACAGCGGGCATAGGCGTAGATGAACGCCTCGCTGGCGATCTTCGACGCCGAGTACGGGCTCTCCGTGAACGCGAAGTCGGCCGTCGCCTCACCGTAGCCCTCGAAGCGGTGCACATCGCCGTAGACCTCTCGGGTCGAGGAGAAGACAAGCGGGAGCTGCCGGCCTCTGCAGTACTCGAGGACGTTGAACGTCATGATCGCGTTCTCGAGCGCGCGGTGCGGCTGAGCCACGAGTTGATGCACCTTCGCATGTGCCGCCAGGTGGACGACGACGTCGGTCTCGGGATACTCGACCCCGCCGATTCCTCCGGCGAAGGCGGGATAGTGCCCCGCGAGGTCCTGGAGCAGCGTCGGGTAGGCGTCCGACCACGTGTTCTGCCGCTTGTCGACCCCGAAGACATCGTGGCCGTCCCCGAGCAGCCGCAGCGCGAGGTTGGTGCCGATCTGGCCGCTCGAACCGGTGATCAGGACGCGCATCAGGCGGCGACTCGTGTCGCCTGGGTGCCGCGAAGGGTCGTCGAGGTCGCGCCTTCGATCAGCACGTAGACGAGCTCACCGGGTTCGGCGTCGCCCGCGAAGTTGACCGTCGTGTTGCGGCGGGTGCGTCCCCGGAGAAAGCCGGAGTCGGTGCGACTCGTGCCCTCGACGAGCACCTCCTCGACTCGGCCGACTCGTTCGGCGTTCCGCTCGGCGGCGACGCGCTGGACGAGGTCGATCAGCCGCTCGATCCGGTCGCGCTTGACCTCCTCCGGGAGCTGGTCGGGCAGCTCGGCGGCCTCGGTGCCGCGGCGCGGCGAATAAACGAAGGTGAAGGCGCTGTCGTAGCGCACCTCCTCGACGACCTCGAGTGTCTCGCGGAAGTCGGCCTCGGTCTCGCCCGGGAAGCCGACGATGATGTCGGTCGAAAGCGCCAGGTCGGGAATGCCGGCTCGCAGCTCGTCGACGAGCCGCAGGTAGCGCTCGCGGGAGTAGGTCCGGCGCATCGCCTTGAGGATTCGCGTCGAGCCCGACTGGAGCGGCACGTGCGCGTGCTCGCAGACCGCGTCGCAATCGGCCATCGCGCGGATGACGGGCGCGCGGAAGTCCTTCGGGTGCGGGCTCGTGAAGCGGATTCGCTCGATTCCGTCGACGGCATCGCAGGCGTGCAAGAGCGCGGCGAAGTCGATTCGATCGGCGAGCGGCAGGTCGCGGCCATACGAGTTGACGTTCTGGCCGAGCAGGGTCAGCTCCCGGACGCCCTCGTGGGCGAGCCGTGTCGCCTCGGCGACGATCTCGTCCGGGCGGCGGCTCTGTTCGCGGCCGCGGACGCTCGGGACGATGCAATAGGAGCAGTTCGAGTTGCAGCCCATCGAGATCTGCACCCAGGCCTGGAAGCGGCGCGCACGGTGCATCGGCAGCTCGCCGGCGAAGGTGCGCTCCTCGAGCCCGAAGGAGCCGCGCGCGACCCCTTCGCCGCCGGCGCCGACCCAGTCGGCGAGGTGCGGGATCGAGCCGGGGCCGAAGGCGACGTCGACGTACGGGTAGAGCTCGAAGACGCGCTCGCGCTGTGCCTCTGCGTAGCAGCCGCCGACGGCGACTACCTTGCCCGGATCGCTGCGCTTCAGCGCGGCTGCCTGCGCGAGGTGGGCGGCGAGCTTCTGGTCGGGCTTCTCCCGGATCGTGCACGTGTTGAACACGAGCACGTCGGCCTCGTCCTGCGACGCGGCCTCCCCCAGGCCGAGCTCCTCGAGCATGCCCTTGATCCGCTCGGAGTCGTGCGCGTTCATCTGGCACCCGAACGTTGTGAGGTGGTACCGCTTCATCGGCCCGGCCAGGATACCGAGGCGCGTCGCGGGAGGCGCTGCCGCTGCCGGCGTCAGCATCCAGGACCGTGAACGATCAGGCGCGACAGCTCCCGCAGGTAGCTGCCGGGCGTCCGCACGGCATCCGGGCTTGCTTCCGCCTCCGACGCCGCGCTTCCCGCGCCTAGGTCTGCAGTGGCTGGCCTGCGTGGTTGCGCGCGACGTCGACGGCGCGGCTCTCGCGGATCACCGTCACCTTGACCTGACCCGGGTATTCGAGCTGGTCCTCGATCTCGCGTGCGATCTCGTGTGAGAGCAGGACGGCGGTATCGTCGTCGACCTCCGTCGGCCGCACGATCACCCGAATTTCGCGGCCGGCCTGGAGCGCGTAGACCTTCTCGACGCCGGGCTTCGCCGCTGCCAGTTCCTCGAGAGATTCGAGGCGCTTGATGTAGTTCTCGAGGCTCTCCCCCCGGGCGCCGGGTCGCGAAGCGGAGATCGCGTCGGCGGAGATCAGCAGGACGGCCTCGACGGTCTGCGGCTGCACCTCGTAGTGGTGCGCCTCGATCGCGTGGATCACGCCCTGGGCCTCGCCATAACGCTTGGCGAGCTGCGTCGAGATCGCGGCGTGCGAGCCCTCGACCTCGTGCGTCATCGCCTTGCCGAGGTCGTGCAGGAGCGCTGCGCGCTTCGTCGTCTTGATCGACGCGCCGAGCTCGGTCGCCATGATCCCCGCCAGGTGCACGACTTCGAGCGTGTGCTTGAGCACGTTCTGCCCGTAGCTCGTCCGGTAGCGGAGCCGGCCGAGGATACGCACGAGCTCCTCGTGGAACTCGCCGCAGTTGGCCTCGAATACGGCCTGCTCGCCGGCGACGCGGATGTGCTCCTCGAGCTCCGCCTTCGACTGGTAGTACATCTCCTCGATGCGGGACGGGTGGATGCGGCCGTCCTCGATCAGCTTTTGCAGGGTCAGCCTGGCGATCTCGCGCCGGATGCCGTCGAAGGACGAGAGCACGACGGCCTGCGGCGTGTCATCGATGATGAAGTCGACGCCCGTCAGGTGTTCGAGCGTCCGGATGTTCCGGCCCTCGCGGCCGATGATCCGGCCCTTCATGTCGTCGGACGGCAGCTCGACGATCGAGACCGTCGTCTCCGCTGCGTGGCTCGCAGCGACCCGCTGGAGGGCGTCGGCGACGAGGTTGCGCGCGCGTCGCTTCGCCTCCGTGCGCGCCTCCTCCTCGTCCTGACGCACGCGCCGCGCGAGCTCGTGGCGGATCAGGTCGTGCGAGCGCTCCAGCAACTGCCCCTTCGCCTGCTCCACCGACATGCCCGAGATCCGCTCGAGCTCCTTCAGCTCGCCGTCCTTCGCCTGCTTCAGCTCGTCCTGGAGGGTGCGGACGTGGACGTCGCGGTCGTTCAGTCCCTGCTCGCGCCGGGCGAGCTCTTCGAGTTTCCCGTCCAGCTCCTCCTCGCGGGCGAGCAGCCGCTCCTCGACCTTGAGGACCTGTGAGCGCCGCTCCTGCACCTCGGTCTCGATCTCGCCACGGAGCTTGACCGCCTGCTCGCGCGCCTCGACTTGCGCCTCGCGACGAAGGGTGTCGGCCTCACGTTGGGCGTCGAGAAGCAGATGCTGACGGGTCCGCTGGGCCGCCCTCAGCCGCGCCGTTCGGTAGATCCCCGAGATCAAAGCGCCCGCGACGGCTCCCGCCGCGATTCCGATCAGGACCCCGATGACGACGAGCATGGCGGCTCCTGCCTGTTCAGGCCGGCACGCGCGCGTGTCCGAATCGTCCGAGCGGAGGCCGAAGCCCCTCTAGTGCGAGGTCAGCTGGTGGTCACCAAGTGGTCAGAGCGCTGTGCACAGTGGGGTTCGAAGGTATTCGGGAACTGCTCAGATTTGAAAACAGCGTTTGTGCAGGCAAAAAGTCGTTGTAAGAACGTCTATCCTAGCGCCGCCGGGGGTCAATCCGCAATCGGCCCGCCCAGCGCAGCTTCGATTGCGTCCTCGTCGAAGCCCCGCGCGGCGAGGTAGCGCGCGGCGGCGGCCCCACCGCCGCGGCGCGCCGCGACCTCTCGGGCCCGCTCGGGCTCGGGGTCGAGCGCCATCACCGCCTCTTCGACGAGGTCGCTTCGCACACCCTGGCGCTCGAGCTCGGCGCGAACTCCGACGTCCCCCCAGCCACGCTCGGCGAGCGCCGAGGCACGGGACGCGGCGAAGCGGGCGTCATCCAGAAGGCCCGCGCGCCCGAGTGTTTCGATCGCCTGAGCCCGATCGCCCGGTGCGACGTTGCGTAGGGCGAGCTTCCGTTCGAGATCCTGCGTCGAGTGGTCGCGGTGCTTCAGCACACGCCCGGCCGTCGCGAGCGCCGCGTGCCGGCGAAGCTCCCGGCGGAGCAGGCGCAGGCGGGGCCGGTCGAGTTCTTCCTCGACCCTCAACCCCGTCCTGACCACGACTTCCAGCGGCAGCGTCCGCCACGCAGCACCGTCGAGCTCGACCGCGACGCGGCCGGGGTTCAGCGCCCGTAGCGCCGTTACGCGGGGCACGCGCCGGCGCCTCTTGGCGGAATTGGCATCAGCTCTTGCCGGCGCCGACCTTCTGGTCCTGCTCGACGTTCTCGACAGGGTGCGCCTCTTCGGCCGCGGCGTCCCCGAGCGGGAGCAGCCGCGCGGAGACGACCTGCTCGGGGCCGAGCTCCAGCTGGATTCGCTGCAGGATCCCCTGCGCCACGTCAGGGTGCTCGCGGAGGAACGCAGCGGCGTTTTGACGGCCCTGGCCGAGACGCTCGTCGTCGAAACTGAAGTATGAGCCGGACTTCTGGACGGCCTTCCGTTCGATCCCAACGTCGAGAACGGTGCTCTCCCACGAGATGCCGCTGCCGTAGATGATGTCGAACTCGGCCTGCTTGAACGGCGGTGCGACCTTGTTCTTGACGACCTTGACGCGGACGCGGTTGCCGATCGCCTCGACACCTTCCTTCAGCGTCTCGATCCGGCGAATGTCGAGGCGCACCGAGGCGTAGAACTTCAACGCGCGGCCGCCGGGAGTCGTCTCCGGAGAGCCGAACATGACGCCGATCTTCTCGCGCAGCTGGTTGGTGAAGATGCAAATCGTGTCGGTGCGATTGAGCGTGCCCGCGAGCTTGCGCAGGGCCTGGCTCATCAGGCGGGCCTGCAGCCCGACGTGGCTGTCGCCCATCTCGCCCTCGATCTCGGCCTTCGGCGTCAGCGCCGCGACCGAGTCGACGGCGACGATGTCGACGGCGCCGGAGCGCACGAGAAGCTCGGCGATCTCGAGCGCCTGCTCGCCGGTATCGGGCTGGGAGACAAGCAGATCGTCGATGTTGACACCGATGTGCTTCGCGTAGGTTGGGTCCATCGCATGCTCGGCGTCGATGAAGGCGCAGATGCCGCCGCGGCGCTGAGCCTCGGCGATCACGTGGTAGACGAGCGTCGTCTTGCCGGAGGACTCCGGGCCGAAGATCTCGACGATGCGGCCACGCGGCAGCCCACCGATACCGAGCGCGACATCGAGCCCGAGCGAACCGGTCGAGACCGAGCCGATCGAGACGGCGGCGTGATCGCTCATCTTCATGACCGAGCCCTTGCCGAACTGGCGCTCGATCTGTCCGAGCGCGACGTCGAGTGCTTCTTGACGATTCACGTTCAACCTCCTAGCGCATGCGATTCGAGAACCTCGTACTGCGCCCCGGAGGGACCCAGCCGAGAAAGGAAAGCAGCAACGTCGGATGGAGCGATGCTGCCGAGCACAGGCGGATCGGGCCGCAGGCGCGGTCGCTCGCGGAAGCGGAGAACGGTGACGTGCGGCAGCCACGGGCGCTGCTGCCGCCGGTAGAGGCCGAGCTCCTCGAGGCGGCCCTGCACGTCGTTTGCCAGTGCCGTCGCGCGGCCGCCTTCGTCCTCGAGCACGACCATCCCGACGCTGCGGGTTTCACGGTAGGCGCGGGGGCCGCCGCTGCTGAGCACGATCGGCTCGCGAGCGCACTCGGCGCACGCCCGCAACGCTGCACCGACCGCGGGGACAGATTCGGTCGCGACGTGACCGAGGAAGGCCAGGGTGACGTGCAGGTTCGCAGGCGGGACGACGCGCCCCCCGCGCAGCGCCGACGCCTGCCAGGCGGCCAGGCGCTCGATGGTCTCCTCGGGAAGCCGCAGAGCACAGAAGAGCCGAATCCGTTCACCGGAAGCCACGGTACCCGGCGAAGTGTCACGTGTCCGTGTCAGGTTCGCGTCAGAACGCGTCGTACGAGGTGGAGCGCCATCACCGTCGAGCGGGCGCGGATCGTGGCGCGATCTCCAGGCACGTTGAACTCGTGCTCGAGGGCACCGTCCGGCGCGACGACGGCGAAATGGACGAGGCCGACGGGCTTCTCAGGTGTGCCGCCGTCGGGGCCCGCGACCCCGGTCACCGAGACGGCGACATCGACCCCGAGCCGCTCCCGTGCCCCCTCGGCCATCGCCAGCGCGGTCTCCGCCGAGACGGCGCCGTGCTGGGCCAGCACGGCGGCAGGGACGCCGAGCTCCGACTCCTTGACCGCGTTCGCGTAGGCGACGACGCCGCCCCGGAACACGTCGCTCGAGCCGGGGATGCCGGTCAGCCGCGCCGCGACGAGGCCTCCCGTGCACGACTCCGCGGTGGCGAGCGTCAACCCGCGCTCCCGGCAGAGACCGAGCACGACCTCCTCGACGGTGCGCTCGTCGCGCGCGAAGAGATACTGCTCCACCGGCGCGACGAGCGCGGCTTCGAGCTCGTCCGCCTCCTGCTCGGAGCCCGGCGCGACCACCAGGTCGACGTGGATCTCGAAGTCCCGCGCGCAGATCGTCGCCTCGACCCCGTCTCGCTCTCCGCCCGCCGTCGCGAGCGCGTGCGCGATCGCCGACTCGCTGGTGCCGAAGAAGCGGAGCACGCGCCGGCGCGGCGGCTGCGCCCGTGCGAGCACTCGTTGCACGGGCTCGGTCTGGAGGGCGCGCGGCCAGAGCCGCTGGAGCTCGGCGGGCGGCCCCGGCAGCACGACGACGACCGTTCCACCGGTCTCGAGCACCGAGCCCGGGGCTGTTCCCGCGAGGCCCAGCGAGATCGCGCCTCGAGGCAGGGTCGCCTGCTTGCGTACGCCGTGCTCGAAGTCGGCGTACGGCCGTTTCATTCTCTCCGCGAAGGAGCGTGAGACGGCGCCGATCTGCTCGTGGAGATCCTCGCGCAGCTCGAGCTCGACGCCCGCGGTCCGTGCGACGAGCTCGACGGTGCGATCGTCGTGTGTGGGCCCGAGCCCGCCCGAGGTGATGCAGAGATCGGCGTCGAAGCCCTGGGCGAGCGCGTCCGCGAGCTCCTCCTCACCGTCGCCGACGATCAGGATCCGGGCCGGCTCGAGCCCGAGCGCGAGCGCCTGGCGCGCCAGGAAGGGGCCGTTCAGGTCGGTCCGCTCGCCGCGGACGAGCTCCGACCCCGTGATCACGAAGACCGCGCGGGGACGGCTCAAGCCGCGTTGCGAACGACGCCGGTGCGGGTGACGAGCAGCCGGCTCGGGCCCTGAGCGCGCGGGAGCGTGATCCGGTGGCCGCGGAGCGTGAGCCGCAGATTCTCGGCCCGGTCGACGCTCAGCCAGACCGTGCGCGCAGGGAAGCTCTGCGCGTGTCCGGGCTCCAGCGTCCCCTGGAAGAGCAGCTTCCCGGTCGGCGAGCCGAGGTGGATCTGCACGAGCGTAGCCCCGCGGACGGCGCGGATCACGAGGCGCTGCCGGGCGGTATGGGCGCGGGGCGCAGCGGCGGAGGTCGTGCCGAGATGCTGGATCTTCTGCGGATCGGAGGAGCCGCCCAGCTTCCACGCGGCGATCACGAGCAAGGTGAGGACGGCGATCGCGGCCAGCGCGATCAGCACGACGCCCGACTCGAACCGCCGGTGCTGCCGGAAGCGTTCGCGCCCGGGGCGCGCGTCGCCCCGCCGCCGCGAGCGGAACTGCGCCTCGCTCTCCTCGACGACGTAGCGGGAGTTGTACTCGTCGACGTAGAGCTGTCCGTCGAGCCCGAGATACTCGGCGTAGGAGCGCAGGAAGCCCTTGACGTACGTGGTCGAGGGCAGCAGCTCGAACTGCTCGTCCTCGAGCGCACGCAGATACTTGGCACGGATCTTCGTGCCCTGCTCCGCCTGGGGAATGTCGATCTGCTGGCGCAGGCGCGCCTCGCGCAGGCTGGTGCCGATCTCGAACACGCGACCAGTGTAGACCGAGTCAGCGCGCGAACACGATCAGCAGCCAGTAGAAGCCGAGGGCGAGGCCTGCGGTCGTGCCCAGGCAGAACCCAAGCAGCCCGAGGCCCCTCCCCCACGCCGCACCCCGCTCGCCGCCGACTCGTCCGAGCGTGCGCTCGAGTGCCTCACGGGCGCGCCGCGCCTGCACGACCGCCAGCAGGCCGAGCAGGATCGGCGCCGGGAAGGCGTACGTCGCCTGGAAGAGCGAGACGCGCGTGAAGCGTGCGAGCGCGAACGCGCCGGGGACGGCGAGGACGGCCAGGGCGCCGAGCAGCACCGCCGCCTTCGCGCGTCTGTTACTGCTTGACGTAGGGACGGCCAACAGCCGCTGGCGGTATGGAACGGCCGATCACGCCGGCCACGGCGATCAGGGTGAGCACGTACGGGAGCGCCTGGAACAACACGGCCGCCGACGGCGAGTAGGCGGGCAGGCGGTCGGCGAGAGCGCTCGAGAAGCCGAAGAGGAGCGCGGCGGCGAAGGCCCCGCCGGGACGCCACTTGCCGAAGATCAGCGCGGCGAGGGCGATGAAACCGCGCCCGGCGGTCATGTTCTGGTTGAACGAGTGAACGAAGCCGATCGAGAGATAGGCGCCGCCCATCGCGGCCAGCATCCCCGAGAGCGTCACCGCGGTGTAGCGCACCTTGTAGACCGAGATTCCGACCGTGTCGGCCGCGCGCGGGTGCTCTCCGACTGCCCGGAGCCGGAGCCCGATCGGCGTGCGGAACATCACGATCGCCGAGGCGACGATCAGCCCGAGCACGATCCACGTCAGCAGGTTCATCTGACCGAAGGCGGTGTCGACGAACGAGCCGATGCCCGGAATGCCGCTCAGGTGGAGGTTGACGTCCGGAACCGACTCGGCGGCCGAGAGGCCCGGTGTCCCGTTCGAGCCGTAGATGTCGATGAACGCGTAGCCGGTGATGCCGAGCGCAAGAAAGTTGACCGCGGTACCGCCGACGATCTGGTCGGCGCGCAGATGGATGGCCCAGACCGCATGGATGAAGGCCAGCAGCCCGCCCGCGAGCATTGCGATCAGCAACCCGGTCCACCAATGCCCTGTCTTGTCCGCACCCCAGATCCCCCAGAAGGCGCCCATCAGCATCATCCCCTCGAGGCCGATGTTGACGACGCCTGAGCGCTCCGAGAACATGCCGCCGATCGAGGCGAACGCGAGCGGCGTTGCGAAGCGCAGCGTCGCTGCGATCAGGCTCGACCAGGCGAAGACCGCCTCGAGGTTCGTGATCGACGAGCGGGTCGCGAGCGAGCCGGCCACGATCCCGAAGATGCCGGCCGCGACCGCTCCCCAGCCGAGGCGCTTTTCGTCCTGCGTGATCGTCCAGACGCCGACCGCGATCGCGAGGATCCCGACGAGCACCGGCCAGAGCAGCATGCGGGTGTTCCACGGCGGCATCCCGAGCCAGCAGGCGACGAGGCCGAGGCCGATGCCTGCCTGGCCGATGCGCCGCGCGAGCGTGTGCGTCTCCCAGCGCTGGGAGACGGCGCCGAGCGCGCTCACGCGGGCTCCTTCGCGAGGGCGTCACGGCGCCGCACGCGCAGCCGCTTGCGCAGGTTCCAGACGGACAGGATCAGCACGTCGGCTCCGACGAAGAGCACGATCAGCCCCTGGATCAGCTGCGTCAGGTTGCCGGCAAGGTCGGGGCGGAAGATGTCGGCGTTCAGATGGCGCGTCGAGGTGCCGGTCAGGAGCGCGCCGAAGAGCAGTGCGCCGAGGAAGGTGCCGACCGCGGTGTTGCGGCCGAGCAGCGCGACCGCGATGCCGATGAAGCCGATGTTCGAGATCAGGATGTCGCTCTGGGAGATCCGGAACTGCCAGCCCAGGATGTCGACGGCCCCGGCGAGGCCGGCGAAGGCCCCCGAGATGGCCATCGCGTACACGTAGTTCCTGGGCACGTTGATGCCGCCGTAGCGGGCGGCCTCGGGGTTGAAGCCGACGGCGCGCACCTGGTAGCCGAGGGTCGTGCGGTTCAGCACGATCCAGTAGACGACGAGGGCTCCGAGCGCGATGAAGAAGCCGACGTGGAGGCCCTGCAGGAGCTGGTCGCCCCAGAAGACCGGCAGCTTCGCCTTGTCGACGACGTCGTTCGAGATCGGGACGAACTTCTGCGTCGAGCTCTGCAGCGGCCCGCCGAGCCCGAACATGTACTCGCCGGTCCAGACCGCGATCCAGTTGAGCATGATCGTGGTGATCACCTCGTGGGCGCCGACGGTCGCCTTCAGAAAGCCTGCGATGCCGGCGAAGACGGCGCCCGCGAGCGTGGCCGCGAGCACCGAGACGAGGATGTGGAGCCAGCTCGGCAGCCCATTCAGCGTCGAACCGACCCAGACGGCGAAGTAGACACCGACGAAGTACTGGCCCTGGCCGCCGATGTTGAACATGCCGCAGCGGAAGGCGAACGCGACCGCGAGCCCGGTCAGGATCAGGGAGGTGGTGATCAGGAGCGTCTGCTGGAGGTTGCCCGCCGCGAGCGTGCGATCGGCCCCGCTCACCCACGGGAAGAGCCAGTTGAGCCCCGTGCCGTTGAAGATCGCCTTGTAGGTGGTGAACGGGTTCTTGCCGGTGCCGAGCACGACGAGCCCGCCGATCACGAAGGCGAGCACCGCTGTCATCAGCGGCAGCACGACGCCCCCGGCGCGCTGCCAGATGGCGAAGCGCGCGGCAACGCTCGGCGCGTAGTCGCCGCCCGTGGGTTGCTCCTGCCCGCCCTCGAGCTCGGGGGCGGGTTGCGGCGCCTCGGGCTCGGTCACGCCACCGCCTCCTTGCGGCCGCCCCCGGTCATCGCCATCCCGAGCTCCTGCTCGCTGACGTCGGGGGAGAACTCGCCGACGATCAGCCCTTCGTAGATCACGAGGATCCGGTCCGAAAGCGAGAGCACTTCCTCGAGCTCGAGCGAGATCAGCAGAATCGCCCGGCCCTCGTCACGCTCCTCGACGAGCCGGCGGTGCACGAACTCGATCGCGCCGACGTCGAGGCCCCGCGTCGGCTGCGCAGCGATCAGCACTTTCGGGTCGCGATCGATCTCCCGTGCGAGCACGACCTTCTGCTGGTTGCCGCCGGAGAGCGCACCCGCCCGGGTCAACGGCCCGCCGCCGCGGACGTCGAACTGGCGCAAGACGGTTCGGGCGCGGGCGAGCAAGCGGCCCGGGAAGAGAAAGCCGTACTTCGAGTCCGGCTCCTTGTCGTAGTCGTGGAGGGCGAGGTTCTCGGCGAGCGTGAAGTCGAGCACGAGGCCGCGGCGCTGGCGGTCCTCGGGGATGTGGCCGACTCCTGCGTCGAGCGAGGCCCGTGCGTCGGCGTGGGTCAGGTCCTCCCCCGCGCAGGTGATCCGCCCCGAGTGCACCTTGCGCAGGCCGGTGATCGCGTCGATCAGCTCGCTCTGGCCGTTCGCATCGACGCCTGCGAGCCCGACGATCTCGCCCGCCCTCACGGTGAGGCTGACGCCCTTGACCGCCTCCAGGCCGCGGTCGTCGATGACGTGCAGGTCTTCGACCTCGAGCAGCACCTCGCCGGGATGCGCGGACTTCTTGTCGACGCGCAGGAGCACCTCGCGTCCGACCATCATCCGCGCCAGGTCCTCCTCGGTGGCGCCGGCCGCAGGCACCGTCGCGACCTTCTTGCCGCGGCGCAGCACGGTCACGCGGTCTGCAATCTCGCGCACCTCGTGCAGCTTGTGACTGATGAAGATGATCGACTTGCCCTGGCTCGTCAGGCTCGCGATCACCTTGAACAGCTCCTCGGCCTCCTGCGGGGTCAGCACCGCGGTCGGCTCGTCGAGGATCAGGATCTCCGCGCCGCGATAGAGCGCCTTCAGAATCTCCACGCGCTGCTGCTGGCCGACGGTGATGCTCTCGATCTTCGCGTGCGGGTCGACCGCGAGCCCGAACTGGTTCGAGAGCTCGCGAACCTGTCCCTCCGCGCTCGAGTAGTCGAGAAGGATCCCGCCCGTGCGCGGCTCCTCTGCGAGCACGATGTTCTCGGCGACCGTCATCACCGGGATCAGCATGAAGTGCTGGTGCACCATGCCGATGCCGGCCGCGATCGCCTCGTGCGGTGAATGGATCCGCAGCGGCTTGCCGTGGACGACGATCTCACCCGCGTCGGGGTGGTAGAGCCCGTAGAGGATGTTCATCAGCGTCGACTTGCCGGCGCCGTTCTCTCCGAGCAGCGCATGCACCTCGCCGCGGCGCAGGTCGAAGTCGACGGCGTCGTTGGCGAGAACGCCCGGAAACTGCTTCGTGATCTCGCGGAGCTCGAGGACCGGGGTCTCGTCGGTCATGCGCGGGGGATCCTACCCCGCCGGGCGGCGGGGGCCTACCCGGTAGCAGTTGGCGGCGCGGATCGTGTTCGTTCCGGACGGGAGACGAACGAAAGGCGGCCCGGAGGCCGCCTCTCGGTCGAGCGATGGCGTGCGACGTGCTACTTGACTGCGGTCGGGATCTTGATCTTCCCCGCCTTGATCAGGTTCTGCACGGCCGTCACCTTGGCGCGGATCGCCTTCGGAACCTTGGCGCTGATCTTGCCAAGGCCGACGCCGCCCTGCTTGACGCCGAACGTGTTGTTCGCGCCGCCCTTGAAGGAGCTGTTCTGAACCGCCTGGATCGTCTGGAAGACGCCCTGGTCGACCTTCTTCAGCGCGCTCGTGAGCACCTGCGGGCCGATGAACGCCTGATCGTTGTCGACACCGATGCCCCAGGCCTTCTTCTGCTTCGCAGCGTCGAGTGCGCCGAGGCCGCAGCCGCCGGCCACCTGGAACACCACGGACGCTCCCTGCGCGAGCTGGTTCAACGCGACCTCCTTGCACTTCGCCTGGTCGACGAAGTCCTGGGAGTAGCCGTTGAGCTCCTTGATCTTCGGGTTCGCCTTGTGGAGCCCGGCTTTGTAGCCCGCGATGTAGCGATCGACCGGCGGGATCTTGAGCCCGCCGACCGAGCCGGCGATCAGCTTCTTGTGCGTCGCGGTGATCTCCAGGCCCGCGAGATACCCGGCGAGGTAGCCCGCCTCCTGCTCCTTGAACAGGATGCCGCCCGCGTTCGTGGGCTTGTCCTTGAGCGTGGTCGCGTCATAGTCGATGATCGCGAACTTCGTGTTCGGGAACTTCTGCGCGACCGCGTTGACCGCATCCGCCATCAGGAAGCCGACGGCGATCACGAGCTCGTAGCCCTGCTGGGCGAAGCTCGAGAGATTCGGGATGTAGTCGGCGGCCGACTTCGACTCGGCGACCTGGCCGGACACTCCCAGCTTCGACTCGGCGCTCTGGAGCCCGACGAATGCCAGGTGGTTGAACCCGCGGTCGTTGAGACCGCCGATGTCGGTGACGAGACCGACCTTGATCGATGCGGCCTTCGCGTGCGTAGCCGCCGGCTTGGACTTGCTCGCGCTTGCGCCTGTGACGAGCGCAAGCGAGAGAGCCGCCAGGGCCAGCACGACCCACGGCATCCAACGCTTTGACTTCACTAAAGAACCCTCCTCAGTTGCGTGCCCCGCCAGGAATCCCGGCGGCCACCCATATGGGACGCTCGATCCTAGCCCGAAGTTGGCGAAATCTCCAAAGATGCGGGCCGGCGCTACTTGACGACGGTCGGAATGTTGCCGAGCTTGTGCGAGACGATCTTCGCCTCGACTGCCTTCAGCTCCGCGACCGCGGCCTGCGGGACCTTGCTGCTGATCTTGCCGACGCCGACGCCTTTGCGGTCGAGGCCGAAGACGGCGTTCGTGCCGCCCCGGAAGCTTCCCTTCTGCACGGAGTCGATCGTCTGGAAGACGGCGGAGTCGACTCGCTTGAGCGCGCTCGTCAGCACCGACTGGCCGAGGAATGACTGGTCGGCGTCGACGCCGATCCCCCAGACGCCCTTCTGCTTGGCGGCATCGAGCGCGCCGAGACCGCAGCCGCCGGCCACCTGGAAGACGACGGACGATCCTGCGGCTATCTGCTGCAGCGCGAGCTCCTTGCACTTGGCCTGGTCGACCCAGTCCTGCGAATAGCCGTTCAGCAGCTTGACCTTCGGGTCCGCTGCCCTGGCGCCCGCCTGGAAGCCCGCGATATAGCGGTCGACCGGCGGCTGCTTCTGGCCGCCGACCGTGGAGACGGTTGGCGCGCCGGCTGACTTCTTCACCTCGAGCCCGGCGAGATAGCCGACGAGATACCCGGCCTCCTGCTCGCGGAAGAGCAGCCCGAGCACGTTCTTCGGCTTGTGCGGCAGCGACTGCTGGTCGACGTCGATGATCGCGAACTTCGTGTCCGGGAACTTGGAGGCGACCTTGTCCATCGCCGCGGCCTGGTCGAAGCCGACGCCGATCACCAGGTCGTAGCCGTCCTGCGCGAGCGACGAGAGGTTCGGGATGTAGTCCTGCGCAGAGGGTGACTGCAGCACGTTGCCCGTGATTCCGAGCCGGTTCTCGGCGCGGAGGAGACCGACGTACGCCAGATGGTTGAAGCCGCGGTCGTTCAGCTGGTTGATGTCCGTGACCAGGCCGACCTTGATCGTATGGTCGGGCGCACCGCCGGTCGTGGTGCCGGACGAGCTCTTCGAGGAGCCGCCGCACGCTGCGAGGAGCCCGATCAGGGGCACGAGAACCAGGAGCTTGCGCATGGTCGAATCCTACTGTGCGACGACGCGCGGCAGATCGTCGATCTCGACCAGGACCCGGCGCGGCTTGGAGCCTTCGTAGCCGGAGATGATCTGGCGGCGCTCGAGCATGTCGATCAGCCGCCCCGCACGGGTGTAGCCGACGCGCAGGCGGCGTTGCAGCAGCGAGACCGACGCGGTCTGGGTCTGGACGACGATCTCGATCGCCTTGTCGAGCAGCGGATCCTCGTCCGGGTCGAACACCTCTTCGCCCGCGTTCGCCTCGTCCTCGAACACCATCGGCAGCTCGAGCATCGTCTCGTCGAGCTCCTGCTCGCGCTGGTTGCGGCACTGCTCGACGACGAGCGCGACCTCTTCCTCGCTGACGTAGGCGCCCTGGACGCGCTGGAGCCGGGAGGTACCGAGCGGCTTGAACAGCATGTCGCCCTGCCCGAGCAGGCTCTCGGCGCCGGCGGTGTCCAGGATCACGCGCGAGTCGGTCTGCGACGAGACGGCGAACGCGATCCGGCTCGGCACGTTGGCCTTGATCATGCCGGTGATCACGTCGACGGACGGGCGCTGCGTCGCGAGCACGAGATGGATGCCGACGGCACGGGACTTCTGGGCCAGTCGGATGATCGCATCCTCCACCGCCTGCGGGCTGACCATCATCAGGTCGGCAAGCTCGTCGATCACGACGAGCAGGTACGGCATCGGGTCCTCGCCGCGCTGGCGCAGCTGCCGGTTTGCCTCGGGCAGGTTGCGAGCGCGCAGGATCGACATGCGCTCGTAGCGGCGCTCCATCTCCGCGACGCAGTTCGCGAGCGCCGCGGCGGCCTGCTTCGGATTCGAGACGACGGGCGTCAGCAGGTGCGGGATCGACTCGTAGTAGTTGAGCTCGATCCGCTTCGGGTCGATCAGGATCATCCGCACCTCGTCCGGGGTCGCACGCAGCAGGATCGAGGTCAGCATCGTGTTGATGCAGCCGGACTTGCCCGAGCCGGTCGTGCCCGCGATCAGGAGATGCGGCATGCGCGCGAGGTCGGTCCAGACCGAATTGCCGGAGATGTCCTTGCCCAGCCAGACCGCGAGCGGGCTCGCGGTGTGCGGCAGGTCGTCGTAGACGTCGCCGAGAGTGACGAGGTTCGGGCTCAGATTGGGGACCTCGACGCCGACCGCCTGCTTGCCGGGGATCGGGGCGAGGATGCGGATCTCGGTGGTCGCGAGCGCGTAGCTGAGGTCGTCCTTGAGCGCCGCAACCTTGGAGACCTTCGTGCCGGGCGCAAGCTGCAGCTCGTAGCGCGTGACGCGCGGGCCCGAGATCTCACCGACGATCGTGGCGTCGACGCCGAAATGCGCGAGCGTCTCGACGAGAGCGTCGCCGACCCGGGCGCCGGCCTTCTCCAACTTCGGCGGCGCCGCCTGCGAGCTGCCCAGGATGCCGCGGTCCGGGAGCCGGTAGTGCTGGTCGTGCTGCGAGAGCGCGTCTTCGAACAGCGTCGGCGGGTCGTCGTGGAGCGGGCCCGGCTCCTCTCGCTCATGGAGGGCCTGCGTGACGAGCGGGGGGAGTGGGCCCGTCTCGGAGATCACGTCCGGATAGTCGTGCTCGATATCCACCGGCGGCTCCGCGACGAGGCGCAGCGCCGGGGGCTCGAGCTTCGGAGGTGCGGCCGTCGGCCGCTGTCGCCGGCGGCGGGCAGCTGTCTGGACGACGCGGCCGGAGCGTCGTAGAAGCGCGCCTGCCGAAGCGCCGGAGAGGAGGAGCGCCCCGGCGACGAGGGTCGTGAAGCCGAGAATCGTAGAGCCCGTCGAGCCGAGCAGCGCAGAGCAGAGCGAGTCGAGCCCGTCGCCGACCGCGCCGCCGTGAGCGCTCCCGAGTGCGAGCATCAAGCCGAAGATCGCGACCGGCAGGCCCGTCCGGAAGGGGCGCACGTCGACGAGCGCGCTGCGGGCGATCATCAGGCCGCCGATTCCGAGCAGCGCGACGGGAGCGACGTACGCGGCTGCGCCGATGGCGGAGCGGAAGCCGTCGGCGATCGCCCCGCCCACGACGCCGCCGTTCCAGCCAAGCCAGAGAATCGCGGCGAGCAGCACGCCGAGTGCGCCGAGGCCGAGACCGACGAGCTCGGGACGGTGATGACTGCGAGAACGCTGTTTTGTGCGCTGCGTGCGCTTCTTCACACGCGAGGGCGTTTTCGGGCGCAGCCTCCTGGGGCGCTTCTTGCGCGGCATGGACGGCGTCTTCGCGGCCGCGGCCCCTGCTCCTGCGTCACTCCAGGGCGTCGGCGAAGTCGGCGATCCGTTCGACGACCGCGCGCAGCACCTCGATCGAGCCGAAGGCGTCGTTGTCGTAGCCGAGGGAATGGTCGGCGCCTTCGAGCTCGAAGACCTCGCCGGGAAGCCGCTCGGCGACGGCCGAATCCCACAGCTCGTCCCCGGTGCCGCCGACGAGCAGACCTGGTGCGGTTGCCCGCTCGAGTCCGGCGACGACCACCGGGTCGACGAGCGCCGGGGTGAGCCAGACTGCCGGCAGGCCGCGGTCGGCTGCGACTCCGGCCGAGAGCGCCGAGATCGACTTGGCAACGATCAGCGTCGTCGCCGCATCCTCGATCCGCGCGAGCGCCGCCTCCGCCCGCTCCTCCGCCCAGACGGTGCGATCGGTGTCGCCGTCGTACTCGTCCCAGACGGCGAGCACGCTCCAGCCCAGCTCGACGAGCACGGCACGCGTGTACCAGAGCAGAGGCTGCGCCCCGGCTCCGATGCTGCCGGGGAGCAGGACGCCGACACGGTCCGGGTCGTTCTCGAGCCACAGCCCTCGACAGAGATCGAGGTCTACCCATTCCACGAGGCGAGCATAATCCCGCTGTGGCCGCCGAGTCCGAGAAGGAGCGCATCGACCGCGAGCTGATCGAGCTCCTGAACGAGCTGCGTGTGGCGCTGCCGGGCGTGCAGGTGCTCTTTGCGTTCCTGCTCACGATTCCCTTCGCGAGAGGATTCCCAGCGACGTCACGGCCGCAGCGCGACGTCTTCTTCGTCGCGCTGCTGTCGGCGGTCGCCTCGACGGTGCTGTTGATGGCTCCGACGAGCTACCACCGGATCCTCTTCCGCCACCGCGACAAGGAGCGGCTGCTGCTGCATGCGAACCGGCTCGCGCTCGCGGGGATCGCCTCGCTGGCGGTCTCGCTCGGCTCGAGCCTGTTTCTCGTCGCCGACTACGTGTTCGGCTCGCTCGCCGCCGGGATCGCGACCGGGATCGGCGGAGCGCTCGTCGGGGTGCTCTGGTACGCGATTCCGCTCTGGATCCGCCTGCGGGAGAGCACCGGAGGCTGAGAACTGTTGCTCAGCCGAGCCCGGCCACGCGCTCGACGAGCAGGTCCAGGAAGCCCTCGCTGTCGATCCCGACGGCGACATGGCAGTTCGGCTCCCACTGCGCCCGGCCCCACAGGTCGACATAGGTGCGCCCGCGGGAGAGCTCGCCGCCGGTGTCGACGACCACGCCGCGCTCCTTGGTCTCCAGGATGCCAGGCCGGACCACCTGCGCGACGGCGACGGCGTCGTGGACCGGCACACCTTCCCAGTGGTACTGCGACTGGTGGAACTCGACGTAGAAGCCGAAGAGGTCGGCGACGAGCCTGCCGGCCCGCCCCGCGGCTGCCATCCGGTCGACGTGCGCCTGTGTCATCAGCGCCCGGTGCGTGACGTCGAGCCCGACCATCGTCACGTCGAGCCCACTTGCGAACACGCGGTGGGCGGCCTCCGGGTCGGCCCAGATGTTGAACTCGGCCGCGGGCGTGACGTTGCCCTCGGCGATCGCGCCGCCCATCAGCACGACCCGCTCGATCCGGCCGGTCAGCTCGGGATAGCGCGCGAGAAGAAGTGCGATGTTCGTCAGCGGGCCCGTCGGGACGAGCGTCACGGGCTCTGCCGCCGTCTCGAGGGCCTGTGCGATCCAGTCGATCGCGTGCAGCGGCGAGGGCTCGCGGGCGGGCGGCGGCAGGTCGGGGCCGTCCAGCCCGGTGACCCCGTGGACGTACTCGGCGACGTAGACGTCGCGCACGAGCGGCGCGGGCGCGCCGGCGGCGACCTCGATGTCCTGACGGCCGAGGTGGTCGAGGACGCGAATCGCGTTCGCGGTGGTCTTGTCGAGGGTCTGGTTGCCCGAGACGGTCGTGACGCCGAGCAGCTCGACCTCGGGGCTCCCGAGCGCGAGCAGGAGCGCGATCGCGTCGTCGTGGCCGGGGTCGCAGTCGATGATGATCTTCGTGGAAGTCATGCGCCCAGTATCTCGTCTACCTCGGCAGCGGTCGGGATCGACGGTTGCGCCCCCGGGCGCGAGGCGGCGATCGCACCCGCGGCGCAGGCGCGGCGCAGGGCCTCGTCGCGCGGGCGCCCCTCGAGGAGCGAGACGACGAGCGTTGCGCAGAACGAGTCGCCGGCGGCGGTTCCGTCCACCGCGCGCACGTCCGGCGGGCGCGCCCGGGCCACCTCCGCCCCACCCTCGAGCAGCACTGCGCCCTCGGCGCCGAGCGTGAGAGCGACGAGCCCGGCGCGCGCGCCGACGACCTCGTACTCGTAGCGGTTCACGACGAGCAGGTCGGGCTGAAGATCGCCGATCGCCCGCGCCGGAGCCGCGTTCAGGCAGAAGAACCGAGCGGTCGCCGCCGCGGCGGCGACCGTCTCGAGTGGGATCTCGAGCTGGCAGATCAGCGCATCGGTCTCCCCGATCTCGACGTCGTCCGGGCGCAGGCGGCCGTTCGCGCCCGGCGCGACCACGATCACGTTCTCGCCCTCGGCGTCGACGAGGATCAGCGCGACGCCGCTCTCGCCGCCGTCACGGCGGACGCCGCCGCAGTCGACGCCCTCGCGCTCCAGCGAGCGCAGGACGAGGTCGTCGGAGCCGATGCGGCCGACGAAGCGCACCGCGGCGCCCTGGCGCGCCGCTGCGACCGCCTGATTTGCGCCCTTGCCGCCGGGGACGCGCTCGAAATCGGCGTCCGTGACAGTCTCGCCGGGTCGCGGCAGCCGCTCGCAGCGCGCGACGAGGTCGATGTTGGCGGAGCCGACGACGGTTATGTGCGGCCGCGTCACGCCGCGAGGGCGCGGAGGTCCTCGAGCGTGCGGCCGAGCAGGTTCTCGCGCAGGTCGAACAGCCCGGCCCAGAGCGACGAGCGGTCGGGGCCGATCTCCATCCGTGCGGCGTCCGAGAGGCCCTGCAGTGCACGGACGAGCACCGCCAGCTCGAGATAGGTCTGCGCGACGCGCACATGCGATGCGGCGACTCCTGCCCGCCTCAGGACAGGCTCCCAGTCGAGCAGCTCAGCCTGCCCGGGACCTCCGTACCAGGACTGCCCCTCCGCATGATCGGCTTCGAGCTCGAGCAGGTACCGGTCGAGCGGCCGCTCGAGCCCCGTCAGCGCCGTCTCGACGCGGCCGGCGGCGTGCCGGAAGGCGGCAGTGCGACGGCCGGGCGTCGGCGGCTCTGCGTCCCCGCGGGCCCAGCGTTCCAGCAGCCGGCAGAAGGCGAGCGCCGCGACGTCGCAGGCGCCGAGCTGCGCGACGAGCGAGCGACAGGTGCGAGAGTCGACGGAATGGGCCGCGAGCACGTCCGACCAGGACGGCAAGGGCGCGGGCAGCGCGCTCATACCTCGACGACCACGGGAAGGATCATCGGGCGGCGGCCCGTGCGGTCGTAGATCAGCTGGCCGACCTCGTCGTGCAGGTGCTCCTGGACGAGCTTGATCTCGTCGACGCCGTCCTCGAGCAGCGCTCCGAATACGCGCGCGGTCTCGGCTCGCAGCTCCTCGAGCAGGCCCTCGGCGCCTTCGCCGAAGCCTCGTGCGATCAGCTCCGGGTCGGCGACCGCGCCGTTCTCGCCGCCGATCGTGGCGACGATGATCAGGACGCCGTCCTCGGAGAGGCGTCTGCGGTCACGCAGCGCCACGTCGTGGATGTCCCCCACGCCGAGTCCGTCGACGAACGAGATGCCTGCCTGGACGTGATCGACGATCCGCGGCGGGCCGCCCGGCGCGAGCTCGACGACCGAGCCATTCTCGGCCAGCACGATCGCGTTGGCCGGCACGCCCGCCTCGCGCGCGAGCTTCGCGTGAGCAGCGAGCATCCGGAACTCGCCGTGCACCGGCATCACCGCGCGCGGCCGCAACAGCGCGAGGATCGTGCGCAGCTCCTCCGAGCAGCCGTGGCCGGATACGTGCACCGGGGCGATCTCCTGGTGCAGCACCTCCGCGCCGGACTTGGCGAGCCGGTTGATCGAGTCGTGAACGCGCAGCTCGTTGCCGGGCACCGGCTTGGCCGAGATGATCACCGTGTCGCCCCGTTCGATCGAGACGGTGGGATGGTCGTCGTAGGCGATCCGCGTCAGCGCCGAGAGCGGCTCGCCCTGGCTCCCCGTGCAGATGATCATCTGCCGGTCCGGCGGCAGCTCCGAGATCTCGTTCGGTCGCAGGAGCACGCCTTCCGGCACCTCGAGATAGCCGAGGTTGCGTGCGATGTTGACGTTCTTGCGCATCGAGCGGCCGACGACGGCGACGCGGCGGTCGCACTGGATCGCAACGTCGATCGCCTGCTGCACGCGGTGGATGTTCGACGCAAACGAGGCGATCAGGATCCGTCCCGCCAACCCCGGCATGATCTGGCGGAAGGCCTCGCCGACGACCCGCTCGGAGGGCGTGATCCCCGGCCGCTCCGCGTTCGTCGAGTCGCCGAGCAGCAGGTCGACGCCGCGGTTGCCGATCTCGGCGAGCTTGCCGACGTCGGTCTTGAGCCCGTCGATCGGCGTGTGGTCGATCTTGTAGTCGCCGGTGTGCACGATCCGGCCCGCCTCGCTCGTCAGCACGATCGCGACGCAATCGGGGATCGAGTGCGCCATGCGCACGAACTCGACCTCGAAGGGCCCGATCCGCACCGGGCCGTCCTCGGGAATCGCCTCCCGCAACTCGGCTGCGCGGCTCAGCCCGTGCTCGTCGAGCTTCGACTTGATCAGCCCGAGGGTGAGCCTGGTCGCCCAGATCTCGGGCACGGGGACCTCGCGCATGAAGTAGGGCAGGCCGCCGACGTGGTCCTCGTGGCCGTGCGTGAGGATGACGGCCTTGACTCTGTCGGCCTGGTCGCGCAGGTACGTGTAGTCGGGCAGCACCAGGTCGACGCCGAGGTGCTCGTCGCGCGGGAACGCAAGGCCGCTGTCGATGACGACGATCTCGCCGTTCAGCTCGAAGGCGGTCATGTTCTTGCCGATCTCGCCGAGCCCGCCGAGTGGAACGATCCGGAGCATCGCCGGATTGTAGGTGTCCTCGTCGCTTCGCCGAGGTCGGATGTCGTCGAGCCGGACCGCCTCTCGCCGGCTTCGTGCGGGCGGCTAGGCGTTCTGGAAGATGCTCAGACGATCGAGACAGGCGCGCACCTGCTCGATCTCCTCCGAGCTCGCGGCGACGAGCGGCAGCCGGTGGCCGCCGACCTCGTGCCCGAGCAGGTTCAGCGCCGCCTTGATCGGGATCGGGTTCCCCTGGATCTTGAGCAGCTCGAGCGCGGGCCGAAGCTGCTCGTTCAGCGCCCGGGCGCCGTCGAGATCGCCGCGCCTGTAAAGGCCGACGAGCTCCTTCACCTGCGGCCCGACGACGTGTGTGTGCACGCAGACGCCGCCGACGCCGCCGAGCTCGAGGAAGGGCAGAATCAGGTCGTCGTCGCCGGCGTAGAGGTCGAGCCCCAGCTCGACGATCCGCCGCGCCTGCTCGAGGTCGGCGTTCGCCTGCTTCACCGCAGTGACGTTCGGGATCTCGCCGAGCATCGCGATCGTCTCCGGCTCGAGGTTGATCACGACCCGGCCCGGAATGTTGTAGACGACGATGGGCTTGTCGGTCGCGGCGGCGATCGCGCTGAAGTGCGCGACGATTCCGCGAACGGGCGGTTTGTTGTAGTAGGGCGTCACGACGAGCATGCCGTCGACCCCGAGCTCATGAGCCCGCTCGGTCAGGTGCACCGAGTGCGCGGTCGAGTAGGTGCCTGTGCCTGCGACGACCGTCGCGCGGTCGCCGACGGCTTCGAGTGCCGCGGCGAAGAGGTCCAGCTTCTCGTCGTCGGACAGCGTCGGGCTCTCACCGGTCGTGCCGCTCACGACGAGGCCGTCCGAACCGTGGTCGACGAGGTGGCCCGCGAGGCGACGGAAGCACTCGAAGTCGACCGATCCGTCGGGCCGGAAAGGCGTGACGATCGCGGTCAGGATCTCCCCGAGCACCGAGGTATCCTACTCCGCCCGCCCCGTGTTCTCCTGCTCGCTCGCGACCTGCCCGAAGTAGGTGCTCGAGACGACGTAGAAGAGGGCGAGGGCCGCGTACATCGCCGCGCTCGCCCACGCGGAGGCGAGCGCGAGGAGCGTCGCGAGCGAATAGAGCGGGATCCCGGGCCGGAAGCTGAGGGTGATGCCGGAGACGAGCCGCGGATCGGCATGCGCGGAGAGCAGCCCGGCGCGCAGGACGTACTGCCAGACGACGTTGAAGCCGATCGCCATCAGGACTGAGCCGACGCCGTAGAGGACCGCGGCGGCACGAGCATCAGCGCCGCGCAGGTGGTCGGCGAGGACGCGCGTCGGAAACGGCAGGAAGGCGATTGTGAGCAGGAAGAACACGTTGACGAACAGGAAGGTGCGGTCGACCCGATCGACGAGGTGCAGGATCGCGTGGTGGTTGACCCAGATGATCCCGATCGTCAGGAAGCTGACCGCATAGGCGGTGTACGCGGGCCAGAGGTGCAGAAGCCCGCGAGCGAGGCTGCCGCGGTCGGACGGTAGCTCGATGTTCAGCACGAGCAGGGTTGCGGCGATCGCGAAGACGCCGTCGGCGAAGGTCTCGAGTCGAGTCGTCGGCACGGCGCTTCGTTCGGCGCCGGCGCGGATTCTCCCGCTAGTCGGGCAGGCCGAAGCGCTCGGGGTTGCCGGCGATGCCCCGGCGGACGTCGCGCAGATGAGGAGCGAGCTCGGGTCGCGCGCGGATCTCGGAGCTCAGCCCTCGCAGGGCGCAGGCATCGCCCTCCCAGAACGGGCACGGGTCGGCAGGGCATTCGGCGCGCACGCCGGCGCTCTCCTCGAGGGTGCAGTACCGCATGCGGCCAGCGTGCCCGGCGGCAAACGGTGTCGCTTCCGGGGTTTCTACGGAGTGAGCGCGGCCCGCCCGAGCACGCAGAACGGCGGGTAGCCGGCGCCGAAGTCGATCTCCGGCACGATCACCTGCCAGCCGCGGCCGGCGTAGAGGCTGAGCGCCCGCTTGTTGTCCTGCTGCGTCGAGAGCACCGCCGGGCCGGGCTCGGCGGCAAGCAGCGCATCGTGGAGACGGCCGCCGATACCGCGGCCCCAGAGACCGCGGCGCACATGGAGCTCGACGAGCTCGAAGTGGCCCGGTGGAAGCCAGCGCTCCGACGCCAGCGGGCCGAGCGCCTCCGCGACGAGATCGTGCCACCACTGGCCGGGAGCGCCGCGGTAGCCGTAGGCGAAGCCTGCGAGCATGCCCGTGGTCTCGAGGTCGACGACGGCCCGGAACCCCTGGCGGCCGGCGTGGCGCGGCAGGATCTCGTCGATCCGATGGCGGCTCGCCTCGGGCCAGAGCACGCGTACCTCCGGCCGGAGCCCGAGGAACTCCTCCGCGCCGAGCTCCCGGATCACAGCAGCGCGTCGAGCCCGATCGTCAATCCCGGCTGGAGGCCGGGGAGACGCTCGAGGGCGAGCAGCACTCCCGGGACGTACGCCTCTCGCGAGTAGGCGTCGTGCCGGATCGTCAGCAGCTGGCCCTCCCCTCCCAGCAGCACCTCCTGGTGCGCGACGAGCCCGGGCAGCCGGACGGAATGGATCGGCGTGCCGCCGCCGAGCAGCTCGTCGGTCGCCCTGGCGGTGCCGGAGGGCGCGTCGGCCTTCGCCTCGTTGTGCAGCTCGACGATCTCGGCTCGCGGCAGGTAGCGGGCCGCCTCGGCGGCGAGCCGCATCATCAGCACCGCCCCGATCGCGAAGTTCGGCGCGTAGAAGGCCGCGACCCCGTGGCCGCGGGCCGACGCGTCGACCCGGTCGTAGTCGAGGCCCGAGGTGCCGATCACGCACGCGACCCCGGCCGCCGCAGCCGCCTCGACGTTCACGAGCCCCGCGGCCGGCGCCGTGAAGTCCACCATCGCTTCGGCGTCCTCGAGCGAGTCCACGAGCTCGTGCCCCGCGGCCTCGAGCGCCGGCGAGAGCACGCGGCCGACCTTCCCGCCACGTCCGTTGAGGAGCACCTTCACGCCGCTGCGGGACGGACGGCGAGCGCCGGGTTGACCTGCCGCACCGCCTCGAGGAAGTGCTCCTCGCTCGGGCCGATCGCCGCGGCGGACAGCCGCTCGGGCTGCAGCAGCACGCCTGCGAGCTCCGAGACCTGGTCGGGCTCGACCGCGTCGATCTCGGCGATGATCCGCTCGAACGAGAGCAGCTCCGTGTCGGTGATCAGCGACTTTCCGAGCCGCGACATCCGGTTGGACGTCGACTCCATCCCGAGCATGATCCGGCCCTTCAAGTTCTCCTTGGCACGCTCGAGCTCGCGTGGACGCAGGTTTCCGGCCGCGATGTCTGCGATCTCGGTCGCGCAGATCTCGAGGCAGGCCACGAGGTTCTCCTCCCGCGTGCCGACGTAGACGCCGACGAGCCCCGTGTCCGTGTACTGCGAGGTGAAGCTGTAGACCGAATAGGCCATGCCTCGTTTCTCGCGGATCTCCTGGAAGAGCCGCGAGGAGGCGGAGCCGCCGAGGATCGAGTCGAGGATCGAGGCGGCGAAGCGACGCCGGTCCGAGCGGGCGATCCCGGGTGCGCCGACGCAGAGGTTGTACTGCTCGGTCTCCTTGCGGCCGAAGCGCAGGCCGGGCGCGGGCGCCTTCACGAGCGGCGGGCGCGGGCGCAGGCCGCGCGCGGGCGCGTCACCGCGTTCCTCCCCGCGCTGCAGCAGCGCCACGAGCCGGTCGTGCTCGAGGTTGCCGGCGGCGGCGATCACGACGTTGCCGCTTGCGTAGGCGGTTCGGTGGTAGGCGGCGATCGCGCGGCGGCTGACCGAGGAGATCACCTCTGCGCTGCCGATCACGGGCCGCCCGAGCGGATGGTCGCCGAAGACCGCCGCGGAGAAGAGGTCGTGCACGAGCTCCTGCGGCGTGTCCTCGTACATCGCGATCTCCTCCAGCACGACCTCGCGCTCGGAGTCGAGCTCGGCGAACGTGGGAGCGAAGACCATTTCGGCGATCATCGAGAGGGCGGGTTCGACGTGGTCGTCGGGCACGCGCGCGTAGATGACGGTGTGCTCGCGGGAGGTTGCGGCGTTCAGCTCGCTGCCCATCTCGTCGAAGGTCTCGGCGATCTGCTGGGCGCTGTGGTTGCTCGACCCCTTGAACAGCAGGTGCTCGATGAAGTGGGAGACGCCCGCGCGGTCGGCACGCTCGTCGCGCGAGCCCGCGCCGATCCAGAAGCCGAGCGCCACCGAGCGCACGGACGCGACGCGCTCCGAGATCACGCGCTCGCCCGAGTCGAGCTCGGTCAGCGTGTACTTCTGCACCCGCCGATCCTAGATGGTCGATGCGACGGGACGGGCCGGGCGCTCGCGCCGCGGCTCGCGCCGCCTCAGCGCGCAAGGGGCGAGGTACCGTGTCGCCCGTGGGGCACCCTCACAGCTTCGGACCGCGCGAACCCGTGGAGCGGCCTGCCGACAAGCAGGTGCGCAAGGCGAACCTGCGCCGCGTCGGCGGCCTCTTCAAGCCCTACCGGGCGCGGCTCTCGGTCGTGCTCACCGCGATCGCATTCTCGGCCGCGCTCGGGATGGTGCAGCCGTTCCTGCTCAGGAGCGTCTTCGACGACGCGCTGCCGCATCACAAGCGAGGCCTGCTCGCGGCGCTCGTCGGCGGGATGATCCTGCTCTCCGTGCTCGGCGGTGTGCTCGGGGTCTGGCAGACGTGGCTCTCGAACCTCGTCGGCCAGCGCGTGATGCATGACCTGCGCTCCCGCGTCTACCGTCACCTGCAGCGGCTCTCGCTCGCGTTCTTCACACGCACGCGCACGGGCGAGGTGCAGTCGCGGATCGCCAACGACATCGGCGGCGTCCAGAACGTCGTCACGTCGACGGCGACCTCGATCGTCTCGAACGTGACGACGGTGCTCTCGACCGTCGTGGCGATGTTCCTGCTCGACTGGCGCCTGGCCCTGTTCGCGCTCGCGCTCCTGCCGCTCTTCGTCTGGCTGACGCGGCGTGTCGGCCGCGAGCGCCAGCGGATCACGACGACGCGGCAGCGAACGCTCGCGGACATGTCCACGCTCGTCGAGGAGTCGCTCTCGGTCTCCGGGATCCTGCTCGGCAAGACGATGGGCCGCGGCGAGGAGCTCGCCGATCGCTTCGAGCAGGAGTCGCTGGGGCTCTCCGATCTCGAGGTTGCCCAGCGCATGGCGGGCCGCTGGGTGATGGCGATGATCCAGATGACCTTTGCGATCATGCCCGCGGCGGTCTACTGGTTCGCCGGACAGCCCTGGGCGAGCGTCTCCATCGGCACCGTGATCGCGTTCACGACCTTGCAGACACGACTGTTCTTCCCGATCGGTCAGCTGCTCTCGGTCGGGATCGACGTGCAGACGTCGCTTGCCCTCTTCGACCGCGTCTTCGAGTACCTCGACCTGCCGGTCGAGATCGACCAGCATCCGCAGGCGGTCGAGCTGCCGCCGTGCCGGGGCGACGTCTCGTTCGACGGTGTGTGGTTCCGCTACGAGCAGGAATGGACGCTCGAGGACGTGTCGCTCGAGATCCCAGCCGGGTCGCACACCGCGATCGTGGGCGAGACCGGATCAGGCAAGACGACCCTCGGCTACCTCGTCGCACGGCTCTACGACGTCGAGCGCGGCCGGATCCTGATCGACGGGATCGACATCCGCGACGCGACGTTCGACTCGCTCTCACGCACGGTCGGCGTCGTCTCGCAGGAGACCTACCTCTTCCACGCCTCGATCCGTGAGAACCTGCGCTTTGCGCGCCCCGAGGCGACCGATCAGGAGATCGAGGAAGCGGCACGGGCCGCGCAGATCCACGGGCTGATCTCGCGCCTGCCGGACGGCTACGAGACGTACGTCGGTGAGCGCGGCTACCGCTTCTCGGGCGGCGAGAAGCAGCGAATGGCGATCGCGCGCACGATCCTGCGCAACCCGCCCGTGCTCGTGCTCGACGAGGCGACGAGCTCGCTCGACAACCAGACCGAGCGTGCGGTGCAGGAGGCGCTCGACCGGCTCGCGGAGGGTCGGACCACCGTCACGATCGCCCACCGGCTCTCGACGATCCGCGACGCCGACCAGATCGTCGTGCTCGACCGGGGCCGGATCATCGAGCGCGGCACCCATGACGAGCTGCTCGAGCTCGGCGGCCGCTACGCGGCGATGCTCGCGCGCTCGACCGACGAGCTCGCGCCCGCCTAACTCCTAACCGATCTGGCTAGTCTGCCCAGGAAGCGCCGTGGAAGTCAGGCCCGGCGGCGATCGCGCCAGCCGGAACGAGAGCCACCACGACAACGAGCATGAGCACGACCCGCCGCAGCCGGCCGCGCCCGCCTCGTCCCCACGCAACGCTGTTTCGTTCCATGCAGCCGACCCTACGGCGCGGCCGGCCTTCGCGCATCATCCGTAAGGAGTAGATCCGCGAGTTCCGCCCGTCCGAAAACGTCGAGGGGCGGGGTGTCCCCCGCCCCTCGAGGCGTCTCTACGACTGCCTAGCGGCGGCTGCGCTCGCCGCTGCGTCCGCCGCGACGGTCGCCGCCGCGGTCACCCCGGGGCTCCTCGGGCGGGCGGGGCGGAGCGTCCTTTGCCCGCTCGATCAGCTCCTCGGGCTGGACGAGCTTGCCGTCCTCGTGCTTGGCGACCAGCTTGAGGCCGATGCGGCCACGCGCCTTGTCGACCTCCTGCACGATCACGTCGACCACGTCGCCGCGGGCCATCACGTCCTCGATATGGCCGACCCGGCCAGGGCCGACGTTCGAGACGTGGAGCAGCCCGTCGGTGCCCTTCTTGAGCTCGACGAAGGCGCCGAACTGCGTCGTCTTGACGACCTTGCCGGTGAACGTGTCGCCCACCTCGGGCTCCTTGGTCATCGACTCGATCGCGGAGATCGCCGCCTGCGCCTGCGTGCCGGAGGTGGCGTAGATCAGGATCGTGCCGTCCTCCTCGATGTCGATCTGCACCTCGTAGTCTGCCTCGAGCGAGCGGATCGTCTCGCCGCCCTTGCCGATCACCATGCCGATCTTGTCGGGATCGATCTTCACCGTCGAGATCCGCGGCGCCGTCTCGGACAGCTCCGAGCGGGACTCGGAGATCGTCTCAGCCATCTTCTCGAGGATCGCGACCCGGGCCCGCTTCGCCTGCTCGAGCGCGTTCCGCAGGATCTCCTCGGTCACGCCGGTGATCTTGATGTCCATCTGGAGCGCGGTCACGCCGTCACGCGTGCCGGCGACCTTGAAGTCCATGTCGCCGAGATGATCCTCCGCACCCTGGATGTCGGTCAGGATCACGTAGTCGTCGCCCTCCTTGACGAGGCCCATCGCGATGCCGGCAACCGGTGCCTTGATCGGCACGCCTGCGTCCATCAGCGCGAGTGTCGAGCCGCAGACCGAGCCCATCGACGAGGAGCCGTTCGACTCGAGCGTCTCGGAGACGATCCGGATCGTGTACGGGAAGTCCTCGACGGACGGGATCACGGGCACGAGGGCCCGCTGTGCGAGCGCGCCGTGGCCGATGTCGCGGCGCTTCGGGCCGCGCATGAAGCCGGTCTCCCCGACCGAGTAGGGCGGGAAGTTGTAGTGGTGCATGAAGCGGCGGTCGGTCTCGAGCGACAGGTCGTCGATCCGCTGGCCCTCCTTGGCGGTGCCGAGGGTGAGGAGCGACATGATCTGCGTCTGGCCGCGCGTGAACAGGCCCGAACCGTGCGTGCGCGGAGAGACGCCGACCTCGGTCGAGATCGAGCGGATCTCCTCGGTGCCGCGACCGTCGGGCCGGCGCTTCTCGACCGCGATCTTCTTCCGGACGAGGTCCTTGTAGATCGCCTCGGCGGCACGCTTGACGTAGTGCCTGGTGAGCGCGTCCTTCGCCGCGCCCTCCTCGGAGCTCTCGCCGCCACCCGGGAAGGGCAGCTGGACGCCCTCGACGATCCGCTCGAAGAGCAGATGCCGCTTGGCGGACTTCAGCTCCTTCGAGTCCTGCTCCGCCTCGCTGAGCGCCCGCAGATCGTTCTCGAACTGCGCGCGGACGGCGGTCTCGGCGGCGGCGAGCCGCTGCTTGTCGAGCAGCGCCGTCACGCTCGACCGCACCTGAACCTGGCGGACGATGTCGTCCTCGGTGGACTCCATCGTCAGCTCGGGGCTCAGCTGCTCGACGAGCTCGGCGACGATCCCGCCGGCCTTCGTCACGCCCTCGGCCTGGATCCGCTCCCGGATGCTGTGGCCATGGTCGCGCTCGACCTCGGCGCTGACCTCGGAGTCGATCCACTTCGGCTTGCCGACGCGGCTCCGGAGCTCCTCCTGGGCCTCGCACAGCTTCCTGATCTCCTCCTGCGCGAGCTTCAACGCCTCGATCAAGGTCTCCTCGGGCACCTCGTCGGCGCCGGCCTCGACCATCGTCAGGGCGTCCTTCGTGCCGACGACGATCAGATCGAGGGTCGCGCTCTCGGTCTGCTGGAGTGTCGGGTTGACGACGAACTCCCCGTCGATCACGCCGACGCGCACCGCGCCCACCGGGCCGAAGAACGGCAACGGGGAGATCATCAGCGCGGCCGAGGCGCCGTTGATGCACAGGATGTCGTGCGGCGTCACGAGGTCGGCCGAGAGCACGGTGCAGATGACCTGCACCTCGTTGCGGAAGCCTTTCGGCCAGAGCGGCCGGATCGGCCGGTCGATCATGCGCGCGGTCAGCGTTGCGCGCTCGGTGGCGCGTCCCTCGCGCTTGAAGAAGCCGCCGGGGATCTTCCCCGCGGCGTAGGCCCGCTCCTCGACGTCGACGGTTAGCGGGAAGAAGTCGGCACCCTCGCGCGCGTCGACGCGGCCCTGGGCGGTTGCCAGCACCATCGTCTCGCCGGAGCGCACGACGACTGCGCCGTCCGCCTGCTTGGCGAGCTTGCCGGTCTCGAACGTGATCTCCTGGGTGCCGACGGTCGCGGCGACCGAGGCGATCCGCTCGGTAGCGATACTCATCTCGTTAGTCCTCCACTCTGCTTTGTGGAAGGTGGAGGTTTGAGCGGGTCGCCGTGGCGCGGCGCTCGCTCAAACTTCCACCTTCCCGGTGACAACGAGCTAGCGCCTGAGCCCTAGCTCCTTGATGAGGGCCCGATAGCCCTCGAGATCGTGCTTCTGCAGGTAGTTCAGGAAGCGGCGGCGGCGTCCGACCAGCGTCAGCAGGCCGCGGCGCGAGTAGTGGTCCTTCTTGTGGGTACGCAGGTGCTCGGTGAGCCCGTTGATGCGCTCGGTCATGAGCGCGATCTGCGCCTCCGGCGAACCGGTGTCCGTCTCGTGCCGGCCGTGCTTCTTGAAGATGTCCTGCTTGACTTCCTTGGTGAGGCTCAAGAGCGACCTCCTGTTTGTGATCCACCGATCTCCGCACGCCGCGCAAGGAAGGACACGTGCGGCCGAGACCGGGGCTCGCGGAAGGGTAGCGAATCGCGGGCGCCGCCGCGCCTGTTTCTCAGGAATGGAGCGGCGTCACGGCGTGGCGTTCCCGGTCGGCGCCACGGCGCTCGAACGGGATTCCGAGCGGAAGCCACCCGAGGTAGCCACACGCGGGACAGCCCGGATTGGCCGCGAAGGTACCGCCGCCGCACGGCTTCGAGTAGACGGCGCCGCACTGCAGGCAGCGCACGCTCTCGACCGGTTCGGGTGCGGGGGTGTCGGTTCTTGGCTCCACTGTTGAGAAAGACGCCGCAGCGGGCGGAAACCTGCGCTTGGCCGGCGCGAGGTCACCGGCCGTCGGGGACGAGCCTCAGGCCGGCCGGGCGGCGGCGCGGGTCGCTGCGACGTCGGCGGCGATCTGGTCGATCAGCGCCTGCTCGCTCTCGAACGCACGCTCGTCGCGAAGGCGCAGCCAGAGCTCGACGACGAGCCTGCGGCCGTAGAGGTCGCCCTCGAAATCGAGGAGGTACGGCTCGATCCGCCGCTCCGTGCCGCCGTAGTGAGGGTTCGTGCCGATCGAGATCGCCGCTCGGTGATCGAGCGTGGCTCCCGCGTAGATGCCGTAGTGCGGAACGAGAAGGTCAGGCTCGACGCGCAGGTTCGCGGTCGGGTAGCCCAGCGTCCCGCCGCGCTGGTCGCCGGCGACGACAACACCGTCGAGCTCAGGCGGCCGGCCGAGCAGCCGGGTGGCGCCCTCGACATCGCCCTCGTGGAGGCGGCGGCGAATCTCCGAGGACGACACGCCCTCGAGCTCGGGCGCAACTCGCACCTCGAAGCCGAGCCGCTCGAGCAGCGAGAGGTCGCCCTCCCGCCGGCGCCCGAAGCGGAAATCCGCGCCCGCGACGACGATCTCCGCTCCGATCGAGCGCAGATACCCCTCTGCGAACTCGTTCGGGCTCAGACGCATCACCTCGGGGGTGAACGCCACCACGAGCGTCGCCTCCGCCCCGGTCTCGGCCAGGAGCTCGAGTCGCCGCTCCAGCGTCGAGAGCAGCTCGACCTGGTTTCCGAGCGCCGAGCGAGGGTGCGGCTCGAATGTCACCACCGTCGGCGCGAGCCCGCTCTCGACGGCGGTGGCAATCACGCTCCGGTGTCCGCGGTGCACGCCGTCGAAGGTGCCGATTGCGACCGCACGGGGCTGGCGCTCGAGCTGCGCCGGGGCGTGAGCGATCTTCATACCGGCAGCCGTGCGAGCGCCTCGTCCGGCGGGATCAGCCGGCTCTCGTCGGCCTCGTCGACCGAGAACGGGCCGATCTCCGTCCGGCGCAGTGTCCGGCAATGCCCGCCGAGCGCCTCGGCGATCGCGCGCACGTAGGTGCCGGAGCTGACACGCAGATCGAGTGTCACGACCTCGCCTGTATACGCGATCACGTCGAGCGCGTCGACACGCGAGCGACGCAGGGGCATCTCGACGACGACGCCCCGGCGATGCAGCTTGTAGGCGCGCTCGCCGCCGATCTTCACCGCCGAGGCGGCGGGGATCGGCAGCTCGATCTCACCGCGGAGGCCCGCGAGCCGCCGCTCGAGCTCCGCCTCGCCCGGCGGCTCGCGCTGCTCGATCGGCTCCCCCTCGGGATCGCCCGTCGAAGTTCGGCCGGTGAGGTCGACGTCCGTGCGGTAGCGCTTGTCGAGCCCGATGAAGCACGATGCGAGTCTAGTTGCCCGTCCGGACAACAGCAGCAGGAGCCCGGATGCGAACGGGTCGAGAGTGCCCGCATGGCCCATCCGCGCGCCGGTGCGAGAGCGGGCGCGCGCGACGATCGCAAACGAGGACGGCCCAGCAGGCTTGTCGGCGAGGATGATCCCCTCCGGGGTCAGCGCGCGCGGGACCACCTGCCGCTCAGGAGCCGCGCTGGGCGGCGAACTCGCGGCGTATGAAATCGGTGATCGCGTCGATCGGCTCCTCGCTCGAGAAGCCGGCCGCCTGTCGGTGGCCGCCGCCGCCCGAGGCGCGCGCGATCAGCGATACGTCGAGCTCGTCGATCGACGAGCGGAGCGAGATCCTGTGCAGCGGCCCATCGATCCGCGGCGGCTCCCGGATCAGGACCGCGAGCTCGGCGCCCTCGACGGCGCGCAGGTAGTCGATGATCCCCTCGGAATAGGGCTCGGCCGCGCCGACTTCGCCGAAGTCGGTCTTGACGAGATACGAGACGACGATGCGTCCGCCCTCGTAGATCTGGGCCCGCTCGAGTGCGCGCGCGAGCAGCTTCAATTTGGCGAACTGCACGGACTCGTACACGCCCTGGAAGACGCGGTGTACGTTCGCGCCGGCCTCGACGAGCTCCGCGGCGAGGCGCAGCGACTTCGGCGACGTGTTCGCGTACTGGAAGCGGCCGGTGTCGGTCACGAGCGCGATGTAGAGCGACTCGGCGATGTCCGGCGTCAGCGCCACGCCGAGCTCGCTGAGCACGTCTCGCAGCACCTCGCCCGTGGACGAAGCGTCCGCCACGATCAGGTTCGCCGCTCCGAAGCGCGTGTTGTCGTGGTGGTGGTCGATGTCGAGGATGAGCGGCGCGATCGTGAGCGCCGACGGGTCGGCGATCCGATTGTCCTGCGCACAGTCGACGGCCACGAGCACCCGCTCGTTGAGGTCCTCGGGCCAGCTGCGGTGCAACCCGCCGAGGGGCATGAAGCCGTACTCGCCGGGGAGCGGCGCGTCGCTTGCGATCACCATCACGCTGTCTTTGCCGAGCTGCTGCAGCGCGAGGTGCATGGCGAGGAGCGAGCCGAGCGCGTCGCCGTCCGGGTTCTCGTGCGTCGTGACGGCAAAGCGCTGATGGGAGCGGATCGCCTCCGCCACGGCTTGCAGGTCACTCACGGTCTGCGTCTGCGGGGGCGAGGTCATCGATCAGCTTGGTCATGCGCACGCCGCGCTCGACCGTCGGATCGTACTCGAAGGTCAGATGCGGAGTCCGCTTCATGCTCAGCTCGCGTGAGAGCCGCGCCTGGAGCACGCCGTGCGCCGCTTCGAGCCCTTGCAGGGAGGCGTTCCGCTTCTTGATCCCACCCAGCACGCTGACGAACACCTTCGCGTGGCGGAGGTCCGGCGAGGTCTCGACGCCCGTGATCGTGATGATCCCGATCCGGGGATCCTTCAGCTCCGGGATCATGTCGGCGACGATCCGCTGCACGAGCTGGTTGACCCTGCGCATCCGGTCACTCATCCGGGTCGATCACCTGCCTCTCCACCGCTCCGAGCTCCCACTCCTGGCTGCCGAGGTACCGCTCGGCGTCGTCGAGCAGCCGCTCCAGCTCGCGGTACTCGCGCGCGACGAGCGAAAGCGTCAGCCGCGACCGCTGCCAGACGTCGTGATGGTCGACCTCGGCGACCGCGGCGCCCATGTTCTGGAGGCGCTGCTTCGCCGAGCGCAGAAAATGGCGCTTCTCCTTCAGGGAGCGGCTCGCGGGGAAGTGCAACTCGAAGGTCAGAATGCCTACGTAGCCGGCGCTCACGATCGTATTCTTGCGCGCGCGAACGGCAGCACGGCGATCGCCGCTGCGGTCGGCCCGTGCGGCGCCGACTAGGACGCCGGCGTCGCGGTCGGCGACGCGGACAGGTCGGTGCGCTCGACCTGGCGCGTCTCGTACGCCTCGAGCACGTCGCCTTCCTTGATGTCGTTGAAGTTCTCGAGCCGGATCCCGCACTCGAAGCCTTCAGCCACCTCGCGCGCGTCGTCCTTGAAACGCTTCAGGTCGGCGATCGAGGTGTCGTAGATCACGGTGCCGTCGCGAATCACGCGCACCTGCGCGTTGCGCCGGATCACTCCGCTCGTGACCATGCAGCCGGCGATCGTGCCCAGGCGCGAGACCTTGAACGTCGCGCGCACCTCGGCCTCGCCGAGTACTTCTTCGGTCTCGACCGGCTTGAGCATGCCCACGAGCGCCTGCTCGATGTCCTCGGTGAGCTTGTAGATCACGCGGTAGAGCTTGATATCGACGCCTTCACGCTCGGCGAGCGCGCGCGCCTCGGCGTTCGGGCGCACATTGAAGCCGACCACGAGCGCGTTCGAGACGGCAGCCAGGTTGATGTCGTTCTCGCTGATCCCGCCGACGCCCGTGTGAATGACGTGGACGCGCACCTCCGGATGCTGGATCTTCGAGACCTCGCCGACGAGCGCCTCGACAGAGCCGACGACGTCCCCCTTGATCACGAGGTTGAGCTCCTGGACGGCGCCCTCCTGGATCTGGTCGAAGAGCGTCTCCAGCGAGACGCCAATGTTCGACCGGCGGGCGAGCTCTTCGCGCCGGAGCCGCTCGCCGCGCGACTGCGCGAAGGAGCGCGCGACGCGCTCGTTCTCGACGACGCGGGCAACCTCGCCCGCGGGCGGCGGCTTGTCGAAGCCGAGAATCTCGACCGGATCGCCCGGCTTCGCGTCCTTGACCTTCTCGCCGCGATAGTTGTACAGCCCGCGCACCTTGCCGAAGGCGTCGCCCGCGACGATCGCGTCGCCGACCCGCAGCGTGCCGCGCTGGACGAGCATTGTGGCCACGGCGCCGCGGCCCACGTCGAGGCGCGACTCGATGATCGGTCCGGACGCGTCCGCCTTGGGATTCGCGGTCAGATCGAGCTCGGCGTCTGCGACGAGCAGCACCTTCTCCAGCAGGTCGTCGATGCCGAGCTTCTCGCGGGCGGAGACGTCGGCGAACTGGACCGTGCCGCCCCACTCCTCGGGCTGCAGGTTCTCGTTCGCGAGCTCGGTGCGCACGCGCGTGGGATTGGCGTCGGGGACGTCGACCTTGTTGACGGCCACGACGATCGGGACATCGGCGGCCCGGGCGTGCGAGATCGACTCCTTGGTCTGCGGCATCACGCCGTCGTCTGCCGCTACGACCAGGACGGCGATGTCGGTTATCTTGGCGCCGCGGGCGCGCATGGCGGTGAACGCCTCGTGGCCGGGTGTGTCGAGGAAGGTGATCTTGCGGCCTTCGTGCTCGGCCTGGTAGGCGCCGATGTGCTGCGTGATGCCTCCCGCCTCGGTCTCGACGACCGCAGCCTCGCGGATGGCGTCGAGCAGCGTCGTCTTGCCGTGGTCGACGTGGCCCATGATCGTGACGACCGGCGGGCGCGCGACGAGGTCCTCGGGAGCATCCTCGAAGGTCTCCAGCTCCTCCTCTTCGTCGGCGGCGTGCTTGATCGTGACCTCGCGCTCGACCTCGGCGGCGATCAGCACGACCTCCTCGTCGGAGAGGGTCTGGGTGATCGTCTTCGCGACGCCGAGGCCGATCAGGATCGTGATGATCTTCGGCACCGGGATGCCGAGCGCCTGCGAGAGCTCCTTGATCGAGACGCCGGACTCGACGGTGACGGGGCCGGTCGGCATCACGGGCGCCTGCTTGGGCCCGCGTGTCTCCTCGCTGCGGCCGCGACCCTGCCGGTTGCGGTCGCCGGGGCGCGCGTTCGGGCTGTCGATCACGACGCGCCGCTTGCGGCCGCCCGGCCCCTGGCGGGGACGGATCGGACGGTTGGGTCTGTTGGGGCCTCCGCTACTCATGACGCCCTGCAGTGTAGAGGCGCGAGAGTGTCGGATCGATGCGTACCGTCTGCCGCAGCGCTCGGTTGAACGCGCGTCGCTCGACAGCCCGCTCGAAGCAGCTCAGCCGGCGGCACGTGTACGCGCCGCGACCTGGCAGCTCCGGTCCCGCCAGCAGCAAGCCCTCCCGCGCCACGAAGCGCAAGAGCTCGCGCTGCGGCGCCTTCCGGCCGCAACCGACGCACGTTCTGGTCGGATCGCTCACGCTTCAGCGCGCTCGTCCTCCTCGGCGCCGACCTCGGCGACCTCGGACTGGAGCTCGCCGGAGCCGACAGCCTCCGCGAGCGCCTCGTCGGTGGCGGCGACCTCGGCGACTGGCACGAGCTCCTCGGCCTCCGCGACGGTTGCGGTCTCGGCAGGCGCCGCGACGACAGGGGGCTCCTGGCCTTCGAGCGCCTGGTGCGCCGGCAGGCCGCAGTAGCGCGTACCGGGCAGCGCCTCGTTCGGGCAGCGCTTGCCATTCGAGAGGATCGCCGAGCAGCGGCCGGTGAAGTCGCCTTCGTCGCTCACGTCGCCGCCGAACGCCGCCTCGGCCTCGGAACGGGCGAACTCGGTGTCGGACTGGATGTCGATCTTCCAGCCGGTCAGGCGGGCGGCGAGGCGCGCATTCAGACCTTCCTTGCCGATTGCGAGCGCAAGCTGGTCGTCGGGGACGATCACAGTGGCGTCGCGGGTCTCGTCGTCGACGAACACCTCGCGTACACGCGCGGGCGAGAGTGCCTTGGCGACGAAGCGGGCCGGCTCGCTGTTCCACGGGATGATGTCGATCTTCTCCCCGCGAAGCTCCGACACGACCATGCGCACCCGCGAGCCGCGGGGGCCGACGCAGGCGCCGACCGGATCGACGCCCTGGACATGCGATTCGACGGCGATCTTCGAGCGGTAGCCCGGCTCCCGGGCGACGCCCTTGATCGTGACGAGGCCGTCCGCGATCTCCGGCACCTCGAGCTCGAACAGCGTCTTGATCAGCTCCGGGTCGCGGCGCGACAGGATCACCTGGGGACCCTTGGTGCCGGACCTCACCTCTGTGATCACGGCCTTGATGCGCGAGCCCTGCTCGTACCGCTCGCCGTCGACCTGCTCGGAGCGCGGCAGCAGCGACTCGACCTTGCCGAGGTCGACGAGCACGTTGTTTCGGTCACCGGCCTGCTGGATGATCCCGGTGACGACCTCGCCGACGCGATCGACGTACTCGTCGTACATCATCTCGCGCTCGGCCTCGCGAATGCGCTGGAGGATCACCTGCTTGGCCGTCTGCGCGGCGATGCGGCCGAAGTTCTCCGGCGTCACGTCCTCACGCTTCACCTTCTCGTCCGGGACCTCGGTCCAGTCGAGCTCGAGGTCATCGTCCGAGACGAGTGTGTGGGAGCGCTCGCCCGTCTCCTCCTCGAGGCGCTCGAGCTCGTCGAGCTTCGCCTCACGCGCCTCATCGAGCAGGCGTTCCTCGAGGTCCTTCGGAATCTCGATCGAGAAGACTCGGAACTCCCCCTCATCGTCCAGCTCCACGGCTGCGTGCCGTGCGGCTCCCGGGGTCTTCTTGTATGCCGCGAGCAGGGCATCCTCGAGCGCCTGGATCAGGGTATCGCCGTCGATCCCCTTCTCCTGCTCGATCGCCCGCACCGCCTCGATGATCTCTTTGCTCATGTGTCCCTATCCCTCGTCGATCAGGTTCCCGCGCACGATGAGCTCGTACGGGATCTGCACGTCGTCGTTCTCGGTCCGGACGGTCACTGAACGGTCGCCGGCGTCGATGACCTCGCCCCGGAGCCGCTTCTTTTCGGGCAGGCGGAGAGCGACCTTGCGCCCGATCGCCTGCCGGAAATGCGCCTGGTTGCGTACGGGGCGCTCGATGCCGGGCGACGAGACGTCGACCGTGTAGCGGTCGAGGTAGCCGCGCAGCAGGTCGGTGACACGCGCGCAGAGCGCATGGTCGACACCGCCCGGATGGTCGACGTAGACGCAGAAACGCTGTGGCGAAAGGAGCTCGACCGCGAGCACCTCGACGCCGGGCAGGCTCGGCTCGACCACGTGGGTCACCTCGCGCGTCAACGCTCTCTCCGTGTCATGTGTCGTCGCCATCTCCAACAAAAAGGGGCGCGGCGCGCCCCAACTGAAAAGTGCCGCTCAGATTGGTGATCTGAGGATAGCAAGCCTGCCATTGGCGCGGGCTTTGCAATTGGGTTGACGCGCGGGTATCCCGGGTCCCAACCCACCCGCCTTCCACGCGCAGCGTAACTCCTGAGGCGGGAAGCCGCATCGTCTCATTCGTGCCGGAAGTGCACAAGGCCCGCATTGGGAGGCTTGCGGGCCGAGCGCGGTCGCCGCGGAGTTGCCGCCCACAGGCTTCGAGTGCATCCGCGCGCCGAAGGCGGCCGCTCGACCTCGAGGCCGACGTCGCAGGGCGACCGGCGCAGTCGTTCGTTGAACGGGCCCGGCCGGGTCTCCTTTGAAGCCGCGCCCGAGAGGTTCGGGCCGCGCTTCGTTCTGCACGAGAAGCCTGCGATCGAGCTCCAGCGCCCCTCCTCAGACATCGAGGATGATCGTGACCGGTCCGTCGTTCACCAGCTCGACCTGCATCCGCGCGCCGAACGCCCCGGTCTCGACGCGGACGCCCAGGTCGCGGAGCGCCTTACAGAAGCGCTCGTACAACGGCTCGGCCGCCTCGGGCCGCGCCGCGTGCGTGAAGCTCGGTCGAGTTCCTCTTGGAGTGCTGTCGGCGATCAGCGTGAACTGGCTGACCACGAGCGCCGCGCCGCCGGTATCGAGGAGGCTGCGGTCGAGCTTCCCCGCCTCGTTCTCGAAGATGCGGAGCCGCGCGATCCTGCCCGCGAGCCGCGCAACCTCGGCATCGCCGTCCCCGTCGGCGATCCCGACCAGCACGAGCAGGCCGGTACCCACCTCTCCGACGGCCTGGCCGTCGACCGTCACGCGCGCTTCGATCACCCGCTGCACGACGGCTCTCATGCGGCGCGCAACTACTCGCTCAGATCGAGCACGCGCGCAGCGTAGTCCGCGTTCTCGGGCCGAAGCGAGTGGGCGAGCTTGTAGTGCCCGTTCGCCTCCGCGACGCGGCCCTGCTTCTCCAGCGCGCGCCCCAGCCCGTAGTGCGCGTAGTCGTCGGCCGGAGAGAGCTCCAGCATCGCGCGAAACTCCGCCTCGGCTTCGACGTAGCGCTGGATGCGAAAATACGCGATCCCGAGCGCCTCCCGGATCGACGCCTTGTCCGGCTCGAGCCGCTTGGCCTTCTCGAGCGCAACGGTCGCCTGCGCGGCCATGCCTCTGCGGAGGTGGCTCCTGCCCTGCTGAAAGAGGTCATATGTTTCGCTCATCGTCGCTCTCGCTGCGCTCGGACGTCCACTAGCTGAATCCCAGCGAGCGTAGCGAGAGGAGCCCGCGCGCTCGCGTGACGAGTGGGAGCTCACGCCGGAGCGCGCGGCGCAACGCGCGGAGCTCCGCCCGCGCGCGGCCGGCGGCGTCGTGAGCCTGTGCGGCGGGTCCGAAGCGCGCGCGCTCGAGCGCGGCTGCGAACGCCTCGCCGCTCACACCGGCCCACTCCTCGACGAGAGCGCCGAGCTCGGCCGGCGTCGTTGACGGTCCCACCTCGACGCCCTGGTCGCGCAACACATCGGCGAGCTCCTGCCGGCACGCAGTTGCGATCTCGCGCGCGCCGCGCCCGACGTAGCGCCAGCGCCGCACGACGGCCTTCGCCACGACGATTGCCGCGAACAGGACGGCGAGGACCAGCCCGACCAGGCGCAGCAGCCCGTCCCTGCCCGGCGTGCTCGGCCCGACATGGCCGCCGTTGCCCGGCAGGTCGGCGCCGCTACCTCGTGTGGAGAGACCCGCGTCGGCGCCGTCGGCAGACTGGCGGTCCAGCTTCCGCTCGAACGCACTCTGACCGCCGACGCCAGAAGCAATCGCCCGGAGGATCGCCGCAGCGTCGAACCCCGCCGAGGCGGCGCTGTAGGACGCCTCCAGCCTTCCCCGGCCCGGCGTCGGGTCGAACGGCAGCCAGCCGTATCCCGCGAACCATGCCTCCACCCAGGCGTGGGCGTCGCGGTCCGTGACCGTCCAGACACCCGTCTTGTCGTCGTAGACCCCTGTCCGGAACCCGACGGCCACCCGGGCGGGGACGCCGAGCATCCGTAGCATCAGCGCCATCGCCCCCGCGTAGTGCTGGCAGTAGCCGCGCCTGGTGTCGAGCACGAAGCCGACGAGGGGCGGCACACCGGCAGCGCGCGGCGGCTGCTCGTCGTAGCGGAAGCCGCCACCGCTTCGGAACCACTCCTCGAGCTGGAGTGCAGCCGCGTACGGACTGCGCGCACCGGCCGCAACCCGCTTGGCGCGCGCGTAGAGCGGCGCGTACTGACCCGCTTCGGCACGGACGATCGCCGCGCGCCCCGCTGCGCCGAAGCTCGGGAAGCGCACGCCGCCCTGGAAGTCGAGATAGCCCTGCGAGAACACCGCGGCCGGATATCGCGCGGGCGAACGAGCCAGGGCATCGGGTGCGGGATCTGCGGCGTAGCTCCAGGCCGTGTAGCGCGAGCCTCGCGGCAGCCGGCCCGCGACGAGCGCATTCCCGCCGCCTGCGTACTGGATCTGCACGTTTCGGCCGGCGTCGAAGGCGACGGGCTCACTCGCCGCGAGGAGATGCGAATCACCGAGTGCGGCGATCGTCACTTCCTGGCGCACCCATGCGCGCTGATCCCGTGCGCCGGCCGGCGCAAGTTCGTCAGCCGCGAAGTCGACCCGGCTTCGGCCGGGAATCCACGGCAGCGCGCCCTCGAGCCAGCGGTCGCCGCTGAAGATGTCGAGGGTCGTCGCCCGCCAGTAACGCGAGTCCGGCGGAGCCGCGACGGTGAACACCTTCGTCGCCCGCTTCGGAAAGCGGGTACCCGTGTAGTCGGCATTCCAGGCGAAGGCGACGCTGACACCGGCCGTCGAGGGCCGGCGGATATCCCAGTGCTGCCAGCCGAGGAGCTGCTCCTTCGCCAGCGCCGGCGAGCTTGCGGCGGCCGTGCCGGCGACCACGACCAGAGCCGCGGCTGCGAGAGCCTCTCTCGGAGCGCGCTCCGTGAGCAGCACGAGCGCGCCTGCAAGGATCAGCCCTCCGAGGAGCAGCTGGCCGCCGCCGCCGGCGAGCGTGGCGGGCCAGCCCGCCCCGACGAGCAGGACGAGCACCGCCACGAGCCGGCGGCGGCCCGCGAGCGCCAGTCCGGCCGCTGCGGCGAAACCGAACACGGCGAGCTCGATGTCTCCGTGCATCAGCGGGTGGTAGCGCGGGTCGAAGGGGACACTGAAGTCGTAGAAGCCGACGAAGCCCTTCCAGAATCGGTGCGGTGACAGGCCGACGGCAAGCTCGACCGCTGCGAGTGTCGCCGCGGCGAGGGCGAGCGCACGGAAGCGTGCGGCGAGCGCGGGCAGAGCGGCGAGCACGAGCATCAGCGCAAGCTCTCGCCCGCGCGCTGGCTGCTCGAGTCTCGCCCACGTCGCCCCGATCAGTACCGCGGCGATCGCATAGAGCAGGGCCGTCCTAGCCAACGCGTGCCCCCGCGACCGGGCCCAGCGCGTTGCGCAGGTCGTCGCCCGCGCGCAACACGGCGACCGCGACCCCGGAGCCGGCGAGGCGAAGCAGAGCCGGATCTTGCCGCGCGGCCGCGGTGACGTAGACGAGTGCCGCGCCGCGTCGACCGACCAGCGCGTCGACGAGCCGCCGGGGCAGCCGGCTCGTCACCACGATCAACTCTTGCGCGCGTGCCGCCTCGTGCGCGAGCAGCTCCTCGATCCGCGCCGCACGCTCCGTGCGCAGGCCCGCGAGCAGCTCGAGAGAGGCGGTGATGTCGCGCTCCACGCGCCGCGGCCCGGCGTTGAGGACGAGCGCCGCTCGCCGTCCCCACCGGTCGTGGGCGGCGAGCAGCGAGCCGGCGGCTCGCACGGCAATGTCGAGCGGCTCGCCTGCACCGGCACAGTCGAGCAGCACTGCAAGCTCGTCGCGGGGGGCGTCCTCGAGCTCCTTCACCATCAGCGTGCCCCTGTGCGCGGTCGAGGGCCAGTGAACCGCGCGCAGCGAGTCGCCCTCGATGTACTGGCGCACCGAATGGAGGTCGTAGCCCGTTGGGCGCCGGAGCAGCAGGCGCCGGCCTCCCCGGTGGAGTCGCCCGGCGTCGGTGAAGAGCGTGTCGAGCTCGACGAGGCGCGGGTAGACGAGGAGTGCCGCCCCGGGCTCGAGCAGTGTGCGCGACCGCGCCAACCCGAAGGGATCCTCCACCACGGCCTCAGCAGATTCGAGCGGGTAACGGCCTCGAGGCAGGGCGTGCAGCACATACCGGCCGCCGGCGCGACGCCCGCTCCGCCCGAGCGCCGTGCGCCGCTCACCGAGCCCACCGATTCGCTCCACGATCCCGAGCGACGGCGGCGGCAGCTTCGACTCGAGCCGGGCGCGCAGCTCGATCTCGACGTCGTCTCCCTCGAGCCAACGCTCCCGTCGCGGCAAGCGGTCGAGCAGGAGGGGCCGCGTCGTCGCCCGCACCCAGGCCCAAGCGAGCGCGGGTGCGAGCGCGAGGCCGACCGCGACGGGATAGAGCGGCGTCGACCCGAACGCCCAGGCAGCCAGGTAGGTCAGCGGCCCGAGGGCGAGGACGAGTCTCCCCCGGGCGGTCAATGCTGCTCCGATCGTCATCCCCGGCCAGGGGCGCTGGCCGCCCGACGGCGCAAACCCGGAGGATGCCTCCGGCGGGACCACTACACCGGCAGGGGCGTCCGCGCGAGGGCCTCGCGAACGAGCTCGCCGGGGTCGAGGCCGGCTGCTCGAGCCTCCGGCGCGAGGATCAGCCGGTGGGAGAGCACCGGCACGGCCACCGCCTTCACGTCGTCGGGCGCGAGGTAGTCGCGCCGCTCCGCGAGCGCCCGCGATTTCGCTACCCGCAGCAGCGCGATCCCGGCGCGCGGGCTCGCACCGAGGTACAGGCGCGAGTCCGACCGGGTGTGCCGCAGCAGTGCCACGACGTACCGGTTCAGGCTCTCCTCGACGTAGACGTCCTTCGCCGCCTCGACAAGCCCGAGCGCCTCACCGGCGCCCGCGACGGGTCGAAGCGAGTCGAGCGGCGGCGCGCTCGTCTGCTCCGTCAACATCCGCGACTCCTCCTGCAGCGTCGGGTAGCCGAGCGAGATGCACATGGTGAAGCGATCGAGCTGCGCCTCGGGGAGCGGGTAGGTGCCCTCGTACTCGATCGGATTCTGCGTCGCCATCACCATGAACGGGCGTGGCAGCGGGTGACTGTCGCCGTCGACGGTCACCTGGCTCTCCTGCATGCATTCGAGCAGCGCCGATTGCGTCTTCGGCGAGGCGCGGTTGATCTCGTCGACGAGCAGCAGGTTGGCGAAAACCGGCCCGGCGCGGAAGCGGAAGGCTCCGGAGACCTGGTCGAAGACGTTCACTCCGGTCACGTCCGACGGGAGCAGGTCCGGCGTGAACTGCAGGCGCGAGAACGAGACGTCGAGCGAGCGGGCCAGGGCCTTTGCGAGCATCGTCTTCCCGACGCCCGGGAAGTCCTCGATGATCAGATGCCCCTCGCTGACGAGGCAGAGGACGGCAAGCCGCAGCACCTCGGCCGGCGCATGCACGACCTGGGCGAGGTTCGACTCGAGCGCGGCGATCGTCCCCGCGGGATCCACCGGGGCGAGCGGCTCGGGCAGCGCCGGGCTAGCCAAGCAGGCGTTCCACCTCGTCGAGGACGGCGGCGGCGATGCGCTGCTTGGGCGCCTTCGCAACCTCGATCTCGCCGTCGCGCGAGAGGATCGTCACCGCGTTGTCGCTGGCCTCGAAGCCGATTCCTGCTCCGCCCACGTCGTTGTAGACGACGAGATCGACGTTCTTGTCCGCGAGCATCGCGCGCTTGCGCTCGAGGCCTGTGCCGCCGTGATCGGCGCCGAAGCCGACGAGCACCTGTCCCTCGCGGCGACGGGAGCCGAGCTCGCGCAACACGTCGACGGCCGGTTCGAGCTCCAGCGTCCAGGCGTTGGAGTCCTTCGGGCGCTTGTCCGCCCGGGGGGAGCTCGGCGTGTAGTCGGCGGGTGCGGCCGCCATCACGATCACGTCGTAGTCTGCTCGGTCCAGGGCCTCGCGGGCCAGGTCGGAGACGGTGGGCGTAGACACGGCGTTTACTCCTACCGGCGGAGGCACCGCGAGGTTGGCGGCAAGCAGGGTCACCTCCGCCCCGCGGCGGCGCGCCTCCTCGGCAAGCGCGACGCCCATCCGACCCGAGGAGCGGTTTCCGACGTAGCGCACCGAGTCGATCGGCTCGCGCGTGCCGCCGGCGCTGACGAGTACGCGCCTGCCTGCGAGCGCCCCGCCCGGGCCGAGCAGCGCCTCGATGCGCGCGGCGATCTCACCCGGCTCGGTCATCCGCCCGACGCCCCACTCCCCCTCGGCGAGCTCGCCCTCGTCGGGGCCGATCAGCTCGGCACCGCGCCCCCGCAGCATCTCGACATTTGCGCGGGTTGCCGGGTGCGCCCACATCCGCGGGTTCATCGCAGGCGCGACGAGTAGGGGCCCGCGGTGCGCGAGCGCCGCTTCCGTCAGCACGTTGTCGGCGATTCCGTGCGCGAGCTTCGCCAGCGTGTTCGCGGTCAGCGGCGCAATCACGAAGAGGTCGGCGCGGACCAGGTGAGGGTAGGGATCCTCGCCGCCGCGCCGGCGTGCCAGCGCGCTGAAGGTCTCGGCGCGGACGAAGCGCTCGGCGCCGGGCGTGACGAGGGGGATCACCTCGTGTCCCGCCTTCACGAGCAAGCGGGTCAGCTCGCAGGCCTTGTAGGCCGCGATACCGCCGGTCACTCCCTGGAGGATCCGGGCCACGCCCCCATTGTGCCGATCAGCTGCGCGAATCGACAGCGCTTCGACGGCTCGGACCGTCTAGCGCTTGTAGTCGTACTTGAGCTTGCCCTCGGCGATCTCCTCGAGGGCCATCGTCAAGTAGTTCTTGGAGCGCGATTCGACGAGCGGTGGCGGCGCGTCTTCGAAGCCCATGCCTTCGCCAAGCTGATGGTGGTAGTTGTTGATCTGGCGAGCCCGCTTGGCCGAGACGATGACGAGCGCATAGCGCGAGTCGACGTTCTCCAGTAGCTCGTCTACGCGAGGATGGATCATCGGGTCGGGATGGTACCTGCAGCCGCGAGCTCACGGTGGACGATTTCCGTCAGCCTGTCGGCGGCCCGCTCGACCTGGTCGTTCTCGACGACGTAATCGAACTCGTGCTGCTGGTCGAGCTGGCGTCGCGCGAGCGCGATCCGCTCACCGATCTCGCCGGAGCTCTCGGTCGCCCGCTCACGCAGCCGCCGCTCCAGCTCGTCGACCGGCGCGCTGATGAAGATCGTCACCGCTCCGTCGACCTTCTGCTTGACGCGCGCCGCCCCCTCGGTCTCGAGCTCGAGCAGGCAGACGCGCCCGCGCGCGGCGATCTTCTCGATCTCGGAGCGAAGCGTTCCGTACAGATGGCCCGATACGTACTCGACCCACTCGATGAATCGATCGGTCGCGATCCGATCGCGGAAGTCCGGTTCGGCGAGGAAGTGGTAGTCGCGCCCGTCGATCTCTCCAGGCCGTTGGTCGCGTGTGGTCGCGGAGACGGCGACCTCGAGCTCAGGGACGCGCTCGAGCAGCTTCTTGATCAGCGTCCCCTTGCCGGCGCCCGAAGGGCCGGTGACGACGATGACGGAGGGCCTACCGGTTGAAGAGTGCAACCAGCTCCGACCGCTGCCGTTCCGACAGGCCGCCCACGGTCTTCGACTGGCTGATGCGGCACAGATTCAGGAACCGGCTTGCCTTCACTCGCCCGAGCTTGGGCACCGCCATCAGCATGTCGAACACCTTTGCCGTCGAGACGTACTCCGGCGGGTCGGTCAGGATCTGCTCGATCGAGACCCGCCCGTCCTTGAGATCCTTCTTCAGCTGCGCCCGCTTGACCCTGATGTCATTGGCTCTCTTGAGAGCCTCCATGCGCTGGTCGAGCGACCTGGCGGGGGCCTGTGCCTGGGTCTTGGTGGACGCCATGAGGGCGGGATACTAACAGCTTCCAGAATGTCGTCAATTGCCGTTATTACCGGGTAATTCCAGGCGTTTTTGACGCAAACTCTCGACCGTCAGTCGAGGCTTTCCGCACCGTTGCCACTAGAGACAACGGCGCGCGAGGCGAGCTCTCGATTCACTCGGCGCACGAGGTCGGGCCCCTCGAGCACGAGCCCGGTGTAGATCTGAGCGAGCGCGGCTCCCTCGTCGAGCGCCCGGGCGACGTCCCCCGGCGTGACGAGCCCGCCGCAGGCGATGAGCGTCGAGCGGCCCTGGATCCGCTCGATGATCCGCCGCCGCACGCGCCGTGCTGGCTCCCGCAGCGGCGCCCCGGAGATCCCTCCCTCGCCCCAGGCCTCGACTGCCGCGCGGTGACGGCCGGGAACGCCTCCGCGGTCGACGGTCGTGTTCGTGGCGACGATGCCGGCGGCCCCACCTGCGAGCGCCGCGTCGACGGTGGCGTCGAGCTCGGCCTCGTCCAGGTCGGGCGCGAGCTTGACGAGCACCGGCAGCCGATCGAGCCCGAGCCGACCGCGCAGCGCGACGATTCCCTCGACCAGGCGAGCGAGCGACTCGGGCGCCTGCAGACGGCGCAGCCCGGGCGTGTTGGGACTCGAGACGTTGAGGACGACGTAGTCGACGAGCGGCGCGATCCTGGTGAACGAAGCCTCGTAGTCGCCGAGCGCGGCCTCCTCGGGCGTTTCCCTGTTCTTACCGATGTTGCCGCCGACCACGAGTCCGGCCGGACGCCGCTCGAGCCGCCGCGCGACGGCTTCGGCGCCCTCGCTGTTGAAGCCCATCCGGTTCAGGAGCAGACCGGCCTCGGGGAGCCGGTAGAGCCGCGGGCGCGGGTTGCCGGCCTGCGGCCTCGGGGTCACCGTCCCGATCTCGACGAAGCCGAAGCCGAGCCGCCGCCAGAGCGCGAGGTAGCGCGCGTCCTTGTCCATCCCAGCCGCGAGTCCGAGCGGCGAGGAAAAGCGGAGACCCAGCACGTCCCGCGCGAGCTCGGGCGGCGGCGGCGAGGAGACGGGCAAGAGGCGGCCGAGGCCGAGCGCGAGCTCGTGGGCCCGCTCCGCGTCGAGCCGAAAGAGGATCGGCGAGACGAGCCGATAGAGAGGTCCCAACGCGGTCTAGGGAGCGTAGAGGGCGCGAAGGTCGTGCCAGGCCTCGTCGCCGAGGGCGACCACGAGGGTCGGCGTGAGGATCCGCATGCCTCCCGGAATCATGGTTGGCGTCGCATCGGACTAGGAGGCGCGGATCTCGGCATCGATGCGCTCCTGCAGCGAGAGCGCGATCTCCGTCCGGGCGTTCGCGATCGCGTGCACGGCTGCGGCGGCGCCCGAGATCGTCGTGATGCACGGCACCCGCGCTGCAAGTGCGGCCTCGCGGATCAGGTAGCCGTCCGCGCGTGCACCGGAGCCCTGAGGCGTGTTGATCACGAGGTCGCAGCGGCCGCGGCGGACGAGATCGAGGATCGTCGGGCTCTCGCCCCGCTCCCCCACCTTGCTGACGGGCTCGACGATCAGCCCTGCAGCGCCGAGCGTCGTCGCCGTACCGCCCGTCGCGAGCAGCCGGAAGCCGAGACCCGCGAGCGCGGCGGCCACCGGCACGCAGGCAGGCTTGTCCGCATCCCGCACCGACAGGAATGCGGTGCCCTTCGTCGGCAGCGGCCTCCCGGCGGCGCGCTCTGCCTTCGCGAAGGCCGTCGGCAGATCGGCGGCGCTCGCCATCACCTCGCCGGTCGAGCGCATCTCTGGCCCGAGCACCGGGTCCGAGCCGGGGAAGCGCGCGAACGGCAGCACCGCCGCCTTGACGCTCACCTGCGCGGGCTCGTGCTCGGGCGCCAGGCCGAGCTGCGCGATCGTCTCGCCGGCCGCCAGTCGGCAGGCGGCCTGCACCATGTTCACGCCCGTCGCCTTGGAGGCGAACGGCACGGTCCTCGATGCGCGCGGGTTGACTTCGAGCACGTAGACCTGCCCCTCGGCGACGGCGAGCTGCACATTCAGCAGCCCCACGACGCCGAGTGCGGCGCCGAGCCGCCGCACGATGTGGTGGATCTCCGCCGACGCAGCGGCCGTCAACGAGGGCGCCGGCAGCACGCAGGCCGAGTCGCCCGAATGCACGCCGGCCTCCTCGACGTGCTGCATGACGGCGCAGACGTAGGTCTCGGCGCCGTCGCAGAGCGCGTCGACGTCGATCTCGATCGCGTTCTCGATGAAGCGGTCGATGAGCACACGCCCGAGCGTCTGCCGCTCGAGGGCGTCGCGTACGTCCTCCGGCCGGTAGCAGACGCGCATCGCGCGGCCGCCGAGGACGTAGGAGGGACGGATCAGGACCGGATAGCCGATCCGCCCGGCGCGCTCGATCGCCTCGTCCGCCGCCTCGACGATCCCCCACTCCGGCACGCGAACGCCGAGACTGTCCGCGAGGGCGCCGAAGCGCTCGCGGTCCTCGGCGAGGTCGATCGCCTCGTACGGGGTGCCCATGATCCGGTAGCCGGCATCCTCGAGCGCGCGCGCGAGCTTGAGCGGCGTCTGCCCGCCGAACTGGATCACGACACCGGCCGGCTGCTCCCGCTCGCAGATCGAGAGGACGGACTCGACGTCGAGCGGCTCGAAGTAGAGCCGGTCCGAGGTGTCGTAGTCCGTCGAGACCGTCTCGGGGTTGCAGTTGACCATCACCGCGTCGTAGCCGAGCGCCCGGAAGCTCTGCGCTGCGTGGACACAGCAGTAGTCGAACTCGATTCCCTGGCCGATCCGGTTCGGCCCGGAGCCGAGGATGACGACGCTGCGGCCGGGCACGGGCGGCGCCTCGTCGTCCTCGCCCCAGGTGGAGTAGAAGTAGTTGGACTGTGCCTCGACCTCGCCGGCGCACGAATCGACACGCCGGTACGCAGGGCGCACGCCGTGCGCGAGCCGGGCCGCGCGGACGTCGCTCGCGGGCAGGTCGAGCGCTTCGCCGATGTCCGTGTCGGCCAGCCCCAGCCGCTTCAGCCTGATCCAGTGCTCGCGCCTCAGCGGCAGTGAGTCGAGCTCGAAGAGCGCCTCCTGGATGTCGAGGATCTCCTCCTGGAACCACGGGTGCACGTCGTCGGGTACATCGGCGAGCGTCTGCCAGGGCGTCTTCGACCCGCGATCGAGCTCGCGCGAACGCATCGCCTTCTGGAACGCCTCGGTGAAGGTACGACCGATCCCCATCGTCTCGCCGACCGACTTCATCTGCGTGCCGAGCCGCGCGTCGGCTCCGGGGAACTTCTCGAACGCGAAGCGCGGGAACTTGACGACGACGTAGTCGAGCGTCGGCTCGAACGAAGCCGGCGTCGTCTTGGTCAGGTCGTTCGGGATCTCGTCGAGGGTGTAGCCGACCGCGAGCTTGGCGGCGACCTTCGCGATCGGGTAGCCGGTCGCCTTCGACGCGAGCGCGGAGCTGCGGCTGACGCGCGGGTTCATCTCGATCACGCGCAGCTCGCCGCTCTCGCGTTCACGGGCGAACTGGATGTTGCAGCCGCCGGTGTCGACTCCGATCTCGCGCACGATCGCAATCGCCGCGTCGCGCAGCTCCTGATAGGCCTCGTCGGAGAGCGTCATCTGCGGAGCGACCGTGACCGAGTCGCCGGTGTGCGTACCCATCGGGTCGAGGTTCTCGATCGAGCAGACGACGACCACGTTGTCGCGGCGGTCGCGAACCACCTCGAGCTCGAACTCGTCCCAGCCGCGCACCGAGTCCTCGACGAGGACCTGGTGGATCGGGCTCTCGCTCAGCCCGCGCTCGACCTGCGCGACGAGCTCCTCGCGCGTGTAGGCGAAGCCGCCGCCGTGGCCGCCGAGCGTGAACGCCGGCCGGACGACGGCGGGCACGCGGACATGCTCGAGCTCGTCGATCGAGTTCACGACCTTCGATCCGGGCACGAGCAGGCCGCAGTGCCTGACGGCGTCCCGGAAGAGCAAACGGTCCTCGGCCTTCTTGATCACGCCCACGCCGGCGCCGATCAGCTCGATCCCGAGCTCGGCGAGGACGCCGCTCTCGGCGAGCTCGATCGCGAGGTTGAGCGCCGTCTGGCCGCCCATCGTCGGCAGCAGCGCGTCGGGCCGCTCACGGCGGAGAACGTCGGTGACGCCCGCGAGGTCGAGCGGCTCGAGGTAGGTGCGGTCGGCGAAGCCGGGGTCGGTCATGATCGTCGCCGGGTTCGAGTTGACGACGATCGTGCGGAAGCCGTCCTCGCGCAGCACCTTGAGGGCCTGCGTGCCGGCGTAGTCGAACTCGGCCGCCTGGCCGATCACGATCGGGCCCGAACCGATCAGGCAGATCGACTCGAGGTCCGTTCTACGGGGCAAGGGATTCCACCCACGTCTCGATCAGCGGCCAGGCATCGTGCGGGCCGGGCCCGGCCTCGGGATGGAACTGCACGGAGCGCGCGTTCAGCTCGGGGAAGTCGAGGCCCTCGACGGTCTCGTCATAGAGCGAATGGTGCGTGACGGCGTGCCCTGCGCTCGGCGCGACGGCGAAGCCGTGGTTCTGGCAGGTGACGAGCACGCGGCTGGTGCGACGGTCGAGAACCGGATGGTTGGCGCCACGGTGCCCGAACGGGAGCTTGAACGTCTCGTGGTCCGTCGCGAGCCCGAGCAGCTGATGACCGAGGCAGACGCCGAAGACGGAGGTGCGGCCGAGCAGGTCTCGGACGACCTGCACCTCGTCCGCGAGCGGCTCCGGGTCGCCCGGCCCGTTCGCGAGCAGCACGCCGTCGAAGTCGGCGAGCGTATCGGCGTCGACATCGTGGGGGAAGACCGTCACGGCGGCGCCCGCGCCGGCGAGCCGGCGGAGGATCGATCGCTTCGTGCCGTAGTCGACGACGGCGACCCGGGTTCTGCCCTCGTCACTGTGGACGTACGGCTCGGTTGTCGAGACGCCTGCGACGAGGGCGCGCCCTTCCATCGGCGGCTGTGCGCGCAAGGCTGTCACGGTCTCGTCGACCGAGCCGTCGCCGGTGACGACCGCGGCCCGCATCGCACCTCGGTCGCGCAGATGCAGCACGAGCGACCTGGTATCGATGCCGGAGAGCGCCGGCAACCCCTGCTCGGCGAGCCAGTCCGTCCAGGCGGGCCCGCGCGCCTCACGCATCAGCACCGCCTTCGCGTGGGGTCGTCTCGATTCAGAGCGCTGCGGGGCGACGCCGTAGTTGCCCACCATCGGCGCCGTGAAGCACACGAGCTGCTCCGCGAAGCTCGGGTCGGTGACGACCTCCTGGTAGCCCGACATCGCGGTCGTGAAGACCGCCTCGCCGAAGGCGAAGCCGGCGGCACCGACCGACTCGCCGTGAAAGACGGTGCCGTCCTCGAGCGCCAGGAAACCGGTCACGCGGCGAATGCCTCGCAGCCGTTCGCGAAGGTCTTGACGACGCGGCCCTGCAGCTTCGCGCCGAGCAGCCAGGAGTTCTTCGACCGCGAGCGGAAGCCGGCCTCGGTCACCTCCCAGCTCTCCGAGAGGTCGAGCAGGACGAGGTTGGCGGGCTCGCCGACCGCGATCCGCGGCACGGTCAGCCCGTACGCACGCGCAGGACCCGCCGACATGCGCTCGAGCACCGTCTCCAGCGGAAGCAGGCCGGGCACGACAAGGTGCGTGTAGAGCACCGAGAAGGCGGTCTCGAGCCCGGTCACGCCGAAGGGAGCCTCCTCGAACGGGGCCTCCTTCTCGTGGCGCGCGTGGGGCGCATGGTCGGAGGCTACGCATTCGATGTTGCCGATCCGTAAGGCGTCGAGCAGAGCTGCGCGATCCGATTCCGCCCGCACCGGCGGGTTCATCTTCACGTTCGGATCGAGCGAGCGCACGGCCTCGTCGGTCAGCACCAGGTGGTGCGGAGTCACCTCCGCGGTGGCCCGCACGCCGAGCGAGCGCGCCCGCTCGAGCGCCTCGACCGACTCCCGCGCCGAGAGGTGCAGAAGGTGCAGCGGCTGACCTTCGTAGCGGGCAAGCGTCAGGTCGCGCTCGACCATCGTCGACTCCGCGATCGAGGGCCAGCCGGCGAAGCCGAGCTCCGCAGACACGGCGCCCTCGTGCATCTGGCCGCCCCGCGAGAGCGTCGGCTCCTCCTCGTGGAGCGCGAGCAGCCGCCCCGCGAACGAGGAGTACTGGAGCGCGCGCCGCATCAGCCCCGCCGAGCGGACCGGCATGCCGTCGTCGGAGAAGCCGACGGCTCCCGCATCGGCGAGCTCGGCCATCTCGGTCAACTCCGCCCCGGCCAGGCTCCGCGAGATCGACGCGAGGAAGCCGACGGGGATCCGCGCCTCCTCGTGTGCGAGCTCGACGAGCGCCCCGAGCACGGCAGCCGAGTCGACGACGGGGTCTGTGTTCGGCATCGCCAGGATCGCGCAGAAGCCGCCGGCCGCCGCAGCGGAGGTGCCGGTGGCGATCGTCTCCTCGTCCTCGCGCCCCGGTGTACGCAGGTGGACATGCGGGTCGACGAACGCCGGGGCGAGCACGTAGCCGTTCGACGAGCTGCCGGGCTCGATGCGGGTGATCACGCCGTTCTCGATCGTGACGTCGAGCGCTTCGTCGATGCCTTCGCCGGGGTCGACGACGCGCGCGCCGCGCACGACCTGGTCGACCTTCGGGCGCTCGTTCGCGAACAGCATCACGCCACCCCCGCCAGTGAGGCGGCCTCGACCGACGTGGGCCCCTGGACGAGCAGGTCGTAGAGCACGGCCATCCGGACGACGAGGCCGCTGCGCACCTGGGTCGTGACGAGCGCGTCGGCGGCATCCGCGACGAGGGCGTCGATCTCGACACCGCGGTTCATCGGCCCTGGGTGCATCACCTTCTGGCCGGGCCGCAACCGCTCGGGCGTGATGCCCCAGCGCGCCGCGTACTCGCGCAGGCTCGGTACGAAGTTGGCCCCCTCGGCCATGCGCTCGTGCTGCATGCGCAGGACATAGACGATGTCGGCGGCGGCGATCGCGCCGATGTCGGTCGTCGTCTCGCAGCCCATCGCCTCGATGCCGCGCGGGAGCAGCGCCGGCGGGCCGACCAGCGTGACCTTCGCGCCCATCAGCACGAGCGCCTGGATGTTCGAGCGGGCAACGCGCGAGTGCAGGACGTCGCCGACGATCGCGACGTGGACGCCCTCGATCCGCCCCAGCTCGCCGCGGATCGTGAACAGGTCGAGCAGCGCCTGGGTCGGATGCTGGTGCTTGCCGTCTCCCGCGTTGACGACATGCGCGTCCGTCACCTCGGCCACGAGCTTCGGCGCGCCGATCTGCGGGTGCCGGATCACGATCACGTCCGGGTCGTAGGCCGAGAGCGTCAGCGCGGTGTCTTTCAACGACTCGCCCTTCTCGACCGAGGAGCCTGACGCCTTGATCGTCATCGTGTCCGCGGACAGGCGTTTGGCGGCGAGGTCGAAGCTCGACACCGTGCGCGTCGAATTCTCGTAGAACAGGTTCACCACCGTCCGGCCGCGCAGGGTCGGCAGCTTCTTGACCTCACGTTCGAGCGACGACTCGAAGCTCGCGGCGGTCGACAGCAGGCGCTCGACATCGTCGCGGGTCAGGTCGGCGATCGAGATCAGGTGGCGGCGCGGCGGACGCTGCGGGGGCCGCAGATCCTCTTTGACGACGCGGAGCTCAGACATCCCGCTCCTCCTCTCGGGTGATGATCATCCGGTCGACCTCGTCGACCTCGAGCAGCTGCACGTGCACGCGCTCGTCCTGCGAGGTCGGCAGGTTCTTGCCCACGTAGTCCGGGCGGATGGGCAGCTCGCGATGGCCCCGGTCGGCGAGCACGGCGAGCTGCACTCTTGCCGGCCGGCCCCAGTCGAAGAGCGCGTCGATCGCAGCGCGGATCGTCCGGCCCGTGTAGAGGACGTCGTCGACGAGGATGCAGGTCATGCCCTCGAGCTGGAAGTCGAGCTGCGTGTCGCGGACGAGCGGCTGCGGGTGCAGCGGGGCCTCGCCGCCGCGCACGTGCACGTCGTCGCGGTGGAAGGTGATGTCGATCGCACCGAGCGCCACCTCGACGCCCGTGCGCTCGGCGATCAGGCGTCGCAGGCGGCCTGCGAGCGGCACGCCGCGAGTGTGGATGCCGACGAGTGCGACGCGGTCGAGCGCTGGGTTGCGCTCGATGATCTCGTGCGCGATCCGGGAGAGCGTCCGCTCGATCGCCTCGGCGTCGAGCAGCAGCGTTCCCGCGCTGTGGCGGGCAGGGGTCGTCATGCGTCTCCTTTCCGGCCTCTCTGGACCGGGTTAAAGGAACGGGTCGACCGCAAGAGTAACCGGTCCGCCGGATGTGCACGAGGCGTTAGGGTGGCGCGGCGTGACTCCTGAGCTCCACCAGCAGCTCGCGCGCCTGGTCGTCGGCGTGGGCGCGAACGTCCAGCCGGGCCAGATCGTGGCGATCACGGCCGATCCCGAGGGAGCGCCGCTGGTACGGGCGATTGCCGAGCAGAGCTACCGGTGTGGCGCAAAGTTCGTCGACGTCTGGTACTTCGACGGCCACATCAAGCGCAGCCGGATCGAGCACGCCGACCCGGACACGCTCGACTTCGTGCCTCCCTGGTACGGCGAGCGGGTGCTCGAGCTGGGCGAGCATCGGTGCGCGCGCATCGCGCTGCACCCGACCGTGCCACCGGGGCTCCTGGACGGCGTCGACGCGCTCCGTGCGGGCCGCGATTCGCTGCCCTCGCTCAAGGAGAGCTTCCAGGTGATCAACGCGGGCTCGACAAACTGGTGCGTCGCGCCGAATCCGAGCCCTGTCTGGGCGTCGGTCGTCTATCCGGAGCTGTCGGAGGAAGACGCGCTGGCGAAGCTGTGGAGCGACCTCGTGCACGTGCTTCGCCTGGACGAGCCGGATCCGGTCGCTGCGTGGGCGGAGCGGTTTACGCAGCTCGCCGCGGCGGGGGAGCGGCTGACCGCGTTTCGCTTCGACTCCGTGCATTTCGAGGGGCCAGGCACCGACCTGACGCTCGGCCTGCTGCCGAGCTCGATCTTCGAGGGCGGCGCTCACGAGACCGCATGGGGACTTCCGTTCGGGCCGAACCTGCCCACCGAGGAGGTCACCTCGGCCCCCGACCCGCAGCGGGCCGAGGGCGTCGTCACCGCAACGAAGCCGCTCGACCTCGCCGGCACGGTCGTCAAGGGCCTCCGGGTGCGCTTCGAGGGAGGGCGGGCTGTGCAGATCGACGCCGACGAGAACGCCGAGGCCTTGCGAGCACGCTGCGCCCGCGACGAGGGCGCATCGCGCCTCGGCGAGGTGGCGCTCGTCGACCGCGAGGGCCGCATCGGCCCGCTCGGACGGACGTTCTTCAACACCCTGCTCGACGAGAACGCGGCGAGCCACGTCGCCTTCGGCAACGGCTACGAGAGCTGTGTCGACGCACCCGAGGGCATCGCTGCGCTCAACCGCAGCGCGATCCATCTCGACTTCATGATCGGCGGGGACGACGTCAGCGTCTCCGGAATCACAACGGCCGGCGAGCGCGTGCCGATCCTGCGCGACGGCACCTGGCAGGTCTGAGCGAGCGGTCAGGTCGCGACGGCGATCAACCACTCGAGGCGGTAGTCGACCCGCTCGGGCAGCTCGCGCTCGGCGCGCTCGCGGCCCCGCTCGTACTCGGCGCCGCCGATCAGGTCGAACGAGGAGATGTGCCGGCCGCGGATCTTCGCCAGAGCCTCGTCCCGTGAGATCGAGGCGGTCTGGCTCAGCCGCAGCAGGTGCACGCCGTCGAAGCCGGCCTCGCCCAGCTCGCGTTCGAGCCGCGGGCCGTCCGGGAAGCGCCCGCGATCGAGGCTCTCGATCGACGGGAACAGCTCGTTCAGCCAGTAGTCGGTGAAGTGCTCGGGATCGAACGTCGCGATCGCGACGCGCCCGGCGACGACGCGGCGCAGCTCGGCGAAAGCGCGCGGCCGGTCCCAGAGATGAATCGAGAGCCGCACGACGGCGCGCTCGAACCACGCGTCCTTGAACGGCAGCGCCTCGGCGCTCGCCTGCTTCAGGCCGACGCTTGCCGGCAGCTGCGCGCGCGCCGTCTCGAGCATCGCGGCGGACTCGTCGACCGCCCACACCCGGCAGAGCGCTCGCTCCGCCAGTGCCGCGGCGAGCCTGCCCGTGCCCGCGCCCAGATCGAGGACGCGGCGACCGCGCAGGTCGCCCTCGCGCACGAGCAGCTCGAACAGCTCCCACCAGTTCTCGTCAGCGGGCCGGAGCTCGTCGTACGTCGAGGCGAGCCGGGCGAAGTCGGGCTTGTCGGTGCTCACCGGTCGCGTCCGCTCGGGCCCTCAGCCGGCCGCGCCGGCCGGAAGCTCAGGCTTCGCCGAGGATGTCGTCGGGCTCGGTCAGGGCCTCGATGGCATCCTGGGCGGCTTCGAGCGACGACTCTGGGACGAGCACGGTCAGGGGGTCGTCCTCGGCGGAGGAGAGCTCCGACTCGATCCCGGCGCTCGAGAGGATCGTCTGCAGCTCCTCGGCCTCCGTGATGTCGCCGGCGACGGCTACCTGCACCATGTTCGTCATTGCGGCAGGGACGATACCGGCTCGGGGGGGCGAGCGAGCGCCCCACCCTTCACGAGCAGCGGCGTCCCCCGCTCCCGAAAGGGCACCTCGATGACGTCGAAGTCGCGCGGCACCACGGTTTCGGCGAAGGTCGACCGAGCCTCGCGCGCGACGTCGCCACCCGAGTAGCGCGTCGAGAGATGCGTCAGCGCGAGCATCGAGACGTCCGCGAGCCGTGCCACCTCCGCAGCCTGCGCTGCGGTCGAGTGCAGGGTCTCGCGGGCCCGGTCGCGCTCGTCTTCGCAGAACGTCGCCTCGTGCACGAGCAGGTCGGCGGCGTGCGCGACCTCGATCACGCGCGGGGACGGCGCCGTGTCGCCCGTCAGCACGACCTTGCGGCCCTCGCGCGGCGGGCCGAGCACGTCCTCCGGCTTGACCGTCCGGTCGCCGACGTCGACCGGCTCGCCCCGCTGGAGCGCGCCGCGGGCGGGGCCATCAGGGACACCGAGCGCATCCGCGGTCTCGACGTCGAAGCGGCCTGGCCGGACGTGCTCGACGACGGCGTAGCCGAGCGAGGACATGCCGTGATCGACCGCGAACGTCTCGAGCCGGTAGCCGTCACGCTCCAGCGACTCGCCGGCCTGCAGCTCCTGGAGCTCGAGCGGGTAGCCGAGCCTGCCGAAGATCCGGCGCAGTCCACCGAAGAGGTCGCTCAGTCCCGGCGGCCCGTACACGGTCAGCGGCAGCTCGCGGCCCCGGAGCGAGAACGTCTTCAGCATCCCGGGGAGACCGAGGTAGTGGTCAGCGTGGAAATGCGTCAGGAAGATCTCACGCAGCTCGACGAGGCCCACGTTCGAGCGCAGCAGCTGGCGCTGGGTGCCCTCGGCGCAGTCGAAGAGCAGGCGCTCTCCCCCGCGGCGCACGAGCGTCGCCGCCGGCGCCCGCTGCGCGGTCGGGAGCGAGCCCGAGGTGCCGAGGAATACGAGGTCGAGATCCACGGGCGGATTGTACGAGCGGTTCGTAGTAGCCTCGCCGACTGATGACCGAGCGGGTGCAGGCCGGGCGGCTCGTCGCGCGCGCGATCGCGGCCGAAGGCGTCGACACGATCTTCACCCTCAGCGGCGGGCACGTGATGCCGGTCTACGAGGGCTGCCGCCACGAGGGCGTGCGCGTCCTGGACGTCCGGCACGAGCAGGCCGCGGCGCATGCGGCCGAGGCCTGGGGCAGGATCAACCGCGCCTGCGGCGTCGCCCTCGTCACCGCGGGCCCCGGCGTGACGGGCACGGTTACGGCCGTCGCGAACTGCTTCGCGGCGCAGACGCCGCTCGTGATCCTCGGCGGCGCCCGGCCGCTCGTGCAGGCCGAGCAGGGTGCGCTGCAGGAGTTCGACCAGCTCTCGTTGTTCAAGCCGATCACGAAGTGGGCTGCGATCTGCACCCAGCCGGACCGCGTCGCCGACTTCGTCGCGACGGGGTTCCGCCACGCGCTCGCCGCGCCACGCGGCCCGGTCTACCTCGAGCTGCCGATGGACGTGCTGTTCGCGGACGCCGACGACGTCCAGGCTGCGCCGTCACGGTCGGCGGCGCGCGCCTTCGGCGATCCGCGGGAGCTGATGAAGGCGGCTGAGCTGCTGACCAAGGCGGAGCGGCCTGCGGTCGTGGCGGGAAGCGGGATCTGGTGGGACGGCGCGTGGAAGCAGCTCGCCGCCTTTGCGGAGAACGGACGCCTGCCGGTCTATCTGAACGGCTCCGGCCGCGGCTCGCTGCCACCTGGCCACGACCTGTTCTTCCAGCACTCCCGCTCGCTCGCGCTCGAGTCGGCGGACGTGATCGCCGTGGTCGGGGCGCCGCTCGACTTCCGGCTCAAGTTCGGCCGCTTCGGCGGGGCGAAGCTGGTGCACGTCCACGGCGACCCCCGCGAGCTCGGGCGCAACCGCGCGCCGGACGCGGGCATCGTCGGCGACTGCGCGGCGGTGCTCGGCATCCTCGCCGACGGTGTGAAGACGCGCCGCGCGAGCGACGAGTGGCTCGCAACGCTCCGCGCTGCCGAGGGGCGTTGGTGGGACGAGCACCGCAGCGAGGTCGAGTCCGATGCGGCGCCGCTCAACCACTACCGGCTCGGCAAGATCCTCGACGACGTCCTCGACCCCGGCACGATCGTGATCGGCGACGGCGGCGACGTCGTCGCAGCGGTGTCGAGAGTCCTGCACGTGCACCGGCCGGGACACTGGCTCGATCCGGGGCCGTTCGGCTGCCTCGGCGTCGGCACGCCCTACGCGGTCGGCGTCAAGGCGGCGACGCCGGACAAGCAGGTGGTCGTCGTCGCGGGTGACGGCGCGTTCGGCCTGAACGGCTTCGAGCTCGACACGCTCGTCCGTTTCGGGCTTCCCGCGGTGCTCGTGATCGGGAACGACGCCGGCTGGGGGGAGATCCGTGTCCCACAGCGGGGGATCTACGGCGACGACGCGGCGGTCGCCGTCGACCTCGCGCCGACGCGCTACGACCGGTTGACGGAGGCGCTAGGCGGGCACGGCGAGCACGTCGAGCGGCCGAACGAGCTTGCGCCTGCCCTCGAGCGGGCGCTCGCGTGCGGCGAGCCGGCGGTCGTGAACGTGATGCTCGACCCCGCCGCCATGGCGGGGCACGCCTACCGCGGCATGTGACGTCCCGCTACGGCAGGAGCAGATCCTGACCCGGCACGAGGGTCGCGCCGGTGAGCTGGTTCGCTCGGCGGAGCTTGTAGATGCCCTCGCGCGGATCGCCCGCGTAGTGGCCCGCGGCGATCGACCAGAGCGTGTCCGCCGGCTTGACGACGTAGTGGACCGGGTGTCCGGCACCGCTCGAGGAGCGGGCGAAGACCGCCCAGCCGACAGCCGCGACGATCAGGATCAAGACGATGCGTCCGAACATGTGTTCGCCATGCTAGAGCGAACAGGCGTTCGTGTCAAGGACGGCGTGTCATGCCGGTGGCCGCCTGCTCAGCTCAGCAGCACGAGGTCGGGCCGGATCTCGCCCGCCTCGATCTCGAGGAGGAGCATCGTGTGTGCAGGAGCTCGGCGTTTCTCGGTCGGGCTGCCCGGGTTGAGGATCCACATGCCCTCGAACCGCTCGACCTGCGGAACGTGCGTGTGCCCGTAGACGACAGCGTCGCAGCCGTCGAAGCGGAGCCGCAGGCGTGCCTGCCGCCCTGCGGCGGGGCCCGGGATGTGCAGCATCCCGATGCGCGCGCCGCCGACCTCGACGACTCGCTCCCTCGGTAGCGCCTCCTTCAGCGCCGGCTCGTCCATGTTCCCGTACACCCCTGCGACCGGTGGTCCGAGCGCTCGCAGCTCGGCGACGAAAGCGGCGGAGACGAAATCGCCCGCGTGGAGGACGAGAGCGGCGTCGCGCAGCCGTTCGATGCACGCCTCGGGCAGCCGGCGGGCTCCCCGAGGCAGATGCGTGTCCGAGATGACCGCGACGCGCGTCGTCAGCCCGCCGTGAGCTTCAGCGTCTGGCTCGCGGTTCTCGCCGAGTTGGTTTCGGCCGAGAGCTTGATCGTGACGCGGCCGCCGGCGAAACCGGCCGGCACCTTCATGCTCACGACCGTCAGCGGAGCGGCGCCGCGTCTCGTGGCTGTCATCACGGTCGACCTACTGCCCGTGGCACGTGCGACCGCAAGCGGACCGTCCCCGTGGCTCGTGGTACTCGCGATGGACTTCCTGCCGTTGCCGAGCTTCTTCGTGAAGGTGGCGGTGTAGGCGAACCCCTCGTTCGCGTTCAGTGCGAGGTAGAGCCGGCCGCGGTGCAACTGGATCGCTGCGCCGGCGCCGAGCACCGCCGTTGCGTGACTCCAGCTCGTGAGCGTGCCCGTGCAGCTGCCGTCGTCGGCGGCGATCGCCTGCTGGATCGCGGCTGCCGAATGGCGCTCCTCGGCCGTCGTGCGCAGCGGGCCGCTCTGGAAGCCCAGGCGATCGACCTCGTCGATCTCGTGGAAGAAGTGGAACGCCGTCAGGGTCGGCTCGCAGTCCGCGAGATGGACGAGCTGCGCGTAGGCCCGCGCCTGCGTCGCCTCGCTGATCGGCGGCACGTTTTCCGCGTTCGTGTATCCCGGCCGGCCGTGCGTGTCGACCTGCCAGCCCGTCTCGTCGACGAACATCTTGAGCGTCCCGAACAGCGTTGCACCGAAGTCGCCGGTGGCGGCGGGGAGCCACACCCCGGACTCCTCGAAGGTCGGCTGGCCGGTGCCGTTGAACGCGTCCCAGATCGCCTGCTTGACGCGGTCGGCGTTCACACAGCCCGTATCCGGCCAGGGATAGCCTTGCGCCACCGTGTCCGTGTTCACGTTCGGATAGCAGTGCCACGACCACTCGTCGAACAGCGGCGCGGTGCGGCCGCTCGAACGATAGGCATCCCCCAGTGCCTCGATCCACCGCACGGGCGAGATCGAGGAGTTGCTCGTCGCGTACGGCTTGTCGTTTCCGCGCGGGGAGAGGCCGACGCCGATCACGTCGATCGACGGATCGTAGGCCTTGATCTTGTCGTAGCAGCTCGCGAGCACGACCTCCATCGCGGCGGGGGAGGCCGGCTTGCCCCCGTGCCAGATCGGCCGCCAGAAGCGGGGCTGGTTCGGTTCGTTCCCGATCACGACCTTGCGAACGGAGGGGTATGCGCGCAGCGCGGACACGGCGAAGTCGCAGAAGGCGTCGGCGGCCTCCGGCGTCGTGGGCGCCATCATGGCCCGCTTCGGGTAGATCGCAAAGACGATCTGAATGCCGTGCGCCTCAGCGGCCGGGATCATCCGATCGAGAAAAGGCTCGTCCTCGATCGTCGTCGGCGCGTCGGCGTTCCAGAAGACCGCGACACGGTTCGAGGTGGTGCCGAGCTTGTTCATCTCCGCAAACAGCGCGCTGCCGCCGTCCGGCGCGTACTTCGTGGCGTCCTCGGCGAAGCCGATCGCCGGACCCGCCGCCGACGCTGCGGTGACGGCCATGAACGCCGAACAGGCGACCGCGCAGGCGAAGCCTCCAGAGATCTGCTTGATCACAGCGATGCCGCCCTCTCGTTGTATCCGCTTCCGGACCCTGGAATTAGCCCGTTGATCGGCCCGGAGCATCACCCACCTGAGCGATGACCGCGTCCACTAGCCGGGCGGCGCCGAAGCGTACCGGATCGTCGGCGGGAAGGCCCGTCTCGATTTCGGCGGCGGCGATCGCCTCGCGTGCTTCCGGCTCCGAGACGTGGCTCGTGTTGAGACACACGCACGCGACCCTGGCGGGCCGGGCGGGAAGCGAGATCGCCTCGTGCAGGCGCACGAGCTCGGCCAGGCTCGGCAGCGGATGCGGCCCTCCGCCCGCGCCTTCGACCTCGGTGCGGCCGACCTCGTGGCAGAGCACGTAGAGGTGCGGGGCGCAGCCGTGGAGCAGGCCGAGCGTGACGCCCGAGTAGACCGGGTGAATGATCGCTCCCTGGCCCTCGACCCAGAGCAGCTCGCCTCCGCGCTCGTGGCCCTCGACCACGAGCCGCTCGGCCGCGCCGGCGATGAAGTCCGCGATCACCGCGTCGACGGCGATCCCCCAGCCCGCGATCGCGATTCCGGTCTGGCCGGTCGGGACGAAGACCGACTTGATCCCGCGGCGCCGGGCTTCGAGGTCGAGCTCCAGCGTCGCGGTCATCTTGCCGATCGCGCAATCGGAGCCGACCGTGAGCACGATCGTGGCCGGCACCGCCATGTTCGCCCCCGTCGCGGTCGAGAGGTCGTCCGGCGGCCGCCGCAGGTCGCGTAGCTCGACACCGTGGCGCCGCGCCAGCTCGACGAGCTCCTCGTCGTCGGCGAGCCGCACGTGCAAGCCGCTCTCGAGGTCGAGCCCCTTCGCGACGCAGCTCCTGAGCAGGGCACGCCAGTCGGCCGGGAAGCGGCCCCCCTGTGTAACGACGCCGACGAGCGCGGTCGTCGGCCCGAAGCAGAGAGCGTCGTTGACGGTGGCGACGATCGGGACGCCGTCGTCGGTCTCCCCCGCCCGCGCCGTGTCGAGGATCGCGACGACGTCGTCGCGGCGGTAGCGCATCACGCCGCGCATCGTCTTGCCGTAGAGCGGGTCGTGCGAGAACCCCTCGGCGAGGATCAGATAGCGCTTCTCGCCTCCCCCGCCTGCCTCGGCGCCCGGCGGTCCCGCGTCGCTCACACGACGCCCGCCGGCCGCGGGCGGACCCCGAGCCCGGGCTCGTCCGACGGAATCTGGACGCCGTCCACGAACGCGACGCCCGGCCATGGATCGCCGCCGAGCAGCAGGTTGCCGTCGAGGTCGACGTGGTCGCAGAGCGGCGCCACGCAGCAGCCCGCAGCGATGCCGAGCCCCGACTCGATCATGCAGCCGAGCATCACGCCAAGACCGAGCGCGCGGGCGGCGTGCGCCATCCGGATCGCCTCGCGGATCCCGCCCGACTTCGCGAGCTTGAGATTGACTCCGTGGCCGATCTCGGCGCACTTGGCGACGTCGGCGAGCGTGTGGCAGTCCTCGTCGACGTAGATCGGGATCGGTGAGCGCCGCTTCAGCTCCGCGCCCTGCGGATCGCCTTCCGCGAGCGGTTGCTCGCAGTACTCCACTCCGAGTGCGGCGAGCTGCGGCAGGTTCTCGAGCGCCTCGTCCAGCGTCCAGTACTCGTTGACGTCGACCTGGAGCGGCACCTCGGTGACCGAGCGGACCGCACGGACGCGGTCGACGTCGTGGCCGTCGCGGGCGCCGAGCTTGAGCTTGAGGCGGTGGAAGCGCCCGGCGACCTTCTCGGCGCGGCGGCCCATGTCGTCCGGGTCGCCGAGCCAGATCGTCCAGGAGGTCGGCGGCCCGACGCGAGGCAGCCCGAGCAGACGCCAGGCAGGCTGGCCTGTCAGCTTGCCCTGGAGATCGTGCAAGGCCGCGTCGATCGCGCCCCGGGCGGCGAACTCGCGCTCGGGGAGCCTCCCCATGATCTCCTCGAGCGCCCAGGGGTCGTCGCCGATCAGCCCAGCGTGCTCCTCGACGTAGGCGAGGGCCGAGCCGGCCGACTCCGAATAGCGCTCGATCGGCGCCGCCTCGCCGTAGCCGACCGCGTCGCCGTGCCCCAACTCGACCCAGAGGACCTCGCTGATCTCCTCGGTTCCCCGCGCGATCACGAACGGCTCGGCGGTGGCGAGGGTTGCGATCCGGGCCTTCAACTCCACGGCGGATACACTACGACCTCCCCGCGCCCGCAGCTCAGGGGAGAGAGCGTTCGCCGTCCGGACAATCGGAGAAAGTCGCGCTTCGCGCGCGACTTTCCCCGGCGGTGTGCACCGGGCTGACGATGCGCCGAGTACACTTCAACCTCCCCGCGCCCGTAGCTCAGGGGATAGAGCGTTCGCCTCCGGAGCGAAAGGTCGCAGGTTCGAATCCTGCCGGGCGCATGTTGCCGTGACGACGCTCCTACGAACCGGAGAGCGCCCGTAGAGATCTGGATCGGTCTGCCGCTCGCCCTGGTCTCCGCGCTCGCGGTCAACTGGGCGTATACGAAGGAGCACGATGCGGCCGCGAAGCTGCCCCCGCTGCGGCCGCGAGAGCCCCTGCGCACGGTCAGGCTGCTGCTCGGCAGCCGCGCGTGGCTGATCGGCTTCACGGCGGAGACGGGCGGCTGGCTGCTCTACGTGGCCGCGCTGCGCCTCGCGCCGCTCGCGCTCGTCCAGGCGGTCAGCGCCTCCGGGATCGCGGTGCTGGCGTTCGTGGCGGCGCACGGCCATCCGCGGCGGCTCGCGATCCGCGAGCAGCTCGCGGTCGTCATCGCGCTGGCGGGACTCGTCCTGCTCGCGGTCTCGCTGATCGGCACGGAGCCGGCCGACCGGCCACCGGACGCAATCGGCGCCGCGATCTGGCTCGCGGCCTGCGCGGCCGGGGCGATTGCACTGAGCGGGGTGGAAGCGCGCGTCCCTCGTGCGGCCGCGCTCGGCCTCGCGACCGGACTCCTCTTCGCGGCCGGCGACATCTCCGCCAAGCTCGTCGTGTACGGCGGTGCCTGGCTGATCGCGACGGTCTCGCTCGTCGTCTTCTACGGCGTCGGGACGACGGTGCTGCAGGCCGCCTTCCAGCACGGCGACGCGCTCACAGCGGCAGGACTTGCGACGCTCGCGACAAACGCCGTGCCGATCGCTGCCGGCTTCGTGCTGCTCGGCGAGGCGCTGCCGAGCGGCGCCAAGGGCGTGATCCAGATCGCCGCGTTCGCGTCGATCGTCGTGAGCGCGACGCTGCTGACGGATCCTCGCGCGCGACCTGATCGCTAGCGTGCAAATTGTGAGCTCGCCGACGGCCGCCCTGTTCATTGGGGGTGTTCCGGGGGCCCGCGGCGGGTAGAATGCGGCCCGCCATGCCCCTCCGCGCGGACGACCCTCTCAGTACCGATGCCCAGCCTGCCCCGCATGAGGCGGACGGCACCGCGCCCGGGCGCGGACGTCGCCGCACACCCTCAGCAGCCTAGGCTCTCCGAGCTCCACGCCCAGGGGCTCACCTGGGTTCACCTCGACCGGCCCGATCACGCGGAAGCGGAGGCGCTCGCCGAGCGCTTCGGCTGGCACGAGCTCGACCTCGAGGACGTGCTCTCGAAGCGCCAGCGGCCCAAGGTCGACGACTACCCGGACTACCTCTTCACGGTGCTCCACTTCCCCGCCTACGACAAGGCGATCCAGCGCCTGAACGCCGCCGAGCTCGACATCTTCCTCGGCCCTGACTACCTCGTCACGCTGCCGAACGTCGAGCTCCTGCCGGTGACCCGCCTGTTCCGCCGCTGCTACGAGGACGAGGGTCTGCGCGCCGAGCTGTTCTCGAAGGGCTCCGGCCGCCTGCTCTACGAGGTGCTCGACGACCTCTTCGACTACTGCTTCCCGATCCTCGACAAGATCGGCCACAAGCTCGACACGATCGAGGACGAGATGTTCGAGGGCCGCTCGGAGGAGGTCGTCCGCGACATCTCCAACGTCAAGCAGGAGATCATCTCGTACCGCAAGATCATCAAGCCGGAGCGCTCGACGCTGCGGCTGCTCGAGCGGCACACCGAGCGGTTTCTGCCCGAGGCGCTCGAGCTCTACTTCGACGACATCGTCGACGCCGCCGAGCGGATCTGGGACCTCCTCGACAACTTCAAGGAGGTCGTCGAGGCGCTCGAGGCGACCAACGAGTCGGTGATCTCGCACAAGCAGAACGACGTCCTCCGGATCCTGACCGTCTTCAGCGTCATCCTGCTGCCGCTGACGCTGATCACGGGCATCTTCGGCATGAACGTCCATTTCCCGGGCTTCGGGAGCGCCGAAGCCTGGTACGGCGTCGTCAGCGGGATGGTGGTGACGCTCGTCGCGCTGCTCGGCTTCTTCCACTACAAGCGCTGGCTGTAGCCGTGACCGAGCAGCTGTGGGCGCCCTGGCGCCTCGAGTACATCAAGGGCGCCGACGAGGCTCCCGGCTGCGTGTTCTGCGAAGCCCTGGCCGGCGACGACGAGGAGAAGCTCGTCCTCCACCGCGGCGAGCGCGCGTTCGTGCTGCTGAACAAGTATCCGTATACGTCGGGCCATCTGATGGTCGCGCCGGCGCGGCATGTCGGCGAGTACGGGGAGCTCGAGGACGCCGAGGCGCTCGAGATCCACCGCCTCGCCCGGTCCGGGATCGGCGCGCTGGCGCAGGTCTACGCGCCGCAGGGCTACAACCTCGGCTGGAACCTGGGCCGGATCGCTGGAGCCGGGGTCCTCGACCACGTCCACCTGCACGTCGTACCGCGCTGGGCCGGCGACACGAACTTCATGCCGGTGCTCGCGGACGTGAAGGTGATCCCGGAGCATCTGGCGGAGACGCGGCGGCGGCTGGTCGAAGCCTGGCCTGCCGGCGGTGAGGCCCGGTAGAATGCGCCGCACGCGGGTGTAGCTCAGTTGGTAGAGCATCAGCTTCCCAAGCTGAGGGTCGCCGGTTCGAGCCCGGTCGCCCGCTTTGCGATCCCGGCTTCACTTGCTGCGTGACTTCTGAGAGACTCCGGCCCCGAAGAGATGAACGTCGGTGGCCGAAGCCGTCACGACTGACACTCCTGCGACCGAGGCCGCGTCGGCGGCCCGGGCTGCACCGTCGCTCTCGACTGACGCCGTGCGCGTGCTGCGCATCGTGGGCGGTGTCGTCGCGCCGACGACGCTTCTCACAGTGCTCGCCTACTACTTCGGCTTCCGGCGGGAGGAGTCGTTCGCACGCTACTTCGGCGTCGACCCGAGCCTCCTCGCCCTCTCGACCAGCGACTACGTCCTGCGGAGCGTCGACGCGCTCTTCGTTCCTGTTCTCGTCGTCCTGCTCGTCTCGCTCGGGGCGTGCGCGCTGCTCACGCTCGCCGGGCGCCTGCTGCGCGTCGAGCTCGCGCCGCTTCTCCTTGTCGCAGGCGCCGTGGCGCTCGCCTTCGGCGTCGCGCTCGCTGCGGGACACCCGTTCGCGACCGGCTACATCTACCTCCAGGCGCTCGGGCCGGGCGTGGGCGCGCTTCTCATCGCCGGCGCACTCGCCCGCGCCGCCGTCGCGCCGCGCCAGCTGACCGCCGTCCGCGTCGCAGCGCTGGCGCTCGCGCTCGTCAGCCTCTTCTGGGCGACTGCAGAGTTCGCAGACGCGCGTGGGACGCAGCTCGCACGGCGCCTCGCGGCCGACCTCGCGATCCAGCCGACGGTGACGATTCATAGCAAGATCGACCTGAACATCCCGTCGTCCAGCGTCCCCGGCGAGTGCGTCACGGCCACCCGCGCGCGGACGGGATCGTTTCCATGGAGTTACGAGGGGTTCACGCTCCTCGACCAGAACGGTGGGCGCCTCTTCCTGACGCCGACACCCGCCCTCGGCCAGTGGCAGCCGGGAGCGGAGGTACTCGTCCTCCCGGAGGACGGCAGCTTCCGGATCGAGCTCCGCCGCGGCGAGGACTACGGCACGCGTGTCCTGGATGAGACCGCCGCCGGCCGTCTTGCCTTCACCTGCTGAGCGCCACGGACGACAGTTCGCGGCGGTGCGACGCCGGCTCGCTCAGGGAACGGGACGGCTCGCGAGCTCGTGGATCCTGTCGGCGGCTCCCTGCGCGATCGGGTTGCCGTGGCCGACGCCGACGATGTTCGCGTCGAGCGCGGCCAGGCGCTGGAGCGTTGCGTGGTGCTGCCGCTTGTTGAGGTTGAACGCGTGCCAGCCCGGACAGAGCTCGGGCCACGTCGCGACCGCGTCTCCCGCGATCAGGAACTTGCGCTCGGGCCAGGAGAACGCGAGATGGCCCGGCGAGTGGCCCTCCGCATGGAGGACCTGGAGCGGCCCGAGCGTGTCTCCGTCGCCGAGGAGTTCGTCCACGGGGCAGGCAACGTGCTTCGGCCGGCCGAGCCAGAGCCCGAGCTGGAACGGGAGGAGCCTCAGAGACTGCCTGGGCAGGATGCTGACCGGCTGCGCGCGGCGGTCGCCGGCGACGATGTCCGCCTCCCATTCGTGCGCGTAGACCGTGGCGCCGCTCGCCCGTTTCAGCGCGGCGAGTCCGCCGAGGTGCGAGCGGTGGCCGTGGGTGATCGCGATCCGCTTCAGGTCGCTCGGCTTGCGGCCGAGCCGCGGATCGCTTCGAGGACGAGCCGCGCGTCGCTCTCGAACAGCGTGTCGACGAGCGTCAGCTCGCCGCCGTCGTCGAGTAGGAACGCGTGCACATGGCCGCCCCTGCCGTGGCCGAGGCTGTGAATCCCCGGCGCTAGCTCGGTCACCTTGACGCGGCCGCGCCGGCGCGCTGCCAGGGCGCGAACGGGTTCGCGACGCCTCGCAGCGCCGAGCTCGAGCTCGGGGAAGTGCCGGAGGAGCAAGGTCCGCATCGAGTTGCCCTCGACCCAGTCGATGCCCTCCTTGGTGTAGACCTCGGGCCGGTAGTCGCGCGTGAAGAAGCGGTCGCTCTCGAGCCGCCGCGACGCCATCAGGATGAAGATGCGGAACGCCGTGTCGCTGAAGCCGAAGCCCTTCGGCTTCCGCTCGGCGTACATCCCGATCATCGGGTCGACCTGCTCGGGGTCGCCGTAGATGCGACGCAGATCCTCGGCATGCTCGGGCGTGTCGGCCATCTCCTCGAACGTGTCGTAGCGCCTTCAGGTGCAACAGCCGGCGGAACTCGTTGTAGCGCGGGACGCCGCGCTCGCGGACGCGCAGGACGTCGATCGAGGCGAGGTCGACGAGCGTGCCGTCGGCCCGGTCGAAGTGCTGCAGGTAGCGCGGGTAGTTGTGCAGCGTGATCGCGCCCGGATGCGACGTGCCGAACGAGTAGAGCAGCGTCGCCCATCGACATCTCGCTCAGCCGGTCGCGGACCTGCAGCACGCCGATCTCGGGCAGCGTGCGCTCCTGGAGCGTGCTGTCGTCCGCGAGCGAGCGGAAGCTGAAGTCGTCCGGGATCAGCGGGTGCATGCGGTAGACGGCGACGAACTCCTCGGTCAGCGAGTACGGGACGCCGTGGAGGGCGGTCGGCGAGCCGGGGATGCCGCGGATCACCTCGTTCGAGGTGAGGCGGCCGAGGCGTCTTGTCGAGCCGCTCGCCCTCGAGGCCCCACCAGTTCGTGCGCAGCGCCAGCACCGTCGTCGGGTGGGCGATGATCGCCGGCGTCCAGTCGATGGTGTGGATCTTCGCCATCAGCGCCGCAACGACGAGCCGCGCCTTGTCGTAGAGCTCGTCGTCGGAGAGCTCGGGATGGGCGTCGTGCAGGTGGTCGCAGATCGCGTTGTGCTCGCGCATGAAGAGCGAGTGCAGGAGCGCGAGGCCGACCCAGAAGTTGCCGGCGACGCCGGAGAGGTCGACGTGAGACTCGATGTCTTGCGGGATCAGCCCCCGCTCGTCGATCCGCAGCTTGCCGTGCTCGCCGGTGCGGAGCGCCTCGGCGAACGCGGGGTCGCGACCGTAGATCTGGGAGCCGTCCCACCAGTGGGTGTCGTCGGTGACGAAGGTCGGCGGCCCGTCGGCATCGGCGCTGGGATCGCGTCGGGTGCGCTCGATCTGCATCGGGTGCTCGGGCCACGGGTCGTCTGCCTGCGAGCGGCACGAGCCACGGATTCTCGGCTTCGTTCTTGCCGTGACTGAACCAGTCGTGCACCTCGAACTGGATCCAGGCGCCGGCGAGCAGGTTGAGCGTCGTCGCCGGGATGAACTCCTTGCGCGTCAGCAGCTCGCGGCTGACCGTGCGCGGGTTCGGCTCCAGGGGATCCTGCTCGCGAACCGTGTACTCGAGCGGCACGTTGCGGCCGAAGCGGCTGCCGAGGCTGCCCATCAGCGGGTCGTCGAGGTTGTTGAACGTGCCGTCGAGGGTCCGCGCGGTCAGATAGCGCGGGTGGTCCGAGATGTCGGGCTTGTCGAGCGGCCCGCGGCCGGTGTCGTAGAGGTTCTTCTGCCGCAGAATGTTCCGCAGACCGATGAGAACGAGCAACGCGACCGGCAACGGCAGCTGGTCCCAGCCGAAGCGGCGGTCGAGCGCTTCCGCCGCGTCGTTGTACAGCGAGAAGGGCCACCGGGACACACGCTCTCCTCTCGAGCTCACTTTGACCGAGAGCGCGCAAACGCCTCACGACGATGCGGCGGCGGAGAACGCGCCTCGGGAAAGCCGACTTAACCACCGGACCTCCGACGAAGTCAACGCGGGCTCGATGTACGCGAGCCCATCGACGGCTCTGGGTACGTCCGCGTGGTGTGACATCTCCGCGCCCGACCGTTAGGTTCCAGCCACACGCCGTCGCCCGCCAGAGAGGAGACCAGATGCTCGGGGTCCTTGTCGAGTTCCAGTATCCGGACGACTTCGACCGCGCCCACATCGCGGAGATCGCGCATGCAGCCCGCGGGCGCTTCGAGGGGCTGCCGGGTCTCCGCCAGAAGGCTTTCACCCTCGACGAGCAAAACCGTCGCGCGACGAACGTCTACCTGTGGGACTCCGAAGAGGCCGCGCGCGGATTCTTCAGCGACGAGCTCGTCGAGCGGATCACCGAGCTCTACGGCGTGCGCCCGACCGTCACGTTCGTCGAGATCGCCGAGCTGGTAGACAACGGCTAAAGGGCCGGAGCTTCAGTCGAGCAGCGTGCGCGCCGCGCGGGCGGCCACGAGCTCCTCACGGGCGCGGATCACGTGGACGCGCACGGCTGACCCGGGCCGTGCGACGTCGCAGTCGGGCTCGGCGGCGGCGTTGAGCGCGGGGTCGAGCTCGATTCCGAGAAAGCCGAGCCGCGCGCACAGCCGCTCCCGCACCAGTGCCGATCCCTCGCCGATCCCGGCCGTGAAGGCGAGCGCGTCGAGGCCGCCGGCCGCGGCCGCCATCGCCGAGACGGCGGCCACGACGCGGTGGACGTACACGTCGAGCGCCAGTCCGCCACCTGCCTCCTCGATCTCGCGCATGTCCCCAGAGCCGCCGGAGAGCGCCTTCAGCCCGGACTCGTGCTCGAGCGCATCGTCGAGCGCCTCCGCGTCCAGTCCACGCTCGCGCAGCAGGTAGACGAGCGCCCCCGGGTCGACCGAGCCGGAGCGGGTCGTCATCGGCACGCCCTCGAGAGGGCTGAAGCCCATCGTCGTGTCGACCGAGCGGCCTTCCAGCACAGCCGTGATCGACGAGCCGCCGCCGAGGTGGCAGACGACGAGCCGCGGCACGCGCACCTGGGCGGCCGCCCACTCGACGGAAAGACCGTGAAAGCCGTAGCGGCGCACGCCCCACTCCTCGCGCCAGCGGCGCGGCAGCGCGTACGTCGCCGCCGCCTCTGGGATCGTCGCATGGAAGCCGGTGTCGAACACCGCGACGTGCGGCACGTCGGGCAGCACACGTCGCGCCTCGTCGATCGCAGCGAGCGCAGGCGCGTTGTGAAGCGGGGCGAGCGGCACGAGCTCGCGGATTCGCTCGCGCACACCCGCGTCGATCAGCACGGGCTCCCGAAACTCGGGCCCGCCGTGGACGACGCGGTGAGCGACCCCAGCCGCGCCGCGGCCGTCCCCGAGCGACTCGACGGCAGTCGCCCTGTCGTTCTCGTCCACCATGTGCAGCTTCAGGCTGGTCGAGCCCGCGTTGACGACCAGGATGATCAGTACGGCCAGGCCCACTCGCGGATGTCCGCGCGGTCCTCCCCGTACTCGCGCGTCCAGGCGCGTGCCCGCAGCCGCTCGTCGACCGTCCACTGACGCAGGCGTGCCTCGCTCGCAGCCAGGCCCGGCACTCGGTCGAGCACGTCCATCACGAGGTGGTAGCGGTCGAGATCGTTCAGCATCACCATGTCGAACGGCGTCGTCGTCGTGCCCTCCTCCTTGTAGCCGCGCACGTGCAGGTTCTCGTGGTTGCGGCGGCGGTAGGTGAGCCGGTGGATCAGCCACGGGTAGCCGTGGTAGGCGAACACGACGGGCTTGTTCTCGGTGAAGAGCGAGTCGAACTCCCGGTCGGACATTCCGTGCGGGTGCTCGCTCTCCGGCTGCAGGCGCATCAGGTCGACGACGTTGACGATGCGGACCTTGAGCTGCGGCAGGTGCTCACGCAGGATCGCTGCTGCTGCGAGCGTCTCGAGCGTCGGCACGTCACCGCAGCAGGCGAGCACGACATCGGGCTCGCCTTCCTCGTCGTTCGAGGCCCACTCCCAGACGCCGATCCCGCGCGTGCAGTGGATGATCGCGTCCTCCATCGAGAGGAAGTTCAGGGCCGGTTGTTTGCCGGCGACGATCACGTTCACGTACTGGCGGCTGCGCAGGCAGTGGTCGGCCACCGAGAGCAGGCAGTTCGCGTCGGGCGGCAGGTAGACGCGGATCACCTCGGCCTTCTTGTTGACCACGTGGTCGATGAAGCCCGGGTCCTGGTGCGAGAACCCGTTGTGGTCCTGGCGCCAGACGTGCGAGCTGAGCAGGTAGTTGAGGGACGGGATCGGCCGGCGCCACGCGAGGCCGCGGGTCACCTTCAACCATTTGGCATGCTGGTTCATCATCGAGTCGATGATGTGGATGAAGGCCTCGTAGCAGTTGAAGAGGCCGTGCCGGCCCGTCAGGTTGTAGCCCTCGAGCCAGCCCTGGCACATGTGCTCGGACAGCATCTCGACGACGCGGCCCTCCGGCGCAAGGCCCACGTCCGTCGAGTAGATCTTCGCCTCCCACGCGCGATCCGTCGCCTCGAACACGTCGCCGAGGCGGTTCGAGGCCGTCTCGTCCGGGCCGAAGATGCGGAAGTTCTCCGGGTTGCGCACGATCACGTCGCGCAGGAAGCCGCCGAGCACGCGCGTCGCCTCGCTGAGGGTCGTGCCCGGCTCGCCGACCTCGACCGCGTAGTCGCGAAAGTCGGGCAGCAGGAGGTCGCGCGTCAGCACGCCCCCGTTCGCGTGCGGGTTGGCGCTCATGCGGTGCTCGCCGACCGGCGCCAGCGCGGCCAGATCTTCGCGGAGCCGGCCGTTCTCGTCGAACAGCTCCTCCGGGTGATAGCTGCGGAGCCACGTCTCGAGCTGCTGGCGGTGGTCGTCGTTGTTGCGCGTGTCTGCGAGCGGGACCTGGTGCGAGCGCCACGTGTTCTCGACCGGGAGCCCGTCCACCACTCGCGGGCCCGTCCAGCCCTTCGGGGTCCGCAGCACGATCATCGGCCAGGCCGGGCGCTCCGTCACACCGTCGTGCCGGGCGGCATCCTGGATGCGCTTGATCTCGTCGAGGGCTTCGTCGAGCGTGGCGGCGAACCGCTCGTGCACGGCCGCGTGCTGCTCGCCGTCGAAGCCGCCCGTGACGAGCAGCGGCCGGTAGCCGTATCCCTCGAACAGCGCCACGAGCTCGGACTCAGGGATCCGGGCGAGCACCGTGGGGTTGGCGATCTTGTAGCCGTTCAGATGCAGGACGGGCAGCACGGCGCCGTCCGTGCGTGCGTTCAGGAACTTGTTGCCGTGCCAGCTCGTGGCGAGCGGGCCGGTCTCCGCCTCGCCGTCGCCGACGATGCACGCGACGAGCAGATCGGGGTTGTCGAACGCGGCGCCCTGCGCGTGCGAGAGCGCGTACCCGAGCTCGCCGCCCTCGTGGATCGAGCCAGGCGTCTCCGGCGCAACGTGGCTCGGGATCCCGCCCGGAAAGGAGAACTGGCGGAAGAGCTCTCGGAGCCCGTCCTCTCCGAGACCGACGTGCGGATAGATCTCGCTGTACGTGCCTTCGAGGTAGGCGTTCGCGACGATGCCGGGCCCGCCGTGGCCGGGCCCCGTGATGTACAGGGCGCTGAGGTCGCGAGCCCGGATCGCCCGGTTGAGGTGCGCGTAGACGAGATTGAGTCCCGGCGTCGTGCCCCAGTGGCCGAGCAACCGGGGCTTGACGTGCTCGGGCCGCAGCGGCTCGTGTAGTAGCGGATTGTCGAGCAGGTAGATCTGCCCCACGGAGAGGTAGTTGGCGGCGCGCCAATAGGCGTCGAGGAGGCCCAGCTCGGCGGCGTCGAGCGACATGACCGGAGCCTATCGAGCGCAGCTGCGCGATACTTTGGTCAAAAGCCGAGATAGGGAGATCGAGATGGACGAGCTACAGGAAACCGCCCGCGCGCTCGTCGCGGACGGCAAAGGGATTCTGGCCGCAGACGAGAGCGACGGGACGATCAAGAAACGCTTCGACTCGATCGACCTGGAGTCGACCGAGGACAACCGCCGCCGCTATCGCGACCTGCTCTTCACGACCCGGGGCGCAGAGGAATTCATCAGCGGCGTGATCCTGTTCGACGAGACGATCCGCCAGAACGGGCTCGAAGGGACACCGTTCCCCGAGCTGCTCGCGGGCAAGGGCGTGATTCCCGGCATCAAGGTCGACAAGGGGGCAAAGCCGCTCGCGAACGCCGACGGGGAGACGATCACCGAGGGCCTCGACGGTCTACGCGGCCGGCTCGAGGAGTATCACGGCCTCGGGGCGCGCTTCGCCAAGTGGCGTGCGACCTATTCGATCGGCGAAGGCCGGCCCAGCGAGTACTGCATCTGGGCGAATGCGCACGCGCTCGCCCGGTACGCCGCGCTCTGCCAGGAGGCCGGGATCGTCCCGATCGTCGAGCCCGAGGTGCTGATGGACGGCCAGCACTCGATCGACGAGTCCTATCACGCGACGAGCCGCGTGCTGAACGCGCTCTACACGGAGCTGCACGACCAGCGGGTCGTGCTCGAGGGAACCCTGCTGAAGCCGAACATGGTGCTGTCCGGCTACGGCGCCGCGACCCGCGCGGGCGTCCAGGAGGTGGCCGAGCAGACGCTGCGCTGCTTCTACCGGCACGTGCCGGCCGCCGTGCCGGGCATCGTCTTCCTCTCCGGCGGACAATCCAACGAGGACGCGACCGCGCACCTGAACGCGATGAACGCGGTCGGGCCGCATCCGTGGGAACTGTCGTTCTCGTACGGGCGCGCGCTGCAGGCGCCGGTGCTCGAGGCGTGGGGCGGCAAGCCCGAGAACGTCGAGGCTGGTCAGCGGGCGTTCTACCACCGCGCCAAGATGAACGGAGCGGCGCGGACCGGCAGCTACGCCCCGGAGATGGAGCGAGAGGCCGCGACCGTCTAGCTCGGGCCGCAGCCGGTGATCCGAACGGGGGCTCGCTCCGGCGGGCCCTCGCCGATTCGGTTGACGCGCGCCCGTGAGACTGGGAGACCCACCTCCCGCCCCGTTGGCTCGAGCCTAGCCCCCGGGGACGGCGCGCGCATCGTCCAATTCGTGCCGAAGGCGAACCGAGTCGAGCGCCGACGGCGCCTGAGAGACGGAGCCCGCGGGCTAGCGGTACTCGATCCCCGAGAACGCCGAGAGCTTCTCGAACGCATGCTCGGCCTCGACGCGGCGCACCGTCCCCGAGCGGGAGCGCATCACGATCGAGTCGGTCACGGCGCCGGCCTTCGTGTACCGGACCCCGCGCAAGAGGGCGCCCGACGTCACTCCCGTGGCCGCCACGAAGACGTCTTCCCCCGAGACGAGGTCGTCCGTCGTCAGCACACGGTCGAGGTCAAAACCCGCATCGAGCAGCGCGCGGCGCTCGTCGTCGTTGCGCGGCCAAAGTCTCCCCTGGAGTGCACCGCCGAGGCATTTGATCGCAGCCGCCGCGATCACACCCTCGGGTGTGCCGCCGATCCCCATCAAGAGATCGACCTCGGCGATCCCGCCGTGCGCGGCTGCGATCGCCGGCGCGACGTCCCCGTCGCGGATCAGCGTCACCTTCGCACCGCACTCGCGCAGCTCCGCGATCAGCCGCTCATGGCGGTCGCGCTCGAGCACGATCACCGTCACGTCGCGCGGACTCTTGCCCTTCGCCTCGGCGACCCTGCGCACGTTCTCGGCAGGCGTGGCGGTGATGTCGATCACACCTGCAGCCTCGGCGCCCGTCGCGATCTTGTTCATGTACAGCGCGGCGCCCGGAAAGAACATCGTGCCGCGCTCGGCGACGGCGATCACGGCGATCGCGTTCTGCTGGCCGAGCGCCGTCAGCCGCGTCCCCTCGAGCGGGTCGACGGCGACGTCGACCTGGGGGCCGGTGCCGGCGCCGACGTGCTCGCCGTTGTAGAGCATCGGTGCTTCGTCCTTCTCACCCTCGCCGATCACGACGACACCGTCCATCAACACCGTGTCGAGGACTGCGCGCATCCCGTCGACCGCGGCCTGGTCGGCACTCTCCTTCTCGCCGCGTCCGATCCAGCGCGCGGCGTTGAGCGCGGCAGCCTCCGTTACGCGCACGAGCTCGAGCGCGAGGTTCCGATCGGGTTTGGTCGGACTCACGGGTCGGGATCCTAGATGGTCGGCGCCTCGACAGGCCGTACGTCTGCGGGCTCGAACAGCACGATCAGCAGCCCGGCGAGCACGACGAGGGCCCCGCCGGCGGCCACCTGCCAGCCGAACGGCTGCCCGAGGATCGCCCAGGTCAGGAGCGCGGCGGAGACCGGCTCGATGTACGAGAGGATCCCGATCGCCTGCGCCGTCACGCGCCCGAGCAGGGCGACGTAGCACCAGCCTGACAGACCGGTGAAGACCACGCCCAGTAACAGCACCCAGCCGAGCTCGCCAGGATGCGGGAGCACCCGCCCCGAGGCCGGTAGAAAGAGAGCCAGTGCAGCCGCTGCGACCACGTTGTTCCAGAACGTGATCGTCAACGGCGGCAGCAGCGTGGTCAGCGACTTCGTCGTCACGACGAGCGCGACATAGGTCACCGCTCCGAGCAGGCCGATCGTGATTGCGAGCGGGCGCACGTGTGTGCCCCCGCCGCCGCCACCGAGGGCGATCACGAGCAGGCCTGCGCCACCCGGGACGACCGCGACGAGCGCAACGCGACTCAGGCGCTCCGGAAGGATGAGCGGGGCGACCACGGCGAGCAGGATCGGCGCCGTGTAGACGGTGAAGTTCGCAACGGCCGCGCCGGCGAGCTTGATCGTCTCGAAGTAGCACCACCAATGCGCCGCGAGTACGACGCCGCTGAACGCGAGCCGCAACCGCGCGCGCGGCACGCGCACGAGCTCGAGCCGTCCCGCGATCGCGAGGCCGATTGCGAGCGCCAGCGCCGCGAAAGCCGTTCGGTACACGGTCAGGGGCAGCGGCCCGAGTGTCACCCCGACGACGATCACGGAGATGAAGCCCCAGGACGTCGCCAGGGCGGCGACCGCGAGGTTCCAGCGCACGAGGGGCGAGTCTAGTAGGGGTCGCTCAGGCGGCGACGCAGAGCGTGTACACGTCCCTGACGGCGTGCAGCTCGAGTCCGAGCACCTCGGACGCGGACGGCTGCCCGGTCGAGACGCTGTCTGCGAGCAGCACGTCGACAAGCGCGGGATCGAGCGCCGGGAGCACCCGTCCGAGCGCGCGAGAGAGCAACTCGGGAATGCGGCGGTCCGCCAGCGAGGATCCGCTGAGCGTCGTCACGAACTCGTCCAATCCCATCTCCTCCGGCCCGACGAGGTCGAACGTCCCGGCAGGCGCCTCCGGATCGAGCCCCGCCCGGACGACCGCCTCGACCACGTCGTCGAGGAAGATCGGCGCAACCCGCTGTAGTCCGTCGCCCAGCATCCGCACGGGGTGTCCTTTGTGGTGCAGGAACGCCTCCACGGTCGGACCGGGGTTCACCGGCGGCCCGAAGATGTACGAGCTGCGCAGGAAGACATTCTGCCGGCGTGCCCGCCGGACCCATTCCTCGCCCCGCCCCTTCGAGCGAACGTACTCGTTCTCTCCGGCCGAGCTCGCGCCGACGTAGCTGAGCGCAACGACGCGGCGGACGTCCGAGTGCGGGAGCGCCGTGAAGAGTCGCCTGGCCGTGCCGACGTTCGCAGCTTCGTAACTGTTGCCCGCGACCGGGTGCAAGGTGCCGGCGAGGTGCAGGAGCACCTGCGCGTCACGCAGCGCCGCTTGCCAGTCATCGTCGTGTCCGAGCGGCCGCACCTCGTTCGGAACCGCGCGCAACCGCTCGACGACCGCACGGCCGACATGGCCGGTGGCTCCGGTGATCGCGATCGGTCCAGACAGCATGGTCCGAGTCTCGTCGCCGCGTTCGACAGCAGCATCGGGGCCGAGCCGAGAGTCGCTTGCGGAGTTTCCCGCTACATGCGGTCGGGAGCCTCGACCCCGACGAGGTCGAGGCAGCGTGCGATCACGCTCTGCGTGGCCCGGCAGAGACCGAGCCGGAAGGCCTCCGCCTCCGAGCCGATCACCTTGTGCTCGTGGTAGAAGCGGTGGAAGTCGTCGGCCACGCGGATCGCGTAGGTCGGGATGCCTTGCGGCGCGCGGCGCTCCGCCGCCTCGGCCGCGATCGCCGGGAAGTCCGCAAGCCGCTTCACCAGCTCCCGCTCCTCGCTCGCAAGTGCAGCCGGCGGCTCCGACGACCCCACGGCGTCCCCGGCGTTGCGCAGGATGCCCTCGATCCGCGCATGCGCGTACTGGACGTAGTAGACGGGGTTCTTCTGCGACTTCTCCGCCGCCAGGTCGACGTCGATCTCGATCGTCTGATCCGGACCGCGGTTGGCCAGGTACCAGCGGGCCGCGTCGACGCCGATCTCGTCGAGCAGCTCCTCCAGGAAGACGACGTCGCCGGCCCGCTTCGACATCTGCGTTGCCTCGCCGCCGCGCGTGAGATGCACGAACTGGTAGAGCAGAACCTCGACGCGGCTCGGCTCGTAGCCGAGCATCCGCGCGACCGCCGCGTACCACTTCGCCGTGCTGTGATGGTCGGCGCCGAGCACGTAGACGGCGCGGTCGAAGCCGCGATCCAGTTTGTCGGCGAGGTACGGCACGTCGACGGCGCGGTAGGTCGGCAGGCCGCTCTCGGAGCGGATCAGCACGCGGTCGGCGTCGTCGCCGTACGCCGCCGAGCGCGCCCAGAGAGCGCCGTCTTGCTCGTACGTGTCGAGCCTCGGCAACAGCTCCGTGAGCCGCTGCTCGAGCTCGCTTTGCCGCGCCCAGGAGTCGAAGTGGATCCGGAAGCGCTCGAGGGTCGCCTCGATCTGCTCGAGCATGTGCGTCACGGGGTCGCCCTCGAACCCGGCGAGGACGTCGACGTACGCGCCCCGGTAGCCGTCGTCGGGCACAGGCTCGCCGAGGCGGCGGGCCTCGACGGAGGCGCGGAAGCGTTCCATCTGGGTGCCGGAGTCGTTGTAGTAGTACTCGCGCTCCACGGTATGGCCGGCGAACTCGAGCAACCGCCCGACACAGTCGCCGAGTGCGCCGTTCCTGGCGGCGGCGACGGTGATCGGGCCGGTCGGGTTCGCGGAGACCATCTCGACCTGGACGCGCTCAGCTGTCTGCGGCCGGCCGCGCCCGTAATCGCGCCCTGCCGCGAGGATCTCGGCGAGCGCGGCGCCGATCCAGTCAGGTGTGACGACGAGGTTGACGAAGCCGGGCCCGGCGACCTCGGCGCGCTCGATCTGCGGCAGCGCCGCCGCGGCCTCCGCGAGCTCCTGGGCGAGCTCTCGCGGCGGCATGTGCCGCTGCGGGGCAAGCCGCAGCGCCGCGTTCGTCGCGTAGTCGCCGTGCTTCGGGTCCGCCGGTCGTTCGAGTTCCAGCTCGGCGCCCGCGGCCTCGCCGAGCGCGCGCCGCAGCTCTTCGAGCGCGCTAGCGGTCACGCGGCTCCAGACGGTCGAGTCGGCCGCAGCCGCAGATTCCGATGTGGTCGCACAGCGCCTCGATCGCCGCTCACCTCCGTCGCTCCGAAAGGACTCCCGTGAGAACGTCGCGGAGCGATCATCTCGGCGATGACCGCGGCGACGTACGCGAAGAGTGCCATGCCGGCGAGGACGAGCGCGATCGAGGTGACGGCGGCCGCGAGGCGCGGAGCGGTCAGGTTCGACCCATCGCTGTATCGTAGGGCCGTGGACGAGGAACCCCGCGAGCGCCAGCTGAACATCCATCTCGACCCGCAGCAGATGGCGGGCGTCTACGCGAACTTCGCCAACATCAGCTTCTCGGACTACGAGTTCACGATCACGTTCGCCAGGATCGACCACGAGGTCGAAGAGGGCGACATCCCGGGCGTCACCGTGGCGCGCGTCAACATGGCGCAGAAGTTCGTGCGCGAGCTGATCGACGCGATGGAGGACGCCTACTCGAAATGGTCGACGCGCGAGGGGATCAGGAACCTCCCGGAGCAGCCTGACCAGCCCGACGCCGGCTGAGCCACGCGTCGGCAAGGCCCACCCGCTGCGCGAGCGTCGGGTGGTCGTCGAGGAGCACGTACGACCAACGAGGCGGATTCGGCTGCTGCAGGCTCGTCAGGGCGAAGTCGCGCATCAATGCCCGGCCGGCGGCGGGGTCGCGCGTTCGGCGGAGAGCACCCCAGTCCGCCTCCAGCTCGTAGCGGCGCGAGATCGCGTTCGTCAGCGGCAGCAGCACGAGCTGTAGCGCGAACGCGAGGAGCAGGGCGCGCGGCACGGCCCCCCGTTGCTCGATCCGCACGAGCCGCGAGATCAGGAAGGTGCCCGCCGCGGCGAACAGCGCGAACCAGGCGAGCGCCTTGAGAACGTGATCCCGGTGCAGGTGGGTGCGCTCGTGCGCGACCGCGAAGGCCACCTCCTCCGGAGAGAAGCGACCGTCGAGGAGTGTGTCCCAGAGCACGATCCGACGCGTGGGCCCCAGCCCGATCGCCTCGGCGTTCGCCTCCGTGGTCGTGTCGCTCACGTGCTCGACGTAGACGCCGTTGCCGACCGAGCGGCCGCCGGTCAGCAGCGGCGACACGAGCACGAGGAGCGTTGCCGCTGCTACCAGGAGAGGCGTCGCCACGAGCCACCAGCGACGCCCGATGCGCCCGGCGACCGCGACGAGCGCCGCCGCTGCGAGCGCGCCGAGCGCGAGTCCGAGCAGCACGGTCGTGTCGAGCACCGCCGCGTAGCCGCCCTTCGCGAGGCCGTAGCGGTTCTGCCACCACACCGCGAGCAGCGCAAACGGGAGTCCGACCGCCCACGCCGCAAGCAGCGAGATCGCCGCGAGTACCGCTGCGGGCGCCCGTGGTGGACGCCAGGCAAGGGCGCCGAGGACGGCGAGCTGCGCGAGCGTCGCCGCGACCCAGTCCCACCGGAGCAGCCGTTCGTGCCGTGCCGCGCGGCGAAGCTCCGCTGGGGCGAGCAGCGCTCCCGCGTCGACGTGTGGGAGTCGCAGCCCGGACGGTACGCTCGTCCGCCAGAGCCAGAGCGCAGCGGCAAGCCAGAGCGCGAGCGCGCCCAGTACGGTTAGCCACCGGATCATGCGCGTCGCAGTCATCTCCGATATCCACGGTAATGCCCGCGCGCTCGAGGCTGTGCTCGCGCAGCTCGAACGCAGTCGTCCCGACTCGATCTGGTGCCTCGGTGACACGGTCGGCTACGGCGCCCGGCCGAACGACTGCTGTGCGCTCGTCGATGCGATCTGCGACCTCAGCCTCGCAGGCAACCACGACCTCGTCGTTTCCGGCGCCCTCGGGCTCGACGAGTTCACCCACGATGCGGCGACGGCGGCGCGCTGGTCGCGCGAGCAGCTGAACGATCGCGCCCGTGCCTTTCTGGAACCGCTACAGCCGCAGGCGGTGGCGGAGGGGCTCGAGCTCTACCACGCAAGCCCTCGCGATCCCGTCTGGGAGTACGTGCTGAGCGAGCACGTGGCGCTCGCGGCGCTCGAGGCGACGACCGCGCCGGTCGTGCTCGTCGGGCACAGCCACGTCGCGCTTGCCGTCTGCGTCGTGGACGGCCGGCTCGCGGGCGGGGCGGCGCCGGAGGGCTCGAGCGTGAGCTTCGGAAGCGAGCGCTGGCTCCTGAACCCCGGTTCGGTGGGACAGCCGCGCGACGGCGACCCACGGGCCGCCTATCTGCTGCTCGACCTCGAACAGCGCACGGGTCAGTTCTATCGCGTCGCCTACGACGTGGCGGGCACGCAGCGCGAGATCCGCGAGGCCGGCCTGCCCGCGGCACTGGCCGCCCGGCTGGAGCGCGGCAACTAGAGGAGCTCGGCGACGGGCGCGGTCTCGACCGGGCCCTTGGACGAGCCGAACGTGATGCCCTCGCGCCCCAGCGCGAGCTGGACTTCCTCACGCGCCTTGAAGATCCGCCATTTGACGGTGGCGAGCGTGATCTCGAGCGAGTCCGCGATCTCGTTGTACGACATGCCGACCACATCGCGCAGGAGCAGCGCCATCTTCAGGTCGACGTTGAGGGCCTCGATCGCGCGCCAGAGCGCGTCGATCGCCTCGAGCCGCTCGAAGGGCGCATCGAGCACCTCGAGTTGCGGAATGTCCTCGAGGGCGACGAACGACCGCGGCCGCCGCTCGAGCGAGCGGAGCTCGTCGAGGACGCGGTTCTTCGTAACCTGGAACATCCAGGTCGTGAAGCGCGAGCGCAGCGAGAACTTCGGCAGCCCCTGGTAAATCCGCAGGAAGACCTCCTGCGTCAGATCCTCCGCCAGGGCGCGGTCGCCGACGAGGCGCAGGACGTAGTTGAACACCGGCGTCTCGTATGCGCGCACGATGAGAGAAAAGGCGCGTTCGTCACCTCGCTGCGCCTTCCGCAGGACCCCGAAGTCAGGTTGCGCGAGCGACAAGGCGGGACTATAGCGCCGATTCCGACGGCTCGGCCAAATTCCTCCCGGACATCTCGGCCGGGCGGTCGACGCCGAGCAGCGCGAGGGCGGTCGGGGCCAGATCGGACAACCCACCCCCCTCGGCGAGCGCAAAGCCGTGCGCCGTGAGGACGAGCGGGACGGGACTCGTGGTGTGGGCGGTGTGGGGACTGACGCCGTCCTGCTCGAGCATCACCTCGGCATTGCCGTGGTCGGCGGTGACAAGGCAGGCGCCGCCCTGCGCGGCCACGGCGTCCACCACCGTCCGAAGGCAGGTGTCCGCGGTCTCGACCGCCTCGACGACCGCCGGAATGACGCCGGTGTGGCCGACCATGTCGGGGTTGGCGAAGTTCAGCACCGCGAAGCTGTAGCGGCCGGTACCGATCTCCTCGGCGAACCGATCGGCGACGCCGCGCGCGGACATCTCCGGCTTGTAGTCGTACGTCGGCACGTCCTGTGGCGACTGGACGAGCACGCGCGTCTCACCCTCCCACTCGCGCTCGTCGCCGCCGTTGAAGAAGTACGTGACATGTGCGTACTTCTCCGTCTCGGCGACGTGCAACTGGCCGAGGCCGCGCCCGGCCAGGATCTCGGCGATCGTGTTCCGCACCTCCTGCTCGGGGAAGGCGACGGGGCAGTCGAAGTCTTCGCGGTAGCGCGTCATCGTCGAGATGTCGAATCGTTGGGAGAGCAGGCGTTCCGTCAACTGTCGCGCCCGATCCGGACGGAAGTTGAAGTGGATGGCGCAGTCGTTCGGTGTCAAGCGTGGCCGTCCTGCGATCACGGCCGGAACGATGAATTCGTCCGTGAGCCCTTGCTCATAGCTACGGCGAACGGCCTCGACCGGATCGTCGGCCTGCTCACCTTCCCCGTCGAGCATCGCGGCGAGGGCCCGGTCCGTGCGCTCCCAGCGCTTGTCGCGGTCCATCGCGTAGTAGCGGCCGGCGACCGTCGCGATCCGCGCGGGATCGAGCTCGGCGAGATCGTTCACGGCCGCGTGCGGCGAGACATCGCGCCCGTCGGTGAACGCGTGGATCCAGGTGCGCCCGGCCATCTCCTCCCTGCGCGCCAGCTCGAGCAGCCCGCGCAGGTGGTCGATGTGCGAGTGCACGCCCCCGTACGAGACGAGACCCATCAGATGAACGTCGCCGCCGCGCTCCCGGGCCCGGCGGAACGCGGACACGAGCACCTCGTTCTCGAAGAGCGCGCCGCTCGCGACCGCGCGGTTCACACGCTGCAGGTCCTGATCGAGGATCCGGCCGGAGCCGATGGTCAGATGGCCGACCTCGGAGTTGCCCATCTGCCCGGCCGGCAGGCCGACCGCCTCGCCGGAGGCCTCGAGCGTCGTGTGCGGATACTCGGCCCAGAGCGCGTCGAATACGGGCGTGCTCGCGAGCTCCACGGCGTTGCCCGGACCAGGCGGCTGCAGGCCCCAGCCGTCCAGGACGACGATCGCTACGAGCGGGAAGCGGCCAGGCAAATCGCGGTGAACGAGTCGACGTCGAGTGAGGCGCCGCCGACGAGCGCGCCGTCGACCGAGGCCTGGCCGAGGAGCTCACCGGCGTTGTCCGGCTTGACCGAGCCGCCGTACAGCACCGGCGCGTCGATCAACGACTTGACGAAGGCGTGGGCCTCTTCGGCAATTTCCGGCGTCGCCGTCTTGCCGGTGCCGATCGCCCAGATCGGCTCGTACGCGATCACGAGCCGCTCGCGTGCGCCGACCGCGTCTCGGATTGCCTCGACCTGGAGCCGAAGCACGAGCTCGGTCTGTCCCGACTCTCGCTCCTCCGCGCTCTCGCCGACGCATGCGATCACGCCGAGCCCGGCTGCGAGCGCATGTGCGGCCCTGCGTGCCACCGTCTCGTCGGTGTCGCCGAAGTACTGCCGGCGCTCCGAGTGGCCGACGATCGCGCCCGTGACCCCGAGCTCCAGGAGCATCGGCGCCGAGACCTCGCCCGTGAACGCCCCCTCGTCGGCCCAGTGCACGTTCTGGGCGTAGACGGTCAACCCGCTCGCAACCGCCTCGCGCAGGGACACGAAGGGCGGCGCGATCACGACGTCCACGCCCTCGGGAGGGGTGAACGCACGGCAGAACGCCTCCGTCTCGGCCGGCCCCTTGAACAGCTTCCAGTTTCCGGCGATCAGCACGTCAGGCCTCCGGGATCGCAGCGACACCCGGGAGCTCCTTGCCCTCGAGCAGCTCGAGCGAGGCGCCGCCGCCGGTCGAGACCCAGTCGATCCGATCGCTCAGGCCGAGCTCGGCGAGCGCGCGGGCCGAGTCGGCGCCGCCGACGACCGTGAAGCCGCTCGACGCAGCGACCGCCTCTGCGACCGCCTTCGTGCCGACCGCGAACCGCGGCCACTCGAACACGCCCATCGGCCCGTTCCAGAAGACGGTGCGTGCACCAGTGATGTGGCGCGCGAAGAGGGCACAGGTCTCGGGGCCGATGTCGAGGCCCAGCCAGCCGTCCGGCACGGCGTCGTAGGGGACGAGCTGAGCCTCGGCGTCCTCCTCGAAGGCGGCTGCGGCGACGATGTCGACCGGGAGCACGATCTCGAAGTCGAGCGGGTTCTCGTCGCGGATCTGCTCTGCCATCTTGCCGCCGATCAGCACCGCGTCGGCCCGGCCGCCGAGATGCTGGAGCACGCCGAGCTTGTCATCCACCTTGGCGCCGCCCGAGATCAGGACGAACGGCCGCTCGACGTCGCCGAGCAGCTTGCCGAGATGGTCGAGCTCGGCTTCGAGGAGCAGTCCCGCGTAGGCGGGCAGGAATGCGGTCACGCCGACCGTTGACGAGTGGGCGCGGTGGACCGATCCGAACGCGTCCTCGACGAACAGGTCCTGCCCTTCGGCAAGCCGGCGCGCGAACTCCGGATCGTTCTTCGTCTCGCCCGGGTCGAACCGTGTGTTCTCGAGCACGGTCAGCGGCCCGTCGTAGAGCTCGCGCAGCCGCGCCTCGACCGGCGCCATCGAAAACGCCGGATCGACCCCCTTCGGCCGACCGAGATGAGAGCAGACGGTCACATGCGCGGCACCGCGTTCGCGGAGAAGCTCGAGCGTGGGCAGGGCCGCGCGGATGCGCGTGTCGTCGGCCACGGCGCCGTCCTTCAGCGGGACGTTGAGATCGGCGCGCACCAGGACGCGCTTGTCCTCGACGTCTGCGTCACGGACCGAGCGGACGCTGCGCACCTAGAGCAGCCTCCCGACGAGGTCGACGAGGCGGCACGAGTACCCCCACTCGTTCAGCACGGGTGAACCCATGGTTCCGCCGTGGGCCCCTCCTTCGAAAGGACGGCCATCAGAGCAGCCTCCCGACGAGGTCGACGAGCCGGCACGAGTACCCCCACTCGTTGTCGTACCAGCCGAACACCTTCGCCGTGTTGCCGCTCGCCATCGTCAGCTCGCTGTCGAAGATGCACGAGTACTGCGAGTGCTCGATGTCCGACGAGACGATCGGGTCGGCGGTGTACTGGAGGAGCCCCTTCAGGTCGCCGGCGGCGGCCTCGCGGTAGGCGGCCTTGATCTCGTCCACGCTCGCCTCACCGCCGAGTGTCACGACGAGGTCCGTGATCGAGCCGGTCGGAACCGGGGCGCGGACGGACAGGCCGTCGATCTTCCCCTTCAGCTCCGGCAGCACGAGCCCGATTGCGCGCGCGGCGCCGGTCGACGTCGGGATCAGGTTGATCGCCGCCGCCCGGGCGCGACGCAGATCCTTGTGCGGGAGGTCGAGCACGTGCTGGTCGTTCGTGTACGCGTGGATCGTGGTCATGAAGCCACGCTCGATCCGCCAGCGATCGTGCAGCACCTTTGCCAGCGGCGCCACGCAGTTCGTGGTGCACGACGCGTTCGAGACGACGTGATGGCGCTCCTTGTCGTAGTCGCCGTCGTTGACGCCGAGCACGAGCGTGATGTCGGGATCGGTGGCCGGAGCGGAGATGACGACCTTCGAGGCGCCCGCGTCGAGATGCTTCTGTGCGCTCGGACGGTCGGTGAAGAAGCCGGTCGACTCGAGCACGACGTCGACTCCGAGCTCGCCCCAGGGCAGCCGAGCCGGGTCGCGCTCGGCGAGCACCTTCAGCTCGCGCCCGGCCGCCGTCACGACGCCGTCTCCCAGCTCGACCTCACCTGCGAACGGACCCAGATTCGAGTCGTACTTGAGCAGGTGCGCCATCGTCTTCGTGTCGCCGAGATCGTTGAACGCGACGATCTCGAAGTCCGCGTCCCGCTCGAGCGCGGCGCGGAAGAAGTTGCGCCCGATCCGGCCGAAGCCGTTGATTCCAACCCGTGTCTTGGCCATGTCCCGCCTTCGCCCTAGCGCTTTTCAGGTCGGCCCGAGTCTAGCCAGGGAGCACGGCGGGGCGATCCAGTAGTCGGCGGCAACGCCGGCGCGAGGATAGCGGCGGGCCGGAGGACCGGCTCCGAGGACGACCCAGTCCTCCGGTTGAACCGCGTTCTGAACATGGAGACGGACGGGGTCTGAATCCGTCTCCGGCGAACGCGGGCCCGCCGCCTTGTGAAGTATGGCTCAAGTAGAGACACAAATCTCCGTCAGTTTGGACACGTAAGGAGGCGCGGCCAGCCGGGCTGCGCTCGTGCACGGATGCGGTGCGCGCGAGCACGGGTGGCCTGCGATCGGCTAGAGGTCGGCGGCCGCCTCGAGGCGGCGCAGCCGGCCGTAGAGCGTCGCCTTCGACGCCGGGGGCTCGCACTTGCGGGCCAGCTCCGCCACCGAGAGCGACGGGTGCCTGAGCCGGAGCTCGCCGGCTTCGCGGAGCACGTCCGGGAGCCGGTCGAGCCGCCCCTCCCGCTCCAGCAGGCGCACCGCCTCGAGCTGGCGGTGAGCGGCCCGCCCCGCGCGGACGAGGTTCGCATGATCGGCGTTCGCGAGCCGGTTCGCGCGAGACCGTGTTGCCCCCATGACGGCGCGCTCCTCGAAGGCGAGCACGGCGTCGCTCGCACCCGCGGCTGCGAGCAGATCCGCGATCGGCTCGGCCCCTTTTGCATAGGCGATCGCATGGCGGCCGCGGTCGTGCAGCTTGAGCACGACGCCCTCCTCGCCCGCGATCCGCACGAGGAACTCGGCGCCCTCGATCGAGCTCGTGCGCAGCTCGAGGTGCGGCCCGCGGGGGCCGCTCAGCGAGGCTCCGCCGAGCAGCGCCCCGCGCAGGTACGCGCCGCGACAGCAGCTGCGGGCGACGACGCGGTGCGGCGGCCGGTCGAGCGGCGCCTGCCGCAGGCCGAGCACGCCCGCCTCGATCAGCACCCCAATCGCGCGCCCGCTCCCCTCGACGTGCAGCTGATACCGCGTGGGCCGGTCGAATGCCCGCCGGCGATACGTACGGATCTCCGAGTCGACCCCGAGCGCGCGCAGCAGGCTGAATGCACGCCGGGCTGCGGCCGAGCTCGCAAGGTCGAGATGGACGGCCACCTCGCCGTGGCCGCGCAGGTGAGCGGAGCCTGCCGCATGAAAGAGGCCGGAGACCTCGGCGAGGCGGTCGCAGCCGCGCTTGGGCGCGATCCCGGCGAGCTCGTTGCGAAGGTCCTCAGAGAGCACGGAGGCGACGGCGTTCCCGTTCGACGGCCAGCAGCCGGCGCTTGTAGTCGAGCCCGAGCGAGCCGAAGCCACCGAGCCCTCCCGCTCCGACGACCCGGTGGCACGGCACGACGATCGCAAAGCGGTTGCGCGCGCAGAACGTGCCGGCCGCGCGCGCCGCGCCGGGCCGACCCGCGAGCGCAGCGAGCTCGCCGTAGGTCACGGTCTCACCGTAGGGCACGGCGCGCAGCGCGTCGACGAACGCGCGCTGCAGCGGCGTGCACCAGTCGAACTCGAGCTCGACGTCGGCGAAGTCGTCGCGAGCGCCCGCGAACCAGCCGACGAGTCTGCGCACCAGCGCGTGCGTCCCGGGGCCCGGAGGCATCGGGAGAGCAGAAGCACCGGGATGCGGGTGACCGATCTCGACCACGCGGTCGTCCGCAAGCCAGAGCTCCCCCACGCCCCAGCCCTCGACCGCGTAAGCGACCCGCGTCACGCGCACCGCGGCCAATCTACAATCGCGCGTCGTGAGCGCGCACGGCATCTTCCGCACGCCGGCTCCGGCCAACGAGCCGCAGAAGGACTACGGGCCCGGCTCGCGCGAACGCGAGGAGCTTCAGCAGCGGCTGCGTCGCATGCAGTCAGAGCACCTCGAGATCCCGCTGGTGATCGGCGGCGAGGAGATCCGGACCGGCGACACGTTCGAGTCCGTCTCGCCGCACAAGCGAGAGCAGGTGCTGGCGACGGTGCACAAGGGCGGAGCTGCGGAGGTGGAGCGGGCGGTCGCCGCCGCGAACGGGGCGTGGCGTGACTGGTCGCGGACGCCGTGGGAGGAGCGCGCGGCGGTGTTCCTGCGGGCCGCGGAGCTGCTCTCCGGCCCGTGGCGGCAGACGCTCAACGCGGCGACGATGCTCGGCCAGTCGAAGACGGCGCACCAGGCCGAGATCGATGCGGCCTGCGAGCTGATCGACTTCCTGCGCTTCAACGTCGAGTTCATGACGCGGATCTACGAGGAGCAGCCGGTTTCCTCGCCGGGTGTCTGGAACCGGCTGGAGTATCGTCCGCTCGAGGGCTTCGTCTTCGCGGTTACGCCGTTCAATTTCACTGCGATCGCCGGGAATCTGCCGACCTCGGCGGCGCTGATGGGTAACACGGTGATCTGGAAGCCGGCCTCGACCGCGGCCTACTCCGCCTGGTTCCTGATGCAGCTGTTCCAGGCGGCCGGGCTGCCGCCGGGCGTGATCAACCTCGTCCACGGACAGGGCGCGACGATCGGCGAGGCGGCGCTTGCAAGCCCGCAGCTTGCCGGGATCCATTTCACCGGCTCGACTCCGGTCTTCCAGTCGATGTGGAAGACCGTCGGCGACAAGATCGCTTCCTACCGCAACTACCCACGCCTGGTCGGCGAGACCGGCGGCAAGGACTTCATCGTCGCGCATCCATCTGCGGACGTCGACGCGCTGGCGACCGCGATCGTACGCGGCTCGTTCGAGTACCAGGGCCAGAAGTGCTCCGCCGCCTCGCGCGTCTTCGCGCCTTCGAATCTCTGGCCGGAGCTGCGGGAGCGCCTGCAGGAGCAGGTGAGCGAGATCTCGATGGGCGACATCACCGACTTCTCGAACTTCATGGGCGCCGTGATCGACGCCAAGTCCTTCGAGACCCAGAAGCAGGCGATCGAGGAGGCTCGCAGCGACGCCCGGTCGGAGGTGCTCGTCGGCGGCGAGGTCGACGACAGCGAGGGCTGGTTCGTCCGGCCCACGGTGGTGGCCACGAAGAACCCGGAATTCCGGCTGCTGCGCGACGAGCTCTTCGGCCCCGTCGTCACCACGTACGTCTACCCGGAGGGCGAGTACGAGGAGACGCTCGACCTCGTCGACAGCGGCACGAGCTACGGCCTGACCGGCGCGGTGTTCGCCGCCGACCGCGCAGCGATCGAGCTGACGCAGGAGCGGCTCAAGTACGCCGCGGGCAACTTCTACGTCAACGACAAGCCCACGGGAGCGGTCGTCGGCCAGCAGCCATTCGGCGGCGCGCGCGCCTCCGGGACGAACGACAAGGCGGGCTCGATGTGGAACCTGATCCGGTGGGTCAGTCCGCGCACGATCAAGGAAACGTTCTCGCCGCCGACGGACTACCGGTATCCGTTCATGGATCCGGCTCCAGGCGCCTAGAGTCCGTTCTCGACGGAGTCGCCCAGCGCGGCCCAGGCCGCGAGAAACTTCTCGAGCACGGCGATCGTGTCGTCCACCAGCTCGGCATACCACTCGTGATCGGCGAGGTCGTCGGCGATGTAGTGCATGCCCATGCGGACAAGCCTACGTGCGGATTGTTACGGATCTCGGAAGGACTCGTAAACTCTTCGCCGTGCGAGCCCTAACGAGATGCTTACGCGCGCCCAATCGGATCTCCACACGGAGCTCCTAGGCTTGAGGACATGCGCTTCCTCGTCTGTGCAGCCGGCACCCTCTCGGTGCTCGCCCTGGTCCTGCCCATTCACACGTAGCGCTCCGGCCGCGCCGCGAGCCGTGCCGTGCGCGAGCGGTACGCCACGACTGCGGCCGCCGCCAGCGCCGGCACCGCGAGCACGAGGCCCGCGACGCGAACGCCGGCCGCCGACGCAATCCCGCCGTCGGCGAGACTTGCGAACGGGCGGAAGCCCAGGAACGCGATGCTCCAGAGCGCCATGATCCGCCCGCGCTGGCGCTCCTCCACCTCGAGCTGCAGGCGTGCCGTGGCGTGGGCGTTCGAGGCGAGGTAGCCGAAGCCCGCCACGAAGAGGAACACGAACCCGAGCGGGAGCCACGGCGACAGGCTGAGCGCGATCATCCCGCCGCCGAGCAGGAGCAGCGTCGTGACCATGCGCCGTCGGGAGCCGGCGACACGGCCGGCGACGACGAGCGCGGCTGTCACCGCACCGGCTCCGAAAGCGCCGATCACGAAGCCGGCGACCGTGTCGCGGCGGCCGAACGCGTGCGCCCACGCAGGCGAGAGCGTGTTCACCGGGTCCGACGCAAAGCCGACAGCCGCGACGATCAGGAGCAGCACCGCGAGCCGCGGTTCGTTGCGCACCAGCCGCAAGCTCTCCCGCAGCCGCGACTCCGCGCGGCTCGCGCGGGCCTGCGCACGCGGGTGCACGCGCAGCAGCGCCACCACGAAGAGAGCGTAGGAGACGCCGTTGAGCAGGAACGAGGCAGGGATGCCCAGCTCCGAGACGCTCAGGGCGGCGAGCGCCGGCCCGATCGCTCGGGCGAGGTTGAACGTCATCGAGTTGAGCGCCACCGCCGACGAGATCTCCTCCTGCGGCACGAGCTGGGTCACGAGCGCCTGCTGGGCGGGCGCGGAGAAGGCGCTGACGACGCCGAATGCGAGCGCGAAGCCGATCACGACCGCGGGCGGCGCGAGCCCCGTCCACGCGAGGATCGCGACTGCCACCGCGAGCCCCACCGCGGTGCTCTGGGAGATGAGCAGCAGTTGCTTGCGGTCCCAGCGGTCGGCCGCGCTGCCCGTCCACGGCACGAGTGCGAGGATCGGGACGAACTGGCAGAAGTTCAACACGCCGAGCAAGAGCGCCGAGTGCGTCTGGCGGTAGATCAACAACGCCGCCGCGAGGTTCTGGAACCACGTGCCGCTCGCCGAGATCGCGTTGCCGGCGAAGTACGGGCCGAAGTTCGGTTCCCGCACCAGGCCGAGCACGGCCGCGGGCCCGACAGGCCGCCTCGGTTCTGCAGGCTCGGCTACGCCCGCCCGGCCTTGTGAAGCTGCGCGTAGATCGCGCGCGCTGTCTTGGCCGGGAGCTCGGGCACGCCCTCGAGCTCCTCCTGCGACGCGGTCAGGAACCGCTCCGGCGAGCCGAAATGCCGCAGGATTGCGCGACGGCGCGCCGGTCCGACGCCCTGGAGGTCGTCGAAGATCGATCCGAACGACCTCGTCTCGCGGCGCTGGCGGTGAAAGCCGACGGCGAAGCGGTGGGCCTCGTCGCGGATCCGCTGCAGGAGCTGGAGACCCGCCGAGGTGCGGTCGAGCAGGATCGGATCGGGACGGCCGGGGACGAAGACCTCCTCGATCCGCTTCGCGAGCGCGATCACCGCGACGCGCGGCAGGTCGTACGCCTGCATCGCCGCGATCGCAGCCGACAGCTGCCCCTTGCCGCCGTCGATCACGACGAGGTTCGGCGGAGCGGCGAAGCTCGCGTCGAAGTCCTCGCCCGTACCGTCGTCGTCGAGTCGCGCGAAGCGGCGCGAGATCACCTGCGCCATCGCTGCGAAGTCGTCGATCCCCTCCTGGTCGCGGATCGTGAACTTGCGGTAGTGGGCCTTCTTGGGCTGCGCATCCTCGAACACCACCATCGAGCCGACCGTCTCCTGGCCCATCGCGGTCGAGATGTCGTAGCACTCGATCCGGATCGGGAGGCTCTCGAGATTCAGCGCCTCACGCAGCTCTTCGAGCGCCTCGACGCGACGCCGACGCGTGGACTCGGTCTGGGCGACCTCGGACTCGAGCGCAAGCTGGGCGTTCTGCGCAGCGAGCTCGGCGAGCCTGCGCTTCTCGCCGCGCTGAGCGGCGCGCACCTCGACGCGGGAGCCGCGCCGCTCGGTCAGGAACTCCGAGATCACGTCGGTCTCCCCCACCTCGGCCGGCACGATGATCTCCGGCGGCACGCTCGGGGACGAGCCGTAGTACTCGAGGCAGAACGCCTCGAACACCGTTGCGGGGTCCTGCTCGGCCACGTTCTCGAGGTGGAACGAGTAGCGGTCGATCAGCTTGCCGTCCCGCAGCGGGAAGACCTGTACGACTGCGCGGTCGCCGTCGATCGCCAGCCCGACCACGTCGATCGTGCCGACCTGGCGGCGATCTGCAGCCTGCCGCTCGGTCAGGTGCTGGACTGCGAACAGGCGATTGCGGTAGCGCGCCGCCTCCTCGAACCGCTCGGCCCCCGCCGCCTCCTTCATCTTGCGCTCGAGCTGGCGCCGGATCGGCCGGTCGTCGCCGCTGAGAAACTCGACCACCTGGTCGATGATCGCGCGGTAGTCGTCCTTCGAGACGTAGCCGACGCAGGGTGCGAGGCAGCGCTCGATGTGATAGTCGAGGCACGGGATCCCGGAGTGCCGGCCCGGTTTCGGGCCCTCGCAGGGCCGGTAGGGAAACACGCGGTTGAGCACGTCGAGGGTCTCCCGGACCTTCTTCGCGTTGGCGTACGGGCCGAAGTAGACGACGCCGCGGCGGTGCCGCTCGCGGGTGAACATGACGCGCGGATACTCGTCCTCGATCGTCACTGCGATGTACGGGAACGACTTGTCGTCGCGCAGACGCACGTTGTAGGGCGGCCGGTGCCGCTTGACGAGGTTCTGCTCGAGATGGAGCGCCTCTACCTCGCTCCGAGTGACGATCACCTCGATCTCGACCACCCGGTCGACCATGCGCGAGATCCCCATCCGGCCGTCGCCGCCGCTCTGGAAGTACGAGCGGACGCGCGACCGCAGCGACTTCGCCTTGCCGACGTACAGGATCTCGCCCGCCGCGTCGCGAAAGAGGTAGACACCCGGCTTGGCGGGGACTCCTGTGAGCTGCGTCTTTACACGTTCTTCCACAGACTCAAAGTACCCTGGCCGTGTGGGACGCGGCATCCTCGTGGCGCTGATCGCGCTGGCGTTCGCTGCGCCTGCGCGCGCAGGTGGGCCGACGATGCTGATCGGCGCCGCAGAGGACCTCGTCAAGCAGTCGGATCCCGTCAAGGCGAAGGCGCAGCTCGATCTCGCACGCCTCGGAGGGCTGGACGCGATCAGGTTCACGGAGGTCTGGGCCCCCGGCGAGACGGAGCCGAGCGCCGGCGAGCTCGAGCTCGCCCGCAACGCCGCCGCGGCTGCGCAGCTGACCGGAATCCGGCTCTTCGTCTCGGTGCTCAACTTCGGCAGCAAGACGACGCCGCTCACCTCCGCAGACATCGACGCGTTCAGCACCTTCGCCGGCGCACTCGCCGGCGACCTCCCCGGCGTGACCGACTTCATCATCGGCAACGAACCGAACCTGAACCGCTACTGGCTGCCCCAGTACGGTCAGGCTGGCGAGGATGTCGCGGCGCCCGCCTACGTCCAGCTGCTCGCCGCGACCTACGACAAGCTGAAGGCGGTCTCGCCGTCGATCCGTGTCTGGGGCGGGGCGGTTTCGCCGCGCGGCAGCGACCGGCCGAACACGATCCGCGACACGCACTCGCCGACGATGTTCATCCGAGACATGGGGATCGCGTACAAGGCGAGCGGCCGCACGGAGCCGCTGATGGACGGCTTCGCCTTCCATCCGTACGAGGACGACTCGTCGCAGCCGCCGTCTTCGACGCATCCGACCACGACGACGATCGCGCTCGCCGATTACGACAAGCTCGTCGCCCTGCTCGACGAGGCATTCGGGCCGGATCTGCCGATCATCTACGACGAGTTCGGGGTCGAGACGACCGTCCCCGCCGCCAAGGCCTGGCGCTACACGGGCAAGGAGCCCTCGACCACGAAGCCGGTGAGCGAGGCGACCCAGGCCGACTACTACAAGCAGGCGATCCAGATCGCGTATTGCCAGCCGAACGTCGCCGGGCTCTTTCTGTTCCACACCATCGACGAGGCGGGGCTCGCGCAGTGGCAGTCGGGTCTCTATTACCTCGACGGGAAGCCAAAGCTGAGCCGCAACCAGGTCAGGGTGACCGCCGGACGGGCGCACCGCGGCGTGCTCGGGCCCTGTGCCGGGCTGACGCTCGAGGTGATGGTCTCCGTGACGGCGAAGGGCGGTCTCCGCTGCGACCTCGACTGCACCTACACCGCTCGGCTGCAGCGACTCCCGCAGCGCTCGACGACGTTCGTCCTCCACGGCCGCGCTACCGGCGGGATCGCGCAGCAGCTGCGATTCGGCAAGGCGGCACACGGCTCGTACCGGATCTCCGTGGTGGCCTCGACCACCGTCAACCCCGGGAAGCCGACGGTCGCGTTCGGCCCCTCGTTCCGCCGCTGACCGGCGACCGGCTCGCGTACAGTTCACCTGGATGGACGAGCAGCAGAACGGCCAGTACGTCGCGTACACCTTCTACAGGGTCGATCCGGCGTGGCGGCGACTCCCGGTCGAGGAACGGGCCGCGCACAAGGACGCCTTCGCGGAGGTCGTCGAGGACTTCGCGGGCCGTCTCGAGGCCGTCAAGGCCTACTCGACGGCCGGCATCCGCCCGGACTGTGACTTCTTCCTCTGGAAGATCACCGACACGTACACGGACCTCGGCGAGCTGGGCGCGGCGCTCAACTCGACCCAGCTCGCGGGCTGGCTCGAGACGCCGTACTCGTATCTCGCGACGACGAAGCCCTCCCAGTACACGAGCGCCCGCAAGGCACGCAAGATCGTGCCCCGCAACAAGCCGTATCTCGTCGTCTATCCGTTCGTAAAGGTCCGCCCCTGGTACGCGCTCTCCCTCGAGCGGCGGCAGGAGGCGATGGACGAGCACATCCGCATCGGCGCGGAGTTCGCGTCGATCCAGAACCATACGACGTATTCGTTCGGGATCGACGACCAGGAATTCATGACCGCGTTCGAGTGCGAGGAGCCGGCCGACTTCATGCACCTGATGCTGACCCTGCGCGAGAGCGAGGCGTCCGCGTACACCGAGCGCGACACCCCGATCTTCGTCGGCCAGCTGATGGAGATCCGCGCCGCACTCGACGCGCTCGACGGGGCATCTGCGCGCGTCACGTCGTGAGCGAGGACGCGCTCGTCGTCGTCGTCGAGATTCCCTCGGGGTCGCGCAACAAGTACGAGTACGACGCCGAGCTCGACGCGATCGTGCTCGACCGCCGCCTCTTCACGTCGATGGCGTACCCGGCGGACTACGGCTTCATCAAAGGCACGCTGGCCGAGGACGGAGATCCGCTCGACGCGCTCGTGCTCGTCGGCGACCCGACCTTTCCCGGCTGCCATATCCGCGTGCGCCCGGTCGGCGTCTTCCACATGACGGACGAGAAGGGGCCGGACGAGAAGGTGATCTGCGTGCCGTTGAAGGACCCGGCGTTCCTGCGCGTTCACGACGTGCACGACATCGCCCCCGAGTTCCGCCAGGAGATCGAGCACTTCTTCCAGGTCTACAAGGACCTCGAGCACAAGAAGACCGAGACGCACGGCTACGGCAACCGGGTCGACGCCGAGCGCGTGATCTCGGAGGCGCAGGTCCGCGCCGGGACCCGCTAACGGACGATCATCACCGGGCAGGGCCTATGGTCGGCGACCCGGTCGGTACGGCGAGTGCGTACTCCGAGATCACCTCTGCTGGCATGCCCCGGCCGTAGCTCGACGGCAATGTCGCGTCACGGTGAGCCTACGAGTAGTGCGTCTGGTCGCGCCAGATTCGCCACATCGCGAAGGCGCAGGCGAGCAACACGACAACGAAGGCGAAGTCATCGAGACCGTGCCGGTGCACGAACGAGACCGCAACGAGGTCGGCCACGATCAGGAGCGCGGCGCCGTAGAAGGTGATGCGCACGCGATCGGGCCAGACCGCGATGTCCGCCCGGCGCTCGCGCCAGACGAGGTAGACGAAGAACGCGATCGCCAGGAACATCGCGACGCGCGCGAGCAGGAAGAGCGCGGTCAGCGTGTTCTGCAGCGAGAGTGCGACGATCACCGCCGCGATGAGCGCGATGATCAGGAACCCTCGCAGCGTCGGGTTCAGGTCGGAGAAGAAGCGCTTCATGCGGTCATGTAGGCGCGGATTGCGAGGGCCGCTCCGACCAGCGTAGCTCCCGCGAACCACAGCAGCCGGCGCCGCGGCTCGGCCGGGGCGTAGAGCCACGGCGAGAGCACCGCTGCAAGAGAGAGCGTGCCGTAGAGGTAGTGCAGATGGTCGGTGGCGCGATGATGGCCGGAGAGCAGCAGCAGGCCGAGCGCCACCTGGGCGACGATCAGCGTCTGCGCGAGCGCGAGCGCCTGGGTGGTCAGCCGGCCGGGCTCCCGTCGCCGGCGGTACGCGAGCGCCGCGCCCAGTGCGGCGAGCGCGTTCACCGCGATCACGAGGAATGCGATCGTGTGGTGCGCCGTTAGCATCGGGGCGAGAACCTACAGGGAGGATGCACCGTGGTGGGCAAGCTGGAAGCGGGTCAGCAGGCGCCGGACTTCGCGCTCGAGAGCGACGGCGGCGAGACGGTCAGCCTGTCCGGCCTGCGCGGCAAGTCGGTCGTCCTCTACTTCTATCCCAAGGACGACACACCCGGCTGCACGACCGAAGCCTGCGAGTTTCGCGACGCGTACGACCGCTTCCGAGAGCGTGGCGTCGAGGTGATCGGCGTCAGCCCCGACCCGGTCGAGCGACACGCGAAGTTCAGATCGAAGCACGAGCTGCCGTTTCCGCTCCTCGCCGATCCTGACCACACGGCAGCCGAGGCGTTCGGAGTCTGGGTCGAGAAGAAGAACTACGGCAAGACGTACATGGGGATCAACCGCTCGACCTTCGTGATCGGGCCGGACGGCAAGATCGTCAAGGCGATGCACGGGATCAAGGCTGCGGGCCACGCCGCGAAGGTCCTCGAGGGGTTGGCCTAGATGGCGCTCACGGAAGGCGGGCCGGCACCCGACTTCGAGCTCAGCGGCGTCAAGCTCTCCGAGCTTCGCGGCCGGCAGGTCGTCCTCTACTTCTATCCGAAGGACGACACGCCCGGCTGCACGACCCAGGCCTGCGGGATCCGCGACTCCTGGCAGGAGTTCCGCGACCGCGGCGCGGTCGTGCTCGGCGTCTCTCCGGACGACGAGGGCTCCCACGACGGGTTTCGCGACAAGTTCAAGCTGCCGTTCACGCTGCTCGCCGACACGGAGCTCCAGGTCGCGAAGGCCTACGGGGTCCTGCGCGACGATGCCGTCTATCCCGAGCGTGCCACGTTCGTGATCGACGAGCGCGGCGACGTGAAGCGGGTCTTCCGCGAGGTCGATCCGGCGACGCACGCCGACGACGTACTCTCCGCGCTCGACGCCTGACGCACGTTTTACCTCCTCATGACGGAGCGGCAACGGTGGGCATACCCGCCGGGCCCATGCTTGGACACGAGACACCGACAGACGGAGGATCCTCCCGTGCGCAAGCTCTTCACTCTGATCGCCACCACCCTCGTGGTTCTCGCCGCAACTGCCACCGTCACCCTCGCAGACGATGCGCCGGCGACGACGACGGTCCGCCTCTCCGGCACGATCACCGCCGTCGGGAGCGACTCGGTCGGCCTTCGGGTCGCAAAGGCCGGCAGGCGCGCCTCGTCGCTTGTCGGCACGACCGTCACGCTCGGCATCGACGCCTCGACCCGGATCACGCTCGGCAACCGCGCCGGGTCGTTGGCCGACGTGAAAGTGGGAGCTCGCACAGGCGTGCAGGCTCACGGCTTTCCGGGCGCGCTCGTCGCCGCGAAGCTCCACGCCGCCAAGGTTCAGGGCCCGCGCCAGATCCGGCGTCACTTCGGCGGCGAGGTCACGGCAGTCGGCGCCGACTCGCTGACGATCTCCGTCGACCGCACCGGCAGGAGGGCCACCGAGCTCCAGGGCCGAACGATCACGGTCTCGGTGCCCGAAGGCACGCCGATCACGCTGGGCAGTGACAAGACGCCGATCACGCTCGGTCAGATCGAGGTGGGCTCCCGGGCGGGCGTCGGCGCAACGCAGGACCAGGCCTCGGGTGTCTGGACGGCGGCAAGGGTGCACGTGGGCCGCGGCAACCACTGGTTCGCAGGCAAGGTGACAGCGGTCGGCTCGAGCTCCATCACCGTCGCGGTCGGGAGGACCGGCGCGCATGACAGGCAACTTCACGGCACCACCGTGACCGTGCCTGTCGACGGCTCGACCCGGTTTCTGCTCGGCAAGGCAAAGACGCCCATCGCGCTCGGCGACGTGAAGGTCGGCGACCGGGTCGGCGTGCTCGTCCACTCCCCCGGCGGCGACCTGGCGAAAGGCATGACCGCCGTCCGGGTGCATGTCCGCCACCCCGCGCCCGTCTCGGGCTCGGGTAGCTCGTAGGCCTCCCGAACTCCGGCTCAACCATGCGAGATAGGGGCGCTTCCGGGCGCCCCTTCACATGGGCCGAACGGCCTACCCCACCCAGGGGAACTTTGTGCAATGTGATTTGCAAGCTGCTAAAACGTGCCCACACGTCCTTAACAAACGTGCGGCGTAGCCGCTGCCTCACACCTGGTGGGTGCGTCGAGGTCGGCGGTGTGCGCTCTTCTCATGCGAAATGCCCTGACCCTCACCGGCCTGCTCTTTGTACTGCTGTGCGGTCTGCTCCACGTCTCGAAGGCGCGGGCTGCGACGGCGCTGTCGGCGTCGAGGAGCACGCGAACCGCTACCGCGGCTTCGGTCTCGAAGGCCGCGCGTGTCGTGAAGGTCGCGCTCGGCCAGCGCGGCGCCCATTACCACTGGGCCGGTACGTCACCGCGCACGGGCTTCGACTGCTCGGGCTTCACCCGCTGGGTCTACGCGCACGTCGGTGTCAGCCTTCCGCATTCGTCGTATGCCCAGTACGGCCTCGGCCGGCGCGTCGGCGGCCACCTCAAGCCCGGCGACCTGCTCTTCTTCTACGGCCTCGGCCACGTCGGCATCTACGTGGGTCATGGCCGCTACATCGACGCGCCCCAGACCGGCGATGTCGTCCACGTGCGCCCACTGTCCCGCGGCGACCTCGACGGCGCTCGCCGCCTGTTCTAGTTCCAGCCGGCTCCAGCCGGACGGCCGCCGCTCCGGCTTCCGTCCAGAGCTACGCGAGCCTGCTCTCGGGCGCCGCTAAACTGACGGCCCGCGCGGATGTGGCGGAATTGGTAGACGCGCACGGTTCAGGTCCGTGTGGGGGCAACCCCGTGGAGGTTCAAGTCCTCTCATCCGCATAGCCGTTCCAGCTGGTTTCGTGGCCTCGTCCTGGCCCAGAACCTTCATCGGCTCGTAGACTCGGACCGTGGAAGAGCGCTGCGCGTCGTGTGGTGCTGAGCAGCCCGCCTCGGCGCGATTCTGCAGCGCCTGCGGCGCCGCCCTCTTCCGCCCCTGCCCGGGCTGCGGCGTCGAGCAGGCCGTTTCGGCCGGGTTCTGCTCGAGCTGCGGTTACGCGATCGGCGACGACGCGAGGCGCGCAGCAGCGGTGGACGACCGGCAAGAGCGGAGGATCGTCACGCTCCTTTTCGCCGATCTCGCGGGGTCGACCGCGCTCGGCGAGAAGCTCGACCCCGAAGACGTGCGAGCGCTCCAGGGGGATCTCTTCGAGCTCGTCAACGGCGAGGTCGAACGCTTCGGCGGCACGACGGAGAAGTTCGTCGGCGACGCCGTCCTGGCCGTCTTCGGGATCCCGCGGGTGCACGAGGACGACCCCGAGCGCGCTGTTCGCGCCGGGCTGGCGGCACAGGAGCGGTTCGGCGCCTTCGCCCGGCAGGTGCGCGAGCGCTTCGCCACCGACGTCGGGCTGCGTATCGGCGTCAACACCGGCGAGGTCGTCGCCGGCCGCGAGGGCGCGGCGCGCGGCGAGCTGATGGTGAGCGGCGACGCCGTCAATGTGGCAGCGCGACTCCAGCAGTCCGCCGAGCCGGGGCAGGTGCTGGTCGGCGAGCGGACACATGCGGCGACGAGCCGCTCGATCTCGTACGAGGCCGCACCCGCTGTCGCGGCGAAGGGAAAGAGCGAGCCGGTAGCGGCGTGGGTCGCCGTTGCTGCGGAGGAGGAGCCCGGCGTGCGCGGCGTCGCGGGGCTTTGGGCTCCGCTGATCGGCCGAAGGGAGGAGCTGTCGATCCTCGCCGCGATCGCCGGGCGTGTGGAGCGAGAACGTGCTCCGCAGCTCGTGACGCTGTACGGCCAGGCGGGGGTCGGGAAGTCGCGCTTGCTCGCCGAGCTCGTGCAGCGGCTGCCGCAGACGCTGCTGCTCCGCGGCCGCTGCCTTCCGTATGGCGAGGAGATCACCTACTGGCCGCTGGCGGAGGCCGCCAAGGCGCACGCGGGCATCCTCGACACCGATCCGGCCGGAACGGCTCTCGAAAAGCTGCGCCACGCGGTCGCGTCGGCCGTGCCCGAGCACGCCGGTCGAGTCTTCGAGCCGATCGCATGGACGATCGGACTCGCACTCCCGGACGCCGGCGCATTCGGCCAAGAGGTGAGCCAGAGGCTGCACGATTCATGGCTGCGGTACTTCGCCGCGCTCGGACGGGAGCGGCTGACGATCCTCGCCGTCGAGGACATCCACTGGGCGTCTGGCCCCCTGCTCGACCTGCTGGAGCACCTTGCAGACGCCCTCGTCGACACCTCCGTCCTGATCGTCTGCACCGCCCGCACCGAGCTGGTCGAGACGCGGCCGACCTGGGGAGCCGCGAAGCAGAACGCGACGGCTCTGACCCTCTCGCCGCTCGACGGCGAGAAGGCGTCCGAGCTCGTCTCCTCTCTCCTCGGCCGAGACCGGACGCCCGAGGCGGTGCGCGAGCGCGTCCTTGCAAGCGCGGAGGGAAATCCGTTCTTCGTCGAGGAGATGCTGCACATGCTGATCGAGCGGGGCGCACTGACCCGGCGAGGCGACGGTTGGGAGACCACCGACGCCCTCGCGGAGACGTCGCTGCCGGACTCGGTCCACGGCGTGATCGCTGCGCGGATCGATCTCCTCGACTCCGAGGCACGTGATGGGCTGCGCCGTTGCTCCGTCGTCGGCAGGGTCTTCTGGCCTGCAGCAGCCGGTGTCGGCGAGCAGGTGATCGCGTCGCTCGGCAGACGCGGCCTCGTGTCCGAGGAGCCGACTTCGATGATGGCCGGTATGAGGGAGTTCGCGTTCAAGCATGCGCTCACACGCGACGTCGCGTACGGCTCGCTGCCGCGGACGGAGCGTCGCGACCTCCACCGGCGCGTCGCGGAGTGGATCCAGGAGGTCGCGCCCGACCGAGGCGTCGAGGCTGCCGAGCTCGCCGCCTATCACTACGGCGAGGCGCTGGTGTACGGCGAGGACGACCCGGCCGTCTCGCGGCGGGCCTGCGAGCTCCTCCTCAAGGCGGGCGAGGCGGCCCTGCAGCGCGGCGCGTTCACTGTTGCGAGGACGCAGCTCGAACGGGCGCTCGAGCTCGCGCCGGATGACCCGATCCGCGCGGCGGCGCTGCTCGAGCTGGCACAGGTCGATGTGACGACCGGAGGCGCCGAGCTGCAATCGGCGCTCCACCGGGCGCTCGAGCGCCTGGATACCGCTCTCGTGCTGGCAGCTGCAGACGACGCAGCACTCCGCGGCGACGCGCTCGGCTGGCGCTCGCGCGTGCTCTGGCTCCTGGGCGGCTGGGACGAGGCCGTGGCGGCGGCCGACGAGGCGGTCGCGGTGCTCCGCGGGTTGCCGGAATCGCCACAGCTGGCGCGGGCGCTCGCGCGCAGGTCCCAGCTCGCAATGCTCCGCAGCGCCGACGACGCTGCTGACCTCGGCCGCGAGGCTCTCGAGGTCGCAACCGGAGTCGGCGACAGGTTCGCGATCGTGAACGCCCGGATCAATGTGGCGACCGTCGCCGCGATGCACGGCTCAGCCCCGGACGCGCGTGAGGTGCTCGAGATCATCGATGCGGCACTGGACGTCGGCGCCGTCGAGGAGGCGTTTCGGGCGCTCATCAACTTCATCTGGTCCGCGACCGGCTACCTCTCGGTCGACGAGGTCGAGCGCACCGCCGAGGCTGCGCGGGCACGCCTTGCCGGCCTGCCGGCCCCGGCAGGCGTGGGCCCGTATCTCGAGCTGTCGTTCGTCGCCATGCAGTTGCTGCCGGCGGGCCGCTGGGACGAGGCCAGACGGATCCTCGAGCCGATAGACGGCGACAGCTTGACGCCGGCGAATCGGATGCCCTGGCTCGGCGTGACCGCACAGCTCGCGCTGCGCCAGGGCGATCTCGAGACGGCGGGGATACGGGTACACCGGCAGCGCGAGCTGGCAGTCGACACGCACGAGCCACAGCGGATCATCCCGATGGCGTGCGCGCTGCTGCCGTGGGCGGCGGTGAGCCGCGAACGCGACGAGCTGCGAGCGGTTGCGGAGGAGGTACTCGACCTCGTGCGCGACCGCTGGTCGTCCGTGATCAGCGTCCTCTCCGCCGTGCGTGCACTCGCCGCCGCGGGCGAGGTCGACCTGCTTCGTCGCTGGACGGAGTCGCTCGGCCGCGCCGCGGCGCGCGCCCCCGCAGGGCGCTTACCCGCGAGCCACATGACGGCACAAGGGCTACTCGCTCTGCACGAGAACCGACCGAGCGAGGCGGTGGAGCGGCTCTCGACTGCAGCCGCTGCGGAGCGTGCGCTCGGCTACCTCTTCGACGCCGCGGCGCTCGACCTCGACCTGGCGGCTGCGCTGGAGGCGGCCGGCGACACGGCGCGCGCCGCGACGGTGAGCGCCGAGGCCGAGGCGTTCATGGCCTCGATCGGCTGCGTCAACCCGATCTGAGCTCGCCGAGCTCGAAGCAGACTCTCGGTCACCCGGTTGCCCCGTGGGGGGCTGGTTGCGGGTCGAGCTCGTCGAGTTTGGCTCTGTCGGCGTGGAAGTTCGCCAGGTGCTGTGCGAGCCAGCTCTCGGTGGGGAAGACGAGTCGGCAACTCTCGACAGGACAGACTTGCGCACGCCTCGTACCTGGCTTCACTTCTGGCCTTCCGTAGTCGGATCTCGTGCTGTCTGAGCTCTTATCGGCCGAATAGCAGCCGAGGGATAGCTGACCGTGGCCAGAACCAGGCCGCTCGAGGTCGACGGCGGCTCCTAGCCCTTGGGCGGCGGCGGCGCGGCGGGGCCGGTTGGAGATTGGCCCACCGCCTGGAGGAGCGCTGTGGCCAGCGCGGTGCTGTCGCCCCGTCGTGTCTCCTCGCCTTCGCCGACACGCACCGCGTCGCTTGCCGGCGGCGGTGCGCCGGTGTTTCGCAGGCGTGCGAGCTTGCTCAGCGTGTCGAACCAGAACGGCGCGCCGAATGTGATCGCGACCACGGTCAACGACAGTCCGATCAGCTTCGACAGGAGCGCCCAGAACATGCTCCACTTCTCGTAAAAGGGGAAGCCCTGCGGGTCGTTGCGGGCGCTTGCGAGGTGCCAACCCAGCGGGACAGGGAGCGCGTCGAGCTTGGCTGCGGGATCCGTCTTGTCGGCGGTGCTGCTGGCGTTCTGCGCCTGGCTCACGAGCGCCGAGCGGACGCTCGGCTCTACCCAAAGCCGCTTTGCGATATGCAACGAGTCGGCGTTCAGCGTGAACGCGATCAGGAACGCGAGCAGCCAGAGGATCTTCTGGATGCGCCGCCGATACCAGCCGGACACGCGCTCCATCTGATCGTCGTACCACTGCTCGGCACTGCGCCGGAATGCGACCGCGTCGCCTTGAGCGCCGTGCAGCAGTGCCGTGAGCGCCTCCTGCACCCGCTTGCTCGGGATCTGCCCGATCGACTCGTTGAGCTTCCGCATCCCCTCCGTCACATCGATGTTCTTCGCACCGGAGACCGCCGCCTGGTCGAAGCCGAGCAGCGCAGTCACAAACGTGCGCGACGGGATGTAGGACGGGAAGTCTGTCTTCCTGTTGGTCTTCAGCTTCGTCGATGCGTCCTTCGTCTCGGTCTCCGAAGCCGCAGTCTGGCTCTTGTTGTTCGGGTGCAGCATCGGATTGATCAGCGGGTGCCGCTTGAGCTTCTCGAGTGCCGCGACGCCCTCCTTCGGATCTTGCAGCAGCTCCCACAACCCACGTTCGAGATCCTGGGCGCGCCAGCGAGCCCACGAAGCGAACGCCTCGTTGATGCCGGAGCAGACGAGGGCGAGGATGAAGTAGAGAAAGACGAGACCGAGCGCGACATCCAGTGCCGGGAAGTTCAGCATCCCGCAAGGCCTATCGTCATCCGGCGACTCTTGCACGCCGCCGCGGCGAGTTCAATAACGAGCTCCCGGCGGGCTACAAGCGGAACGGATCAGAGGGAGCCTGTCTTCGCATCGATCGAAGAGCCGGCCCGACGGGCGCTGCAGTTCGGTGATACTTCATCCAGTCGGGCCAGGCGCCGATCGCTCGAGTGCAAACGCCACCGCACGCCGAAGCGTCGGCTCGAGCTCAGCGCCGTACGACCTGCCGAACACACGTCCGCGCGAATCGACCACCTGGAAGTGCCATTCACCGGTCTCGTCGCGGCCTCCCTCGACGAGGTGATCGGGTGGCAGCCCTTCCGACATCGCTTCCTCCCACACGCGGTCATGAACGAAATGCAGCCGCGTCGGACCGTCGACGTCCTCGATGCGAACGACCCGAAGGCCACTGACGTCGTGCCAGAAATGGGCGCCGAGCTGCGGCAGCTCATACATCCGCCACGCGTGCTCGGACATTTCCATGCCCGGCATCTTCGGATCCCACAGAACGGCTGTTACCACGACCGGGAGCGAAGCCGCAACCCTCGTCGCAGGCGCATGCTCGCGCCATGCGCTCACCGCCGGGGCGCCCATCACGTGCATTCCCCGGGCTGCTCGACGGTGCTCATGTAGTCGATCTCGAAACTGCACATCCCCCTCCTGGAAGGGAGTCGTGGTTTGGGAAGCGAAGAGCTGGCTGAGCGGGGTCTGATGAGGGAGCCGGCCGACGATCGAGGCGTCCAAGCCCTGGAACCCACGGGCGTGAACACCCGTCTCCCTAGTTCAACTCCCGCGTCACTCGTGCGGGTACGGGAACAGGCGCTGCTCGTGGGGATTCGCGGGGCCCCGCAGCCCGCCGATCAACCGCCCGCACCGTCGTCTGCCACCCGGCGGCGCGCGAATCGCCAGATCTGTGTGGCGTCTCGCCGAGCCGCCCGTTACGGTATCGGGCCTAGCGAGGGGGGTATGGAATGACTGAGATTCTGCCGACTCTGCGGGCATTCGTCGATGCGCCGGACAGCGTGCTTCCGGTCGCCTCGTGGTCGGATGCACCGCGGCCGGCGCGCTGACCGACAGCGCGACGTTGGAGCCCAGAGACGTGGGCGAGTTGTGATGCGAGTCCAGGCATCCGTGGAGCGGATGGCGTCGGGCCGTGGCTAAACGCCCGTGAGCACGGTCACGGTGCCTTTCAACTCCGCGTAGTACCGGACGAGCGCCCGGATCGCGGCTACGCTTCGCGGGCCGTTGCGCCGCCTCGTCCTCCTCTCGATCGTGCTCCTTCTCGGTACGGGCGGAGCCGCCTCGGGCGGCCCCGTTCCGCTTCGGGCCGACTCGGTCGAGCTCGTGGTCGGGCTCGTGCAGCCGCCGCTCGCGCGGGCGGTGATCGAGCGCCGAGGGCTCGCCTCCGCACGCACGGCCGAGCACCGGCTGGATCTCCGGGCGCCGGCCGCCACCTCGTACCTGCGTCAGCTCGCGGCGGCGCAGCGCTCGCTGGCGGCGCGGATCACGGAAGCGATCCCCGGCGCCGAGGTGCGCTGGCGCTACGAGGTCGTCGCCAATGCGCTCGCCGTCGTCGTGCCGCGCTCGCAGGCGGCACGGCTCGCGCGCGTCCGCGGAGTCGCAACCGTGTTTCCCAGCGTCCGTTACCACGCCGCGCTCGACCGCAGCCCGCAGCTCATCTCCGCGCCGGCGCTCTGGGGCTCGTCGTTCGAGACCGCGGGGAACGACCTCAAGATCGGGATCATCGACGAGGGCGTCGACCAGACGCATCCGTTCTTCGACCCGAGCGGCTACACGATGCCCGCCGGCTTTCCGAAGGGCAACACGGCCTACACGACGGCGAAGGTGATCGTCGCCCGCGCCTTCGCCCCGGCCAAACCCACCTGGAAGTACGCCGGGCTGCCCTTCGACCCGCAGAACTCCGAGCACGGCACGCACGTCGCCGGGATCGCCGCGGGCAACCACGGCACGTTCGCCGGCAGGGTGCTCGCCGGCATCGCACCGAACGCCTACATCGGCAACTACAAGGCACTCACGATCCCGACCCCGGACTTCGGGCTCGACGGGAACTCGCCGGAGATCGCCGCCGCGATCGAGGCTGCCGTCCGCGACGGCATGGACGTGATCAATCTCTCGCTCGGCGAGCCCGAGGTCGAGCCTGGCCGGGACCTGGTCGTCGAGGCGATCAACGCTGCGGCCGATGCCGGCGTCGTGCCGGTGATCGCAGCCGGCAACGACTTCCAGGACTTCGGCGACGGCTCGATCGGGTCGCCCGGCACGGCGGCGAAGGCGATCACGGTCGCCGCCACAACCAACGGTCGCGACCTCCCCGCCGATGAACTCGCGGACTTCTCTTCGGCCGGCCCGACGCCGATCTCCCTTCAGTTGAAGCCGGACGTCTCGGCACCCGGGGAGAACGTCCTCTCGTCGTTGCCGAAGCACGACGGCCTGTGGGGCATCCTCAGCGGCACCAGCATGGCCAGTCCGATGGTCGCCGGCGCCGCAGCGCTGCTGAAGGAGCGGCATCCGACCTGGACCGTCGCCCAGATCAAGTCGGCGCTGACGCTCACAGGCGACCCGGTGCACCCACTCGATGCGACGACCGGCGAAGTCGCGACCACGCGCGAGGGAGGCGGGCGCGTGAACCTGGCGCGGGCGAACGCGCCGCTCGTGTTCACCGATCCGAGTTCGCTGTCACTCGGCCTGCTCCGCGCCGGCTCGAGCGTGGAGCGGACGGTCTCGGTGACAGATGCCGGCGGCGGCGTTGGCGACTGGAGCGTCGCCGTCCAGGCCGTCCCCACCGCAGGCCTCACCATCAGCGTGCCGCCGGTTCTGACCGTGCCCGGGTCGCTCTCCGTGACGGCGGCGGCAGCGGCGGACGCCGCCGAGGGCGACGTATCCGGGTTCCTCGTGCTGACGCACGGCACCGACACGCGGCGCATTCCCTTCTGGCTTCGCTCTGAACGGCCGCAGCTCGGCTCGGAACCGGCGACGCGCCTCACCAAGCCGGGCGTCTACCACGGCAACACGGCAGGCAAGCCGTCGCTCGTCTCGAGCTACCGCTACCCGGAGCCCCCCAACGCCAAGGTACTCGGCGGGCCGGAGCAGGTCTACCACGTGCACATCGGCTCTGCGGCCAACTTCGGCGTCGCCATCACCTCGCGGGCGACCGGGGTCAAGGTCGAGCCCCGGATCGTCGTCGTGGGCGACGAGAACCGCCTCGCCGGCTACACGACGCTACCGCTCGACTTCAACCCCTACCGTGCGAGCTACGGCCGCGCGACGGCCAGCTCGGGTGTCGTCCTCCCGGCGCCCGGCGACTACGACATCGTCTTCGACACACCGAGCGGCGGCCGGCCTGGGCGTTTCACCTTCCGCTACTGGATCGGCGACTCCACCCCACCCGCCGTGCGGCTGCTGCCGCGCGCCGCAGGCTCGCGCACGCTGCGGGTCGCGGTCTCGGACCAGGGCTCGGGCGTCGATCCGAGCTCGATCGTGGCGCGCATCGACGGGAAGCGCGTTCCTGCACGCTTCTCAGGCGGACTGCTGAAGCTGACCCTGCGGTCGCTCGCTCGCGGTCGCCACTCGCTGAGCGTCACCGCCGCCGACCTCCAGGAGGCGAAGAACATGGAGAACGTAGGCCCGATCCTGCCGAACACGCGCCTCTTCACGGCGCGGTTCCGCCTCTAGCGCTCGCGGCGGTCCCGCTCTTCGAGCGTCGGCAGGTTCTGCAGGTCACGCTCGACGCTCGCCGCGAACTCCTCGCTCTCCGAGCGCAGCAGCTTCAGATTCGACTTCCGCTTCGTGCGGGCCCTATGCGCACGCGCGTCGAAACCGAGCCGGCCCTGCAGGCGCGGCCACTCTGCCCCCGCCAGCACGAGCACGGCGGCCGCCAGAAGCGCGACGAACACCCAGCTCACGGAGAGCATCTTAGCGTTCCCCAGGCTATGCCCGACCCGTGCGAGTTCGGCTCTGTCTGGCGCTCGCAGCGGCGCTGCTCGTCCCGGGTGTGGCGCGCGCCGACATCCAGACGCTGGTCTTCCGCTCGGCTCCCGTGACGATCGGGCCCTACGGCGTCATCCAGAGCGAGCAGCTCGTCCCCTCACCCGCGGAGGACGGGAACGTGGTCGGGATCAGTGCGGACGTCGATCGTGCCGGCGTCTCCGAGCCGATCGGCCAGGAGATCATCGTCCGCTAAATCTCCGGCGACTCCGAGCCGATAAGCCGCTCATGCAAATGTGGCTCGTTCTCGTTGCCGGCTATGCGACAGTCGTCCAGGGCATGCTCGTCGCGGTGCGCAGGCTGCCGCCCGCGTGCGCCCGCTGTGGCCTCCGCGTCGAGCGCCGCCGCCTGGGCGAGCCGGTCTGCCGCTGCCGCGCCGACGGCTGACCGGTGGTCGCGAGCCTGCCCGCCGGTCCAGCGGTAGCCTTCCTCATGTGAAGGAGCTCGCAAAGGATCTGGAGCGCTGGCACGCGCGCGGCGAGAAGGTGGCGCTCGCCACGGTCGTCTCGGCGCGCCGCTCGGCCCCGCGGCCCCTCGGATCGCAGCTCGCAGTCTCCGAGAGCGGCGAGCTTGCGGGCTCGGTCTCCGGCGGCTGCGTGGAAGGTGAAGTGTTCGGCCAGGCGCGCGAGGTACTCGCCGGGCTCGAGCCACGACTGCTCCAGTACGGCATCTCGGACGATCTGGCCTTCAGCGTCGGCTTGCCGTGCGGCGGCGACATCGAGGTGTTCGTCGCCCAGGAGGACCCGGCGCTCAGCGCACGGCTGCTCGAGGTGCTCGAGCGCGGCGAGCGGGCGACGCACGTCCTCGCGATCCGCGGCGACCGGGTCGGCGAGCAGGCGCTCCTGGTCGAGGGAGGCGAGGGGATCGGCGACCCCGAACTCGCGAGGCTGCCGGACGACGAGCTGTTCGTGCAGCACTTCGGCCCACCGCCTCGCCTGATCGTCGTCGGTGCCGTCGACACGGCGGAGGCGCTCTGCGCGACCGCGAAGCTGATCGGCTGGCGCGCCATCGTCGTCGACGCGCGTGCGAAGTTCGCGACTCCGGACCGCCTTCCGAGCGCCGATGAGATCGTGCTCGACTGGCCCGAGGAGGCGTTCGCGCAGCTCGTCCTCGACCGCGACGACGCGGTTGTCGTGCTCACGCACGACGAGAGGTTCGACCTGCCCGCGCTCCACGCCTCGCTCACGAGCGACGCCTTCTATGTCGGCGCGCTCGGCTCTCGGCGGACGCAGGCGAAGCGGATCGAGCAGCTCCGTGAGGCCGGCGTGTCCGAGCAGGCACTCGAGCGGATGGCCGGGCCCTGCGGGCTCGACATCGGCGCCGACTCCCCCGCCGAGACGGCGCTCTCGATCATGGTCGAGATCATGGCCGTCCGAGCGGGCCGCGGCGGCGGCTCCCTGCGTGAGTCGAAGGGCGCGATCCATGCCTCCGCGCCCCAACCCGCCTGATCGAGCTAGCCGGGGCGCTGCTCGTCGCCGCGGAAGAGCTGCATCGGCAACCCGGCAAGCGGCACGCCGCCCGCCGCGGTCACGAGCCACGTGTCCTGCATGTACAGGCACGCCTGCCCGTCCTGTGAGATCGCGTGCGGATGCATCGAGAAAACCATGTTGGCCTCGAGCACGTTCTCGATCCCCTCGCCGATCTTCGGATGCTCGATCATCGTCATGCCGATCGAGTGGCCCGTGACGTGCCCGAGCCCGTAGCCGCGGTCGGCAAATCCCTTCGACACCGCGCGATGGACGTCGTGGGCAGTCGCACCCGCCTTCAGCTCGCGCTGCGCGGCCTCGTAGTACTCCTCGTACGCCTCGAGCATCCGCCCCGTGTCGTCGCTCGGCTCGCCCGGGCAGATCGCACGCGACACCTCGACCCAGTGGCCGCCGGGCCCGGCGATCTCGAGTGACGGCAGAACGCAGTCGTCGGGGCGGATCCGCCGCTCTCCGGCGATCTTGAACTCGGGCAGCGCCGAGCCACCGGGGCCGTCGAGCACCATGTCCATCGTCAGCCGCCCGCAGCCTTGCGCGACGAAGTACTCCTCACAGGGCGCCAGGATCTCCCGCTCGGTCTTCCCCACCTCGAACGCGTCGAGGAAGATCCAGAAGCCCTCGGTGTTGATCCGGACCGAGTCGCGCACCGACTCGAGCTCCTCATCGCTCTTGACGGCCCGCGCCAGGTCGAACTGGACGTCGAACGGGACGATCTTCGCCGCGCCGTCGAGGGCGCGGAAGTCGCGCACGGTCATCACGTAGTCGAGCCCGTAGACGCCCACGCGCTTGCCGCGCACGCGGTCCGCGAGCCACGAGCCCGGTTGGTCGACGAACACCTGCTCCTCGATCCACGCCGTCCCGTGCTCGCCTACGTAGCGCGCCTCCGCTGGGAAGACGATCGCGGGGTCGCCTTCGAGCGGCAGCAGCACGTAGGCATAGCGGTGCACGATCACGAAGCCGCTCAGATACGTAACGGCGCCCTCGAAGCCCGAGTACTCCGAGCCGGACACGATCACGGCGTCGAGGCCCTCCTGCGACATCGCCGTTCGCACCCGTGCGTAGCGGCGCTCGACGTCCTGCCTGCTCACTGTGCCCATGACTGCTCCAATCCCTTGACAAGCGCCCAGATCGCCCTGTGCATGGGCGTCTCGATGCCGAACTCCTCCCCGAAGCGGACGATGCCGCCGTTCAGCCAGTCGATCTCCGTCGGCCGCCGCGCCAGCACGTCCTGCAGCATCGAGGCCTTGTGGTCGTAGGCGACCTCGGGCTTCGCAGCATGGTCGATCAGCGCCTCGGGATCCGCGTCGAGCACGATCCCCTGCGCGGCAGCCACGGCCTTGCCCTCGTCGACGAGCTGCGAGACGAGCCGGCGAAGCGGAGGCACCTCGCAGACGCGCCCGTGGGTGAGCTGCGTCAGTGCGCCCACCGGATTCGTGGCCGAGTTGAAGATCACCTTGCGCCACTGCGCGCCGCGCGCGTCCGCGACGGCCGCCGTCGGGAGGCCGGCGCGGGTGCAGGCAGCAGCGAGCCGCTGCACCTGCTCGGGCGGCGCCGGCTTCGGCTCGAACGGGCCGAGCGTCGTGTCGCCCTTCACGTCCCACTGGACGTGACCGGGCTCGACGACCCGGCCTGCCGGGAAGGTCGTGCCCCGGATCACCCGCTCGACGTGCTCGGCGAGCACCTCTTCGTTGCCGACGCCGTTCTGGACGGTCGCGACGCAGCCGTCGGCGAACGCGTGCGCGGTCGCGGCTATCGCAGCCGCGGTGTGCAGGCACTTCGTCGCCACGATCCCGAATTCGCAGGGCGGCAGCTCCGCCGCGTCGGCCGTCGCGTGCGGGTGTCCGACCACCTCGCCGGCACCCGAGAGCCGCAGTCCGTCGCGGTTGATCGCGTCGACGTGCTCGCGTGCGAGGTCGTAGGCCCACACCTCGACGTCGTCGAGCAGGGACAGGTTGGCGGCGAACAGGGACCCCACCGCTCCGCAGCCGACGACGCAGACTCTCACGCGTAGCTCTCCTCCTTCGCCTTCACGAGCCGGTAGAGCGCCGTGTGCAGCGGCACCGGCACCCCGAGGCGCGCACCCTCGCGCACGAGCGCGCCCGTGATCAGCTCGATCTCGGTCGGCCGGCGCGCGTCGACGTCCTCGAGCATCGACGGGTAGTGGGCGCTCCCGCGCCGGGTCGCGTGGACGTTCATCTCCCAAGGATCCTCTCGCAGCGGAATCCCCGCCGCTTCGGCAACCGCCTTGCCCTCGTCGACGAGGTCGTGCACGAGATGGCCGAGGTCCGCCGAGCGCTCGAGCGCGGCGAAATGGAAGTCGTGCGGAAGCCCCGTGAGTGCCGCGACGGCGTTCACCGTCGCATTGAAGATCAGCTTCGACCATTGCGCGGGGCGCAGGTCCACGAACGCCTGCGCCTTCAGCCCGGACGAGACGATCAGCTCGGCCACCTCCTGCACGACCTCGTACGGCGTCGCTCCGTGAGGGCCGAGCCACGTCTCCGTGTCGAGGATGTACTCGACATGCGTGTCCGAGTGCTTCGTGCCGCTCATGAACGTGACGCCGGAGATCAGCGGCCAGTCGCCGTGTGCACGCACGATCTCCTCGGCTCCGAGCCCGTTCTGCACGGTCAGGACGGTCGCGGCCGCGAAGCGGCCCTCGAGCCCCGCCGCGACGGCTTCGAGATCGACACCCTTGCAGGCGATGATCACGAGCTCGGGCTCGGCGAGCGCCGCCGGGTCGACGGCGGCGTGGACGGACTCCGTGACGTCGCTGCGCCCCGACACGCGCAGGCCGTCCCGCTCGAGCGCTGCGGCGTGCTCCTGCCTGCGCGTCACGATGCTCACCTCCGCCACCTGGGCGAGGTGGCCGGCGAACAGGCTGCCGATCACGCCGCCGCCGACGACGCAGACGCGCCGCATCACTGGGACTCGTACTTCGCCTTCAGGTACCGGATGTACGGCGCCGCGTCGAGCGGCGCGCCCGCGGCGCGCTCGAGCGTCTCCTTGGGCGTGAACTTGCGCCCGTGTCGGTAAAGATGCTCGCCGAACCAGGCGCGGAGCTCGCCGAACTCGCCCCGTTCGAACTGCTCGTCGAGGTCGGGCAGATCGGCCTGTGCGCGCTCGAAGATCTGCACCGAGATCACGTTGCCGAGCGAGTACGTCGGGAAGTAGCCAAGGGCGCCGCTCGCCCAGTGCATGTCCTGGAGCACGCCCACAGCGTCGTTCGGCGGCGTGATCCCGAGGTACTCGCCCATCTTCGCGTCGAACCAGCCCGGCATGTCGTCGACCGCGAGGCGCCCGTCGATCAGCTCTTGCTCGAGCTCGAAGCGGAGGATGATGTGGAAGTTGTAGGTCACCTCGTCCGCGTCGACGCGGATCAGCGACGGCTGGACGCGGTTGATCGAGTGCCAGAACGTCTCCTCGTCGAGCGCCGCGAACTCGGCCGGGAACGACTCCTTCAACGGCTCGTAGAAGTGACGCCAGAACGGTCGCGAGCGTCCGACGAGGTTCTCCCAGGTGCGGCTCTGCGACTCGTGCAGGCCGAGCGAGACGCCCGTGCCGAGCGGCGACCGCGCGAGAACGGGGTCGATGTCCCGCTCGTAGACCCCGTGACCGAACTCGTGGATCGCGCCGAAGAGCCAGTTCATCCCGGATTCCCAGCGATTCGTCAGCCGGATGTCGCCGTGGCCCGGGCTCGACATGAAGGGATGTGCTGTCTCGTCGAGCCGCCACGACTCGTCGTCGAAGCCGAGCCGCTCGAGCACCAGCCGAGCGAAGCGCTCCTGGCCCTCGCGTGGCAGATCGAGCCGCGGCACCGGCAGGTCGGTGGCGGCGGCACGAACGAGCGGCAGCAGCTCACGCTTGAGCTCGTCGAATACCGCCCGCACCTCGGCGGTCTTCATTCCCTGCTCGTAGTCGTCGAGCAGGACGTCGTAGGTCTCGTCGCCGGGCTCGAAGCAGGCGACGTACTCGTGCTTCAGCTCGAGGCTGCGCTCGAGCGCCGGGCGCAGCGCCGCGAAGTCGTGCTCGGCCCGGGCCTTGTGCCAGGCCTTGAGGCCCAGAGCCCCTGCGCGGCGCATGTCGGCCGTCAGGTCGGGCGGGACGCGGGTCGCCTTCTCGTAGTCGTGGCGCGAGACCCGGACCAGGCTGGCCTCGAACGACTCCGGATCGAGGCTGTCCTCGTACGAGCGCAGCTCGTCGAGCAGTCGCCCGACCTCGGGATCGACGAACTTCTGGTGCGCGATCCTGCCCACCGTCGCAAGCACCTCCGCACGGGCCTCCGCTCCCGCCGCCGGCATCTTGGTGCGCTGGTCCCAGAAGAGCAAGCTGCCGGCCTTCTGCAGGTCGGTGATCTCCGCCAGGCGCAGGCGGAGGGCATCGAAGCTGGCGTTGCCGCTCATATAGGACAGTCTTTCAGACGGATGGTGCCCGCGAGGCCCGGGCTCCGGCGCTGCGTCGACGCCGCCGGGGCAGCGAGAATTCCCGTCCGCCGGTGATCCCCGCCGGGCGCACGATCAAGACGAGCGCCATCAGCGCTCCGAGCGTGACGAGCCGGGTGCCGTCGGGCAGCGTGAGTCGGAAGCCGACATGCACGGTGTTCTCGGCGTCGCCGAGAAACGAGTCGAGCCCGCTGACGAGCAGCGCACCCACGACCGCGCCCCAGAGGCTCGAGACGCCGCCGACAACGAGCATCGCCAACGTCAGGAACGTCAGCTCGAGATAGACCTGGTCGGTCGTGATCGACCCGAGCTCGTGGACGAGCAGCGCCCCGGCGAAACCGGCGAGCGCGCCGCTGAGGGTGAAGGCGACGAGCCGCTGCCGGTAGATGTCGATTCCGTTCGCCTGCGCTGCGGCCGGGTCCTCGCGCGTGGCGCGCAGACGTCGGCCGAAGCTGCTGCGCTGGTACCCGAATGCGACGGCGATCGCGATCAGGCAGCCGGTCATCAACGTCCAGATCCCGCTCTCCGGCACGAGCGGCAACGCCTGCGCAGCCGGACCGACCTTCTCCCAGTTGCGCAGGATGTTGTAGGTGATCCCGAGCACCGCAAAGGTCGCGATCCCCGCCGGCAGGCCGGAGAGACGCATCAGCGGCAGCCCCACGACGAGCGCGTAGAGACCGCCGGCGGCCGCGGCGACCGCCATCGAGGCGGGCGTCCCGAGCTGATGGTCGCGCAGGATCGGCACGAGCTGAGGGAGCACGAAACCCTTCTGAAGCACCTCGAGCGAAAGGATTCCGGAGAGGTATGCGCCGACCGCGACGAAGCTGACGTGGCCGAAGGAGATCACGCCGGAGTTGCCGATGAAGACGTACAGGGCGATCACGATCGCGGCCTTGACGAGGGCGTTCTCGAACTCGAGCTCACGCGCCTGGCTCATGGAGTGACCGACCACGGCGACGAGCACGACGGCGAGCGCCGGTCCGGCGAGGCCCACGAGGGCGTCACCGCGCGCCCTCATACGCGCTCCACCGCGCGGCGCGCGGGAGCGAACAGACCTGCGGGTCGGAGCAGCAGCACGACGATCACGGCGCCATAGATCACCGACGGCAGGTAGACGCTGCTCGAGGTCGGGAGCCGCGCGCCGACGAACGACTGCGCAAAGCCGATCGCGAAGCCGCCGAGGGTCGCGCTCGGGAGCCGGTCGAGCCCGCCTACGACGACGCCGACGAGTGCGAAGATCGTGATCGAGACGCCGTAGTCGTAGGTGACGAGCGGCTGCTGCACGGTGATCAGCACGCTGACCGCAGCCGCGAGCACGCCGGCGACGAGGAACGAGAAGCTGATCACGCGGTCGGCCCGCACGCCGAGGATGCGTGCGGTGCGGAAGTCGGCCGCAGCCGCCCGCATGTGCAGGCCGATGGTCGTCCGGTTCAGGAGCACGGTCGTCGCGGCCAGCAGGACGATCGCGGAGGCAAGCGCCACGATCGAGATCCAGCGGATCCGCAGCGTTCCGACGTCGATCGCTTGATTGAGCCCGCCGAGCGTGCTGACCGGCTTCCCGCGCGAGCCGAACATCAGCAGGTAGACGTTCTGCAGCAGGAAGCTGACCGCAAACGTGGTGACGAGCATCGTCGCGGGCGAGCCGTTGCGCAGCGGCCGGAAGGCGATCCGCTCCTGAAGCAGCGCGAGTGCGATCACGACGCCGAAGCAGGCGAGGATCGCGACGACGGGGGGCTGCCCGTTCAGATAGGCCAGCGTGAAGCCGCCGGCTGTGATCAGCTCGCCGTAGGCGAAGTTGATCAGCCGCATGACGCCGAAGACGAGGCCGATCCCGACGGCGACGAGCCCGTAGAGGGAGCCGAGCGCGACCGCGTCGATCAGCTGCTGGAGCAGCATCATGAAAGATACGCCGCCGCGAGGCGCTCCGTGTCGGCCTGCTCCCCGGGGCCGAGCGTGAGCCGCAGCTCGCTGTTCGACATCACGTGGGTTCGGTCCGCGAACGCGATCGTGAGCTGAGCCCGCTGCTCGACGAGCAGGATCGTCACGCCGCGGCCGCGGATCTCGCTGAGCGCTCCGAAGACGGTCTCGACGACGGTCGGGGCGAGGCCCAGCGACGGTTCGTCGAGCAGCAGCACATCCGGGGCGCTGAGCAGCGCGCGCGCGATCGCGAGCTGCTGCTGCTGCCCGCCCGACAGCGAGCTCGCGTGGCGGCCGCGGAACTCGTACACGACCGGGAAGAGATCGCGCACCCAGGCGAGGTCACGCTCGAGGCCGTCGCTGCCGCGCCGACCCGCGAGCCCGAGCCGCAGGTTCTCCTCGACGGTCAGCCCCGCGAAGATGTGGCGGCCCTCCGGAACGAGTGCGATCCCGGAGCGGGCGATCGCCTCCGTCGAGCGGCCCCGCACAGAGCGCCCCGCGTGGCGGATGTCGCCCGCAGCGACGGGGACGAGACCCATGATCGCGAGCAGCGTCGTCGTCTTCCCCGCGCCGTTCGGGCCGATCAGCCCGACGATCTCGCCCCGCTCGATCGCGAAGCTGAGGTCACGCACCGCGGGCACGGCGCCGTAGCGCACCTCGAGCGACTCGACGGCCAGCACGGGCTCAGGCAACGGACTCCCCCAGGTACGCGCTCGTCACGTCGAGGTTCCGCCGGATCTCCTCCGGCGTCCCCTCGGCGAGCGTCCGGCCCTGGTCGAGCACCTGGACGCGGTCGCAGACCTCCATGATCAGCGCGACGTTGTGGTCGATCAGCAGCACGCCGGCCTCGTGGTCGTCACGGACGCTGCGCACGACCGCCGCGAACTCCGGGATCTCCGCCTCGTGCAGCCCGGCTGCAGGCTCGTCCATCAGCAGGAAGCGCGGCCGGGTCGCGAGCGCACGTGCGACGCCGAGGCGCCGTTCGTCGCCGTGCGGGAGCACCGACGCAGGCTCGTCGGCGCGGTCGCGGAGACCGAGCACGCCGAGGAGCTCGTCGGCGCGTCGGCGCGCTTCCCGCGCTCGCGCGCCGACGCCGAGTGCGGCCACCTCGACGTTCTCCCGGACTGACAGGCCGCGGAAGAGGCGGCCGTGCTGGAATGTCCGCGCCAGCCCCGCGCGGCCGCGCCGGTGCGGCGGCCAGTCCGTGATCTCGCGCCCCTCGAGCTCGATCGTGCCCGACGTCGGGAAGTCGAAGCCGGTCAGCAGATTGACGAGCGTCGTCTTACCCGCCCCGTTCGGTCCGATCAGCCCGACCACCTCGTGCCGGCCGAGCTCGAGCGAGACCTCGCGGAGCGCCTGGACGCCCTCGAAGGCGCGCGAGGCGCCGATCGCGCGGAGTGACCCGGGCGATCGGCGCTCTGCGCTCTCTGTCGCCTCCGCCAACTCCTAGCCGTGGATGTTGGCGACCTTCGAGGCCACGATCGTCCCGACCAGGCGCGCCTGGTTGTTGTTGATCCTGATCACCCGGTACTGGCGTCCGGACACGCTGTGCAGTGCCGGCGAGAAGGTCACCAGTCCCGAGATCGTGGGCTGCTTCTTGAACTTCTCGATGATCCCGGCGAGCGTCGCGCCGTTCGTCGACCCGTGCGCCGTCCGCAGCGCGGTGACGATGCCGTCGATCGCCGCTGCACCCGTCACGAAGCCGCCGGTCTGCGGCGCGTGGCCCGACTTCTTCAGGGCGGCGATCAGGTTCTTCACGCCCTTGTTCGGATCGTCGCCGTACACGGACGCGTAGGTCAGGTAGTAGAAGTTCGTGACCTTCGGGTCCTTGGGCCACCAGTAGTTGCCGTCGCTCGCCCAGCCGTTGACGATCGGCGTGTTGTTGCCGAGGCTGCGCAGGCCGGCGACGAACGCCGGCTGGTCGCCGCCGAACGAGGTGCAGAACGCGACGACGTCGGACTTCTTGCCGTTGACGCGGCTGACGACGTTGTTGATCGTCTTGTCGCCCTGCGTGAACGACTCCTTGGCCACGATCTTGCCGCCAAGCTGCTGGAAGCGGATCGAGAACGCCGAGCAGACGTCCTTGAAATAGCGCAGCAGGTTGTCGGTGACGACGGTCGCCGTCTTCCAGTGGTGCTTGTAGGCGTACTCGGCGACGGCGGAGCCCTCGTCCTGGGCCGCGTTGCCGAAGCTGAACGCCAGCTTGCCGGCCGAGCCGAAGCGCAGCGGGCTCATCTCGTCGGTGCCGACGCACGGCGCGATGGTCAGCTTGCCGGCCTGCAGGAAGGTCTGCGCCGCGGGGGTCGCGTAGTCGACGTCGCAGGTGACCCAGCCGATGTCGGCGCCCTGGCTGAGCAGCTGGACCGCTGCCTGCTTGGTCTTCTGCGGGTCGAGCTGATCGTTGATGAACTTCAGCTGCAACGGGCGGCCGTCGATCCCGCCGGCCGCGTTGACCTTCTTGATCTCGATCTGCGCCGCCGCGATCGCAGGCGCGTCGAACGGAGCCATGTTCTTGGTCATGTCGACGGCCGCTCCGATCACGATCGGCTTGCCCGCCGCCGCCTTGCTGCCGCCTCCGGCCGCAGCGCCGGCGAACGCGGCGAGCACGAGGGCGAGCGCGGCGGTCGCCGCGAGCCCCCACTTCGTCCTTCGCGTCATGCTGATCTCCTCCACTCAGGTCGGGTCATTACAGAACACCACCGGGCGATCGTTGGTCGACATTCCGCCGGGCCTCCCAGGCCGCGCGGAACGACTCGCGCCCGCGCCGTGCAAGCTCCTCGGCCGGGAGGTCCCAGAGCGAGTCGGGGTAGGCATTGCCGAAGGCTCCGTTGTCGGAGAACACCTCCAGGTCGTAGGGCCCGACCCACCCCGCCGCATCGAGCGCGCCGAGCAGAGCCGGGACGTTGGCGACGCCGTCGCCGGGGAGCACGCGGTCGGCCCACCCGCGCGTCGGCTCGCGCCAATCGTTGACGTGGACGGCCGTGAACCGCGAGAGGTGCTCGCGGATGTCGTCGTAGAGCGAGTCGGTGTTCCAGAGATGCCAGGTGTCGAACGTGATCCCCAGGCCGGTGTCTCCGGCCTCGTCCAGCAGCTCGATCGCCTCGGGAATCGACGTGGGGATCGTCCATTCCTCGCCGCCGATCCGTTGCATCGGCTCGAGCCCGACCCGGACGCCGATCGCCTTCGCCTCGCGGCCGATCCGGCGCAGGCCGTCGACGACGATCCGCCTCGCCTCGGCCTCGGGCAGCATGGCGCCCGCCGGCCCGGTGATGACGACGACACTCTGCGGCTCGAACGGCGCGAGACGCCGGAGCGAGGCGCAGATCGCTTCGATCCGCTCGCGCGGCTCGACCGGCCCTTCCAGCAGCGGCAGCGGCAGGATCGAGGGAATCGCCGGCACACAGTTCGTGACCGCGAGCCCGCTCTCACGCACCCGGGCAAGACTGTCGCCGTCCTCGCCCGCGGGCAGCTTCAGCTCCCAGATCCCGATTCCGTCGACGCCGGCCTCGCGGTAGGCGTCGAGATCGCCGGCGAAGTCCGTCTGCAGCGTCGAGACCGCCGAGATCGAGAACTCGGGCTCAGGCAAGCGTCGGCTCCTCGCTGAGCGCCGTCGAGAGGAAGTGCGGGATCACGTGGCGGGCGAACAGCTCTTGCTGCTTGATCGCCTGCCAGTGCTCGGCGCCGCCCGCGTTGACCGTGATCGTCACCTCTGTCAGCCCCTCGCAGAGCTGCTGCACCGCCTCGATCCGCTCGATCACGTCCTGAGGCGTTCCGACCCAGACGACGTCGTCGTCGATCATCTGCTCGTACGGCATGTCGGAGAGCTGCTCCATGATCCCGGAGGCGTAGAAGCCGTAGCCCGACGCGAGCAGCCGCTCCTTGTCGGCAAGCTCGTCCGCATGCTCGAGCAGCACCGAGGCGTTGCCCTTCAGGAAGCCGCGCATGATCGGTTCCGCCTCTCGCCTCGCGGTCGCCCGATCCTCGTCGATGTAGCACGCGTGGATCCAGACGATGTCGGGCTCGTGCCCGCTCGCCTGACAGGCATCCCGGTAGATGTCGAGCTGGTGCTCGAGCGCCTGGTAGGGCAGGAGCGGCGGCACGCACATCGCGTAGCCGCGCTCACCGGCGAGCTGGTAGGTCGAGTCGCTCGTGCCGCCCAGAAAGATGCGGAACTTCCGGCCGGCCGCCGGCGGGACGATATGCGAGTCCTCGACCGAGAAGTGTGTCCCCTCGAAGGAGAAGCGCTCGTTGCCGAGCGCTTCGAGCAGCACCTGCAGCCCTTCCTCGTAGAGCGCGCGCGTCTCCTCGACGGGAACGCCGGCCTTGGGCGCGATCCAGGCATGGCCGCGCCCGACCCCGAACTCGTAGCGGCCGCCGCAAAGCCGGTCCATGAACGCGATCTGCGAGGCGAGGACGGTCGGGTTGTGGTACGGCAGCACGTGCACGAGCGTCCGGAAGGCGATCTCCCGCGTGCGCTGCGAGGCCGCGCCGAAGAGCGCAAAGGGATTCGGCGAGGCGCCGAACTTCGGAAAGAAGAAGTGCTCGATGATCGAGTAGGCGTCGTAGCCCAGCCGATCGGCGTTGACCATCTGCTCCAGCACCTCGTCGTAGAGCTGGTCGTACGACTTGCCCGGCCAGCTCTGGAGCTCCGAGTACAGGCTGAACTTCATCCGCGGCCGTCCTTTCGAGAGTCGCCGAAGGGGTAGCGCGGCGAGTGTCTCACGCATTTGACATGTGATCAAGAGCGTGAAAACGTCCGGATTCGACCCACTCGATGCCGTCGCCACGAACCCAGAGAGCCCAGGGAGAGCCGGTCGGAATCCGCCACCGGACGATGGCCGAGGCCGCGCTCGACGAGCTGCGGGAGGCGATCGTGCTCGGGGAGCTCGTGCCGGGCACGCCGCTTCGGCTCGAGGATCTGGCCGCGTCGCTCGGGATGAGCATCTCGCCGATCCGGGAGGCGGTGCGCCAACTGGAGGCGCTCGGGCTCGCCGAGCACGTCCCGCACCACGGCGCCAAGGTCGTGGCCCTCGACGTCGAGGAGCTGCGCGACCTCTTCCAGGTGCGGCTCGCGCTCGAGACGATGGCGGTCCGCAAGGCGGCCGAGCGCTTCGGCGACGAGGACGCCGGCCACGCGGCCGGGCTGCTCGACCAGTGTGTCGATGCGCGGGCGCGCGGCGATCTGCGCCGGGCGATGCGGGCGCATACCGATTTTCATTTCGCGCTGTACGAGGCGTCCGGGTCGGTCTGGCTCGTGCGGCTGATCCGGCCGGCCTGGGAGAGCTGCGAGCGCTACCGCGCTGCGCTGCTCGCCCAGCACGGCAGCCTCCAGGACCTCCACCAGGAGATCGACCAGGAGCTGCTCGAGGCGTGCCGCGCGCACGAGGGCGAACGGGCCGCTGCCGCGCTGCACCGTCATCTCGAGATGTTCGGCGACTTCTACACGCGCGAGCTCGGCGGCCGCGGCATCTTCTGACCTCGACGCGGGACATGTTCCGCGAGCAGGTCGGAGAGCCGGGTCAGCGCCCTCTGCGCGACGGGCGGTGCGAGCAGCTGCTCCGCGACGAGCGTCCCCGACCCGGCGCCGAGGCCGGGCCCGGGATGCGTCGAGGCGCCGATGTGGTAGAGGCGCTCGACCGCGGTTGCGTGACCCGGCGACTGGGCGAACGGCCGCCAGAGGAAGTTCTGGTCGAGCCCGAGCGCGCCGCCGTAGGGATCGCCCCGGTGGAGATTGACGTTCGCCGCCTGAAGGTCCGCAGGCGAGAGCACGACGCGTTTCAGCAGCGCCGACTCGAGGTTCGGCACGTGGCGGGCGAGCCGCTGCTGGATCCGATCGGCGTAGCGCTCGCGCAGGTCGGGCGTCCAGCTTCCGTCCCCGGTCTCGAGCTCCCCTGCGGCATCGCCCTTCACGTGCCAGGGCAGCTCCTGGAGCTGGATCCAGACGATCGAGCGGCCCTCGGGCGCCCGGGATGGGTCAATCGTCGTCGGCTGGCCGACGACGACCGTCGCCTCGGTCGGGAGCAGGCCGCGCTCGGCCTCGTTGACCGCGCGCGAGACGCCGTCGAGGCCGGGCGTCAGATGGATCACCGCCGTTTTGCCGAGCCGCTCGTCTCCCTCCCAGCGGGGCGGCTCGGAGAGTGCAAGGTGGATCTGCATCTCGGAGCGTCCGTAGCGGTAGCGCCGCGCCGCCTGCGCGAGCTCGGCCGGCGGATCGTCGAGCAGCCGCTCGTAGAGCTGAGTCGGCGTCACGTTGGCGATCACGGCTCGTGTGGCGGTCACGACCTCGCCGTCCACGAGCCGTACGCCGACCGCGCGCCCACTCGCGACGAGCACCTTGTCGACCTCCTTGTCCGTCTCGCAGACGCCGCCGTGGTCGCGCATCAGCCGCACCAGCGCGTCGGCGAGGCGGGCGCCGCCGCCGCGCGGAATCGGCATCCCGCCCTCCTGCACGGCAACACCGATCACCTGCGTCATGAAGCCCGAGCCCGCCGCGTCCGGGCCGAGGCCGGTGTGCAGGACCCACGGAGCGAGCAGCCCGTGGACGCGCTCGGACGCGAACGTCCCGGTCAGCCAGTCGCGGCTCGAGACGAGCAGATTGCCCATGAACTCGAGCGTGCCCTTCCGCCCCAAGCGCCGCAGGCCCTTCGCGGCAAAGGCGGCGCCGGCCTTCGACCAGAGCTCGGTGCCCAGCATTCCGAAGGCGAGGTCGGCGGTCGGGAAGAACCCTTCGAGGACCCGCCGCCAGGCCTCGCCGTCGGAGGCCGCGTAACCCTCGAACTCGGCCGCGTTCGCGTCCCCCGAGCGCAGCAGGAAGGCGCTTGTCCCTCCCGGCGTGAGCGTCGCCGTCGGATACTCGGTGTTCAGGTACTCCAGCCCACGCGCGGCGAGGTCGTCGCCGAGAGCCGCGTGCGCGGCGCCGCCGACCCACAGCGGATGCCAGGCGCTGAAGGTGTCGTGCAGGAAGCCGGGCTCGGTCAACTCCTCCGTCTTGATCGCGCCGCCGAGCCAGTCGTTGCGCTCGAGCACGCAGACACGCCAGCCCGCGCGCGCGAGCATCGCTCCGCAGGCGAGCGAGTTCACGCCGCTCCCGACGATGACCGCGTCGTAGTCAGCCATGGAGCGCAAGCTGCCGGAACTCGTCGTCGCTGACAAGCCCGCGTTTCTCCGCGCCGAGCTTCTTCACCGACGCGAGCAGCTCCGCGTGCCGCCCGACGGGGACATCGAGGCCGAGCTCGGCGACCTTGATCCGGATCGAGTCGATTCCGCTCTTCTTGCCGAGGACGATCCCGCGCTCGGCGGCGACGAGCTGCGACGAGTACGGCTCGATCGCTTCGGGATCGTGGAACTGCGCCGCGACGGCGCCCGACTCTCGACGGAAGAGCGTTTCGCCGGTCACGGGCTTCCAGGGCTCGAGCGCGTAGCCGGAGAGCTCCTGCACGCGCTCGGAGGCCGCGCGGATGCGGTCGAGCCGCAGGTTCGAAGCGACCCCGTAGAGCGCCCGCAGGGTCAGGGCGACCTCCCCGAGGCTCGCGTTGCCGGCGCGCTCACCCATGCCGTTGATCGTGCCGTGCACCCAGGTCGCGCCTGCGCGCACCGCCGCGACCGCGGAGGCGGTGGCGAGGCCGAAGTCGTTGTGGCCGTGGAAGTGGACCGGCACCTCGACCCACTCGAGGGTGCGGCCGACGAGCTCGGCAACAGCCTCCGGGCTCGCGATCCCGAGCGTGTCGACGACGACAACCTCGCGGGCCCCGGCCTCGACGGCGGTCTTGTAGACGCGCTCGTAGAAGTCGAGCTCCGCCCTGGTCGAGTCGACGCCGAAGAAGGCGACCGTGATCCCATGCCCGGCTGCGAACGAGACCGCGCGCGCGATCCGCTCGAGCATCTCTTCGCGGCTGACGCCGAGCGCGTCGAGCTTGCGGTCCGAGATCGGGCTCTCGATCACCGAGGCGCCGACACCGAGCTCGACGAGCGCCTCGACGTCGGCCGCAACCGCTCGCGAGAAGCCCCAGATCTCCGCTTCGAGACCCGCCGCCGAGATCAGCTCGACAGCGCGCCAGTCGTCGGCGGAGACCCGCGGGAAGCCCGCCTCGATCCGGTCGACGCCGAGTCCGTCGAGCAGCCTGGCGATCTCGAGCTTCTGCTCGGGGTCGAGGACGACGCCGACGGTCTGCTCGCCGTCGCGCAAGGTGGTGTCGTAGAGGCCGACCCGGCCGCCGATCGCGTGGCCGTCGTTGATCGAGCCGGTCCAGATCCCGCTCATCCCGCACTCACGACGCCGTCGGGAAACGACGAGAGCTTCTCGGCTCGGCCGGCCGTGATCAGGAAATTGTCCTCGACGCGCAGGCCCCCGCCGCCTTCCCAGTAGATCCCCGGCTCGATCGCGAGCACCATTCCCTCGCGGATCTCGCCGCCGGCCGCCTGATGCGGATACGGCGGCTCGTGAGCGCGCGCTCCGATGCCGTGCGCAATCGGGTGCGACGGCTGGCCCGGATAGCCGGCCTCGCCGATTCCCTGCCGGACGAGCCGGTCGAGCTCGGCCATGCTCGCGCCCGGGCGACAGTGTGCGATCGCGGCGTCATAGATCTCGAGCAGCTGCGCGAGCAGCTCTTCGTACCGACCGGAGAGCGTGCCCGGGCAGAGGTTCTTCGTATGGTCGGCCCAGTAGCCGTCGGCGCAGACCCAGATCTCGAATAGCGTCGGCTCGTCCTCCTGGACGGGGCGCGAGCCGGTCGCGGTGAAGCTGCGGATGCCGGGTCCGGACCAGACGAGCGAGAACGGGAGCGCGAGCTCGACCTTGCCCTGCCAGCCGGTGCCTTGCCCATGGACGAAACCCTGCCAGATCGCCGCGGCCTCGCTCTCGGTCATGCCGGGACGAAGTAGGCCGGCGACGTGCTCCATCGCAGCTGCGGCGATCCCGTTCGCAAGACGCATGCGCTCGACCTCTTGCGCGGTCTTGATCGCACGCGCCTCGACCAGCAGGGGGGTCGCGTCGCGGGCCTCGGGCCACGCGTCGAACCACGCCTTCGTAAAGGTGGTCGGCTCGCCGACCATCCGGTCGGACGCCTGCGTGCCGAGCGAGAGCTCGAGGCCGACGCGGCCGTACTGCTTCGAGGCCTCGCGGGCCGCGTCGAGGGTCCGCGCGAGCGGAGGTCGAGGGTCGCCCTCGTCGTAGCCCCGGACGAAGCGGACGTCGGTGGGCCACGCTGCGCGGGCGGCGTCGTCGGCCGATGCCTCGAGCGCGATCAACGTCGGCTCGCCGTCGCGCGGGAAGACCGTCGCGTCGTAGCCCTTCATTCCCCAGAAATTGGTCAGGTAGAGGACGTTGTCGGGCGCCCGCACGACAAGCGCATCGAGCTCGTGCTCGGCCATCAGCGCGCGTACGCGGTCGAGCTTGGCGTCGTCGCGCGGCCAGCTCAAGCCGCCCCGCTTTCGGCACGAATTGGACGATGCGGAGGGGGTCGGTCCGGCGTTACGCTGAGCGTGGCAGGCGGGTGGGTTGGGACCCGGGATACCCGCGCGTGTACCTCTAAGCGCATTACCAGCGGACGCGCGCCGGCGCGGGCTCGCCGTGCGCCTCCTGCCACGAGACGACCGGGTTGCGCAGCACCCCGATGCCCTCGATCTCGCACTCGATCACGTCGCCCGGCTTCAGGTAGAGAGAGGCGGGATCTTCGCTGAAGCCGGCCACCCCCGAGACGGTGCCGGTCGAGACGACGTCGCCCGCCGAGTACCCGAGCGGCGAGTAGTGGGAGAGAATCTCCGGGATCGTCACGCTCATCCGCGACGAATGCGACGTCTGCCGCGACTGGCCGTTCACGCGCAGCTCCATCGCCAGGTTGTGCGGATCACGGATCTCGTCCGGCGTCACGATCCAGGGCCCGAGCGGACAGAACGTGTCGATCGCCTTGCAGAACGAGAACACCCCCGACTCCATCTCCCGGCGCTGGATGTCGCGGGCGGTGATGTCGTTGAAGATCACGTAGCCGCCGACGTAGTCCATGGCCTCCTCGGGAGAGAACCACTTGCCCGGCTTGCGGATGACGACCGCGAGCTCGAGCTCGTAGTCGAGCTCCTCGGTCAGGTGCTCGGGATAGACGACGGGCTCGTCCGGCCCCACGATCGCGTCGACGTTCTGGAAGAAGACGATCCACGGCGAGATCTTGTGTGACCAGTTGACGCGCTTCGATTCTTCCTCGTGCTCGCGGAAATTCCCCGCCGTGTGGAAGAACTTCTTGGGCGCGATCGGCGCGCGCAGATTCACGCCCGCGAGCGGGAACGTCCGCCCCGTCGCTCCGGGAACCTGATCACGCTCGAAGTATTCGCGCATCGAGCCGACGGCCAGCTCCACGACCCGATCGCCGTCCACATGGCCGACCAGGCCGGCATCGAATGTCACGAGCTTCATTCGGCCACTCCACAGACCTTCATCGCAGCGAGCGCGTAGACGTGCGCCATCTTCACCAGACCGTCGATCTCGAGGTTCTCGCCGAGCTCCGTGTCGAGGAGCCCCGTCGACGTGCCGTAGTTGACCGTCTCGATCCCGTAGCGCGTCAACGCCGAGGCGTCCGAGAACCAGCGCGTCGTGTCGTGCTCAGGCCGTTTGCCGAAGACAGTCTCGTGCGACTCGTCGATCGCTGCGACCAGCGGGTGCGACTCGGCGATCTCTGCACCCGGAGCGGTCACGTAGACCTCGGCCTCCAGACCGTAGTCCGGAAAGCGCTCGCGCAGCCCACGGGCCATCTGCAGCACCTGTGCGCGCGCGACCGTCATCGGTTTCGTCGGAGGGACGCGCACGTCGAGGAAGAGATCGGTGCGGTGCGGCGTGCGCGAGACGCGCCAACCGAAGCCGCCCGAGATCGCCCCCACGTTCACGATCGCCCCGGAGCCCCGGTACGCGTTCTCCGGATCACCCTCCCACTCCGGAATCCACTCGAGCACTGCGTCGAGCACCTCACGCATGCGCAGGATCGAGTTCTGATCGCGCTTGCCCTCGCTGAATGCGGTATGGATGAAGTGGCCGAGCGTAGAGATCCGCACCCAGATCGAGCCGAAGTGCCCGAGCACGATCTTGCCCTCGGTCGGCTCGCCGAGGATGCACATGTCCGCGACCCCGCCGTGGCGCACGAGATAGGTCGAGCCGGCGGCGTAGCCCCGGAACTCGGCTCCCTGCGCGTCGCCGTACTGGGCCTTCTCGATCTCGCCGCACACCGCCGCCACGAGCACGTCGCCGCGCAACTGGATGCCCGCATCCGCCAGCGCGCGCAGCGCCTCGACGTAGCAAGCGAGCGCGCCTTTCATATTCGAGATCCCGAGCCCGTAGAGCCGGCCTTCGTGGACGAACGGCTCGGGCTGGAAGCCGCGGACGCCCGCCAGCCACGGCTCCCTGCCTGAATACGAGGTGTCCATGTGCCCGTTGAACATCAGCGACGGCCCACCGCCCGCGCCTTCGCGAATGCCGAGCACATTTGCCCGGCCGTCGTCGACCTGCTGCCACTGAACCTGGAGCCCCAGTTCCGCAAAGGTGTCGCGCATCAGCCCGGCCATCGCCTGCTCGTCGCCGGTGAAGCTCGGAACTGCGATCGCCTCGCTCGCCCAGTCGACGAGCCGCTCAAGTTTGATCTCGATGGTCACGAGCGGAAGTGCGGAAGCACCTTGTCGCCAAACAGCTGGATCTGCGCGTGTCGGTCGTCGCCCCAGAGCTCGAGCATGATGTGGGTGCAGCCGGCGTCGCGATACTCCTCGATCGCCGCGATGCAGTCAGCGGGAGTGCCGGCGATTGGCTTGCACTTGTCGAGGATCGCGTCCGTCACCTTTGCCTTCGCAGCGAGCCGGCCGCCCTGCTCCATCGCCTCGGCGACCGGACGGATCTCGTCCTGCTCGAGTCCGGCGAGGTCGAGGAGCGTGTCGGCCGAGCCCTGGATGTTCTGCACCTTGTTCGCGAGGTACATGCCCGCGATCTCGCGCGCGCCGTCGCGGCCCGCGTCGCGATCGTGACCGATCGACGCGACTATCGTGCAGCCGAGATCCACGGCGTCGGGATCCCGGCCCGCCTTGGCCGCGCCCTGCTCGATGTTGGTGCGCGTGTACCGCACGAATGCGGGCGTCGTGATCGACGGGGTCAGGAGGCCATCGCCGATCTCGCCGCCTAGCTGTTGCATCAGCGGGGCCGTCCCGGCCACGTACACCGGCACGTCCCAGTCCGGGGCGTGCGCCTCGGGTGAAAGCACCGGAATGTCCGCGCTGTAGGCCTTGCCCTCGTACTCGAAGCGCTCGCCGCCCAGGATTCCGCGCATGATCGCGACCGAGTCGCGCATGTGCGCGAGCGGCTTGGTCACCTTCGGCGGTCCGCCCTGCTTCGTGTTGTTGAGGAAGATCTTCGACGTGCCGAATCCGACGACGAATCGCCCCGGCCCCGCGGCCTCCTGGACGACGCGCGCGTCCATCGCTGCCTGGACGGGATGCCGGGTGTACGGCGAGATGATCCCCCAACCGATCGTCAGCCGCTTGGTCTCACGCGCCATCAGCGCCGAGACGACTGTCGAGGAACGCGCCTCCATCTGATGCTTGCGCCACCAGGGGTAGGCCTCGGCGAGCCAGATCGTGTCCATTCCCGCCGCGTCCATCGCGCGCGCCGACGCGAGCATCTCGTCGAGCGGCTCCATGGTGAGTTGCATCACCCCGATGCGGAGCGGAACCGACACGGGTTCCTCAGGTTTCCGTCGAGGGCGTCGGGCCTGCGGGCTCGATCGAGGGCGCCGGCGGCGACGCTGAGCTGATACCGGCCTCCGCTCCCGTTCCCGCCGCTGCGTCGACCTGCCGCTCGAGCGTCGTGAGCACGTTGCCCACCTGCTGGTTGATGATCGGCTGCAACACCCGCTGGCCCATCGAGCCGACCGGGCCGGCGATCTTCACGTCGGCCTCCCACGCCATCGACGTACCGCCCGAGCTCGATTCGGCGAGGTTGAACTGCGTTTCCATCGTCAGCATCGCGCCGACTCCCGTGCCCTTCGCGGCGAGCCTCGCGTACTCGGGCGGACGCTCTTCGATCTTGTCGAAGTTCATCGACATCTTCAGGCCACCGAGGCCGAGTGGGATCTTCACGTTGGCCTTCCAGTGGCGCTCGTCGATGATCTCGAAGCTCTCGACGCCCGGCATCAGGTTCGCCATCTGGGCGGGATCGTTGAGCACCTCCCACACCGTCTCGCGCGATGCTCCGAACTCCCTCGTCCCTTCGACCTTCACCGGCTGATCACCTCCACGCGCTCGCGGGTCGCCTCCGGGCTCTCGAGCATGTCCCAAACGCGCCAGTACGGGTTGCAGCTGTCGTAGATCACGGGCTTGCCGTGCGTGGCCAGGGCGTCCTGCAGCGCGGCGCAGACCGCGTGAATGCCGGCGCCCCCGCCTTCGCCCATCCCCTTCGTGCCGAGCGGCGTGAACGGTGAGGGCGACTCGATCGAGCCGCATTGCAGCGGCGGCATGTCCAGTGCGTGCGGCACGTGGTAGTCGTAGAAGTTCGGCGTCAGCAGGTTGCCGTCGTCGTCGTAGGTGAAGGTCTCGTGCGTCGCGGCGCCGAGTGCATGCGCCGTCGCTCCCATCACCTGCCCTTCGACGATCTGCGGGTGGATGCGCTTGCCGCAGTCGTCGATCGCCGCGTACTGGACCACCTCGTACACGCCGGTCTCGGGGTCGACCTCGACGATCGCGACGTGGATCTGCGCCGCGTAGGTGAGGGTCAGGTTGCCGAACTTCCGCTCGACGTCGGGCAACTCGAACTGCGGCCGGTAGACGTAGCGAGCATTCAGCGTCACGTCGAGATCCTCCGGCAGGCCGGCGTTGTTCACGTTGATGATCGCGCCGCAGGCCATCAACGGCAGCGCAGCTTCCGGGTTCTCCTTCATCCGAACGAACCCCTCGGCAAGCTCGAGCGCCTCTTCCGGGCAGCCGAGGATCACGGAGCCGAGCTTCTTGATCTCCGCGGCAAGCTGCTCGGCGGCGCCCTTGACGGCGCTGAGGCCGGTGACCGCGAACTGGCTCGCGTAGGTGCCGGAGAAGCCGGCGTGCGAGTTCCAGTAGCTGTCGTGGCCGACGCGCACATTCACGTCGTCGGGCGTGACTCCGAGGATGTCGCAGACGACCATCGCAGCGGTGGTCTCGTGACCCTGGCCCTGTGGCGTCGTGCCGAGCGTGACGACGACCTCGCCGAACGTGTCGAGCTTCACCATCGCGACCTCGTTGTTGCCCGAGAACTGCAGCTCCGGGTTGATCAGCCGCGACTGGCCGAAGTTGTTCGTGCCGGAGTCGAGCGTGGAGCCGATCCCGACGCCGAGCAGCTTGCCGCGCGCCTGCGCGTCGAGGCGGCGACCCTCGATCGTCTCGTAGCCGACGAGCTCGAGCGCCATGTCGAGCATCCGCGCGTAGTCTCCCGAGTCGTAGACGCACCCGTTCGGAGTCTCGTACGGCATGTCCTCGGCCTTGACGTAGTTGAGCTTGCGCACCGCGACGGGGTCGAGTCCGAGCTCGTGCGCGACGATGTCGATTACTCGCTCGGTGAACCAGAGGTGCTGCATGCGCGAGTAGCCGCGGTTCGGCGAGCAGGGCGCCTTGTTCGTCATCACCTGGGTGAACTCGAGCCGGATGTGGCGCCACTTGTACATCCCGGGCGTGACCTGGGCCCAGATCACGCCGCCGAGGGGTTCGTAGCGCAGGAACGCGCCGGCGTCGTCGAGCGCCTTCGTGCGGAAGCCGAGCAGCGTTCCGTCCGCCTTGACCGCGACCTCGGTATCACGGAACCACCGCTCTGCCCCGTGCGACATGGTCAGGTGGAACTCGGTGCGCCACTCGGTCCACTGGATCGGGCGGTTCAGCTTGCGCGCGAGCAGGCAGCAGGCGACGAGCTGCGGATGCGAGGTGATCTTGTTGCCGAAGCCGCCGCCGATGTCCTGCGTCACGATGCGCAGCTTGTCGAGCCCGCAGCGCATCGCCGGCCCCATCATGATCGCGGCGAAGCCAGGGAACTGATTGTTCGTGTAGATCGTCCATTGACCGGTGCCGCGGTTGAATTCGACGAGCGCGCCGTCGCACTCGAGCGGCGTCGAGTTGAAGCGGTCGAAATGGAGCTCGCTGATCTTCACGACGTGGTCGGCCTCCGCGAAGGCGGCGTCCAGGTCGCCCCACTCGTAGACGCTCTCCCAGGAGAGATTCGTCCCCGCCTCGTCGTGGAGGACGGGTGCGTCGTCGTCGAGCGCCACACGGGCGTCGGTGACGACTCCGAGCGGCTCGTACTCGACCTCGATCAGCTCCGACGCGTCGCGCGCGAGCTCGCGGGTGGCCGCGACGACGATCGCGACCGGGTCGCCGACGAAGCGCACCTTGCCGACAGCGAGCGCATAGTCCTTGACGTGCGCGCCGGGCGGCGTCGAGAGCTGGAAGAACGGGTCGGTCAGGATCGCGACCTCGTCGCCGGTCAGCGTCCCGAAGACGCCCGCGAGCTCGAGCGCCTTCGAGACATCGATGCTCTTGATCCGGGCGTGCGCATACGGCGAGCGCACGAAGTGCGCGTAGCCCATGTTGTGGCGCTTCATATCGTCGAAGAAGACGCCCTGCCCCTGGACGAGCCGCCGGTCCTCCTTGCGCGGGACATTCGTCCCGGCCCAGCCCTTCTCGAGTGCGCCGGACTCCTCGATGACGAGCGCCTTGTCCGGGGTGATCGTCTCCGTGCTCACTGGCCGGACGCCGCCTTGACCGCGTCCACGATGTTCCAGTACCCCGTGCAGCGACAGATGTTGCCCTGGATGCCCTTCTTGATCTCGTCGTCGCTCGGTCGCGGATTGCGGTCGAGCAGGTACTTGGCGCTCATCAGCATCCCGGGCGTGCAGTAGCCGCACTGGAGAGCGTGATGATCGGTGAACGCCTGCTGGAGCGCCGACAGCTCCCCTTCCGCGGCGAGTGACTCGACCGTCTCGACACTCGCGCCGTCGGCCTGGACCGCGAGCAGCATGCAGCTCTTCACGAGCTGCCCGTCGACGATGACGCTGCAGGCCCCGCAGTTGCCGGTGTCGCAGCCGACGTGGCTGCCCGTCAGGTCGAGGTCGTCGCGGATGAAGTGGATCAGGAGACGGCGCGCCTCGACCTCGCGCTCGTACCGTTCGCCGTTGACCTCGACGGTGATGAACTGGCTCGTCCGTGGCTCCATCAGGTCGCCGCGCTCGCTTGCTCGACCGCTCGTACCGCGGCGACCTCGGCGAGGTGGCGGCGGTAGCGGGCGGAGGCGTGGACGTCGGACGGCGGGTCGAGCTCGGCGGCGCGCACGGCCGCTCGGACGGCGCCCTCGTCGGTCGACGCCGGCTGCACGACAACAGGCACGGCGTCGACGCAGCCGATCGCGACGATCGGCTCGCCCTCGAGCGAGGCGGCGACGTTGACGATGCACGTACCTTCCGCGCCGATCGTGACTGCCGAGAAGCCGTCGCGCCGGCCGGCGGGGATCCGGATCTTGGTCAGCAGCTCGCCCGGTCCCGCGGCGGTCAGATAGACGCCGAGGAAGAAGTCCTGTGCGGAGACGGTTCGCTCGCCGTGAGCGCTGATGATCACCATCTCGGCCCGGAGCGCGACCATCAGAGCCGGGAGATGGTTCGTCGGGTCGTTCGAGCAGACGTTGCCGCCGATCGTGCCGCGGTTTCGCACCTGGACGTCGGCGATCTGCGACGCGACCTCGGCGAGGATCGGCCGGGTCACCTCGACCTCGGAGGAGCCGATGATCTGCGAATAGGTCGCCATCGCCCCGAGCTCGAGGCCGTCGTGTCCGGTGCGGATCGCACGCAGCTCCTCGAGGCCGTTCAGGTCGACGAGCACCTCCGGCGAGGCGGCGCGCGCCTTCATCACGTTGATCAGGGTCTGCCCTCCGGCCAGCGCTCGGGCCCCGTCGTCGGCCGCGAGCAGGCTCAAAGCGTCCTCCAGACTCGCCGGGCGAGCGTATTCGACCTCACGGAGAAGCATCACCGCGACTATTTGATAAAACGCTGCGCCCGTCAAGTCGGAGCCGTCATTGCACCGATAACCCCCATCCGAGGGGCCGTGACCCCCAATTCGGGCGATGTCGCCGCCTCGATGGGGCACGCAGACTCGTCTGATCGTCGGGACAGTCATGGACTTGCGGCTCAGCGACCCGTCCTACACCGAGCGGTTGGCATCGTTCCTGCGCAGCCTGGGACAGCACGCGCTCGTGGTCGGCCCGGACACCGTCGAGCTGACCCCCGACGAGAGCGAGGGAGCTCGCGTCGAGATGGATATCTATCTACGAGTCTGGAACGTGCTCTACCCCGACGCAATCGTCAGGATCACCGACTAGAGAGACTGGTGGGCCGTCGTCCGGGTCCCCCGAGCCTGGCCTCACTCGTGCTCGGCGGTCCTGCCGAGCGGCAGCCTGACCGTGAACGTGCTTCCCTCGCCCGGGCTCGAGTTCATCTCGATCTCCCCGCCGAGGCGGTGGACGAGCTCGCGCACGATATAGAGGCCGAGCCCGGTTCCGCCGATGCCGTGGGCCATTGCGGCGTCGACCCGGTAGAACTTCTCGAAGATCCGTTCGCGATCGAGGTTCGAGATGCCGATGCCCTCGTCGCTGACGCCGAGCGTGATCTCACCGTCCGCTGCTGTCAGGTGAACTGCCACGGTGCCGCCTCCGGGCGAATACTTGATCGCGTTCTCGACGAGATTGACGAGCACCTGTCGCAGGCGGGTCTCGTCGGTGGAGACCGCGAACGATCGATCGAGCTCGGTGTGCAACTCGAGCCGCGTCTCTGGCGGCGCCCGGCGGATGGCGGCCTCGACGACCGCTTCCGCGAGCGGGACCACCCGGACGTCTCTGTCCACGACGTCGACGCGGCCGCGATCGAGCTCGCCGGCCAGGAGGATCTGCTCGATGATCTGCGCGAGGCTCCGCGACTCCTCTCGGATTACCCGCAGGAGCTGGTCCTTCGTCGACTCGTCCAGGGTGACGTCGGTGCGAAGCAGCGTCTCCGCGGCGCCGTACACCGAGGCGACGGGCGTGCGCAACTCGTGCGAGGCAGTAGCGACGAAGTCCGACCTGAGGCGCTCCAGCTCGTGGTCGCCTGTAACGTCGCGAATGCGATAGACCATGCCGCGGTCGAACTCGACGACCGCCACCGAGAGCCAGCGCTCGATATCTGTCTCGAGCGGGATCGTCACCTCGTGGCTGCCGCCGGCAAGCGCCTTCTCGATGCGCTCTCGCGGGCCGTCGAAGGCGGGGAGCAGCGGCGGGGAGTCGACCGCGTCGCCCGACGGAAACATCCCGCGCCCGGTGGCGTTCGCGTACAGCACCGTGCCGCTCCCGTCTACGAGGATCACCGCGTCGTCGACGTGATCGAGCGCGAGCGCCGCTCGAGCGCCGCGTTCGAGTTCCACGTTCAGTCGCCGCACACGCTTCGGCCCCAGGACCAGCAACGTGACGCTGAGCAGGACCCCGATGGAGCCGAGCAGGATGAGGACGGTGCTCTGGGTCCGGAAGGTCCGGCTCTGGCCGCGCTCGGCGCTCGCGATGAACTCCGCTGCCCTCGCCTGGATCAGCTGCGCCGTCGTCCGGAAGCGGCTGAACAGGACGCGTCCTTCGTCGACTCTCAGCTGCGCGCGCAGCATCCCCGGGAAGCCGCTCCGGACAAGGTCGATCTCCTGGGCGAAATACTCGTCGATCGCGCCGATCTGGGTGCGTGCAGTTTGCAGCGGTGCGCGAAACGCCGGGTGGCGCTCGGCGAACCGCTGGAGCGCGGCCAGGTCGCGCTGGGCGTTGCGACGGCCTTCCGTGTACGGCCCGAGGCTGCGCGGGTCACCGGAGACGATGTAGCCGCGCACGCCGGTCTCCTCGTTCACGAGCGAGAGCAAGAGGTCCTGGACCTGGGTCGTCGTCGGCAGCGCCTCGTCGACGAACTTCTGCTTCGCCGACTGGTTGATGCGGTCGATCGAGAGGATCGCGGTGATCGTGACGGCGATCAGCACTGCCGTCAGAACCGCGAGCGACGCGAACAGGATCCACGCGGGGTCCCTGAGCCAGCGCTCCGGCTGCTGGGGGGAGCGGCCCGCTCCGGGAGCCGGGGTTGGAGACATCCGTGTCAACGCAGTGACAGGAGCGTCCGGCTCTTCACAGAAGCGTCACGACGAACGCCGAGTCGACGGGATGGGTGCCCGACGGTCCGCTTTCGGTGAGATAGATCGTGAACGACCCGTCCGAGTGGCGTCCCCAGCCGAGCGACCCCGGGGCGTCTCCACTGACGGTTCCGACGATGACGTTCCCGTTGTTCCTCACGAACTTGACGTCGTAGACGCCGGTGTTGTCACGTTTCACGAGCACGGGCCCGCCTGTGCAGTTGAAGCGGTTGTCGAACAGTGCCGCGGCGCTGGAGTAGGTGCTCGGGAAGGCGCCCGAGTGGATGGCACGATCGGTGACGCTCGCGATGCCGAGGATCGCGCCGGTTCTACAACGTGGCTGTGGGGCCGCCGCCTTGCCTATGACGAAAGCGGATCCGAGTAGCGCGGCGAAGACGAAGACGGCTCCCGTACGAAGAATCGGCGTTCTGAGCACACTTACCCCCCAGTCCTTGGTTCATCTGCCGGACGCGACGGCCCCGGAATGGCCGTGCCGGCTTCACGCTGTGCGCACAATCCCTAACGCACATCGAGGCTGAGGACAACCTGGTACTGGATCGCCGCCTCGGCGGTCGTCGCTGCGAATCGATTCCGACCGGCCGCCGCGGCCCACCGCTCAGGCGGCGCCCGTGCCTTACCTACGCAGCGGTCGGCGGTCGATACGCCTTCGAAGCGAGCCGCCGCGAGAGCTCCTCCTGCCAGTAGGCGATCGCGAGCCCGTTCGCTTCGAGCAGCGCCCTGTCCGCTCCAGAACGGCGGAGCCCTTCGCGCTGGTGGAGGAGCGAGCCGAGCACGAGCCGTATGCGTGCCTCCTGCTCCCCGGCCACAGCAAGTATTACCGCCACAAGGCTAGGCGCGCCAGAAGAGCGCCAGTGCGCCCGCCGCGATGGAGAGACCGGACACGAGAGCTGTTGCGAGTCCGAGGGGTCTTGTCATGGTTCGTTGAGTATTCGACGACTTGTGGCGTTTGTCACTGGACGGGAGTAGGGATTCGGCCTGCACCGGCGACCAGGCAGCTCACCCTCCGAACTGTCGAGGAAAAGCGCCCGTCACTCGTTTGAGTCATCGCCCGAACCCGGCCTCCAACCGATCTGTGACCCACGAGATTCGCGATGTCGACGTTTGCGGAAATCCGTTCCCATTCGGGTGCCACGCTCGGCGCTCGCGTGCGCGAGCTCAGACGCGAACGCGGGTTGACGCAGGAGGAGCTTGCCGGGACGCGCTTCTCGAAGGAGTACGTAAGCCAGATCGAGCGGGGCGTTGCCAGACCGACGCGCACGACAATCCACTGGCTTGCAGAGCGTCTCGAAGCCGATGTCGACTACCTCGAGCTTGGCCTCCACGGCACGCACGGACCGCTCCTGGAGCAGGCCGAGAGGCTGCTCGCCGAGCAGGATTACGCGGGCGTCTGCGACACGCTCGCCGGAATTCGACTTCGAGGGCAGCCCAGTCGCCCTGCGGGCTCTCCTCGTCGAGAGCTGGGCCCGCATCTACCTCGGCGAACTCGATCTCGCGCTCGGTCTGCTCGCACTGGCCGAGGGCATGGCCGGCACGCAGGAGGAATGCGTCGAAGTGCTCTACCACCGCGGCTGCTGCGAGTACAAGCTCGCACGGGTCGACGAGGCTGAGGCGCTCTTCACGCGTGCGCTCGATCTCGCCGTCACCGGCGGCGTCAGCGACCAGCTCCGCGCGCACCTCTACGAGTGGCGGTCCCGCTGTCACCGGCGGCGCCGCGACTGGCTTGCCGCCGAGGAGGACGTGGCACTCGCCCTGGAGCTCGCGGGGCTCGCAGGAGACCGCGTCACGCTCGCGCACGCGACCTTCCAGGCTTCCATTCTCGCCGAGCGAACCGGCCACCTCGTCCTCGCGCGCCGTTTCGCCGAAGAGGCGATCGCGCTCTACGGTGAGGTGGGCGACCGCCAGAACGCGGGCCGGATGCTCAACAATCTGGGCGGCATCGAGCACGAGCTCGGCAGGTCGGACCGCGCCGTGGAGCATCTCTTGCAGGCGTTCGGCGTAGCGCTCGAGCTCGGCAACGACGCGGACGCCGCCCAGACCGTCTCATCCCTTGCGCGGGTCCACCTCGAGTCCGGCGACCCGGCCGCCGCCGAGAAGCACGCCCGCCACGCGATCGAGCTTCTCGACGGCCGCGTCGACTACCTGGACGAGATCGGCAACGTCCAGATCATTCTCGGCCGCGCGCTGCTCGCGGGCGGCGAACTCGACGCCGCCGAAGCCTGCTTCGCCGAGGCGGAACGGGCGTTCACACAGCTTGCGTCGGCCAGTCACACGGCCGCCGCTTGGACGGCGCAGGGGGATCTCGCCCTGCGCCGGGGCGACGAAGAACAGGCTGTCGCCCAGTTCCGGCGAGCCGCCCTCGCCTTCTATGAAGACAGCTTCGAGCAGAGGGAGGTGATCTGAAGGTGCGCAAAGTCATTGCACTCGTGGTCCTCGCCGCAGCGACCACGCTGGCAGTCGCGGGCGGTTCTGCCTCCGGGTACGGCCACAGCCACGGCTGGAGCTATTCGCCCGGGTACTCCGACGGCCGGTAGACCGGAATGGGTGAGGGGCCCGGTGCGAACCGGGTTCCTCACTCCCCCATGCCGGCGCCGCGACGCCGCTGCCGGCCCATCGTGACGCGGGCATCGCGGCATCCGAGGTGGACACACCTCAATCGTCGAACGCTCCGAGCAACGCCCTGGAAGGCTCCCCGGGTTGGACTCGAACCAACAACCTACGGATTAACAGTCCGCCGCTCTGCCAATTGAGCTACCGGGGAACGATGCGCCGGGATTCTAGCCAGGCGCCGACAGCCAGGTGCGACCCCGTACCCCCACCCTGGGTGGGGAGCCTTCCCGCCGCCCTCGAGACCGACGATACCCGGAAAGCGCGCACGAGTCCGTGCCGATTCCGGGCTGAAAGAGCTCAGCGTCAGGCAAGCTGGCGGAACGCGGTGCGGACTCTGTCGAGTGCCGCCACGAGGTCGGGCATCCGCTGCTCGTCGGCGCTCGAGAGCTCACGGCGAAGCTGACGCTCGCGCACCTTCAAGAGCTGCTGCTCCGCTGTCTGCTGGTCGATCCCCGCTGCGGCGACCCGTGCGTCGAGCTCGGCGAGCAGCGCGACGAGCTCCGCATCGGGCTCGCCGGCGTTGCGCTCGAGCAGGTGCTCGCGCAGCCGACGGTGGAGCGGCGCGTCGAAGTGCTCCGGCCCGAGCTCCGCGAGCCCCGCTTGAAGTGAAGGGAACGCGATCACGCCGGCAAGGGCGTCGCGTTCGAGCCGCTCTCCGGCAGCGACGAGCTGCGGCGAGACGCCCAGTCCGCCGCTGCCGCGCCGGGGTGCGAGCCCGGCCTGCGTCTCCTTCGGCAGATCAAGCCTGTCGGCGAGGTAGCGAAGCGCCTCCTGCCGCTCGGGAGACTCCTCGATCGGCTCCAGGAACTCGCGCGCAGCGAGGAACTTCTGCTGCGCCGAGCCCACGCCGTCCGCGATCACGCGGATGCCGTGCAGCGGGTAGGACGCAGCCGCGCCCAGCCTCGCCTGGAAGCCGGCAGGATCGTCGGCCGGATCGGAGCCCTGCTCGAGCGCTACCACGTGCACGTCCAGACCGAGCTTGCGCGCGAGCGCCATTCCGCGCAGCGTCGCTGCCTCACCGGCCGCGTCCGAGTCGAAGCAGAGGAAGAGCCGCCGGGTCACGCGCGAAAGCTCCCGGAGCTGCCGCTCGGTCAGCGCCGTCCCCATCGACGCGACCACGGGTTCGAGGCCGGACTGATGGAGCGCAAGCACATCCATCTGGCCTTCGACGACCACGGCGCGATCCTGCTTGGCGATCGCGGCGCGGCCGAGGTGGAGCCCGTAGAGGACCGCGGACTTGTGGAAGAGCTCCCCCTCGGGCGAGTTGACGTACTTACCCCGCTGCGCATCGTCCTCGTGCAGCTTGCGCGCGCTGAACCCGACGACCCGCCCTCTCGCGTCGGCGAGCGGGAACATCAGGCGGCCCGTGAAATAGTCGCCTCCGCGCCGCGTGACGAGACCCGCAGCGTCGAGTTCCTGCGCGGTGAAGCCCTTTTCACGCGCCTTGCGGACGAGCGTCGAGCTCCTCGGAGCGAGTCCGAGGCGAAAGGCCCGTGCGGTCTCCTCCGCGATTCCACGCGACAGCAGATACTCGCGCACCGGTCCGCCGACCGCCGAGTCCCAGAGATAGCGCTCGTAGAACGTCGTCGCCTGCTCGAGCAGCGCGTGGAGTCGGTCGCGCTTGCGGCGGTCGTCCTCTTGCTGCGGTGAGGACTCCTCGTACTCGAGCGTGACGTTGAAGCGGTCGGCGAGCCACTCGATCGCGCCTGCGAAGTCGAGTCCCTCCGTCTCGCGGACGTACTTGATCAGGTCTCCGCCGGCGCTGCAGCCGAAGCAGTAGTAGAGCTTGTCGACTGCGTTGACCGAGAAGCTCGGCGTCTTCTCCTCGTGGAACGGGCAGCGGCCCGTGAACCTCGTCCCGGCCTTGCGCAGCTGCGTCCGGATCTGGACCACCGCGACCATGTCAGCTGCGGCCTTGACCTCCTCGACCGACGTGTCCGAGATCCGCGCCACTAGCCGAGCCCCGCAGCGAATGTGAGCGCGAAACGATCGGTCATACCCGCGACGTAATCGATGACGGCATCCGGGTCGTCGCCGCGCTCGACGAGGTGGTCGAAGATCCGGCGCACCGTGGTGTGGGCGCGCTCATGCTGCTCACGCGCCGATTCGCCGAGGTAGACGCGCTCGAACATGAAGCTCCGCAGCGACAGCATTGCCTCACCGATCTCGTCGCTCTGGCGGATGTCGCCCACAGCCTCGGATGTCTCGACGAGATCGTGGACGAGCCGGTCGATCCGCTCTGAGCCGCGCGAGCCGAGGAGCTCGACCTCTTCCCGCGGCAGCTCGTCGGCAGAGAGGATCCCGTATCGAATCGCATCATCGATGTCGTGGTTGATGTAGGCGACCCTGTCGACGATCCGGATGATCTTGCCCTCGAGCGTCTCCGGCTCGTGCGGCCCGGTGTGCGTGAGGATGCCGTCGCACACCTCCCCGGTCAGGTTGAGCGCGCGCGCGATCCGCTGCGAGTGCTCGTTGTGCTGGAAGCTCCGGCCGAAGCGCTCCTGGAGGCAGCGATCGAGCGCCTCCTCGCCCGCGTGCCCGAACGGCGGGTGGCCGACGTCGTGCCCGAGTCCGATCGCCTCGGCCAGATCCTCGTTCAGCCTCAGCGCCCGAGCGACGCCGCGCGCGATCCCGGTCGTCTCGAGCGTATGCGTCATCCGCGTGCGGTAGTGGTCGTTCTTCGGATCGATGAACACCTGCGTCTTGCCCTTGAGACGGCGAAACGCCTTCGAGTGCAGGATCCTGTCGCGATCGCGCTGGAACGGCGTCCGCAGCAGGCACGGCTCCTCGGCGCGCTCGCGGCCGCGGCTCTCGTACGAGCGCACGGCGAGCGGCGAGAGCCAGCGCTCTTCCTGTTCGCGGACGCGGGTCTCGAATACGTCCGCCACCCGTCCGGCGACTTCAGGGGCCACGATCTCAGACTAGATGATGATCGGGACGGTGCCGCCGTCCGCGCTCCACGCCGAACCCGTCACATACGAGGCACGGTCCGAGCACAGGAAGACGATCACCGAGGCGATCTCCTCGGGCTCGGCGAGCCGGCCGAGCGGCCGGCCGGCGCCGACCTTCTCCAGATTCGCGGCGCGGTCGCCGCCCATCTGGTCGGCGAGGCCGCCGTCGCCCAGCCAGGCGTCGGTCGCCGTCGGCCCCGGGGCGACGGCGTTGCAGCGGATCCCGTCTTTCGCATAGAGGTCCGCGACGAGCCGCGAGAGTGAGAGGACCGCCGCCTTCGTGACTGTGTAGTTCGGCATGCCGGTGGACGGACGCTTGCCGGCGGTCGACGAGACGTTGACGATCGCGCCTCCGCCGCGGCCTCGCATCTCGGGCAGAGCCGCCCGGATCGCGCGCACGTAGCTCATAACGTTCAGCTGCCACATCTCGTCCCATTGCGAGTCGGCGAGCTCTTCGAACTTGGCCTGGATAGGCGACGCCGACATTGTTGACGAGGCAATCGACCCGGCCGAAGCGCTCGAGCGTCCCCGTGATCAGCGCCTCGGGAGCGCCAGGCTCGCCGAGGTCGCCCGCCACATGGAGCGCCTCGCCGACCCCGGGCGCCTCGGTGCGCCGGCCCGAGGTGACGACGCGCGCCCCTTCAGCGGCGAGCAGACGGGTCGCCGCCAGGCCAATGCCGCCGGTCGAGCCGGTCACGACGCACACCTTGTCCTCGAGGCCGAGCTCCATGGGCCGCCTACGATATCGGCCCGTGACCGAGCTCCTCCTCGCACGCCACGGCGAGACCGACTGGAACCGCGAGCGCCGGTGGCAGGGCCACGCCGACCCGCCGCTCAACGAGCTCGGCCGCGCACAGGCGCGTCGACTCGCGGAAGCACTGGCGGGCGAGCAGCTCGAGGCGATCTATGCGAGCGACCTGCGACGCGCCCACGAGACCGCGGAGATCGTGGGCGCCCGGCTCGGCCTGCCGGTCACCTCCGATCCCGACCTGCGCGAGATCGACGTCGGCTCCTGGTCAGGGCTGACGCCGAGAGGAGCTCGGCGGCCGAGACTGCGGACGGCAGAAGCGAAGGAAGAACATGCAGAACGCGGTGCTCGAGGCGGTTCGACGGATCGCCGCCGCCCATCCGACTGGGCGCGTGCTCGTCGTGACGCACGGCGGCTCGCTGCGACGGCTCTTCGACGCCGTCGACCAGAGCGACAGGCCGGCGCCGGCGAACTGCGAGCTCTATCGGCTCCCGCGCCACCTGACTAGACTGACCCTCGGTGGAGGACTACACGAGCAAGTACAAGGGCGAGCAGGTCGAGGTGGCCCTCTTCGGCGGCGAGTACCAGGAGGGCGTCCTGACCGCCTACTGCTATGTCGAGGACGTTGCCCACATCGAGCTCAACGGGCACATCCTCGTGCCGCTGCAGAACATCGCCTCCCTCCACTGCTCGAGCCGCTGCGACGCTCCCGAGGACGAGGAGTGGCCGCCGCGCGGCCTGCGCGACGACGATACGGCGAGCGGACGAAGAGACATGGGCGGCGCGTTGCTCGTGCTGCGCAACATCGTCAAGGGCTGGCTGCTTCTCGGCCGGCGGCTGCCTCGTCTTCGGCGGCCTCGGGTACGTCGCGGGCGGCGTGCGTCTGCTCTCGATCCTCGTCTTCTGCGCGCTGCTCCTCTCGGCGGCGGCCTACTGGTACGTCGACCGGGTCGCGCTCGGGATGCTCGGCGCGCGCGAGCTGCTGCTCGCCGCCGCGCCCGCGCTCCACTCGACGGTCGAGCGGCTCGTCAGCGCTTGCCGGCGTGCCGAAGCCGAAGCTGTATCTCCTCGCCGACCCGCACCCGCGGGCGCTCGCGACCGGCCGCGGCCCGCGCGGCGGCGCGATCGCGGTCTCGAGCGGACTTCTGGCGGTCTGCACGCCGGCGGAGCTCGAGGGCGTGCTGGCGCACGAGCTCGCACACATCCGCCATCGCGATGCACTCGTCACGACCGTGCTCTCGATCACGGCGGTCTCGATCGTCGAGGCGAGCAGGATCGGCGGCTTCCTGCAGCGCGCCCTCCTGTTCGTGCTGGCGCCGGTCGCAGCGGCGCTCATGCATCTCGTGCTGTCGCCCAAGCGCGAGTTCGCGGCCGACCGCGCGGCGGCGGCGATCTGCGAGTCGCCGCACGGGCTGGCCGATGCGCTGCTGCGGCTCGAGCAGACGAGCGAGCTCGTCGAGTTCCGCGGCAACCCCGCGACCGAGCCGCTCTACACGATCAACCCGTTCGAGGAGACCGGCCTCGCGGCGCTGTTCGTCACGCACCCGCCCGTCTCCGAGCGGGTGCAGCGGCTGCGGGCGCTCGACCCGGGCTGGCGCGAGAAGCTCCGCGCCGCCTGAGCCGGCCCGCGCAGACATGAAAAGAGCCCCGGGCGGGGCTCTTGTTCGAAGAAATTCGGCGGCGTCCTACTCTCCCGGGGGCTTGCGCCCCGAGTACCATCGGCGCTAGTGGGCTTAACTGCTCTGTTCGGAATGGGAAGAGGTGTATCCCCGCCGCTATGACCGCCGAAATTGTCAGGGGCTGCGACGAATCGCGCACCCTCAAAACTCCATAGCAGCACACTGGTGTTCTAAATCAAGACCTCGAGCAATTAGTACGGGTCCGCTGAACACATTGCTGCGCTTGCACGTCCCGCCTATCAACGTGGTGGTCTCCCACGGCTCTTACTCTCTCGAGGGGATGGGAGGCCTCATCTCGAGGTGGGCTTCCCGCTTAGATGCTTTCAGCGGTTATCCCATCCAGACGTGGCTAATCAGCAGTGCCCTTGGCAGGACAACTGATACACCAGAGGTCTGTTCGTCTCGGTCCTCTCGTACTAGAGACGACTCCTCTCAAGCTTCCAGCGCCCATGGTGGATAGGGACCGAACTGTCTCACGACGTTCTGAACCCAGCTCGCGTACCGCTTTAATGGGCGAACAGCCCAACCCTTGGGACCCGCTTCAGCCCCAGGATGCGACGAGCCGACATCGAGGTGCCAAACCCTTCCGTCGATGTGGACTCTTGGGAAGGATAAGCCTGTTATCCCCGGAGTACCTTTTATCCGTTGAGCGACGGCACTTCCACTCGTTAACCGCCGGATCACTAAGGCCGACTTTCGTCCCTGCTCGACTTGTCAGTCTCGCAGTCAAGCTCCCTTATGCCTTTGCGCTCTACGCACGATTTCCAACCGTGCTGAGGGAACCTTTGCGCGCCTCCGTTACATTTTAGGAGGCGACCGCCCCAGTCAAACTGCCCACCTGATGCTGTTCCCGCCCCGGATCACGGCAGCGGGTTAGAAGCCCAGAATCCGAAGGGTGGTATCCCAAGGTTGGCTCCACGAGGAGCTGGCGCCCCCGCTTCACAGCCTCCCACCTATCCTGGACAACGAACCCCAAACTCCAACATCTAGCTGTAGTAAAGGTTCACGGGGTCTTTCCGTCCAACCACGGGTACTCGGCATCTTCACCGAGACTACAGTTTCACCGGATCCCTCGTTGAGACAGCGCCCAACTCGTTACGCCATTCGTGCAGGTCGGAACTTACCCGACAAGGAATTTCGCTACCTTAGGACGGTTATAGTTACCGCCGCCGTTTACCGGGGCTTGGATTCAAAGCTTCGCCCGAAGGCTAACCTCTCCTCGTGACCTTCCGGCACCGGGCAGGCGTCAGCCCCTATACGTCGTCTTTCGACTTCGCAGAGACCTGTGTTTTTGGTAAACAGTCGGTTGGGCCGTTTCACTGCGGCCCCCTCGGGCTCGATCCGCGAGGAGATTGTCACCCTACCGGGGCGCCCCTTCTCCCGAAGTTACGGGGCCATTTTGCCGAGTTCCTTATCGAGGGTTCTTCCGATCGCCTTGGTATTCTCTACCTGCCCACCTGTGTCGGTTTTGGTACGGGCACGTCCCACCTCCCTAGACGCTTTTCTAGGAGGCATGGCTTCAAGGACTTCGCGCCTTAACGGCGCTCGGCGTCCCGTCTCAGGCTTGATGAGAGACGGATTTCCCTATCTCTCGCCCTACGCGGTTACCCCAGGATCGACCATCGCCTGGGATCCCCTAGCCTACCCCGTCCCGCCATCGGTGATAGCGGTGGGGACGTGGTACAGGAATATCAACCTGTTGTCCATCGCCTACGCCTTTCGGCCTCGGCTTAGGTCCCGACTAACCCTGAGCAGATTAGCTTTACTCAGGAACCCTTGGGCATTCGGCGGAGGAGTTTCTCACTCCTCTTTCGTTACTCATGCCAGCATTCTCACTTCCCAAGCCTCCACGGCTGGCTTACGCCGCCGCTTCGCTGGCTTGGGAACGCTCCCCTACCACTCCATCCGAAGATGAAGTCCGTGGCTTCGGCTCCATGCTTGAGCCCCGTTACATTGTCCGCGCCCGACCACTTGACCAGTGAGCTGTTACGCACTCTTTGAATGGTGGCTGCTTCTAAGCCAACATCCTGGTTGTCTGTGCAATCGGACATCGTTTCCCACTTAGCATGGAATTAGGGGCCTTAGCCGACGGTCTGGGCTGTTTCCCTTTTGAGCACGAAGCTTATCCCCCGCACTCTGACTCCCACGACTCTGGAATAACGGCATTCGGAGTTTGCCTGACTTCGGTAAGCTGGTAGGCCCCCTAGGCCAAACAGTGCTCTACAACCGCTATTGAACGCGTGAGGCTATACCTAAATATATTTCGGGGAGAACCAGATATCTCTGAGTTTGATTAGCCTTTCACTCCGACCCACAGGTCATCCCCGCCGTTTTCAACCGACGTGGGTTCGGTCCTCCACGGGGTCTTACCCCCGCTTCAACCTGCCCATGGGTAGATCACTCAGTTTCGGGTCTACCGCCCACGACTGAACGCCCTGTTCAGACTCGCTTTCGCTACGGCTCCGTTTCCTTAACCTCGCCGTGGACGAGTAACTCGCTGGCTCATTATGCAAAAGGCACGCCGTCACCGGACTAGCCGGCTCCGACCGCTTGTAAGCACACGGTTTCAGGTACTATTTCACTCCCCTTCCGGGGTACTTTTCACCTTTCCCTCACGGTACTAGTTCACTATCGGTCGCTAAGGAGTACTTAGCCTTGCGGGGTGGTCCCCGCAGATTCCGACCGGGTTTCCCGTGCCCGGCCGTACTCAGGTACCTGACAAGGAAGGCTGTGCGTTTTCGTCTACGGGGCCATTACCCTCTACGGCGTGAAGTTCCATTCACTTCGACTAACGCACAACTTTGTAACTTCCCGACCCGCCGGCAGACGGATCACGTCAAGACCTACAACCCCCGCGTGACAACGACTGCCGTCTATCACGTCACGCAGGTTTAGGCTCATCCCTTTTCGCTCGCCACTACTCAGGGAATCGAGGTTTCTTTCTTTTCCTCCGGGTACTTAGATGTTTCAGTTCCCCGGCTTGCCTTCTCCCGCCCTATTGTATTCAGGCGGGGATACTCGCGCATTACCACGAGCAGGTTTCCCCATTCGGAAATCCCCGGATCAAAGGTTGGTCAGCATCTCCCCGAGGCTTATCGCAGCCACCCACGTCCTTCATCGGCTCTCAGCGCCAAGGCATCCACCGTATGCTCTTGTTCTCTTGATCGAAAAGAACACCTGTGTTGCCGCTATGGAGTTTTCAAGGTGCGCGCGGGTCTCGCCCGCAACTGAGAACAACCGCCAGGCGGCGGTCTCTCAAAACTCAACAGCGTGGCTTCCATCGAGGTCGACGTATTTCTAGGCGAGCCAGGTCACCGGACGACGGCACGAGTGCCGGCATCAACGAGCCTGACAGCCTCCGGAGTAAGAGCTCCGGTTTCCCTAGAAAGGAGGTGATCCAGCCGCAGCTTCCGCTACGGCTACCTTGTTACGACTTCACCCCAATCATCGACCCTACCTTCGACGGCTGCCTCCCTTGCGGGTTAGCCCACCGGCTTCGGGTATTGCCAACTTTCGTGGTGTGACGGGCGGTGTGTACAAGGCCCGGGAACGTATTCACCGCGGCATTGCTGATCCGCGATTACTAGCAACTCCGCCTTCATGAAGGCGAGTTTCAGCCTTCAATCCGAACCGGGACCGGCTTTTTGGGATTCGCTCCGCCTCGCGGCATCGCAGCCCTTTGTACCGGCCAATGTAGCACGTGTGTAGCCCAAGACATAAGGGGCATGATGACTTGACGTCATCCCCACCTTCCTCCGATTTGTCACCGGCAGTCTCCTATGAGTCCCCGACATAACTCGCTGGCAACATAGGACAGGGGTTGCGCTCGTTGCGGGACTTAACCCAACATCTCACGACACGAGCTGACGACAGCCATGCACCACCTGTGAACTTGCCCCGAAGGGAGGCTCTGTTTCCAGAGTTTTCAAGTCCATGTCAAGCCTTGGTAAGGTTCTTCGCGTTGCGTCGAATTAAACCACATGCTCCGCTGCTTGTGCGGGCCCCCGTCAATTCCTTTGAGTTTTAGCCTTGCGGCCGTACTCCCCAGGCGGGGTGCTTAATGCGTTAGCTTCGGCACGGACGGAGTCGACACCGCCCACACCTAGCACCCATCGTTTACGGCGTGGACTACCAGGGTATCTAATCCTGTTCGCTCCCCACGCTTTCGCGTCTCAGCGTCAGTACCGTACTAGAGAGCCGCCTTAGCCACGGGTGTTCTTCCTGATATCTGCGCATTTCACCGCTACACCAGGAATTCCACTCTCCTCTTCCGGACTCTAGCCAGATGGTTTGGGTCGACGTCTGAAGGTTAAGCCTCCAGTTTTCACAACCCACCTATCTGGCCGCCTACACGCTCTTTACGCCCAATAAATCCGGACAACGCTTGCCCCCTACGTATTACCGCGGCTGCTGGCACGTAGTTAGCCGGGGCTTCTTCTGGAGGTACCGTCACCCTCTGGGCTATTAACCCGAGTGGCTTCGTCCCTCCTGAAAGCGGTTTACAACCCGAAGGCCTTCTTCCCGCACGCGGCGTCGCTGCGTCAGGCTTTCGCCCATTGCGCAAGATTCCCCACTGCTGCCTCCCGTAGGAGTCTGGGCCGTGTCTCAGTCCCAGTGTGGCTGATCGTCCTCTCAGACCAGCTACGGATCGTCGCCTTGGTGGGCCGTTACCCCGCCAACAAGCTAATCCGCCGCGGGCTCATCCTCAGTCGGAGGCCGAAGCTACCTTTTCTCACCGGCTCGAGAGCCAGAGAGGCTATCCGGTATTAATCCGGGTTTCCCCGGGCTATCCCAGAACTGAGGGCAGATTACCCACGTGTTACTCACCCGTTCGCCGCTGTCCCCTGGCCGAAGCCAGGTTCTCGCTCGACTTGCATGTGTTAAGCGCGCCGCCAGCGTTCGTCCTGAGCCAGGATCAAACTCTCCGTGAAGAAGTGATTTGCCCCCGAAGGGACAATCTCTTACTTCGAGCTTGAGCTCAAAGTGTCATCGTCCCGAAGGACGTTGACGAGGTTGATAACTCTCGGCAGGGCAAGCCCCGCCTCGAGGTCTCGACGTAAACGCACGCTGTTGAGTTTTCAAAGACCGTCGCCGCTGCGGGCCACAAAAAAGCCCCCGACTCGCGCCAGAGGCCTCCAGAATCCAACCGGACTACGAGATCGTATCCGACTGCGTCCGAAGGCGCTCCCACCGAGTCGTTGGCCCCTTGCGGGCCCCGCCCTTAGAGGCGGCTGCGGAATAGTAGCAGCATGCGGAGGCCTGTCAACCGGAAACGAACCGTACGAAGCGGCGCTTGCCCGCCTGTACGAGCGCGCCTTCGAGGCGGGCACGCGGGACGTCGAGCTCCGTAACCGGCTCGCCGTCCACCTTCACGCCCCCCTGGGCGATCAGCCGGCGCGCTTCGCTCGTCGACGCGACACCGAGGTGGTCGGTGAGGACGCGCGGCAGATGCACGGGATCCCCGCTCGGCAGCACGACCTCCATGACGTCCTCCGGGGCCTCGCCGCGGCGCACCACGCGCGTGAAGTGCTCTTCGGCTGCGCGGGCCGCCTCGTCGCCGTGCGAGCGACGCACGATGAAGCGAGCGAGCTCGAGCTTCGCCTCGAGCGGATCGCCGCCGGGCGCGGGCCGTTCGAGGACCAGCTCGTACCACTGCGCGAGCTGGTCGTCGCTGATCCGCATCGTGCGCCCGAACTGCTCCTCGGGTGCCATCGTCAGCGGGATGTTGTTGCCCTGCGAGGAGCTCATCTTGGCGCCGTCCCACGAGAGGAGGAGCGGCACGGTCAGGACGACCTGGGGCTCGAGCCCGTACTGGCTCATCACCTCGCGGCCGGCGAGCAGGTTGTAGAGCTGGTCGCTGCCGCCGAGCTCGACGTCGGCCTCGATCGCGACGGAGTCGTACGCCTGCATCAGCGGGTAGAGGAGCTCGGAGACGGAGATCGGCTCGCCTGCGGCGTAGCGCTTGGCGAAGTCGTCGCGCTCGAGCATGCGCGCGACCGTGATCGTGCGCGCGAGCGTCACGACCTCTGCGTACGTCAGCTTCGACAGCCATTCGCCGTTGGAACGCACTTCGGTTCGGTCCGGGTCGAGGATCACCATCGCCTGCTCGAGGTAGGTCCGAGCGTTCCGGTCGATCTCCTCGTCGGTCAGGATCGGCCGCTCCGCGGAGCGGCCCGAGGGGTCGCCGATGCGAGTCGTGTAGTCGCCGATGATCAGCACCCCGACATGCCCCGCGTCCTGGAAGGCGCGCATGCGCTGCAGCGGGATCGCGCGACCGACGTGGATGTCGGGCGACGTGACGTCGATCCCCAGCTTCACACGCAGCGGACGGCCGAGCTTCAGCTTGTCCTCGAGGCCGCCCTTCGGCAGGACGTCCAGGGCGTTGCGAGTGAGGGCCTCGAGGTCCACGGCTGCGCTGAGTCTAGAGCGAGGTGCGAACCGTTTCCCCCGGGCTGACGAATCCGCTCGGCGATGATGCGATCCCAGCTCGTGCTAGCGTCCGCCCGCCGCCGTGGACGGCCGCCATCGATGCCGCGCGACCTCGCACATCTCTCGGACGAAGCGATCGTCGCTCTCGTTGCCCGCTCGGACGACGTGGCGCTCGCAGAGCTCTACGACCGCTTCGGCCGGATCGCGTACGGGCTCGCCCTGCGCGTGCTGCGAGACCCGTCGCTGGCCGAGGACGCGGTGCAGGAAGCATTTCTCGCAATCTGGCGCGGCGCCGCGCGCTTCGTTCCCGAGCGCGCCAAGGCGGGCGCCTGGATCATGACGCTCGTCCACCGCCGCGCGGTCGACCTCGTGCGCCGCGAGGAGCGCCGCCGTGCGGACTCCCTCGACGATACGGACGCCGCCGGCAGCGAAGGGTCTGCCGAGGACATGGCATGGCTGCGGTTCGAGCGCGAGCGCGTGCAGGCGGCGCTGAGACAGCTGCCCGATCAGCAGCGCGAGGCGATCGAGCTCGCCTACTACGGGGGCTTTACCCAGTCGGAGCTCGCCGAACGGCTCGGCGAGCCGCTCGGTACGATCAAGAGCCGGATGTTCACGGGTCTCGCGCGCCTGCGCGAGCTGCTCGAGACTCCCTCACAGGAGAAGGCATGGAGACCGACGCCATCCACGAGCTGACGGCCGCCTACGCCCTCGACGCCCTCGACGCCGACGAGGAGCGCGCGTACGAGGAGCACCTCGCCCGCTGCCCGCAGTGTCGGGAGGAGCTGGCCGGCCTCTCCGAGACTGCGGCGGCGCTGGGCTGGGCGGCCGGCGCCGCGACGCCTCCGGCCGACCTACGCGATCGGATCCTCGACTCCGCCCGGGCCGAGCGGCCCACTGTCGTCCCGCTGCGCCCACGCTGGGCGTATCCCGTCGCCGCGCTCGGCGCTGCCGCGGCCTGTCTCGCGATCGGCTTCGGCGTCTGGGCCGCCACGCTGCACGGCCAGCTCGGCGACGCGAGGCAGGCGTTGCGTGCGGTGCCGCTCCAGGGCGCCGTGGCCGGATCGGTCGTGCTGAACGGCGAGGGCGACGGCACGCTGGTGCTCGCGGGCCTCTCCCCCGCACCGGCCGGCAAGACGTATGAGGCGTGGGTGATGCACGACGGCGCCGCGCTCCCGGCCGGGCTCTTCCGGGCCGGCGGCAAGACGGTCGCCGTGCACCTGACGCAGAAGGTTCCGCGCGGCGCCGTCGTCGGAGTGACGCTCGAGCGCGCCGGCGGCGCGGAGCGGCCAAGCTTGCCGCCGGTCGTCGCCTCCTCCCCGGCCTGAAGGCGGCGGCCGGGGCGGTCTACAATCCGGGCGCCTTGCTGCGCCTTAGACGTTCAGACGAAGCGCCGCGCAAGCGCCGGCGCAAGATCCGCAAGCTCCGCCTCCTGATCCTGCTCGCGGTGCTCGGCCTGCTCGGGCTTGTCTCGTTCAGCTACGGGATGATCACGGCGATCGCGAGCCAGATCCCGGAGCTCGACCCGGCGCGCCAGCAGCGCCTCGAGGTGAACGGCGTGATCTACGCGAACGACGGTCACAGGGTGCTCTCGATCCTGCGCGGGTCGCAGAGCCGCGTGCTCGTCCCGTCCGACGAGATCGCGCCGATCATGCGGCAGGCGATCGTCGCGATCGAGGACAAGCGCTTCTACGAGCACCGTGGGATCGACGTCCGCGGCATGGGCCGCGCCCTCTGGGCGGACATCACCCACCGCGGTGTCGTCCAGGGCGGCTCGACGATCACGCAGCAGTTCGTCAAGAACGCCTATGTGACGAATCAGCGCTCGATCGCGCGGAAGCTGAAGGAGGCGGCGCTGGCGTGGCAGCTCGAGCAACGCTGGAAGAAGGATCGGATCCTGACGGCGTACCTGAACACGATCTACTTCGGGAACGGCGCCTACGGGATCCAGCAGGCGGCGCGGACCTATTTCGGCACGACTCCCGCGCAACTGACGCTGCCGGAGGCGGCACTGCTTTCCGGCATTCCGGAGGATCCGTGGCAGTGGGATCCCGTCGCGCACCCGCAGGCGGCCCGGCACCGGCGCGATGTCGTCCTCCGGGAGATGCTCGCCCAGAGCGACATCACCCGCGACGAGTACGACGCCGCGCGGAACACTCCGTTGCCGAAGCCGGAAGAGGTTCGCCTGCCCGGTACGCAGGGCCCGGCACCGTATTTCGTCAACTACGTGAAGCAGCAGCTCGTCGCCAAGTACGGGCCGAAGAAGGTCTACGGCGGCGGCCTGCACGTGACGACCACGATCGACCTCAGGCTGCAAGAGCTCGCGCGCAATGCGATCGCCAAGGTGCTCCCGAACCAGGACGGCCCGGACGCGGCGCTCGTCGCGATCGATCCTCGGAACGGCCACGTGCTGGCGATGGTCGGCGGCCGGAACTACCGCCGGAGCCAATTCAACCTCGCCGTCCAGGGTGAACGCCAGCCCGGCTCGTCGTTCAAGCCGTTCGTGCTCGCGACCGCGCTCTCGCAGGGGATCGCTCCCCAGACGACGCTCGTCTCGCAGCCGGTCACGATCAATCTCGGCGACAAGCTCTGGACGGTGCACAACTTCGAGAACTCGTACGCCGGCCCGATGAGCCTGACGACCGCGACGATCGAGTCGGACAACACCGTGTTCGCGCAGCTGACGAGGCTCGTCGGCCCTGCGAACGTCGCGCGCGAGGCGCGCCGGCTGGGGATCCAGAGCAAGCTGCCCGGCTACTTCGCGATCGGGCTCGGCGCAATCGCGGTCAACCCGCTGGAGATGGCGCGGGCGTACGCGACCTTCGCCAACGACGGCAAGCGGCTCGACGGGCGCATACTCGGAAACGAGCCGATCGCGGTCGACGCGATCAAGGATGCCAACGGCAAGCTCGTCGGGAAGAACGAGGGCGTGCCGAGGCAGATCCTGTCCTCCGCGTCGGCGCGCACGCTCACGTCGATCCTGCAAGGTGTCGTCACGAGCGGCACGGGCCGCGCGGCAGCACTCCCCGACCGGCCTGTCGCCGGCAAGACCGGCACGACCGAGAACTACGGCGACGCCTGGTTCGTCGGTTATACGCCCCAACTCGTCGTCGCCGTCTGGGTCGGCTATCCGAGCCGGCTCGTGCCGATGCTGCGCGAGTTCCATGGACGGCCGGTGATCGGCGGCTCGTTCCCCGCCGAGATCTGGAAGGCGTTCGCAGGCCCGGCGCTCAAGGAGCAGGACGCTCAGCCGGAGTACTTCGCGCCGCCGCCCTCGCTCTATGCATCGGCGCGCCGCGTTGCCTGGCGGCAGGGCCGGCTCGGGCTGGACAACGGGTACTGCCGCGACACGACCGAGATCGTCTACTTCGGCGGCAGCGGACCCGGGCGGACGGCGAACTGCAAGCCGAACGAGGTCGACGTCCCGCGCGTCGTCGGTCAGTCGGTCGCCGCGGCCGAGGCGAGGCTGGCGGGCCAGCCGCTGACCGCGAAGCTCGTCTACAAGCCCGCGAAGGCGAAGCAGAAGCTCGGGGTCGTGCTCGCGCAGTTCCCGTCCGGCGGCACGCTCTCCTCGCACGAGCGCGTCCTGCTCGTCGTCGCCAAGCCGCTGCACGGCGTCGTGCCGAAGGCAGTCGGCCTGACGGTCGCGCAGGCGCGCCGGCGCTTCGGCAAGAAGTTCGACGTGCAGGCCGATCTCCCGGCCGGACGCGTCGTCGCGCAGGACCCGCCCGTCGGCGTCGCCGCGGCGCCGGGGATGGCGCTCAGGCTCTCGGTACGCTCCGGCTGAGAAAGCGCGAACCGGCCTCCACGTAGCGCCAGGGGAGGTCGGCCGCCTTCGTCAGGCCGATCCGCGTCGCCACGGCGATCTCCGGCGGCACGGTGGGCGGACACACCTCGAACGGGGATGCGTCGAGCGGTAGCCCATCGTGCTCCCGCGTCACCGCGAGCGCCTGACAGAGCCGGCCGGGGCCCGAGCAGAGCAGCCGCAGCTCGTCCAGTCCCCGCCGCGCGCGCATCGTCGCGAGCCCGTGCGTCGGCTCGAGCGCGCGGACGAGCACCGCAGAGGCCGTCTCGCAGACGAAGTTGAGGCACCAGTGGACGCCGTAGGAGCGGTAGACGTAAGCGTGTCCCGGCGGGCCGAACATCGCCGCGTTGCCCGGCGTTCGGCCGCGGAACGAATGCGACGCCTCGTCCTCCGGGTGGTATGCCTCGACCTCGACGATCCGCCCGCCGACTCCGTTCACGAGCAGCGTCGCGCCGATCAGCCCGCGCGCCACCTCGTGCACGGGACGGGCGAAGAACTCACGTGGGAGCAGCATCGGCCTTCGAGTCGTAGAGCGCGAGCGCGGGCACGGCGAGCGCGATCAGGATCGAGCCCAGGGCGCAGGCGATCCCACCGGAGACGATCGAGAAGCGCACGCTCGTGAACGAGGCGACGACGCCCGCCTCAACGTTGCCGAGCGCCGGCGTCGAGGCGACCTGCGCGAACTCGATTCCCGACAGCCGGCCGAGCAGCGACGCGGGAGTGACGGTGAACAGAATGGTGCTGCGCAGCACGGCGCTCACGTTGTCCGCGGCCCCCGCGAGGGCGAGCAGGACGAGCGCGACGGGCAGCGAGCCCGCGAAGCCGAAGCCGGCGATCGCCACGCCCCAGATCGACGCCGCAACGGCGACCGCGAGCCCCTGGCGGCGCACGTGTCCGATCCAGCCTGAGAGCAGCGAGGAGAGGAGCGCACCCGCATACGGTGCCGCGTAGAGCCCGCCGAGCACCGTGGCGCCCCCGTCGTAGCGCTGGAGGGCGAGCGCCGGGAAGAGTGCGCGCGGCATTCCGAACACCATCGCGTTCGAATCGACGAGGAACATGCCGAGCACGACCTTCTTCGCCTTGACGTAGCGGAACCCCTCGGCGATCGAGCGCAGGCTCGGCCGATCCGCGTCAGGCGCCGGAGGCAGCGGCGGCAGGCGCCAGATCGACCAGAGCGAGGCGGCGAAGGTGACGGCGTCGAGGACATAGGCGATCGGCAGGCCGAAGCCGGCGATCAAGACGCCTGCGAGCGCCGGGCCTGCGACGGAGGTCGTGCTCGAGTAGACGCCCTCGAGCGCATTCGCGGCGGCGAAGTCCTCGACCTCGACGATCCGCGGCACGACCGAGCTCAGCCCCGCGACGCCGATGCTGAAGATCGACATCGTCAGCGTGACGAGCACGTAGATCGCCCAGATCCGGGGGTGCGCCAGTGAGGCGTTGAGGGCGAAGCCGGCGGCAACAACCGCGAGGAGCACCTCGGTCCGCAGCAACAGGCGGCGCCGGTCGAACGCGTCCGCGATCGCTCCCCCGGCGATCGTCAGCGTCAGCAGGGGCACGAGCTCGCAGAGCGAGAGCAGACCGACCTGAAGCGTCGAGTGAGTCAGGTCGTACAGCTGGAACGGCGCCGCAACCGCGGCGATCTCGCTGCCGAACGTGGAGATCGACTGGCCGACGAACAGCCGCCGGAAGGCCGGGTAGCGCCGCAGAGGCGATGTGTCGACCGCGAGCCCGCGCAGCCGCTCGCGCCTCCCGGGGCGATCTGCGCCCGGTATCGGCTCGTCGGCGCGCCCCACTAGAAGAGCTGCGGCGGCTCGCCGGGGCGAGCGGACTGCTCGAGGAGCCGGCGGGCGCGGCGGCCGAGGTCGGCGAGGTCGACGCGTCCGGTCTCGGCGCCCTCGGCAACCCGCTCCGCGAATGCGAGAGCCTCGTCGAGCAGCTGGACGCCGACGGCGGCGTCCTGCCCCATGTCGTGCAGGATCGTGCGCTCGGTGCGCGAGGCGACGACCGGGTCCGCGATTCCTTCGACCCAGACGAGCGTGCGCCGCCCACCGCCCCGGTCGTCGCCGACGATGGGCTGGAGCGCGTAGATCCGGTCGGTGCGCGCCCACTTGCCGAAGCCGAGGAAGACCATCTTCGCGCCGCCGTCCATCGCCCGATTATGGCCGACGCCAGCGCCCTCGCGCGCAGGCGCCGCACGTCTCGGTCGGACACGGCCGGGGTCAGACCCCGTAGCGTCCGCGGCGGCCACGTCCGGAGACGGCAGGAATCAGCCGAGCGCGGCGCGCAGCGCCTCGACCACGTATTCCTGGTCGCCGCGCTCGAGGCGCGCGTGGAACGGCAGCGCCACGGTACGCGAGGAGACGTTCTCCGAGATCGGAAACAGCCCCTCGGAGAAGCCGTAGCGCTCGCGCATGTACGGCTGCAGGTGGATCGACGGCAGATAGCGGCTCGTGCCGACGCCCTGCCGCTCGAGCTCGCCGATCACGTGCTCGCGATCGACGTCCTCCGGCAGCAGCACGACGTAGACGAACCACGAGCGCTTGTGTTCGGCGTCATCGGCCTTGAGCAGCTCGACGTCGAGAGGGCCGAGCAGCTCGGCGTAGCGCGCCGCCACGGAGGCGCGAGCCTCGAGCATCCAGTCGAGCTTCTCGAGCTGCGCGATCCCGATCGCCGAGGCGATGTCGTCGAGCCGGTAGTTGTACCCGAGCCGCGCGTGCTCGAGCCAGCCGCCGCCGTCGGCACGGCCCTGGTTCGAGAGACTCTTGAAGAGGCGCCACTCCTCCTCGTCGTCGGTGACGACGACGGCGCCCTCCCCGGTCGTCATCTGCTTGTTCGGGTAGAAGGCGAAGACGGCGGGATTTCCGGACGAGCCCACCTCGCGGCCCTTGTACTGCGCGCCGAGCGCCTCGCACGAGTCCTGGATCAGCGCCAGCCCGTGGCGCTCGCAGATCGTGTGCAGCTCGTCGAGCTCGCACGGGTAGCCGAAGATGTCGACCGCGACGATCGCCTTCGTGCGCTCGGTCACCGCCGCCTCGACTGCCGCAGGATCCATGTTCAGCGTGCCGCGATCGATCTCGGCGAAGACGGGCACGCCGCCCTCGTAGATGAAGCAGTTCGCCGAGGCGGCGAACGAGAACGGCGTCGTGATCACCTCGTCTCCGGCCTCGATCCCCGCCGCGCGGACGCACAGGTGGAGCCCGCACGTGCCGTTTGCGACGGCTGCGCCATATCGCGCCCCGACGCGCTCGGCGAACCGCCGCTCGAATTCCTGCGTCACCGGCCCGAGCGAGAGCCGGCCCGAGCGCAGCACGTCGGTCACGAGCTCGACCTCGCGCTCGTCGATCACGGGTTGCGCGAGCGGAATCTCGCGCTGCGCGGCCTTCATGCCTCGGCGCGCGCGGGCGCGACGTACTCGAGCCAGTGGCTCCAGCGGTCGCTGCGGCCGTTGACCGTGTCGAGGTATGCCTTCTGGATCTCGAGGGTCACCTCGCCGACGCCGATCTGCTGATCGTCGATCGCGCTCACCGGCGTCACCTCGGCCGCGGTGCCCGTGAAGAACACCTCGTCGGCGAGGTAGAGATCGGTGCGAATCAGGCTCGCCTGCGCGACGGTGTAGCCGAGGTCCTGCGCGATCTGGATCACGGTGTCACGGGTGATCCCGGGCAGGATCGAGGTCGAGAGCGGCGGCGTCGTGATCGTGCCGTCGCGTACGACGAAGATGTTCTCGCCCGGACCGTCGGCCACGTAGCCGTCGTCGGTGAGCAGGATCGCCTCGTCGTAGCCGCCGCGGCGGGCCTCGGTCGTCGCGAGCATCGAGTTCAGATAGACGCCTGTGGCCTTGGCGGCATGCGGGATCGTGTTCGCGCCGACCCGCTTCCAGGAGGAGATCTTCGCGGTCACGCCCTTCGTCAGGGCGTCCTCGCCGAGGTACGAGCCCCACGGCCACGCCATGATCACCGTCTCGACCGGATTGCCCGCCGTCGAGACGCCGAGCTCGCCGTAGCCGTAGAACGAGATCGGGCGCAGATAGCAGGACGGGAGGCGGTTCGCGGTCACGACCTCGAAGTGCGCGTCGCGAAGCTCCTCGGCCGTGTATGGGATCTCCATGTAGAGCAGGCGCGCCGAGTCGATCAGGCGCTTCACGTGGTCGGTGAGGCGGAAGACGGCCGGTCCCTTCGGGGTCTCGTAGCAGCGGATGCCCTCGAAGACTCCGGTGCCGTAGTGGAGGCCGTGCGCGCCGACGTGGACCTTCGCGTCGGCCCAGTCCACGAGCTCGCCGTTCATCCAGATCTTCTCGCTCTCCTGCACCTTCCGACCTCCTGGCTCACCTTCGGGGCTGGCCGAATCGTACCGGGTCAGCCCTCGAGCACGGCGTCGATGGATCTCCCCCGCGTCAGCCGCATCAGCTCGGTCGGCGAAAGCGCGGCCATGTGCCGGTCGGAACCGGCGCCGAGCCACACGAGCGGGTGCGCGAGCAAGAGCCGATCGACGAGCACGACCGGTCCCGCGGGCAGCGGGAACGGCGCCACGGCCCCAGGTGGAAAGCCGGTCGCCCGCTCGACCCGCTCCGGCGGTGCGATCCGGGCCTCGCGCGCGCCGACCGCCGTCGCTACCTTCTCCGGATCCGCACGCCGGTCGCCGGGTACGACCACGATCACCGAGACACCGTCGCATTCGAAGACGAGCGATTTCGCGATCGCACCGAGCTCGACGCCGATCGCACGGGCGGCGTCCGTCGCCGTCGGCGTGCCGGCGGGGAACTCCTCGAGCCGCAGCTCGGCTCCGGCAGCGCGCGCGTATGCCGCGACGCGCTCGACCGGCTCAGGCCACTTCATCTCGGCGAGCGTATCCGGAGCGGCATCGTCGACGCCGGCAGGCTCAGCCGGAGGCTGGATCCAGCCTGACCACGTGAACGTCGTCGAAGCCCTCGCCCTCGAGGCGCTCGACGAGGTCGGGCGGCGCAGGGGTGTCGATCGAGAGCGCCATCAGCGCCTGCTCTCCGGGCCGGTTGCGCGAGACGCTCATGTTCGCAATGTTCACGCCCGCGCTGCCGAACAGCGTGCCGACGCGCCCGATCACGCCGGGAGCGTCCTCGTAGCGGCAGAAGACCATGCGCGGCGCGAGCTCGAGCTCGAGCTCGAAGCCGAGCACGGAAACGAGCCACTGACGGTCGTCGCTGCCGATCAGCGTGCCCGCCACGCGCAGGCCGTCGACGTCGACGCGAATCAGGTTGGTGAAGTCGCGCGCGGCGGTCGTCCGCTCCTCTCGCACCTCGATCCCGCGCTCGGCGGCGACGACGGGTGCGTTCACGTAGTTGACGGGCTGGTCGGCACGGCCCTCGAAGGCGCCGTTCAACGCGGCCACCGTGAGCAGGCGCGTGTCGTGCTCGGCGAGCCCGCCGTAGTAGGTGAGCTCGATCCGGCTCGCCTTGCCGTCCGCGAGCTCCATCGCGAGCCTGCCGAGCCGCGCGGCGAGCGGGATGTAGGAGCCGAGCGCCTCGAGGTCCTCGACCCCGATCACCGGGATGTTGACCGCGTTCGTCACGAGTCCGCCCTGCAGCGCCGCCACGACCTGCTCGGCGATGATCACGCCGGCGCGGTCCTGCGCCTCATCGGTCGAAGCGGCGAGGTGCGGCGTTGCGACGACGTTCTCGAGCTCGAGCAGCGGGCCGTCGTAGGGCTCGACCGAGAAGACGTCGAGTGCGGCGCCCGCGACCTTCCCCGAGCGGAGCGCGTCGGCGAGCGCCGCCTCGTCGATCAGCGCGCCGCGGGCGGCGTTGACGATCCGCACGCCGTCGCGCATCTTGGCGATCGCCCCGGCGTTGATCTGCGCGCGCGTCTCGTCGGTGAGCGGCGAGTGCAGCGTCAGGAACTCGGCCGAGGCGTAGACGTCGTCTGCGGTCTCGGCGCGCTCGACGCCGAGCTCGCGGAAGCGGTCCGACGAGACGAACGGGTCATAGGCCACCACGCGCATGCCGAGACCGATCGCGCGGCGAGCGACCTGGCGGCCGATCCGGCCGAAGCCGAGCACCCCGAGCGTCTTGTCCGCGAGCTCGACCCCGCCGAACCGCGAGCGCTCCCAGCGGCCCTGCTTGAGCGCTGCGTGCGCCTGCGGGATGTTGCGCGCGAGCGCCACGAGCAGGCCGATCGTGTGCTCGGCGGCGGAGGTGACCGTCGACTCGGGCGCATTCGCGACGACGATCCCCCGGCGCGTCGCGGCGGCGACGTCCACGTTGTCGACCCCGACGCCTGCGCGGCCGATCACCTTCAGGTTCGCCGCCTCGTCGATCACCTCGGCGGTCAGCTTCGTGGCCGACCGGATCACGATCGCGTCGACGTCGCGGATCGACCGCTCGAGCGGCGAGTCGAAGTCGACTACGACCTCGAACCGGCTTCGCAGCAGCTCGATGCCGGCCTCGGCGATCGGCTCGCGGACGAGGACCTTCACACCCGCGCGGCTTCGAACGCCTCGAGCGCGGCGGCGATCGCGACGCCTCGGTCGAGCTCGACGCCGGCGACGGCAAGCCCGTCCTCCACGGCGGCGAGCGCCGTCGTGATGTCGAAGATGCCGAACCAGCCGATATGGCCGATCCGAAAGACCTTGCCGCTCCACTCGCCCTGGCCGCCGATCAGCTGGACGCCGAGCCGGTCGCGCAGGTCGAGCAGGAACGCGGGCACGTCGAGCTCTTCGGGTGCGCGTACGGTGGTGACGACGGCAGATCGGTCCTCGTCGGGGGAGGCGAGCTCGAGCCCCATCGCCTTGATCCCGGCGCGCGTGGCACGACCGAGGCGGACGTGGCGCTCGAAGGCCGCCTCGAGCCCCTCGTCGAGCAGGAGTCCGAGGGCGACATCGAGTGCAAGCACGAGCGGCACAGCGGGCGTGAAGGGCGCATCGAGCTTCGCCTGCGCCTTGCGGGTGCGCTCCCAGTCGAAGTAGAAGCGCGGCGTCGTCGTCTCGCGCGCCTTCGCGAGCGCCGCCGGCGAGGTGGATACGACGCCGAGCCCGGGTGGAGTCATCAGCGCCTTCTGCGAGCCGCAGACGACGACGTCGAGGCCCCAGGCGTCGGTCTCGCACGGCACGGCGCCGAGACTCGAGATGGCGTCGACGACCACAAGCGCGCCGGCCTCCTTCGCGGCGGCGCCGAGCGCCTGGACGTCGGCGACGACGCCCGTCGACGTTTCGGAATGGACGAGGTAGACGACCGCCGCCGCTTCGGCCCGGCCGCGCACGTCGGCGGGGTCCGGGGTCTCGCCCCAGGCGTAGCGCAGGTGGTCGACGTCGGCGCCGTACCGGCCGGCCAGCTCAGCCCAGCGCTCCCCGAAGTTGCCGCTCGAGACAACGAGTGCGCGCTCGCCCGGCTCGGTCAGATTCGCGACGGCGGACTCGAACGCGCCGGTTCCCGACGAAGCGAAGAGCAGGACGTCATGCTCGGTGCGAAAGACCTCCCGGAGCCGAGCGAGCACACGCTCGTACGCCTGCTTGAAGTCCGGGCCGCGGTGGTGGATCGCCGGGCGCGCCAGCACCTCGAGCACCTCGGGCGGCACCGGCGTCGGCCCGGGCGTGAAGAGGTAGCGCTTCTCCGGCATCTCGCTCGGAGCCTAGCGGGTACGCCTGCGGATCACCCCGCCGAAGCAGAGCCGCTACCGGTGACCGGCGAACGAAACGACCTGCTGGAACGTCGGGCGGTTCGTCCACCGCATCGTGTCCGGAAGGATCCCGGTCGTGAAGTTGATCCGCTCCGTGTTCGCGTTCGAGCGCCACGCCGTCGGGTCGGTTCCCTGGGCGGCCGAGAGCTGCTTGTCGGCCGCCTCGAGCGCCGACCACAGCGAGGCGCGGCAGGCTGCGAGGTCGCCGCCCCCGCAGTAGCGCGTCGAGAACGCGCCCGCGACCGGCTTGCCGAGCAGCGAACGCAGATCCTTGTCGAGGTAGCCGTACCAGCCGTCGATGTAGGAGGAGCCGCCGGGGCCTGCGTCGTCGCTTCGATTCTGCAGCGCCGCGAGGCGGTCGGTCAGCGGGCCGAGCACCGGGCTCAGGGCGGCGTCGGCGAGCTTCGGCCACGCGGCGTCCATGATCGCCGCTCCGGGATCGTCGACAGCGCCGTCCGCGTTCAGGTCGAGCCGGTGCGCGCCCTGCGCGAGCCAGGCGTCGAGCAAGGCGAGGAGCTGCACGTCGCGCCCGCTCGGCGCGTCGGCCGTCTTCAGCACGGCGTCGAGGTCGGGCAGCACCGCGACGGCGCGCAGGTCCTGCGTCGCGGCGTCGTTCATCGCCGAGGCCACCGACGCGAGGGTGTGCTTCTGCCGCTTGGCGATCCCGGCGGCGAGCAGCTGGACGCGCTGGACGGAGCCGTACGAGAAATTGGAGTCGGCCGCTCCGACGTCCGGCGCGGGCTTGTTGTTCCAGTTCAGGATCACGCCCGACGGCGGGTCGATTCCCTGCGCATGCTGGGCCGGGGTGAGGAAGCCGCGCCAGTCGTAGTCGCCCGTCCCGACGGTCGGCAGCGCCGGATCGGTGCCCGGCGCGCGCACCGGCAGGCGCCCCGACGAGAAGAGCGCGATGTGCTTCGAGTCGGCGTAGAACCAGTTGAAGGAGAACTCGACCCCCGCCATGGTGGTCAGGAAGCCCTGCGGCGAGCGGACCTGCGCCGTATCGAGCTCGTAGAACGGATGCGTCGAGGCGAGCTCACGCCCGCGGGTCGTCCGCGCCAGCGCGAGTGCGACGCGCTTGCCCCCGACGGTCCCGTAGCCCTGCACGGGGCCGTGCACGGTCTCGTAGAAGACGACCTCGCGGTCGGCCTGGCCGCTCTTCTTCAGGGTGCCGGCGTCGAAACGCGTCATCTCACGGCACTGACCCTTGTAGAGGTAGTGCGTGTCGTCCCCGCACAGGGTCTCCGCGAAGATGTCGATGTTGTCCGCCTGCGACGAGGTGGCGCTCCAGACGTAGTCGGGGCCGCGTCCGATCACGACGAACGGCACACCCGGGAAGAGCGCGCCGCGGCTCGCGAAGCCGCCGCCCTCGAGATCGATCTCCATGAAGAACTCGGGGAAGAAATAGCCGACCTGCGGGCCCGCGACGAAGAGCGGATGCCCGGTCGCGGAGCGCCTGGCTCCGACGAGCAGGGCGTTCGATGCCTCTTCGCGCCTCGCCTGCAGCGGCTTCGCAGAGCCGTCGTCGAGCACGACAGAACCGGCTGGATTCACGGCTGGAAGCGCCTGCGGGAAGCGACCGGGCAGCGAAACCGGCGCCTCTGGGTCGTTGGCCTCGCGCAGGTCGTCGAAGACAGCGCGACCCTTCTGCGCGCCGAGCCTCGCCTGCAGCCCCGAGAGGAACTCCGCGTTCGCCGCCTCCTGCCCGCCGTTCGCTCCGAACCGCGCCGCGATCAGAGCCGCCGCCGCGACGACGTCGTTGAGCGTGTACGGGTCGCCCTGCTGGCCGATCTTCGCGTCGTAGGCGTTGATTCCGTCGACGTAGGCCTGCATCAGCTTCTTGAAGGCGGGCGTGAGCAGGCTGGCCTGCCGCGCGAGAAACGCCTCGGTCTGCGCGCTCGCCTGGAAGGTCGAGCCTGAGAGGGCGAGCGAGATCGGGTCGAGACCGGGCGCGTCGATTGCGGCCACCCGCGCCGGGCCGCGGATCAGCCCGAGCAGGAGGCCCCGGTCCTCGGCGGTCGCGTAGCCGGCGCCGTACTCGACGTCCGCCTGCGTCCTGCCGGTCACGTGCGGCACGCCGAAGCGGTCACGCTGGATCGTGGCGCGGCCGAGCTTCTCGGTGCGCACCGCCTTCAGCTTCCCGAGCCCGAGCGTCTCCGGTTTGAAGTACTTCTGCAGGTCGGCGTTCGTGACGTTCCCGCGCAGCGGCGTCAAGGCGTCGTACAGCTTCGCCTGGTCGCTCGTGTTCTGGTTGAACGCGACGCCGCCGTTCTCGCCGGGCGGCAGGATGCTGAGCGCGGTCGAGGCGTAGTCCCGCGGGCCGCCCGCAGCCGTGGCGCCGGCGGCGAGCACGAGCGCCAGAGCGGCGAGCGCGGGCAGGCCCTTCCTCATCCGCGCGAGCCTACTACGCTCAACCGGCGATGGAAGCACTGCTCTCGTTCGCCGCCGCGCTCGTCTCTCTGCGGCTCGCGGGCTCGCTGCTCGCGCGGCGCCGCGCAGGCGGGGGGCCTGAGCTCGGCGCCTGGGCGGCCTCGCTCGGCGCCTATTCGCTCGCCGCCGCAGCGCTCGCCTGGGGAGCCGCTCACGGCTGGGACGGCCGGGCCTTCAGGCTCTACTACCTGTGCGGCGGCCTGCTGACCGCGCCGCTCCTCGGCGCCGGCTCTCTGCTGTTCGCCGGGAGGCGCTGGGCCGGCCCGCTCGCCCTCGCCTATGCGGGCCTCGCCGTCGGGATCGCGGTCGCGATGCCCGTCCACGGGGTCTTCTCCGGCGGGAGTATCCCGAAGGCACAGGCCCATCTCGATCTCTTTCCGGCCCGGATCGCCGCGATCGCCGGCAATGCCGCCGGCACGCTCGCCGTCGTCGCGGTCGCCCTGCTGACGATCCGGCGACGTCCGCTCGGCAACGGACTCATCCTCGGCGGCGTCGCGCTCGCCGCGCTCGGAAGCGCCCTCGCCGGCCTCGGCACGGCCCAGACCGCCGCGTTCGTCGCGGCCGCCGCGGTGCTGCTCTACCTCGGGTTCGTGACGCCTGCTTCCCGCTAGGACGCAGAAAAGCGCCGACTTTGCGACAAAACAGCGCAAGGTCGCGCTGTAGTGCCGCAAGGGCCGAAACGACGCTGCTAGCCTGCCACGCGGCGAACGGGGCTGCGGTCCCCGTCAGCATCGGAAACAGCAGAGCTGCGGCACAGCCTCTCTTGATCCGGTGGCGCCTGACCTGTACCCGACAAGGGGGAATCCTTGCGGAACGTTGCGTTTGCGCTGGCTCAGGCCATCGCAGTCTCGGCCGTGTTCGGCGGCCTCCTCGCGGGGCCGCGCTCGGCAACCGCGGCGCCGGCGACCTATCCGAACCCGGAAGGTCTGAGCAAGAGGATCGCGGCCTACCGGAAGCAGACCTGGCACTGGCAGCACGTGATGGGCGTGCCCCCGACTCCCACGGCGCAGACCAAGCGGCGCGGCACGGGCACGACGTACCGGCGCTGGGTCCTGCGCCTCTGGAGGCACCGGGCCGAGCAGACGCGCCGGCTCGCCCTGAATCCGCCTCACAGGGGGGAATGGCTCTGCATCCACCGGTATGAGGGCAGCTGGCGGGACTCGGGCAGCCCCTACTACGGTGGGTTGCAGATGGACATCTCGTTCCAGCGCTCCTACGGGGACTACCTCCTGACCCGCAAGGGGACGGCGAACCACTGGACACCGCTCGAGCAGATGTGGGTCGCCGAGCGCGCGTACAAGAGCGGGCGCGGCTTCTACGCGTGGCCGAACACGGCTCGCTCCTGCGGGTTGATCTAGCCGGAGGCCGTTACGCGAGGGCGTCGGCGATCGTGACCGCCGCGATCACGATCGGGCCGCGATCGCCACGCCGAGACCGGTTTCACGAGCCCGAGGCAACCGGCGTCGCCGATCCTAGGCCTTCAGCTTCTCGCGCAGCAGCTCGTTGACGGCCTGCGGGCTCGCCTTGCCCCCGGTCTGCTTCATCACCTGGCCGACGAGGAACCCAAGCAGCCCTTCCTTGCCGCTCCTGTACTGCTCGACCTGGCCGGGGTTCGCGGCGAGGACCTCGTCGACGATCGGCCCGAGCGCAGCCGTGTCCGAGACGACCTTCTCCGCCAGGTAGTCGTCCGCCCGGAAGTCCGCGCCGCCTGCCGCTGCGACCGCCTTCACGAAGCTCTCCCGCGGGATCTCCTGGCGGGCCGCGAGCACCTTCGCGAGCTCGCCGGCGTTCGGCACGTCCTCGACCCCCGCGGCCGTCAGCTCGTTCATCAGGAGGTTCGCGGCGATGCGAGGCTCGGCGTGCTCGGCGAGACGCTCGTAGAGGCGGCTGCGCCCGGCCGTGACGACGTCGGATGCGAGCCCGAAGCCGAGCGCGGGCGCGAAGCGGCGGATCCGCTCACCCGGCGACTCCGGCAGCTCGGCGCGGAGGCGCTCGACGAGCTCGGCCGGCGGCTCGACGGGGACGAGGTCGGGCTCCGGGAAGTAGCGGTAGTCGTCCGCTTCCTCCTTCGAGCGCCGAGGCGTCAGCGCGGTCGGTGGCCGCGTCGTAGTCGTAGGTCGACTGCTCGACCTCCTCGCCCGCCTCGTGCGCGGCGATCTGCTGCGCGGACCTCCGCATCGATGCCGCGGCCGATGAAGCTGAACGAGTTCATGTTCTTGATCTCCCAGCGCGGGCGGCAGCTCGTCCGCGCCGCGCGGACGGACGGAGACGTTTACATCGGCGCGCAGCGTGCCCTTCTCCATCTCGGCGTCGGAGATCCCGAGCTCGACGATCGTCTGGCGCAGCAGGCGGAGGAAGCGCCTCGCTTCGTCGGCGGAGCGGAGGTCGGGCTCGCGTGACGATCTCGAGCAGCGGCGTGCCGCCGCGGTTGAAGTCGACGAGCGAGTAGTCGGCGCCGACCGAGCGGCCGGAGGCGCCGCCGGCGTGCACCGTCTTCGCCGCGTCCTCCTCGAGGTGGGCGCGCACGATCCCGACCTCACGATCGCCGTCCTGCGATCGGCAGCGTAGCACCGTGCCATTGGCCGCAGAGACGGCTGCCTCGTACTGGCTGATCTGGTAGCCCTTCGGCGAGGTCGGGATAGAAGTAGTTCTTGCGCGCGAAGACGGCGCGCGGCGCGATCTCGCAGTCGAGCGCGAGGCCGAGCTTGATCGTCTACTCGATCGCCTGCTCGTTCGGGACGGGCAGCGCGCCGGGATGTGCGAGGCAGACCGGGCACGTGCGCGTGTTCTCGCCGGCGCCCCACTCGAGCCTCGCAGCGGCAGAACATCTTCGTCCGCGTCTTCAGGTGCGCGTGCACCTCGAGGCCGACCACGGGCTCCCACTCAGCGCATCGAGCATCTCCTTCGCCTCGCGCAGGGCGTCCTCGATGTCGCTCGCGTACCTCGACCATCGCGAGCCGCTGCTCGAGCGCCGGCGGCAGGACGCGGATCAGCCAGAGCTCGCGCTCGCCCGCTTCGAGCGGAGCTTCACGTCGCCGACGAGCACCGCACGCGGAGCCGTCGAGCACGCGCGGGCGCTCGCCGAAGACGCGCTCGACCGCGGGCACGAACTCGGCCGCCGGATCCTCGAAGCGCATCGTCATCGCAGCCGCTCCGGCACGCCGTCGAAGCCGATCGCCCGCTCGAGCGCGTGCCCGACGGCGAAGAGCAGCGTTCTCCGCGAACTGCGGCCCGACGAGCTGCAGGCCGACCGGCAGCCCCTCGGAGAGGCCGCACGGGACGTTCAGCCCCGGCAGGCCCGCCATGCAGGAGGGGATCGTCAGCAGGTCGCTCAGGTACATCGCGAGCGGGTTCGCCGTCTTCGCGCCGAGCACGGAACGCGACCGTCGGCGACGTCGGCGAGACGAGCGCGTCGAAGCGCTCGAACGCGCGCGTCGTGCTCGCGCTTGATCACGGTCCGCACCTTCTGCGCCTGGCCGTAGTAGGCGTCGTAGTAGCCGGCCGAGAGCGCGTACGTGCCGACCATGATCCGGCGCTTCGGCTCGTCGCCGAAGCCCTCGTCGCGCGTGCGCTCGTACATGTCGAGTCGGGTCGGCGCCCTCGGCGACGCGGCAGCCGTAGCGGACGCCGTCGTAGCGCGCGAGATTCGACGACGCCTCGGCCGGGGCGATCAGGTAGTAGCAGGCGATCCCGTACTCGACCGAGAGCGGCAGCGAGCACTCCCCCACCTCGGCGCCGAGCGTGCGGCAGAGCTCGATCGCGCGCTGCGACGGCGTCGCGCACGCCGGGCTCGATCCCCTCCGCCTCGTTCAGCTCGCGCGGCACGCCGATCGCGCATGCCCTTCAGGTCCTCGCGCCTCGGGCAGCTCGCACCGGCCGCGTGCAGCTCGACCGTGGTCGAGTCGCACTCGTCGCGTCCGGCGATGATCGAGTAGAGGAGCGCGCAGTCGCGGACGGTGCGCGCGACCGGCCCGACCTGGTCGAGGCTCGACGCGAAGGCGACGATGCCGTAGCGCGAGACGGTGCCGTAGGTCGGGCGCAGGCCGACGTTGCCGCAGAGCGCCGAAGGCTGCTTGATCGAGCCGCCCGTGTCGGAGCCGAGCGCCCACGGGGCGAGGCCCGCGGACACGGCCGCCGCCGAGCCGCCGCCCGAGCCGCCGGGCACGCGCGTCGGGGTCCCACGGGTTGCGCGTCGGCCCGTAGGCGGAGTTCTCGGTCGAGGAGCCCATCGCGAACTCGTCCGTGTTCGTCTTGCCGAGCACCGCGCAGGCCGGCGCGCCTTGAGCCGCGCGGCGACGGTCGCGTCGTAGACCGGCACGTAGCCCTCGAGGATCTTCGAGCCCGCGGTCGTCGGGATCCCCTTCGTCCCGATCACGTCTTTGAGCGCGATCGGGATGCCCTCGCCGATCGTCCTCGCAGACGTGAGCAGGTAGCAGTGCAGCTCGGGTCGCGAGCGCCGATCGCCTCGCGGTAGGCGGCGAAGAGCTCGCGCGCAGTGACCTCTCTGCGCTCGAGCAGGCCGATCGCCTCCTCCGCGGTGAGCCGGAGCGTGTCGATCACGTGCGCCTCCGGCGGGACGCGGAACGCGTCGTCCTCGCGCTCGGGAGCGTTCGCGAGCGCGTCGTCGAGCGGCAGCGAGGGGCGCGGCTCGTCCGTCGGCCCAGACGTTGACGACGATCGAGCGGGTGCGAGGTCGGCGGCACGTCGGCGAGGTCGAGCTCGGACACCTTCGACACCGCCTCGAGGATGTCGCTCAGCTGCGTGCGCGAGGCGCTCGACCTCGTCGTCGCGCAGCTCGAGCCGCGCGAGCTGCGCGACGTGGAGCAGCTGTTCTCTCGTTGATCGCCATCGGTTCGATCCTCGCAATAAATCGAGAGGGCCCCTGCTCGGGAGCCCTCGGCAGTTCCGGTTCTCGAGACGGTGCTCTATGCAGCCTGGACGTTCGCGGCCTGCGCGCCCTTCGGGCCCCTGCACGACCTCGAACTCCACGCGCTGACCCTCGGTCAGCGACTTGTAGCCGTCCATCGTGATCGCCGAGAAGTGCACGAAGACATCGTCGCCGCCTTCGCGCTCGATGAAGCCGTAGCCCTTCTCGTTCGAGAACCACTTGACGGTGCCCTGAGCCAACGTTCCTCCTAATAAACATACGACGGCCCAGGCACCGAGCCGCCGAGCATGACTGAAGCGGCCGAAGAGTAGCGTTACGCACGAGGGAACGCAAGCAGGCCGCGCCGGTAGCGCGCAGCCTTGACCGTGTTCCGTAGCAACATCGCGATCGTCATCGGTCCCACGCCGCCCGGAACGGGCGTGATGCAGAGCGGCCCGCTCGGCGGCCTCCGCCTCGACGTCGCCCACGAGGCCGTCCTCCGTACGGTTCATGCCGACGTCGATCACGGTGGCTCCCGGCTTGACCATCTCGGCGGTCACGACGGCGGGCATCCCGACCGCCACGACGAGCACGTCGGCGTCCAGCGTGTGTCGCGCCAGATCGACGGTGCGGGAGTGGCAGACCGTCACCGTCGCGTTCTGGCGCAGCAGCATCATCGCCATCGGCTTGCCGACGATCGCGCGTCCGGCCGACGACGACTGCGCGGGCCCCGGAGAGCGGCACCCCGTACTCGGCCAGGAGCTCGATCACGCCGCTCGGGGTCGCCGGCGTCAAGCGTCGGCCGGTCGAGGTAGAGCTCGCCGGCATTGAACGGGTGGAAGCCGTCGACGTCCTTGATCGGCTCGACGGTGCGCAGCACTCGCGCCTCGTCGATGTGATCCGGCAGCGGCAGCTGGACGAGGATGCCGTCGACCGAGTCGTCGCGGTTCAGCTCGCCGATCAGCTCGAGCAGCTCCTGCTCCGAGGTGGCCGCGGGCAACCGCACGTCTCGCGCGTGCATCCCCGCCTCGGTCGCCGCCTTGTGCTTGGCGCGGATGTAGACGTCCGAGGCCGGATCGTCGCCGACGAGCACCGTCGACAGGCCGAGCTCGCCGAGCTCCGCGACCTCGCGCGCAACGTCCTCGCGCACCTTCGCGGCGAGGGCCTTGCCGTCCATGATCGTCGCAGCCATCGGGAGGACGTTAACCTGACCGGCCGATGCTCGCGATCGTCTTCACCTACGAGGCCCGGGATCCCGAGGAGTTCGAGCGCGTCTACGGCGCCGGCGGCGAGTGGGCCGAGTTCTTCCGCCAGGGCGCCGGCTACATCGGCACGGAGCTCCAGCGCGACCTCGAGACGCCGGGCCGCTACCTGCTGATCGACCGCTGGGAGTCCCGTGAGGCCTACCAGACCTTCGTCGATTCGCACCGGGACGATTACATGCGGCGCGTGGACGACACGGTCTTCTACTACGAGCAGGAGCTGCGGATCGGCACGTTCGAGAACGTCTGGTGAGCACGGCGCCGCGTCGGATCCGTGCCGGCGACACCGTCGCGGTCGTCTCCCCGTCCTTCGGAGCGGCGGCGCTGTGGCCGCACCGGCTCGAGCGCGGCCGCGCCTACCTCGAGGCGCTCGGCCTGAACGTCAGGGTGATGCCTCACGCGAACGGCGCCGGGCACTGGACGTCCGGCCCGGCGGAAGCTCGGGCGGCCGACGTGCACGAGGCCTTCGCCGACCCCGACGTCGCGGTCGTCCTGTGCTCGATCGGCGGCAACCACTCGAACCAGCTGCTGCCGCACCTCGACTTCGACCTGGTTCGCGACAACCCGAAGGTGTTCCAGGGCTACTCGGACATCACCGTCCTGCACTGGGCCTTCCTGAAGCACGCCGGCCTGCGCACGCTCTACGGGCCCACGCTTGTCCCCGAGCTCGGCGAATTCCCGGCGGTGCTGCCGCACACCGATCGCTTCCTCCGCGCCGCCTGGTTCGGCAGCGAGGCACTCTGCTTCGAGCCCGCCGGCGAGTGGACGGACGAGCTTCTCGACTGGAACCGGCAGCTCGACCTGACCCGCCCTCGCAAGCTGCACCGGAGCGAGGGCTGGGTGACCGTGCGCGAGGGCATCGCCGAGGGTCCGCTCCTCGGCGGCTGCCTCGAGACGATCTGCTGGCACCTGAAGGGCTCGGCCGCGTGGCTCGACCTGGAGGGTGCTGTGCTGATGCTCGAGAGCTCGGAGGAGGCGCCGTCCCCGTCGGACGTCGACGCCTATCTCACGGACCTCGAGCAGCTCGGCGTGCTCGACTCGATCGCCGGCCTCGTCTACGCGCGCCCCTACGGGTACGACGACGAGCGGCGCAGGACGCTCTGGACCGTGCTCGAGGAGCGGACCTCCTGCCCCGTCCTCGCCAACGTCGACTGCGGCCACGCCGACCCGATGCTGACGCTCCCGCTCGGCGCTCCGGTCCGCGTGGATGCGGGCGCCCGAACGTTCGAGACGCTCGAAGCCGTCACCGTCGACTGAGCCCGCGCCCCGAACGAGTGATCGCCACGGCACCTCCGCACGCCGATACCTAGCCTGATCTCTGCGGCGAGATCCCGGAAGGAGAAGGCAGGATGTGGAGGATCGTCGTCGCAGCAGCACTGATCGCCTGCGTGCTGGCAGGGGTCAAGAACGGCCGTGTCCTCCGGGACGCAGGCCTCACGGGCTCGTGCAGCTCGGTCATCGCTTCCCCCAGCAGCCCGGGCATCTGGAAGGTGTGCAAGCGGGGCAGGCTCGAGGGCCGGCCGGACCTGTCACGCCAGGGATGCATCGCAGCCGTGCCGAGCGGTGCGCTCCAGTACTGGCGCTGCCCCGCCCAGCTCGGCTCGGCCGTCGGCACCTAGAATCCAGGCGTGCCGACCGACGCCGAAGCCGTCAGCCTGCTCCGGTGGCTCCGGCGCCAGCTGCGCGAGCCGATTGCCGCACGCGAGCACCTCGAGGCGGCCGTCGCAAACGACGACCCTGCCGAGGCGCGACGGATCCTCACGTCGATCCCGTTCACCGTCGACCAGCGGCGCCAGGTCGACCGCATGCTCGACCGCTGGGAGCGGCGCGCCTAGTTCACGTCCGTGCGCTTCCGCAGCCGCTCCTCGAAGGAGCGGCGCAGCGACTCGCCGGTGACGCGCGTCGGGAACCGCGGGCGGCGCGGCTCGAGCTTGACGATCTTCACTTCCTGGCTGCGCTGGCCATGGCACCGAGCGTACGCCTCGGCCTCCTCGATCGGCCGCAGGCTGGGCTTCGGGCGACGTCGGCGGGAGAGCAGCGCCACGGTTCGGTCCTATCACACTTCGCCCGCCCCGTAGAATCGGCCCATGAGAGCAGCCAGGATCACCGAGCTGGGCCGGCCGCCTGAGGTTTCCGACGCGCCCGAGCCCTCCGGCGACGCGGTCTACGAGGTTACTGCGGTCGCCCTGAACCCGATCGACATCAACGTCGGTGCGGGCCGCTTCTTCGGCGGCCACCCCGAGCTTCCGTACATCCCGGGCTGCGAGGGCGTCGGCCGCGCCCCCGACGGCACCCGCGTCTACCTCAACGGCCACGGCCTCGGGCTCAGGCGCGACGGCTGCCTCAGCGAGCGCGTCGCCGGCCCGGCCGACCTCGGTAGTCCGTTCCCGGACGAGGCGAGCGACGAGCTCGCCGTCGCGTGCGGGATCGCGGGCCTCGCCGGCTGGCTTCCCGTCTCCTGGCGCGCGCCGGTCCGCCCTGACGACCGGGTGCTCGTGCTCGGGGCAACCGGCACCGTCGGCGTCGTCGCCGTGCAGGCCGCGAAGCTGCTCGGCGCGCAGCGCGTCGTCGCCGCGGGCCGAAACGAGGAGAGGCTGCGGCGCGCGGCCGAGCTCGGCGCCGACGCAACCGTGTCGCTCGGCGAGGAAGACCTCGTGGCGGCGTTCAAGGACGCGTGCGGCGGCGAGGGTCCGACTCTGATCGTCGACCCGATCTGGGGCCCGCCCGCCGCGGCGGCGATCGCGAGCGCGGCGAACGGCTTCCGGCTCGTCCAGATCGGCCAGTCGGCGGGCGCCGAGGCGTCGCTTGCCTCCTCGCACATCCGGGGCAAGATGGGCGAGATCTACGGACACACGAATTTCGCCGTGCCAGAAGCGGAGCTCGCGGAGGAGTACGCGCAACTCGTCCGCCACGCCGCCGCGGGCGAGATCGTGATCGACATCGAGACGTACCAGCTCGAGCAGGTCGCCGAGGCGTGGCAGCGCCAGGCCGACGGCGCCGCGTGCAAGATCGTGGTGACGATCTAGCCGGACGAGACGCGCAGGCCGACCCAGAGCCCGGCGAGCCCGCCGGCCGCGCCGAAGGCGATCGCGATCACGGAAAAGCCCGAGTCGCCCCAGAACGTGGGCACGTAGCCGCCGACGATCGTGCCGAAGCCCACGCACATGCCGATGACCGAGCGCATGAGCGGTACATCGGCCGCGAGGCGCTGCTGCTTGAGGCTCTAGCGGTTGCGGAAGACGATCCGGCCGCGCGTGAGGTCGTACGGCGAGATCTCCACCTTGACGCGGTCGCCCGGCAGGATCCGGATCCTGTAGCGACGCATCTTCCCGGCGGTGTAGCCGAGCGTCTCGTGGCCGTTGTCGAGGGCGATCCGGTACATGCCGCTTCGGAACGCCTCCATGACCTCGCCCTCGAGCTCGATCTTGCTGTCGTTGTCCTTCGCCAATCCTCACCTCCTCGAGCACAAGGGATTTGGGGCGCGCGTGAGCGCGCCCCGCATTACCCAGCGATCTGAACGACGTTCTTGGCCTCGGGGCCCTTTGCTCCCTCGGCGGCCTCGAACTCGACCTTCGCGCCCTCGGCGAGCGACTTGAAGCCGTCGCCGGCGATCGCGCTGTGGTGGACGAACACGTCCTTACCACCCGCGTCGGGGGCGATGAAGCCATACCCCTTCGCGTCGTTGAACCACTTAACAGTTCCGGTTGCCATATAAAAACACCTCCCTTGCCACTTCAAGAACGGGCAAAGGAGTGCGCCTTGTGCGCATCCGGTACTCGCTCGTGTGCAAGCGCACCGTAGCACCCTTTTCGGGCTCATCGAGGGGGAATCAGCCTCTGTCGATCGCGGTCCCAGCGCCAGATCTCGTCGCCGCGGAGGACGACGCCCCCGATCGTCCGATCGATGCCCGTGGTGCGGACCCGATCCTGCCCACCGCGGAGCACGGCCTGCCCGAGCGCGGTCAGCCCGGATTCGCCGATCAGCGGCCCCAGCTCGTCGAGCCGACGCCACAGCCAGGCGTCGCCCATGAACGGCGCTTCCTCCCGCGCCTGCACGCCGAGGAAGATCTCCGCGCGGCTTCGCGCACCGGCCTCGATCGCCTCGAGCGCCTGCCGCTCCGAGCGCGCGAGGCCGTCCCCGACGGCGGGGAACTCCTCCAGCCACCGGCGAAGCGCGGCGGCAAGGAACGGCAGCGCGCTCGTCTCACCCGCGAGCAGGCGCTCGACGGCCGTCGGGTCGGGCGAGCGCACCGCGTCCCAGCCGGCGCGAGCAAGCGCCGCCTGGGCCTGGGTGACCGGGCGCCGGAGCGGCCACAGGGCCTCGAGCTCTGCTGGAGCGAGGCCGCCGAGAAAGCGGTCGATGCAGATCAACTCGGCGCGCTCGCCACGCAGCGACAGGATCTGGAGCAGCTGCAGCTGGTCGTAGAGGTCGTGCTCGAACCAGAGCACGACCTGCTCCGCTTCGAGCAGACGCCTGTCCTGTTCGAGCAGCTCGTCGCGAAGCGCGGCGTACTGCCCCCAGCCCGTCTCGGCGAGAAAGCGCGCGCGGGCCTCGACGAAGCCCTCGGCCGGCAGCGGTCCCTCGTGCAGCACGTCGCGCCAGGGCAACACGGCTCCGCCGATCGCCGTCCGGCGCAGGCTCGCCGCGGTCGACTCGCCGTTCGTCACGTGCAGCGGGCCGTCCACGTCGTCCGGCTCGCGACCGCGGCGTGCAAGCACGCCCGCCACGCAGGTGCACGTAGCCACCGAGTCGCACGTGCAGCCGGCCAGCGCGACGAGCTCGGCGCGCATCCGCTCGAGGGCGGAGAGCTTCTCGTCGACCTCGGCAATCCGTGCGATCGCCCCGGCGCGGATCGCGGCTCCATGGCCCCGGCGCAGGCGCAGGTACTCCTCGATCTCGGCGAGCGTGAAGCCCACGGCCTGCGCAGCTTTGATCGAGCGCACGAAGCGCACCGCGTCCGCGCCGTAGGAGCGGTGGCCTCCGGCCGTGCGCTCCGGCTCCGGCAGCAGACCACGCCGCTCGTAGTAGCGGAGCGTCTCGACGTTGACACCGGCGCGCCGCGCGACCTCGCCCATTCGCATCCGGTCAGCCTAAACCCGTACCGCGGTACGGAATGCAAGCACGTGTAGCGTTGGCGTCGCGATGCCGGCTCATCCGGAGCTCGACGCCGAGCAGGCGTACGTCGACCACGCCTACGCCTGTCTGGAACGCATGCGGTCGCAACTGGAGCGTGCAGGCGAGGCCGCGATCGGCGAGCTCGAGGCGGCCGCGATCGAAGCCTGGAGCTCGCAGCGGCTCGCCACGTTCGACGAGGCCGAGCGCGGGCTCTGCTTCGGCCGGCTCGATCTCGAAGGGCTCGACCGGCCGCTCTACGTGGGCAGGCGCTGGGTGCACGAGGAGTCGGTGCCGATCGTCGTCAACTGGCAGGCACCCGCGGCTCGGCCGTTCTACACGGCGAACCCGGTCGAGCCGCAGGGCGTGGCACTGCGGCGGCGCTTCCGCGTCGAAGGCCGGCGTCTGCTGCAGATCTTCGACGAGCGCCTGGACGGCTCCGCAGGCGGACTGGGGCACGGGGTCGCCGACATCCTGCTCGAGGAGCTCGGGCGCGCCCGCGACGAGCGCATGCGCGACATCGTCGCGACGATCCAGTCCGACCAGTACCGCCTGATCACGCGGGAGCCGGACGGCGTGCTCGTGATCCAGGGCGGCCCCGGGACGGGGAAGACCGCCGTCGGCCTGCACCGCGCGTCGTGGCTCCTCTACACGCACCGTGCACAGCTTGAGCGCAGCGGCGTGCTCGTGGTCGGCCCGAACCGCGTCTTCATGGACTACATCTCCCACGTGCTGCCGATGCTCGGCGAGGACCGCGTCGAGCAGAAGGCGGTGACGGAGCTCGTCGCCGGGGTGGAGGCGCAGCGGCGCGAGGACGACGACACTGCGCGCACGAAGGGCGACGCGCGGATGGCAGAGCTGGTCGCGGCGGCCGTCCGCCGCCTCGCCTCGGCGCCCGACGAGCTGCTCGCGGCGCGCGTCGACGGCGTCGAGTTGCGTCTGCAGCCCGAGCAGGTCGCCGAATTGATCACGGAGGTACAGCGCGACTCCGTCTCCTACGCCGACGGCCGCGAGAAGCTCCGCACGCGGCTCGTACGCCGCTTCTACGAGCAGTACGGGACGAAGCTCGGCAGCGCCGCCTACCGCTCCTTCGACGAGCTCGAAGCCGCTCTGCGCAGCGGCGGCCACCTCAACCGCTGGGTCGAGCGGATCTGGCCGCGGACGGATCCGGAGCGGCTGGTCCGGCTCGTGCTCAGGTCCGAGGGGCTCGCGGCGCGCCGCTGGAGCGATGCCGACCTTGCGCTGCTCGACGAGGCTCGCGCGCTGCTCGACGGGCCGCCTCGCCCGTACGGGCACCTGATCGTGGACGAGGCACAGGATCTGACGCCGATGCAGCTGCGCATGCTCGCCCGTCGGTCAGCCGGCGCAATCACCATCCTCGGCGACATCGCGCAGGCCTCCGGGCCGATCAGCTACCGCAACTGGGAGGCGCTCCTCCCCCACCTCGGCGACGCAACCGCCGCAGTCGAGGACCTGCGCCTTGCCTACCGCGTGCCGCGCGAGGTGATGGAGCTCGCGCTGCCGCTCCTACCGTTGATCGCCCCCGACGTGGCCGCACCGGTGGCCTACCGGGACGGAGGTGAGCCGCCGCGCTTCGTCCGCACGAGCTCGGCGAGGCTCGTCTCGACGGCCGTCACCGAAGCGGCCCGCGAGGCGACGCTCGGGGGCAGCACCGCCGTGATCGCGCCCGAGACGATTCTGCGCCGCCTCGAGCCGCACCTCGAGGGGCTCGGCGGCGAGGAGCCCGAAGACGCAATCCGGACGCTGACGCCGCGCGCCGCAAAGGGCCTGGAGTTCGACCGCGTCGTGCTCGTCGAGCCGGCCGCGGTGATCGACGAGCGCGGCGGCGTCGAGGGGCTGCGCGCACTCTATGTGGCGCTCACCCGCGCCACGAAGACGCTCGTGATCGTGCACGCACGACCTCTTCCGCACCAGCTCGGCTTGGACGAAACCTCGCCGATCGGCTAGTGGCCCTCGGGTTTGACGCCCGGCAGGCTTCGTCGGCGTGTCGCCGCTCCAGGTCGGGGTCGTCGACGGGGTTCAGCAGGGCGCTTCGTCGCTCGTGCGCGTGTTGGCCGGCTCGCCGCGGACCGCCTGGTCGCTACAAGGAGGTCGCCGAACGCGGCTACGGGCTCTCGGCGGCAAGCCGGATCGGCTTCCTGGCCGTCGGCCACGCCTGGGCGCTGCTCGGCGCGGTCGTCTTCGTCGACCGGACCGGGAAGGGGATACGCACCGCGCCCCGCGAAGCCCTGATCTCGCTCAGCACGCCGCAGGAGCAGCTCCGGCGTCGCCTTCGGCGTCCATCGCGCGCTCGACGCCGCTGGGGCGGTCGCGGGACCACTGCTCGCGTTCGGACTGCTCGTTCTGCTGGCGCAGGGATAACCTTCGATCTTCGTCGTCAGCTTCGGCTTCGCCCTGCTCGGGCTCGCGATCTTGGTGCTGCGGCCTCTGCCTGACGGCGACCGGACTCTTCGGGAGCAACACGTACGCGGCGAAGATCTTCGACGCGAGCTTCAAGGTGCTTCACGAGCTGCCGCTGTTCGGGATCCCGACTCGCGCCCGCATCTCGGCCGATGGACGCTTCGGGGCGCTCACGGTCTTCGTCAACGGCGACTCCTACGCACCGGGCAACTTCTCCACCCGGACGAACATCGTCGACATGCGAGCAGGGAAGATCGTCGCCGACGTCGAGAAATTCTCGGTGCAACGCAACGGCAAGCGCTTCTTCAACAAGAACTTCAATTTCTGGGGCGTCACGTTCACGAGCGACGACGACCACTTCTACGCGACGCTCGGCTCGGGCAGCAAGACATATCTCGTCAGGGGAAGCCTCAGGGGGCGCAGCATGCAGGTCGTCCACGAGCACGTCGAGTGCCCGTCGCTGTCTCCCGACGGGACGCGGATCGCCTTCAAGCGCAGTCTGGACAACCACGGGAGCTGGCGGCTCTACGTTCTCGATCTCCGCACGATGCGTGAGACCGCGCTCGCCGAGCCGGAATCGGTCGACGATCAGGCCGAGTGGCTCGACAACCGCAATGTCCTCTACTGGAACCACAGCGACATCTGGAGCGTCCCCGCCGACGGCAGCGGCGCGCCGCGCAAGTTCGTCTCGTCCGCCTCGTCGCCGGTCGTGATCAGGGCCTCCTAGCTCTCTGAACGTGTGGCGCGGCACTACTGAAGGCGACGAGCGGATTCGAACCGCTGTACGAGGCTTTGCAGGCCTCTGCCTAACCACTCGGCCACGTCGCCGCGGGCCGCATGGTATCGACAGGCTCAGGAAGGAACGCGGCCGAGCGCCCGCTCGAGGAAGGCGATCGCCTGCGGGTAGGCGTCGAGCCGGTTGCGAAGCTTCTGCAGGCCGTGCCCCTCGTCGTCGTAAACGAGCAGCTCGCACGGGACGCCGCGAGCGGCGAGCAGGTCGTGTAGCTGCTTCGCCTCGCCGACGGGAACGCGCGGGTCGTTCGCGCCGTGGATGACGAAGAGCGGAGCGCGGATCCGCTCGCTGTGAGTCAGCGGCGAGAGGCGCTCGAGGAGCTCGCGGTCGCGCTCGAGCGACCCGTACTCGCGTTCGCGGAAGGCGCGCCGGTACGGCGACGTGTTCTCCAGGAAGGTGACGAGGCTCGAGATGCCGACGATGACGATCCCTGCGGCCCAGTGCTCGGGATGGAACGCGAGCCCGGCGAGCACCATGTAGCCACCGTACGAGGCGCCGTAGAGGACCGCGGGCCGCTCGACGCCGAGCCAGTCGTGCAGCGCGACGAGGTCGCGCACCGAATCGAGCCGCTTCTCCACGTCGTCGAGGTGCTCGTAGCGCTTGCCGTAGCCCGTCGAGCCGCGCACGTTCGGCGCCACCACCGCGTACCCGTTCGCGACGAACCACTGGTGCAGCGGGTTCCAGATGGGCCGGAGCTGAGCCTCGGGGCCGCCGTGGATCCAGATCACCACCGGCCCGTGATTTCCGTAGACGAACACCGGCACCGACTCGCCGTCGAACGACTCGAAGCGCCTCAGCGCAGGCTCGACGAGGCCGTCGACCCCCGCGTGGCTCTGCGTCAGCCGTCCGTTCTCGCCGCTCTCGGTGTCGTAGAGCCACACGTCGCCCGGCTCGAGCGGCGAGGTGAAGTGGTAGGCAAGCACGCGGCCGTCGGGCGAGAACGCCGCGCCGGCGACGACGCCGCGGCCGGGGAGCGGGACCTCGGCGAGAATGGCGAGCGAGACCGGGTCGCGCAGCTCGAGGCGCGAGTAGCCGTCCTCGTTGTGCTCGACGAGCAGCCAGCGCCCGGCCGGATCGGAGCTGCACTCGAGGTCCCAGTCCGACTCGACCACGGTCTCCCAGCCGCTCTCGCCGCGACGGGCGATCGCACGCAGGTCGCGCCCGGTGCTCGTCGAGACGAAGAGCGCACCGCCCGCCCAGGCCGGCCGACCGAAGTACGCCTCGTCGTCGTGGGACGAGATGTGCTCGGACTCGCCCGAGACGAGATCGACGAGATAGAGGTCGTTGTCGCCGCTCCGCTCTGTCAGCTGTTCGACGGCGACCTGCCGCCCGTCGGGTGAGAAGCCCGCGGCGAGGCACATCCCGCCGGGCGCGAAGACCGCATGCTCCTCCCCGCTCGCGAGGTCGCGCACGAAGACGTCGAAGTCGACGCCGTTGCGGCGATTGCACGAGTAGGCGAGCAGGCGCCCGTCGCGCGTGAGGCACGGCTCCCAGTGCACGAACTCGGGATCGACGGCGAGCGGCTCCGGACGGCCGCCGGGCTCGAGCAGGTAGAGCTGCTGGCGCTCGTTGCCCCCGGCGTCCACGGAAACGAGGATCCGGTCGCTTCCCGGCACGTACTGGCCGGTGACGGGCTCGTCCTCGTCGGTCAGCTGCTCGAGCTCCCCGCCGCCGAGCGGAGCGCGGTAGAGCTGCATCGTCCCCGTGAGGTTCGACTGGACGAGCACGTGCCTCTCGCCCACGTCCACCGGCACGGCGACGCGCAGCTCGAGCAACTCGCGCAGCGTCGGCATCAGTCGAAGAGCCAGCGGACCGCGGTGCCCGTGTAGTCGCGCTCGTCCCAGGTCTGCGCGACGCGCGGGCGCAGCACGTAGACCGCGGCTCCGAGCGCCGCGGCGTCCGGCCGGATCGCGTACTTCGCCTCGTAGGCGTCGAGGTAGCGCTCGAGCCCGGCCGCCTCCTCGACCTCGCCCTCGAGGATCACCGTCTCGTCGCCGCTCTCGAGATGGATCACGACGCGGGGGTCGCGCGCGAGGTTGCGGCCCTTCTGGGAGCTGCGGCCGGTGCTGAACCAGACGGCGTCGTCGAGCCAGAGGCCCCAGACCGGCGCCGCGTGCGGACGGCCGTCGGCGCGGGTCGTGCAGATCCAGTAGTTGCGTGCAGCCTCGAGCCGCTCGACGGCCCAGCTCCAGGGGAGTCGCTCCGCTCCCGACGCGTCGGTCGGGACGCCGTAGCCCGCCGGGATCCGCGGCGGGGCCGGCCTAGGCTGCAACGCCGGTGAACTTCGGGATGATGTCCTTCCCGTACGTCGCCAGGATCTCCTCCTGGCCGTGCGTCATCAGGTAGATGTTGAATTGGTCGACCCCGATCGACTCGAGCTCCCGCAGCTTCTGGATCGCCTGCTCGGGGGTGCCGAGCACGCAGAAGCGATCGCAGATCTCGTCGGTGACGAACGCGCCGTGCTTCGCGCCGACGCGGGAATGCTCGTCGTAGTCGTAGAACTTACGGGCCTCGACGTATTCCGTCAGCGCCTGGGGCACGACGGAGCCGTCGGTGCCGTAGCGGTCGATCAGGTCCTTGACGTGGTTGGAGACCATCGCCGGAAACCAGCGCGTCTGCTCGCGGGCGTCGGCGATGTCGTCGGAGATGTGACTCGGGGCGCTGACGATGCACTTCAGCGCAGCCGGGTCGCGGCCCGCCTCGGCGGCGGCCTTGCGCGCGGTGTCCATGATCCACTGGATGATGTCCGGGTCGGCGAGCTGAATGATCACGCCGTCGCCCTGCCGGCCTGCAACGCCCAACGCCTTCGGCCCGTAACCGGCGACGTGCATCTCGATCTCGGGCAGCTCGGGGCGCACCCATTCGAGCTTGAGCTCCTTGTCGTTCCAGTTGACCTCCTTGCCGTTCATGAACGGCTTGATCATCGCGAGCGCCCGCTCGAACTCCGCCACCAGGACCGGCTTCTGGTTGATGTAGCGCCGGGCCGAATCGCCGCGGCCGATTCCCATGATCATGCGGCCGTTCGAGATGTCGTGGAGGGTCGCATACGCGCTCGCGAGCACCGTCGGTTCGCGCGTGCCCGGATTCGTGACCATGTGGCCGAGCTTGATCTTCTCCGTCGCCGCCGCGGCGAGCGTCAGCACCGGGATCGACTCCTGCCAGAGCACATGCGAGTCATAGGTCCAGCCGTACAGGAAGCCCTGCTGCTCGGCGAGCTGCATCAGCTCGATCAGCCGTTGGTAAGGCGGGTCGGGCAGAACGGTGACGCCGAATTCCATCGTGAGCCTCCCGGGGATCGCTGGAAAACGAGCATATCCCCGGGATTACGACCTGGAAAGCGGCGGCGGCGGGCTGTTCGGGACCTGACCGGGGTCAGACCCCGGACATGTCCTGTCAGGCCGCGTGCACATTGGCCAGGTGCTCGTCGAGGCGCGCCTGGCTCGGGAAGCGCAGACCGTCGTGCGGGCAGACCGCGCCGGTCGCATGCGCTTCCTCGGCGGCGCCCGGAAGCTGGGCGGCGAGCTCTCGCAGCGCCTGGATCCGCGCGGCTAGCCGCCGCTGCTCCTGCTCCAGCTCGCCGATCGCCGAGAGCAGCTCAGTCTTGCCGACTTTGGCCATGTCTCGATGGAATCACAGGGCTCGGACGAGACCAGGTTCGCGCCTCACGGAACACCAGGCCTGCGAGACCCGCGGCCATCAGGGCAGCCAGCGCGGCGAAGCCGAGCCGGCCGTCGCCGGGCAGCCCGAACGTCAGCCCGATCAGCGGTGTCACGACGAGGATGACGAGGTTTGCCGTGCCGTTGACGACGCCCACCGCGGCCGCGGGGGCGTCGGGTCGCAGATGCTGCGCACGGCTGATCGCCGGTGCAAACGGCAGTCCCGCGGCGAGACCGACGACCGCCGCGCCGACCGCGAGCGCCGCCGGCGGCAAGGGGCTCGCGAGCAAGGCGCAGCCGGTCGCCCCCGCTGCGAGGCTTGCCCAGGCCGCCGGCCAGGCAAGGCGGCCGAGCGCACCACCGAGTGGCCGCGTCACGCCGCCGAGCAGCAGGACGAGCCCGCCCACCGCCGCCGCTCCGCGAGAGCCGAAGCCGTGCCGATGCAGCAGCGCCGTGATCCAGGCGCCCGCAACAATCGAGAGGCCGAACGAGCAGGTGTGCAGCACGGCGGACGGATACAACCGCCGGTCGCCGAGCACGGCGAGCCGCGCGGCGTGGCGCGCGAGCGCGGGCTTGGGCGCCGCCCAGACCACGAGCACGACGAGCGCACAGAGCGCGAGCGAGCTCGAGTACGGCGCGCGCCAGCCTGCGAGCTGTGGAACGGCCGCGATCGCGACGCCGACGCCGCCGACCGAAGCGCCGCCGTAGATGCCCTGGCGCTGCGGCCGGCCGCGCGCGAAATCCGTCCCGCAGATGAAGCCGCTTCCGGTGCCGAGGCCGGTCACCGCCCGGCCGAGCACCGCGAGCCAGAAGCTCCTGTGCGAGAGCGCGACTGCGTCTCCCAGCGCGATCAGCGTGACGGCTCCGATTCCGACCGCTCGCGCCCCGAAGCGGTCGATCAGCCTCCCCGCCGGTATCTGGGTGATGGTCTGGACGAGGAAGAGCACCGTCGTCAGGAGCCCGATCAGCGCGAGCCGGACGCCGTATGCCTGCGAGAGGCGATCAGCGACAGCGCCGACGTTGCCGATCGCCCAGCCAACGGCGAGGCCGATCGAGAGCGCGGCGGCGAGACGCCGCCCGTCGGCGCTCATCCCCGCGGTGAGCCGTCGCTGTCGCCGCAAGCCATGGCCCTGAGCCTGACCCGCACCTGGCACCGGAACGTGTCCGGCAGCGCCAGGTTCAGCCCGCGATCCAGGCGATCGTCCTCGAGGCGAGCCGATCGAGCGCCGCGACGGCCAGCTCGAGGTGCTCCGGCCTGGTGTCCTCGAGCTTCGTGTGCGAGAGGCCGCGCAGGCTCTGCACGAACAGCATCACGGTCGGGATCCCGGCTCGGGCGACGGGTGCTGCGTCGTGGAGCGGCCCCGACGGAAGCCGGTGCGAGCGGCCGGCGACCTCGGTGATCGCATCGTCGGCGAAGCCGATCAGCGTCTCGTCGAAGAGGATCGGCTCGATTGCCCAGATCCGCTCCCAGGCGACCTCGACGTCCTCCTCGGCGGCGAAGCGATCGGCGGCCTCCTTCGCCTCGGCGAGCAGCTCCGCGAGCTTGCCCGCGTCGAGATGGCGCTGGTCGAGCAGCTGGTCCGCCGTCTCGACGACCGAGGTGACGATTCCCGGCTTGCAGACCACACCGCCCGAGGTGCAGACCGCGCCCTCGCCCACGCGTGCGGCGATGGCGCGGATCTCGAGCGCGAGCTTCGCGGCGCCGGCCAGCGCGTCTCGGCGTTTGTCCATCGGGGTCGAGCCCGCATGAGCTGCCTGCCCGCGCCAGTGGACGATATGCCGCTCGGTGCCGTAGGTGCCGAGCACGACGCCGAGCGGGAGGTCCAGCGACTCGAGCACGGGCCCCTGCTCGATGTGCAGCTCGAGGTACGCGGAGGCGCTCTCGAGCTGGGTCTGCGACTCGTTGGCGCGGTCGAGCTCGACCCCGTGCTCGCGGAGCGCGTCGACGAGGCGGACGCCGTCGGCGTCTCGGAGGCCGCGAATCTCGTCCTGGTCGTGCATCGAGCCCGTCGCGGCGGTCGAGCCGAACAGCGAGCGCCCGAAGCGCGCGCCCTCCTCGTCGGCCCAGTTGACGAGGCGCACCGTCGTCGCGGGCTCGCCCTCCTGCGCGATCCGGCGCAGCACCTCGACCGCAGCCATCACGTTCAGCGAGCCGTCGAGCCAGCCGCCGTTCGGCACCGAGTCGATGTGACCGCCGAGCAGCACCGCCCGCTCAGAGCCTCCGCGCAGGGTGAACCACTGGTTTCCGGCCTCGTCGATCTCCTCGTCGAGCGGCAGTGCCGCGAGCTTCTCGCGCAGCCAGCCGCGCGCGGTCTCCCAGGTCTCCGTCCAGGCGACACGCTGCGCGCCGTTCTCGTCGCCCGTGAGCTCACGCAACTCACGGAGCTCCTCGACGGTGCGGCTTGGCTCGAGCGCCATCGGCTCACCCTAAAGTGGCCGCGCCGGCCGCTGCAACGCCGTGCGGTGTCGCGCGGGTGACCGACCTGAGCCCGAAAGCGGCTTGTGAACCAGCTTTTCCAGTGAGAAGCTAAGCCGCGATGTCGGGGGATCGCCAGCGAGCAGCCGCATGCGCCGCACCACCAGAGCCTCCCGAGCGGCGAAGGAAGCGACTCCGCTGAAGAGTCGCGCGGGCTGCTTGGCCGCGTCGCTCGCGGCCGTCGTCGCGAGCTTCGCGGCGACCGGAGTCGTTCGGGCGGCGGCGGCCGGGACCAGGCTGGACAAGGTGACGCTGCAGCTGAAGTGGGTCACCCAGGCGCAGTTCGCCGGCTACTACGCCGCCGCTGCGCAGGGCTACTACAGACAGTTCGGCCTGGACGTGACGCTCAGGGCGGGCGGACCCGACATCACCCCGGAGCAGGTCGTTGCGTCCGGCAAGGCGGAGTTCGGCATCGACTGGCTGCCGAGCCTCCTCTCGGCGCGCGACAAGGGCGGCGATCTCGTCAACATCGCGCAGGTGTTCAACCGCTCCGGCATGACCGAGCTGACCTGGAAGGACAGTGGGCTGGACTCGATCGCGAAGCTGCGTGGCAAGAAGGTCGGCAGCTGGCTGTCGGGCAACGAGCTCGAGCTGTTCGCTGCGTTGGCCTCGAACGGCATCGACCCCCACAAGACGAGTCAGGTCAAGATCATCAAGCAGCCGTTCGAGATGGGGCTCTTCCTGAACCGGAAGATCGACGCAGCCTCGGCCATGACGTACAACGACCTCGCTCTCGTGCTCGAGTCGAAGAACCCGAAGACCGGGAAGCTCTACACGCTCTCCGACCTGAATGTGCTCAAGATGCAGGCTCAGGGCACCGGGACGCTGGAGGACGGGATCTTCGCCAGCGGCGCGTACCTCAAGGATCCCAAGCACGTGGCGATCGCCACTCGTTTCGTCGCAGCGTCGCTCAAGGGATGGGCGTTCTGCCGCGACAACCCGGGAAGCTGCGTCGACATGGTGCTCCAGAGCGTCCCGACGCTCCCGGCAGTTCATCAGGCGTGGCAGATGAACGAGATCAACGCGCTGATCTGGCCGGCTCCCGGCGGCGTCGGGATCATGCAGGCGGCCGACTTCAACCGAACCGCGAAGATCGCGCGGCAGTTCAAGGTGATCAAGAAGGCTCCCGCTGCCGGCGAGTACCGGACCGATATCGCGAAGGCTGCCGTCGCGATGCTGAGGAAGCAGGGCGTCAACGTCGTCGGTGCCGGCTGGCAGAAGGGCAACCTGACGCTGACCGAGGGCGGCAAGTAAGAGAGAGCACGCCGAATCCATTCCGGCTGCGCCGGGTCTGACCCCTGACCCCGGGGCCCAGCGGAGACAGGTCCGGGGTCTGACCCCGGACCTGTCCGGTTCCGGCTAGACCGGCGTGGCTGCTGTGCCCGCCCGCTCCTCGCGTGCGAGGAACGGGCGCAGCGCGTAGTAGAGCCCGCCGGAGACGACGAACCCGACGAGCCAGGAGATGTCGACGTTGTTCGTCGCCTTCGCCACGGGGCCCTGGAGCGCGCCGACGAGCCCGTAACCCCACGACCAGGCTGCGACGATGCCCACGAGCAGAGCGACGATCCCGGCCCAGTTGACGTCGCCGTAGATCGACCTCGACGGCTCCACGTACAGCGCCGGGACGTCGATCTTGCCGCGGCGGACGACGAAGAAGTCGACCAGCATCACCCCTGCCCACGACGAGATCCAGATCACCACCGATGCGAGCCAGTTGTCGAAGTCGTGCGCGAAGCTGTCCGACTGGATGAACACGATCAGAGCGCCCGTCCCGACGATCGAGACGATGATGCTGACCATCCACCGCTTCGCCTTGATGTCCAGCGAGAGCGCGGCGAGCGTCGCCGAGTAGAGGTTGAGGATGTTCGTCGCGACCGGCCCGTGCATGATCAGGAACAACACCGGAATCGACGCCGCGCCGAACGCGGCGGTGACGAGGTCGGCGGGATCCGCGTTCGTGCCCGCCGAGGCGCACCGAGGCGCCGAGCGAACGCGAGCCACACGGTCGGAATGAAGATTCCGAGCGACGTCGACCAGAACACCTTGCGGTCCGGCGTGCCCGGCTTGATGAAGCGCGTGTAGTCGGCCGACCACGTCAGCCAGGTGATCCCCCAGCCGACGCCGATCGCGGTCAGGAGCTGCGTGATCGCCGTCAGCTTGTCGGTGCCGTGAGCGGCCGAATGGCCCCAGACGACGTCGACCTTCGTCCACGCGAGGATGCTCATCACGACCATGATCACGGCCGCAACCGGCACGGTGTATTTCTCGAAGGTCTGGATCAGGTAGAAGCCGACGATCGCGATCACGACACTGCACGGCCATGATCCCGATCCCGACGGCGTACTTCGTGCCGGTACCCGGATGGTCGTAGCCCATGTGCCTGAAGATGCCGAGCACGAGGTCGAGCACGACCCACGTGTTCACGCCCAGCCAACCCATCGTCATCAGCATCTGCGATCGCCGCCGGGAAGTAGGCGCCGCGCCTGCCGAAGGCTGTTCGGGAGAGCACCATCTGGTTGACGCCGGTGCGGGCCCCGATCACGCAGAAGAGGCCGAAGAGCGCGCAGCCGACGATGTTGCCGACGATGATGACGAGCATCGTCTCGACCAGGCTCAGCCCGAGGATGATCCCGAGCGCCCCGAGAACCCAGTTGATCGGCGCGATGTTGGCGCCGGCCCAGATCCAGAATTGCTGCAACGGAGTGGAGTCGCGATCCGAGGCGGGGATCTGCTCGATCCCGTGCTCGTCCAGCCGGACCTCGGCCAGCTCGCCTCCGCGCTGGTCCATGGCAGCCATCAGACCTCCTTCGATTTGACCCGTCTACCCGTGATCCTGTGCCTCCTCCCGGACGGAAGCGAGCCCGGTCAGTCGTCGCGGCACAGGTCTTCGCGCGCCCGGCGGGCGACCTCACCGCAGCCCAGGAAAGGCCTGATCACGGGGCGCCTCCGAGCGCACGCAGCGCGAGCAGCTCGAAGCCGACGTTCGCCGCGGCGAGCGCGGTCTGCTGCCCGGGCCCGTCGTACGGCGGGCGAGACCTCGACGATGTCGCAGCCGGCGAGCCTGATCCCTCGCAGCGCGCGCAGGAACGCGACCGCCTCGGCCGTCGAGAAGCCCGCCGATCTCGGGCGTACCCGTTCCCGGCGCGAACGCCGGGTCGAGGAAGTCGACGTCGAACGAGAGGAAGACCGGCCGCTCGCCCACGTGCGACTTGACGAGCCGTGCATACGCCTCCGCTCCGAGCGCGCGCAGCTCCTCGCTCTGGATCACCGTGAAGCCGAGCTCGCGCCGAGGCGCGGATGTCGTCGGCGCCGTAGATCGAGCCGCGCATCCCCGCCTGCACCGACGCTCGCGGGATCAGGAGCCCCTCCTCGGCGGCGCGCTTGAACGTCGTGCCGTGGAAGTAACTGCTGCCCGAAGTATTCGTCCCAGGTATCGCCGTGGGCGTCGAGCTGGACGAGGCGAGCGGGCCGTGCTTGCGCGCGAGCGCACGCAGCTCGGCAAGCGTGATCGAGTGGTCGCCGCCGAGGGCGAGCGGGAAGCGCCGGCGGTCACGACCGGCAGCGATCGCCTCCTCGACCTGCGCCGTACGTGCGCTCCGTGTCGCCCGGCGAGACGGGCAGTCGCCGTAGTCGACGATCGAGAGCGACTCGACGACGTCCACGCCGAGCACCGGGTGGTACGGGCGCAGGAGCGCCGAGGCGGAGCGGATCGCCTCGGGCCCGAAGCGCGGCCCGGGCGGAAGCTCGTAGCGGTGTCGAACGGGATCCCGTAGACGGCCGCGTCGACTCCCGCAAGGTCGTTCGTGTGCGGCGCCCGCATGAACGTGCGGATACCCGCGAAGCGCGGGATCACCTGCGCGTCCAGCGGGCGACGGTGCACGGCTCAGCCTAACCCGGCGCGACGCTCATCGAATCTTTACTCGTTGCAGAACGTGAGTTCGGCGCCCGGGCGGCATCTACTCGAGGACAGCAAACAATTGGGGGAACTCGTGAAGCGACTCATCATGCTCGCCGCCACCGCGGCTCTGGCTCTCGCCGGCGCGGCCGGCGCCGCTCTCGTCCCGGGGGTGTTCGACCCAGGCGCCACAGGCTGCCCGGTGGCGACGTACAGCAGCGGAGTGCTGCATCTCGCCGAGAATTGCGCGACGTCCACGAACGCCGCCGCCGGCGCCGACGTCACAGGCCTCGACGGTCAGGTGTTCACGTCCGCGTCGTTCACGCTCAACAGCGCGACCCAGTGCCAGGGCGGCTCGCCCCGGTTCAACATCGTGACGTCGAGCGGCACGTTCTTTCTCGGCTGCAACAACGTGACGCCCACGACGGCCGCAAACGGCACCGCCGCCTACACGTTCGATGCCGCGACAATCGCTGCTGGAGGGAACCAGGTTCCGTTCCCGGCCGGAACGATCACCTCCGCGGGCATCGTCCTCGACGTGCAGGGGAGCGCCGATCTGACCCAGATCTCTGTCAACGGCGTCGCCCAGGTCCCCACGCCGACCACCGGCGCGGGCAGCCCGACGTCCAAGGATCAGTGCAAGAACGACGGCTGGAAGACCTTCACGTCGCCGACGTTCAAGAACCAGGGCCAGTGCATCGCGTTCGTCGAGCACCTCGGCCACGAGCGTCATCACGGCAACAAGCACGGCAAGCAGCACGAAGACCACGGGCACGGTCACGGCCACGGGCACAAGCACGGGCACGGCGACCACAAGGGGTAGCCGACCGTCGCGCCGGGGAGCACCCGCGTTGGTGCTCCCCCGGCGCGCCCTTTAGATTCAGCGGGTGGAGCAGCTGCTCATCCGCAACGCCCGCCTCACCGACGGCACGGTCGTCGACCTCGCCGCCGGGGACGGCCGCTGGACGCGAATCGGGCCGGCGCTCGACGCTGATGTCTCGCAGACGATCGAAGCCGAGGGCCGCCTCGTCACGCCCCCACTCGTCGACTGCCACCTGCACCTCGACGCGTCGCTGACTGCTGGAAAGCCCCGCTTCAACGAGTCCGGCACTCTGATCGAGGGGATCCACGTGTGGGGGGAGCTGAAGGAGAGCCTCACTCCCGAAGACGTGTTCTCGCGCGCGCGGGAGATCGTCCGCTGGTCGGCTGCGCAGGGGACGCTCTTCATCCGCGCGCACGCGGACGTCTCGGCAAAGAACGAGGCGCCGCTGAAGGGGCTGCTCCGGCTGCGCGACGAGCTCGCCGAGCTCGTCACGATCCAGGTGACGGCGTTCCCGCAGGACGGGATCTACTCGCACCCGGACAACGAGGGGCTGTTCGAGCGCGCGCTCGAGCTGGGCGCGGACTGTGTCGGCGGTATCCCCCACTACGAGCCGACGATGGAGCTCGGTCACCGAGAGGTACATCGGGTCTTCGAGCTTGCGAAGCGCTACTCGCGGCGGATCGACATCCATTGCGACGAGACCGACGACCCGAGCTCGCGCTTCCTCGAGGTGATGGCCGACGACACGGTCCGGCACGGCCTCTCCGGCCGCGTTACGGCGAGCCACTGCACCGCGATGGGCTCGTACGAGCCCTACTACTCGTCCAAGCTGCATGGATTCCTGCGCCGGGCGGGCATCAACATCGTCGTCAACCCGTTCGCGAACTCGCTGATCCAGGGCCGGCTCGACGTCTACCCGAAGCGGCGGGGCTTCGCGCAGCTGAAGGAGCTGCTCGCAGGCGGCGTCAACGTCTCGCTCGGCAACGACGTGATCATGGATCCCTGGTACCTCCTGGGGCGCGCCGACCTGGTCGAGGCGGCGTCGCTCGCACTCCACTTCACGTACATGAGCGGGCTCGACGAGATTCCGGAGCTGCTCGCGTGCGCGACGACGCGCGGTGCCCGGACGCTCGGGATCGAGGACGAGTACGGGCTCGAGCCGGGCAAGCCCGCCGACTGCGTCGTCTTCGACGCGCCGAATCCGACCGAGGTGCTGCGCCTCCACCCTGCGCGGCGGTACGTCGTCCGCCGCGGCCGCGTGATCGCCGAGACGGAGCCCGCGCGAACGACGCTGCTGGGCGAACCCGTCACGTTCCGCCCTCCGGCCGGGTGAGTCGATCGAGCCGCCGGGAACCCTGGTGAAGGGAAGAGCGTCTCGACAAGAGGCCGTACCCGCCTAGGTTCACGGCTTCGACCACGATCTGCCCGGCCGGGCAGCCGGAACGCTGCCGACATCCTTCCTCGCCGCCCTGAGGTGTCCGGCTGCCAGGCCGCGAGAACGTCTCACTCTCGGCACGAATTGGACGATGCGAGTCAGCCGCTCGGCGGTTAGGGTGGACCCCGAGCAGGGGGTGGGTTGGGACCCGAACTACCCGCGCGTGAACCTATTCCGCGGCGGTCGCGCCCGCGCGCGCCGGCTCGTTGAGACAGCGCACGGGGCTGCCCGCGAGAAACGCCTCGAGATCCTCGCGCGCCTCCCGGAAGAAGACCTCGTACGACTCCTCGCTCACATAGCCGAGGTGCGGCGTCAAGACGGTGTTCGGCGCCGTTCGCAACGGGTGCTCCGCGGGCAGCGGCTCCTCGTCGTAGACGTCCAGCGCCGCCCCCGCGATCGCGCCGTTCCGCAGCGCGTCGACGAGCGCCGCGGTGTCGACGATCGGCCCGCGTGACGTGTTCACGAGCAGCGCCGTTCGCTTCATCACGCGAAGCTCGTCCCGCCCGAGCAGCCCCCGCGTCCGGTCGCTCAGCCGCGTATGGATGCTGACGATGTCGGCGCTCCGCAGAAGCCCTTCGAGTGTCGCCTCGCGCTCGACGCCGACCTCGGTCGCGCCTGCCTGCGTGAGGTTCTGGCTCCACGCGCCGACCTCCATGCCGAACGCGAGCGCCAGACTCGCGACCTGGCGACCGAGCCGGCCGAGGCCGATCAGGCCGAGCCTGCGGCCGCGGAGCGTGACGCCGAGAGTCGTCTGCCAGGCGCCGGCCCTGAGCGCTGCGTCCTCCTGCGGAATCCGCCGGGCGAGCGCCAGCATCAGCCCGAGGGTCAGCTCCGCCGTCGGGTGGCCGGGGCCGCCGGTGCCGCAGACGAGGACACCCTCCGCCGCCGCGCCGTCGAGATCGATCGCCGCGTTGTGCATCCCGGTCGTGACGAGCAGCCGCAGCCGCGGCAGCCGCGCGAGCACATCGCGGGGGAACGGCGTCCGCTCACGCATGGCAACGACGACGTCGAACGGCTCGAGCCTCTGGACGACTTCCTCCGGGTCGCCCAGATGGTCGGAGAACGTCTCCGGCTCGACGTCCGGCGGGAGTCCCGGACCGAAGAACCGGGTCGCGACCCTCTGGTAATCATCGAGGATCGCGACCCTGATCGTCACGCCTAGCGGGTCTGCGGGAAGCCGAGGTCGACCTTCGACGTGGCCGGGTCGGGCCAGCGCGAGGTGACGACCTTGCCCCGCGTGTAGAAGTTGATCCCCTCGGGCCCGTAGATGTGCGTATCGCCGAAGAGCGACGCTTTCCAGCCGCCGAACGAGTAGTAGGCGACCGGCACGGGGATCGGCACGTTGATGCCGACCATGCCCGCCTGGGCGTCGAACTGGAACTGCCGCGCGACCCCGCCGTCGCGCGTGAAGATCGCGGTGCCGTTGCCGTACGGATTCTCGTTCACGAGCGTCACGGCCTCCTCGTAGGTGGCGACGCGCGTGACGCCGAGCACCGGGCCGAAGATCTCGTTCTTGTAGACGTCCATCTCGGGCGTGACGTTGTCGAGCAGCGAAACGCCGAGGAAGAAGCCGTCGCCGTCCGGTGCGCTCTCGCGCCCGTCGGCAACGAGAGTCGCACCCTCGTCGAGGCCCTTCTCGAGGTACGACGCGACCTTGTCGCGGTGCTCCCGCGTGACGAGCGGCCCCATCTCGGAGTCGGGATCGAGGCCGTTGCCGACCTTCACCTTCGGCAGCCGCTCCTTGATCGCGTCGATCAGCGGGTCGGCGACCGGGCCGACCGCGACAACCTGCGAGATCGCCATGCACCGCTCGCCGGCCGAGCCGTAGGCGGCGCTGACCGCCGCGTCCGCGGCCATCTCGATGTCGGCGTCGGGCAGCACGATCATGTGGTTCTTCGCCCCCCCGAGCGCCTGCACGCGCTTGCCGCTCTTGGTGCCGGTCTCGTAGACGTACTTGGCGATCGGCGTCGAGCCGACGAAGCTGACGGCGGCGACGTCGCCGTGCTCGAGCACAGCGTCGACCGCGGTCTTGTCGCCGTGGACGACGTTGAAGACGCCGTCGGGAACGCCGGCCTCCTTGAGCAGCTCGGCCGAGAAGACCGAAGCGGACGGATCCTTCTCCGAGGGCTTCAGCACGAACGTGTTGCCGCACGCGAGCGCCGGCGCCCACATCCACATGGGCACCATCGCAGGGAAGTTGAACGGCGTGATCCCGGCGACGACGCCGAGCGGCTGGCGAATCGAGTACACGTCGATTCCCGTCGAAGCCTGCTCGCTCATCTCGCCCTTGAGCAGGTGAGGGAGGCCGCAGCAGAACTCGATCACCTCGAGCCCGCGCGCGACCTCGCCGAGGGCATCCGAGAGCACCTTCCCGTGCTCGGCGGTGAGCAGCCTGGCGATGTCCTCGCGATGCGCGTCGAACAGCTGGCGGATCCTGAAGAAGAGCTCTGCGCGGCGTGCGAGCGACATGGCGCGCCAGGCAGGGGCCGCCGCCTTCGCAGCCTGGACCGCGCGGTCGACCTCATCCGGCGTCGCGAAGTCCACGACCCCGGTCTGCTGCCCGGTGGCGGGGTTGAACACAGGCCCGCTGCGGCCAGACCGGCCCTCGTAGGACTGTCCGCCGATCCAGTGGTGGATCGGCTTGACGGCGGTTGGCGCCTCGATCGTCTCGGTCATCGTCTCCTCCTCTGAAAGATGCGCTCAGCCTAGCGCGCCGCGGGGTAGGATCGAGGCGTGGCGACGATCGAGAACAGAGCTGCCGAGGGGCAGCGGATCCAGCAGGAGGCCAAGCAGTACGTCCTCCATTCCTGGTCGGTCCAGAACGCGATCAACCCGCTGCCGATCGCCGGCGGCGAGGGGCGCTACTTCTGGGACTACGCGGGCAAGCGCTACCTCGACTTCGCGTCGCAGCTCGTCAACCTGTCGATCGGCCACCAGCATCCGAAGCTCGTCGCCGCGATCAAGGATCAGGCCGACAAGCTCTGCACGATCGCTCCGCCGATGGCCACCGAGCCGCGCTCCACACTCGGGCGCCTGCTCGCGGAGGTCACCCCGGGCGATCTCTCGCTTTCGTTCTTCACGAACGGCGGCGCCGAGGCGAACGAGAACGCGATCAAGCTCGCACGCTGGTACACGGGGCGTCACAAGGTGATCGCGCGCTACCGCTCGTACCACGGCGCGACGGCCGGCTCGATCACGCTCACGGGCGACCCGCGCCGCTGGCCCGCCGAGCCCGGCATTCCCGGGATCGTGCGCATGTTCGACCCGTACACCTATCGCTGCCCCGCCGGCCATCCCGACCCGTGCCCCGTCTGCACCGGCGCGCCGCACCTCGAGGAGATCCTGCAGTACGAAGGTGCGCACACCGTGGCCGCCGTGATCCTCGAGACGATCACCGGCACGAACGGGATCATCGTGCCGCCGGACGGTTATCTGCAGTCGATCCGCGAGGTCTGCGACCGCCACGGGATCCTGCTGATCTGCGACGAGGTGATGGCCGGCTTCGGCCGCACCGGGAGATGGTTCGCAGTCGACCACTGGGACGTCGTTCCCGACATCCTCACGCTGGCGAAGGGAATCAACTCCGGTTACGTGCCGCTCGGCGCGATGGTGGTGCGCAAGCCGATCGCCGACTGGGTCCAGGACAAGATGTTCGCCGGCGGGCTCACCTACTCCGGCCATCCGCTCGCCTGCGCGGTCGCGGTCGCCTCGATCGAGGCGTTCCGCGAGGAGGGGATCGTCGAGAACGCCGCCGAGATGGGCGCGCTCTTCGACACGGGTCTGCGCGCCCTCGCCGGCAAGCACCCGTCGATCGGCGACGTCCGCGGCCTCGGTTGCTTCTGGGGAGTCGAGCTCGTCAAGGACCGGGAGACGCGCGAGCCGCTGGTTCCGTACAACGGCTCCGGCGAGGCGGCGGCACCGGTCGCCCGGCTCGTGAAGGCGGCACTCGACCGCGGCCTCTACCTGATGACCCACTGGAACGTGATCATGGTCTGTCCGCCGCTCACGATCACGCGCGAGGAGCTCGAGGAGGGCCTGACCACCCTCGACGAGGTCCTCTCGATCGCAGACGAGTACGTCGCCTAGCACATCGAGCCGCACCCGATCCTCGTCGACCGGTTCGGCGCCTAGCATCTGCTCGTGCAGACCAACCGGGAGACCGTGACCGTCGAGCGCTGCCTCCGCTGCTCGGCCCCGATGGAGTGGCGGCACCAGACGTGGCAATGTCCGCGCTGCCGATTCAAGATCGGCTGCTGCGAAGGCGAGACCGCCGAGCACTGTGAGCCTCGCTAGCCCGGAGGAGCTCGTACCGCTCGCCTGGCTTGCCGGGCGGCGCATCGAGATCGTGGAGGACGAGCTGCGCGGCGCGCTCCGCCGTTCGCTGCTCCTTGCCGCCGCAGGTGGCGACCCGCTCCGCAGCCTCGTCCTCGACGGCCGCGCGGTGACGGCCCTCGCCGACGAGCTGGACACGGCCGAGCGGCGCGAAGCCCTGAGCGTCGGCCTGCACGAGCTCGAGCCCGACGAGCCCGCAGCCGGCGTGCTGCTCGCTGACCCCGACCTGGCGTGGCGCGCGTACGCGTGCTCACTGCTCGCCGACGAGCTCGCCGGCGACGAGTGAGGAAGCCGCTGCGCGCCTAGCGGTGTGCCCAGCGCGCGTCGTAGGCGCGGTCGAGCTCCTCGGCGCGGCGGACGGTGGCGCGCGCCCGGTCGACCGCCCAGTCGAGCAGCTGCTCGTCGGTCGGCGGCAGGTGCGTGTAGGGCGCCTCGTCGAAGCCGACCTCGTGGGAGTAGGCGAGGCTGTCGCAGGGATCGACGCCGCAGGTGTAGCTTCCCGAGGGCCAGCGGCGCTTCGCCGGCCTGCCGCAGTAGAGGCAGACGTGGCGCACGATCGTCTTGTCGGTCACGGTCGCTCCTTTCACTCCTCAGGATCGGCCGCGACGGCACTCGCGGCATCGGAGCAGCCGCGGATCGGCGTTGCCCGGAACTGCGGATCACCAGGGTCGGTGGTCGCCCCGGTTCGGACGATCACCGCCGTGAAAACAGGAACGGCCTGCTAGCTAGTAGGTGGTCGTCCCTCGCCCGGTCGACATGCCGCCCGAGGTGTCCTGGTTGGGGACGATGTATGCGACGAGGCGTTGACCCAGCAACGTGATCGTTGCGCCTGACAACGTGTTCGTCCAGTGCCAGCCGGTGCCGCCCCACGTGGTCAGGAGGCCGGTCATGGCGAGTATCGTCGCCGCCCACCACTTCTGTGTGGGCCACCGGGTCGCCACGGTCCGCGCGCCTGCACTCGACGCCACTCCCACTGCTGCCATCTCTGTCTCCTTCCCTCGAGTCGGCGTTGCGCCTACCAGACGGAGCGCGAAAGACGCCGGCTGATACAAGCTCGAGCGAGGCGGTCTCCGGCAGCGGTTTGGGCTACGGGATCGAGATGCCCTGCAGCGTCACGGGGCTGTGCAGGGTGTAGTCGAGCTCGTCGGACTGCACGACCCCTGCAGGAGTGAGGACGTCGACAGCCTTCGGCACCGAGGCGGGGTCGACGGTGCAGTGCGGGTCGGCACTCGCCGCGGCGCAGACGCCGAATTGGAACGGCTGTGGAGTCGGGGCGAACGAGCGCGCCTGGTCGGAGCTGAAGCCGTCCTGGCCGGTGAGAACGACGGTGAATCCCCAGCCTGGGCCGGGTTGGCCGAGCGTCGCCTTCGGGACGCTGAAGGTGATCACGCGCGAGATCGCGTTCGCGTTGATCGTGACCCCGCCGACCGTGGCGCCCGTCGCGTCGATGAAGCGCTGGCCGAAGCCCTGCACCTCGACGAGATGGTTCCAGCCGAACGCCGGCGCGACCTGGTAGTTGCGCTCTGGGAACGATGCACCGGTCGAAGTCGACGCCGCGGGCGCCGCCGGATCGTGGACGTACACGTCGACGAGCTGCGCGCCGAGCGGGCTGCCGAAGGTCGACGTCAGGTCGCGGGTCTGCAGGCGGAAGATCACGTTCGTCCCGTCGTCGATCACCTGGAAGCGCTGGATGTCGAACGCACCCGCCTTGAAGTCCGACGAGGTCGGGTAGGCGTAGTTGCCGGGACCGTTGTCGTCGCCGCTGGGATCGGTGGCGTCCAGCAGAACGGTGCCAGGCGTGAAATCGAAGACGACCGTGCGGACGACGTGCGCGGTGCCGCCGGCGGGGCTGACCGCGACGACGTTGACGACGCTCGTGCCGCCGCTGACCGGGACGTCGACACTCCAGCTGCCGGTGGCGCCGACGTGCGTCGACGCCGTCGTCGTCGCGGAGTTCGCGTCGGTGTTGGTGGCCGCGACGTAGACGATGTTGCCGGGGGTCGAGGTCCCGGAGACGGTCAACGGCGAGGCGAGCACGGCGGATTGGTCGGCGGGCGCACTCACCGTCAGCGCCGTCGTCCCTTGCGTGTGGGCGACGTAGCGGTCGTAGGTGGCGCGCGGCCGGTCGACCAGTGCGCCGTCGGCGAGGTCGCGCGCGAGGCGGACGTAGGACGCGGCAGACCAGGTCAGCGGAGCTGCCGAGCCCGCAGGGCCACCGTTGACGAAGCCGATCGAGGCAAGTGTCGGATCGGTCCCGAACGGCGACGCAGCCAGAGCCGGCAGCTCCCAGTTCTGCTCGGGGATGAGTCCTCCCGCGGTCGCGAATCTCTGCATCGACGACAGCAGAGCCGACGCCGACGCCCTGTCACCGGTCTGCAGCATTTGCTCGCCCCGCTCGGACGAGAGCACCGGCCACAGATGCCCAGTCCCTTGGCCCGACGGCGCCCACGGGTGGCCGTCTCCGGCGCCGTCGCCGTAGCCGTCGCCGTTGTAGCGGTGCCAGCCCGGCCCATTCGCAGTGTCGCTGCGAATCGTCGCGTCGACCACCGGCAGCGACGCGAGGATGTCGGGATCGCGCGCCGAGAGCTCGCCTAGCCGGGTCAGCTCGAGGAAGCCTGCGTCGACGACGGCACGCTGGTCGAGCGTGGGGCCGCCGTTGCCGACGTTGTAGGTGATCGCGGCGTTCGGGTCGCCGGACTTCGACAGCCGGATGAAGTACCGCGGTGCGAGCGGCCCGTTCGTCGTCACCGTCCAGCCCTTGATCGAGCGCTGCCAGTCGTCCGCGACGCCCCGCCACAGTGCGGCCGATGCGGTGTCGCCGTTGACGTCGGCGATCTTCGCTGCGGCGACGAGACCTGCGATCTCCGCTGCAATCGTCGAAGGCGAGTAGCCGCTCTGCTCCTCCCAGCGCTCGGACCCGAAGGACGGGCCGTGCGCGGCGACGAAGTTCGCCGCCGGGCGGACGTGCGAGGCATACAGGGACGCATCGGTCATGCCGAGCTGGTAGGCCATCAGGATCGGGTAGGCGCTCTCGTCGAGCTGGGTGCCGAACGAGTCGGGCGCCGTCTTGCCGTTGACGAGGCTGTTGCGCGGCATCGAGCCGTCGGCGAGCTGCTGGCGCTCGAAGAGGAACTGCACGGTGCTGCGCGCCGTCGCGAGGTCGCCGTCGGCGAGCAGGCCCGTCCACGCCTCGTAGAGGTCACGGGCAAAGACCTCACGGTAGGAGCCGAAGTAGGTGTTGGCCGGATCGCCCGCGCTCACGGCCTGGCCCCACGGCGACGCGAGGCTCGCGACGATCGCGCCCGGGAAGGTCTTGTCCTCGGACGCCTTGAGCACGTTCGCGCTGACGTAGTAGGCGTCCTGGAGGTCGCCGTGCAGTTGCCGCGGCCGGACGAGAGAACGGTCGTACTCGTCCCATCCGCGTGAGTAGGAGCGCTCGACGCGCGAGAAATCGGCCTTGCGCGCGGACTCCGCCACGCCGACCGCCTCGCCCTGGGTGGCGCCGAACCCGAGGGAGATCATGAACGGCTTGTGGTCGCGGAAGATCACGCGCGCCGCCTGCACGACGTTGCCGGCGGCGGCCTCGGTGGCTGACGTCGTCAGCGCGTGTGCGGCGTCGAGCTGGACACGGGGGTCGCTGGGCGCGCCCGCAAAGCCGCTGATCGCCTGCGCGAACGGGCCGTCGAGCGCAGCGGCGACAGGCTGCGCGTAGTCGCGGTTCACCGCGTTCGTCGCCGTCACGGGGTCGGCGGCGACGAGGATCGAGTGCCCGGTCGAGGCGTCGACGATCGCCGAGTCGGCGCCGCCGTTCCCCGCGCCGCCGCCGCCGTTGCCGTTGACGGTCGGGTCGAAGAGCACGTACAGCGCGAGCGGGCCCCGGCGCAGGCTGTCGAGGCGGACGCGCATGACGACGGCGTTGCTGCTCGGGTCGGTCAGGTAGTCGGTGACGATCCGGTAGCGCCCGCTCTTGGCGGTGGCGGTCACCCTGCACTCCATCCCCCCGGCGTCCACCGTGACCCTGTACGTCATGTCCCGCGACTGCAGGTCGGTGAAGGACGAGCCGTCGGTGACGGCGTACTGCAGCGTCTCGACGTTGGTGTTGTCGGCCGTCGGGTAGTAGACGTCGCTGAGCACTCCTCCGGCGACCGTGTACCAGACCTTCGAAGCGGCGGTTCGCGAGGTCCCGAGGCAGTCCTTGCGCGCGAGGTCGAAATGGGAGACGGCTCCCGGCCCGTCGGGAGCGCTCGTGACGACCCGCGCCCCCGTGCCGCTAGCCCCCAGGAGGGCGAGCCCGACCACGACGGCTACCCCGGCGAGGCGCAGCATGGCGCGACCCTACTCCCGCATGGTTTGCCGTACAAGTGCCGGCGCGAACCGGTCGAGCGTCCAGTGAGCGGAGACTTAGCCCGCGAAGGGCAGATATGGGTGGTCAGGGGGAATCGTCAGCGAAAACGGCACCGACGTGATCGCCTTCCCGACGACGCGGGCCCGTGCCGGCCCTGCCCAGGGACTGAGCGTCGAGCCCTTGAAGATGCCGTAGCGGTTGGTCCGGATGAGCGCGACGCGACGCCAACCTCCGGGAGCCCGCTGCTCGATGGCGATCTTCGCCGGTCTGCCTCCAGGCGACCGGCCCCAGTAGGAGATGCCCTGTCGCCGCGGGTACTCCGAGTAGGCGACGAAGGGGAAGCGGAACGCTCTGAGAGAAGGCTTTGGCCGGTCCGTGGCCAGGTTCGAGCCCGTGTCCGAGTAGAGCCCCGACTTGTACGGGCTTCCCGACCTGGAATCATCCTGGCTGCGACCGCAGCCTGCGGGGCCGGCGCGTACGCGCTGCGCCGCCGTCTTCGTCCACGTAGATAGCGGTTTGCCGGGCCCGGGCGGGAGTTGAGCTCAGGGACATTCGAGGCTGGTTCCGCCTCCAGAATCTGCGGCAAGCGCCTTCAGCGCCCGAATCACTTTCCTCTTAGGTCTGGCCCGCCCGCGACGACACGACGGGCGAGACGCCGGCTGCTCCGATCGTGTCCCCGGTCTCGGCCTCGAAGAAGTGGAGGCGCTCGACATCGACCGCAAGGGCGAGGTGGTCGCCGACAGCGATCCGGACGCCCGGCTCGAGGCGCGCGACGCCTTCGGTCGCAGACGCGCCCGCTATGTCCCCGGATGCGTGTTGAACGCCCGGGTCTGCCGTGAAGACGCCGCTACGGTTGCGCACCGTCCTCGCGTCGGTCGAGAAGTGGAGGAGCGACTCGTTGCCGAGCGACTCGACGAGCTCGGCCTGCACGGAGAGCGTGCTCTCGCGAGCAACTTCTGCGCCGTCCGCCGGAGGAGCCACGGCCAGATGCTCGGGCCGGATCCCGACCACGAGCTTGCGTCCCTGGGCAGCGGCGAGACCCGGGCGACGCCGCGCAAGGTCGGCGGGAAGCGCGAGCTGCTGCGACCCGAGCGACACGACGAGCCGATCCGCGGGCCCCGAGACCGTCGCCTCGTACAGGTTCATCGCCGGCGAGCCGATGAACGAGGCGACGAACAGGTTCGCGGGCCTCTCGTAGAGCTCCTCCGGCGCGGCCAGCTGCTGGAGCGTTCCGCCGCGGAGAACCGCGACCCGATCGCCCATCGTCATCGCCTCGGTCTGGTCGTGGGTGACGTAGAGGGTCGCGACTCCGAGACGCCGCTGGACGCGTAGGACCTCGCTGCGCATCTGCACCCGTAGGCTGGCGTCGAGGTTCGAGAGCGGCTCGTCCATGAGGAACACCGCAGGCTCGCGCACGAGCGCTCTGCCCATGGCGACGCGCTGCCGCTGGCCCCCGGAGAGCTGGCCGGGCTTGCGCATGACGACCTCCGTGAGCCCGAGCATCTCGGCCACCTCGCGTGCCTTCAGCTCGCGCTCGTGCTTCGAGACGCCTCCCACCCTGAGGGAGAAGGCGATGTTCTGGAGCACGTTCAGGTGCGGGTAGAGGGCGTAGTTCTGGAAGACCATGGCGACGTCCCGATCCTTGGGCGAGAGGTCGTTGACGACCTTGCCGTCGAGGCGAATCGTTCCCGCCGTCACTTCCTCGAGGCCGGCGACCATCCGCAGCGCCGTCGTCTTGCCGCAGCCCGACGGGCCGACGAGAACCACGAACTCGCCCTCAGCGACGAAGAGGTCGAGCGTGCGCACGGCCTCCACGCCGTTGTCGAAGACCTTGCTCACCTGCTCGAGCGACAGGGTCGCCATAGCCGCCTCCTCGCTCCTAGTGCGTCGTGGGGATCCAGACCCGCATCCCGCCCTCGTTCCGGTTCGCCCAGGCGAAGTAGGGAACGGCGAGCAGCTGCGTCGGAGCTGCCGACGCCGGCGCCGGCAGCTCTCGAAGGTCGCGATACTCGCTTTGACGCCAGCCGTCGAGGTCGCGGACGACGCCCGCCAGCGCCACGCCGGGCACGCCTCCGAGCGGCTCCACAGGACCGCGGTCGACGGGCTCGGCGGCCGGGTCGATGGCGACGTCGGCGAGGTCGGCGTCGGCGGGCAGATCATGCTCCTCGAAGCAGTACACGACGGGGCCGCGCTCGAGAGCGAGGCACCCGCGGACGGCGTCGATCCGCGGATTCGGAGCGGTGAGCCTCGGTGAGACGTCGATCTCGAGCGTCGCTTTGTCGCCCACGCGCCACTTACGGGTCAGCTCCGCATAGCTGCCTGGTGTGACCGGAGCGCCGTCGAGGATCGCCGCGCGCGCCCATGCCGGGACCCTGAGCGAGAGCGTCCACTCGACATCGCCGGTCGAGACGACTTCGACCTCAATCGTGCCCGACCACGGGTAGTCCGTCTTCACGGCGAGCTCAACCGGGCCGGCCACCGGACAGACGGCGCGGATCCTCGACGAGGCGTACTGGTGCAGCTGAATGCCGGTGTCCGTCGTGGTGGCGAGGTAATGATGGAGCGAGGCGAGCAGGCGCATCACATTGGGCGGGCAGCACGCAACCGGGTTCCAGCTGTGACGCCGGTCGCCGGCTCGCGACTGCAGCGCGTTGACGTAGAAGAAGGACTCGCCGTCGAGTGAATGCCCCGAGAGGAAGCCGTTGTAGAGCGTTCGCTCGAACAGGTCGGCGAAGCGGCTCTCGCCCGTGACGAGCAGCATGCGCCAGTTCCACATGATGCTGGCGATCGCCGCGCAGGTCTCACAGTAGGCGCGGTCGGGCGGCAGTTCGTAGGGATCGCCGATCGCCTCGCCGTGGTGGCGTGAGCCGATGCCGCCGGTCAGGTACGTCTTCGCCGTGGTCAGGTCGTCCCACTGGCCGAGCATCGACGCGAGCAGCGCCTCGTCTCCCGTCTCGGCGTAGATGTCCGTGACGCCGGCCGCGAGGTAAAGCGCACGCACGGCGTGTCCGACGATCGAGCGCGCCTCGCGAACGGGCTCGGCGTCCTGGTAGTACGGCAGGTCGAAGCGGCCGCCGGCGAACGTTCCGAACCCACGGCGGGACATGAGCACGTCGGCCAGCTCGAGGTAGCGCCGTTCTCCCGTCTGCCGGTAGAGCTCGACGAGCGCGGCCTCTATCTCGGGGTGGCCGTCCGTTCCCATGTGGTCGTCGCTGCCGAAGACGTCGACGATGAGATCGGCGAACCGACGGGCGATCGTGAGGAGGGACACGTCTCCCGTCGCTCGCGCGAACGCGACCCCGGCCTGGATCAGATGACCGGCGCAGTAGAGCTCGTGGCCCATCCCCAAGTCGGTCCACCGCCAAGCGGGGTCGACGACCTGACACCAGCTGTTCAGATACCCGTCCGGCTCCTGCGCCGCGGCGACGAGGTCGATCGTCTCGAGGGCCAGGCGCTCGAGCTCGGCTGAAGGCTCCCGGCCGATCTCCCAGGCGATCGCCTCCAACCACTTGTAGACGTCGGAGTCGCTGAACACCATGCCCCGGCGGCTGCCTCGCGCCCGGCCCGCGGCGATGCGCAGGTTCTCGAGCGTCCCGGCGCGCTCGAGCTCATCGGCGCCGCGGAGAAGCGTCACCTCGCGGTTCACCCGCTGCCTTTCCGCCAGGAGCCCGTCCTCGATGACCACGCCCGTTGCGTCGAGCGGGCGGAGCCGCACGCGAGCGGAAGCTGTCGGCGCGACGCTGGTGGCGATGGTCGTCGCGGACTCGATCTCGTCCTTGTTCTTCATGGGGTCTCCCGGGAGGGCTTGTTGTGAAAGTTCGCTACAGATGAGCCGCCCGGTACCGCTGAGCCAGTGGGACCAGCGGTACCGGGCAGCAGCTCCTAGCCCTTCAATATGGTCGAGATCTGGCCCTGTGCCGTGTTCAGTGCGTCCGGCACAGATTTGGAACCGGACAAGCCGGCCTGTATCGCGGTCCACACCGCCTGGGAGATCTTCGGGTACTTCACGCCCAAGCCGAGCGTGCGTGGATGCGCGAACAGCGTTTGATTGATGTAGACCTTCCACTGAGGGCCTGCCTGCTTCAGGTATTTCTTCGCGACGGCGGGCTTGCCCGGTAGATAGCCGAACAGCTTCGCGAGCTTCAACTCGATCGCAGGCGTCTGCATGCCCTTGATGTACTCGAAGGCCATCTGCTGCGTAGCACTGTCACCGCTCTTGCTGATCATCCAGTCCTCGCCACCCAGCGGCACGATTACGTGCTGCCCCGCCACGCGGACCGGCACCGGGACGATCCCGAATTGCTTGCCGTAGAACATCTTGTTCTGGTTCATCGTCGGGAAGTTCCAGGGGCCGTTGACCATCATGGCGGCCTTGCCGTCGATGAACTGGGTCGACGCGGCGGGAGTCTGGCTCCAGTTGAGGCAGTCCTTGGACGCCGAATGGTCGTCGATGAGCTGCTTCCACAGGCTCAGTGCCTGTACCCCCGGCGCAGACGCGATGTTGGCGAACGTCGCCTTGCCCCCGTTGCTCCAGAAGAACGGCTCCCACTGCCAGGTGGTGTCTTCTGCAGGCTCACACGTCAACGCAATCCCGTAATGGTCCGAAGTCGTAAGAGCCTTGGCGGCGGTCACCAGCTGCGCCCACGTCTTGGGAGGGCGGACGTTTGCCGCCTTCAGCATGGCGATGTTGTAGATCAATGCGATCGAGTTCGCGCCTGCCACCGGCAAGCTGTAGTACTTGCCGTTGGCCAGGCCTTCATTGATCACGGCCGGGTAATAGCCTGCTTTGCTGAAGCCCTTCAAATCGCTCAGGGCCACCACCTGGCCCGTCGAGATCATGGTTGACACGAACGGGTTGTCGACGGCCAAGATGTTGGGCAGGTCGTGGCCCGCGGCTTGCGTCAGGAGCTTCGTGTTCAAATTGGCAAAGGGCACATACTGTCTCTTCACCGTCACGCCGGGGTGCGCGGCCTCGAACTGCTTGCTGTAGGCGGCCAAGGCGGCGGTCTGGCCCGGCGTGTTGAAGTAGTCCTCCTCTGTGAGCGTTATCTTGGTCGCGGCGGAACTGGTCGCCTGCGACGCCCCGATCGCAGCACACGCCGCGGCCGTGAGGGCTGCCAGCCGCAAGGACCGCTTTCTGGTCAATACGTTCACGACGATTCTCCTCTCAGCGGGTTGATGCCTGACATGAAGGTCAACCGAGGCTTACAACTCGTCTACCACCTCCTCGGTGGCACACAATGGGTTTGGGCTGCCTTCACCCACACCGTCTTGCAGCGGCGAGGCCGTGCTCATCGCTAGCCCTTCACCGAACCCGCCGTGAGGCCGGTCGCTATGTAGCGCTGTGCCACCACCAGCATCAGTCCGGCCGGCACCATGGCCACGGCTCCCGAGGCCATCACTGCGCCCCAGTCGGTCGAATAGTTGCCGAGATAGCTGTAGATCCCCAGTGTGATCGGCTCTATGCCGGCGCCGTTGAGGATGGTCAAGGCGAAGATGAAGTCCCCCCAACCGGCCAAGAACGCGAACAGCGCGACGGTTATGACGGCCGAACGGGCGAGTGGGACCACGATGAGGCGGAACGTCTGCCACTCGGACGCACCGTCGACTCTGGCTGCATACATCAGCTCGTTGGGCAGGCTGAAGAAGAACGCCCGTAACACGAGGATGGCAAAGGGGATGGCGTACGTACCGTCGGCGATGACGAGCGCCGGGTACGAGTTCAGCAAGTGGATCCAGTGGAAGACGATGAACAGGGAGGTCGCCAGGACGATGGCGGGGACGATCTGAGCTACGAGCAGGGAGCTGACCAAGACGAGCGTCACCCGCAGGCGGTATTTCGAAAGGGCATAGGCCGCCGGAACGGCCACGGCCAGGGCCAGCACCACTGTCCCCAGGCCGACGATGAGGCTCGTCAGCATGTGGCCTGATTGCGATCCAGCCACCGTTGCCTGCGTGCTTCCCGACCCGCCCTGAAGGACGGTTCGGTAGTTGTCCAGTGTCGCCGCGTGCGGCAGCCAATAGAAGGTGCCGCTGAACAGGGTCTCGGTCGACTCGAACGAGCCGACGATGATCGCGTACACCGGGAACAGGATGATTACGAGGGCAGCACCCGCCGCGAGGGTGCAGAGCCATCGCAGGGCTCTCGACTTCTGCAGACGGGTCATGTGCCTGCTCCCGAGCTGCGCCTCAACGAGTCCCGGCTGAGCAACAGGTACAACGGGGCGCAGAACAGCGCCAGCACGAGCAGCACGTTGTTGAGTGCCGCGCCCTCGCCGAAGGAAAATACCTGGAACGAAAGGTTGTAGGACCATGTCGTTATCAGCTGGGTGGAGTTGGCCGGGCCTCCTCCGGTCAGACCGATCACGAGGTCGAACACCTTCACGGTAAACACGAACCCGAGGAGCAACGTGACCTCGATGACCGGCAGGATGATCGGCACGATGACAAGGCGGAGCCTTTGCCAAGGGCCGGCGCCGTCGATGACGGCCGCTTCCTTGACCTCCAGAGGCACGTCTTGGAGCGCGCTGTAGAGCAGGAGGGTGAAGAAGGGCACCCCGAGCCAGATGTTGGCGACGAGGATCGTCCACAGGGCCAGATGCGGATCGTTCAGCCACTGGATCGGGTGGTGGGCCAGGCCGACGTTCATGAGCACCTGGTTGACGGCTCCACCTTCGACCTGGAACAGGAACCTGAACATGACCCCGGTCACGATCAGGGGCAGCAGCCAGGGGACGATGACGAGCGAGCGCGCAAGCGTCCTCCCCGGAAACCGGAGGCTGAACAGCAAGGCGAGGGCGAAGCCGATCACGAACTGGCCGAGGAGGGATCCGGCAGTGAACTCGAACGTGTGGACGATCGCCGTCCGGCTTGTGGGGTCATGAAAGACGAAGCGGTAGTTGGCGAGCCCGGCGAACGGAGCGGTGAAATGGGCGATCGTCGCGGGAGAGGTCCGCTCGAAGCTCAACATCACGTTGTAGACGATGGGCAGGGCGAACGCGAAGAGCAGGTACGCGATCGCAGGGGTCAGAAAGAGCCACCCCGCGAGCTGCTGCTTCCTCCAAGCAGACAGGCGCGGCGCCGAGGCGTCGCCTGAGGACCGAGAAGCCTGATCGCTAAGCATCGCCATGTGGACGCTCCAGCAGGCCAGCTCCCGCGGGCGATAGGTCTCTCAAGCCGCCCCCCTCCCGCAGGTAGACCGGGATGCGTTCCAGCGGCGCAGCTGCTGTCACCCAACCGTTCTTCTTCACGGGCTTCCCCGTCCAGGCGTCCAGCCACGACGCGCCCACGGGGAGGTAGACGTCGCGTTCACGCGCTCCTTGTGCCGTCACCGGGGCCACCAGCACATCCGGGCCGAACATGTACTGGTCGCTCACCTCCCACGCCGGCTCCTCCCCCGGGAACTCCAGGAAGAGCGCGCGCATGGCAGGTAGCCCGGTGGCGCTGGCCGTCGCCATCTGGTCCATGACGTACGGGCGTAGCCGCTCGCGCAATGCGAGCTGTTCGCGGATCAAGCCGTATGCCTCCTCGCCGAAGGACCACACTTCATTGGCCGCCCCTGTCTGGCCCGAGCCGACGAGGGGGCCTGGCTCGCGGACGCCGTGGATCCTGAAGAGCGGGCAAAAAGCGCCGAACTGGAACCATCGCACGACGAGCTCCCGGAAGTACGCTGTGGTCGGGTCGCCGTTCCTGAACCCGCCGATGTCGGTCGTCCACCACGGGATCCCCGAAATGCCCATGTTCAGGCCGGCCGGGACTTGTGCGGCCAGGGCCTCGAAAGTGGACTCGATGTCGCCCGACCACACGGCGGCCCCGTAGCGCTGGCTGCCCGCCCAGGCGGACCGGCAAAGCAGCAGCACGTCGTCTTCGCCGCTCGCCCGCAGCCCCTCGTAGAAGCCCCGGGCATGCTCCCGGGGGTAGATGCCCTGTACCTCCGAGCCTTGGCCCATGAAGTACTGGGCGCCCTCAGGGTTGTCGGCGAGGATCTCCGGTTCGCATGCGTCGAGCCAGAACGCCCGGATGCCGTAGCGGCCATAGCCGTCGGTGACCTTCTCCCAGATGTAGCGGCGAGCCTCGGGGTTGGTCGAGTCGTAGAAGCGCATGAAGGCCTGGCCGTCGGTGCCCTTGTCCCAGAAGGCGAGGTGAAGCGGCAGGCCCGCCATGTTGCGCACCAGGAGGCCGCGCCGGTCCATCTCCGCGTAGTTGTCGCTGTTGGGGTTGACCGTCGGCCAGACCGAGACCACGAGCTCGGCTCCGAGCTCTCGCAGCTCGTCCACCATCGCCTGGGGATCCGGCCATTCTGCAGGGTCGAACCTCCACTCGCCCTGGCGCGTCCAGTGGAAGTAGTCGCAGACGATCGCCGAGAGAGGCAGGCCGCGGCGCTTGTACTCGCGGGCGACCTCGAGCAGCTCGTCTTGGTCCCGGTAGCGCAACTTGGACTGCCAGAAGCCGGAGGCCCACTCCGGCAGCATGGGGGGCAACCCCGTTACCCGCGCATAGCGGCTGACGATGTCGGCCGGCGTGGCGCCGGTCGTCACCCAGTAGTCGATCTGCCGGGCTGCGTCTGCGACCCACCTCGTGTGGTTGGCGCCCAGCTCGACGCGGCCCACCCCCGGCATGTTCCACAAGAACCCATAGCCTCGGCTGGAAAGGCCGAACGGCACCGAGACTTCGGTATTGCGCTGGACGAGGTCGATGACGGCGCCCTTTTGATCCAGCAGGCCATGCTGGTGCTGGCCGAGCCCGTAAAAGCGCTCCGCCGGGTAGGCGTTGAACGTGACTTCACAGCCGTAGAGGTCGCCTCCGCCCCGGCGGTAACGCCGCTGGGGGGGCGACGTGAAATGGGGAACGCTCTCGCCGAACAGCTCCTCGCCGTCCGCCCGGAGGAAACGCACCAGGGGCGGGAAGCCGACGAACCGGTCCTCATGGTTGTCGTACACCTCGACGACGAGGTCCCCGTTGCGCACCCGCGCTCGGTCATCGCTGATCTCGACCTGGACATCGGTGGCTCCGGCCTCGCCCAAGGCGCTGCCGGGCGTCTCTGTGATGGACGCCCCGAGAGTCGAGCGCACTCGAGCGCCGCTCTCCCCCCACGCGTCGACCTGGAGGACCTCGCCGCCCTCGAGCACGGTGACGCCGGTCTCGAGACCTATGAAAGTTGCCAATTCCCTGCCGGCCCTCTGCGAACCGCCTGGACGCGCAACTGCGGCGACGCTTCGCGTCGCGTGCCTTGTCTGACTCTGACGCCGCGTTGCGCGTCTTCTGGAACGGCCGGCCTGAGTGGACTCTCTGAGTGCATTGACTTTGCGCCCCCGCGGCGCCAGCGCTAGACTCAAACCATCGAAGCGCTTCGACATCGAAGCGCTTCGCGAAGCTATCAGGAAGACGTGCGGGAGTCAAGGTCGGGGCGGGGCATGCTGTGAGAGACAGTTGGGACAGATGACGGAGACCAGGCCGGCAACGATGGCGCATATCGCCGAGCGCGCCGGCGTCGCTCTGAGCACCGTCTCGTACGTCCTGAGCGGCAAGCGGTCCGTCTCGCAGAAGGTGCGTGAGCGCGTTCTGGCGGCGATCGAGGAGCTCGACTACCGGCCGCACGGGCCCGCCCGCGCTCTCGCAAGCGGCGCCTCGCACACGATCGCCCTCTTCCTTCCTTCGCCGCAGTGGCAGCTCCTGCCGGTGCAGCAGACATTCGTCGCCGGCGCCACGCAGGCGACGAGCGCAAGCGACTATGCGCTGCTCCTCTCGACGGCCGCCACCGACCCGGAGACGATCGCGCAGCTCGTCGCCAGGGGACGGGCCGACGGCGTGATCCTGATGGAGACCCTGCTGGACGACCCCCGGGTCGAGCGCCTCCAGGCAGGCGGCTACCCGTTCGTCCTCATCGGGCGCACCCGCGACATGACCGGGATCAGCTACGTCGACATGGACTTCGGCGACGCAGTCGAGACGAGCCTGGCGCACCTCGCCCGGCTCGGTCACACCTGCGTCGCGCTCTTCAACTTTCCGCCCGATCTGCTCGAGGCGGGCTACACGGCGGCGCTGATCGCGCGTGACGTCTTCGAGCAGCGCGCCCCCGACTTCGGCATCCGCGGCATCCACGTCCCCTGCTCGCACGCGCCGCGCGAGGCGTTCGCAGTCGCGGCGCGGCTGCTCCGCTCGGAGCCGGAGTGCACGGCCGCGATCACGACCGGCTGGCAGTTCACGGGCCTGCTCAGCGCCTTGCGGGCGGCTGACTTCCACGTCCCCGACGACTTCTCGATCGTGTCGGTGATCGCCGCCCAGTTCGCCGAGATGCTGACGCCCTCGCTCACAGGCGTCGAGTGGCCGGCCTTCGAGGCGGGCCGGATGGCGGCGGAGATGCTCATCGAGCAGCTCACAGTGCGGAACCCGCCGCCTCGGCAGCACCTGATCGCCGCTGAGCTCGTCGTCAGGGATTCGACCGGGCCGGCTCCCCGCGGACGAAGTACGGTGAAGCCCGCCCGGAACCGGCGCAACCGTCCTGCGTGATGAGGGCCGCCGTCACCGGCGGCGGCGGCAAGGCGATCGTCCGCATCCCTCAGCAGACGGAAGGCGTCCGCAGGAGGCAGCACCCCGATCATCGTCTCGAAGAGCGAAGCCTGCTTGACAGCGTGCGAGCGCCGCAGCGATTCTCGCTAGCGACAGTGAGCATCGTCCGATCGACAGAGCGATGGTTATCTCAGCGCTGATCGGCCGCGAGCGCGAGGTCTCGACGCTCGCGGCGATGCTCGACGGAGCAGCCCGCCTGGTCACGGTGACCGGGCCTGCGGGCGTCGGGAAGACGAGCGTCGCGTACGCGGTGGCCGACCGGCTGGAAGGCGAGCGCGTGCTCCGCGTCGTCCGCGTCGAGCTCGGCCCGGTCGCGGAGGCGTCACTCGTCGCCGAGGCGATCGCGGCGGCCATCGCTTCCGGAGAGTCGCGACGTGGGCCGGCGCTCGACGCCGCTGTCACCGCACTCAAGGGCGCGCCGGCGCTGCTCGTCCTCGACAACTTCGAGCACGTCGGCTCGGCGGCAGCCGACGTCGCGACGCTCGTCGCCGCGTGCCCCGACGTGACGGTGCTCGCGACGAGCCGGCAGCCGCTCGAGCTCACGTTCGAGCACGTCTTCCCCCTTTCGCCCCTCGAGCTGCCGGCACCCGGTGAGCGGGATGCTGCCCGGGCGGGGCGCAGCGCGGCCGTCGCGCTCTTCGCCGCACGGGCGCAGGCGCACGATCCTTCGTTCGAGCTGACGGACGAGGTCGCCGCTGCGGTCGCCGAGATCTGCCGCCGGCTCGACGGCCTGCCGCTCGCGATCGAGCTCGTCGCCGCGCGCATCGGCGCGCTACCCGCACCCGCGCTCCTCGCGCGCTGGGACGACGCAGTGGGGCTCGACACGCGCGGCGCGCACGACCTGCCGCCGCGGCAGCAGACGTTGCGGCGGGCGCTCGACTGGAGCTACGACCTCTTGGAGGCCGCGGAGCAGGCGCTCCTGCGACGTATGGCTGTGTTCCCGGACGGCGTCGACCTCAATGCGGTCGAAGCCGTCTGCCGCGGCGACGGCGACGTGCTTCCCGAACTCGATCTGGAGCCGATCCTCGCGCTCGCGTCGCTCGTCGAGCGGAGCCTCGTCCAACGTGACGCGAGCTCTCCGGCCGATCCGCGCTACTGGCAGCTCGGCACCGTCCGGACGTACCTGCGCGAGCGCCTCGAGCAGACTGGCGAGGAGGCGGCGGTCGCCCGTCTGATGGCGGAGACGTGCGCCGGCCTCGCACGGAGCCCGGACCAGTTCTTCGGCGCCGGCGGCTCCCGCGAGTCGCTGGACCGTCTGGAGCGGGACCTGAACAACATCCACGCCGCGCTCGATTTCTTCATGCGGACGGAGCCGGCGCGCGCGGTCGAGCTCGCCGCCAACCTTCTCGGCTTCTGGCGAACGCGCCGCACGCGCGAGGGCTGCGAGTGGCTCACGCGCGCACTCGCGGAGGGCGGTGATCTGCCGGCCAAGACGCGGGCTGAAGGCCTCCGGACGCTCGCGTTCCTCCTGGTCATCCAAGGAGACGCGCGATTCCGCGAATATGCGGCGGCGAGCGCCGAAGCGGCGCGCGAGGCCGGCGATCCGTTGACGCTCGGGCGTGCGCTCTTCGTTGCAGGCCTCGCCGCCGACGACGACACCCTTGCGCGAACGCGTTACCGACAGAGCCTTGCGCTGAGCGAGGAGCTTGGCGACACCTTCTGGGCGGCCAGCGCCTGCAACAACCTGGGCGAGATCTCCCGTCGAGCCGACGATCTCGAGGAGGCGGCGGCCTATTACGAGCGTGCCGTCCGCCTGTGGAACGAAGCGGGCGACGCAGTCGGCGTCGCGCGCGTGAAGGGCAATCTCGCACTCACCCTTCTCGCCCGCGGTGAGCTCGGCGGCGCCGAGGAGCTCCTGCTCGACGCGCTCGAAACGAGCAACGCGCTCGGCAGCCGCGAGATACGTGCCGCCACCCTCGCGCGCCTCGCGGCCGTCGCGAGCGAACGCCGGCCGAGTCGCGCCGCCGCGGCGCTCTTCGGCGTAGCCCTCGTTGAGATCGAAGAGAGCGGGCTGACGCTCGAACCGCTGGACGAGAAGCCGTTTCGCGCAGCGGAATCGGCGCTGCGCACTGCACTCGGCGCGAAGGAATACTCCGCGGCTCAGGCGCGCGGGCGCGCTCTCAGCGCACTCGAGCAGGAGCGCCTTGTCGCGCGGATCTTCCGGACGCAGACGGCACACGAGACGGATGCGCTGACGCCGCGCGAGCGCGAGATCGTGCAGCTCGTCGCGGCAGGGCTGACGAACGCCGAGATGGCCGGGCGCCTGGTACTGAGCGAGCACACGGTGCATCGCCACGTCGCGAACATCCTCCGCAAGCTCGACGCCCCGTCGCGTGCGGCCGCCGTGTCGCGCGCCGCCCAGACCGGCCTCCTGTAACTGGCCTGAACGGGCCATCCGGCCCGCAGGCGACGAATTGGCCCGCACGGGCGAAGAGGCCACGAGCGCGCCGCGCGAGTCTCCCGCACGGACGCAGCCGCGCCCCTGACGAAAGGAGAGACCATGACACGCATCTCCATGCTCGCCGCCGCAGCGACGCTGTGCGTTGCGGCAGCGCTCGCGCCGGCGGCCAGCAGCCGGCCGCAAGACGGTCAGCCCGCGGGGCCGACGGGCGTGCAGATCACCCCGCTCGCACACGGCACGATCGGCGCAAAGGTCAACGCCAAGCGCGCCGGGATCCAGATCAAGACGAACGGGCCGCGCGACATGCTCGTCACGTCGATCAGCGTCGACCCGGGCGGCTCGTTCGGGTGGCACACCCATCCCGGCCCCGTGCTCGTCGCCGTGAGCGCAGGTACCCTGACCGTCTACGAGCCGAAGCACGGCGGCTGCGAACACAGCACGGTCGGCGCCGGGCAGGCGTTCGTCGAGGACGGCAGCGACATCCACCTCGCTCGCAACGAGAGCTCGACGCCGGTGCAGCTCAATGCGATCTTCCTCGCGCGCACCGGCACGACGGAGTTCCTCACGCCCGTGGCCGAGCCGAAGAGCTGCAACGTCTGATGACCTCCGCCAGGGCAGTCGTCAACCTCGCGACCGGGCTCGAGGATCCCGAGCGTGTGACCGTCGCATTCCTCGTCGGTGGCGCCGGTGCGGCCGCCGGCAAGCAAGTGACCATGTTCCTGACCAAGGAGGCCGTGCGGCTCGCCGTCGCGGGCGTCGCTGAGGGCGTCGCCTGCGACGGCTGCCCGCCGCTCACGACGCTCGTCGCGCAGTTTGCGGAGGCCGGTGGGCGGCTGCTTGTCTGCCCGATCTGCTTCGCCGCACGGAAGCTCGACAGCGCCAACCTCGTCTCGAACGCTGAGATCGGCGGCGCGACGCCGCTGTGGGAATGGGTCGGGGACTACGCCACCGTCTTCAGCTACTGAACGCAAAGCGATTTGCAGGGAAATCCATTACTCGTCCCGTCCAGCGCCGACGGCCCGGCAGCACACGTCGTGGAGTCGGATCCACCGATCAGTCAACGAGTACAGCACGCTGCAGCCATCGTTTCCTAAGGTGACGACGGCGCCTGCTGATTTGCAGGGATTTCAGAGCGGATGATGGGACTCGAACCCACGACCTTCTGCATGGCAAGCAGACGCTCTAGCCAACTGAGCTACATCCGCGAGCGAACGGCAGTATAGCGGCGCCTCAGGCCTGGGCGGCATCCAGAGCTTCGTTGACGAGCCGGTCGGCGTGCTCGTTATGCGCGCGGCGCACGCTCGTGTAGGTCACACGCCCGACTGAGCGCGCAAGGCGCGCCGCCTCGACCGAGAGGTCCCGGAGCGCCTTGTTCTTGACGCGATAGACCCCCTGCATCTGCTTGACCATCAACTCCGAGTCGGACACCACCTCGACCTCGTCGAGGCCGAGTTCGGCGGCCCGGCGGAGTCCTGCGACCAGGGCGCTGTACTCGGCGACGTTGTTCGTGGCGACGCCGATAGCCTCGCCGCGCGCGTCGAGCTCGGTGCCGTCCTCGGCCTCGAGCACGTAGCCGTACGCGGCCGGGCCGGGGTTCCCGCGCGCGCCGCCGTCGGTGAACAGGCGGCCCTTCACAGCAGCGGGTAGAGGTCGTACGCAACCTCCTCGTACGGGTGTGCCGCCTGCAGGGCGGCGAGGACCTCGTCGACCAGGGCGCGCGGGACGACGGTCTCGACGCGGAGCTCCATCACCCGCTCCTCGCGCCCTGGCTGCCCGAGCGTCGGGTTGGAGCCTTCCCCCCCAAGATACGTGCCGGTGCCGTCGGTGTAGAAGGAGCAATGCTCATAGTTGCCGAGTCGACCCGCACCCGCGGCGAACACCGCATCACGCGTTGCGTCGAGCGCCTGCCGCGGCACGAAATAGACGAGCTTGACGCGCTCGAACTCGGTCATTGCTCGAGCCCTCGGATCGACACACTTTCGGCACAAATTGGCCGATGCGGCCGGGCGACAACGCCGTTAGGCTGAGCCTCGAGCAGGGGGCGGGTCGGGACCCGAAGTACACGCGCGTGAACCATTTGCGGCGCGCCTATGCCTCGGGCTTGACATTGTCGATCTGCGCCCGCTGCAGCTTGCCCGAGTAGTCGACGTAGATCGACTTCCACTCGGTGAAGACGTCCAGCGCGGCCTGCCCAGCCTCGCGGTGCCCGTTGCCGGTGTCCTTCGTACCGCCGAACGGCAGGTGCACCTCGGCACCGGTGGTGCCGGCGTTGATGTACGTGATCCCCGCCTGCAGGTCGCGCATGGCACGGAAGGCCTTGTTGACGTCACTCGTGAAGATCGACGACGAGAGCCCGTACTTGATCCCGTTCGCGACGCGCACGGCCTCGTCGAAGTCGCGGACCTTGATCAACGCGGTCGTCGGGCCGAAGATCTCCTCCTGCGCGATCCGCATCTGCGGATCGACGTCCGCAAACACCGTCGGGCGGTAGAAGAAGCCCTTCTCCAGGCCGCTGCCGGTCGCGATCTCGCCGCCCGTGAGCAGCCGCGCGCCCTCGTCCTGCCCGATCTTGCTGTAGCTGTGGATCTTCTCGATCGCTGCGCGGTTGATCACGGGGCCGACTTCCGTTTCGTCCTCCCAGCCCGGCCCGATGCGCATCGCCTCGGCCCGCTGCACGAGTCGCTTCTGCAGCTCGTCGTAGACGCGCTCGTGCACGATCACGCGACTCGCCGCGGTGCAGCGCTGGCCCGTGGTGCCAAACGCCGACCAGACGATGCCGTCGACGGCGAGGTCGATGTCGGCATCGTCGAGGACGATGATCGCATTCTTGCCGCCGAGCTCGAGGTGGACGTGCTTGAGCGTGTCGGCGGCCGCCTTCGTCACGGCGACGCCGGTCTCGCGGGACCCCGTGAACGTGATCACCGAGACATCGCGGTGCTCGACGAGCGCCTGCCCGGCCGACTCGCCGAAGCCGTGCACGACGTTCACGACGCCGGGGGGGCAGCCGGAATCGCTCAGGATCTCGACGAAGCGCTCCGCCAGGAGCGGCGTGTCCTCCGCCGGCTTGAGCACGACGGTGTTGCCGCAGACGAGCGCCGGGGCCAGCTTCCAGGCCGGGATGGCGATCGGGAAGTTCCACGGCGTGATCGCGCCGACGACTCCGATCGGCATCCGGACGCTCATCATGAACTTGTCGCGCAGCTCCGAGGGTGTCGTCTGGCCGAACATGCGGCGGCCCTCACCGGCCATGTAGACGCTCATGTCGATTGCTTCCTGAACGTCACCGCCCGCTTCGGCCTTGACCTTGCCCATCTCGCGGCTCATCAGCTCGGTCAGTTCGGCCTTCTGCTCGACGAGCAGCGCTGCGAAGCGGAAGAGCACTTGCGCCCGCTCGGGGGCCGGCGTCAGGCGCCAGTCGTCCCAGGCAGCCCGCGCGGCCGAGACGGCGCCGTCGACGTCCTCGGCTCCCGATCGTGGAAACGTGCCGAGCACCTCGCCGGTGGCGGGGCTCAGGCTCTCGAAGGTCTCGCCCGAGGTGGCATCGAGCCACTCGCCGCCGATGAAATTCTTGAAGACTCTCGTCTCGGTCGCCGCCATCGCGGCGACAATAGCTAAGAGACGTCCGTGTCCGGGAAGGTTCCTGGAATGCGGGCGCGCCGGCGGTCGCGGAGGAGGCGCATGCCGCCTCCTCCCTTGCCCGTGCGGCGATCGGACCCCGGCTGGCGGCGATCGATGATCACGCTCACGTTCGGGTTGTCCCGGTAGTAGTCGACCATCTTGTCGAACAGCTCGTCCTCGAGCTCGGGCGGGATCACACAGAAGATCATCCTGATGCGCAGTCTAGGGGAGCCGCCGGAAAGCGCTACCGCTAGATGCGAGCGATGTCCGGCACGACGCGGCCGTCGTCCTCGACGCGGGCGTTCCACGTCTTGAACGAGTCCTCGAGCTCGTCGAGCTCGTGGCCACGCTCGGCGAGGCGCACGGGCTGTGCGGAATCTGGCGTCACACGATACTGGTACCAGGAGATCTCCCAGGCCACCGTGACGACGAGCTCGCCGGTCACGCCGGAAAGCGGTACGACGCTCGCGCGAGGCTCGCCGAGGCTTTTCGCGATGCCGCCGATCGTGCGCCGGTAGTCGCTGGCGTTGAAGATGTCCGAGGCCTCGACCATCGCAAGCTCCGGCTCGGACAGACGGCGCAGGATGGGCTCGGCTGCGACGGTCTCCTCACTCAGGGTGCGCGGGGCAAGCAGCCCGGACAGCCTCAGCCCCCGCCGGCGACGCGAGGCTGCCGACACCATGGGGGTGGTCGGCGCACCCTCCTTGAGCCAGCCGTGCTCGAGCGCCTGATCCTGGCAGAGCGCGCAGACGTCGACCCAGTGGTCGTCACCCGCAGGCGCGTAGCGCGTCGTCCGCTCGCCCATCAGCAGCGTGCGCTCACAGATCGCGCAGGTTCGCGTGACGGTGGATCGCGTGACACGCATGGCCATCGAGTGTAGCCGCCGTCCGGCGCTCGCGACGCACCTGCTAGCCTGTCACTTGTATATGTCATTTACAGGTAGAGGTCGGTCGCGCTGCCGAACGCGCATGCGCGGGCACTGGCGCGTCAGGAGCCGGATCGAGCGCTTCGTCGAGCCGTCGGTGCTGCTGCTCTTGCGCGAGCATCCGGCACACGGCTACGAGCTGCTCGAGCGCATCGAGCAGCTGGCAGGAGAGCCGATCGACATGGGCAACCTCTATCGCGTGCTGCGCGCGCTCGAAGAGGAGGGCGTCGTCCGCTCCGAGTGGCACGCCGACGCCCCTGGGCCGGCGCGTCGCAGCTACGAGCTCACCGACAACGGTCGCCTGCTGCTCGACTCCTGGGCCGGCGCTCTGCGCGAGACCCAGCACGTGATCGCTGCCTTTCTCGAACGCCACGAACGAGAGGAGGTGAACGATGTACGGATCTAGACACCACCACCGGGGACGCCTGCACTTCCAGCGGCCGTTCCCGAACCGACTCGACCTGATCGAGCGGCTCGAGGCCTACCAGCGCGATCTCGAGCAGGAGCTCGTCGATGTCGCCGACGTGGTCAAGCATCTGCGCGGCACCGACCAGCCGCAGCAGACCGACGCTTAGCGGTCCCGCGCGTGCCAGGCGAGGTCGGAGAGCAGGCTCCCGTAACCGACGGGCGGCGTCTCTCCCCTCGCCAGCGCCGCGCGCAGGTCGTTACGCCAGCCTGGGCCGCCGTAGAGGTCCGGCAGCCCCGCGACGTCGCTCTCCTGCACCGGCTCCGCCCCGAGGGCGATCAGGCCCCAGCGTAGGAACAGCCGGCGGCGCCGTCCGTCCTCCGCCGCAAGCCGGGCCGACAGCTCCGGCGCAACCCGCTCGCGCTCCTCGGGGAAGAGGGCTGCTGCCGCGAGCACGGGCAGAGGTCCGCGCAGGAGGCCCGGCAGCTCTCGCCGCACAGCGGAGCGCGCCGAATCGACGCCCTCTCCGCTCCCGTCCGCAACCCACGCGAGAAGCAGCGCGACGTGCAGCGCAGTCCGCGGTTCCACATCCCTCGAGAGCGCAGCCTCTGCGAGGAACGGCACTGCCGGCGCGGTCGCGGGGTAGACGACACCCTCTCGCCAGATCGTCGTCGTCAGCTCGTCGAGCGCAGCCGTCCGCCGGTCGGGATCGGGATCGAGCAGCGCGCGGATCGCCCCGGGCACGTCGTCCGCGCGCCCGTATGCATGCTCCAGCGTGTGCCAGGGGACCTCGTCGAGGCCCTCGAACATCAGGCCTTGGCTTCCTCGCGGGCCTTGCGCGTCTCCTCGACGATCTTCTGGGCGATGTGCGAGGGCACCTCCTCGTAGCGCAGGAAGTGCATGTGGTAGTCGCCGCGGCCGCTCGTCATCGAGGTCAGCGACTGCGAGTAGGTCAGGATCTCCGCCATCGGCACCTCGGCCTTGATCGAGGTCATCCCCCCTCGCGGCTCCATCCCGTGCAGGCGGCCGCGCCGCGAGTTGAGGTCGCCGTTCACGGCCCCCACGGTCTCGTCTGGGACGATCACCTCGAGCTCCATGATCGGCTCGAGCAGGACGGGATCCGCCTGCTCGTAGGCCTGGCGGAACGCCATCGAGCCCGCGATCTTGAACGCCATCTCCGACGAGTCGACGTTGTGGTACGAGCCGTCGACCAGCGAGACGCGCACGCCCTGCACGGGAGCGCCGGCAAGCTCGCCGTGCAGCATCGCCTCCTGGACGCCCTTGTCGACGGCCGGCCGGAAGCTCTGGGGGATCACGCCGCCGACGATCTTGTCGACGAACTCGTAGCCGGTTCGCTCCTCGAGCGGCTCGAGCACGACGTGGCAGTCGCCGAACTGGCCGCGGCCGCCGGTCTGCTTCTTGTAGCGGCCGTGGGCGCGCGACTGCTTGCGGATCGTCTCCAGGTACGGGACGCGCGGCGGGTGCAGCTCGACCTCGACGTTGAAGCGGCGCTTCAGCCGATCGACCGCGACCTCGACCTGCATCTGGCTCATGCCGGAGAGGAGCTGCTCGCCGGTTTGCTGATCGCGACGCATCTGCAGCGTCGGATCCTCCTCGGCGAGGCGCCTCAGTCCGGCCGCCATCTTCTCCTCGTCGCCCTTCGCCTTCGGGTTGATCGCGAACGACATCACCGGCTCCGGCAGACCGAGATCGGGTAGTTCGAGCTCCAGCTCCCGGTCGAGCAGCATGTCGCCGGTCGAGACGTCCTTCAGCTTCGCCACGGCGCCGATGTCGCCCGCGCCGAACTCCTGCGCGTTCTCGTGGTCCTTGCCCTGGAGCCGAAGCAGCGTGCCGACGCGCTCCTTGGCATGGGTGCGCGCATCGACGAGCGTGGCGTCGCCGGCCACGCTGCCGGCGAGGACGCGGAAGACGTTGATCCGGCCCGCGAACGGATCCGCGATCGTCTTGAAGACGTACGCCGCCGTGGCGGCGCCGTCGGTGTCGATCGACGCGCCCTTCTTCGCCGGTGACGGGACGCCTTCAACCAGGAGGTCGAGCAGAGCGCGCGTGCCCAGGTTCTTGGTCGCGACACCGCAGGCGACCGGAAAGACCTCACCGCGAGTAACCGCGTCCTTCAGCGCGTGGGCGACCTCCTCGACGGCCAGCTCCTGGCCTTCGAGATAGCGCTCCATCAGTGCCTCGTCAACCTGCACGACCTCGTCGAGCAGCTTCTCGCGGTACTCGGCTACCTGGTCGCCGAGCTGCTCCGGAATCGGCTGCGGCTCTCCCTCGCGCCCGCCTTCCGCACTCGTGTAGGCGCACATGTGCACAAGGTCGACGATCCCGGTCAGCTCATGCTCGGCGCCGATCGGGAGCTGCACGACGACGCAGCGCTCCGAGAGCTGCTCGCGCATCGCCTCGAGATCGCGGAAGAAGTCGGCGCGCTCACGGTCGAGCATGTTCACGAACAACACCCGCGAGAGCCCGACCTCCTCGGCGCGCTTCCAGAGCCGCGAGGTACCGACCTCGACTCCCATGACGCCGCTCAGCGTGAAGAGAGCGCCCTCGACGACCCGCAGCGCCGCGATCGCGTCGCCCTGGAAGCCCGGGTCGCCCGGCGTGTCGACGAGGTTGATCCGCCGCTCCTGCCACTCGAGGTTGCAGATCGACGCCTGGATCGACATCTGGCGCGCGCGTTCGTCCTCGTCCCAGTCGGAGACCGTCGAGCCTGCTCCGACCGACCCGAGCCGGTTCGTCTTGCCCGCCTGGAAGAGCATCGCCTCGACAAGCGACGTCTTGCCCGTGCCGCGGTGACCAACGACGGCGACGTTGCGGATCCTGCCGGGCTCCAGAGCAGTCATGCGAGCGGTTCCTCCTCGGATCAGACGGTACTGCTGATCCTAACCCGTCCGAATCTGCCGCCGAGTGCGCCTCGGCCGCCCGGAGCTCAGGCTACCGCGTGCCCGATCAGTCCACGCTGCGGGCAGGCGTTCCCGCGAGGCGCGCCTTCAGGCGCAGGACCGCCTTCGTGTGCAGCTGCGAGACGCGCGACTCGGTCACGCCGAGCACCTCGCCGATCTCGCGGAGCGTCAGCTCCTCGTAGTAGTAGAGCGTGACCACGAGCTTCTCGCGCTCCGGTAGACGCGCGATCGCCTCGCCGATCGCCTCACGCAGCTCGGTTTGCGAGAGCGCCGTCTGCGGGTCGGGTCCGGTGTCGTCCTCGATCGTGTCGATCAGAGCGACCTGGTCGCCGCCCGCCGACACGGTCCAGAGCTCGTCGAGCGCCGCTATCGAGGTGCGCGAGATCTCGGTGAGGCTGTCCTCGAGCTCGCCGGTCGAGATCCCGACCTTGGCCGCTATCTCCTCGTCGTTCGGCGCGCGGCCGAACTTCGCCTCGAGCTCGCCGACCGCCCGCTCGATCTCGCGCGCGCGGGAGCGCACCGAGCGCGGCACCCAGTCGAGCGCCCGCAGCTCGTCGATGATCGCGCCCTTGATCCGCGCGATCGCGTAGGTCTCGAACTTGATGTCGCGCTCCGGGTCGAAGCGCTCGATCGCACCCATCAGCCCGAGCAGGCCGTACGAGACGAGATCACCCTCGTCGACGTGTGCGGGCAGGCCGGAGCCGAGCCGGCCGGCCACGTACTTGACGAGCGGCGCATAGGTCAGGATCAGCCGGTCCCGCAGCTTGCGGTCACCTGTGCGGCGAAACTCGAGCCAGATCGGTTGGGTGTCGTCGACACTCACGCGTTCAAACAATACGACGCGCGCCGGGAAATCCCTCAACGGTGCCGTAGAACGCGCAGCGCGAGCGTCCACATCCAGACGGCCAGGACGGCGGCGGCGATCGCGATCACGAGCTGATGGCGCGCCGCCACGACCGCGATTCCGGCGAGCCCGAGCCCGAGCAGGACGAAGAGGACGCCGAGCCGCGTTCCCACGCCCCCACTCTATTCGTCGTCGTCCAGCGCCTCGTCGCGCTCTTCCTCGCTCTCTCCGTAGCCCTCGCCGGCCGATTCCTCGAGCAGATCGGCGTCGGGTTCGCGGTCGGCGTCGTAATCGTCTGCGTGAATGTCGGTCATGCCTCCGCTGGTGCCCGTGGGAGTCCGAGTACAATCCTCGTCCGAACCGAGGGGTGTAGCTCAGTTGGTAGAGCGGCGGTCTCCAAAACCGTAGGCCGGGGGTTCGAGTCCCTCCACCCCTGTCCGCATGAACACTAGAAAAGCCCTGCGCGAGCGAGACTTTTCCGCCCGCCGACCCCCGGGATGGTGCTCGGCGGGAATCCACGCCACGTGGCTTGCGGAGGAAGCGTCCTAACCCTTTCCAGCCGAGGCGGCAGGGTCACGCAGCGTTCGCGGCGCACTCCGGGCAGATCGAGTGCGACGGCGCGCCCGGCCAATCGCTCGCACCCGAGGCTGGGAGCGTCACGAAGAACCACTCCCCCTCGGTCGCGATCCGCTTGCACCAGGAGCACCTCGGGATCAGATCGCAGATCTCGGGGGTTGCCCGGACGCGTCTCACAACCTCACTGGTCTGCACGGCTCTCCTCCTCTCCCACCCCGGCTGCTTTGCGCTCTCGTCCTCTTGGGCGTGGGGACTCTTTGGTCGGTGCAAATCTTGGGGGAGCCGTGGCGACTACGGCTAACCGTCCGACTCCCGCGCCCCACTATGAGTCGACCGGCGCGCACGCTTCTAGCGTAGTAGTCCGCCCGGCTCCGGTTGGAAAACGCTGACGTCAGGACCCGCCCATGACAGACTTGTGTCGGTACGCTCGCCGATTCCGGACGAGCCGGGGGTTCGCGTCCCCTCCACCCCTGGCAACGCCCCAGGGGCCGAAACCCGCGTGGATGCTGAACGACCGAGGGTGCTAGCTTGGGCGTTGATGTCTGCCGCAGTCTCCGCTTCCGGTCAGGAGCCGACCCCTGATGGCTGATCCTGTCTCTTGGTTGCAGATCGAGCAGGGCTGGAACGTCCTCAGCAATGACGGAACTCTGATCGGAACGGTCGCCCAGGTTTCCGGCGACAAGCAGGACGACATCTTCGACGGCCTCGCGGTCGAGGCTGGCTCGTCGAAGCAGGTCGGCTACGTGCCCGGCGAGCAGGTCGGCGCGATCTTTCCCGGCGAGGTGAGGCTGAAGCTGACGGCCTTGGAAGCGCAGACGCTCGCCCCGTACCACGAGCAGCCACCGGAGACGAAATGGCTGCCGGGCAAGGCCCCGCTGGGCAGTCGCATCTCGAACTGGATGCGGGGCAAGCGCTAGCCAGAAGCTGTCTCGTCGCCGCGACGACCCTCTGACCGTGCACCGAACAGCCCGCTTTGAATGAGAGCCGGGCGCCGGGTCGACCTGCTCGCTCAGCCGTCGCTTCCGGAAGCGAGAGATCGCGGGCATATCCCGATGCGCGACGACGGCGTAGCCCGTAGCGTCGTCTTCGGAAGAGAGATGAGCTCGTGCCGGCGCCCTGCATCGCGCCGATTCTCATCGGGAGCTCGTTGTGACCTCCCAACGCGCGCTTTCTTTGAGAGAAAAGGAGACCACGATGATGACCACCACGATCGACACGACGCAGGCGTTGAAGCAGCTCTACCGCGCACGGCAAATGCCGGAGCTGGTCGACGTCCCCGAGCTCAGCTTCCTGATGATCGACGGGCACGGCGACCCCAACGTCTCCGCGGAGTTCCAAGCTGCGATCCAAGCGCTCTTCGGGGTCTCCTACACGCTCAAGTTCGCGATCAAGCGCGCCGGCGGACCAACTACACGGTCGCCCCGCTCGAGGGACTGTGGCTGGTCGAGGACATGTCTCGCTTCAGCATCAAGGAGAAGTCGGGCTGGGACTGGACGCTGATGATCATGCAACCTGGCGAGGTGACGGCGGACCTGGTCGAGCAGACGGCGCGCGCCGTCGCCGAGAAAAAGCGGCTGCCGGCGGCGCGCGAGCTTCGCCTGGAGCACTTCGCCGAGGGGCGCTCGGCGCAGGTCCTCCATCTCGGCCCCTACGCCGCCGAGGCACCGACGATTCAGCGGCTGCACGCCTTCATCGACGAGCAGGGCTTGGCGAGGCGCGGCAGGCATCACGAGATCTACCTGGGCGACCCGCGTCGCGCCGCCCCCGAGCGGCTGAAGACGATCATCCGGCAGGCCGTGAGCGAAGCGTAGAGCACCACGCATCCAGGGGAGAACGGCTTGCCTAGAGCGGCTGCGCCTCGTACGAACTGGGCCTCCGCGCAAACTGGACCTTCGGCCAGTGAGGTCGGCCGCGCCAGATGCCGAAGAGGTATCTGCGCACACGGATATTGAGCCGCCAGGGCAGAGTCTTCCTCGGACCACCTGGTCGCAGCGAGGTCAGGACTTCTCTCGGCCCAGGCGGCTCAACCTCTCTGGACGACGGCGGGCACGGCAACCTCCCGCGGCGACACGGCCGGAACCCTGTCGACCGGCGACCGCGCACCGCCTCTGGGCTCGATCCGGTGATGAACTCAGGTCGCGGTGGAAACTGCCTCGAACGGACGCGGCCGAATCCGGTAGATTCTGTTCGCGAAAGGTAGGGCGTCCTCACCTTTCCTAGGCGGAGCCGACCGGCCCCGGGTGGCGGCCCACCCGAACGTCAGTCGGCTCCGCCGCCTTCACGTGGCGGGTGGCCGTGTCTCGAGCGGCTCGCTCGAGGGGCCTCGAGACTGAACGAACGGTCGGCGAAATCGCCCTGCACCCGCGATACATTCGCTACCAACGGGCACTGACGGCTGTGCTCCGTTACGGGCAGTCTGCTGCCTCGCGCATCGGCAGGCCGCAGCCTGATGCGCGGCAGTGGACTGCCTGAATCCGCATGGGTTTCAACTGCTGCGCGTTGGCCCGCAACCAAAATTCCGCCGGCGTCGTTGTACGCAGGACAGGAGGTGACACATGCTGCTCTTGATCCTGCTGGCCCTGCTCGCAATCGTTGCGTTCGGGGTCGGATTCACAATCCACTGGCTGTTCATCGTCGCCATCGTGCTGGCGCTCGTATGGCTGATCAGCTTCTTCGCCGGCGGCCTCGGAGGCCGCTCGCGACGGGCCTGGTGGTAGGGAACGGGGGCGCTTCGGCGCCCCTACTCCCGAGCTGGAGGCTAGTGCTGCTTGCACCCCTTGTCGAGCGACGAGAGCTGGTCGAGCACCTCGTTCATCTGCAGCTCGAGCGCGACGTCCTCCGGATTGCCGGCCTCGTACGCGCCGAGCCCCGGCCCTTCCCACGTCACGTCCGGCGACACGCCGGGCCCGATCACCGAGAACCGGTACCGGGCTCCGACGCCCGGCCCCCGCTTCGAGTTCGCGGGGATCGAGGAGGGGTGGGCGTAGTTGCCGACCACGAAGGGATAGAAGCCGTAGCAGAAGTTCCCGTTCGGGTTGTGCACGACGAACGCGTTCTCGCGGCGCCAACCGGGGCCGTAGGTCGAGTCGAGCGTGTCCAGATAGAGATTGCGGCCGTAGCCGTCGAGCGGCACGCCGGTTGACGTCGTCTTGAAGCCGTGCACGGGCTGGTCGAGGTACGTCATCTTGCCGAACAGCTGCTCGAAGCGGCCGTGGTAGACCCAGTCCGAGTGCACCTCGAGGGCAGCGATGTTGGCGCCCGTCCAGTGCGAGACGTGAAGCTCCCATGCGGTCTGCGCAGCCGTCCACGGCGTGAGCCCGAGATCGGGCAGCGGCCGCTGCCACGCTTGAACTGCCCAGTACGTCCCGTCCGGCGCGGTGCACGCGGTCACCATCCAGGCGAGCGGCGGGCCGGTGTATGGCCCGCAAACGTTCGGGAAGCCTTTCCAGACGAGCTTGCGGTAGGTGCCCCAGCCGCCGGAGTAGTCGACGCGGAACTTCACCTGAGGCGTCCCGGCGGTCGGTACGAGCCCGTCGATCGCGCCCCAGACGAGCACGTGCTTGAGCTTGCCCCCCGACCTGTAGGTGAGCAGCGCCTGCCCCTGCAGGTTGACCGCGAGCTTGACCCCCGAGGCGTTCCGGTCGATCAGCTGCGAGGCCGAGGCGGAAACCGGCAGGACGACGACGACGAGAAGCGCTGCGACGAGCGTGGCAAGACGGCGATACATGTGTGGCGTGATTCCCCCGCGAAAGCTTCCTTTCGACGGGTATCGTCACTTCGGGCGAACTCCTGTAGCCCTCCCGGCGAATCCGGGCGTGGTCGTAGACTCGACGCGCATGGCAATCCTCACCTCGCAGGTTGAGAGCGGCTCGGAGGCGTTCGCCGCCCGCCGGGCGCGGATGGAGAAGCTCGTCTCCGAGCTCCGCGAGCGCACCGCCCTCGTGGCCCGCGGTGGCGGCGAGACGGCGCTCGCGAAGCATCGCTCCCGGGGCAAGCTGCCCGCCCGCGAGCGCATCGATCGGCTCGTCGATCCTGACACGCGCGTTCCTCGAGCTCGGACGCGCTGGCCGCCTGGGAGCTCTACGACGGCGCGGCGCCCGCCGCAGGGATCGTGACCGGGATCGGCGTCGTCGAGGGACGCGAGTGCGTGATCGTCGCCAACGACGCCACCGTCAAGGGCGGCACCTACTTCCCGCTCACCGTCAAGAAGCACCTTCGCGCGCAAGAGGTCGCGCTGCAGAATCGCCTTCCCTGCCTCTACCTCGTCGACTCCGGCGGCGCCTTCCTGCCGCTGCAGGACGAGGTCTTTCCCGACCGGGAGCACTTCGGCCGGATCTTCTTCAACCAGGCCCGCATGTCCTCGCTCGGGATTCCGCAGCTGGCCGCGGTGATGGGTTCGTGCACGGCGGGCGGCGCCTACGTGCCCGCGATGTGCGACGAGACGATCATCGTCCGGGGCACCGGCACGATCTTCATCGGCGGCCCGCCGCTCGTGAAGGCGGCGACCGGCCAGGACGTCACCGCCGAGGAGCTCGGCGGCGCAGACGTCCACACGCGCCGCTCGGGGGTCGCCGACCACTACGCATCCTCGGACGAGCATGCGCTCGCACTCGCACGCGGGATCGTGCGCACCCTGCACCTGCGCAAGCCAGAGCCGCCCTGGGAGGTCGCCGAGCCGGAGCCACCCGCCGCCGACCCGGCCGAGCTGTACGGGCTGATCCCCGAGGACTTCCGTCACCAGGTCGACCCGCGCGAGCTGATCGCCCGGATCGTCGACGGCTCGCGCCTGCAGGAGTTCAAGGCCCTCTACGGCGAGACGCTCGTCTGCGGCTTCGCCCGAATCGAGGGCTACCCGGTCGGGATCCTCGCCAACAACGGCGTCCTCTTCGCCGAGTCCGCGCAGAAGGGCGCGCATTTCATCGAGCTCTGCTGCAAGCGCAAGGTGCCGCTCGTCTTTCTCCAGAACATCACCGGCTTCATGGTCGGGCGGGAGTACGAGGCCGGCGGCATCGCCCGCGACGGCGCCAAGCTGGTGACGGCGGTCGCCTGCGCCGAGGTGCCGAAGTTCACCGTCATCATCGGCGGCTCGTTCGGAGCCGGCAACTACGCGATGTGCGGGCGCGCCTACGAGCCGCGCCAGCTCTGGATGTGGCCGAACGCGCGCATCTCCGTGATGGGCGGTGACCAGGCGGCGATCGTGCTGACGACGGTCGGCGAGGCAAATCCGGACGAGATCCGCCTCCAGTACGAGGCGGAGGGCAATCCGTACCATTCGACCGCACGGTTGTGGGACGACGGCATCATCGACCCTCTCGACACGCGGCGCGTGCTCGCCCTCGGGCATCTCGGCCGCGCTCAACGCACCCATCCCGGACACCACGTTCGGGATCTTCCGCATGTAGACAAAGGAGTCGGATGGGCTATTCGGTCGTGAACATCGCGGAGATCGAAGGCGCGGGGCCCGGTGGGGCGGTCAGATTCGTCCGGCGCGAGCTCGGCGTCGAGGCGTTCGGGGTCAACTGGTTCGAGCTGCCGCCCGGACAGGAGGGACACGAGCACAACGAAGCGGATTCGGGCCAGGAGGAGGTCAACGTCGTGATCAAGGGCTCTGGCCACTGGCGCGTGGACGACGTCGAGGTACCGGTGAAGGTCGGCTCGTTCCTGCGCTTCGACCCCGACACGACCCGCGTTCCCGTCGCGGGGCCGGAAGGAATGACCTTTCTCGGGATCGGCGCGCGCCGGGGAAGCTACGAGCCGCGGGGGCCGTTCTAGAGCACGAGCGTCTCCGGAAACACCGCGCCGCCTGCGAAACGCTGAAGTCGATAGGGCGAGAGGTCGAATGGCGACTCCCCGGTCAGGATCTCGGCTGCGAGCGCACGGCCGACGGCCGGGGACTGCATGAAGCCGTGACCCGAGAAGCCGCAGGCGGCATAGACGCCCTCGGCGATCCGGCCGACGATCGGATGCGCGTCCGGGGTCATGTCGTAGAGGCCCGCCCAGGCCCGGTCCGCGCGGGCGCCGGCGGCGGCGGGATACCTGTGCTCGAGACGCGCGAGCCGATCGGACAGCACCGAGTCGTCGACGGAGGCCTCGAAGCCCCAGCGCGGCTCCTCGTCGCCCATCGCCACGCGTAGACGCCCGCCGCAGCTGCGGAAGTGGAAGCCGGTCTCCTCCTCGATCACCATCGGCAGCGACCCGGCGAGCTCGAGCGGCTGGGTCTCGAAGAGCTGGCGGCACAGCGGCCGGATCGGCAACTCCGCGGCGAGCTCGCCCGAGTGCGGGCCGCAGCAGATCACGAGCGCGTCGCGCTCGAGCTCTCGGGCATCGACTCCCTCCTGGACGGAGACCCCGAGCGCGCCGGCACGGCGCACGAGCTCCTTCGTCACGAGCGCCGGGTCCGCGACGCCGTCCTCCCAGCAGGCGACGGCTCCGACGACATCGTCGCGGCGTACGCCCTCCGGCACCCGCGCGTGCTCGACCGGCACCCCGAGCGAGCACTGGAGCCGCATCCGCTCTTCGAGCCGGGCCAGGCCTGCGCGTGTCGTCGCGAGGAAGAGGTAGCCGACCTGGTTGAAGAACGGTGGCCCGAGCTCCTCGAAGAACCGGATCGATTCCTTTGCGAGCCGTACCTCGGCGGCCGTCGAGAACTGCTGCCGGACACCGCCCATCGCGCGCCCCGTAGACCCGCCTGCGACCTCGCCCCGGTCGCACAGTACGACGTCCCGGGCTCCCTGCAGCGCGAGCTGGTAGGCGACGTTGGCGCCGACGGCGCCGGCCCCCGCGACCACGATGCGCATGCGCGCACCATACGCCGCAGGGGCCGCCGCGTCAGGCTACGGGCGGACGCGCACCTGCACGAGCCGCCGTGTGGAGGCGCCTGCAAGCAGGTCGCCCTGCGGCGTGCGCGCCCGGACGAACTGGACGAGGTAGCCGCGACGCGGCATCTTCGCGCCCGGATTGACCGTGAAGGTCACCCAACCGTCGGCACCGGTCGGCTGCTCGGGCACGGTGCGGATGACCCCGTACGGCAGCCCGATCGTGTACACGAGCGCGCCGCTGACGGAGCGATGCTGCGTGTCCGAGACGTGATAGCGCGCCGTGAACGCCGAGCGGGAGCGGCCGCCCTCCGGATACTGGATCCGATCGACGATCAGCCGGTTGGGCAGCGTCACCTGCGAGGCGGCGATCGTGGTGCCGCTCGTGGCCTTCGGCGGCGGCGTCGTGGTCGTCGTCGTGGTGGTGGTCGTCTTCGCGGCTACGGCTCCGACCTGGTTCGAGTACTTACTGCTGTGGCCCGCGGCGTTCGTCGCGGTCACGAGCACCTGCAGCTTCTTGCCCACATCGGCGCTTCCCAGCATGTATGTGGTCGCCGTGCCGCCGGAGATGGGCGCGCAGTTCTGGCCCTGCGCGTCGCAGCGCTGCCACTCGTAGGCATACGTGATCGGATCTGTGCCGGTCCAGGTCCCGTTCGAGACGGTCAGCGTCTGACCATCCTGGGTGGTGCCGGTGATCGCGGGAGCCGCCGTGTTCTGCGGGCCCGTCGTCGTCGGCGCCGTGGTTACCGTCGCGGTCGGGTCCGAGGTCGCCTGGCCCGAGCCGGCGGAGTTCGTCGCCGTCACCTGCACGCGCAGGGTCTTGCCGACGTCGGCGGCCTGCACCGTGTAGGCCTGACCCGTCGCGCCGGTCACGTCGGCGCACGCAGCGCCGCCGGCATCACAGAGTCGCCACTGGAAGGCGAAGGCAATCGGCGTCGTGCCGGCCCAGCTCCCGCTCGAGGCGGTGAGCGAGCTGCCCTGTTGCGGTGAACCTGAGATCGTGGGCGCCGCACTACTCGTGGGCGCGGCATCAGTTGTGGCCGCATCGCCGATCGCCGCAAATGCCACGATCGCCAGTGCGGCGAGCAGCGTCACGGCAATGCCGCGACCTGTCAGTCGCTTTCGCATGAATTTCCTCCATTGCATCGTTGTCCGTTCTATCCTGCCCGACCCGTCCAATCGGTTAACCCTGCAAACGGAAGGATTTCGTTAACACGTACGGTTTCGTTAACACATACGATCGAGGCGATGGCCGGACTCAGAATCGAGCGCGCCGGCGAGTTGCTTTGGGTGACGCTCGCCCGCCCGGAGGTCAGGAACGCGTTCGACGCGCAGCTGATCGCCGAACTCGCCGAGGCGTTCGTCGACGTCGGCCGGGCGAGGGCGGTCGTGCTGGCGGGCGAGGGACGGTCGTTCTCGGCCGGAGCGAACATCGAGTGGATGCGAGGGTCGGTCGAGCTCGACTACGAGACGAACCTGCGCGACGCGAACGCGCTGCGGCAGATGCTGGAGGCAATCGACCGCTGCCCCGCCCCGGTCGTCTGCCGCGTGCAGGGCCACGCGCTGGGCGGCGGCTGCGGCCTGGTCGCTGCCTCCGACATCGCCGTCGCGGCGCGAGACGCCGTGTTCGCATTCTCGGAGGTGAAGCTCGGAATCATCCCGGCGGTGATCTCGCCGTTCGCACTCGCGAAGATCGGCGCGTCGGCCGCGCGCCGCTACTTCCTGACCGGCGAGCGCTTCGACGCCGCAACCGCGCTGCGGATCGGGCTCGTACACGAGGTCGCCGACGATCTCGACGGTGCACTGCAGCTGGTGCTCGACGAGCTTCTGTCCGCCGGGCCGAAGGCGGTGCGGGCGGCGAAGCGCCTCGTCCTCGAGCGGCCTGACGGCGCCGACACCGCTCGGCGTATCGCCGAGCAGCGCACGGGCGCCGAGGGCCAGGAGGGTCTACGCGCGTTCCTCGAAAGCCGAAAGGAACAACCCGTGTTCCCGTCGTGGCATCCGCAGCACGACGGCACGAACGGCGTCTCCTAGAGGGTACTTGCACACACGCGCAGCGCTGTGTTCAGATCCTTCGCACCGACCGGAGGAGGAGTAGATGTCAGTGATCGTGACGTTGCGTGCGCAGGGCGACCCGCAGAAGCTGGAGCAGCGGGCCGCGGAGAACCCGGAGGGGATGCGTGCGATCGCCGAGCGCGCGAAGGGGCACGGGCTGATCGCCCACCGGTTCTACGGCTCGGACGACGGACAGATCCTGGTCCTCGACGAATGGCCCGATCCCGCGAGCTTCCAACGGTTCTTCGAGAGCGAGCGCTCGGAGATCGAGCCGCTGATGCGGGAGGTCGGCGTAGCCGGGGAGCCCGAGGTGACCTTCTGGCGCAAGCTCGAATCGCACGACGAGGTCGGCTGGGACGCGTGAGTCAGCGGCGCTGATGCCCTGCGCCGGCAAGCAGACGGCGCGTTGCGGTCAGAACCAGGGCTCGACGATCTCGTACGCGTCGGTGCGCGCGACGAGGTGCACGGGAGAATCGAGCTCGTGCCCGGGCGCAATTACGAGCCGGCGCAGCCCGCGTCGCTCGGCCTCGTAGTCGCTAAGCCGGATCCTCACCCGTGCGCTGCAGTCCTGCGCGGAGCACTCGCACGCGATGTCGAGCGTGGAGCGCGCGTCGAGAGTTCCGTTCACGGGTCCCGGTCCGAGCGCCAGCATGGGAGCACGTGCCTTCGCGACAAGTGCGTGGTTGGCCTTGAGCCGGTAGGCCTGGTCGACGGAAAAAACCGACATCGTCGAAGTGTGCGGTATCTCCCGGACGACGGCCCTGGCGCTTTGGCTAGTTCGGGAACGGGCTTTTGACAGGACCTACGGCGTCGGAGACGCCGGCAAGGTCATCGACCAGGAACTCGGGGACCGGCCCGGCCAGGAGACCGAGCACGTTCACAGATCGACCGCCTCACCGGTCTCTGCCGCGCGGTACAGAGCCTCGATCACGCGCGCCTGGGCAACCGCGTCCTCACGGCCGAGCAGCGGATGATCCTCGCCTCGGATCGCACGGCCGAGGTTCTCGAGCTCGAGTCGATACGAATTCTCCGGGGTAATCTCGATCGGCTCCATTTCACCCTCCCGATGGAGCCACAGCAGCGGGTCGCGGCAGTGCCACGGGTCCCGGACGCGGATCCACCCCTCGGAGCCGATCACGTCCAGCTCGCTGCGGTCGGACATGTCCATGCCGCAATCGAAGTGTGCAAGCACGTCGCCCTCGAAGGCCAGGGTCGCGGCGAACCGCACGTCGACGCCGGTCGAGCTCGCCACCTGCTGCGCGGCGACGCGCACCGGCTCGCCGGCGAGCAGCCGCGCGCCGCTGATGCAGTAGCAGCCGACGTCCATCAGCGCGCCGCCCTCGAGCTCCGGGCGCATCCGCACGTTGCCGAGGTCCGTGAGCGGATAGCTGAACGCCGCCCGGACAAGCCGCAGGTCGCCGATCGCTCCCTCGTCGACGAGCTCCTTCAGCCTGCGTGTCTGCGGGTTGTGCCTCCACATGAAGGCCTCCATGCAGAAGCGGTCGTTCGACTCCGCGGTGTCGAAGACGGCCTTCAACTGCTCGGGGCGACGGCTCATCGGCTTCTCGCAGAGCACGTGCTTGCCCGCCTCGAGCGCGTTGATCGCCCACTCGCAGTGCAGACGGTTGGGCAGGGAGATGTACACGGCCTCGACCTCGGGGTCGGACAGCAGAGCCGCATAGCCGCCGTAGCCGCGCGGGATCCCGTGCTCGGCGGCGTAGGCGTCGGCGTGCGACTGGTCGCGGCTGGCGACAGCAACGACATCGACCTCGTCGCTCAGCGCGGCGCCGGCGAGCACGAGGTCGTTGATCTTCGCCGTCGAGATGATGCCCCACCTCGTCACCCCCACGATGTCTCCGACATGGGCCGCAGGGCCGTCTCGATGATGCGGTGGTTCCGGGCCCGCGTCAGCACGAACAGGACCACATCGGCGACGTCCTCGGCTCTCATCATTCCGCCGAGCGCGTCGTTCGTGCGGCCGCGGCCCGCCTCGAGCGCGAAGTCGGTCGCAACCCCGCCGGGACAGACGTTGGTGCAGCGGATGCCCTGCTCGCGGAGCTCGTGGTCCATGGCGCGGGTAAAGCCGACCTGCCCGAACTTCGAAGCGCAGTAGACGGCTTCGAGCGGCAGGCCTCGCCGGCCTGCCTCGGAGGCGAGCGTCACGATGTCGGCCTGGTCAGACTCGAGCAGGTGAGGCAGCGCAGCCCGGACCGCGTAGATCGTGCCCTTGAGATTGACGTCGATCATCTCGTCGAGCCACTCGGGGCTCAGCTCGAGGAACGGCCCGTACGCGCCGACGCCGGCGTTCGCGACGAGGATGTCGAGCTGCCCGAAGCGCTCGACCGCCTCACCGGCGATCGCCTCGAGCTGCGCGAGGTCGCGCACGTCGCACGGACGAGCGACGGCGCCCGTGATCCCGAGGTCGTCGCCGCTGCGCGACGCGAGCGCGAGGCGTACGCCCTGCGCGGCGAGCGCATGCGCGACGGCCGCGCCGATGCCGCGGCTCGCGCCGGTGATCAGCGCGACCCTGCCTTCCAGCGAGATCATGAATCGGCCTCCAGGGGTCGTAGGACGGGATAGAGCGCGCGGAAGCGCTCGTAACCTGAGTCATACACGGACGCCCAGGCCTCGTCCGGCTCAACCGTCTCGGTCGGGCGCACGCACGCTGCGACGGCTTCCGCCGCCGAGCCCCAGACGCCCGCGGCGACGCCGCCGAGCAGTGCGGCTCCGAGTGCCGATCCCTCGTCCGCCTCCATGCGCTGGAGCGGCAGGCGAAGCACCGAGGCGACGATCTTCAGCCAGAGGTCCGAGCGCGCGCCGCCGCCCGAGACGCGCGCGACGAGCGGCTCGACGCCTAGCGACTTGAGGATCTCGAGCGAGTCGCGCAGGCCGTACGCGACGCCTTCGAGCACGGCCCGGACGAGCGCGCCGCGGTCGTGTCGGATCGAGAGGCCCGTGAACGACGCGCGGGCTCCGGGGTCGGCGTGCGGGGTGCGCTCGCCGGCGAGATACGGCAGGAACGTGAGCCCCTCGGCGCCCGGCACCCAGCGTGCGGCATCGCCGGTCAGCTCCTCGAACGAGCCGCCTGTGACGTCGCGCAGCCAGCGCAGCGAGCCGGCGGCGGAGAGCGTCACGCCCATCGCCTCCCAGCGACCAGGCACCGCGTGGCAGAACGTGTGCGCACGGGCCTGCGGGTCGGCGGCATAGGCCGGCAGCGTCGTGAACACGACTCCGGAGGTGCCGAGCACGACGGAGAGGATCCCGGGCTCGATCGCGCCCACTCCGACCGCAGCCGCGGCCTGATCGCCCGCGCCGCCGAGCTCGGTCGACTCCGCGGCCGGCGGCAGCCACTCGCGAGGCAGCTCGAGCGCCGCCAGCACCTCGTCGCTCCAGCGGCGATGCGCGACATCGAACAAGAGCGTTCCGGATGCATCGGCGGCGTCGATCGCGTGCCTGCCCTCGAGGCGCAGGCGCACGTAGTCCTTCGGGAGCAGGATCCGCCGGATCTGGCCATAGATTCCCGGCTCGTGCGTCCGCAGCCAGAGCAGCTTCGGTGCGGTGAAGCCGGTCAGCGCCCGATTGCCTGTGAGCTCGATCAGACGGTCGAGGCCTACGCGCTCCTCGATCTCACGGCACTCCTCGCCGGTGCGCTGGTCGTTCCAGAGCATCGCCGGCCGCAGCACCCGGTCGTCCTCACCGAGGCAGACGAGCCCGTGCATCTGACCCGAGAGCCCGACGGCGTCGGTCGCGGGCAATTCCGCGAGAGCTTCCTGTGCAGCGCGCCACCAATCCTCGGGATCCTGCTCCGCCCAGCCAGGGTGAGGTGTCGAGAGCGGATACCCGCGCTCGACGCGGGCGAGGATCTCACCAGTCTCGGAGATCGCGAGCGCCTTCACCCCTGTCGTACCCACGTCGAGGCCGGCGAGGACGCTCATTCGTGCAGGTCTTCTTCGAGCTGCCCCACCGGAAACATGCTCGCGATCAGCCGCGTCACCGGCGCGCCCAGTTTCTCGGCGTCACGAGCCTCGAGCGCGGGCTTGGAAGCGAGGGAGCGCCGGCTGGGCTCGTTCTGGACCCCGGCCAAGCCGAACGTGCAGCGGCTCAAGCGCCGAGCGCTGCGTAGACCAGCTCGTACGCCCGCACCGCGTCCTTGCGCAGCTGCGCCTCCCGCAGGGCGGCGTCGTCGATCTTCGTGGCGACCGAGTCGATGAAGCGCCACTGCAGGACGGAGCGCGTGACCATGGGGCCCATGGACCAGATGCCGAGTGACGTCTTCACGGCGTTGACCGTAACAGCTTGCGAGCAGCTTCACCTTAGCCTCCTCATGCGTCTCGCGCGGATCGAGTGGTGCGATGATGTTCCGCCGGACGAGCACGACGCGGCGCCCGGAAACGAGCACGATCAACGAGCCGACGAATCAACGCGACAAGGAGTTGCTGATGGAGCTGAGTGAGGACCGCATGACCGGCATCCCTGCGGCGGAGTTGCAGCAGCGGCGCGAGCGGCTTCTGCAGCACGTTCGGAGCCTCGAGCTCGACGGCTACGTGCTCTTCGACGAGCACTACATCCAGTACTTCACCGGCTTCGGCTTTCTGGCGACGGAGCGGCCGGTCGCCTTCGTCTCGAACGCCTCGGGAGAGATGGCCGTGTTCGTCCCCGAGTTCGAGGTCGAGCGTGTACGGGCCGAGACGGCGTTCGAGCTGGTCGCGGAGTATCCCGAGTACCCAGGCACCGAGCATCCGATGCACATCCTGGGACGGCTGCTGCAGCAGCTTGGCATCCGCGAAACCCTCGGTGCCGACAACGACGGCTATCCCGGCATCCTCGGGTACCAGGGGCCGGCGTTGAGCGAGGTCGCCGAGGCTCCCGTCGTCGATCTTGCACCCTTCATCGAGAGCATGATGGTGCGCAAGAGCGACGCCGAAGTCGCGCTGATCCGTGAGAGCGCGAGCTGGTGCGAGCACGCGCACCGGCTCCTGCAGCAGTACACGCGGCCGGGCGCGACCGAGGCGCAGGCCAGCCTGCAGGCGGGCCACGAGGCAACCCTCGCCATGCTCGACACGCTCGGCTCGTCCTACGGCGGCCAGCAGGCATCGTCCGACGGCGTCTCGGCGGGATACCGCGGCCAGATCGGGCGACGGAGCGCCTGGGCGCATGCGGTGGCCCACAACATCGAGTTCCGGAAGGGCGACGTCCTCGTGACGGAAACCAGCGCTCCCATCTGGGGCTACCACGCCGAGCTCGAGCGGGCGATGATCATCGGCACCCCAAGCGACGAGATGCGCCGCTTGTTCGATCACATGGCCGCGGCCCAGCAGGCTGCGTTCGCCGCGCTGCGGCCCGGCACGACATGCGCCGAGGTGGATCAGGCGGTGCTGCGCTACTTCGAAGCCAACGGCCTCCTGCCGTACTGGCGGCAGCACACGGGCCACGCCATCGGCCTGCGCAACCACGAGGCGCCGTTCCTCGACGTCGGCGATCACACGCCGATCGAACCCGGCATGGTGTTCACGATCGAACCAGGCGTCTACGACAGCGAGGTCGGCGGCTTCCGCCACTCCGACACCGTCGTCGTCACACCCGACGGGATCGACATCCTTACCGATTACCCGAGGGACATCGAGAGCCTCACGATCGACGCGTGAGCTGGTCGGCCTCGTTGGGCCGCGCCGCGCCTCGCCTGGACGTCCGGTTCGCGCTCGCGACCGCGCTAGCGGCCCGACTTGGCCTGCAGCCGGCGTGAGATCGTGTCGAGCGTGACGGCGATCAGCAGGATCACGCCGGTGACGATGAAGATCACGCCGGAGCTGTAGCCGAGCGTGTTGAGGCCGTTCGCGATCGTCGCGATCACGAGCGAGCCGAAGAGCGCGTTGCGCACCTCGCCGCGCCCGCCGAAGAGGCTCGTGCCGCCGATCACGGCGGCGGCGATCCCGTCGATCAGGAGCGTGCCGCCGCCCTGCGTCCGAGGTCGACGCTCGTGAGCCGCGCGGCGAGCACGACGCCGCCGAGGCGCCGACATCGCGCCCGAGATCATGAACACGAGGATGCGGATGCGCGCGACGTTGATGCCCGCGCGGCGCGCCGCCTCGGCGTTGCCGCCGACGGCGTAGACGTGGCGACCGAACGTCGTGCGCTTGGCGATGTACGTCCAGATCAGGAGCAGCGCGACGATCAGGAGCAGCGGGAACGGCACGCCGCGGTCGCTGTTGCAGATCGCGACCGTGCGCGAACGCCGACGACCGGGACGGCGACGAGGCGCGCCGATCGAGCAGCGTCGGGTCGCGGATCGGCACGCCGTGCGCTGCGGGTGCGAGCACGCCGGTCAGGATGCCGCCGACGTAGACGGCGCTCACGATCACGGCGATGATCCAGCCGCCGAGGTCGCTGAAGAAGTAGCTGCGCCATGTTGTTGATGGTGTCGTTCTGGATGACGATCACGCCCTGGGTGATCGACTGCTGGATCACGCCCTGCCAGATCTCGTACCCGGCCAGCGTGACGACGAACGAGGGGACGCCGATCAGCGCGACGACCGAGCCCTGGGCCGCGCCGATCAGCGTGGCCGCGACGATCGCGAGCGCGATCGCGATCAGGCCCGGATAGCTCGTGCCCGCTTCCGGCGCAGCTGGAGCTGCGCGACGACGACGCCGGCGACGCCGCTCACGTAGCGCACGAGAGGTCGATCTCGCCGATCAGGAGGACGAAGATGACGCCGTAGGCGAGCAGCGTCGTCCCCGCCATCTGCAGGATGATGTTGTTGAAGTTGACGGCGCTGAAGAAGTTGTTGGCGGTCTGGCTGAAGACGAGCACGATGAGCGCGAGCGCGAAGATGACCGGCCCGCTGCCGAGGTTGCCGCCGCGGAGGTTGTCGAGGATGCGCCGCGGCGAGCGGCTCGATGCTCGGCTCGATCACGGGCGGCGGCGTCGGCCGCGCGATCGCGTGCTCACGTCACGTCTGCCTCGGCGATCGCACCTGCCCGCGATGCCCGAGACCTTCGTCGGGATGCCGGCCGTGATCGCCTCGACGACCTCCTGCTGGTTCGTCGTCGCCGCGCTCGTAGACGCCGACGCTGCGACCGAGGCGCAGGACGGTGATGCGGTCGCGACCTCGAAGACGTCGTGGAGGTTGTGCGAGATCAGGACGACGGCGAGGCCCTGTTCGGCGAGCCGCGCGACGAGGTCGAGCACCTGCTGGGTCTGCGCGACGCCGAGCGCGGCGGTCGGCTCGTCGAGGATCACGACGCGGGAGTTCCAGAGCACCGCCCGCGCGACGGCGACGGACTGGCGCTGGCCGCCCGAGAGCGTCGCGACGGTCTGCCGGACCGAGCTTGATCGTCGTGACCGAGAGGCTCTTCATCGTCTCGGCGGTGCTTGCTCCATGTCGGCTCGTTGAGACGGTGGAAGACGTCGTGCGTCTCGCGGCCGAGGAACATGTTCTGGACGACGTCGAGGTTGTCGCAGAGCGCGAGGTCCTGGTAGACGACCTCGATCCCCAGGCGGGCCGCGTCCTTGGGCCCGTGGATCGTGAACGACCTTGCCGTCGAAGAGGATCTCGCCGGAGTCGGCCGTGATAGATGCCGGCGATGCACTTGATCAGCGTCGACTTGCCGGCGCCGTTATCGCCGACGAGCGCCATCACCTCGCCGCTCGCGCACCTCGAAGTCGACGTCGGCGAGCGCCTGCACCGAGCCGAAGCTCTTCGAGATCCCGCGCAGCAGCGAGTGTCGGCGCTACGGCAGTCGGCGCGGCTGAGGTCTGGGTCGCTGTCATTGCGGGGAAGGAGAGGGGGCGCCCTACGGCGCCTCACCCGTCGGGCGGCTTACTTGCAGTACTTCGCGTAGGTGCCGTTGCAGACGTCGCTTCTTCTTCAGGAAGCCCTGTGAACAGCTGCTTGTAGTTGGACTTCGTGATCGACTGCGGCGGGATCAGATCGTCCGCTCCAGGCCGCGGCCCTTCGTCTTGACGTGCCGGTCGTCGTCGGCTTCTGCCCCTTGACGAGCTGGACGGCAGCCTTCGCCGCCACGGTCGCGAGCTTCCGCACGTCCTTGAAGACCGTCATCGTCTGCCAGCCGGAGATGATGTTCTGCACGCCCTGAGGCGGTCGCATCCTGGCCGCTCAGCGGGAGCGGGCTTGAGCTTGTGGGACTTCAGGGCGACGACGACCGCGTTGGCGAGACCATCGTTGGCCGCGGCGACGCCGTCGATCTTGTTCCCCGTCTTCACGAGCATCTGCTCGAAGATCGTGCCGGCCTTCTGGTTGTCCCAGCCGGGCGTGAACTGATCCGGGCCCTTCTTGAACGTGCCCTTCGCGTACAGCGGCTTCAGGATCGAGTCGTACCCGCCCTTGAACAGGGACGAGTTTGCATCCTCCTGGCCGCCGTTCAGCTCGGCGATGACCGGGTTCTTGCGAGTACTTGCCGTTCGCCTTGAGGCCGGCGACGACGCCCTTGCCCTGCAGCACGCCGACGGCATTGCCGTCGAACGAGACGTAGATCGAGGCCTTGCCGCCCTCGACCTGGCGGTCGTAGTCGATCGACTTGACGCCCTTGGCAGCTCGCGGCCTTCTCGATCGCGGCGGCGGAGCCCGAGTCGATCGGCGCGAGGATCAGGACCTTCGCCCCGTTGCCGAGGCACTGGTCAGCCTGCGAGCACTGCTTCTGCGGATCGCCCTGCGCGTTGACGATCGTGTTGCTGACGCCGGCGGTCTTGAGCGCCTTCGCCATGGCCGGGCGATCGAACTGCTCCCAGCGGATCGACGACTTCGAGTCCGGCAGCAGGAAGCAAACGTCCGAGCTCGCAGTCTTGTGCTTCACCCCGGCCATAGCTCCTGCTACGGCGAGAGCGGCAGTGCCGGCGACGAGAACGACCACCGTCGACACGCGAAAAATCCTACTCACGAAGAACCTCCTGGTGCCCTGGTTGACATCTAGCACTCCCCGCAATCCTCAGGATGCGAGGCACGGCGCACGCCAACGACTCTCACCGATTCGGCGACCTTAGTCAAGCGCGCACGCCTGCTTCGCGGCACCTCGCAGCACATGTCAGAACTCGCTGAAACCGCGCGGTTACAGTGACGCGGTGCGCCGCGTGCTGGTTGCGAACCGTGGAGAGATCGCGCTGCGCGTCTTTCGAACGTGCCGCGAGCTCGGGATCGAGACGGTCGCGGTTGTCGCGGTTGACGACGTTGGCTCGCTGCACGCACGCGCCGCCGACAACACCGTCGAGATCGAGTCCTACCTCGATCCGGCGGAGCACATCCGGGCGGCGAAGCAATCCGGCGCCGACGCGATCCACCCCGGCTACGGCTTCCTCGCCGAGCGGCCGGACTTCGCCGAGGCGGTGCAGGCAGCGGACCTGGTCTTCGTCGGGCCGCCGCCGGAGGCGCTGCGCGCCGCAGGCGACAAGGTCGAGGCGAAGCGCATCGCACGGACGGTGGGCGTGCCGGTCGTCGAGGCCGGTGACCCCGAGAAGCTCGGCTTCCCGCTACTCGTCAAGGCGGCGGCCGGCGGCGGCGGGCGCGGCATGCGGGTCGTGCGCTCGCGGGAGGAGCTCGACGACGCGCTCGACGCCGCTCGACGCGAGGCGGAGGCCGCGTTCGGCGACGGCACGGTCTTCTGCGAGCGCTACCTCGAGCGGCCTCGGCACATCGAGATCCAGCTGCTCGCCGATACCCACGGCGCCGTCGTCTCGCTCGGCGAGCGGGAGTGCTCGATTCAGCGGCGCCACCAGAAGGTGCTCGAGGAATCACCCTCGCCCGCGCTCGACCCGGCGTTGCGGGCAGCGATGAGCGAGGCCTCGATCGCGTTCGCCCGAGCGATCGGCTACACGAGCGCCGGGACGGCCGAGTTCATGCTCGACGGGCGCAACTTCTGGTTCCTGGAGCTGAACGGCCGCATCCAGGTGGAGCATCCCGTCACGGAGCTCGTCACCGGTGTCGATCTCGTCGCAGAGCAGCTGCGCATCGCGGCTGGGCTGCCGCTCGCGGACCGGATCGGCGAGTCGCCGCGTGGGCACGCGATCGAGGTGCGCCTCTATGCCGAGGACCCGCGCTCGTTCCTGCCGCAGGCGGGGAGTGTGAAGCGTCTGCGTCTGCCGGCGGGAATCCGCGTCGATGCCGGGATCGTGGAGGGCGACGAGATCCCGATCGCCTACGACCCGCTGATCGCGAAGCTGATCGCGCACGGAGCGACGCGCGCCGAGGCGTTCGCGCGCCTCACGGAGGCGCTCAGCGAGACGGACGTGGACGGGGTGACGACGAACCTGGCGTTCCTGCGTTGGCTCGTGCGGCACCCACTCGTGCTGGCGGGACGCACGACCACGGCGTTCCTGATCGAGAACCCGCCACTCTCCCAGCCGCCGGTGCGCCCCCTCGAGCCCGTCTGGTGCGGCGGCTGGAGGCTGAACCTCCCCGCCCCACCTCCGGCGCCGCCGCCCGACGTCGACGCCGCAGCGCACGCCCACGGCCCGGTCGACGTCGGCGTCTCGAGCACGGTGACCGCGCCGATGCCCGGCACCGTGCTCAAGGTGCTCGTCACCGTGGGCGACCGCATCGAGGCGCGTCAGCCGCTCCTGCTTCTCGAGGCGATGAAGATGGAGACACCGTTGACGGCGCCGTACGACGCGACCGTGACGGCCGTGCACGTCGAGGAGGGCGCCCGCGTCGCCGGAGGCGCCCTCCTCGTCGAGCTCGAAGGGACCTAGACGCCGAGGCCGTGGACGCAACGGATCGCCCAGCCGAGACCCGTAGCTCCCGGTCGGCTTGGCCACCATCGCGAGCTGACGCCGAGGAGCGGGCGGACGGCTGCAAGCCGTGCCCCGGCCGTGTCAGAAGAGCTTCTGGAGCTTCATGGCGGCGCCCATGTCGCCCTTGACCTTCAACTTGCCGGTCATGTAGGCGCTCGTCGGGTTCTGCTCGCCGTTGGCGATCTTCAGGAACGTCTCCTCGGAGGTCGCGATCGTGCAGGCCGCGTCGCCCCCGCCCTCGGTCACCTCGACGCCCGCATCGGTCACGTTGACCGTCCACTGCCCGGCGCCATCGATGTCGAACAGGTAGCTCGTGTTGACACCCGCAGTCTTCGAGGGGTCGACGCTCGCCGCCAGTCCGTCGAAGAAGCCCTTCACGCTGTCTGCCATCTCGCCTCCTCGTTTCGCATCGGCCGCGAGCCTACAGGACGATCGCCCGCCGGAGCCCTGGAAGGTCGGCGTGAGCGCACCCCTCGACGCGACGAGACAGGTGGCGGCACCGGCTAGGCAGCTGCCGGGTAGTACCGCCGGATCAATGCGTGGGACAGCGACCATTGTGCGGCCACGAGTTCGACGCGGTTCCCCTCGAGCTCCTCGCGTGCGGCACCGGCGGCTCGAAGCTCCTGGCGCTCGGCGGTGAGACGGTCGATCAGCTGCTGCAGTTCCTCGACGCTGGAGGTTGACGGAGTCATTCGACCCTCTCTTGTTCGCCATCGGTGGGGATTCTCCTGAGTCGTGGCGGCAGGGTAGGAAGCCGGTCGGATAGCATCGCCGCGTTTTGGACTTCGACCTCAGCGAGGAACAGGAGCTCGTCCGGCAGACGGTCCGCGACTTCGCGCTCGACCGTGTCGCCCCGATCGCCGCCGAACTCGACCGGGAAAGCCGCTTCCCCTACGAGCTCGTACACGAGCTGTCGCAGCTCGGCCTGATGGGAATGACGATCCCGGAGGAATACGGCGGCGGCGGTGCGGACACCGTTTCCTATGCGATCGCGATCGAGGAGCTGACGCGGATCGACTCGTCGGTGGCGATCACCGTCGCCGCGCACCACTCGCTCGGCACGCTGCCGATCTACTGCTTCGGGAACGAGGAGCAGAAACGCGAGTGGCTGCCCAGACTCGCGTCGGGCGCGCACCTCGCCGCGTTCGGGCTCACCGAGCCGGACGCGGGCTCGGACGCCGGCGCTACGCGCACTCGCGCGGAGTTGCGCGACGGGCAGTGGGTCGTGAACGGATCGAAGATCTTCATCACGAACGCCGGTACGGACATCACGGCGTGCGTGACGATCACCGCGGTCACGGGCGACGACGAGATCTCGAATGTGATCGTCGCCAACGGCACGCCCGGCTATGAGATCTCGGCGCCGATGCACAAGCTCGGCTGGAGGGCCTCCGATACACGGGAGCTCTCGTTCAAGGATTGCGCGGTGTCCGAGGGGAACCTGCTCGGCGAGCGCGGCAGAGGGTTCAGCCAGTTTCTCCAGATCCTCGACGGCGGCCGGATCTCGGTAGCGGCCATGGGTGTCGGGCTCGCGCAAGGCGCTTACGACCTCGCCTTCGCCTACGCGAAAGAGCGGCGGCAATTCGGCCGCCCGATCTCGAAGTTCCAGGCCGTGCAGTTCGCCCTCGCCGACATGGCGACGGAGATCGAAGCGGGCCGCAACCTCGTCTACAAGGCAGCCTGGCTCAAGGATCAGGGGCGCGACTTCGCGCAGGCGGCCGCACTCGCGAAGCTCTACACGGGCGAGCTGTCGCACCGGGTGGTGAACGCGGCCCTGCAGGTCCACGGCGGCTACGGGTTCATGGAGGAGTCCGCGATCGCCCGTCTCTACCGCGACCAGAAGATCCTGGAGATCGGCGAGGGCACGAACGAGGTCCAGCGCATGGTGATCGCAGCTCACCTGGGCCTGTAGCTTCGGCGCCCGCCCGACGTAGCGTCCCTTCAGCGGGGTGGGACGATCGCGGGTGCGGTGTTCCACCGGCGATAGTCGTGGTGCATGAAGTGCGCTGTTGCGACCATCTCGGTCGTGAGCGTCCGGCCGCTGCGACGGTCGACACGGATCGTGAACCAGGCGGGGATCGAGCGATCGAGGAACGCGATCGTCTCGACGCGCGCCGTTCGCGCGATCAGATGTGCGTTCGAGATCTCAGCCCAGGGCGGTGAAGGGAATGCGAGCGGCTGCGTCGCCGACGGCTGCCACTTGCCTCCAGGGAGACGGTCCCAGCGCCGAGCTCCGATCACGACCGCCGCCGCGCCGCCGCTGATGCGGTAGGCGAGTCGGTTTGGTGCCTCCTCGTCCCAGATCGTCGTCAGCGACGCGCCCGCTCCCGAGGCGAGCCGCTCGGTGTACTCGAGGCTCCGCAGCGCTCGGAAGGCACGGGTGGCGCGCAGCGCGAGCGAGCGCGCCGGCACGATCCGCGCTGGGAGCCTGAACGAGATCCTCGTCGCACCGAGCCTGACCTCGACGACCGTCGGGAGCCGCACGAGCTCGGCGCGGTAGCAGCCGTGACCGCACACGCCGGCCTGCTGACCTCCGATCACCGCCGCCAGCCCATCGACACCGTTCCCATCCAGGCCCGTAACGGTCGCGGTTACCCCGCGCCCCTCTACCGCGAGCCCTACGGCCCAGGCCCCGTCCCGCCGAGCCAGCACGAGCGCATCCCGGCCCGGCAGCGGCACCCTCGCGCGTGGCGCGACTGCGGCGGCGGCTGCGACGGAGACGCGCTTGCCCGGGCGCGAGTCGGTGAGAAATCCCACGGCGGCGACGAGCACCGCAAGCAGGACGAGCTCGGCGCGAAGCCGGCCGACAGCCAGGCGCCCGCGATTCGCAAAGCCAAGCAAGACGAGCGCGCAGAGCAGGCCCGTCTTCACGAGTAGCGCGCGCCCGTAGCCCGTTCCCCAGAGATCCCCGAGCGAGCCGAGCTCGGCGAACGCGCGGGTTACGCCGCTCGCCGAGACCGCGGCGACTGCGACGAGCGCGACGCGCGAGAAGCGCGGCGCGACCCCGCGAGCGACGGTCAGCGCCGCAAGGCCACCGAGCCACGCAGCCGCCGCCGTGACGTGGACGAGGTCCGCCGGGATCTCGTACCACGGTTGGCCGGGATCGAGTGCGTGACCCGAGACGGTCGGCACGGCGAGAAGCGCGAGCGCTGCCGCCTCGGCCGCCGGCGGCCAGACGAAGCACAGGCTCAGACCCGCCGCCGCCACACCGAGCGCGACCTCGAGCGCGAGCGCATACCGCGTGGCGGTGGTGCTCTGGAGCGCCAGCGAAGCGACGCCGCCCGCCAGCGCGAGCGCGAAGCCGCCGACCAGGATCGGACCGTCGCGGCGGCTGCGGACGACGGCGAGCCGGAAGATGCCGACTCCTCCCGCCAACAGGATCCCGAGCAGAAACGCCCAGCGCGCGGCGACGCTCGCCGGGCGATCGGTCGACTCGATGCCGAGGGCCGCCGCGACCTGCCCGCCGGGGCCGACGCGGAAGGCGAGCACGCCCTGGATCAGATGCCCGTCGTCGGAGATCACGCTCCAGCGGACGCTGTAGACCCCGTCACGGAGGCGGGCGCGCAGCGGCACCGTTTCGACGCGACCGCTCGTCCGCGCCGGCCCTGCGAGCACCGAGCCGCCGCCGTTGCGCACGGCGGCCACACCGGGGCCGACCCGGACGGCGTCGTCGAAGACAACGTCCACGGACGCCGGCGCGCTCGCCAGCGTGGCACCGCCGGCCGGCACGGTTCGAACGAGGTTCGCGTGCGCGTGAGCAGACGCAGGCAGAGCGAGCGCCGCGAGCACGGCGGCGATCAAGAGCCTCACTCCCGCACCGTACTCGTGCGGCTCGGAGGCGACACTCCTGCTCGTGTAGGCATCATCGGGCACGTCCTCGTCCTACGCGCCTCGCGCGCGATCAGATCGTGCCGCTCGGGCCGACCGGCGAGGGCGCTACGAAGTTAAGATCGGAAATCACTGCTATAAGCCGGAGTGATGCCCGTGCAACTTCAAGAAAGGTAGTGGACACTGTTGCTAGCGTCGCGGGCAGTGGTATTCCGTCAGCTCGTCGACGATGACCTCGGCTGCGCCTCGTACCTGATCGGCGACGAGGAAGCCGGTGTCGCTGTGGCCGTCGATCCGCCCTATGCGATCGAGCCGCTAGTCGAGCAGGCCGAGCGGGCCGGGGTGCAGATCGTCCGCGTGCTCGAAACGCACACGCACGCCGACCACGTCTCGGGGCACGGGCGCCTGGCGCTCGAGCACGGGGTGCCCGTTTCCGCCCACCCGCTCGGCGAGCCCGAGTATCCGTACGAGGCGATCGAGGACGGCGACGAGCTGGAGGCCGGGCGCGTCACGATCCGCGTCGTGCACACCCCCGGTCACCGCCCCGAGCACTGCTCGTTCGTGGTGCTGACGGAGGGCGAGCCGCAGCTCGTGCTGACGGGCGACTCGCTCTTCGTGGGCGACGCGGCGCGACCGGACCTCGCGGTTGCCGCGCGCGAAGGCGCCGAGGGGCTCTTCTACAGCCTCCGCCGCCTGACCGAGCTCCCGGACCCCGTCGCCGTCTATCCCGGCCACGTCGCGGGCTCCTTGTGCGGCGGTTCGATGTCCGCCGAGCGCTCGTCGACGATCGGGACGGAGAAGCAGACGAACGCAGCTCTCCAGATTCCCCTGCTCGAGGACTTCATCGTGACCTCGTCGTGCATCTCGGCGCCGCGCCCTCCTACGGTGCATCGGGTCGTCGCCCTCAACCGCGGCCCGTTCCTCCCTGCGCCGCAGCCGTTGCGACCGGTCGGCCGCGACGAGGGACAGACGGTGCTCGACGCTCGCACAGCGGCGGACTACGCCGCCGGACACGTCCCCGGCGCCTTCAACGTGCCGGTTTCGGGCAGCTCGTTCGCCACCAAGGCAGGCTTCGTGCTCTCTCCGGATGAACGGATCGTGATCCACGCCGCATCGTGGGACGAGGCCGAGCAGGCGGCCCGCGGTCTGAGATCGGTCGGCTTCCTCGAGCTCGAGGGGGTCCTTCAGGATCCGGCCGCCGGCGACTCGTTCGACCCGGTCGACGTTGCCGAGCTGGACGGCCTGCTCGCGTCGGGCACGACGCAGGTGCTCGACGTGCGAGAGAAGGACGAGCACGACGAGGGGTACATCGCCGGCACCCGCCATATGTCGTACCGGCTGCTCCGCGCATGCGCCGGAGACGTCCCGGACGGCCGACCCGTGGTGACGCTCTGCGAGAGCGGGCCACGCGCCGCAGTCGCAGCGAGCATCCTGCGCGCGGCGGGCATCGACGCGAGGCCGGTGCTGCGGGGAGGCATCAGCGACTGGCGCGCGCGCGGCGGCCACACCGTCGAGTTCCGGCGCTGCGGCACCTGACGGTCCTGCTCGTCCACGGTGCGGGCAGCGGCCCGTGGGTCTTCGAGCGCTGGCATCGCCACTTCGAAGGCGCACGAGTCGAGACGGTCGACCTCCACGCCGGGCTCGAGGTCGGGCTCGCCTCGATGCGGGATTACGCTGCCGCGATCGAGCGCGCGGCAGCAGCGCTGCCGCGGCCGCTCACCGTGATCGCCTGGAGCATGGGCGGGCTCGCGGCCATGCTCGCGGCGCCGCCGGTCGACCTGCTTGTCCTCCTCGAGCCGAGCCCTCCCGGCGAATTGCAGGGCTTTCGCCCGGAGCTCGCGCTCGTGCAGGGGACGTTCGATCCAGAGCGCGCCTACGGCGCGTTTCCGCCCGGCGTCCGCGCCCGGCCCGAGTCGGCGCTCGCCCGCGCCGAGCGCAAGCGGGGCATCTCCGTCGCCGCGCTGCATCAGCCGGCGCTCGTCGTCTACGGCGACGAGTTCCTGCGCGAGCGCGGGCAGAACCTCGCGCGGCTGTACGGCGCCGCGGAGCTTCACCTCCCGGGCAAGACGCACTGGGATCTCGTACGCGACGAGGAGGCCGTCGCGGCCGTCGCTCAGGCGAGCCGCTCGACCGGGTAGCCGGCCGTCTCGAGCGCCGCCACGAGCTCGGCGCAGTGCTCGGGGCCGCGCATCGCAAGCGTCAGCTCGATCCCGGTCTCGACGATGGAGAGGGCCATGCCCTCACGCCGGTGCTCGACCTCGACGATGTTCGCACGGTGTTCGGCGACGAGCTCGAGCAGCTTGATCAGCTCGCCGGGCCGATCAGGCAGCCGGGTCCGCAACGCCAGATAGCGGCCCGCAATCGTCAGGCCGTGCCGGACGACCTGCACCATGAGAGTGGGGTCGATGTTGCCCCCGGAGAGGATCGGCACCGCAACGCCCGTGCCGCCGACGCGCCCGGCGAGCAGCGCCGCGAGCGCCGCAGCGCCTGCGCCCTCGACGACGAGCTTCGCACGCTCGGTCAAGAGCGCCATCGCCTCGGAGATCTCCTCGTCGGTCACCGTTACGACGTCGTCGAGCAGTTCGCGCAGGATCGCCGACGTCAGCTCGCCCGGCTGTTTGACGGCGATACCTTCGGCGATCGTCGTTCCGTGGATCACGCCGCCCGCGAGCGGAGCACAGGTCGCAGCCTGAACGCCGATCAGCCGCGCCTTCGGTGACAGCTCGCGCAGCACGATCGCGATTCCTGCGGCGAGCCCGCCGCCTCCGACCGGGATCACGACGACGTCCGCGTCAGGCGCCTGCTCCACGAGCTCGAGACCCAGCGTCCCCTGGCCCGCGATCACCTGCTCGTCCTCGAACGCGTGAACGAAGGTGGCGCCGGTCTCTGCCGCATAGGCCTGCGCGAGCGCAAAGGCGTGCTCGAGCGACTCGACGCCCATCTCGACGTGTCCCCCGTAGGTGATCGTCGCCTCGACCTTCGACATCGGGGTGTCGCGCGACATGAAGATCGTCGCCGGCACCCCGAGCGGCGCGCGCGGCCCACGCGACGGACTGGCCGTGGTTGCCGGCGGTCGCGGCGACGACGCCCGCCGTACGCTCGGCCTCGCTCAGCTGCGCGATCTTGTTGACTGCGCCGCGGATCTTGAACGAGCCGGTTCGCTGCAGGTTCTCCGCCTTCAGCCGCACCTCACGCCCGGTGCGGCGCGCGCAGGTCTCCGAGCTGAAGACCGGAGTCACCCGCGCCACCCCTGCGATCCGCTCGCGCGCGGCGCGGATCTCAGCGAGCGTGAGTGTCGTTCTCGTAGCCAACCTTGAACACCTTCTCCATGATCTCGCTCACGGCGGTGAGCGGGTCGAGCTCGCGCGCCTGCACCTCGTCGAGCAGCCGCCGCAGCTCGGGATCGTCGGCGACCGTTCGCTCGAGGTGCCGCTTCGCGCGCGCTGAGGCGACCGCGAACACCTCCCCGGCGAGGTTCTTGCGCCGCCGCGCCTCCAGTCGGCCGTCGACCTCGAGAAACGCGCGGTGCTCGGCGATCCGCTCCCAGAGCGTTTCGACGTTCTCGCCGCGGAGCGCCTCGGTCAGCACGATCGGCGGCTTCCATTCCCGCTCGTGGTCGAGCGCCAGGATCGAGCGCACCTCGTTCTGCATGGTCTTTGCCGCGGGGTGATCCATCTTGTTGATCGCGATCACATCGGGAATCTCCATGATCCCGGCCTTCAACGCCTGCACCGAGTCGCCCGATCCCGGCATCAGCACGAGGAGCACCGTGTCCGCGATCCCGATCACCTCCACCTCGCTCTGGCCCGCACCGACGGTCTCCAGGAAGACGATGTCCTTACCGGCCGCGTCCAGCACGAGCAGCGACTGGAGGCTGGCCTCGGCGAGGCCGCCGAGGTGCCCGCGGGTGCTCATCGAGCGGATGTAAACGCCGGGGTCGAGGAAGTGGTCTGAGAGCCGGATGCGGTCGCCGAGCAGCGCTCCCTGCGTGAACGGGCTCGAAGGGTCGACGGAGATCACGCCGACGGACTGGTTCCGGCCGCGGACGTGCCGCACGAGCGCCGAGATCAGGCTGGACTTGCCGACGCCCGGCGGGCCCGTGACGCCGAGCGCGTAGGCGTGACCCGTGTCGGGATAGAGGTCGCGAACCACGTCGTAGGCGAGCGGGTCGCCGTTCTCGACCAGGCTGATCGCCCGAGCGAGCGCACGCCGATCGCCGGCGCGCACTCCGGCAGCGAGGCTCTTGCGCGTCCACTCCCGCCGTCCGGCCACGCGCCGAAACCTACAGCGCGGGGCTCGTCGCCGGTGTTGGGTCGCCGCGGGGCATCAGCGCGCCGCCGACCGCCGCGCTGAACAGGAGGGCGAGCGCCGCCGCGCCCCAGAGCCAGCGTGCGCCGTAGGCGTCGACGAACACTCCCGCACCGGCCATTGCGAGGCCGCGCACCGCGGAGTTGACGCTCATGATCAGGGTCAGGGCGCGACCGCGAACCCGATCGGGGGCCGCGCGCTGGATGAGCGTCAAGTTCGCAACCACGGCCGCACCGTTCCCGATGCCGGCGACGAGAACGCAGAGAGACGCCACCCAGACGTCGGGAGACACCGCAGCGGCACCGGTCCCGACTGCCATCAATACGATCCACGGCGCGTACACGCGGCGAGCGCCGAGACGCGTCGAGCGCGCCTGCGCCGAGCACGCTGCCGATCACCAGGCCGACGCCGGACGCGGCCGCCATCAAGCCGAAACCGAAGATGCCGGCGTTGAAGTCCACCTTCGCCAGCACGACCTCGCCGACGTTGATCGAGGCGAGGCCGAACATGACGATCGTCCAGGCGACGAGCACGGTCAGAAGCGCTCGTGAACGGACAACGACCCGGAGCCCTTCACCGAGGTCCCGCCAGTGCCCGCGCGTCGGGGCCTGCTCCGACTGCAGGAGCCTTGCCGGGATCCGCCAGATCAAGAGAGCAGAGCCGAGGAACGTGACGGCGTTCAGCCAGTAGGCGAGATCGAGGTCCCTGCAGAGCGACGAGCGCGCCTCCGAGCAGCGGGCCGAGCGCCCAGCTCAGGTTGTCGGCCGTCTGGAAGAGCGAGTTCGCGTGCGCGAGCTCGTCCTCGGGGACGAGGTTCGGCAGGCCGGCGTAGACGGAAGGCAGAAAGAAACCGTTCGCAAGCCCGATCAAAGCGGCGGCGCCGACGATCGCCCCCACGCTGCCGACGAACGGGAGCGCGCAGAAGACCGCCAGACGGGCGAGGTCGGCGGCGACCATCAGGCGCCGGCGCGAGAGCCGGTCGACCAGCGAGCCGAGCAGCAGACCCACGAGGATCCCGGGCAGGAAGTCGACGATCAGCAGTGCGCTGACCCACTCGCCCGAGTGCGTCCGATCGTAGACGTCGACCGTCAGCGCGATCGCCGCAAGCCACGTCCCCACTCCCGAGCCCAGGGTGGCGAAGAAGAGCCGTCGAAAGGGGAGGGAGCGCTGGAGCAGCGCCACCTGACGGGCGAAAGGATCAGCCACTCGTGCCGAATCTAACAGCGCGCCCCGCCCGGGGCATCCCCCGTTCGACCTAGGCGCGTGTGCCGGCAGGAAGCCGCGACAGGGCCCCCGCCAGGAAGGCATGCTCGTCGGGCGTGCCGACGGTCACCCGGATCGCTCCGGGGGCTCCGAACGCGGCGAGCGGCCGGACGATCACGCCGAGCTGCAGCAGCTCCTGGAAGAGCGGCCGCGCGTCCTCGCCGACCTCGCTGTAGACGAAGTTCGCGACCGCAGGGCCCGCGAGCTCGAAGCCGTGGTCGCGTGAGGATCCGTTCGAGCTCCGGCCGGCCCTCGGCGTTGGCGCGCCGCCGCCGCGCGAGCTCGGCCCCGTCCTCGAGGCTCGCGAGCGCGGCCACCTGCGCCTGGGTCGAGACGTCGAAGGCGCGGCGCACCTTCGTCAGCGCCGTCACGAGCTCGGCCGGACCGACTCCGTAGCCGACCCGCAGACCGGCGAGCCCGTAGATCTTCGAGAACGTGCGCAGGACGATCACGTTCCTACCGGCCTTGAAGTACTCCTCGATCGCGTCCGGGTATTCGGGATCGTCGATGTACTCGAAGTACGCCTGGTCGACCACGGTGAGCACCTGCTCGGGAACGCGCTCGAACAACGCGTCGAGCTCGGACCGGTTGTTCGTCGTCCCCGTCGGGTTGTTCGGGTGGCAGATGAAGGCGAGCTTCGTCCGCGGGCCGATCGCGCCGAGCAGCCCTCGAGGTCGTACCTGTAGCCGCGCAGCGGCACGAGGCGCGGCACTGCGCCGAGCTTGAGCGCATCGAGCACGTAGCTCACGAACGAGGGCCAACCGCAGACGATCTCGTCGCCCGGGTCGAGCGTAGCCTGCGAGAGGCAGTCGATACGCCGTCGGCTCCCGCGCCGACCGTCACCTGCTCGAACGCGGACATCGTGTCGGTCGGCGAGCGCGGCTCGCAGGTTGTAGGCGCCGCCGTCCGGGTAGCGGTTGAGCTCCGGCGCAGAGCGCTGCCATCGCCTCGAGCGCGCTCGGAAACGGGCCGGAGGGCCCCTCGTTGGAGGCGAGCTTGACGACGCGCTCGAGCCCGAGCTCGCGCTGCACCTCCTCGACCGGCTTGCCCGGCTCGTAGGGGACGAGCGCGGACAGGGCGGGGCGTAGCACGCCGCTCAGATCGTCTCCTCGTCGTCGCTTCGCTTCTTCTTCCAGAACATCAGAGCGCCGCCGACCACCGCGAGCGTCGAGAGCACCGCTGCCGATTTGTTCGGCCGCCTCGTCTCACGATCGACGCCCGGCACGGCATCCTTGGCCTTCTTCTTCGCAAAACGCTTGCCGACGTTCCAGACCGCCCAGCCCAGGACGGCGTTTCTCCGGTTCACGATGCCCATGGGAGCTCCTTTCGCGCGCTGCGCCCTTGCCTTCCCGCGAGGCTACCACTGTGGACACGACGAGACGCGACGGCCGCGGAGCGGCGCACCCGAGAAAGAGTCCCCTTGCGCTCTAGCGCCCCCGCTTCGAACCGCTGTTCCGACGCCCTTCCGGATGACGTGCTGCCGTCACGCCCGAAGAGCCCTGCGCCTCCGACCCCTTGGACTCGTGGCCGCCTTTCCCACGATCGCCAAGGCGGGGAGCCGCGTCCTGCTGGCCCCGGTGGTGCGATTCGCCGCCGCCCGTCTGCCCTCCGACGTTGTGTCCGCGATCCCCCTCCGCAGCTACGCGGGTTCCGTGCCCGGCCTCCCCGCGCCGCGCTGCGAGCGGCTTGCCGTCGCCGTGGCTGCTCCCCTGCCCGGGGTGGTCCGACGCCTCGACGGCATGGTGCGCGGGCGCGGCGCGATGTGCGTCTGCGACCACGGTCGCCCGGACGGGCGTTGCTGCGGCACGGGCGGGCGCAACGGCGACCGGCGCGGCGCGGCCGGCCGCGGGTGGCGCGACGCGGCGTGGCTTGGGCTTCGCCGGGTGCGTTGTGAAGTGCCGCTCTCCCGCGAGGCCGACGCCGCCGGCGACCGCCGCGCTGATCGCGATGGCCGCCGCCTTGGTTGCGAGCGCCGCGCCTCCCCCGCCGAGCAGCGAGCCGAACGAAGCCGGCAACGGCAAAGCCCCGAGCACCTTGAAGGCTGACCGCTGCGCGCGCTGGCTGCGAGCGACCTTCGCGCATTGCTTGCATTCGCGCAGGTGCGCCCGCAGAGGCCCCTTCTCCGCCCGCGACAGCTCCTTGTCCGCCTCCAGCGAGAGGGCGCGCTCGGCCTGCGCGCACGTCAGGGCGCCCTCGAGCTGCTCGCGCACGGCCCTCCTCGCGCGGAAGATCAAGGTCTCGACTGCGCTGACGGACAGCCCGAGCAGATCAGCGATCTCGGCATACGAGCGCCCCTCGAGCTCTCGCATCACGAGGGCGGTACGCTGGTTGAACGCGAGGTAGCCGAGCGCCCGGCGCAGGTCCTCCGCACTCGGGCCGCGCTCCTCCTCCTCGAGCCACTCGCCGACGTTGTCGTCGTAGGCGACTTCCCGCGGCCGCCGCGACTCCTGGCGGAATCGCTGACGACAGACGTTGTGCGCGATCGCGATCAGCCAGTGCTGCGGCTGGCGGGGACGCTCGCCCTGCCGGAGCGAACGGTAGGCGTTCAGGAACGTCGTCTGCGTCACGTCCTCCGCGTCGGCGGGATCGCGCAGCACCGCGACGGCGTAGCGGTACACGTCAGCCGCGTGTCGGCGGTACAACCGCTCGAAGGATCGGTCCAGGCGCGACCCGTGCGCTCGCAAAGGCGTCATGTCCATGGAGATACCCTCTCGCGGTGAAACTTGCGCATCGGGCTGGTGATGGCCACGGCGACAATGACGCGCGTCGCGCTGCTGCTCCACCGGGGCGTGCGCTCGGCGGGCGTCCAGGGGCGGACGCCCGCCGAGCCGCAGCCCGCTATGCGCTAGCCGCAGCCGCCCGCTTCTTGTTCGGGAGGTGGATCGCCCGGCCCGAGCGCGACGAGGCCCGCCTCCTTGATCGCCTCCGAGAGCGTCGGGTGCGGCGCCATCCCGTCGGCGACCGTCTCGACCGTCGACTCGGCGTCGATCGCGACGACGCCCGCCTCGATCAGGTCGGTCACGTGCGGGCCGACCATCACGAGGCCGAGCAGCTCGCCGTAGCGCGTCTCGTGGATCGACTTGACCCAGCCGACGGTCTCGTCCTGCATCACGGCGCGCGCGTTGGCGACCCACGGGAACCGGCCGACCGCGACGTCGTCGCCGTACTGCTCGCGCGCCTCGGCCTCGGTCAGGCCGACGGCGGCGATCTCCGGGTCGGTGTAGATCGGCCGCGGCACCGCGCGGTTGTCGACGACCGCGTCGTGGCCGCAGGCGTTCTCGGCGGCGACCTCGCCCTCGCGGAACGCGGTGTGCGCGAGCTGCCAGTAGCCGGCGCAGTCGCCGACCGCGTAGATGTGCGGGACCGTCGTGCGCCGGTGCTCGTCGGCCGCGATGCCCGTGCGCCGGTCGAACTCGACGCCGATCGCCTCGAGGCCGAGCCCCTCGACGAGCGGTCCGCGGCCGACCGAGACGAGCATCAGGTCGGCCTGGACGGTCTCGCCCTCGCCGAAATGGACGGTCAGCTGCGAGCCGTCGTCCTCGACCTTCGTGCACTGCTTGCCGAGCTGGAGCGCGATGCCGCGCTTGCCGAACTGCTTCGCGAGCTCCTTCGCCGCGTCCGCGTCCTCCTGCGGGATCAGCGTCGTCGAGCATCTCGACGATCGTCACCTCGCTGCCGAAGCGCGCGAAGATCGACGCGAACTCGCAGCCGATGATGCCGCCGCCGAGCACGACGAGCCGGCGCGGCACCTCGGTCTGCGCGAGCAGGCCGGTCGAGTCGACGCAGCGCGGCGAGTCGAGCCCCTCGATCGGCGGCCGCAGCGGATACGAGCCGGTCGCGACGATCGCCGAGCTTGAACGTGACGTCCTCGCCGCCCTCGACCGCGATCGTGTTCGCGTCCTTGAAGCGCCCGGCGCCCTTGACCCACTCGACGCCGTTCGCCTTGAAGAGGCTCGCGACGCCGCCGGTCATCTGCTTGACGACCTCGGCCTTCCACGCGTTGGCGACGCGCGAAGTCGAGCTGCGGCTCGCCGACCTTGACGCCGAGACTTGCCGAAGGTCTCCTGCGCCTCCTTGAGCGCGAAGGCGGTCTGCACCCACGCCTTGGTCGGGATGCAGCCGACGCGCAGGCAGGTGCCGCCGAGCTCCGGCTCCTTCTCGATGCAGGCGACCTTCGCGCCGAGCTGGGCGGCGCGGATCGCGGCCGTGTAGCCGCCCGGGCCGCCGCCGAGGACGGCAACGTCAACATCCATCTCAATCTCCTCTATCGGATTCCGCGGGCAAGCGTAACGAGCGCTCCGTCCGCCGGGCGGCGGTCAGAAGCTCGGCACGCTTCCGGCACAGACACGTTCACACTGAGCCGATAGGCTGAAGCCGAGCAGGGGGCGGGTCGGGACCCGTTTACTGACGCGTCAACCAGTGGAGAGCGGATCAGGCTCCGAGGCTCGCCACCATCACGCCTTCGCGCAACGTCGCGAAGCCGAAGCGCTCGTAGAACAGTCCCTGGGCGCTGCCGGGCTCGACGCTGAGGCTGATCCGTTCGAACCCCTCGCGCCGCGCACGTTCGAGGAGCGCGGCCAGCAGTTCGGCCCCCAACGCCACGGCCGCGCCGGGCTCGGTACGACCGCGACGGTCAGCTCCGGCGTGCGCTCGTCGACGAAACCGAAGCCGGCGTCACGCGCGGTGAACAGCCGGTACCAGGCGGCTCCGACCGGCCCGGCGTGCTCGATCGCGACGACGCCCGCATCGCCGGGCCTCCCCCAGCCGCGCACATAGCGCGAGACGGGCCGGTCGGGGTCTTCGCCAACGCGCCAGTAGTAGGCATGGCGCAGCATGTCACTCAGGAAGCGCGCATCCTCCCGGTCCGGCCGGACGAATCACCGCGCAGCCTCAGCCGACCGGCGGCTCGTGCGAGAGCTCTTGTGCGAGCTGGATCCGATTTCCATCCGGGTCGAATACGTCCAGCAGCCGCATCTGCCCGTGTAGCTCCAGCACGACACCGACCTCGACGCCGTCTGCGCGCAGGCGTTCCGCCTCCTGCTTCACGTTCGGCACATCGACATGTGCGACCCCGCCCTCCTCGGGCTCGCCCTCCGCGAGTGCGATCTCCATCCCGGCGCGCTGGAGTCGAGCCCAGCGGCCCTCCCAGTCGACGTACGTCTCCTCGAAGCCCAGCTTGTCGCGGTAGAAGGCACGGCCGGCATCGAGGTCGCGCACGCGATACCAGACAGGCGCCATCTACAGGGCCAGGCGCGGGCTCTTCGAGGAACGTCTTGACGGTCCGGAGGAAGTCGGCCGCCTCGGCGCCGTCGACGGCACGGTGGTCCACGGTCAACGTCACGGTCATCATCGGCCGGACGACGACCTCGCCGTCACGGGCAACGGGTCGGTCCTCCGCCGCCCCGACCGCGAGGATCGCCGCCTGCGGTGGGTTGATCACCGCGACGAACTGCTCGACGCCGAACATCCCCAGGTTCGAGATCGTGAACGTGCCGCCCTCGAGATCGCCCTGTCGAAGCTTGGCGTCGCGGGCACGACCGACGAGCTCGCCGCGCTCCTGCGCGAACTCGGCGAGCGAGAGCCGCTCGGCCGAGCGGACGACCGGCACGACCAGTCCCTGCGGCGTCGCCACCGCGATCCCGATGTTGGCGGTCGGGAAGACTGCAGCTGCCTCTTCTGTGAACTGGACGTTGACGCCGCGGTGTCGCATCAGCGCCTGCGCGCAGACCTTTGTGATCAGGTCGGTGACCGTGACGCGAACGTCCGGGTGCAACTCGCGTGCCCGGGCGACGAGATCGTTGGCCCGGGTCATGTCGGCCGACACGGTCAGCTGGAAGACAGGCGCCTGCCACGCGGCCGTCAGCCGGCGAGCGATCGTCTTGCGAATGCTCGTGAGCGGGACGGTCTCGATCTCGCCGAGCCTGGCGCCGACAACGGAGCGGCTGCGGAGGCGAGCGGGCGCGCGCGGCCGCTCGACGTCCTCGGCGACGATTCGCCCTTCCGGGCCGGTCGCACGCACCTGGGCGAGATCGATTCCGCGCTCGCGGGCGATCCGGCGGGCGAGCGGCGAGGCCTTGACCCGATCGCCGTTTCGCATCGGGGCAAGCTCCGCGGGTTGGGCGGCCTGGCGGGCTCCCCGGTGGCGGAGGCCTCGCGGCCCCGCTCCCGGTCAGACTCTCGCCTCGGCGCCTCGGCAGGCTTCTCGGCACTTTGCGGCGCCTGCTCGGCGGCTGGCTCCTCGACGGAGACATCCTCGCCCTCCCGGCCGATCACGGCGATCGTCCGGCCCACCGCGACCTCGCCCTGCTGCACGGCGATCTTCAGCAGAACGCCCTCGGCCTCGGCCTCGACCTCCTGGGTCACCTTGTCCGTATCGAGCTCGTAGAGCGGCTCGCCCTTCTTCACAGCTTCGCCCTCGGCCTTCAGCCACTTGACGATGGTGCCGGCCTCCATCCCCTGGCCGAGCCGCGGGAGCTTGACATCGGTGGCCACTACGCCGTGCGCCCCACCGTGCGATAGACGGCCTCGAGCACGTCCGCGGCGTGCGGCACGACGAACTGCTCCATCGGCGGCGCGAATGGGATCGGCGTGAACTTCGCCCCCACGCGCTCGATCGGCGCGTCCAGCCAGTCGAAGGCGCCGTACTGGACGACGGCCGCTACCTCCGAACCGAAGCCGCCCCGGGCGACCGCCTCGTGTGCGACCACGCACCGGTTGGTCTTCTTGACGGAGTTGATCAGCGCCTGCTCGTCGAGCGGCTGTAGCGTCCGCGGGTCCACGACCTCGACCGAGACGCCCGCCTGCTCCGCCTGCTCGGCCGCCTGCAGCGCTTCGTGCACGAGCCGACCGGTCGCGATCACGGTCACGTCCTCTCCTCCACGGTGCGTACGCGCCTTGCCGAGCGGGATCGGCTCGATCTCCTCCGAGAGCTCCTGCTTGATCGGGTAGAGCAGCCGGTGCTCGAAGAAGACCACGGGGTTGTCGTCGTAGATCGACGTCCAAAGCAGCCCTCGCACGTCCTCGGGCGTCGAGGGGTAGACGACCTTCAGCCCGGGGATGTGGATGAACCACGCCTCGAGCTGTTGTGCGTGCTGCGCGCCCGGCGACCAGCCGGCGCCCCCCTGCGTACGGAACACGACCGGCACCGAGAGCTGGCCGCCCGACATGTACCGGTGCTTGGCCGCCTGGTTGACGATCTGCTCGCTCGCGAGCGTGATGAAATCCTCGTACATGATCTCGGCGATCGGCCGCATGCCCTGCATCGCCGCACCGATCGCGGCGCCGGCGAGCGCCATCTCCGAGATCGGAGTGTTGCGCACACGCTCGGGGCCGAACTCGTCGAGCATCCCCTGCGTGACACCCATCGAGCCGCCCATCTCGGCGATGTCCTCGCCCATGATGAAGACGTCGTCGTCGCGGCGCATCGCCTGCGACATCGCGTCGCGCACGGCCTCCCGGTAGCTCAGCTCAGGCATAGACGTACTTGTAAGCGTCCTCTGGCTGCGGATCGGTCCCGTTCTGCGCGAACTCGACCGCCGCGTCGACGATCTCCTGCACCTCGCGGTCGACCTGGTCGAACTGCTCGTCGGTCAGCTTCAGCTTGGCGCGGAGCTTGCCGATCGGATCCTCGGTCTCGCGCAGGCGCTGCTGCTCGCCCTTCTCCCGGTAGACCTGCGGATCGCCGATGTAGTGGCCGACGAGGCGAAAGGTTTCGACGCACACGAAGACCGGACCGTGGCCCTCGCGCGCATGCTCGAGCGCCTCGAGCGACGCCTTGTAGACGGCCTGCACGTCCTGGCCGTCGACCTTGAGCGACTTCATCCCGAACGCCACCGCGCGCTGTTCGAGGTCCTCGATCGGGAGCTGCTGCGAGGCGGGCGTCGACTCGGCCCAGTGATTGTTCTCGAGTACGAACACCGCGGGGACCTTCCAGAGCTGAGCCAGGTTGAGCGCCTCGTGGAAGGTGCCGATGTTGGTGGCTCCGTCGCCGAAGAACGCAACCGCGACGCGCGGCTCACCGCGCAGCTGGAACGCAAGTGCGGCGCCGGTGATCTGCGGCAGCCCGCCCCCGACGACGGCATTCGCGCCGATGAAGCCGCGCTCGACGTCGTAAAGGTGCATCGAGCCGCCGTAGCCGTGCGAGCAGCCCTCGAGCTTGCCGTAAAGCTCGGCCATCAGCTCGTTCGGCGTCATCCCGTTCGCGAGCGCATGGCCGTGCGCGCGATGGGTAGACGCAACCACGTCGCCTTCCTCCAGCGCGGCACACACTCCGACCGCGACGGCCTCCTGGCCGATCGCGACGTGCAGGAAGCCCGAGAGGTCGCCCGCACGAAAACGCTCCTCGACCTTCTCCTCGAACCGCCGGATCAGGAGCATCTCGCGGAAGAGCTCTCGCAGGCGCTCCTTCGACAGCGTCGCCGTCTGCTTCTCCACCTTTGCCACGGCCGGGAAGTCTATGCTGCGCGCCGTGACGCTCGTCGCAGCATGGCGCCGGATCGAATCGGAGCTACCCCGGGACTGGACGGACGCCAGGCTCCGGCTCGTCGTCGAGGACGAATCGCACGCATCGCGCGCGGCCGCGCTGCTCGGACCCGCGATGCCCGGTCGCAGCGGCAGGGAGATCCGCTTCTACTGTGCTCGTCGCGGCGCTGGAATCGGCCCGGACGCGATCGTGCGGCTCCTCGAGCGGCTCGACGAGGAGAAGCTCGTGGGGCGCCTCGATCTCATCGCTGCGGGGGAGCCGACGACCGACGGCGAGGCGGCGGCTCCGACGTTGAAGAGGTCGTGGGACGCGGAGCTTGCGGCGCTGCCGCCGGACTGGAGCGATCTCTATGCCGAGATCGAGCTGAGCTCGACGGACTATCTCGAGCGCGCGGCGTTGCTGCTCTCTCCGGTCAACCCGGCCCGTTTCGCCGGCGCGGCCGGCTTCCGCTACCGCTGTGCGAAGTCGACCGGCTACGGCGCCTCCTCAGAGATGGCGGGACGCTGCCTCGAGCGACTCGACGCCGAGCACATCCGTGGCGCCGTCCGCGTCCTGCACGCTCTCTCCGACACGCATCACGTGGGTACCCAAGGCCCGGTGTTCCGGCTGCAGGGCAAAGCGGTCTAGCCCTCCGGCTACGGTTAGCGTTCCCCAGGATCGGTGAGACTCGAGCCGTGGCGGATCCGGTCTCCTGGTTTCTGATCGAGCGCGGTTGGATCGTCGAGGCGGCGGACGGCACCGATCTGGGCCTCGTCGACGAGGTGCTCGCCGACGAGGAGAAGGACATCTTCAGCGGGATTGCGGTCTCCAGCGGGCTCTTCCACAACACGCGGGCCGTGGACGCCGGCGACGTGGCCGAGATCAGCGACGGCCGTGTGCGCCTGCGAGTCTCCGCCGACGAGCTTTCGGAGCGCTAGGCGGGGCCGCCGAGCTCGGCGGCGAGCGCCTTCGCATCCGTGGCGGTGCGGGCGATCACGAGCACGGTGTCGTCGCCGGCAAGCGTGCCGACGACGAGTGGATGCTCGATCCGATCGAGCGCGCGGGCTATCGCCGGAGCCGAGCCGAGCTCCGAATGGAGGACGACGACGTTCTGCGCCGCGGTCGCATGACGTCCGAACTGGTGCAGAATCGAGTCGAGCGCCTCGCGAGGGTCGACCCGCGTCCGCCGCTCGGGCAGCATGTAGCGCGGGCGCCCGAGAGCGTCGGGCAGCTTGGCAAGCCCTAGCTGGCGAATGTCGCGCGAGATCGTGGCCTGCGTGACGCGGCACCCCGCGTCGGCCAGCGCGTCGATCAGATCGAACTGCGTCCCGAGCGGCTTGCGCATGACGAGACTCGCGATCAGGCGCTGACGATCTTGCTTGCCGACGCGGCGGCGATCCGTCTGCATATGGGCAGAATAGGTATTCAGGCGTTTCGCGCCAATGCACCACGGAGAGCATTTGGCCATGTTGCGGAAACGGCGCCTCGCCGCCGGTGACGAGCCCACGGCGAAGAGATGACGAAGGTCGATGCCACAATCGAGCGCGCGGCCGACCCCCTCGCCGAGGCGGCGCCGCGGCGCCCCACCCCCGGCTCCACGCGGGCACGCCGCGCCGGCACGAGCCCGTTCCTTGTCGTCGGCGCCGCCTTCGCGACCGGGATTGCGCTCGCCAAGTTGCTCGACTGGAGGAGTCATGCCAACCCCCAAGGCTGACACCGGGGTCGGCGCCGCCGTCAGACACGTCGCCGAACACGCGAGCACGCTGGCACGGCTCGAGCTCGAGCTCGCAGCCCTCGAGCTAAAGCGTAAGGCCGCCTCGCTCGGGCTCGGGGTCGGGCTGCTCATCGGCGCCGCTGCCTTGGGCTTCTTCATGCTTGCCTTCGGTCTCGCGACGGTCGCCGCGGCGATCGCCACGGCGCTACCTGCCTGGGCGGCGCTCTTGATCGTCACCGCAGCGCTCGGCCTGCTCGTCTGCATCCTCGGCGTGCTCGCTCTCGGCCGGATCAAGAAGGGGACGCCGCCGGTTCCCGAGCAGGCGATCGACGAGGCGAAGAAGACGGCCGCGGCGCTGAGGTCGGCCAATGGCCACGGCTGACGGTCGTACGCCCGAGCTCGTCCGGCGCGAGATCGACGCCGAGCGCACCGACCTCGCACATGCGGTCGAGGGGTTGCGCGCAGGCCTCGGCGAGGTTACCGACGGGAAGCTCCCCGTCGCGGCCGCCGGCGCGCTCGGCGCGGGCTTCGTGGTCGCCGGCGGGATCGGCGCCACGGCTCGCCTGCTGATGCGCCGCGGCCGTGAGCGCAGGCCGAAGCCCAGGCACGGCCTCTTCTCCTTTGTGCGCCGCTGAGCGACGCCGCCGGCGCAGGAGAGCGCCGAGCGCGCCGACCCAGCTCGGCGCCGCCGAGTGGATCGCGGTCGGCAAACGCACGCTCCGCGCGTTTCTGAAGGACGACTGCATGGGCCTCGCTCAGGAGGTCGCCTACAGCTCGCTGCTCGCCTTCTTCCCGGCCGTCGTCGCCCTGCTCGGCCTGCTCGGACTGCTCGACCTTTTCGACCAGGTTCAGTCGCTGCTCGCTACCGTCGCGCCGCACGGAGTGATCCGGTTCGTCGAGAGCCTGCAGAAGGACACGAGAGGCGGCACCGGCGCCATCGCCTTCGTACTCGGCCTCGCCGGCGCGACCTGGGCGGCGAGCGGCGCGATGGGCTCCGTGATCAAGGCGGTCAACCGCGCCTACGAGTGCGAGGAGACCCGGCCGTTCTGGAAGCTGCGGCTGATCGCGATCGGACTCGTGGTCGCCACCGCCGTGACGACGTTCGGAATCCTGCTGCTCGTCGTCTTCGGCGGACCACTCGGGCAGGCGATCGCCGACAAGGCCAAGCTCGGCGGCGCCTTCCAGCTGGTCTGGGCGCTCCTGCGCTGGCCGGTCACGTTCGTGGCGATCCTGATCTTCCTCGGGCTCGTCTACTACGTCGCGCCGAACAGGACTCCGCGAAGCTGGAAGTGGGTCACACCCGGCTCGCTGCTCGGCGGCCTCCTCTGGCTCGCGCTTTCGGGCCTGTTCGCGCTCTATGTCACCTTCGCAGGCTCGTACTCGAAGACCTACGGCACGCTCGCAAGCGGCATCATCCTGCTCCTCTGGCTGAACTACTCGGCCTGGGCGCTGCTCTTCGGCGCCGAGCTGAACTCGGAGCTCGACCGGCAGGTTGACATCGACGCAGCCGGCGAAGCGCACGCGGGGTCGACGCAGATCGTACGCCGGCGCTAGATGGTTGATGCCACGCTCTCGCGTGTCCGGTTGCGCGATCTGGCCGGTCCGGGCCGCTCCCGGCCTGCACGGCCCGGCGGAGCCGGGCCCCACCGGCCGTCCGCTTCGCCCCGTCGCACCGGCCCCGATGGCTCCGCCATCGCCGCCGGCACGCCGCGGCGCCCCAGAGCGACCAGCTCACGCCCCGGAACAAACGATTCCGTGGCATCAACCATCTAACGGCCGGACGTGGTCGCGAGGCCCTGGTAGATCGTCAGGCCCGCAGCTCGGCGCCGAAGCGTTCGGCGAGCACCTCGACGATCCGCGCCCGCAGCCCTGCCGCGTCCTCGTCCGAGAGCGTGCGGTCCGGCGACTGGAACTCCGCCGCGAACGCGAGCGACTTCTTCCCCGCGCCGACCTGCTCGCCGCGGTACTCGTCGAAGACGCGAAACTCGCTCAGCTCGGGCCCCGCCGCCTCCCGGGCGGCCTCGACGAGCGCGCCGGCAGGCACCGTCTCGTCGACGGCGAACGCCAGGTCCTGCCGGACGGCGGGGTACGCATTCAGGCTCTCGAAGACCTTCACTTCGCGCGCGCGCGCGAGCAGTTCGGCGAGCCGCAGCTCGAAGAAGCCCCAGTTGCCCGCGAGCTCTGCCGGATGAAGGCGGCCGACGGCTCCGACCCCCTCGACCGTTGCGCCCTGGCCGCGCAGGAACGGCGGCTCGTCGAACTCGGCGAAGCGCGGCTCGATCCCGAGCTCGGCGAGGAGCCCCTCGACGACGCCCTTGGCGCGACGGTAGCCCTCGTCGGTGATGCCGGCGACGACGACCTGCTCGTCCGGCAGCTCGCCGCCCGACCGCAGGTAGACGCGCGCGACCTCGAACAGCTCCACCGGCGCGTTCCCGACCTCGACATTGCGCCCGGCCGACTCGACGAGGCCGCGCTTCAGCGAGAGGCGCAGGCCGGCCTGCTCGACCGAGAGCGGCTCCGGCAGCACGTAGCCGCCGCCGGCATCCTCGGCGGGCACGAGCGAGGGCGTGTAGACCTCGTCGAACCCGAATCCGACGAGCAGGTCCTCGACGCGCCGGCGCAGCCGCTGGAGCGGGGTCAGGCGCCCGAACATCTCGCGGCGGTTCGGAAGCGTGAACGGGACGTCGTCGAGCCGGAAGCGCGCAATCTCCTCGATCAGGTCGACCTCGCGTGTGACGTCGCGCGCCCGCCAGGTCGGCACCGTCACGGCCCAGTCGCCGTCGACGTCGAACCCGAGTCGCTCGAGGATCGAGCGCTGCTCTTCGGGCGCGACCTCGAGGCCGATCAGCGCGTCGGCGCGCCAGGGGCGCAGCCGGACGACGGGGCGCGCCGGCAGCTCCGCCTTCACATCGGTGTGGCCGACCCAGCGGGCGCCGGAGCTCTCGACGATCAGCTGTGTGGCGAGCTTCGCCGCCTGCTCGGCAAGGTAGGGGTCGACGCCCCTCTCCCAGCGGTTCGAGCCCTCGGTGCGCATCCCGAGCCGCTCTGTGCTCCGCTGGATCGTGATCGGCTCGAAGTTCGCGGCCTCGAGCAACACGTCGGTCGTCTCCTCCCCGACCTCGCTGTCGGCGGAGCCCATGATCCCGGCGATCGCGACCGGGCGCTCGCCGTCGGTGATGAGCAGGTCGGTCGGTTCGAGCTTGCGCGCCTGGCCGTCGAGCGTACGCACCTGCTCGCCGGGGCGGGCACGGCGGACGAGGATCCGCGCGCCGTGGCCGAGCTTGGCGAGGTCGTAGGCGTGCAGCGGGTTGCCGAGCCCGAGCATCACGTAGTTCGTCGCGTCGACGACGTTCGAGATCGGGCGCATCCCGGCGGCGGTCAACCGAGCCTTCACCCACGCGGGCGAGGGACCGATGCGGACGTCGCGGAGCAGCCGCCCGACGAAGCGCGGGCAGCCGCCGAAGTCGTCGATCGTCACCTCGAGCGGCTCGTCGCCCGAGCGCTCTGGGTCGATCCCCGGCGGCTGCGCGAGGTCGAGCGCGAAGAGCGCGGCGATCTCGCGGGCGAGGCCGTACATCGAGAGCAGGTCGGAGCGGTTGCCCGTGACCTCGATCTCGAGCACGTCGTCTGCGACCGGCAGCACGTCGGCGAGCGGCGTGCCCGCCTCGAGAGCATCGTCGAGCACCATGATCCCGTCGTGGTCCTGGCCGATCTCGAGCTCCCGCTCGGAGAGGATCATCCCCTGCGAGAGCTCGCCGCGCAGCTTGCGCTCCTCGATCGCGAAGTCGCCCGGCATCGTCGCGCCCGGGAGGACGACCGCCACCGTCGCGCCGGGGCCGAAGTTCCAGGCGCCGCAGACGATCGAGCGCGGCTCCCCATCGCCCACGTCGACCTTCGTCAGCTGGAGTCTGTCGGCGTTCGGGTGCTTCCCGGCCTCGAGCACCTTGCCGACGCGGAAGTAGCCGAGGTTCCCGTTCACGTCGGGAACACCGCGGCGGGAGATGCTGTTCACCTCGCACGCGGAGACGGCGAGCCGTTCCGCGAGCTCGGCGAGCGGCATCTCGATCGGCACGTAGTCGCGCAGCCACGAGACGGGCACCTTCATCAGAACTGCCTCGTCACGCGGAGGTCTCCCTCCCAGAGGTAACGCAGGTCCGGCACGGAGTGGCGGAGCTGCGCAGTGCGCTCGAGGCCCATCCCGAACGCGAAGCCGGAGAACTCCTCCGGGTCGATCCCGCAGTACTCGAGCACCGCCGGGTCGACGACGCCCGAGCCGCCCATCTCGATCCAGCCGGAGTGCTTGCAGGTCGGGCAGCCCTCGCCGCCGCAGACCATGCACGAGACATCCGGCTCCATCGAGGGCTCGGTGAACGGGAAGAAGTGCGTGCGGAAGCGAACGCGGCGCTCCGGTCCGTAGAGCTGGCGCATCACGTGCAGCAGCGTCCCCTTCAGATCGGCCAGGGAGATGCCGCGGTCGACGGCGAGGCCCTCGAACTGGTGGAAGGTCGGATAGTGGGTCGCGTCGATCGTGTCGCGCCGGTAGACGCGCCCGATCGAGACCATGTAGATCGGCGGCGTGCGGGTCTGCATCACGTGGATCTGGGAGGGCGAGGTCTCCGTCCGCAGCAGCGTGTCGTCGTTCAGGTAGAAGGAGTCGCGCCGCGAGCGGGCCGGATGCCAGTCCGGGAAGCTGAGCGCGTCGAAGTTGTCTTGCACCGTCTCGACCTCGCGGTCGTCCCAGACCTCGTAGCCGAGACCGGTGAAGATGTCCTCGACCTCGCGACGGATCTGCGTGATCAGGTGCAGGTGGCCGCGCCGGGGCTGCCGGCCCGGAAAGGTGACGTCGGCCCGCTCCTCGGCGAGCGTCCGCTCGAGCTCGGCCCGTTCGAGCTCCGCCTCGCGCAGGGCGACCGCCGCCTCGAGCCGCTCGCGCAGCGCATTCAGGGCCATGCCGCTCTGGCGGTCGCGGACGTCGCGCAGCGCGAGCTTGAGGTCGCTCTTGCGGCCGAGGTAGCGGACGCGCGCAGCGTCGAGCGCCTCCGCGTCCGCTGCGGCTGCGATCGCGGGCAGCGCCTCCGCTTCCAGGCTCGCCAGATCCACGGCGGCGACTGTATCGGCTCTCCTGTCCATGCGGTTCCTTCCTCGGGGCAGCGTGACGGGCGGTGCAGGTCGGCCCCGGCTCGAAGCCACTGGAGGAACGGCGGTCGCGCTAGCGCGCCGGCGCCCCGGCTCGGAGCCGGGGCCGCGTAAACAGCTGCACGGGCGCAGTCATCCGCCCCATTGTACGACGTCGCCGAGTGCCTCGTCGATCGCGCGCAGCGTGTCTGCCGAGAGCCTGATCCCGGCAGCCGACGCGTTCGCCTCGACCTGCTCCGGACGGCTCGCCCCGACGATCGCGGCGGCCACGTTCGGCTCGCGCAGCAGCCAGGCGAGCGCCAGCTGCGGCAGCGTCAGGCCGGCCTCGTCGGCGACCTTCGCGACACGCTGTACCGCTTCGAGCACGTCGCTCCGCAGCCAGTCGCCGATGAACGTCCCCATCCGGTCGGAGGCCGCGCGCGAGTCGGTCGGCGGCTGCTCGCCGGGCCTGTACTTACCGGTGAGCACCCCCTGCGCGAGCGGCGAGAAGACGATCTGCGAGCAGCCGTTGCGCCGGCAGACGTCGAGCACCCCGCGCTCGGGCGCGCGCCAGAGCAGCGAGTACTGCGGCTGGCTCGAGACGAACCGCTCGACTCCCGGCAGGTCGAACGCCGCCTGGATCTGCGCGGGCGTCCACTCGCTGAAGCCGATGTAGCGGGCCTTGCCTGCGCGCACGACCTCGGTCAGCGCCTGCATCGTCTCCTCGAGCGGTGTCCGCTCGTCGTAGCGGTGGCACTGGTAGAGGTCGACGTGGTCGGTCCGCAGACGCGCGAGCGACGCGTCGAGTTGCTTGTGCACCTGCCCGGCAGACAGCCCGCCCTCGCCGTCCGGCATCGGAAAGTAGAGCTTCGTCGCGAGGACATACGAGTCGCGCGGCCGCCCGGCCAGCACCTCGCCGAGGAACTCCTCCGCCCTGCCTCCCGAATACACGTTTGCGGTGTCGATGAAGTTGATCCCGACCTCGAACGCCTTGGCAACGCATGCCTCGGCGTTCCCGTCGGCGACCCCGCCGCCGTAGGTGAGCCACGAGCCGAGAGCGATCGCCGAGACCTGCAGATCGCTTTCTCCGAGCTGCCTGTACTCCATGTCGTCATCCTGTCAGAGATGTGAGCGCCTACGACGCAATCGCCCGCCTCTACGACCCGTGGAGCCGCAGCGTGGTCGAGGACGTCGCCTTCTACGTCGAGACGGCGGTCGAATCGGGCGGACCGGTCGTCGAGCTCGGCGTCGGCACCGGCAGGATCGCGGTGCCGGTGGCGGGCGCGGGCATCCGCGTGATCGGCGTGGACTCCTCGCGCGGGATGCTCGGCGTCTGCGGCGAGCAGGCTCGGCTCGCAGGGGTGTCGGAGCTCGTCGACCTGCGCCTCGGCGACCTGAGCGCGCCGCCGGTCGGCGAGCGGGTGCCGCTCGTGCTCTGCCCCTTCCGCGCCTACCTCCATCTCCAGACCGACGCAGAGCGGCTGCGGGCGCTCGAAGCGGCACGCGAGCTCCTGCTTCCGGGAGGCCGGCTGGTCTTCGACGTCTTCGCCCCCGGCACGGAGGACATCGCCGACACGCACGGCCGCTGGCTCGAACGGGAGCCCGGCATCTGGGAGCGAGCGCACTGGGACACCGAGGCGCGGCGGCTGACACTCGACGTCAAGGGCGAGGGCGGCGAGACGACGCTGACGCTCTCGTGGCTGTCGCCCGAGGAGTGGGTGGCGCTGATCGAGCGGGCCGGTCTCGTCCTCGAGGCGCTCTACGGCTGGTTCGACCGCAGTGCGTACGCCGGCGGCGAGGACGCGGTCTTCGTCGCCCGAGCCTCAAGCTGAGGGGACACTCTGCCGATGGGAGCGTCGATGCTCGTTTCGTTCTTCATCTTCATCGGCGCGCTCGCCGTCCTGCTCGTGCTTTTCGTGCTCGGGTACAACCGGCTGATTCGCCTCCGCAACAGCGCCCAGAACGCCTGGGCCGACCTGGACGTCCAGCTCCAGCGGCGGCATGACCTGATCCCAAACGTGGTCAGCACCGTCGGCGGCTACGCGGGCCACGAGCGCGGGACGCTCGACGAGATCACGCAGGCGCGCGCCTCCGCCATCGCCGCGCGGAATCCCGCGACTCCCGGCGCGAGCGGCCAGGCCGAGGGTCAGCTCACCGGCGCTCTCGGGCGGCTCTTCGCCGACGAGGAGTCCTACCCGCAGCTCAAGGCCGACGAGACGTTCACGCTGCTCCAGTCGCAGCTCGCCGGCACCGAGCAGGGGATCGCGCTCGCCCGCCAGGCCTACAACGACTCCGTCCAGGCTTACAACAACGCCGTCCAGACGTTCCCGTTCATTCTCGTGGCCTGGTTCGGCTCCTTCGCGCCGCTCGAGTTCCACCACACGGACGATGCCGGCCGCGCTCTGCCGGACGTTGCGTTCGTCTCCCCCTCCTCCGCCGCGCCCCTGACACCGGGCGCCTGACCTCCCCGGCCGGCGCGGCCCTCACCGCGCCGGCCGACTAGATGGTTGATGCCACGCTCTCGCGTGTCCGGTTGCGCGATCTGGCCGGTCTGGGCCGCTCCCCGGCCGGCACAGCCCGGCGGAGCCGGGCCCCACCGGCCGTCCGCTTCGCCCCGTCGCACCGGCCCCGATGGCTCCGCCATCGCCGCCGGCACGCCGCGGCGCCCCAGAGCGACCAGCTCACGCCCCGGAACAAACGATTCCGTGACATCAACCATCTAGACGGGGTCAGAGCCGCACCGCCGCGCCAGCTCGTAGAGCGCGACCGTCGCCGCCATCGCGACGTTGAGCGACTCGGCGCCGCCGGCGAACGGGATCGTCGTCCGCGCGTCGCAGGCGCCCGCAACCTCGTCGGGCAGGCCGTCACGCTCGGCGCCGACGACGAACGTCGTGCCCGTGCCGAGCTCGATCCGGTGGAGCGGCTCGCCGCCGTGCGCGACGAGCGCGACCCTCCGCCCCGGCGCCTCGTCGAAGTCGCACGTCGGCACCCGGAAGACGGCGCCGACCGACGCCCGGAGCGCCTTCGATCCCGTCGGATCTGCACAACCGGGCGAAAGCGCCACGAAGGCGCCGAACGCGTCGGCGGCGCGCAGCAGCGTTCCTACGTTGCCCGGATCGGCAACACGCCACAGCGCGAGCCCATAGGGCCGATCGGCGCCGCGCGGGAGGGCAGCGCGGCGGAAGACGGCGATCACCCGCGGCGGGTGCCCGAGCGTCGAGAGCTCCGCCATCAGCGCCGGTTCGACCTGCTCGGCGCGTGGCACCTCGAGCGGCCGCTCCGAATCCACGAGCGCCGCCTCCGGAACGAGCCCGGCCGCGAGCGCGGCTGCCACGAGGTCCTCGCCCTCGCACACGAACATGCCGGTGCGCTCACGCTGGTGCCGCGAGCCGAGCCGTCGCACGAGCTTCACCCCGTCCACGCGAGCCATTCTCCGTGGAAGTCGAGGTGGGCGAGATATCGGCGCTCGACCTTGCCGGAGCGCGAGCCCGGCCACAGCTGCAGCTCGAGCCCGTAGCCGTCGTCGCCGCGCCAGCCCGGGTCCGGCCGCGTCGCGTTCAGGAAGGCGAGCGGTCCGGCCCGGCCGGCCTCGGCGAGCGTGGCGTACAGCTCGCGCCGGCGGCCCTCGCCCAGGTACGGAAGCGACGCGATCTGGAAGACGACCGTCAGCGAGCCGGGGTCGCGGTCGGCGAGCAGCTCCGGCAGGAGCTCGACGTAGTCGTCCTGGATCAGCTCGGGTGGCTGCGCGCGGGCGACCTCGATCGCGCGGCGCAGGCGCTCGAGCCGCTCGAGCTGGTCTGCCCATACGAAGCACCGCAGCAGGCGCGAGCCGTGCTCGGTCGTGACGTCGACCGGGTGCAGGTCGATCCCGCGGCGCCGCCGCACCACGGGCGAGGTCGAGAGGAGCGTCGCGGGCGGCCCGGGGCGCTCGCCACCGACGAGCTCGAGCGGCGAGCTCCCTGGCCCCCAGGCGCCTGCCTTATACCGGTACCGGAAGCTGTCCCAACAGAGATTGAGTCCGGCGCTCGGGCCGAGCTCGATCACGTCGAGCGGCAGCGCATCGCCGAGCGCGAGGAAACCGGGCAGCAACCCGAAGCAGCGCTGCACCTCGTTCGTCTGCACTCCCTGCTCGACGACGAAGCGGCCGAGCCAGTCGCGGCGCTCGACGAGCAGCTCGCGGAACGGCGGCCACGGATCGCCCTCGCCGGCGTAGGCGCTCGCGAGCTCGGGCGCCTCGCCCGCGAGCACGAGGTAGTGCACGGCCCCGAGCAGCCGGAGGGGAAGGTCCCACGCAGGCTCGGCTCCGAGCGCGTCGACGGCCGGCTCGTCCGCGCACTCCCGGCAGAGGTGCGCGTAGAGCGGCGACCGGGTCTCGCAGAACCGCGCCTGCTCGGTGAAGACCGTGTGCCGGGAATGGTCGCTCAAGCCGTCTCGCCCTCGTACCCCGGCCGCAGCGGAGCCGGGCGCCGCCCGGCGGAAGCCGCCGCCGGCCGGTGGTGCCGGCTCAGGCCTGGAGCGCGGCCTTGGCCTGCTCGGCGATCTTGCCGAAGGCCGCGGGGTCGCTCACGGCGAGGTCGGCGAGCACCTTGCGGTCGAGCTCGATCTCTGCCTTCTTCAGCCCGAACATGAACTGGTTGTACGAGAGATCGTGCTGGCGGGCCGCCGCGTTGATGCGGACGATCCAGAGCTGCCGGAACGTGCGCTTCTTGACCTTGCGGTCGCGGTAGGCGTAGACCAGCGAGTGCTCGACCTGCTCCTTGGCGTACTTGTAGGAGCGGCTCTTCAGCCCCCAGTAGCCCTTCGCCTCCGCGAGGACCTTGCGCCGCTTCTTGCGGGCATGAACGGATCGCTTGACGCGAGGCATGTCGCTATCGCCTCCCCAGGAGCCGGTCGATCACCTTCGCCTGAGGCGGACGGACCTGGAAGTCCTTGTCAAACCCTCGCTTCAGCTTCTGGCTCTTGTGCTCCAGGTTGTGGCTCTTCATCGCGCTGCGACGGAGGATCTTGCCCGTCGCTGTCACCTTGAAGCGCTTCTTGGCCGAGCTGTGTGTCTTCATCTTGGGCATCTTTGGAAACTCCTGCGTTCTTGGTTGGGCCGAGTAGCATCACCATGTTGCGGCCGTCGAGGAGCGGCGGGGACTCGACCTGCGCGATCTCCTTGAGCTCCTCTGCCAGCCTCAACAGTAGGTCCCGGCCCCGTTCCGGATGGAGGTTCTCCCGCCCCCGGAACATGATCGTGACCTTCACCTTCGCGCGCTGGTGAAGGAAGCGCTCGACGTGGCCCTTCTTGGTGTTGTAGTCGTGAATCCCGATCTTGGGGCGGAACTTGATCTCCTTCACGTTGATGGAGATCTGGTGCTTGCGCGCCAGCTTCGCCTTCTGCTCCTGCTCGTAGCGGTACTTGCCGTAGTCCATGACGCGCGCCACCGGCGGATCCGCCTGCGCGGCGACCTCGACCAGGTCGAGATTCTTGGAATACGCATACTCGAGCGCCTCGGAGGTCTGCTTGATTCCGATCTGCTCACCGTCGGAATCGATCAGCCGGACGCGCTGAGCCCGAATCGCTTCGTTGATCCGCTCCTGCGGAACCTTGCGCTCGGGCGGGCCTGAAGGCCTGCGCCTCGGTCTCAAATCGGGTTCACCAAGCTGTGCTGATTCCTCCTCGTCGAACGACAAAGCCGCTGCAAGCAGCGGCCGGGATCCTCGCCCAACGACTCGGTTGAACCTCCGAGGGCGTGCGCCCGGAAGGTGAGGAAGCGGTGCGCTCCTGCTTTGGCAGGTCTAGAGCGTAGCAAGTTCTGAACGCAGCTCCTCGAGGCTCTTCGTGGTCTGCTCCCCGCCGCGCGCCCGCACCGCAAGCGCGGCGGCCGACTCCTTGTCGCCGTAGACGATCGCGTACGGGATCTTCTCGACCTCGGCGTTGCGGATCCGCTTGCCGAGCGTCTCGTCGGACATGTCGACCTCGACGCGGTACGGCGCGAGCTGCGCAGCCAGCTCCTCGGCCGGCCCGTGGTGGTCGTGCGCCACCGGCAGGATCCGGATCTGGACGGGTGCGAGCCAGAAGGGGAAGGCGCCGCCGTAGTGCTCGGTGAGGATGCCGATGAAGCGCTCGAGCGAGCCGAGCAGCGCTCGATGGATCACCACCGGGTGGTGCTCCTGGTTGTCCGACCCCATGTACGTGAGGCCGAAGCGCATCGGCATCTGGTAGTCGAGCTGGATCGTCCCCATCTGCCAACCGCGCCCGAGCACGTCCGTCATGTGCAGGTCGATCTTCGGGCCGTAGAAGGTGCCCTCGCCCTCGGCGATCACGTACGGGAGCCCGTGCCGCTTCAACGCCTCCTCGAGTGCACCCTCGGCGCGATCCCACTGCTCCTCCGTGCCGAGGCGCTTCTCGGGGCGGGTCGAGAGCTCCGCGTTCGGCGTCACGCCGAAGAGGGCGTAGAGATCGCGCGCGTACTCGATCATCGCGTCGATCTCGGGCTGGATCTGCTCGTCCGTGCAGAAGATGTGCGCGTCGTCCTGGGTGATGTGGCGCACGCGCAGGAGACCATGGAGGGCGCCGGCGAGCTCGTCACGGTGCAGCGTCGAGGACTCTGCGAAGCGAATCGGCAGCTCCTTGTAGCTGCGCAGCTTGCTCCCGAACAGGAGCATGTGGCCCGGGCAGTTCATCGGCTTGAGCGCGAACGTCCGCTCTTCCTGCGGGATGAAGAACATGTTCTCGCGGTAGTTCTCGTAGTGGCCCGAGGTCTTGTAGACCTCGATGTCGTAGATCAGCGGCGTTTTGACCTCGGCATACCCGCGGCGGCGATTCTCGCGGCGGCGTAGATCCTCGAGCTCGTTCCAGATCACCATGCCCTTCGGGTGCCAGAACGGCGAGCCGGGCGACTCCTCCGAGAGGTGGAAGAGGTCGAGCTGCGGGCCGAGGCGGCGATGGTCGCGCTTCTTTGCCTCCTCGAGGTGCTCGAGGTAGGCGTCGAGATCGGCCTGGTCGTAGAAGGCGGTGCCGTAGATGCGGGTCAGCTGCGTGTTGTGCTCGTTCCCGCGCCAGTAGGCGCCGGCGAGCGAGGTCAGCTTCACCGCCCTGATCGGCTTCGAGGTCTGCAGGTGCGGTCCGCGGCAGAGATCGGTGAAGTCGCCCTGGGTGTACAGCGAGATGTCGCCCTCGGCGGTCTCGACGAGCTCGACCTTGTACGGCTCTCCCTCCGCCTCGAAGCGCGCCTTCGCCTCCGCGCGGGAGATCTCCTCGCGCGCCCATTCGCGTCCCTCGTCGAGCTCCCTGCGCAGCTCGTCCTCGATCCGCTCGAGGTCCTCCTCGCGGATCGGCTCGGGGAACTCGAAGTCGTAGTAGAAGCCGTTCTCGATCGGCGGACCGATCGCGACCTTGACGCCCGGGTAGAGCCGGCGCACCGCTTCGGCGAGCAGGTGCGCGGTCGAGTGGCGAAGGACGTAGAGCGCGTCGGGATCCTGCTTGTCGCGCGTGGTCAGGATCTGGATCGGCTGCCCGTCTTCGAGCGGCAGGCGCAGGTCCTGCACCTCGCCGTCGGCGCGAATCAGAACCGCCTGCTCGGCGAGCTTGGGGCCGATCGCGCGGGCGGCGTCGAGCCCGGTCGCGCCGTCGGGAAGCTCGAGCTCTGAGTTGTCAGGTAGGACGACCTTCATGTCGACACTCCCAAGGGTAGAGAGGAGACGTCCGGGGCGCGTGCGCTAGTCGCTCGACTGGTCCTCGAACGCAGCATCCCGCAGCCTGTTCGGCGCGTTCAGGTAGTAGCTCTCGCGCAGCCACTCGAGCGTCGCCGCGAGGGTCTCTTCGTCCGTGACGGTCGCGGTGATCCAGCCGTAGCGACCGACGTAGGACGCGATGCGCGTGAACGGGAGCTCGAGCGCGACCGGGCGCTCGTCGGCGCTCAGCTTCAGCGTCACCTGGAGCGGCGCGTCGTTGCCCATCGCGGCGAACATCTTGTTCGCGCCGACCTTGAACACCGGGTGGCCCCAGGGAGCATCCTCGTAGGTCTCCGGAAAGGAGAGCGCCAGCGAGCGTACGCGGTCGGCAAGCACGCTCATGGCTGCATTGTCGTCTCTTCCGACACCCGACCCGGGCACCCAGCCGCAACGGTCGCGAAGATCGCGAGCTGAGGCCCGCGACGGCGGTGCCGGGGAGTGTTCCCCGAGCACGGCCGTCGCGGTCGCACCTAGATCGCGGTCAGCGTCAGCTCGCGGCGGATGTACGTGCCGTGCGCGTTGGCGGTGATGATCACCGTGTACTTGTGCCCCTTCACCGGGTCGAGCTCGATCGGGAGGCTGATCCAGCCGTCTCGTCCCATCGGCAGCAACGGCTGGTGCAGGCTGCCGACCGCGTCGACTCCCTCGGCGACGGAATACTGGACGCCGACGCCCTCGCCGGGCGCCGTGTCGCGCGCGATCTCCCGCGCCGGGAAGGCCACGGTCGGCTGCTTCCCGGCCGGAATCGTAAGCACGAGGTTGCGGGCGTCGAGCGGCTTGGCCACCGCGTCGAACGTCCCGTACGACGGCTTCGGAGTGCCGTCGAAGTTCTCGAGACCGCCCCGCCAGGGGTTGCCCGCATCGTCGCGGAAGGTGAACCAGACGAACATGCCGATCCGCGGATTCTTCGACGCGAGGGTGACCGCGGAGCGGAGGTACGACGCCTGCGCCGTCATCGAGATGCCTCGCCGCTGCGCCGGCTTTGTCTGGTAGCCGTACTCGGTGATCCACATCGGCGTGTTCTTGCGGTGGAACCAGGTGTCGATGGACGTCGCGAGCCTCGGCATCGACGTCAGCGAGACGTTCGGCCATTTCACCCGTTGGATCGGCGACGCGTTGTCGGTCGAATACGGATGATGCGACCAGGCATCGAACTTCAGCCGCGGCCGCTGCGCGGCGAGCAGCTGTGCAAACTTGCCCGGCGAGTGCGAGTCCTGCGTCCTCTTCGACCCGATTGGCTTGTCGTGCCCGCGCGGCGAGGTCTCGCCGGCCGCCACGAAAGCGGTCGGGTCGGCCGACTTGATCGCGGCGTAGGCGACTCGGAACAGCTTGGCGTACGTCGCCGGCGAGGCATCCTTCTTGCCGACGAACTGCGGCGCCAAGAACTGGTTCAGGTTCGGCTCGTTCCAGATCGACCAGAAGCGGACCGCGGGGTAGCCCTCGTAGCGTCCCGAGTAGCGCAGGGCCACCGCCCGCACAAAGTTGGTCCAGTCGGCAATCCGTCGCGGCGCGTAGTTCGGCGTCTTGCCGCCGTTTGCCCACTTCGGCGTGCCCCACGGCGTCAGGAGCACCTCCATGCCGCGCGCCTGCGCGCCGCGGACGAGCTCGTCGATGTCGCTGAGCTTGTAGGCCGGATCGAACGGATTGGCCCCGTTTGCGGGGCGGTTCGGGGCGACTTGCGGCCAGTAGACCCAGGCGCGCACGATCGTCGCGCCGGCTTGCTGGGCGGCGTCGAGGTCGGTCATCCTATCCGTCCGCCAACGGAAGCTCGCGTCGTCCTGAAAGCCGATCCACATGTGCGGCGCGGCGGTCGCGGCGGTCGCTCCGAGCAACGCGACGGCGCTGAAGAGGAGTGCTAGACGGGCAAGACGTTTCACGGGCAGAGCTCCTTCTCGGGACCTGGGCGCGACCTAGCGTACCGGGCGCACAGGAGGCCATTGCCCGGTGTCGCGACGTTTTACCTCCCCCTAACACGGGCCTCGCTGCAACGCGTCCGCCCCCTCGGCGGGTCGGTTCCTCGAGCGCTAGAGCGATCTTCCGGCCACGATCACGTCGGTGACGAGCGCGGGCGGGAAGAGTCCGTGACCCACGACCCCGCCGGTCATGGAGAGGCGCGCGGCGAGCAAAGCCGGATCTCCGACCTCGCCGAGGTAGTCTGCGATTGCGTTGCCGTCGGGGCTGAGCGCAGCGTCGCGGAGAACCGCCGGCGCGACCGCGGCAAGCGTCGCGGGGAGGCCGAAGCGAAGAAGCTCCAGCGGCACCGGCGCCACGATCCGCTCGACCAGCTTGTCCGAGGAGGCGATCACGACGAAGCGGTCGGCCGCGGTTGCGACGACCTTCTCGCGCGTGTGCGCGCCGCCTCCTCCCTTCACGAGCCAGCGGTCCGGCGCCACCTGGTCGGCACCGTCGATCGCGATGTCGAGCCTCGTCAACGTGTCGAACGGCTCGAGCGGGAGGCCGAGCTCGCGCGCAGTTCGCTCGGTGCGCACCGATGTTGCGACACAGCGGATCGAGAGCCGCCGCTCGGCGAGCGCCGGCAGCAGGTACGCGACGGTGCTGCCCGTCCCGAGCCCCACCGCCATCCCGTTCTCGACGAGCTCCGCGGCCGCCTCGGCAGCCAGCCGCTTCTCCTGGTCGATCGTCATCGGGAACAGTCTCGCCGACATGGCTGACGTCGCGCGCTACGCTCGTTGCGATGACCGTCGTCCTCACCGGCAACGATCTCACAGCGGCTGACGTGGTCGACGTTGCACGCGGCCGGGCCGTGGTCGAGCTCGCACCGGAGGCGCTCGAGCAGCTGCGCGACGGCCGCGCCGTGATCGACGGTGCGCTCGAGCGCGGCGATGCGGTTTACGGGCTCTCGACCGGCGTCGCCGAGCGCAAGAGCATCACGGTAGACCGGTCGCAGCAGGACGAGTTCAATCGGCTGCTGATTCTCGGCCATCGCGTCGGCCAGGGGCCGGCCGCGCCGGAGGACGTCGTGCGCGCGATGCTGCTGCGGCTCGCGAACAGCTTCGCCAAGGGCACGGCGGGCGTGCGACCGGAGCTTGTGCAGCGGCTCGTCGCTGCGCTGAACGACGGCGCCACGCCGCACGTCCGCCTGCTCGGTTCGCTCGGCCAGGCCGACCTCGCACCGAACGCCGATCTCGCTCATGCTGTGCTCGGCGACTTCCCGCTCGCGGCGAAGGAGGGGATCGCACTGCTGAACCACAACGCCTTCTCGACGGCGCTCGCGGCGCTCGCGGTGGCCGACTGTGCGCGGCTGCTCGACATGCTCGCGCTTGCGGGCGCACTCGACCTCGAGGCGTTCGCCGCCAGCCTCACGCCCCTCCACCCCGCCGTCGCGCAGACGCGGCCCTATCCGGGCCTGCGCGCAGCACTCGAGCGCGTTGCGGCGCTGCTCGAGGGCAGCTATCTCTGGGAGACCGGCGCGGCGCGCAACCTGCAGGACCCCCTCAGCTTCCGCTGCCTGCCACAGGTGCAAGGGGCTGCGCTCGACGCGCTCGCGTATGCAGAGCGGCAGCTCGCGATCGAGCTGAACGCATCCCAGGAGAACCCGCTCGTCGTGGCCGGCGAGAATCGCATCGTCTCGGTCGCGAACTTCGACGTCCTGCCGCTCGCCGCCGCGCTCGACTTCCTGCGCATCGCGCTCGCCCCCGCGCTGACGAGCGCGACCGAGCGGCTGCTGAAACTGCTGCAGTACCCGCACTCCGGACTCCCATCCGGGCTCGCCGCCCGCGAGGGTCTGGCCGACGACGCCCTGGCGGAGCTGGGCGTGGCCGCACAGGCGCTGACGGCGGAGGCGCGGCTCCTCGCCCAGCCTGTCTCCTTCGAGCTCGTGAGCTCGACGAAGGCCGACGGGATCGAGGACCGGATGACGATGGCGCCGCTCGCGGCGCGCCGGCTCGCCGAGATGGTCGCGCTGGGCGAGCGGGTCGTCGCGATCGAGCTCGTCGTTGCCGCGCAGGCGATCGACCTCCGCGAATGCAGACCACTCGGCACCGGAACCCGCCCCATCTACGAGCTCGTCCGTGAGCGCGTGCGGTTCACGGGCGCAGGCGAGCCGCCGCCGCAGGACCTCGAGCCAATCGTGGAGCTCGTGCGCTCGTGACCACCTACGACCTCCACCGCCACCTCTGGCCCGAGGCGCTCGTCGAAGCCTTCGCCGCGCGCTCGCACCCGCCGTTTCTGCGCGGGCGCATCCTCGAGCTCGACCCCGGGGGCGCGTTCGAGGTCGACCCCGCCGCATACGGGCTCGCTGCCTGCCTACGCGGGCTCGACCGCGACGGTGTCGATGTCGGCGTCGTCTCCTGCCCGCCCACGCTCGGACTCGAGCTGCTGCCCGCAGACGAAGCCGAGCCGCTGCTGCAGGCCTACCACGCGGGAGTGTCCGAGCTCGTGGCCGCATCCGGCGGCCGGCTGCGGGCGCTCTCGGTCGGCCGAGTGCTCGACGGCTTCGCGGGGACGTCCGTTGCCGCCGTGAACCTGCTCGACCTCGACCGGCTCGCGGGCCTGCTCGACGAGCTCGACCGTCGCAAGGGGCTTCTGTTCGTGCATCCGGGCCCCGCCGCGCCGCCCGCCGGCGCACCGACGTGGTGGGCCGCGATCGTGGATTACGCTGCACAGATGCAGTCGGCCTACGCAGCGTGGCTCGCCGCGGGAGCGGAGCGCTGGCCGACGCTGCGGGTCGTCTTCGCGATCCTCGCGGGCGGCGCTCCGTTCCAGCTCGAGCGGCTGCGCGCACGCGGCGGCGAGCTCGACGCAGCGCTGAACCCGAACCTCTACCTCGACACGGCGTCGTACGGCCGGCGCGCGCTGGAGCTCTGCCTCGCGACCTACGGCGGTGGCCAGCTCGTCTACGGGAGCGACTTCCCGGTGATCGACTCCGGCCCGACCCTCGAGGCGGTCCGCGGCTTCGGTCCCGCCGCCGCCGACGCGATGCTAACCCAGAACCCGGAGCGTCTGCTCGGATGAGCGACCTGCGCAGCTGGCTCGCCCGGCGCGTCCCTCTGGACAGGGACCTCGAGCGGCCGGAACTGGCCGAGCTCGCCGGGGCGATCAGTCGCGAGCCGCGCTTCTGGCGCGAGCTCGTGCACCACGTCCGGGACGAGCGCTATTACGTCCAGCTCCATCGCGACACGCGGCTCGACGTCTGGCTGATCTGCTGGCTCGACGACCAGAAGACGGGCTACCACGATCACGACGTCTCCTCCGGCGGCGTCTACGTCTGCGCCGGCACCCTCTGCGAGGATCGCTTCCAGGTCGGCCCGGGCGGCCTCACCCACGCGACGATCGAGCGACACACCGGCGAGAGCTTCCACTTCGACGCCGCCTACATCCACGGGATGCGCCACGGCGGCGGCGAGCCTGCCTCGTCCATCCACTGCTACTCGCCCCCGCTCTGGCGCATGGGCTACTACGAGCCGGACGAGAGCGGCGCTCTCTGCCGCTCGTCGCTGACCTACCTCGACGAGGTGGGGGAGGCGGCGGTCCCGGTCAGCAGGACCGCCACCCGAGCCTCGAGCTCCTAGATCAGCCCGTTCGCCTGCAGGAACGCCTCGGCGACGCTTGACGGCATCCACCGCGGGTCCGGATCGACCCGCTACTCGCGCGGCGAACCTCTAGCCCCCGAGGAGGGCGCCGAGCGGGTTCAGGTGCAGCAGGCCCGGAGGTAGGCGCGGGAACCAGCGCGGCGGCAGCTCGCAGGCGACGGGGACGATCTTGTCGACGATGCCGGCGGCCCGCGCGGACCCCGCGACCTGAATCCGCGGCAGCCGGGTCAGGCACGCCCGACGCTGGTCGCCGCGCCGTCCGGCCGGCTTGTAGAGGCTCGCATGGAAGGTGCTCAGAGCAGCCGACGGGTGGCTCGCAGCGGGCGGCCCCTTTGCCGACGCCGCCGCCACGGGGGCGAAGAGAAGCGCCACTGCAGCCGCAACCGCGGCACGACACATGAGTTTCCGCACCACCAGTAGCTCGAAGGTAGCGCACGCACGCGCTGCCGTCGAGGTTCGGGCGCGTTTTCGCGCGGCGATACCGACGGTTGCCGTTCGAGCCGGTGGGAAACGAACCGTTCAGTAGCCGCGCCGGGCCCGCCGACAGCTTCGCTGATCGGGTCTGCAGCTCCCGCCGTGGTCCCAGATTCGAGCGAGACGATTGGAGAGACCCGCGATGAAACGACTGGCCGTACTCGGCATTTCCCTGGCCGCAGGCATGGTGATCGTGCTGGGAGCGTCGGGCTTGACATCCACGGACGCGTCGGCACCGACGCTGAGCGTCGGAGCGCCGGTCGGTGGCTCCACCGTGACCGGAATGGTCCCGGTGAGCGCCAACTCCTCGGATACCACCGCCGTCGCCGGCGTCCAGTTCAAGCTCGACGGAGTGAACCTCGGCTCCGAAGACACGGCGAGCCCGTACTCGGTGAACTGGGACTCGACGGCGGTGCCAAACGGAGCGCACACGGTCGGTGCCGTCGCGCGCGACGCCGCAGGGAACACTGCGACGGTGAATGTGCCGGTGACGGTGAGCAACGCCGCTCCTCCGCCTCCTCCACCTCCGCCGCCCAGCTCGATCACCGTCAAGAAGCTGTTCGAGGGCTCGGACACCGACCGCAAGGTTCACTACTTCACCGTCGGCACCGCCGTCCCCGCCGGGCACACGCTGATCCTGGCGCACGCAAGCACCATCGACTCCACCGACGGAACGGGCGGCATCGTGACGCCGAACGGAGTCAAGGACGCCCGCGGGAACGTGTGGGCGCAGGACGCGGTCTGGCACCCCGGCACCTCGTTCACCACGGTGGAGGTGTGGAGCGCATACGTGTCGACACCGCTCGCCGCCGGCGACCGGATCGAGGTGGACGGCTACGCGCGCGGGCTGTCCTGCGAGATCGCCGTCTTCGACGTCGTCGGACTCGCCGGTCCCACCAAGGCAGCTCGGCTCGACCAGCACGCGGGCTCGGCTGCGTATTCGCAGACCCAGAGCAGTCCGACCGTGACGACCACCCAGGCGCACGAGCTGCTCGTCGGCGTCCACGGCCAGAGCCATGCCGCCGCTCCGTGGTGGACTCCGGACGCGGTCACACCGTCCTGGACGAAGTACGTCGACCGCTACGACGGCGGCACGATCGCCAAGGGCATCGCGGTGGTGATGCGCGAGGTCTCCGCGACCGGCGCCTACCGGTCGAGCGGACGCGATCCAAACAGCCAGACGCAGAACAACCTGATCGTCACCTACAAGGCGGGCTCGTAGGACAGGAGAACCCGAGCCGGCGGGAGTGACCGCGGTCGCTTCCGCCGGCCGGAAGACCACCGGCGGAGGCACGCTCCGCCGACCCCCTCACGAGTGGCGGGTGACCTCCTGGGTGCCGCAGCTCAGGCACTTCTTCCGCGTACGTTGCGGGCGCGGAGTCTGCCGTCGCTCTTCCCCGCACGGCCAGACGCTGACGGTGATGTGTCTGATCGTCAGCCGGCCGCCGCAGTGGTCGCAGACATCGTCGTTGCGGAGCTCAGCCCAGGTGTGCTGCACATTCTCAGCCTATGCAGCGGAGACGCAATGTCGCCGGTCAAACGGGTAGAGAGAGTCCCCCCGAGCCGCGCGCTCGGACCTGCTCCGACGGGGGGCGTGGGCCGGTCGTGGTCCCGATAGCGTCAGCCTCGTGCGGCGGTTCGGGGTCCCTGCGGCGGTGATGATCGTCGGCGTCCTGCTGATGCTGGTGACCGTGCTCGCGGCCGAGCTCGACCACGCTCACAAGCGCCGGGTGATGAACCGGCTCGAGGTCGACGAGTGGTACTGCCAGCACCGGCAGACGCGGTGTCCGGAGGAGTCCAGTGCCGCCGTCGAGGAACGCTGGAACGGGCGACAGCATGTCTACACGATCGCCTTTGCATCGAGCGGAATCGCGACGATCGCCGCGGCGGGCGGCTGGCTCCGCCGAAATCGACGGCGGCGCGCTCTGGATCCCTGAAGCCAGGGTCGGCCGGCCTGCGGGCATCTACCCTCAAGTGGATCCCCGGTCGCGTCGAAGACTGATCATGCGGCCTCATCCTGAGGTTCGGGCGTGAGCGCGAACGGACGGTCGACTGCCGGGGCGATGTCCCGCGTGGATGCGCACCGGCGGCTCTCGGACGCGGGCACCGGGGAACCTGGCACGAGGTTGCACAGGCGACGCCCGACAATCGGCGTCCTCTACGGCTGGCAGGTCTACAGCGGCGACATGGATCTCTATCTCGAGTCGCTGGTCACGAGCCTGGCGGCAGTCGCGCTGCGGGAGGAGCTCAATCTGCTCACGGCGGTCGCCGTCGGCGCGAGCGTGCAGCTCGCGACCCCGGCGTGGCCCTACCTCGGCGCGAACCGGATCTTCGCTCCCGTGGGTCCGTGGAACACGGACGGACTGATCGTGATCAACCCGCTGCCCGCGGAGGAGACGGTCGAGGACGTCCGGCGCCTTCAGCAGAGCGGGTACCCCGTCGTGTATCTCAGCAGCGGTCCGGACGGACCAGCCGTCGTCCCGGACAACCGGGGAGGCATCGAGCTGGCGATGAGGCATCTCGCCGCCCACGGCCACCGCCGGATCGCGTACCTCTCCTGCGAGACCGGCGACGGGCCGGAACGGCGGGCCGCCTACGAGGCGATCGTGCCCCGACTTGGACTGGTGGCCGATCCGGCTCTGATCGTCGACGCCGCGCACGAGCGGGTTGGCGGCGGCCAGGCGATGGACCAGCTGATCGAGAACGGCGTGGAGTTCACAGCCGTGCTCGCAGGCAACGGCCACTCCGGGCGCGGCGCGTGCATCCGCCTTCGCGAGCTCGAGATCGCCGTTCCCGGTGAGGTCGCGCTCGTCGCGTTCGACGACTTTCTCGAGGCGCTCGCAACCGACCCGGCGATGACGTCCGTGCACTTTCCAGTCGATGCAGCCGCACAGGCGGCGGTCGATGCGCTCCTCGCCAAGATCCAGCACGGGGTCGAGCCGCCTTCCATCCTGACGATGCCGACCCATCTCGTCGAGCGCGAGTCGTGCGGATGCAAGCCCACCTACGCGGGTGACGTCTCCGAGCGCGACCACCGCGCGATCGCCAAGAAGGTCGTCGATCGGGCCGAGGTCTCCCGGGCGGTCAGCGCCTTCGCGAACCGGCTGCTGGCCGCGACGCACCTCGACATGGCGGAGCTCGGGCGGATCCTGGGGGACACCTTGACGCAGGCGGGCATCGCGGACCCGCTCCTCGGCGTCTACGAGCCGAGCGACGACGATCCAATCGCGTGGAGCCTGATTCAGCCTGGCGAGGGCCTACCGTCCGTGCGGTTTCCGACCCGCACGTTTCCCCCACCGGAACTCTCGCTCGCCGAGCCATTCCGAATGATCGTGATGCCGCTCCGCCTCCATGACGAGTTCGGCTTCATGGCCCTCGCAAGCGACGACCTCGCCTCGTGCGTGGCGATCGCCACCCAGAGCGAGGCCGCCTTCGAGAGCGCGCGCAACGTCAAGGTGCGAGTGGAAATTGAGGCAGCGCTCGCCGGCACCGAGGAACGGCTTCGCGAGGCACAGAAGATGGAAGCGATCGGCCAGCTCGCCGGCGGGATCGCCCACGACTTCAACAACCTCCTGATGCCGATCATCGGCTTCAGCGGCCTGATCCTCGAAACGCTCGACGGCGACGAGAAGCTGCGCGAGAACGTCGAGCTGATCGCCTCGGCCGCCGACCGCGCGGCGGCGCTGACCCGGCAGCTGCTCGCGTTCAGCCGGCGCCAGGTCCTGCAGCCGGTCGTACTCGACCTGAACGACGTCTTGCGGGAGGCGCGAGCGCTGCTGGACGAGGTGCTGGGCACCGGCCTCGAGCTGAGGCTGCTGCTCGGCGAGAACGCGGGCCGGGTCGAGGCCGACCGCAGTCAACTCGATCAGGTGATCTTCAACCTTGCGGTGAACGCCCGAGATGCGATGCCCGATGGCGGCACGCTCACTCTCGAAACCGGCAGGATCCGCCTCGATCGGGCCGAGGCAGACGCCTTCCAGGTGCAGCCGGGCCACTACACGACGCTCGCCGTCCGGGACACCGGAGTCGGCATGACCGACGAGGTCCGCTCGCATGCGTTCGAGCCCTTCTTCACGACCAAGGAAAACGGAAAGGGCACCGGGTTCGGCCTTGCGACCGCCCACGGCATCGTCAAGCAGTCGGGCGGCGAGATCCGGGTCGAGAGCTCGCCTGACGCCGGCTCGACCTTCACTGTCTACCTACCGAGCGTCGAGACCCCGCCTAACCCCGATCGAAGGACAGAGTCTCCGAGCGAGTCGCCCGACAGAAGCGGCACACCGACGAGAACGGTCCTCGTCGTCGACGACGAGCAGATCGTTCGCCGCTACATGCGCCAGGCGCTCGAACAGCACGGCTACAACGTGCTCGAGACGACCAACGGGCTCGAAGCCCTCGAGGTGTGCCGACGTCGTCGCGGCGGGGTCGACGTGCTCGTCACCGACGTCGTCATGCCGACCATGAACGGGAGGGAGCTCCTCGAACACCTTGCGCAGGAGGATCTGCAGCTTCCCAGCGTCTGCATGTCCGGCTATGCAGAAGGCTCCATCTTCGACGGCCACGTGATCTCCCCCTCGGTCGCCTTCCTGCCCAAGCCGTTCTCCGGCAACGATCTCCTCGAGAAGATCGACAGCGTTCTGGTCGCGCCTCCGGAGCAGTGACCCGGTAGCCGTCGCAGCTCGCGCGCCTCTTCGAATATCGGCCGCCACCCCTGGACCTGCGCTTTGCCGCTCTCAGCGTTCGGTCTCCACCCTCTCCGGTTCCCGTCAAGCCGCCTCTGGGTGGGGCTCGTCCGATGCCGGGCGCGCCTGCGGGCCGCTCGCTCCTCGGTCTTGCGTCCGATCCGGAAGCTGGTCTTGCCGAGCCGATCGGCCGAGCTGCTGCCAATCGCCCGCCCACGTGCTGACGAGCCCACAGTCAAGGCAGAGTCGTAGCGCGCCGGTCGGCGTGCGCAGAGCGGACTTCTGATTACAGCGCGGACAGAGCTCCAGCTCGTCGTCCGCGAACCAGCTGCGGGGGTTGATATCGCTCAACATCTTCACGGTAGAACCGACCCGCGCGAGTCTCAATGGGCCGAACGGCTCATCTTTCACGCCGCGCCGACGACTTCCTTGCGGCGGGTGAGGACGGCAAGTGCACCGGAACACGGCAGCAGCGCTCAGAGACGCGCTCTGCCGAGGGCGGCGAGGGCTCGGCTCAGCGCAAAGCAACGCCAGCCGTACTGGCGCGTTCGAGGAGGTGCTCATCGTTCCCGCCGGCACCTGACGAAGACGTTGCCGAAGCGTTTGCGGTGCTTCGGCGAGCCTCGTCTGTACGAGAGAGAGCCACCGGGACGGAGCGAGCCGGGCGAGAGCTTCTGCGAGTCGCCCGCTTCCGCCAGCCACAGCTCGCGCTGACGAGCACGAGGGAGCCTCCCTGCTCATGCCTGTGATCCGGCCGCGCGCAGAGGGCGGGTGGGACTGGTCTCCAACATGCCGCCTGCGGGGGATCGCCATCGCTGTATGCGAGGCACGCGCACCACGAGCCGAGGTACTGCTTGGCAACCTGAAAGTCAGGTGACGCCAGGAAAAAGCTCCGGCGATTCATCTCGTTGCTTCTTTCCACGCTGGTCTTGCATCCGGCGCGTTCGTCCGGAGCGCTCACCCATTTTATCACCCTCCCATCGACTTCCCCCATCGGCGCGATTCCGCCGTCTGGCCGCGATGGCACTTCGGTCGATCGGCGGCGCACAGCCGGGAGTGGCCGCATTTCGGTCGAAAGGAGTCCTAGCCTGTTGTGGTCGTGCGAGCCCCTCCGCAGTTCTTCTGAGCCCAGGCCGACAGGTGCTGTTCGGCAGCCTGCAGCTTGGGTGAGCTGAGCGCCTTGGCTGCCGTCGCCATCTTGACGAGCTGTGCCGCAGTGGGCACCTCGCCCGGCTTGAGACCGGCCTTCGCGAAGGCCTGAGTGTACGCGGTGTACGCGCTCGCGAATGTCTCGAAGTCGTCGCGAATCTCCGCCGGCGCCGCGCTGGCCAGCGCCTGAAGCGCCTTCGCCTCGTTGGCGATGCTCGCCTGGGCGCTGCCGGAGCCCGGTTGTATCGCCTGGGCGATCTTCGCGCCCAGCGTCGCCAGCTGCAAGCAGTTCTTCGCCGACCCGAACGACGGGGCCACTTTCGAGGTCGAGGTCGACTGTGTGGTCGCAGCAGCCGCGGTGGTCGGCGGCGACGCCGATTTCCCCGACCCGCCGCAGGCTGTCCCAACCGCCAGGAGAACCACGGCCGTGAGCGACACCCAGATGAATCGCATCGCCCTACCCCTCCCTTGCCCTGTCGGGAACGCCGCCGCCTCGAGCCTCGAGCACGCGCAGCATGCCGCGTCGGCACGTAGCCGTCTAGGCACCGCCTGCTGTATTCAGGGCAACGGCGGAGCGAATGAGAGCCTCGAGAGCCTTCTCGTCGATCTTGTCGCCTTCGTGAAAATCGATGGCGCGCCTGACGTTGCCTTCCAGGCTCGAGTTGAACAGGCCCGAAGGGTCTTTCAGCGACGCGCCCTTGGCGAAGGTCATCTTCACCACGCTCTTGTAGGTCTCGCCCGTGCAGATGATCCCATCGTGAGACCACACGGGAGTCCCTCTCCACTTCCACTCCTCCACCACCTCGGGGTCGGCTTGCCTGATGAGGGTACGGAGCCGGGAGAGCGTCTCACCCCGCCAGTCGTCCAGCTCCCTGATCCTCGCGTCGATCAACTCGGACGGGGACCCGGGGTTCTGCGGAGCGCTCTTCTTCACGACATCCCACTCATACCACACCGGTCTTCACGCGAGCCTCGTCCAAGACACGGAACCGCTGCCTATGTGTTCCAGACCACCTCGATACGACGGTCGTTGGTTGGAAGTGGCAGGGAGTCGGCCTCGGCCTCGATCGCGTCGCGCGCCTCACGGGACAGACGTACCCATGCGTCGATCCGCACTGTGTGCTGCGCCCGTCTCCAGGTTCCGCGGATCTCGCCTTCGACGAGGAGCGCCCCTGGCCACACGCGGGGCGTCCAGAGACGCCGTCGCTGATCCTCGCGCTGAACGAGAAGCTCCCGTTCTGCTCCGTCGAGCAGGAAATACGCATCGCCGCTCGGCAGCAGGCGCGCGGGCGCGCCGGTCGTCTCGGTGGCGCGCATCGCCGGCTCGTCCTCCGCAAGCAGCCACTCGTCGCCGAGCGGCGATCGGACCGGCAACAGAGATCCCTCGAGCGACGCAAATGCGTCAGTCGCCGACCTGCGGGCGATCCCTGCCCAGCGCGCGAACCCGCCGGCCGTCGAGGGGCCGAAGACGTGGAGATAGCGTCGAGCGAGCTCGCGGCGGGCGGCGGCTGGATCGATGTCCGCAGCAGTAACCGTCCAAACCAACGGCGCACGCGCGCCATCCCAGCGGATCGCGACGGTACCCGTCGTCGCGGCGTACCTGAGGCTGTTGCCTACCCCGAGTCCGCGCCCGGCCTCCCGGTCAGTCATCCGCCCGCCGTCGAGATGGGCGTGCAAACGCTCGGCCATGTGTTCGGCCCGAAGGCGACCCTTCGCGCTTTCGGGAAGCCGCCCGAGCGAGAACAATGCGAAGTCGCACTTCGGGACGACATACGTGTGGTAGCGAGGGCCCCAGAGCTGGGCGAGCGAGGAGTCCTCCCACGTCGACGAGACCACCCGGTCGACGCGGGCGTGCAACGAGAGCAACGCGGCTCTCGGCATGCTGTCCTGCACGCCCGCCCACGCCGCAAGACGCAGCGAGTGCGGACCCTCTGGCATTCGCTCGTCGAGCGCGCCGACCCTTCGTCGGAACGACAGGATCTGCTGCCGCGTGACGCTGAGTCGCGATTCCGCCGAATCCGTCATAGAGCGACAGGACCTTAGTAACTCATCGCCGTCTCTCCTGGGCGAGCGTTCACAGACGCCTGAGCGAAAGAGCCTGAGTGGTCGAGTGGTTTGGCGACCTAGAAGCCTACGAGCACCTCGCCAGCCGTGACGTACGGTGCTGCGACGCTCAGGTCTGGCAGATTTTCGGCCAGCCACGCGGCGGCGGCGCGACTTGACTCTTCCGCTCCTTCCTGATCGTCGAAGACGCTGATCGTGGACGTCCCCTCGGCCAGCTTGAGGAGGTAATAGGCCTTGAACCCGTTGATGCCGCCGATGAGTTGCCGAATCTCTTCCTCGTGCTCGGCAAGCGTGTCGGCGAGGTCGAAATTACCGTTGTATGCACGGATGACTGCGTACATGGTCGATACCTCATTCCGTCTCGTGGACCGGGAGAGCATCTCACGCTGGGGACCCAGGTCAACGGCGTGCCCGCCTCGGCAAACAACGAAGGAGCGCCGCTCATTCAACTGTCGAGAATCTTGTCGCGCTTGCTCGGCCGAGAGGGCCGGGAGCGAGGCCGTAGTCGATATTCGTGTCCTTGCGGGCCTTCTCGACCCTCCAGCACGGACCCCTCTTCAGCCGCTCGAGCTTGCAGCGGTGGAGCGTGACGCCCATCGGCCTCGATTGACTTGATCTGCGATCTCCAGCGCTCAAGTAGGTGTCATGCTGTCACCGGCGTCGGCACGATCGAGTCATCAGCAGTGCCCGTCGGCGGTTCACTTCCGCCCATGTCGAGCCGGAACGGCGGGTAGGCATCGGTCATCAGGGTCGCGTAGGCGGCGACACGGAAGGCCCAGCGGTTCATCCCGAGCACGAAGTCGAAGAGAGGCTTCGGGTAGCGGCTGGTGAAGAGCAGCATGATGCCGGCGAAGAGGACGAGCAGGCCGACCAGGCCACCGCCGCCGTAGAGCCGGTCGATGCCGGCCCCTGCCCACGCGCCGCCGACGAACACCGCGATGACGAGGTAGTGGGGGATTGCGAGCAGCCACCACTTGACGAGCACGAGCCCGCGCGAGAGCGACTCGGGGTAGGCGACCTCGAGCCGGGCCGGATAGTCCGGGACGTCCTTGAGCGTGAACGGTGGGTATTGGTCGGTGGCCAGGGCGCTGTAGCTGTAGAAGCCGACGCGCCAAGTCCAGCGGAGCACGCCAACGTTGAAGTCGAACAGTCCTCGCGGGTAGCGGCCGGTGAAAAGGATCGCGAAGAAGGCGATCACTGACATGGCGACGAACGCGATCCAGAGGAAGACGAGCACGATGAAGTGCGGGATCGCGAGCAGCCACTTGACGAGCCAGAGCCCGCGGCTGAGCCGCGGCGAGAGCTCGCCCGTGAGCTGCAGCGGATAGGGGGATGTGGTCGTTTCCATTTTCGGTCCTCTCTGTCGCCGATCAGGCGACGGGTTCCGGCAGTGCCGCCGGGAGCTCCGGCGCCGGCTCACGGTGCGGGATGCGAAGAACGGTCCCCGTCCACCTGGGCATCCACCAGTTCCAGGCACCGAAGAGCTTCATCAGCGCCGGCACGAGCAGGGCGCGGATGACGGTTGCGTCGAAGATGATCCCCGCCGCCAGCCCGATCGCGAGCGACTTGACCTCGTAGCCCGGTGTCGACGACAGCACCAGAAACGCGAGCGCCAGGATCAACGCACCACTGGTTACGAGCTTGCCGGTGCGGGCCAGGCCGAGCTCGATCGCTTTGTCGGTTGAGCCGGTCTCGTCGTAGGCCTCGCGCATGCGGCCGAGCATGAACACCTCGTAGTCCATCGAGAGTCCGAACAAGAACGCGAAGATCATCACCGGGATGTAGGCGGTGATCGAGTGGGTCGCCGCAACCCCCCACAACGAGGATCCGTGCCCCTGCTGGAAGATGAAGACGATGATCCCGAACGCAGACGCGAGCGAGAGCAGGTTGAGGATCACCGCTTTCACCGCGAGCACCACTGAGCGAAACGCGCGCGTGAGGAGGATCAGCGTCAGTAGAAGGACGGCCGCCAAGGCGTAGGGGAAGCTGCCGAACAGCGCGTGCAGGAAGTCGCGGTCGGTTGCGGCGATGCCGGTGAGTGAGCCGTTCGTCCCTTCGAGAGACGCGTTGGCACGGTCGACGATGCCCTGGATACCGGGCGCTGCGCCGTCGATCGCGGCGAAGCCCTCGACCAGCGAATCCGCGCCCCGGCGCCAGCCGGGCGGCGCGGTTGCCCCGACGACTCCGGGAACGGCACGCAGCTTCGCTGCGACGAGTTGGGCGCTGCCGCCGTCCTCGACGAGGACGTTCAGCGGCTTCATCACGCCGGGACTGATCCCTGCGGCGGCAAGCTGGTCGCGCGCGGCGATCGCGGTCCCGGTGCCAGGGAAGTACTTCAGCTGCGCCTCGTTCGCGTTCAAGCGCGTGCCGAGACCGGCGAACACGGCGACGACGACCAGACCGATTGCGGCGACTGCGACAGGGCGGCGGAGCACGAAGCGCGCCCAGCGCCCCCAGGCGCCGTCTTCCGGATGGCCGCGGTCGGTGAACCGCCTCGGCATCACGCGCACACTGTTGATCCGCGTGCCGAGGACGGCCAGCAGCGCCGGCAGCAAGGTGAGTGACGCGAGGACCGACACGACGGGGATCAGCATGCCGCCGATGCCCATGCCGCGAAGGAGCGGCAGCGGCAGAGCGATCATCGCCAGCAGACCGACCGCCACGGTCGTTCCGGAAACGATCACGGAGTGTCCGGCGTGGGTCATCGTCTCGACGAGCGCCGAGTCGACATCGTTTCCTTCCCGTAGCTCGTCACGGAAGCGGAAGATCAGCAGCAGCGAGTAGTCGATCGCAACTCCGAGCCCCACCAGGGCGATCAAGAACTGCACGATCACCGACACGTTCGTGACGTAGGTCAGCAACCAGACGAGGGTGAAGGTGTTGAGGATCGCCGCGACGGCGACGACCAGCGGCATCAAGACCGCGGGCAGCGTCCCGAAGACGAAGAGGAGGATGATCAGCGCGCCGAGGCCACCGATCAACGTCTCCAGGAGGGCGCTCGAGTTCCCGCTCGAGGCGTGGTTGTTCGCCTCGTCGAGCGCGTCGCGCCCGGTCACGTTGACGGTGGTCCCTGCGGGCAGGCCTCTCGCCGCGACAGCGCGCATCTTGACTGCGCCACTCTTCCTGTCGACTCCGGCGCGGCCGGGCAGGTAGACCTCTTGGAAGGTCGTGTGTCGGTCGCGCGATACGTACGCGAGGCTGCGAGTCGAAAAGTAGGAACTCGTCAGCGCGCCCGGATTTGCCTTGTCGACACGTCCGATCGCCGCTCGCACCGCGGCGCTCTTCGTCACGTCACCGCTCGAGTGGAAAACGACCACGTTCGGAGTGCGCACGCCGGCCCCGAACACCTTCAGAACCCGCTGTCCCGTCTCGTATGCGGGCTTGCCGGGGATGGCCGTGCTCTGGTACCAGCGCGTCGAGAGCTTGCCGGCGGCAACGACGCCGATCACCGTCAGCACGATCCACACGGCGATCACCGGCCAGCGGTAGCGAGCGGTGAGATGGGCAAGGCGCTCCAGGCGACCCGAACGCCGCGCAGCATCGTCTGTGGGACTCGACGGCGACGCCGAGAGAGTCCGAGTGCTCCGACCTTCCATGGTGACTCCCCTCGACGGCTACCTGGCACCGGACGGTGACGCAGCGCGCGCGTCTGTGAAACTCGATTACAATAGATCTAACTCATGAAGTCAAGTTCTAGTAATGAATCGCAAGGATGGTCGTTCCTCACGAACCACGCCCGCGTGCTGCAGGCAATCGCGGCCGATCCCACCATCCGCCTTCGCGACATCGCCACCGGGGCGGGGATCACCGAGCGCACGGCCGCCCAGATCGTCGGCGAACTGGAACGAGCCGGCTACCTCACGAAGACGCGCAACGGGCGCAGGAACCACTACGAGATCCGCGAGGATCTCGCGCTCCGGCACCCCAGCCACCAACACCGAACCCTCCGAGAGCTGATCCACTTCCTCGAAAACACGGCCGGGCAAGGGGAAAGCCGCCCCAGGCGCCAGTAGAGCCTGGCTCGCCGGCCCGCCGCGCGCACGAGCCTGCTCAACAACCAGCTCGAGCCGCAGGTCCTCGCAGCCGAGCGCCTGCGCTCGACGCGCGCGGCGGCCCTGCGACCTCGTCGGAACGCGGTTCCGGTGCGCCGCCGCTGCGCTCCGCGGACACCCTCCGCTACTTGACTAAGACTTGACTAACGAATTCCGTCGTCAGCCTCGGCAACGGAAAACGCCATATCCAGCGAGAAAAATGGGCGGTACTGGGCTCGAACCAGTGACCCCCAGCTTGTCGAGCTGGTGCTCTCCCAACTGAGCTAACCGCCCCAATCGTGCTTCGTTGCAGGTCTTCTCCCGATCGCCCATGAGACTCGGACGCACGAAATCGAGCCCTGCGCGGCCATTCTAGCGTTCCTCAACCGCCGACCTCAGGGCGCGGTCTCCCGGGAGTCGTCATTCGACGGGCACTCAGAAGATCTCGGGGCACCACGGCTTGCGGTCCCAGCGCAGAACCGCGTCGGCCCGCGCGATCGCGCCCGGGACGAGCTCGCGCACTCGTCCGCCGCGCTCGAGCTCGGCGAACGTGAAGCCGCTGAGATACACCGAGCCGAGATCGGCGACGTCGAGGGCGAGCTCGGCGGTGTCCTCGGTCCGCCCTACTCCGTCGCCGCCGACGCGCCAGCGGCCCGCATTCTCGGGCAGGAACAGGTCGGTGAGCTCGAGCACGACGGAGCCTTCACCGCGGGCGCGCGCGTCGAGCGCGCCGCCGACGTCGACGAGGCGCACCCAGAGGTTGTCGCCGACGGACATCGCCAGCCGGCGCGGCTGCTCGAGCAGGAAGAGGAGCGGGTGGTCGAGTGGCAGGGGACGGTGGGCCTTGACGCGGTCGACGAGGTCGACGCTGAACAGATAGCGCCAGATCTCCCGCGTCGACTCGAGCGTCGTGCCGACGCACTCCAGCACCTCGATCTCGGCCGAGGGTCCCGCAGCGAAGTCCGTCGTCAGGCGGTAGAGCGCGTAGGCCGCGTCCTCCCAGACAGCGCGAAAGAGCGCCCCCGTTCCATACGCCGGAGTGCCGAGCCGGCGGGCCTTCCACCACTCCTCGGGGCGCGAGAACATCCCGGGCCAGGCGGCTCTCGCGCGCTCGTAGATCGGCGGCATCGCCTGCAGCGCCTCCTCCTCGTCGAGCAGGCGGACGCGGCCGCTTCGCCGGGATCGTTCCGGAAGCCGGCGCTCGCGGTCGGGAGGTCGATGCTCATCCCGAGCGAGGCGAGCCCATAGCCGAAGCGCCCGTAGATGCGCTCGTCCGAGGCCCACAGGTACGAGACGAGCTCACCGCGGGCGCGGGCATCGTCGAGCTGAACGCGCATCAGCTGCCGCAGGATGCCGCGGCGCCGGTCGGTGGGCAGCACCGCCACTGCCGTGAGTCCCGACGCAGGAACGAACCCGCCCGGCACCGTCAGCTCGAACGTGAACGCGCCCGCCGAGCCGACGAGCCGCCCGTCCTCGAATGCGGAACGCGCGCGCTCGGGATCGATCAGCCCCTCGAAGCGTGCCGCTCCCTGCTCGCTCGGCTCGGTCCCGAACGAGACCCAGATCGGCCGCAGGAACGAGAAGATGTCCGGGTTCGGCCGGATCTCGATCATGCGATCTTTTCGAGCGGCGCGTAGTCGAGCATCAGCCGCCGCTCGGTTCCGTCGTTCGCGAAGCGCACGGTGACGACGCCCCCCGTCTCGATGCGCGTGACGACGCCCTCGCCGAGCGTGCCGTGACGCACGGAGTCTCCTGTCGAGAGGTCCGGCTGCTCGGTGCGGGGCGCGACCTCCGAGCCCGCCGGCCGGTTGAAACCGCCCCACGAGGCGGGTCGCAGCCGCTCGCGGGCGAGCTCGCGCTCGGGCAGCTCGTCGAGAAAGCGCGAAGCGAGGTTGTGCGTGGTACGTCCCCAGAGGAGGCGCGCGGAGGCGTGCGTGAGCATCAGCCGCTCCTTCGCCCGCGTCATGCCGACGTAGAACAGCCGCCGCTCTTCCTCCACCCCCTGCTCCTCGACGGCACGCGACGACGGGAAGATCTCCTCTTCGCAGCCGACGAGGAAGACGGCGCGGAACTCGAGCCCCTTCGCGTTGTGCAGCGTCATCAGCGTCACGGCGCTCTGCTCCTCGGCGATCGCGTCCTGGTCGGAGTAGAGCGAGATCTCCTGCAGGAAGCCGGAAAGCGTCTCCTGCTGCGACTCGCGGGCACCGTCGACGAACGACTCGAGGTTCTCGATCCGCCCGCGCGCCTCGACGGTCCTCTCCGCCTCGAGCGCCTCGATCATCCCCGAGCGGTCGTAGACGGCCTGGAGCAGATCGGCGACGTCGATGTCCTGCGCGGAGGCCTGCAGCGACTGGAGCAGCGTGTGCAGGCCCTGCACGGCGCGCAGCGACGCCCCGGTCACGCCCGCCTCCTCGGGGTGTGCGAGCGCGTCGAAGAGCGCGATCCCCATTGCGTCGGCGTGCGCCTGCAGCCGGCCGAGCGTCGTGTCGCCGATCCCTCGGCGCGGCCGGTTGGCGATCCGCTGCAGGGAGACGGCGTCCGCCGGGTTGTCGATCACCTGCAGATAGGCGATTGCGTCCTTGATCTCGAGGCGTTCGTAGAACCGCGGCCCGCCGATCACCTGGTAGGCGACGTCGTTCATCCGCAGCACCTGCTCGACCGCACGCGACTGCGCGTTCATCCGGTAGAAGATCGCGATCTCGCGGCCGGAGTAGCCCTGCTCGATCAGCCCAGCGATCTCGCTCGCAACGAAGCGCGCTTCCGCCTGCTCGTCCTCGACTTCGACCACGCGCACCGGATCGCCGTCGCCGAGCTCGGACCAGAGCTCCTTCGGCTTGCGCTCGCTGTTGTTGGCGATGACCGTGTTCGCGGAGCGCAGGATCGAGTTGACCGACCGGTAGTTCTGTTCGAGCGCGATCGTGCGGGTCCCGGGGAAGTCGCGCTCGAACTCGAGGATGTTGCGGATGTCGGCGCCGCGGAAGGCGTAGATGGACTGGTCCGGGTCGCCGACGGCGCAGACGTTCTGGTGGTGCTCGCCGAGGATCGTCAGCAGCCGGTACTGCGCGTGGTTCGTGTCCTGGTACTCGTCGACAAGGATGTAGCGAAAGGCGTTCTGCCACTTCTCGCGCGCGTCGGGGAAGCGCTGCAGCACCTCGACGGTCAGCATCAGCATGTCGTCGAAGTCGACCGCGTTCGAGCCGTGCAGGCGCTTCTGGTAGAGGTCGTAGACCTCGGCGACGGTCTGGTCGTAGAAGGACGAGACCTGCGAGAGCGCGGCCTCGGGCAGCACCAGCTGGTTCTTCAGGTTCGAGATCTGCGAGTGGATCCCGCGCGGTACGAAGCGTTTCGGATCCTTCTGCAGCTCCTCGAGGCACTGCTTGACGAGCCGCTGCTGGTCCTGGCTGTCGTAGATCGTGAAGTTCGACCGGTAGCCGAGGCGTTCGGCCTCACGACGCAGGATGCGGCCGCACGCGGCGTGAAAGGTCATCACCCAGAGAGCGCGTGCCGGATTCCCGATCAGCGTCTCCAGGCGCTCCTTCATCTCGCTTGCGGCCTTGTTCGTGAACGTGATCGCGAGGATCTCCGGCGGCTTCGCGCCGACCGCGGCAAGCAGGTGGGCGACCCGGTAGGTGAGCACGCGAGTCTTCCCGGAGCCGGCGCCGGCGATCACGAGCAGCGGGCCTTCCGTCGCGAGCACGGCCTCGCGCTGAGCCGGATTCAGCTCCTCGAGGTACGTGTCGGGCGAGGCGACGGGCACCCTTCGATGGTATCGGGGGCGCGGGACCGCGGAGGCTAGCGGCGGCGGAGGCCGAGGTACCGGCCGAGCGTGAGGAATCCGGCCGCGAAGAAGACGGTCTCCGCGCCCGCGCGGAAGACCCCCTCACCGAACGAGTGCTCCGCTCGCCAGCCCGCCGCGAGCATGGCAAACACGACGGGGACGCCGACGAGCAGGCAGAGCCTCCAGGGACGGCCCCTCAGCCCGAGGCGCTCGAGCAGCGGCAGGTCGTCCACGAGGTCGCGAGCAGGCCCGGCCGTCCGGACGACCGGGCCGCCTGCACGCACGACCGCAACGCCGGCCGCCGCGAGCGGCACCGAGGCTGCTGCGGCGAGCGAGACGCTCGTCGCCGTCCACCAGAGCGGCAGCTCTGACCAGAAGTTGAGCGCGTGGAGCGCCACGCAGCCGAGCGTCGCGAGCCCGGCCACGACGCCGACTCCGGCGCGACGCCGCAGCAGCAGCAGCTCGCCGGCGGGCAGTACCCGCTCGCGGCGCAGACGCAGCGCACGGACGACGGCGAGCGTGCCGGCGACGAACGCGACCTGTGGAGCGACGACCAGACCGAGGAGGGCTACGACCGCCAGCACGGTCGAGCGTCCGCTCGTGATGTCCGGATAGGGTTGCGGTGACGCCACCGCGCCGGTGTAGGCGAGCCCCGCGAGCGCGAGTGCGGCGAAGGTCGCGAGCGCGGCCCGGCGGGACAGGTGCGCACCGAGCTCCTCGGCGAACTGCCGCGAGAGAGCCCGTGGGTCGCCGAGCTCGGCAGACGGGTCGGCGGCAAGGTGGTCCTCGATCTCGAGCAGGATCCGCTCACGGCGCCGGGCAGGAATCCCAGCGGCGCGCAGCTCGCGTCCAAGCTCCTCGGCGTAGCTCACGCGAGCACCGCCTCGACGGCCCCTGCAAAGCCGCGCCACTCGCGCTTCTTGAGGCTCAGCTCGCGACGCCCGCCGCGGGTCAGCCTGTAGACACGACGTCGGCGACCGCCCGCCTCCGACCACGAGCTCGCGAGGAGGCCCGCTGCCTCGAGCCGGTGCAGTGCCGGGTAGACCGTCCCTTCTGGCAGCGCGAACACGCCGCCGCTGCGCTGCTTGAGCTCCTCGATGATCGCGTAGCCGTGCGCAGGGCCGGCCGCGACGACCGCGAGAATCAACCCGTCCAGGTGGCCCTTGAGAGACTCGGACTTCATACCTCGCTATCCTATACCTCGCCTGACTAGGCGTCAACGTGGGCAGAGCGGGGGTCAGCCCGTCCTGAGCGGCAGCGCCCGCGACGACGCGAGCACCTGCGCGGTGACCCACACGGGCGTGACCGCGTAGCGGGCCGAGTAGCGATAGCTGCCATCGCTCCGGCGCAGCGCGCCGAGGTAGCCAAGCGCCGAAGCTGGCGGCTTCAGGCCGGCGGCGCGGAACGCCTGCACCGCCCAGGCGGTCGACTGAGCATCCGAGCCGCGGCCCTTGGTCAGCTCGAAGCCTCCGTCCGCGTTCCGGCGCGTGCGCAGGAAGGCGATGCCGCGGGAGACCGGCTTGCCGCCGACGCCTGCGGCGCGGAGCGCTTCGATCGCCGCCGCCGTGTCGTTCGAGTCCGGCGCCGAGCCCGCGAGCCAGGACCAGCCCCCGGAGCGGGCCTGGTTCGCGAGCAGCAGCCGGACGAGCGCCGGAGGCGCAGGCTCGCCGAGCTGGCAGAGGGCGAGAATGCTCCAGATTGCCGCGTTGAGCGTCGGCGGCGAGGTTGCTGCGGCGTGGAGACGCGCTGCGAGCGGCTCGGAGACACCCCCGGTTAGCTCCTCGGCGATCGCCGCGAGCGCAACGTCGGTCGCGTTCTCGAGCTCGCCCTCGTGGGCGACCAGGTAACCGTGCGCGTCACCTGCGGCGGCGCCGCCGGCGCGCAGGCCGATCGTCGCCCAGGCGGTGAGCCCGACCGTCGGCGCTTGACCCGGTTCGGCAAAGCCCCCCGCGTGCTGGCGGCTTTGCAAATACGAAGCAGGCGAGACGAGCGCGACGGCCGTCAGCGCGAGGGCAAGGGCTCTCACACCCAGATCACCTCCGTGCGCAGGCGGCGCGCGTAGCGCTCGAGCAGGCGGCGCAGCTCTGGTCCGGCGACGAGCGCCAGCACCAGGTTGCCGCCCGCGTGCGCGGCGTCGAACCAGACCCCGCGGGTCAGCTGAACGGTCAGCGCACCCCAGGTGTGCGGGAAGAAGGCGAACCACTCCCAGATGTCCATCAGTCCGCTGAAGGCGAAGCCGAGCAGGGTGCAGGCGATCGCGAACGGAATCCGGCGGCGCAGCAACGGCGCTGCAAGGCCGCCGACCGCGCCGCAGGCCCCCCAGGCGAGCATCTGCCACGGCGTCCACGGGCCCTGGCCGAGGAAGAGATTCGAGACGAGCGCGGCGATCCCGCCCACGGCGAGCCCGGCGCGGACGCCGAGCGCAACGCCGGCGACGACGCAGATCACGGTGACGGGCTGCACACCGGGGACGACGCGAAAGAGGACACGGCCCATCGCGGCTACTCCGCCGAGCGTCGCGACCACGACGAGCAGCTTCGTCGACTCGACGCCGCCCTCGAACCAGGCGGCGCCCAGCACGATCAGACCTGCTGCGACGAGCAGCAGCGACAGGGCGGCGTCGTGCGGGACGAACGCCGTCCAGGCAGCGGCGCCTGCCGCGCAAAGCGTGGCGACCAGTCCAGCGAATCTAGGCAAGAACGCGCTCCCGGTCGTCAGCCATCGTGACGACACGATCGGCCACGGCCGCGGCGAAAGCAGTGTCGTGCGTGACGACGAGCGTCGCCCGGCCCTGCGCCTGAGCGCGCAACAGGGCGGCCAGCTCGGCCTTGCGCACGGGGTCGACCCCCCGGGTCGGCTCGTCGAGCGCGAGCAGGTCCGGCTCGGTCACGAGCACGGCAGCGAGCGCCAGCCGCTCGCGCTCGCCCGAGGAAAGGTCGCGTGGATGGCGGTGCTCGAGCCCGTGCAGGCCGACGGAGGCGAGCGTCCGGCGCGCCCGCTCGAGGTCGGCGCCCAGCGCGACCTCCTCGTCGACGCGCTCCCGCACGACGTAGCGGCCGGGATCCTGCGAGAGGTAGGCGGGTCGGCCGTGACGCTCGACGTTGCCCTCCGTCGGCTCGAGCAGTCCCATCGCGAGCTTGGCGATGGTCGTCTTGCCGGAGCCGTTCGGGCCGAGGAGCGCCACGACCTCGCCGCGCCGCAATTCGAGGTCGGTGGCGCCGACCCTGCCGGCGAACGCCGCTCCGTCGAGCCGCGCCACGACATCCGTGCCGTGCTGTGCGTCGACCGGCGCCGGCTCGGCGGTCCACGCCGCCGGAATCCCGGCGACGATCCGGCCCTCTGCGAGGAAGAGTGCGCGATCGCACAGCTCGAGCGGGCGCGCTGGGCGCTGCTCGGCGATCACGACGGCCGTCCCGCGCTTGCGCGCGAGGGCGCAGGCGAGCTCGAGGAACTCTTCGGCACCGGTGGGGTCGAGCTGCGAGGTCGGCTCGTCGAGCAAGAGCAGTTGCGGCTCGAGCGCGAGCGCGGAGGCCAGACAGATCCGCTGGAGCTCACCGCCGGAGAGCTCGGCGACGAGGCGCCCGGGGAGGTGTCCCGCCCCGACCGATGCGAGCGCTGCGCGGGCGCGCGGCAGAATCTCGCCCGGATACGTGCCGAGATTCTCGAGCCCGAAGGCGACCTCGTTCAGCACGCGGGTCAGGACGACCTGGTCCTCGGGATCCTGGAACACCGTCGCGACGGCCCCGGCGAGCTCGGACGGGCGGCTCGTGCGTGTGTCGACGCCGGCGACCTCGACGCGCCCCTCGAATCGGCCGCCGTGGAAGTGCGGCACGAGCCCGGCGAAGCAGCGCAGGAGCGTCGACTTGCCGGAACCGGAACCGCCGAGGAGCAGGACGACCTCCCCCGGCTCGACGTCCAGCGAGACGCCGTCGAGTGCGGGCTGCGACGCGCCCGGATACGAGAACCGCACCCCTACCGCCCGCGCTAGAGCCACAGGACACCCGCCGCGACGAGCAGGACCGAGCACGCGAGCGCGATGTGGTCGAGTCGGCGCCACGGCGGTCGCGGCGCGCGTGTGCGCCCGGGCCGCCCGTAGCCGCGCGCCTCCATCGCCTCGGCCAGGTTGAGCCCGCGCTCGAGCGAGCCGGCGATCAGCGGTGAGACGAGACGTGCGTAGCCGCGCGCCCCGGTGGTCTCGATCCCGCGCCCTCGCAGCGCTTCGAGCAGCCCGATCGCGTCGCGCTCGAGCGTCGGCACGAGCCGCAGCGCGAGCGCGACCGCGAGCGAGGAGCGGCGCAGCCACCCTGCTCCGGAGGCGATCCGATCGTGGTCGAGGAGGAGCGCGTACGCCGTGAAGGCGAGCATCAGCGCCGCGAGCCGCAGCGACTGCGTCACGGCGGCGTGCACCTCCTCTCGCGTCACGTCCAGCGTGCCGAGCACGGGCACGGTCGGGCCGCTCCAGAGCACGCGATAGCCGACCGTCTCGACGAACGGCGTCACGAGGAGCACCGTGCCCGCCGACACGCCGACGCCGAAGAGATAGAGCCGGAGCCGCCGGCGCGGCGCGCGCAGGCAGACGGCGAGCAGCAGCACGGCGATCGCCACGACCGTCGAGGTGCGGTGCGCGAGCAACGCCGTCGCACCGAGCGCGCAGAAGACCGCCGCCGCGGGGACGGGGCTCACCCGCCGACCTCGTAGCGGTAGCGGTAGCGCGCCGGGTCGCGGGAGAGCGCTCCGACGTCCCCCGCGAACGTGAACTCGACGCCGCCGCCGGGCCGCGGGCGGGCCGTGAAGCGCGGCGCGCCTGAAACGACGCGGAACACGTTCGCACCCGCAGGTGCGGCCGTGCCGACGCGCGCGTGCAGAAGTGCGGCGATCATCCCGGCACCGGGCCCGATCACGACCGCGGGCCGCACCTTGCCGCCGAACCCGTGCACGAACGGTTCCGGGAAGGCGCCGACGACGACCGGGAACTCGTCGTCACCCTTCCAGGAGCGGAAGTCCCACCACTCGACGTCGCCCGGATGGAGACGCAGCTCGGCCGCGCTCACGCCGGGCGCGATCCCGTTCACGAAGTAGAACCAGTCGCTCCCCTCGCGCAGCGAGCCCTCGACGCCGTCGATCCCCTGCACGTAGCGGCCGCCGTAGCGGGTGTGCAGGTCGACCTTGCGGTCGAGCGCCTGCATCGCCGTCTCGTCCGCGGGAACCGTCGCCACGAGCAGCACGTGCCGGCCCCGGTCGCGCGTGATCCAGAGCGTCGCCGTGCCGCGCTCCCGCTGCCCGCCGCAGCCCGCGAGGGCTCCGACGAGCAGCAGGACGGCGAGCCGCCTCACGAAAGGGCGTTCGAGCGGACGAGACCGGGCGCGGTGGCCCGGACGAGGCCCCGGTGCGGGCCGATGCACGAGCCCGTGTAGCTTCCGGGCACCGTGCGCCCGTCGACGTGGAGCACCGCGTCCTGCGCGGGCGACTCCTTGCCGTTGTCGTCGTACGCGGCGACCCGGTAGCAGTCGCCCTTCGAAAGCAGCCGCAGCGTCTTCGGCCCGGCGCCGGAGGCGAAGTCGGCGTAGTACCAGAGCACGCGGTCGCCGTCCTTCAGCTCGACCTTGTCGGCGCCGACCGGCGGCGAGACGTCGTCGACCTTGAAGACCCAGCCCGTCGAGACGCTCCCGCCGAAGCGGCCCACCTGGTCGACGTAGGGCCCGAACGAGGTCGTGGTGATGTGGTAGTAGAACTCGGCCGCCCTGCTGGCCGACTCGAGCGCCTCCAGCGGCGTCGCTCCGAACGCCTTCGGCTCGGTGGCGCCGAAGATCGTGGTCGTCTTGCCCTCCACGCGCACGTGGACGACGGCCGCCAGGGCAGGGACCGCCAGAGCCGCGGCGACGATGCCGACGGCGACGAGAATAGATGCCCGTCTGAGCACGAATCCTCCCTTCCGCGAGGGGTTCGCTTCGATTGGCGGCGAGAGGCAGGTCTTCTGACTCGGGGCTCCCCCTGCGCCGCCTTCCCGGCCGAGGCCAGTGGCGTCTGGAGCAGGGCATCTCCCCTTACAGCGGCGGGACCGTCCCGGACTCGCACCGGGTTCCCCAACCGCTCGCCGGTTGTGGGCGCGAGCCTATCATCGTGCGGTGATCTCGCGGCATGCCGTCGGCACGTGGGCCCCGGTCGTGGCGTGGATGGCCGTGATCTTCGCCCTCTCCTCGGTGCCGAGCCTCGGCTCCGGCCTCTCCTGGGACTACGCACTGCGCAAGTGCGCACACATGGCGGAGTACGCGCTGCTCGCCGCGCTGCTCGTGCGGGCGCTCGCGCGGGAGCTACCGGCGTTCGCGCTCGGACTCGCGTACGCGGCGAGCGACGAGCTGCACCAGCATTTCGTGCGCGGCCGCCACGCCTCGCCGATCGACGTCGCGATCGACGCCGTGGGACTCGCGATCGGACTCGTACTCGTCCGGCGGCTGGCGCGGTGAAGACCGTCGCCGTCGACCTCGACGCGGTGCTCGGCGACACCCGCCCGCTCTGGCGCGCCTGGCTCGCTGACGCGGAGCGGGTGCTCGAGCTCGAGAGCCTGCCGGAGGATCGCCTCGAGGCCGCCGCCGAGCTCGACCGGCGTGGCGGCAACTGGCGCGTCCTGCTCGAGCGCTTCGCCGCCGACCACGCGCCGGTCTACCTCCGCCGCGACGGCGCCGTGAACGCCTCCCTGCGCCGGCTCAAGGCAGACGGCGCCCGGATCGTCGCCGTCACCGATGCACCCGACGAGCTCGCGCGCGTGGCGCTGGAGCAGCTCGGCGCCGCGCGCTACGTCGACGCGGTCGAGCGAGAAGCGGCAGCGGTCGTTCGCAGCCGGGCCGACCTTCCGTAAGATCAGCCTGATGGAGAACAAGGAGCTCGCCGACCGGCAGCTCGACGCCCTGCTCGAGCGCCTCGACCGCCTGACCGAGGAGGTCGCGCGGCTGGGCCGCAAGGTCGAACAGAGCGAGGGCCTGCTGCGGATCGCGCACGAGCTGTCGTCACTGAACGAATCCCTGAACGCTCTCGCCTACGCCGCGCTCGGCCAGCAGGCGCCGAACGTCCGCCGGCGCCGAACCGGCTAGGACGCGAGCCGGTACACGGTTCCGGAGCCGGAGACGGCGTAGAGCTCGCCGCGCGCGTCCTCGCCGAACGAGGTGAGGCTGTCGACGTGCAACGCCTCCTGCCTTAGGTCGGTGGCCTTGCCTCCCGCCGGCAGGAAGCTCCAGATCTTGCCGCTGCAGTAGTCGCCGTAGAAATACCGCCCCTTCGCAGCCGGCACGTCCGCGCCGTGGTAGACGTAGCCGCCCGTGATCGAGCAGCCGTCGTCGCCGTGGTGGTACGTAGCGACCGGCGCGACGAGCGTTCCCGCGGGATTCGGCTGCTGCCCGTCCTGGTAGCGAGCGTCGCCCTCGAAGACGTGCCAGCCGAGATTCGAGAGCCCGAAGCCCCGGGGCAGGATGTCGACCTCCTCGATCTCGTTCTGGCCGACGTCGCCGATGAACAGGTCGCCCGTCTCGCGGTCGAACGAGAAGCGCCACGGGTTCCGCAGGCCGTACGCGGCGATGCGCCAGGTCGAGCCGCGGAGCAGCAACAGCTTGCCGAGCCGACTCGAGAGCGTCTGTGCGTGGTTCTGCGGGTCGCCGCCGGAGCCGCCGTCTCCCATGCCGACGTAGAGCAGGCCGTCAGGCCCGAATTGGAGCTGACCGCCGTTGTGGTTGGGGTACGGCTGCTTGACGAAGAGGAGCTGCTTCGCGCTGGAAGGGATGGCGCGCACGCCATTCGAGCGGTAGCGGACGACGCGCGTGTCGCCGTTTCGATCCGTGTAGTCGACGTAAAGGAGACGATTGCGCGCGTAGCCGGGGCTGAACGCCACCGAGAGGAGCCCACGCTCACCCCCGCTCGCGGTCCGCCCGCGCACGTCGAGGAACGGCGTCCTCTGGCGCTTGCCGTCGACGAGCCGCCAGATCAAGCCCGCCTGCTCGACGACGTAGAGCTTCCCCGACTCGCTGCGCGGCGCGGTCGCATACAGCGGTGCAGCGAAGCCGCCCGCGTACGGCTTCAGGCTCAGCGAGCTGCGCGCCTGCGCCGAGGCGGCCGGCAGCGCGAGCGCGACGGTGGCCAGGGCGACCGCGAGAGGTCTCATACGGCTACGGCCTCCGGGGTCCGCTGCCACGGCCCCGGCGGGAGGACGAGGAAGCCCTCCAGATGGCCGTAGACGAGCGCGACGAGCGGCAGGTCGGCGTAACGCTCGAAGACGAGATACCGGGGACGCCAGTCCGGGAAGAACTTCTTGTTGAACGTGTGCAGCCGCTCGATCTGGAAGAAGCGATCGGCGCGCAGCAGAACCTGCCGCGCCACGCGGAGTGCGAGCCGCGAGGTCTCGTCGGCACGCATGGCCCGCCCGAACAGCGCGAAATTCGAGCGACACCTCCGGGACCTCGCGCTCCTTGGCCCACTCGAGCGCCTCGACGATCATGAACTCCATCAGCCCGTTCGGCGTGTCGAGCCGGCGGCGCATCGTCGCCAGCGAATAGCCGTTCGTGGCCGGCGCGGGGACGAGCTGCATGAAGCCGCCGACGAGCCCGTGCTCGTCCTCAGCGATCACGATCGCACTCTCGGGATACGAGAAGAGCGCATCCATCGCCATCGAGAAGCCTCGCTCGCGCCCGCCGCCCAGCCACTCCGACGAGACCTCATCGATCTGCGCGCGCAACTCGTCGTCGAGCTCCGCCGGCTCGAGCACGCGCGCGCTGTAACCGGCCTTGTGGAGCCGCGCGACCGACTGGCGCACCTTGCGGATCGGCCGCCCTTCGAGCGAGAATTCCACCGGGTTCACAATCGCCTCGTCGCCGAAGTAGAGCGTCCGGAAACCGAGCTCGCGATAGACCGCCAGGGAGTCCTCCCCGGCCCCGACGATGGCGACGCGCCAGCCGCGCGCGTGCGCCTCGCGCTCGAACGCGCGCACCAGCTCCGGCAGCTCGGCCGGCTCTCCGATCGGGTCGCCGCTGACGAGCGCGATCCCCTGGACGACCTTGAAGGCCAGAAACGAGCGCCCGCTCGCCGAGAAGAACCAGCTCTTGTCCCGGCGCAGCGCGAAGTAGCAGAGCGAGTCTCGCCCTTCCTCACGGACGATCTCCTCGGCCGCGACCCGCTCGGCGGGACTCTGTGCGCCGCGGTGGATGTGCGGCCGGAACCAGAGGTACAGCGCGCGAAGGGCAAGCGCTCCCACGATCCCGATCAGCGCCTCCTCCACGCGCTCGGAATAGGTCACCTGGTCGGACGTGCGCAGCCAGATCAGCAGACCGGCGGCGGCGAGCCCGGCGAGCGCCTGGGCGAGCGGCCAGCGCGTCTGCGGGTCGCCACGCACGACAAAGGCGCCGCGCCAGTGCCAGAGCGCCGCGAGCAGGACGAGCGTCGCGGTCGACTCCTCGAAGTCGAGCCCCTTCGCCATGTGGGCGACCGCGGAGAGCACGACCACGCCGACTGCGAGCTTCCACGCGCGGCGGCGCCGGCGCGCGAGCCCGCGCGACGTCCAGATCAGCACGATCCCGAATGCGAGCGCCAACACACGGGCCGCCTCGGGAACACCCGGCGGGAGCACCCCGGCGACGAAGTCGGAGCGGTTCGCAAACTCGGGGGTGAGCGCCGAGACGATGCCGATCGTGCCGGCCGCCGCCGCTCCGAGGGCGAGCACCGCAGGGGCTGAAGGGCGGCGCCAGGTCACCGAGATCGAGGGTAGCGCGGCCGTGTTCAGGCCGCGTTAAGCCGGGACGGGGCTAGCGCTTGAGGAGGACGCGCCGCAACTCGTCCTCCTTGCCGGGCTCGAGGATCGCGAGCACCTGGTCGCCGGGCAGGAGCTCCGTCGTGGGCACGGCGATCTCGGACTTGCCGTCCCGCATCACCGAAATCAGCCGCGCTCCCTCGGGAAGCTCGAGGCGGCCGATGGTGCGGCCCGCGCAGGGAGCGTCCTTGTCGATCTGCACCTCGACGATCTCGAGGTTCTCCTTGCGCAGCTCGAGCAGATGGACGAGCTCGTAGTCGGGCACCTCGTGCTCGACGAGCGCGACGATGTTCGAACTCGCGCAGACGGTCTGGCCGATCCCGAGCAGGTCGAAGTACTGCTGGTTGCGCGGATCGTTGACGCGCGCGATCACCTTCTCGACGCCGTACTTCTCTCGCGCGAGCTGGCAGATGACGATGTTGTCCTCGTCGTCGCCCGTGAGCGCGAGGACGAGGTCGGGCGGCCGTTTGATCCCTGCGCGCTCGAGTACGAACAGCTCGGTGGCGTCGCCCTGCTGCGCCTGGTGCTCGAACTCGTTGGCGAGCCGCTCGTAGCGGTCCCGGCGCTGTTCGATCAGGGTCAGCTCGTGGCCCAGCCGCAGCAGCGTACGGGCGACGTTCGCGCCGATCTTGCCGCCGCCGGCGATGATCGTGAACATCAGGCGACCAAACCGGTCTCGATGCTGCAGGAGCGAACGGCCTCGGTGAGCACGTCGATCGCGGTCGAGGTCGGGCAGACCGTGCGCAGGCCGCGCGCCGCGTAGAACTCGGCTCGCGCCGGGTCGAGCAGACGGACGACTACGCATTTGACGTCGAAGCGCTTCTGCGCGACCTGGCCGATCACAATGTTCGTGTTGTCGCCGTCGGTCGCAACGACGACGGCGTCCGCGTCCTCGATCCCGGCCTCACGCAGAACGTCGACGTCCATCCCGTGGCCGGTGATGAAGCCGCCGCGCCAGTCCTCGCCGAGGCGTCCGAGCGCCTCCTCCTTCTCGTCCACGGCCGTGACGTCCCACCCTTCGCCGGCAAGCCGTTTGGCGATGGTCGATCCGACACGGCCGCAGCCGATCACCATTGCCTTCATGGAATGAGCGTAGCGCAGCGGACCCGGCCCGAGTGTGCGCACGATTCCACCGCCGGCACGTCCGCGCTAGCCGAGGTCCTCCTCGACGACTCCCTGCGGGAAGGCGACAACGACCACCTCGCACCCGGCGCGCTTGAGCACGTATTCGGTCGTGGGCGAGAAGAAGCGCGACTGGCGCCGCCAGCGGGGTGCCGAGCCGAGCACGATCAGGTCGACGCCGCGGCGCTCCGCCTCCGACACGATCGCTTCGCCGATCGCGCGCGCCCGAACCGTCTCGCCGTTCACCTCGACGCCGTAGTCGTGGCCGAGCAGCTTCGCCTCTGCAAGCGATGCGGCGGCCCGCTCCTCCTCCTCGCGCAGGTCGGCGTCGAGCGGCAGCTCCATCGGCACGCGGATCACGTGCAGCGCCTCGACGGCCGCGCCGCGCTCCTGCGCGAGCTTCACAGCCGTGGCGACCATCTCCTCGCCGACCAGCCCGAGCTTCATCGGCACGAGGATGCTCGAGAACGTCGTCTCCGGCAGCACCTGCTCGTCGGAGGAGACGACGCGACCGAACAGCGGCTCACCGCGAAGGCGCCGGCCACCGGCGTAGATCACGAGCCCGGCGGCCAGCCACGCCGGGCCCGCATAGCGAGCGCCCACGTGAGTCGCCATCGCGTCGATCCAAACCGCGAAGGTGCCGAGCGCTCCGACCACCGAGGGGACCGGGATCTCGGCAGAGCCGACGCGCACCGACCACGGCACGCGGAACGGACGCACGCGGTCGGGCTGGCGGATACGAAGCCGGATCACCGCGAGCTGTGCGGCTGTGAACGCGAGCAGGACGCCGAAGCTGTAGAGGCTCGCCAGGAACGCCACGGGCTTCTCGACGAAGGAGGTGCTGACGATCAGCACGCTCGCGATCACCGCCGCTGCGACGATCGACTGCGGCGCGACGAGCGAACGCCGATTCAGCCTCCCGAACACGCGCGGGATCTGCCCGTGCTCGCCGAGGGAGTAGGCGAGCCGAGTGAAGCCGCCGATCGAGGTCGTCGCGGCCGAGAGCAGAATCAGAGCCCCCGAGATGCCGACGCCGACGCGCAGCGAGATCCAGAGCCAGTGCGGCAGGTGCGAGCCGACCGCGGCCGCGATCCCCATCAGCGGCGCGCTCAGCCAGTCGGTGCCGAGTGCGGTCGCACCGTCCCTGGCCGGGAACGCGGACAACCCGACAATCGCGATCAGCACGGTGACGATCACGACGCCGGTCAGCGCCGTGAACAGGCTCCGCGGAAGGTCGACGCCCGGCTCCCGCGCCTCCTCCGAGAGGTTCGCCACCGTCTCGAGCCCGGTGTAGGCGAGCATCGCGAGCGGCAGCGCGAACGCGATCGCGTGCCAGGACGGCGAGACGCCGAGGTTCGTGCCCTGCGCCAGCGCGTGCGGGGAGAAGAGGAGCGCGAATCCGAGCAGCACGAGCAGAAGCTGGATGCAGAGATCGAGCACAGGCACGAAGATCGCGAAGCGGTACAGCTGGGAGCGGCGCGTGAGCCTGACGGCGGCGATCGCCAGTACGAGGCCGACGCCGACGATCACGTCCCCGGGCTTGTCCTCGAGCCAGCTCACGCCGAGCGCGTTGCCGAGGTAGTGCGGCATGAAGAGCGCCGACAGCGCGATGACGATCAAGTAGTCGAGCGAGAGCGCCCAGCCGGTGACGAAGCCGACCGCGTCGTTGAAGGCGATCCTCGTGAAGGTCGCAGCACCGCCCGTCTCCGGGATCGACGCTGTCCCTTCTGCGTACGAGAGCGACACGAGCAGGAAGAGCCCGCCCATCACGAACAGCACCCACGGCGCGAGTCCGAGCGCGTGGAGCGCCACGATTCCGAGCGCGAAGTAGATCGAGGAGGCGATCTCGCCGTATGCCACCGACGCGAGCGCCGGAGCATCGAGTGTGCGGTCGAACCGGGGTAGCTTCCTCGCCACGGCGGGAGGTTATCGGCGCCGCAGGAGAGCGAGACGGCCTGCGCCGAGCCCGACGAAGAGCGCACCGACGACGAAGCCGAGCACCCCGCCGCCGTGCAGCGCCGTCACGACGAGCAGCGCGAAGCCGAGCGCAACGAAGGTGAGCGCGAAGACGACGACGGTGGCGCGGTAGGCCTTCACCGGTGCGCCGCCGCAGCGACCATCACCCGGCACGGCGCGTTCTTGAGCACGAAGTCGACGATGTCGCTGAAGATCGCGCGGCGGCCGCCGATGTTCCGTCGGTCCGCGCCGACGATGATGATCTCCGAGTTGCGGAAGGAGGCCTCGTCGACGATCGCCCGGCCGAAGCTCCGCGCGCGGACGAGGCGCGTCTGCACCTTGACCCCGTAGGTGTCGCCGATCGCTTTCGCCTCGTCGAGCAGGTCATAGGCCGCGTCCTCCTCCTCCGGCAGGTCGGTGTTCAGAGGCAGCTCGAGCGGGACCTCGATCACGGTCAACGCGGTGATCGTCGCCCGTCGCTCGGCGGCGAGCCGGCACGCGAGATCGACGGCCTCCTCCGACTCGCGGTCCCGCCCCATCGGAACGAGGATCGCGCGGTACTCGAGGGCGAGCGACTTGCCGATCGGAAGCGGCGCCCGGACGGTCAAGCTCATGGGCTGGTGGACAACCCTTCGCCGGTAGACGACGTAGGTGATGAAGCCGAGCACGAGCCAGCCGAGCCCGGCCCAGCGGGCAGAGGGCGTCTGGATCACCACGGACAGCCAGGCGAGACCCGTGCCGAGGCCGCCGAAGAGCGCGAAGAGCGGCCAGTCGATCCCGCGCCAGCGCAGGTTCGGGCGCGCACGGAACGGCAGCTCGTCGGCCGACCTCAGGCGCAGCGCCACGATCGAGGCGTGCGCGATCGTGAACGAAAGCATGGCGCCGAACGCGTACATGTTCCCGAGGAACGCCGTCTTGCCCGGCAGCACGACGAGGACGGGGATGAGACCCGCGAAGAAGATCAGCGACAGCCACGGCGTCTTGAAGATCGGGTGCAGCCGACGGAACACCTCCGGCAGCTGGCGGTACGACGACATCGAGTAGACGATCCGGGAGGCGCCGATCACGCCCGCGTTCGTGGCGATGAAGAGGATCGTCGCGGCGAGCATGCCGACGTAGACCTTCGCGATGCTCAGCGTGGCGCCGTGCAGGCCGAGGTTCTCGACGAGTCCCAGCACGGGATCGTTCTGGAAGCCGCCCTGGTCCGGCGGCAGGCCGAGCTTGGTCACCCAGTGGCCAGTTGCATCCTTGAAGACCGGCAGCGCCGAGAGCGCGATCCACGGCAGGGTGAAGTAGATCGCGAAGACGGCGATCGCGACCCATGAGATCGCACGGGGGATTGCGCGGCGCGGGTCGCGTGTCTCCTCCGCGAGGTTGGAGACAGTCTCGATCCCGGTGTAGGCGATCATCGCGATCGGAATCGCGAGCGCAAAGTGGGCCCAGGTGGGCGCGATGCCGAGCTGGATGTTCGTCGAGAGCGTGTGCGGGCTGAAGATCAGCGCCAAGCCGAGCAGCACGAGCAGGAGCTGCGTGGCGAAGTCGACCACCGCGAGCAGCACGTTCAGGCTTGCAGCCTCCTGGACGCCGACGATGTTCAGCAGCACCAGGATCAGGATCACGACGCTGGCGCCGATGATGTCCCACGGGTTCGTCCTGAGCGGCTCCCAGAAGATCGAGAGGTAGTGCGGGACGAAGAACGCCGAGATGGCGATCGTGATGATGTAGTTGAGCATCTGCGCCCAGGCCGCCCCGAAGGAGACGGACTCGTTGAAGGCGTGCCGGGCGAAGCTCGACGAGCCGCCTGCCTCGGGATAGCGCACGGTGCCTTCGGCGTAGGTGGCGGCGGTGGCGGCGAAGATCAGGCCGCTGATGATGAAGACGACCGGCGTGAGGCCGAGCGCGAGCACAGCCGTGACGCCGAGCGCGTAGTAGATCGACGAGCCGACGTTGCCGTAGGCGGTCGCGAAGAGCGCCGGCGTACCGAGTACGCGCTCGAGGCCCCCTTGCTGTCGCCGCCTGGTCGACACGTGCCGGGGAGACTCTAGTGCGAGCGCGGGACGCCTATCCGGACACGTCCGGGTGCCAGGCTCGTGCCTGGCATCCAGCCGAGACCGGAAGCGACGAGACCCGACGAGACACGACCGGGGTCAGACCCCTGCCATGTCCAGAAGGACGAAGCCGGGGTGTGATCGGGCGTCAAAGCCGCGGGGCTCCTGCAGGGACTGGCCTCACCATCTGCCTGGAACAGACGAAGCGGCAGGGACATGGCTGGGGTCTGACCCCGGTCGTGTCGACCCCTGCCATGTCCGCAGCAGCGGGGGAACGGTGCGTTCCCCCGCGCTGCCGAGGCCGGGCGCTAGCCGTGAATCGAGACGATCAGCGGGATGATCAGGATCGCCACGACGTTCGTGATCTTGATCATCGGGTTGATCGCGGGGCCGGCAGTGTCCTTGTACGGGTCGCCGACGGTGTCGCCGGTGACCGACGCGGCATGCGCCTCGGAACCCTTGCCGCCGTAGGCGCCGTCCTCGATCAGCTTCTTCGCGTTGTCCCAAGCGCCGCCGCCCGAGGTCATCGAAATCGCGAGGAAGAGGCCCGTGACGATCGTGCCGATCAGCAGACCGCCGAGCATCCGCGCGTTGATGATGCCGACCACGATCGGGAACACGATCGGCACGAGCGCCGGCGCGATCATCTTCTTGATCGCCGAACTCGTGACGATGGTGACGGCGCGGCTGTAGTCGGGCCGCTCCGTGCCCTCCATGATCCCGGGATGCTCGCGGAACTGGCGGCGCACCTCGGTGACGACCTCGCCGCCGACCTGGCCGACCGCTCTCATCGCGAGCGAGGCGAACAGGAACGGCATCAAGCCGCCGACGAACAGGCCGGCGATCACCCACGCGTCCGAGAGCGAGAAGATCGTCGAGCCGCTGTAGTTCTGGTCGGCGAGCCCGGACGTGTACGAGTCGAACAGGATCAGCGCGGCGAGCGCGGCGGACCCGATCGCATAGCCCTTCGTGACGGCCTTCGTGGTGTTGCCGACCGCGTCCAGCGGGTCGGTGATGGCGCGCACCGACTCGTCGAGGTCGGCCATCTCCGCGATCCCTCCTGCATTGTCGGTGACGGGGCCGTAGGCGTCGAGCGCCACGATCAGGCCGGTCATCGAGAGCTGCGCCATCACGGCGACGCCGATCCCGTAGAGACCCGCGAAACGGTGGGCGATCAGGATCCCTGCGGCGATCACGATCACGGGAGCCGCGGTCGCCTCGAGGCCGACGGCGAGACCCTCGATGATGTTCGTCGCATGACCCGTCTGGGAGGCGCGTGAGATCGTCTTGACCGGCTTCCAGCGGCTCCCGGTGTAGTACTCCGTGATCGCCACGAGCAGGAAGGTGACGACGAGGCCCGTCAGCGCCGCACCGTAGAGATGGCCGAAGCTGAACTGCCCGGTCGAGTCGAAGCCCATCGTGATCGGGATGAAGCCGATCGCGGAGAGCACCGTGGCGACGATCACGCTCTTGTAGAGCGCGTTCATGATCGAGCCGCTGCGGCCGATCCGGCAGAAGAAGGTGCCGATGATCGAGGTGAGGATCGAGACGCCGCCGATCGCGAGCGGGTAGAGCACGAGCCCGACGCCCGGGAAGCGCGTCTGCGCGAGCAGCATCACCGCGACGGCCGTGACGGCGTAGGTCTCGAACAGGTCGGCCGCCATACCCGCGCAGTCGCCGACGTTGTCGCCCACGTTGTCCGCGATCACCGCCGCGTTGCGCGGATCGTCCTCGGGGATGCCCGCCTCGATCTTGCCGACGAGGTCGGCGCCGACGTCCGCGGCCTTCGTGAAGATGCCGCCGCCGAGCCGCGCGAAGACGGAGATCAGCGAGCCTCCGAAGGCGAGGCCGACGAGATCCTTGACCGCCGAGCCGGTCGAGTGGTTGAACCAGTCGGTCAGCACCCAGTAGTAGCCGGCAACACCGAAGAGGCCGAGGCCGACCACGAGCAGCCCCGTCACCGAGCCGGCGCGGAAGGCGACGTTCAGGGCCGGTTTCAACCCGCTCTTCGCGGCCTCGGCCGTGCGCACGTTCGAGCGCACGGCGACGTTCATGCCGATGAAGCCGGCGGCGGAGGAGAGCACCGCACCGATCAGGAAGCCGACGGCCGTCCCCCAGCCGAGCTTGTTGTAGAACCCGAGGATGAGGAAGGGCACGATCGAGACCGCGGCGATCGTCGAGTACTGCTTGCGCAGGTACGCGGCGGCTCCCTCCTGCACCGCCTTGGCGATCTCGCGCATCCGGTCGTCGCCGTCCGGACGGCTGAGCAGCCAGTAGGTGAGGTACACACCCCAGGCGACCGCGACGCCCGCGCAAATCAGCGCGAAGAGCACCGCATGATCCTTGAACCAGCTCATCAAGCTCCCCTCAGAGAAGTCACCACGTCAACGCCGAGCCCGCCTCCGCGCGGCCGGGTTTCTATCACAAGGGCCTGCTAGCGCGCGCCTTTGACGGCATCCGCGTACGCCAGCTGGAGGCTCGCAAGCACCGCCGCGACGTCCCGCCGCGCCTCCTCGGGCAAGAGCGGCTCGAGCGCGCGCAGCGCCTCGACCGCGATCCGCGCCTGCTCGAGATCGCGGTTCTCGGCGTCGAGCTTGGCGAAGCCGAGCGAGGCGACCATCGAGCACGTGTGCACGAGCAGGTCGGAGACCTTCGCCTTACGAAGCTCCTCGAGCAGCTGCTCGGTGCTCGGCGGCTCAGCCACCGATGCGCTCCTTCGGCCGGACGAGCTCGGCGTAGATCTCCTCGATCGTCGCTCCCTCGGCGAAGCGCGCAAGCTGGCGCTCGGCCGAGTTCTGTCGCGGGACGGTGAGCCACTGCGCGAGTCCGAGCTCTTCGACGACCGGCTGCACCCACTCGATCAGCTGCTCGATCCTGGCGCGCGCGGGAAGCGTCTCGCCTCTGTCGAGGTCGATCAGCTCACCCGAGAGGCCGTAGCGGATCGCGCGCCAGAGGTTCTCCTCGAGCAGCCGCCGCGGCTGATCGGGGAGCTGCTCGCCCTCGTCGAGCGCCCGGGCGCAGCGGACGACGAGCGCGTAGGTGAGCGCCGCGACCGAGCGCGACTCGCTCAGGTCGGGCTGCCCATCCATGATCCGCACCTCGACGGTCGGGAAGGCGAGATGCGGACGCACGCTCCACCAGAGCTGCGTGTGCTCGGTGATCGAGCGGGTCTCGTACAGGAAGCGGACGTAGGTCTCCCACTCCTCCCAGCTGTCGAACGGGTCGGGGATGCCGCAGCGGGGAAACATCCGCGTGAAGATCTGCGTGCGGGCCGAGTGAAGGTACGTACAGACGCCCTCGACGAACGGCGAGCTCGCAGAGAGCGCGAGCAGCTCCGGCAGGAAGTTGCGCATGGCGCTCGCGGTGCGGATCGCGCGGTCGGGGCCGTTCACGGCGACGTGCACGTGCAGGCCGAACGTGTTGTTCCGCCAGACGACGTAGCGGAGGAGCTCGTCGTTGCGCCGGTAGTGCGGCGTGTCGATGATTCGCTGGTCCTTCCAGTCGGCCCACGGATGCGTGGCGACGGCACCGAGTCCGATCCCGAGCCGCCCCGCGAGCTGGGCGAGCTGCACGCGCCGCTCACCCATCGCCTCGGCCGCGTCGGCGAAGGTCTCGCAGATGCCCGTCTTCACCTCGGCCTCGGAGGCGATCAGCTCGCCGACGAGGTCCTGGTCGAGCTCGGAGCCGGCCGCGGCGGCCTTCAGCTCCTCGTAGCGGTTGACGAGCAGGAGCGTCTGCGGGTCGAGCAGCGCGAACTCCTCCTCGACGGCGAGCGTGAAGTCGCGCGCGGACTCGAACAGCTCACGTGAGATCCTGAGCTGCTCCTCCGGGGTGAGACGCTGCTCGTCGCCCATCGCGGCCCTACAGTAAATGAAGCGGCTCGAGCAGTCGCTCGGCGACGCCGGTCCAGCTCCAGCGCTCGATCGTCGCCCGCCGAGCGGCAAGGCCGAGTTCTCGGCGCTCTGCTGCAGGCAGGCCGAGCAGCGTTCCGAGCTTGCGGCGCAGGTCGCCGGCATCGCCGGTCTCGAACCCCGCGAGGTCGCGATGCTCGGGCGGGTACGCCTGCTCGAGCCCGGCCGCGATCTCGGCGAGACCCGAGTGGCGCGCGACAAGCGGCGGGGTCCCCGCCGCCGCGGCCTCGGCGGCCACCATCCCGAACGCCTCCGGGAAGATCGAGGGCACCACGCTGACGTCCGCGAGCGCGAGCAGGTGGACGAGGTGGCGGTGCTCGAGCGGCCCCGTGAAGAGCGTGCGCGGCGGCGCGGCGGCCTCCAGCTCGCGCCGGTAGTCACCGAAGCCGACGATCACGGCGCGCGCATCGAGCCCCTCCAACGCCTCGAGCAGCAGCTGGACGCCCTTGTTCCTGATCAGCTTGCCGAAGTAGACGACCGTGGGCTCGTCGGACGCGAGGAACTCCGTGAAGCGTCCGGCGTTCCCCTCGTCCGGGAGCCGCTCCTCGCGGTTGTCGGGGTTCGGTGGATCGAGCCGGGCCTCCTCGACGAGCGCGGCGAGCGCACGGTCGCGCGGCTCGGGTACGAACTCGTCGACGTCGACCCCCGGCGGCACCTCGTGGACTCGGTCGACGTGGCCGCAGACCTCCTCGAGCACCTGCCGGATGTGCGCGGAGCCGACGAACGTGGCCGCCGCCCCGGCGAGACTCTCGCGCCCCCACGCCTGCAGATCGGGCCGCCCGCGCATCGAGTACTCGAGCTCGGAGCCGTGCGCCTTGACGGCGTAGCGCGCGCCGCTCGCCGCGCCGACAGGCCCGCCCAGCAGAACGTGGTTGGCGAAGACGACCTCCGCCGGAAGCCGCTCACGCAGCGCAACCGCGTTCAGCTCGACGTAGCGGTCGCGCTCGGCCCGCGTGAAGTCCTGGAGCAGCTTCGCCTCGATGCCCTCGTAGCGGTCGAGCACGAACACCGGCAGCAGGCCGCCGATCTCGGGGCGCACGACCTCGGCGCCGCCGAGGTCGTAGAGCTCCGGCCGCGGCTCCTGGCAGAAGACGGTCACCTCGTGCCCGACCTGACTCCACGCACGGGCGAGAGCGCGGGTGTAGACGTTGGAGCCGGTGCCTCCGAGCAGGTAGCCGTGCCAGAGCAGGATCCGCACCGGAGAAGACCCTAGCTGGTGAGCCGGGGATTCTCGGATGGCCCCGGGTCGCCACCCTGAGACGATCTGCGGCGTGAGGCCGGTCGTTCCCCTCATCGCGGCTGCGGCGATGATCCTCCCCGCGCCTACCGCCGCGGCGAAGCTGCCGCTCCGGCCCTGCGTCGTGCAGGGACTGAAGGCGCGCTGCGGCACGCTGCTCGTGCCCGAGAATCGCACGCTCCCGACCACACGGACGATCGGCCTGCGCGTCGTCGTCCTCCCCGCGCTCGGGAGGCCCGTGCGCCGAGACCCGTTCGTCTACCTCGCGGGTGGCCCCGGCGGCGCCGCGACCGAGTCGGCGGCGGCCGTCTCGTCGATCTGGTTCGGGCTGCGGCGCAGCCGCGACGTGCTGCTCGTCGACCAGCGCGGAACCGGCGGCTCGAACGCTCTCGCATGCGCGACCCCGGCCGTGGCCCCGACTACCCCGGACGCGCTCTCGGCCCTCGTCCGCGACTGCACGGCCGCCCTGCCCGGCGACGCGTCCCAGTACGGCACGGGTGCGGCGATGGACGACCTCGAGGCAGTCCGTGTCGCACTCGGGTACGGGAAGCTCGATCTCTACGGCATCTCGTACGGCGCAACCGCGGCCCAGGTCTTCCTGCGCCGCCATCCCGGCTCGGTCCGCACCGTCGTGCTCGACGGCGGCACGCTGCTCGACATCCCGATCTTCGAGCGCTGGGCCTCGAACGGACAGCGCGCGCTCGACCTGCTCGCAGCCCGCTGCACGGCCGACCCCGCCTGCCGGCGCGCGTTCCCGACCTGGCGCGCCGACCTGCCCGGCCTCCTCACCCGCCTGCAGGCCGAGCCGGTAACTGTCGAGGCTGCGGGTGAGTCCGTCAGCGTCGACGACGTGGTGCTCGCCGACACGATCCAGAATCTGACCCGCTCGGCGGGGCAAGCCGTCTACGTACCGCTGCTCGTCACGCGCGCGGCAGCCGGCGACTACTCGGTGCTCGGCAAGCTAATGGGAGTTGGCAGTCCTGACCTGCGCGTGATGCCGTGGTCGGTCAGATGCAACGAGCCGTGGGCGCGCTTCGACCCGGCCGCTGCCGCGGCCGACGCGGTCGGCACCTACCTGGCGCGCTCGCAGGCGGCCGACTCCGCCACGAACGCACTGATCTGCGGCGCCTTTCCGCGCCGCGAGGAGCCTCCAACCGACTGGACGCGAGCGCAGTCGAACGTGCCCTTGCTGGCGCTCGTCGGCGGCGCCGACCCGCAGGACCCGCTCGGCAACATCGCCGGAATCCGCGAGGCGATGCCGAATGCCCGGCTCGTCGTGATTCCCGGCCAGGGGCACGGCGTCGGCCCGGTCGGCTGCGCACCTGCGCTCGTCAGCACATTCGTCGGGCGCGGCAGCGCCGCCGGCCTCGACACGCGTTGCGTGAGACGCACGAGCCTGCCGGGCTTCGTGCTTCGCTAGGTCAGGTGGAAATAGAGGGCGTAGAGCAGCTCGACTGCGGGATTCGACGTATGCACCGCAACGTCAGTGGGCACGTCGAGCAGCGCTTCGGAGTAGTTGAAGATGATCTTCACACCGGCGTCGATGAGGTCGTCGGCGACCTTCTGCGCGGCTCCCGCCGGCACTGCCATCACACCGACGATGATGTTCTTGTCGCGCACCGCCTGCGGTAGGTCCTCGTACTGCTGCACCGTCACGTGTCCGACCGCGTCGCCGATCTTGCGCTCGTCGGTGTCGAAGACGGCTGCGATGTTGATGCCGTGCTCGGCGAAGATGGGCGAGCTCGCGATCGCCTGGCCGAGCCGGCCCGCACCGATCAGGGCGATGTTGTGCTGGCCCTGGGTGCGCAGGATGCGCCTGATCTCGCCGAGCAGCGACTCGATGTTGTAGCCGACGCCGCGCTTGCCGAACTTGCCGAACCCCGAGAGATCGCGCCGGATCTGGGTCGCGTTGATGTTGGTGTAGTCGGAGATCTCCTGGGAGGAGATGCGCTCCTTCCCCATCTTCCTCGCCTGCGTGAGCACCTGCAGGTACCGGGAGAGCCGCGCCGCCACACCTACCGTCAACCGCTCCGCCACGCCGACTCCTTGCATCGAGGTTTGTAACAACGGCGCGCATTCTGCCAGCCGCGTCGCAAGCGGTGCCGCAGTACCCGCGGCGTTGACTTTATGCGCGAGTTTGTGCGTCCAGTCGGCGACGCAGCGCGTCCGGATGGACGTAGTAGGTGAACAGCCGCTCGCCGTCGAGCTCGACGACGGGCAGGAACTCGCGGTAGACCGCCTCGAGCTCGGGGTCGCCGCCGATGTCGACCAGGCGGAGCTCGAAGCCGAGCTCGTCGCGCAACTCCTCGAGCTGCGCGCGAGCCCGCTCGCACAGATGGCAGCCGCGTGCGTGGAAGAGCGTGACGCGCGCCATCTAGCGCACGGTGAAGCGGACGCGCTGCACGCTCGGTGCGCCTCCGTCTGTCGGGAACGCGAGCAGGCGAAGCGTGTATGCCCCGGCGCCGAGCTGCTCGCCGCTCGGGCTGCGACCGGTGAGGCCGAAGGCGTAGCTGCCGGGAAGCACATCGCGGATGCGTGCGAGCAGGCCGAGCGCGCGCCCGTCGGAGTCCGAGAGACGCACGTCGAGCCGCTGGACGGGAACGATCTGGTTCCCAGCGACCCGGCCGGCCTGGAAGGTGAGCAGCGCGGGCGCGGAGTCGGAGGGCTTGAACGAGCGCGTCGAGAGGCGCACTCGACCGATCAGCGACGCCGGCGAGGGGCCGAACGTGACGACCCACGGGGCGCGGGCAGGGGCGCCGCCCGACGGCGCGGCGACGATCGCGCCCGACGCCGCCTGGGTCCCGACCGGAATGCTCGCGACGGTGGCGGTCACCTTCACGTCCGCGGTCAGGCCCTCGCGCAGATCCACGGTCGCCGGCACGACCCTGACCCGCACCGCGGCGGCGCCCTCGCTCACATGGGCGGCCGACAGCCGCACACGCAGCCTCCGGCTCGAGAGATTGCGGATCGTGATCGTCTGGGTCGCGCGCCAGCCTGCCCCGGTCGCGCGCCCGAGCGAGAGCGTGGCGGGCGAGGCCGCCACCTCGGCCGCAGCTGCGCCGCCGACGTCCAGAAGCCCCGCACCCTGGGCGGTAACGGCGTCGCCGTCGAGTGGGCGGGCTGCGCCGACCAGCAGGCTCTTCAAGCCGGCGGAATCGACCGACGGCCGAGCCTGCGCGAGCAGTGCGGCGGCGCCGGCGGCGGCAGCCGCGGCGGCACTCGAGCCGTTGACCGTCGCGAAGCGCGGCGAGCCGTCGGCATTGGATCCCGCCGTCGACGTCGGGACTCCGACCCCGGGTGCAAGAAGGTCCGGCTTGACGGTGCCGTCGAACGCGAGCCCCGTGGACGAGAACGGCGAGACGTGGCCGTCGCCGACGTTGGCGGCCGCGGCCGGTGCACCGAGCGTGATCGCCGCACCTGGCCGGCTGCCGGCCGCGGCTCTCAGCGCGCGCGCCGTCGATGCCGGAATCGAGACGACCGGCACCTCGAGCCCCTCGTCGAGCCCGAGGCTGCCGGGCGGCACGCCGCCCCCGTAGAGGAGCACCGCAATCGCCCCGGCACGCGCTGCTGACTCGGCTGCGCCGCGCGGATCGACTCCGGCCGGAACGAGCGCGGCACGGCCCGCGACGAGGCTGAATCCGCGCTGGTCGAAGAAGTCGGACAGGCTGAGCACACCGTCGCGGCTGACGTCGCGCGGCACCGCCACCCGCGCCGCAAGCGAGCCGGTTGGAGCGACTGCCCCGCCGAGCGGCAGGTCGCGTTCGAGCAGCACCTGCAGCCCGGCCCGGGCGACGAGTCGTGCCGTGGGTGCGTCCCGGCGCAGGTCGGCCGCGCCGACCGTGAGCGCTGCGAGCGCCCCGCCCGGCCCGGAGATGCTGCCGAAGCCCGGTCCGGCGGCCCCGTCGTTCCCCGCGGGCGTCACGACCAGCGTGTCGAGCCGGAGCGCCCCCGCTGCGGCGCGAGCGAGCGGATCGTCCGAGAAGGCGGCGTACGGCTCGGCGAGCGCGACCAGCGCAATCCTGGCCGCGTCGTGCGCGTCACCGTCCTCGTTCGGGTCGACTGCCTGCTCGAGGCCGGCGACGATCTCGTCGGTGCGGCTGTACACCGACCACTGGCCCTGCGCGTCCGGCTGCCAGCCGGCGACCCGAATCGGGAGCACGGAGGCTCCGCTGGCGACGCCGGAGATGCCGCCGGGACCGCCCGCCCCGACGAGGATCCCTGCCATCTGCGTGCCGTGATCCTCGACGCGCCCTGGATCGTCAGGCTTCGGTGCGGCGTCGGCATTCGGGCTCTTGCCGATCACGTCGATGCCGCCGAGGATCCGGCCGCGCAGGAACGGCTGCGCGCGGTCGACACCGGTGTCGAGGAGCGCGATCGTGACGCCGCGGCCGTCGATCCCCGGCAGGTCGAAGCCCGTGCGCGCCGAGACGAGGTCGCGCCCGGTCAGGAGGGTCGAGGACACCGACGCGGGATAGGCGACGCGCACCGGGTACACGCCCGCGACGTCCGGCGCCCGCTCGAGCACGGCCAGACCGCGCGCGTCGATCGGGGCCGAGAAGCCGTTCAGCACCCGCGTGTAGCTGTACTGGGGGCGGATCAGAACGCCCTGGAGGCCCAGCTGTGCGATCAAGAGCCTCTGCTGGGACCGGGCGCTGTTCGTCCAGGCGCGCTCCTGCGCGTCGCTCGCGACTCCACCCGCACGCGCAACGCGATCGGCAAGCGAAGGCGCCCGCAGGACGACGAGGACCCGCTGGCCGACGTTGACGCTGGGCCGTTGCTCGCCCGCCAGCCCGGCCCAGCTCGACGGCGATGCAGGCACGGCGGGAAGCGCAGCGCCGCCGCCGTTGCCACCGGCGGCGATCAGGGCCGCGGCGACCGCCACGGCCACGGCCGCAAGCGCACCGGCCGGACGTGGGTCACCTCGACGAGTAGGCATCCAGCGCAAGGTACCGCGGGTAGGGGACGGCCTCGGCATAGCGCGCCGCCGACGCGATCATCGCAGCGTTGTCGGTGCAGAGCGCGAGTGGCGCGAGTGCGGCCCCGGGCAGCGCTGCGCGCAGCTCCGAGTTGGCCGCGACGCCGCCGACGATCGCGATCCGCTCGAGTCCCGTCTGCTCGGCGCCCTGCTGCGCCCGCTCGACGAGGGCCCGCACGATCGCCCGCTGATAGCTCGCCGCGAGATCAGCCCGGCGGCGCGCCAGCTCGCCCTCGTCGAGCTCGCGCACGGCGTAGAGCAGCGCCGTCTTGAGCCCGGAGAACGAGAAGTCGAGTCCCGAGAGCCTCGCGACGGGAAAGCGGTAGGCCTCCGGGTCGCCCTCCCGGGCGAGCCGGTCGATCGCGGCGCCGCCGGGATAGCCGAGTCCGAGCAGGCGTCCCCCCTTGTCGAACGCCTCGCCCGCCGCGTCGTCGAGCGTCGTGCCGAGCCGGCGCGCCTGCCCACGCTCACGCACCTCGAGCAGCAGCGTGTGCCCGCCGGAGGCGAGCAGACAGACAAACGGGGGCTCGGCGGCGACCGGCTCCAGGTACAGCGAGGCGACGTGACCGTCGAGGTGGTCGACCGGCGCGAGCGGCAGGCCGCGTGCCCAGGCAAGCGCCTTCGCGGCGGACAGGCCCACGAGCAGCGCCCCGATCAGCCCCGGCCCTCGCGTCACCGCGACGAGCTCGACATCCTCGAGCGTTGCCTCCGCCTCGCCGAGCGCCGCGCGAATCACCGGCGTGACGAGCTCGAGGTGGCGGCGCGAGGCGACCTCGGGCACCACGCCGCCGTAGGGTGCGTGCAGGTCAGCCTGCGAGGCGACCACGCTTGCGAGGATGCGACCTCCCGGCTCGATCAACGCCGCGGCCGTCTCGTCGCACGAGGTCTCGAGTCCGAGGATCACCGCAGACGCCGCACCTGGCCGCCGGCGAGCAGCCAGCCGTGCGCGGGATCGGGGAAGGAAACGGCCTGGGGCGCGGGTCCGGGGAACGTCGTGCGGGTGAAGCTGAGGCCGCCGTCTCGGGTCGAGACGACCGTGATCGTGCCGCGGCCGCCGCAGGGAGCGCAGCTCCCCGCCAGCACGGCGGCGCCGCGGCCGAGAACGGCGACCGGGCCGCTGAAGTTCGAGATCGCAGGTAAGCGGCGCTGCCAGGGACTCGCGAGCACCTTGCGCCAGCTGCGGCCACGATCGAGCGAACGCCAGACTTCGTAGCCCTCGGTGCCGGCGCCCGCGCCCTCGTGGAGAACCGCCCACACGTCGGTGCCGCGACAGCCGAGCTGCGGCAGCGGCAGGCCTTGGGCGGTGTGCTTCAGGCGCGTCGCCCGCCACGAGCGGCCCGCGTTCGCGGTCGCGTAGACCGTGCCGCCCTGTGCAAGCCAGCCAGCTCGCGGATCGGCGAAGCACAGCGCCTGAGCATGCGGAGTGCCGGAGACGGGCCGCCACGAGTCGCCCCCGTCGCTCGTCCGCAACAGGATCCCGTCGCGCTCGAGCGCGAAGCCGCGCCGAGCGTCTGCGAACGAGATCGCGTCGAGGCGGAGGACGCCGAGGTTCGCCCAGCGGCGCCCGTCGGTCGTCCTCAGGAGCCGGCCCCGATCGACGATCGCCCAGGCGTGCGTCTTGTCGACGACCGCGAGCGCCTCGCCCGGATGCGTCGTCTGCCGCCGCCAGCTGCGACCGCCGTTCGCCGTCGAATAAATTCCGCTGCGGCCGCCGAGCCAGCCGTGCGCGACATCGGCGAACGCGAGCGCCGGCGCGCTCGGCGCCTGCGGGCCGAGCGCGACCGCGGCCGCGGCGACGAGCGAGGCGAGGATCACGCCGAGTCGGCCGCGGCCGCCGGCACGGGATCCTTCCACATGATCAGCGCGTCCTCGCGGTTGTCGGTGTAGTAGCCGCGCCTGACCCCGCGGGCCTTGAAGCCGGCCCGCTCGTAGAGACGGATCGCGTCGGTGTTCGAGACGCGAACCTCGAGCGTATAGCCGCGGCGGCCGTCTCCGGCCGTCAGCTCGAACAGGCGGTCGAGCATGGTCGTGGCGATCCCGCGGCGCCGGTAGTCGGGCGAAACGGCGACGTTCATCACGTGCCAGGCGTCGACGTAGCGGGAGATCACCAGATAGCCGGTGAGGTCACCCGTCTCGCGCTCGAAGGCGCCGAGGCAGATCGAGGACGGCTTGGCAAGCTCGCTCGCGAACATCGAACGCGACCAGGGCGTCGGGTACGAGCGCTGCTCGATCCGCTCGATCGCGGTGAGGTCGCGGAGCTCGAGGCGGCGCAGATCGATCGTCACGGCCGGTCCACGTCCGGCACGCGCAGATAGAGCGGCTCGACAGCCTCGGCATCGCCGTACCCCTGCGCGAGCTGTACGTGGAACCGCGCGCGTGGGACGTGCCGCTCGTCGCCGTCCGGAGGAATCTCCGCGCCGAGAACGCCGCGATAACGGACCGCGCCGTCGCCGACGCACACCGACCCGCTCGCAAGAGGAAGCCCGGCCGGCGCGCCGACCCACGGCTCCCCGTCGAGGAGCGCGAAGACCTCCCGGCGCTTGGCGTCGATCACCGGCACGGCGCCGGGGGCGCCGGCGGCGAGCGCGTCGAGGGTCGAGACGCCGGCGACGGGCAGCGCGAGCGCGAGCGCGAGCCCGCGCGCCGCCGCGAGCCCGACGCGGACCCCGGTGAAGCTGCCGGGGCCGACCCCGACGGCGAGCCGGTCGAGGTCACGCTGGTGTGCACCCGCCTGTCGCAGCAGCGCATCGACGTCCTCGAGCAGCCGCACGGCCCGCGTCGAGCGCTCGCCGAGCAGCTCGTCGTCGTCCACGAGCGCAACCGTGGCCACGTCGGTAGCCGTATCGAACGCCAGCGTCAGCATGTCTAAAAAGCCCCTTCTAGCAGGGATTTTTCCTCCGCCTCGAGCTCGATCAGTCTATGCGTGGGGTCGCGGTGCCGCAAACGCACGCGGACGCGCGGCGACGGGAGCCCATCCCCGGCCGCCTCGGGCCATTCGACGAAGACGATCGTGCCCTCGAAGTACGGCTCGAGGTCGCCCCACTCCGCCGGCGACACCGACGTGAAGCGGTAGAGGTCGAGATGCGCGACCGGCACGGGGCCTGCATAGCGGTGGCCGATCGTGAAGGTCGGGCTCGTCACGGGGTCGGTGACGCCGAGTGCCCGGCACGCGCCGCGCACGAAGGTCGTCTTCCCCGCGCCGAGCTCGCCGGACACCGTGACCACATCGCCCGTTGCGAGCAGCGACGCGAGCGACGCCGCAACCGCCTCCGTCTCCTCGGGAGACGCCGTCTCGATCTCCACGATCGAGAGCCTAGTCTCTAGAAGAGGCCGAGCTGGACCGGCTGCGCCTCGAGCACCGGCGCGGGCGCGGGCTCGAACTGCATGGCTGGAACCGGCACGGACGCGGCGCGGTCGAACAACTCCGGGAGGCGCGCAAAGTCGGCCTCCAGCACGTTCAGCATCGCGGGCGTGTACAGCGCCGCGGCCGGGTGGTAGAGCGGGTAGAGCAGCACGCACCGGTTGCCGAGCGTCACCTCCTGCTCCTGGCCGTGGACGCGCGTGATCCCGAGCGGCCGGCCGGAGAGGAGCTTCGTCGCGAAGTTGCCGAGGGTCGCGACGACCTTCGGCTCGATCAGCTCGATCTGGCGGAACAGGTGGCTCTCGCACGCCTCGATCTCGTCCTGCTGGGGGTCGCGGTTACCCGGCGGGCGGCACTTGAGCACATTGGCGATGTAGACGTCCTCGCGGCGGAGCCCGATCCCGTTCAGCAGTCTCTCGAGCAGCTTGCCGGCCTGGCCGACGAACGGGACGCCCTGCTGGTCCTCGTGGAAGCCAGGCGCCTCGCCGACAAACATCAGCTCGGCCGTGGGCGAGCCGGCGCCGAACACGACCTGGGTGCGCCCCTCGGCGAGCCGGCAGCGCGTGCAGCCGGCCGTCGCGTCGGCGTAGAGGGCGAGATCAGTGGCCGCAGCCACAGCTCCCGCCACAGCAGCCGCCACCGCCACCGAAGCTGGGCTGCGTGGCGGTGCCGTGTGCGGCGAACATGGAGAACTGCTTGACGACCTTCTCGGCGCTGCAGTCGGGGCAGCTGACCTGCTGGTCACCGCTCCGGACGAGCTCCTCGAAGTGCGACTCGCACTCCATGCACACGTATTCGTAGATTGGCACCTTGATCGCAGACCTTAGCAACGGCGTGGGCGTCCATCATCTGCCTCCCGCCGGACGGCGCGACCCGAGCCGGAGCGTGTACACATTCGCGAGGTGAGCGAGCGCGAACAGATACTGGCCGGCGAGGGTCGTACGGGACTCGCGTGAGCTCTGAGCTCGCGCCGAGGCTCGAAGGACGGCTCGTCGTGCTCGAGCCGCTCCGACCGGAGCACGTAGCGGGCCTGCGGGCGGCCGCGGCGGACGAGTGCGCCTGGCGGTACATGACGACGACGGACGTCGAGGCCTGGCTCGCGTCTGCGTTTGCCGAACAGGCAACAGGTGTCCGCGCGCCGTTCGCGATCCTTCGCGGGGGCGCGCCCGTCGGAAGCTCGAGCTACCTGACGCTCGCCCCCGAGCACCTGCGGCTCGAGATCGGGCACACCTGGTTGACCCCGTCGGCGTGGGGCACGGGCGCCAACACGGAGGCGAAGTACCTCCTGCTCCGGCACGCGTTCGAGGTGCTTGGCTACCGGCGCGTCGAGTTCAAGACGGATGCGCTGAACGAACGTGCGCGGGCGGCGCTCGCCGCGATCCCGGCCGAGTTCGAAGGCGTCTTCCGCAAACACATGCTCGTGCGCGGCGGCGAGCGGCGAGACTCGGCCTGGTATGCCGTGATCGACGACGACTGGCCGGCGGTCCGGCAACAACTGGAAGCGCGCCTGGCAGGGTAGACTCCCCGGAGCCCGGTATCCGCTACGGAACTGGAGCCCCGAAGATGTTCGACAGCGTCACCGTGATCGGCGCCGGCCGGGTCGGCTCGGCCATTTCCGCCCGTCTGCGCGAGCGGGGCATCGCCGTGCCGGAGCGCGGCGGCGAGCTCGTGCTGCTCTGCGTCCCCGACAGCGTGATCGGCGAGGTCGCGGCGGCACTCCAGCCCGGCCCGTGGATCGCCCACGTCAGCGGAGCGACGACCCTCGCCGCGCTCGAGCCGCATTCCCGACGGTTCTCGGTCCATCCGCTCCAGACGTTCACCCGCGGGCGCGGCGCGGAGCAGCTGGACGGGGCCTGGGCGGCCGTGACGGCCGAGAGCGACGGCGCGCGCGAACGGGCGCTCTGGCTCGCGCGCGCACTCGGCCTCGAGCCGTTCCTGCTCGCCGACGACTCGCGGCCGCTCTACCACGCGGCCGCTGCGATCGCCTCCAACTACCTCGTCACGCTCTACCGCACGTCGGCGGGCCTGTTCGAGCAGGTGGGAGCGCCGCCGGAGGCGCTGGTGCCGCTGATGCGGCGCACGATCGAGAACGGCTTCGAGCTGACCGGCCCGATCGCGCGCGGGGACCGCGTGACCGTCGACCGCCACCTCGAGGCGCTCAGGGCGAAGGCACCCAGGGTCGAGGCGATGTACCGCGCGCTCGCGGAGGCGACACGGCCGTGAAGGTGGCGCGCACGGCCGGCGAGGTGCGGGCGATCGCGCGCGGCGACGTCGGACTCGTGCCGACGATGGGCGCGCTCCACGAGGGCCATCTCTCGCTGTTCGCCGCGGCGCGCGCGGAGTCGGAGCTGGTCGTCGCCACGATCTTCGTCAATCCCGCACAGTTCGACGACGCCGCCGACCTCGCGCGCTATCCGCACGACGAGGAGCGCGACGTGCGGCTCGCAGCGGACGCTGGCGTCGACGTCCTCTTCGTTCCGTCGCAGGCCGAGATCTATCCGCCCGGCTTCGCGACGTGGGTCGACGTCGAGGGGCAAGGCGCCGAGGGCGTCGCGCGGCCGGGCCACTTCCGCGGTGTGGCGACGGTCTGCCTGAAGCTGTTCTCGATCGTCCGGCCGAGCCGCGCGTATTTCGGCCAGAAAGACGCGCAGCAGGCGGTGCTCGTCCGCCGGCTGGTGCGCGACCTCGAGCTCGGGATCGTGATCCGCGTCCTCCCCACGGTGCGCGACGTCGACGGGCTCGCGCTCTCTTCGCGCAACGCAAGCCTCTCGCCCGAGGAGCGCAAGCGGGCGCTCGCTCTCCCCCGCGCGCTGGCGGCCGCGCGCGACGCCTCAGATCCGCTCGCCGCCGCGCGCGCGGCGCTGGGCCTCGACGGCCCGGCGGGCGCGAACGGCTTCCGACCCGACTACGTGGAGATCGTCGAGCTCGGCGGAGCCCGCCTGCTTGCCGCTGCCGCCCGTGTGGGCTCGACACGACTGATCGACAACATCCTCCTGGAAGGAGATCTGCCTTGACGACACGGCCCCGTACACCTGCCCCGAACACGCCGGCACCGGGGAAGCTCTCGCTGACCGAGCTCGCGGGCTTCAAGCGCCGCGGGCAGAAGATCGTGATGGTCACCGCATACGACGCTCCGTCGGGCGAGCTCGCCGACGCCGCCGGGGTCGACCTCGTGCTGGTCGGCGACTCGGCCGCGATGGTCGTGCTCGGCCACGACTCGACGGTGCCGGCGACGGTCGAGGAGATGATCGTGCTCACGCGCGCGGCCACGCGTGGTGCTCGCCGGCCGGTCGTGATCGCCGACCTGCCGTTCGGCTCGTTCCAGGTCTCGGACGAGCAGGCGGTGGAGAACGGGATCCGCTTCCTGAAGGAGGCCGGCGCCGACGCCGTCAAGCTCGAAGGCGGTGGCTCCTCGGTTTCTCGCGCGCGGGCGCTCGTCGGCGCCGGGGTGCCGGTCATGGGCCACATCGGCCTGACGCCGCAGTCGGCCACGATGCTCGGCGGCTTCAAGGCGCAGGGGCGGACGTCGGAAAAGGCGCGGCAGCTCCTCCACGACGCCCGCGAGCTCGAAGCGGCCGGTTGCTTCGCGCTCGTGCTCGAGGCCGTCCCCTCGGCTGTGGCGGCGGCGATCACGGCCGCGCTCGAGATCCCGACGATCGGGATCGGCGCCGGCGGCGGCTGCGACGGCCAGGTGCTCGTCTGGCACGACATGCTCGGGCTCTACGACGGGCACGTGCCGCGCTTCGTCAAGCGGTACCTCGACCTCCATGCCGAGATCAAGGGTGCGCTCGAGCAGTACGCCGACGAGGTGCGAAGCGGCGCGTTTCCGGAGGAGCAGCACACCTACGCGATGCCGGAGGAGGAGCTCGCCGCGTTCCGGGCCGCTACAGCTTCGCCGCGATGACGAGCAGTGCGGGTAGGAGCGCGGCGGTCGCCGTCGCGGCGGCCGTCCGTCGCCATGTCCATCCGTGCACGGCGCGGATGCCGACGAGCAGCAGCGTGAACGACCAGGCGTAGAACGCGTAGCCGACCCAGGCGAAGACCTCGCCGCCGCTGCCGGAGTCGGCGCCGCCCGAGCGGAAGAGCGTCGCCGCCGTAGACGATCGCCTTGACGGGCCAGTAGATGACCAGCGAGAGCGCGACCGGCGCGCCGGCGAGCGCGAGCAGATGGCGCGCGCGGCGATAGCTCCCGAGTGAGCCGAAGCCGTGCAGCGCGGCGTAGAGTGCACCGCCCCCGATCCAGAAGACGGCGCCGCCGTAGATGCCGCCGCCGATGAAGGCCCAGATCGCGACCAGCAGGCCGTCGAGGGCCGGGTCGTCGAGCAGATGCCCGGCGACCGAGGTGAAGAGCACGCCGGCGACACCGGCGACGAGCACGAGCGCGAGCACCTGCTCCTGGCGGGGCGGAGGCCGCCTCCGCCGAGTCGTCCCGCAGCGCCGCGAACACGGGCCGTGGGCCGCGACGAGCAGCGCCGGCAGCCGCAGCCACCAGCGCGCGCCGCTCGGCGTGCGGTCCTCGTACGACCTGCTCGGCCTCGGCGCGCACCAGACTAGGCGGCCGCGGCTGCGGCGCTCGGGCAGGAGCGCTCGCAGGAAGCGGCCTGGTCGCAGGACTCGTCGACCTCGGCGACCTGCTCGGGCGTGCCGACGGCGATCACCTCGCCGCCCGCGTCGCCGCCTTCGGGCCCGAGGTCGACGATCCAGTCGGCCTGCTTGATCACGTCGAGGTTGTGCTCGATCACGAGCATCGTGTTGCCGGCGTCGACGAGCCGCTGCAGCGTCTCGAGCAGCTTCTCGATGTCGGCGAAGTGGAGGCCGGTCGTCGGCTCGTCGAGGATGTAGAGCGTCCTCCCGGTCGCGACCTTGCACGAGCTCGGCGGCGAGCTTCACGCGCTGCGCCTCGCCGCCCGAGAGCGTCGTCGCCGGCTGGCCGAGCTTGATGTAGTCGAGGCCGACGTCGTGCAGCGTCTGCAGCCGCCGGCGGATCTTCGGGATCTTGGCGAAGAACTGCAGCGCCTCCTCGACCGACATCTCGAGCACGTCGGCGATCGACTTGCCCTTGAAGCGCACCTCGAGCGTCTCGCGGTTGTAGCGCGCGCCCTTGCACGTCTCGCAGGGGACGTAGACGTCGGGCAGGAAGTGCATCTCGATCTTGATCTGCCCGTCGCCCTTGCAGGTCTCGCAGCGGCCGCCGCTGACGTTGAACGAGAAGCGGCCCGGCTTGTAGCCGCGCACCTTCGCCTCGGGCGTGAGCGAGTAGAGCTCGCGGATGTGCGTGAAGAGGTCGGTGTAGGTGGCCGGGTTCGAGCGCGGCGTGCGGCCGATCGGGCGCTGGTCGATCTCGATCACCTTGTCGAAGACCTCGATGCCCGTCGACGCCGTCGTGCGTCGCCGGGCTTCGACGCGCGCGCGGTTGAGCCGGTTCGCGAGCGCCTTGTAGACGATCTCGTTGACGAGCGTCGACTTGCCCGAGCCGGAGACGCCGGTGACGCAGACGAACTTGCCGACCGGGAACTCGACGTCGATCCCCTTGAGGTTGTGCTGCGCGCGCGCCGCGGACGAGCGAACGACGCCGCTGTCCTCGGCGCGGCGCTCGGGCACCGCGATCGCGCGCGCGCCCGACGAGGAACTGGCCCGGTGACCGACTTCGCTGTTCCGCTGCGACCTTCGCCGCCGTGCCCTCGGCGACGACGTCGCCGCCGTGCTCGCCCGCGCCCGGGCCCATGTCGACGAGCCAGTCGGCGCGCGCGCATCATCTGCTCGTCGTGCTCGACGACGAGCACCGTGTTGCCGAGGTCGCGCAGCCGCTCGAGCGTGCCGATCAGGCGTGTCGTTGTCGCGCTGGTGGAGGCCGATCGACGGCTCGTCGAGGATGTAGAGGACGCCGACGAGCTGCGAGCCGATCTGCGTCGCGAGCCGCAGCCGCTGCGCCTCGCCGCCCGAGAGCGTCGCCGCCGCGCGGTCGAGCGTGCAGGTAGCCGACGCCGACGTCGTCGAGGAACGTCAGCCGCTCGCGGATCTCCTTGACGATCCGGCGCGCCGATCAGCTGCTCGGTCGGCGGTCAGCTCGAGCGCGTCGAGGAAGCGCGAGCGCCGCGCGTGACCGAGAGCTGCGTGAACTCGTGGATCGAGCTGCCGCCGACGGTGACCGCGAGCACCTCCGGCTTCAGCCGCGCGCCCTTGCAGACCGGGCAGGGCCGCAACGACATGTACTCCTCGATCCGCTCGCGCTGCGTGCGACGAGTCGGTCTCGCGGTAGCGGCGCTGCAGGCTCGCGACGATCCCCTCGAAGGCGAGCATGTACTGAGCGCCGCCGGCCCATGCGGTTGCGGTACTGGACGTAGACGCTTCTCGCCGTCCGTGCCGTTGAGGAAGCAGGTTCTGCTGCTCCTCGGTCAGCTCGACCACGGCGTCTCGAGTGTCGATCTCGTAGCGCTCGGCGATCGCCTGGATCACGGCCTCGTAGAAGCTCGGAGTTGCCGACCGACCACGGCACGAGCGCGCCCTCGTCGATCGAGAGCGTCGGGTCGGGGACGAGCAGGTCGGGGTCGATCTCCTGCTGCGCGCCGAGGCCGGTGCAGCGCGGGCAGGCGCCGTGCGGCGAGTTGAAGGAGAAGATGCGCGGCTGCAGCTCCGGCAGCGAGACGCCGTGCTCGGGGCAGGCGAAGTTCTCGCGAGAAGAGCAGTCGTCTCGCCCGTCTCGACGAGGTCGATCGCGACGAGCCCGTCGGCGAGCTGCGGCCGCGGTCTCGACCGACTGCGTGAGCCGCGTGCGCAGGTCGGCGCTTCATCACGAGCCGGTCGACGACGACCTCGATCGTGTGCTTGAACTTCTTGTCGAGCTCGGGCACGCCTCCTCGAGCAGCGTACTGCTCGCCGTCGACCTTGACGCGCGTGAAGCCCTCGTCGCGCAGCTCCTCGAAGCACGTCCTTGTACTCGCCCTTGCGGTCGCGCACGACCGGCGCGTTGACCGTGAAGCGCGTCCCCTCGGGCGAGCTGGAGCACCTGGTCGACGATCGCGTCGAGGCTCTGGCCGGCGATCGGCTTGCCGCAGATCGGGCAGTGCGGCCGCCCGACGCGCGCGTAGAGCAGGCGCAGGTAGTCGTAGATCTCGGTCACCGTGCCGACCGTCGAGCGCGGGTTGCGCGAGGTCGTCTTCTGGTCGATCGAGATCGCCGGGCTGAGGCCGTCGATCGAGTCGACGTCGGGCTTCTCCATCATCTGCAGGAACTGCCGCGCGTAGGCCGAGAGCGACTCGACGTAGCGGCGCTGGCCCTCGGCGTAGATCGTGTCGAAGGCGAGGCACGACTTGCCGGAGCCGGAGAGCCCGGTGATGCAGATGAGCGCGTTCCGCGGCAGCCGGACGGTGATGTCCTTGAGGTTGTGCTCGCGGGCGCCGTGGACGACGAGCTCGTCGGCAGCCATATGGCGGGCATTCTACCGCGCCGAACAGACGTTCGTGACGGGGCTACGCGGCGCTGCTGGAGCAGGCGCGTGAGCCGCCGCGGGACGTAGGCGATCTCGAGCTCGCCGGCGACGACCGTGCCGTAGCCGAGGAGCGGCCGAGCAGCGTCTGCTCGACCTCGACCGGTGCCGACGCGCGCCAGACGGACCGCGGCCGCCCGCCGGCGCAGCGAAGCCGTGCTCGACGAACGAGCTTGCTCGCTCGTGACGACGAGGTGCGTCCGGTCCCAGCGCCACACGCGACCACGCGATCACGGCCGCCGAGCAGGATCAGGAACGGACCGGGCAGCGAGACGGGCCACCCGGCCGCGACGAAGCCCGCGCCCCGACGAGCGCGAGCGCGAAGCGCCCGGCGCGAACGGGCCGCGCGAGCGCGACGCCGTGCCGGCGCGCGTCGAGCCGGACGTACTCTTCGGGCGCGAGCATCGCGTTTGCCTACTTCGTCGCAGAGCGCATAATCCCTCGCAATGGCCGGAACTGCACGCCGGACGGCGACTCGCGACGCTCGTCGTCGCTCGCCATCGTCGTCGCTCGCCCTCGCGCTCTGGAAGCTCGAGGCTCGTCATCGCGCTGCTCTTCCTCGGCTTCGTGATCGCCGCGGCGATGCGGCCGAGGGTCGAGTGGCTCACGCGCGCGCGCGTGCCGCGCGGCATCGGCGTCCTCCTCCACTACCTCGGTCTTGCTCGGCCGCGTCGCGCTCGTTCCTCTGGCTCGTCGTGCCGCGCGCGATCGACCAGGTCGAGCACGGCGATCGCAGGTCCGAGCTCCACCGAGCGCGACCACGCACTCGCACGGGATCCGGCACGAGATCCTCAGCCGGCCTCGACAAGCGCCTGCGGCAGCTCCCGTCCGGGTCGGGAGCCTGCTCCACCCCGCGGTGACCGTGACGTCAAGACGCGTTCGAGATCGTCGATCGGGATCTTCTTCATGTTCGCCGTCGGCGGCGTACTGGATCTTCGAGCGCGACGTGCGATCGCGCTCGTGCCAGTCGACTCTGCCGCGGCCGAAGCGCAGGCGCGTGACGCGCGACACGTGGGTGCTGATCGACCTGAAGCTCGGCGCCTTCGTGCGCGGCCAGCTTCCTGCTCGTCGTTCGTCGCACGCTGCTCTCGTTCGCGTTCTGGCTCGACGGCTTGCCGTACTGGCTGCTGATCGGCGTCTTCGCCGGCATCGTCGAGATCGTGCCGATGGTCGGGCCGCTGGCCGCCGGCGCTGATCGCGATCGGCGTCGGGCTGACGCAGTCGCTGGCAGACGGCGTTCGGCGCGGGGATCGCCGTGCTTCGGGCGTGCGGCTCGCAGGACTACGTCGATCGTGCCGCGCGTGCTCGGCGCGCGCGTCGGGCCTGTCGCCGCTCGTCGTGCTCGTCTCGGTCACCGCCGTCGGGATCCTGCTCGGCGGCTTCGCGGTGGTGCTGGCGGTGCCGCTCGCCGTCCTGATCGTGACCATCATCGACGTGACCGTGCGAGACAAGGATCCCGCTGAGGAAGAGCGGCCGGCCGTGCTCTTCTCAGGCCAGGAGAGCGAGG